>CP070830.1:0-3673 GCA_020344865.1 Planctomycetota bacterium
AATTGCCTCTGCAATCTGGTCAAATGGACACTCAACGCTTACTTCCTGCCTCGTAACTGCAAACCGGGTCCTCAGCCATATAATCTCCGGTCATTGCATAAGCCCTTGCTCTGCAGCCGCCGCATACGCCGACGTACTCGCACGTGGTGCAGGCACCTTTGTAGTTTGAGATATTGCGAATCTCTGACAAAAGTTGTGACTTCTCCCAAATCTTTCCGAAGTTGAAATTGTTCTCAATCAGATTTCCTGCCGATACGTCGAGAAACCCGCAAATCTGAACATCGCCGGTGCAGCTTATAAATCCGAACCCCCTGCCGCCCATACAGCCTTTGACTTCGTCTGTCAGGTGCTTTGCCTTTGCCTGCCGACAAACTCTTGCAAACTGCGGACCGCACGTAACGCGAATTTCGATGTCAGATTCCAGCTTGATTCTGAGCAGCTCGTTGAGCAGGGTTTCATACTCCAGGGGCTCAATAATTTCATCTACCATTTCTCTT
The DNA here is from genome assembly GCA_020344865.1 of Planctomycetota bacterium. Lineage (GTDB taxonomy): Bacteria > Planctomycetota > Phycisphaerae > Sedimentisphaerales > Anaerobacaceae. The sequence goes on from CP070830.1 coordinate 498, forward strand.
CCCCGGCCGGTCGGAACCAGTATAAACGGATTGAAGCAGTACGCCCCAAGCCTTTTGGCCAGGTGGGCTATACCGACGGACTCATCCAAGTTGGCTTTGCTGATTGTGGTGTTGATTTGGAAGCGAACGCGCGCCTCGCGCGCTATTCGTGCTGCGTTAATGACTGCGTCAAAGGCGCCTTTGGTCTGCCTGAATGCATCGTGAGTTTCGGCATTTGCGCCGTCGAGCGAAAAGGACAAGGCCCTAATGCCGACCTTCTTCAGCTTGCGTATGGACTGCTCGTCAATCAGATACCCACAGGTGGCCATAACCATCTGCAATCGCAGTCCGCGTCCGTATTGGATGATTTCGTAAATGTCTTCTCGCTCCATCGGCTCGCCGCCGGTCAGGATGATAACGCACTTTTTATACTTTGCTACGGCCGACAGTATCTTCTTGCACTGCCGGAGGTTAGGTTCTTTTTCATCCCCTGCGTAGCCGGCACAGGCGCGGCAGTGTCGGCAGTTGTAACGGCAGCGGCGCGTAACTTCAAAGGCTATGAGGCGGGGCTTGATTGACTGCTTCTTCATAAGTACGGTTACCGTAACATAATTGGCGATAACAGTCAACAGAACAGGCCTTACGTGCGGTTGTGCTCGTCTGAACTTCGTGCCGCAAACGGCTTTGATGGGTTTTAAGGTTGACTTGGGGGCCGAAAACGGTAAACTAATTCATTTTCAGAGGTTAACAGAAACGAAATAAGGGCTTTTACGGAGTAACAAGTGCCGTACAACTGTGTTGTTTTGATAAAGCAGGTTCCTGACACGAAAAGGGTTACGGGTCAGGCAATGAACGATGACGGGACAGTCAATCGGGGGGCGCTTCCCGCGATTTTTAACCCTGAAGACCTCAATGCGCTGGAGCTCACCCTTCAGATAAAAGAGCGGTTCGGCGGCAGGATAACGGTAATCACGATGGGGCCGCCAGCCGCGGCCGCGGTCCTGAGGGACTCGCTTTATCGCGGGGCGGACGACGCGGTCTTGATAACGGACGCTCGGTGTGCCGCAAGTGATACGTTGGCGACAAGTTACATATTGAGATGTGCGGTTCAAAAGACATGCGACTTCGATATAGTTCTTTGCGGCAGGCAGGCTATAGACGGCGATACCGCTCAGGTCGGGCCGCAATTGGCGGAGAAGCTGGGCGTGCCGCAGATTACCTATGTTGAGCAGCTTGTCGAGCTTGATGGCGGCAGTATAACAGCACGGAGGAATATCGGGATGGGTTGGCAGCAGGTCAGGGCGAAGCTGCCGGTGCTGCTGACGGTAACCGGAGACGCGAATGAGCCGAGGGTCGCAGCGGCGAAAAAAATGATGAAGTATAAAAAAGCGCTGGCGCCGGTCGAGGTTGAACAGCAGGCCAGAGATGAAAACCCTGATGCCGACGAGGCGACAGTCAAAGAGCTTGTTGAGCACAAGTATAATGTTCTGGAACAAAAGGGGTTGTTGATAAAGCAGTGGGACCTGGATTTTGTTCAGGCCGATTTGAAATGGTGCGGGCGAGGCGGCTCGCCTACGAAGGTACACCGAATCCAAAGTGTGGTTCTCGCGGCCAAGGAAAGCAAGAACATCAAGCCGACTGGTGAGGGAATCGCGGAGATGATAAGCGAGCTGATTATAGATAAAACTATAGCCTAAAGGAAATTCAAAAGTAACTTATGATTGGTGTTAACAGGCAGGGTGAAGTTTGGGTATTTGCCGAGCAGCACGACGGCCGGTTGGAAGATACGCCGATAGAGCTGATGAGCAAGGCCCGCGGTTTGGCTGACGCACTCGGTGTGAAATTGGCGGCGGCCGCTTTGACCGACGGGGTCGGCGGACTCGCGGAAAAGCTGATTCAATACGGGGCGGACAAGGTATATGTGGTTGAGCATCCGCTGCTGCGAACGTATCAGACGAACAGCTATGCGAAGGTGATGTACGATTTGATTCATAAGTATGAGCCGCAGATAGTTCTTTACGGGGCGACGGTGACCGGCCGGGATTTGGCTCCGCGAATCGCCAGCGCAGCAAAGGCAGGACTTACGGCCGACTGCACCGACCTTCAAATTGGTGACCACGAGTCCGCGAAGGACAAGCAGCTCCACAAGAATCTATTGTTTCAGGTAAGGCCCGCTTTCGGCGGAAATATAATCGCCACAATAATAAATTACGACCGCTGGCCGCAGATGGCAACCGTCCGCGAAGGCGTTATGCGGATGGCGGAGCCGGACGTTAATCGCAAGGGAGAGATTATCAAAGAGAAAGCAGAGCTTTCGCAGCACGATTTGCCGTTGGAGATTTTGGCAGAACATAAACAGCCGAGGAAAGTTAACCTCAAGGCGGCAAGAATAATTGTTGCAGGCGGGGCCGGAGTAGGCGGCAAGGACAATTTCAAATTGATATGGGATCTGGCGAATTGCCTCGGTGCGGCGCCGGCGGCCAGCAGGGCCGCGGTGGACTTGGGCTTTATAGACCATGACCATCAGGTTGGGCAGACGGGTACGACGGTTCGGCCGAATCTTTATGTTGCCGTTGGAATAAGCGGTGCGATTCAACATCAGGCGGGGATGAGCCAGAGCCAGAAGATAGTTGCAATTAACAGTGACCCGGAAGCGCCTATTTTTCAGATTGCGCACTACAAAGTTGTGGGCGATTTGAATGTCGTCGTGCCTAAGATGATTAAAGCGGTCAGGGCAAGAAGCGTAAAGCAACAGCAAGCGGAGGTGACCGAATAACGGAAGTGCTTATGGGGAATTTTTATAGCGACAACGAAGATATGCAGTTCTTGTTCAGGCACGCGGACCTGCGCGCGCTTGCCGAGCTCTGCGAGGACGGTTTCGGATATGCGGGCGAGTTTGACCATGCACCGGCCGATGCGGATGAGGCGCTGCAGAACTATGATATGGTGCTCGGCTCGCTTGGCCAGTTGAGTGCGGACTTCATCGCTCCTCGCGCAGAACAGGTTGACCGCGAAGGTAACACGCTTAACGAGGACGGGACGGTAAGCTACGCGAAGGGGATTCAGGAGTCTCTTGAAAAGCTTGCACAGGCGGAGGTGATGGGTTTTACGCTGCCTTATAGATTTGGAGGTTTGAATTTTCCGAATCTTGTTTACTCGATGGCGATTGAGATTGTATCGCGGGCCGATGCTGCCCT
>CP070830.1:3773-6600 GCA_020344865.1 Planctomycetota bacterium
ATGAAAATCATGTACTGGGCCGCCTCCAGCGGGTCTCTCGGATGGTAGGCCTTCTGGAACCTGATACCGACATAATGCTGCTCTCTTGCTGCGATGGCCCTCGCCGAGGCCAGTGCCGCGCTTATCAGGGTCCTTGCGCCCCCCTCTGACTCGAACGAGCTGATAAACGTGCGGATGGCCGGCAGCCCGAAAACAACAAGCAGGGCCACCGCCGCGACGACGACCGTCATCTCGGTCAGTGTTACAGCGGATTGTCTCGACCTTGCTCTCATTTCGTTCGCCACAGTGCCTTATATAAACCGGCGTCACTTTTTATTTGTTATATCATCACTATTACCGAAGATTCCGTCCGGCCCGGCCGACGTAATCAACGGAAAACTTCTTTTACTCCCTCCTCTTCTTGCCCAGCTAAGAGTCCCCTCTGTTTCGTTTTCGTAATAGTCATATCGCAGCGCCCTGCCCCATGGGTCGATAACCCGCAGCAGCGGGGAAATTCTGTTGTCGACCTCAATCTGCAAATCGCTGCCCCTGGCATCCTTGTTGGTTATCAGCGACTTGACTATTCCGCCCTTGTCCGGCCGGTGAATCTTATCCAGAGTCGCCCGGCACGATGGGACCCTGCTCAGCAGAAAATACATCACCTCGCTTCCCGAATACTCATCCTCGTGGTCGCCGCCGCTAACCGACACTGACACATCCAACACATCGCGCAATACCCCCTCAAGGTCCCCCTGCGAAAAACCATTGCAGTCTACCGGAAACTTGAGACCGGCATAAAAATCTCTCTCATCACCGTTGAAAGCCTCGAGGTCGTACTCATATCCGTACTCCGCGAATTCCTCCAGCGCGACGTCGAGAAGCTCGAAGGTCTCTCCCATAAGCCGCTCTTTGCTTTGGCTGTCGATGCGGGAGGCGATACCTATCACCATCGTGGTCAAAATGGCAATCACCGCCACCACAATAATCATCTCCACGATGGTAAAGCCCGTTTTGTGCCCGTAAATCTTCATAGCCTTTGTTTGCTCAATTATGCAGGGGGGAAAGGCTCGGCCTCAAAAGTTGAAAATATCGTCGCTCGTCCCGTATTCACCGTCCGCCCCCGCTGAAATCAATATGTAAGAATCCGGCCTGTGTGGCCATCTTGTGCTTATCTCGACCCTCTGATCTATAATTCCATAATCTTCACTGTAGAAAAGGTCGCGTTCCTCATAAAGCTTATGTTGGTCGTCGGGGTCAGGTTCAGGTAGCTTCCCCAAGGCAATTAACTCCATATTATCCAGACCGCTGTAGATTCTTTCCTCTGGTTGGCCGGTTGTCATTGTCTTGCTGGAAGTATTCGCCCTGTAATAAAGAATCGGCGTGCCGGCCTTGGCGGTCTCGCCCTCAGCCAAAGTTACCTTCTTTACGCCGAATACGTCACAGAGAACATACGTATCTTCATCTAACAGCCTTGTAGCATCGAACAAACCGTCATGCTCTGACGTATCGCCTAATCTAAATGCCCTGGCCGTCTTTAGCTCTAAATAAGGTCCCATTCGGGCATCCAGGTTCTCGCGACCATCTTCTCTTGTCGGATCCAGGTCGTCAGGATAAAGCTCATAACCGGATTCGCCCGGAAGGTCAACTCGAAGGTCGCTCCTGAAAATCGAGTCCTTATGAAACCCCAACAAATCCTGGCCCACCATAGCCTCGGCGAGCTTTTGCGCACCGCTGTAAAATCCCATGCGGTACAGCCGTATATCAGATGGCGGATAATCACCGTAGTCACCCTTAAAGGCGGTAAGCGCCAAGCCTATGGTGGCAAACTGGGCCTTCTGCTGCGTCTCTTTGGCGACTTTCCGCACCATGGCAAGGGCTGGGATAAGTATCGCAATCAACATCGCGATTATCGCAACGGCCGTCATTAGCTCCACAATCGTAAATCCTGTCTTTTTACACTTCACGGTTATTCCCTTTACAAATCTTCCGCCGCCGTCGCCGGCAGCCTCAAAAATTAAAACCTTATCTGTCACAATCCATATAACCAGCTTTTCTCAAGCCACCCGTCGAGCAGCATACAGAGGTCCGTGTAGTCAACTTCTCCGGAGCCGTTGATATCGCCTCTAAGGCACGTCCCTTCCGGCACCTCTTCCATCCAGTCATCCATCAAAACCGCATAGTCAACACAGTTGACAATGCCATCGTCATCGAGGTCGGTCACCGGCAGCTCCGACTGGTAGCAATTATCATCCCGCCAGTTGACCGAATTGCTGTTGGCCATCCAGTAGTCAGTAAATAATGCATAGTCGTCGAAATTAATAATACCGTCCTCGAATAAGTCGTACTTTTCATCAGGCTCTTCAACCACCCATTGCTCCGCCAGCATAGCCAAATCCACACCATCGATATAGCAATCGCCGTCAAAGTCCTCCGCCAGATAGCCAAAACCGCCGCAGTGAGTATCGAACCTGACCAGGTCCCATTTTGTTAGATATTTGATGTATGTGTAGCCTCCTTCATTGACCCTTATGCCCAGAGACAGCTTGTGTGGGTCTGCGTCTTGATATTGTGTATGGACAGTGTAGACCTGGTCATAGTACTCGCCCCTGACGTCCGACCCGACGCTGTTTGACTCCCAGACCACTTCATCATCGATTGACACAACCGCGCTGCGCTTACTCGGGTCCCACGGGTCATCGTATGTCGTATCTAACTTCACGTTAAAAACTATTTCACTGACATCCGTCAGGTAAACCTCCTGAGAAACTGTCGCCATATCATTGATGTTGAACGTTGCATAAGAATATGAAATAAGAATCAAATAGTGGTCGCCGTGGGTCAGCCAATC
>CP070830.1:6700-10915 GCA_020344865.1 Planctomycetota bacterium
GAACGAGAGAGGGCAAGGGCGCGTGAAAAGGTAGAGGAAGCGCAGCGGCAAGAGCGCAAGCGGCGTGAGGAGCGCGAGAAAGAGGTTGGTGAACGAAAGAGGCGGAGGGAGGAACGGCGCAAGGAACAACAGAAACAGCGCGAGCGGAGGATGAGCAAGGGCGAGGACGCTAATGAGCCGGCGGGCAAGGGAAAGGGCAAAGGCAAGGGCAAGGAAAAGGGCGAGCAGAAAGAAGTCGGCAGAGGCAAGGGGCATCAGCAGCAGCTTGCGGCCCTTGATAAGCAGTTCGCACACGAGCAGGCCAAGCACGAGAAGCGAAGGGCCCGGCTGCAGCGGATTCGGGACCTGGCCGAAGAAGAGGGCGATACGGAGGCGGTCGAGCGGGTTGACAAGCTTATGGCAAAGGAACAGAACCGTTACGAGCGGAAGCATCAGCGGATGGAACAATGAAGAGAAAGGATACGACAGCTTGGCGAGAAGGGCGCGGGCGAAGAGGTGAAGGGCAAGGCCAAAGAAAAAGCGAAAGGTAAGGCCGAGGAGACAGAAGCGGAAGAAGAGCCGGAAGAACAAGACGAGGATTAGTGCTTTGTTTCGGCGGCATACAGATTAATGAAAACATAATCAGTTGCTAAGGGGCTGAAAAATGTTACGCAAATTATTGGTCATAATGGTAGCGGCGGCGATAGGCGTCTTTAGCCTGAGCGGGTGCAAGGAAAAGTCGGAAGAGGAAGCGGCGGAGGACTACACGGCCGAGGCGAAAGAGGAAATCAACCAGGAAAACAGAGACGCCGAGCTGGATGCAATCGAACAGGCGATGGAAGAGGACATGGCCGCAGAGCCGTAACAGCCGGCCGTGCTCAATTGAGTTCTGTATTTAGAATCGCGGGGGAGATGGTAAAGAGCGCGTCATTAGACGGCTCTTTTTTTCTTGCTTAATAGCGTGAGAAATGGTATAATCCCATCCGCTTTGCTTGGAGGCCAAGAGTATGCGGAAAGCGGCGTTTGTGTCTGTGTGGCTGTTTTTGGCGGTTCAGTGTTTGGCCGTGCCACAAGCATGGGCCGGTACGGTTGTCGGCTGGGGTGAGCAGAAGATTAGTCCAGACATCTCGAATTTGGTCCTGATTGCAGCAGGAGGGAGATACAATCTTGCCCTGAAGGCCGACGGCAGCGTCACAGGATGGGGGGATAACTATTCTGGTCAGGCAACGCCACCTAAAGGGAATGACTTTGTGGCTGTCTCCGCAGGTAGTTATCACAGTCTTGCCCTGAAGACCGACGGCAGCATCGTGGGATGGGGGAATAATTATAGAGGTCAGGCAACGCCACCAGATGGAAATGATTTTTTGGCTGTCGCCGCGGGGATAAACCACAGTCTCGCCCTGAAGGGCGACGGCAGCATTGTGGGATGGGGTGCAGGCACACAGGATTTGGGTGATTGGCCGGATTATGGTCAGGCAGCGCCACCTTCGGGAAATGACTTTGTGGCTGTCTCCGCAGGGGAGTGTCACAGTCTTGCCCTGAAGGCCGACGGCAGCATCATAGGATGGGGGCGTGACGATTATGGTCAGGCAACACCACCCGAAGGGAATGACTTTGTGGCTGTCTCCGCAGGTGGATATCACAGTCTTGCGCTGAAAGCCGACGGCAGCATCGTAGGATGGGGGGCTGATTCGACGCCACCTGAAGGGAATGATTTTGTGGCTGTCTCCGCAGGGAGGTATCACAGTCTTGCCCTGAAGGCCGACGGCAGCATCGTGGGCTGGGGGAGTAATGGTTGGGGTCAGGCAACGCCACCAGAGGGAAATGACTTTGTGGCTATCTCGGCAGGGAGTTATCACGGTCTTGCGCTGAAGGCCGACGGCAGTATCAAAGGATGGGGGCTTAATAATTATGGTCAGGCAGCGCCAATTTCGGGAGATTACTTTGTGGATGTCTCCGGAGGATTGGAACATAGCCTCGGCCTGAAGTCCGACGGCAGCATTGTGGGATGGGGGTATGAACGCGATCGTCGGGCAGAACCTCCGGCAAGTCCGCCCTTGGGAAATGACTATATGGCTGTTTCCGGAGGGGGGATATACTATGGAGGATTAGGACCAATTTTTTACACAGGAAGATATGGTCTTGCGCTGAATTCCGACGGCAGCATCGTGTGATGGGGATATAATAGTGATGGTCAGGCAACACCGCCTTTGGGCAACGACTTTGTGGCTATCTCCGCAGGTGGGGCCCACAGTCTTGCCCTGAAGGCCGATGGCAGTGTCGTTGGATGGGGACGTGACGATTATGGTCAGACAACACCACCTGAAGGGAATGACTTTGTGGCTGTCTCCGCAGGGTGGGAACACAGTCTTGCCCTTAAGGCCAATGGCAGCGTCGCAGCATGGGGGCGAAATGATAATGGTCAGGTAACTCCGCCTGAAGGGAATGACTATGTGGCTGTTTCCGCAGGGGTGCGTCACAGTATTGCCCTGAGGGCCGACGGTAGAATCGCAGAATGGGGAGGGAGTGGTCCTGTTCAGCCAGTGCCACCTGAAGGGAATGACTTTGTTGCTATTTCAGCAGGGGGGTATCACAGTCTTGCCCTGAAAGCAGACGGAAGCATCGTAGGATGGGGTAATAATCATTATGGTTGCGCAACGCCACCTGAGGGGAATGACTTTGTGGCCATATCTGCAGGGACTTATCACAATCTTGCGATAAAGCAAGTTCCGCCTATCGAAGCAGAAATAAAACTTGCGCCGGAGACGGTTAATCTGGCGAGCAAGGGCGGGTGGATTATGGGCATCATTAGGCTGCCGGAAGGTGATAATGTCGCCGATATTGATGCCAACAGCATCTTACTTGAGGATGAAATCCAAGCTGAACGGGTATGGTTAACGGATGAATTTGCGGTTGTGAAGTTCAGCCGGAAAGCGGTTCAGGAGGTGCTTGGTGAGGTCGAAACACCCAGCCAATTGGAACTAGTTGTGAGCGGTGAACTTAGTGACGAGAGTATATTTGAGGGGGCGGATGTAGTTAGAGTTATAGATAAAGGGAGAAAGAAACAGATTGGCGCGGGGGTAAAGATTAGGCGGGGGAGGTAAATCAGCCGCGTGAGAAGCGTTTTGCGAGGCAGACGACGAAGAGGGCCATAAGGAACGCTCCGCAGATGGCCTCGGCCATAGCGAGGTAGCGGACAGGGCCAAGCGGTGCGGGATAGAAGTCGCCGTAGCCGAGGGTGGTGAAGGTTATGGTGCTGAAGTACAAACCCTGCGGGAAGGAGAAGGTCTGCTGGGTGGGGCCGTCTCTAAAGACAAGCGCTCCGGGCTGCGCATAAAAGGATGCACAGAAAAGTATGACCAGGACGCTCGCGACGAGCACCCTGACGGGTCGTTCGCCGTAGCCGAAGAGCATTCTTCCGAAGACAAGCTCGGGCAGCAGGCGCAGGCCGAGCAGCAGGCGGACGAACTTTTCGAAGGGCGAGAGGGCATCGTAGTAGCCGGGGCCGCGGAACTTTTGCCAGAGGCTCGCGCACCTTTCGTTATAAAAACACTCGCCGGCCAAATGGTAGTATCCGGCCTCCTGCGCGGACTGCTTGACGAATCGCCAGAAGCTCTCGTCGTCGCCGTAGCGCTTGCGGGCGAAGGATATGGAGTCGTAGACGGGGACGGACCTGCTCGAGGAATAGACGCCGCCGAAATCGGTCTGGGCGTAGAATTTTACTTCGGAGAAATTGGCGCCCTTGGCGAAGTGGGTGTTGGCGAACCTCGCGGAGGAGACAAAGACGGCTCCTCCGAGCAGGCAGTATCCGTGAAAGGCGGCAGTTCTGAATTTTGCATCTTCGTGGAAGACGGCGTTTTTGAAGGTGACGACGCCGTCGAAGGTGCAGCCGTCAAAGCCGGCGACGCCGTAGAAGACGGCGTTTCGAAAACGGACCTGCGCCTTGAACTGCGAGCTGTTGAAGACCACATCCGCCCTGAATTCCATGACGACGGATTCGGGCTCGGACCACGGGCCGGCGAAGACGACATTTTCCTCAAAGACACACTTGTCGAAAACTATAGGCTGCGAGAATGATAAGGTGCGGCTGTCGTGGCTCTCGGTTACCGAGAGTTTTTCGTTCTGGAATTTTTCGGCGGGGTCGAAGAGGCGGTTTACATCGAGCACGCCGTTTATGGTGCATCGGATAAGCTGGATGTCCTGGCCATCGACAAGGGCCTGGAGTAAATCGGTGGC
>CP070830.1:11015-15731 GCA_020344865.1 Planctomycetota bacterium
GATATCAGTGGTAGACCGGAGTACAAAGAAAAACGTTGCGTGTCTTCTCAGCATATATCGGCCTCCTGCCAAACTTGTAAAACAACACGCGAATCCTATACGCTGCGCCCTGTATGTTATTCCGGCTGTTCCATCAGTTTATTTTTTAGTACTTGCCGGCTACTTCGCTCACGAACAGTTCGCCCCAAAATAATAACACCCCTATAATCATTAATCAAGTGTTTTTACGTTTACTGTTTTTAAGCCGCGAGTTGGCTCTATAAATGCGGGTGCTTCGCTAATTCCACGGACCGAGCGTTTATATCCTGACTTTCAAAAATGGCTTGAAAATCAATGCAAAAGCCATCTAAGCAACGAAGAAATAAACCAGCCACAAGGGAATCCCGAAAAACTGCGAAGAGCGGTCGGGGTAATCAATGCTGATAGATTGTACGACTGAATCCGGGCTAAAAGGCTTCTCCGCCGGATGCAGCAAAATATCACCCCACCGCCAGCCGGGCCGCTCGGCACTTACTCGCATAAACTCGTTACCTATCGCCAGTTCCTTCTCAACTTGCTTGCCCCCTGCTTGAAACGTTATACGGTGGTATCCACTTTGAAGGGCCTTGATTTTCCAGTATACCTCTCGCTTGCTGAGAACGCGAACCGGTCCTATTGTTACCTCGGCCCCAGGCATCGACTCAACATCTACATTTGGCCACGGCTGCTCAATATCGCTGCTCAATTTCATCGCTACTACACTTTCTTCTCCAACCATCAGCGGCCGAGACTGATACCACAGACCCATTTGGCTCAACAGCAAAGCCAGCGGTACAATCATCACCAGCATCGGCCGAACTGCGTGAACCAACAACAAGAAGGCTCCTTTAAAAACTTGACCCTGCGCCTGTAAAGTCACCGACATGCTGTCTTTGAAAAGCTTAAGAGCAAGCATGTGCGCCTTAATATTGTCTCTTACCCGCCCGATAGCACGTTGATTGGATGTGTACTTGAAAATAATAAGCAGGACCACCCCTGCTACCGCCGAGACTATCGTGTTCGACAGCCAACCGTCAAGCACCATAACAGGGGCCAGTAGAAAACTCCCTAACCCGTTGGTCACCACGTTTATCCATGTTATAGCCTGGGCGATAAAACTCATCACTCGATGTACCCCAGTCCACGAAGCTGGTCTGCTACTTTCTCATCCGATTCGGAAGCTTCATGTTTGGCAACCTCCGTTTCAATGATATGTGTAACAAACTCTTCGACACTGCTGTAGCCCGCAACTTCTGCCGCTTTTTTCACCCTGTCGAAAAGACTCGAATCAATCTTTATCTTCGCCATTTATTTAACTCCTTCACTTATCTGTCTTGATGCTTGAGTCTATGCCTTGAAAATGTCTCTGCCCTGCATTGAGGCCGGAACCTCCAGACCAAATTCTTTCAGAATCGACGGTGCCACATCTATCAAAGCCGGTCTCTCAGCGATGATGGATCTGTTGCTGAAAATAATCCCGGGCACCTCTGAAACATCCGCACAATGGTCCGCGCTCCACGCCGAGTCGTTGTCCAGTAAAACTTCTTCCGTCATATCTCCCAAACAGGTCGCCCACGATGCGCGGAAGCCTCGGCAGTAGCCGACAACCAGGTCTGGAGCCAAAGCTGCAGCTGAACCCGAGTAGCTCTTGTCTGTACGATGTACCTTGCGAATAACCTGTTTGCCGTTGGTATCGGTAACTGCTTCAAGCTTGGTTTTTAACTCTTCGAGAAGTTCTTCACTCTGTTGGCCCGGCTCGACAATACCATCACGCTCCCTACCCTTAAGATTCAGATACAGCCCGTTTATCCCCAGCCCATACGCTTTCGTTCCTGACCAGTCAACATCGCGCAAAATTGAAGTAGCACCTACAGGTTCGAGGTAGCCGTTGTCCCGCAGCCAGGAATTCAGATTAAACTGCCTTTTGAAATTGGCAAAGCCGTGGTCGCTCATCACCACGATCGTGGCCTCATTACCATAACGGTGCAGAATATCTCCAAGAACACCATCCATCTTTTCATAAATGCCTTTTAGGTGACTGAAGTACCTTTGTGCCCCGGCAGCTGAGCGCACAGGATGCTTCTCGTCCGAATCCCACCAAAACATATGTGACTGTAGGTCTGTGCTCGAAAAGTAGAAGAACAATAGACCGTCATCATAGTTCTTCAAGGCATAGTCCAGCAGATTGAGTCTTTCCTGGAGCACATAATCCGCCTGGTAGGCGTACTCCGCATCGGTGAAAACCTTGTTGGATAACGCCTTGTGGTCCTCCTGAAACCCCGTTGTATAGAACAGGCCCAGCTCGTCGGAAATCTGCTTAATAAACTTTGGTGGCTCGGTAAGCTTAATTACAGGCTCAGATGGGTTGGTATTAATCGGAGTCACATACAATCTAAAGTTCGGGCTGAATTCCTGCAGGTAAAATCGGCATATGCCGCTGATGTGTTTGTCAAGACCGGCTTTAGATAACTTAAAATCCAGCTTTATCCAGCGACTCCACTGCCCTTCTTTGAGCAGGATTCTATACTTTTGTACTTCAATCACCGCCGCTTTGGCGCTTCGGTCGCGATGCACCGCAAACTCGATAGCGGCTGGCTCGGGATCTACAAGAAAACTGTTAGTCGGACCAATCAACTCGGCACTGGCGGTATCATCCTCGAAAAAGAGCATTGAGCGCCTCCCGCCACCCTCTTCCTTTGTACGAACGGGCCCGTCCTCGGAATAGTGCTGATATGTGCCGTACGTTCCCAGCATGTCTGGAGTACCCATACCTGCAAGGCATCGGTGATGACCGTACTTCGATTCACTCGGCGGATAATTGGAAGGCAGGTTATAGAATGTAGAGTCAATACCAGCCTTATCCAGGTAATCCCAAAAAGGTGTCCCTTGGCGCCGCAGCAAGGTAGCGGGCAGTTTGTGATTAAAAGGCCAGAAGTCCATCTGTACTTTGTGCTGTCCTATCTCCCAGTAACCCTCCCCCGGCAGCGTCTCTGTCATTGCAAAAAACGGAACACACTGCTGCTCGGGATGACGATGGATAAAATCAAATATCCCGTGTGAACCGGGTCCGGCGCCATTTATAAAATTCGCCCATGCCACAGGGCTCTGCGGCGGAATGCTCGTACCAAGCGTACGATATCCACCCCCTTCCGCAAGCTTGGCAAAATTCGGCAGTCTCCCCTCCCGCATCATCTTCTCCGACAAACCCGGGTCCATGCCGTCAATGCCAATGACTATCACCTTCTTTCCTGCACCAGCCCCTCCTTTCTTACCCGCATAGGCAGGCTTGGCAGTAAAACCCGAGCTGAACGCCGCGGCCGTTATGGCCGAGTGCCTAAGAAACTCCCTTCGGTTCAGTTTTTTGTCAATTTGACCAGCCATCACATAGCCTCTGTCGCAACTTTAGGTTCTTCCTTCGCAGCCCCCACCTCGGCAGTATCAGCCACCACCAGAGGTTTGCCATCTATATACTTAGGGACTTCGACCCCGAACATATCCAAGACTGTCGGACCTATATCCATCAGTCTCGGATGCTCTGTAGCGATGGGACGATTGCAGAAAAGAACACCCGGAACAAGAGAATGGTCTATGCAGTGGTCGCCGCTCCACGCCTTGGTATTATCATGAAAAATCTTCTCCGTTACCTGCCCGACCGCGGTCTCCCACGATGCGCGGTAACCCTTATTATATCCTACCAGCAAATCGGGTGATTCGCCTTTATACGGCCCTCGATAAATCTCCAATGCGTTGTAAACCTGCTTGACCACAGGTTGCTTCCTCTCCGAGTCGGCTAACACAGTGAGTTTTCCGGCAATCTCCTTGCGCAGCTCAGCAGCCTCGGCCCCCGGCTCCACAATCCCCTGCGACTCCCGACCCTTTAGGTTCAGAAAGATTCCTGCCAGACCAATCGCAAAAGCACGCGTCCCGGACCAGTCAACAGCGGTAAGATACTTATGCTCCCTCGAGCCATCCTTGACCTTAAGGTACCCCTTCTCTTCAAGCCATCGGTTCAAATCAACACCGTAGCGAAACGTGTTAAATCCATGGTCGGAAATAATCATAACGAGAGTGTCTTTGCCATTACACTTGGCCAACGTCCTACCTGCCAGTGCGTCCATACGCTGATAAAGTTCTTCAATGACATTTCGCTGCTCGCCTGAAGCTTGTCCACTTCGCGCAGGGTGTCCCTCGTCAATATCTCGCCAAAATGTGTGTTGTAGGCGGTCAGTACCATCAAATACACAGACGCACAGCCCACGCTTGACCTTGTCCAGAGCATCAAAGAACATCTCCTCCCGCTCTCTATCCATATTGATACATTGCTGTATAAAACCATCATCGACCAGAACCTTCTCATTAAGAGCCCAACTGTCTTCGGCCAATCCCAGAGTCGCAAAAGGCCCTTGACGCTTTGCAAGATAAGTCGAGTAAATGGCCGGGTAAGATATAGGCATAGCCGGCTTCTCAGGGTCAATATTGATAGGCGTAACGTACAATTCGAATTCGGGAGAGGTACTCAACAAGAGAAACTTGCAGATACCATGCACCTTTATACCCGGAGCGGCTTTAAAGTCCACCTTTATCCATTCGGTATACTCGTCCTTCCTGAGCTCGTAACCTACACCGTTAATCTTAATGTCCGCTGAAAAGTCGTCCTTGATAGTCACCACAAAAGGACACTTCAAAACATTATTGTCC
>CP070830.1:15831-19163 GCA_020344865.1 Planctomycetota bacterium
ACGGCATGCTGAGTTGCCTCTGCCCCTCTTCGTTCGATATGATAGTCGCCCTCCAAACGTTCATCAAACTCATCATCGTAGTTATCAAAACCCTGATCCAGACCGAACTCGTCTTTGAGAACCGAGGCACTGATGACCGCGCCGGTTCTAAAACCGGCTCTTTTCAGGATTTCAGTGAGGGTTACATTAGACTGGTTTAATGTGTAATTGAGATTGTCATGGATGCCGTGATGAGGCGGGATTGTGCCGGTCATCATCGTGCTGTGGGACGGCAGGGTCAGAGGATTCGGCGCGATGGCACGCTCAAATCGGACAGCCTCAGCGGCCACCGTGTCGATGTTAGGTGTGGTTTTGAGCGGGCAGCCGTAGCAGCTAAGGTAATCGGCGCGGCAGGTATCGATACTGATGA
The DNA here is from genome assembly GCA_020344865.1 of Planctomycetota bacterium. Classification (GTDB taxonomy): domain Bacteria; phylum Planctomycetota; class Phycisphaerae; order Sedimentisphaerales; family Anaerobacaceae. Next base: position 16,241 of record CP070830.1, read on the forward strand.
GGATAACCCGGCGAGGCGCCCGGTATGACACAGCAGAGGCGCGAAAAAACCATACGGCGGCGAGCAGAACCACCAGAAGAAGTGCCAGCAATATACCGCAGCGACACAGTAAGGGCTTTTTGTTATAGAATACCATTGGGCATATAATATCAAATCGGTGTTAAACATGCCACTTAGATGCGGAAAGTCGGGTTTGTGGTGCGCTTTTGGGTTTATAGTCGGTTGTAAGTGTGCTATTAAGGGCGTTTGCCAACCAATACGCAGTGTGGTCGATTCCTGCGCGAAATGGTAAGATTTTTGCGCAAAAAAGGCTTGCGTTGGGTGGTAAGAGGGGTTATAATGACCTGATAGTGAGGTTGTGCGCAGAATCAAGGTGAGTTATCAGCTCCTTCGAGGCAGGGTGCAATCCGGCGCAAGAGAAGCGGTTAATACGAGGATGTTTGTGCCTGTTGGAAATTAGAATGCTGTAGCGGTGTAGCCAGAGAATATTTTAATAATACCCAATTTTAAGGAGGAATATCATGTCTAAGAAATTATTTGTTTTAATGTGTTTTGTATTGCTGCCGGCTTTATCAACGCAGACATTCGGCGAGCTGTTGCAAAACGCGAGTTTCGAGGATTACAACGAGGGTCAGTGGGGCTATTATGACCCTGGTTGGCCTTATCCCTGGGGGGCATGGGGAGCCACCTGGTCGTGGTATGGTGATGGGATGCCCTACTATGAATATGATGACCCAAACTACCCTGCTTTCGCGGGACGGGCCTGTGTTCGAATGGCCGGTGCTGAATACGCCACATGGGAGCAGCGTTTGGACCTCGATAGTGACTGGGTCGAGGGCGGAACGTACTATTGGGGCTTTTGGGTCAGAGACATGCGCGAAGGCGGCAGCCCTGACGCTATCAGCTCAAGCGTCTTCTATTTCAAGGATGGAAATGAGTACGACGGGGAAAACCTATCGCCTAATCTTAGATTTCATAATGAGCAATATGTTCCTGCTGACGGTCAGTATCATTATATCGAGACTGACTTTAACATTCCATCGGGCTATGATATAGATGAGATAAAATTGTTATTCTTCAAAATGTGGGATGGAGAATACCTTGCCGACTATGCTTACATAGGCTATGAGCCCCGCCCAGCCCCGCGGTTCGCCCGCAATCCTGTTCCTGCCGATGGCAGTGCTCAAGACCTCTCGGTTTCGACCTTAAGCTGGACCAATGCGGAGCCGAATGACCCATGTGATACGGTCACCGTTGACGTCTATTTTCTGGATGCCGGGACCAGCCCACTTTCGGTTGAACCGGACCTGGGTCCGGGCGTTGTTGATCCTGAGGCTATTCAACTTGCAGACGATGAGGCTATTAGTTCAGTAGCGTTGCCATCACCGGTGGAGATTCGTCATCACTATTACTGGGCGGTTCATACCAACGCCCCCAACAGCGGCGGCACGGCGGTGACGATTCCTGCAATTAAGACATGGCATTTCTATATCGACTACAACATAGTCGTAGAGGATTTTGACTCGTACGCGAGACACAATGATTTGAGGGATGTTTGGGGGGACTTCTGGACGAACGGGACCGGTTCGGATGCTTACGTTGAAAAATCGATAGTCCGTGACGGCAATTCTTTGTTATTTGGGTATTCAAATAACTCGGAGCCTTATTATTCCGAGATAGAGGCGGAGACTGCGAATCTCTCGGCAGGCAGCGACTTTACAGCCAGCAGCGTCAAATCGCTGTCGTTGTGGTTCTACGGCCAAGAAGACAATGACGCGAACGAGCAGATGTATTTGGTTCTGGAGGATTCGGGGTCGGATGAGGCAGTGATATATTACGACGGGGACATGAACGATATAAAGACCGCCGAATGGCAGGAGTGGAACATTGACTTGAACGATTTCACCGATACCAACCCAAGCCTTGACCTTACCAATACAGCCAAGATTTATATTGGTTTTGGCGACCGCAGCAGCCCGGTACAAGGCGGCAACGGCGAGGTATACTTTGAAGACATCAGGCTCTATCCGTTAAGGTGTCTTTGGGGTGTTTCACACGGTCATGGAGATGCCACGGGAGACTGCATCATTGACGGCTACGATCTTGAGATAATGGCACAGGACTGGCTTATACGGGATTATAACACCCTTGGTTATCCCGGTACGTTGATTGGCTTTGATGACCCCGATGGTGCCTGGTCGGAAGAGACAGCTGATGGTAATGGTTCGCTTTATTTTCCGGCAATTGTTGACGTCAATGGCGATTTGTATTGTGATGGCGCTGTAGACCATTCTCCTGATGCATACTCTCATGTTGAAACGGTGCCCCTAGGCATAACTTCCAACACAGTCACGATGACGGCCTGGATAAAGACCGACGGCCTGCAGTGCGATTGGTCGTCGGGTATCGTATTCATGCGGCCACCGGCGACCGGTATGAATATCTTCGGCGATGAGTTGTGTTATCACTGGAATGATCAGCACTGGAGTTGGAGGCCCGGCCTTTTTGTGCCCCTGAACACCTGGACCTTTGTCGCTCTTGTTGTTTCACCGGATGGAGCCAGACTGTACATGAATGAGGCGTTCGAGGATGATTCTACCGGCGCAGATTGGGACCCAGTGGAATTTGCAGAGCCGATATGGCTTGGTCAGGACTGGGTGAGAGCCGAGGAGACCAGAAACTTCAGAGGCTGGATAGATGACGTCCGTATCTATGATTTTAGTCTGGATGTGAGCGAGATCGAACACGTCAGGACCTTTGGGGGTTCCGGCACAGGGCCTGCTACGGGGCCTATTTCCTGGTATAAGCTTGACGAGACATCCGGTATCAAGACTGCCGATTCCTGCGGTCAAACGGTGTACTGGCCGGTATCGTCAAAAGCCAACCTTGTAGACCCCGAGCCTCAATACCAGCGTAGTGTGAA
>CP070830.1:19263-22824 GCA_020344865.1 Planctomycetota bacterium
ATCCTCCTACAGCCCGCTCTGATAAAGCTGCTCAACTTCCGCGCTAGACAAAGCCCTGTTATAAATCCGTACATCGTCCATTGACCCATTAAACTCCCTATCCGTAGAATGATTCCACGTCCCAATCCGCATGTTTGTAGTAACGCTTGGCGGGGAGTTGTACGAGCCATCAAAAAAGGACCCAGGAACAGGCAATCCATCAACGTATAACTGATAATCAGTCCTATCGCCGGTTACTGCAACGTGTTGCCAGATACCTGACGTGATAACACCACCGTCACTCCTAAAGTTATTCCAGTCAATGAAGACCCCCATCGTTTTTTCTGTATGGACGAAAAACGTATAGCCATTAGCACCGGTGGTTCCATCCGACTTATCAACAATCCTTTGCCAACCGTCGCCGGTAAGGTCTGGTTTTATCCAGGCACAAATTGTGAAGCTTGAATCCGCAAGAGCCAAATCGTCTGTACCGCCTATAGTACCGAGCTCCACATAATCATTATCACCATCGAACTCCAGCGCGCCTCCAACCTGTCCACCCGTCCACACCGGCCCGTTTGTTAATGTCCCGTCATTATCGCTTACCCAGTCGTAGGCCGTCGTCCCGCTGCCCTCCTCGAACCTCCAGTAAGCCACCAGGTTCGGCTCCATCTCCTCTTCCACCCAGCTGTACTCCGCCGTGCATTGGAACAGGTCATACGCATTGTTCCACAGAATCGAGTTGACGATGTTCGGCTCCGCCCCAGCCTCCGCCTCAACCCCTAAATCGCAGTTCACTACCGTCAGATGCTCCAGCCACGGCGCCCCGCTCGAGACATACACCCCCGTATCGCTGTCTCTTATAACGAAGTTCTTCAGGACACTGTCCGGCCCCTCCGATGTATACAGCAGCGCACCGTAAATCCCCGATGCCACTATCTCGGCCGCGTCCGCCGCGCTCTGCACCGTTATCCCCTTATTTATAAAAAATAGCGACTCATTATATACCCCCGGCCACACCAGTACCGTATCGCAGTCCTCCGCACTGTCTATCCCCATCTGTATTGCCGCGAACGCCGTCTCCTTCGTCAGCCCGTCATTGCCATTGTCACCGTTCACCACGTCTATATGATACGTCACCCCCGGCACCTCCGATTCTGCCCACACAGGGTCCGCCGAATCCGCACCATTCGGGTCACTGCCTAAATAACCGTCATTACCGTAAGCCGAGCCGTCGTACGCAACCTGCCCCGCCCCCTCCTCGAACCCCCAGTAACCAACTAAATTCACATCATCGAACACCCCGCAGTGATATATCTCCTCTATCTCGGAAGCACTCAAGGCCCTGTCATATATCCCAACTTCGTCGATCGTCCCATCGAACAAATCTCCATCCGTTTTTCTACATCCAATATACAAGCTCCCATCAGTATTAACATTACCGACACTCGAAATATCATCCGCTGTTCCGTATGCTCCGCCATCCACGTATCTTTCCATCATCCCATCCCTGTCGAATACAACTGCTACTTGATGCCATTCCCCATCATTTATGGCCGCCCCATCGTCAGTAGCTAGAACAAAATTGCTTCCGTCATCGATGAAAGCTCGCAATCTGTTATTCTCGACCATAAGCTCCCAATGACGTGCTTTCGTGCCATCCCTCCCAACGATGTCCTCTCTGGCAGAGTTTACCGTGTTAATCCATGCCACGACGGTAAAATCTATGGATGAACCAAAGTCCAGACTTCCATCTGCCGGGTCTCCCATGTCCACATAATCATCCACACCATCAAACTCCAGCGCGCTCCCGCCGACAGCCAGCCCGCACAACCCTAAAACAACCACCCCCGCCAACATCGCTTTTCTAATTTCTATCACTTTCATAATTACCTCTCTCGCGTGTCATTCCCGCGTTCGCGGGAATCCATTTTTAATCTTTGCTCTGTCATTTTGCTCTTTACATTTTGATTTTTGATTTCAATCCCTATCCACGAGTCACGAACCACGCTCCACGAGTCACGAACCACGCTCCACGAGTCCAAGCAGCCAGCCAATATCCTCGTGCCGCCTCCCTCTCGGCCGCGAAAACTCTTTCCCTGCTCCCGATACTTCTTCTAAATATTCGAACCCAATCTCCCCGCCTCGCCCGTCGCTCGTCGCAATCTCTATCTTCTCAACAGTGTCTCTCTCTATATCGATGGTATAGACCAGTTCCCCTTCTCCGCCGGAAATCTTAATCTCCGCGATGTTTCCTCCTGTCAGTCTCGTCTCGAACCGCATCCTTTGTTCCGCCGCGTCCCGTCGGACAGTATCTATCGTATGCAGGCCCATCCACGGCCGACCAAGTCCTTTAAAGCCCTCATCCACAATCTCCTGTTCTCCAACTTTCAATCGCAGCCACGGCCCGTACCGCTCAGCCGCCTCATACACGAACGGCATCCTCCCCGCACCGGTGACTTCTTTCCCGTTAATCTCGCCCCTCACCCGAAAGTACGTCCACCCCCGCCTGTGCATCGCGTCCCGCTCGTCAACCACCTCAACGCCCGCCGGCAGACTGTACCGAAAGTACTCCTCCTCCAATACGTTATGATGCCGTATCACCCGCGACCCGTTGCTCGCCTCCTCCCCGCCCCGCTTCGTTATAACAAGCAGGCCCTCCCCTCGCCCGCGAATATAATCCATCTCCCCTTGCTCTCCCTCGACCTCCGAGATAAACCCGCTCAGCTCCGCCCCGTCCGTCGGCAGCCGCCACACGCCCAAATCGCCGCGCCATATCCGCCGGTTCCTGATGTACATCCTGCCCTCGTCCCTGTCGTAGTAGTAGTTTCCCTTCTCGTTCTGCCGCACCGCGCAGTAACTTTTCCCTCCCTTGTCCGTCCTCATAAGCCGCATCATCACCGGCCCGCCCACACCCTTCGGCCAGTAGTACCAGTATTCCTCCTCTCCCTCTCCGATTCTTTCCACGTCCACCGCCCTCGTTGCCTCGACGTGCCTCACTGCCTGTTCCGCCATCGTATTGTCCGGCTGCGACGTCGCCACCATTGTACCCACCGCCAGCGCCCCCGCGGTAACCACCGGTACAATCACCGCCTTGCTCGTCGCTAATACCGCCGCGCCCGCCGCCGCGCCGACCTTCACCGTCGCGGATGTTACCGACACCCCCGCTGCCGCCGCCTCGCTGTCCGCCGTAAGCTTGCCGAATACCGCCAGCGCCGTCAATAGCGCCCCTCTGCCTAACCCGCGCTGCGACAGCTGCTTCTGCAGCGCTCCTTTAGCCCTGCAAAATAGCATCCGCGCCGCGAACTCGCTGCACCCCATCGCCTCGCCTATCTCCGAGTACGACATATCGTCATAGCACCGCATCGCCAGGACCGCCCTGTGCCGCGTCGTCAGCGTACGCATCGCGCTCGAGACCACCTGCTTCAGCTCCGCGCTCACTAATTTCTCCAGTCCTTCCTGTTTCTCCCGCTGCCCGCCGTCGTATCCCGAATATGGGTTCTGCGCCCTCCTCTGCCGCCGCTCACTCCTGTCATGCCGGTGCGCCTTGTTAATCGCTATCCCGTACAGCCACGGCCAGAA
>CP070830.1:22924-26236 GCA_020344865.1 Planctomycetota bacterium
ATTCAGCCGCCTGCAGAGGGTAATATTCACCCGTATTGTTTCGACCGTCCGTCAACAGAACGATAATCTTGCTCTTTATCTTAAAGCCGCTCTCCTCGGTACTGCCCGCTTGCCCCTCGCCCTCTAATCCCAATTGCGCTCGCCGCTGCTCGATTTCTTCTTCGGCCTTGCGCAGACGGGCCGCCGCTAATGCAATCGCATCGCCAATCGCAGTGCCGTCCTCGCTGCGAAGCCTTACAATCTCCGTCTTTTTCAAAAACTCGAGCAGCACATCATGACTGTGTACCAGAGGGCATGTAGTATCGGCATATCGGGCAAACGTAACCAGCCCTATAAGGTCGCTGCTCCTGCCGCCCAGTTCCTTCTCGTCCCCGATGATAAAGTCGGAAAGAACCTCTTTCACTGTTCCCAAACGGTTTAGCTTCTCGCCATAATAGTCCATCTCGGCCTGCATACTCCCCGAGCGGTCAACTACGACTTCTATCGCCACTCCTTCTGTTGATATCTCCGACAGCACCGTCCCCTTGCGTGGACGCGCAAGGGCGATTATCAATAAACCCAGACAGACCCACCTTGCCACCGTCAGCAACGGCCGCAGTCTCAGCCTCCACGACACCAAGCATCCCTTCACGTTCGTCAGGCTCGGAAACCTCACCGCGGCGGTTCGCCGCCTTCGGACCGTCAGATATGCCGTAACTGGCAGAACCAAAAGTAACAACAATGCCCACGGTGAATGCAGCTGCATCTATGCGCTCCCAACCTCGACAGCCTCTTCCGTCTCGACCTTCCCTGTTACGTCAATCTTCCACTCGTCGGATTTGGTTTTCTCTATAAAATCCTTAACCAAATCGAACGTTCGCTGAATCTGCTCGCTGGTCGGATTGTATTTCGCGAACTTCACCAAGTCGCAGTGCTTAAGAAACTCTCCGATGCTCTCCTTGTCCGACCCCGAAAGCACGTCCGTCCATTGAAGCTCAATCAGAAATTCCTCGGTGGTCCTCTCCGGCGCCCGCAGTTCAAACCGATGCTCGATATAGTGTCTGAGACTATCGCTGATACGCTCGTAAAATTCCTTCAACTTCCCCGCGTTTATCAGGTCATCTTTGACCATGGCCCGCAAACGCTCGTAAGCAATCTCGTGAGCCGGCTTGAAGATTCTGACCAGTTTATCCAAGCGCCGGCGCCGCAAATAATGCAGGCCAACTATGCCGCCGCCAACGACACCAGCGCCGCACGAGGCCCAAATCCACCAGTAAGATGCCTCCTTCGGCATCTCAACAACATCCTCAATATCCGCTATCACCAACTCCCCACGCTGCTCACCCAATAGAGAAGTAACCTCGACATCAATTGGCTCGGTCGCGAGTTCATATTTTTTGCCTTCCACATCATTCGCGTCATAAAATTCAAACGTAAAGCCCGGCACCGCGTAGGTCCCCGACAAAAAAGGCTCAAGTCGATACCTGTATGTGCTTACCACATTGTTGTTTGGGTCAAGCTTGCTGCCTAAATTGTCCCAGTCCACAATCCCAAAGCTCTCGAGCAGCCTGTCGACCTTCGGCATCTGCACCTCGTAATTGCCCTCGATTGTCGCCTCCAGCTCCAGCAGCACAGTTTCCGCTATCGTCATCTTACTCTTATCGAGCCGTACGTGAACAGTCAGCGGCCCCCGCTCATACACTTTATCAATTTCAAACTCAGCCTTCTCTGCTTTAGTATCAGTGCCTTCTTCACAGCCCGCGCAGGCTAAGAAAACTACACAAGCCGAAAGTGCATAAGCTAAAAAGGTGACTTTGCTTTTTTGTTGTCTTGCAATCACGGTCATTCTTCGATGTTTTCCGTGCCCATAAGCGCAGATGTATGGACGACAACATCGTATTTATCCATCATTCGGTCTATATATTCCTGCCGCACATCCTGACGTTTCTGGCTTAGAAGTTCGCTCATTATCTGGCCTTCGACCTCATCGAAGCTTTTAAGCCGCTCGGAATTGGGGTCCTCCTCATTTACCCTTTCAACGAACTTGACTTTATTTGCCTCGTAGTATGTCTGCATGTCCGTTTCAGTAATATTTATTTTGGCTGCAAGCTGCCGATTCATCACATGCTGACTCAGCACTCCTCGCGTCAAATCACCTAGAAGCCTTTTGACTTCCGGTTTCTCACCCAGTCCCTCTTCTAGCGCCTGCCGGTATAGTGTCTCCTGAGCCAGCCAGCCTTGCAAAAATTGGCCCCTGATCTCCGGACTTCTATACCGTTTTAGCATTTCTTTTTTTTGCTCGTTTAACTGCTCCGCTGACATAAATTCCGCCATCGGTTGCAGTTGATTATCAATGTTATCTTCTATTATCGCGTCAAGGTCGGCCTCCGTTATCTTCTCAGCGCCTATCTCGGCTACTATCTTCCCTCCCGCCTGGCCGGCCTCTTCCAGACTTGTCCGGTCCATCAATTCATACCGAAGCGCCGAAAACTTGCCCAGTTTTTCAAAACAGTTTTTAATATGTGAGTTAATCTCTCCTTCTAATTCGTCCAGCTTCGCAACCGTCTCGCTTCGATAGTAATACTCAATCGCCTCGTCATAGTGGTCGCCCTTCTCCAGCAGGGTGCCGATTTCAAACAACACCTTCGCGCGTTCCAAATCCCCTATTTGGCGCCCGGCCAGATAGTCCTGCCAAACTTTCGCCGCTCGCGTGTACAAACTCCGCTGCGCCAGCTTCGATGCCAACTGCCTGGTCTGCTCCGCCGAAAGACCATGAACTTCAGCCTCACGCACAGGCCCTTGACGGCGCAGAGCTAAGAACAAATTGGCCAACATTAACCCAACCAGAACCAACGCCAATACAATCAAAAGCTTGCTTAACGCACTGCTCTTTTGTTTTTTCTCGGGAAGCGAAAAATCCAGTTTCTCTTCCATAAACCTTTTGCCTCCTACAGCAAATTTTCATTTGTAAAAGCGGCCCCGACCTTCCTCAGTGTCGTCTGTGCCGCATATGAAAGAACTCAATCAAATCATGTATATACGCCCTGTCCGTGCTTATGCTGATACTGTCGACATTGATTGACTTAAGCATATTCTTTAATTCGCCGAATCGTCCCGCGCTTCTTTCACCGTACTGATTGCGAAATCTCCTGCTGGACGTGTCCACAAGAATAACCTCGCCCGTCTCGGCGTCGGCAAGCTCAATCAGTCCCACGCCCGGCATCGAAAGTTCAACACGGTCCCGCACCGGCACCGCAATTACATCATGACGGTTGTTAAGTAAGCTCAGAGGCTTCTTAAAGTCCGTCTCTATAAAATCAGATACCAGAAATA
>CP070830.1:26336-31877 GCA_020344865.1 Planctomycetota bacterium
CTGCCAGGAACTGCCGTCCCAGCAAGCAATATAGTGGGCAGTGACGCTCCCGGCAGTAGTGAAAAAACCTCCCGCGATAAGTTCACCATTATAAATCGTGAGTGATTCAACGATATCATTCATTCCACCGCCCAACGCCTGCCAGGAACTTCCGTTCCATCGGGCAATATAATTGGCATCAACATCTCCGGCAGTATTGAACTGGCCTCCTGCGATAAGTTCGCCGTTATATACCGCAAGAGCTCGAACATGTGGAACCGCCCCTCCCATCCCGCTGCCCAGCGGCTGCCAGGAATCGCCGTCCCAAGCCGCAATATTATTGGCGATTACATCGCCAGCTATCGTAAATTCTCCGCCAACAATCAGCAACTCCTGCTGAGGGCCGTTACCATCAGGGTCCCATGTTGTTAAGGTACGAACTGTGCCATCCACACCTGGAACTCCTTCGCCGGGCTTCCAGTCGAAATCACATTGTCCTGCGGCCGGGTCCGCTTTCAGCGCCGCTGCGAACACCACAATCGCAACAAGCACAAGTCCCCGAACACCCGTCCCTGCCATCCTGTCCTCCATCGTCCTTCCTCATTCCCACTGCCTTTGGGTGTTAATAATGTTCTTCACGCCTCCATGAACCTCACTTCCAGCTTTCGCCCCATTATACCCCAATCCCGACAAACACACAACACAAAAAATAAAAACTCTAACGACAACTTTTACTCTCGAAGCGACTTGTCCTCCGTAGCCTTGCCTGTGGTGAGTCCGGTCGAACCGGCGAAGGAGGGCCTCAATTCCCCCAATTTAACAGTTAAGCTTACCAGTTACCGATTTTCACCATCCGCGCGCAAATCTTCCAAAATTTTCGTATATTTTCACATGTTGGAACATTCTCAAGCACTTCTTAGTGCGCTTGGATCCTATTTTTTACAACTTTCTACCAAATTTTCGAACGTTCAAACACCTTTCCAACACCTCCACCTGCGTTTTTCTTTCAAAAACACGGGCATCAGGAATCAAGCATCGAGCATCGAGGGCATTTTTCGCCCAAAATCAACGGTCACTTCCCAAAAGCGAGCTTCCCAATCCGCATTTTTCCCCCAAAATCGCCACCTGTAATCACCGTACGGCCGAGTCCTTCTCAATAACCTTCGCCGCTTGGTTCTTCTTGAAGTCCGCCAACTTGTCAGCCAACTTAACATCCGACAGCGCAAGGATTTGCGCCGCCAACACCGCCGCGTTCTTCGCACCCGCCTTGCCTATCGCAACCGTCGCCACCGGCACCCCCGGCGGCATCTGTACCGTACTCAAAAACGCGTCTATCCCCTCCAATCCGCTGCTCGACACCAGCGGCACACCTATCACCGGCAGCGTCGTCCGCGATGCCAAAGCACCTGCCAGATGAGCCGCCATACCCGCCGCGGCAATGATTACCTTAATCCCTTGCCCGGCCGCCTCTTGCGCAAAGTCTGCCGCCACCTCCGGCGTCCGATGAGCCGAGATTATCCGCACCACTGGCTCAATTTCAAAATCGCCAAGCTGCTCAATACAGCTCTGCATAACGCCCATATCGCTGTCAGAACCCATAACCACCGCAACCGGGCTTTTCTTTTCAGATGCCATTTCTTTTTCTCCACGAAGAGTTTACAATAGTCTGTCGTTTCTAAACTTACGCCGTAATAATAACCGCCGAATATCGTAAAAGCAAGTAATAGGTGGCTAAAATGCAAACAAGACAACCTATAGTCGCAGGTCAATTTTATCCCGGCCGGCGTGATTCCTGCATAAATGAAATCAATGAATGTCTCCAGCAGGAAAAACTAACCCAGGCTTTGCCGGAAACAATAGTCGCCGGCATCGTCCCGCACGCAGGCTGGGTCTTCAGCGGGGCCTTAGCGGCGCTGGTATTCTCAGCAGTAAAGCAACAGAACGAACATGTGGATACCTTCTGTCTGTTTGGAGCAGCGCATGGCTACTATGGAGCTTCGCCGGCTATCTATGATAAAGGTGTTTGGATGACGCCCTTAGGTGAAATAGCTGTTGATGAGGATTTGGCCGGGGCCGTCTTGAAAAGCGGCACGGCCGTCAGCGGCTCGCGGGCCCACAGCTCCGAGCACAGTATTGAGGTGCAGATACCATTCATACAGCATCTATTTGCGGGTGCAAAGATATTGCCTATTCTCGTACCACCTACAGAGCAGGCGGTACCGCTGGGCGAGGCTGTGGGTGAGATTATCAGCGGCGAAAAGCAGAAGAAGATTGTGTGTATCGGGTCAACTGATTTGACGCATTACGGCCCGCGGTACGGCTTTGCGCCGATGGGTTCAGGGTCGAATGCGCTGAAATGGGCGCACGAGGTTAATGATGGGCAGTTCATAGACCTGGCTGTAAAGCTCGAGGCGAAGAAGTTGCTTGCTAACGCTGCTGAAAACCTGAATGCCTGCGGTGCGGGTGCGACGGCGGCGGCGGTCGCAGCCGCGAGAAAATTGGGCAGAACAGAAGGCGTGGTGCTTGCACAGACTAACAGTAATGAGGTGATGCAGCAGAAGATGGGCGGCTCGAGCTCGGACAGCGTAGGGTACGCGGCCATAGTTTTTTAGAGTTCTTTGGTGTTGGTGTGGGGTTGATTTTTGGGGGAAAAATGTACTCAATGCTATATGCCAGATGCCCGCGTTTTTGAAGCAAAAGTGAGGGTGAAAACGTGAATTTCTGGATTGCCACCCTTATTTTTGGGACAAAAATAAGGGTGAGGTGGTTGGAAAGGTGTTTGAACGTTTGAAAATTTGTGAAAAGTTTGGGAAAAGTTGCAAAAAATAGGATCCAAGTGCGCTAAGAAGTTGGAAAAAGTGGGCGAAAAGAAGGAAAAAAGAGAAAAATTTAGGGTTAAAATGGGAGGTTTGCCCCCGCCAAACAGACGGCGGGTAAACTTCGGTTCGAGGGGAGAGTGGTATTGTACCAAGGATAGCAGTACAGGGATTTAAGGCAAAAAAGAGGGGTAGGCCGCCGAGGCGGAATTATGAATTTAGAATTAAGAATTATGAAGAATTGTCGTTGGGTTTTTTTGGTTTTTTGTGTTGAGTGTTTGTCGGGATTGGGGTATAATGGTGCGGAAATTGGAAGTGAGGCTCAGGGACGGGTGATGAAGAATGCTAACACCCTAAGGGTAGAGGGAATGAGGAGTATGGAGGACAGAGTGCAGGGAAGATTGGATTTCGGCCGGGTTGTTGTTTTTGGGGTGGTTTTGGTGTGCGCGTTTAGCTCAGCTTCGCTGGGTGCGCCATGGCTAGGCAGTGGCGATGCGAATGACCCGTATCAGATATGGACGGCGGAGGATATGCAGGCGATAGGGGCGGATGCGAATTACTGGGATGCGTATTTTGTGTTGTGTGCTGATATTAACTTGGGGAGTTACACGGGGACAAGTTTTAATATTATCGGGAATGATGTAAATGCCTTTACAGGTGTTTTTGACGGTGATGGACATACGATATCGAACTTCACATATGACTCTAATGGAGTTAATTACATCGGGCTTTTTGGAGCCGTTGGATGCTGGAGTGAAGAAAAAAGTGGCGATATCAAGGATTTGGTATTGGTCGACCCCAATGTCAATGCCGGAAGTGGCGGTGCTATCGGTTCTCTGGTTGGCCGGTTAGTTAATGGAACCATCAGCAGCTGCTACATCAGGGGTGGTGGTGTGTCAGGATATGGCGGCGTTGGGGGACTTGTTGGGGATAACGAAGGTGGGGAGATTGCCGATTGTTATTCTCAAGGCGAGGTTTCTGGAGTTTATCGTACAGTGGGTGGGTTGGTGGGGTGGCATAGTGGAACAGTTTGGAATTCTTATGCGTGGGGTAGTGTTACAGGAGAATATAGCGTTGGTGGGCTGGTGGGAATGAATAAAGGTATGATTTCGAATTGCTATGCAACCGGAAAGGTTGAGGGAGATGGAGCTATCGGTGGACTCGTGGGAACTAACGCGTCCGCAACAGTGTGGAATTGCTATGCAACAGCATCGGTTGAGGGAGAGGAAGCTACCGGTGGACTCGTGGGAGTTAACGAGTGCGAAACAGTTTCAAACTGCTATGCAACCGGCAGTGTTACTGGAGGCATTAGCACGGGTGGGCTGGTAGGAATGAATAAAGGAGGTACGATTTCAAAGTGTTATGCTGCTGGCAGTGTTGTCGGAACAGGGCCTTACGCTGGCGGTTTGGTTGGGTATCACTACCCGGGTGGTTCTTACATGAAGAGTTTTTGGAATAGCGAAATTATTAATCCATATATTCCCGGTATTGGAAATTGGAACGACCCTAATGTGATAGGCGAGACGACTGCGAATATGCAGACCGAGAGCACGTTTACTGATGCGGGATGGGATTTTGTGGGGGAGTTTATTAACGGGCCGAACGATATATGGGACATATGCGAGGGGACGAATTATCCTAAGTTGGTGTGGCAGATACCAGCGGGGGATTTAGTGTGTCCGGACGGAGTTGATGGTATTGACGTTGGGGTGTTGTGCGAGGAGTGGCTGTTTGAGGAATTGTCGTGTGATGTTTGGCCGGAGGGCGGCGACGGGTTTGTGGATTTTCTGGATTGGGTGATTTTCGCGGATGGGTGGGGGCACGCGTACGACATATTTGATTTGGCGGAATTTGCCGGGCAGTGGCTAAAGAGTGGGAGCAATTATCTGGTCACCGACATAGCTCCGGGCAGCGATGGAGACGGGATAACTAACGGCGTGGACTTTGCGGCGATGGCAGAGAACTGGCTGGAGGGGATTTGAGGGGGTGCGGGGAGAGCAATAATTTTGTCTTTTGCTGCTTGTGTGTCAGGAGAGGTAGATGATAATTGTTTTCGATTGAGCGGGAAGGAGCCCGGACGATTCATTCGCCACACCCAATAGATTATTATTAGGCGCGGCGGTAACGGTATGAGTTTTTGAAAGGAGAGGAAATGGCGAAGATACACGCAAATTGCAAGGGCTGCAGGTGGTGGAACCTGCTTTCGAAGGGGCAGTCGGAGGTTGAAAAAGGGGAATGCCGAAGATACCCTCCATCGGTTTTTTTCTTCTCGATAGGGGTGGCATGCGAGAAGTACTGCGATGTGTCCGAACGGGGTTTTCCTATCACATCCGCGGATTGCTGGTGCGGCGAGGCGCATTTCTGATGGATTGCTGCCGTGAAGGGGCCACAGTTGACCTGCCTAGCCTGTCTGGGCTTTGGTTTACCTGGTCCAATAATCAATTATCAGCGGTCGGTAATCAATAAATACAGCCAACGGTCGGATTGCGGCCTTCGGCCTGGAACCGAAATTTGCAAAGCAAATTTCCATAGGGGCCCTGCCCCTCTGGCGTCGCTCGCTTATGCTCGCTCCTGTCACCCCAACAACCTGGAAAAATCCTTTTTCCAGACCTTTTGGCGGTTCGAATCCTGGCTGAAAGCACTTTGTAAGATTTGCAGCTGAATGAGGGCACAATCTGTGAGATGCCCAAAAAGCCAACGGTCGGATTCGAACCGACAACCACTGGTTTACAAAACCAGAGCTCTA
>CP070830.1:31977-35313 GCA_020344865.1 Planctomycetota bacterium
GCGGTGCGAAGACGACCGACCGGTAACCGACATCCACTGGTGGGGTTCCTTCATCGGATGGAATTTGCCGTTACCCCCGAAGGTTATGCCTAAGAAATTCCACATCGGCGTCTGGAATGACATACCGGACCCGAACCCCGGTGACCCTGCGACCTTCAGCCACCCCAACGAGATGGTATGGGAAAACTATTGTGACAACTGGGTCTGGAACTTCGCAGGTTACGATGAGAGCCCGCGGGACCCGGCGGAAAAGGACACATGCTTCCAGTTTACTCAGCTTCTGTCTCAGGACGAATGGTTCTGGCAGGACCCCAACGACCCCTGCGACCCCGCCGGAAGGGTATATTGGCTGAGTATCGCCGCGATTTATGACCAGAATGATTATACTAACCCCGAGTTTTATCCGTGGGGCTGGAAGACCAGGCCGCATTTCTTCAATGACGATGCCGTCCGAATCACGGACCTCGATATAGTGCCGCCCGTTATCGGCTCGCACTGGACGGGTGGAGACCCAATCTTCTGGCCTGATCCGCAGAATTCGTGGGATGTAGCCTTTGAGCTGACGACGAACAAGCCGGCCTATGAGGATGACCCGATTCCAGGGGACCTGAACCTCGATAGGATAGTCAATTTGTTTGACCTGGACATCATGGCCGAACGCTGGCTGTTCACCGCTCCGTAGTGCCTGCAAGAGTTTGTGTAAATAGTGTCCTGCTTTGCAGCTTTTTGCAAGGTGCCTTGTGGGACTGACACTGAAGGGCCCTGTCGGCCTGCGATAATGTCGCAGCCGCAGGGCCCTCTCTGTTTTTATCACACACCCGCTTTTTCATAGGGCAAGGCTCATATCCGCGCATCTGCCTCGTAGCTCAAGAAAAACTGCAACAAAAGTCGATACAACTACTTGTAGGCAATGAGTTTCTGGTGGATAATATAATTCAAGCTGGCGATAAAAGTCGGTTGCCGTAGCAGGAGTAAATACTTGACAAATATTATTGAAAAACGCCTCTCTCTGCACAAAAACTTGCAGGACCAGCAACAGCTTAATACCGCCTTAAAATCGCAGATTGCACGGCTTCAGACACTTGCCAATGTCGGTACCGCCACCTATATGGTCGCCCACGAAATCAACAATTTACTCACGCCGCTTGGTAGTTTCGCGGCCCTCGCGCTAAAGCACCCTGATGATAGGGCCTTGATAGAAAAGGCCCTGAAAAAAGCGGTTCGAAACTGCGAGCATGCCTCGAAAATCATGGAAAGTATGCTTGCTATGGCGGACGGCGAAACACAAAACAAGAAAAATGTCTCGCTGTTGGCTTTGGTGCAGGAGGTTTTTGCCTGCCTCTGCCGTGATTTTGCAAAGGACGGGATAACGGTAAACATCGATATTGCTGAGGATTTAACAGTCCGGGGTGTCCCCGTTCAGATTCAGCAGGTCTTGATGAATCTGATTCTTAATGCCCGCGATGCGATGCTGCCGCACGGCGGAGTCCTGACAATCAAGGCTGCGGACATCGATGGCACGGTTCAAATAGAGGTCGCCGACACCGGCTGTGGCATTGAGGCCGCTGATTTAAAAAAGATTTTCGAGCCCTTTGTTACTACCAAGTTGGACAAAAACTCGGCTTCCAAAAATTCAGGTGCGGGACTTGGGCTTGTATTTTGCAAAAGGATAGTAGATGAACACGGAGGTTGCATCTCGGTCGAATCCAAACCGACTGAGGGAACCACGTTCAAAGTTACTCTACCCAAACCCAGTTAAGGCAGTAGCGGATAGTGGCTCAAGTCTACCAAAATATCGGCCATATCACTTTGATGCTGCTGTTGCTTGTCGGTTCGGCTTTCTTTTCGGGCAGCGAAACCGCATTCTTTAGTCTGTCGCGCAGGCAGATAAACCTTCTCAAAAAATCCAGACATAAACTCCAGAACCTCGCTGCGGCGTTGCTAAAACACCCAAAACAGCTTCTTAGCTGCCTGCTGTTCGGAAATATGATAGTCAACGTCTTCTTCTTTGCACTTGCCAGTGTCCTTACGGTTCGTATTGAGCAGCAGGTTGGCCCGGCCGCCGCCGCCGTTACCGCCTTCTTCGCCTTCTGCCTGCTGGTGTTGCTCGGTGAAATACTGCCTAAATCCCTCGCCTACACCGCTTCGAAGCCGCTCAGTGTAGCCGCCGCGCTGCCGGCATTCCTGTGCGTAAAGGTTTTCAGACCTGTCGTCTTTGTCTTCAGGTTCTTGGTGGTGGAGCTGGCCCTTCGACTGCTCTTGGGGCCCGTGCAGCACCCCAAGCCGATAACTACCGGCGAGTTCCAAGCTTTGATGGAGCAGGTGCGCAAACGCGGCCTCATAACCACAGATGAAAGCAGACTCTTCACTGAGGTTATTGAGCTCGGTTTTCTCAAGGTAAGAGATTGTTTACAACCCCGCGTGGATATGAGTGTCTGTGCTGTTACGGATTCCGCTCACAAGGCGCGCCAAATCATGCTCAAAAATAACCTTACAAAGCTGCCTGTCTACGCTGGGACAATAGACAACATCATCGGCATGGTTCACCTTCGAGAGCTCCTGCTTGACCCCGATGCGAACCTTGACAAGCTTGTCCGGAAGGTCGATTTCGTCCCTGAGCAAAAGACAGTGGAGTCTCTGCTGGAGTTTTTTCGTAAGACCGCTACTGATACGGCAATAGTTGTAGACGAGTACGGAGGCATTGCAGGTTCCATCTGTCTTGAGGATGTCGCCGAGGAATTACTCGGGCCGATTGAGCTTGCTGGTGGAGTAGAACCTATAGAGCAGATAGGGCCTTTTGAATACCGGCTCGCGGGCAACCTCGCCATCCACGACTGGGCCGGGGCCTTCGGCATTGAGCCGGCCCAGACAAGACTGGCAACAATTGCCGGCCTCGTAACCGCGGCCTTGGGGAAAATACCAAAAGCCGGTGACATCGCATACCTCAAGAACCTCAAATTTACCGTGGAGCGCGTAAGAAAACACCGAATCGAAACGCTTATATTGTCCCTTCAGCAGACACTAACCGATGATAAATAGCCTGATTCTGATATTGATTGTTGTGCTTTTCGTCGTACTGGGCGGCCTCTTCGCCGGCGCCGAGACCGGCGTATACCAGCTCAGCCGCCTGCGGTTGAGGCTTGGTGTTGAAAACAGACGGCCGCTCTTCATCATCCTCGAAAAAAGCCTGAGCGACAGTCCCGGATTGATTGTCTCGACCTTACTCGGCACCAACCTCGCTCACTATCTCGCCACCAGTATCGTGACCCTGCTTTTGCTCGCACAGCTAAAGGTCGAACATACTGCCGAGTTGCTGGCTACCGCTTTGACGGCGCC
>CP070830.1:35413-44131 GCA_020344865.1 Planctomycetota bacterium
TTGACATCGCCAACAGCATTTGGTTCCCTCCAATGGACTATTTTACTCAGATAAAGCTCTTCGTTCCCCTCGTACTCCGCACTATGCTCAGGCGTATGGCAATCGCCGCAATCGGACATCGGTTGGGTGGTCAGGGCCTTGCCAAGCGTCATGTTATGTTCCGAGCCCGGCCCGTGGCAGTTCTCACAGCCGACATTCTTCAAATGGCCCGTTTCATCTTCGGACACAAAGCCGCTCACGTATCGCATGCCGACAACATGGCAGACAACACATTCCGGGTCATACTGCGACCCGACCTTCTCAAGGGTTGCATAAGCCTTTGCATGCGCCTTGCCGCTCCACCTCTCGTATTCGTACTCGTGGCAGAGCTTACAGGACTTCGAGCCGGTATACTCCAGACCATTCGGCAAAACAAAACGCGGTTGTTTCTCCAGAAGATTGTCCTCTTTTACGAGTTGCTGGTACGTCTTGTACAACTCAACAAGCGACTCTTCCTGCGCCAGCTCTTCCGTCACAGGTACGGACGAAAAACTGTAAGTCAGTTTCTTTTCACCCCCGGCAGCTATTTGCAACCTGCCTACATATTTGCCGAGCCGCCCCGCCGAGATAACCAACGGCCTTGCACTGGCCTCACCAATTATCCCGGGCTCATCAGATTCAGCCGGACAAACCAGAAAATCCACAAGCCCTGTCTTTGCAATAGAATCTATAATTGCATCATCACAAAGCTTCAAAATTAGAATGTTGACGGTTTGGCCCTCGCACCCGTGTGTGAAAAGCTCACCGAGCCGCTCTATCGGTTGCGTTTCCGCGTCAAAGGCGCCGACCGTCACGGCTGTCTCTATCCCGCCTAATGACAGCCGCTTCGTAAACTTCGTCGGCAGGCCCGCTTCAACCTCGCCCTGAAAGCCTATAACATCAAAAACTGACCCTATACCCTCCAGTAAATCGAGACTCTTCGCTATCTCCACGTCCCGCTCGCTCAGACTGACCAAATCGTAACCAAGCAGACCAAAGGCCTGGATTACTATATTGAACTTGATTAAATCCTGCTCACCATCTCCTTCTACAAACTCACCTGTATCCACAATCAACCGTTTTGACCCAGATACGCTGTTAAGAACCTCCGCCCGCCTGTCAAGGCCCCCGAGCTGTCCCCCGCTGCAGCCGCACGGCTTCAACGCCCCAAGCTCGTTGCCGGTTATAAAAACCGTTAATACATCGCCTGAGTCATCCGCTTCGGATTTGCCGCACGCAGAAATTGCCGGCCGCCCCGCCGGACACCCCCCCGAAATACTTAACAAACACCACACTCCGACCGTCAATGCAAAAGTGCAAATGGCTAATCGCATCATACGCTAGGACAGCCTATTGAGGTGCAGACTTTCTTTGTTGTCGGTTATAGAATCCGCGACAGTTTATTTTCAGCCTCTCGCCGTCTTTTATATTCACGAAAAACGTGTCAGAAAAAAGTCTTTTTTGCTCGCCGGCTGCCGGCGGCGTTATCTCAAGCTCAAACTTATAGCGATTGTCAATCTTCTCCTGACTCAAAACCTTTATAGTATCTTCTTTCGAAGACACCGATTCCACCTCGAAATCCTCATCATAGTTGTTCAGTATCCAGACTTCCTTCGTCACAGGTTTTTGGGACTCGACCTTGTGCAGGACAATCGATGGTGGGTCAACCTTAAACCTCGGCAGCACCCTAAAGGGAATAGTGACCGAAGCACATTGCGGATGAGTCAGGCTAATCACAATATTTCCGTTATGACTCTTCTTCGCTAACTCCATATCGACCTTCGGCTGAATAACGACCTTCGTCGCCTTTGCAGAAGAATTGTAGTCGGCTCTTATCGCGTCCACCGTGGACTTGAAACGACCCGTCGCCCTGAAACCCTTGACCGAAAACGGCTTGCCGTCGACGCTGGTAAGCGTAATCGCAGGACACGCGGCATTCTCCTTATTAAGCAGCAGCTTAAGTTGCTTCGGCTCAAACTCCACCTTCTGCACGATCGCCGCCTTTATGGCCAGTGCCACCTTGGGCTTCGTCTTATCATTGCTGTGTACGTACAGGTGCTTCTTGGAAGAGCCCGGCCGTGAGCTTGCCTTGTAACTTACCTTCAACGTCCCGCTTTCCCCGGGTTCATATTCCTTCTTCTCCAGCGTAAACGGCGTACAGCCGCAGCTCTTCGTCACGTTCGTGATTTTCAAAAGGTCGTCACCTGCATTTTCAAATTTAAACTCACAGACGTTTTTTGTCCCGGGCCCGACCTGCCCGAAATCATAAGTCACGCTCTCAAACATAAGCCTCGGCCCCACCACGACCACCTCGGCCGCTGGCTCAGCTTTTGCCTTCTCAGCTACCTCATTCGACACTTTTAACTCGGCTTCGGGCTCTTCCGTCGCCAACGCCTGCTCCTGACAGCCCATTTGACCGAGTAAAACGACGCCAAAAATAAAAATCACCAAAGTTAGCAAATCCCGCTTCATAATTCTAATCTCCAAACCCAATTATATTAACATCCCAAAACCCCTATAATAACAAAAAAAACGCCCCTACGCAAGGAATTTCCGGTCAAAAGTTTGGTAAAATGTCACCGCCACCAACATACAAACATAGCACTCGTGAACAGAAGTCTCAGCGTCAATTCTCAAATATTATCGGCCAAAGTACCCTTTAAATACGCTTCTCATAACCAACCGGTTCAATTTGTCCGCCAAACGGCAAAAATTGCTTCAGTTCCGAGAAATAGACTATAAAATAAGCAACAGATGTCTGCTAAAAACCGTTAATAACCTTAAAACACCCCCGAAACACAGGAGATTAAAAAAATGAGCAAAAAGATAGCGATGATTGGCGCAGGAAGTATCGTCTTCTGCAAAACTCTAATGAATGACATCATGGCCACGCCCGCACTCGCCGACTGCGAGTTTGTCCTGATGGACCTCGACAAGCCCAGGCTCCAGCGAATGGAGACCTTCGCCAAACAAATGCTCGCCGACAACAACATCCCCGGCAAGGTCTCCGCCACAACCAAGCTCACCGAAGCTGTAAAAGATGCTGACTTCGTCGTCGTGATGATTCAGGTCGGAGGCGTAGAAGCGTTCGGCATCGATTACAAAATACCGCTCAAGTACGGCGTTGACCAGTGCATCGGCGATTCACTCGGCCCCGGCGGCGTCTTCCGCGGACTAAGGACCATCCCCGTCCTCGTTGATATCGCCCGCGAAATGGAAAAACTCGCCAGACCCGGCGCGATTATGCTCCAGTACGCCAACCCAATGGCCGGCAACTGCCTGGCCCTCGGCAGGGCCTCCAACGTCCCGTTCGTCGGCCTCTGTCACGGCGTTCAGACAACTCTCGATTTAATCGCACGATACTGCGAGGTCCCCAAAAACGAAATTACATACACCTGCGGCGGAATCAACCACATGGACTGGTTCCTTACATTGGAACACAAAGGACGAGACCTGTACCCCTTACTGCGGGAAGTCTTCGAAAAGCCCGAATATTACAAAAACGAAAAGGTCCGCGGCGAGGTCTTCCGCCACTTCGGCTACTTCATGACCGAGAGCACCGGCCACCTCAGCGAATACGTACCCTGGTTCCGCAAGAACAAGGACGCCCTGGAACTCTACTGCGACGAGCCGAGCTTCGGCGGCGAAACCGGCGCATACTACAACTGGTGCAAGGCTATCGCCGAAAAATACGCAAAGCACGACCCCCTCGAATTCGAATCCACCAAAATTGAAAAACGCAGCGTCGAATACTGCTCATACATCATAGAGGCGGTCGCAACCGGCAATCCCTTCCGCCTTATGGGCAACGTCCGCAATGACGGCTACATCACCAATCTGCCCCCCGGCTGCTGCGTCGAAGTCCCAACCTTCGCCGACGACAACGGCCTGCACCCGACTGTCATAGGCGACCTGCCCTCCCAGTGCGCCGCCGCATGCATGACCAATATCAACGTCCAGATTCTCGCCGGAGAAGCCGCATTGGATGCCGACACGGAGAAAATCGTCCACGCCCTCGCTATGGACCCCTTGACCTCCGCGGTCTGCACCCTAAAGCAAGCACGCGACATGGCCGCCGAAATGCTCGAGGCCCAGCGACAATGGCTCCCCCAGTTCAAGGGAAAGAACGTCGCACCAAAGCCAACCATCAGCATTCCGAAAGACTGTAAGCCCGTCGACGTGCCACTCGACCCGGCACTCGCCATCGGAAAACGATTCGGAACGCTAATCGAGCAGGAAACCGACTAATCCGACGCGCCGCGAGAAAACAACTTAAGTAGCCCGGCTTCTAAACCTTCGGCTTCGGAGTTCTTACAACCTTCAGCAAGCCTTTGACATCTTTCTTAACTCTCTCAGGGCCTATAGTCACTGTTGTACTTCCAATGAAGCTGCCGTAGTCCTCATAGACCTCAACAGTATATGTCCCCGGCCCGAAGGGCCCAAGTACCGCACTCACAGGATAAGGACATACGCACCAGCAAGGATTGGGGGTCTCCTCCGTCTCATACAGCGTTATCGCGTAATCCTCCACCACCATCTCCAGTTCCACTTCGTCCGCGCAGCAGTTGGCCGTCACCATATCTTCGAAATAAATATAGCTGCCTTTAACCGTCACACTGAACCGTGTCTCGCTGAAATCCTCCGCCTGGACTGAATTCACATCGCACGGTAATACATCGTACACAATCTCTGCCTCCGGCTCCACGCCTAATGCCTCCAGCGCATCTCCGAGCTGCTCAACGCCTCTCTCGAGCGCACCGGCCGACTGCTCCTGGTGCTGCATCGCAGAATGAATCCGCTGCCTGGCCTTGATTATGTCGCCTTTCCTCAAATCACCATAATCTTTGCTGCCAAGCGCCTCCTCAAGGGCCTCATACGCAACCAGTTCTCTCTCCAGCGCAATATCAATCCCCTCCAGCGCCGTCTCCTTCTCAGCTAACGCCAACTCAATCTCGAAAATAGCAAGACCAGCACCACCAATACCTGTCCAATAAAGTTCCTCGACCTCCCCGGCGGATAAAGCCCTGTTATAAATCATTACATCGTCGATTTTGCCGTCAAAGCGAAACGGCCCCGTAAAACCCGGACCGCCAATCCAAACCGGTACATTATTCAAAGACTTCGCAGGCCCGGAATCCGTCCCAACAAGAATTCCATCAACATAAATTTCCCCATCTGTCGAATTAACTCGAACTGCTGCTACATGATGCCATAAACCGTCATTTACCGTCACGCTGCTCTGAAAGAGCACACCATAACCGCTATTGTAAATGTGAAACTGTACCCTTCCGTCATTTAGTATGCTCACTCCATAACTTCCATGCGCAGAACTGTCGCTCCTTTGAACTACAATCGCATGTCCCTTTACGATGTCGGTCTGCACCCACGCTGAAACCGAAAATTGGCCAGTCCCTGTTACTGCAGGCCCCGTACCGCAACTAATATAGTCATTCACACCATCAAACTCCAGCGCACCATCAATCTGGCCCGTTGTCCACACCGGGTCACCAATGAACGTGCCATCATTGTCTCCGGCAGAATCGTATGCTATGGTCCCGCTGCCCTCGTCAAGCGACCAGTGCGCAATCAGCCCATTGACATCGACCGCCGACGCCGGCGCACACACGCCCAATAGCACAAATGCCGACACAATCACCAAACTTAAACTTACCTTCCGCGCCATTTTTTCTCCTTCCAAAAAAAATTAACATTAAATTATGCCCGTATAGGCAACACACCTACACGCGATTTTCAGTGCAAAGCAGGCCTACCATTACTAAGTGCGCCCAACGCCCGATTGGTTTAACCTCGCAACTCCTTAAACTTTACCTCTGAAAAACTAAAATTTCCCGTCCATCACGGCTCGTTCGGCTCCGGCTCTACGCCTAATGCCTCCAGCGCATCTCCTAACTGCTCAACGCCTCTTTCCAACGCGCCGGCCGACTGGGCCTGATGCTGTATCGCTGAATGAATCCGCTGCCTGGCCTTGATTATATCGCTTTTCTTCAAATCACCATAATCCTTGCTCTCAAGCGCCTCCTCAAGGGCATCATACGCCACCAGTTCCTTCTCCAGCGCAATATCAATCCCCTCCAGCGCCGCCTCCTTCTCAGCCAACGCCTCCTCAACCTGCATTATGGCAATCTCTAAGTCACTAAATACCTCCCAATAGAGCTGTTCAACCTCCGCAGCAGACAAAGCCCTGTTGAAAATCATTACCTCGTCGATTGAGCCGTCACAATCCCAATCAGAATTGTTTTGCCACCTCCCGATATACAATGGTTGGCTTGTCGCAATAGGCGTTATCGTATTTGGTAAACTGTTAACCAGAACACCATTTTCATACAAGTTAACTGTATCGCCGTCAAATGTCCCCACGTAGAAAGCCCATTCATTAGTAATAGCATCCCCCGGCGTATATACCCATACCTTTTTTGTCCAGTTACCGTTTGATATTCCAAAACCCATGTGCCTGCCTGTGCTCGTAAAAAGGAAATAATTACCGGAGCTGGTTGAGGGCTGCTTTGCCACTATCGCCTGCCTGTAACTATCATTCAGATTCACCCATGCCGCCACAGTCCCCGCAGAAATCAATGTCAAGCTGTCATCATGAGGTACCTGAACATAATCGCCGCTACCGTCAAAACCCAGCGCGCCGCCAATCTGCCCGCTCGTCCAGGCCGCGCTGCCATTCAGCACCCCGTCATTGTCTCCGGCCGAATCGTACGCTATCGTCCCGCTGCCCTCGTCAAGCGACCAGTAAGCAACCAGCCCATTGACATCAACTGCTGACGCCGGCCCGCACACAACCAACAGCACAACTGTCGAGACAATCACCAAATTTAAACTTCTCTGCCGCTCCATTTTTTTCTCCTTTCAAAAAAAGTTATATTAAATTATGCAAACATAGGCACCACACCCATGCCCGATTTCATCGTTCACCAAATATCGCTACTATTTATGTGCCCTGCTCCCTCGATTCGTTACACTCTTTTTTTAAAAAATTTCTCAGCTTTTTCAGATTCTCCCCTTAAAAAAGCCCTCGTCATCAAGCCTCACTTTCGGCGCACAGATGTATTTTGCGACCAAAATCCCGCTCTATTGGACTGACAAACCGCAATCAGCCTCCGAAACACGGACATTATATACTCACGTACCTCATTGTCAAGAATATTTTCGCCGATTCCGGGACCACCCACCCGGACCAAAATCGCCCCCTCCCTACATTTTATCTGCCTCGATACGCCTTTACAGCCGATATCTAAAGTACTACCATAATGCAATACGATGGACCCAACTGGAACAGCTTATGAAAAAACCTGACCGCATAAAGCCCTCCCAAACACACCAGGAATCCCCTAAGCTCCAAAGCACTTCACCAAATGCACGTACCTTTTGGTTCTGTGCGGCCCTGCTCGTAATACTGCTCGCCTCGATAATGGCCCGCGACATCGACCGACCCTTCTACGGCCTGCACAGCTGGAAGGAAGCCGCCGCCGCCTGGCGGGCCAGATGCTACCTCAAATACCCCCTCTCATACACCAAGGGACTTGCCGTCTGGGCCGTAGGCGACCCGCCTGCCGAAAAGCCAAACCGCTCACTCGACCACCCCCAGCTCGGCCTGTTTATGCCCGCAATCGATATGGCCATATTCGGCGTCAATGAAAGAGGGGCGCGCATCGGCGGCATCATTAGGGCTGTATTAAGCCTGCTTATCTTTCTAAGAATACTGCGGGGCCTCACGGACGACAAAACCACGCTGCTGGCGGGCCTCTTCTTTGTACTTTTTCCCCTTACCGGCTACTTCGGCGTCCGAGGCTGGATAACCGTCGCCAGCCTGCTCGCAACCTGGTGCTACCTCGTATTAATCGGCTCCATCAAAAACGGCCCCGCCCCAAAACCTTACCACAAGTGGGCCCTGGCAATCTCTCTCTTCCTCGCTCTGCAATTCAACTGGGAGGGGTTCTTCTACGCCCTCGCCATCGGAGTCCACTATGTCTTCCGCTGCATCCGCCGCAAACAGCTGCCTGAAAAGGGCCTGCTCGCCATTTTAATCATCGCCCCGCTGGCAAGTCTCGTTATAAACTTTATGGTCCTCGCAGCAGGCCACGGCTGGGACTGGCAAAAAGTTTATGCCCTCTATAAATGGCGCGCCGCAAAAGGTGAAATGCCCGAATTCCTCTGGGGGCCCTGGTTCGCAAAAATGTGGGAATTCGCCGTAACCAATTTCACCCTCCCCGTCCTGATTATAGCAATCGCTTACTTGACCCTCGGCCAGTTATATGTCTTCGCCGCCCCAACTACTGAAAAGCAAGCCACCCAAACCCAAAGACGCTTCCCACAGTTCTGGCTCTTCCTTATGCCCGCGATATTCCAGCTTTTTGTCCTCAAAGGTGCGCTCTGGAGACATCAATACTGGGAATCTCCGGCGGTACCCTTTATCGCTATAGCGGTGGCCCTCGCCATCATGCTCGTAAAAGACATCATCAGCAAAGTAAATCGCCCTGCCGCCAACACGGCCGTCGTGGTCCTCGTCGTCATTATCTTTGTATTCTGCACCAAAGCAACTAACTTCTACTACCACATCCGCTGGCAGCAGCCCGCAAAAATAGAAATGTTCAAAGACCTCAACCAAAACATCCCCCCCGACAAAGCCCTCCTTAGCTTTGAGGACCTCGTAGTCAACCAGCACCCCGTAAA
>CP070830.1:44231-51736 GCA_020344865.1 Planctomycetota bacterium
AATAATAATGGGCTTATATTCTTGGAAAGATAAAATAATCACCAGCTAAATGCATCATAGTTCATATCCTTGAGAGATATAAAATCTTGCTCCCGTCAATATAGATGATAATAACTATGAAATTTCACTTTCATCAATCTTTCTAATGATTTCTTTGATAGACTTTATAACGACATCCGAATCCTCACAACAAAAAGTCAAAAGAACACCCACACCTAAATCCCCAAAATAAAACGTGGCGGCCGTTACGACCGCCACGCTTCAAAAACCTGCCACATATCAGGGCAAATAAAGACCCTTGATACGCTTATTGCGTGCTGATTAAAACATCATCGACCCACAGGTACTCACCGGGGTCAATCGCAGTACCCTCAATCTTCAGACGGAAGTTGCTCTTGAAGTATTGAGAGTCCGTTACCGTGTCGCTGTAGGTAAGCCAGGTGTCTTCCACATCATCTCCGATCTCGTCGATGGTAATGTAGTCACTGCCGTTATAGTACTGGACCACGATGTTATCGTTATCGTCAATGCCGCCTATCCTGTACTTGAAGGTAATGGAAATACTCGATGCACCGGTGGTGTTCAGGTCGATGGAGATTAAGTCATTATCTTCGCCGCTGCACTCAATAGAGTGAGTGGGAGAGACGGAGTAAGTGGTTACAAGGTCCCAGTCGGTACTCCAGTTATCGAGCGTACCCTCAAAATCATCATCGATAAGTGTGCCCGGCGTCGGAGTCGGAGTTGGTGTGGGCGTCGGAGTCGGAGTCGGTGTAGGCGTTGGTGTGGGCGTCGGAGTAGGTGTTGGCGTAGGCGTTGGTGTAGGCCCTGCGCCGTGAACCGAAGTGATGTACATATCATCTACGTAAATCGTATCCAGCGCCAGGTTGCCTATCGTATGGTCCGTATCCGCAACGCGGATGTAAATATATCCGCTGGTCGAGCTCGGCAGTGTATAGCTCTGCACCGTGTCATCGTCGGACGTCTTCGTGACCGTAAGCATGTCCGTATACGTGCCGTTCACGCTCGTCGAGTACGCAAACACAAAGTCATCTCCGTCGCTGCTGACCGTCCGGTAGGCCTCCACATTAAACGTCACGCTCGCGCCGCCGGTAACGTCAATACGCCACTTGTGCTCGAGCACGCTGTAAGCCTTTCCCGATGCCGGACTCGATTGCTGTTCTGTCAGAGCCTCATAGCCGTCATTGCTGCTCTGAGTGTCCGCGTAACTGCCCGCTACCGTACCCTTCACCGCTATATCCTGGTCGGCAACATCGTCTATGTAGCCCAAATCGTGCTTGATTTTGACCAATTCAATACCGTCACCCGTCGCAAGGTTGCGCGTGTACTCCATATCGGTGGCGTTGTTCCAGTGCTCGTGCACGCCAAGGCTCGTCTCAATCTCGTTGCCGTCCCCGTCCGGGTCGTAAAACGCGCCCGAACACGGGTCGGGAACCAGCGCCGCCTCGTGCAGATAGTCGTCGGCGCCGTCATAGTGCGGATAGCTCTCAGGGTCGTTCGGGTCCCACTCCTCGTACATTAAATCATACGCCACCGAATCTATCGCCACCGGGTCCTGAGAAACAAACAGACTCGAGGGATGGTCGTTATTGAACGGTGCCATCTCCCACACGGCTATGTCGCCGGATTCCTTAGGCGAACTATAGATACCGTCGATAAGCCAAAGGACGCAGTGAGCGTCTATCTTCGGATGGCTCATTAGGTCCACCAGGTTGCGATAGATACCCATGCCCGGCGCACTGTCCGGCAGGTCTTGATGCAGGTCCATATACGCATTGCCGCCCGGCCAGTCGTGCCACCAGTCCATCGGTGTCCGGCAAAATGACCCGTAATGGTTCTTCGCGCATACCGTAATGCCGTTGCTGCTGTGTGCCTTCAGAACCGCGAAATTAATCATGTACTCGCATAAGGCATAGTGTTCCGGTATACCCTCGGACCACGATGTCCCGGGCCTGCTCCAGTAAATCAAATCGGTAGTTGACTTGACAGACTGCTCGCGCCCCGGCAAACCCTCATAGTCCATAACATGTATATCAGGAAATTCATCCTTCAGAGGTGCGTAAATGTGGTTCGGTACACCGTCAATCGTGCTGCCGATATAGATGTCACCGTCATCCACGCCCGCCTCATAGACTAATTGCCTTATCAGCGGAACGACCATCTGCGGGGCATTGTGGTACCGCTCCCACCCGCCTTTCTGATAGCCGTCACTGTCGATGTTTCGCCCGTCTGTACCGCGATGGAACGTCACCATATTTATCTTGATGTTGACCTTTTCGCCGCTGCCGTAGCCGACACTGCCTTTGCCCGCGTTGCTGTTGTAATGCGTGAATATAGCGTCCCAAGCAGCCGAAAGCGTGCTCTGGCCCGTCAGCTCCAGAACGGCCTCCTCTAACATGCTCTCGCAGACGCCCTGGTTCGTAGAGCTGTTGTCCCACCAGCGGGCCGCATCTGTCGCGCCCTCCCAGTCGGCCGCGTTCGGGTCATGCAGCCAGACGACCCGGCCGGGGTTAATCCCGCGAGCCGTCCCTATCGGGTCATTCGGAGTAGGAGCCTCACCGAGGACAAACCTCTCATACCCGCCGCTCATTGCGAAGAACGCGGCCCCGATACTGACAGCTATGCACAACGCTCCGACAACCCAGCGAGACCGATGAAAAGCCTGCTTGGCCCTCCTGAACGCCGCAATCGAGCCGAAAGCGCCTATCAGCCAGACCACAAACCCGGACGCCAATGGAAAGGCAAGCCGCTGACACGGATAAGTCGCCCGGCTGGGCTTCGGGATAACCCGAATCAGAAACCAAATAAGCGCTGCCAGGCCCGTAACAGGAAACAGCCATCTTACCCAACGATGCTCCCTCCAGAATTTAGGCAAATGTCTTCTTTTGTGCTCTTCCATATTAACCTCCTGTTCAAAACAAAAAAACAATCCTTCCACACCTCCAAAACTATAAAAAAATACTGCTCTGTTCTCCCTGCATTAACCTCCTTTCTTTTTAATAGGGGGCCAATTACCCCAAAGCCCGTAATTCGACACACTGCAAGACCTGTATATGCAACGTATGCAGCCACGCAAATGCAATTACTTGCTCAAAAAAACTCTGCTCACACCCAATCCCTGCCACTGCCGATACTACTCTGCCTCTCGCGCCCCCACACCCACAATAGAACGAAACCACGTTGCGGGTGTGTAGGGTGTAAATAATCAAATCAACAGGCCGCCGCCCTTGCAGCTCCAGGCTTCCGGCAGCCTTCCAATAATAAAACAAAAACCGCCGCGCAAACCATAGGCACAACCGCGCCGGCTCTATCGCTTCTAATTTGGTTCTGCTGGCTACTACTTATACGCCTGACTCCGCAACTGTCAACAACAATCTCCAATAAATTCTAACCGCCCCCTCCGCACCAAATGCCGTAGCCCCTGTATTTACAGGCCCTTACAAAAACACCTCGCCCCAAAGTTTTCCCCCAATCCCAACACCCCGCCGCCACAACTGAAACTCCACCCGCGCCCCAAAACCGCAGAAGCACAAAAAACCAAATAACCCCTCCAGCCCCCGCGCACACCCTCAAAGCGAAACGCAGACCCCTTTCACTTGATGACACAAATAATTTTCGCCCTGTCCCCCCATCGGCTCCACCCACGCCATATACGACCCGACCCCGACTATCTGTATGAGTAAATCATTGCTGCCTGTTCATCAAGTTCTGCGATGCATAATGGATTACCTGTCTTTTCAGCTGCGTCCCGCGCCTTATTAATCAACCTTTCTGCCTGCGCATCGTCCCTCTTTGCTTGACAAATCTTCGCCATTGTCAACCATGTCCCGGCTAACAGGTGGTGGTCCGGGCCATAGACTCTTTCCTGGATTGCCAGTGTGCGTTTAATCAAAGGTTGCGCCTCGACGTATCTCCCCTGTAGTGTATACAGCCTGGCAATGCTGCCAATCACTCCGGCCGTGTAAACGTCTTCCGGACCGTGACTCTTATTGATTAATCCCAGCGCCGCCAGATAGTAACCTTCTGCCTCTGCAAGGTCTCCCCGCGCCGCTAACAGCCTCCCGATATCTACCTGAAACGGGCCTATGATAGGGTCGTCATTCATGTAATTATTTTGCATGATGGCCAGCGCCCGGTTCAAAACTCGCCACGCATCTCGGTACTTGCCCTGTGCTTGGTAAATCGAACCCAGAATCCTCAGCGCGTACGCCACGTAAGGGTGGTTCTTGGAATAGAGCTTCTCCTGTAGCCGAAGGCCCAGCTTGCACATCTTTTTGGCCTTGGCCAGCTTGCCCTGATGCCTGTACAGCCATGCCAGGTCAAGCAGGCACGAGCTCAGTTCGGACTCGCACGCATTCGTTGTTCTCGCTGATGCTAACGCCTGCTCCGCAAGTGGCTGCGCCTTTGCATAATCTCCGTATGCCATCCGCACTCTTGCCTTTAGTCGAAGCGCTTGGCGCAGGTAATCCTCTTTCTTTAAGTTGCGTTTTGTACCGACCGGACCGCTAAAAGCGCCCCTCTTGCTCGCGCGTATGTTAGCTGAGCTTCGTTCGATATTCGCAATTACTAAAAGGATTCCTCCGGCTGTGCTCAGTAGCGAAAAAGCCACCACCCACCGAAAACCTAAGCTTTGTCTCTGATATGCACCAACTATGAAACCCTTTTCCATCCTTGCACCCTGCTCTTCTATTAAGAGGAACATATGAAAACTTAACTATTCATATATCGGCATCTCCTGCGATTTTCACCAGATTTGTGACTCTACCCCTGCGACGTTCAACGTTGGACGTTCGACTCCTTTCCCGTCTTGTGTCTTGTGTCCAATATGCCTGCCCTGCGCTTCATACCCGCATTAGAAACGGGCAGGCTACATCGATAGTTAGTCGTTTTTTCCCCTTGTGAATATCTTCGCCCTGCCTGTAACTAATCCTTTTTCCTCCCTGATAAACTTGATATGTCGCAGTAATGCCCACGCGCTGTTATTCCATTGCATCTGGAAGCCTCTCTGGTGCGCCTCTTTCTCCATCGCAAGGCGTCTATCTTGGTTGAACACTAAAAAATCCAGTGCTCTGGCTATTTGTCCCACCGAAGCTTCCCCGGCGTCGACCAGAATTCCTCTTGCATATCTGCCAATGACCAAGCCGCTCGGACAGGGTTTGTTTGAATGAATCAGCTCCAGAGCGCAATGAAATTTGGTCGCTATTGCAACTCTGCTACAGCCCAAAGTGTCCGCTAATATACCGCTTGATGTCTGGAACATATTGAGATAAGGAAGCACCATAACGTTGGTCGCACCATAAAGTTCCAGCAAATTGCTTTCCTCCAAAAACGCGTCGAGAAAGACAATATCGTACTGTCCAAAATCAACACCCTCTAAACCTTTGACCTTGCACCATTTCACTCTCGACTCTTCCAGCGCCTTGGCCAGTGTTGCTTGATAAGCTTGGTATTCTCTGCCTTCCTCCGCTCGCATAAAATCCGGATGGCATTCACCTGCAATTAAATATACTATTCTTTCCCTCTGCTTGTCCGTACAGGACTCTTTTAAAAACCTCCCGTACGCCCTGATGCTGTACTGGATTCCTTTGTCAGCGGACAATAATCCCAGTGTGGTAACGAGAAAAAAGTCTTTCAGACCGTACTTTTCTTTCACTGCCAATCGGTCATATTCAGAAGGATGTTGCATCCTGATTCCGTGGTCAATGTGCTTGAGCTTCGAATGGTCGATTTTATAAGCGGATGATTCTAATCTTCCTATAGCACTTTCTGAGGTCAGAATAAGACCATCACTAAACCCGGCCAGTTCCTGTAACGTCTTTTTTTGATGGTCGTTCGGCCGGTCGAGTACAGTGTGAAGGTAGACCAGTGTAGTCAGCCCCTGACCGCTGAACGCTTTTGCCATATCTACAAAATGTGTCCCTTTGCCGTCCACTCCATTTTCATCAGGGTCGAGGCCGTATTCGTGCTGCAATACAACAATCGTCGGGTTTGGACTTTCTTTCGCTCTCGTTATTATGTTTTTAATGGCTAAACCCCAGGATTCCGAGTTGTACTGGTCAATAACAAGGTCAACGGGAATACTGTATGGTTCGTTCTTTTTGTCGATTGCTGCAACTCTTATGTGCCCGACTTCACCTGTGAAATTTTCAAGTGCGCTGGCAAGGTCACGCGAAAACGTGCCTATCCCGCACCTTCGCGGCGGGTATGTACTGACTATTCTTATATTATATGGCACAACAATGTTCTTTCAGTTGCTGTCATTATTTACATTCATCATACCCTGAACAATCACAAAAGAAAAGTCCTGCTTTAACCATTGTTATACCGCTCAAAACCTAATTGATAACCAGTGTGTTGATTCTTGCCCTCCCCTGCCCTCGCAGCGTAGCGAACACCCTTTACCCTTCTCCCTTCTCTCTTCACCCTTGAGTCTTGTGTCTTGAGTCTGACATAATTCCGCGACAGCGGCTCCCCATCCCGCCTTTTCCAGTCTTCCGGACAATCTCCTTCTCCCTAATAATATCTATCTTTTATTTTCGTTCCAATAAACACAACTAAAGCCACAGCAGCCACAATAATAATCACCCAAACCGTAGTGCTCATTAACAGCATATTAAGTCTCCTTTCGAGTCATCCTTGTTAATTCATAATTCTTAATTCCCCTATCCTCTACCCGTATACTTTTACTCCTTCGCCATTAACCAATCCACCGGTAGATTGCTATTACCTCATCGCTTGCTTTTACGTCGCCGATTTGAAGCTCCCGCCCGAGAAGGTACTGAACGTCCACGCACTCAGGCCAGTCCTGCAGACAGTGTGCTATCGCGCTGTCGGTGCTGTAATAATCTCCGCCGCCCCGGCCGTATGAAGTGGCGAACTTCTTTTCCAACACCCCTAAAATCTCCGGGTTACGTTCTCTCAGCACTTCCACAATCTGATAGCCTAGCCAATAGCAATTCGGCCTCTCTTGAAGAATCTGCCCAAGCGCCTCCCGAAACTCCTCGAATCTCGCCATTGCTTCTCCTGTGAATTGCTCTCTATTCTAACAGCCCCTTATCTACCAAATCCACCCATCCCCGTCAATCCCAAATCACGCACCGCCTACAAATCAAGAGCTGCCTCTGCCACCGCACACGAATCACGATTCACCATCCACGACCCACGAATTTAGCTTGCTAAATCCTAACCCAGTCCCGACAAACATACAACACAAAAATAAAAACTCTAACGACAACTCTACCGCATTTACTCGTTTACTCATCTACGCATCTACCCATTTACTCGCCCCTGCGACGCTCCGCCCCGGGTGCTAAATCCCACTGCCAACAACAAAAACATTATCCAACAAATTGGATTCATGTCAATCTAAAAAAATCCCCGTTTTCAATCGCGCACTCCAAACACCCGACGTCTGATACCTGCTCTCAGCAAATACCCCAATCCGACTCCCGCCAATGACACTAAGTAGTAGAACGGCCAAAATAATA
>CP070830.1:51836-55818 GCA_020344865.1 Planctomycetota bacterium
CGCAACCGCTGGAACAAGGAGAAATTAAGAGGGTCATTACGACCAGTTCTGTGTTAATTTGACGGACCGATGTTTTTGCGCACCTGACGACCCGTCCGGCCCATGGCAAACTAAATAACTATACCTGTTTGAAAGGAAAACAAAAATGAAAACGAAACGCATTATTCAATTCACAACCCTCGCCCTCGCCTTGTTGGTCGTCGGTCTGCTCAAGTTTGCCCCCGCAGGGACTCCGGCACAGCATCCCTCTTTCGCGACGTACACCCCCGAGCTGACCCTCCTCGAAAGCAAGCGCGCTGCCCTCGCCAGACAACTGCGCGCCCAGGCCCGCTTCCTTGCCGAAACCGAGAGCGAAATCCTCACCGACCTCGACGCCCGCGAAGCCCTCGTCGCCGCCCGCCTCACAAGCCTCATCGACCAGCTCACTTACGCCGAGGCACGCACAATCGATCTCCGCAGTAAGCTCCAGGCAATAAAGCAAACGAGAGATGGCAACGATGATTACGGCCTCAGCATGCGGCTCTGGCACAATGCCGTTGCCGCCGCCGAAAACGCCGAGCAGGCCCTGCGTGACAAGCTCGACGAAGAAAAAACCGCCGCTGCAAGCCTCTGCCGAAAGCGCACCGCCCTCCGGCTTCTCTATGATGAATTTGATTCTACCGAGCAGTTGTACGCCGCACTCTGTCGACGAATCCAAAAACTCCAGCGCCGACCGGACGCGCCGCCGTCATCCTGACCAAAGCCGAAGTTTGCCCGCCGTCGGTTTGGCGGGGCTTCGGCCGCCGAACAAAATTAACCTCGCGGAACTTGAAACCTCTAACCGCCTGGTGTCTGGGGGCTGGTGTCTTGTGTCTGATATAATTGCTACGGCAATATAACCGACTCCAAAGTCAGTATAACCCCGAAGCCGTCATCCGTAAGACCAGTGTAGACACAAAGAAAATGAGTATCGTCCACCTTTGCTAAATCAGGAGTTTTGCCTTTGTCGGGCTCATGTTTATACGCTGGCCCGCAGGTAACAGTGTCCGTTTGAGTATCTGCCCTGAAAACCTGGGCCATCCCGACTGAGCCAAATACACCGTATGCACAAAGAAAATCATTCCCGTTTATACACGCAAGCGAAGGAAAGTGTATCTGGTCTGGTTCAAATGTCAAAGTCTCCCCTTTGCCTACCAACCACGTGCCCGTATCAACCGTCAGCACCACCGCCTGACCGTCTAAACCCTTATTGTCGTTGTAGACGCAAAGGTAGTGATTCGTGTCTATCTTGCACACATCGGCATGCACTATCTTGCCCACTGTCTCAAATTCAAAAGGTATTTCTTTCGTAATCGTCCCCGCCACGGCATCCGTAGTCAGAACCACACCCCTGCCCGCCTCATATTCTGTGCCTCCCCCCTCGTCGTACCCGTATATGCACAAATGGTGCACGCCGTCTATGTCCGCCAGCTCGCAACCTTCGACGATAGCGCCTTCCTGAAACTTAAACGGCGTCCCCATCGTGACTGTCTTCGACCCGCCGTCTGCCGTCAGGATTACCGACCAGCCGCATTTCAGGCCGTCCTCCGGCCTGCCAGTATACACACACAGAAAATCAGTCGAGTTTATCCGGCTCACAGCCGCCATTTCGCAGTTCTCATCGTCAAATTCAAACGCTGGACCCTTCTTGACTGTACCCGCAGAAGCATTTACGGTCAGAATCATCGCATAACCATCCATTTGCTCTCCCGTAAAAACGCAAAGGTAATCTGTCGCGTCGATCCGGGCCAGGGCCGGGAATTCGAAATTAACGTCCTTGTAAAATTCAAGCGGCGTTCCCTTCGTAATCGTCCAGTTGACCCTGTCCACTGTCAAAATCACCGCCCACCCGCCGAGACCATCGCCTTTGTAAACGCAAAGATAATTGTCCTCATCTATCTGACACAGGACGGGCTGTTCCCCGTTCAATGTATCAAACTCAAACTCAGAACCATCCACTTCCGTCACGTTTAGGCCGGCAGGCCCCCCCCCTAAGCTGTTCGTCCGAAGGTAGGCCTCCCCCACAAACGTCTGGTCCCGGCCCAGCGAAGCGGAATTCGTAAATGTCGACCGCACAGTCACGCTTCGAATCCGGCTGACATCCAGTATCGGCGCATCCAGGTCGCACGCATCATAACACGTAAACTGCAATTCACTTACCGGCCCCGCTAACTCGCTCAGACTCCCCACCGGGCCATACTCGATATAACCGCCCGAGCTGATATCGTACCGCATTACATTGCCGTCGTTGTCCTCGAATTCAATGTACCCGCTTTTCTGCGTCCAGCTACTCACCGCCGTTATCTTGTTCGCCTGAGTCAAATTGAAGATGATATGGTCTATTAAAACGCGCCCGTTTTGGATGGCCTCAACCATCTCGCGCCTCGAGCCCCAGCTGTTCTGAATCGCGCGTATCTGCGGCACTATCGCCGCGAAAACCACCACCAGGATGGCCATGGCAAGAATCATCTCCACAAGCGTCATTCCGCTTGCCGGTCTCCTCCCGCCGCTGGATGTGTAATGCCCCATAAGTCCTCACCCTAATACCGCTGTGCTACAACGAAAGCACACCAAAGTTATCGGCGCAATCGACCTGCTTATTTTCAGGAATAATCCCTCCAATCGTACTTTTTATCCCTAAACTGCTTATACCACACCCCCAAACCCGGCCCAACGCCCCTTTCCTGCTCGCCAACACCAGCCTGACCAGCCCCCAAAATATCACCCCGCCCACTTTCTCGGACCTAAAAACTCCACCCAACCCCCAACCCTGAACCCGCAACCGCAACCAATAAATCGCGATGCCCCTCGCTGGCGCTTCCTACTTGCTCATACCCATCGCAAGGTTCTGCTCTATCTTCTCGTAGATAACCTTCGACCTGCGTTTGCTGCCGGCCACGCCAACCTTAATACTAAAGTCTGTACGCCCCTCCCCAGCGGGCTTAATACGCACGCCGATAGTCTTGCTGTCCGCGCTCTTCGCAATCACCTTCGCGCTGAAAACGTCCTTCGCCTGCTCCTTCACCTCCAGCTCCAACTGCTCCATCGCATTCACCGTCGCATTATATACGCTGTCCATGTCCCGGCTGGATACAGCATACAGCTTGCCCATATGGTAAACGCCCGCGTCACCTCCGATAATCGCCGGAGCACACCCCCACGAACCAACCGACAGACCCACAACCATTCCAATTAATAACATCCGCCTGACTAACATTTTCTTGACCTCCTTAAAAATTTAGCTCACATTCAAAACCACAATATACACAACTGCCCCCGGTCATTCCCGCGAATGCGGAAATCCAGTTTTGAATTTTGCGCTTTAATTCCGCTTTTTACACTTTAATCTTTGACTTTTCTTACTGCCCGCCTGCCGCTGCCGCAGTCCCTGTTTGGTTGGTTAGTACCAGCCACAAAGCATGAATCACTCCCGGAATGCCTCCGAGAAGCGTCAGAATAATGTTCACCCACAGGTGAGTACTGACCCCAACCTGTAGATATGCCGCCACCGGCGGCAAGATAATCGCCAATATGATTTTCACTATCTGCATAGCTTCAGCTCCTTATCTTATCGCTCTTTATAATTCTTCCTTCTCACTTCTTCCTTCAACAACACATAATACGCCGAACTCCCCATCCCGTCAACAACTTGAAATCTCACTCTCACACCGCCCCTTTGCGTCATTGACCAGCGGATATTGGCTTGAATCTGCCCGAACCCGGCCTGTATAATATCATCCTCTTTGCTGTGCAGACGATTCTGTCATCAAATGCTATTTAGCTTGTTTGGAGCTTGGAAATGAGAACATCTCAATTCACTCGTACAGTTGTGTTTGCCGTTCTTCTGCCTTCATTAATCTTGCAGCTTGCCCCTACCGCCGACGCCCGTCAGGTCATATCACCGCAGGTCCACCCCGACCGGACGGTGACTTTCCGCCTCTACGCGCCCGCCGCCGACTCCGTC
>CP070830.1:55918-63688 GCA_020344865.1 Planctomycetota bacterium
AAAAGAGAAAAAACCGAAGAAAGCAAAGAAAGCCAAAGGCTGATTAAAGCCGCCTGCAGGCCCGGAAACGACCGGTTCATGACTCTCTCACCGGCCCTTTCATTAGTATGAAAGGGCCGGTTTGCTGCGCATAAAAACAGGCCGGCGAGGCCCTGACAGAACACGTAATATTTTGAAAGTTTATTCTTGACGGGCAAATACAAATAGGTTTTACTTGTGAGCGTGCCCGCAAGACGGAAAATCGGCCGGCTCTAAGAGCTTATAAGTAAACAGGTTGTGTATTTTAATAGGGAAGTTAAAGAAATTATCTGTCTCGATTTTCTTTGAAAGGATGGAACCATGCGAAGCGTCAAATTCTGGGGATTTTTTATTGCATGTGTCTGCGTTGTTGTGATAAACGGCTGCAGTCCGAGCTACGAGGACCTTAAAATCCGAAACGATGCGCAGCGCAGGAGGATAGCGGAGCTCGAGAGCGAAGCCCAAGCCACGAAGCTGCAGCTCGAGCAGCTAAAACGAAAACTTGACACCGCTGAAGGTCGGGAAGGTATAGAGGTAGGTGCGCTTCGCCAAAAAATTGCAGCCCTTGAGGAAGACCTGGGCAAGAAGAGGGCCTTAATTGCTTCTATGCAGCAGCAGCTTCTTTTAGGCGGCGGACAGCTACCTATCGAGCTCAGCACCATGCTGGAAGAATTCGCCGAGAAGGAGGAGATGGTTACGTACGATGCAAGCCGGGGGGTAGTAAAGTTCAAGAGCGACCTGCTTTTCAAGAGCGGCAGCGATGAGGTACTGGCGGCGGCCCAAAAGGCGGTTACGTCACTGTGCGGGATTTTGAACGCCGCGGAGGCCAAAGCGTTCGACATTATAATTGCCGGCCACACAGACGACCAGCCGATAAGGCACTCGCGTTCGAAACACCCGACCAACTGGCACCTTTCCGCTCACAGGGCGATAGCCGTTCTGAACATAATGACAAGAAACAAGACTGCGTCTGAGCGCATCAGCGTCCGGGGTTTTGGCGAATTTCGCCCGGCCGTCCCGAACGAGCCCAACAAGAAAGGCCACCCGCAAAACAGGAGGGTCGAGATTTTCATTGTAGCGAAAGGGGTGTAGATGTGCCTCTCTGGGTCGCTTGCAAAAGCGGCCATTAGGCACGAGACGGGCCGGCGACAGAGCGGAGGGTTCGGAATGCGCTGGGTAGAGGATTAAGCTTTTTCTCAAGTCTGAGGAGTTGACGGATTACGAATTTTCCGACGCGGACTTTCTTAAATAAAAGTTGGCAATTCCCGGAAATTTAGGGGGACTGGAGCCAATGGGATTCGAACCCACGACCTCTTGCATGCCATGCAAGCGCTCTCCCAACTGAGCTATGGCCCCGAAGTGATGTGATATTAGCACGGGAATATGGTTTTGGCAAACAAATTTTCGGCCTGTTCGTGGCCTGCCGGGGGTGTTCTGAACGGCAGACTGGCTTTTTCGTATAATCTGAGTAGAATGCTTCATCAAGTTCTACTTGCCCGAAAAACAGGGATAACCAAGCAAAGAGAGAGCTTTGATAAAGAGGCAAAGGATAGTTATAACAGGTCGTGTTCAGGGGGTAGGTTTTCGCCCTACTGTTTACTCGATAGCACAAAGGCTGGGGCTTTCCGGCTCTGTGTACAACGACACGAAGGGGGTAACGATTGAGCTGCAGGGTCCGGCAGAGGGGGTAC
Organism: Planctomycetota bacterium; assembly: GCA_020344865.1. Lineage (GTDB taxonomy): Bacteria > Planctomycetota > Phycisphaerae > Sedimentisphaerales > Anaerobacaceae. The sequence continues at coordinate 57,628 of CP070830.1, forward strand.
GTGAATTTTTATCGTGTCTTCAGGGGCAAGATAAGCCGCCGATGGCGGAGATAAAATCCTGCGAAGCCGCTGATATAGCTGTCGTGGAGGGGGAAGATAAGTTCACGATTAAAGCGAGCGAATCCGCGGGGACGGCCTTATCAGAGGTGAGTGCTGATATTGCCACGTGCGAGGACTGTATGGCGGAGATGGTGGACAAAGACGATTTTCGGTGCAGGTATCCCTTTATAAACTGCACAAATTGCGGGCCGAGATATTCGATAGTCAAGACAATCCCTTATGACCGGTGCAATACGACGATGTCTGTATTTGCGATGTGCGATAAGTGCGCCGCTCAGTATGCCGATGTTGCCGACAGGCGATTTCACGCACAGCCTGTCGCGTGCAGCGACTGCGGACCAAGCATTGAGTTGAGAGATAATAAGGGCCAGGTAATAGAAACAAAGACCGAGAAAGTAATTGCTGAGACGGCGCGTCTGCTCTTGGGAGGCAAGATTGTAGCGATAAAAGGTATCGGGGGATTCCACCTCGCCGTTGATGCGCTGAATGACAAGGCGGTCAAGAGGCTGCGGGAACGCAAGAGGAGAGACCATAAGCCGTTCGCTATGATGACTGACTCGGTCGAGAAGATAAAGAAATATGCGGTCGTGAGCAGACTGGCGGAGGGTGTGCTGAGGAGCCCTCAGAGTCCCATTGTTTTGCTGCCGAAGAAGAGAAAATCACCGATTGCACAATCAGTAGCTGAGGGCGTTAGTACATTCGGTTTTATGCTCTGCTATGCGCCATTACATTATCTGCTGTTCGAACAAGGGGTAGAGGTTCTCGTGATGACCAGCGGGAATCTCTCAGATGAGCCGCTGATTTGTAAAAACGAGCGGGCGCTGGAGAAGTTGGGCGGGATAGCCGATGCCTTTTTGATGCACAACAGGGAGATTTACCGACAGGTTGATGACTCGATTGTGCATTTTATCGCCGATGAGCCGGTATTATTGCGGCGGGCGAGGGGATATATGCCGGCACCGATCATTGTCGAAGAAAAGTGCAAGCAGGACATACTTGCGGCGGGTGCTGATATGAAGAACACATTCTGCTTTGCGAAACAAAATCAGCTTATCTGCAGCGAACACATAGGGGAGCTGGAAGATGCTGAGGTATATCATCACTATATAAACTCAGTTGAGCATCTGGGCAAACTGTTTGAGGTAAAGCCGGAGGTTGTGGTTTGCGACCTTCACCCGGGGTATCTGTCGACACAATACGCCCTCTCGCTGCCGGATGTGCGTGTGATACAGGTACAGCACCACTGGGCACATCTGGTATCTGTTTTGGCTGAGTATGGTCTTGAGGGGCCGGTTATTGGTCTTGAGTGCGATGGGACCGGATATGGAACTGACGGGGCGATTTGGGGATGCGAGTGCATGATTGCATCGTTAGACGGTTTTGAGAGGTTCGGGCACCTGTCTTATTACCTTTTGGCCGGCGCGGACAAAGCGAGCAAGGAGGCTATAAGGCCGGTGCTCGGACTGCTGAAGAAAACTTACGGGGACAGCTTTGATTTGGCTGAATTTGGGTGGCTGCTTGAGCGAATCGAGCCGGACGTACGCAAACAAGAAATCATACTTCAGCAGCTCGCCAAAAAGGTCAATACTGTGCAGACGTCAAGCCTGGGGCGGGTTTTTGACGCTGTTGCAGCTATGGTCGGGCTGGGCAGTTACAATCACTTTGAAGCACAACTGCCGATGGCCCTTGAGGCGATTGCCGAAAGCGAGGTCGAAGAACAGTATGATTTCGACCTTACCAATGGTGAACGGTTACAGATTGATTTGTGCAGGATGATAAAGCAGATAATTGAGGATGTCCGAGAGGGAGCTGGGGGCGGAGTCGTTTCCGCAAAATTCCACAACTGTCTTGCCGCGTCCTTGTTAGAGACGGCCAAGGCAGCGAGGGAAAGCAAAAAGCTAAGCACGGTTGCGTTAAGCGGGGGTGTTTTCTGCAATCGGTACTTAGCAAATCGCCTAGTTTCGCTCTTGCGGAAAAATGGTTTTGACGTATTATTTAATCGTGATGTCCCGTCTAATGACGGGGGGATATCATTAGGCCAAGCGGCGATTGCCGCCAGGAGCGTCGCTCGTGGCTGGTCGCTCGTGACCCGTAAGCAGGATATGGAGTAGGCTAATGCAAGACGAGAAGAAAGCTATAGAGAAAGCAACTGCGGAAGCCTTTTTAAGGCTTTATAACCAAAAAATGAATACTTCCTACAGGATTGTTGAACATGGCGATTCGCCGGATATACGATGCGAGGATACGCCAAGCAATAAGGTAAACCTTGAAATCGTACTGACCGAAGCCTGGCCCGGCGACATTGCTGCACATTTAGGTCGCGCAAACCATCGTACCCTCGAAGCATTAAAAACACATCTGAGAGAGCTGGACGCCGGAAAAGGCAGTGTGTTCGATCGAGTCAGTGTACTCTCCGGGAACTTAATGGCAATGGTTATTGACCGAATTCGGGAAAAGCTTAAGAAAGACTACGGTCCGAATACTGCTCTTGTGGTGCGAGACACGTGCCCGGCAGACCCGGATTGGGACCTTGTGGTTGATGAAATTAGACATCATATAGACTTGTCGCATAATCCTTACGATAAGGGAATCTGGATTATTTCACATGCCAAAGGCAGGATATTCAGGATACTGTAAAAGGCAAGAGTAGTACCGTCTGAAAAATAATGAAAGTAAAAGATTACAAAGATTTGAAAGTTTGGCAAAAAGGCATCGAAATAGTTGACAAGGTTTACGCTTTAACGGCTAAATTTCCCAAAGAAGAACTGTACGGCCTGACCCTTCAAATGAGGAAGGCCTCTGTATCAATCTCATCAAATGTTTCAGAGGGATTCGTAAGAGGCCATACTAATGAGTATAAGCAGTTTCTTCGCGTGTCATTGGGGTCATGCGCCGAATTGGATACTCAGTCGATTATTGCTAATCGAAGAAAGTATATAACAAAACACGAATTGGATGATTTAGCAGAAGATTTAAATCACGAAAGTCGAATGCTTGTAAGTCTTATAAACAAACTTTAATGAGCAACGAGTCACAAGCGACGGACAACGAAAATGTGTTTGGCGATACCGGCGAGAATAGTTGAGCTGGAAGGAGACAGAGCGGTGGTTGACGCGATGGGCAATCGCTGGAAGGCCAAAACCACCCTGCTGCCGGACGCAAAGCTGGGTGATTTGGTATTAATACACGCCGGCTTTGCGATCTCGCTCGTTGACGAGGAGGAAGCGAAAAAGACGTGGCAACTTATTGCAGAAATCAACGATTTTAGAGACACACCGAACAAAGTTTCGGGATAGGTTCTGAAATTTATGATCGAGCAAGTTTATAAAGCCCAGTGTCTGATGGATTCAGCCTGCAAGAAATTAGGCCGGCAAATCAACATTATGGAGGTCTGCGGGACGCACACGGTCTCTATCTTCCGCAACGGCATAAGGCCGACTCTACCAAAGAGATTAAAACTTCTGTCCGGGCCGGGCTGCCCGGTCTGCGTTACGGACCAGAGCTACATCGACAGCGTTCTGCAATTAGCGGACCGCGATGACTGTCTGATTACCACGTATGGTGATATGATTCGTGTTCCCGGAACAGGCGGTTCGCTCGAGAGAAAGCAACCAAGCACCAACATCAAGATTGTTCTCAGCAGCGAAGACGCCCTGCAGTTAGCGAAAGATAATCCCGATAAGACCGTCGTGTTCGTTGCGGTCGGTTTTGAAACTACAGCACCAGCTACGGCGGTGGCGGTCAAAGAAGCGGCGACAGAGGGAATTGATAATTTCTGCGTTTTGGTGGGGCACAAACTCGTAGTTCCTGCGATGCGAGCACTTCTGTCTGAGAAAAACCATAATATAGATGCGTTTCTATGTCCCGGGCACGTCAGTGCGATAATCGGGTTCGGCGCTTTTGCTGAGATAGTTGAGGATTTCGGCCGGCCCTGCGTGGTGGCGGGTTTCGAGCCGCTCCAAATAATGGAAGGGCTGGGTGAGATTTGTGGGCAGCTTGCCGAGGGCAAGGCCGAGGTAAAATCGACATATACGGCGGTGGTGACCGAGCGGGGTAACCCTACCGCACAGAAAGTCATCGGCGAGTGTTTCGACGCGGCGGATGGTTACTGGCGAGGTTTAGGGCTTATAGAAAAGAGCACGCTGAAGCTAAAAGATAAGTACAGCCGATTCGATGCAGTGCGGCGATTCGACATTAATGAAACACCGACCGAAGACAAAAGCGGCTGTCGATGCGGGGAAGTCCTCTGCGGGCTGATAGAACCGCCTGAATGCAAACTGTTCGAAAAGACCTGTACACCTGAGACTGCAGTCGGGCCGTGCATGGTAAGTTCCGAAGGGACCTGTGCTGCGTGGTTCAAGTACGGCAGGGAGAAACGCCGGTGACGAAAGAAAAAGGCGACAGAATCTTACTTGCGCACGGCGGCGGAGGTCGATTGACGGATGAGTTAATCCGGCACTATATCCTGCCGAGCTTTCACAACGATACCCTTGCTGAATTGGCCGATTCGGCGAAGTTGGACCTCGATTCCAAGTCGATTTGTTTCACAACGGACAGCTATGTTGTCAAGCCATTGTTTTTTAACGGCGGTGATATCGGCAAGCTGGCCATCTGCGGGACTATAAACGACCTGGCTGTCGCCGGTTCTGAGCCTGTTGGGCTGTCACTATCTTTGATAATCGAGGAGGGGCTCGAATTTGAAGTGTTAGAGAGGATTTTAGCCAGTATCAGCGAAACAGCCCGGGCAAACAGAGTTGATATTGTCACGGGCGACATCAAGACCGTTGAGGCCAGCGCGGCGGACAAGATTTTCATAAATACGGCAGGGATTGGGGTGCGGATAGACGGCGCACGTTTAGGCGCCAAAAGAATCGCGGTCGGCGACAAAATCATTATCAACGGCACGATTGGCGACCACGGGATGACTATTATCTCACAGCGGGAAGGTATCAAGTTTGAATCGCAGCTCGCAAGTGACTGCGCGGCACTCGCGGGACTGACGTGTCAATTGCTGCGAAGTACGAAGGATATAAAATTTATGCGCGACCCGACCCGCGGCGGCCTGGCTGCAACACTCAACGAAATCTCAAGAAGCAGCGGCCTGAGCATAGAAGTTCGCGAGGTGGATATCCCAATCAATCCAACGGTGCAAGCGGCGGCCGATATGCTCGGTTTTGATATACTCAACATTGCAAACGAAGGCAAATTTGTGGCGATTGTCTCATGTGAATCGGCAGATGCATGCCTGAAGATATGCAGAAAACACCCGCTGGGCAAAGAGGCGAGCATAATCGGTGAGATTGTAGAAGCCGGGGATGTGCCGGTAGTAGAGCTGGTGACCAAGATTGGCGGCAGAAGGATTGTTCAGATGCCGTACGGGCGCGAGCTGCCGAGGATATGCTGATGCACGAGACGATGGTGGCGGAAAGCCTGCTGGCGACAATTTCAGAGGAGGCAAAAACGCAAAACGCGAAACCTGTAAACGCCAGGATTAGCTGTGGGATGCTCAACGCCATCAATGACGAAGCCCTTTGTTTTGCCTTCAATGCCCTTGCGAAAGGCACGAGCTGCGAAGGCGTAAAGCTGGAAATAGAGCACAAGCCGATGCAGGGACGGTGCAAGAAGTGCAGCGAGCATTTTGAGCTTGAGCTAAGTCGTCTAAAATGCCCGAAGTGCGACGGTGAAGATTTTGACTTGCTGCCGGATGCGCCTTTGCTGTTAGAACAAATAGAATTCGAGATGGAGTGATTTAATGAGTAAAAAAGTCGATGTCGGCAAAAAAATTCTCAGCGCAAACGAAGAATACGCCCTCAAAAACAGCCGGTTACTTGCTGAGCAGAAGAAATTGTGCCTGAACATGATATCGTCGCCCGGGTCGGGCAAGACAACGATATTGGCCAGGACGATAAGCGATATGAAGGATAGGATTAAAATCGGCGTTATTGAAGGTGACATTCAAACAGACCTGGACGCAGAAAAAATCAGGGCAACCGAGGCGCCG
>CP070830.1:63788-69356 GCA_020344865.1 Planctomycetota bacterium
AAAGAAAATCATCGTTATTAAGTCCCGATTGGTCAACGTAGTCATTTAGTCAGGGGAATCGTTAGTTGATGTGTGTCGAGATTGAAGCAAAGCTGAAGGTTGATTCGCTGCAGGAAATAGCGGACAAGCTTAATGCGCTCGGTGCCGAATTCCTCCAGGAGCAGATGCAGACGGATTATTATTTTGATGATGCAAATAGGACATTGACAAAGGCCGACACGTGTCTTCGGCTGCGGCGACAACGGGCGGGCGAAACCGAGAGCCTGTTTCTGACGTATAAGGGCGCAAAAGAAAAAGACGAGTTTAAAAAGAGGCAGGAGATAGAGATTGAAGTTACCAACGCTGATTCGGTTGAAAAGCTGTTGTCGGCAATCGGCTACAGCAGGGCGTTGGTTGTTGAGAAGAAGCGCCGGGTCTGGCGGTTTTGTAGCTGCAGCGTTGCACTGGATGAATTGCCTTCCCTTGGTAATTTCGTGGAGATAGAGGGGCCCGACAGCCAGACAATAACTGATGTCCAGGGAAAATTGGAACTGGCAGAGCTGTCGCACATCCCCAGAAGTTACGCATCTTTGATGGCCGAGAAGATAGCTCACTAAAGTGTAGAGCCGAGACATGAAACCTGATGATGGTTATATTGCCTATATCGTAAACCCCAAGTCCGGGGCAAGAAGCACCAAACTGACCGGGCGACAGTTTGAAGAGTACCTCGTCAAGAAAGGTTTTCAGGTCAGGGTCTCTCTGACTACTTCCTTGGAGAATGCCTGCGAATTAGCCACTGAAGCTGCAGTTGATTATGACTGTGCGATGGTTGTTGTTGTTGGTGGGGACGGTACCGTCAGAGAGGTTGCACACGGTCTCGAAGGTTCTGACAAACCGTTGTTGATAATACCTCACGGTACCGAGAATTTGCTCGCAAACGAACTCGGTTTTGATGAAAAATTGAAAACGATAGTTAACACGTTTGAGGCGGGTTTCTCCCGGCCCCTCGATTTGGGAAGTGCAAATGGAAAATGTTTTACTTCCATAGCTGGTTTTGGTTTTGATGGCCAGGTGGTCAGGCGTGTCAGCCTGCAGCGGGAGGGCCATATAGATTACTTTGACTACTTCTGGCCGATTTGGCGGACATTCTGGGAGTATAAGTTCAGCCCGGTAAGGGTAGAACTGGATGGCGAAGAGATTTTTAATGGTCGCGGCTTGGTTTTTGTTGGCAATATATCGAGATATGCCGTTGGGCTTCAGATATTGCATTATGCTGATTTCGGTGATGGGCTATTGGATGTGTGCATTTATAAATGTGCCTCGCGAGTCCGCTTACTGAAACATTCGTTGATGACCGTTTTCAAACAGCACGCCTTCGGTTCTGATGTTATTTATCGTCAGGGTAAAGATATATCGGTGAGTTCTGAAACCGCGGACATGGCCACGGAGATTGACGGTGACCCCGGTCCGGCTTTACCGGTGCAAATTAAGGTGATACCAAGGGCCGTTAATTGTCTCGTGCCGGAAGGCGCCAAGCCGGCCGGGATTAGGACAAGAATTGTAAGGGCCTTGGGATAAGAGATTGATTATTAGTGCCTGAAAAGAGGTTCAAGGTATGGGTAATACGAGTTTCACAATAGGCGATGGAAATGCCAAGAGCGGTCTATCAGCGCTGCCGCGTCCCGTAGAGATTGGCTTTGATGCGCCTTTGTTTTTAGTGGCAGGGCCGTGCGTTATTGAATCCGAGGAAATCTGTTTAGATATTGCGAAAAGACTTGTTGAAATAGGCAAAGCTGTCGGTGTGGGAATGGTCTTCAAGGCCAGTTTTGACAAGGCCAATCGGTCCAGTATATCGAGCTTCCGTGGTCCCGGTTTGGATGAGGGCTTGCGGATTCTTGCTGCCGTCCGGCGACAAACCGCTTTGCCAGTTCTGACCGACGTGCACGAGCCTGCTCAGGCTGCTGTTGCCGCCAGGGTCGTCGACTGTCTTCAGGTGCCCGCCTTTTTGTGTAGACAGACGGATTTACTAAGTGCTTGTGCCCAAACGGGAACACCCGTAAATATAAAGAAAGGTCAGTTCCTCTCACCGCTCGAGATGAAAAATGCTGTTGAGAAGATTCGTGCCTGCGGCAACGATAAAATAATCCTTACTGAGCGAGGCACATTTTTCGGCTACAACCGGCTTGTAAATGATATGACGGCCATAGAGACTATGAAGCAGCTTGGCTGCCCTGTTCTTTTTGATGCTACGCACAGCACCCAGCAGCCCGGCGGGCTTGGTGATGCCAGTGCCGGCCGGAGGGAAATGGCCCCCATACTGGCAAAAGCAGCCGTTGCAGCCGGCGCAAACGGCCTTTTTATTGAGGTGCACCCGGAACCTGATAGGGCCAAATCAGATGGTGCCTGTATTATGCCTATCAACTGGCTCGATGATTTACTCAAGGCCTGTAAACAGATATTCGAAATCGTACGCGGATAAATAGTGTGGCTGAGCAGCAGAAGTATTTATATGGGCCTGTCCCTTCCCGAAGATTAGGACGCAGTCTCGGCGTTGATATCATGCCGTTTAAGGTGTGCACCCTCGACTGTGTCTACTGCCAGCTCGGCAAAACTACAGAAACAACCATCGAGAGAAAGGATTATGTTCCTGTTGATGCGGTTTTGGGCGAGTTGCAGGAGAAGTTGGCCGGCGGGCCGGAGACTGATTTTATAACTATCAGCGGTTCCGGCGAGCCCACCCTGCACTCCCGGCTCGGCGAGCTCATAGATGGCATAAAAAAGATTACTGAGATTCCTGTGGCCGTAATAACCAACGGTACGCTGCTGTACAGACAGGATGTGCGCGCCGACTGTGCAAAGGCCGATGTCGTCTTGCCTTCCTTAGATGCTGGTGACGAGCAGACTTTCCAGAAAATAAATCGTCCGCACTCAGAATTAAGCTTGGAGAAGCTGCTCGACGGTTTGTGCGCATTAAGGGAAGAATTTTCCGGCCGGCTTTGGCTTGAGGTGTTGCTTATCGAGGGTTTCAATACTGATAAGGCCCAAATTGACAAGATCGTGAATGCCGTAAAGCGTATCCGTCCTGACAAGATTCAACTCAACACGGCCGTGAGACCTGCCGCTGAACCTGATGTGAAAAAGGTCAACCGCGCAAAGCTGAAGGTTATTGCCCGGCAATTCGGCTGCAAATGTGAGGTTGTGGCCGATGCTTCCCCTCGTCGCTCTGTCAGCTCCCCCAACGGTAAGCAGCACGATGAATTAGCTGCCACCACAGAAGAGTATGCGGAAATCCTGCTATCGATGCTGAAACGCAGGCCTTGCTCGCTGGAAGACATCTGCACGGGCCTGGGTATGCGCCGCAACGAAGCCCTCAAGTATATCAATCATTTACAACGGCAGGGGGTTATCGATTTCGAGCAGAGGCGGGGAACTGTCTTCTTCAAGGCCAAGTAGAAGCAAAAAGCACCCCAACTTGATAAATTCGTGTAAATTTGCTTATAATTTATCAACATTCGCCTTCAATTTGTAAAGGCACCCGTCTTATTGGCCGATAAAACCACTGTGATAGCTTCCAAAGTACCGATTTTATTGCAATTTCAAACGAAATTTGGAAGTTTCTGCTTTAGTGAGCGGCTCTTAGACCGATAAGTAAGACAGGTGTTTGCAGGAATCCGGATAAGTCGAAGCCACATTGGAATCCTCGATGCCAGTATCAGGTAACTAAAAAGCGCCTGAAACAATGGAAAAAAAGAAACTACAGCTTGTTCTCAACAAAGGCACAGAGAAGTTTATATTTCGCTACGACTCCGGCTGTGAAGACCAACTTCTGGATGCCTTGACCGAACAGGCGAGGGATAAACAGACTGGTTTCGATTGGTTTGATGCGGCGGTGCTCAGTTTCAAGCTGACTCAATCACTTATTGGTCAGGCAGACGAACTCCTCCGCGAAGGCAGCACCGGCAGAAGCCTAGATGCAAATGTGCAAATGCACACGAACTGATATGTTGAATGGGTAGATGTATTATGGAAGAAAGTGCGACCGTTCAAGAGTTTCTAAGTTATTTGAAGTTTGAAAAGCGGTTCTCGGAACACACCGCAAAGTGTTATGGCGCGGACCTAAGCCAGTTTGCCCAGTTCCTGGCAGACGGCTCTGGTGGCGCGCCGCACGAAGGGCACGTTTCGTTGGCTGGCGAGCAGGGGGGTACAGCCACTGCTGTCGCGACACAGACAACGCCGAAGGTTGACCAGTTATTGCTCTCGGTCGATGTTAATTCCGTAAGAGCTTATCTCAACTTTCTCAATGAGCAGCAATATTCAAAGGCAACCATAGCGCGCAAACTGGCTACCTTGCGCAGCTTTTATAAGTTTCTCGTTAAGAGGAACCAACTCGCTGCCAACCCGGTTATGGCTATCAGAACGCCAAAGCAGGAGAAAAAGCTGCCTCAGTTTCTCGAGTATGAGCAAGTTAAGAGACTGCTTGAGACCCCCCCAACCGACAACTGGCTGGGTGCGAGAGACAGAGCTATTCTCGAGACGCTTTATAGCACCGGAATAAGGGTCAGTGAGCTTGTCGGGTTAAATATGGACGATGTTGACTTCTTGGGTGAAGTCGTACACGTCAGAGGAAAGGGCAAGAAGGAAAGAATCGCACCTATTAGCTCCTCCGCATTGCAGGTTATTCAGCACTATATGGAGTTTAGAAATAAAAAAGCACAGAGCTGTAATTTTGACTCCAAGGTGCTTTTCGTGAATAAGCACGGCAGGCGTCTGAGTACCCGCAGCGTCCGGCGCAAGATGGACAAATATCTCAAAATGGCCGGACTCGACCCCTCAATCAGCCCGCACACCCTCCGTCATAGTTTCGCCACGCATATGTTAAACAACGGGGCGGACCTGCGGAGTGTCCAGGAGTTGCTTGGACATCAGTCCCTCTCGACGACTCAGGTTTACACCCATCTTACCACGAGAAAACTCAAAGAAGTCTACCAAAATGCGCACCCGAGGGAGGCTGAACCGGAGGAGAGCGGCTGGTAGATGGCCCTTTGGCGATGGTAATTAGACCACGAAGCCGGACTGATGTCCGGCTTTTTTTGTACGACGAGGGTTTACGTTTCTGCTAAGTATCCGCGTGCTGATTATTCTCCCCGATATATTCCGGCACGAGCTCCTTGACTTTCCGAACTATCTCGCTGTGGTTCTGGGTACTGGCTATGTCCACCAGCTCTTTTATGCCCGCACTAAGCCTCTCGCGGTCCATGGCGATATTCTTCCAGATAGCGATCTTCGCATGCCTTGTCGGTTGCATGTCTTCCCCTTGTATGGAAAGTTCCTCGAAGAGTTTTTCGCCCGGCCTTGGCCCCGTGAAGACTATTTCAATGTCCTCTCCGGGCCGAAAGCCGCTGAGTGTGATAAGTTCTCTTGCAAGGTCCACAATCTTCACCGGCTCACCCATATCCAGAACAAAAATTTCCCCGCCTTTGCCCATCGTTGCCGCCTGAAGAACAAGCTGGCTCGCTTCCGGTATCGTCATAAAATATCGTTTCATCTCTGGGTGAGTAACGGTTACTGGTCCGCCTGCGGCTATCTGTT
>CP070830.1:69456-72863 GCA_020344865.1 Planctomycetota bacterium
CATCTTTTTCTCCTTCAATACTTGCCGGCCAATGAAAATTATACTTCCGGTACGCCGCTGCCCTAATCTCGTACCTGGACCGTTAATCACACCTATAATACCCCCCCATAAACCGAAATCAAGTCATTTATAATCTACCCCCCATCCCCTGACGCCAGATTATATCTCCCCGGCAGACCCACAACCAGCCCAGACTAATGCCATAATCTCCCCTATCCCTCAACAAACAACTCCGTCTAAATCCTGCTGCCGTCCCCACCTGCCCGCCGCCCGTAAGCTCGGCCCCACCGCAGCTGCTGTCAGTTTTGTTCGTCAACCACCCGCCAGCTTGGTGCCGTCAGTTCGCCGACCACCCACTTGCTCTTACAGTGATGGCAGATATTCATATCCGGCCGTCTCAGCCTCCCGCAGTTCGCACACGTAACCAGAACATCCTTCGGCTTCGTCACCCTGTAAGTGATGTACGCCGTCAGCCCGAAACACAAAGTACCAATCATCCACCAGAGCCTCACATCTTCCGAAAAGCCCGCCTTCGCCGCATCTCTACAGACCCGCACCGCAAGAAATATCGACAATATTATAGATGGCAGTATCAGCAGTGCCCCTCTGGAAAACTTCCATATGTAGTCCTCGTCGACTTGTCTTCCCAGCATCCCTATAAATGAGTTTGGCAGCAAAAATAACGCCCTGTGCCCCGAACCGGCCTCGAAGCTCGATGCCGTAAAATAAGAACCAATACCCAAAACCGGCGCCTGCAAATTCTCGAGTGCGTATTTTCCCATCATAAGCGCAGGTCCCCACGGCCGCTCGAAGAACACTGATTTACTGGAAGATATACTCGGGCGGGGCTTGACTACCCCCGCCTTGGTCCCACTATCTTCGAACCTTACAATCTTTCCCTTCTCATCAAAAACTGCCACCCTCATCGAGGTCCCCTCCCTCGAAAGCCCAGCTGCGAGCATCCCCCTGTATTCACCATCGGGTTTGAACGCCATCGGACGAACTTCATAGCCCAGCAAATCCTTCGCTGTCACCATGCCCTTTATTGGAAAAAGCGTCTTCGGCGAAGGCAGATACCCTGCCGTCCCCGCGAATTCGAGCGTCTCTCTGTCTAATAGCTCAATCCGCCCCGATTTATCCAGCACAAGAATATATTCGTCTCCGCCTTGAGGCCAGTACTCCTCTACTCTTGGGACCTTTTCTCGTTTGCGGAAAGAGTGTTTTAAGTCCCAATAGCCGGTATAGCCCTCTGCCCTATAACCTGGCGGACCATAGCCATAGCTAAGTGGACCATAACCTGGTGGACCGTAACCTGGTTCCCTGTAACCCTCCTCTCTCGCCCTTTCCCAATCTTCCTTCATCAGAATATATGCTTTCCTCAGAGCATCTCCCTCTTCCTTGCTCAACTCTAATGCCATCGGAGGCGACCAGTTCACTGACAATAATTCCTGGTTTTTTTCTATCAACCCAATCTGAGCCGGTTCGCGAGAGTCATCCTTCGCGAACTCCGGCCCCTTTAGCACGCTTCTCTCATCAAAATCAACGGCGAAAAATCGCCTCAGCCTCCCGTCAAACAAAAATGCTTTGCTTCTGTCGTATCTCCTGCCTAAGACCGGCTCAACGAATCGTCCCAGCGCCTTGTCTGGCGTTTCCGAAACCCCTTCCGGCCCCGCATAAAGCTGAACCTTCCGCCTTACCAACTCATTATCAGGTATCATCCTCATTGTGTAAGTATTGCGGTGGACTAACAAGCCTTTTCTTTCATCGAAATATAGAAAGTCTCCCATCTTCTTGTCATAATACAGGATGTTCGACCGATTGCCTCCAGGTTCTCTCATCATAAAGTAATCTGTGAGCGCATTGAAAACACTGCCCTCCGGTTGCATCCACCCGGACACGGAAGAACCAGCAACCACATTGGGGTCCCTCTCAATCTCCTCAGGCACTACCCACGATGGCCTTATATACACGTGTCTCGTCTCGCTCGGCATCCTGACAGTAAGGGTCGTCGTGCAAAACCACCGAAGAAAGAACAATGGCAGCGACAATAGAACCAGAACAATAAACCCCGTCCCGATAACCCTGACCGGATACCCTCTTATAGCCTTCATGATTATCTCCCTACAGAGAAGTTGACATAAACTTATGCCAGACATTTACCAGCGATGCCGCGATAAATAACACCAGAATAATCGCCGTATGCAAACCGAAACCCTTCACTACAAAGAGCCCCACAAGAACACAGCTTAGAGCCAGTCCGCCCAAAGTCGGCGCGACCTTGCTCGGGCTCCACCCCGTCTGCAACCCGATGCAGTAGCACGCAAATCCCATCAGAAAAGCCGCTATGGATAGCTCAGCTATCATCCCCCCGTACATTGGGACCTCAGGCCCGAACAAACGCAGCAGAATCACCGCCGTGATAATCAAAGGCGCAAGCCCCGTCAGAATCACCAGCACTCCCACGATAATCCGCGCAGCCAGTATCTTCGCCCTCGTCGTCGCCAGAGTCGCCAGAAGCGCCGATATCTTTCTGGTCTTGTCCGTATACATCTGCGCCGCCCCCATCGCGCAGAAACCTGCCATGCACATAGCAACAAGTGGGATAGTCAACCCTGTAACAAATATCCGCGGTTCATTGGGACTACGGCCGTATACCAATGAAATCAATATCCCGACAAAGACCGCCGAAAACACCCCTGCTCCAATCAGATATGCTATGTGGTCCTCTATTTCCCTTTTTATTAGCGTAAGCATTTTACATCTCCTCTCTTTTCTCGCCGACCGCTTCCATCCCCGGCCGCGTGCACTCTATAAATATGTCCTCTAAGCTCATCGGTATCTCCGTACAACTCGACGGCTTGAACACCTCCAACATGGCCCGTTTTCGCTCGTTCCAGTTCGCAACCGTCACCGTCAGCTCCCGTCCATCCAGTCGCTGACTTATCACCTCCGTAACGTGCAGCTCTCGTGGCGCCGCCTCGCCGAATATCAGTCGCAGCTTCTTGATTCGCTTCTTCAGCTCCTCTAACCGGCAGTCCACCACCAGCTTGCCCCCCATCAGTATCCCCACCCGGTCCGCAATCCGCTCCACGTCGCTCAATATATGCGAGCTAAACAGTATCGTCCGGCCGTCCTTCTGCAGCAGCTCTATCGCCAGTTCTAAAAACTGTCGCCTCGCCACCGTATCGAGTCCCAGCGTCGGGTCGTCAAGAATAAGCAGCTCCGGCTCTATCGCCATCGCCAGCGACAAGTTCAGTTCCGCCCTCATGCCCTTCGACAGCTCGCCTATCCTCTTGTCTCTCGGCAGGTGAAATGTCTCCATAAGATGATTGAAAAATTCATCGTTCCATCTCAGCGACAGCTTCCTGCAGATATCTATAAGCCTGCCGACCCTGTAATTCGGTATA
>CP070830.1:72963-78850 GCA_020344865.1 Planctomycetota bacterium
CAGAAGAAACCAAATTCCCGCAGGTACCGAAGAGAATGCTCGGCAAAACGGGTGTCGAAGTACCGGTACTGGCTCTGGGAATGATTTTCAACGTTGCCGACAGGCAAATCGTCCTGCGAAAGGCGCTTGAATGGGGCATAACCTACTGGGATACCGCTGACTGCTACACAGGCGGCAATAGTGAATTGGGTATAGGCAAGTTCCTTAAGGCAAATCCAGACAAGCGCAAGGACCTCTTTATTGTCACCAAATCGGATGACAGAGCCCCGGCTGATATACAGAAGCTTCTTGAGCGCTCACTTGAAAGGATGGAGACTGACTATGTTGACCTGTATTTTATCCACGGCCTGGAGGGACCGGATGAATTGACCGAGGAACTCAAGGCGTGGGTGGCCAAGACGAAAAAGTCGAAGAAAATTCGGTTCTTCGGTTTCAGCACGCATGGTAACATGGCCGAATCCCTCACAGCAGCTGCCAAAGCCGGATGGGTTGATGCAATAATGACAACTTACAATTTCCGAGAGATGCAGGATGAAAAGATGCAGGCCGCTGTCGAGGCATGCTATAAAGCCGGTGTAGGTCTTGTCGCCATGAAGACGCAGGCCCGCCAGATAGAGACCGAAGAAGACAAGAGACTGACCGAACACTTCCTCAAACGCGGTTTTACCGAGGGCCAGGCAAAGATAAAGGCCGTATTGGAAGATAAGAGAATCAGCTCAGCTTGCACATCAAGGGGTAATTTGGCCCACCTGTATGAGAATGTCGCTGCCGTACTGGATAAGACTGAACTTACCCAGGCTGACAGGGAACTATTCAGGCAATACGCCCAAGACACGTGCAGCGGCTACTGTGCCGGCTGCAGTAATATTTGCGGCTTGGCCGTCCCTGAAGTGCCTCACATAAACAACATCATGCGGTACCTGATGTACTACAACAGTTATGGTGAGCGGCAGGATGCAAGAGAGCTATTCGCCAAAATCCCGCAGAACGTAAGAGACAAACTCCTGAGCGTCGATTACAGCCAGGCCGAGGCCCGTTGTCCGCAGCATCTACCCATCGGCAGGCTTATGGCCGAAGCAGTCAGCAAGTTGGCGTGAGTCAACATTGAACGGAAATCATTTCGGAAAGTTCTGGCGAACAGGTCCAGGACCACCGATAGTTGGAATCTAATAATTTGAATGACAATCGCAACAAGTTCAATAGAAGGAGTTTTCTAAAGAACGTAGGCGCCGCTGGCTTGGCCTCGGTCTTGGCCTCGGGAACAGTACAGGGCGGCCCGAATGAGCCGAATGCTCCCGCAAAAAGCCAGGGGCTTAAGTTCCCAAAGGTACCAAGACGAAAACTGGGCAAAACCGGTGTCGATGTCCCGTGTCTGTCTCTCGGATGCAATCGACTCGACAACCAAATCATTTTAAGAAGCGCTCTTAAATGGGGGATTAATTACTGGGACACTGCTAATTCCTATGTGGGCGGGGAAAGCGAGCTCAACATAGGCAAATTCCTCTCTAAGAGCCCTGAGCTTCGAAAGGACCTGTTTATTGTAAGTAAGGCCTCCGGTGCGTGGAAAGCATCTACTCCGCAAGCCGTAGTCGACGAGGTCGAAAAGCGTCTGCAGACTTCCCTGGAAAGAATGAATACCACCTACATCGACATGTACTACGGTGTCCATGGACTATCCGAGCCGGCACAGTTGACAGACCAGTTGAAACAGTGGGTCATCAAAACAAAGAAACGCGGCGTGATACGGTTTTTCGGTTTCAGTACCCACACGAACATGGCCCAAAACCTCTCCGCTGCAGCAAAGCTCGGCTGGATTGACGCAGTAATGGCAAGCTACAATTTTCGACTGATGCAGGATAATGAAATCCAGGCCGGAATTGAAGCATGCCATAAGGCGGGCGTGGCTGTCATCGCAATGAAGACACTTGGAATTCGAACAGACCATAAAGTTGAGACCGAAGAGGACAAGAAAATAGTCGGCCGATTTCTGCAGCGTGGTTTCACGCCGACTCAGGCAAACATAAAGGCCGTGCTGGCGGACGAAAGGATAAGCTCGGCCTGCGTTGGAGTGAATAACGTTGCCGATATGACTTCGAATGCGGCTGCAGCTATCGATAAAACAGAGCTGTCCCAAGAGGACACCACGGCCTTGAAGGAATACGCCCAGGCGACCTGCAGCGGTTATTGCGCCGGCTGCGCCCATATCTGCAACTCCACGCTGCCGAGTGTGCCTTATATCAGCGACATCATGCGGTATTTGATGTACTACAACGGCTATGGCGACCGAAACGGTGCAAGGGAGCTTTTCGCTCAAATACCCGCAAACATAAGAAACAGGCTTCTAAGCACCGATTACAGCACCGCCGAAGCTCGCTGCCCCCAGCAACTGCCAATAACCAGACTCGTCGCCGAAGCGGTCACAAAGCTGGCTTAAAAAACTGCCAAAAACACAAGGCATCAACCTTTTTGAGCAACGCTCCATTTCAGAGCAAACACCCCTCCGACGCACCACAACATTGTGCTGCCTCAGTGTATTTCTAACAATCCGGGCGATAAAAAACTTGCGGCTTCCGCCGCCATAAGTCATTTGTTTACAAGAGCTTATGTCCAGAGGCCGGTGTTATGCTTGACTTTGGGCCCCGTTTTGGGGTATAATGATTGCATAGTAAGAGAGAGAAAAATGAAAAAGTTATACTACGATTTCTGGCTTCCGTTTACGATTACAAAAAGGAGGATTCTGATTCTCGCCATTGCAAGCTATATTGCTCTGTGCTGAGAATCAATTAACGTTTTTTAACCTTTTTAAAACCGCCCTAAACGGGCGGTTTTTTTATGCGCCGGCTAGCCATTAAACATTTGACGCGTTCAGGACTGCAAATTAAGCTTATGCAAACTAAATGGCTAATCAGGAGAACTGCAAATGATAATAGTCACGGGCGGTGCCGGCTTTATAGGCTCGGCACTGATTGCCGCACTTAATAAACGGGGTATTACCGATATTCTGGTTGTCGACGAGCTTGGCACTGATGAAAGATGGAAGAATCTCCGCAACTTGTCGTTCGCCGATTATGTCGAAAAAGGTGATTTCCTGGAAATGGCCGTCGAGAAGAAAATCACCCCCCCTATCGAGGCCGTCTTCCATATGGGCGCCTGCACGGACACGACCGAAACCAATGCCTCGTACCTTATAAAAAACAACTACGAATACACCAAACTGCTCGCCCAATGGACGACCGACGCTGACATTCGCTTCATCTACGCCTCTAGTGCAGCCACGTACGGGGATGGTTCGGCCGGATTCAGCGACGATGAGAAAAAAATCGAAAACTTAAGACCATTAAATATGTATGGCCACTCCAAGCAAATGTTCGACCTCTGGGCTCGCCGGACCGGACTCTTGGGTAAAATCGTTGGACTGAAATACTTCAATGTCTTCGGCCCGAATGAATATCACAAAGGCGAAATGAGAAGCTTCGTTTTGAAGGCCTTCGGGCAGATAAACGCAAGAGGCAAGGTCCGCCTGTTCAAATCATACAGGAGCGAATATGCCGATGGCGAGCAAAAGCGTGATTTTCTCTATATCAAAGACGCCGTCGATATGACCTTATTCTTTCTGGATAACCCGCACGTCTGTGGACTGTTCAACATCGGCACGGGAAAGGCGCGCACCTGGAACGACCTGGTAAAAATTGTCTGTGGAGCGATGGGCAAACTCCCGAAAATCGACTATATCGATATGCCCGATTCAATCCGTCATCAGTACCAGTATTTCACTGAGGCCGATATATCCAAGCTCCGCCAGGCTGGCTACGAAAAGCAACTCACGAGCCTCGAAGACAGCATCGTCGACTACGTCCAGAACTACTTGCAGCCGGCACCATTAATTCAGGCAGGGCCGGACACCCAGCCTTCGCCAAGGAGATTGTGACAACGAAAATACTTATTTGCTGAATTTGGGGCTGTCTTTGGAAAAACAGGTACTTACCCGAAACTTAAGCGTTTGATTCCGTAATATATAATTCAAAATGCCATTTACACCGTACCATTTCGGCCCAAGCGGGTTTATTGGCCTGGCGCTTCGAAAGTATATCGATGTCCCCGTGTTTGTGCTGGCCAATGTCATCGTCGACATTGAGGTTCTGGTCCTAAACCTGTTTCAAACGGGCTGGCCGATGCATAGATATGCTCACAGTCTACTGGTGGGGGCAGCAGTTGGTGTTATCTGGGCTATTGTCGCCTATCCTCTGCGGCACCTGTTTAAAAGGATAATGCAAATAATCCGCATACCATACCAGACTAATTTGCGAAAAATGGTTATCTCCGGCGTCCTCGGCGCATGGCTGCACGTCGTAATAGACGCCATTTACCACTGGGATGTTCTGCTGCTTTGGCCAAGCACGGCAAGGCCATTGTGGCAGCTCGTAAGCCGGGGGCAGCTAAAAGCCATATGTATCGGGTTCTTTGTCCCAGCTGTTATCCTGTATGTGATAACCGCAGTCTCATATAAGAAACAAAACAAGCCCGAAAAAGCCGACCAGCAAGCAAATTGACCGAATACGTCCGGCGGCCCCCCCCAATTTATCAGTGACTGTTGATTATTATCCACTTACACCTTATAATCTGGCCCGAAATCCGAAACTTATAGAGACAAATAAATGGCACCAAGCATCAAAGAACAGGTTCAACTTCTAAAGCGCGGTACGATTGATATTCTAAGCCAGGAGGAACTGTCACAGAAGCTGGCCGAAGCAGCCAAAACCGGCAGGCAGCTCCGCATAAAACTCGGCCTGGACCCTACTAGTCCCGATATACACCTCGGCCATACCGTAGTGCTGCGAAAGATGCGGCAATTCCAGGACCTCGGTCACAAGGCCGTCCTTATCATAGGCGACTACACCGCACGAATCGGCGACCCGAGCGGACAGGACAAAACCCGCCCGATGCTCTCCGGTGAGCAAATTGAAAAAAACGCAAAAACTTATTTCGAACAGGCCGGCAAAATCTTAGACACCTCGGAAAACAAGCTCGAAGTAAGGTACAACGGCGAATGGCTCTCAGACCTCAGGCTGGCCGACATTATCAAGCTGACAAGCAATATGACCGTCGCCCGAATGTTAGAGAGAGACATCTTCGAGCTGCGCCATAAAAAAGGCGACCCCATCGGCATCCACGAATTCCTGTACCCCCTTATGCAGGGGTATGACTCAGTCATCATCAAAAGCGACGTCGAATTAGGCGGCACAGACCAGACATTCAACAACCTCGTCGGTCGGGACATCCAGCGGGTCAACGGTCAGGCTCCGCAGGTGGTGATTACCATGCCCATCCTTGTCGGTCTGGACGGCCAGGAAAAAATGAGCAAATCCAAAGGCAACTATATCGGCGTAACCGATGAGCCGAATGATATGTTCGGCAAGGTTATGAGTATCTCTGACGAGATGATGGAAAACTACTTTACGCTTCTGACCGACCTGCCAGGCAAAAAAATAGCCGAACTCACCAATCCCGACAAGACACACCCCAAGGATGCGAAGGTCCTGTTAGGTAAAACAATCGTTACCCAGTTCTACAACCAGGCAGGCGCTCAATCAGCCGCTAAGCAGTTCGAAAAGGTATTTGCACAAAAACAACTCCCGGACGAAATGCCCGAATTTAAAGTAGCCAGTAAACCAATCTCCGCCAAACAACTGCTGCTCTCCTGCAAGCTCGTCTCCACCGGTGGTGAAGCCAAACGAATGGTAACACAAGCCGCGGTAAGTATCGATGGAAAGAAGATCACCGATCCGAACGCTGAAATTACTCCGAAAAATGGAATGGTTATTCAGGTAGGCAAACGAAAGTTCGCCACACTGAAAGTTACATAAAATTATGGAATTGCCCAAACTTC
>CP070830.1:78950-81644 GCA_020344865.1 Planctomycetota bacterium
ATTACGCTGATTTCCACTGATTTGGTCAGGGTTCAGGGGTCGGGGATCTGGGGTCGGTGGCTTGTTTTGATTATGGACTTGTCAAAGTTGGGGGAACGGAGTATGGGCGTCCCGTAATAAGGGGGACTTGCGCGGATGGGGTGAAAAAGTTCTCGATGCTCGATACCCGATACTCGGAACTCATTTTTAGCAAGGTAGTTAAGAAAATTTGAAGTTTTTCGATTTTGGTGGAAAAGCATATGCGCATCTGATTGATTTTTAACCGCGGATGGTGTGGGTTTTGTAAATTTATGCTTGACAAGGTCGGTTTTATGGTATATGGTGTTTCTATGCGTTTTGTGGGATGTTCCGGGTCGTTTGCGGAAAATCCGGTGACTTTTTGCTCGTATTTTGCGGGCCAGATGGAGCGAGGGTAACAATGTGAGTTAGAAGGAGTCTCACGGAACCAGATTAAAGGAGGCGTAAGATGTATAAGAGGACAAATCTAAAGAACTGGCTGGTAATTTCAATGTTTTTGGTGGCGGTACTGCCCTGCGTTTTTTGTTCGGTGGCTTATGGTCAGCCGTGGGATGGGAATGGAGTGGAGGGTGACCCGTATCAGATATGGACGGCGGAGGATATGCAGGCGATTGGTGCGGATTCGACTTACTGGGATGCGCATTTTGAGTTGATGGCGGATATCAACCTCTTGGCTTATAGTGGGACGAGTTTTAATATTATTGGGAAGCAAAACCTCGAATGGCCACACGGTGTAGCGGTAGATGAGACTGGGGAGAAGATTTACTGGACGGATTGGAATCTGAAAGAAATCAGGCGGGCTAATTTAGACGGATCTGCTGTGGAAGAAGTTGTCACAACGGGGCTGAACAGACCATTTGCCATAGCTTTAGACGGCGTTGGCAGGAAGATGTACTGGACTGACCATGGTACAAGTAAAATCCAACGGGGCAATCTGGACGGAAGTAGCATAGAAGACTTAGTTACAACAGGATTGGTTTACCCATTTGGCATCGCTGTGGATGGTGCCGGTGGCAAGATGTATTGGACGGATTATGATACACAGAAAATCCAGTGTGCTAATTTGGATGGCAGCGATGCTGAGGTTCTGGTGACGGGGCTTGGCGGTATTCGCGGCATCTCGCTGGATGTTAGTGCCGGCAAGATGTACTGGGCAGACTCGAGTGGGGGCAAGATACAACGGGCGAATCTTAACGGCAGTAGTGTTCAGACTTTGGTGACAGGGCTGAGCTACCCGCAGGGAATCGCGCTTGACGCGGCAAACGGGAAGATGTACTGGACAGCTTCTCATGCCGGTAAAGTCCAGCGGGCTAATCTTAACGGCAGTAATGTTCAGGATTTGGTAACGGGATTGAGCTATCCGGCGGGAATCGCGCTTGACGTGGCAAACGGCAAGATATACTTTGCAGATCGGGCTGGAAGTAAGATTCTTCGGGCAAATCTTGACGGGTCTGGGCTGGAAGACCATATTACAAAGTATTTTCGTGGTGTATTCGACGGGAACGGACACACAATTTCGAACTTTCAATATAGTTCCACTGGGAAGGGTGAGATAGGTCTTTTCTCCTTTGTTGTGGGCGAAACGGCCGAGATCAGAGATTTGGGGTTAATTGAGGCAAATGTCCAGAGTACATCGGGGAAACGTGTGGGCTCGCTGGTAGGTAATCTTTTCGACGGGACGGTACGGAATTGCTGGGCGAAAAGAGGCTCTGTCTCAGGTGGCGACTGGTGGACTGGTGGACTGGTGGGATTGAACATTTATGGTATTATTATAGATTGCCATACGAACATTATGGTATCAGCCACAGGTGTCCATGTTGGTGGCCTAACCGGAGATAATAGCGGGACGATTAAGAACTGCTATGCGCTCGGAGATGTGTCGGGAAATGGTTATGTTGGAGGTTTATCAGGTTATAACTATAAAGGGAGGATTTCGCAGTCATTTGCGGTGGGGGATGTTTCCGGTACAAGTTGGTGTCTTGGCGGTCTTTTAGGGTTGAATCAGGAAGGGGAGATTTCCAACTGCTATGCAATGGGTAACATTTCAGGGACGGGATCGTATAACGGAGGACTGGTGGGGTTTAACGGTGATTATGCTTCAAGTTTAATAACTAGGTGCTACTCAAAGGGAACTGTAACAGGAGGGTCTTACACAGGGGGCCTTGTTGGGGACACACGTTCGGGGGCAAGGGTTACGGCCTCTTTTTGGGACACGGAAAGTTCAGGTCTTACAATAAGTGATGGCGGCACTGGTCTGCCAACGGCGTTGATGCAGACGGAGAGTACGTTTACGGATGCGGGTTGGGATTTTGTGGGCGAGGTGATAAACGGGGCGAATGATGTATGGCAGATGTGCGCATCGCCGGATTATCCGAAGCTATGGTGGGAGGAATGTCTGGAGCCAGCAATTTTAGCTAATGTTGAGATAAAGCCGGAGACACTTAATCTGCAGAGCAAAGGTAGATGGGTTACCTGCTATATTTGGCTGCCGGAAGATTACAACGTCGCCGACATAGAACCCAACAGCATTTTGCTTGAGGATGAAGTCCCGGCCGAGCGGGTATGGTTGGGGGATGAGTTTGCAATTGCGAAGTTCAGCCGGGGAGAGGTGCAGGAGATGCTTGGTGAGGTGGAGACACCGGGTGAGGTGGAACTGGTTGTGAGCGGTGAACTTAG
>CP070830.1:81744-85942 GCA_020344865.1 Planctomycetota bacterium
ACAGAACGTCCTTCGCCTGCTCACGCACCCGCGCTAAGGCCGGCATCAGTATCGACATCAGTAGAGCAATAATCGCTATCACCACCAATAGCTCAACTAACGTGAACCCTTTTTTCTTACTCATACCAAAACCCTTTTTTCTCACTTGTGCTCTCATAAATCGAGGCACCTTCTTATCCTGTCCTCAAGTTGCCCGCGAACCACACTTCGTCCGTACAACCCCATATTATATCATAATTTACCAGCAAAAAAAGGCCATTTTGCGGAATTTTTTTGTCATTTTGCGACACCGGCCGCCTCATATCCCGTCTCGGCACCTCAAAAGCCGTCCTGATGCCCGTTTTACCTCGAGCCTCTAAAAGACCGGTCATAAGTATTACGTTGACAATGAAATTCGGTTCCAACCCAAAAAATACCCTCCGCCGCCTACCATTCACCCGACATAAATACAAACGGGGCCTGCGCCGAACTTAATCAGCGCAAGCCCCGTATCGATGCTACTCTCAATTCGCCTTTATCTGACCCTGCTTATGGGTCGGGCCACAACCACGGACCGGTAAGCCAGTTGTCCGCCAATCTCTCGTAGTCAAGGAAGTTGACTATGTCCGGGTTGTTCGGGTCGTAAGGACCTCCCGGAGGACTCTTCGGCACCACGTTGGCCGCTGAGCTGTTCGGTACGTAGGTCGGGTCGGTTATCCCGCTCGCATAATATACCTCACCCTCGGTCAGAGCTACGTCATAGATGAGTACCTCGTTGATATCGCCGATGTGGGATATAAATCCCCAATCATCCGCGTGTAAAGGGTTGTAAGCATCGCCGATTCGCACGATATCATAGTTGGCATCAACTGGGATATTGGGGTCGATCGCAAGCGGCTCATCCCCCTTTACGCTGTCAATATACACTGTGACAAGACCGGTCACGGTACCCGGCGGACATGCATTCGGGTCCCAGGGCTCGTCCGGGCAAATCCCGCCGTCCGCGTCATAGGTCACCGCGACAGTGTGCCAGCTTCCGATACCTCCTACCTCCAATTTATATACCTCTGCCAAAGCTTTGTACCAGTTGTCATGGGTGAAGGCAATTTCATCGGGAGCACTTGGGCCGCCTTCGTGCGATTCTCCCACAATAAGGCCCATCGGACTATAGAGTGCAAAAGTTTGGTCGACGTTCGGCTCCTCCCAGCTCGTCGGAAGACAAGGGTCGGTCGAAGTCATCAGGACCGTCGGATCCGTATCGACTTCTGACCCGTATTCAATGACTACCGAGTAATCTGTCGGGCCGTGGAACGGATTGCTTGCCTCGAAGGGGATATCCACATGTCCGCCCGCGTTCTCAATCGTCAGATAACCGTTAGCTACATGCGTTAGCGTCGGGCTTGGCTGACCGTCAAGACCATTACCGGATGTATCACTGTAGTCATCGGTACCGGTGAACAGGTACTCGACAAGCAGGTTGTTGCGGTCGGGCGGTGTTGGGAAGACCTGATAGTCCTTATCCATCCAGTCTTCGGCCATCAATTGAATGTCATATCCGTCCGTCTTACAGTCTTCTTCAGCAATGTCCCATGGGATAACCTCCGGGCGGCACCTTCGGGGATGAAGCTCTATCTCGTCGAAGTACACTTGGCCCGTCCCGCCGGCTTTGCAGTCTCCTACAGCCGGACCGCCGAAGCCAAGATGTATCTTGTCCACATTCGTCAGGTCAACCCCGCAAGCGTCGTATATGGCCAGGTCAATGTTCCACTCCTGCCATTCCTCGACGGCAAGGTTGTTCATATCGCCGTCGTACAGCGCAAGACCCGAGTTGCTGCTCGCATCTTCTAATTCGAGCCACATCTGGTCGTTCGCCGTTGCACTGTTGCCTGCCGTACCCATGAAGTGTATCAGAATAGACCTGATACCGCTGATAGTCCAGTCCGACCCTACTAACATATCGGCTATGTCCGCGTCGGCCACGGAACCCACACACGTAGGTCCGTTTTTCCACGCGCTGTCATATTGGTACAGAAGCGATTTCCCCTCTTCGTCGAGAACGAAGTTCACGTCTGTCACAAGGAAGATTGCCGAGCCGCTGGAGTTGACCCAATAGTCGTCCCACACCGCATAAAGCTGCGTGTTGCTCGCGTAACTCTCGAAGTCCTCCAGTGCGAAATAGTCGCCCGTCGTGAAGCTCCAGACATCTCCTTTAATCGCAGTGCCGTTCTTTTCGTCGATTCGCCAGTAGTAACTCTTCGACAAATCCAGCATGCCAGCGTCATAGTTCGCGTCAGAGACCGGCTGTTCGCCTATGTATATGCCTGTAGTATCTGTACTATCGACGCTGTTCACCTCCGCAAAGCTCGTCCCGAAGTAAATGTCGCAAGACGACGCATAACCGTCGGGTCCCCATTCTAAGAGAACCGGGGGAGCCACTTCCGTCGCACCGTTGGCCGGATTCAAAACGTCGGCAAGGCCCCACGTGCGGAAGCTGAAGTACTTAACGCCCCGCCCGTTCGGGTCGTCCTGAGGATAGAATTGCGGTGTTCCCGGTGAGTTAAGGTCAGTGATATCAACTTTCCAGTAGTACACCGTCGCAACCGCAAGGTCGCCGCCGCTGCACGGGTCGAAGACCATCACGTCGTTGCAGTTCGTCGGCGAGTAGTCATCCGCTAACTGTATCATCGTGGCGGCGTTCGGCTCTAATCCGAACCATACATCATACTCAAACGGCCCTGCAAGGTTCGGGTCCGAGTTCGGGTCTATGCAAAGAGCCTGAGCAGGGGCCTGGAAGCTCAGATTGGTATTTGGATTCACGTGGTCCGCCTCGTGTTCCGGGCTCTCGTTTGAGACCCTTACCTGTCCTCCACCTTCCGGGACGTTGCCGTCATGGATAATCATATCGACGACTACCTCGTCGACCGTTATCCCTTCATGTGCCCATCCAAAGAAAAGAAACCCCACATGTGTTGTTTCCACAGGGAATTCCTCAAAGGTGTAGCTTAACGTGGTATGTTTCCACCCGCCGTCCAGGACGCTTTCCGCTATGACCGGAACGTCCCCTTCGTCTTCCGTTTCTTCGTTGAACACTCCCTCGAGCCATTCGCCTTCCCTGATCTCGCCCTCTTCAAAAGGTGGATATCCGCCCCAGCATTCGATGCCGCACTGGATAAGACTGAACCCGCCTCCCTGCCAGGTCACCTGAACATAGACCGTCAGGTTCGCCCCGTTGCCGTCGGGAATCGGTTGCATGGTACTTTCCTCGCCCTCAACAAAGACAATCCCGCTTGGATCCCACAGAAATTGATTAGCTGGGTCAGGACCGCCGTCCCAGCTGTTTCCATAGACACGGAACCCGAAGCACGGGTCCGGCGCCAGACCGTTCGGTTCCGGGGTGTACAGATAGCTCGTCGGCGCGTCATTGGCTTCAGTGCCGGTGCCGTCGTCGAATTCCCAGAAGACCTCACAGGTGTTCGGCCCGCGCGACCAACCGGGAGGATTCAGGTCCTCGGCCACTGCCATTGACCCGAGACACAACACCAAAACAAAACAAATTAATAAACTTACCTTCTTACTCATAATCGTCCTCCTTTAAATGATTAGAATATTAAAAGGTCCTTTGGCGACATAGCCAAATCCTGTATTCTTCCTGGCAGGCACGATACCCGTGAAACCTCCACGGGTAACCTTCGCATAGTTATCTTTAAGTTCGTACCTGCCTCCCGTAGCTTTTAGCCATACGAACAAGACCTTATTTTGCCGCGGGGTGAGTTCGCCCGTTGCGCCTCCTGTTTAGAACGCACCCCGCCTCTTCCATACTACCGCCTATTATACCATATCCCCCCCCCAAAAAAACGCCATTTTGCGTAAATCTTTTATCATTTTGCGACACCCACGCCCAAATCCTCCCATTTTACCCCCCAAAAAGCCTCCCCTTACCTCATTTTCCATCGTAGCCTGTAGAAAACCAGTCATAAAAAGTACTAAGTTGGCGATAGAGTTCTTTTCAAAAAATACCCTCCGCCGCCCGTGCCCCCTTATCGCCTGCGTAACTTCAACTGTGCCTTTATTTCCTTGTTAGTAGTCGGTAAGTGGTGCCATCCACGCCGCTTCAGCCAGCCAGTCAGAGCGCTCCATACCGCCGGCCAGAGTATACTCGGCGTTTGTCGCGAATTTCCGATGCCACTTCAGTACCCACATTTCTTTCAGTCCAGCGTTC
>CP070830.1:86042-90742 GCA_020344865.1 Planctomycetota bacterium
CGATTTCCCTTGGTCGTCAAGCCCGCATTCGAAGACAGCTCCGAAGGAATCTCCAATGCCTCGCTCGTAGCCAACGAAACCTCGCTTAAGGAACGGGCACAATTCGTCCACGAACGATGGGACCAGGCCGCGATTGCCGAAGAATATGTCGCCGGCCGGGAACTTTACGTCAGCATACTCGGCAACAAAAGGTTGACCGTCTTTCCCATCCGGGAATGCCTCTTCAACTCCAGCACGGACGACGGCCCCCACCTCGCTACCTACCGCGTAAAGTGGAACGAGCAGTTCCGCAAAAAATGGAATATAGAATTCGGATTTGCAAATCTTGATTCTCCCACGTTTGAGAGAATCACCCGTGTTTGCAAGAGGGTCTATCGCGTCCTGCAAATCAGGGACTACGGCAGGATAGACCTAAGGCTTACACCAGATGACAAACTTGTCATCCTTGAGGCCAATCCCAACCCCGACATCGCCTACGGCGAGGAATTCGCCGAAGCCGCCGAAAAGGGCGGAATCTCCTATGATGACCTTATAGACCGCATTCTCCATGTTGCCCTGCGAAGATACGAATAAAGCTTTCGCGACGAGCCCACTGCCTCCTGCCGTAACAACTGTCATCGTATATATTTATTGCTGACCCTTGCGATCCCCTGTTGACATAGCAACTCGCCATATACGCAGTCTTATGTATTCGTCTTGCGGTGATTTGGAAAAACAATATAATGGCCGCGTTGGTTTTACCGGTTTGGATTTTGTAAAAACGTCGTAAATCTCTTTAACGCAATTGTTAGTCTTATGGCTTCGAAGGTTTATTTTATCAGCGCCGCCCGCAGTGACGGTGAAAAGGTAATCTCCAAAAAGGCCGCAAAACTGTTCAAGACCGCCGGCTTCGCTGACTGCTTCAGGGAAAATGACTTCACCGCTGTAAAGGTCCACGTCGGAGAAGCGGGCAACACCACATACGTAACCGCCCCCTGTATCAAAGGCCTCGTAGACGAGCTGCTCAAGCTCAAGACAAGACCCTTCGTGACCGATACCAGCGCCTTGTATGTTGGCCGAAGGCACAATGCCATCGAGCACACCGTCCTCGCCGCTGAGCACGGCTTCTCTGAAGATGTTCTGGGTGTTCCGTTCATTGTGCCGGATGGACTCTTTGGAACATCCGAGACGCCGGTCAAAATAAACGGCGAGCTGAACAAGGAAGTCTTCATCGCCTCAGACATCGTCAGGTGCCAGGCTCTTCTCTCGGTCGCCCACTTTACCGGCCACTGCGCCGCCTGTATGGGGGCCACGCTAAAGACCCTCGGTATGGGCTGTGCGAGCCGAAAGGGAAAGATGAGACAGCACGCCGCCCTAAAGCTAAACATCGGCGACAACTGCACGCACTGCGGCCAGTGCTACGACTACTGCCCCGCAGACGCCATTACACTAAACGACGTAAAGGCCCACATCGACCGGGACAAATGCATTGGCTGCGCGGAGTGTCTTGTCGCCTGCCGCTTCAACGCCGTCGAATGCAACTGGGGCGAGGAGGACGAGACCCTGCAGAAGAATATCGCCGAACACGCGCTCGGCACACTCCAAGGAAAGCAAGACAAGGCCGTGTTTTTCAATTACCTCATCTCGATTACTAAAGACTGCGACTGTTTCGATGACACCGATATGCCAAATATAGTTGACGACATCGGCATCATCGCCTCGACCGACCCCGTTGCCGTCGACAGGGCCGCTCTCGATTTGGTCGAGCAAAAGGGCGGCAAAGGCCTCCCGGTATTGGTCGCAAACGACAAGCTAAACCCCATTTATCAGCTGCAGCACGCACAGCGAATCGGCCTTGGAAACCCCGATTATGACCTTATAAACGTCGATTAACGCCTAAAATTAGAATTTCGTTAAATATTTATCTAACTTTCTCTTGCATTTGGTAAAAAAGCTGCTAAGATTTCCGATATGTCTTTGGGCCAGATAATCAGGAAAAAACGCGAGCAGCTTAACCTCACCCTCGACGAGGTCAGCGGTTACACCGGCTTTTCCAAGCCGTATTTATCAACCATCGAAACCGACAAGGTTAAAAACCCTCCGAGCGATGAGCTCCTCACTAAGCTCGAGGAAATCCTCGAGTTCGAGCCCGGCCTGCTCCTGCACATCGCACACATGCAGCGCATCCCGCCCGATATCCGTCAGCAGTACGAATCCGCCGAGGCCGAAAACCAGAAATTAAGAAGCTTCATCAAAAATCTCATAGACACAAAGCCAAGCGCCAAAAAGCTCGGTTCACTCCTCGCACAAACCAAGCTCCACGCCGAAAAAGCCGATGCCCCGCTGGCCGCAGGAAGAATGGTACCCGTTATAAACAAAGTCTCGGCGGGCTACCCGACTGACTTCAACGACCTCGACTATCCCGTAGGCGTCGCCGACGATTATGTCCGGTGTCCCGACCTCCACGACCCCAGCTCATTTGCCGTCCGCGTCGTAGGGGACTCGATGGAGCCGAGGTTCCGCGAAGGTGACATAGTCGTCTTCTCGCCCGCCGCGGAAGTCCACAACGGCGACGACTGTTTCATTCGCTTTGCAATGCCTCACGAAACCGCATTCAAAAGAGTATTCTTCGAACCGGATAATAAAGTCCGTCTCCAGCCGCGAAACGAAAAGTACTCACCAATAATCGTCGACGGTAAACGCATTAACGGCCTGTACCGTGCAATAATAAAATATGAAAAACTCTGATGCTCTAATCGGAGATTAGATAAAATATGCGATGCGCTTAGCGTAGTTCTTTCTGGTATGTTGAAACGCAGGGTCTCATTGGCTTTTTGCGTCTGTAAGAGGCTGAGAAATGCAAGGGACGTTTCAGAATCAGTTATACGCTTGTGGCTCAAGACCGTTGCCCGCTCAAATCACGGTCGCGGAGAATTCTTATAGGCTCTCTCATGTCTTCAAACATGACTTCTTCGCCGCGACCGCTCTTTATGAATACGCTGACACCTCACAGCAACCACTCGTACCTACCCCGCGACAAATCATCCTAAAGCTCAATCGCCAGCAGCATTTTCTCGGCCTGCCTCTCGCGTGGCTCGGCGAGATGCTCTGCTCACACCAGATTTCTATCCTCCGCCGCCTCAATCACTTAAACGCAACACCGCGCTTTATCTCTCGCTACGGCCCGGCAGGACTCATATATCAGTACATCCCCGGCCGAACACTCGATGAAAACAATCAAAAACTACCAGACGATTTCTTCGACCGCCTGTTGCAGCTGCTCCGCCGCATACACCAGGCAGGCGTCGTTTACCTCGATACCAACAAGCTCGATAATATCATCATCGGCCCCGACGGCCGCCCCAACCTCGTTGACTTTCAAATATCCCTCCATATACCAAAACGCTTCCTCTTCTCCCATCGACTCGCTGAGTACATCCGAAATACCCTCCAAAATGCCGACCTCTACCATTTTTACAAGCACAAGCGAAAGCTCGCCCCCGAACTCTTGACAGCCGAGGAACGCTCGTTGTCACACTCCACAAGTAAGGCGATTAAACTCCATCGCCTCATCGCCACGCCCCTCAGAAACCTCCGCCGCAAAATCCTCAAGCGCATCCAGCCAAAAGACCCCCTCGCCACACAATAACCCCTCCTCCCTTTCTATCTGCCGCCCGCTAGCTTATATCCTGGCCCGCCACAGCCAGGACCACCGCGAAGACCTTCGCCGCCCCCGCCTCTTTCAATGTCTTTGCGCACTCATTTAAAGTCGCCC
This sequence comes from Planctomycetota bacterium, assembly GCA_020344865.1. Lineage (GTDB taxonomy): Bacteria > Planctomycetota > Phycisphaerae > Sedimentisphaerales > Anaerobacaceae. The sequence continues at coordinate 89,797 of CP070830.1, forward strand.
CAGTCGTCTTAATATCATCCACGAGGCAGATGTTTCGCCCCGCAAATTTATGCCCCCGCCGAACTGCAAACGCCCCGGCCACATTCCTCGCCCGCGCAGCAGGAGTCGCCATCAAAGGCTGCGATTTCGTTCGCCGCACTCTGACAAGTTCCGTATTAATCTTCGCCCTTGTGTGTTTCAGCCGCTTGGCCAAAATCATCGACTGGTTGTACCCGCGGCCGAGCCGCCTCGACCAGTGCAGCGGGACCGGAACAAAAACCTCAATCTCGTCTATAAAGCTGCTCCCCTCCAGTGCTGCATTAATCAGAAAACCTAATGTCGAATCCAGCTCCGTCCTCCCGTAATACTTGAAAGTAAGTATCATCCTCTGCAGGCTCCCAGAATAGTACCCCGACCGCGCTATACCATCGAACAGTATTTTCCTGTCTTTACAGTCGGCACACGCCCCATCCACCAGCGCGTACCTGCTCACGCCCCGCCCACACGCGGGGCAGTAGTCCGCCCCCGTACACGCCAGTAGCTGCCCCCAGCACTCCTTGCACAGGCTCCGGTCGCCCTCGCAAATGCTCCGTTTGCAATTGATACACACCGCCGGCCAGACAAGATGGTTCATCCCTGCCAACGCTAGCGCGCCCGCCTCTTTCACGTGCCTCAAAATCGCTTTTGCTTCTGCCGTGCCCACCCCGCCGATTATACTAACCCCGAGCCTCAAAAACCACTTTATTCCAAATCGTACGCGCTGTTGTCCGCCGAGAGAAACCCCGTGCCCTCCGCAATGTTCGCCTTCTCACCAGCCTGCGCCTCCGTAAAGCACTCCTCCATCGACGCAACCGACCCGTCACACCACGCGACGTTTGTCTTGCCTAAATGCCGATACCCCTGCGTCCCCGCATACCGACCGCTGAAATCCTCATCCAGCTTGCCCCCGAAAGGCGAACGCATAAAC
>CP070830.1:90842-93681 GCA_020344865.1 Planctomycetota bacterium
CCAATCATCTCGCTCGGCAGTCCCACAATCGCAAGCAGTAAGGCCCGCCACCCTTTCTCCTCAATCTTAACCTTCACGATGGGTCTGCCGTACTCATTTACCATAACATTTGGGTCCAACAACTCTATCTTAGCTCCCCGTCTGGCCCTCCCGAGATACTCTTCACTGTCGTATCCGGCTTCGCCTCCATAAATCGCGCTACCGTAATTACCAGTTATAGTCCCACGTCTACCGCCGTCGTCCAGTATGACTCCAATGAAGCCCCCCTCCGAACCACACACTTTCTCGCTTCTGGAATCCCCACGCCCACACAAAAAAATCCCCAATATCACCACCACTGCCCAAAAGTTCTTCGCCTTCATTCCATCGCCTTTCAAATATCCGCCTTCACCTCGCAATTCTCCCTTTTCCCTCCCCCATTTCAACCCACAAATCTTCACCCCACCCCCACCATTTTTAAATTTTAATCTGTAATTTTGCTATTTACATTTTGATTTTTAATTTTCCATTCCCTCCCCCATTTCAACCCAAAACCTTCACCCCTTCTTACTCCCGCCTACTGCTCTCTGCCGTCTGGAGTCTTGAGTCTTATGTCATGAGTCCTGTATCGCCTCTCTTACCCTCTCCCTCGTCATCGGTAGCTGCAGCAGCCTCGCCCCCACCGCGTCATAAATCGCGTTTCCAACCGCCCCGCCCAAGGCGATTATCGCCGGCTCTCCGCCCCCCTGCGCCGGCTCATCGTCCGCCTCTATAATCACCGTCTCTATCTCCGGCACCCAGGAGAATTTCGGCAGCTCATAAGTATTGAAGTTAACGTCCAGCACCTCCCCGCCCTTGAACCGCAGCTCCTCCGAGAACACGTACCCTAATCCCATTGTCAGGCACCCCTCCATCTGCAGCTTCGCCCCCTGCGGATTAATCACTAATCCCATATTCTGCGCGCATACCACCCGCTTGATTCGCACTCGCCCCGCCCTCTTGTCCACCGCTATCTCCGCCACAGTCGCCACGTATGTCCCCGAGTCAATCCCCAGCGCGACTCCGGCCCCCCTCCCGCTCGGAGCCTTACCCGAAGTCCACCCCGACTTCTCCGCCGCCGCCTTGAGCACCCCCGCCATCTTCTTGTCCGCCAGATTCTTCAGCCGAAACTCCACCGGGTCCATCCCCACCTTCTCCGCCATAATATCCATCTGGCACTCCCTCGCGAACGTGTTATTGTGATTGGCCGGCGCACGCCACGCCCCCGTCGCAAACGGATGCGCGCTCGGCGCACCTCTGCCCCTGTTCCCGTAAGTGGTCGTCCGATGGTTCGCTACGTCATAGAACATCCCCGACCCCCTCCCTCCCGCAAAAGAGATATCGAAATCCCACAGTACGACCTTGCCCTCCTTCGTAACTCCCGATTTGACCTTTATCACCGACGCCGGCCGAAAGGAATCGTAGAAAAATTCCTCCGCACGAGTCCAGCCCACCTGAACAGGAGCCTTCGCCAGTTTCGCTAATCTCGCCGCTTCTATGGCCTGTCCGTTCCGCGTCTTCCCGCCGAACCCTCCGCCCACGAACGGCGTGATTACCCGCACGTTTTTCTTGTCCATCCCGAATTCCTCCGCCAAATCATCCTTCAGCGGAAACGGAGTCTGCGTCGACGCCCACACCGTGATTTTGTCCCCCTCGAACCTCGCCACCGCCGTATGCGGCTCTATCGGCGCGTGCGCAACGTAACCGCTAAGATACGTCCGCTCAACCACCTCGTCCGCAAGCGCCTCTCCCGCCTTCAAATCGCCCGCCTCCTCCTCAACGTCCCTTCCCACGTCCCAGTTCAGGAAATGCTCGAATATACTCTTATCGTCGACCTTCGCCTCCGGCACGTCGAAATCCGCCTTCACCTTACCAAGCGCCTTCTCCGCCTCATCCGGACTCCGCCCCAGCACCGCCACCATATCCCCCTCCCGCACCACGCGAATCCCCTCCATCCTCTCCGCCGCCGACGTGTCCACGTTCTTTAACTTTGCCCCATGGGCCGGCGGCCGCAGAATCTTCGCGTACATCATCCCCTCAAGCCGGATATCACCTGCGTACTTCGCCTTGCCAGTTACCTTCTCCACCGAATCCCGCCGCAGGGTTGGCTTGCCGATAATCTTAAAGTCCGAAACCTTCTTCACAGCGGGCTTATCTTTCATATGCCTCTCGATTGTCTTGCCCTTCGCCAATTCTCCGTAAGTGACCCGCTTGCTCTTCTCCTCCTTGTCGAATACCACCCCGTTCTCCGTCATCAGCCGCTCGCGGGGCACCTTCAGCTTCTCGCTCGCCAATTCTATCAGCACACCCCTCGCCTCCGCACCAGCCTCTCGAAGCGGCGGACCGAAAAACCTCGTCGTCAAAGACCCGAACGTACCCATGTCCCACGGACACCGGTCCGTGTCCCCCATAACCATATCCACCGACTCTAATGCAACGTCAATCTCGTCCGCTAAGGTCTGTGCCAGCGACGTAATCACGCCCTGCCCCTGCTCAATCTTCCCCGTAAAGCAGCTCACCCTCCCGTCTGCGCCGATTCTAAGGTAAGCGTTGAAGTCCTCCGGGTATCCCATCCGACGTCTCTGCCCCTCCACCACCGACGAATCTCCTACGAAAAAGAAAATGAAGATTCCACCTCCGAGCGCCTTCATAAACTCCCGCCGGCTGAGACCGCCCTTAGTGTTAACGTCCCGCGACCCGATATCTTCGTATCCTTCTACCTTCATTACCGCTCACCTCCCTTCATCTCCCCCGCCGCCGTTTCAATCGCATCCACAATCCGGTTATATCCCCCGCACCGACACAGGTTATTATTCATCTC
>CP070830.1:93781-99800 GCA_020344865.1 Planctomycetota bacterium
CGTCTTGTTTATCACCTCGCCGATTGCGTCCTTAACGTTCCTGACCTCCTGATGCACCCGGTTGCCGTACGTCGATTCAATCAGCACATAATCGGCCCTGTCGAATATCGTCGGGTCGCACACAATCGGCCTGTCCGGCCGACCGATATCACCCGAAAATAGTATTATCCGCTCCTCATCATTCTGTCGTACCTTCACCCTTATAACCGACGAGCCTAATACGTGCCCCGCATCGTAAAACGTCGCCTCCACCCCGTCGCCCAGCTGCTCCGCCTCCCTGTACTCGACATGTTTGAACAGCGGCCGACACGCCTCCGCGTCCTCCGTCGTATATAGCGGCACCTCCGGGTACGGCCCCTTCCGGCCCTGCTTCTCGTGCCTCTTTCTCTTGTGCTCCGCGTCCTCTTCCTGTATCTTCGCCGAATCCAAGAGTATTATTTCCGCTATCTCCGCCGTCGCCGCCGTACAGTATATCTTCCCCCTGAATCCCTCCCGGACCAGTTTCGGCAAATACCCGCAGTGGTCCAGATGCGCATGCGTCAGTAGCACCGCGTCAATGCTCTCCGGCTCCACCGCGAACTTCTCCCAGTTCCTGTCCTTGAACTGCCTTTCCTGATAGAGCCCGCAGTCAATTAATAGCCTCACCCCGTTCGCCTCCAGCAGATGCCGCGAGCCCGTAACATTCTGCGCCGCCCCCAAAAATCGCAACTTTATCTCCATAACCTATCCTACCTGCTAAAATACAGTACCTAAGCCTGTGAATTCTAACCCCAAAACCCCTCCGACTCAAGCCCAATCTACACCCCCAAATGTCATCCGACCCATCCCCGCCCTTATAGACCTGCCAACCAGCTCTCACAAAAGACAGCAAGATCAAATGAATCAATCACACCGTCACTAGGTTCTGAGATGTCGCAGTCTACGTTATAGCCGGACTCTCCGTCCGTAGTTCCCCAAGCCAATCCCAATACAGCAAAGTCAACCAGGTCAACTTCAGCACTCCTATCAACATCCCCTCCAAATAACGGCAAGGCATTCATTTCTATCGATGCGGCCTGTAGATAACCGCTAGGCAATGATATCGGAGGAAACTCAGGCAAGAAATAAAGCGCTGACAGAACAACCAATCCGTCCGCCTGTCCATCAAGTAGAAAATCCCAGGTTGCTCCAAACATCGGCTCAAATCGAGGATTATCTGAGAAGTACTCAGGCAAAGGATACGTATTTTCCCCGACCGCCGGGCCTACGGCGATTATATATCCTGGCTCTGTGTCGAAATATGCGTAGAACCTATCCGATATTGGCTCCATCCAATAATCAAGCCCCGCAGTGACCGTACCGGCGCATGTAAACCTGACTTCGTTGATTTGCAGCAACTCAACTCCCAAATTGATTGTAAAAGGCTCGCTTGCTCCCATACTATAATAACCAAGACACCCGGGAAGTGGCACTACGTAGGTTGCTGCCCCAATAATAGACAAATTAACATCAACTATCTGAGGACTGTTGGCTGCCATACCAGCCTCTATCGTCAATTGACAATTGTATATACCATCACTTAAGCCGCTGATATCTACAATGATATTGACACCATCGATCTCGCCCAGACTACTGCCGGTGTTCGGCTCGACAGCAAGCCAATTACAATCCTCGACTATCTTCCAGTTCAGTGTCCCCGTACCGATGTTACTGATGCTGAGTATCTGGTCATCTGGATTCAACCATTCCTCATTGGCTGCGAACTCAAACTCAGTCGAAGAAATCCCAATCACCGGCTGGTATATAAAAAGATTCACGTCCACTATCTGAGGACTGTTGAGTGCCCCCAACCCCGTCACCGTCAACTGACAGCTATAGTGTCCCTCTGACAATCCGGAAATATCCACTATAACGTTAACCTTGTTGACCCCACCAAACCAGCTCGTCCCGCTGTTCGGCTCCACCGTTACCCAGTTGCAGTCCGGTGTAACCGTCCAGTCCATATTCGCAGGCCCGCTGTTCCAAATCGACACCACCTGCGCATTAGGGTCCGCACCCCCCTCGTAACCCGTAAACTCCAGATACCTCGGGCTTACCTCTAAAACCTGCGGCCCGGCCAATACCGCCGAACCAAAGCACAGTACCCCCGCTAACACGCTCAAAACACCATTTTTCCCACGCATCTTACTGTCCTCCGATCAAACAGTTAATGCTTCAGACCTGCTCCAAACGGGTGCGGGCCGATGGTGGCTCTACTACCCCGAAACCCTACCACAAACATCCCCCAAAGTCAACCTTTTTCCCCACCTCATTTTTGAACTTTAATCTGTGGTTTTGCTCTTTGATTTTTAATCTTTGATTTTACCTCCCTACTTCAATTTTACCGCCGTCCCGTACGCGAACAGTTCCGCCGCGCTTCCCACGACGCTCGTCGTCATATACCGCACATTGATTATCGCGTCCGCGCCCATCCCCGCCGCCTCCGCAATCATCCTGTTCGTCGCCGCCGTCCGCGCCCTTCCCATCATCTCCGTGTACTCCGTCAGTTCACCGCCGAGTATCAGCCTCACTAACGCCGACAAATCCTTGCCCAGCCAGATGGCGAACACCGTATGCCCCTGCACCAGTTCGACAATCTCGCTTACCTCTCGCCCCGGCACCTCCGTCGAATTTATCAGCATGATATCGCTCTTAGCCTCACCCGCCGGCATCTCCCCCGGCCGCTCCCACTTCCTCTGCTCTATCGCCACCGACGCCAGCACCACCAGTATCCCGCCCAAAAGGCAGAACACCGCTATCCGCAGCCACCACGGCACCACCGGGTCGTCCGCGACCATAACGTGCCACGGCACACCCGCGAATATGCACGTAAAAAGCCCCAGCACAAACGCCGCCGAACCTATCTGTCTAATTACTTTCATAACTTTCTCCTTTCCTCATTGCCATCCCGATATCACACTTACTCCACATATCCCAAATATCTAATCCAACGTCTCCTCTTTCTGCCCATACCACAATTATCTTTTCATCTCACGTACCCTAACGCTTTCAACTGCCTGTCTAATTCCTCTCTGCTCTCCAAACTTTCCTTTGAAGACCCTCCTACGTCTACTTTATTCTCACGCAGCCAGGATGCCAACTTTTGTTTTAATTCAAGTTTCTTGCCTTCGTATGCCGAATCCGCCAGCAGATTATTTTGTTCCGAAACATCCTCTCGCAAGGCGTAGAATTCCTCATTTCCCGTCTCAGGGTTGCAGATGTATTTATAATCGCCGGAGACAATTGTAAAATCATTAGCATCTGGTTTCTCTGCACGCGAGGATGGGTGTGTCCTGCTTATTATATCTTCATCATTCAGTTTCATCTCTTTGTTCGAAACCAAATCCCAGACAATATTAAAGACCTCCTCCGTTCCAATATTTCCCCTTATTATCCCCGGCGCTCGGTCGGGTATCTTGACCATCAAAGGAACACGTATCACCTCATTATAAACGCTCGTCCCGTGACCGACTCTTTCTCTCTCCTTGAACTCCTCCCCGTGGTCCGCCGTTATTATTATGACCGAATCCTCCCATAACTTTAACTCCTTAATCTTATCGAGCAGCCTCCCGATGTGCATATCGGTATAAAATATCTCCGAATCATACAGGCACATCAAACATTCAATCTCTTTTCCCGTCAGACTTTCTTCAATCTCCCGTACTTCTAAGATGTCCATGGGATTGTAAATCCTGCCGCAGTCCTTTTCTGAAAATCCAAATAACCCTTCATACTCCGGCAGCGGATTGTAGTTATGATGGGGGTCAAAGTAATGAACCCACAAAAAAAAACTGTCCTTATGGTTCTTCGAAAGCCACGTTATTGCATTTCTTGTAAGTACATCTGAAGTTACACCCTTACGCCCTTTGCCAAAATTTAGGAAAGTACTAAAGCCCCTTCGTACTACATACCATTCGTTACGTCCCCTCGTTTTGCTTCCGAGCACACTATGGTCGGTGAATCCCACAGTATAATAGCCCAATCTCGTCAATATCTCAGCTAAGTAAGTTGTTTCACAATAGTAAGAAGTAATATCCTCGCCAGGCTCATTTGAAATTAAACACCCCGTCATCATCGAGTTTAACGCTGGTACTGTGACCGGCCACGGGCTGTATGCATCTTCAAAAAACAGACTCTCCTTTGCAAACTCGTCGATATTGGGAGTCGTGTTCCGCTCGTATCCGTAGCAGCCCAAATGGTCCCACCTCAACGTATCGATGCTTATTAAAATAATATTGGGCCGTCGGCGAGCATCAACACTCATCCAAAGCCCAACTCCTAAATTCAGACCCAGCAGACATAATAGCAGTATCAAAGCTGCTTTCCTGATACAGCTCCTCAGCTTAAGACCGTACAGCTCTGCCCATCGTATTCTCGTCAGCAAAAACCACAAACCCACCGTAAATAGCAAAATTACCACATCGGCAAATAAACTCACCCGCTCGAACTTATGCGGCAGCCAGTAGTGGTTGACTGTCCACCCGACACAGACAAAAAAAACGCAACAAATCACAAACACTACAAGCCTTCTCTTGTCTTTTACCTGCACCTCTACCATCTTGGAGAAAAACCATTTCCACGCCAGCTTCGCCACATAGAAAATAACAAGCGCTCCGACCGAAACACCTACCGCCAAAGCCGTCCATTTATTCAGATGTTCCTGAAGGCTCAGCCCCCCTAATCTGAGTATGTCATACTTGACGTAATCCCCCTTAACTATTTCACGCACAGAGAACCCCAGCCCGACAAGCAAACCGGCGATTACACTCGCCGATAGTACGTCAATTATCTTTTTCACCTTACATGCCCCAAACTTCTCATTTGCTCCTGCTGCATCCTTTGTAACTACTTAGCGCGTTAATCTGATTATAGCGTACAGCGCAACCAGAAAGACAACATACAAGCCAGTAAAACAGATCACCGTATATACGATTGCTCTCCTTTGCAAGCCACGGAGAACGGGGTCATCCGTTGGAACACTCCTTACAGCGCTCGGTATATCACTTCCACAAGAGCCTTGAACGCTCTGCAACGAGTCATCATAGAGCTCTTGAGTATACCCTTTTACTTTCCTCCACAGAAAACGAAATAGCACGAGTAATTCAACAATAGCCGCAGCACATCCCGCAAATAGTGATAGTATTAAGAATTCTAAGATATAGCTGACGACCTCGTCCGCGGCGGGAAAAAATTCGGGAATACTCATCAGTACAAGTAACACCCCAAATACTATTGCCGCGATTTCGAGCCCTTTGTGCAAAACTCCTTCGAGTTTCATCTCTTTCAACTGGTGCCGGTATTCCTTGGTTCTTGGTGTTGTTCGCTCATCAAGCTGCTTTCGGACCATAATGCGTACAAATCTCTTCCTGAAAATAATCAGGTTGATTCCAATCAATAGCCCAACAATCACACCTAATTTGTCCCACATCTTTTAACCGTATTTAATTAACTCTCGAAATATACGCCGCCCTTCTCGAGCGCGCTTCTCAAATCGCCGTATCGCAGCTCGCGCGTCCCGCACTTTTTCTGCGCGCACAGTGCCGCCGCCGTCCCCGCCGCCTGCCCCTGCCCCATACAGCCTACCGTATTTCTCGTGGACATATGCGGCCTTTTGTCGGACGTAATCATCATCCCGGCCGCAAGAAGGTTCTCCACCCCCGCCACAAGCAGCGCCTTGTAAGGTATCCCGTACGTCCCCCCGTCCTTTATCTGGTACCGCGGCGCGAAGTCATGAAAACCGTACACCATCACATCGTCGTCGAAATGCCTTCCTTCAATCACATCCTCGTGCGATATGTCGTAGTCGCACTTTATCAGCCTGCCCCGCCTGATGCACAGCTTCGGGCTCGTCCTCGCGATAAACGCCTTCTCGCAACCCGGCACAAATTGCCTGAACAGCTCAACCGCCTTCAACTGCCGCTTCCTCAGTTCGAGTTCCGCCTTACTCACGGCGTCCCTGTCCGTCGGGCTCACCGCCATCTTGAAGTTCAGCTTGATGAAC
>CP070830.1:99900-103809 GCA_020344865.1 Planctomycetota bacterium
GGCTGAAGCTAAAGTTCGCCTCACCGTCGCCGCAGCCAAGGCACAGGCCAAGGAAAAGGCAAGACTCCAGTCAGAAATGGTCGCTCGCATAAAGGCCCAGGCCGAAGCCCAGCACGCCGTTGCCGAGATACAGACCAATAACCAGGAGCATATAGCCCAGGCAAAAGCCAAGGCACAGGCCGAAGCCGACCAGACTATAGCCGCCATCAAAAGTCAAACCGAGTTGCAGATAGCCGAGATAGAGACTAAGACCGACCTGGAGATTATCAGAGTCAGGTCTGAGAGCGAGCAGAAGCTGAGAAATTATGCTCAGAGACTAATCAAGCAGAAAGCCCGGACCAGACGGATAATAGCCAAGCAGAAAGGCAAAACCGCGAAGGAACAAAAGGCTTATGCCGAGAAAATATCAAAAATAAAATCCCGGACCGAGAAGACAGCAAAAGATATCATGCACAAAGACATTCTCTGGGCTCGTCCGGACGACAGCGTCGAGCAGACCCTTGCAAAAATGCAAGACCCGGACATTGGCTATGCGCTGGTAGGTACTGGCGGCGCGTTGGAGGGCGTCGTCTCGAAGTCTGACCTGACAGGTGCGATTAGCCCCTACCTGCGGCCTGCATTTGCCAAGTGGCGCCGGCCGCTCGATGACGCTACCCTGCAAATCAAAATCAAATGGATAATGAACAGAACCGTGCAAACCGTAACTCCTGATATGACACTGACGGAAATAACCCGAAATATCCTTCACCTGGCCGACCAGCAGCCCCTCGTCGTAACGGACCGCCAGGGCAAAGTCCGCGGACTAATAACTCTGTTTGACATCACCAACGCGATGCTCGATGACGGTTCTGTTGAAGATGCAAAGTAGCTTCTAAACAAATTGACCGGAATTGACCAATGGCAAAATCAAAAACCAAAATCGAATCACAAGTCATGGAATTATCAACAGTGGCCTTCGAGGCCTTTTGTGCCGACGTCTCTGTCATGTTCGGTCTTGAAGCCCGGTGCAAACAGCAGAAGGTGTCCGACAAATCTCTCAAGGACCTCAATAAATACTTCAAGAAACTTGCTGCGGTAGTCTCCGTAGAGGCAAAAGGAGCGCTCGATGGGACTTTCCGCTTGTTCTTGGACCGCGCTGGGCTCTTCACCCTCGCCGGCATTACATTTCCCCTCACCGAAGAGCAAATCCTCAAAAAGACCGAAGAAGGCCTCACTAAAGATGCCAGGGCCCTTAGCAACGCACTGGCGGATGCGGCCAAGATAATCATCGAGGCCTGGGATAAACCCTTCCGCGAGAAATTACCTAATCATGACGGCTTCGCGCAGACCGATATCTTTATTGGTGACCCGTGGAAAAAGCCGCAGGAAAAAGTGGGTTTGGCCGCCGACGAAAAATGCCTGTCTGTCATCTGTGAAATGACTGTCGGCCCTTACCCCGCCTTCAATTGTGCCGCCGTCTTCCCCAAAACAATCTTCGCCGGATCATCTCAACAACAGACAGAACCTGAGCAAGAAACCGACTCCGAACCCGAGGATAAAACCGAGCAGCCAACTAAGGCCGAGTCCGAAGATAAAACTCAAGACCGGGCCGAGCCTGCCTTGGAGCAGACCGCCGAAGCCCAGGCGGAGCAGGAACCCGCACTCGCAGCCGAGGAAAAAACCGAACCTCAAGCACAAGAAGAACCCGCCCCAGCTCCACAGGAGAATGCCGGCGTCACCGCCGAAGACCAACCCCCCTCCGAGCCCGAAGAAAAAGTCGCCGAGCCAAATGAGCAGGCCCCGGCCGGTGATTCTGAGCCGCCCGCCGCGACCGATGCAGATAAAGAAACCGGCGATGAGACTCAAAACGCAGAAAGTGTACAGACCGAACCGGTCGCCGAAGCACAAACCGACGACACTGGCACGGATGCGCCCCCTGAGGTTGCCGAAGAAAACACCCCACCAGACGAAACTTCCCGCCGCCCCGTCTCAGACGCCATCCGGTCAATGACTGCCCCTTCCGCCGAGTCTCTGTCTGAACGCGAAGAGTCACTACCCCAAACTCACGGCCCAGGCCTGAAAATCCCTGCAAAAGACATTATGCAGAAAGATATTAGTTGGGCCGGCCCCGAGCACAGCGTCCAGGAGGCCCTCGCGATGCTCCAGCAAAGTGATGCCGGCTATATCTTGGTGGGCACCGACGGAAAGCTCGAGGGCCTCGTATCGAGGTCTGATGTGAACGGCGCCCTTAGCCCATACCTCCAGCCCATGTTTGCCAAGTGGCGGCGGCCTTTGGATGATGCCACCCTCCAAATCAAAATAAGGTGGATTATGACAAGGACCATCCGCACCGTAAGTCCGGACACACCGCTCGCCGCCATAATGGAAACAATGTGCCAGTTCGGATGGCGCGCCCTGCCCGTTATCGACCAGCAGGGCGCTGTCCAGGGACTGGTAACCGTATTTGATGTCTTCAGGGCGCTGCTTAAAGCCGACTCCAACACTTCAACCGTCGGCGGCACCCTCCAGGCGCCTCTGTTGGCGTAAACTCTCAGTGCATCCGTCGCGCACCGACGGTATGTCACGCCGAACACAAACAGTTCCCAGGCTTCTCTTTCTGCTATGCTCCCAGTGCTGCCGCCGCCGCGTCGCCGTCCGAATCAGATACCACGATAAGCATCTGATACTGACCGTCGCAGACCATCGCCGCACCCGCAACGCCGTTGATACCTGCGTCCGCAAGCCCCTTCAGGTCAGCCGCGGCCACGCCAACCTTGTCCGCGCCGCTGATTAGAAAGCCTGTCATTGGCGTCGCCTTGATGCCGGCCTCTTTCGCACAGGCCTCTAATGCCGCCGGGTTCTTCGCGCTCAGACACACGCATCCACTACCACAGCTTGACGAACATGCCACGAAACCAAGAAAGTCAACTTTCTTCGAGGCCGCCTTGCTTAAAAGCGCCCGAAGACTTCCGGGCTTGTCCTCAATCTCAACACAATGAACACTTATTCGCTTAACTGCCATAGTCTTTCCCTTTCATTCTTGAAATGATTTGTTCCACAAAACCAAATTTACACCCTTCCAGCGCCTTGTCAATACAAAATCCGCCCCGCCAATCCGCAGAAATTTCTACTTGAACACCCGCCTAACCTCAACTAATATTACCCTCTCAATTATGTTCCGGCCTCGCCTCTGCTTTAAGTGCTCTGTGTGGGCCCGGGTTCAAGATAGGTACCTGTTATGAAAACGTTACGCTTCTACTTAATTATCGCCGTCACACTTTTCGCCGCATTATGCCCCGGCTGCAAGCAACTGGCCCGATTCGAAAAATCACCTTACCCGAATGCACAAAAACAACCCGTCGCCGACATCTATCACCGCGTCAAAGTACCCGACCCCTACCGCTGGCTCGAAGACCCGGACTCAAAACAAACGCGCCGATGGGTACGACAGCAAAACAGATTAACCCACAGGTTTCTCAGCAAAGGCACCCCTAAAGAAGATATCAAAGCTCGTCTGACCGAACTGTGGGACTACCCGAGGTACTCCGCCCCTCGCAGGCATGCTGACCGCTACTTCTTCTGGAAAAATGACGGCCTCCAAAACCAGTCCGTCCTCTATGTCCAGCAGACGCTCGACCAAGACCCGAAGGTCGTCATCAATCCCAACTTACTTAGCCCCGATGGAACCGTCGCGGTAACCTCCACGGCCGTCAGCGAAGACGCCGCGCTGCTCGCCTATGCCCTCTCCAAAAGTGGCAGCGACGAGCAACAAGTCAAAATCCGCAACATCGACTCCGCCGCAGACTACGACGAAACCATCGACTACTGCAAGTTCACCAGCATCGCTTGGAAGCACGATAATTCCGGCTTCTTCTACGACCGTTTCCCCGAGCCAAACTCCGTCCTTCCCGAGGACCGTAACAACTACAA
>CP070830.1:103909-111935 GCA_020344865.1 Planctomycetota bacterium
AATTTTTGCACGCAAAATCATGTACAACGTTCGTAACCACCTGGCCTTTTCTGAACTGCACCTTCGGCGATGCACCGTTATCCGACTCGACTTGCGTCATAACCTTCACCGGTTCGAGGTCCTTGCCGTTCATGCGACGTGGAGCGGTGCAATGTGCGCAGGTAGTTATGCCGTCGTGAGGATGGGTCGGGTCGTTGAAAAAGGAGGGTTTGCCGGAAATATAACGCAGCAAAATGCCCGCCGGAATCACAACGAAGTCGGATTCGCAAAACGCAATCAGCCCTTCGTCATTTAGAAGACTCAAAGTCATGCACGCCGTGGTCTCCGCCATCGGCATGATTGTCCCCATACAATGGTTTACGGTAATCGCGGGGGCATCCGCCTCTTCCATCAGCCGCTTGAAAACCGCGGTAAGAAGGAAGGCATTGACAAGGAATTTCTTCTCGGTGTGCAGCGAGACACCCCTTTGGGCGAGATACTCATCCGTGTCGCGCTGAGCCCGCCTGACCGCCTTTTCATCGGCCCTTATATCTTTGAGCATCGGCCCCAGTTGCGAGTAAGCCACCGGTCTTATATCAAGTTTCCAGACCTCCCGTGCGATTTGCGGCGCAGCTCTGCCGCCTTCTCCCCATCCGCTGGCGTCACCGATAGCTACAATTTTCGTACCCATCGTGTTCTTCAGCCCGTATAGTGCCCGCAGCCGCCACAGGACCTCGTCATAATCGTCCACCACGATGTCCCAAACATCCATTCCCGGCTCCTTGAACTCATCCGTTGTCTTCCGTAAAAAACGAGGATGGGCGATTTCGTACCACAGGTAAACCGGCCCGGATTTATGTCTCAAAAACATCAAACTCGGCTTTTTGCCCCCCGCCAGTATCTCGAGCCAGCGCCTTTCCCCGCTTGCCGCATAGACCAGAATCACATCGCAGTCGCTCTTGCCGGCCGCAGTAGCATCAGTCTCACTGCCTACTCGTGCCAAAGGCAGGACCTCCATCGAAAAATCCGCCGAAGATGACAGCTCTCCCAACTCATTGGTGATTCTCTGTGCCTCTGCGTCCACGTCACTCTGGTTGTGTAAGCCGCCCCACGGCCGCCAGCTCGTCGCTTCTCTCCTCCTGAAAAATTGATAAACCAGGACCGGCTTTACCCTCAGCCCTCTACCCATACGCAGGCCCATTCCAGCAATCGGTCTTCTCAAGCCGCCCCAGGCCTGCGACGACAGCCGCCACGTCCCCACCGCCGCTGCGCAAAAACCAACGGTCTTGATAAAATCACGACGATTCATTTTTTGCCCCTTTTATTAGGCACAGACCTTAGCATCCAAGGGGTTCACACCGCCTCATTTACCATTTCAATCTCTTTGAACCTGCAGAAGTACTCAAGCTCCTTAGTAATGTCCCCATAGCATGTCTGGCGGTGCAGCCCGCTCGACCAGTTCTTCCACAACTTCTCTATATCACCGTCTACCTTGACCGTAATCTTGGTGCGACAGCCCCTGTCTGCTTCGAGGCCCACCGGCGCATCAACGATTTCACCCGTAAAATAAAGCAAACGGTCGGTCTCAGCGAGCCAGGCCTGAGTGACTTTTTGCCCAATGCGCATCTTCACCTGCGTGACGACGCCCTCCCGCCTTTCCATAACCGTCCGCAGCTTATACGGAGCAGAAGGTTTGTCGGGGCCGTCCATCTTCGGCGTACCCATACAATGAGCCAGGATAATACTGTCTTTGGACTCGTCCACGGTCGGGTCGCTGATAAAGCCGGGCTTGCCCACCAGCCCCTGAAACAGTATGTGCGTCATGGCACTGCGCAAATCCGACTCACACATACCGCCCAGTCCCATGCCGTTGAGACGACCGAAGCCGAGACACGGATAAGCGGGCAGCATGATGGTCTTGTCCCACATCGTGCCGTAACAGTCCACCGTCATCACCGTCGCCTCTTCCTCGTCCAGCAGCGCCTCAAACGCCAGAGCAAGCTTGCAGCTCTTGAATATATCTTCTCGCGGCGGCTCAACCACCATCTCGGCTTCGCGAATCCAGCGGTCGGTTTCGGTCTTTGCCTGCAGGTCGCCGATGGCGTTATAGGCGTCCAGCACCCGCTGCAGTTCGATTCGTTTAATCTCAGTGCCGAACCTGCTTTTTACTTCGTCGGCATATTCCGCAAACGACCCGGTCGTCACGTTGAGAATCTTTGCCTCTCTCAAATGATGAATCGCACGGAAAGGTCTTATCGCGACCGCAAGCTGGTCATAATCAGTGGTGAGCATGCATCCCATTTTGGCCCCGATTGGCTCTTTCAGCATTCGGCCGAACGACGTCCAGCCGTGACCGGAGTAGGGAACGGCGAATACCATCGTCGGATGTCCCAGCCTCAGAATCTCTTCTAAAATCCCAACTATCCCCATCCCGAGCTGAATCACAAGCACGCCGTCAACATTGTTCAACTTGTCCTTGACTGCGCCAACCTGCTCCGCGGATGTAACCAGCTCATCCGCAACAAATTCGACATCCCGCAACTCGTCTTGTAATTTCGCGAACTCAGCCTCGTAAAACCTGATTTCACCCTTCAAATCCAGGTCAGGTTTCGGCCATAGGCTCCACGGATTCGACGGGTTCGCCAAGTAAATCCGTGCGATCTTAACTTTTGACTTCCTGCAGCCGGGACTTATCAGCCCTTTGCGACACGAATCTGCCCCGTAAGCCGGGATACCCGGGCGGAATAGATACATAGCACATCCGGCTGCCGTCAGCTCAAGAAACTCTCTTCGGTTAATCTGATTTTTCATTGTGACCTCCTTTTACACCTTTTGATACCATCGTAATATCTTTCAACAAATCCGGCCGGGACTTCTTCGTCCGCTCAAGCGACTGCTGCCGCCTCCACTCAGCTATCTTGCCGTGGTCGCCGCTCAAAAGGACATCAGGCACCTTCATATCGCGAAAGACCTCCGGCCGTGTGTATTGAGGATACTCCAATAGCCCCTCGCTGAACGAATCATCCTTCGCAGATTCTTCATCCCCAAGCGCTCCGCCTAACAGTCTTACAACAGCGTCCACCACCACCATCGCCGCTAATTCACCGCCGCTCAAGACATAATCTCCTACCGATATTTGCTCGGCGCCGAGGCCCACCCGAATTCGCTCATCAAAACCTTCGTACCTTCCGGCAATCAGAATCAGACGCCTTTCCCTGCTTAGCTCAGACGCCTTTTCCTGGTCGAATTTCTGTCCCTGCGGCGTAAGCAAAATGACCCTTCCTGCGTCCGGCGACAACTTCCGGACGTGTTCGAAGCAATCGAAGACCGGCTGTGCCATCATTACCATACCGGGACCCCCGCCGTAGGGTTTGTCATCGACCTTCCTGTACTTGTCTGTCGTAAAGTCTCGTATATCGGTCAGGACTATATCTACTACCTGCGCCTCCTGAGCCCTCTTTAATATCGAATGGCTCAGCGGCGATTCAAACATCTCTGGAAAAAGCGTCAGGACATCAATCCTCATCACCCTTGTCCGCCTTCTTCTTCCGAACCGCCTTTTTCTTCGGCTTTTCTTTCTTTTCGGCCTTGGCCTCTTTGGCCTCGGCTTGCTCTCCTTTGTCCTTGGCCTTCGGCTTGGCTTTCTTCTTGGCCTTCGGTTCTTTGGCCTTAGCTTCGGCTTCTTCTACCGCTTTTTCTTCGGCTTTTTCTTTTGCCTTTGCCTTTTTCTTGGCCTTCGGTTCTTCAACCTTGGCCTCGGCCTTAGCTTCTTCTACTGCAGTTTCTTCCGACTTATCCTCTGCCTTGGCTTTGGCTTTTGTCTTTGCCTTTTTCTCAGCCTTCGGCTCCTTGACTTCCTCGGCCTTGGCTTCAGCTGGCTCTTCTGTCGCTGCCGCTTCGGCTTCAACCGCCTCCGCCGCCGGAGCTTCCTTCTCTACTTTTTCAACCTTAGCTTCTACTGGCTCTTCCTTGGCCTTTGGCGCCTCGGCAGGTTCTTCCTTCGCCGCTGCTTCTTCAACCTTGGCTTCAACCGGCTCTTCTTTCGCTTCCGGTGCCTCGGCTTTTGCCTTTTCCTCAACGACCTCGGCCTTGGCCTCTTCCGCTACCGCCGCCTCCGCCGCTGGTTCAGCCTCGGCCTTCTCCTCCTTTTCTTTGGCTTCCGCTTTCGCCTTTGCCTCGGCCTCTGCCTTTGCTTTTGCCTCCGCCGCTTCGGCGGCGCCCTTGGCCGCTTTTTCCGCAGCTATCCTTTCGGCCTGTGTAAAGAACTTCCCTTTCGCGCGCGCCAGCGCCCTCGCTCGAGCCCTGCGCGCAGCTCTCTGCTCCGCATATTTATGTTTGATACCCTTCTTCAGCAGGATGTCCGAAATCGTATCAGACGGTATCGCACCTTTATCAAGCCAGTATTTTACTCGTTCGATATCGAGCACTATCTGCTTGGTTTTATCTTTCTCAATCGGGTCGTAATGGCCCAGTTTTTCGAGGATTGTCCCGTCCCGCGGTGCGCGTGAGTCGATTGCGTTGATTCTAAAAAACGGCCTGTGCCGCCTGCCCATCCTCGTCATTCTTATTTTAACTGCCATAATATTCTCCTTTTGCTAATCGTTTATAATCAATTCCCGTAATCTGCCCGTCGCAAATTACGAAACACGTTTACAATATAAAGCAAAACCATTTATAAAAATCGCAAAGTTCGCCGGGTCAACTTCCGCGTCCGCTGCTATTCTCTGTATCTGCTCGTCCGTCAAATTATCAGCTCCTTCTCTCTCGGCCGGCGTCATTATTGACACGGCCTTCTTGAGCTGCCCTAACTCTTCTTGCGTCGGCGCAGCCAGCATCGCCAGCTCGCTGCCGCCCTTTATGTCCTTGAACTGGTTTCTTATCATCTTGCCGTAGTCACTGTCGGAGAATTGGGCGACTTTGTCAAGGTACTGCTCGATTGTAATCTTCTGGTCTATCTTCGTTTTATCTTCCCCCTTCGTCTTACTACTCTTTTTCTCTTTGAGCGTTGTTTTATCTTCCTGCCCGAGCCCATAGCGGAACTCAGGGCCTCCATATTAAGCCCGCCGCTCAGCAGACTCCTAAGTCCGCCGAGGCTTCCGCCGCTCATGGCCTTTATCATATCACGGCTTCGCCTGAAAGTCTTGACCAGGCCGGAGACATCGTTGGGCTGCACGCCAGCCCCCGCCGCGATTCGTCTTCGCCGGGACGAATCTATAATGTCCGGCTGACGTCTCTCGCCGAGCGTCATCGAATGGACGATCCCCTCCATCTGCGTTAGTTCCGCGCCATCGAGGTCCAAATCGCCAAGCTGGCCGGCCCCCGGCATCATCTTGAGCATATCCTTCATACCGCCCATTTTCTTGACGGCCTGCATCTGCCTCAGGAAATCATCAAATCCGAACGTGCCCTTCGCCATCTTCTTCTGCAGCTTCGCCGCTTCCTCCGCCTCGAACTGCTCCTGCGCCTTCTCCACGAGTGTAACCACGTCCCCCATCCCCAGGATTCTGCTGGCCATCCGGTCCGGGTGAAACTCTTCGAGCTTGTCCAGCTTCTCTCCGATGCCGACGAACTTGATGGGCTTTCCGGTCACCGCCTTCACACTCAGTGCGGCCCCGCCGCGCGCGTCACCGTCCAGCTTCGTCAGGATTACGCCATCGAGCTCCAGCCGCTCGTTGAACTCTTTGGCCGAGTTGACCGCGTCCTGGCCCGTCATCGAATCACACACCAGGTAAATCTGATGCGGAGTGACCGCCTTGGCCACGTCGGCGACCTCAGTCATCATCTCTTCGTCTATATGAAGCCTGCCTGCCGTATCGAGCACCACCACATCGTGCCCCTGGCTGCGGGCGTGCTTGACGGCGTTCTTCGCAACCTTCACGGAATTCTTGCTGTCTTCGCTGTAAACATCGACATCCGACTGCTGACCCAAAACAATCAACTGCTCGATGGCGGCCGGCCTTTGCAGGTCATCCGCCACCAAAAGAGGTCTCTTGCCTTTTGCAACCAGGTATTTGCCGAGTTTCGCAGCGGTGGTGGTCTTGCCGCAGCCCTGCAAACCCGCCAACATAATCACCGTCGGCCCCGGTGAAACAAAATAAATTCGCGTATCCACCGGCCCCATTAACTTGGTAAGTTCGTCATTGACGATTTTTATAAGGACCTGCCCCGGATGAAGGCTCTTTATCACCTCGGCCCCTATCGCCGCTTCGGTAACGTCTTTGCAGAATTTCTTCACTACGTTGTAATTGACGTCCGCCTCCAGAAGGGCCTTGCGGACGTCGCGCATAGCATCAGAGACATTCGCCTCGGTGATTTTGCCCCGGCCCGAAAGCGACCTGAAAACCGAATTAAATTTTTCCGTTAATGACTCAAACACGGCTTTTCGCCAATAATATTCACCTTCTCGACTGTATTAGCGCAGAAATCCACTGCGGCAAGCCACTGATTGTAAAACACTTAAAGCCCCTTTGCAAGCCCAAATCTAACCCCGCAGGCCGACATCGCTACAGCCGGATGGCACGTCTAAGGCTCGATGTGCACGATAAACCGCGTTTTTACCCTCCCACTAAAATGGTAAGGCCCCGTCAAACGCTCCACTCATGTGAGCTCTTAACGAATTTGTTCTGCAGAAATACCCCTGCCGCCGTCGGTACCAACAGCATCACCGGCAAAAACCACTTCTTGGTAAATACCAGCTCCTGCAACTGCTCTGTCGTCTCCGGATAAAGATATAAAATTGCAAGCACCCCGACCACCAGAAGCGAGCTGCCCGCCAGACTCGAAAACAGCATCACTGCGATTTTAAACACGATAAAAGATATCATGCCCCCCGCTACAATACCGACCAGCGCGCCCGCCCATATGTAAGTCTCCGTAAGCCCGCACGCGTACCATATCGCCGAAGTCGCTATGCCGCCCGCTATCGCACCTAACACGCAGACCGCCCAGCGCATCAAAGGCAAGGACAGAAACCCAAACAACCCCATACCCACCAGTCCTCCGATAAGCCGGTGGTTTTCTCCGCTCACCTTCTCGGCCGCCACCACGCCGAAGAACAGCCCCAACAGCGCAAAGCTGATTACAACCAGCATCTTGAACACACGCCAACCGTAAAAAATGCAAATCGCCCCGAAAGATACGAACATCAGGGCCTCGAGCAGATTCAGCGAGGTTATATGGTCCCAAAGTAAATCAATGGGCACAACCGCTTCCTCCGCCTGTGCCGTCTCGCTCGTCTTCTTCACCGTCTCCGCCAGGATAGTCATACCATCCATCATTCAACTCCTAAAATTTTCTTCCGGTCCTTATTATAAACCGGCATTGCTTCCTTCAACAACTCTCAACAAAAATACACCAACCCGCCGGCTCAGCTCGTCCGCCAGCTTTGTACCGCCCGGCGCGGCTGCTGGCCTGCCTGAGCGGTCTGTTTCTTTGCGGCTTTTTTCCCCTTACGAGGCTGACACACCAGCATCTGCTCAACCGTGCCGAAAACAATCATCCCTGCAAAAACGCACAGATAAAAATGCCCTCTCTCACAAATTGCGCTGATAGGCTCGGCGCCTTTATACAATAACAGCAAAATCATCCCTGCGAAAATAAGCACCGTCCCCAGAGCTGAACAGCACAATGCCGAAGCTAAATGCAAAATGAAAATACCGATGACTACAAGAATTACTACCACACCCCCTATCATTGCCCACCTGGCCGCCGGCAGCTCCGAACCGGCCTGCTTTATTGCCGTGCTAAAATCGGCCGTGTAAGTCCTGGCTGCTTCTGCGCTCTCGCGCAGGCTGAGCGCTTCAGTGGCCACTTGTGTCTCGCCGCCGCTGTATTGTTTAAAACTGTCCGCCTCCCCCATGTAAGGCCCGGCCAAGACCGCAAACCCGAACGCCACCGCAACTACCCCCGCTAATAATACGATAAATATCTTCTCGAATACTACTGCAACAATTGCGCCCAAAGCCGCCGCCGCCAGACCCACGATGGGATTGCCGCCCGTTACAAAAAATCCACAAGCGCCTCCCGCAACCCCGCCTGCAAAGCCCAG
>CP070830.1:112035-115111 GCA_020344865.1 Planctomycetota bacterium
GCCACAGAAGCGGAATTATGAATTAAGAATTATGAAGTGAGAGGCAGGACAAGAAGGTTTTTGCAAATGGAAGAAGAGAAGAGAAAGTTTCCTCTAAGTTCGCTTGAGGTTGTTTGCTTAGCAATAATTCTACCTGTGATTTATTTGGGTAGCGTGCTGCTAATCTACGGCAAGGAATATCTTTTACCATGGCGTATTGTTTATATTGTTGCTGGCGGGGCGGCAGCTATTACCATAATTTTGGCATTTGATGTGGTTTGGGTTATAATGGTGTTTTTACGGGCACAAAAGCGTACTCGCACCAAG
The DNA here is from genome assembly GCA_020344865.1 of Planctomycetota bacterium. Taxonomy (GTDB): domain Bacteria; phylum Planctomycetota; class Phycisphaerae; order Sedimentisphaerales; family Anaerobacaceae. Next base: position 112,342 of record CP070830.1, read on the forward strand.
CTGATTCTAACATTGCTAGTGCTTACACTATCAGCCATTGCCCTGACCGATTTGTTCTTTATATATTCATGGCGTATAATGTGGTAGGTGCGGACTGTGGCCAGCGAGATAGAGCAGGGGGTAGGGAAGTATGAAGGAGGGATGAGATTGTGGTGGAAATGTCCTTGATGCTCGATGCTGGATGCTCGATACTCGTTAGAGTTTCAAGGTTAAAGTGGAAGGTGTAAAGCCACGGTGAAAGGGGATAGAATGGAAGGGAAAAAGCACTGGCTTTTGTTAGTAGCTCTTGCTGTGTTTGTCACCGGGTGTGCTGAGAAAACCTACGATGCGGAGTATTATCATAACCTGGGCTGGAATTATAGCGAACACGGGCGCTATGATGAGGCGATAGAAGCCTATGTACAGGCCATTGACCTTAAACCTGACGATGCGGAATATCACTATAGTTTGGGATGGGTTTATGACGAACTCGGCCGTTATAATGAGGCGATAGAGGCTTACAAGCAGGCCATTCGGATTGAACCCAATGATGCGATTGTTCACCTAAATTTGGGGGTAGCGTACAGTGAGCTTGGTCGGCACAATGAAGCAATAGATGAATACAAGCGGGTAAAATACTTAAAGGCCGCCGAGGCGAAAGCACACTTTAACCTGGGGATAAGCTATAGTAAACTTGGACGCTACGATGAGGCGATAGAAGCCTATAAGCAGGCCATTCACCTTGAACCTAACGATACCCAAAGTTACCATAACTTGGGCTGGGTCTATGACGAACTTGGTCGGTACGATGAGGCGACAGAAGCCTATAAACAGGCCATTCACCTTAACCCTGATGAAGCGGACACTTACTATAACTTAGGCTGCGACTATGACGAACTCGGTCGCTATGAAGAGGCTATAGAAGCCTATAAACAGGCCATTGACCTTAAACCTGACGATGCGAACTCTCACAATAACTTAGGCATAGCCTACACAGAGCTGGATCGCTACGATGAAGCGATAGAAGCTTTCAGGCAAGCCATTCACATAGACCCTAATGATGCGGATGCTTACTATTACTTGCAGGCAATCTATTACGAACTCGGCCGTTTAGATGAGTTAATAGAAGCCTATAAACAATCAATCCGCTTCGAGCCCGACGAAGCGGAAGCTTACTATTCCTTGGGGGTAGTTTGTAACGAACTCGGTCGCCCCTATGAGGCCATAGAAGCTTTTAAGCAAGCCATTCGTATAAAGCCCGATGATGCATCTACTCACGTTTTCTTGGGCCTAGCCTATTTGTCAGTTGGTGATAAAGATTCTGCCCTTGAGGAATATGAAATACTTGAAGAATTGGATAAAGATACGGCCAACGAGCTTTTGAACTTGATTAACAACAAATAGTTATCGTATCTAATAGGATTTTTCCACCTAAAACTAGATGTTCTTGCTGCACAGCTTGGCCGAGGCGATGTTGGTAGAAAAGAATTAAGCAGATTGGTCAATCGATAAAATGGTTCGGGCGGTGAGGGGAATTATATGTATTTCTTGACGGAGGTGTGGCGGGGGTTATAATCTGGGCGGTAGTTAATGGGGGATTTGAAATGAGGATTTAAATGGCGAGGTGTGATTATGGCACGAATGTATAACAGTAATTGGTCGGATGAAGGGGTGAGGGCACCATTTGGGCCGAATATCAGGTTCAATGCGGCGTGGCTGAAGGTGATAATACCGGTAATTGTGCTGCTGTGGGGATTGTCGGGGATATATATAGTCCGGCCGGACGAGCAGGGTGTAGTTCGGAGGTTCGGCAAGGCGGTGAAAGTGACGGAGCCGGGACCGAATTACCATTTACCTCGTCCGATAGAGAGGGTTAATAAGGTGAAGGTAAAGCAGGTCAGGCGGATTGAGATTGGCTTTATAACGGTCAGCCAAAGACCTCCAGCGCGGTATAAGTTTATTCCGGAAGAGTCGCTAATGCTGACGGGTGATGAGCAGATAATAGACGCACAGGTAACGGTTCAGTATCAGGTCAGCGACCCGATAAAGTTTTTGTTTAATGTTCGGGACGTGGAGCGGCGGCACGGGGCATTAATGGACGCTGCGGAGGTGGCACTGCGGCAGGTGGTCGGTCAGCGGCCGATAGACGATGTTTTGATAACCGAGAAGCTTCAAATCGAGATTGATACGCGTGAGCTGTTGCAGCGAATAATTGACAGGTATGACAGCGGGTTAAGCGTTAAGGAAGTAAAGCTTCAGACGGTGCGTCCACCACAGGAGGTGGCGGCGGCATTCAGCGACGTGGTGAGCGCGAAGGAGGACAAGGACCGGCTAATCAAGGAGGCAGATGGTTATCGTGAGGACGTTTTGCCGAAGGCAAGGGGTCAGGCCCAGAGCATAATCAGGGCCGCTGAGGCGTATAAGGCCGAGAGGATGAAGCGTGCTGAGGGCGACGCCGACAGGTTCTTAGCGGTGTTGAAGGAGTATGAGAAGGCGAAGGACGTGACCCGCAAGCGGCTGTATTTAGAGACGATGGAGAAGATTCTGCCGGGGATAAGGAAATTTATTGTGGACCCGGAGGCGGGGGGGAACGTTTTGCAGTTTCTGCCTCTTGAGAAGGGAGGTGAGAAATGAGCCCGAAAGGAATCATTCCAATCGTTCTGGTCGTTGTAATAGTCATTGCTCTGGGCTTGTCGGTTTTTACGGTGGACGAGACGCAGCAGGCGATTGTTACTCGATTGGGTAAATACATGAGGACGGTTTCGGAGCCCGGTTTGGGATTTAAGGTTCC
>CP070830.1:115211-126856 GCA_020344865.1 Planctomycetota bacterium
ATACGCGGGTGACGGTTTTGTTCGACGTGGCGAGGTGCAGGAGATATTCCGACGAGCAGAAGAGGCGGATACTGAAGCGGCTGGCGACGCGGGCGGACAAGAACGGCGTGGTAAGGGTGGTCTGTCAGCGGTACAGGACGCAGAAGGCGAACCGGGAAGGGGCGGTGGAGCGGTTGGGCGAGCTGGTGGGAGAGGCGCTGAAGAAGAGACGCGTGCGGAGGAAGACGAAGGTGCCGGCGTATGCGAGGGAGAAGCGGTTGGCGGAGAAGAAGAGAAGGAGTCGCTTAAAGAAACAGAGGGCAGATAGGGACTTCGGGGATTAGGTCAGTTCGACGTCGATTGTTTTTTCGGGCGGCTTAGGGGCGATGATTAGCTCTGCGCCGAGACGGAGGGCCTCTTTCATGGCGGTGGGGTGTTTTTTGATTTGGGCGGGGTCTTCCATTTTGTTTACAAAGAGGTTGGCGGTGTAGTGCATGTCGAGGACGTCGAAGTAATACTTCATCGTCATTCGGATTGAGTCGAACATTTTTTTGCTTTTGGAGCCGCCGACGGCGATGGCCATGGCTCGTCGGTCGCGGCCGGCGGTTTCGACGAGCGGTTTTTTGAGGACGTATTTGTGCGCCCAGAGACACTGGCAGCGGTCGATGAGGAGCTTGGCCTGGGCGCAGACGGTCATAAAGAAGACGGGGGTCGCGAAGATGAGGCGGTCGGCTTCGAGCATCTTCGCGGAGATAAGCTGGTAATCGTCATCGACTCTGCACTTTCCGGTTTTGTAGCAGGCGTTGCACTCGACGCAGGGGGCGATATTGAGGTCGGCGAGGCGGACGTATTCGGTTTGAGCGTTTGCGGACTGGGCGCCGGCGAGGGCCTGTTTTAGGAGCAGGTCGCTGTTGCCGTCTGCTCTCGGGCTTGCTGAGATGCCGAGGACTTTTAGGCTCATAGAAGTTTAGTCGCTTTTTAATACAAAATATTGTTGCAGGCAGGGTATCCGCAGACGGGGCAAAAAGCAATGATAAATGGTTCAGAAGAGATTTTAAGGGGTGGGAGAATTTTTGCAGATGGGTGATTGACAGGATGGATTGACGCAGGTAAAAGTAGTAGCGCAGAAGCTTAAGATACCAATTTATTGGAAGATTTTGGGAGAATTGCTATGGGAGTCATGGAATTTTTAAAGAAGTCGAAGGTGAAGTACAAGGTCACGAAGCACAAGCCGGCGTTTACGGCGCAGCATATGGCGGCGGAGGTCCACGAGCGGGGCAAGTATGTGGCGAAGCCGGTGGTAGTGAAGGCCGACGGCGAGTATGTGATGTGCGTACTGCCGGCGTGCTACAATGTCGACCTGAAGGCGCTGAAGAAGCAGATGAAGGTGAAGAAGGTCGAGCTGGCGAAGGAGAAGGAACTCGGGAAGATATTCGGGGACTGCGAGTTAGGGGCGGAGCCGCCATTCGGGAACCTGTATGATTTGCCGACGGTGATGGACAAGACGTTGGAGGCGGACGACCATATCACGTTCCAGGGCGGCAGCCATGAGAAGGCGGTGCAGATGAGTATGAAGGACTACGTGAAGCTGGTCGGGCCGGAGGTGCTGGAGTTCAGCAAGCACGTTGCTTCGTGATTTTCGGCGCATTAGTAGCGGGTTTGAGATAATCTGAGTTGCCGGCGGCGGGGGGACGCGGGGCGGGGAGATGCGGGGCGGGGGATTTTGGTTGACTGGTGTATGGGGGCGAGGTATATTTGGAATGACCGCTTCGGAGTCTTGCGGTGAAAGTTATTCTACACCCGCTTTCTTACCGGCGGATGCAGGAGCGGGAGAAAAGTCAGCATTTGGCATTTCGTATCGGCAGCAAGAGGGTTTTTCCCCGCGGAAATGAGGTTTTATTGCGTTATCGGCGGTTTAGTATGCGCGGCCGGGTACGTGGGAAAGGAGGAGCGATATATCAGGGATCGGGGGTCTGCGGTCAGAGAGAAGGGAGGCAGGATAGATAAATCAAAAAGAAAAAATTTATGTAGCGTTTTATCTGAAAGATTAAGGGTATTTTTTTGAAAGGGTAAAGAGATGAAAGCTGCAAGAATGCCGACAAATGTGGCTGTGGCGCTGGGGCTGATGTTTTGTCAGGCCTATGTCAGTCAGGCAGCGGCGATTGGTACGGCGTTTACGTACCAGGGGCATCTGTACGATGCCAACTACCCTGCGGACGGGCTGTATGACTTACAGTTTAAGCTGTATGACAGTAACGACCCGTGCGACTGCAACCAGATAGGGGCTGACGTGAACGTAGCGGATATGGAGGTAATCGAGGGGTACTTTACGGTGTCGCTGGATTTCAATGATGCTAACGCATTTAACGGCGATGCGCGGTGGCTGGAGATTGGGGTCCGGGCGGGGGAGATAAACGACCCGAGCGGATATACAGCACTTGTGCCGCGACAGGAGGTTACGGCGGCGCCTTACGTGCTGCATGCGAAGGTCGCGGAGAGCACGGCCGCGGGCGGGTATGCGGAGACGGACCCGACGGTTGCTGCGAGCGTCAAGGACGGAGTTGACTGGAGTGAAGTAACGAGTATGCCGGCTGGTTTTGCGGATGATATCGATGACGATACTCGTTATGAGGCCGGCGTTTTCTTGGAACTGGCGGGTGCTACATTCAACGTGCTGCCCCTAAGTGGGGTCATGATTTGGGACGGGTCGCTTCGGCTTTCGGCTATTGACCAGAATTCTGGTGCTACCGTGGGCCAGGTCATCAAATGGGATGGCTCTGCTTGGGTGGCGGCAGATGACTCGATGAACGCTGACCCTGACTGGACTATCTCCGGTCCGAACATGTATTCAGGAGCGGCGGGCAATGTCGGAATCGGAACGAGTGCGCCTGCTCACAAACTGCACGTAGTGGGCGATGCCAATATAACGGGGAACTTATACGCGGGCAGCGGGTCAACGGTTTTGTTTGTCGATGATGCGAACGACAGGTTGGGTATCGGGACTATGAGCCCATCGGCGAAGCTGGATGTTGCGGGTGGCGCTGCGATATCGGGCAACGTTGGCATCGGGACGACGAGCCCTGTTGCAGCGTTGGATGTCAACGGAGCGGCGAAAATCCTGGGCTGGCATGACCAGCAGGTGGACCCAAACGGTTACGCGTGGGTGGGCAGCATACTATTTCAATGGGGAACCAGAGCCAGCACGTCGGATAGCTCCGAATGGTTCGATTTCCCGATTGAGTTCCCTACTGCATGTTTCGCAGTAAGTCCTGCCTTGCCTGGTGTGGTTGTTCCTGATACTGGCGGTTTTTATCTCGACCGGCATGATGATTATGGTCCGACGCATATTTTTAGGTTTTTGGCGATCGGTCATTGAGTGAAACTCTTATGAAGATTAAAATAAAGGAGTTATACAATGCTTGAATTAGAAAGAACACATAGAAATGCAAACCGGGCAGTTATGCTTGTGCTTTGTCTGGTGGGTGCGGCAGCGATGGCGCAGAGCGGGGGGCCTTATGAGATTGTCTGGAGCACGATAGATGGCGGGGGCGGGGTTAGCAGCGGCGGTGAGTATATTGTGACGGGTACAATCGGGCAGGCAGAAGGGGGCCGTTCTGCGGGAGGAGGATATGAGGTGCTTGGCGGATTCTGGCCGGGCGGGCCGATGTGTACTGTTGAATTTGGTCACTACGCGAGGTTCGCTGAATACTGGCTTTCCAGCGGGTGCGATGCGGACAATGAGTGGTGCGGGGGGGCGGACCTGGACCAGATGGGCGATGTTGACGGTGTTGACCTTGGGCTGTTCGTAGAGGAATGGCTGTACTGGTGCCCGTATGACTGGCCGTTGAAGTAGGGGCAGAGGCTTTAGTATTTGGCTTTGGTTTTTATGAGCTGAAGGTAGGTCTGCAATTCGAGACGGGCCTGTCTGTCGGGGGCGGCATTTATGGCATTGTTGAGCGCTGCTATGGCTTCGTCGTAAAGTTTCCGGGCGACGAGTGTCTTGGCGAGGATTAGCTGGGTTTGAGAATCGGAGGGGTTTATGTTTACTGCTTTTTGCAGGTAGTCGGTCGCTTCGTCCGGCCGGCCGAGCTCGGCGAGGGCGACGCCGAGTTTGACAAGCGTGTCGTGCGACTCTGGGTTGCGGTTTAGTTTTGTTTTAAGGGCGTCTACCGCCATCCGGAAATGGATTTTAGCCCTAGCGGATTGGCCCATATTCTCGAGGGTCAAGGCCAAATCGAGGTGGGCGTCGGCCATATTGATTCTGGTTCGGGCCTTTTCGTTATATTCGATTGCTTTTTGAAATGCTGCGGCCGCCTGCTGCAACCTGCCCTGCTGAATCCTGATGTTGGCTATTTCGGTATATGCGGTAATCGACATTGTGGGGTCAAGCGTGATGAGGTCGTGGTAAATCGTGATGCTTTGTTCGAATTTGCCGGAGTGCTTTAGCTGGCGGGCGAGTTCCTGATACTTGCCTGCGAGCAAATCGACGCCGCTTTTGCGTACGACGTCGGCGAGCATATTCTCCACAGGGGCGAAGTCATCGGTTAGTGTGATTTCGTGGGCTTTTTTTTTGAGGGTTTGCATATCGGCGGGGCTGAGTATCCATAAATCTTTCGCGCTTGCGGGTTTTTCGTTCATTAGCGCTTCAAAGTCGATTCGGCGCTTGGCGGCGATAATGACGAAGGCGTTGCGCGACGAGAGGGGTCTGGGCTCAGTAACGACGTGGACGTGAGGAAATGTTTTTTCGAGGGTATTTATGTAAGCACCCAGGAAGAGGCCGCTGTCATAGATGTCAATCATGTTTATCATGTAGACGCCGTCATCGGTCATAATCTGGTTGATTTTGTCGTGGAACTCTTTAGTTACGAGCTGGTGGGGGACGGAATAGTCGCTGAAGGCGTCTTCGTAGATAAAGTCGTATAGGGGTATTGGCTTTCCGCTGCGCTGGCGGGCGAGCAGGTCGTCGACATAGTTACGAGCATCCATCGTTATGGTGTTGATGGTGGTATCGGGTTTTAGTCCGAAGGCGGTTGAGGCGGCCTTTGTAACACCGGAATCGATTTCGGCGACGTCGTTGCGGCAGGCGGGCCAGGTTCTTTCGATATATTGGGGGAAGACGTATCCTCCCCCTCCTATGTGCATTGCGGCGAAGCTTTGCTTGCTGCGGGCGAGGCCGCGGGTAACACTTGCGAATACGATGGTGTGAAAGTACTGCAGGTCGTTTATATCATCCATGATAATTTCGCTGTGCAGGAGTTTATCCTGCATAAAATGCCTTCTGTCGGGTGTTTCGGAGATGCGTTTTACGGCGACATAGCAGTACTGTGTTTCGTCTTCGTAAAGTACAGCTGGGTCGGGTTTTTTTCTCAGGGCGAGTTTTGCGCCGGTGTCTTCGGCCCATTTTACGGGCGCGTTACCCATAGCCATTAGCGCAATGAAGAGGGCGGCCCATATATAGAGTGCCCAGAATCTGGCCCAGTAGAGGATGGCCATAGCGAGCAGCGCAGCGGCGACCGTCCAGATGATGGCGATTGTACCCATCGCAGCTATGAGGTAATATCCCGTAAGGAAGGTCCCGGCGATGCTGCCGGCGGCGCCCCAGGCGTATATGTCACCGACGGTCCTGCCGGTAGGGAGTCCCTGGTCGAGGGCCATCTTGGCGACTACGGGGCTTATGGTCCCGAGCAGCGTGGAGGGGACGACAAAGACGAGGAAGACGTGGGTGAAGACACGGACCGGCCAGCGGAAATACCACAGCAGCATCCAGTTGCCGATGAGATTATTGAGCATAACGGTCGCAACGCAGGTAACCGAAGAGACGCCGAGGAGGACGGCGAGGGCCTTTCTTGCGGGGAATCGGTCTGCGATGCGGCCGCCAAGGTAGTTGCCGATGGTGATTCCCGCCAGGACGATGCCGATTACGGAGGTCCAGGTGTAGAGGGAAGAGCCGAGGTGACGGGCAATGAGGCGGCTCGCGACGAGTTCGAGGGTCATTATGCAGGCGCTCGAGAAGAAGACAGTGGCGCTTGGGATGAGGATTGGACGGAAGCTTTTGGTTTCTCGCATAACTGGCCTTTCCTAATTATGTAACGGCAAGAGTATATCAGGGCTGTGGGTCGGTAACAAGGTGATTTTCGGCAGTTGGTGAGTCGATCTGTGTCTCCTGCGCGGTAGGGATGGCGCGGTCCTGTCATGCGCGGAGAGGATGAGAGATTAGATACGGTCAGTCAGAGACGGCTGGCGGTGATTCGGCGGCGGACTTTTGCCCGGTTGTTGGTGGAGGCTGCTGGATGTCGAGGGCCTCTTCGATTCGCGTCATCCTTCTGGAAAGCCTTGTTAATTTTGCGTCGACGGAACTTAACTTCTCGTCGAGGGCTTTTAGCTGTTCGCTTATTGCGCTTAGGTGTTCGATGGCTATTTGCTGGTTCTGGTCGGTGAGGTACTCAATCAAGTCAATGAGGCGGTAGGTGTCGGTGGCCGGCGTGTAGCCGTACGGGACGGCGACGTGGGGGTGGATTTCGTAGGTCTCGCTGCCCTGGATTGCGGTTGTACACCAGACTACAATCAGGCACGATATTGCGGCGGCCGCTACAGCCACCAAGGTCCTTTTGGCTCTCATTGGATTATCTCCTTTTTTTTGTTTTTTGGTGTCTGAGGTCATATTTTATTTATCGGCAGAAAGGCTCGGTCGGATATCAAAGATTTGAAAAAAAGGGGGATTTGTGGTAAAACGCGTTTAAGCTCCAATTAGCTGATTTTTTAGGGTAGGTGTATGTCGGTACAGTTTATACTTGGCAGAAGCGGGGCGGGCAAGACGAGCTATTGCATACGGGGGGTGGTTGATGCGCTTGTCGATTCGAGGGATGAGAGGAGTCTGCTTTTGTTAGTGCCGGAGCAGGCGACGTATCAGGCGGAGCGGGCGATTTTGGCGGACAGGCGTGTGGGCGGTTATCACAGACTGCACGTGCTGTCGTTTTCGCGTTTGCAGTTTTTGCTGTTGGGGAAGAACACAGCAGCGCCGAGGCTCTCGCGGTTGGGCCGACAAATGGTGATACAGCGGATTTTGCGCGAGCAGAAGGACAAGCTGAAGGTCTTCGGCTCGTCGGCGGACCGGCCGGGGCTGGGGCAGCGGATGGCAGAGACGGTTTCGGAGCTGCATCAGTACGGCAAGACGGCGGATGATATCGAGCAGTTAGTCAAGGAATTGGAGAAGGATGAGCGGAATAATTTAACCGCGTTGAAGTTTGGCGATGTCGGCGTGATTCTTGCCGAATATATGCGGTTTATCGAGGGAAAGTTCATAGACCCGGATGTTCAATTGGGGCGGAGCTGCCAGCGGGTGGCGGAGGCGGATTTTGTCAAGGATGCAAGGCTGTGGGTGGATGGGTTTGCAGGTTTTACGACAAGCCAGCTTGCGGTATTAACCGAGCTATTGAAGGTGGTGGTAGAGGCCAGAATTGCGCTGTGTCTGGATGCATCGAAGGTAGATTTGACGAAGCCAAATCCCAAAGGTATCGACCCTGTGAGCATATTCGGGCCGACGGAACAGACTTATGCTGAATTGGTTGAGATAGTCAGGAAGTGTAAACGTAGGTTGGCTGAGCCGATAGTTTTGGGAGAGGCGGTAAGGTTCTCAGGCTGTCCGGCGCTCGGGCATATTGAGCGCGAGTCATTCGAGCCTGAGCCGGAGAAGGTTGATGTGGGAAATAGCGTTCGGATTGTGTCGACGGCGAACGGGCGAGCGGAGGTTAAGTTCGTGGCGAGGGAGATATTGCGGCTGGTGAAGGAGAGGAATTATCGGTATCGCGACATTGCAGTCATTGCGTCGGACATCGATTATTATCAGCATTATGTGAGGGCGCATTTCGAGGACTACGGGATACCGTTTTTTATTGACAAGCGCAAGGCCCTTGACCAGCATCCGGTAGTTGCGCTTGTCAGTTCGGCGCTGCAGGCGGTGACGGGCGGTTTTTCCTGCAGCGATATCTTCGCGTATCTTAAGACGGACCTCGTGCCGGTGGAGCGATGCGATGTTGACCTGCTGGAAAATTATTGTCTGGCCTTCGGCATAACGGGGCGGGACTGGGTGAGCGGGCAGGAGTGGTGCTATGCGGGCGAGGATAAAGAGCATTTCGATGAAGGGCGGATAAACGAAATCCGAAAAAGGGTGAGTGGGCCTTTGTTGGAGCTTCGCGACAAGCTTGGCGGCGGAGGGGACGGTGGGAAAGGGATTAGCGCGGTAAAGTTTGCAGGGATTATCTTCGATTTTCTTGAGACTTTAGGGATTCCAAAGAAAGTCGGGAGCTGGATTGAAGAGGCGACAGAGAAAGGGGATTACGCGCGCCGCGACGAGCATCAGCAGTTTTACGAGAGGCTGGTGGATATATTTGATGAGCTTGCGGAGGTGTTCGGCGAAAAGGAGATGGGGTGCGGGGAGTGGCTGGCGATAATAAGTTCGGCTTTTTCCCAGATGGAATTAGCTTTTATTCCGGCGACGCTGGACCAGGTGCTTGTCGGGTCGATTGAGCGGAGCAGGCACCCTGATTTGAAGGCGGTTTTTCTGATAGGGGCGACGCAGAGGCAGTTTCCTGTGCCGGTAAGCTGGGGGAGTATATTGACCGAGGCGGACCGGGCGGCGTGTGAGTCGAAGGATTTCGGGCTGGCGGCATCGTGCGCGGAGAGGCTGATTGAGCGGCAGTACTTAGCTTATATTGCGTTTACGCGGGCATCGGAATTTCTGTGTGTCAGCTATCCGTTGGCGGATGAGAAGGGCAGCAGCGTTGTGCGCTCGCAGTTTGTAGATAATCTGCAAGGTCTGTTCGAGGAACTGAGGGAAGAATCGGTGTCAGCAGAGCAGATAGACGCGGGGAAGGTAAATAGCGAGGCGGAACTCGCGGATTTGCTTTGCGGGGAACTTGGCAGGGACGGTCTTAGTGCCGAAGCGAGTGGGCGGAAGCAGCTTGCTGCGCTATTAAATGAGGTTGTAGCAGATGAACAGCTTGGAGAGTTGGGGTTAAGGGTACGGTCGTCGCTGGATTATGAGAATCGCGCGGAGTTAAACGGGGCGATAGTGAAAGATCTCTTCGGACGGGAGATAAGGAGCTCTGCGACGCGGTTGGGGACGTTTGCGGCGTGTCCGTATCAGTATTTCGCCACGTACATACTGGGATTGGAGGAACGGGAGGAGTTTAAGTTCGAGCCGCTGGATGTGGGGCTGTTTTATCATCGGGTTTTGGACGGTTTGTTGAAGCGGCTTAATTCGGAAAGAGAAGATTTTGCATCTATCGGTGAGGATGAACTGTTGGGTCTGCTGCGGAATCAAATGGGGGAGTTCATACAAAAGGACCCGTTCGTATCGAACTTTTTGAGACACTCGGCGCATAACGCGTTTATTATTCACGCGGCGGGTGAGGTGCTTGAGGATTGTGTTTTGGCGATAAGGGAGATGGTTGGGGTGGGTGAATTTCGGCCGGAGGTGTCGGAGGTATCGTTCGGGCAGGTCAAGGATGCAAAGGAGACGCTTGGTGAATACAGGATAGAGCTTGCAGATAAGCGGGTGTTGTATCTTGGCGGTAAGATAGACAGGGTGGACGTTGCGGAGATTGAGGGGGGGAAGGCAGCAACGGTCTTTGATTATAAGCGGAGGACGAAATGGTTTGGGTGGTCGCAGTTTTATTACGGGCTGGATATGCAGCTTGGCATATATATGTTAGCTGTGCGCAATGCGTCCGAGCGGCAGTATAAGGTGAACAAGGTGGCGGGGGCGTTTTTTATGCCGGTCGAGGTAAGCGCGACAAAGACCACCTTAGAGGGATTGGCAGAGACAGCAGAGAGTTTTGGCTATAAGGCGAGGGGAATATTTAACGGTGAGTTTTGGGAGCGGCTTGATAAGGGGGCGTCGAAGGACAGCAGATTCTATAATTTCTATGTTACGAAGGACGGTCAGCCGTATGGAAGCTACGGGAATCGAGGGGCGCTGCGGCCGGAGGATTTTGAGGCGGTTCTTGAATTCACGGAGAAGAAGATGGTTGAACTGGCGGGGGAGATTGTGTCGGGGAGGATTGATGTCAGGCCTTATCGTCTGGGTGGAGATTCGCCGTGTCGGTGGTGCAAGTATAAGTCGGTGTGCCGGTTTGACTGGCAGGTAAATGAGTACAACTTCTTAGAGTCGCTGGGGAAATCTGAAGTGCTTGAGAGAGTAAGGACGGTTGATGGCTGAGAAGAAGATAGAGTGGACTGAGCAGCAGAGGCGGGCGATAGAGCAGCGGGGCAGCGATGTTCTGGTGACGGCGTCTGCGGGTACGGGCAAGACGGCGGTGCTTTCCGGCCGGTGTGTGGACATCGTATCGGATAAGGATATATGTCCGGATGTGTGGAGTGTACTGGTATTGACGTTTACTGACGCGGCGGCGGAGCAGATGCGGCGGCGGATTGGCGAGCAGTTAGAGGCGGCGGTCAGAGAGAGCGGAGACCGGCACCTTCGGTATCAGCTTATGCTTTTAGCGGGGGCGGATATAAGTACGATACATTCGTTCTGCAAGCGGCTTATTACGGAGTATTTTTACAAGCTGGGGCTTGACCCGACGTTCAGGGTGATAGACGCCGACGAACAGAGACTGCTGAAGACGGAGGCGCTGGAGCAGACAATCGAGTGGGCTTGGGAGCAGGGTCATTTGGTGCAGGGGCTCGAGCAGCTTTTCCGACGGCGGGACCTTAGGACTAACGATGGGTTTCTTTCGAAGATAATAGATGTAAGTGATTTTCTGGATGGTGTAGTCCGGCGGGGGCAGTGGTATGAGCGGGCGATGATGCTTGCGGAGGCAGCAAATCCTTTTGCAAGCGAGGTTGCTGAGAGACAGAGGCAGGTTATCGCGGAGAGATTACGATACATTCAGAGCCAGCTTCAACATGCGCAGAAGCTTTACGAGGGTGAGAAGGCGGGAGAGGGCTGGGTGGATGAATGCGAGGAGAAGTTTGTGAAGCCTGTTGAGCGGTGCATTGAGTTGTTGGAGGCCGGCGAGTGGGAGAAGTGCGCGGAAGAGATAAGGGGATTCGAGAAGCCGAGAGTTAACAAGCCGAAGGAGCTGGGGGAGGCGGCAGGCGAATTAGTACGAAGGACGGTGAAAAAAGCGGTAGATGGATTTGATGAGCTGCGCAGCTTAGCGATTTTGAATCCGGAGTACCTTAAGATGGTGGGGGGGGCTGTGAGATTACAGACGCGGGCGTTAGTTGAGCTGGTCGGGAAATTCGATGAGTTTTACGGCGAGGCGAAGCGGGAGGTGAACTGTCTTGATTTTGCGGACCTGGAGCACTATGCGTTGAAACTTCTGGTGAGCGAGGAGGGTTCGGAGGATAAATTGAAACCGTCGGCGACGGCGCTGGCGCTACGCGAGAAATACAGATATATATTTGTGGATGAGTATCAGGACATAAACGCGGTTCAGCAGGCGATATTGGATATGCTAAGCGCGGGCGGCAATGACCTATACGTGGGCGATGTAAAACAGAGTATTTACGCGTTCAGGGGGGCCAGGCCGGAGATATTCTTAGAGCATCTGAAGCCTGCATCGATTGACCCGAAGCGTGCACCAAAAGGCCTACGGGTGGACCTGAATACGAACTGGCGTTCGGTTAAGGGGATACTTGATTTTGTCAATGAGGTGTTC
>CP070830.1:126956-129470 GCA_020344865.1 Planctomycetota bacterium
AGCTGGCGAGAAACTGGCAGTATGCGCCGAGACTTGTGCTTGAGGGCCGCAGTTACGTCAGTGAAGGCTATGATATAAAACAGCGTGCGTATGTGCTGAGCTGCAAGTCGGCAGGTCAGCCATCGGCACTTGAAATGGAGCTTCAGGCCAGCAAGGAATCGCCGGCAGTAAATCCCTGCTTTGCGGTAAGGGGCTGGGGCGAAGTCGCAGCTAAGGTGAAGATTGACGGCAAACCTGTAAAGCAGGGCAAAGATTTCCGCTTCGGTTATGAGCCGCAGCAGGCGGGCGGACCCGACCTTATCGTCTGGATAGATTTGGACTCAGCGAAATCTGTAAAGATAAGTCTTTTGCCGGCGGGAAGGAATTGATAGGCTTTTTGTAAAATAAGGAGTGCCGAAAATGAGCAGCCAATTGATAAAACATTTTGGTCTTGTGGTTTTCTGTTCGATGGTTTCATTGAGTACTGTTTTAGCCGGGCAGAAGACCGATTCGAAGCCGCGGGAGTTCAAGGCGGTTGGGCCGACGCAGCCGGTGAAGCTGCAGCGCAGTCAGTTCAAGGGTGCGATTAAGGTATTCTTTGACCTGTTGCCCACGTCCATGTCGTTTGACCTTCCATGGAACTATTGCATGGTCACACAAAACGGCATCAGGTTTTCAACCTTAGCGGCGGAAACATATGACCCCCGGGATTTTGGTGGAACAGGCGGCGCCGCTTCGTTCGAACCGGGGATGGACCGCGAGGGACGCTATGTCAGAGCATGGATTGAGCATCAATCCGATGCACGAATTGTGGTGCGAATACGATATGCACTGGCCAACAACTTATATGATATCGCGTTTCCCGATATTCCAAGCGGGTCACCTTATGGCAAGGGCGATTGGGTCGACGAATGGTTCTACATTTATCCCGATGGCGTTCACACGCGACACATGAAGATTTACACAGGGCTCGCGCCGGTGAGCCGCCCGTTCGGATTCGACCGTGAACCCCCGAATGTCGTTCACGAATTTATGGAATTAAACGTAAGGGGCCTGCCGGGACACAAACCCACAGACGATATCGAAATAGAAGCACTGACCCTTGTCCGTCTGCTTGGCAGCCACTCGGAGGACGTCATCCCGGGAGGCATCAGCAAGAAAATCTCGTACAAACCCTATCCTGATGGTTTTGGGGAATTCAGAGATGCCAGCATTATACTCCTTAACTTGAAGTCAGAGTACAAGCCTTTTACGATTGGCTTGCCCTATGGCGTCCGTGTGCAGCCCTACTTACCGGAAGATGATCTTCCCCATGTGTTCCAGACATGGGGCTATTCTGAAAGACGAGGTTACTCTTCATCAATCGGCCATATGTTGAACTTTTGGCATTACAGGAGAACTGACAACACGCTCGAGCAGGTCTACCTTCATGGCATGACGAATGCCGCCGACCCCGTAAAGCAGCTTGTGCCGCTGGCCTGGTCCTGGGTGGTGGCCCCGAGACTTCAGATGGAGGGCTTTAAGCCGGATTATAGAGTGTACACATATGACATAGCTCAGAAAGCTTACATTGTACCTCGTAAAGGCCGCGGTCCTGTTTCGTTGGAATTCGAGCTCGAGGCCGAGGATGACAACGAAGAAGAGATAGAGGAATTGCGCGAAGACCTTGAAGAGATTGAGGAAGAAATAGATTCTATACGAGCAGGGATTCATGCGCTGCGGGAAGAGATTTCAGAGGCTAGGCAGGAAGGTGACGGGGAAGCGGTGGAAGCTCTTCAAAAAGAGATGAAAGACCTGCAAAAGGAAATGAAAGAGCTCACGGAGCAAGCCGAAGAGATAGAGCAGCGCATCGAAGAAGAAGGCGAGGACGATGACGACACAGATACCACCTCGTGGATTATCAATCCGGCTGTTATTGTCAAGGACTGGGATGAGCCCGGCGTTGAGTTGAAACTGGACGGTAAAAAGATTGAGCAGGGCAAAGATTTCCGTGTCGGTTACGAGCAGACACCTACCGGCAGGGACATGATTATCTGGCTAAAAATGAAATCTGATAAGACGGTCACGTTCTCGCTTTCACCGGCTAACAAGTGAGCTGATTACCCTCTTCTTGATGTAGTCGGAAATTTTAGTTTCACGTAAAGTATTCTTTTAGGATTTTTATAATGATGCGCATATTAGCCTTTGGATTCGTTAGCGTAGCGATTATCTTTTCCACAGCCTCTGGGGCACAGTTCAAGATGCCCGAGCGGGGATTCGTCAGCACCAGACCGGCCGAGAACTGGGAGCACGCCCTAATCAGCGGCAACGGTACCATCGGCGCCTTGGTTATGAGTCGCCCCCTTAATGAGACCATCATCTTCTCACATGAGCGTCTCTTCATGCCTATTGAGCCGAGCCAGCCTGTCGTAGATATGGCGCCGCATCTCGATACCGTACGCCGAATGATTGACGAAGGCCAATATGGCCGGGCGGCAGAGTTCGTCTACGAACTTGGACGCAAGCAGGGATATCGAGGCCTGCGCTGGACCGACC
>CP070830.1:129570-134450 GCA_020344865.1 Planctomycetota bacterium
AGTGGCACGGTTTATTTTGATTGGTTTAATTTTGACTGATGGAAATCTAAGAAAGAACTGCCGGGCTTTGGAACTCATTTGAATCGGCCCGTATTGATTGCGAGGTTCCTAAACCGCTGTATAGCCGTGACTTATATAGAAATAACAATCGAGTAAGTGCACAATTATTATTTTTTCCGAAATGGCAGGGGAATTTCCTTGCCTTTTCTGGATTTCCTACTATACTACTCGAAATAACGAGTGAATTGCGCAAGTTCATATTAATCCGTTTTTTTTTAATAAGACATTTAGGGTTTATAAAGAGAAGCGGATGAAAGCAGCGTAGTTAAGCAAAGGAGGAAAGGGTAAAAGATAAAAAGAGGGTGATTAGTTAATACAGAGGGAAATCAGGTGGAGTTTTTCACGCCGGCTGCAGCTTTGCGGCCCGGAAGGAGGATTTGCCCGTTGCGAACTGTCGCAAGAGAGTCAGCCTGAGTCTTGGCGCGATGGGTTGGCACACCTTAACAGTTAAGGAGTTCTTATTATGAGCTGGAGACCCTTCTGTAACCCTTTAGGTCAGATTGGTGGTTCCCGGTAGATGAATACGAGTGATGGATTTTTAACGAATGTGTTAACGAAGATATTGTTGAAAGGAGCTAAGAATGAAGATTACTCGTCGTGATTTCTTAAAGGCATCTGCGGCAATAACCGGTGCCTTGACGCTGAAGGCGTCGGGCCTGATGCAGTTGCAGCAGGCAATGGCTGGCGGGGGAGGGGCGCCGCCGGTCATCTGGCTTCAGGGTCAGGGCTGCACCGGTTGTTCGGTATCGCTGCTGAACAGCGTTTATTACACAACTATCGATGACCTGCTGATTAATAAACTTGATGTTAAGTATCATCCCACGGTTATGGCGGCAGCAGGTGAGATGGCGGTAGAGGCGGCTGAGGATGCCCGCGATGCCGGCGGCTACGTGCTTGTGATAGAAGGTGCTGTCCCCCTGGGCGAAAACGGCCACTATTGTCACGTGTGGGAAGATGAAGGCGGCAACCCGGTGACTATGCAGCAGGCTGTCCAGACTTTCGCGCCGAATGCGATTGCCATTTTAGCCATAGGAACATGTGCATGCTACGGCGGAATGTCTGCGGGCGAGCCCAATCCGACCGAGGCGATGGGTGTGGATGACACCCTGGCATATCTGGGATTGGAGGCGACCGTTATTAATATCCCGGGTTGTCCCGCTCATCCGGACTGGATTGTTGGAACTGTAGCGGCGTTATTGGCCGTGTTGGCTGGCGAGGGTGAGATGCCGGAATTGGATGAGTATGGCAGGCCAAAAGATTTCTATGGCAGTTGTGTACACGACAAGTGTCCGAACCGTGCATTCGGTCGTACCGCAAGGACTCTTGGCGAGGCCGGTTGTCTTGCCGGACTTGGCTGCAGGGGTCAGCAGACCCATGCTGATTGTCCAATCAGGCAGTGGAACTCCGCCGCCCAGAGCGAGATGGGAGTGAACTGGTGCGTAGGCTCTCGGAACCCCTGTCAGGGTTGTACGGAACCGGATTTCCCGGACGGGATGAGCCCGTTCTACAACTTGGGGGGCAGAACGGGTGACAAACAACATAACCGAAACGGCAAAGTTTGATCTGTGATTTGAAACTTAAATCAGGAGATAAATAATATGGCAAGTATTATAAAAATTGACCCGTTGACCCGTATTGAGGGGCACCTTGCTATTAAAGCGACGGTCGATGATGTTGACGGCGAGCAGCAGGTGGTGGACGCGAGGAGTTCGGGCACGATGTTCCGTGGCTTCGAGATGATACTCAAAGGTCGCGACCCGCTTGATGCGCCGCACTATACCCAGAGAATATGCGGAGTATGCCCCATATCGCACGGAATGGCAAGTTGTTTAAATCTTGAATCGGCTCTCGGTGCGGATGTCCCGGCGAACGGCAGAATCCTGAGGAACCTTGTCCTTGGCGCCAATTTTCTTATGTCGCATGTGCTTCATTTTTACCATTTGGCCGCGCTGGATTTCATAAATACCTCGGGTGTAATTGATATAGCCCCATGGGTGCCGCGATATGTCACCGGCGATATGGTGGCCGGTAGTACGGCATCAGCGCTTGTGGGCCACTATGTTCAGGCGCTTGCGATTCGCAGAAAGGCGCACCAGATGGCGGCTATCTTCGGCGGGAAGCTTCCGTGTGCCCCGAGTTTTGTTCCGGGCGGCTGTACGGAAGTAGTTGCGCAGGACAAGATAGATAACTTCAGGGAATTGCTGGCTGAGCAGCGTACGTTCATTGACGAGACCTACATTCCCGACGTATTGACCGTAGCAGGGGCGTTTCCAGCTTATTTCAGCATCGGCGTGGGCTGTGGGAACCTGTTGGCTTATGGCGTGTTCGATATGGATAACTCCGACGAGAATAAATTATTGTATAGAGGACGCTACACCGACGGCGACGCGGCAGAAGTTGACCCGGAAAAGATAATGGAATATCTAAAGTATTCCAGGTACGACGACGCCGGCTCCGGCCTTAATCCTGCTGATGGTGTTACACAGCCGCAGTTGAATAAAGAAAATGCTTATTCCTGGCTGAAGGCGCCGCGGTATAACAACATAGTACACGAGGTCGGGCCTTTAGCAAGGATGGCTGTTAATTACCTATCTAATGATCCCACAACAATCGGTTTAATTGAAAGTGTGCTTGGTGCTAATCCCGATATCAGCGTCCTGTTCTCAGTCCTCGGACGTCACGCAGCAAGGGCGTTAGAAGCGAAACTCGTTGTTGACGCGATGGAAGGCTGGCTGGATGAACTGGATGTGAATGCGCCGGCATATGTGGAGAGTGACATTCCCAAGACCGCTTCTGGTATCGGCTTGACGGAAGCACCGCGAGGGGCGCTTGGACACTGGATTGATATAAGCAACCACAGAATTGACAGGTACCAGGTGATTACGCCGACTAACTGGAACGCCTCCCCGAAAGACGACCTTGAACAGATGGGTCCGATTGAGCAGGCGCTGGTAGGTACGCCGGTAACGGATATTGGCCAGCCTGTTGAGATATTAAGAGTGGTTCACTCTTTCGACCCGTGTCTTGCCTGCTCGGTACATATGGTCAGGCCGGGAAAAACCGAGCCGGAGATGGTAGTATATACGCGCCCGAGCATTTAAACGCCGGCCCGGAGATACAACGATATGGATGCCTCTGATGGTCGATGCCCAATACTCGTTTTGGGCATAGGTAATATTCTGCTCCGTGACGAGGGTGTGGGTGTACGTGTGATAGAACGGATGCGGGATATGTCCCTGCCTGAAAATGTGGAGCTGGTTGACGGTGGAACGGCCGGTGCTGATTTATTGGATGTGCTCGCCGAGAGACGCAAGGTAATTATTATCGACGCGATGCAGTCCGATTCTGAGCCCGGGGCCATTGTCCGATTCACCGCTGAAGACCTGCTACGGCGGCCGGACCAGCCGACCACGTCACTACACGAGCTCGGGATTGCTGAGACGCTGATAATGACCCGCCAACTCGGCTGTGAGCCCCGTGATGTCGTCGTTTTTGGTATAAAGCCTAAAAATATAGACCCTGGCTTGGAGCTTTCGGAGGAAATTGCAGCATTAGTGCCTAAGGTCGTTGAATTGGTATTAGCGGAGATTGCAAGGTAATTACATCATACTGCCGCAGAAGATAATTGCTGCGTTGCAGGGCCGTCATCTTCGTTTATAAGAGCATGTGAATTTTTACATCCGCTTATAGCGGGGCCCTCCACCGCCTTCAGGAACCGTCCATCTGATATTATCAAACGGACATTTTCTCTGGCAGGTCTTGCAGTGTAGGCAATTGGATGGATTGGCCGGCTTTACCTCATCGTGAATCGTCTCGTATACTCCGGCCGGACAGAACGTAATGCAAGGACTGGTGAATCGGGGTGTGCATTCAGTTTCGCAGATATTGGAGTCCACAATCGTCAAGTGCGACGGCTGTTCCTCGCGGTGCTCGGTCGCCGCAACTGCCGTGAATGTATCTTTGTCGAACTCGCGATTCGGCCTGAACCTGTACCGAGCGTACGTCATCGCCTCGTAATCCTTTTCAACCCTGAATTTCGGCAGCAGCCCGCCCAGAATTGACAGCGGCATCCCCTGTAAAGGCCCGAACTTCGCGACCGTCTGCCTGAAGTTCCTCGCCGACAGCATTTCTTTCGCCACATTCGACTTTTCAATCAGTTCGGTGTATGTCACCGCCGCCTTGTGCGGCTCGTCAATGTTTGTGGCGATGGCCTTTGCCGCCTGTATGCCTGAATCGATTGCATTATGCAGCCCTTTGATTTTGAGCATATTAACAAAACCGGCAGCGTCGCCGAGTATCATTACATTGCCCTTGCCTATCGTGCCTGTATCAGGGTCTCTTGGAATTGCGTAATACCCGCCTTCAGGTATCATCTTTGCGCCGGCTTCTACGACCGTCCCTCCGTCGATGAACTGCTTAACGAACTTGTGTTCCTTGAATCTCGTAAGCGCATCCTGCGGGTTGAAATCGTAGTATTTCCAGTCCGCACCGACAATCGTCCCCACAGACAGGTGTTCTTGGACTCCGGCATATACAATCCCGCCGCCGAACATCCCCGGCCCGAAAACCGGCATCCAGATAGGATAGCCCATGGCGTGAACAACACGACCCGATGTAAATTTATTATATTGCTCGGTGCTTACTTTTATAAGCTCTTTGACCCCCACCGAATATAGCTGTGGTCTCTGCCTCTGCAGGCCCGCCTCTTCTATGAATTTTTCTGTTACAAGACCGTCACATCCCTCCGCTAACACCACAAAATCTGCGCTTATCAATTCTCCTTCGACAAAATTCGGCTGCTTGTTGCCCTCCTTGTCGAG
>CP070830.1:134550-137752 GCA_020344865.1 Planctomycetota bacterium
ACATTCGCAGATTTAAAGGCAGTAACCATGAACTCAGAAATCCTCGGCATTCATTTCGACCTGGTGGATTATAGAAACGCCTTCGAACAAATTGTAAACGGGAAAGAATCCGGCGAATGTAAGCTCGTTGCAATGGTGAATCCACACAGCGCCCTGCTTTGCAGGAGGACCCCGGAAATGTCCGACGCAATAAGAAGGGCAGGCCTCGTACTGCCCGACGGTACCGGTATTATCTGGGCATCTACTATCCTCGGCTACCAACACCACGGCCGTGTCACGGGGCCGAAACTTATGCTCAAAATCTGCGATTGGGGCAGAGAAAAAGGCCTGCGGCACTTCTTCTACGGCGGCAAAGAGGGCGTCGCGGACAAACTCGCCGCCAACCTTTCAACCAGGTACGCAGGCCTCCGGATCGCAGGGACATATTCTCCGCTTTTCAAACAGTTGTCGCACGAGGAAGATAGAATCATTACGGACAAGATAAATTCAACTAAACCGGATATTCTCTGGGTCGGTCTGGGGGCGCCCAAGCAGGAAAAGTGGATGGCCGACCACTTGGGCAGGGTAAACGCCGCCGCAATGATCGGCGTGGGTGCTGCCTTCGATTTCCATTCTGGAAACGTCAAATGGGCGCCTAAGTGGATTCGAAGGCTCGGACTTGAATGGGCACACCGTCTCGTTCAGAACCCTAAACGCATGTGGCGCAGGAACATTGACAGCTTTACTTTCCTTAGCAATGTAATTATGCAGCGCTTCGGCACGCGATTTGACAATGGAAACCCCGTCCGAAAAAAGCCCCTGGAAAACTGATTGCCGATGCGTTTAAGAGCCTGCGAATATGACCCACGGGTATCCTTACGCCAAAAAGGACTTCTTTAAATAACAGAACCACTATGACACGGCTCAAACTAATTCTGTCTTTGAGTTTGTCAGTCAGGTTCCGCAGGTAAAGTACCGGCATTGTCAGGCGACTTCGGTTCTTTTACGAAGTTCCACCAAGGTCCGTCTAATCCTCGGCAATGCTCGGAAGGAGGGCCGGCCGTCGGCCCTCCTGTTTTTTTATATGCCTTCTATAGGCGATGCTTCTACTTAACGCATCCATCTGTACCTTTTCAGCAAAAATGAGACAAATCCGCCACATGGCCCTCTTCACAACCCACTCATCGAACGAATTCTATCTATGTTGTTCCGGACGCGCGCTCCCGTACGCCCGCGTACTGACTGATTACTACGAAAGCCCCCCCTGCGATAAACCGAAAAACCAAAAACTCACCCTCCTCGCCGGAAGTGCATCCCACCTCGACAAACTCCTCGGCTCAGACTCCTAAAAGCGACAGCTAACAATCCCCTTCGCCCCCGCCTTGAAATGATTCTAATGCATTTGCCTACCAAAGCCACTCGTGGCAAAATCGATGAAGGTCATCTGCATTTATTACTCCGCTGCAGTCCAGGTCGCCGCCTTGACACCATTCCGGTTCCGTACAGCTCTGATACCAGTAGCTCGCCAGCTTCGCAAAATCTGCGAGGTTCACGTGGCTGTCGCCGTTCAGGTCGGCGTCAGAGGGACATTCGTAATTGACCAGGATTTTGACTTCGCGCTTCTTAACAATGTTGTGCGTCGTATCGGTAAAGGTCACCGTGTCCGTAAAAATGCCGGTCTCAAGGTCGTTGGCGTCGGCGGAAACCTGAACTTCCGCGTAAGCCCTGGCGTCCAGACTCCCCGCCGTCGGCGCAACGTCCAGCCAGTCCTGCGTCTTCGTCGCCGTCCAGTTAATTGCCTCGTCGCTGTAATTCCTGATTGTGTAAGTCGTGCCTAAATTGCTTGCCGGGTCGCCTGTCGCCCACAAAACTTGAAAATCATTTAACGGATAAACCATAAAATCACTTTCGACCCCGTAGTTCACGTAGGCGGTGGCCCGTTGAATTCGTGAGCACCCGTATTCGATTCGCATGTATCCTTCTTCGCCCCACTCCGGACCCCACGAATTACGCACAATCCAGACGCCGTTCGTACCTTGGCTGTCGTTCCACCCGACCAGCACCACCGCATGATTGGTTTCTTTGTCCTGGCATGCATTGAATATCCCGCCGGTATATGCCTGGAAGGCCGTGTTGACATAAACGCTCGTGCAGACGGGCCCGTAGTTGTAAATAGCCTCTTTAATCGAGGCGACATCGTCACCGGTGTAATACCATGACATCAGCATGTAGTAGTGGTCATAGGGACACCCGCACGCTGAGTTGCGGGCTGTATAGCCGAAGTCCGACTCCAGAACAGCCCCCACGTCACCGCAATCGTCACTCGCCCACCCCGCAAAGTAGTTAAGCGCCTTGCTGTAGTAGCCGCCCCCGCAGTTGCCCGCGTCGGTACAGCTAATCAGCCACTGTTCTGAGAGGTCTTCAACAACGCCGTCGTAGATAACAATGGCCGACTCGAAAGCGCCGACAGCACTGAACGCCCAGCAGGAGGCACAGTTCTGCTGGTTTTTTATCGGTGTGCACCCGCCCAGTGCCCGCCAGTCAAAGGCGCTCGGCAGAGATTCGGCGCTTACAAAGCCGGCCATAATTCCCCACTCATCCAAGGATGTCCTAGGCTTCTTGTCTTCATTTTTCTCTGGCAGTTGACCGCACAGCTCATCAAGCGAATATTGCGTCGCAGGGTTAAGACCCACCGTAAAGGTCCACCCTTTCACCTCGCCTTTTTTTCGTAGCTTTTCTATGTCCTTGAGCGTCAGCTGCCCGTAAGCGGCGCTGCCGAGAAGCAGTACCAGCAGCGCCGCTCCGATTACTCTTATCATTAGTCCAATTCGTCTCGTGTTGTTTAGTACCAAACCATCATTCCTTCACCTGCCGCCGAACCCTTCAGCCGGCCCCTTCTTTGCTGCGGACCTTCTGCGGTTTCTGCCGGCGGTTGTTACTTATTTGTTGCAAATCCTTCTGAACATTATATCACTGCCTTCGTCGCTTTCTTCGAGCCAGCATGAGTATAGGCGCGACCCGTCGGGGGTCATTCGAAGTTGTGCTTCGCTCTGCTCGGGTTCACCCTTCGCAAGGAAGTCCCACGTCGTTACTGCCTTTTGTCCGGGATAGTCCCCGGCAATGTCAGGATTCAACACCCAGCTGTATTCCTTAAAGGAAGTACCCTTGTCGGTTGTAAAGCTCCAGTATAGGTCTTCCGGAAACTTTCCTTCTTCCGCCAGGT
>CP070830.1:137852-142059 GCA_020344865.1 Planctomycetota bacterium
AAAGCCCAAGTCGCCGAGATACTCGAGAACAGCCAAACCGCAAGACTGCTCATCACCGGCTGCAAAATCGTAATCGCCGGCCCTCCCAACTCCGGGAAGAGCACGCTGCTCAACTGCCTGTGCGGCACGCAGAAGGCCATCGTCACCGACATTAAAGGGACGACCCGCGACTGGGTCTCCGCCCAGTGCCGAATCGGCTCACTCGCCGCAGAGCTAATCGACACCGCCGGCCTGGGCGAAATCCTCACGGCAACAGCCGTCGACAAGGCCGCACAACAAAAGAGCATCGAAATCCTCCAGTCCGCCGACCTTATCCTGCTCGTCCTCGACAACAATCAATCCGCCGACCAGCTCGACGGTAAACTGCTCGATAAATTCGCCGCCAAAAAAATCTTAACCATCCTGAATAAATCCGACCTGCCCGCCGGACTCGACGCTAAAAAACTGCCGCCCGCGCTCGCGGACACCGTCCTTATAAGCGCGAAACTGCAGACCAATATCGATACGCTCATAAATAAAATTCAACTGCTTACCGCCACACAAAAACTCGACCTGCACGCTGCCATATGCTTCACCGACCGCCAGCAGGACCTCCTGCAAAAACTAAAAAACGCAAAATCCAAAACCTCGGCCACGTCGGTCATAACCAGGTTGCTAAATGGTGAATTGTGTGTATAATCTGCCTCTATGACTACGGAGAGCGCCAAGCTGACCCCTGCAATGAAGCAGTTCCACCGCTTCAAGCAGAAGCACCCCGACTGCATCCTGTTTTTCCGGATGGGCGATTTCTACGAGACCTTCTACGAGGACGCCAAAATATGCTCGCGGGTCTGCGGCTTGGCCCTGACCAGCCGGTCCAAAGGCGCCAACCCCATCCCCTTGGCGGGCGTGCCGTACCACGCCGTCGATGGCTATTTGAAAAAGATGCTCCAGGCCGGCCATAAGGTCGCCGTCTGCGAGCAGGTCGAGGACCCGAAGACCGCCAAGGGCGTCGTAAAGCGGGACGTCGTCCGAATCGTCACGCCGGGCACGCTCACCGACGATATCCTTCTCGAGGAGAAAAAGGACAACTTCTTGGCCGCGGTGAGTCTCAATAAAACAAAGACGGCCGGCATAAGCTGGGTCGATATCTCGACGGGCCATTTCTTCGCACAGCAGCTGCCGGAGGATAAACTCTTGGATGAGCTGCTCAGACTCGCACCGGCAGAGTGCCTGCTGCCCGACACACGCGGCGAACTTTTTGACGCCGAAACAAGAAAGCTCGCCAAAGATATCACGCAGCTGACCGGCGCGACCATAACGCAGCGGCCCGCGTGGTACTTCGACCCGTACCAGAGCAGGCAGCGCCTGTTGAAGCACTTCGGGACCGCGACGCTCGAAGGATTCGGAATAAAAGACAGCGACGGCGGCCTTGTCCCCGCGGCAGGTGCAATCCTCGAGTATCTGAACGAAACCCAGAAGACCACCCTCAGCCATATCGCCTCAATCAAAAAAATCGTCCGCAAAAACTACCTGCAAATCGACCAGACCTCGCTCGCCAGTCTCGAAATCCTCCGGACAATCCGAACCGAATCCAGATATGGCTCGCTGCTCGACTGCCTCGATGAGACGCTCACCGGCCCCGGCGGAAGGATGTTTAGAAACTGGCTCTGCGCACCTCTCTGCGACCTCGCCGCAATCGAATTGCGCCAGGACCTTATCGAGGAATTGACTCAGTCTCAAGCCAGACTCTCCGCAATCCGAAAGCTGCTGGCGGACATCGCCGACACCGAGAGAATCGCCGCGCGAATCAGCACGCTCCGCGCGACGCCACGCGACCTCGTCGCCCTGGCCGCGACTCTGCGCCGAATTCCAAACCTTCGCGAGGCCATAAAGCAGCTTGAATCCAAGCTGGCCGGCCACTTAGCTGACCGCTGCGACAGCATGGATGAACTCGCCGAGCTGCTCGAATCGGCAATAGAGCCCAACTGTCCCCCGCACCTCCGCGACGGCGGGGTGATACGCGAAGGCTTCAATGAAGAGCTCGACCGGCTCCGCTCAATCTCAAAGGACGGCCGGACCTGGCTGCAGAACTATCAAAAACAACAAATCGAACAGACCGGCATCGCCAATCTGAAAATCGGCTACAACAAGGTCTTCGGCTACTACATCGAGGTCTCGCGCTCGGCTGCCGACAAGGTCCCGCAGAACTACCACCGAAAACAGACCATAAAGAACGCCGAACGCTACATCACCGACGAACTCAAAAATTACGAGACCCGCGCACTCGGCGCGGAGGAAAAGGCCCTCGAACTGGAGCTAAAACTCTTCGAAGACCTCCGCCGCCACACAGCCCAATATACGAACCGCCTGCAGAATCTTGCCGACACAGTCGCCCAGTGCGACTGCCTGACGTCCCTCGCCTATACCGCCAAGCGGCGCCATTACATACGCCCCAAGGTAACCGCCGGTGCAGAATTAATCATCACCGATGGCAAGCACCCCGTCCTCGCCGAAACGCTCGGCTCCGAATTCGTACCCAACGATATCGAGCTGGGTGATGGCTCCGGTGACATCGTCGTCCTTACCGGCCCCAATATGTCCGGCAAGAGCACGTATATAAGACAGGTCGCACTGCTGATCCTGATGGCCCAGACCGGCTCATTTGTCCCCGCCAGGTCCGCACAAATCGGCCTCGTCGACAGAATCTTCACGCGCGTCGGCGCATCCGACGAGCTCGTCCGTGGCCAGTCAACATTTATGGTCGAAATGACCGAGACCGCCAACATCATCAACAACGCCTCCGCCAAATCGCTCGTTGTTCTCGACGAGGTCGGGCGCGGCACAAGCACCTACGACGGCCTCTCGCTCGCCTGGGCGGTAACCGAGCACATCGCAAACAAAATAAAATGCCGCACCCTCTTCGCGACCCACTACCACGAGCTGACCGAACTGGCCGAGCTGTTCACTAATATAAAGAACTGCAACGTCGCCGTCCGCGAATGGATGGACGAAGTCGTCTTCCTGCACAAAATCCTGCCCGGCGGAACGGATAAATCCTACGGCATCCACGTCGCAAAATTAGCCGGAATACCGAAAACAATTGTCGACCGCTCGAAGGAAATCTTGGAAGAATTAGAGGCCACCTTCCAGAAAGAGGCCTCCGGCCGACACCTCGCTAAACACAAGACTAAAAAACCACCGCTCGACATACTCTTCGTCGAAAAACATAAATCCGTCCTCGACAAGCTAACCTCTACTGACGTCGATAACCTGACCCCCATCGACGCAATAAACCTCCTAAAAAAAATAAAAAACGAAATCACCGAAGACTGAACAGTAACCGCCCTTCTAAAAAAATATTTTTATTTTGCAAATATCTAAAAAATTACCTTAAAATCCATCAAATATTGCGGTAGACTGTCATGCGGCTAAAATGAAAACCGTAGAGACTTTCAATCTCAGAAAAGAATTCGGCCCTGTCATAGCGGTCAAAGACGTGAATTTCTCCCTGGAGCAGGGCCAGGTACTCGGCCTCATCGGCCCCAACGGCGCCGGAAAAACCACTCTTCTAAGAACGCTTGCCACGCTTCTAAGGCCCACCAGCGGCAACGCCGAAATACTCGGATACAATCTGACAAAAGATTATTTGAGCATCAGAAAACACATCGGTTTTATGCCCGACTTTTTCAACCTTTACAGCGACCTGACCACCGAAGAATGCCTGCACTTCTTTGCAAGGGCATACAAAATGCCGTCCGAGTCAATCGGTGAAAAAATAGACCAGGCCCTCGATTACGGCAACCTGCAGGACAAACGAAAAACCTTTAACCGCAACCTATCGCGAGGCATGGTGCAGCGCATGGGTGTCTGCGCGCTACTCGTACACGAGCCCGATGTGTTTCTTCTTGATGAACCGGCCTCCGGCCTGGACCCGCAGGCCAGAATACAGCTCCGCGACGTGCTTAAGAAACTCGCCGATAATGGAAAAACAATAATCATCTCTTCGCACATACTTACCGAACTTTCGGGCTTTTGCTCACACATCGCTATCATGGACCTCGGCAAAATCGTCCTCTGCGGAGATGTCGACAACATCCAGAAAAAAATCGCCGAATCAAGAAAAATTGTCATCTCCGTCATTGATGACCTCGATAAAGCAACCGAATTGGTCAGAAAGTTCCCAAACACAGCGGTAACCTCCTCATCTAATAAAACAATAACCCTG
>CP070830.1:142159-148372 GCA_020344865.1 Planctomycetota bacterium
AATCCCTCCACGATGTTATCGAAGAAATGACCAAAATACAGCAATATACCTTCGTCTGTGCCCCTACACCCTTCCAAAAGGCCGCAATTGCCGCACTGGATTACGATGTCAGCGATTTTGTCACCGCATACCGGAGAAAGAGAGACCTTGTTTATGAGGGGCTGAAGGATAAATTTGAGCTAATCAAGCCGGCCGGAGCGTTCTATGCGTTCGTTAAGGTACCAGCAGGGGGGGCGGCTACCGAATTTGTCGAAAAGGCAATCGAAAAGGGCGTACTTATTATACCGGGTAACGTGTTCAGTGAAAAAGACACGCATTTTAGGATAAGCTACGCAACCAGTGACGAAAAAATCGAGCAGGGGGTAAAAATCCTGTGCGAGCTCGCATAGCCGAAATTTGATACCAAAATCGCATGTCGAGCTTGCAATCACCAAATATAGCTCCACAAAATCGACTATTGTCCTGACGGCATTTGTTTTTCCCTTGACCACTCAGACTAAACAGGCTAAAACTGCCGCGCAAAGGCGAACCAGCGGTTTTCGCGTGTTCTTTAAGGAATCGACATGGTCAAGGACATGATTTTCGGAGCGGTAGGGGGGCTGGGCCTGTTCCTTTTCGGTATGGAATTGCGGTCGGGGGGTCTTAAAAAGGCCGCGGGCCAGAGAATTCGCAATCTGCTTTCGGCACTTACCAGACATCGAGTGGTGGCCATGTTGGTTGGTGCACTTACTACATGTCTAATACAATCCAGCTCAGCGACAACAGTCATGACGGTGGGTTTCGTCAATGCGGGCCTGCTGACTCTGCGACAGGCCTTGTGCGTAGTACTTGGGGCAAACGTGGGAACAACCTTTACCGCATGGCTGGTTTCAGGTTTGGCTGCTTTTAAGATTACGACGTACTCGCTGCCCGCCATTGGCGTAGGATTTCTGCTGCGCGTGCTTGGCCGGACCCAGAAAATGCGCAACATCGGCCAAGTGTTGCTTGGCTTTGGCATCCTGTTCACCGGCATAGATTTTATGAAAAGCGGCTTTAGCCCACTGCAGGACAGTCAAAACGTCCAACAGGCTTTGATATGGATGGGCCAGCGGCCGTATCTGGCGGTATTGGCGGGGACCGTGGTTACGATGTTGCTGCAGAGCAGTTCGGCTACCATAGCAATGGTGCAAATACTTGCATTTAACGGGGCATTCGGCGGCGATTGGTCAGCGGCACTGCGGGTTGCGATACCGTTCATACTCGGTGATAACATAGGAACGACAATTACCGCCCAGATTGCATCAATTCGCACCTCCGTAGCCGCACGCCGGACAGCTATGGGCCATACGTTATTCAATATTTTTGGGGTGCTTTATATGTTCCCTCTGGTCTGGGCGGGGGTTTTCGGCGATGTTGTCGAATGGATTACGCCGTTTAAATTGTCACACGGTACAATTATGGTCCACATAGCCGTTGCCCACAGTGCATTTAATGTATTCAACACGCTTGTGTTCCTGCCGCTTATTAAATGGCTTGAAGCAGTAGTAGTCAAAATCATCCCTCCGAGAACCGAGGATGCGATTGCAAAACCGGTCGTGCTGGAAATGCACCTACTTGAGACGCCGGAAATCGCGATAGACCAAGTAAGGCGCGAAATCGTCCGGATGGCGCAAGTTGCAAAAGAAGCCGTAAACCAAGCTATCGAAGGCCTTGATGAAGATGACAGAAAAAAACTGGAATTGACGAAAAAAACAGAAGACGCGGTCGATAATTTCCAGTATGAAATCACATCCTACCTTGCTGCCCTTTCGAGAAGAGAAATTTCGGATGAGTTGTCGGTAGAACTGCCGGTGCTTTTGCACACGGTCAATGACCTTGAGCGTGTGGGCGACCACGCTATGAATATTGCTGAAATCGCCGATCGTAAAATAGAACAGAAATTGTCTTTCAGCGATTCTGCGCAAACAGAGGGTGCCCAATTGAAGAGGGAAGCCAATGAGATGTTTGATTATATTTCAACGGCTCTCGAAAAAAATGACGTTGAGGCAGCCAAATCGGCTCTTGCCAACGAGGAACACCTCAACCAGATGCAGATGGATTTTCGCCGCAGTCATGTTCAGCGAATGAGCGACGGGGTCTGCTCGCCGGAGGCGGGGCTGATATTTATCGACTTGGTCGACAACGTCGAAAAGATCGGCGACCATCTGACCAATATCGCACAGGCCGTGATAGGGGGCCTGCAATGGAACGGTGTGCACGGTCATTGATTTAGCGCGAGGCCTGTATTCTTACTGCCCAATTTTTCATCTTTACCGATTATCCATTCTTGTGGAGTGAAAGGAGGCTTCCGGCTGCAAAGCTCTGGAAGTGTCCGACGCTGCAATTATTTACCACGAGCTTGACGGAGCGGGTGTAAACAGGTACAACTACCGCACGACTGCATTGTTTGAGTTTTTTAGTTGCTTTTGATTAACGGCGGCGAGATGGTAAGAGAGATGATTTTCGGCACGGTAGGGGGGCTGGGACTCTTTTTATACGGTATGACCCAGATGTCCGATGGCCTCAAGAAGGTCGCCGGCCAAAGGCTCAAAAACATCCTCAAATCTATGACGAGAAAACGCCTTATCGGCTTTCTTGTTGGAGCGGGCGTGACAGCCTTGATTCAATCAAGCTCGGCAACCACGGTTATGGTCATTGGTTTCATAAATGCGGGCCTGCTTACACTCAAACAGGCTATACCGGTGATTATCGGGACGAACGTGGGCACGACAGCGACCGCCTGGCTGGTTTCAATATCAGGCCTTGAGGCATTTAAGATAACTGCTTACGCACTTCCTGCAGTTGCCATCGGCTTCGGCCTTGAAGTTTTTGGCAGGAGACAGGCTGTCAAAGACACCGGGCAAATTCTTCTTGGTTTCGGCATTCTCTTTATTGGGATAGGTTTCATGAAAGATGCGTTCAGTCCCTTAAAGGAAAGCCAAAAGGTCCAGGAGGTGCTGATATGGTTTGCAGACTATCCGCTTTTGGCGGTTTTGGCCGGGACAGCTATAACAATGATGCTGCAGAGCAGTTCCGCTTCAATCGCGATGGTGCAGGTATTGGCGGCAACCGGAGCGTTCGGGAACGACTGGCCTCGGGTTTTGCTGGTGGTAATACCCTTCATACTTGGGGATAATATCGGCACGACGATTACCGCGCAGCTTGCCTCACTTCGGACCAATCTACACGCTCGCAGAGCTGCCTGGTCACATACAATGTTCAATGTTCTCGGGGCATGTATCTGGTTTTGGCTAATCGGCTGGCTCGCCAAACTGGTTCATATAATCGCTCCTTGGGAATTTGGGCCTACAACAATTGCGGCCTCCATCGCGGTTTCTCATACAACCATTAAACTACTCGACTCGGCAATTTTCCTGCCGATGACGGGCGTGCTAGAGAGGATAGTTACGTTTATGGTTAGAGAAAGACCAACCGACATTAAAGTCCGCCCGGTCGTCTTAGATGAGCGTCTGCTCGATACGCCTGTCATCGCAGTTGAGCAGGCGAAGCGCGAAATTGTTAGAATGGTCAAAACAGCAAAAGGCGCCGTAAACCAGGCTGCTGAAGGACTTATAGAGGACGACAGACAAAAACTTAGTCTCACCAGACAAACAGAAGACCTTATCGACGAATATCAGTATGAAATTACGTCATATATTGCCGCACTTTCAAGAAAAGAGCTCTCTGATGAGTTGTCGGTAGAACTGCCGGTGCTTTTGCACACGGTCAATGACCTCGAACGTGTCGGTGACCATGCTGTCAACATTGCTGAAATTGCTGAGCGTAAAATCGGCCAAAAACTGTCTTTTAGTGACCCTGCTCAGGACGAAGTCGCTCAGTTGATAAAAGAAGTAAATCAGATGTTCGATTATATCTCTACGGCTCTGGAGAAAAATGATATTGAGGTAGCCAAATCGGCCCTTGTCAACGAAAATAACCTCAACAGGATGCAGATGGATTTTCGGCGAAGTCATGTTCAGCGCATGACGTCGGGCATATGCGCGCCGGAAACGGGCCTGATATTCATTGACCTGGTCGACAACGTCGAAAAGATCGGCGACCATCTGACCAACATCGCGCAGGCGGTAATAGGGGGGCTGCAGTGGGACGGGATTGAGGCGAAGAAAATTTCCCCAAACGGCTAAATCGGCGCTAAGAAAATGTTGTCAAGTTGGGGATTAAGAGGTAGAATCTTTCGATATGAAGAATTCACTCTGCAGAGTTGCGGTTGTTTTAATGTGCGTGTTGTTTTTCTCGGCGGTTTGGGCGGTCGAGCCAAACGACACTTTGATACAGCTTTGGGGCGAGCCGAATATACCTGAGCAGGATTTACGCACTTCAAAGGCGGCTGTGATTGTCTGCAAGGGGATGATTGACGACGGGCTTTACAAATCCATCCGCCGCAGGACTGAACTTGCCCTTAACGAGGGGGCCGAATACCTAATCTATGAAATACAGACGTACGGCGGGCTGCTTCAGTCAGGCGACGATATATCCAAGTACTTCATACTTGAGGTAGGCAAAAAGGCCAAGACGGTTGCCTATATAACCACCGAGGCGATATCGGCGGGGGCAATGATAAGCGTCTCCTGCCGGGACATAATAATGCTTGAGAATACCACGATAGGGGACTGCGCTCCGATTGCAATTGGCGCCAAACTCGAAGGCGTCGAACGTGAAAAGACCGAGAGCTTCACTCGCGCCGCCTTTATGCGGGCCGCCGAGGCAAACGGCTACCCCGCGGCACTGCTCAAGGCCATGGTCAGTATGCAGATTGAAGTATACCGCATCAGGAATCTACAAACGGATGAATACGAATTCTTCGAGGCCGAATTTCTGCCCAAAGACGCGAATGAATACGACATTGATAATAAGCAGTTAGTTGTCAAAGATGATGAACTGCTGACGCTGACTGCCTCTCAGGCTTATGAGTATGGGATAGCAAGGGCGGTAGTTAAAGAGATGGCAGGGGCCCTCGAGTTTCTCTCTGAGCGAGATGGCGTAACCTTTGCGGGCGAGCCTGTTGTGCTCAAAACAAACTGGTCGGAAGAGATGGTCCGATGGCTGAATTCACCAGCGGTGATGGCTGTACTTGTCATGCTGGCCATGTTAGGGGTCTATATTGAGTTTAATACACCTGGCCTCGGACTGCCCGGGCTGGTGGCGGTTATATGCTTTGCAATCATAATCGGCAGCAAATACCTCGTTGGACTGGCCAACTGGGGGGCGGTCGCCCTGTTCGTTGTGGGTATCCTGCTGCTGTTGATAGAGATTTTTGTTTTGCCGGGCTTCAGCATTGCGGGCGTCACGGGGATAACCTGCATATTAGCGGGCTTGTTCGGTATGCTGATAAAGAACCCGCCGGACAAATTACCATGGCCGCAGAGTGAGTTCGATTGGCAGTTATTCACGAGTGGTGCCCTGGGCATGTCAATTGGCTTTATGGGATTTGTTGTTTTGGCGTGGCTCCTTACAAAGTATCTGCCTAAACTGCAGTTTCTCAGCGGCCTTATTCTCGTCCCCACGGCGGCGAAGCAGGGCACCGAAATGGAAGTGAGCATGACCGTACCGCCCGAGAGTGAAACTGCAGGTGTAAAGGTCGGCGACATTGGTGAGGTGATTTCGACGCTGCGCCCCACAGGCAAAGCAAGATTCGGCGACGCTATAGTCGACGTGGTGGCAGAAGCGGAATTTCTTGACAAAGAAACGAAGGTTGAGATAATCGAGATTCACGGCAACAGAGTTGTTGTCAAACCTGCAAAAGGTTAACTGTAGGGATAAGCTTATGGACTGGTGGCTTGTATTCGCTGTTTTTCTGTATTTTGCTTCTGCTATTTTAATAATAGCGGAGGTATTTGTTCCGAGCGGCGGCATAATAACCTTGTGTTCGCTGGCCTGTCTGGCAGGGGGGATAGCTATATTTTTTCAGCGCAGCACCACGGCAGGCTGGGTGGGCGTTATCATCGCCCTTATAATGATACCATCGGTTTTAGTTGTCGCTTATAAGATGTTTCCGAAGACGCGATTCGGCAAAAGCGTCACGCTCACGCCTCCACAGCGTCAGCAGGGCGATGCCATACCCGATACGGACGAGCTGAAAGGTCTGCTTGGTGCCGAGGGCGTGGTTCTTACTCCGCTACGGCCGGTTGGAATGTGCGATTTTTCGGGACAAAGGGTTGAATGTGTGGCCGAAGG
>CP070830.1:148472-156040 GCA_020344865.1 Planctomycetota bacterium
ACACCTGCCAGGAAGTAACCCACGACTTTGAAGAGGCCTTTGAGGCTGCCCGCAAATGTGCAGCCGATTTCGACTGGGATGCCGTGGTCGCAAACATGGTCTATGTCTGGACCGGCCTGACGCAAGCTATCGGATTGAAGTACTACGGTGTTCCTGGTATCGATGTTCCACCCAACACAGGCTTTCAGTACAAAGAACCGCCTCCGGAAAAATCGTTTATGAGACCGGATGAATATGACCCGCTAATTGAGAACCCCACCGGATATTTGTTCAACATCTGGCTTCCCCGCGTCTCAGCGGAGGTAAGTCCCATAGGTGAGCCGACATCCTACCGCAACAATCTGTCATTTTTAAAGGGCGGCATGGCAATGATGAAGTACTTCACCGCATTCGGAACACAGAATGCACTGTTGCGCTCCGAATCCGGAACTGTCTCAGCCATCTCAGGTATTCTCAAGGCCCCCTTCGACATCCTCGCTGACAAATTGCGCGGCTATATTGGCCTTACTATGGATTTGTTCGAGCGACCCGACAAGGTTCTTGCTGCCTGCGAAGCACTGATGCCGCACCTGACGCACATTGCCCTTTCCGGAGCTGACCCGGACAAAAATGTCCCCGTCGGTTTCTGGATGCATCGCGGATGTGTACCCTTCATCTCGCACGAACATTTTAATAAATTTTATTGGCCTACACTTAAACCAATCATCCAGCAAATCTGGGCTCACGGGCACCAGGTTCTTTTTTACGCTGAGGGCGACTGGAACGCCCATCTCAGGTCCTTCGCAGAGCTGCCGGACCAGGCAATCGTTTATCACGTCGATAAAGCCGATATATTTGAGGCCCACAGGACAATCGGAAATAAATTTTGCATCAGCGGTGGTATCCCCAACGTCCTTTTGGGCTTTGGCACGCCTGACGAAGTGCGTGACTATTGCAGGAAAGTGATTGACGGCGTGGCCAAAGACGGTGGATATATCATGGACGCCAGCGCTATCATTCAAAATGATGCTAAGGTCGAGAATATACAGGCCATGACCGACTTTACCCGCGAGTACGGAGTATACTGATAAGTAATTTAAACGGTGAACATGTAATCTTAACTGGTTATTAACGGAGTTGTCCACGTGGTCAAAAAACAAAAACCTAAATCAAAACCCGGCGCCTGCATCCCATGGGAGCAGAAACTAAAGGAAATACCTGAAATTTCCGGAGATGAATCTATTCTTCAGAACGTGTGGGAAGATATTGATGCACTTGGCTATATGTACATCTGGCAGTGCCTGCTCTCGTTCTGAGGGCGGAAAGTCACCGACGCCAAGAAAGAACAAAATAAAAGCATTTGCCAGTGTCTCATCAATTAAATGACCATGAAAGTCATAGTCGCAGAAAAATCTGGTTTTTGTCAGGGCGTTAAAAACGCCATCAGTACGGCCGAGACGATACTGGCTTCTGAGCCGGGCCCCATATATAGCCTCGGGCCTATCATCCATAACAAAGAGGTGGTCGGACAATTGAAAAAAGCCGGACTGATTATGGCTAATAGCGTGGAACAAATCCAGACAGGGACTGTTATCATACGTTCTCACGGCGCCGTCCCTGAGCATATAGCCGAGCTTAAACAAAGAGGGCTCAAAATCGTTGATGCCACATGTATATTGGTTAAAAGATTACAGACAATAGCCAAAGAGCTCCAAGAGGCGGATTATAAAGTGGTGATTATTGGTGACGAGAACCATCCGGAGATTCGAGCTGTTATGGGTTGTGCGAGGGATGTTATCGTCGTTGCCGACGAGAAGGACCTGCACAAGTTACCCAAAAACACTAAATTAGGGGTCGTCTGTCAGACAACCGAAAGCCCCGACCATGTAAGCGCGATGCTCGGGGCCATAGCCAAGGTGGGCTTTCGGGAATTGAAGGTGATCAATACTTTGTGCAAAGAAGCCGTAAAAAGACAGAAGTCCGCTGTTAAATTGTGCAAACAGGTGGATATAATGTTCGTACTCGGCGACTTGGAAAGTGCTAATACACGTAGGTTGGCGGAGCTTTGCAAAAAATATAATAAACAAACGTTTCACTTGCAAAATTGGAATGAACTTGATAAAAATATATTCTCTGGTAAGAATATAGCGGGCGTTACGGCAGGAGCCTCGACGCCTGAATGGATAATAGCCGAATTTGTTGAAAATTTAGCGGCTTTTGACGACAGCGCCCTTTGAGGCAGGGCCGCCACAGGAATTATGACTGTCAGAATGCAGTTTGCATTGGCTGCGTACGCCAATGCGTTTTTATAAATGATTAACCGAAAATTTCAGGTTTGTGCAGTGTAGCACATCGGCCTGTTGGCGTAAATGTGGGGCGCTGGCGGGCCTAACGGCGACCCATTTGCAGTGGGAAGCTGAGAACAGACTCCACAAAGGAATTTGAGTTTATGGTAGATAGAAATATAGTTAGTAAATTGGGCTTGTCAAAGGAGGTTCTCGACAAACAGGTAACAGAGATGTTCACTGACAAAGAAAGCGAACTCTTGGAGCAGGTACTGCAGAAAAAGGTAGATTCGCGCCTCCCTGGAACTATTCTAAAAGGGACAATCGTTTCCCAGATAGGAAATGATGTTATCGTTGAAGTGGGCTTGAAAAGCGAAGGAGTTGTAGACGCAAGTGAATTTGATATGCCCGATGAGATATCACCGGGTAAAGATATTGAGGTAATGCTTGAAGATACGGACTCGGAGGGTGGGCTCATACTGTTGAGCAAACGCAAAGCTGACCGAATCAGAGGCTGGGAGATGATTGTTAATACTCAGAAGGAAGGGGATGTTGCGAGCGGAAGGGTTATAAGACGCATCAAGGGCGGTTTGCTTGTTGATATTGGCGTGCCCGTATTCTTGCCAGCCTCGCAGGTTGATATCAGAAAACCCGGTGATATCAGTAGGTTTATTGGTAAGGAGGTGGAATGCAAGATACTCAAAATTGATGTTGAGGGCCGCAACATCGTGGTCTCCCGGCGCAAGCTCATCGAGGAAGAACGCCAGAGCAGTAAAGAAAAGATTCTTGCGGAGATCGAGGCAGGCCAACTGCGAAAAGGTGTGGTCAAGAACGTCGCCGATTTTGGTGTATTTGTGGATTTGGGAGGCTTGGATGGGCTGTTGCATATTTCAGATTTGAGTTGGGGTAGAATCTCACATCCCTCGGAGGTAGTTCAGCTTGACCAGGAAATCGAATGTGTTGTTATCGGTGTCGATAAGGAAGGTGAGAAGATTTCCCTTGGTTTGAAGCA
This sequence comes from Planctomycetota bacterium, assembly GCA_020344865.1. Classification (GTDB taxonomy): domain Bacteria; phylum Planctomycetota; class Phycisphaerae; order Sedimentisphaerales; family Anaerobacaceae. The sequence continues at coordinate 151,749 of CP070830.1, forward strand.
AAAAACCTCCAGTCCTTGGGAGGATGTTGAGCATCGCTATCCCATAGGGGCAAGGGTAAAGGGCAAGGTGGTCAATGTTATGAATTATGGCGTCTTCGTCCGGCTTGAAGACGGGATTGAAGGGCTCGTGCATATCAGCGAGATGAGCTGGACCAAGCGTCTCACACATCCCAGCGAGATACTCACTCTCGGCGATGAAATCGAGGTGGTTGTGCTGAGCGTTAACAAGGAGAGACAGGAAATCTCACTGGGCCTGAAGCAGACCGAAACAAATCCTTGGGCGATTGCCTCTCAGAAGTATCCGGCCGGAACTATTGTTTCTGCTACCGTCAGCAGTATGACCAATTTCGGGGTCTTCGTAGAGATTGAGCAGGGTATTGATGGCATGATACATATTTCCGATTTAAGTTGGACTAAGAAATATGGACATCCCAGTGAGGCCTTACAAAAGAGCCAGGAAATAAAATGCGTTGTCTTGGAAGTGAATGAGGAAAAACGGCGGATGTCTCTCGGGATGAAGCAGATGACAGAGGACCCTTGGATTCGTGCTATTCCGGAAAAATATATACCCGGACAAATTATCAAAGGTACGGTGACTAAACTTACCAATTTTGGCGCTTTCGTTGAGCTTGAACCAGAGCTGGAGGGGCTGTTGCACATTTCGGAGCTCGCAGACCACAAAATTGAGAAGCCGCAGGACGTAGTCAAATTGGGCGAAGAGATCGAAGTTAAGATTTTAAGGGTCGATACCGAGTCCCGAAAAATCGGCCTGAGTCTACGGAGAGTACGTTGGGCCGCTGAAGAGCAGGCGGCCGAACATCCGCAGAAGTCTACTCCCGTTGGTGTTCAGACTGTTCTTGATGACAGCGACATCGAGCAGATCAAAAAAACGCAAGAAAAGCAGGCGAGTGAGCTTGAACAGAATGTCGTTGAGACGAGTCATCCGGATGAGCAGGTTACTGAATCGGTTGAACCTGAAAAAACCAATGACGCCGGGCAGGCGGAGGATGTCAACGAACCTGAACAGGCGCCCCCTGAACCTACCCAGGAAGCTGCGCAGCCAAAGAGCCAGGACGATGATGAAAGTAATGCAGAAGAGCAAAGGAAGGCCGATAATTAGCATTTGATGAAGGATATTGACCGGCTGCGCCCGGCCAGTTAAACTCGGTGATATATCTGACCGATACCTAAGATGGCTTTGTTCTTTGCCTAAGAACCAATCATCTTGGTATTGACGAGTTCAGAATGGAATTTCGCCTTATAGCTGGAGTTGAAAGACTTTACTGGCTGGGCAGGAGTGAGAGATAGCATTCGATATAACAATAAAGGAGTACCTCAAGGAGATTGACGAGGCCTCGCTGCTGACGGTGGAGCAGGAGCGGTCCTTGGGCAAGCTGGTTGTTGAAGAAAACGACCCACGTGCCAGAGACCAGCTGGTGCGAAGCAATCTGAGACTGGTCGTTAATATCGCAAAAAAATATGCCGGCCGAGGAATGAGTCTTGGCGACCTGATTGAGGAGGGCAATCTCGGCCTGATAAAAGCTGTTGACTACTTTGACCCTGACCACGGAACACGCTTCAGCACCTACGCCGCATGGTGGATAAAACAGAGCATCAAACGCGCGCTGCTGGCCAACGTCCAGCCCGTCCATATACCGACCTATATGGTTGCACTGATGAATCAGTGGCGGCATACCACTGCGGAGCTGGAGAGCAGGCTCGGCAGAACCTTGGATGTTGAAGAAATGGCACAGATAATGAACTTGCCGTTGCGGAAGGCGAAAGTCATACATCAGATTGTCAAAATACTCAGTTCCGTTAAGGACACGGCCGGCACCGACGGTACGCCCGACGATAAATTGCTCGAGGAAACTTTGCCGGACCACAATGCGCCCGCACCCGAGGATGAACTGGTCGCCGATGAAGAAAAGACAAAGGTCCTCAGATTGCTCGACGAGATTGAACCGCGGGAAGCCGATGTCTTGAGATTGCATTACGGGCTGGATGGACGCAAGCCAATGACGCTAAGGCAGATAGGCGAGAAGCTGGGCCTGACCCGCGAGAGAATTAGACAAATTCAACGCGCCGCCCTCACCAAGCTCTATGAGTATATGAACGATTAGCAGTAGTGCCCAACATGTCAATGGAACTTGCATTTCCCCTGTGGTATACTACCAATAGTAGATGTCGGTGACCCTGTAGCCCGCTGGCTATAAGCAGTGCCTGATCAATGCCGAGGAAGGCAGAATAAATGGCACCCCAAAAAATTGACCTGGCGAAATACATTCGCAGCATACCAGATTGGCCCAAGAAGGGAATCTTATTTCGCGATATCACGCCGTTATTAGCTGCCCCCGAAGCTTTTGCCGCAGCGATAGACGCCCTGTGCGCTGGCTTTACTGAGGCGGATATCGACTATGTTGCCGCTGTTGAGGCCAGAGGGTTTATATTCGGTGCCGCCGTCGCCAGGAAGTTCCACGTTGGCTTTGTGCCTATAAGGAAAAAGGGCAAACTGCCCTTCGAAACCGAAAGCATTACTTACGACTTGGAATACGGCACTGATACCTTAGAGGTCCACCGTGATGCCGTAAAAAAGGGCGCAGGCGTCTTGATGGTTGACGACCTTCTGGCAACGGGCGGGACAATGGCTGCCTCTTGCAAACTCATCGAAAAGATCGGCGGACGCATAGTGGGCATATCATTTCTCATAGAGCTCAGCGAATTGGCCGGCCGGGAAAAGCTCAGCGGCTATAACGTCAAAACCGTCATCTCTTATTGATTAACGCCGTGAGTCTCTCGGCCTCTGTCATTGTCGTACACAAAGCAGGTGGTTGGCGTCCGGACAAAAGTAAAGGGTTCACAAATAATGCGAACCCTTTACCCAATTTAAGGAAGATTCCAAGGCCTTCGTGCAAAGCTAACTTATCTTTTTCGTTTCCTTAGTAAGGCCAAAGTGCCTAAACCAAGCAGCGCTACGCTCGAAGGCTCCGGCACATTTGCTACATGCATACTGTAATCCCCACCGCCGATGTACTTGATGTATAACGTATCGGGCATCAAATAAAAGCTTGCACCCGGCGTCGCCGTTTCGTTGAACGCAAAGTGAAACAGGGCCGAGTCGAAAATCGCCCCGCTGTCCACATCCGGTGATGGATTCAGAAATCCCTCGGCATAATATTCCTGAGGTCTGTATTCGCCGTCGAGGACGTTAATGCTTCCGATAGTATTGTTATTGCTTACGTTATCTGCGTCCGCGGTCATATAGCACGTGTCCATGCCCGGGCTGTCCGGAGCAACCAGATTATAATCCAAATTCAGGATACCCAGCTGCACGGCCGGATTCATGGTGTTTTTTGTCTTGCCCTGTGCAAACCAGGTGTTCGCGAACGAGGATACGTAGCTCGAACTTGCATTTAGTGTAAAACCGCCGGCAAACACCACTTCAATCTCCATAATAAATGGATTGGCCCTCCTGTCTGGATTGGCCAGCACAGGTCCGAGGGGCGATGTGTTCGTTAGAACAATATCCAGATAGCCTGCCCCGCTCGTGATTTCAGCTTGTGCCGATGCCATTATTCCTGCCCCGGCGCCGCCGCTTATGTCCGTCTCCGGAAAATAAACCGTCACGGCATAATTTGAGCCAGAATTAAAAAGGAGAAATAAAGCCGCTATTGCCCCCCACAAACATTTCCTCTTCATCGCCCGTTTCTCCTCATCTCTTCTCTTGGCCTTCTCGCCCCTTACTATGCCGGTCGGGGCGTACGAGCCGTTAATGTGCCTACCATTACCTACATACTACTATATAGGAGTTGCTCCTATTTAGTCAAGGCTGTTTTTTTAAAAATTCCCGCAAAAATCAAGGCCTTCGTTTGGCTCCTGCAACTTGAACGCTGTAAGCCCTGTATAGAGGGGAACTTAAGAAAGACGGGACTTTTGTGCTTTTTTAGGAAAAACCCGAAAAAAATTTATTTCCCTCCGCAGGTCTTTTAGTTTTGTCATTTTCCAATGGCCACCCGGTCATTGCCGTTGAGGTCTCTCTCAACTGTGACTTCACCAAAACAGCCCTCCGCCTCAAGCAATTCCTCCACTGCCGGGCCCTGTCGGTAGCCGACCTCCAGCATCAGGGCCGCATCGGCCTTCAAAAACTCGTCCGCCCTTTCGATTACCCTCCGGCAGACGTCCAAACCGTCAGCCCCCCCAAATAGAGCCAGTTTTGGTTCGTAATCCCTTACGTTTTTACCCAGCTTTTCAAATTCGGCGGCACTGACGTATGGCGGATTGCAGACAATCAA
>CP070830.1:156140-160143 GCA_020344865.1 Planctomycetota bacterium
ACCTCCATCGAGACAATTACCCAGACCGGCAGCGAACCAAAAGAAACCGCAATCAAAATAACCATCGCCGCAACTACAATCGCCGGCAACACAACCACCTGCGGTAAACCATATTTAGTAAGCGAAACTCGCATATATAAATATGGTAGCCGTTGCCAAACCAGCAATCAATAAAAAAGGCCGACTCTATCGTCGGCCTCTTGCTGTCTTGGACTAAAACCAACGCAGCGTCACGCGGCTCATCATTCCGCCATTTGCTCGCCTCCCGCAGGTACAGCAACAAGCTCAGCGTCCGGCGTGAATTTGATTTCGCCGCCAGCTTCGAACCAATCATCCCACGCTGTTATAGCCCGCTCATTCTCCTCGGCATCCGCACCCGGCTCATACCCAAAGTTCTGCCCCGTTACTATTCTCAGGCGATTTATCATTCTCGCAAGTATTTGCTGTTCAGTGGGCTGATAACGTCTTTCTTTTAAGCGAGGGTCGTCCGCATATTCAAACATTGCTGCGCCTGCAGGCTCACGAAGCGCACGAATCATCCATGGCAAAGCTCTACTAAAATCCTCCCTTGCTGCATCGTCCAGACCTTTTGCCCCATACGCCAAGCCACGTGCAAAATTACAATAAGGCTGGTCACCAATCATATCAAGCACCTTCGTGTACTTTTCAATCGCTAGGTCATATCGACCCTGCCCGTAATAGGCCTTGCCAAGCCAGAACCATGCCCAGTTACGTCCCGGTTGCTTCTCGACAACATACTCGAACAGCTCGACAGCTTCATCATAATCACCTGAAGCCAAAGCAAGGCGTGCTTGATTGAAGTATCTATCAGCTCTTTCCTCGTCTCTGAGCCAATCTGGTTCCTCTGTCTCAGAGGCGCCTGGTCTCTTGTCCACCACTACAAATCCTTCCGGAACACCAATTTCGAAGGTTCCCGGCGGTGGCTGCTCATAACTCAACTCCGTAGTCCCGATGGCAATGGGAAGCTTCGTCTGCGGGTCCACGTAGCACTCGGCATTCATCATCGGCCAGAGTACTTTGTGGGCAGTTCGCCCATGATAATCAGCATCTGTCTCGATGATTTTTCCATCCTGACGAAGATTTTCCAGAAAAGTGCCTAAATTACCAACCCATTGATACTGCTTCTCTCTATTGCTCCAGAGCACTACGGAATTCTTGTCCTTGTGGTAAACGGCGGTTGTTTTACCATCTTCAACAGCAAGAAAATTAGGCGGCGTGTCCTGTCGATACTTAACCTGCCTGCCGTGAGCCCCTATCTCAATCCATCTTTCATCTTCGACCTGTCCGATTTCATCTCGGCTTACGAGATGAAGAAAGCGAACATTCTTAAAGGCCTCAACGGTTTGCTCGATGGCATAAGTGGGAGTAACCGACCCGTCGAATAAAGTTATTGAGAGCGCTACAGCAATAATTATCACGGCTGCGGCGGCTAATTTTGTGAAACGATTCATAATAAATCTCCTTGCGATTAATTCACCTCTTGACTGTCCGTGGCTGTCTTGCTCGGCAGCAGACTTTACACGTATACGCCCCATAACATTCTCGACAATCGACCCGTCAGAGCGTATTGCTTGGCCAAGCTCTTGCAGCCTTTCTTCTATGGTTTCTTTAGAATTCATCATTCGGATTCCTTTAATAATCTTCGCAGGCGCTTATGGGCCCGCGAAAGCTGTTTTGTTACGGTGCCGACGCTTCGCCCGACTATATCGGAGACATCCCTAACACCGCAGCCGGAAAAGTAGCGAAGCATCACAAACTGTCTCTCGCCTCGCGGCAATTTCACCACCGCGGCCAAAAGCCTTTGCTTGCCCTCATCAAGCCGGCCGTCGGTGCTGTCGGCTGCAACATTCACGGCTGAATCCAAGGGCGCATTCATCGGCCCTCGGCGAACAGAATCAAGTGCGCGCCTGCGAGTAATTTTCATCAGCCAGGGGCCGAACGCTTCGGCCTTCCGCAGGCCGGACAGCTTCTCGTAAGCCATTATGAAAGCCTCCTGCGAAACGTCCCCAACAGCGTGATAATCACGCAAGACGTCAAGTACTATCGCGCGGACCGGCCGCTCGTAACGCTTAACAAGAGACCCAAAAGCCTCCTTTTCGCCGTTCAAACACGCCTTTACCAATTCAGCATCTGTCCGCACCTTCGACTACTCCTTAAGAAGCGCTTCTATTATTAAGACCCGATTGCAGGCGAAAATGCGACAACAAAATTCTCTCAAAAAATGGAAATACAGACAGTCCCCTTTTTATAGAACGCCGCGAAGTGGGCCTCTTGAAATGGAAACAGAGCCTTGGACACAATAAGTGCGCTCAGGTTCCAGGGCCGGATTTATTCTTCGACCTTGGCCTGTCTCGGCATGGCGATTGTCCCCGTCCTGGCGACACTCTTGATGCCGTAAGGCTTGCACACACTAATGAAGGCCTCAATCTTGGTCTCGGGCCCGCAGATCTCGACCATCAGCATCCTCGGGCCTATGTCCACCACCTTGCCCTTGAACGTCTCTATCAGCGGCAGTATCTCAGGCCGCTTCTCGGGCGGGGCCGAAATAGTTATCAGCATCAAGTCCCGCGCCACTATCGGCTTGCCTGCAAAGTCCTGAACCTTCACAACCGGGACAATCTTCGCTAATTGCTTGCGGACCTGTTCGAGCACCCTGTCGTCGCCGACAACAACAATCGTCATCCGGCTTAGGTCCGGGTCCTCCGTCCGGCCGACCACAAGCGAATCAATATTAAATGCCCGCGCCGCAAACATCCCGGCCACATGGGCCAGCACGCCCGGCTTGTTCTCTACTAATGCACTGATTATATGCTTCATCTCTCGTCCCTCTATACTCGCCTATGCCATGCTTTCGAGTAAATCAAGGCCGTCCATTTCATTCAGACTCTTTCCGGCCGCAACCATCGGCCACACATTCTCCTCGCGTTCTATCCTAAAGTCAACAACGCACGGCCGCTTCTCGGCCAGCATCGCCTTTATCGCCTTGGGAACGTCGGCCTTTTTATCCACCGTAATCCCGACCGCGCCGAGCGCCTCGGCCACCGCCGCGTATTCCGGATTCGCCAGATAACTCTTCGAATAACGCCTCCCGTAGAATAGCTCCTGCCACTGCCGGACCATTCCCATATACCCGTTATTCAAAATGCAAACCTTTATCGGCAGCTTGTTCTCGACCGCCGTCGCAAGCTCCGTCATCGTCATATTAAAGCTGTGGTCTCCGTCAATATCGATAACGGTCTCTTTCGGCTTGGCAACCTGAGCCCCTATCGCCGCCGGCAGACCATACCCCATCGTACCCAGCCCGCCCGAGCTTATCAGTTGTCTGGGCCTGCTGAACTTATAAAACTGCGCCGTCCACATCTGATTCTGCCCGACGCCCGTCGTTACAATCGCCTTGCCGTCGGTCTGGCGGCAGAGCTCCGAGATAATATGCTGGGGCTTAACACTCGACGAATTCTTGTCGTAACTGAACGGAAACTTCTTCTTCCAATCGGCAATCTTCTTAAACCACGCCTTTCTCTCACGATGCTCGACTTCCTTAACCAGCTCAGCCAGTATATACTTCGCGTCGCCGACAACAGGAATATCGACCTTGACATTCTTCGATATGCTGGCCGGGTCAATATCTATATGTAATATCTTTGCGCCCGGAGCGAAGCCCTTGAGCCTCCCCGTTACCCTGTCGTCAAAACGCGCGCCAACCGCAATCAGCAAATCGCACTCCTGCACGGCGTAATTGGCATAGGCCGACCCGTGCATCCCTAACATATCCCGCGCCTCCGGCCTGCTCTGGTCATAGCTGCCCAATCCCAAAAGCGTCATCGTTACGGGTAGATGCGCTTTATCGGCAAACGTCCTCAGCTCTTCCGCCGCCTTCGCGCTTATTACGCCGCCGCCGACGTAGAGCACCGGCCGCTCAGATTCGTTTATAGCGCTCGCGGCGGCCGATATCTGCTTCGCGTGGCCTTTCGTTCGAATCTTA
>CP070830.1:160243-163492 GCA_020344865.1 Planctomycetota bacterium
CGCCCTTCTTAGAAGCGGCAGTACGGGCCAGCAAGTCAACCGTTGACGCATCACCCAGTTTACCCAGTGCATTCAAAGCCGCAATCCGTACCGATTCTTCCGAGCTTTTCGCAGCTCTGACAACCGCCGGCAAAGCCGCCCGGTCCCCGCGGTCGGCCAGCGCCGAGAGCAGCTGCACCTGCTGAACAACTGCGAGTTTTGGCAACTTGGCGGCAGCGGCTTCTATTATTTTCGTCCCCGGCACCTGTCTGACCAGGCCGATAGCGGCAGACTGCATCTGCGGTTCGCGGCTGGAAATGGCATCTATGACAACCTTAGCTGCGTCATCCGGCGCCGCAGTAACCATACCCGCCAAGGCACCGGAACGAATACGCGCCGGCTCATCCGACTTGTACAACTTCTTATAAACTGCCATCGCCGCAGCTTTATCGCCGCCAGCCGCCAGCTTATCGGCACACACTAAATACGCATCCGCCACGACTATGCGTAAATCACCCGATGTCTGCTTCAAGGCTTTTCCGAGCACCGCAGCCGATGGCTTATCGGCAATCTTACCCAGCGCAGCCGCAGCCGCGAGTGCTATCTCGTTATCCTTATCCTTCAGCAGTTTGCTCAATGAATCCGTCGCCTGGCCGGCACCCCGTTCGCCAAGTGAGTTGATTATTCCGACCTTTACCTTGCCCTTGGTCTTGGCCAAGGTCTTAACCAGCGCCTTGTCAACAGCCGGAGCGGGTATTCGCTCCAGAGCGTACCGGGCCATATCAGAAGTTTCTTCGTCGGTCAACATCTTAGCCAGTGCAGGCACGGCCTGCTCAGTACCGATTATGCTCAACTGCTTACATACGTACTGCCTGCCTGCCAGGGTTGCATCAGAGGAGAGAAACTTCACCAGATGCTTCTCTGTTTGTCTTAGTTCTTGCGGGCTGTCATACGAAGCCCGAATAATATCGCTCAACTCAGTAAGAGATTCCCGGCTCTGCCCGTATTCGTATTTGGAGATTTCCCCTAAAAGCTCCTGAACCGACTTCGGAGGCCTGTAGTTTCTCCACCTTCGTACCTCAGTCGCTGTCGGGAAATCGGCAGGAACTTGCTGCGTGACGTTGCCGGTCGCAGCCCATTCGGCGCCCCGCTGGAACGTCACTATAAAGCCCACGCACTCCAGCGCAGTCAGCGGCAGTTCTCTCGCATGACCGAGGGTAGTGTGAAAGACCCTTCCCCTGCCGTAGTCAATTGTAAAGAGCATAGGCTCGTGCTCGCCCGTGCCTTTCTTTTCGGGATCGGAATATGCAGTTGCCAGCACAGTCAGATTCTTAGCTGGGCCGCGAAGTTCAGCGTAAAGTTCGTCCTTGGCATGCATCCATCTCTTAGGCAGACCCCGCATAACCGGATGGTCTTTTGCACGACTTACAATCTGAAATGCGTGTGCCGGTCCGTGCGAGCCCCCAGAACCGGGCGAATAATCCAGCACAGTCTTACCGTCACGCCAACGAACCATAGGACCGGATTTCTCATCTCTGCCGCCCCATCCACCGACGCCGGTTATCTCATTGTACTGCTTCCATTTGGGAAATGAATTGTTCGACCCATGGTAAACAACCACTCCACCGCCCCCCCTGACATATTCCACAAATGCTCTTTCTGTCTCCTTGCTCCAGCCTTCACGGCCGGTGTTGTCATAATTAATTACCAACACATCATACCTGGCAAAATCCGGCCTGAAGTCCTTTATCCCCTCGTCACCCGGAGGACTTATGGCCATGTCAACCTTGAACAGGCCCGTCTGCTCCAGCATCTGCTTCAAAATCGGGTTGCTTAACTCCCACGGGTGCCACTGGCTGTTTTGTCCGGTTACCATTAGCGCCTTGATTGATGGCGCCGTCTTCTTTGCTAATGACGTCTTCGGCGCCAAACCAAAACACAAAACAAAAATTAATAAGACGATTGAAACCCTTGCCCAGCGATTCATAATTCTACCTTTCCAATGAAGAAAATTTTTTCGCTTTTTATCACACATGCCACGGACTGCGCATCGGTCTTCCGAGCATCCCTGTCGCAGTCGCGTCGCCAATTATCTGTTCCGTCTGCGGATTAAACCGTATCTTGCGACCCAGCAACATCGCAATCTGGCCAAGGTGCCCCGGCGTCGCCGAGCGGTGCGCAACCTCACAGGGGGTCAGGGTGGTTTTGCGGCTCTTGATACAATCCAAGAAATTTCGCCAATGACCCGGCGAGCGGAAAAGCCGTGTTTCATCCGGCCCAATTTTCTCTTTGAGTAATACTTTCGGCTCAGCATCTATTGCTCCGCGGTTAACCCAGACCCATCCATCCTGGCCAATCCACTTTGTTCCGTGACGGATATCTTCGTGTCCGCCAGCGATAATCATTGTAATCCCTTTGGGATACTTGGCCGTCAGGCGATACTTTGTCGCCGTGTTCCACAAGCCGTCTTTGGGGTACTCGCCATGACCCTCGATTTCATAAGGCCCTTCGTAGTCGAAGCCAAGGCCCCAATGGGCGATATCAACATGGTGTCCGACCCAGTCCATCAGCTGGCCTCCGCCGTAGTCCAGGTGCCATCGCCAGTTCTTGTGCACGCGTGCGGGACAGTAAGGCTCGACGGGGGCCGGCCCAAGCCAGAAATCGTAATCCAGCTCCGCAGGGGCTGGGCCCATTTTTTCCTGACCTCTGGTTCCTTCGAAGTCGGTGTGCCCGGCCGGCAGGCCAACCTCAACGGTGTGCACCTTGCCTATGCGGCCGTTAATTACAAGCTCGCACGCCCGATGGAAGTTGGCCTCCGAGCGCTGCCAACTGCCGGTCTGCCATATACGACCGTAACGCTTGACCGCTTCGCATATGGCACGGCCTTCTTTGAGGTTGTGCGAGAGAGGCTTTTCGCCGAAGATATCCTTGCCCGACTTCGCCGCAGCAACGGCCGGAACCGCGTGCCAATGGTCCGGCAAACCAATCGAGACGGCATCGATGTCGTCGCGGGCCAGCAGCTCACGAAAATCACTGTATGTCGCACAGTCCTTGTTTTCGTAGTGACCGTTTACAGTATCGACCGCCTCTCGCAGATGATCTTTGTCCACGTCGCAGACGGCTATAACCCGACAATCCTTATGCGACAGGAACGTCTCCATATTGGTGCCACCCTGCCAGCCGACACCGATACAGCCCATAGTAACGCGGTTGCTCGGCAATACGCTGCCGGCCCTGCCCAGTACTGATGAAGGTACAATATACGGCAAA
>CP070830.1:163592-169044 GCA_020344865.1 Planctomycetota bacterium
AAAGCATTATAAGAATCATATCCGATGATATTATAGCTTGTTCCTGTATAGCCGCCTAAATCAATATCTGCGCACAGCAGAAAATGTGCATCCCAGTAACCTGGATTTGCCCCTATGGCCTGCATATCAGCCGCCGTATAAATCAAATATGGGTCACCATCTACACCGTTGCCGTCCCACGGCTGAGCATATCCCGCCGAAGCGAATACAAGCACCAGCACGGCTGTTATAAAAAAGCTTTTTTTATTCATGATAATCCCTCAAGAAAGCTCATATTATCCTCTTTCCAAGAATGGACCTAGAACGGATGTCCTCCTTGCTTAAGGTATTCTTTTTTCCATTTTAAGGAGTAAAAATCAAGGATTTTTTGGCTATGTGCGTTTTTGCTTGATATTAGGCGGATTTTTTCGCGGAGGTTACGCAATTTCTTTCAGAGGTGGGTGGTGTGGGTGCTGCTATTATAAAAGCCGAAGGTAAACTTTTGCTATTAATTTAGACATTGATTCTTCCTGAAAATTTCTGTAAAGTCTAATCTAAATGAAATTTCGGAATTCTACATAAGTCCCTGTAAATAAAGAAGGTCGGGGTTTTTGACAGGTACAATATAAAATCAGGAGGACACAAAATGTCGGAGCGCAATAGTAATGGGCGGGCTATCAGCGGTCAGAGTAATATTGGAAGGCGTGAGTTCATTGGAGCTGCCGTTAGCGGAGCAGTGGCGGCTACAGGAGCGCTGTCAGGTTTGGGTACGAAACTCTCGGCGGCCCAATCAGGCCGGGAACCCTACCGGGAAGAGATTCATACACCCATAGCGGCTCGTTACGATGTTGTCGTTGCTGGCGGAGGGCCCAGCGGAGTTATCGCCGCTGTCGCGGCGGCTCGCAGCGGGGCCGATACGCTACTGGTTGAGCGGTACCCCTTCCTCGGCGGAAACGGGACAGCGGGTTTGATGACCTGCTACAACGGTTTTCGCAACCAGCGGCCGCCCGAAGCCCTACAGACCGTCAAGGGCATCCCCGCCGAGTATATCGCCGAGCTGGTCCGCTTAGGGGGCATCGCCGACGAGGATTCCTACCCGAAGGCCAAGCATGACGCAGCGGGGGGCGAGCTGCCCTACTGCATCGGGTTTGACCCCGAGGCGGCCAAAGTGGCGTCGCTGAACCTGATTCGGAAGGAAGGAGTCAAGCTGCGTCTTCACAGCTGGATAGCAGGGCCGATGCTGGACGGTTGCCGCGTTACGGGTATCATCGTGGAGTCGAAGTCCGGCCGGCAGGCCATCAGCGCCGATATTGTCATCGACGCCACCGGCGACGGCGACATAGCAGCGCGGGCGGGGGCGCCCTTCATGGGTCCGGCCCAACAAGGCGACCGGATGGATATGAGTTTGATGTACCGGCTGGGCGGGGTGCCAGCGAGCATCAAAGGCAGTTATGACGGAATTCGCATCGGCGACCGGGTCGTCAGGTGGGGTCCCGGCTTCGGCGGAGACGGACTGGACGCTGAGAACCTGACTCGGGCGGAGGTCGAATGCCGGCTGGAGCTCTGGGAAGAAGTCCAGCAAATTAAAAAGGAACCGGGGATGGAGTCAGTCTACCTGATGCAGTCAGCCACGGGCATTGGCGTTCGTGAGACGCGCCGCATCCTCGGCGAGTATGTTGTCACCGAGCAGGATGCAATCAAAGGAATACATTACCCTGATGTCATCGCCATCAGCTCCAATCCGATGCCCGACTATCACGGCAAGCGATTCTTCTTCGAGCATGAGGGCTTTGAAATTCCGTATCGCTCGCTGGTTCCAAAGAAAATCGAAGGGCTCGTTCTGACGGGACGCTGCATCTCATGCGAGCAGGCGCCGTTTCAGTCGGCCCGTTCGATGGCCCCCGCGATGGCCATCGGTCACGCTTCCGGCTGCGCAGCAGCCCTGTCAGCCAAAGGTCAAACGCCGCCGCGAAAGCTCGACGTCAAGTCGCTGCAGAAGCTCTTGCTCAGCCAGAACGCCGAGTTAAGAATGAGCAAGCGGGCCACGTGATATTGGCGTTGCAGGTGATATTGGGATATGTGGGTCCCGGGCTTGTGGGTCCGTGGTAGCTCACCCTCGGGGTCTTCACTTCCTCCTTCGCCAAGGCTACGGCGGACAAGTCGCTACGAGATTTTTTGGGTTTTTTTGTGTTGATTATTGGTTTAGTTTCGGGTATATTTTCTGGCTAAATCTGGCAGTGGGATTTAGCACCCGGGGCGGTAAACAGCAAGCTGCGATTTTTGTGGGATTGGGTGTGGAACTTTAGGGTAAAGACGAGGAGTTGAACGAATGAGAAGTTTGGGTCCAGTGACGGTTTTCTTAGTGTTCTTTTACGCTATCTTAATGTTGGTTTTGACAATTACATTTTTTGTGGTGTGGCTCCGTCATCGCAGACAGTTGAGGCGCTACAGACGGTACGGCTTTGGTGCGGGCATCGTGCTTGTGATGTCTGAATCGGTTGTGTCAATCTTACTTTTTAAATATGGAGTGGAGTTGAGAGGACCTGTCGGCCTGTTGATTGTCACTGATATTGTGGCATTCTTCCGTGTTTGTGCGTTCGCTATTGTCGGGATTCACTATTGTGCGTTGATTGGTGTCGCAAGTTTACCTTTGCTGATGCGGAGGTTCAGCACAGGTAAAGTTGATTCAGATGCGGTGAGTGAATCAGAGAAGAGTAATGAATCGGAAGCTAAAGATGTGTCGGGAGAATTAGAAGGATCTGGTATCCAACCCGAAGGTGAGGAGAAAGGCGTACCGGTTGTCGCGATGCCAGCAATTAATATAAGAGAGATGGCCACATCGGTCCTAGCCGTAGCATTAGGCGGAACTGTTTTTTCGGTGATTTTATTCTGGATTACGAAACCGGAGATATCCGATATGCTCCAGGTATGGGCAAGAAGGTATCAACTTGAAGGATTAGATTTCTGGCAGCGGAACGTAATAGGGGCAATTGCAGTGTTGGCATTTGCCTTTTCAGAGGAGATAGTTTTTCGTCTAGGGATTCAGAATTTTTTGGCTAAACACTTTAAATGGGAAGTGCGAAATTATTGGTGGGCGATTCTGCTGACCACAATTATTTGGTCGATTGGACATGTTGGGATAATGAATCCCGGGTGGGTGAAGATGGTGCAGGTATTTCCGGTCGGCTTGGCTTTTGGCTGGCTTTTTCAACGTTACGGAGCGGAGAGTAGTATAATTGCACATGGTCTGTTCAACGTGGTTTTGCTGATACCAGGACAGTATCTGATATCACAGTAAGAAATGTTGTTTCAAAAGCCGCAGGTGCTGGGGAGAGATTTTTGGGGTTTGACAAATATAGTTCTTTGGGATATAATAGGCTGAAATGTAGACTGAGGCTCAGGGATGGGTAGAAATTAGAGAGTGGGTCGTGGATGGTGAATCGTGTTTCGTGGAGGGCTTCGGTGAGATAAGGGGTCTGAAGCGAAATGCGAGGAATGTTGTTAACACCCTATGGGTAGGGGGAAAGAGGAAGGACAATGGAGGACGGGCGGCAGACTCCGTGATATAGGCCGGCGTTAGAGTTCGGTGGACTCTAAGCAAATGGGAAATTGGGAAAAATTTATGAATTTTGCAGAAAAAGTGTAACGGAGTTCGCGATTAGTGGACTGTAAACCGTAGAAAGCGGCTTTCAGGGCAAATATAGCCAGCGTTTAGTGTAATGAACTTTAGATTAGGTTCCGAGGGTCAAAGTAGCCAAAAGAATTGATTTTGTCGGCTATTCGTGGTAATATGGATGGGTAATTTTGGTAAAAGGAGCCGAAAATCGGCTATGGAGCGAGGCGATGCGGTCCTGCGACGTGGAAATGCGGGATTTTGTTTGGGAAAGGCGTAAGGAATGAGGAATTTAGTTTTTATCTTTGTTTGGTTGACTTTGGTTGTGGCGTGCGCGGCGGCCAATCAAGCTCCGATCGCAGATGGCGGGGCGGACCGATATGCGGGTGAAGAGCCAATTGTTCTTGACGGAACGAGGTCTTTCGACCCGGACGGTTATGGTATCGTTGGATATAGCTGGCAGCAGATTTCGGGGCCCAATGCGGTAATTGCCGATGGGGATACTGCGAAGCCGAGTATTACACTTCCTCGAAGCAATTATGTCCAGAAGTGCCGGTTCGAGCTGGTAGTAAGTGACGGGGAGTTAGAAAGTAAGCCGGACAGCGTTAATGTAACAGTGGTGCCAGCCTGGGGCAGCGACGTAGAAAGACTTTATCAATTGAATCCTCCGTTTGACCCGAACAAACCGACATTTGTTGCTTTCGGGGGCGGCTACGGCTGTGATTACGGCGCTGCGTGGGGGTCGAGCGGGGATTGGGAAGATAAGGCAAATGTCATAACATTTGACGAGTACTACAGTTATTATTCGAACCACTATGGTGATAAGCTGATTGTTTATCTTTCGGAGGCGGCGCCAGATTACCGTGAGCCGATTCAGACTATTGGCTTTAGTGCCGGTAACAAGCCTGCTATAAAGATAGCACGTTATATGAACCGGGCGTATTCAGACGGTCGGTATGCAATCAACCGAGTGACATTTTTGGATGAAGCCTCGCGTTATTGTAATAATGAGATTCCGGGCGACGTCAGCGTTTTTTTAGCGAACTCGGTCGATGATGAACAATGCTGGATTGACACTTATATAGCGGTGACGGGTCAGTACAATAAAGA
Source organism: Planctomycetota bacterium (assembly GCA_020344865.1). Taxonomy (GTDB): domain Bacteria; phylum Planctomycetota; class Phycisphaerae; order Sedimentisphaerales; family Anaerobacaceae. The sequence continues at coordinate 168,295 of CP070830.1, forward strand.
GGTTCTAAACGTCAGATTTCCGTACGTACCTGAGGACCTGGATTACGATGAATGGTGGGGCGTGTATCACGGGATTCCCCGTTGGTGGTATGGCGGCTCGCTGGATGCGAATTCGTGGGTTGACGGTGATATCTACAATGGCGGCGTGACGGCGGGAGCGTATTTATCGGTTATTGGGCCGGGCAAAAATCTTCACTTGGCGGCCGAACATGCGGACAAGTATTACTTTAAATGGAGCGGCGAAGGGCCGAACGATGTCTGGGACGATGAGCCGGATTCGATGCTGTTTTTTGACGAATCTCACTCTCCGGGCCGTTTGCCTGAGCCGGTGGTGCTCGTGGGTCCTGGAGATGGGGCGTTGGTTGACAGTAACGGGGCAATACTTAGCTGTGAGGAAAGTGAGAACGCAGTTGGGTATGAGTTGTGGATGGGGCTCGGTCGGTACGATATGCTTTTTCTTGTTTCGGATACACCAAGCCCGCCAAATGAGATTATAAGCACTTTTCCCTCGGAGACCACGTGGTGGACGATAAAGGCGCGTGACGCATACGGCAGCACGATTTATGCCGATGCGAGCTGCATCAAGTTAGAAGAAGTGGCAGCGCAAGGCATCAAGAATACTCGGAAGAGAAAGAACTACAGTTCCATACAACGTGCGATAAACGATGCATCCGATGGAGATAAGATAGTGATATTGCCCGGGTGTTATCAGTATCGAGAGAACATCAATTTGAAAGGAAGAAATGTCAC
>CP070830.1:169144-171891 GCA_020344865.1 Planctomycetota bacterium
GCTTCGCGAAGATTGATTATGATGAGTCGGCGAGGCTGAGGGCGGCGGATGAAGGAACTGAAGGGGCGGATGAGGCCGTTGTTGAGATGCACCTTATAGATGAGGAAGAGTCAACGAAAGCGAGTGGTCATTACAGCAGCAGGCAGTGTCAGGCGGCGATGGTGGCGAGGCGGATAAGGCAGATGGCCGGGGCGGAGACGGGTAAGGCGGAGTTCGAGATATTTGACAAGCAGGCAGGGGGGTACAGGGCGGTCGAATACCGTGACATAGTCGTACTGATGCGTTCGCCGGCCAAGAGGGTCGATGATTATGTTGAGGTGCTTCGATTAGCGGGGGTGCCTGTTAGCTGCGAGTCGGCGACAGGATATTTCGAGACGACTGAAATCAGCGATTGTCTTAGCCTGCTGAAGGTCCTGGATAATGCGCAGCGCGATATTGAATTGGCGGCGGTATTGCGGAGTCCGTTCTTTAAGGTAAGCGATACGGAGCTGGCGAAGATAAAGATTCACAGCAGAAGTGAGGAGGGGCGGAAGAATTTTTACGCGTGCGTGGTAGGGTATTGCAAGAGCGGGCCGGAGGCGAAGCTGGTCGGCAAGCTGAAGAATGCGCTTGGACAGATTGAGCGGTGGCGGGTGCTTGCCCGGCGGGGCGACTTGGGGGATTTAGTGTGGCAGATTTATCGCGAGACGGGGTATTTGTCTTTTGTTTCGGCATTGCCGAACGGGCGGGCGCGGAGGGCGAACCTTCTTAAGCTGCACGAGCGGGCGATACAGTTCGAGGGTTTCGCAAGCAGCAGGGCGGGGAACCTGTCGCTGAGGCGGTTTGTCGAGTTTGTGGAAAAGCTGCAGGAGAGCGGGCGGGACTGGAGGGACGCATCGCCGGAGGCTGAGGCGGAAAATGCGGTCCGGATTATAAGCGTGCATAAGAGCAAGGGGCTTGAATTTCCGGTAGTGTTTTTGGCGGAGTTGAGCGGCGAATTCAGCAGGCAAGATTTTAAGGAGGACTGTCTTGTTGAGGCGGATGGGCTGTTGGGGCTACGAATTATCGACAAGGAATCGAACAGGAAACTGGATTCGATGGCATATCAACTCATCGAGAGTGAGAAAAGAGAGGCGGAGTTGGCGGAAGAGATGCGGATACTCTATGTTGGGATGACGCGGGCGAGGGAGCGACTTATCTTAAGCGGGTGCGAGAAGAGCGGCAAGTTGAGGGAGATTATCCGCGACGGTTTTTCTTTCGGAGACGGGCCGGTTGCCAACTGGCAGCTTCGCGGCTGTCGGAGTCATCTGGATTGGGTTCTGTACGGTCTTTCGAGGCGGAGGAGTTTGCACAAGGCCTTCGAGACGGGATTGGCGGCGAAGTGTGGGGACGGTGATTTATTTAGTTTAAACGTTTATGGGGAGAGTGAATTCGGGCAGTTGTGCAAATATGTTGACAAACTGAAGGAGGGAAAGTCCCGGCGGGCGAAGCCAAAAAGGAAAAAGGCAGGGGCAAAACGGGCGGAATCGAAGGTGCTGCGCGAGGTGAAAGAGTCGCTGGGGTGGCAGTACGGTTTCGGCGGTGCGCCGGTGCTGCCAGCGAAGCTGTCTGTAACGGAACTGACTCATCAGGAGGATGAGTTTGTGAGGCTGGATTATTCGAAGGCGCTGGAGCGAAGGCCGAGGGCGGTTTTGGCCGGTGATTTGGCGGGGCGGATAGACGGGCGGCTGGTCGGGACGGCGACGCATCTTGTAATCAGTCAGATTAATCTGGGCGAGGCCGTAACGGAAGAGGCGATTAAGCGGGTGAAAGAGAGGCTCGTGGCAGAGGGTGGGATAAGTGTGACCGTTGCTGAGCGAGTGGATGCCGGTTCAATAAAAGCATTTTTCGATAGCGAACTGGGGCGCATGGTCCTCGACGGCAAGAATACCGTATGGCCGGAGTGGCCGTTTACGTGTTCTGTGTCGGCTTCGGAAGTTCGTGACTCGTGGTTCGTGACTCGTAGCTCGAGTGTGAAACTGGAATGCGGTGATGAGACTGTGGTTGTGCAAGGGATAATTGATATGCTAATCCAAACCGCGGGGGGATTGGTAGTGATAGATTTCAAGACTGATGATGTAAGCGGCAAAGAGGTAGCGGGGCGGGCTGAGCTATATCGAGGGCAGTTGGAGGTTTACGGCAGGGCGGCCGGGGCGATTTTAAAATCCAAGGTGGTCAGCAGGTGGCTTTATTTTCTTAGGCAGCGGCGAGAATTCGAGATTAAGTAGTTTTTTGGCACGGTGCGGGGCGTAGTTGTCAAAGGTTTCTATTTGGTCTTGTCTGCTGGGCTTGTATCTGTATAATTCGTTTTTTGTGATTGACGCTGAAATGAAGATTTTGATGGAGATATTTTGAAGATGGCAAAGGCACCGAAAGCGAATGCAGTAGTGGGCCAATCGGGCGGGCCGACGGCCGTGATAAATGCGTCTCTGGTCGGCGTTATCGAAGAGGCGAGCAAACATCCTGAGATAAAGACCCTTTACGGAGCGGTCCACGCGGTTGCAGGGATTGTCAAAGATGAGTTTATCGATTTGGGGAAGCTGTAGGCTGACGAGCTGGAACTGGCAGCGGCTTCAACTTGTGCAGCCCTCGGTTCAAGCAGGGACAAGCCGGATGAGGAGTATTGCGAGAAGATTTTCGATGTTTTCAAGAAGCGGAACATCGGATACTTTTTCTATATCGGCGGGAACGACTCGGCGAATACGGCCCATATCATAAATACGATGGCA
>CP070830.1:171991-177110 GCA_020344865.1 Planctomycetota bacterium
CCCATAGGAGAAGGAAGCCAGACTACAATCTCGTATTTATTATCCTGCATCTGTCATCTCACTTTACGGGCGCGCGGCGAGGTTACTGTTTTCGCTTCTGCATTATGTAAAAGGTCAGCGACATAAGTTGTAGAACCATGGCGAAGCCGAGCGAGATTAAAACCGAACTGTGCTGTGTTGTTGGTCTCATGAGGAGCCCTATGCTTACGAGCAGACAAAACAGCACGGTTACCTGCAGGATGCCGGCGATTAATCTGGATATGGAGAATTCACCAAACATTTCGGTGCGTTGCATACTTCTAAGTTGTGCGAGGATGCTGTCCAGCAACAGTTCAATGCGGTCGCCTGGGATATTCTGTGCAGCGGGGATTGTTTTCGGCTCCTGGGGGCGAGGTGGACTTTGTATTTCGGAAGTTTTCGGTGCCGGTTGCAGCTTAATCTGCGCGGCTGGCTGGGCCTGGGGGGGATGTTCGGCGGAGGAACGAAGGTGTTTTTTTATAATATTTACCGCCTCCTTCATATTCACCGCTCGATGGTCCGGCCTTGGCTGGCCCAGTTTGGGCTGTTCCTGACGCGCTGGATGTTCAATGAGTATGGTTTTGCAGCCGACCCTTGCACCGGCTTCGGTGTCCCGGCTGCTGTTGCCGATGACCCAGGATTGGGTGAGGTCGATGTCCATGTCCTTAGCTGCGGTCAGCAGCATTCCGGGATTTGGTTTTCTCAGGTCACTTTCCTTGCGGTACTTGGCGACTACACCATCGGGGTGATAAGGACAATAGTAGATGCGGTCTAGGGCAGCGCCTTTTTCGGCCAGCATTTGTTTCAAGCGGTCGTGAATCTGGGCGAGTACTTTTTCGGTGACGATGCCGCGAGCGACGCCTGATTGATTTGAGGCAACGACCAGCTTATACCCAAGGGCCTTTAGCTGGATGAGGGCTTCGGGGACACCATCGAGCAGTTTTACCTGGTCGGGATGGTTGATGTAGCCGGGGTCCTCAATCAAGGTGTCATCGCGGTCCAAGAATATCGCTTTGTCAGGCATATTTATCTAAAGTTTACCTTAGCTATTGGTGAAACTGCGTTCGACGAGGTCACAAATTATATGGTAGGCAAGCTGGTGAATCTCCTGACTACGGGCGGTAGATTCATCGTTGGCGCAAAGACAGATGTTAGCGATTTGTTCAAGTTTGCTATCGGGCTTGCCTGTAAACGCAAGTACCGTGGCGTTTTTCTTCTTGGCCAGTTCTGCGGCGGCTATGATGTTTGCCGAGGTACCGCTGGTCGAGATTGACCACAGGATGTCGCCCTTACTTACGAGGGCCTCAACCTGTTTGGCGAAGACATTTTCATAGCCGTAATCGTTGGCAAGTGAGGTTATCACGGAGGTATCGGTAGTCAGGGCAACCGCCGGCAGGCCTTTGCGCTCGCGCTCGAATCTGCCGACAAGCTCACTGGCTATATGTTGCGCATCGGCGGCCGAGCCGCCGTTGCCGCAGGTGTATACCCTGCCGCCTTTTTTTATTGTTCGGGTTATTGTCTCGGCGGCGAGAGTGAGGGTATCAAGGGCGTCAGACTCAAATTTAGCCAAGGCCTTTTTGTGTCGCTCAATTGTTTCGGTGATTATGTTTGTTACATCCTCAGACATCAGGATTTTCTTTCGAGTGGTTTTATCTTTTTGATTTTTTTGGTCAGCGACTTTATTTTTTCAATGATAGTGGTTGAACTTTTGCCTTCGACAAGCGGAGCCAGCAGGACCCTGCCGCCGTATGATTTGACAAAATCGGAGCCGACGACACCTTTCTGCGCCCAGTCCTGGCCCTTGACTAAGATGTCAGGCTTTACTTTTTTGATTAAGTTGAGCGGGTCAGGCTCGTCAAAAATCGTAATGTAATCGACGGTCTCGAGCGCGGCGAGGACGGCGGCCCTGTCGTGTTGGTTGTTAATCGGTCGGCCGGGCCCTTTGATGGCCTTTGTCGAACGGTCGCTGTTTAGTCCCAGCACGAGTATGTCGCCCTGTGACTTGCAGAATTTCAAGAATTCGATGTGCCCTCTATGAACTACGTCGAAACAACCATTGGTAAATACAATGGTCTCTTTCTGTCTGCGATGCCAGGCGAGTTCATTGACAAGTGAGTCAGTCGGGCGCAGCTTGCCGCCCTTGGCACGGTTTTCACTGACGATTTCATTGACGATTTCGTCGATGGTTACAGTTGCAACCCCGAATTTTTCGACTTCGATTCCGCTGGCTATATTACACAGCTGTACAGCAGTTTTATAGCCACAATCGGCCGCAAGCGTCACTGCGAGGGTCGCCAATACCATGTCGCCGGCACCGGTGACGTCGTAAACGTTGCGAGGTCGGGTCGGTATTATTTCATCCTCGTTGGCGGTCTTCAGGTAGGCACCTTCTTTATCGAGTGTGATTACAACGGCCTCGAGGTTTAATTTTTCAACGAGGGACTGGGCGGCACGGGCGGTGTCATCGGCGGTTTTCAATTCGAAACCAACCGCCAAGGAGGTTTCCTGACGGTTTGGTGTGATGAGGGTTGCACCGCTGTATTTTGAAAAGTCGCCTGCGAGAGAAGGGTCAACCAGAACCTTTTTGCTGGCCTGCGTCGCTAATTTTATCATCTGTTGGCATACGGTGGGGTTGAGCAATCCCTTATTGTAATCCTGGAGGCAAACGATGTTGGCCTGTTGTAATTTGTCTTTAAAATTCTGCAAGACCTGTTCGTACTGGTCATCGGATAACGGTTCAATGGATTCCTGGTCCATCCTAAACAACTGCTGCTGATGGCGATGCTGTGCCAGACCGATGAGCCTTTGTTTACTTATAGTGGGTCGGTCGGTTACTGTAAGCAGGGGCGTTGTATCAGCGTCTATTTCCGTGAGCATTTGTTTGAGGATTTCGCCGTTGGTGTCGTTTCCAATGACACCGAGGCAGATTGGCACCGCACCTAAGGCGGCGAGGTCGGCGGCGACGGAGGCCGCTCCGCCGCAACTGTGCTCAGTCCTGGTAACCTTTAGTACAGGTACGGGGGCTTCGGGACTTATTCTAAGGGCGTCACCATAGATGTAGACGTCGAGCATAAAGTCGCCGACGACGAGGACTTTGGGTGAGCCGAGATTAGTTACGGTTTTTAGCAGGTTTTCGTGCATTTTACGTTTCTTTTGCCGGGTCCTTAGTGTTTTTTGCGGATTTTACCCGCCAATGCGTCTTGAATCAAGTTTGTTATCTTATCCTGGCCGGAGAGGAATTTCAGCTCGATTGCGAGATACGCGAAGGGTATACCATATTTTATGGCCGATTGTTCGTTGCTGGTATGGTCTATCGCTGATAACGGGGACGAAAACCAGTCTTTCTGTGTTGTGAGCACCAAATCGGCCTTCAATTTTTTTGCCTCTTCGCAGATGTCGGCCAGACAGTTGCTGGTGTATTGGTGGTGGTCATTGTAAATCCTGCAATCGACGAGATTAGCACTGAGGGCCTTTATCGTGGTAAAGAAGGCATCTGGATTGCCTATGCCGCAGAAGGCGAAAATCTTTTTGCCCTTTAGTTCGTCAAGACTGATTTGGCCTTGTTTTGCCGACTTTGCGCAAATGGGCGTGTGTGCTGACTGCGCGATTATCATATTTGGATTTATTAGCTGCAATTGTTTTTCGAGTTTTGCCAATTCGGCCTCGGAGGTTTGGTCACATCTTGTTAAGACAACGGCATCGGCGCGCTTCAGAGAGGCGATGGGTTCTCTTAGTAGCCCCGCTGGCAGGATTTTCCCATAACCGAAGGGCTGCGTGGAGTCAATGGTTACTATATCGAGGTCTCTGCTTAGGCGGCGGTGCTGAAAGCCATCGTCCATAACCAACACTTTTGCACCGAATTTGTTGACGGCTTCTGCGGCGGCTGTGATGCGGTCGGGGTTTGTGATAACCTTGGCCTGGGGGCAGCTTTTGGTAATGATTGCTGGCTCATTCGCTATCGACGACTGTTTTGCGGTTTGAGTTTTATAACCTCTGGTAAGGACGGCGCAGGGCATTTGTTTTCGCTGCAGGAAATTACAGAGCCAGATTACGAGGGGTGTTTTGCCTGTGCCGCCGGTTGTTATATTGCCGATGCTTATGACGGGCACATCTGCGGTGTGTGTATTCAGGAATCCTTTGGAATATAACAGGTTTCGCAGGCGAACGGCAGTTGAGTATATGACCGCGGGGATTTGCAACAGGAGACGTAAAATGGAGGCGGACGGACCTGTGCTCTGTCCTGAAATCAATCTGCGATATGCCTGCTGATTCATATTCTATTTTGTGCCCTGCAAGTATAGGTTTGGCTCAAGATGCGCTTTTGATTTTTTCGATGATGGCGTCCGCCATTTGGCTTGTTCCTACGGCGGTCGGGTCGTTCCGGTCGGGCTTCATATCGTAGGTTACGTTTTTGCCCTCTGCAATTACGGCGGCGACCGCATTTTCAAGATTGTCGGCTTCGGCAAATTTGTTTAAATGTCTTAGCATCATTACGCCGCTGAGTATGAGTGCCGTGGGATTCACCTTGTCCTGGCCTTTATACTTTGGGGCACTGCCGTGGGTCGCTTCAAATATGGCGACTTTGTCTCCTATGTTTGCGCCGGGCGCCATGCCGAGTCCTCCTACAAGGCCGGCACATAAATCGCTTATTATGTCGCCGTAGAGATTCGGCAGAACGATTACGTCATACAGCTCTGGTTTTTGAATCAGCTGCATGCACATGTTGTCGACGATGCGGTCTTCGAATTCGATATCGGAATATTTCTTTGCAACCTGGCGGCTCACCTCAAGCCATAACCCGTCGGAGAATTTCATAATGTTGGCTTTGTGTACGGAGGTTACTTTCCTGCGTTTTAGTTTGCGCGCGTAATCGAAGGCGAAACGGACTATGCGTTCCGTGGCTCTGACTGAAATGGGCTTGATACTTACGCCGGAATCCTCGCTTATCTTTCGGTCGCTGTGCTTGTTTATCCAGTTTATTATCTCGGCCGTGTCGTCTTTTCCCTTTTGGAATTCGATGCCTGCATAGAGGTCTTCGGTGTTTTCGCGGACGACGACAAGGTCGATGTCGGAATATCTGCTTCGAACGCCCTCGTAGCTC
>CP070830.1:177210-181055 GCA_020344865.1 Planctomycetota bacterium
AGCTATTGACACAGGTAACCAGACAAAGAGAAAAGATTAACAGTAATTTGCAGCTATTAAGGCAAGACATAATCTCATCGCTATAAATTCAGATTAATAAAAATAGTAAATATGGTGTGAACGCAAGGGCGTTTTTCTCTGGAAGACCATTTCACCACATAAATATATCCTGCTTTGTACAACGGAACCTCCTCGTTATTACTTGTTAGATTGTATCCATTTAGCCGAACAAAGTCAAGGCAATAGTATATCTGTAATTTCGGTCATAATCTAACTGTTTTCAATCGTTATTGTTGTTGGGAAAGTGCTATTAGAACAGCTCTTAGGGGAATATTCGGGGTGAATACCGAAGACTGCGTTTCGACATTTGAGGGCACATTCCGAGCATCCTCAAGTGTAGGTAAAGAAACGCTCAATTTCAGGTTCTGACAGCAGTATCCTGAAGTTAATATCTTGCGTAACGAGGTTATGTGGCTTATTATAAACACATGGTAAGCCAAAAAGAAATACAGGTCAAAACCAAGGGCAATTGCGATATTGTTAATCTCACCGAGGAGACGATGGAGGCTGTTGCCAAATCAGGTATAGTGTCGGGGACGGTCACGCTATTCAATGTAGGTTCAACGGCAGGTATTACGACGACGGAATACGAGCCGGGGTTAGTGAACTATGACATAGCCGCAGCGTTTGAGAGGGTTGCGCCTCAAAACGGGGCTTATGAGCATGAAAAGACATGGCATGATAACAACGGCCATTCTCACGTACGAGCTTCGCTGTTAGGGCCGTCATTGAGCGTACCGGTGGTTGACGGACGATTGACGCTCGGCACATGGCAGCAGATTATATTGGTTGACTTCGACACGAGGGCGAGAACAAGAAAGGTTGTTTGTCAGATAGTAGGCAAGTAAGCCGAAAGAAATGAGAACTCAAAACGTATCTGTCTTAACGACGTAATATAAATACACTGTTGACTACCAACGACTTGAGCCGTACTATTTGTGCAGCTGGTCATTGGTAGGTTTTTGGTATTTTTTACTCGGTCGGCGACATGGAAATTTGTGAAAAGCAAGCAGCTTTAACAACAATCATACTGGCTATATGTCTTTTCGCAGCGGGCTGTGGAGAACCGGAGACCCGCGGCAGCAGGGAGCTTGCGCCAGCGATAGAGATGGGAACTACAATAGGGTCTTTGGTAGAGGTATTCTCACCTGAGCTAGTCCCCGTGGAAGGCTATGGCCTTGTGGGTGGGTTAAGCGGGACAGGCTCCGGAGAATGTCCGCCAGCGATTAGGTCATATCTAAGACAATATATTCTCACTCAACTACCCAAGCACCAAGACGTCGAAAAACTCATCAACAGCCGGGACACGGCTGTGGTATTGGTGCAGGGCTTTATGCCGACAGCGGTTTCAAAAAACCAATACTTTGATTTAAGAGTGGTCGCCCTACCCGGCACCCAGACAACTTCAATCGAAGGCGGGTGGTTGTACAGAACGGAGCTCAAAACTGCAAGAAGGCTCGGCATGACGATACAAGCGTTGGCTACAGCCGAAGGTGCGGTATTCACAGATACGATAGATACTGACGAAACAGACACGAAAACTGGATACGTCCTTGCCGGGGGGAGAGTCCTCCACGAGTATAAGATAAGCCTGGCACTCAGACAGCCAGATTATAGAACGGCGAGTCTCATTCGCAACAAATTAAACGAACGCTTTGGTGAGGGCACGGCCAAGGCGGTTTCGCCCAGTAAAGTTGACTTGAAAGTTCCAACTTACTATAAAAGACAGAAACAAAGATTTGTCTCAATCATAAAGGCAATATACCTCTCTGAGACACCAGAGATTACCAAAGAAAGGATAAGCGCTTTTGTCAAAAACCTCGCTGCGTCGAAAGATAAACAGGAGAGCGAAATAGCCCTTGAGGCAATAGGAAAGGAAAGCGTTGAAAAGCTGTCCGCGCTCTTAAGTCTGTCCGATGAAGAGGTGCGGCTTCGAGCAGCCAGATGTATGCTCAATCTTGGCAGCGACAGAGGTTTGGATGCGCTTAGGGAAATAGCAGCAGATGAGAACTCTTCTTATCGAGTGGAGGTCTTGGAAGCTATTACGGCAGGGGCAAGTCGAAACGATGCTGCGGTGATATCGCGAAGACTGCTACGTGACGATGATTTCGACATAAGATTAGCTGCATACGAACAATTGCGGAAATTAGATGATATCACAGTGGCGCAAACGTTAGTAGGGCGTAATTTCTATCTTGAGCGAATCACACAAACAGAACATAAATCTATTTTTGTTTCTAGGAGCGGTTCACCCCGCATTGTGCTATTCGGCGCGCCGATACGCTGCCGCAAGAACATTTTTATCCAGTCGGACGACGGCAGTATAATACTGAACGCGCCGACCGGTCAGGAACATGTTTCAATAATACGCAAACATCCCAAAAGGCCGAATATCCCTCCCATTCAACTGAAAAGCTCTTTCGAACTCGGTGATATTATCCGAACACTGTGCGAAGAGCCGTTCAAAAGACGCGGAGAGGGTCAAATTGGCCTTGGTGTCTCGTATGCCGAAGCGATTGCACTTTTGAAAAAGATGAGTGACAAGGGTGCAGTGCGGGTAGAGTTTCGAGCCGGGCCCCTGCCAGAAATCGACCTAATTATCAAGAAACAACAAACCATTGGCCGATAGTAAATTGTGCGTACCGGCCCAAAGGAAGCGTCCAGGCTGCGCAAATTTCGGTGCACAGAAACCAACAACAAAAGGGAAAAAATGAGACTTGAAAAAATCGTACTCGATGGGTTCAAAAGCTTTGCCGACAAGATGGAATTAACTTTCGACTCGCCCATAACCGCTATAGTCGGACCGAACGGCTGCGGCAAGAGTAATGTTGTCGATGCGGTAAAGTGGGTACTTGGCGAACAAAGCGCCAAGAGCCTGCGGAGCGGGCAGATGGCTGATGTGATATTCAGCGGCAGCAGCAGCAGAAAAGCCGCCGGGACAGCCGAAGTGAGCTTACTAATCTCGAATTCCAACGGAGACGGCGCGAGAGCGCTGCCAATTGAAGCAGACGAAGTGCAAATTACCCGGAAGGTATATAAAAGCGGCGAGAGCGAATACCGGATAAACAATAAAATCTGCCGGTTAAAGGATATTCGCGAATTGTTTATGGACACCGGCATAGCGGTCAGGGCTTACTCGATAATTGAGCAGGGGCAAGTTGAGCAGCTACTGAACGCCTCAAGGACAGATAGAAGGCTCATATTTGAAGAAGCAGCCGGTATAAACAAGTATAAAGCACATAAAAAAGAGGCCCTTGGCAAGTTGGAGCGGACAGAACAAAATCTGCTGCGGCTGGCAGATATTTTAGGAGAGGTCCAGAAACAGCTTCGAAGCGTGAAGCTGGCGGCGGGCAAGGCGAGAAACTACCTGCAATATCGTCAAAGTCTCAAAGAGCTACAGGCTAATTATTCGCTGGCCGAATACGCCAAGTATGCGACGAAAGGTGCAGAGAAAAAAACCGCTCTGGAGCAGCTTGAGGAGCAATTTGCCGGCATTGTTGCCGAAGTGACAAAACACGATGCTCTGACGAGCGAACTCGGCGAGAGAATAATAGAAACGGAGAACAGACTAAATCGCACTGACAATTCGCTTGTTAGCATTCAGGGCAAAATCGAGCAGCAGCTTCAGCGGATTGAATTTTTGAAAACCCGGATAAAAGAACTGCGACAAAGGAAAGAAGGCACAGAGCAAGGAATTACTAAGCTGCAAGAGCAGCAGGAGGTTTTCAAAGCTGACCTGAGCCGGCACAGAACCGAGCTGGCAGACTGTGAAAAGACAATTGAGG
>CP070830.1:181155-187621 GCA_020344865.1 Planctomycetota bacterium
ATCATCAATCACAGCCCGCATATCATCGAAGGTTAGTTCCTCAACCTTCTGAACCTCATGGCTGGTCCTGAAGCCATCGAAGAAGTGCAAAAACGGAACCCGCGAGGCGAGCGTTGCCTGTTGGGCGATAAGGGCAAAATCCATAACCTCCTGGATGTTGCACGAGCAAATCATGGCAAAGCCGGTCTGACGGCAGGCCATCACGTCCGAGTGGTCGCCGAATATTGAAAGTGCCTGGCAGGCTAACGAACGGGCCGATATGTGGAAGACCGTCGGCAGCAGCTCACCTGCAATCTGGTACATATTGGGAATCATAAGCAAAAGTCCCTGAGATGCCGTAAAGGTGGTCGTCAGAGCACCTGCTGCCAAAGCGCCGTGCACAGCGCCCGCGGCGCCGCCTTCCGACTGCATTTCCGTAACAGAAGGAACCGTTCCCCAGATGTTAGTTTCGCCCTTGGCCGTCTTGGCATCGGCTATCTCACCCATTGGCGAACTCGGAGTGATGGGATAAATTGCAATTACTTCATTCGTGGCGTGGGCAACGTGGGCCGCCGCCGTGTTGCCGTCAATATTAACCATCCTGCGACTCATAACTTCTCCAGTCTATACAAAAACAACATCTAATGCCTCACCGACTCAGGCCCCCCTTGCCGTATCCGGTCCTGTGCATTGTAAGACGCTCTTATACAACTTTTGACCCCGTTGGGCAACGTAAATTTTGCAATTACTGAGAATTGCAGTCATACAAGGGCAGAATTAAACAGTGCCGCCCCCAACCATAAAGGCCGCTAAAACAAAAGTAAAAGCGACTAACACAGTCTAAAGGCAGGTAAACAACAAAAAAAGGAGTACCAGCGAGACTGGCCCAGAACACCCACACCCAAAGATGCTCACCGGGCGCCGCCCATCTGGTACTCCTTTTTTCTAAGGATCATCATCACCCTCTTCCGAAACCTAAGAAGAGAGACCACATCCTTAGTTTCTGGTTAATATTATTATACTGCCGGCAGGTAAAAACGCCCTATCGGGGCGTTCCTGAATATGGGGGTCGAAATACCTGACTTTGACGCCGGCGGCCCGAAAAGCTACAAAAAACGTTAAAAAATGCCGGTTTAGGACGCCGGCGGCTATGTTTCGAGCGACGTGATACCTTTGAGTATGGCGTATTTCGTAAGCTCAGCTACCGTATAAATATCCAGCTTATTCATCATCTGCCGACGATGCGTCTCAACGGTCTTTACGCTAATGTGCAGTTTCAGCGCGATTTGCTTGGTTGAGTTACCCTCCGCTATAAGCTGAAGCACCTCGCGTTCCCTGTCGGTAAGGGCGTCAGAATCGGAGATATCAACCTTTGACAAACGATGCAGGTAGTCATTGACCACAACGCCGGATATTGAAGGACTTAGATAGGTCTTTCCGGCAACGACCGCACGGATAGCCTGGGTCAGTTCCTCAAAAGCGCAGTCCTTGAGTAAATATCCCGAAGCGCCGCTTTTCAACATCTCGGTCACAAAGAGGTTGTCAGAATGCATAGAAAGACCGATTATCTTAACATTCTGCACTTTGCCGACAATCTGTCGTGTGGCCTGGATGCCGTTTAGATCGGGCATACTAACATCCATAATTACCACATTAGGTACCAGTTCGGCCGCAAGGCTCACCGCAGTGCGCCCGTCTTTGGCTTCGGCCACGACTTCCATACCATCCTGCTTGTCAAGCAATGAACGCAGGCCCTCGCGGGTGATTTTGTGGTCATCCGCCAGCAATATCTTTATACTACTCATCTGCTCTTCCTTTTGCTTTTTCTGTTTTTATGGTTAATTGGTGCAACCAGACTAACGCGTGTTCCGTGTCCGGGCTCCGATTCCACGTTAAGATGACCGCCGATATGGCCCAAACGTTGATGTATGCTGAATAAGCCGAAACCTCCGCTTCTGGAATCCGCTGAAGAGGCCTCGGACGTATCGAAACCAACACCGTCATCCTCGACGCTTATCTGTATCTCGCGGCCCACTCTGCGGGTAGAGACCTCAACATTTCTTGCCTTTGAATGCTTTGTGACATTGACGAGCAGCTCACGCACGGCCTGAAACAACAGGACACTAACATCCTCGTCCAGCTGTTTGTCCTGGCCGTCATCCGTGAACTCGGTTGAAAGACCGTGCTGCTGCCTTGTCTGCTTCGTCAGCCATTCCACCGCTGCTTCAAAACCCAGCTCATAGAGAACCGGCGGGCTCAGTTCAAACGTTAAAGACCGGGTCGTCTCGAGTGTCTGAGCGATCATATTGCTGACCTCCCGCAACTCCGCAACAGATTTTGACGAGCGGACTGACTGGGCCAGCTCTTCCAGTCTCATTTTGGAGATGGCCAGCTTCTGACTGAGGTGGTCATGAATATCGACCGCCATCCGCCTCCTGGCCCGCTCCTCAGCAAGCACTAATTCCGCCGTCAGTGACCGCAACTCCCGGTTGACCTTTGCGAGCTCGGCGGTCCGCCGCCTGACCCGAATCTCCAACCGGTCGTGGTCTTTCTGCAGATGTTCTTGCGCTTTTTTTAATTCTGTCATGTCGCGAGCAATCCCACTGGTGCCAACGACACGGCCCCGCTCATCATAGATAGGCGTCTTAATCGTCTCAACCCAGGTTCTCCTGCCTCCTTTATCCTCCAAGGGTTCAACCACGCGCTTGCGCACGCGCGATTTTATAACTTCCAGGTCATCATTCCTGTATTTCTCAGCCAGCTCTTTGGGCCAGAGGTCGTAATCCGTCTTACCAACCAAGTCCTGTGGTTTGACCCCGCACGATTCGCCAAACGGCTCATTTGCGGCAATGTATCTGCTCTCTTCGTCTTTCAACCAGGCTATATCGGGAATAGTATCGAGAATGGCGCTCTGCTGACGTCGAATCTCCCTAAGCGCATCCTGGGCCCTTCGGTACTCGGTGACATCGACCGATATAGCGCCCAGAAGTACGGGCTTACCCTGCCTTTTTACGGGGAATTTATACGTATGCATACACCGCGTCTCGCCGCTTAGGTTCGGAACCCACTCCTCTCTGTCTGACGGTCCCCCGGCCAGAGCCTTCCTGTCATGCTCCAAAACCCCCTGAGCTATTTCACTCGGGAAATAGTCGGAGGCCGTGCGGCCAATCCATTTATCGGCGCCGAAGCGTTCTGTTATATACGAATTAGTATACTGAACTCGGCTTTTCTCGTCCTTGATAAAAGCGCTTGCAGGCAACTGGTCCATAAACGCGTTGAAGATCTCCTGTGATTCACGCAGGGCGTCTTCCACCTGCTTGCGGTCGGTCACATCCCTGAAGATACCCATCAAATATGTCTCGCCGCGCAGTCTCACGGGAGCTGAGTTGACGTCGGCATAGAAGACCGTGCCGTCCCTTCTTTTTACCGGAATATCCTTGGCAAGCGTGATTTCACGTTTCGCCTGCTTCTCAAACTGTTCCGTGACATAAGCAAGGTGTTCCTGTGGATGGATATACTCGAGCGTGAAATTTTTGACCTCGTCAAAATCATAGCCCAACATTCGACACATTGTCTCGTTACAGGTGGAAAATTTCCTAGTCTCCTGGTCCGCCAAAATTATCCCGTCCGTCGCATTATCAAAGATGGCCCGAAATCTCTCCTCAGATTCCTTTAACTGCTCCTCGCTTTTCCTGTGTTCGGTGACATCCACCATTACGCCCTGAAGAAATAGCGGTTTGCCGTTATCGTCTCTGACCACCAGTGCCTCGTCGCGGAGCCATACCGTACGACCGTCGCGCGTAATCATGCGATACTCGCAGGACAAAGGCTCACCCGTCTCGTGGGTGTGTTGAACTTCAGCCAGAACACTCTGTCTGTCGTCAGGGTGGAGCTGTTTTCGCCAAATGTCCGGGTCTGCTTTATACTCTTCGGCGGAGAACCCAATAATGGTTTCTATCTGGGGACTTACGTAGAGGGTGGTGCTGGCCATGTCCATCGCGGCAATGTAAGTAACAGCCGGTATCTGCTCTACGAGAGTGCGGTATTTCACCTCGGCCGAACGTAATCCCCTTTCCGCCCGCCTGCGAAGGATAATGTTGAAGCATAGCAGAAGAATTATCAGCGTCAGCCCCACAATAATGCCTGCACCAGCCCAGACCTCCCTTTTGTGCTGGTAATAAAACGACTGCGGCTCATTAATGACAATACTTCCTTCGGGAAGCGCCGACACCGGGATTCCGAAGTGTTTGAGCTGGGCGTAGTCAAACATATAACTGTTAGGACTTTCGGTCTCGACCGGTATATTGTCAGGGCTTTCGCCATTAAGGATTCGTATCGCCATTCCGGCAGCCAACTTGCCCTGGTGAGTGCCATCGGTCAGCATGCCACCTACCGCCCCAAGGCCGAGCTTGCTAAAGCCGGTTATATATATGGGCACAGCGCAGTGCTTGCGAATCATAGTAAGGCTGTACTCATGGGTGTATATCTTTCCCTCGCTGTCTCTAACCGCGCTGTCGTACAGCACAACAGAGTCGTCCGTCAACTGCTGGACTTTTTCGAGAAGCTCAGCCATAGTAAAGTCACGAAGCGACAAATCGATAATCTTAATCCGCTCGTCAAGCTTACGGACATCACCGATAAAACCGGTTCTCTTGTCGAAATCCGCCAGTCTGTTTTCACTTATCAGGGCGATTTGCCTGGCTGAAGGGTGCAGCTTAAGTGCGATTTCCACCGTGGATTCGTAATCATACCGCTCGAAAACACCGGTGATTAATTTGTCCTTCGGAACGAGTTTAATATTCCACACGCCCTGGACTCCGCAGAAAACCACCGGTACTCCGGGAAACAAACTGTCTCTGTGCTGGCGGAGAAAATAGAGAGCCATATCGTCCGAACAGACAATCACGTCAAACCGGACATCCTGATATTTTGCCCCTAACAATTGCAGCGTAAAAGCATAGGTTTGCTCTTTCGTATACCGATGGCTGTCCATATATTCAAAATACAATTCGACGTTGAGTCCACTCTTGTGAAATTCAGAGTGTATCGTCTCCATAATGCGGTCGGACCATTCGTAGCCGCGGTGATAGGAATTAAGGATAAAAACCCTAAGGGGTTCGTCCGTCCCGACTTCGGCCGCACCTGTATTTAGCAAACAGGCCATCAAAAAGGCTGCTGCAACACACCTCGCCCAGACAGCGCTTCGGCGGATACGGCTTCTGACAGCGATGCGTTCAGCCTCCATCTTCTCGGGGATTGGCCGCTGAGACAGCAAGTTCCTCGACTTTTTTATGAACGTGTTTTTTGTTTCGTAGAAATGACACATACCTTTTACCTCAACCCTTCTACCAAATTCAAGGCACAGGGTGAAAATATATTCCGCGCATTCGCGCCCTATATCATTATCGTTATTTTAGCGGCCAAGACCGAAAAACTCAAGCCATTTTTGGGTTTCGCCCTCAGTCAGACCCCGGTGTTTTTCCGGTGGCTCCTTCGCTGTTTTCTTCCGGTTCAGGTGCTTTTGTACATCGTTCCAGAAGACGTCCGCCTTCACGGCTACGGCTTTTCTGGCCCGGGCCGCGCTGCGCAATCGCCGGTCACTGCTGACTACGGTCAATCGTTTAGGCGCTGTGTTGATACTTATTTTACCCTCAATTACAGTATCGGCATCGCCAGCCGCGCCCGCGAAAAAGACTTCCAAACAACTTACATTGTCAAATTCGCTTTTGTCCGGCGGCCCCGTGCCATCGAAGACAATCTCACCCTTCTCGCCGGTCAGTCGCAAGTACGTGCTTATGATTTTGCACAGTCGCCCGGCTGTAAGCGACCTGAAGTCCTCACCCGCCCGTTGAACTGACTGCAACAGATTATTACCGTCGATAATTAGCGGCATCTATGTGCCATCCGCAGAAAATCTTATTTCGCCGCCGACGATTGTTTTTTCGACTCGTGACTTGAGCTGCCAGCCGTTATAGGGACAGTTTCTGCTTTTGGAACGGAACTTACTCGCATCAACCGCGTACTCGGCGGCCGGGTCGATAATGGTGACATCGCCCTGTTTGCCTTTGCCGAGCGTACCCTTGTCGACACCGATTATCTTGGCTGGCTTCGCCTTCATCAATTCGATAAGGCCCGGCCAGTCCAGAATCCCCGGCTCCAATAACGCCTTGACATAAAGACCCAGAGCGCATTCAAGGCAGGCTATCCCGAAAGGCGCGGTCAAAAATTCCAGCTCCTTTTCACTCTGCAGATGCGGGCCGTGGTCTGTCGCCAGAGCGTCAACGAGTCCTTCGGCAATCGCCTGCTTCAGTGCCTCAATATCCTTACTCGTTCGCAGCGGCGGATTGACCTTGTAGTTGGTGTCATACTCGGCGCAGCAGTCCTCAGTCAAAAGCAGATGGTGCGGCGTCACCTCACAGGTAATCGGCAGTGAGTCCTTCTTCGCGGCCCTTATCAACTCGACCGAGCCGGCTGTCGATATGTGCTG
>CP070830.1:187721-193826 GCA_020344865.1 Planctomycetota bacterium
ACGATTATATCTGCGCCGCCGACTATATCAATTTCAGTCACGTTGACGTGGTATCAGTCCAGCATGAATTCGGGCTGTTCGGCGGCGAGGCGGGCTCATATCTGACGCTACTGCTTAACAGACTAAATGCTCCGGTTATAACGACACTACATACCGTGCTAAATGACCCCAACCCTGCCTACCACAGGTCGTTAGTAGACGTGTGCAATGCTTCGTATAAAGTTATCACTATGAACGAGCGTGGTGTTGATATGCTGCGTGATGTTTACGGTATAAGCGGGAAAAAAGTTGAGCTGGTTGCGCACGGCATACCTGATTTACCTTTTGTCGACAGCAACTACTACAAATACAAATTCGGCATGGAAGGGCGAAGAACCATATTGACGTTCGGTCTGCTGAGCAAAAACAAGGGGATAGAGGTTATGCTCAAGGCTATGCCCGCAATTGTTCGGGCGGAACCGTCGGTGCTGTACGTAATCCTTGGGATGACACATCCGGCCGTACTAAAACAGGATGGCGAATCTTACAGGTTCAGCCTGCAGCGAATGGTAAAAGAATTAAATCTGAAGAAACAAGTTATCTTCCACAATCGGTTCGTGAATGACGAAGAACTTCGGAACTTTTTATGCGCTGCCGACATTTACGCCACGCCTTACCTCAATCAAGAGCAGTTGACCAGCGGCTCTTTGAGCTTTGCGGTGGGCACGGGCAAAGCCGTCGTATCAACACCGTACTGGGCGGCACTGGAGCTCCTGGCCGACGGCAGGGGGAAAATCGTCCCGTTTGGCGATTCCGGGGCGCTGGCCGATTCTGTGGTGGAAATAGTTAACGATGATTCCCTGTTCTATTCATTGCGGAGGAGAGCCTACGAATACGGCACGTCAAGAACGTGGCCGAAAATAGGACAGAAGTATTGGAAACTATTCAGTGCAAAAACAATGCCTGTCCGGTTCATCACCAAAACTGCGCCCCCACCGGCAGAAACTATTTCGCCGACGGTTGAACTTCCTGAGCCGTCATTAGTACACATGGAAAAGCTTACCGACGACGTGGGTCTGTACCAGCATGCCAAGTTCACCGTCCCAAATCGTGAATACGGCTACTGCACGGACGACAACGCAAGGGCCGTGATTGCAATGACAAAATATTATTCTCAGTACACCGACCCCAGGGCCCTGGAGCTTTTGGATGCCTATCTGTCATTCACGCTTCACTCACAAAACGAAGACGGTTCAATAAGAAATTTGATGAATTTTGACAGGAGCTGGGTGAAAAACGAACCTGCTCACGATGCCCTCGGCAGGGTACTCTGGGCCCTCGGCACCGTTATGGCAAATCCGCCCGCCCCCTCCTATTTGCCGATAATCAAAGACTGCTTCGATAAGTCAGTAAAACACGTGCTAAAACTGCACCCCAAAGGCATGTCATATTCTATACTGGGCATGTCTGATTACCTGAAGCAGTTCCCGGGAGCCAGTGACATTAAACGGCAAATGGCAACAGCCGCGGACGACCTTGTCGCCCAATATGAAGAAAACAAGTTCCCTGATTGGCACTGGTTTGAGGATACAATGACTTATGACAACGGTATACTGCCGCAGGCGCTTTTCGTAGCCGGCTTTTACTTTGGAGATAAGAGGTACTTTGATGTCGCTGAGGAGACCTGCGAATTTCTGCTCAAGGCCACCTTCAACGGCGAACACTTCAGCTTTGTCGGAAACAACGGCTGGTACGAGCGAGGCAAACCAAGGGCACAATTCGACCAGCAGCCCATAGAGGCTGCAAGCACAGTCATGATGCTGAGGACCGCTTACGATGCCACTCAGAACACTGAATTTCTGAAACTTCAAAGAAAGGCTTTCGATTGGTTCCTCGGTGAAAATGATTTGCATATTCCGTTGTATGATTTCAGAACAAAGGGTTGCTGCGACGGCCTCATGGCTTCCGGAGTGAACCTGAACCAGGGAGCAGAAAGCACGCTTAGCTTTCTGTTGAGTCTGGTGACCGTGGTTGAGAGCTTTGCAGCGGCCGACAAGATTGCGGCTCCTACCGACGTACTGCAAAAAGCAGCGACGCCTCAGCAAATCAAGCAGATGGCAAAAGCCGCCAAAAAACCTATAACCATAAAAACCACCTCTTCCAAAACTAAATCCAAGAAGCGGGTCGAGGAACTCACGTAATGCCGACGCCTGTTCTTTTAAGGCGGCTTAAAATGTTTTGGCCGGGCAGGCTGATTATTTTATTGCCTTAGCAACTCTGCACCTGTCTGGCATATCCGGTTGATTTCCTTGCCGAAACGTTTGTATGGCTTGACAGCCGGTCATTGAAAGAATCACATTATAATTATTTCTATAGAGTGACAGCCTTAGTGAAAGTAGCCAGTTTCAATGTTAATTCGTTACGTGCTCGCATAGATATAGTGCTTGCGTGGCTCGCCCGTCATCAGCCGGATATTCTATGTGTGCAGGAAACAAAGGTTCAGGATATTGATTTTCCCACCGGTGCCTTCGACGAAAGCGGCTACAAATATATCTTCAAGGGTCAAAAAAGCTATAACGGTGTGGCTATTTTCAGCAAAAGTGAAATGAAGGGTGTTCAATTCGGCTTTGACGATGAGCCAAAAGATGAGCCTCGCCTCGCCAAGGCCGAAATCGACGGCATCGTAATCGTCAATACCTATGTTCCCCAGGGCTACTCGGCCGAGTCCGAAAAGTTCGAATACAAGTTAGATTGGTTTAACCGTCTGCTTGAGTTGTTCGACGAAAATTTCAAGCCTACGGACCCTGTCCTCTGGGTGGGGGACTTCAATATCGCGCCCGAGCCGATAGATGTATACGACCCGGAAGGACTGCTGGGGCATGTCTGCTTCCATCCGGACGTTCACAGGTTGTTAAATCAGGTCATGAAGTGGGGATTTGTTGATGTGTTTCGAATGCACTGCGGCGAGCCGGGCCAGTACACATTCTGGGATTACCGAATGCGAGGCGCGTTTGAGCGAAATCTCGGCTGGAGATTGGACCACATCATGGCCACGAAGCCGCTGGCGGAAAAATCCACCGCCTGTTACATAGATAGAGAGCCCCGGCTTGCGGACCGGCCGAGCGACCACACACCGGTAGTCGCCGAATTCGATTGGTGAACACCTATCTGGGGAACAAGGATTCGAACCTTGACTAACTGATCCAGAGTCAGTCGTGCTACCATTACACCATTCCCCAACCTTGTCGTTGATTGTAGATTAGGGGTTTTTGTCTGTCAATCGTTATTTGACAGTTACCTGTACAATCGCTAATCTGTTTCTATGAACCATATTACCCAGATTGCACTTTTTGGCTTCGTCTGCCTGGCGGTGGCAGGCTGCAATAGCGGCGAAAATGACGAGCCTATATGGGAACAGACGAAAATCACGGATTTGGCCCCGTCCACCAATTCAAGAGATGCAACCGACAAACTGCTAAAGACAATAAACTTCAACGTCTTTATCCTTGACATACCCGCGGAGAACGCAAGCGCATTGGACGGCCTCTGGCAGGTCCTGTACAGAAAACCACTGCATTTTAAAGATTACGATGCGTTCGCCGCCAATATCTTTGCGGCCGGCTTCGGCCAACTCGAACTGTGGAACACAATCGCTGATATGTTGCGCGCTGCCGGGGGTGAAAGAACGGAAAAAATTTCTGTATTACTGACCGATGACCGACCCGATGACATTGTCATAGGAAGGCTGAGCAGCCGGCAAACAATTTTCTATACGGCAAAGTCCGGCTCAACGGAAGCAACGACGGCCGGGCCGGGCAAGATTGCGCTTCGCGTAAAAGCCCAGAAAATCCCCGGCCAAAGAGGCGTGTGCAACCTTGACGTGGTGCCAGTATTCTCACCGCCGATAAGCACTTCCATCCCCCAATTGGCCGACCGGGAAAGAGCCGGCGAGCTTGTTTTTACTTCTTGCCGCTTAAGAGCAAAAATGAGCCCCGGTGACTTTGTCCTGCTCGGGCCGCAAAAATACATCAGCCGCGAGGTAACTCTGGGGGGGCTGCTGTTCAGCAGGTCGAGACGCAAACCGATTGTCAGAACTTACCTTTTTGTCTGCACCAGGATAATCGATTGAGCCGTCACCTGCCCAATCCAACTGTAGCGCTGACTCAGTGCGGCGACTACAGCCAGGCCAAAATCGCCAGGGCAATTGCAGAGCAATTCGAGCTTTGCGGAGGACTGGAAAAATTTGTAAAACCGGGCGATAGCGTTTTGCTCAAACCCAATCTAATAGCCCCCCGGTCTCGCCGGCACGCTGCGCAGACGGACCCTGCCGTAATTATCGAGACCGCCAGACTGTTAAAGGATTTTGGCGCAAAGCCGTTCGTAGGCGACTCGCCCGCATGGGGCAGCGTGTTCGGTTGCATTAAGGCGCTGAAACTGGCCGAGCCGTTGGAAAGACTGGGCGTGCCTGTAAAACCGCTGATCAAGCCAAGAATATGCCGCGTAGGAGTGCACAACACCAAGGTCGGCATAAGCTCGGCCGCACTCGACGCCGATGTAATTATAAATCTGCCCAAGTTCAAAACACACCAGCAGCTTGTTGCCACGTTCGCGGTCAAAAATATGTTCGGCACCGTCACGGGCAAGCGAAAGGCACTCTGGCACTTCGTTAAGGGAAAAAAACCCGATGATTTTTGCGAATTGCTCATCGCCATATTTAAATTTCTGAATCCCGCCCTGACCATAATAGATGCGGTAACAGTGATGGACGGCCCGGGGCCAATCAGAGGAAGAGCAAGACCCCTCGGCTATCTCATTGGGGGCACGGACCCGGTCGCCTGCGAAACGCTCTGCTGCAAACTTGTAGATATCGAGCCTGAGGACCTGCCGATTATCAGAGCGGCAAGGCAAGCAGATTTTGGATGTTCAGAGCCGGACAGAATAAAGGTCGTAGGTGACAGCTTACCTGAGCAGTGCAGGGATTTTGAGCTGCCGCGGCTTATTCCAATCAGGTTCTCACTTGTGCATGTATGCAAAAGCATCTGCAAGCAGCTATTGCTCCTGACCAAACAGGTGATCGAAGGTAAAAGACCCTCATAGTTTGTCGTATCCGACGGCTAAATTGACAAGAATGCTTTCTTGAGCTAATATCGCTCTTGTGCAAGGTAAGTCCGTGAACATTCTTGGGATTGAGACCAGTTGTGATGAAACCGCCGCGGCTGTTGTGGCCGACGGCCGGGTTGTCAAGTCCTCTGTCGTAGCGTCGCAAAACAAGCTGCACGAAAAATATGGCGGCGTCGTACCGGAGATTGCGTCGCGTGCCCACATCGAAAAAATATACCCTGTTATAACGGAGGCCTTCGAACAGGCCGGAGTCGGCAAAGATGATGTCGACGCAGTTGCTGTCGCAAACCAGCCCGGCCTGACCATTGCCTTGATAGTCGGTGTCACCGCCGCCAAGACACTAAGCCTGGCGTGGGACAAACCCCTGATAGCAATTAATCACCTGCACGCTCATTTGCAATCGGCGATGCTCGCCGAAGAAAGCCTGCAATTGCCGGCCGTCGCACTTGTAGTTTCAGGCGGCCATACCTGTCTTTACGAATGTCAATCGCCGCTGGAACTGAAACTGCTTGGTTCTACCATTGACGATGCCGCCGGCGAGGCCTTTGACAAGGTGGCGAGTATTTTGAAGCTGCCGTATCCCGGAGGTCCTGCGATTGAACAGGCAGCCAAAAAAGGGAATCCCGAAGCAATTAAATTTCCTCGTTCAATGCTCGGCCGTGATTCGCTTGACTTTTCTTTCAGCGGCATCAAGACCGCAGTGCTATACTATTGCCGCGGCCAGGACATGAAAGGCAAAAACAAGATTGACTCGATGAGCAAGCGGGAGATTGCCGATATCGCGGCGTCCTTCCAAGTGGCCGTCATTGATGTCCTTGTTAAAAAGACTCAGCGGGCGGCTGAAAGGACAGGTGCAAAAACAGTTCTGCTCGGCGGCGGAGTGGCGGCAAACACGCTGCTGCGAACCGCCATCCAGCGGTCCTGCGACGAGGCTGTCCCGGCAAGAAAATTGCTCGTCGCTCCAAAACAATATTGCACCGACAACGCCGTTATGGTAGCTTCTCT
>CP070830.1:193926-196610 GCA_020344865.1 Planctomycetota bacterium
CGCCAATTAAGGTGGGCGTCTTTCCATTGGTCAAGAGAGAGGGCATGCCGGAGATTGCGAAAAGTATTTACAATGACCTGAAGCGATATTTTAACTGATTTTATGATGAGAAGGGGGCTGTCGGCAGGCGCTACCGCAGGCAGGATGAGGCCGGCACGCCGTTCTGTATAACCGTCGACGGCCAGACAAAAGAAGATGATACCGTTACCGTCCGCGACCGCGACTCGATGGAGCAGGTAAGAGTCTCTACCGACCAACTGCGCAGCCATTTACAACAAAAACTGGACATGTGAAAAAAGTAAAAAGTTAAAATGTAAAAGGCAAAACAAAAACTAAAAGCTTAAAGTTATTAAGATTTTTAACAAGTAAGAGAATATGTGAAAATGGCGGAAGAAGGGCAAAAGCAAAAGGGAGGGCTTGTCAGGCTAATCTTCAAGTGGATTGGGCTGGGGTTGTTGGGCTTGTTGATAATCTTGGGACTTATATTCCAGGCGCCGTGGAAGGTTATTACTCTTCTTGCTGTGTTTTTGCTGGCGCACACGGTCCTTCCAAGAGCCGGGCTAAAGTGGTTCTGGGCGGGTGTCGGTGTTGTCGTGATAGCGCTAGTTATCTGGGTCTTTCTGCCTGAAGACGATACTGGCTGGCGGCCGTATACTTTCGACGAAGAATTAGCAGCTTTAGAGGCCAAACGCGCGATACCAGACGAAGAAAACGCCGCAACAATCTACAACGAATTATTAGAAAATCCACTTCTTGATGGCAATGAACCGGAATTCTTTGTCCGCTCGAGCCCTTCTGCAAGATCTGCTCCTTGGCCGAGTAAAGACCATCCTGAAATGGCTGAATGGCTTGAGAAACAGGAAGCCATAATAGCAGCACTTATAGAAGCCTCTAAGTGGGAAAAGTGCATGTTTCCAATAGCTGTCGATACGTTCGGTTTAAGTCGTGCGATGGGGCGGCGGCCTTTAATGCGAAAATGGGCAATCCTACTTGTGGCGGCAGGGAACAACGATATAGCTGAAGGTCGTATCGACGAAGGACTCGAGAAGTACATAGCAGTCCTTCGAATGGGAAAACATCTATGCCAGCAACAAGAGATAATTGAAACAATGGTTGCAATGGCTGTCAACGGCCTTGCGCTGAAACAAGTCAACAGACTTGCAGTCGCTGGGGCCGTAAAAGAAGAACATTTGAGACTTATAGATTTAGTTCTCGCAGACGTTAAATACGATTGGGGGGCTGATTTCCCCCGGTTTCTTGAAAACGAAAAGCTAATGCAAAAAAATACGATTTGCAGCTTTGCGTATGAAAAAAGCCCAAACGGCAAGACAAGGTTAAGTCGTGACCCGCTGGCAATAATGAGGGCTGAATTCCCGGATGTGATTCCCCCGTTTAGCTACTGGCAGAAGAAACTTTACAAGGCGGCGACAATAGTGGGATGGTTTGGTATGCCCTCTACACCACAAAAAGCCGCGGATATGATTGACGCCAGCTTTGCAAGATACTACGAGATGGGCGAGCCGGGTTTTGGCTGGGGGCGAGAACCACAAAGGCTGATCTCAATTCTGGAAGAATGGAACTGGAGATTTATGAGATATATGAGATTTAATTTTAGGTACTTCGCGGAGGGTATGGCAGACATGTCAGAAGAGACTTTTTACATGGTTCACGATGCATATCTTGCGGCGATAGCGCGGAAAAGAGGCAGCCAGATAATAGTGGCGCTGCGGCGCTATAAGAACGCAAATGGTCAGTGGCCGGAGAGTCTTGATGATGTCCAACATCTGGTCTCTGCTGATACTTTGGTTGACCCGATTGCTGGGGATTTGTTTGTCTATATGCTGACTGATGAAAACTTTACATTGTATAGTAAAGGCAAGAACAACATTGATGAAGGTGGAGAATACGATGCTAATTACTTGGATGGTAAAACCAGCCCCGATGACCGGTTAATCTGGCCAAAAAGAACAAGGGATTGCGAAGCTGAAGAGGAAAGTGCAGATGATGAAAAAGAGTAAGACTTACATATGTGAATTGAAGAATTATGTTGGCAAAGAGGTCACGCTGGCGGGGTGGTTGTATAACAGCCGGAGCAGCGGCAAGATACAATTTCTGATTATTCGGGACGGAACGGGGCTTTGTCAGTGTATTGTTGAGAAGGGAGGAGTGCCGGATGAGCTATATGATGAACTGAGGCGCCTAGGGCAGGAGTCAAGCGTCCGCGTAAGCGGGACCGTTCGGGCCGATGAGAGGAGCGTTGGCGGATATGAATTAGCGGTAACGGACGCAGAGATTGTTCAGGCGGCTACCGATTATCCGATAACGCCGAAGTCGCACGGGATTGACTTTCTGCTGAAGAACAGGCACCTGCACCTTCGCTCGCGCCGGCAGTGGTGCATCGGGAAGGTCCGGCACACCGTAATCGATGCGATTCGCAGGTTCTTTAACGATAACGGTTTTGTGCTGATTGATACGCCTATATTTATGTCGATGGCGGGAGAGGATGAACAGACGCTCTTTGAGGTGGATTATTTCGGTGAGCCGCTTCACCTGACGCAGACGGGCCAATTGCATCTGGAATCGGCGGCGATGAGCTTCGGCAAGGTGTATTGCTTCGGGCCAACGTTCAGGGCGGAAAAGAGCAAGACGCGAAGGCACCTGACGGAGTTCTGGATGGTCGAGCC
>CP070830.1:196710-206685 GCA_020344865.1 Planctomycetota bacterium
AGACATTTATTAAAATATAGGGCTACCGGACTCTGGAACGCAAGGGAGAGTTTTACGCAAAAGATGGAGCTGCGCTATTTTTCTTCTGTTGGCTTTGCGCCGAGAATGTTCAAAGAGTCCGCTATCACCGGTAGAGCTCTGGTTTCAACCTGCGGGTCATAGATATTTCCGGTTACCTCCATTCGCACGACGGCCCCGCCGAGCGCATCAGGCAGAGACTGCAATACGGAAGGTTCCGCGGTAGCGAGGCGCCGTCCTCGGGCGGTAAGGGTCAAATCGACCATCCAATTTTGCATATCCAGTGAGCCCGAGCCGCTAAAGGCGATGGCTTCACCGGACAAATCGAACGACTCGATAAATACTTTGTTGTTGTTGATATACGCGTCCACAAGCATCCTCTCGAAAGCGAAATCTTTCGGTCCTGTGAGGTTAAGCACGTAAAGCAGCTTGGCGAGAGGCGAAAGTTTGCCGACCTGCATGTTGGTTATCTTAAGGCTGCACCTGCCGATACGCGGCAGAGACTCACGTGTCCGGCCGGCCACATTAAGTGAGCCGGACATTCTGCCCGTCGTATGTTTATGGTTGTCGGCCTGAGCATCTTGTTTTTGCGTTATGTCCGCAAGGAACTCTTTTAAATCCACATTTTCAAAACCCGTCTGCAGCAGGTACTCGTAGGCGTCATCCGTGGATTGTCTTAACTCTAATTTTCCTGCAAGTCTGCCTCCGTAGCAGTCGGCTAGTAAGTTTCTTGCGAGCCAATTCTGCCGATTGGGGTCGTAGCATATACCGGCCGTCAGATTTGCCAAGGCTGCACCCTTAATCCTCAGGCTCTCTGCCACAAAGGCAACATCACCGTTTGAAACCTTACACTGACCGGCCTCGGAGGTCTCATCGGCGAACATCACCTGGCCGTCTATCTTTATGACTGGTGCGCCTGCTATTACGTGGTTGCCGTCGGCAGGCGTCGCAACAATATCATCGAAAATCACTGTGTTTCCTGTTACGCTTAGAGAGCCGGTGATGTCTTTCAGCGGATATGGAAACTTGCGGGAATTAACACTGTTGCCCAGAAAGTCCACAGTCATCTTGTAATCCGCCTTGTCGCCTGTTGGGCCCTTGCCCACGGCGATGCCAAGATTGACCTTGCCCTCAGGATTCAGTTCAGAGGCGACTTTGCTCAGTGACGCCGGCAGCATATCAATCAGCTCATCGCTTATCTGTACCTCGTCGGTGTGCAGTACGAGGTCGTACTGCGGCTGCTCGCCCGGGAGAATCCGACCTGTGACCGAAGCAGCACCGAATTCACATCGGCCGGCAAACTCCTCGATGCGTATTAAATCAGGCGTAAAAACGGTTCGTGCGGATACATCAGAGAAAGTAAGAGGCGACTGTTTTTTTGTGGGAGAGTCCGATGAGGTTTCTGCGGGCTGTGCTAACTCGAGGAAAGAGGCCTTCAGTGAGGCTTCTTTAAAAAAGACGTCCGCATTAAAGGTAGTCGGGCTTAAATCCTGTTGCGGCGTAAAAACTTTGATATCGGCATCGGCTGAGCCGGCCATACATAGTCGGTCGTAAAGTGGCTTTTGCGCGGGCGGTAAGGCCGATGCCAGCGTCGAATCCAACGGGACGTTTTCGGCCTTGACGCGGAAGTCGGAAATCGGCCGGTCGGTCCGGCAGGATGTCGCCTTGCCGTTGATGGTAATCTTGCTGCCGTCTGTCTCTGAGACCAGGTCTGAAGCGGTGACAGTGTCGTAGTCGAACAATAAAGTGCCGCTGAGATTCCTCAGAGGATACGGAAAGTTGCTGTACGCAGCTTCGGCACCGAGTAGCTGGACAGCCAGGCTTCTTTCTTTATCAGCGGGGGGATATCGACTGAGCCGGTAATCTATCGCGGCCAGGCCGGTCGGCGAAAAGAGAGACCAGAACTTCTTCTGCCTTGGTTTCAATGCCTCATATAGGTCTTGGTCCAGCGCCATATTGTCACTTGTTATTCGCACGTCGTATTTGCGGTTCGGCCCGAATTCTCTGGTGAAGCCGTCGAAGAATAGCTCGACGTCATCGTGGTAGCCGCGGAGATTGTTAAGAACAGCGCTTTGCTCGGTAAAGTCCACCTCGCCCGTCAGGCGTTCTACTTGATAAGGGAAACTGCGGTGGCAAATCGAGATGTCCTTGCAATAAACTCTGCCGCTCAGTGTAGTTCCGCTAATCTTGCTCAGGCTGCCTGAAGCTTGTAGCTTGATGTCGACCAGACCTGCGGGGCGGTATCGGTGGAAAAATCTTGTCAGGGCGGCAAATGGGCCGGAACGTTGCAGAGCAGACGAATCTTCGGAGGCGGCGTCATCGGTCGCGCGCGTGAAACTGCCGCGCAGGTCTATGACTTTCAGCTTAAGAATGTAATTCCAGCGGCGGTCATAATCCAGCTCGGCATGCAACGAGGTTACTTCCCAGGTTCTTCCAAAGTCAGGCAGATTAATGCGAGGGACTGCTCCTTTCAGTACAATCTGGCCCGGTCGGACGAATCCAGTCAGAGGGCTTTTGCCTGGTTCGGGCGCTTTGGCAGCTGTTACGACAAACCTGTAGCCTTCAGGTGTTTCCTTATCGAATCCCAAGCTGGCATTTATCGGCAGGGCCGCAGTCCTTTTAATCTGCCCGTTAGACACCTCGCTGTACTGAAGTATTCCGTCTTCGAGGAGAATGCGTGGTATTTTGCCCGAGCCGCCACGGGACGGTTTGATTTTCAGTGCGCCGAAGTTCCAGCTGTCTGTGTCGATATCGTGCTGTGCATTGAAGACAAAACCCTTGATGCTGAGCTGCTTGAGGCTCGGGCGCAGCATAAGTAAACTACCAACGCCGAATCGGGCATATACTTTTTCTGCCTTTAGTATAGCATCGTCGTCGCTTAGTCTTATGTAGGGGCTGATTACAAGCTTTTCGAGTGAAATTGAGCCGTCAAAGCTATAATCGATCGATTCAAAGGCGACTTTGGAATTAGTAAGCTTGATAATCTGCGCAACGGTAACATGGAGCAGCATACGGCCCGTCATAACGCCAACGGGCCATAAAATGACAGCCAGAACCAGCCCTCTTATAAGCCAGCGTGTGGTTTTCTTGGTGGCCAGTGTTTTCACGAATTGCGATGAATCTTCCGCCATCTAATCTTTCAATCGCCCCCTGTTAATCTGCGCAATACGAAGGGCGCGTTTCAGCTTATCTTAATTACCTTTTCTCCTAATTGCTTTATCGGCGATATCGCGGCGACAATAAGCGCCGTCGAACTTTATTTTGTCGACGGCCTCGTATGCCCTCGTTTTTGCGTCAGCAATGGTCTGTCCTATGGCAGTAACACCGAGGACTCTTCCGCCAGCTGTAACAATATCGCCATTTTTCGCAGCAGTTCCGGCATGGAATACGATGACGTCATCGAGTTGTTCAGCGTCCTGGAGTCCGGTTATTTTTTTGCCCTTCTCATAGCTGTCCGGATAGCCGCCGGAAGCCATCACAACACACACCGTTGGCCTGGGGTCCCACTCGAGGCTGACCTGGTCTAAAGTGCCGTCACAAACCGCAAGCATGACCTCCAGTAAATCACTTTTCAGTCGCATCAAAATCGGCTGGGTCTCCGGGTCGCCGAAGCGGACATTGAATTCGAGAACCCTGGGCCCCCCGGCGGTAATCATAAGGCCGGCATAGAGTACGCCTTTATAGGGTGTGCCGTTGCGAGTCATACCGTCTATCGTCGGTACAAGAATCTCGCGTACAATCTGGTTCATCATTTTTTCCGTGACGACAGGAGCGGGGCTGTATGCTCCCATCCCGCCTGTGTTTGGGCCGGTGTCGCCGTCGCCGATTGGCTTGTGGTCCTGCGAGGATTCCATAACGTACATGTTCCTGCCGTCGACGAAGGCCAGTATCGAGGCCTCCTCGCCGAGAAGTTTATCCTCGACAATGAGCTTATCGCCCGCCGACCCGAATATCCCGTCACACATCACTTTTTCAGCGGCAAGGATACCGTCGGAGGGGTCGTCGCAGACGAAAACGCCCTTGCCCTTGGCCAGTCCCGCCGCCTTTACGACCACGGGCTCATCTCTGGTTGCTATGTAAGCCTTGGCGTCACTGAACCTCTCGAAGATTCTGGCCTCGGCCGTGGAGATGGAACTGGCGCGCATTAGCTGTTTTGCGAAGGCCTTATCCGCTTCGAGCTTTGCGGCGGCGCCACTGGGGCCGAAGGCCTTTATTCCGGCCGCCTCGAACGCATCGACTATACCCGCCGCAAGGGGGTCTTCGGGGCCGACTACGACCAGTCCTACGCTCTTTTGCCTTGCGAAATCTACGAGCTTGTCTGCGTCATTGACTCCGATATCGATATTTTTGCCGCAACGGGCAGTGCCGGGATTGCCCGGAGCGATATAGAGTGTCTTTAGGTTTTTCGACTGGGTCAGTTTCCAGGCGAGAGCGTGCTCGCGCCCCCCACTGCCTATTAAAAGTACGTTCATTTACAAAACCTCGAACTGCTACTTGGTAATGGTAATCAGTGATTCGGTAATTTTCGCAAACCGGTAATTTACCACAGTCGGCTGTTTAACTCAAGCTTTGTTTCGATTGCAATATTGAAGTGGAAGCGGGAGAAAAGCACAAGTCCTGACTAAATGGCCACTTGCGGCTAATGGCTTGCTACGTGGTCTGTGTTTATGGCGTGCGTTTTCTGGTGAGCTGCTTTTCTTTATCTCCGCCTTCTCAGCATGAGCAAGCCGAGGCCAACAAATAATACGCTCGCCGGCTCCGGGATGACATTGATTGTGATATTATCATATTGGAACATGGCGATGTCATCCTCTAACCTCAGTTCCGTCAGATTCGTAAATCCTTGCAACACAAATGTCTCGAAACCAAACGCACCATCCAAGGTAAGCAGCTTGGATACTGTTGAACTGTCGTACTTGCTTCCTACCAGCACAGCCCTGACGGAAGAAGCATCCGGCCGAATTTCGCTAAGGTCGATCGACACCACGTCAAACAACAGACCGTCTTTCTGGGCCAACAAGGTATTACTGGTCCCTCCCATCTGCATATGAAATAAACCCGTGGATCCAGCGAAGTGTTCATCATCGCAATGGTAGTAATACAACCCCCCTGTAGGATACGCTTCAAATTCGAAGTCCTGTTCTGTATATGACACCCCAAGCTCGCTGTATCCCGTTCCAGAGGTTATTAAACTTTCAAAGTCAAGCGTAACCGTGTTTGCATCTGCCACTGAGGCGCCAAGCAAGATCGCCGTTACTCCCACAACCAGCCACATCTTAGCTCTCATAACGCCATCCTTTTCCGCATTTATCGCCAAAAAAATTGACCCATCCAATTGTTGGGTATTATACCACAGGCCGAAAGAAAAAGCAAGACAAACTTTCTCGGCTTTTTGCGGTTTTGCAGGCGCGTGTGCTTTGATGTTGTACGTGGGTCTTGGTGGTCTAAATGAGAGCAGGCTCGGAAGAAGCTGATTTACTTTAAACCACTTGACATTTTTTTGGGGTTGAAGCACTGGCCAGGTTACTGATTGACCTGTCTTCGGGTCGATGGTATTCTGTTGCAGGTATAATTTGGGAAGCTAAGTTATGGAATTGTCCTGGCCAATGAAACTGAGAATCGCCGCTGCGGTTGGCTGCGGTATTGTCCTGATAGGAATCCTGGCCTGGCCGCTGGCAGCGCCTCCTGAGCCGTTCGGGCCGGTACTGGTGTTTGCTGGTGTCATCAGCCTAACCGATGTTATTATTTTGGCGCTCCTGGCTTTAGCGGCTGGCTTCGTAGCCTATTTTCTGTCGTGGCCTTACGGACGGGAAATAGCCATCCTGGCAGTGCCATCCGGCCTGGCCGTCTGGGCCGTGCGCTGTGGAAACATGGCCGCAATTACGCAGCTCAATCCCACCCTTGCTCAGCGTAAGGAGCTTCTTGCGTCACTCAAATGGGAGCCTGCCCTCTGGCTGGTTATTGTGGCCGCAGGATTCGCCGGTGTACTTGCCGCCAATACAGTCTGCGGCAGGGCCAAGGCAGGGGCCAGCAAGGAGAAATTTAAATCTGAACCAAAGATGTACTTAAATGTGATAATAGCTCTGGTGGCATCGGTGTTAATAGCCCAATTTGGTATAACGATATTCGCGCGTGACGCCAGGTTATTTGACAGGCAGATAGACTCAGTTATGGCTCAGCCTGCCGCCGGTCAGATTGTCTTCGCCGTATTGCTTTCGTTTGGAATAGCCGCCTTTGCGGTCAAGAAGTTCCTCAACGCAGGGTATATCTGGCCTATAATAGCTTCGGGCTTGGTGACCGGCTTTGCCATAATGGCCAATGTAAAGCCCGATACACTGCAGCACCTTGTTGCCCACTACCCGTCAGCTTTTTTCCCTAACGCAGTGACGTCCATCTTGCCCGTGCAAATGGTGGCGTTTGGTACTCTGGGCTCCATTGCGGGCTACTGGATGGCTGTACGCTATGATTTTTGGCGAAAACACGCCAGTTAGCACCCAAATGGGGACGGATTAGGCGGATTTAATAATCTTTTTTCAGCCCGTTTGGTTTATATAAGTCTTTCTATTTTAACAATTTACCCTTTGAGCGTCCGATAATCGGCCTCGGTTATTCGAACAATAATAAAAATGGTTGTTTTCGGCCTCGGAATTAGCCGAAAATACAGTTGCGTCAAGGAGATTTGTCGGCTGGGTGGCGTTTTTGAGTCCGGCAGTGACGTGCAACGGCAAGTGAACCGTTATGGTTTTGCTTCGTAAGATATAATGAAACCAGCCGACAAAAGGAGTTGAAAATGTTGGTTCTGAGCAGACAAAAAGATGAATCGATTATGATTGGCGACGATGTAGAGATCACCATAGTCGATGTACGCGGAGACAAAGTTCGCTTAGGCATAACCGCCCCGAAGAGTATACCGGTCCATCGCAGGGAAGTATACGACGCAATTCAGCGGGAAAAGAGCCAAAAACCGGCTTAAGAAACAGTCGAATCGAAGCCCGAAAGCTCTTGCCGCGAAATATCTGCAAATTTTCCTATCCTGCCTACTTTCTAATCTTTTGAAAGTTTCAAATTAAATCTTGGCATTTCGTCTTTAATCCAACATAAGCCGGCAATCGCTGCAGTAATAGTTGTCTGGTTGTCGATGCTGGTTTGTCCTGCTCACGTTTTTTAGGTCGGTTCGGGTGGGCTTCAAACGATTTGCCCGTTGATTTAACTTCTTATGTAGGCTCTATTTTTTGCTGCGGGGACGTGAGAGATGTTTTATAGCGTTCAGGAAGCAAGCTGGACTTTAACGTCGATGTATTTCACACCCCAGTTTAGGGCTTCTTGATGCGTATGAAAAAAGACATCGAGCCGATTCCCCTTGATGGCGCCGCCTCTGTCGAGGACCTTGACGGGCTGGTCATTATCGTAGCCTTCGATGACCATTTCGGTGCCGAAGGGATATTGTGTGTCTGCCGCCACAAATGCGTCGCCTGGTTGGATGTTGTGGCCGGAAGCCGTCTGGCCGTCTGAATACTCACCGCAGCATTGTTCGCACGGGCAGTAGGCGGTTACTCGCATCTGCACGGTTTGCCATTCGGGCGGCTGCTGGTGGGTCGGCTCGGCGCAAACCACACCGACGATACAGGTTACCAGAAAGAGAGTTGTCGTCAGCCAAACCACAAAACGAGTGCGTATACGGACTGGAAACAGACCGTGGAGATTTTTACCTGCCGTTGATTTCAATAAGCACCCCCTTTGCATTCAAATTATTTAGACTCGCAGCCCCTTTAAACCACGCCCGTAGGATAAAAGCCCCCGTCCCTGGATTGTAGATACCATTATAGCACAGAAGGGGTGTCTGGGCCAAGCTAATTACCCGTGACGTGGTTGCGAAAAGACAATTTTGCTCGTATTGCAGGGAAAGGGCGGTTTTTATAGGACCGTGACCGGTGGATTTTTAGGGGGGTGCTCAGCACCCAAAGTGCGAATGGGTAAGTCAGTTTTGCGGATTCATTATGATAACGGCCACGTCGGAGAGTTTTTCCATCTCGCAGGCGGGAGCGACCGTTATGTCCCAAAGCAGGGGATTCTCGTCGTCCTTTTTGCACCGTGTAACCGTGCCTACAATCATAGGAGCTGCGAGGAATCCGGGTCTTTTGCGGGCGGAAACGATGTCGCCGACCTTGACTTTGTGCTTCATCGGCAGCATCAGTATTTTGGCGGAGCTGCCGCCGCTGCCCTGCATCATTCTGTCTGTATCCAATCCTGAAATTCTAACCGGAATCTTAGACGTGGGGTCCGTTGTCAACCTGACCTTTGCCGTGCGGGGTGAAACATCTGATATAGTCCCGATGATGCTGTTGTCACCGAGGACAAAAAGTTCTTTTTTCAGCCCGTCGTATTCTCCGCGGTTGATAATTAGCTCGTCGCGCGAGCCGTCGATCGAGTTGGTGATAACGTCGGCGAACACCAGGTTAGCTCCTTCCAAAGGTCGCCTGTCATGAATTCCCGAGAGTTTTTTCACCTTTTGACGTTCTTCGGTCAGCTCCTCCATAATATTGGCCAGATAATTTTGCAATCTGTTGTATTCTCTCCGGGTGACAAGGCCGGAAAATGGCTGCTGTGCGCGTGCCGAAAGCGAAACACTCTTGCTGACATTCAAAGGACCTTGAAAAAGCCGGGCGAAGGCGAACTGAAATTTGTTTGTCAGTTTCTGCGGCGCGAAAAGTAAGATAAGCCCGCCCAGTGTAAACCAGGCAATTAATATCTTTCTTGGGATTTTGATTTGCCTGTTCGCCATATTCCCCGCCCGCGTCCCGTCTCCAACGGGACACGACGATTAATTTGTCGCTTGGCTGCTTATTCTGCCGTTACTACCAGCCATACTCACTATAATCTATTGTATTTTTCCACAGTTCGAGAGTGTCCAGATATACCGTGGTGCCTCGCGCCACGCAGCTCAGTGGGTCCTGGGTCCTTTCGACCTTCAGGCCGGTTGCATTTGCCAACAGCTCATCCATCCCTCGCAGCAGTGCGCCGCCGCCGCAGATGTACATCCCGTTGTCGATAAGGTCGGCGGCCAGTTCTGGCTTCGCTTTTTCGAGGGTCTTGGCGACTGTATCTACGATTGCCGAGATTGGTTCGTGCAGTGCCTCGCGAATTTCCTCGCTCGTTACGACAATTTTCCTTGGCAGGCCTGAGATGGTGTCTCTGCCCGCCACTTCCATAGTCAGTTCCTCCTCGAGCGGCACGGCGGAACCGATTTGTATCTTGACCTTCTCGGCCCTTGAGTCTCCGATAAGCAGGTTGTAGGTTCTCTTTAGATGATTGATTATCGCTTCGTCCATATCATCGCCGCCGACGCGAATCGACTGGCACGTGGCGATATCGGCCAGGCTCATTATGGCAACTTCGGTTGTTCCCCCGCCGATATCGACAATCATAGAGGCGGTCGGTTCGCTTATGGGCAGGCCAGCTCCAATCCCTGCCGCCACCGGCTCATCGACCAGATAGACCCGCCTGGCGCCCGCCCGTTCGGCGCTGTCAATCACCGCCCGGCGCTCAACCGCCGTTATTCCACTCGGCACGGCGATTACGACACGCGGCCGGAAAAGACGGCCCTTGCCCTGCACTTTCCTTATGAAGTAACCGAGCATCGCCTCGGTCACCTCGAAGTCGCTGATTACACCGCCTTTTAATGGTCTTATGGCAACAATTGACTCCGGCGTTTTGCCCAGCATCTCGTGGGCTATCATACCAACGGCTTCGCCGTCGTTTATAACCTTGTTGGTGCCTCTGTGAACAGCGACTACCGAGGGCTCATTTAGGACAATTCCTTTATCTCGCGCACAAACGAGGGTGGTACAGGTGCCCAGATCAATGCCCATATCCTCGCTGAAAACACCTAACATTGTATCAACGACCATACTCGAGTCCTTTCTCAATTTTAAGTGTCGCGACATAAACGGCCGGCGG
>CP070830.1:206785-210915 GCA_020344865.1 Planctomycetota bacterium
GCATCATTTGCAGGCTTTAGTGCGTGCTATTGTTATTTCGCAATAGCGGGCATGGCTATTTTATTATCACATGGTTTTAGTGGCACTATCTCGGTTACATGGCTTATCCCCTTGCTTGTTGGAAGCTACGTTACCGCAGAATTCGTTCGCTCAATCGTAATACTAACCCAATATGGCTGGAAGGAGAAGGAAGAGAAATAATGAACAGGGCACAGAAGATAGCGTGGTGCTTAGTTATTGCAATATCGATGGGGGTGATTGCCGGATGCGCAGCATTTGGGGTGTTGTATTTCACGGTCGGGATGCCGAAGGCGGCTGCTGGTTTCGGGTTTGTAGGTATAGCCGGGCTTGGAGGCTTTGCGCCGCTGTTGATAAAGAAGGACAAAGGAAGTGTTACTTTTGACGAACGTGACCGGCTGATTAAAAGAAGGGCCGCCCTTGCGGCGTTCGGCACGTCGCACTTGTTTGTCGGCCTTGTATGTATGCTGCCATTTTTTATTCTTGGCCCGGAGGGCTCAATATCGGTGAGCTGGCTGCCTGAGATATTTATTGGTGCTGCTCTCGTTGTGTTCTTCGTTCACTCGGTTGCGGTTCTGATTCAGTACTGGTGGGGAGGTAAAGGAGAGAAATCATGAACAGGGCACAGAAATCCGCATGGTTTGGCCTGACTATGGCAGGGCTGCTTTTAATATTTTTCATTCCGCGGTTTTTTTTCACACCACCGTTGCGATTGTATTTGTTTTGGCTCTCACCGAACTTTGGAATTGTTGTTGTTTTGCTGATATTTTTACTGACATTTCTCTTGCGAAAAAAAGGCCGAGACAAAGTCGGTATCGATGAACGTGA
The DNA here is from genome assembly GCA_020344865.1 of Planctomycetota bacterium. GTDB lineage: Bacteria > Planctomycetota > Phycisphaerae > Sedimentisphaerales > Anaerobacaceae. The sequence goes on from CP070830.1 coordinate 207,632, forward strand.
TAGTTGCATCAGTAGAAGGGCTCTGATTGCCGCGTTTTCTTCAACGGCGGGACTTTTCATGGTCGCGTGCATAATTGGGCCGTTTATTGCCCACCCGACAACCTCGATGTCGGTCCTTCTTCTGCCATCTCTGCTATATAGTCTTTTCATTGTGTTTATCCTGGTCTATTCGGTGGCGGTTCTGGTTCAGTACGGGCGGGGAGGTAAAGATGGCCAAGGGTGAGTTAACGAACGAGGTTCGTCGGCTGCGGTTCGAGAACGGCCAGATGACTCAGCAGCAGCTGGCTGACAGGGTGGGCGTCACCCGGCAGACGATAATCGCCATCGAGGCGGGCAAATATGCGCCTTCGCTGCCTCTGGCGTTTAAGATAGCGAGGACTTTCGGCAGGCCGATAGAGCAAGTGTTTCAGTACGGGCAGGACAGCTCTTAGCTTATAATAACCGCCATTTTCCGGTTTTTTTGGTCATTCCCTGCTATTGGACGAGTCGAAATTTTTTCGAAAAATCTTCTTTTTCCGTTGCAAATTCAACGAATATCGTTAATAATTACATAATAATGATTAAGTTTTAGGAGAAAAATGTTATGACTGAAGAAACAAATGAAGAAGTGGTTCGGGCCAAAAGGAAATTATTACGCTTTCTCTGCGTGGCCGTTCAATCACTCGGGTGGGCACTTTTGGTTATGGGCGGTATCTGGTTTGTCTGTTTTGTGTGTCTGCCTTCGAGTCGTGATGACATCGAGGCTATTCTGCAAGCTACATCGTGGTTTCTTTTTGGGTTTACGGTTCCCGGACTGGCGGCAATTGGTATAGCACAGTTCGCCAGATACCTGTTTGACACTGAGTACAAGCCGGGCTGGGTCCTGGGGCATGCAGCGGTGTTTATCTATCTGCTTGCAGCGATTGAAGTTGCATGGGCTGCTTTCAGGTCTTTTTATTTTGTGCGCGTAATGGACGAGGCTGCTGAGCGGTTTTTATGGACACAGCTTCTGATTCTGCCCACGATAGTAAAATTGATTATATTGGTCAGCTTGGGGCAGGTTCTGCGTCGAATAATGCCTATTATTGAAGAATCGAAAACGCTGGTCTAAAGGAGGCAAGAGATGATTAACATTCGACTGGATTACGTGCTTTTGGACCGGCGCATGAAGCTGAAGGATTTGGCGGAGGCAACGGGGCTGGCAGTGAACAACCTGTCGATTCTCAAAACGAACAAGGCCCGGGCTATTCGCTTTTCGACCTTGAATGCGGTATGCAAGGCGCTGAACTGCAAAGCCGGAGATTTAATTGAGTATGTTCCCGACCAGGGCGGGAATTCTTGATTTCTATTGGAGATGAGAGGTATCGTCGGGCGGGTTCAACTGAACTGCTGGAGCAGTTCGAGGAGTTTTCGGTCGAGCTTGTGGCCGCGGTAATCTTCGTATTGGACGTCCTTTCGGCCGGAATCGAGGATGCCGAAGCCGCCCCGGAAACCCCAGAGTGCCAGGCCGATACCGTGGGAGGTAAGTATTTCCAGCACATCCCGCAGCCAGGCCAGAACGACGTTGTGCGGCGTTTTGTTGAACGCGCCGCCCTCGCCGCAGTGGACGCCTATGCCTTTGGCGGCGAGGTCCGCCCACTTTTGGTAATGCAGCTCGAGGCGCTTACGGTCCCAGCCGTTGCCCGGCCAGGCCGGCTCGGGATAATTTGCGCTGTCGACCCAGGACGCCTTGTAATGACTGATGAACATCGGCTGGTAAGCTCGACAGCTCTGGGCGATTCCCAAGTCCGCCAACTCGGGCGTGGGCTCTTTTGCCCAGTTGATGCCGTCGGCTATGATGATGCGTTCGGGATTTGGCTTTCGAATGGCCGCCACGGCCGTTCTTATGACCCGCTCGTGGTCGGCCCGGCTCATTTGCTCGGAGACGGAAGCCGGCTCATTGATAAGGTTGAAGCTGAGCTTGTCCCTGGCTATGGCGCGATAGCGTTTCGCAAGCATCTGCCAGTGAAAACAAAAGGCATCGAGGGCCTCCTTGTCCTTCCAGAGATTAAAGGGCTCTGTGAATTCTCTGTTGACCGAATATCCCGGACCGCGGTGAAAGTTTATGCAGGTATGCAGGCCATACTTGTGTGCAAGTTCGATGGCCCTGTCGAGCTTTTCCAGCATCGGCTCGTGGATTTTGTAGTCGTTGCCATCTTCTATCCACAGCCGGTAACAAAGCGGCAGGCGGACGAAGTTGAAACCGAGGTCCTGTATGAAGGCAAAGTCATTTTCAGGAAAGTCACCCCGGCTTTGCATCGTGAACATCCCCTGCAGGTTGAATCCCAGCCACCTCGGCAGAACAGTTTGTGCCGGCGATTTGCCTGCTTTCTGCTCTGTCTGCGCCTGTTTTGCAAGGCCCGGCAGGGCGGACGCCGCCACACCACCGCCGACCATTTTCAAAAATTCGCGCCGGTTATGTACCACTGGCTTTGCTTCTCGCGGAAAAACTCTTTACAGCCTGAAACTTGAAGATTGACTATTTGACGCTCGTATTTGATACTGGCGATGGTAGTTACGTAGCAAGAAACAGTCAAGAGAAAATGGCACTTGCGGTAGTTGCGATAATAGGTCGGCCCAATGTGGGTAAGAGCAGTTTGCTCAATGCGTTGGCGGGCGAGATGATAAGTATCGTCGAGGCCACGGCGGGGGTTACGCGCGACCGGGTCAGCGCGATTATCGAGAGGGACGAGCGGTATTTCGAATTGATAGATACGGGCGGGTACGGGATAGTCGACAGCGACCATCTGGAGGAGCATATAGAGCAGCAGATTCTCACGGCGATCGGGTCGGCGGACCTTGTTTTATTTATGGTGGATATTCGGGACGGTGTGGTGCCGCTGGACGAGACGATTGCCCAGCTTCTTCGCAAGCACAACCTTGAGGTTATCGGCGTTGCGAACAAGGCGGACTCGGCGAAGATGTTCCCGGCGGCGGGGGAGTTTTCGAAGTTAGGCTTTGGCGAATTTCTCTGCGTTTCGGCGACGAACAATCTGAACAAGAACGTTCTGCTGGACAGAATCTTCGAAAAGACGAAGCATCTCGAATCGGACAGGCCCGCGGAGCCTGTTATGAAGATAGCGGTAATCGGCAAGCGAAACGCGGGCAAGAGCACGCTGGTGAACGCGATGGTGGGCAGCGAGCGGGTTATAGTCAGCGAGACGCCGGGTACGACGAGGGACGCGGTGGACGTTCGTTTCGAGAAGGACGGCAAGACAATTGTCGTTGTCGATACCGCGGGGATAAGGAAAAAGAGCAAGATAGCC
>CP070830.1:211015-213786 GCA_020344865.1 Planctomycetota bacterium
GATAACGGTATCCACATTCCGCATCTTTGCTATGACAGGAGAATGGAGCCCGCCGGGGCGTGCAGGATGTGCCTGGTTGAAGTTCAGGGTGAACCGGCTCCGGTTACAGCCTGCACGTTCGAAATCAAAGACGGTATGGTGGTGCAGACAAATACCGAGCAGGTTCGCGCCCTGCGAAAGACTATCCTCGAGCTTCTGTTCTATGAGCACCGCGGCGAATGTGCGGTCTGCGATGATTTGGGCGTCTGCAAGCTGCAGCGTTACGGTTACGAATACGGCCTTGACGATAATGTCTTCAAATCTTCCGAACAGGTTGTTGTGCGGGACAACTACACCACCGGCAACGAGGCTCTCGAATATGACCCGAACAAGTGCATCCGATGCGGCAGGTGTGTAAGAATCTGCGAGGAGGTCCAGCTCGCGGCCGCGCTTACCTGTAGGGGCCGGGCCGCGGATGTCCAGGTATCCACGGCCTTCGATAAGGAGCTTAACAATTCGACGTGTGTGTTGTGCGGCCAGTGTATTTCCACGTGTCCGACGGGGGCGCTGTATGAGCGCCAGGCCAAAGGCCTCGGCCAGCAAAAGGACCTCGTCCTGACGAGGACGACGTGTCCATATTGTGGTGTTGGCTGTCAAATGGACCTGAATGTCGACCCGAGAACAAATCGCATCGTCAGAATCACCAGCGAAAAAGGCTGCGTGCCGAATGATGGTAATCTATGCGTCAAAGGAAGGTTCGGCTTTAGCTACGTTCATTCATCCGAACGTCTGACAAAACCGCTTATTCGAAAGAATGGCACTTTTCGCGAAGCCGAGTGGGATGAAGCCATCGAGTTGACCGGCAGACGCCTTCGTGAGATTCGCGACAAATATGGCCCTGACAGTATAGCTTTTCTAAGTTCCTGTCGCTGTACCAACGAGGAAAACTATCTGATGCAGAAGATTGCACGCACGGCCGGCGGCACGAATAATGTAGACCAGTGCGCAACGACCTGTCACGCTCCGACGGTGGCGGGTCTGGCATCGGCCTTTGGCTCCGGTGCTATGACCAATTCAATCGGCGAAGTCAAAGATGTGCAAACATTCTTTATCATAGGCTCGAACCCCACCGAAGCTCACCCCATCGTTGGATTGGAAATGAAAAAGGCCCTGGCCTCTGGTGCCAAACTCGTTGTGTGCGACCCCCGCAAAACGTGGATGGCCAGACGGGCTGACATTCATATCCAGCATAAACCCGGAACAGATAATATGCTGATTAATGCAATGATGAATTACATTATCAGCAACAACCTGTACGACAGCAAGTTCGTGAAAGCTCGCTGTGAAAACTTTGATGATTTCGCCGCGAACTTAAAAGACTACAGCATCGAAAAGGCCGCTGAAACCTGCGACGTAGATGCTGATTTGATTCGTCGGGCTGCCGAGATGTACGCCGCCGGCACCCCATCGAGCATTTTCTATACCCTGGGCATAACCGAGCACACCTGCGGCACTGAGAACGTCCAGAACCTGGCGAACCTGGCTATGCTTTGCGGCCAAATCGGCAAGGCCTCCTCCGGCGTAAATCCCCTGCGGGGCCAGAACAACGTTCAGGGCGGCTGCGACATGGGCGCTATATACTCGGTACTCCCCGGTTATCAGAAAGTGGCGGACCCTGCCGTCAGAGAAAAATTCAGCAAGGCCTGGGGCGTCGAGTTTCCCACGAACAAGGGCGGCCGCGTAACCGACTTCGTCGAAAAGGCCGGCGAAGGAATCCTGCGCGGTTTCTACTGCATGGGTGAGGACCCCGTGCTAAGCGAGCCCAACCAAGCCAAAGTAATCCAAAACCAAAAGAAGCTCGAATTCATAGTCTGCCAGGAAATCTTCATGAGCGAAACAGCCAAATTGGCTGATGTTATCTTTCCCGCGACCAGCTGGGCCGAGAAGAACGGCACTTTCACGAACACTGAGCGGCGGATTCAGCGTATCCGAAAGGCCGTCGAACCGCCGGGCCTCGCCAGGCCCGACTGGCAGATTGTCTGTCAGGTCAGTACCGCAATGGGATATCCAATGTCATATAAAGATGCCGGAGAGGTTTTTGACGAGATGGCCTCTCTTACCCCAAGCTATCACGGCATGAGTTTTGAACGGGTCGATAAGGTTGGCCTGCAGTGGCCCTGTCCTTCGAAGGACCATCCCGGTACGATGTTTCTCCATAAGGACAAATTTGTCCGCGGCAAGGGGCTCTTTCATGTCATTTCATTCCGCAACCCCGCCGAGATGCCCGATGATAAATATCCGTTCATTCTCTCGACGGGCCGGACGCTCTACAATTATAACATTGGCAACATGTCTCAAAAGAGCAAGGCTATTCGGCAAAAGCAGTCAAGAAACTTCGTCGAGATGCACCACAGCGACGCCGAGCGGCTGGGTGTGGCAAACGGCGAGCAGGTTATTGTCGAAACACGTCGCGGCGAACTCACGGTGGATGCCTCCGTCGCAGATAGAGTGCGACCGGGGGCATTGTGGATGCCGTTCCACTTTATCGACCAGCCGACCAACAGGTTGACGAATGATGCATTCGATAATATTACCCGCACCGCAGAGTATAAGGTCTGCTCTGCGGCTGTTCGCAAAGCGTAGGCGGCAGGGACGTCTGCACCAAAATAAAATGGCGGTCGAAGTTTGTAAGCGGCCGGAGGTATCAATTTTTCAAAGGAGCAAAAAATGAAAAAGCAAACAAAAACACTAATCCTCACACTTGCTGCAATTACTCTCGCCGGCTCAGTAAC
>CP070830.1:213886-218495 GCA_020344865.1 Planctomycetota bacterium
AACTGCAGACAACTACATCATTGTCGAGGTCAAAATTACCTGGCACTGTGTATATTTGAGATACCTACAAAGCTGGTGAGGGCCTTTGTGCGGGGCTATGATGATTCCTGCATAGAGGCAATGCCGGCGAGGTTCCTATTTGGGAATCCTTAAGTGATTGTGAACAAAGAGATTACGGATTTCCGGCATAAAATATAGACGAGATTTTGCCAATTTTTCTTGACATTGATGTACGTAGCTGTTAGAAATAGCTTCGTTGTAATCTGTGGATTGTGGTTTTTCAAACTCGAATAGTTTTTAAAGCCGGGAAGAGTACGGAGCAGGAGTTCGGCCAGGGAGGAGGCATCAATGCATTCCCGCCCCGGAGGAGTACTGTGCTGCTTGGATGTAGGAGCGAGGAAATAATCGGGCCTTGGAGATAAGCAAAACAAGGTAGAGGAGATGTTTTTTGCCTTATTTTCTTAGTGTTAGCGACAGGTGCGAATAATTAATAAATATGCGAAGGTTATTCGTGCTCGTTGCACGGAGGTTCGCGCCTGCCGAAAATAAACCGGTGCTTTGGCTCGCAGCCAAACAAATGTATTTATGTAGTGTTTTTTAAGGAGGATTATCATGAGTAAGAAATTTTTGTCTGTAATTTGTTTTGTTTTGGTTCTGTGTTTTAGCATGGCGGCAGGGGCCGACCCAATCGATATTAACAACCCCAGCTTCGAGCTTGCCCCCGACGGTAATCGTGTTCCAGGCCACACAGGATTTGAGAACGTCATGGCTTGGCAAGAGAACGCAGATGACGCCTCCGGATTTGTCGGGGTGGATGTGCAGTGCCCGTACGCGAACAGTGCACACTGTCATCGCTGGCCCGGGCCCACAGAGACAGGCGGCGGGACCGATGTAGTCTATTCATACCTGGCGCAGACGGGCGCTAATGCCTACCAGGTTCTGGATATGAACAACTCGGATGCCAATGCTGTGATCATGGCAGGCAGGCGTTACACGCTTACCTTTGATGCAATACTTGAAGACCCGGCTGACAATGGTAATCCGATTGCTGGGTCGCTGTTTTACCCTGAGGACGTCTGCAATCCCGACGAAAACCACGTCGAACTGGTGAGCAAGACATACGCCGTGCAGTGGATAGACAGGCCGCTTGAGGACTGCGAAGGTGAGAGCAATCTTGACCCTGATGATCAGTGCCCGGATTGGAACTACGACCTGACGGTGAAATTTGTTGCCGAATCAGGCGCGGACTGCATTGGCAAGACGCTGGGCGTCAAGATTACGGCTGAGCCAGTCGCTCAGGAGGCCTATGGCTTTATCGACAATATCCGGTTGGAATGGGGCTGGGCCACCGAGGCGTACGACCCGAACCCGGCCGACGGAGCTGAGCTTGTCTCGAAGAACCCGACGCTGACGTGGAAGCCCGGCGTATACGCGGCCGAGCACGAGGTCTACTTCGGGACAGACGAGACGGCAGTGGCTAACGCCAGTTCGTCCAATACGACGGGTATCCTGGAGTTTGACGTGTGTGACGTTAACAACTATACACCTTTGGGGCCTCTTGTCTTGGGCAAGACTTACTACTGGAAGATTACCGAGGTCAACAGCGGCTACGTCGGTCCGGTTCCGCCACCGTGGGAAGGCGACGTGTGGAGCTTCAGAGTAGAAGGCCACGCCTATGACCCCAGCCCATATGACGGCGAGATAGACGTAGTCTTCCTCGGTCTGGAGCTTGAGTGGACAGCCGGAGCGGAGGCCGAGGACCACGTCGTGTACTTCGGCACCGATGCAGAAGCAGTGGCTGATGCCACCACGGACTCGCCGGAGTACAAGAATACTCAGTCGGTCGGTAATGAGAGTTATTCGCCAGGCGGAGAGCTTACCGTAGGACACACATACTACTGGCGCATCGATGAGGAGAGCGCCGGCGGCAGCCATATAATCAAAGGCGATGTGTGGGGCTTTACGGTAGGTGAGTTCCTTTTGGTGGACAACTTCGAGTCATATATTAACAACGACGCCCTTTATGAGGTATGGGACGACTACTGGGTGAACCTCAGCGACGGAGAAATCTTCCTTGAGAAGGACGTGAACATCGTTCGCGACCCCACGTTTAACCCGCGGGCGGCAGAGCTGCAATTCACCAATTGGACTGCGTCGGGCGGCGGCTCCAAGTACATAGGCTCGTGGTTCGACGTACAGGATATGACTGAGGTGCCGATCGGCTCGGACTGGACAATCGGCGGGGTCAAGGCGCTGCAGCTTTGGATGCGGGGTGACCCCTGCAATGTTCAGGTGCTGCCGATGGATGATGCTAACATCCCACTATTGGAAGCCGCCAGACCATGGATCGAACTGGAAGATACGAGCAGCAACACCGGCTATGTCCTGTACCCGGAGGACGACATGGCGGATGTACTGGACGACAGCTGGCATCAGTGGAACGTCGATTTAGCAATCATCGACGCGTGCGGCGTCACGCTGACGGCCATTGACAGGTTCACCATCGGTATCGGTGGTAACGAAAGGGCCGACCAGAGGGACGCGATGACGGGAGCAGGCTCTTTGTGGGTAGACGACATCAGGCTATATCCGCCCAGATGCTTCCCTGAGTATGCACTTGAGGTAGGCAATTTCAACGAAGATTGCACTGTTGATGGCTGTGACCTCGCGATAATGGGACGCGACTGGCTCATGCGTGGTGGCTGGTTCGAGCCGGTAATGCCCGACGTCAATGCGATAATTGAGTACAAGTTTGACGAAGGCAGCGGGACGACGGTCGCCAATACCGGCACCTATGGCAGCGGCTACAACCTCACCATAGGCCAGAATCTCGACCCGAACGGTGAGCTTTATATGGAGCCTAATAACGACCCCTGCTGGGTGAACGACCCGTGTCGCGGCTGGACGCTGTGGTTCGATGGGGAACTTGGCCTGTTTCCGCGCGAGTCCGAAGAAGTAGAGTTGGGTGGTGACTATCTGATAATTCCTCCTTTGAATCTCACTACTGATACTTTAACGATAACTGCATGGATAAAGCCGGACCCGTTCTGGGACGCCGAGGAGGAGGAGTGGGTGCAAATGGAAAGCTTTACCGGCATAGTGACGAGCCGACACCACGATTCTATTAACCCATCCAGCACTGAGGCGGCCGGTCTTAACTACGGCGGCGGCAGCAGTTTTTCCTACGACGGCATGTTGTGCTACACCTGGAATGACAACGCCGCCGACACCTGGAACTGGGACTCTGACATATATATCAGCGACTGGCAGTGGAATTTCGTTGCCCTTACGGTAGAGCCGGACAAAGGGATCGTGTACAAAGTCGACGAATCCAAAGTGATTCAGTCGACGACAAACCCAATATCGCACAGTGTAGAAACGATTGATGGCAGAACTCTTATTGCCGGCGACATAGGCCACGCGCGGTTCTTCAGGGGCCAAGTGGATGATGTCCGCATCTACGACCAGACTTTAACGGTGGCCGACATTATGGGCCTAGCCGGCGTGGAAGGCATAGTATATGTGCCGTGCGGCTCGCCCGCTGATTTGGTGATAGGCATTAAGGACCCCAATGATCCAAACCAGCCTATAGACGACCAGGTCGACTTCCTGGACTATGCGATGTTTGCGGACAACTGGTTGCAGGAGTTCCTGTGGCCGTTCTAATCGGTCAACGTTTCGCACCGGCTGAATATTTAGCTGATTGAATTTGCAGCAATTCGGGGCCTATACTTCAGTATAGGCCCCGTCGTATTTGCCGTAGTCAGATGGCAGCGGAACTTTCTAAAGCCACCTGCTGTTTCTATAGCAAGTTGTTCACAACGATTATGCCGCCAATTGTCTTAAGTGATTGACATATTCTGGCCGGTTTAATATACTGCGACTCCACATTTTTCGAGCGAAACTGCCCCTGACGTATATGCCAAGTTATTAAAAAACAAGAGTTATTTGAATTTAGGACATTGCTTAACGGGAGATTTGGAGATGGGCAAATTCAGTCGACGTAATTTCTTAAAGGCCGTTGGATTAGGGACGGCCGCACAGGCAATACCGAGGACAATGCTTGCCGCTGAAATAAGCGGGGACAGGCCGAAATCAAAGACTAATGAGAAGGCAACAAGCCGGAAGAAATGTACGAGCGTCCCATTCAAGCGCAGTGTTCCCATACGTCACGAGGTTGATATATTTATAGCTGGCGGCGGTCCAAGCGGCGTTGCAGCAGCGGTAGCCGCCGCAGGGGCAGGAGCGAAGGTGTTTGTTGTAGAGGGGCAAAGCTACTTCGGCGGCATGGGGACGGCCGGTCTTGTACCGAGTTTCTCCAAGTTCTCCGACGGGATTAACTTTCTTGCCGGGGGAGTTGGGCGGGAGGTATACGAGCGCTGCCGGGAGGGGGACGTCTTTGGGCCGGATTATAACCCTAATCGAAAGTACCGCTGGGATTCCAATTCCTTCCGGGCAGAAGGACTCAAGCGCATTTATGATGATTTAGTGGTTGAGAGCGGTGCTGCTTTTACTTTCCAGACGCGGTTAGTGGCCGTGGAAGTTGAGGGCAGCTATGTGCGATACGCTATCTGCCATGGCAAGAGCGGTCTTTTTGCAGTAAAGGCCC
>CP070830.1:218595-228544 GCA_020344865.1 Planctomycetota bacterium
ATCTGTGTTACAGGCTCATTAGGCGGTTCCCGGTCAGGCAGGCATCTGGAATTCGAACCTAGAGTCAAAGAGGCGATAAGACTCACTCAAATAGTACACGTCAATTCAATGATTGATATAAGTGACGGGTTAAGTAGCGACCTTGCTCGAATCTGCAGGGCCAGCAAGGTGGGGGCAATTATAAACGCCGAGCAGATTCCAATCTCAGACGAGGCCAGGAAAAGCGAGGACCCATTGGGTTCGGCGCTTAATGATGGCGAGGACTTCGAACTGCTTTTTACCCTTAGTGAGAACGATTGCGGAAAACTACTGAAGGCTTGGAAGGAACCGGTGCCGATTGCACAAATCGGCAGGATAACAGGCAGCAAGAACGTGGAGATAAAAACGGCCGACGGCCAGGTCAGTGATTTAAAGCCTGAAGGATATGACCACCTGAAGTAGCTTGTCACCAGCACTTGATATTGATAACTGTCTATGGATTTTAAGATTGTTTCGAATTCGGCGGCCGAGACGATAGAACTCGGCCGGAAGATTGGCTCAAAATTAAGAGGCGGCGAAATTATAGCGGTTTGCGGCGCGCTGGGAAGCGGCAAGACACATCTTATTAAAGGAATAGCTGGTGGTGCAGGGGCCAAAGACAGCAGGCACGTTACAAGTCCGACGTTCGTTATCGTAAATGAGTACACGGGTCGACTGAACATTTACCACATAGATGCGTACCGGCTGGATTCGATGCAAGAGTTCGAGATGATAGGTTTTGACGACTACTGCGGGGCTGAGTCGGTGGTTCTGGTTGAGTGGGCCGATAAAATCGAACAGGCTCTTGAGGGAATAGATTACATCCGGATAGAGCTGTTCCACAGCGGGCAAAACCAGAGGCGTATGCACGTCCGGAATGCCCCTTTGTGCTTATAATAAGGGTTGTGTACTCATCTTCGGTGGGAGGGCCGTAAAGAGCCTTCTGACTGTGCTGGAACTGCCGAAATCCGGCTACATCCGATATTGTCTTATCCGCACATTTGGCGGAGAGGGGCTTATTTTCTATATTTTAATTGGATAGCGGTACAGGGCTGGTTAAGTCCTGTTTTGTTTAAGACGATAGTTGAATTTAGAAAGTTTATTTAGAGGAAGGAAAAAAGTTCATTTTTAAGAAAGGAAAGGGTAAAGAAGATGAAGGCAAAAAGTGGGTTTACATTGGTAGAGATTCTTATCGTGGTGGTCATCCTCGGTATCCTTGCGGCGATTGTAATTCCGCAGTTTACCAGTGCAAGTACGGAGGCCAAAGAATCAGCTCTGGTGAGCGACCTTCAGTCGGTACGCTCTCAGATTGAGCTGTACAAGATTCACCACAACGATAACGTGCCGGGAACACAAGGTGAGACCTTTGTGGTGGCGATGACGAGCCTGACCAACCAGGACGGTGTGGTAGATACAAGCGGCGGGACCGACCCGGCATATAGGTTCGGCCCTTACATGCGTGAGATTCCCATTAATCCGTTCAACGATTTGAATACCGTCTCAGAGGGAGCCACAGCGATCGTCGGACAGGGAGATGACAGCACAGGCTGGCACGTTGTGACGAGTGGTGTTGATGCCGGACTGTTCCAGGCCAATGATGATGATGCCAATCCGCTTGACGCAACTGACTGGCATACAGGATACTAATCCTTGCTATGCCGCGATGTTAGTGACGGCAAGTAGTTGAATAAACAGGCTGACCGGTTTTAGGCATATAGCCAAAGCCGGTCAGCCTTTTTGAAAGTTAGGGGAGGGGCGTTATGAGGGGCATGAAGCGAGTCTCATACGCCGAACTGATAATACTGATTATGATGCTGTGTTTAATCGCGCGGATGGTTGCGCCTCAGTTTGTCGAAGCGAGCCCGGAGGAAAAGGTTTGTGAACTGATTGATGAGCTTGAGATAATGCGTGCCGGGCTTGACCTGTACCGTGCCGAGCACGGCGGGCGGATTCTTCCTGCTGATTCATTGGCCGGTTTTGAGGCGGCGATGACAACAAAGGTCGGGCGGTATGGTCCGTACATCAAGGAGGTTCCCACGAATCCCTTTAACGGACTCAAGACAGTAAGATTCGATGGGAAACCGGCAGGTGCCGGAACAGCAGGCTGGAGGTTCGATACCGAGAGCGGTTTGTTCCAGGCCGACAACAGCGGGTATTCGGCTCTGTAAAAAGTCAAAGGAGATTGCTGAATCAACAACAACACGGCAAAACCCGGCGATATCTTGAGGACTCATAAAACTAATAAGTATGCTGACCGTGCCGAGGCAGTTGCTGATAACAGGTCAGCGTTTTTAATAATGGCTATGAAGATGCGGCAAAATAAAATTCGAAAGGGATTTTCATTGGCTGAGGCGACGATAGCTATCGTCGTATTGGGTATTGCCGCAGCCGGGGTACTGCTGCCTTTCACGACCGGCGCAAAGGTTCGGGCCGAAGGCACGCGCCGGACGCTGGCAGCGAAGCTGGCAACCGACTTGATGGAGGAGATTGTCAACACGCCCTTCGACCAAATAATAGGCCAGTATGATGGTTACACAGAGGCGCAGGGGCAGGTCAGGGACGCAAACGGCGTAGTATTCAGTGATTTAAATTATGCGAATTTCAGCAGGGACGCAAGCTGTGCATATGTGTATGTGCCGCCGCAGAGCGAGTTATTCGCTGGGCCGAACTTCATTCTGGCTACGGTTAGAGTATATTACGCCGGCAGCGAAATGGTGGTTGTAAATCGGCTGGTGCATGAGCATTAAACCAAAGTGAATAAGGCCATGCTTTGTAAATTATGAATAAATTCAGGCAGTCATCTTTATCTGTTGGTATTAGGGGACTTACGCTCGTTGAGCTGTTAGTAGCGTTGGTTGTCACGGGCGTTATCCTTGCCGGTGTGGTTACGTTGGCCCATGCTTTAGACAAGGTCCATGATGCCACGGATGATACCAGCCAGAAGCAGGCGCAGGTGCGTTATGCAACGCTGAGGATTTCGGAGCTGATAAGACACTGCAAGCTCATATGCGGGGCGCCAGGCGATGATTTGTGCATCTGGCGCAGCGACGATAACGGTGATGGCAAGATTAATCCAATCGAGCTGGTCTATATCGAATCTGGTATGGGCAGAGACTTTTTACAGCTAATGGACTTTACATGGTCGGCGAGTTGGAATCTTACTTTGCTCGAAACTCAGGATATCAATACTAAGGAAGCTCTTGCAATGGCCTGCGATGAGAGGAGAATGTTGGTTGTGCCCGAATGCAGCAACGTTCAGTTCGCGTTTGACCAGGCGCCACCGATGAGTAAGTCGGTAACTATCTCATTTGAGCTTTATGAAAACGGCATGGCCAGGCAGTATCAGATAAGTGCTTCGCTCAGAGCTTGGGCGGGGCATCTACTGAGCGCGACCTCAGACGCAATTGTAGCTGACGACGATTAGATATGAACAAGACAAGCAACAAAACCAATAGAGCAGGAACAGCTCTACTCGTTGTATTGATTATCGTTATGGCGATAACGATTTTATCACTGGGCTTTCTCTCACGAAGCAACGTCGAGCTTGCGTGTGGTGAGAATACTATACTAAGAACACAGGTGGATTACCTGGCGGAATCTGGTCTCGAGCATGCGAAAGGCCTCATCCTTAACCCGCAGGACGTCATCTCAGAGTACTGGACGGGAGCAGAGGCCCTGCAGCTGGTTATGGGCAGTAACGACTATTATGATGTCAACGTGGCCAAGCTTGGCGAGTGCAACTACCAGATAACCTGTGAGGCATACAGAATGAAGGCAGGTGAACGAATCGCCAGCAGCGCACTTACTGGTGAGCTTCGTCTTGACCCGTCTATAGCCCTCTGGACCGGCGCAGCGTGGGTGAGTGAGCCGCAAATTACGGTCAATGGAGACGTCTACGTTAACGGAACTTTACAGGGCGAGGGGTACATCAACGGTGACGCGTTTGCCAGTTCGAGCATAACGGCATTATACGTTGAAGGACGCAAGAATGAGAACGTTACGCAGGCGCCCGTCGCCTGGCCGGGCCTTGATATCAGCCATTTTAGTTCAACTTACTACTATGGGTCGACAGGTTACCCGGTTCAAGTTATCGGCCCGGACACGTACTCTAACTGCACGTTTGGTTCCGCTTCGAGCCAGCCGCCCGAAGTGTTTTATTGTGGCGGGGATATCGAGCTTGCCGGCGGTGTTACGATAAACGGAATGTTGGTAGTCCAGCAGCATTTGATAATAAGCGACGCGAACAGCGCCAATCCGAATATAATTACGGCAGGGAAGAATTTTCCGGCGTTGCTGGTCAACGGTGAGATGCTGCTCAGAAGCGGGGCGGCCCTGCAGCTTAACGGGCTTGCTCAAATTGCTAACAGAATAAATCTTGAGAACGGAGCTGAAAACGTGGATGCTGACATAGTTGGTGGTTTGTACATCGCCAACGGAGCTCTCGACGGATTCGGTACGAGTTCAGTTTCGAACTCAATTAATATCACTGCGGCTCCTGCTATGGCGTCTATCCAAATTTGGCCTACTGCCGGCAACCCGGTTAGATGGACACCATGCGCCGGAGCGTTTTTTAGAAGTATCGAAAGAAACTAACAACGACTTATAGGACCACACAGCAAGGCTGAAGGCGAAGCTGCTTATCGGCCTTTAAACTCAATAAAAAGAAAAATCAGAAGTATGTTAAACACACTAATTACGTGTCCCGGTCCGCACGGCATATCGAGCTGACTCGATGGCTGCTGCCGTACCACTTTAACGATTGTAAGGGTTCTGCTGACTCTGCTCTTGGTAGGGCGGAGAAACAGCATTTTATATCGGTTGAAGTGTGTGCAGACAACGAGGGCCAAATGGGGCAATCGGTCGGTATCTTATGACTCGCATATACCATCGTGCTATGTAATTTAAAGTGCCGTTCTGACGCGCGGAGGCGTTGGTAAAGACGCACGTTAAACAGGACGAAAAAAGGGACGGAGGAAGGGATTCCCAAAGCATCAAAATAAAGAGGGAAGGGTAGCAAAATGATGATTTTATGGCGTTCGCTATTGAACTGTCCCTGTGGTAATCACAAGGGCAGATACGCTTCGCGAGCCGCAGACAGTGGCTTTACTATGATAGAGGTACTGGTGGTGCTGGTAATAATAGCCATAGCGGCCATGATGGTTGTACCGATGATGAGCTCGGCGGCCGATATGCAGCTTCGCTCCGTATCGAACATGATTGCGGCCGACCTGGAGTACGCCAAGAGTATGGCAATTGGCAAGCAGAAGGTATACAGCGTCGTTTTCGACGCATCGGCTGAAACTTATCAGCTCGAAGACCCCAACGGAGTAATCAAGCACCCGGTAAAGAAGGGATTTGATTATGTTGTAAATCTGGCGAGCGACAACCGAACGGACAGAGTCGATATTGCCAGTGTTGATTTTGACTCGACCAACGAAGTCAAGTTTGATTACCTGGGAAGTCCTTACAACGGCACCGGCACCAACCTTAACAGCGGGACAATCACTCTCCAGGCAGAAGGGATGGCGATGACGATTACAGTCGCGCCTGTTACGGGATATATCTCGATTTCGGACTGACCGGAAGAGGGCGGTAAATGATAAGCTGGCCACTTAAAATACGAGGTCTGCGGCCAATCGGGCTGGACATAGGGCACCGGTCCATCAAGATGATTCAGCTTGCATTCAACGGCGAGCAGGCAATCGTACACGCAGCAGATACGATTCGTATTGCCAGCGGTATAAACGGAGACGTCGAGAAAAGGAGAAGCTTCATTGTTTCGTGCATAAAGCAAATGCTGGCAAGAGGAAACTTTCAGGGCAAAAACGTAGTCTCGTGCCTGCCGAACGACAAATTGAAAATTACGAGTCTAAGGCTGGCCGAGGCCGAGATGGGTGACATTGAGCAGGCCCTGCAAAAAGAAGTCAGCCACCGTTTCGGACTGAACCCCGATAGGGACTTAATTAACTTCTTGGTGGCCGGAAGCATCCGGCAGGGTGATGAGATTAGGAAGGAGTTAATATTATTCGCCGCAGACGATGAGACAATAAAACAGCACATTGACATGCTGGAACAAGCCCGGCTCAGGCCGGTTGCAATAGATACTGTTCCGTGCGCATTGTTCAGAAGTTTTGAACGGTTACTGAGGCGACAGGAAGATAAAGAGCAGACGTCGGTGTTTATAGATTTGGGAAGCCGCTTTACGACGGTGGTTTTCGGCTGTGGGGGCGAGATTAGCTTTGTTAAACAGATGCCGCTTGGCGGGGAAAAATTTAACCGCGCAATCGCGGCCAAATTAGGAATCAGCATCGAGTCCGCAGAGACACTGCGAGAAAATCTCCGAAGTGAAAAGTCGTCCGCCGGAACGGGCCTGCAGGCCAGTGAAAACAACAACAGCACTGACGCGTTAACACGCCAGGCAGTTGTTGACGCAATCAGCGCCGTAGCGGAAGAGCTGGCAAGAGAAATATCGTTATGTTTCAGATATTTTACAGTAACTTTTAGAGGCAAGCGAGTGGACCGGGCGGTTTTTACCGGGGGCGAAGCACACGAAGATATTTTACTTGATGTTTTACGACGGCAACTGCCGGTTGAGATTGAGGTGGCCCAGCCGCTGAAAGGCTTTGATATGACAGACGTGAAATTTGACGCGTGCAAACGTGGGTCACTTTGTGACTGGGCTGTGGCTGTTGGTCTCAGTCTGAAGGGTTGGCATACAGATAGCGCTGAGCGGATGGAACACGTGTATGTAGGGCAGACAAGAGAGCGCAGAGGACGTGATGACAATGAAAGAAATTGATTTTCTTCCGAGTTGGTACAAAAGCGACAGGCGGCAGCAGATTAGCTACCGGACGCAATATATCACCCTGGGTGGTGTATTTGTGGCTATGCTGCTAAGTAATTTCGTCGCCACTATCTCAATCTCAAGAGCGACAAAAAAGCTTGTTGAGGACGAGCAAAATGCGCAAACCGCAACAGCTATATCACAGGAATTCAACAATCTAAAAACCACGGTAACCGAGCTGGAAAAGAAAGTCAAAATCCTGGAAACCATAGATTCAAAGATTGACGTTGCGAGTGTTCTGGGAGAGTTGAGCTTTTTAATTGACAAAAAGATAGTGCTGAACAAAGTTGAGCTCGCCGCGGAGAAGCTGGCAGATTCGCCATTGGAGCACGCAGGCACCGGTTCTGTTATTAAAACTATAGGTCCTAATTTTACTGGCAAAAAAAGACCTCCACTGGGCGACGTGAGGTTCAGGGTGGTACTCAGCGGAGTTGCGGCCGACGCAAGCGAAGTAGCAGAGCTTACATGCAGGCTGGAAGAGTCGGCGTATTTTCGGCATGTGTATCCGTCCTTTTCGCGAAGCGTAATGATAGAAGCCGCAGGAAATACCGTCAAAGAACACCTGCAGGCAACTGAGTTTGAGATAAGCTGTTATCTGGCAAATTATGAACAGGCGGGTGTTGCGCTGGCTAAGGAGCAGAAAAGCAGAAGCTGGTGGAGGAAAGGTGCACTGTGATGTTGTTTGGCAAGAGGCAACAAATAGTAATCCTGATTTTGGCCGGGATGCTGGTGGCCGATTTCGCATTGTTCGGCTATCTGCCCCTGCGGCGACGCATGATAGCCGTCAAGCAGAAAAGGGCACTGCAGACAGTTGGCATTGCAAAAGCCTCCGCGCAGAACGCACAACTACCCAGTCTTAAAGAGCAACTGGCGAAATTAGACAGAGCGGTTGGCGATTATGAGCGACAGGTCCCTACACAAAGAGACATCGGTGTGTTTTTACATCGAATAGCCGATTTGATGGATGAACATAATCTCCGCGAACAACTGATTCAACCCGGCAGGGAAATAGAAACCGACGACTTGAGCTGCATACCCATCAGCATGCGATGCAAAGGCAGATTAACCGAGATATTCGAATTCTTTAACTCGCTCCAGACTTTGGACAGGCTGGTCCGTGTCGAGCAGGTAAAACTCGTCAACGACAGGTATTTCAGGGGCGAGGCGAGTATGGAGACCAGCGCAGTAGTTTATTACAGATACAAAGCCCGGGAAGGATAAGAACGGCTTAATTTAATAAGGAAAGAGCAACATGCGTCAATATACGAGAAATGAGGGTAACCGAGTCAGCAAGCTTGTTAGTCTACTGGCCGCAGACAGGAAAAAGACCATCATAGCGATGTGTCTGATCGGCGTGATGGTCTTTATGTGGGCCAAAGTACTCGGCAAAAAAACGCCCCAGAGCGCAGGGGCGAAAGAACGGGCAGGGCAAACGACCTCAGGAGGATCGAACTCGCAAGTAGAAATATCTTTTATAGAACTGCCCAAAGTCGAAGGGCGAAACGATGCACTTGAAAGAGATTTCTTTGCTGCTGATGGATGGCAGGAATTTAGAAAAAGTCAGGCCGCAAACTCAGGCGGCGCTGAAGCAGTAAATATCGTTTCAAAAGGTGGAAGTGAAGAAGTAGTGAAGCGTATTGCAGGCAAGCTCAGGCTGGAAGCAATAGGTCTAAGCGAGAATCCAGAGGTTTTTATAAATGACAAGTTGCTGAAGGCGGGAGACACACTGCTCGTCAAGGATGCAGACGAGACATATGAATGTGAAGTAGTAAGAATTGAACAAGACATGGTGTTAATAAGATGTGGAGAAGCTGAAATAAAACTGAAACTTATGCAGGTAAATGAAGTAGTTGATTAAGCAAATCGGAAGAGAGGTTTTAAAAACAGAGGAGCTAAATTATGTATTGTCAGAAAGATTCAAGCAGCAATGTGAGAAAGAGAAGTATGTTGATGGTATGGTGCATTGTATTGGCCGTAATGGGAGCTATTGCAGTCGGAGACGTCGAGCAGGGCCCAACAGAGGCTGACTGGGACCAATCGCAGATGAGCGGTATTGAGGCAGGCGGCGAAGACATCTTTATGGACAAGACAATCCAGTCAATCACCTTCAAGAAAAACATAGGGATTCGTGATGCACTGCGCTTTCTGGCGGCCAAATACCAGAAAAATATCGTACCTTCGGCAAGTGTTGACGGAGTCGTTACCGTTACGAGCCTTTATGACGTGACATTCCAAGAGGCGTTGGAGGCGATTTTGGGCTACGGCTTTAAGTATGACCAGGAAGACAATTTCATCAGGGTCTATACAGCCGAAGAGTACAAAAGATTCAAGGAAGACAAAAGCCGAATGACGCACAAGGTCTTTACGCTGTATTACATCACCGCGGCAGAGGCCGAAAAGCTTGTCACGCCGGTGCTGAGCGGTTCGGCCATCATCCAGGCCAGTTCCGCCGCCAAAGAGGGCATATCTCTGGCCAGAGAGGGTGTTGTCTCGGGTACAGCGGTCGGCGGCGATAGCATGGCATTGCATGACAGCTTAATGATTTATGACTACCCTGAGAACCTGGCCAAAGCCGAAGAGGTGATAGCCGCACTTGACGTCAGGCCGAAACAGATACTAATCGAAGCCACGATTCTCAGCGCCACTTTGACCGAAGGAATGGAGTTGGGCGTTGACCTGAACTTTGCTGGCGGCATAAGTATCGACGGTACCGACGCCACACAAGACTTGGTCTCTGGTACCGATATTGACAGAGGTACTGCGGCAACGACCCCGATAGCACAAATAGGCCAGGGACTGCCCGGAGCCGCGGTTGAGACGGCGGGCTTTACCACTGTGGGTGGCACCGGCTTGAGAATCGGTGTGACATCTGCTGACTTCACGGCGTTCATAACAGCGCTCGAAGCCATCACGGATATTACCGTTCTTGCCAATCCCAAGATTCTGGCTTTGAACAAGCAGGTCGGGACGGTCTTTATCGGTACAAGGCTCGGCTACAGAGACAGGACAACCATAGACGCCAGCGGACAGGCCACTGTTGGTGAGGTCAGATTCCTCGATACCGGTACCAAGCTTTCGTTCAGGCCG
>CP070830.1:228644-234931 GCA_020344865.1 Planctomycetota bacterium
ACCCATCCGTTTGCTGATATCCTTTATGGTCCTAACTGGCGGCGGGAAGTGGACAGATATGAGAAGCAAAAGGAGACGAGGGAGCTGGTTTTCACCGCCTCCACAGTAGCTATGATTGCGGGGGGGGCGATTTTTGTCTGCTGGGGACTGGCGGCGGTGGCCAGATGGGCAATCATTGTCTGGTTGGTTGTGAGTCATTTTCTGGGTGGTTTTCTGAGGCGTCGCAGGAGGTCCGGCGGTCGGTCAGGCCGCGGCGCGGATGAGGAAGAGAGTTTTTTGGAGGAGTTGGAATTTGACGAGCAGCACGAGCCGGTCGGCAGTTCGGCCGGAAGTGCGCGGAATAATAGCGGCGGAGGAACCCGCAGAACCGAAAAAGCCCCGGGAGGGCGTAAGGTTGCGATGCTGCTGAAGGGTGATGGATCCTTCTTTGACGCGGGAGCACCTTTGAAGACCATAGCAGGAAAGCCTGATAAGAATAGTGCGGGGGTCGCAGTGGCTGAGCGGAGGCCCAACCTTGCGGATTTACGGGATGAGCGTGCGAGGCTGGAAGACTCGCTGAAGACGCAGACCGAGAATCTGGAAAAGCAGATGAAGGAATTCAAGCAGATGACCGAGAGCGCTCAACAGAAGGCTCTTGAGAATTCGGGGCCGTTGCAGAACGGTCTTTCAGAACTGACGGAGCAGGTAGCGGCGATTCGGGATTACGCAGCTTCGCAGCAGGACAGGGTCGAGAAGCTGCAGAACGGATATGACTGGAATATAATCAGGAACTTTTGCGTTCGTGTTATTCGTTGTATTGATGGTGTCGAACAACGTATAGCCCGGTTGGAGGACGAGGGAGCTGAGACGGCTCAATTAGAGGAAGTCCGAGACGAGCTGATATTCGCTCTTGAGTCGAGCGGTTTGGAGCGATTCGAGCCGGAGCTCAATAGCGAATATCGCGGTCAGGAGAAATGGGCGGAGGCCGTCAAAGAGAGGGAGGAGTCCGACAAGTCTAAGATGTCGGGCAAAATCGCGGAGGTCCTCCGGCCGGGCTACAGATATATTATCGATGAGGAGAATATCAAGGTAGTGCGCACGGCGCAGGTGAAGCTGTTTGCTTAGGTGTTTTATATCAGTGAGCATTCTGCGGTGCGGCGTATTGACTGAGATAAAGGATATGCCATGGTGAAGAAGAAAAGTAAAACGGCCAACAAGAAGGCCAAGGGTTCGAAGAAGGAGGCGAAGGCGGCGAATATAGCAGGTATAGACCTTGGTACGACTTTCTCGGCATTGGCGGTGCTGAACGCTATCGGCAAGCCGGAGATAGTTCCGAATGCGGACGGCGAGAGGATTACGCCTTCGGCGATATTCTTCGATGAGGAAGACCGCGAGATAATCCGCGTGGGTATCGAGGCGGTCAATTCACGTTATTTGAATCCTGAGAGGTCGGTGCGGTGGATAAAGCGGCATATGGGCGACGTCAATTTCCGCAAGAATATCGACGGGAAGGACTGGAGCGCGTCCGAGTTGTCGGCGCTGATACTCAAGAAGCTCAAGCAGGACTGCTCGGCCGAGCTCGGCGAAATCCGGGATGTTGTCATCAGCGTTCCGGCGCACTTCGACGAGGTGCGGAGGAAGGCGACGATGGACGCCGGCACCATGGCGGGCCTGAACGTGATTGGAATAGTGAACGAGCCGGTGGCCGCGGCGCTGTACTACGCGACAGGGCGAGAGGTCTCGGGGAGAGTGCTGGTATATGACCTCGGCGGCGGCACGTTTGACGTGACCATACTGGACGTGAAGGGTCATCAGATGGACATAGTATGTTCTCAGGGTGACCATGCTCTGGGCGGAATGGACTTCGACAAAGAGATACTGAAGATGTTAGAGCAGAGCTACAAAGAGAAGTTCAACGCGGAGCTTATAAATTCGGACGAGGACAGGGCAAAGTACGAGGACGAGGCGGAGGACATCAAGAAGACGCTGTCAAGGCGACAGTCGGCGAAAAAGGTACTTTACGGGCCGGCGGGGAACGTAAAGGTGGAAATTACCCGCGAGATGTTCGAGAAGGCGATTTCGGCGCTGGTATCCCGGACGGATATTCTGCTGGATGTTGCGCTCGAAGAGGCGGGCGTGAAGGCTTCGGAGATAGATACGGTGCTTTTGGTGGGGGGCAGCACTCGTATTCCGCTGGTGCGAGAGGGATTGAAGAAGAAGTTCGGCTTCGAGCCGGAGGCAACGGTCAATGTGGACGAGTGCGTCGGGCTCGGGGCAGCCCTGCATGCGGGGCTTACGATGATGAGGGAGAACCCCGACGCGGTGCCGGCGGGGATTTCCGGCGGGCTGCAGGACATAAACCTGACGGACGTCTGCAATCACAGCTACGGCACCATCTGCGCTCCTATTGACAAGGAGACGGGCAGACGGGTGATTGAGAATCGCATAATCCTGAAGAAGAACACACCGCTGCCGTGCAAGTCGTCCCAGATGTTCTATACGATGAGCGACGGGCAGACGAAGCTCGAGGTGACGGTGACGCAGGGAGAGGACAGGGCCGTTGAGTACGTAAATAAGATAGCGACACATCGTTTCGAGCTTCCGCCGGACAGGCCGGCGAAATGCCCGATTAAGGTCACGTACAGTTATGACTTGAATCAGAGGATGCACTGTGAGTTCGAGGACATCGAGGCCGGAAAGGTGCTCGAAGTGGATTTTTGCCTGGATGATGACGGCAAGATGTCACAGGGTGAGGTTAAAGAAAGGACCGAGAAGCTGGAGGCGGTCAAGGTTGAGTAAAGTTGTGCGCAGGTGCTCAAATGGGCGTACTTCTGGACCAAATTTTGAAATCGCCCGCGGTAATCAACCTTCTTCGTTTGATTGGGGGGTTAGGTTCTGCATCCGGCTATAAGGCGGACGAAAGCTCTTATCTGATGGTTCCGCCCGACCTCGGCGTTCTGAACTGCCGGGTCCAACTGACGAGGCAGAAAACAGGCAACTGGCTTTCAGATGCGTTCGGGGTAGAGATATGCGGGTCACTTCACGCGCCCAGCGATATGCTTAACGTAGCGGTGCTGGTCTTTGTCAGGGACGTTACGGACGGCATCAGCAAGGCGAAACAGGTGCGGGCGCGGGTGCAGCAGTGGCAGATAGAAGGCTCGGGCGATTTCTGCTACAAGGCCGAATTAGGCAAGCTTCCCAACGCAAACAGCCTTTGGACGGACTGGATAAGCGTCGCGCAGGTACCGATTGAGTGGATGGAGTTCGCCCGGAAGGGCGAAAGGACGCTGCAATTTACGGTGGTGATGATTTCGGCGGAGACGGGGGGACAGTTCGACAGCACGAGCTGCTATTTCAGCTATGAAAACTTCGCGCGGGGCTATATAGATTTGCAGGAGAACGTCCAGCGTGCGAAGACGCTGGCGGTGGCGCTGGCGTTTGCGGTAAGCGCGGCGGACAAAAAAGTGCACGAGGCGGAGGTCTCGCTGATAAAGGAATGGGCCGGCGCGAACATCGGAGTATCGGGCGCGGACACGAAGAGCAGGCGCAAATTTGATAAGGCGCTGGAGAAGACCATCAAGTTTTTCCGCAAGGGCAATCAAATCAATCCGTATAAAATCTGCAGGGAGATAGCGGAGATAGCCCCAATTGCGGAGCGTTATGATATTTTGGAGCTTTGCCTGCGTGTTGCGCGGGCGGACGGGGTCGCGGCGGCGGCGGAGGTGGCCCTGCTGAGGGACATAGCGGACTGGCTGGAGCTTGACGGCGAGCGGTTCCGGACGATGATGGGTAAAATCCTGCCGGTTGGCATGCACGAAGTCGAGGACGCGGAGACGATACTCGGCGTTCATTCGGATATGAGCGAGGAGGAAACGCGGGGGCGGCTGACGGAGGAGTATCGCAAGTGGAACGCGAGGGTGACGAGCTTCGACCCGGAGGTCCAGGACCAGGCGGACCAGATGCTCAGGTTCATCGCGGAGGCGAGGGACGAGTACATATCGTAGAGCGGGGGGAGCTTTACGGCGGCTTTAGCGTAACTTGCCGCTGCGTGGTTTATTCAATCCAATTTTTAACGACTTGCGGATAATCGGTCTGCGGTTGGGTTTTATTTTTATTGTGTCGGTGGCGTAGAATTCCCGGCCGGTTGTGAGAGAGCCGGTAATGGTTACTTCAATTTCGCCGTTCTCTGTTAAGGCATCGCAGAAGGCGGCCCGGTCGAAGCGGATTTCGACACTGACGGGTCCTTTGCCGCTGGCGAAGACCTTTATGTACTCGGACTCGACGTCCATCGGTAAAGCTACGGCCGGGGTGTCTATATCCACGTCTTCGGGCAGGTATCCCTCGGGTAAAACAACGCGGGCCTTGACCCATCTGCCCTTGCTGGCGCAACTGAGCGAGTGAGGCGTGAGCGTCATCTCCGCTTCGACAGGGGGCCAAAACTCATAAGCACCCATGTCAACAAGGGCTACACCATCTTCGTCACCGTCCAGAATACGCGGGTTGCCATCAAGGTCGGTCTCATTCGGACCCGCCACGTAATTCGGGTCGCCGGTGTCGATACAGGGTGAACCCGCCAGTAAACGATAATCGCCCTCAACCCAGACGCCATTAACATCCCAATAACCCGGCTCAACAAAACACGGGTCCGCATCAATATTACCTTCGCCCCAGTTCAGTACGCTGTTGGGACTGATATATACTTCATCCTGGCCTCCTTCAATATCGCTATAACCAATCGTTAAACTGCTTTCCCAAGGAGGGTCTGGATGGCCTACGGCAATCTGCTTCCCCTGGCTTGCCGTATTACCCCATACGATGCAGTTGGCCAATATCGGGCTCGCATCCCGCGTGGAGACGACCCCGCCACCGATATCTTCCGCTATGTTACCGGTTATGGTGCAGTTGGTGATTATAGGGTTGCTTTCTATGCAGTCGATTCCCCCTCCCCATGTTGCGTTATTGCTGCTGATAGCACAGTTGCTAATTGTGTGACTACCTCCACCGTAGATTATACCACCACCGTAGGCAAATTCACCTTGAGAGGAGTTGTTGCTGATAATGCAATTGGCAATCATTGTAGTACTGCCTCCCCCGGCGTAGATCCCACCGCCCCAACCCGCTATGTTGTCTGCTATGGTGCTATTGATGATTGTCATGTTGCTCCCACTGCACTCAATGCCTCCGCCACCTGCGTATTCCGACATTGAGTTGTTGCTTATGATACAGTTGTCGATCATTGCACTGCTCTGGACGCAGAAAACTCCGCCGTATGGATGGCCGCTTATCACACAGTTGGTAATTCTGAGGCTGCTGCTTTCGCAGCAGATGCCGCCGCTGTTCTCGCTGATAGTACAGTTATTGATTGTCGGACTCCCGCTTTCGAAATAGATACCCGCGCTAGTGTTCTGGCGGATGGTGCAGTCTTTAATTGTCGGGCTGCTGTTTTCGCAGCAGATTCCAGCACCGGCGTTCTCGCTGATAGTGCAGCTAATAATTTTAGAATTGCTGCCATCACGACACGTAATGGCTCCTACGGGTCCGCCACCATATACGCGGCCGGCAGAGTAGCAGTTTCTGATTATACAATGGGTAATTATTGGGCTGCTGCCGATACAGCATATAGTTCCTCTTGGAGAGTCGGGTGAAGGAAACGGTCCTGTGGGGTAGTCGCGCGCGTTGATAATGGTCAGGCCGGTTAAGACAGAATCCCGGTTTTCATGATTGACGAAATTAAAGCCGCGGCGGATATCACCAAACCCCTCGTTGCAATCGATAACCGTTTCTGCCACGATATTCGGGTCATTGGGCTCTGTGCTGCGAACGGTAATCGCCTTACCGAGGAAGTCTATGTTGTAGTTACCGTCACCAGCATAAGTGCCTGGCGCTACAATCACGGTATCGCTGTCCATAGCTACGTCAATGGCAGCCTGAATGGTAGAGAACTGTTCGGGCACACAAAGCGCGGTTCCGACGTGAAGTGTGACCGGAATCGATACTGGGCTGTTAGCAGCATGTGGGTCGAGTACCGTCAAAACGCAACTGTTGTAGCCTTCTGCTGCGAGACTCGGATCCACGACCAGTGTAAGCTCATTCGCCTGGTCGGTTGACATGCCTCTGCTTGGAAAAACTTCCAGCCAGTTACAGTCTTCGACGACTTCCCAATGTAGTTTCTCTGCCCCGCAATTTCTTATAAGCAGAGTCTGGGGCGCCGGTTTTGGCTTGTCTATAGATGAATAAAAGGTCACGATGCCAGGCGATACAGCAATTGAAGAGGCGAGCGGGACATGCTCATAGGCACCCATATCAAC
>CP070830.1:235031-240297 GCA_020344865.1 Planctomycetota bacterium
AAGGTCTTTTAGGATTTCGTGAAGTGCATTGAATTTGTCATTAATACTCATTTGCCTGGCGTTCTGTTTCGTGCGTCCATCCATCCCGGGGAAAAACCAAAGTCAGGACCGTTAATACGAGGTTTGACACTACCTAATTGGGGTCGTAGTACTAAACAAAATAAGTCGGTCATAGAGAGTCGGGTGTTCGAAGATTGTAATGTTCATTAAAGCATAGATTGCGGCTGTTGCATCCAGTATCTCAGAGATTTTGTCTTCGGGGCCGGTCCAGATTTCTTTTAATTCCTGGTAGAGTTTACTTTTCATCTCCGACGAAGAGATTTTATTGAGCCTGGCTTTCAGAAAGTCAATTATTTCGTTGAACTCATCCCTGTCAAGCCAAGCTCCATTGCATTTAGGGCACCAGTCAATCAAGATTGTGGAGTCGCCAAAGGACGTGGAGAGCATTTTGACCTGTTCACACTTGGGGCAGAACCGTCGGGAAGGCATCGCATTGGCGTTACCAATTACCTCAACATCGTCGTCGATCCACCTTAGAGTCCGCCATGAATCCTTTGTGCTTTTGTCCTTGAGTTTTCGCAATTCATCCTTATCAAGAAAGATGCCCTTACACCTTGGACAGCCTTCAAGCTGTATCCGGAACACAGTGTAGAGATTCAGGTTTGCCTGACATGCCGGGCAAACATATTCGGTTTCTGACTTTAGCTGAGCTCGCTTGATTGGTGGTACATCGACTTTGAAATCGGTGTCGGCACTTTTTTTTCGTACTCGCTTATACCAGTACGGCAAATGGACATTGTTTACGAATTCGGAGAATCCCTTGCCTTTAACAGGCATAATTTGTTCAAGCTGGCGATTGATTAAGTCAAGCTCGCCGCCATCGAGCCAAAAGCCGCCACAATTTCTACAACGATCCAAGACTATATCGCTGCCTATAAAGGATACTTTGTCTAAAGCAGTGTCGTCGCACCTGGGGCATTGTTTGGCCTTCTCGGAGTCAGCCTGCACCTTCTTACGAGAACAGTATTCGATACTGCCCTCTACGCGAAAGGCCATTTTGTCGAGCTCACCGGCGTCGAGCCAGAGACTGCCGCAAGCCTCACATATGTCGTAGGCGATTTGGTCTTTTTTGGTCTGGACGAGATTATTGAACATCTCGGCGCTACAGTTTAAACACTTCATAAGATTGTCCCTTCTTGCCATGCAAGGCAAAATCTTTGGCGAAAGGTAAACGCTTCACACAGCCGATGGTGGGAATCGAACCCACAACCCCGGCTTTACGAAAGCCGTGCTCTACCGTTGAGCTACATCGGCGGTAATGGTGTATCATACAGAAATGAAAAAGCTTTGTAAATGATTAAGACAAGGGTCGTTAATGGGCAAGAATGGGGGGAAAATAAAAAATTAAAGTGAAAAATGCAAAACCACAGTGCAAAATTTAAAATGGTACTGCTCGAAACCGGATTGCCGCTCGCCAAGGGATAAATTCCACAGGAATGGCAAGGTTCGAGATTGGGATGCATCGTTATGCGATGCCGGCAATAAGTGGCAGTGAGGAATTTTCTTGCAAGGGAAGGGGGGAATTTGTAGACTTTGTTTTTCTAGTGCGGTTTAAGAAGGTTAAATTGAGGGGTCGGTGCCCGAGTGGCTAAAGGGAACGGGCTGTAAACCCGTTGGCGCAAGCCTACGTTGGTTCGAATCCAACCCGGCCCAGTGGTTTTTGGGGGGCAACAGGCAGCACCAAGTCAGGATTGGCGCCTAACTTTCACTCCGACAAAGCCTTATCGGTATCATTACTCTCCGCTCTGCTTCGGGGATGCTCAGCCGCCTCTGTGCCAACCGATAACGAATGGTCGGTATCAGGGCCATATCTTTTTATCGCATCTTTTCTGATATAATCCATGATTAGAGCAAAGTGAATAACAGGTTCAAGGCGTTTTTTTCGCTGGCTTCTATCAGGATATGCAGCGTTCAAGATGGCAGTTCCTTCCCACATTCTAGGTTCAATTTCAAATTTTACTGAAAAACCAAATTCAGAGAGAAAGTCAAGATTCGGGACCGGCAGTGATTGAGCCTCCGTGCCTCTACAGTCTGAGACAAAAGGTATGAGAACCGGGGTAACAAAACCATCATCCAGGCCTAAATCAAGGTGTCTCTTTTTCATATCAATAAAGAAAAAGTCACCTGTAAACCATTTACCCCTTACACTTTCGGAAGCTCGTTTTGAGATATGCCCTGATTGCACATCGAGCTTTTGAAGTTCTTCGATTAAGACCAACGTCACCGCCTCGTTAAATGTGTGTTGAGCGTCTCGAAGGGCCAGAGCTGCAACATGGACACCAAACAGATTTGAAAACGTTTCCTCCCAGGTGAATGCAGAGGGATGCTCCGGCTCAAATCCTTTGCTCTTAAAACCAAACCAAGTAATGATTTCGTGCCAAGTAGCTCCGGCGAAGGCGAGGTACCGGCCGAGACCAACAGAGACCTCGTATGCTATACGCTCCTTTTCCGGTGGTGATAAATCCTTCCAGTCTTCCGGATAAGTGAGCCTCACAAAATATCGCGAGGGTTCATACAACCTGAATGAGAATTCGTCTCTTCCATTCATTATTTGCCTAAAGGTCTTGGCGGCGAGAAATACCGTCCAATCAGCCGCTTTACGCGCGTGACCGATATCGATATGGCCCGCTTTACAGGTGTACACCAAACCGTTTGTCTCCGACAGATTGGGTCTGTATCCATGTTGTCCCAACTGCTCCGGACCCAAAAAAACGGTACCCAACGTTGGGGTTGGTAAGTACCCCACACGGATTCGCGGGCTGGCGTTGAGTCCTTCCCTGACCAGCTCTGCCGCCGTTTTTGATTCGGGGGCCTTGGTTTGCGCCTGATATACGTATGCGCCGCCCCAGGTCATCGCCTCTTGGCACCCGGTTACTTTTAACAAGAGCAATGACAAAGCGGCAACAACCAAAAATCGTAACATCATATTTCACCGTTCAATTTATATGGTCATAAAACAATTAGCTGCGCAGACTAATCCAGATGTTTGAAGCTCGGCCACATTTGCTCCAGCGACGTTTTGGGTTTTCTACAGACGTAAACATCCAAATACTTATCATGGGGGATCGCCCACCTGCATCCGTGTTTAGTGACTATCTTGACATCATCGAAGTGATTCTTGAGGCTCTCGGCGTCGATACCCATCGAAATCACCACTTCCGCCGAATGTCCCCTCGTTCCCCAGAGATAGTACTGAAGATGCCCGCTTATTGGCTTGGGAAGATTGTACTGTCCACCCAAGACCCAGATTGCTCCGGCCTGGCCATAGTTTCCCATCAGGACGCAGGCTTTTGACTTATCCTCTTCGCTCAGTCCATTATACGCCCGCCATACGCTTTTTGCCATTTCGTCCCATCCAAACCTGTCGGCAAAATGCTGAGGAAGACGGCCGGTGCTGACCCTCTCGCCTTTGATTCCCTCCCACACGCTCCTTCCCGTGTACTTGACAAACAGCTCAACGGGTACGACAGGCCTTGCAAACGGAACATGAACAAGCCCAATCAAGAAAATCGCCACAGCCGGTATTCTTTTCAGTCGCCGAACGTTGTGCTTCTCTGCGAACTTTTCAATAAAGACGGCCCCCGACGCAAACAAAACCGTATAGAACGGAGTCGGCAAATAGAATTTTACTTTCAGAATAATGCAAATGATTAAAACGACGACGTACGCATACCCCAAGACTCTGAATTTCTTCCCGTCTTCGTTGAAAACAAAATAATAAATACCTGAAAGCCACACGGGAAAAGAAAAAGCATTCATTACCAAAATTTGATTCTTTATGAATTCCAGCGGCGTTGCGGGCCAGGTTTTCACGGCGGTATAATTTCGATAGTACTCCAAAGCAGGCAGCCCTTCTTTAATCTGCCAGAGAACATAAGGAGAGGCGACCAACAGAGCTATGGCTACGCCAGCCCATAAGTGCCAGCACAGAAAACATTTCCGGTGCCCGGTCAGTATCAAAGCTGAGAGTATGCCAAACGCCAGGAAAAGTATTGTGATCTTGGTCATTAACCCAAGCCCGGCGACTATACCGAAAAAAATCCAGTACTTCTTATCTGCGGTTTTGAGGAACAGCACCATTATATAAAGCATCAATGTCCAGTTGAGTTTGTCGAAAGCGTCATAAGTATACGTGCTCTCCCAGCACAGGTATATCGGAGCCAAGGTGACGCATGTAAGGGCAAGCAGCATCGCATTGAGGCCGCCCCCCATTTTCCTGACCATTAAGCTCACGAGCCAGACAACCAAAGCGCCGGAAACGGCCGGCAGAAGATGCAGAGCAATGAACGATGTACCCAGAAGGAACCTAACTATGGCAAGAAGAAACGGAACAACGGGCGGAACATCCACATAGCCGAAGTCCAAATTATCGCTCAGCGCAATATAGTAGAGTTCATCCCGGAAAAAACCATACTCAAAGGGAAACAGACACAGAATTAACTTTATTATAACAAAACAACATACGATGGATTTTTCGCCGAGAAGTTTGTCTTTGGAAAGAAATTTTCGGCCCATACCATAAAATCCTTTTTATCAGTGGCTTAAGTATATACAGCTGGCCATAAAAGACCACTATCAATTTATTCCCTGTGAAATGAAAGAGAACCGGGCGGCATAATTAGAAAATCAAGTGTCCACCATTCGTTTAACACCTCAAGCGCAAGCTGACCGAAAGCGATAAAGAATTGGAAAGCTCACAACATCGTATGTCCAAAAAGGTTCACCCGCTAACAACGAACTCTGTCAGGACTTGCGTTGTCCGCAATCCTTATTCTGCCGGAAATTTTTGAGTCTTTTCAAAGATGCCATGATTCGGCATAAGGCATTCGTTACATTTTTTGGTCGGGCGTTTTTGGCAAGGCCGGCGATAATCATATTAGGCCCGGTCTGTCCGTGCAACGATGGAGTAAAGATAACCGGCCCAGTGGTTTTTTGGGGGGTGGGGTCAGTTTCGCGAGTGCCTTCGGCCAGCGGGAGGGCCGGGAGGCTTATCATCAGGTCGCAGTTGTCTTTTCGGGGCGATGCAAACAGGCGGGTGGAGCAGCGGTTCATCGTAGGGCGGGTCGTAGGGCGGAGAGTACCATTTTAGCACGTCGAGGGCATCGTTCAGGTTGTCGACGCTCTTTTGGAGGGCCGATTTAGACTGGAGCTCGTGGCGGATGGCGGTATGAACTGTCTGGCGGGCCTTGACTATTTCGGACTTGGT
>CP070830.1:240397-246159 GCA_020344865.1 Planctomycetota bacterium
TCAATTCGCCCGTCCTCGATTGCGGCCTGGCTTATCTGCCAGTTCTGACAGAACTCGCAGCGAAAATTGCAGCCCATCGTCGCGACAGAGAAACTCTGTGTGCCCGGCTGAAAATGAAATAACGGCTTCTTCTCAATCGGGTCGGGATTGGCCGAGCAAACCTTGTCAAACGTCAGTGAATACAGTACACCGTCGACGTTCTTGCGGACAAAGCATCTGCCCAATTTGCCGTCATCAATCACGCACCGCCAGTTGCAAAGCTTACATTTCACTTCTTTATTATTACCCGATACTTCCCACAACACTGCCCTCTTTAATCCTTGTTCTGCACCGGCCATTCTACTAACCTTAAATTACAACGGGCCAAAAAACGGGTGACTGTTCCTTGCTCTAATTACTTTCGGCCTCGCCTTATTTTCCTTCACTGTTCTGCAACAGCTCGTCTATCTTGACTTCGATGTCGATCGTCCTCGGATGCCCACGCCAAACTATCCGCCCAGACTGATCAATAAGCAACGCAGTTGGCACACCTGTTATTCCATAAGTTTTTGCTCCAACGGATTTAAAACCTGGCTCACCTTCCTCGCACCAAAGATGCTCAACTCCCAACCAGCCACGGTTGCTCACATAGCGCGCTACCTCCTCTTTCTCATCATCGATACTGATGCACAAAAGCACTGACTTACCATCCCAATAGGCTTTTTGCCTAGAAGCTATTTCACAAAGATGTTCTACCGGCCCTTGGCAAGGCCCGCACCATGTCGCCCAGAACTCAACAAAAAGAACTTTGCCCCGATGGTCAGAAAACTTCAGCCTGTGCCCAGTAAAGATATCTACAAAGGTAATATCCGGTGCAATATCGCCTTTCTGAGGTGCAATCTTGTACTCAAGCTGCCTTGTTTTTTCTTCCCCCAGCAACTGGAAAAGGTAACGTCCGAGCTTTCCTTTGTCAATTTCGAGTGTAAAGTGGGATGTCGCCTCTTCGCCACTAAGACCGGTTAACTCAATCTGGCCATTATCTGGAATCACTCCTTCCTTAATGATCACGGATCCAAAGTGTTTGTCCTGATGATATAGGCTGTAGGGCATGCCTGCCGCAGACTTACCATCATGCCACCGTATATTTACGACAACATTGTGGTCACCTTTGTGCCTATTCTCATCATAAGCAGTGTACTTAAACACAACCTTCTCAACTTGGCCAGGAGTAAATGAATATTTTTTCATATCTCTGTAAAACGCGGGATTCACACGCCCCTGTACAAATTCCAAGGTTTTATCCGCAGGCCCGGTCTGAAATATTATCCAGTAATCAGCCGGAGCGAGAAATTCCCGATCTATACGCATACCCATCTCGTCACTCTTTATGCCGGTCAGCGGATAGCCTTTCTTTTCATCGTCCGGCGATTGCCGAACAATATCAACTCTCCATACGTCATATGGCAGCTTTTCCAATAGTTGCTTTGGCGTCTTAACAACTATCTCCAGCTCAACCGGTTTAGGCAATTCAATCTCCAACTTGTCATCAGCCAACTCTTCCTTTCCAAACGGACCTGCTCGAAAGGCACGCATAAAGCCTGGATGGTCAACAAAGACATATATCCCCGGCGAATCTGGAGCTATATAAAAGTTATAATAGCCAGGTCTTATTTTGGATAAGGAAGTAAAATTGAGGTCAATTTCATGTTTGCCTCTGTGCTGAAGGCTTCGCCAGAATCTTCCTTGAAAATCTGGGAACGCAATCGTCGGCATAAGTGCATCTGGAATCGCTCTGCCATCGGCCGTTGTTATCTTCAACTCAACAGCACGACCTTTAGTCAGAACCACCGTTCGATCTATATCCCCCTTGGGACGTTCCATATCGATTATGGTAGGAGCAAACCCGGGCGCACGAACAATCACCTGGTAGTGCAGTGCGCTTCCATAAAGTGGAAAATCACCATCCGTCGAACGCAGCAAGATACCCCCATCCTTGCCCTGCCTCCAGGGAGCGAAACCCTTATCATGACTGTGTACCCTAACTTCAAACTCTGGGATAGGTTCGCCGCCGCAGTCAACAATTTTCAAGCGAACGTTGAAGTCATACTGCACCCCAAAAGCTGCTTCAGCCATCATCACTAAAACGACCAAACTCAAAAACCATGTATATTTCATAGTCGTCCTACCAATTTTACTCTTACCCACCACGCACCGCCAGTTGCAAAGCTTACAACGTACCTTCTTATCCTCCCCCGATGCCTCCCAAAGCACGGCTGTTTTAAGACCACTTTCTTTCATACCATTACCGTCTATTCTATCTCATCTCGCAGCCTTTTAAAGGCATTGCCAATCACACCGTCTGCTGCACACGCTTCACCGGCCATACAAAGGACTAAGTGCTATATATATCACGAATACGCCTCTGCCAAAACCTTAATGGGGTGAAGGACCGTTGCACCGCTAAGGTGCTCTATCTGCATCTTACACGCGCTGCATTCGGTTAACACGTAGCAGGCTGGATGCTGGGCGAGGGCTTCTTTCAATCTTGCAGCTATTTTACTGGATAATTCGTAATTTTTCTTCTGCATACCGAACGTCCCTGCCAGGCCACAACAGCCGGCATCAAGTTCAGCAATCCTAACTGGCCCAAGTCCTTTCAAAAGCCCTATACTCGCCCGGCCGGCCCCAAGGGCGTATAAATGGCAGGGACAATGGTAAACATAACTCCGTGACGCCACCTCTTTGACAGGTTTTAGTTTGCCCCGCTTCGATAACTCCGAAAGATAACTCATTAGTTCGTAGGTATTTTCGCTGACAAGCCTGGCATCGTCGCCGGTGACGAAGTGCCTCAGTTCATTTCTCAGGCATAATGCCGCGCTTGGTTCAGAGCAGACGACCTTGTATCCGTCGCGAACCAGCTTGGCCAAATGCTTTACACTATACGCCAATTCCCGCCTGGCTGTCTTGACATCACCATAACAGATAGCCGGCAGCGGCGCCGGCCGCTGCTTAGGCAAAACCACGTCAATACCATTGGCCCGTAGAACCTCAAGTACCGCGAAGCCCAATTCGTGGTCGTTGTAGTTAGCATACGTATCCACGAAATAGGCAATCCTATCGACCGGTTTCTCGATAGGTTCGCACGATGCCAGATACTTACGTCCCGCCTTTACGAAAGAGCGACGCCCAAACTCAGGCATAGCTCTTCGCCTGTCAAGACCGGTGGTCCTCTCAAGCAGCCACTTAAAGAAACCTAAGCTCATCAACCAGTTTGAGACAGGTGCAAAAACGCTCGCTGCTAAACTAAGATAGCGGTTGCGACTCAAAACCGACTCTGCGCACCTTAGCCCCTTGTGTCTGACATACTCAGCCCGTGCTGTGACCATCAGTTTTGAAACGTCGACTCCTGAGGGGCATTCCAATGAGCACGCCTTACAATTCACGCACAAATCCAGGAACTTCCTAAACTCCGGCGATTCAAAATCCTCCCGCTCTATTCGGCCGGTCGCCCAGCTGCGTAGAACATTTGCCTTCGCCCTTGAACTGCTCAGCTCATCACCCAACGCACGAAACACGGGACACGCCCGCAGGTCGGATTCGGTGCTAAGGCACGCACCGCAACCGCTGCACTGTTCAAGCTCAAAACGCAATTCATTTCCATCGAATGCCAAATTGGTCTTGAGCCTTTCCGGCAAAAATCTATGCTCGGCGCGCAGATTCTTAACCATAACATTTACATCGTCATTGATGATTTTGCCCGGATTCATCAAACCGTCAGGGTCGAATATGTTCTTGATTTTGCGCAGAAGCTCGTAAAAGTCCTCACCATACTGTCTTTTTATAAACGCCGCCCTGACCAGCCCGTCCCCATGTTCGGCGCTCATCGTCCCACCCAACGACCACGCTAACGAGAAAACATCTTCGGCTACCGCCCGCATCTTCTCGACCTCGTCCGGTTCGCTCAGGTCCATATACGGCCGGATATGCAGCTCACCGTCCCCAGCGTGACCGTAGAAGCTCATCGCAACATCATACTTCTTGGCTATTTTCTTCAGTCGCGTTATGTACTTACCGAGCCGCTCATTTCCCACTAAGACATCCTCGATAAACGGCACCGCGTGTTTGGCCCCCTTTCGCCTCTCAAGAAGCGGCACAGCATCTTTCCTCGCCTTCCACAGCCGTTGCTGCTCAGCCGGTTCATAAACAATCCTGCGCTCCGATGCCAAGTTCCCGACTGCCGAGTCCGAACTTTTTATCTTTTCTTCTACCTCCTCGGCCGTCGCACCAACGTGTTCAACCAAAAGAATAGCCGCCGCCCCCACAGGAAACACATCACGATATTGTGTCAAAGTCTCGATTGCCATATCAATCAACGTCTTGTCCATCAACTCACAAGCCGAAGCCCCGCTCTTAACAATTATGGGCACGGCCTTTGCCATCTTGGCGAGCGTACTGAATTGGAGTTGCAACAATGCTTTTACCGGCGGAACCGCAACCGTCCTAATAGAAATCTTGGTAAAGACGCCCAAAGTCCCTTCAGAACCCGCCGCCAGCCTCGCCAAATCAATTCTGCCATCATGGCAGACCCCAGCGACGCAATAGCCGCTGCGATTCGACTTGCCCTCAGGCACGGCCTTTCTAATAATCTCCTGCCCCTCCGAAAGAACAGTCATGCATTTTTTGCCAATGGAACCGAGCTTCTCATCCTGTGCCTCCGACGCTGCGAAATCATTTTGCAGCTCAATTAAGCTGCCATCAGCCAGTACCGTCTCAACGCTCTCGATATAATCCGCCATATAGCCGTATTGGAGCGAATGAGCACCCGCGGCGTTATTGGCCACGCACCCCCCTACCGTTGCGCGATTGCCACTGGATGGGTCCGGCCCGATTTTTCGTCCATACTCAGCCAGCCTGCCATTCAGGTCTTCCAATACCACCCCAGGTTCACAAACTGCCAACTCGCCGTTATCGCCAAAGCTGATAATGTCCCTCATATAGCGTGCCATATCAAAGACCACACCGCTGCACAATGCCTCACCCGCAACACCGGTGCCAGCTCCACGAGCAACGACTGGTATACCTTTGGCCGCGACATATTTGACAACAGCGGCTACGTCGGTGGCGTCACGCGGCGCAACGACACAAACGGGAATTATCTGATAGATGCTGGCGTCAGTACTGTAGGCCACCCTGTGCACTATGTCTGTAAAGACGTCGCCGCGCACAGCTTTGGCCAAATCGCTGGCGACTTTGTCCGGCATTTTGCCCATCGCCCTTCTTATTCCTTAAAATCGCGAGGCAGAAATTGTGCCTTTGAAATGGCCCCGCTGGCCCGCAGGACTGCAAGGTCGTCTTCGCTGACCTGACCGTGAATGAAATTCTGCACCACAGGGTGCGGATGATTGCGAATATGGTCGGCATCGCCATCGGCTATAATTTTGCCGTTGTAAAGCATAATGATGCGGTCCGCCACCTTGTAAGCACTCTTCATATCGTGCGTAACAACAATTGTCGTCTCGCCGAGTTCCCTCTGCAGTTTCAAGATGAGCTCGTTGATAATATCCGCGCGAATAGGATCCAGTCCGGTCGTGGGCTCATCGTACAGAATCACTTCCGGATTAAGCGCAATCGCCCTCGCCAGCGCCACTCGCTTTCGCTGACCTCCGGAAAGTCTGGCCGGATAGTAATTTTGAAAACCGTCAAGACCGACCATGGTCAGCTTGGTCTTTACAATCTCCTCCAGCTCTTCGCAGTTAGTTACACTATAATGCTGAAGTATAGGA
>CP070830.1:246259-250577 GCA_020344865.1 Planctomycetota bacterium
AGCAGACATATCTGCAGGTGAACGATAACTTCTTAAGATTTACCCACCTGCACCACGACTGCGTAATCATTCACGACCCTCAGCCGCTTTCTCTGATACGGACGTACAGGAAGCGACAGCCGTGGATATGGCGGTGCCACATA
Source organism: Planctomycetota bacterium (assembly GCA_020344865.1). Taxonomy (GTDB): domain Bacteria; phylum Planctomycetota; class Phycisphaerae; order Sedimentisphaerales; family Anaerobacaceae. Next base: position 246,403 of record CP070830.1, read on the forward strand.
GACCTGACCGAACCGCACAAGGAGCTGTGGGATTTTCTGAAAGGATTCGTGCTGAAATACGACCAGATGGTGGTATCGAGCGAGAAATACTTCAAGCAAGACCTGCCGGTAGGTCAAAGGCTTATGTATCCGGCGATTAATCCGCTCAGCGCGAAGAACAGGGATATCGGCGAGAAGGCAGTTCTCGAGCAAATAAAGAAGGCAGGGATACCGTCGGACAAACCGATAATTACGCAGGTATCGAGACTTGACCCGTGGAAAGACCCTGAAGGCGTTATAGACGTATACAAGCGAGTCAAGGAGAAGGTCGATTGCAGACTGGTCTTTTGCTATAACGTTGCGAGCGATGACCCGGAGGGTCTGCAGGTCTACAACAGGGTATATCGCAAGGCGAACAGGTACGTTAGCAAGAAAGACATCCTGTTTATTGTGGGCAACTACGAACTGCTGGTCAATGCGATACAGAAATTTTCCGACGTAATAATACAGAAGTCGACGCGGGAGGGCTTTTGCCTGTCGGTTACGGAGGCGCTGTGGAAAGGAACGCCGGTGGTCGCTTCGAACGTCGGGGGGCTGCCGATTCAAATTCAAGACGGTCTAAACGGATTTTTGCTGGAGCCCAACGACATAGACGGCTTTGCAGAGAGGATTATACATCTGCTGAAGAATCCGCGGGACAGAGAGCGTCTGGGTCAGAAAGGACGAGAGACGGTCCGGGAGAAATTCTTGATAACACGGCTGTTGAGCGATTATTTAGACATGCTTAATTCCATAATGAGCGGGGCGTACGACTAAGCGCCCGCTGCGCGGGTGGCACGCACAGCAAAGGCGGAGGGATTTGTCAGTTTTGGGCAGACGTGGTTTTCTACCGACAGAAGCCCTTGCAATCATACAAAAAGCAACCATATCAACCCTTGCGTAAATAGAGGAAGGCGTTTTAGCATTAGGCGCCCATTTTGGCAAAAACATTCACCTTATCCGAGCCTATATTTGGGGCTTGCGGGATTCGGATAATTGGTATTAGAATGGAAGCGGAATTCCTAAAGAATGTAAGAGGACTAAAAGGCTGGGTATGGACAAACCAAATGGCAACATTGAAGGCTCGGAGGAGATACCTGAATGCGAAGCTTCTGATGGAAGCAGAGACGGGAGAAGAAGCGGTAAAGAACCAAAAACCGCCGTTCTTTTTGGATTGGCGTGCGGTCTCTTAGGTTTCTATTGCTGCTCGTTAATCTGTTGGTTTACCAGAGAAGGGGTGGTGGCTCCCGAAGTTGTTAATATAACAACATTCCTGATACTTGTATCGGGTATAGGCGCGATTGTTTCTTGGGCTTGCAAGATCCAATCAAAAGCTGCGAAGCGGACTGCAGGGGTGGTAGTTGTTCTGGCGGTTTTGAGCTTTTTCCTGCCAGCGATGCAGAAAGTAAAACACGGCGGCAAAGTTGTTCTTTGCCAATCTAATCTTTCGCAACTGGGACGCGCAATTATCGCTTACTCAGAAAGTAACGATGGGTATCTGCCTATAGCTAACGAATGGTGTGACTTGTTAATGCAGGATAACAATGGTTTGTTCGAAGATATTTTTAAGTGTCCACATGCGGAGGAAGGTCGCAGCAATTACGCCTTCAATGACAGGCTTAGCGGTCTTCGCTTAAAAGATGTCCCAAGCGATGTGGTGCTCCTATTTGAGGCGAGTGGTGGCTGGAATCTTTCAGGTGGACCGGAATCGCTGGCTTTGAGGCATAAACCAGGGGGAGACCAAAACGTCTTCGGGCGGGGAATCTGCAACATCCTATTCACCAATGGAGATGTCTGGTGTTACAGGGTGGAAGAGCTTATTAAGAAACCGCTGCGTTGGGAGCCGTAGGGTTATAGGGTTCTAAGTTCTGCACCGAGGGATTTGGTGAGGGAGTCGAGGATTTCGTTTTGGAATTTGTCGACGGTTTCGTGTGTGAGGGTGCCATCCTCATCTCTGAAGGTAAGTCTCAGGGTGAGGCTTTTTTTGCCGGAGGGGATTCCTTTTGCCCGGTAGATGCCGACGAACTGAAGGTCCTGGAGCTGGTCGGGGGCCTTTTTATTTACGGCCTCCGCTATCCGTGCCCAAGAGGTCTTTTCGTCAATAACTATAGAGAGGTCGCGCTGGATTGCGGGGAAGCGGGGGATTGGTTTTACCTTCACGGCGACTCGGCTCAGGGTCATAAGGTGTTCAAAATCCAGCTCGGCGGCGGCAGGTGTGAGGTCTTTGAAGTCGAATTTATCTTTTACTGCCTGGGAGGCGAGGCCGGCGGTCCCAATGGCTCGACCGTTTACCATGATTTGCGCACCGGTCTGCGCCCAGAGCAATTCAGCGGGCTCAAAGAGAATATCAGCCTCGCTGTCGACAGTCTTTATCAGGCCCTCGATGACACCGCGAAGGTCTCGCAAGTCGCAGTCGCAGGCCAAGGCGAGTTTGGGCTTTTCGATTGGGAGGGCATTGCTCTTTTCGGTGGGAATGTATGTGTCGGCGATTTCAAATACTCTGCAGGGGCTGTTACCTGCGTTGAGGTTTGTTCTGAAGGTGGTGAACAAAGATGGCAAAAGGGTCTGTCGGAGCAGACTGGCGGCCTTCCTTGACTCGTCTGTAACGGCCAAATGGCGAGTGTGGGCGGTAAAAAGGTCAGCCGTAGAATTATCAAGGAAAGTCACATTGATGGTTTCGTAAAAGCCGCAGCCGTTAAGATATGTCCCTGCCAACTCGGTCAACTTCTGGCGGGCATCGACGGGCACCACCTCGATTTGGATTTTCTGCTCGGTGGGTATCTTGTCGAGGCCGTAGATGCGGGCGATTTCTTCTATAAGGTCGATTTCACGGTAGATGTCGCTTCGCCAGGAAGGCACGTCACAAACCAACGAATTATCTTCTTGTTGGGGGTTCAAGCTCAAAGCCGACAGGATTCTCTGAACTTGCTCTGGCGGGACTTCGATGCCCAGGAGCATATTCAAGCGGCTCAGGCGGAGGGTGACCTGTTTTTGTGCAGATTTTTTGGGGTAGATATCAACCATGCCTTTTGCGACCTTGCCGCCGGCGACCTGCGCAATAAGCTGGGCGGTGCGTTTTGAGGCCCAGTCAATGTTCTCGATATCGACGATGCGTTCGAACCTGTAGGCGGCCTCCGAGGGCAAAGCAAGTCTGCGCGAAGTCTGGCGGATACTGACGGGGTCGAAATAGGCATCCTCAAGGAGAATGCTCGTGGTGGTATCACTGACCTCAGTGTGCAAGCCGCCCATAACACCCGCTATGGCGACGGGGCCGGAAGGGTCGGCGATAATGAGCATATCCGGTTTGAGGTCGCATTTTGAGCCGTCGATACTGACGATGCGCTCGCCGGGGAGGGCCTTTCTGACTATTATCTTTCCGTCAGTGATTTTTTCACAATCGAAGGCGTGTGGCGGCTGGCCGGTTTCAAGCATTGCATAATTGGTCGCGTCGACAACGTTGTTGACGGTCCGCAGGCCGACGGCCTCGAGTCTATTTCGGAGCCAGTCCGGTGAGGGACCCACCTTGACACCTTCTATGACGCGAGCGGTATATCGAGGACAGAGGTCAACCTCCTGGATTTCGACGGAGGCAAGGTCAGAGGCTACGCTGTCAGATTCCGGCAGCTCAATGGTGGGAATTTTCAGGGGCTTACCCGTCGCTGCGGACAACTCGCGTGCGACGCCAATAAGGGAGAGGCAATCGCCGCGGTTGCTGGTTATTTCGAGCTCGATTGTGGCATCGCAGCCGAGCTGCTGGATGCTCTCGCAGGAAAGGCCGAGGTCACTTAGAACCCCGGCGATTTGCTCGGCGGATAATCCGGTGTCGATATAATCGTTTAGCCAACTGAGTAAAATCTTCATAAGTGCAATGCGACCAAAATAAATATTAACGACTAATTGATTTCAAGATAGTCTTTATCGGGCAGTTTAGGAAAAGGCGCATGCGGCTCGGTTTGATACCAGAAGGCAACCGAAGAAATATCATCCTGCAGCGGCAGGTATCTGTCGCCGCTTCGCCAGCCGAGCGCCTGTATTGTTACTTTCAAGTCCTTTTCAAATCTGACTGGGTCCATTATGTGCCAGCGGTAGAGTCCGAAGCGCATGTTCGCGCGAAATTCGCCGTCGGGGCGTATGACCTGGGGCATGCCGGCATATGG
>CP070830.1:250677-255879 GCA_020344865.1 Planctomycetota bacterium
GACGGAATCAGCGCAGGCGCCTCAGCAAAACGATGGTCCGAAGATATCTATATCGCAAACTGCCTCGCCGAAAACAACCCCGGCGACCCCACCAACCTCACAAACCACAGCGGAAGCGGCATCGTCGTCGGACAGCTCACCAACGCCGTAATCGAATTCTGCGAGGCGTTCAACAACGGCTGGGATATGCCGAGAAGAGGCAATGGGCCGGTCGGAATCTGGGCCTGGTGCGGCGATAAAATCACCATACAGTTCTGCGTCGCCCACGACAACAAAAGCCCCGGCCACGACGGCGGCGGCTTCGACCTCGACGGAGGCCTTACTAATTGCATCCTGCAGTACAACCTCTCATACAACAACGAAGGCCCCGGCTATTTCCTCTGCCAGTATCCAACCGCGCCGGTTTATAAAGACAACATCATCCGATACAATATCAGCCAGAACGACGGCACCAGAAACAACCGAATGAGCGGCATCGACATCTACGCCAGCGATGTTGGAATGTCCGACTGCCAGATATACAACAACACAATATACAATAAAACCGGCGCTGCAATCGCCTTCGGCGGCCTCGACATACCGGGTATAGTTATTCGCAACAACATCTTCATGTTCGCCGGAGAGCTGATTGCAGGCGGCTCCAAAAGAGGGCGGTTCGAATACAACGTCTACTGGCCCGTCGATGACCGCGACCTTATCTTCGACGGCCACAGAACCATCGAGGAATGGGCCGCCGCCACCGGACAGGAAAAAGTCGGCGACCGGATTGTCGGCAAGCTTATCGACCCCAGGCTCGTAAAGCCGGGTCTGACAAAACTAACCGACCCGACAAAGCTTTCTAAGTTGCGAGAGTACAAGCTGCAAGCCGATTCACCCTGCATCGGCGCCGGCATCCCCATCGAAAACAATGGCGCCCGCGACTTCTGGGGCAATAAAATCCCCGAAACTAAAAAACCCTCCATCGGAGCCTGCCAAAAACCATAAAGAATATCATTACCAAACAACGTAGATGCTAACTGGGGCATGGAATAGCTGCAGAATAACTGCTATAATCATTCTATGCAGCCGTTTACGCTTCTTATAAAACCCTCCGGCTCCGACTGCAATCTCGATTGCAAATACTGCTTCTACAAGCACCGCGCCCCCGAAATCGGCACCGGCAAGCAAAGAATGACCGACCGGGTCCTCGAAAAGCTCATCAAAGACTATATGAAATTAGCATTCCCCGTCTCCGGCTTCTCCTGGCAGGGGGGCGAACCTACATTAATGGGCCTGGATTTTTACAAAAGGGTGGTCGAGCTGCAGAAAAAATATGGTAGGGGGGGGCTGCAGGTCTCTAATGCTCTGCAGACCAATGCAGTCCTGCTCGACGACGAGTGGTGCCGATTCCTCCACGAAAACAAATTCCTCGTCGGCATCAGCATCGACGGCCCCGAAAAATTCCACTACTACTACCGCAAGGACCACTCCGGCCGCGGAACCTTCGACAAGGTAATGACAGCCATCGAAAACTGCAAAAGACACAACGTCGAATTCAACACCCTCACCCTGCTAAACGCCAACAACGTCGACCACCCCGACGAGCTTTTCGACTTCTTCCTCGAAAACGACATAAGATACCTGCAGTTCATTACCTGCGTCGAGCGTGACCCCGCAACCGGCCGCATTGCCGATTTCTCCATCAAACCCCAGCAATACGGCCAATTCCTCTGCCGAATCTTCGACCGCTGGTACCAACACAGCCCCGACAAAATAAGCATCCGCGACTTCGACTCAATCCTCTCCTACTGCGTCGCCGGCAAGCACTCAATCTGCACCTTCGACAAGCAGTGCAGCACCTACATCGTCATCGAGCACACCGGTGATGCCTTCTGTTGCGACTTCTTCGTCGACCCGAAATTCAAATTGGGCAGCATCTTTGAAACCCCCATAGAAAAGCTCGCCGCCGGCGACATCAAACGCCAATTCGCCCGCGCCAAGCGGCAGCTTTGCGATAAGTGCCTCGTCTGCAACTGCCTCGCCGTCTGCCGGGGCGGCTGTATGAAAGACCGCGCCGCCGCATCCGGTACCGGCGACTGGAAACGCCAAAGCTACCTCTGCGAAGCCTACAAGCGATTCTTCAACCACGCTATGCCCAGATTCATGCAATTAGCCGCCAAAATAAACGCCGGCGAAACCTTCCGCACCCAACCCTCCCTATTGTAATCTCCCCCTTTTCACGTCACCCCAAAACCTCAATAAAGGGCGTTCTCAGGCACATAAAACTGCCCCGGCCCCAGCTCCTCCGGATACGCTGCACTCCCATCATCGGTCTTCGATACCTTCATCGCCACCGCGTCCGCTAACCGATAACGCTCAACGTGACCGTCCGTATACCCCGCATGCAGTTCCACCTGCCGCACGTCCTGGCTCACATCTCCCGTCCCGACCCGCCGCGACCAGAAAGCCGACGACACCGCCGTCCCCGGTGTAATACGCGCGCCCCTCATCTTCTCACAACTGCCGTACGCTTCGCTCGTATTATATATCAGCTTATTTCGCCAGTGCCCGTAGCCGAAGTAATCACTCACCAGCAGTCTGCTTTCCTCCTGTCCCCTCGACATGTCCGCCGGCCCCTTCAATCGACCCCGGTCCACCCCCAGCAGGCCGACATAATTCCAATAAAAGCAGTACGTCCCCATAACCGGGTCGTGCTCCGGAGCAGTCTCCGGATTGTCCCACTCATCGCCCGCGTCCCACGCCTGCTGAAGGTATTCGTACTTTCGCGGCGCGTTCGGACAAAACATAACGCTCGCATCCGTGATATAGCTCCGCAGGTACGCGCTCATCGAGCGCGGCATCTGCGGGTCCCGCCGCCGATAGCTCGTCAGCATCGTCGGCTCCTGCCAGTTCCATCGCTCAGTACTTCCCACCGTAGCCACAGACTGCGGGTATTTACCGTTGTTGTCCGATGCAAAGCCCGTTACGCCGAACACTATCTGCCGCTGATTATTCATCGTCTGCATCGCACGAGCGTTGCGCCTGCCATTATTCAGAGCCGGCACCAGAATCGCTATCACCACCGCTATTATGGCCGCCACCACCAATAGCTCAATCAGACTAAAACCCCTTTGCCCCTTATCCCCCAAATCACATTTAACTCTTAATTCCATCATTCGCTTAATCGCCACTACTATAATTCCTTCCTTTGACTATTCAACACTAATTGCCGACGCGCGGCTTTTCGCCCAACCTTTTCACCTGCCGTACCCTCAGTAGTCTTCAAACTCCTGCATCCACTCCGGCCAGTCACAGGGCATCACACCACCACCTCTTGTCCAGGGGCCGTCCGTGACGTATATTCGATGCCACTTTAGGGTCCACAATTCCTTAATCCCGACTTTCCTAGCAGAGCCATCTAAAAAGACCCAGTTTACAAAACCGCTATGCCGGTTAATACAGACACGTCCCATCTGCGAGGTATCCATCCACGGCTGGCCATCATACTCCGGAGGTTCATCACTGTGATTTGGCCAGCAATCGAGAAACTGGTGACCGCCAAACAGAGGTACGTCACCTGCCCCGTCGACATTCGGCGTCCGCCAATATACATCCTGCCCATACCAAACGTTCAGGCCCTCTTCAATATTACTCACCCAGGCATTCATCCCGTAACTGCCGTAATCGCATCCTACGACCCAATCCCACGCGTTTGAGGGCTGGCCGCATTCGCCGCTAAAAATCCCCCAGCCTACAAACGTACCCCCACCGCCGTATTGACTGTAGCCCAGCGCAGTACCGGGTATCGATGCCTCCGGACAGCAGCGGAGGTTGTGATTGTTACCATAGTATGGGCGCAAGGCCTCCATCCAGTAACGCTCATGCCTCGGCCCTTGAGCCCCGTAGTTTGTCCAGCCTTCCATAAAATAGCCCCCGTTGTCCTCTGCGAACATATGAAACGCAGGGCCCCACTGCCGAAGGTTCGATAGACACACCGCTTCCTTCGCTCGCCTTCTACCGCTGCTCCCGACAGCCCCGAGCGTCGCCAATAGAAAAACCACACATGCGACACTTACTACAACATCTTTTCTGCTAATGGCCGTCCTTGTGCTCATAGTTATTACCTCACACTAATACAATTTCTCAATAGTCTTCAAAATCCCGCATCCACTCCGGCCAATCATCAGGGTGCATTCCACCGCACGTGGTCCAGTCCCCGCAAGTGTTGTATTCACGATGCCATTTCAATGTCCATAACTGCTTGAGTCCTATCTTCCTTGCTGAGAAATCCAAGAACACGCTGTTGACATAGCCTGAGTGTCGGTTGATACAGAAGCGCCTAATTTCACTACCGGCCAGGTCCATTTCACCATCATACCTCGGGGGCTCATCAAGATGCTCCGGAAAGCCTCCGGCCCAAGCGCAATCCATCAGCAAGGGTATATTATTCGCACCTTTAACATTTGGAGTTCTCCAGTTTGCACCGGGAATTCGTTGAAGTTCTTCTGATTGATTAGCCGTCCATTCGTTTTTGCCATAGCTGCCCTCCGGTTCATAGTAGCGGTTCGGGTTGAGCAGGTCCATGCGTGGCCAAGCCCAGAACGCCGCATGAGGTTGCGAAGTAATTGATACCGTTGCCATGGGACAGAAGCGTAAGTTTCTATCGCGGTAGTACTCTTGCAGGGTTATGGGCCAGTGGTGGCCACCGGCATAGAAACCATCTTCGCCAGCGGGGTGGGGCCAACCTGTATCGAAATAACCGTTGTTGTCCTGGAGAAATGCGTGGAAAACAGGGCCCCACTGCCGAAGGTTCGACAGACACACCGCCTCTTTCGCCCGCCTTCTACCGCTGGTGCCAATCGCCCCGAGCGTCGCCAATAGAAAAACAACACAACCTAAAACCACAACAACGTCTTTCTTGCTGAATCTCGTTCTCGATTTCATTTTATTTTCCCCTTTTACTCACACTGCGGAAACTTCGCCATCCAGCCATCACCGGCACTGTTGAATTCCTCCTCTGTCGGCGAGTGCTCAGGGTCGAGGTGGCGATGCCACTGCAGCTTCCACAGACACTTAAGCCCGACCTTCCGCGCAGAGCCATCTAAGAAAACGTTGTTGACAAACCCTTTATGCCGGTTGATACAGACCCGTACCATATGGCTGTAATCAGAATAAGGCAGCCACGGCTCACCATCGTACTCCGGCACCGCGTCGATGGCGTCC
>CP070830.1:255979-260349 GCA_020344865.1 Planctomycetota bacterium
CAGCCCTCAACCTGACCCGGACAGCCAAGGAATTTTAGATTTCGACACGTATTTCTCCTTCCCTGCCGGCACTGGTCACAACTACCGCAGGTTATCGCAGGGTCAACGGCCACCCTGTCCCCCGCCCTGACACGTTTAACTGTCGCTCCAACGGCCTTGACCGTCGCCGTGCATTCGTGCCCGACCATAAAAGGATACTTCACGATTTGCGAACCAATCCTGCCCGTTTCGTAGTAGTGCACGTCGGAGCCGCAGACGCCGACCATCTCGACCTTCAGCAGGACATCGCTGTCTCTTTTTATGCTCGGCTCCGGCAAATCTACAAGCTCCATTCGCCCGATACCGCTCAGTACTACCGACTTCACAACATCTCTCCGATAAAAATCTTACCCTTCAAGCCTGTCAACGGAAATCCCGTCTTCGCTCAGACCAGTAAACATTAGGCTAATTTGTAACAAAAAACCGCATCCGTTGCCACTGATAATCCGATAACAAAAGCCCTGACCGCAGCAAAACCAACAAAAGCAGGACGACAGGGGCACATTTGAAAAAGTAAGCCCTCTGCGCTGGATTTTACAAGCCGGTTTTGTTAAAATATCTTGTGTAAGAGGTTCGTTTGAGAATGTACGCGCGACCTCCTGTTTAAGGGGCTATTGGGCGATATGTTTACCCGCAAGACTAATATGATAACGACATTCCGGATAATAACTGCCATCGCCGTGTTCGCGGTGGCTGTTTTCTTTGTCTTTACTGTGGCTTTTGGTGTTCATTCTGACGCAAAGGCAGAGCAATTCTTGAACTCCCCCAGCGCCATAGAGAAGTTCAACAGAGCAAAAGCGGAGAAACCGGCAGATACTGACGACCGAAGCTCGCCGCTCGTAAAGCAGGCTGAGGCATTTGCACGCTACCTAAACCCGCCCCCGAAGCCGCAGCCTAGGCCTGCTGCGCCTCGTCAGGCCGCCGGCAGACCGCGCCCTCCTGCACCCGTTTCGAGCAAATTTGACCTTATCGGCACCAGCTACTACGAACTGCGACCAGAACTGTCACTGGCACTGATTGACGAGCCCGGCAAGGGACTTCGATGGGTCAGACAGTCCGCCGAGGTAGGCCATCTCATTATCGACCAGGTTAAAGACGGCCTCGTAGTGGTTCGGGACGGCCAAAGGACATTCGAACTCCTACCCGAGAGGCCCAAAAAAACAAGCCTCGTCAGGCACGCCACGCCACCTGATATCCCGGGTAAAACTACTCGACGCCCGCCGCCTGCGTCACATCAAGACACCGAACAATCTAAGGCACTAAAAGCGGCCCTTGCTGAGTTGGAGGCTGTCAAGAGAATTATGGACTCTGAAGAAGCATATTCGGAACTCAGCCCTGAAGAAGAAACGTATATAGAAGACATGTTCACAGAGCTGGAAAACGCTGTTATAACCGGTGAGGAGGCGGAAAGGATAGATCGTTTAGGCAGAGAGTTAAGAGAACTTTGGAGCAGTCGCAATCAAGCCGAACCGAACAAAACTCAAAGCGATGCGAGTGATTTGAATCAACCAGAGACCTTTGACGCAAACCTAATCGAGCCAAACAGCCCAACGTAAGCAATACCACCGCTTGGAAGGGATAATACGAGGAAGGATTGGTCCCCTGTGGAAGCGAAATTAATTTATGCTGTCGCTACAAAGCAAACATCGTTATAATTCCGGCTAATCCTAAGCTCTTGTCTAAAAAATATCATTAGGAAGGATAAAACTATGAAACTCAGGTACTACAAAATGCTCATTTTTGCAGCCATCGCTACATTTGTCTTGCCGATGGCTGGCTGTGAAGAGCAGCATCTGTCCGACCAGAAACTCTGCAGGCTTATAGCAGATGAGAACAGAAACCTAAAAAAACAAATCCAAAAGCAAATTGAGCTACATGCCGCCGAAATCGAAAAGCAGGAGCAGTCACACACTGAATATGTCGACAAGCAAAAGCAACTCTACGAAAAGCAAATAGCAGACCAGAGAACAGTCCTCGAAAAAGAAATTAAGCGCCAAAATAAGCTCCTTGCAGACTGTCTGCAGCGAAAGCCTCCGGACGAACGCCTCGCGAAGGAAATTGAGGACCTTATCGAAAGTGCAAGAGCAGACCTGGAACTAATCGCCGAGCTCCGCCGCGAAAACGAAAAACTCCAAACACAAATAAGCCGGCTCGAAAAACAACTCCAAGAACTCAAAGAGGGCTCGCCCTGACCCGATATAGTCTGCGATTAATTATTGCAGTTGCCCCCCGCACGTTCAGCTCGACTTGAACAGACAGACCGGGCAAGACTTATTTTGACTATTAAGTGCCCTCGCGGTTTACTCCGCCTCGTCGACCTTTGTGAAGATTAACTCAGACGTACCGAAGTTCGGGTCAACAGACTCGTCAGCCCCTTCCAGCCACTCCATATGCCGCCATGAGGCGGTCCAGACCTTGCCATCTTCAGAGACGGGCCCGTCGAAGAAGTCACGCAGCCACCCTTCCAGCGTGCCCCCCGGCAGCATAATTTCGTATTTCTCCATAATGATTTTTACGCTCAATTCCCGTGTGGCGGACTTGTAATCGGCCTCACACGGCCCAAGCATAAAAAGTGCGTAAGTACCCTCATCCGGGCCGTCCGTGTAATACGCTTCGTCCTCCGTGTCTATTGGCACAGCCCACATATAGTGAATCATAGACGCGACCTCGCCGTCGGCATCGAACTCAATCTCCCAGTTATCTCTGTTTGCCTTCCACCGACCCACCAGAAACTCCGGAAACGGCTCCCTCGTTTTCGCCGTCCTTTCGACGCCTGGCCCGGCCTCTTGACAGCCCCCAAGCCACATAATAACACAGCAACCTGCTAATAAAACTAACTGCCTAACCATCTTCTGCAACCCAAGAAACCTCAATAAGCGGCCGCAATATATTATAAATAACCACCCCAACCTGCAAGAAAGCAAAAAAAAGGGCAAGTCCGTCGACTTGCCCCTCCTTTCAACATATTATTAACCGACAAATTTGTTGGTTGGTGTTACTTGCTTATTTGCGCCGACGCAGGAACAATCCACCAAGACCAAGCAGTGCCAGTGTTGCCGGCTCAGGAACAATCGGGAACGAATCTTCCAGGGTCAAACCAGCCAATCCCTCACCGAAGCTGTATAAATGGACCCACGCGCTGCTGGCTGTGAAGAAACCACCGGTCAGGTAGGTACCGCCCAGCCTGTCTTCACCCTGTGCGGCAGCGAAAGGCCCGTATTTGCCCGTCAGCCCCGGCAGGTAGCTCGCAAGGTCGACCTCTATGTCACCCCAGATACCGCTCAGGCTCGGAGCGTCCGCACCGATAGCTATGCCACTGGCCGGATGACCGGGAATGCTTCCTCCAGCGTCAACACCGAGAGCCCAGTAGCCGTCCGGGTCAAGGCCGTCTGATGTGACAGTTATCGCCCAGCTGCCGCCGCCCTCATCGACACCGTCGATGGTGTAACTTGCGCTTGCAAGCGCGGCCATGTTTAGAACCAGCAATAAAATCAAAACCTTCTTCACCATCATAATGCTCCTTTCACAAATGCAATTACCTCAAAATGACATTTTCTCATTTCCGAAATTCTTCATTTCACAAGATACGAAACTCATCTTTTAACGCTGTCTTCGAGTAATCTGTTTAATTGCCAAAAATCTCAGATGCTCTGCAAAATAGCTCAAAAAAGCATCAATCGGTGAGTTTTCTCTTTACCCCATTTAATATGAGTTATCTTTCCCCCGAAAGATACGCGGATTATATCACAACTCCGGAACCAATGCAAGCAAAAAATCCCCCATTTTCAAAAAAATCTTAAAAAACCTGACAACCCCCCTTCAAAAGCCTCCCCCCTCCCTTTTTGCAGCCGAAAATCCCACTCAATCCCCCCCTCTACGCCACGCCCCACGGGAATCAGGAAGAAGACCGACCACATGGCAATGCCCTGGCCGGCCAGCAGCTCAGCGATCGCGTCGATCTGGTGGAAGTTGCGCCGGGTGACGGACGTGTTGACCTGGACGGGGAAGTCCAGCTCTCGGGCGTCGGCGAGCATCCGGAGCGTGCGCTCGAAGCTCCCCTCCCAGCCGCGGAAGGCGTCGTGCGTCTTGGCGTCGGCGCCGTCGAGACTGATCCCCAGCGCTCGAACGCCCGCGTCGCGAGCCCCCTGGAACGCTTCCCGCGTGGCCAGCGGCGTGGCCGAGGGCGTCAACGCCACGTGCAGGCCGGCGCCGGCGGCGTGGCGGATCAAATCGAACAGGTCGGCCCGCTTGAGCGGATCGCCGCCGGTGAGCACCAGCATCGGGGGGCGCGGGAAGCTGAGCAACTGATCGATCAGGGCGGTGGACTCGCC
>CP070830.1:260449-264505 GCA_020344865.1 Planctomycetota bacterium
CGTGCTTGCCGAGCTCTGCGAAGACGGTTTCGGATATGCGGGCGAGTTTGACCATGCGCCGGCCGACGCAGACGAGGCCCTGCAGAACTATGATATGGTGCTTAATTCGCTGGGACAATTGAGTGCTGACTTCATCGCTCCTCGCGCCGAACAGGTTGACCGCGAAGGTAACACGCTTAACGAGGATGGTACGGTAAGCTACGCGAAGGGGATTCAGGAATCCCTCGAGAAGCTTGCACAGGCGGAGGTGATGGGTTTTACGCTGCCCTATAGATTTGGAGGTTTGAATTTTCCGAACCTTGTTTACTCGATGGCGATTGAGATTGTCTCGCGGGCCGATGCCGCCCTTATGAACATATTCGGTCTTCAGGGAATTGCCGAGACAATAAACGCGTTTGCTTCGGAGCAGATAAAAGAGAAATACTTACACGATTTCGCGGCCGGCAAGATTACGGGCGCGATGGTCCTGACCGAGCCGGATGCAGGTTCGGATCTGCAGTCAGTCAAGCTCCGGGCATTTCAGGATAATGACGGCAACTGGTACCTGCACGGCGTGAAGCGCTTCATAACCAACGGTTGCGGTGATGTGCTGCTGGTTTTGGCGCGGAGTGAGCCTCAGATTAGTGATGGGCGTGGGCTGAGTCTGTTTGTGTGTGATAGAGGTTCGACGGTTCATATTCGACGCTTGGAAGACAAATTAGGGATTCACGGCTCGCCGACATGTGAGATATTTTTTGACAACACGCCGTGTGAGATTATCGGCGAGCGCCAGCGCGGGCTCATAACCTATGTTATGAGCCTGATGAACGGCGCCCGTGTTGGCATCGCCGCTCAGTCGATGGGCATAGCGGAAGCGGCCTATCGCGTCGCCCGCGATTACGCCGCGAGTCGAAGGCAGTTTGGCGTTGCGATTGAGAAGCTGCCGGCCGTGCGTGATATGCTTATTGATATGAAAATTGCCCTCGAAGCAGGTCGGGCGCTTCTGTATGAGACATCATGCGTGGTGGATATGGAGGTTGGATATGCCAGGCGTCTTGAATCCAGTCCGCCTGAGGATAAGGCACAGGCCAAGCAGCTCAAAAACGACCAGCGAAAATACAGAAGATACGCGTCGATGCTGACGCCGATGAGCAAATACTACTGCAGCGAGATGTGCAACACGGTTGCTTACGATTCGATTCAAGTGCTTGGCGGAAGCGGCTATATGCGGGATTATGCCTGCGAGCGGCACGCGCGCGACGCCAGAATAACGACCATTTATGAAGGGACGAGCCAGCTTCAGATTGTTGCTGCTGTTCGTGGTGTGTGCAGCGGCACGGCCGAGAAACTGCTTGGTGAGCTAAGCGCCCGGCAGTTTGCGCCCGAGATGAACGATTTGCTGGCGAAGCTTGCCGAGGGAAGCGAGCAGTTGAACAAGGCGGTTGCGTTTGTAAAAGAGCAGGGCAACGAGTATATGGACCTGTACGGCCGAGCTTTGGTCGATATTGCGATAGATTTGATTACAGGCTATCTGTTCTGCGACCAGGCGAGTACGAAGGTTGATATGGGTGTTGTCGCCGCGCCGGGCGGGACCGCCGGTGACGGCGAGATGATTCCTATGAGGCAGCGCAAGGCGAGGATTGCCTATAGGTACGTTACAAAGAACGCGCCTAAGATTTCTGCGCTGGTGGAGCTGATTTGCGCCGGCGACAGGTCTACATTCACTGATTACGAGAGTCTAATCGGACCGGTGCCTGTCGAATAGAGGACGTTTATGCTTAGAGCGGTAATATTCGATTTCGACGGCGTCATAACCGATTCGGAGATTCTGCATCTTCGCACCTTTAATGAGGTTCTGGCTCAGTACGATATCGAGATAACAACAAGGGATTATTACACACAATATCTCGGCTCCACTGATTTCGACTGCTTTAAAGTGCTCTCTGATAAACACGGCCTCAGACTTGATGAGCGGGGCATTGAAAGTCTTGTAAGACAAAAGAACGAGGCGTTTGAGCAACTGGCGAAAACCGAGGGCAGGATAATCGAAGGCGTGCGAGGCTTCTTCGAGCTGCTCAGGGACAATAATGTGCGGATGGCCATATGTTCGGGTTCGCTTCGTACGGAGATTGAGTTGCTGCTGGACGAGGCCGGTTTGCGCCACTTTTTTGAGGCTGTAGTCTCGGCTGAAGAGGTAAAAAAATTCAAGCCTGACCCAGAAGGTTTCCTGCTGGCTCTGCGGAAACTTAACGAAACAGGCCATTCTCCAATCCAGCCGGCCGAATGTGTTGCGATTGAAGATTCCCACTGGGGACTTGAAGCAGCGAAGCGGGCCGGAATGCATACGGTTGCGGTAACCAATTCCTATGATGCCAGGCAATTGGCTTCCGCCGAAAAAATCGTGGGCAACTTGGGCGAATTGGGCATTACCGATTTGCAGCAGCTTTGTGAGTGACTGCCTGCGTTCAGCTCAGCCACGTGTTAAACTTTTATCTTCTGAGTTGTAGCAAACCCGGGCCGGTGATTTTGGTTTTGACCCTCCCCGTTTTTAAGTTGTACTCAATGGCGTCAGCAGGAGCGCCATTAAGGTAGCATGGTTGGAGTTTGTCGCCTTGAGCGGTGATTAAGGACTTGCCCGCATCATAAAACGCTTGACTTCCCTGGAATTCAATGTCTTTTTCTTCGTAGGTGAAGCCGCCCGTCGCGCTGAGCGAGGCAAGCTCGATTCGACCGGCGGGGGTTTCGTAAAGAGGAGCTTCTATATGGCTTGTGGTGAGGGTGGTCTGCGGACCGTATCGCCCTTTAACGACAGGAAAGTAGTCAATTATGATTCCCTCTTTTTCGGCATCGGCGATGATTTGATTGATTTCGAGGTAATACTTCATAGTGTCAAAGCCGCGAACTACCGCATAACACTGTCGGCGCAATCCAAACTTGCCGACCTTCTCTTTTGGCTCCTGAATTTTCGAGTTATCCGCGGCTATCAGGCCATCAGGCCCGGTGGCTATACACGTTTGCTCGGGACTGTCATAGTCGAATCTGCGGCATTTCAGCTTCGTAAAGCCAAGCAATTCTTTTTCTGTTTCTTTTACGGCTGCGAGTTGAACCACGCCGCCGTCTGCGGTCACATGTTCAATAGCTGCTGCCGGGCCGGTAGTTCGGCTGGTCTTATCTTCAGCCAGGCTTACCGTAATCTTTGGTGCCGCAAGCGAATACTGTTGCTGGAAATTGGGCTCGGTCCGGGTCATGGTACACACACAGTCGCCTTCGAATATGACCTGATTTGCCGCCGGTCGAAACTCTGCTCTTTCTTGGGCCTTCACTTTTACCGGCAAACGTGTTTCTTCGACCTGGCGGTCAATCACGTCATTTATGTAGAAGGTAAGCTCGGATGGACCGCTGGCGACAACGTCCTCGGCAAGTGCGCAGTAGTCAATTCTATGGGCGGCAAATCTCGTTTTATCTGCCGCATCGTGCGGACTTTCTGCACTCCTGCGGTCTGTAACAGCTGGCCCGCCATCGGTTGGCATAAAACCTTCGGATGCTGCGCTTCCGCCCATGGGTGAAACGAAAATACCACCGTCACAGGTTACGACGACATCGACGAATTCCTCTGATACTCTATTGGTTTGTTCTTTCAGCCTTTTGGGGGCGTCGGGGCGCGTGACCTCAGTTTCGGTCGATTTGGTTGTGGATGCTTTTGATAGAACAATGTTATTGATGGAAAGCCGGTCTGCAAGAATGGTCTGCTCAGCAGTATTTACAACAACATTCTTGTCGAATAGACACCTGTAATGCACACCGCTCTTACGTTCTACTGGCTGTTTTTGAGTAGTCCCGTCCGCAGAGGCCTCGACCGGCGGTTCTTCCTGCTCCCGGCCAAACAAAGACGCCTTCGATGAAGTTCTTATGTGCAGGTCCTCCAAATGAATTATTCTAAGATATTCAAGGCGGTTAAGCTGGTCGTTGTAGACGAATTCCATACCCCTGCCGAGCATCTGGGCATCCGGCGACTCAAACTTGACGGGCCCGGCGGTCGAAAACTGTGACCTGTCGTTGATATAAACGACATCGTCA
>CP070830.1:264605-267537 GCA_020344865.1 Planctomycetota bacterium
GGCACTAAGGTCATTTCTACCTCAAGCGGCGCAATATACTCATACGCCCCCATATCAACCACCGCCGTACCGTCCTCGTCCCCATCTATAACCCGCGCCTTGCCGTCCAAATCCGTCTCATTCGGTCCGGCCGCATAATTCGGGTCGCCACTATCGATACACGGCGAGCCCTCCAGCAGACGATAATCTCCCTCGACCCAGAAGTCGTCATTCGCATCCCCCGGCGTGCCGTTAGCGTCCCAGTAACCCGCCTCAACAAACCACGGATCCGAATCGATATTCCCGTCACCCGGCCAACCGTCCTGCACATCATTGTACGTAGCCAAAACGTTCCAGTACTCCGTCGTAATCTGTTCAGGCAAATTGTTCCATATAATCGTGTTAGTCATCGTACCGTACACGCCATCCGCCCAGATCCCACCACCGGCTTTCATCGCACTATTCTCGCTGATGGTGCAGTTGGTAATAGTCGCCTCGGCAACATCAAAGAAAATTCCTGCTCCCCACCACCCTGCCTTGTTGCCGATGATTGCCGAGTTCGCAATTTTAGGTCTGCTAAACGTAAAGTAGAACCCGCCGCCGGAACCTCGCGCTGAGTTGCCGCTTATGACACAGTTAGTAATTCCGCCTCCACCTTCGCACCACATACCGCCGCCCGAGCTTGCTGTGTTCCCACTAATAGTGCTGTTTATAATCGTTGGCCTGCCACTCTCGCAGTGGATCCCACCGCCGCGACTGCTGGAGGAGTTGGCACTGATCACGCAGTCAATAATTATTGTATCTGTCGGCCTAGACAAGCCGCCTCTGTAAATACCGCCGCCTACCCGCGCGGAGTTGCCGGTAATTTCAGACTCCACAATTGTTTCGTTACTGTCCCAGCAGTACATTCCCCCGCCATATGTCTCGGCCGTGTTGGAGCTGATTACGCAGTTTTCAATTGTAACACTACCCCGATAGAATGTGATTGCCCCGCCATCAGATTCCGCTGTGTTGCCACTCATGGTGCAGTTGGTGATTGCAAGCTCGCTCTCGGTGCAATAGATTCCGCCGCCGAGGACTGCTGAATTATCGTTTATTGTACAACTGACAATAGTCGGACTGCATTCCGGCCGGCAGAAGACTGCGCCACCAGCACGTAAGACCGAGTTGTCGGTGATAGTGCAGTTCGTGATTGTCGGGCTGCTTTCGTGACAGCTAATACCTGCCCCATATTCGCTGGTGTTGTCTCTGATAACACAGTTCTTGACCGTCGGACTGCTTGCCGTGCACAGTATTGCCCCACCGACAAAACGCCACCCACCCTCCAAGAATTACTCCGGTGCGTATCCGTTGATTATGGTAAATCCATCCACTACTGAATTTACGTCCTCATTATTGCCGAATCTGAATCCCCGGTGCCGCTCGGCCTCGGTGCCGCTGCAGTCGATAACGCAGTTCTCCGGCCCGTTCTCGCTCCGAACGGTAATAACCTTGCCCTTAAGGTCAATGTCCCGGTTCCCATCGCCTGTGTATGTCCCGTCGGCGACAAGAACGATGTCGTGGTTCTCCGCCGCGTCTATTGCCGCCTGAATCGTCGCGTACTGCCCCGGCACATAAAGCTTCTTCACATAACCTATCTTTATCACAATCGTATCCGTCCCTTCAAATATGCTCCCGTCACGAAGTTCGCCGCTCACAACCAGTCCTATCTCGCCAAGTTTCCCTAGCTCAACGAGCATTTCCTGAACAGCCGTCCAGCTAAATTGGACGACCGCAAATTCCTCTTGCAACCATACGCGGTCGGCTTCAATTTCACCCTCAAGAAAGATGCTGTTTGGATCAATGTCGGCGACGTTGTAATCCTCGGGCAGTGATATGCGGCAGGTGATGGTTTTACCTTTGCTTTGCAGATTCAGCGTATCCGGCGTAAGTCTTACTTCTGCCTCGATAGGAGGAACTCGCCTTAAAGCAAGACTGTACCACAACCCTGTTGCGACAGCCACAAACCCATTTCCTGAAGGTGGCTCCGCCTGACCATATTCATTAGCCCCCCATCCCACGATGCTCCCGTCGGCCTTCACGGCAAGACTGTGCCCCCACCCCGCGGAGATGGCCACAAATTCCTTTCCCGAAGGTGGCGCTGTCTGACTTCCCCAGCTCACAATCCTGCCGTCGGTCTTCAAGGCAAGACTGTGGGACATCCCTGCGGAGACATCCACAAAGTCATTCCCATCTGGTGGCGTTGCCCTACCTAAACCGTCATTCCCCCATCCCACGATGCTGCCGTCGGACTTCAGGGCAAGGCTGTGTTCACCCCCCGCGGAGACAGCCACATAGTCATTTCCCGAAGGTGGCGTTGCCTGACCATCATAATTGCGCCCCCATCCTACGATAGTCCCGTCGGCCTTCAAGGCAAGGCCATGCCACCTCCCTGCGGAGACTGCCACATAGTCATTTCCAGTTGGAGGCGTCGCCTGGCCATCATCATTGCGCCCCCATCCCACAATTGTGCCTTCCGCCCTCAGGGCAACACTGTAATACTGCCCCGCGGAGACAGCCACAAAATCATTTCCCCATGGCGGCGTTGCCTGGCCATAATCATCGTTTCCCCATCCCACAATGCTCCCGTCCGCCTTTAGGGCAAGACTGTGATGTCGCCCTGCTGCGACAGCCACAAAGTCATCTCCCGAAGGTGGCGCTGCCTGACCAGAACGATTATCCCCCCACCCAACAAGCAAATCACCAAGAGCTTGTGGCCCCATCCCCAACAGCACTACTACAAAAAATACTATTATTACCGTCCAATTTTTTAGAATCTTCCTGTCCATTTCCCTTCCTTTCAAAAATCTATAATTACATAATCCCGGCAGAGGCTGCGTCCGGATGGACTTTTTATCATTATTTGCGTTTTTGGCCATCCACGAGACGCAGCCCCGTGCCCAGTTCTTTTACC
>CP070830.1:267637-274850 GCA_020344865.1 Planctomycetota bacterium
ACGCTAACCATATTACACCAGCTCAATCAAGCAATCGGCGGTACAGGTCCCTGTCGGAACTATAGCCGCTCCATTCTTACATGCGAAATCCGCCCGTAAAATGCGCATAAAATTGAGATTTTTTTTAAAATATTTGATAGCTCCGTTATTCCGTACTCAACTGCCGCCGGCAGTTGTCCTGACAATAGTAAAACAAAGACTATCCCCGGCATCACTGCCGCTCTTTGATTTTCTCGCACAACCACCCGCGGGCATAGGCCCAGTAGCCGTCCGCCGTCCGCGGTGCGATGCCGAGGATTTCAGCTGCCTGCTTGTTGGTAAAGCCCGCAAAATAACGAAGCTCAACCAGCCTTGAGACAATCTCCTCCTCTTTGGCAAGCTGGCTGAGCGCTTCATCGAGCGCAACAAGGTCATCTGATGGGCTGTCAACTGCCAAATCTGCATCGGTCAAAGCGACCCGCTGCCGCTCGCCTCCGTATTTTTGCCCCTTCTTGCGCCGTGCATTCTCAACCAGAATCCGCCGCATGGCCTCCGCAGCGGCACAGAAAAAATGCCTGCGCCCCTCCCATTTCTGGTTCTCCGCGCCTACCAGTCGCAAATAAGCCTCGTGAACTAATGCCGTTGGCTGAAGCGTCTGGCCCGGCCGCTCCTGAGACATCTTCTGTGCTGCCAGTAACCTCAGTTCCTCGTAAACCAGTGGAAACAGCTTATCCACCGCCTTGACGTTACCGCGCTCCATCGCCGCCAATATCCGCGTAACCTCACTCATACCCCCATTCTACACACAAACCCACCCAAAGGGAATAACAAAATGGCCGCTGGGTTCTCAATCGGTGGTCAGGATTTAAGTCCCGTTGGGCTCCGGAATAGCGTTTTAATATTGAAACTTACCTGCTTTCGGTCTTCTCACCTATCTTTTTTCTAGGCCGGATTCCCAGAGAATAATTTCTTCGTCGCCCGCGCCAGCGATGGTTTTGCCGTCCGGACTGAATGCAATAGCAAAAGATGAATTTGACGGAAGGGTCATCAATTCGACACCCGTGTCGGCATCCCAGACCTTGGCTGTGAGGAAGCTACCTGAGACAATCCGCTTTCCATCGAGGCTGACAGCAACAGCCTCCACATTTCTGTTGTGCCCATAAAGTACAGTGAGTTCGTCGCCCGTTTCGGCATCCCAGATCCTAATCGTGGCATCATAACTTCCCGAGACAATGCGTTTGCCGTTCGGAGTAAACACGACGGAACGAACGGAACTGTTATGCCCGGACAAGGTCATAAGTTCCTCGCCGGTTGACTCATCCCACACCTTGATCGTTCCATCGTTGCATCCGGAGACAATCCGCTTGCCGTCCTTGCTGAAAGCGACAGAGAGAATACCACTCTCGTGGCCGGAGAGCGTTTTCGATTCTTCACCCGTCGACGCATTCCAGACTCTGATTTTCTTATCTTTGCCTCCTGAAACGATCCTCTTGCCGTCCGGGCTGAAAACGACGGAAAAGACAGCCCCGTCATGCCCGGTGATTTTTCTCACTTGCTCTCCGCTGTCAATATCCCATATCCTGATGGTGTTATCCCCGCTGCCTGAAACGATATGTCTGCCGTCCGGGCTCATTGCCATGGACCAAATGCTATCTTTGTGTCCACTGAAGGTATGGATTACCTCGCCCTTGGATACGTCCCACATCTTGATGGTCTTATCCCTGCTTACTGAAATGAGCTGCTTGCCGTCGGGAGTGAAGGCTACGTCGCGGATGGTGGCCGTGTGTCCCTTAAGGACTTTGCTTTCTCTATCCGTGCCTGGATCCCATATTCTGCTCTTCCCTCCATAAGCGGCTGACGCAATGCGCTGACCGTCCGGGCTGAAAGCGACTTCGTCGATGGGGGCAGGGTGGCCGACCAGTGTCGTCAATTCTTTACCTGTGTTTGTATCCCAGACCCTGACCATATGATCATAACCGCCGGAGACAAGTCGCTTGCTGTCCGGGCTGAAAGCAAGGGACATAACCAGGCTCCGGGACCACCCTTTGCCCTCTGTCAGTATAGTCTCTTTTTCCGTTTCCATGTCCACGATTTTGATCATACCGCTGCCACATCCCATGGCAATTCGCTTACCGTCCGGGCTATATTCGACGATAAAGACGGATTGATCCTGCATACTGAAAGTTCTTAGCTTCTCACCGGTCGCAGCATCCCATTCATGGACTTTCTTGCTGTTCCTGCCGGCAGCAATCCGTTTGCCATCCGGACTGATCGCCACTGATCGGCCATATTCACCATTGCTTAAGATTGCATGGATTGTGAGTAGCTCCTCCCCACCATCTGCATCCCAGACTTTGATTATGCCGTCGTAGTCTATCGAAACGATCTGCTTGCCATCACTACTAAGGTCAACGGCAGCGATTCCTTTTCCGGCCTCATGACCTTCAAGTGTCATGATTTCCTCGCCACTACTCGCATTCCAGACCTTGACCAGACCATCCATACTACCCGAGATAATCCTCTCGCCGTCCGGGCTGAACGCAAGGGATACGACTGCCGCCTCATGTCCCTTGAGTGTGCGTATTTCTGTTCCAGTTGCGGCGTCCCATATTGTTATAGTCGCATATCCTGTAGCAATCCTCTCCCCATCGGGGCTGAATGCAATCGCAACCGCCCCTTCCCCGTCGTGACCAAACGTGATGATGCTCTCATCCACAACGTAGTTAAGCCGATACCATTCCCAGTTCCTCAGATCCTCTGGACAGGATTCTAACAACTTCCGAGTGCTGCGAAGATTTCGTTCACGGTATTTCGCATCAGCCAGCGCAACACCATGAACATAGGACAGCTGCCGGTATTCTTCACTCCGTTCTTCGGCGATTTGCCGCTGTTTAGCCTCGGCTGATCTTGCTTCTTCTGCCTGCGTACGAGCAACAGCCTCCTTTTGGAGCGCTTTCTCGGCCCTGAAGTACATCATGGTGCTGATAATCAAACCCAGTACTATCACTGCTGCCACGAGCGCAGCCGTTACTACCGAGCCGGCGTGTTTTCGCACGAATTTTTTTGTCCGGTACATAACCGTCTCGGGTCCCGCTATAAGCGGCAATCCGTTTAAGTAATTGCGGACATCGTCAGCCATCGCGGACGCCGAGCGATACCGCCTGCAGCGGTCCTTGCGCATCGCCTTGAGCGGTATCCATTCAAGCTCACGATGCAGACGCCTCGCAAGGGTTACCACCTGCGTATTACGGCTGGCTGCGATTGTTTTTGCCCTTTCACCTAAGTTTGTCAGCCGAATGCTCGGTGATGCTGGTTCCTGCTCCCGAATCGTCCGCTGAACCTCCGCAAATCCTCCACGCTTAAGGGATTCATGCTCAAACGGCAGCACGCCTGCCAGCAGTTCGTAAAGCACTACGCCAAGTGAATAAATATCAGAGCGGGTATCAATATCCTGAGTCGCCAAATCCACCTGTTCCGGGCTCATGTACTCCGGCGTGCCTAATAACTGTCCCTGAATAGTAACGAAGGTTTTGTCCGTCAGCGGCTGTGTAACCGCCTTGGCAATACCGAAATCAATTATCTTCGGAAGCGCCCTGTCCCCATGCAAGGAAATTAACACATTGGTGGGCTTAAGGTCTCTGTGAATAATTCCTTTCTGATGAGCGTGCTGAACCGCCTCGCACACCTGCTCAAACAGCCTCAGTCTTTGTTCAATACTAAGCTTCCGCTCATCGGAGTATTCTGTGATAGACATACCCCTTACATACTCCATGACGAAGTATGGTCTGCCCGCCTCGGTCGTACCCGCATCGAAGACATGTGCGATGTTGGGGTGGTCCAGGAGAGCTAAGACCTGCCGTTCAGCCTCGAACCGGGCGATCACCTGTTTCGAATCCATACCCGGCTTGAGAATCTTTAGTGCAACACGTCGCCTGACGGGTTCTTTCTGCTCGGCCAAATAGACCAGCCCCATCCCCCCTTCACCAATCAACTCCAGCACTTCGTACCGACCAATCCGCGTTCCAGGCCCTTCTACCACAGCAGATTCTTCGACAGTAGCGTCCGCACCGCAAACTGGGGGCTTGAGAAAATTTCCACCTCCTTCATGGGCACTGAGTAAGGCCTCGACTTCTGCCCGCAAGTCGTTATCTTCCCCGCAGGCCTGCTCAATGTACGCCGCTCGTTTTGCTGTATCCGTTATCTCTAACGCCTCTGAAAAGATTATTTTGATGTCTTTCCGCTCTTCAGCCATTGCATAACTCCTTCATAAATTGCCTTCCATATAGCAATGCGACATCCATAGAGAAAATGCGACAAAGAAAATTATGAAAACCTTACACTCAGCCCGGCCGGTCCCCCTTGGCCATCTCCTTAAGCAGCCACGCACGACCGTAAGACCAGTACCTGTCGGCCGTCCGGCGAGAAACACCCAGAATCTCAGCCGCCTGCTCCAGTGTCAGGCCCCCAAAATAACGCAGTTTAACCACTTCGGCAACTGCATCTTCCGTTTTGGCTAGTTTGGCGAGTGCTTCGTCCAGCGCGATAAGGTCCTCTGGTTCTGCCTCAACCACTAATTCCGCCTCATTGAGTTCAACTCGTTGATGACCGCCCCCACGTTTTAGTCGCTGCTTGCGCCGTGCGTTTTCAATCAGTATCCGCCGCATCGCCTCCGCCGCTGCACAGAAAAAATGCGTCCGGCCTTCCCAGTTCTGCTCCTCTGCCCCCACTAATCGCAAATAAGCCTCGTGCACCAGTGCAGTCGCCTGTAGCGTCTGACCGGGTTTCTCCTTGCTCATCCGCTGGGCCGCCAACTGACGCAGTTCATCATAGACTAATGGAAACAGTTCATCCACCGCCCTCACGTCCCCGCGTTCTATAGCTGCCAGTATCCGCGTAACCTCACTCATACCCCCATTCTACACACAAACCCTCCCAATTAAAACAAAAATATCCCTTGCCGCGTCGCAGCACCAGCAAAGACGGGCCTGTCTGCCCCTCCCACCTCGTACCTCACATCCCACCCCTCTTTTTTGCCTTAAATCCCTGTACTGCTATCCGTGGTACAATCCCACTCTCCCCTCGAACCGCAGTCTACCCGCCGTCTGTTTGGCGGGCGCAAACCTCCCATTTTAACGCTAAATTTTTCTCATTTTGCCAAGTCTGCGCCCCCTTTTTAGCATCCCTTGCTACTTCTGCGCCCTGTTTTTTGCAACTTTGACCTCAACTTTTGTAAATTTTCCAACATCCAAACACCTTTCCAACCACCCCAACCTGCGTTTTTCGCTCAATATCGAGGGTGGCGCCCCGGAATTTCATGTTTTCACCCGCATTTTCCGCCCAAAAACACGGGTATCCAGCATCAAGCATCGAGCCCATTTTTCCCACAATATCAAGGACTAAATTTTCCTTGCATTAAATTCCCCAACACCTATAATCGCATTTATGAGTGAATATCAAACATCACGTTTCGCACAACCGGCCGCCCACGCCGGCAACCTCCTCCTGCGCCGAAAGGCGCAATAATTACTCCACATCAAAAAATCTCCGTTTTTTACTTAAAATCATAGCATTTTAACTTCGCTTGCGCCATAATTGCCCCCAGGCGACCCAATTTTTGGAGAATTAAAAATGCCACCGGAAAAAATAATCATATTCGACACCACCCTACGCGACGGCGAACAATCTCCCGGCGCCTCCCTTTCTATCACCGAAAAGCTCGAAATTGCGCAGCAATTGGCGGTTTTAGGCGTCGACGTCATCGAAGCCGGCTTCCCCGTCTCGTCCCCTGCGCAGTTCGAAGCAACCAAAGTTATCGCCGAAGAAGTCTCCGGCCCGACCATCGCAGGACTCGCGCGCGCACACGAAAACGACATCCAGGCCGCTGGAAACGCCATCGCACCAGCCAAAAAGAAGCGCATCCACACCTTCATCGCGACTTCGCCAATCCATATGGAACACAAGCTAAAGAAAAAACCCGATGAAGTCCTCAAAATGGCTATCGAGGCAATAAAATACGCCAAGACCTTCACCGACGACGTCGAATTTTCACCCGAAGACGCCTGCCGAAGCGAAATGCCGTTCCTCATCGAGATTTGCGCCGCCGCAATCGAAGCCGGTGCAACGACCCTAAACATCCCCGACACAGTAGGTTACGTCCTGCCGTACGAATACGGCCAAATCATCGCCCAGCTAAAGGCAGATGTCCCCGGCATAGACAATTGCATCATAAGTACCCACTGCCACAACGATTTAGGAATGGCCGTCGCAAATTCTCTTGCCGGCGTCAGAAACGGCGCCCGCCAGGTCGAATGCACCGTAAACGGTCTCGGTGAACGAGCTGGAAACGCCGCACTCGAAGAAATCGTCATGGCAATACGCACAAGAGCGGGCTTTTTCGCCGGCAAAGACGCCAAGGCACCGATTCTAAACATAAATACCAAAGAGATTTACCGAACCAGCCAACTGGTCTCGCGCCTGACCGGATTCGTCATCCAGCCCAACAAGGCCATCGTCGGCGCAAATGCCTTTGCCCACGAAGCGGGCGTCCACGTCGACGGAATACTGAAAAAACGAAGCACCTACGAGATAATGACACCCGAAAGCATCGGCCTGGGCGGCTCGCGAATGGTCCTCGGCAGGCACACCGGCAGGCACGGCTTCGCCGACAGATGCAAACAACTGGGTTTTAAACTCACAAACGAAGAAACCGAGCACGCTTACGAACGATTTCTGCAAATAGCCGACAAAAAGAAGGAAGTCTTTGACGAGGATATTGCAGCGATAATCAACGACGAAATCCACGTTATCGTAGAGAAAATCTACGAACTGCAGTACCTGCACGTCGCCTGCGGCACCGGCACGCTGCCAACCGCAAGCGTCAAGATAAAGACCAAAGACGAGGTAAAACAGGCGGCCGCCTGCGGTGATGGCCCCGTAGATGCAGCTTATGAAGCCATAAGAGAGGCCACCGGCCACTCGCCTGAACTGGAAAGCTACTCAATAAAGGCTGTTACAGGCGGCAAAGAGGCATTGGGCGAGGCAACCGTCAGAATAAGCGAGCAAGGCCGAACCGCCATAGGCAGAGGCATCAGCACCGACATCATAGAGGCAAGCGCCAAGGCCTACGTCGACGCCATCAACAGAATGCTGTCAGCGAAGAAAAAAGGCGAAGAACCCGAACTAAAGGTGCAATTGTAAGCGAAAAACCAATGAACGGATAACCCAATGGGAATGA
>CP070830.1:274950-280931 GCA_020344865.1 Planctomycetota bacterium
ATAGTAAGTATCTTTGTGGTCACGATAGACCCGCAGTATGTCCGGGTCGGAGAATCCGTGGATGGTGGTCAGCATCGGTGTTTTGACGAGCGGAAGATAAGTCAGGGGCAGGTAGTCAAAGTTGTTATGAATCAGGTCAAACTCATCCGCCCGCTCCATAACCTTGGAAATATGAAAGCACGTCGAAACCAGCGGGATTTGCGTCTTGTCTTCCTCGTAACCCCTTTCGACCCAGCCTACAAGTTTTGCCTTTGTCACGGATTCTTTCGTGGCAAAAAGTGTCACATTCTTCCACCCCCGAGCCACCAACCCCTCGGTAATATTGCTGGCAACGGTCTCCCAGGCGCCGTACGCACGGGGAGGTGTCCGCCAGGCAACCGGCGCCAGAATAGCTATCCTTTTACTTTTTATGTCCATCTTAATTGCCCCGGCACAGGTTCTAATCTGCCGCTCTTCGCACCTGTTCTTTAATTCGCTGGATATGTCCCCGACCCAAAGCCTTCACTTCACAGCCGAGCTCGAAATATCGCCGGATTCTCTCGTCGTCAAGTATGCCAAAGCAGTCAATAACCGCCAGTGGTGCCCCGGCCCAGCCGACTATCTGGTCAGGCTCCAGCTTCAGATACGGCTCGTGAGGAACAGCCAGAATTATGGCTTCAGCACCTGCAAGCGCGGCCGAAAGGTCCCCCTGAACCTGAATATGAACAAGTTCACCCTGATTGCGGAAGAACCTCGCAAGTGAATGCCCCGGTGAAGGGTAAGTATCCTGTTTTTCCAGTTCGTACCAGTGCTCGAGATACGGGTCGTGTACGCGCATCTCAGCGCCCATCTCGGTTAGTTTCCTCACGACAATTTCCGAACCGCTGTAACGAGTGTCGCCGACATCCTGACGGTAGCTGCCGCCGCATATAAGAACTTTAGCCCCGGCTGTTTGTTTACCCATATTGCGAAGAGCGTCCCGCGTCAGTTCAGCCACGTGAAGTCCGCGAGTATCGTTTATATCTATCGCCTTCGGTGTAATTTTGAAAATATCGTCCCGGAAACCCAATATGTGTCTATACGCCCAGTACCCCAGACCTCCGTCCTTCGGCAGGCAGTAGCCGCCGATGCCAGGACCCGGGAATATGATGTTACTGTGTGTGGGCCGGACCTTGATTGCCTTGATTACCTTAATCAGGTCCACGCCGTTGCGCTCTGCAAACAGACTCCACTCGTCAAGGAACGCTAGTATCGTGGCTCGGTAAGAATTCTCGACGATTTTGGTGGTCTCCGATTCTATTGGCCGGTCCATAACCGTCAATGGATACTCTTCTGTGTTTAAAACCTCCTCGAGGAATTTTTCCACACGTGTTCTTGCCTCTTCATTACAGCCCGAGCAGACTCGCCAAAAATCCCGTATGGATGACACGTATTGCCTTCCCGGCATTACCCGCTCGAAACTGTGTGCCAGCAGTGGCTCTGAGTCTATGCCGCGCGCGGCGAAAGCCTTCTTCATTATCGGCCAGGCCACGAACTCAGTCGTGCCGGGCGCCACAGTCGTCTCTATCAGCGTAAGACATTCTGGCGGCACCTTTTCACCAATGGTCCTGATTGTTGCTTCCAGTGCGCCCATTTCAGCCTTGCCGCTCCGCATATTACCGAGGTCGTTTTTAGTATAATCGCACTGAACATCCACGACTACACAATCGGCTAATTTCAGACAGTCGCTGTTGTACGTGGCGACAAGGGTTTTCTTGTCGAGCACGCACCGCTTTATCATCGGCTCGACCTCTGGGTCCTCCGCTTTTACCGGTGAGATGCCTTTATTAAGCAGCGGAATCTTCCAATAGCTTCGGGGGCTCGGTCGTTGGCAGCCAATGACAAACTTGCCGGGTTTGCCGGTGTCTTTGTCGACGGTGTCGGCGATTATGGCGGCCATCACCGCGCCGACGAAACCCACTCCCATCACTACGACGACTTCTTTGCCTTCGCTGCGAGCCGCCTCTGCCAGAGACTCCATTCTTTCAAACTCCGCGCTGTACTCATCCTCCTTCGGTATAGGAAACTTTTCACCTTCCGGGCTTGTTGAGTAATCGGTCATTTTATAGCACCCTCTTTTCTTACTGTCATTTAATTACAATAAACTCTTCACTCTCGCGGTGATATGAGCGTCTTACTCAAATTCTTATGTTCTAACAACCGCCGCAAGTTTACCAACAATGCCGTATTTATCAAGATTTTTCCTGACCCCTCATAAAGACAATCAAATTACTGAATATGCCTTGTGCCGACGCTGCCTCCAAAATAATTGCTCTTTGCAATTGTATTTTTTGCTAAATAGTTTATTCTGATTGCCAGTAAGTTTGACATTGCTTTAGGACAAAAGATTATGAATTCTGTGAGAAAAAAAGGAGCAAAAAAAAACATGACCAAAGTTAATTATACGCGCCGAGATTTCCTAAAAGGCTTAAGCATAGGTGCTGCGTCGCTGACGCTGCCGTACTGTTTGTCTTCGTGCAGTACTCAATCCAGTATGTGTAAAGCCCGCAAAGACCGTTTGCATATGGTTACCCTGAGCTTCGACGATGGCTTCAAAAAATCGAGTATTCGAACGGCCGAGATTTACGAAAAATACAATCTCTCTGCTTGTATTAATGTCATTGCCACCGCCCACCATAAGGACTTCAAGCTTCCAAATGAGTACCACGCCTGGCCCGTTGCGGATTTCGGATTGTGGAATGAACTAAAGGCGCGGGGACATGAGATTATGCCTCACAGCTATAAACACTCAGACAAAGCCACGATGCCGTTTAGCCAGGCGAAGGAGCTTATACTGCGATGTCTGGATTACTTTGACACCGAGCTTGAGGGTTTTGACCGCGCAAAGGCCGTATTTAACTTCCCATATAACAGGTCCACACCTGAGTTGGAAGCTTGGCTACCTACGCAGGTCATGGCTTTTCGAACCGGCGGAGGAGGAATAAACCCGCTGCCCTACAAGGGCCAGGTCAAGCTTACCTGCACTGGCTTTGGGCCGGGAAACTCCGAACAGCATTTGGATAATGAAATAGAAAAATTGCTTGCGCTGGATTCAGGATGGCTTGTTTATAACCTTCATGGCTTGGACGATGAAGGCTGGGGGCCTGTAAGGTCGTACTATCTGGAAAAATTGTTGGAACGACTGTCGGCCATAGACTCAGTGGTGATAATTCCGGCCGGTAAAGCGCTGCAAACTCTCGGCTCTGACCGGGCGTGACATTTGTCGGTCAATACCTTTCGTTTTTGTCTGTTTGCTTACGTGAAATAATACTGGAGTGGGTCGCCCACAAGCACAAATGGTAACTCGGGGATACGGTATTATTTTACCGCTTGCGGCTGCTTTTCTTTTTTCCTGTCCTTGGCCTCTTTCTTAAACTGCTCAAGCGACTTGGGCTCAGCTACCTTGCGATAGCCTAAGGCCTTTATCACTTCAAGAACCTCCGTCCATGTCGGGAAAGGCTTGGCGTTCCGGCTTTTGTACTCGTCAATGGCCATGAGAAATTCGAATTGCTCGCTGGACATCTCGCCTTCCTCGGCAGATTTCCTCTCATCGGTCCTTCGTCTGCCGGGGCCGCGCCGACGGTCAAGCCCGAGCCGTCGGTCGACTACACTTTCTCTGCGCTCTTTCCCGGACCATCGTTCTCCCAAAGGTTCGTCAGCCATTTATTATTCGTCCTCCGATCGGTGTCGTTTGCTTCTCGGTATCGATGGGGCGGCATCCTGTGATATACCACAAAAAGCGAACCTGCGTCATGCGCAGAAAATTAAAAATCGTCGCTGAAAATATCGCTGTCGAAATCACCCTCATCTTCGTCCTCTAATGCAAAATCGTAAAAATCATCGTAGGCATCCTGAGATTCGATTACTACGTGTGCCTCATCGAGAAATTCCTCGGGCACCATCACGGCGATGCCTTTAACCTCGGATTGTTCAGGTTCATCTTGCTCCTTAATGATAACTGGGATGTCGTTGCTCTTAAGCAGCGTTTCATAATCCTTGGCTTGTTCCCAGTTCTCAGCAAAGGCAACCATGACAAGCTCCTGTACGTTAGTCTGCGATTTTCCAGTTTTTCGGGCCCGCTTAGCCATACTCTATTTCTCCGCTACAAATCCAATCGGGTTCCTGTTAGTGCGAGAAAACACTCGCTGAGTTTCTTTCGTCAGAATTACCCACCAAGATTATTAAAATTACCGCCGATTACGGCCTCCCAAAGGCAAAAACGCGACTTCCAGGTCGGTATTTTTGGGTCTATCGGCTCTATGGACGCAAAAATTTAGCGTTTCAGCATATTTTTTTGTTGCAAGTGCTTGACGCTTTCTATAATAACGATGCCTGTAAGCTCATATTGTGAACTTTACTGTGGCAGTGACTTTGTGTTGAGGTGCTCGCCTGAAGGATTCAGGGCCGGGCTATTAAAGAATTAACGTTTTAGCATGGAGGACACTTAAAAATGGCACAAAAAAAAGAGTCTTTAATTGTAGCAAGCAAGGTTAAGGCCTACATCAAGAGCAAAAAGATGATGACCTCATCGGATGCGCTCGGGGCAATCAGCGACAAGGTCTATTGTATGCTCGATGCCGCTATTGCTCGGACCAAGGCTAACCGCCGAAGCACAGTAAAGCCGCAGGACCTGTAGCGGGTTGTTTCAAAGAGCCCGCAAGAGACTCTCAGCAGCAGCATCTTGTGTGCTAAGGTCTTTTGTATAAACATTTTACGTTTGCGGCGACTACATTTGACATAAGCCGTTCCGCTTGTTTTGCGGCGGAACGGCTTTTTGGCGCGGTGATTCTTGGTAATCTTGAATTTTCGAATCACGCGTTTGCTGGTTATCAGTCCTTAGGCTATTTCCGTGCGATAAAATACCTCAAAATATCGCCCGAACCGGGATAGCTGGCTTTGCTTTAAATACACATTTTTTTAAGTGTCCGCCCCCAAAATCCCCATTATCAGCCTCAAGATTACCGTTTCTTGGAAAATTTCTGTACCTGTCCCTGCAAAAAGCCCGATTTATATAGGCGGGCTCGCAGCAAGTGCGACATTTTTTAGATGTTCCGAAGTTGAGGACATCTAATTTCTTGCCGATAGAGAGCCTGCCGGCAAATTGCTAATTAGCTGTTCACACCGCTGCTAAGTAACAAAATGCTTGCTATGGATTTTGGATTTGACAAGTGAAATGACCGTAAGTTTCTATTTGACAAACAGTTATCTGCATTATTGCACACGGGGGGCGGTATGAGGGTTTTTATGTTAGGCTGGGAGTTTCCCCCCTTCATCAGCGGTGGACTCGGTACCGCCTGCTACGGGCTTACCAAGGCTATGGACCAGCTGGGCGTAGAGGTAACCTTTGTTTTGCCAGCTGCCCTTGAGGGTCAATACACCAGCCATGTCAAGCTTTTGGCCGCCGGGTCTCATGCGTTAACCTCCCCGTTGAAATTAGAATCGATGAAGAATGTGACTTTTCGGGCTATTGACTCGCCACTGCAGCCTTATTCTACCCCCGATGTTTACCAGCGGCAAATCGAGGAAACGCTCCGTCAAAATCAAAAAGACAGCGGCTGGGCTGGCAACCCCTTTGGCAAGGCGGATTATAGCGGCGATATGTATCGCGAAGTCTACCGCTATGCCGCAATTGCCGCTCAGTTGGCCGCGGAGGAGCAGTTTGACATCGTCCACGCCCACGACTGGATCACATACCCTGCCGGAATTCTGGTGTCCCAGATGAGCGGAAAGCCGCTGATTGTACACGTCCATTCGACCGAATTCGACCGTAGCGGTGAGCATGTCAACCAGATGATTTATGACATCGAGCGCCAAGGCATGCATGCGGCCCACAGAATAATAACTGTCAGCCATTTCACCCGCAATATCCTTATAAGCCGGTACGGCGTCCCCGGAGAAAAAGTCGAAGTAGTCCATAACGGGGTGCAGCGCAATGGAGGCGAATGGACTCTGAACGAAACGGG
>CP070830.1:281031-285867 GCA_020344865.1 Planctomycetota bacterium
ATAAGTGCCCCCGTCGCCCACGTTAACCCACAGGCCTGCGGTAACGGTGCCACCGGTCATGTTCAGTACGCCTTTGGCAACATTATAGTAACCGACGTCGATATCGTGACTGGCGGTTAAAGTGCCGCCGCTTATATTCAGGGTGGAATTACAGTCGGGCCCTTCGCCGCCGATAAATACAGTGCCATAGATAAGATTTACATCCCCGGCGCTCATATTCATTACGGCAGAGTCGCTCGTCCATCCGATATATAGACCTTCCCATGTGCCATCGCCGAAACCATTGATAGTTATGCTTCCTCCGCTGAAATCGAATCTGTAGTCTCCTCCTACCGCATAGCTGCCGATATCGAGCCAGCCGTCAACCGTCAGCGTCCCGCCCGTCATCGTCAGAACCGATTCGACACCCGCGGGCGGTGGGGATATGCTGCCTGTGTCTAAGTAATCGGCCATTGCGACATCACCAGCCTGAATGATAGGGCCGTTGCCATCATCGACATATTCATCGATGATGACATAGTCGTTGCTGTCAGGCAATTTCGGGGACCAGTTCGATGCTGTGGTCCACAGCCGGTCTCCGGTACCGTAGTTGTTGTTCCAGAAAACATCCACGGCCAGGGAACTGCCCGCTAGACACAACAACAGTACAGGAGAAATTAGAAATGAAAACCTTTTCAACATTGTACTGCCTCCTGACAAAAATAAAACCTTAAAATGTTTTTCTTTGGCAAAAAGCCAAAACAATATAATTTCTACAGGTGCGAATCTTCGCACAACGAGTGCGAATGACTTTCGCATAGTTATCATTCATTATTCGCACCTGTCCAATAAGCTCCAATACCGGATGTTTCACCCTGCCTCGCGGCGTCAAAAAATCACCTTCTTTTTAAGGGTGTGTTACAGATCCAAATATGGTACGGTACATTGTAGTAGTCTATCCTACATAGTAATTACTATGATAACAATTCGAATATGTTCAGTCAACCCCCTTTTTGCGCAGAAATCTTACCATTTTGCGCATAAAAACCACCCCGAAACCTTCGGATTTGGATGCTTCTCTGTCTCCTTCCGCCCCCCCGCCCGATTTTTTAAAGAAAATGGCCTTGCCCCCGCCCACAAACGCAATCGGGGCCTGTGCCGGATTTATCGGCACAGGCCCCGAATTGAAGCTGACTCAATTGGTTATTCTCTACTACATAACGCCGCTTACGGCCACAGTGTTGGTCCCTCGAGCCAATGGTCCGCCATGGTGGCAAAGTCCATGAAGTTGACCTTCTTGGATAATTTCGCCTCAAGGTCATATATATTGGCTGCTGAGGTCACCGGATGATATGCGGCAGGCCCCTCTTCGGCAAGGGTCACAATCTCGCCATGCGGCATGGCATAGTCATAGAGGCGTACCTCATCAATGGTCCCATTAGCATACCACCAGTCTTCCGAGTCCCTTAACGACAAACCTCCAATGGAGAAATAATCGGGGTAGCTCTCGCTATATTCACTGATATACCTGATAGGACCGCCAACGTTGGTCGGACCTAACATTAGCTTGCCATCGACATAGATAGACACGGTGTTCGCGTCGTCATAGGTGGCGGCGACGTGATACCACGTATCTGTGTCGTAGATACCCGAGGTAGCGACATAGTACATACGGGCTTCGGTTCGTATCCCCAGGCCGAAACTTCTATTGTCGTTGCCATATAAATAGAATCCGCACTGATCGCTGTAATCATCATCATTACCGCCGGCGACCATAGTCCCGTAATATTCGAAGCTGTCGAGCTTGGTCCAGCATGCTACTGTAAAGGCAGCGGGCATCAATTCGGCAGGGTAGGTACCTGGACTATTGCCTTCTAGTTCGGCAATAACCACTTTGTCATACTTGGCTATACCATCACCGTCGAAATGCAAAGCCGAGTCATATGGGTCATTCGGGTAGCCGCCTGTCCAGCTTGCATGAGTGATGTCGCCATCGTTGTTGTAGGCGGAGGAATCTTCGGTCTTTGAGCCCGCTCCCTCGTCGAATTTCCACCAACCGACCGGAGCACCACTAATTGGAACAGCCGGAACATTGTAATCATATTCCAGCCAGTCACCCACCATAACATCGAGGTCACAGCCGTCGGTAATGCAGTCACCGGTGATGTCGGTTAGAATCAACCCAGAGCGGCAGTATGGCGGCCGTAGCCTGAGATCGTCGAAGTGCACCGTACCTGAGCCGCCGGCCGATGACTGTCCGCCCTGCGGTCCACCAAAGCCTATGTGGACCTTGTCGATATTCGGCAGGCTCACGCCGCAGGCGTCGAAGAGTGCAAGGTCGATATGCCACTGATGCCAAGTGGCTTCTTTAACGTCGTTCGGGTCGCCGCCGTATAACACGACACCTGTGTTGCTGCTCGTATCCTCCAGTTCGACCCACATCCTGTCGTTCTCGGTAGCGCTGTTGGATGGGTCACCACGGAAGAAAAGCTGCATGGCTTCAGCACCGCCGTAGGTCCAGTCCGTACCGATTTCCAAATCAACAGCGTCCGCATCAATTCGAGAGCCGACCGTTTCATAACCCGCCCCGCAGGCGTAATCATACCTTAGCGACTTGTCGCCACTCCGAACAAAGTTCGCGTCTCCCTCGACGAAGATTTCCGAGCCGGTGTAGTTGGTCCAGTAATCGTCCCAGACAGTCGTCAGAGCAGTAGTGTTCGCATACGATTCAAAATTATCCACGGTAAGATAGTCGGCTGTCCTAAAGCGCCATACCGGCCCAGGCCAGACATTGGGATCTTCGAGGTTGTTGACCTCGTCGGTGGTCCAGTAATACAACGTGTCCAGGTCAAGGTCCCCAGGAGTATAGCAAGGGTCACTGACAACCGTCTTCACGGAGGGTTCACGATCATTCACATCGTTAAAATCAATGCTGAAGTAAACGTTGTGCGTGGCGGCCTCTGGTCCCGGCTCCCAGCTGAGGATAGCTGCAGTGGGAGAGACACCCGTGGCATTATTTTCCGGTGTGGGGTTCGTGGCCCAGGCCGGTTTTGTGGTAAAGTTCCAGACCAGGCCTTTCCACGGACTGTTAACGTCGGATTCATTGACCTCATCAATCCGCCAAAAATAATCCGTGTTCCATGTGGTCGAGACGGGATAATTGACCTCGCCTAAGTCCTGGGTAGTCTTATAGACGCCCAAAGTTACTGTCGTATTGGCATCATTGACATCGTCAAAGCTGGTACCGAAGTAGACATCGTGCAAGTTGGCATCGTCTCCGGCAGACCAGCTAATCAAATCGACCTCTCCCTTACTATAACCTGTCGAGCCGTTAAGAGGGGTCGGGTTCCACGCCAGGCTCGGCTCAACGGCATCTCCTGTAAGCGTGGTCTGGCCGGGATTGCTTACGTCATAGTCCATCTTTACCACGGCCCGCAGGCCTACCAAGGAAGGATAGTTGACGTCGGTAATAATATCGCCGATATTGGTGTTGTATGCGGTAATCCGGCCACTGGCTGCGAGTGTGGCGATGGTCCCGGTATAATTGCCGCCACCGCTGCTCGGGTCATCGCTGCACGGGTCGAACAGATATCCATTTGGCCCCCTGTAATCGCCGTCCATTATGAGGGTACCTTCGGTGATATCCATAGTGCCATTGGGGCCCATAGCAAGTAATTCGGTCTCAACGGTCCCGCCATGGATATTTGCGTGACCTTTACCCGGGCGGAGATCGGCAGCGAAGTCGCCGATCCTAAACCACGAGGTGTTATTAACGTCACCGCCCATCATGTTAAAAGTGCCTTGTTCGGACCAGGCTGTTCCGATGGCAAGATTCCAGTCGGCGTTAAGGGTGCCGCCGCTCATATTGACTGTGGCGTTAGAACCGGTCGTGAAGCCGCCGTAGAAGTAGCCGCCTACATTTACAGTGCCGTCATTGATTTCGAGTCTATAGTAGCCTGGCATGTAGTAGCCCATGTCAAACGAATCAGTACACGTAACCGTTCCGCCTTCTATCGTAATGACTATTTCATCATAAGCCGGGGCAGTGTGACCCATAGTTATCCACATAGCAACTGCGTTCGAGTCGGCATTGACAATCGGTCCGTTGTTGGCATCCGCATAATCCTGGATAACGGCCCAGTCTTTGGCTAAGGGAACTTTCTCCTGGGGCGAGTTGCCGATGTGCCAGTTCGCGACCGTCTGCCAGAGTCGGTCGCCGCTGTCATTGTCCCAATTTATCGTGTCGTACGCCAGGGCGTTACCGGCCAGAGACAGCACGAGAACAAGGGAAATTAGAAAATACATTTTTTTAGACATGAAAGTCCTCCTGAAAAAAGGTGCAAAATACTTTTGTCTATAAGCCATAACAGCCGCTTTTTTGAACAAATACGGCCGTTTCACAATCCCGCCTATTTTAGAAGATTTGCCCCCCCCGTAAATCAGACAACTTATAATAAAACCAAGTATTTCGAAAAACACCCTTTTTGACATGGGCCTCCTCCTTTAAAGAGAAACCCTAAATTATATTATCTTTGGCTATAAGCCAAAACACCATCTGCTAATGATCTTTATACTTTTGCATCCATTGCGGCCATACCGGCTTCGGCGCAGTAGTATCGAACTGGGTATGCCACTTTAATGACCACAGTTCCTTAAGCCCTATCTTTCGGGAACTCCAATCCATAAACATGCCGTTTATACCACCATTATGCCGGTCGATGCAGAAAAACTGCATAGCATTGGAAGCCCAGTGATCGCCCTGGTCAGGAAATGGTGGGGGAACATCATGAGCCATTGGAAAGCCGTCAGAATACAGACAATCCGCAAGAACTGGTACGTTACCGCGACCTGCAACAT
>CP070830.1:285967-288585 GCA_020344865.1 Planctomycetota bacterium
AGTATATTCAGTGGCTTAGAGAAAATAGTTGAAAAGGATTAACCGCTGGCGAAGCAGACTTGGTACGGCTTGGGAGGGCTGGCTGATTATTTTATTCGGCCGGAGACGGTCGAGCAGCTCAAGGAGGTCGTGCAGCGGTGCAACGAAAATAAAGTCGGGATTTACGTATTGGGGTTCGGCTCGAACCTGCTGATAGGCGACGAGGGCCTGCGGGGGGCGGTGATAAAGCTCGATGCGGAGGAGTTCGCACAGACGGAATTCGACGGCGAGCAGGTTACGGCGTTGGCGGGGGCGGAACTGAGCAAGCTGGTGTTGACGTGCGTGGAGAGGGGGCTTTCGGGGGTGGAGGCCCTGACAGGCATACCCGGGTCGGTTGGCGGGGCGGTGAAGATGAACGCAGGGGGTAACTTCGGCGATATCGGTGCGGCGGTGGAGACGGTGACTTTGATGGACGCCGGCGGGAGTATTTATGAGAAGAGCAAGCCGGAGCTGGTATTTGACTATCGCAGGACGAATATAGCGGCGAAATTTATTCTGAACGCGCGGATGAGTCTTTCGGAAGCCGAGCCGGAGGAAGTAATGCGGACGGTGAAGGAGATATGGATTTACAAGAAGAACAACCAGCCTTTGAATACGCGGAACTGCGGGTGTATATTCAAGAATCCGCGGGGCGTATCGGCGGGGGCTCTTATTGACCGAGCGGGACTGAAGGGGCTGCAAATGGGGGGCGCGGCGGTGAGTGAGAAACACGCGAATTTCATAGTGGCGGAGAAGGGGTGCAAGAGCCGGGACGTTATGAGGCTGATAGACGCGATAAAGGACAGGGTCAAGGAGCAGTTCAACATAGAGCTGGAACTCGAAATAGAAATTTGGTGACTGGTAACCGGTAGCCGTTAATTGGCAAGTGATAATAAAATAAAAGTGTGTGTTTTGATGGGGGGTGTGGGTGAAGAGCGCGAGATTAGTATCCAGAGCGGTAGTTGTGTCGAGCAGGCTCTGCGGGAGAGCGGGATTGATGTGGTCTCTGCCGATATCAGTCCGGAGAAGCTGGATATATTGGGGGACGGGAGCATGGATGTTTTTTTTATCGCACTTCACGGCAGGTTCGGCGAGGACGGGCAGCTACAGGAGATACTCGAAGGCAGGTCGCTGGTCTATACGGGCAGCGGGCCTGAAAGCAGCAGACGGGCGTTCGACAAGCTGGCGAGCAAGCGGGTCTTTGCAGAGGCGGGCGTGGCGACGCCGGCGGCGATAGATTTCGACGGCAGCGGCGATATGCGGCAGCTTGAGAAACGGCTTGAGGGATTTGCGGAGGCCTATGTGGTAAAGCCGCTGAAGCAGGGGAGCACCATTGGTGTTTCTATCGTGGATGATGCGCGTGAGGTGGTTGCGGCGGCGCGGCGATGTCAGGAGGAGTTCGGCGATTGTATGATAGAAGAGTACATCAAGGGGCGGGAGGTGACAGTGGGGATATTGGGCAATCGGGCGCTACCGGTGATTGAGATTAGGGCGAAGGGGGGCTTTTATGATTATCAGGCGAAGTACATCGACGAGGAGACGGAGTTTCTCTTCGATACGGTGGAGGCGGGCGTGTCGGTGAAAATCCAGACGGATGCGCTTCGCTGCTTCGCGGCGCTGGGGCTTCGGCACTTCGCGAGGATTGATTTTAGATTAGGCGAGGACGGCAAGCCATATGTTCTGGAGGCGAATACGATTCCGGGACTTACGAGTCATTCGCTCGTGCCGAAGGCGGCGGCGAAGGCGGGGATTTCGATGAGCAAGCTGTGCGGCGAGATTATCGAGGCAGCGCTGAAAGATAGTGGGAGAAATGAGGCTGCGGTTAATACGGGGATGAAGGCGAAGAAATAACAGTGGCCAAGAGACGAAAGACAAAACGCAAGGGGAAAAAGGTATCGTTTAAGCTCGGGGCTTCGAAGAAAAAGAAGAAGGTAAAGACGACCGAGGGGCCGAGCCTGAAGAGCATCTTGCGGGTGGTGGAATTAATCTGCGTGATAGCGGCGGCGACATTTATTTTTTACTTTCTGGAGAAGTACGTCAGGACGGTCAAGCCGGTTCATCGCGCGGCACTGGAGCTGGTGGATGTGCCGGAATGGGTGAACGAGGCGCTGCAGGAGAGAATCTATCAGGCGGCGGTAGCGTATGGCGAGACCATAGAGGTTGACGAGACGGCGGCTCGGACGGTGCAGCAAAATATCGAGGAGCTTGTTAGGTGGGTTGACGACGTACGGGTGCTGACGACGCATGACCGGCTGCTGATTGCGGCGCGTTGGCGCCGGCCGGTGGCGCTGGTGGAGTGGCCGGGGCAGACGTGCTACGTGGACAGTGAATTAGTTGCGCTTGATTTTGTGCCGATGCCGGACCTGGCGATTGTGAAGGTGGTAGGGCTGACGGGTGCCGGCGAGGGGCCGGAGCCGGGGCAGGTGTGGCGGCGCGGGTATTTAGCTGCGGCGGTAACCATATTAGGCAAGCTGGAGCAGATGGACGCGACGGTGACGCCGGAGAGGCCGCTATTGAATGAGATTGGCAGTATCGACGTGAGCAACTTCGAGGGGCGGAAGAACCGGCGGCAGCCGCATATTGTTCTTTATACGAAGGAC
>CP070830.1:288685-292018 GCA_020344865.1 Planctomycetota bacterium
CCAAGGCGAGCTCGAGGGCCTTCGGCAACTTCCCAAGAAAACTGTTGCGCAGCTGGACGTCGGCCGGCTCGGTCTTGCGGCGGAAAAGAAAGAAAAAGAACCGGTCATCCTGGAGGAACCGCTGCTTGCCCTCGATGACCCCGATGTCCTCAGAAGGGCGATTCTCTACTACGAAATCTTAGGTAAGCCCGTCTCAATGCGTCCCCCGGGCCAACATCTCATTGGATCCTGATCATCGTGCGGGCCAATGGATCAAGCCCGGTAGGGGGGTAGTCGTAGTTTTGTGCGTAAGACAGTATGAACGAATATGAATATATAGAAAAAATCGATGCCAGTTTTCCTTATGGCGAAGAGCAAGAGTGGAAAGCCTGCATTGACGAAGGTATAAGTATCTCTGATAACGCAGCTTATATGGCATTGCACGAAATATGTCGCGCTTCTTCCGACATATCCAGAGCAGACTCATTAAAAATGCTCGGATACTGGTCCTCCAAATACCATCACGATACCAAGGGGGTTATCCTTGAGGCTGCAAAGGCCCTAATTTATGATACCGCGATTTCGGAGCGCGACGCTCTCGCCGCTTTAAATGAAATTGCCAATTACCCCGGGCTTTACAATGCAGCAGCAATTGTTTACTTTGCAGCTGTCCCCGAAAACGAAAACATTCAAAAAAAATACGATGCAATTGTCAGACGATGGCGTCAGCTCAGTCAAGAAGAAACGGCATAACACTGAGTGACGAGCCGACGACTGGCGCTAATCAATTATGAATCTTTTTTCGTGAAACGGTAGGGGTTTTGATTATTGTCCAATATCCAACGTCCCATAATATATGTTATGTTTCATTGGGTCAGATTGCTTTGCGACAGGCCTATTTGCATTTCTTTTTTGTTTCTGGGAGTTGTACGCCGGTTAGAACTGATTGGCGTCCGTTGCGTGACTGGCGGTGTCCGCGAGATTGTCCCACATAGCGGTGACTCTGTCCAACAGCCCCAGATTTTGAAGAACTACCGAGATGTTGACGGTTATGTCGGCGGAGGCAAAGTTGTTTTCCAGCAGCTGCTCGAGGTCAAGCAGAGATGATGCAAACTTTATGCTGTCACAGTAAAGCAAGGCGGTTTTATAGTGCAGCTCGAGCGTGTCCTTGTCGAGGCACTCATGGCCGGTGAGTTGCTCAAGGGCGTCGTCCTTACGGTTGGTTTCAAAGAGGCAAACGGCTAATTTGCTCCTCGCCCTGCTGTATGTGGGATTTATCTCCAGAGCCTGGTGGAATGCGGTGATGGCCTCTGCCATCCTGCCTACGCTCATAAGCAAAACGCCGAGTCTGTGGTGCAGGTCCGGGTTTTGGGGCC
The DNA here is from genome assembly GCA_020344865.1 of Planctomycetota bacterium. Lineage (GTDB taxonomy): Bacteria > Planctomycetota > Phycisphaerae > Sedimentisphaerales > Anaerobacaceae. Next base: position 290,041 of record CP070830.1, read on the forward strand.
GCTCAGCGATTTGCTGCCAATGCGCGTTAATGACTGCTTCGATTAGGTTGTCTGGCTGTTCAGCGATGTTGGATATTAAATTAAGGGCAAAATCCGCCTGGAGCTGCAGGCTCGCCGTTTCCGCCAGCAGCAAAGAGCTGTTTGGCTGAATTGCCGCGGCCAGCGACAATGTGGCCAGGGCACCCGGGAGGTTGCCGGCCAATTTTTCAGCGGTTGCGAGGCCGATATATGCGTCAACTATCCGGTCGTTTACCTCAACCGCCCTGTTGAATTGTTGGGCAGCGAGCAGCTCCTGGTTGGTCTGCAAATACTGTGTGCCGAGCTTTATGGTGGCTTCCAGGAATTCCGGACGCAGCCGTAGTGCCTCTTGGTAGTTGAAAATCGCCTCGGACGTCGCCCCCAACATGCCGAGAACATCGGCACGCTTCATTACCAGCTCCGCCCTTTCCGGAGCAGTCTCCAGCAAGTCCTCAATTTGCTCGAGCGCATCCTCCAGTTGACCGTCCCGAATGAGCTGGTCTACGAAGTCATCTTCAGCGCTGAAATTGTCCGGATGTATCAGAATTGCGATGTTGAACGTCTGAATTGCCTCTGTGTACATACCAGCCGCGATGTACAAATGGCCGAGCGTCACGAGCACCGACATATCGCCCGGGTACTCGCTTTTTAAAAGCTCGTATTCTATTATGGTCTTTTCGAGCTGGCGGTTCTTAAAATAAATGGCGGCCAGCCGCTGCCTCGGAAGCTGCAGGTAGTTTTTGAACTTAAGGCAATCTTGGTAGAATTCGACTGCCTGGCTCTCCTGGCCGAGACGCTCGTAGCAGTGCCCAAGGCCATAAAGGGCCAGTGTGTTATTCGGCTGGCGCATATAAACTGAGTTTAGTTCTTCGATTGCCTTGTTTAGCTGGTTCTCGTGCAGGGCTATGGCTGCTGCCGCTAATCGCCCGTGTGTACACGCCGGCTTATCAAACAGGTGCAGCCTGAGCTGCTGCTCTGCCGCATCGACCTTTCTGGCGGCTATCAACTCAATGACCTTATGTAGCTGGTGTGTTGGTGCAGATTCGCTTTGGCTCTCACAGAATACGGCCGCATTTAGCCAGTCCCATATCAGCTCGGCCGTGTCGACCGTCATCCCCCTACCGAGAATTTCCAGCAGTTTGCTCATACGCTTTCGGTCAAAGAACGTGGGTAATCCGTCCGTGCACTCGGGGTCTTTGAGCCCCTCCTTCCGCCCTGATGCCCCTGAGCCTTCAAAGGTTATATCGACAATACGCGCGGGGCGATTAATCGGTGTCTGCCTAACCGGTTACCCGAATATCCGTTTTTCTCCGCGCATGGGGGTGGTTGTGTGTGATGTAGGGATTGTTAGGGTTCTGAAGGCGGGTTTCCGGACTTTGCCGGCTCAGGTATTTGCGGACGTTCTAAACGTCATTTAATTATAGGGCCGACCCCCCTGCCGCCCCCCTACCGGCTTTGCCACGGCTCCCCGCTACTCTGCTTTTGCCGTCTGGGCCTGTTTTTCTACCTCGCTTAGGTAGGCGAGTGTCCGCTGCAGCTTGTCACTAAGGTGCTTTAGCTTCAGCATGGTCCTGACCCGCGTCAATAGCTCAAGTTTGTTGACCGGTTTGCTTATAAAATCGTCCGTGCCGGAGTCAATGCCCCTTTCGATATCGCCGAACTCGTTCAGAGCCGTTACCATTATCACCGGAATGTCGCTGGTCTTCGGGTCATTTTTTATTCTCTTACAGACCTCAAAACCGCTCATTTTAGGCATCATAATATCCAGCAAAATCAGGTCGGGAGCCCCCCTGCTTATGACCTCCAATGCCTCCGGCCCGTCCATCGCAGGGACCGTTTCACAATCCATATCCTCAAGATACGCCTGCAGCAGCTCAAGATTTTGCTGATTGTCGTCAACGACCAGGACCACCGGGGTCTTTTCCTGCTCTTTTTCTGGCTTTACCGGATTCATACGAAA
>CP070830.1:292118-297724 GCA_020344865.1 Planctomycetota bacterium
ATGTCGATTCCGTGAGCGAGGATTTTCTGCTCAAAGAATCGAGAGGTCGCGGGGATGATAACGGTCAGGTCGGAATCTACGTGATACTGGCAGGCGAGGATTTGTTTGTTGTCGGGTTGGATGTTTACGAGGCACTTTTTGCAGGTGCCTTTTCCACCGCAGACGGAGTTTAAAATGATACCGGCCTGACCAGCGGCCTCAAGAAGGGTGGCTCCCGCGTGGATTGAGATTTGCCTTCCATCGGGTTCGAAGGTTACATTGAAATGTTTCATTTATGTCAGCTGTCAGTCGCGGACAGGTCGGTGCCAAGGGGGTGTGGCCCGTACACTTATCAGCTATCCGCTCTTTTTATGCCGTACTTTCCAGCGGGCTCTTCTTTTTTTACTTCCCACTTTACGCCTGCGTCTCGATTTCGCCATCCAATTCTCCGTAAAAGAAACAGAGGTTTCTATTGTAAAATATTGTTTGAACGTTTAAGCATATATGGTATCATAAAAAAGCGAAAGTAAAAAAGCAAAAAGGTCTTTTTGTCTTTAGTCATCGCTAATTAAGATTTTGGTTCGAAAATGATTCAATGTAAGGATTGCGAACTTTGCGAGACAGGTCCCGACGGGCGGAGGGTGTTTAAGTGCGACCCGTTTGCGAACATCAAGGAGCCGGAGTGCATAAGCAAATGGCAGCTAATCCGTCTGGATATGCTTTTGGCCGGACACCAGCAAACGCTCAAGTGGTATGCAAAACTGGCACCGCTTCAGGACAAGATTTTCAAGTACATGAAGCGTGAAATCGAGGATATCGACGAATCGGAGCGTTGGCGGCAGGACGAGGAAGGGCCGGAAGAGAGCATCTGAAAGACGGCGCAAAGCAGGGCCGGCGGGGCAGAGATTCGCCTGAATTATCCTCATTTTTGCAATAAATCAGTCCTCCAGGCCGTCTTTATATCTGTGAAAGCGCTGAGCAATGGCAGAAAGCGACGATTTAGGGCGGATAATAGCCGGGTGTAAAGATGGCGACGGCGAGAGCTTTTCACGGTTGGTCGATATTTATGCGGGCAGGTGCTACGGCTATTTCTACCGGCTGACGGGCAACAAGGAGACAAGCGATGATTTGCTCAGCGAGCTATTTGTCAAATTAGTGGGGAAAATCGGTCGTTACAAGGGCGGGAGTTTCGACGGCTGGCTGTTCAAAATAGCATCGAATGTTTTTCACGATTACCTGAGGGACAAACAGCGACAAAAAAGACTGCTCGACGGCCGGAAAGAACAGCTTGAACTGGAAAAACACGATGACAGGCAGAGCTACGATGAAAGGGTCGATAAATTGCAGGAGCAGCTTGGCAAGCTGGATGACGAGACGAGGGAATTGATAATGCTGCGATTTTATTCACAGGCGAGTTTCAAGGAGATGGCGGCGATGCGGTCCGAGCCGATTGGGACGACGCTGTCAAAGGTGCATCGGGGACTGAAGAAGCTGCGGGAGTTGATGAAGTAGAAATGGCTACGAACGGAAATAATGAAAATTTGAAAGACCTGGTCGGGCAATTTTTTAATGCCGAAGAAGCCGGGCGGGTTGTAGAGGACGTTCGCGAAGGTGAGTGGATTGTCCGCGAGTATGGTGCGCCTGAGCCAGACAGCCGGCTTATAGCAGATATAAAGGCTGAGATTGGCGGAGCTTTGGCGGAGAGGAAGTCGAGGGCATTCAGGCGGACAGTTTATAAGGTCGCGGCAGTTGCGGCGGCGATTGTTATCGCGGTAACTATGAGCGTAAAACTGTCTGAGCGAGGCGGCGAGAGCGAAACGGTTGTAGCAGCCTCGATGATACCCGCGGCGGTGTGGGAGAGTGACGACATAGCCGTCGATGATGCGGAATTAGGGACGATTGTCGGTGAGATTGAGGAGCTCGAGGGTGACTTGCTTGCGCTGGAATTAGGGGAGAACGGCGGCAACGGTTATGAGGCTGTAGAGGAACTGGAAGCTGAGCTGGAAGAGATTGAAGGCGTTTTTTGGAAAGGGTAAGAGGATGCGAACGGATTATCTGAAATTAGTGGTTTTGACGGCGATGTCATTTTTACTTGTAAGCGGGCTTGTCTGGGCTGCGGGAGAAGAGGAGGAAGATTTCTGGGGAGAGGACCGGCCGAGAGGCAGGCAAGGACGGTTAGAGCTGACGGACGAGAGAATCGAGCAGATAATGGAGCGGCTAAAAGAGGCCGAGCCAGAGAAAGCGGAAGAATTGAAAAAGCTGCAGGAAGAAGACCCGAACGAGTTCAAGGCTGAGCTTAGAAAAACCATGCGAGAGGGGTTCGGCAAAAGGCAGCGGGAACGTGGGAAGAAAGGAGCAAAGCGTGGGCACGGCGGTGGTCCTCCTGGTTATGGTCCTCCTGGGTACGGTTGGCCACCTGGTTATGGGCCTCCCGGGCTTGGATACGGTGTGCAATACGGCGAGCTTCTAGGCTGGTTAGATAAGAACTATCCTGAGGAGGCGGAGAGGCTGCGTGGCATGCGTGAGGACAGGCCGGAGCTTTATATGAAGCGGATGGGACTCGGGCTGAGGAGATACGGCAGGATAATGGAGGCGGAGAAGGAAAATCCGGAGTTAGCTGCGGTATTGAAAGAGGATTTGGAACTCAAGCAGCAGCGGGACAGGCTACTTAGGCAGATTCGCAAGGCAACGGACGAGCAGGAGAAGGAGAAGCTGGTCGGGGAGCTGAATGGCGTTGTGGGTGCGAGGTTCGATTTGATTGTGAAGCGCAAGCAGATGGAATACGAGGAGCTTCGCAAGAGGCTTGAGCGGCTGAGACGAGAGGTCGAGAAAAGCCAGGCGAACGTCGAGAAGTGGAAGGACGGCGATTATAAGGCCGCGAACGTCAAGGCGCGAGTTGTAGAATTAGTCGGCGTAGACGAAGAGTTCAAATGGGAGTAATGGAATTGAACAATTGATTATTTTAAGAAAAGCCTTACGGGTCTTCCGTAAGGCTTTTTTATGAGCCTTTTCTCATTTGTTCTGCCCTTGTGGCCTGTTTCAGGGTTCTTTTTTCGGCGGAGGTGAGGCTCTGGATTCCGTGGTCGTGTACTTTCTTCAGGACCCGGTCGACTTCAAACTGAAGTCTTCGCTGGTCGGCGATTCTTCGCTGACGGAGGGTGGAACTGATACGGAATTTTATACGTTCCCGCCAGCGTTCCGAGAAGACGTATGCGGCGCCGGCGACGACGCCGGCGATATGGGCGGCGTGACCACCCGCATTCGCACCCCTAGTGACGAGGATTAGTAAGTACAGAACGGCAAATACAACTGCAGTGAGCCTTATTGGTATTGCGACGGGGAAAGGAAAGAAAAAGACGGAGATTCCGGGGAAGAGGATTGCGCAGGCGGTGAAGACGCCGAGTATAGCACCGGACGCACCGACCATCGGAAGGGGCGGGAGGAAATCGACGGCGACGAGGATAAGGTAGAAGAGCCCCCCTGCCGCTCCACATATAAGGTAAAAGAACAGGAATTTCCTGCTATCCCAGGTTCTTTCGAGAGTAGGACCGAACATCCAGAGCGCCCACATGTTCAGCAGGATGTGCCAGAAGTCTCCGTGGAGGAACTGGTACGTTACGAGCCGCCACGGCTGGAGGGCCATGCCGAGGGTGGCCGGGAAGAGTGAGAACCAGGAAAAAAGGAAGTCCCCAATGGGAGCAACGGCCATTGAGACGATGAAAATGACGACGTTGATTATTAGCAGGCGCTTGACGATTGGCGTGGTTCTTTGGAAACCCATTCGCATCTGGGGGGAGCTGCGGAATCGGTCAACGAAATTTTCGCGAGTGTAATCTCTGTCGTAAAGGCCCATAGATTCGCTCTCGAATGACGGTTAAATCATCAACAGGAACACGTATTATAGCATAAATTTGCCAAAAAGTTCAAAGAAAAATGGGAAGCGAAGGACGGGAGGAGCCTGCAGGGAAGCGGCTGGGGCTACTTTGGGGCGGGTGGTGTAATTTTATCGGGTTTCATTGCTCCAAAGGTCGCCATCAAGACCGCCCCCATCACAATCATCCCGATACTGATATTCTGTGAGATTGTTATAGAGTCAAATTCGAAGGGGTTATCGTCTCGGACGAATTCGAGGAAGAAGCGGGCTATGCCATAGATTATGAACATAAGGGCAAAAGTGCAGCCGGGCTTGGTGAGGAATTTTCCGGGTTTTGCAGAATACCGGGCCTTTTGTCCCCTCCGCCAGAACAGATAAAGGATTAGCGCCAACAGAACGCCAGCGGCTGATGAGTACAACTGTGTTGGGTGAACAGGCAGACAGCGATAAGGGCCTTTATCAACCATTTGCTTTTGCTCGGGGGTTAGCTGGTCATATGGCTTTAGGTCTGGGTACCATTGGCCGTCTGTGCCGAGATAGCCGAAAAAATCGGCGGGCAGCTCCAACTGGGGGTGGTACCTGTTTCTGTCCAGATTGGGATGGGCCTGAGAATGATACGCCGGTGAGTGAGTGAGTATGGGGTGGTGGTACGGGAAACGGACGGCCCACGGCAGATTGGTGGGCTTTCCAAAACAGCAGCCATTTAGAAAACAGCCGATTCTGCCGAAGATAAGCGCCATCATAAGGCCTATCGCGAGGATGTCGAGGTAACGGCGAACGGGCAGCTTGTGGTACCAGAGATAGAAAAAGATGACGGCTATCGCCAGGAGGACGCCGCCCAAGAGCTCGACACCGCCCCGCCAGATGGCGAATACGGAAAGGAGGTCGTGTTTGAACTTATAAAAATAGTGGACGACAAAGAAGAGGCGCGCGCCCACTACTCCGGCAATGAGGGAATAAAGGGCGGCATTGGTAATGAACTGTGGGTCGGGCGTAATCTCTCGGCTGAGCCGCCTTATGACCCAGACGGCGAGCAGGAAGCCGACGACCATCATCAGGCCGTAGGCCGGCACGGTCAAATGAACGAATGGTATCTCGAAGAGCTTAGGATGCATTTATCTTTCCTGCATGGGCCTTTTGGCGGTGGCGGCCGTCTTTTCGGGTTTAGTCTTCTCGAATACTATCATTAAGGCGACGCCGAGGATGATGAATAGAACACTGATGATTTGTGAGATTGTTATGCCGTCAAATTCGAAGGGGTTATCATCGCGGACAAACTCTATAAAGAAGCGGGTGGTGCCGTAAAGTATGAACATGAGGCCAAATGTGCAGCCGGGTTTAGCAAGGAATTTTCTGGGATTTGCAGAATACCGGGCTTTCTGTCCCCGTCGCCAGAACAGATAAAGTATTAGTGCCAATAGAGCACCAGCGGTGGATGAATATAACTGCGTTGGGTGAACAGGCAGGCAGCGATAAGGGCCTTTATCAACCATTTGCTTTTGCTCGGGGGTGAGCTGGTCATAGGGTTTCAGGTCTGGGTACCATTGGCCGTCTGTGCCGAGATAGCCGAAAAAATCGGCGGGCAGCTCCAACTGAGGGTCGGGTCTGTTTCTATCGAGATTGGGATGGGCCTGAGAATGGTACGCCGGCGAGTGGGTGAGTATGGGGTGGTGGTATGGGAAACAGACGGCCCACGTCAGATTGGTGGGTTTGCCGAAGCAGCAGCCATTTAGAAAACAGCCGATTCTGCCGA
>CP070830.1:297824-303519 GCA_020344865.1 Planctomycetota bacterium
CACCAGTTGCAGCAAAAAACAATAATTTTGGGTTTGAACGTGTCTTCCATAGTTAAACCTAATCTTCCAAGGCAGCCCTTATCATTGCCAGCATCTGTTCATTCTTGAATCCCTTTTGTTCCATAGCTCCACTCGGGCAGGCAGCCACACAACCTCCGCAGCCCTTGCACATTGCCTCATTGAGCTGCACAATCTTTTCGTCCTCAGCACCGCCCTTGCGAGGAACAACTTCCAAAGCGTTATATTCACATACGGGCACGCAAATACCACAGCCGTCGCAGAGGTCTTCATTGACGGCAGCTATTGTCGGCTCGGCTTCGTATTTGTCCTTTGAGATAATGGTACAGGCCTTTGCCGCGGCGGCTTCGGCCTGAGCAATAGTCTCAGGGATTGATTTCGGGCTGTGTGCGACACCGGCCACGAAGATACCTTCGGTGGCGAATTCCACGGGCCGCAGCTTCACATGCGCTTCGAGGAAGAAGCCATCTTCGTTAGTGGGAACCTTGAACATCTTTGCAAGCCTATCAGCATCGGGACTCGCATCAATTCTTGTGCTCAAGACAAGCAGGTCCGGGCGCAGCATAAGCTGTTGCTGCAGCATTGGTTCCGGGACTGTGACCTTTAATGCGCGGCCGTTAGTTACCACCGGTTTGCTGTCTATGTCATAACGGACGAAGATGATGCCTTTGTCGCGGGCGGCCTGGAAATACTCTTCATTAAATCCGTAGGTCCTTACATCGCGATACAACATGTAAACTTCGGTTTGCGGAGAAAGGTCTTTGATTTTAAGGGCGTTCTTTACCGCGGTGCTGCAGCAGACCCTGCTGCAGTACATATGGCCTTCCTCTCGCGAACCGACGCACTGAATCATAACAACGTTTTTCAACTCTTCAGGCAACTTGCCTTTTGAGATTAAATCTTCGAGTTCCAACTGTGTAGCGATGCGGCTATCTTTTCCGTAGAGATACTCGTCGGGTTTATATTCGCTACCACCTGTAGCGACGATTATGACGCCGTGTTTAATCTTTGTGCGTTTGGATTTTGTTTTTAGGGTGCTTTCGAAGTTGCCTATAAATCCTTCTATACTCTCCAGCTCGGCACCAGTGTGGACAGTAATATTCTTGCTCTTTTGAACGGGTTCGGTGAGGTGTTTCAAATAGGCTCGTACATCCGGTTCGTCAAATGTGTAGCGCAGGTCATTCAAGTTGCCACCGAGCTGCTTTTGTCGCTCGACGAGCGCGACCTCAAAGCCCTGCTGAGCGATTGCCAATGCCGCAGTCATGCCAGCCAATCCGCCGCCCACAACAAGAGCAGAGGGCGTTATATCCAGCTCAGCTATGGCTAAAGGCTCGACGAGAGCGACTTTGGCTACGGCCATTCGCACGAGCGCCCTGGCTTTCTCCGTGGCTTCTTCGGGCTGGTTCATATGAATCCACGAGCACTGGTCACGGATATTGGCCATCTCGAACAAGTGGGCGTTCAGACCCGCTTCGCGGAGCGTCTGCTGGAAGAGCGGCTCGTGTGTCCTTGGCGAGCAGGAGGCGACAACAACACGGTTAAGGTTGTGCTCGGAAATCATTTCACGAATGTGGTCCTGTGTGTCCTGAGAACACGTGTATAAGTTATCCTCGGTATAAACGACATACGGGAGGGTCCCGGCGTATTCGGCCACACTCGACACACCGACAACAGAACCGATGTTTATACCACACTGGCATACGAAAACCCCAATCCTGGGCTCCTCGTCTGTAACATCGCGTTCGGGCGGGAACTCTCGCTCGATAGTCAAAGAACCTCTGGCATCAGCGAGCAACTGAGAGGCCTTGCCGGCTGAGCCGCTGGCCTGGATTACTGTTTCGGGTATATCTTTCGGCCCGGAGGCAGTTCCGGCGACAAAGACTCCCGGCCGTGAGGTCTGCAGAGGGTCTGAGGGCTCAGTAGAAATAAAACCGGTTGCATCAAGCCGGACACCGAGCTTGTCAGCGAGCTTTCTGGCTTTCTCGGAAGGTTCCAGGCCGACCGACAATACTACCATGTCGAACTGGTCTTGTTGCACAGGCTCGGCCTCAGAAACGTACTGGACAGTGAGCCGGCCGTCGCCGTTAGCTCGATAAACATCGCTTACACGCGCGCGCGTGAAGCGAACCCCGTATTCAGACTTTGCACGCTCGTAGTACTTGTCGAAATCCTTGCCAAAGGCGCGCATATCCATAAAGAAGACAGTCACGTCAACATCTTTCAGGTGCTCTTTGGCGATGACGGCCTCTTTAATAGCGTACATGCAACAGACGGATGAGCAGTAGGCGTTTCGGCAGGAGATGTCACGCGAGCCGACACACTGCAGGAACGCAATCTTCTTAGGCTCTTTTCCATCTGAGGGCCTTTGGACATGGCCGGCGAAGGGACCCGAAGCCGATAAGATTCTTTCAAACTGAACGCTGCTTACCACGTCGGGATAACGGCTATAACCAAAGTCATATTTGAGCTGGGCCAAGAATTCTTCAAAGCCGGGTACAACGACAATCGCACCGACATCAATCTGCTCAATCGTGTCCTGCTGTTGATGACAGATGGCCTCCGCCTTGCAACTGCTTGCACACTGTAAGCATTCGGAGCAAATACTACAGTGTAAGCAGCGTTTCGCCTCCTGAACAGCCTGCTCTTCGGTATAACCTCGCTCGACCTCGTCGAAACCCTTAATCCTCTCATCCACGGGCAATGTGGGCATAGGCACTCTTTGCTCGTGCGGGTGATGAGTCTGGGGTATGGGCGCCAAATCCTTTTGGGCGAGTTTGGGTTTTATGTCATTACGGCCTTCCTGCAGGTCCTCAGCATTAAGGAATCTGTCGATAGATGCAGCCGCCTTATGGCCAGCCACGATAGCGTTCACCGCGACGTCCGGTCCTGTTACAACATCTCCGCCGGCAAAAATGCGTTTGACATTAGTTACCAACGTGTCCGGGTCAACGGAAATAAATCCCGCCCTCGTTTCAAGAATCCCATCGGCGGCCTTTAACAATTCCCAATCGACGGTCTGACCTATTGCCACCACAACCGAGTCGGCCGGCATTATACTTTCAGAGCCGGGTCTGACAACGGGACTGAATCTACCTTCCTTATCAAAGACAGACAGACACTCCCGGAACTCGACACCAGCGGCGTGACCGTCCCGGGCGACTATGCGTTTGGGCGAAAGTCTGTTGTGTACTGTCACTCCTTCTTCCCTGGCGGCCCGTACTTCCTCCGGAGAGGCAAACATCTCGTCCGGAGCCTCAAGGCAAGCCAAGTGGACGTCTCGTACGCCTAAACGAATCACAGTACGGGCCACGTCGACGGCTACATTACCTCCGCCAATGACTATGACCCTTTCGCCCAGGTCGACGCGCTCGCCCAAACTGGCTGCACGTAACAGGTCTGTAAAGCCACGGACACCTTTGAGTTCCGTGCCAGTTACCGGAACAAGACCCGTTTCCGTAACCTGGACGGCCTTAAGGTCTGCTAAGACCGATATGTCCGCCTCCTGACTTATTGCCGGGATGACAATATCAGCCTCTATTATGAATTTTGAATCTTTAATTGGAGTAGGTCTTCGACGGCCGGTTTCATCAGGCTCTCCGAGGGCCATTCGAACACATTCCAGCGCAGCCACATGGCCGGCCGTACCCAAAATCCTTGTGGGCGAAGCCTTGAAGCGAAACTCGATACCCTCCTCTCGACAAGCTTCTATCTCTTGGTCACTCGCAGGCATCTCATCACGACCGCGGCGGTACAAGACCGTAACGCGCCGCGCACCGAGTCGCAGAGACGTTCGGGCTGAGTCAATAGCGGCGTTGCCTCCTCCAACAACCACCACAATCCTGTTGGCAATATCGGTGGGCTGTTCCATTTTGGCACGGTGCAAAAACCTCGTCCCGTGGATTACGCCATCCAGGTCTTCGCCTTCGATGCCCAATTCACGGCTTTTGTGGGTTCCGACGGCGATAAAGATAGCCTCAAAGCCCTGCTCCAGCATGTCATTTAATGTCAGGTCCGGACCGACAGGGGTGTTGAGTCTGATTTCCACACCTGCACGGCGGATGGCGTCGATCTCGTAGTCGAGCACATCTATAGGAAGTCTGTAGCGTGGCACGCCGACCCTTAACATCCCGCCCGTCACGCTGAGTTCTTCGAAAACTACAGGTTTATATCCCATGTTTACCAAGTCCCAGCCACACGTCAGACCGGCCGGGCCGGAGCCAACTATAGCTATGCGCCGCCCGGCACCGCGTCTGAGAGGGAATTCGGCTTGCCGCCGCGCAATAAGATGCTCGCTTAGCTGGGGCGGTCTGCCCTCTCGGACTGCGGCTATCTCGCGGTCAGCAAGGAACCTGTGCAAGTCCCGGACCGCCAAGGCCTCATCCAAGCGTCCTCTGTTACACACCTCTTGACATGGGTGAGTGCAAATCCTGCCACACGTGGCAGGGAAAGGATTGCGAGCACGGTATAACTCCAGTGCCTCATCGAATTTGCCCTGAGCCAGAAGTGCAACAAATCCCTGAACATTTACGCCGGCGGGACAGGTATTGCGACAAGGGGCTATTTTACCTTTATCGATAACGAAGGTATTCGGATAGGCCTGCGGGTAAGGACGGAAGATGGCTTTTCTTTGCCCGATTCCACCTTCGAATTCGCTGGCGACGGTAACGGGACACATTTCGACGCACTCGCCGCAGCCGGTACACTTTTCAGGGTCAACAAACCTGGCGTGCTTACGAACCTTAACTTTGAAATCGCCCGCCGAGCCGGAAACATCCTCCAGGTCAGCCCAGGTAATGGTTTCAATATTCAAATGTCTGCCGCACTCAACAATCTTCGGCGACAGAATACACATCGAGCAGTCGTTTGTTGGAAACGTCTTATCCAGACGGGCCATGTTCCCGCCGATTGCGGGAGATTTTTCAAGCAGGTAAACCTTCTGGCCGGATTCCGCCAGGTCAAGCGACGCCTGAATACCGGCAATGCCGCCGCCGATTACAAGCACGGCACCAACTTTTTCCGTTTCTTTTTTAGTAGGGGCAATCATTATTACTTACACCCTTATGTCCAACTCAACGCTACGCTGTGGCTGTTTTCTCGACATTATCCTTGATGCTCTCGAACTTTCCCGGGTCAGTTACGAGAACGTTCACGAGGTCACGCCGCAGCTTTTGTGAGAACTCGTCCAACTTCTCGACCTGCTGCAACAACTCGGGCTTTACGTGTCCCTCTTTTGCCGCCATCTCGCGCAGGGCCTTCATTACGTCACGAAACTTTACGTTCTGCGGGCATTTAGCAGTACAGGAATAGCACTGTACGCACCGCCAGATAACGGATGAGGACAGCACTTCCTGACGCATCCCGAGCAGAACCTGCCGAATAATCTTGCGAGGGTTAAAATCAGGGTCTACGGCTGACACAGGACAGCCCGCGGTACATGTGCCGCAGGCGAAACAGAGTTTGATATTCTCACCGCCTGGGTGCGCGGCCACGTCATACTTAAACTGGGGGTCGAGATTTTTGCTATCAATCGTTTGCATACTAACCTCGCTTATCAGAGAAACGGCCTGGTTTAGTAGGGCCAAGCAGAGTCTCAATTAACTATTGTCTTTTCAATCCTGCCTTTTCAACAATTTCCGGAACTTTTTCTTCCCACTCGATAGCCATTATATGAACACCG
>CP070830.1:303619-307309 GCA_020344865.1 Planctomycetota bacterium
GTTGTTGATGCGGTAGGTCTGTACAATAAAAGAGATGCGAAGTTAGCATTTCAGATGATGGAGGCAATGGGTGCGAGGCTGACGGATACGAAGGAGGTTGCCGGAGTGTCGCACCTGAAGGGGACGAGGATTTGTGATTGCGAGAGCTGCAAGGTACTCAGGAGAAGTCGTGCGCTCGACATTGGCGGGACGAAAGAGGGGTATGAATATTTTCGCTGGAGAAGTGAAGCAGGCTAAGAGAGACTTAGTACGGCTATTTGAAAAACAGGGGTTTTTTTGTGGGCTATTGTTCGCCGAGGTAAATAGGACTGGCTTTGGATATGATTCGAGGGTTGATGTTGAGAAGTTTTAAAGGATTGTAGAAGGCCATATCGATTATTTCACCGGAGGTGGAGAGCTGTAAGGAGGCAAGGTGGCTTGCGCATTGCGGCAGGGTCGCGGAGGAGCCGACGAGATGATTTCCTTTTGGGTTATAGAGTCGGCCAGAGGGGTCAAGGACGACTTTCTGGCCGAGTGTCTCGTAAGTGCCCGGAGGCAGGCCGGCAATTGGCGAGGCGTCTGATACGAGGATGCAGCGGGCGGGGGTTTTTGTGCGGATTATCGATTTTATGACGGATGGCGGGAGGTGGTGGCCGTCGGTTATTATCATTGCGGTTAAGTTGTCATTTGCGAGGCCGGCCCAGACGGGGTTTTCGTGTCTTGGGATTACGGCCGGGACGCCGTTGCCGAGATGGGTGAGGGCGCGGGCACCGGCGTCAACGAGTCTTTGCAGGTCGTCGGTGCGGGCCATCTGGTGGCCGAGTGAGACGACGATGCCGGAGTCGGCGGCAGAGCGGGCGAGTTCGGAAGCACCATCGAGTTCAGCGGCGATGGTTATCAACTTGATTTGGTTGTCGGACCAATCGATTAACTGAGCGAGGAACGCGGGGTCGGGCTTTCTAATCCAATCGGGATTGTGTGCTCCGCGGGCGCCATCTTTCGGCGATATGAAGGGGCCCTCGAGGTGGATGCCGAGGAGCCGGTTGCGGAACTCGTCGGAGGTGACTGCACGGGCGATGATGGGAAGGTTGCGCTTATAGACGTCGGTGGGCGAGGTAATCATTGTCGGGAGGAAAGCGGCGGTTCCGGCCTGGAGCACTTCGCGGCAGGCGCGGATGAAATCATCTTCGGTGAGGTCTGGACTGGAAAAATCGACGCCTTTGTAGCCGTTGACCTGTAGGTCTATGGGGGCGGGTATTTTCATTGGTCAGCCCCCCTACCGCTTTTGTCCGAGAGCAGCGAGGCGGAGTCGATGTCGAGGAAGATTTCGCAGTTCGGGTGGTTCTGCAGGATTGAGGCGGGGCAGGCGTTGGTGAGGGGGCCTTCGAGGGCGTCTTTGACGGCGCGGGCCTTTCGCCGGTCGGGGACAGAGGCGATGATGCAGGAACTCTTGATGATTTGGCGGATGCTCATAGAGATAGCGCGGGTGGGGACATCGTTTAATTTTTCGAACCAGCCTTCGCCGAGCTGCTGTTTTCGGCAGTTTTCGTCGAGGCTGACGATGATGTATGGCCGGACGGTGTCGAAGTCGGCGGGCGGGTCGTTGAAGGCGAGGTGGCCGTTTTCACCGATGCCGACGAGGGCAAGGTCAATGGGGTGGTCGGTGATAATCCGGTTTAGTCTGTCGCATTCGGCCTGCGGGTCGGCGGTGTCGCCATTGACGAAATGTACAGCTTTCAAAGTAGCAACCTTATCTACGAAGCGCTCATTTAGATACTTTCGGAAGCTTGCGGGGTGGTCGGGACCGAGGCCGATGTACTCATCGAGGTGGAACATCGTAACTTTTGACCAGTCGATGCCTTCGGCATTGACGAGCTCGGCGAGGGACTCAAATTGACTTACCCCTGTGGCGAGGATGATGTTGGCGGAGGCTTTGGTTTCGATGGCTTTTTTAATCTCTTTGGCTGCGGCTTTCGCGGCGGCCTTGCCGAGCTGCTGTTTTGTTTCGAAGATTAGCTTTTGCATATTTTGGCCTTTTGTCCAAGCTGGCGGGACATTCGCAGCCTGTTAGTATATTACAAGGTGGTTATGAGGTAAACCGCGGAGATGATAACCGCGACGGCGGCCCAGCCAGCGAGAAAGCCGAGGATGGAGGTGAGCGAGGGGACCATTATCTCGAGACTGGTGTTCGGAAAGATGACTCTTTTTTCAGGGATGACGGCATCAGGTGGCAGGGTACAGGGGGCAGGGACCTTTTCGCCGGGGGCAATCGGAGTTCGGATGAGGGCGTAGAAATTGTCGAGTTTCTCGGCGGCGACGGGTTTTGTAAGGAGGCTTACGAGAATGCCCGCTAAGGTGCCAGCGGTAAGGTAGAAGACCATCTGCCAAGGCAGGTAGATTTCAGGGCCGGAGGGCTTTTGCATTATGCATCTGAGAGATTGTGCGGTCGGGCAGCCAGCTACAAATGAGATAAAGAAAGACTGCGTAGTCAGCCACAAGACAGCGAAGCCGGTAAGCGCAGCGGCCCAAGCGCCAAGGACTGTGGTTCTTCGCCAGAACAGGCCAAGCCAAAAAACGATACCCATCATGGGCGTTATCCTCCAGAAGATTTCGAGGCCCTCAACGACGTTCGGGAGCCCGTAGGCAAAGGCGACTCCGCCTGCGACGACCAGGACCGAGATGATTCGGCCGACGAGGATGTAATGTTTTTGAGCTCTGTCGCGTACGAAAAACTTATAGACGTTCTCGGTAACGAGGGCCGAGGATGAGAGCATAAAGGCGTCGCAGGAACTCATCACAGAGGCGAGTACGGCGGCGAGGAAGATGCCGAGGATGCCGGGGAGGATTTTGGGGAGAAAATCGCCGGCAACGGCACCGAAGACCTTGTCGGGTTCAACGTCTTTGCCGGCAAAATAGACGATGGCAGCGACGCCTGTGAGGCACCAAGCGACGGTGCAAATGCGTTTTATTATGTTGCCGCACATCCAGCCGACACGGCCCTCGGTCTCGGTCTTGCCGGCGGCGCAGTTGCCCATAGTGTGGGGCTGGGTGACGATACCGACGAGGCCGTTGAAGGCGATGACGACGATGTAGAAGAGGCCTATTTCGGCCGGGGCGACGAGGGAGAGCATCTGAGGGTCCAGGATGGCCTGTTTTATCCCATGCAGCCCCCCTACCGCGTTTAAGACGAGGGGAAGGAGCAGGAAGGAGAAAATGATGGTCAGGATACCCTGAATGAAGTCGGTTACTATGGCGGCACCAAGGCCGCCTGCGACGCCGTAGATGACGAATATTACTGTCATAATAGCGATGGCGAGGTTCGCGGAGAGCAGGCCCTGCGTGCTGGCGGAGATGACCTCGGAGGAGCCTTTGAGCATTACGCCGGTCGTGACCATGAGGCTCAGGGTCCCGACGAGGGCGTAGAGCATCGCGACGGAGGGATTGAAGCGGGCCTGGAAGACGTCGGCGGTGGTTATTGCGCGGAAGCGGCGGAATACGGGGGCGATGAGCCAGTAGAATGGGGTGACGGGCAGCCAGAGCCACTGATACCATATGCCGGAGAGGCCATTCGTGAAGCTCTTGGAGGCGACGGATACGGCCTGGTCGGAGTGGGTGCCGGCACCGAAGGAGAACATTATCATCATCGCCTTGCCGAACCTGCGGGGCATGAAGAAATCGGCACTGGTTTGTATTTTCTTAGCGGACCAGATA
>CP070830.1:307409-311250 GCA_020344865.1 Planctomycetota bacterium
AACCAGATACCGGGCGTTTTGTCTTCGCCCGCCGCAGCCGCAAAGACACCATACCAGCCCGTCAGGCCTGGTAGATAGGTCGAGAGGTCAGGTACTATAGGGCCCCAGATGCCGCTCATGCTCGGGGCGTCAGGGCCAATGGCTACATTACTCAAGGTACCTCCTTCCGTAATACCCAAGGCCCAGTATTCATCGGGCTCATCAGCATCACAGGTGAAAGTGAGGGAAAAATCACCACCACCCTCACCGATAACAATCATATCGAATGCAGCGTTTGCCGCCGAGGACAGACCAAGAACCAGTGTCAATACTAATAGTTTCTTCATCTTCACCTCCTTCTCCAAAAGGCAGTTGAAAAATCTCTAACGGTTATACGACTTTATCCGCCTGTGTTTTCTGAGCAACAGCGCACCAAGACCTAACAAAGCTATTGTCGTCGGCTCGGGAACGACGATAGCATCCTTCAAAAAGAACTCCATGCTCTCATCGACTGTGTAAAAACTGACAGTAACCGGACTGGCGGCGGAGTAGTCAGCCATCGCCCAAGTACCAGCTTGATAAAGTCCGCCCTGAAACATTCCCATGACTGACGTAGGTGGGTCCTGGAGTTCCCACCAGCTATATTCAGGGGACCCAGGGGCCAGGTAGGCCGCTGTGAAGACACCGGGAGATTCGATTGTCATAACCACGTAAAGGTCCTCGGGCGGGCCAACCACGTTGACATATACGGAGGTTTCATCCGCCTTGAGGTCATAGACCGTCGCAGCGCTGGTTGCGGAAACCAGTATGAGAGAGAAAACTAACGCCAAACTCCTCTGCATGGAGGTCACTCTCCTCTATCTTTTCAAGGCCTGCCCGCACGCGGGCCAGCGGTTATTCATTCTCTATACTATGTTGTTACCGAGCCAAAGTCAAGGAAATTATCGGACGATTTCGCAATTTTTTACCGATTTGAACAGATAGCGTAAGTCTTGCTGAGAAGGGCACTTAAGGCCTCAAGTGTATGGCAGTTAGGCACCCGGCAGGCCTGTAAACAGCGGTTCAGACGTTAAATCTGAAATTGATGACGTCGCCGTCCCGGACGATGTAGTCTTTTCCTTCGAGCCGGATTTTCCCGGCGGCCTTTATCGCCTTTTCGCTGCCCAGCTGCTTTAAGTCTTCAAAACCGAAAGTCTCGGCTTTAATAAACCCACGTTTGATGTCGGTATGGACCTTGCCGGCTGCGTCGAGGGCGATGGTTCCCTTTTTTATGGGCCAGGCGCGCAGCTCATCCGAGACAACCGTCAAGAAGCTGATTAAGCCGAGGGCCGAATAGCAGCTTTTTGCGAATTTGCCCGCCGCCGATTCGGTAATACCCAAATCGGCCATAAACTCTCGTCTGCTGTCGATATCCAACTGAGCCAGCTCGTATTCAAGCTCGGCGCAGATTTTAATGACCGGCACGGAGCTATCTATGCAGGCGGAAAAATCGAACTCGGCGCCCATCTGGTCTTCGCCGACGTTTACAGCAACAGTCATTGGCTTTAGGGTTAAAAAGCCAAGGGACTTGACCATTTCGAACTCGGCTTCGGTCTCGACAACCGAACTAATCGGCTTTTCCGATTCGATGGCCTGTTGTAATCTCTTCTGCAGGGCGAGCTCCGCCTTGTCGTGCGCCTGGGTCTTGGTGGGTTTGGTAACCTGCTTTTCAAGCCTTTCTATGCGGGTAGTAACAAGCTCTAAATCTGCGAGCAATAATTCCGTCCGCAATTCGGTTAAATCTCCGGCAGGGTCTATTCTATTGCGGTAGGGGGGTACAGCAGGATTTTCAAAGGCCCGTACGACAAGTACAAGTAAATCAACAGTCCTTATTTTATTAATCAGCCGCCTCGCCGCCGCCCGGCCGTGCTCGTCAATAAAGTTAAGTCCCGGCAGGTCGAGGCAGTCGATTGTGGCACAGGTTGTCTTTTTGGGCTTGTAGTATTCGGCGAGCCAATCGAGTCTCTCATCAGGGACGGGCATAATGGCCTCTTCAATCGCGGTCGAGCCGGGTGGCGGGACTGCTTTGCCTGTTAGGCTCGCCAGGATAGTGCTCTTGCCGGACTGCAAGAGGCCAAGCAGGGCGACCTTCAACTGATTAGCTCCTTACTTGTAGACAGTATTTCCATGAGTGTCATAGGCGACAACGGCCGGGAAATCTACAACATCCAGTTTCCTTATGGCTTCGGTGCCTAAATCTTCGTAGGCGATGACTTCCGCCGAAATAATATATTTACTCAGCAAGGCTCCCGCTCCGCCGATAGCAGCCAGATGGACGGCACCGCATTTTTTCAGAGCCTCTCTTACTTTGCCGCCTCGATACCCTTTTCCAATCATCGCCCGCAGACCGTGGGCAATCAGCTTCGGGCTGAAATCATCCATCCTTGCGGATGTGGTAGGGCCTGCCGCACCGACGACCCGTCCGGGCCGCGCGGGTGACGGGCCAACGAAGTAGATAATCGCTCCCTCCAAAGGGAAAGGCAATTTCTGGTTTGCATCTATCGCCTGGCACAATCTTTTGTGTGCCATATCGCGGGCGGTATAGACAACGCCGGTGATAAGAACCTCATCGCCGGCCCTTAGGGAGCGGACGTAGTGCTCGGTAAGAGGGGGCTGTAATTTCTTTGTTTCGCTCATCTGCCTTTAAGCACGAACCAGATGGATTTAACTGATTTACACCTATGCCAAGACCTGCAGAGTTTACACCAAACCCTTGTTATTTGCGAGTTGAAAAACGCCGAATTTTCGTGAAAAGGAGCAAAATGGAATTTGCGGCCGGCAGATGGGGCTTAGGCTATTGTGTTTTAGCGGTGCTTTTTGTCTTAGGTTTGACGTTGCTATGAGCGGCACATTAATGGTATAATAACCGGGTCATGGGGAAATATCCGATATTTCTGGAACTTGCGGGTCGCCGCGCGGTTGTAATAGGAGGCGGAGCGGTAGCGTTACGAAAGGCTGAGGCACTTCTGAATGCGGGCGCGCGATTAGTCGTGGTAGCGGAGCATATCAATGAGACGCTGACCAACCTTTGTGCAGGCAGCAAGGCCGAATTAATAAAATCCAAGTACTCGAAGAATTACCTTGTTGGCGCGGTACTCGCCATAGCTGCGACGAACAAACCGGAAGTAAACAGGCAAGTTCACAAAGACTGCCAGGAACTGGAGATTTTATGTAACGTGGTGGACGAGCCGGAATTGTGCGACTTTTTCGTACCGGGTGTTGTACGGCGCGGCGACCTGCAGGTAGCTATCGGTACTGAAGGCGATTGTCCCGCCTATGCAGGTCATCTGCGAAAGAAATTAGAGAAGATTTTAACGAATGAGCACGGGCAATTTTTAGCCGAGTTGGAGCAGCTTCGACGACACATCATCACAGACGTGCAGGAGCCGGCGGAACGCAAAACACTATTGGGCAAGCTGGTCGATGACCAGTCATTCGATTATTTCGTGCAAAACGGTCCCGCTCAGTGGCGGGAATATGCCCAAAGCATCATATCAGGCGCAGACTGATTTTGCCGCTTGTGCCAAACAGGTGAATGCCTTCTATACCTCAATTTTATCAATTATCAGCTGGAGGTACTTTTGCCGATGGCCGATGCGTCTCTTGCTGTTTTTCCGTCTTCGAAAGTGCATTGGATAAAGCTTTTTGGCCTTAACCACTGCGTTTTCGGCCGTGGTTTTAAACGACGCGAGAACCCTCGCACTTTTTAGATAAGGCGTGCCGATTTTGATGTCTTTGCCGTCGCTTACAAACAAAACTTTGTCCAATTCGAGCGTCTCGGCATCGGGCGATACGTCGGTCAGTTCAATATTTAAAGTATCAC
>CP070830.1:311350-314470 GCA_020344865.1 Planctomycetota bacterium
AGAAATACGCAATCCGGCCGGAGATAGGCAAGGAGGCGATTACGTTCTCCGAAGTACTAGAGGCGTTTCGCGGGTTTTCCCAGTTGAAGCTGACGCCAAAGACGGGGCGAACCCATCAGATACGGGTGCACCTTTCATATATCAAGCATCCGATTGTGGCGGATGATATGTACGGCGGAAAACTGGTTTACGGCTGGCAGTTGAAGGACGCAAAACCGGCCGTGGAGGACCCGATTATAGCCCGGCCAGCACTTCACGCCAACACGCTCGAATTCAAACACCCCACAAGTGAAAAAATGGTGAAATTCGAGGCCCCCTTGCCGGAAGACATGCAGAGCCTGCTGGATATGCTGAGAGAATTTAGAAAGGTTTAAGTCTGTCGGGGCGACTCTGCTCAGCAGAAATTGGGTTTGTTTTGGCCAAGTGTCCATTGTTCGTTTTTTGTTGTAAGTTCTTGTAATTACTGCGGTTACGAATGCGGCGGAGGCGGAATAAATTGGTTTTGTTTTTCATTTTTTGGTTCGGCACAAAGCATCTTTTTGCCACAGAGTACACAGAGGGCACTGAGAGTTTGAGTCTTCTTTTTTCTTCCCCTTTTTTCCCCCGGTTTTCCCCCGAAATCCCCCGATTTCCCCCGATTTCCCCCGATTTTCGCCTTGGATTTCTGGCAAATCCTTGTTTTTATTCGGGAAATCGAGTTTTTTGGAAAATCGTTCATAGTTCGTTGAACTGTGACTCGTGCCTCGTGTTTCGTGACTCGATTATTAACTTTTCGAAGCGGCCCATTGACGGGGCCAGCGAACCCAGAAAAGGGGCCTCTCTATAATTAGAGAGACTTGCGCGTATGGGGTGAAAATGGGCTCGATGCTGGATGCTAGATGCTCGATACTCGATGCTGGATTCTGGATTCTCGATGCTGGAAACCAGCTTTTTGAAGAGGGTAAAAAATTTTTGGGAAAGTGGGGGGGTGGGGTAAAAGCACCTGCAAATATGATTGATTTTTCTTTTTAGCGGGCGAATATAGAAGGTGAGGAGGTCACGGCTGCCACTCGTAGGCGAGTATATCAAAGTCAAAGAAATCCACATAACAATCGTCAGCAGTGAGGTCGGCAGTCAAAGGACAGGGCAGAGACTCATCGTAAGCAAGCCACTGGTCGGAAAACTCGGCAAGGTCGTACCAGTCTACGCGACAATCGTCAGTGAGGTCGGCCCAAAGGGTACAACGCGTAAACTGGCCATCCGCCTGAAGAGTACCTCCACCGGACAAATCGATAGTTACTGAAGGGTTGGCAAATATTTGTTTGGTGAAAGATACGGGCATCGTTATGGTGGTCTGGTAGGTAGCGGTAAGGTCATCAGATGAGAGCAGGGAAATGAGGATGGTACCTGTACCCTGGTTTGATGAGTTAATGGGGTCTTCGGTGAGGTCGATAGTAAAGGGGTCAAAAAGCCCGCCAACAATTCCTGTACCTTCTCCATACAAGGCGCCACCGTTAAGAATGAGCTTATGTTTGGACGCATCAAATGCTGAGCCGGAGACAGCTCCGGGGGCATTAGGAGTATCGAGAGTGCCGGAAATGCCTGTACCGGCAACGTAGATATTGCCAAATACGCCGAAAGGTATGGTGAAAGAGACTTCGGCGAGGCCAATGGCACCGCCCGTAAACTCCAATCCTGTCACATCGTTGACCTCGCAGGTAAACCGGTCGAAGTTCACCTGCAAATCTGCCAACGCATTGCCGGAGAGTTCAGAGGAATCGTCATCACTGCTCGGCGTACCCACGATAGCCTCGACCTCCATTTGCAGGATGTTGTTTGGCGATGGGGTCGTTAGAGCCATATCCACCGATACAGATTCAGCCGACAGATATGCCGGCAGAGTAAATAAAACTACAGCGGTTATAGCACATATTTGTCGAATATCGTTGTTCATAACAGACCACAGTTCCTTAAAACAGCACCAACACTGTCGGCATGGTGAATCCTTCTCCTGTTTTACTTGTCTATGCTACCAGAATCGGTTGAAAAAAACAAGTTATTTTAGGCCGGGACCGGCCGGGGGTTAGGTCGAACGTCGAACGTTGAAGGGCGGCCCCAGAGAGATAGGCTGGCGCCATCTCACGGGGTCTGCGCTGCGCTTCGGGGAGGGTGGAAAAAGGGGTTGACGGTCTGGAAGGTGTTGATATAATTTGGTAAAATTGAAGAGTGACGGATGCATTGAGGTAAGTCGATGGAAAACCACCATCTAAAGAGAGCGGTGGCAAAATTTGTAGACGGATGGTTGGCACCTTCCGTCTGTGTAGGAATTGGGACGGCAGTGACTATGTTTTCGTTTCGCGTTGTTGCGATTATGATATTAATTGTATTTTTTGGAGTGGGGCTGAAAAAGCTTAAGCATCGAAAGAATCTATTTGCATATCTGTGTTTGTTTGTTTACACGTTAAGTTCCCTTCAACCCTTCGACATATCTTTTATCAATGTGCCTGGCCCCCCTAAAATCGTTCGGTATGGTAAGGGGTATCCAGCGCCGGAGACAATTGAAGAAGCTCGTAGAGGCGAAGTTGTGCTGGGAGGGTGCGTCGTTACTGGCAATCATCCAAGGTGGCTGTTAGTGTGGTAAAACTGATGAGGAATTGGATTGACGGGGATTGAGGTGTTGGGTACTGTGAAACAGAGCAAGTGGGAGAGGGTTGAAAGTAGTTTTTTTATTTTTGTGTTGCAGGTTTGTCGGGATTGGATTAGAGTATTTGGGCTTGGCGGAGCATGTCGTTTGTGCTCTTAATTTGTTGTTTTGCAGAGCGGCGAAGTGGTAAGCCCGCAATAGAGTCCGTGGGATTCTATGCAATGGGCAGGCACCCGGGGCGGCAATCAACGGGCTGGAACTTCTTTGGTTTAAGAAAAGTGGTGTATATATGTTTTAGGGAGGCTTGTAATGAAGTTTACAGACGAGGTGATAGCGACGCTAGACCTACATAAGAGCAGGGACATTGTGCGATTGATTCACGAGTACCTTTGCGGGGAGAGATATCTATGTGGAGAGGAGCATTTTAATAGATTGTTTGAAAGTAAGGATTTTGAGAAGGACAGAGTCTTGCTTGAGAGTTTATTGGGGAAGATAAA
>CP070830.1:314570-317804 GCA_020344865.1 Planctomycetota bacterium
CCGGGGCTTGGCTGTCAATATCTCAAGTTAGTAAAGCTCGAGGAGGCTTCCCAGTGAGCCCAAAGAACCTCAATCGCCGTGGCTTTCTAAAATCCGTAGGTATGTTGACAGCCGCCTCAGTGGTGCTACCGGGATGTAGGGGCATTTCCGGGCAGGCATCAACAGCCTGCGAAAAGCCCCCCCTCAATATTCTCTGGATTAGCTGTGAGGACATCAGCCCCAACCTTGGCTGCTACGGCGACGACTACGCCGACACGCCAAAACTTGACCGCCTTGCCAGACAGGGCTGTCGCTACACAAATGCCTTTGTACCTTACCCCGTGTGCGCCCCGACCCGCTCGGCCGTCATTACCGCGATGTACCCAAGCACCATCGGCTCAATGCATATGCGAACAAGTCTGAAAGGCTATCAAGCCGTTCCTGCCCCGTACGTAAAGTGCTTCACCGAGTATTTTCGCGCTGCCGGGTACTACTGCACCAATAAAAGCAAAACTGATTACCAGTTTAGCCCGCCTTTCACCGCCTGGGATGAGTCCAGCAACCGCGCTCACTGGCGAAACCGCCCGAAAGATATGCCGTTTTTCAGCGTCATAAACCTTACCGTAACCCACGAATCACAATGCTGGGACATTGACGAGCCATTGACCCACGACCCCGATAAGGCAAAACTTCCGCCTTATTACCCCGATACACCCATCGTCCGCAGAAACTGGGCAAGATACTATGACAGAATCAGCCTAATGGACAAGCAGGCCGGCGACATCCTGAAGCAACTCAAGGATGACGGCCTTGCCGATAATACGGTTGTCTTTTTCTGGAGCGACCATGGGATGGGGCTACCGCGCGGAAAGCGCTGGCCCTACGATTCCGGCCTCCATGTGCCTTTGATTGTTCGCTGGCCGGGTGAAGTTAAGCCCGGCAGCACCTGCCACGACCTTATCAACCTTATTGACCTCGGTCCCACCGTACTTAGCATCGCCGGTGTCGAAATACCATCATATATGCAGGGAAGGGCGTTTCTCGGCGCGCGGAAGGGCGAACCGAGAAAGTACGTATTCGGCGGCCGTGAACGAATGGACCAGACAGGCGAAGATTTTATCCGCTCCGTCCGCGATAAACGCTACCGATACATCCGCAACTTCATGCCGGAAAGACCCTACGCACAGCAGATACCATACATGGAAAAAATGCCCATCATGCAGGAATGGCGCCGCCTGAATGCAGAGGGTAAGCTCAAAGGTCCGCAGAAATTATTTTTCCGAGAAACCAAACCTCCCGAGGAACTTTACGAGATTGCGACCGACCCCTACGAAATAAACAACCTCGCCGATTCACCCCAATATAGGCACGTGCTTGAGCGAATGCGCGCCGTCTTGGAAAAATGGATGGAAGATACAAACGACCTCGGCAGGATTTCGGAGGACGAGCTTATCGAACGCATGTGGCCGGGAGGAAAACAACCGCTGACCGCCGCGCCGACCATTGAGGCAGTGTCCGCGTCGGATGGAAAAATGAAGGTTAAGATTAATTGCGCCACGGAGGGCGCTTCTATTGGATATCGCGTCGGCGAAAAAGGACGCTGGCTAATTTACACACGACCAATCCATCTAAAGCCTAGCACCGTCATCCGCGCCAAGGCCGTGCGAATCGGTTATTTGCCGAGCCGACAGGTCAGAGAGGTCATTGGGAATTAGTTAAAAATAACTGAGACAATTAAGTAAAAATAAGAAAGGCACAAGTATATGATTAAGACTCCAGCATTGAACCGACGAGAGTTCCTCAAGAAAGCAACAGTTACGGCCGCCGCAGTGTCATTTCCGTACGCTGTGCCGTCGTCTGCTTTAGGCAAGGCCGGATCCGTAGCGCCAAGTAATCGTATCGTTATGGGCTGTATCGGCACCGGTAAGCAGGGCCAGTTTGTGATGAAAAACTTCCTCCAATTACCGCAAGCGCAGGTCGTCGCACTGTGCGACTGCAGAAAGTCACAGCGAGATGACGCGTTGGCAATAATAAAAGAACGGACCGGCAAGGCGGACTGCGCATTGCATAACGACTTTCGCGAGCTCTGCGCGCGTACCGACATCGACGCCGTCTTAATCGCCTCGACCGACCACTGGCACGTCCTGCATGCTTTAGAGGCGGCCCGGACAGGCAAAGACATGTATCTGGAAAAACCCATAGGAACAAGTGTCGAGCAGGCACAGGTCCTGCGCAAGGCAATAAAACGCTACGGCCGGGTCTTTCAGTTCGGAACGCAGCAGCGCTCAGACCGCAACTTCCGTTTTGCCTGTGAGTTGGCCTTAAACGGCTACGTTGGAAAGCTTCATACAATCAAAGCCGCCGTGCCCCCCAGTATCAAGACCGGAAATTTCCCCGTTGTCCCCGTTCCGGCTGGACTTGATTACGAGATGTGGCTCGGACCCGCTCCCTGGGCGCCCTACATGAAAGAACGCGTGGTAACACTGGGTTCGGACTGGGAAAAACTCTGGTGGCATATCAGCGACTACTCGCTCGGATGGATATCCGCCTGGGGAATCCACCACATCGATATCGCCCAGTGGGGCAACGGCACCGAGCTTACCGGCCCGGTCGAAGCAGAAGGGACGGGCGTCTTTCCAGATGAAGGCTTGTGTGACTGCGCGACAAGTTGGAATGTAAAGATGAAGTACGCAAATGGCGCGACCCTTGACTTTACCGACAACAATCAAAATCCCCAGGGTGTCCGCTTCGAAGGCGCTGACGGCTGGGTCTTTGTAAATCGAGGAGGTATAGATGCACACCCGAAATCTTTATTGACTGCAGAGATCGGCCCCGACCAGATACACCTGCCGGTAAGCAGTCACCACCAGCAGAACTTTCTGGACTGCGTTAAGAGCCGAGGCAATCCTGTCTCTCCAATCGAATCTGCGGTTTGCTCTGAAATAGTATGCCAGCTCGCCGATATCGCCACCAGAACGAAACGCAAGCTCACTTGGAACCCCGAAAAAGAAAAGTTTACTGACGACGAACAGGCAAACACAATGCTAAAACGCGCCATGCGAGCACCATGGCACCTGTAAGAAGGAGGTAAAACAAAAATGAATCAAAAATTAAATCTTAGCTATATCGTATTGTTTGTGACGTTCTGCTTGTCATTATACGGCTGCACAGAAGGCGCGGCTGTTTCCGGGGCCGTAGATATCCCGGCAGACCAGATTCAGAAGATAGAAGCCGCTGTTCCGACCAAGGCGACGG
>CP070830.1:317904-328968 GCA_020344865.1 Planctomycetota bacterium
ACCTATCCGCTGGCTTCGCTGGTTCATTACGAATTTCCGGCCCGGGGCGATATGCCTGCGTTGAAGCTGCACTGGTATGACGGCGGAATGCTGCCTGCTCGGCCGGAGGAGCTGGAAGAAGGCAGGAAGCTGTCAGATGAAGACGGTATAATTTTTGTCGGCGACAAGGGTAAGATACTTGCCGAAGGCTGGGGTGCCCAAAGCGTTAGGCTGATACCGGAGACGAAGATGCGGGCTTACAAGCGGCCGGACAAGACCCTGCCGCGGTTAGCAGACGGGCACTATAAGGAGTTTGTCGAGGCGTGCAAGAACGGAGGGCCGACGGGCTCGAATTTCGACTTTGCGAGTTTGGTCACCGAAACAGCGTTGCTGGGCAACGTTGCGATTCTGACCGGTAAGGATAGAGGTTGGGGTTCATGTCTGACAAGAGAGAAGCTGAACTGGGACGGCCCGAATATGAAGGTCACCAACGTGCCCGAGGCAAATGACCACATACACCGGCAGTATCGCCAGGGCTGGACCTTGTAATTGCTTGTCGGCTTGTGAGAATAAAAAAGTATCATATTAACTTGTGTTTACTTGAGGAGTACTGGTTATGAAAGATAAGAAAAAAACCACCGAGCGTGGTGATGGGAAGATTTCGAGGCGCAACTTTATCGCCGGTGCGGCGGCTACGTCCTTTGTGCTAATGAAGCCGTCGCTCGTACGAGGCACCCAGGCCAACTCGAAGATAAAGCTCGGAATCATCGGCTGCGGCATGCGCGGAAAATGGATAACCGACTTGTTCCAAAAGCACGGCGGATACGAGATATTCGCCGCCGCCGACTACTTCCAGGACAGGGTCGACGAACTTGGCGAGCAGTTCGGAGTGGACAAATCCCGACGCTACGCGACCCTGTCGGGCTATAAGAAGCTTCTGGATTCGGGCGTGGATGCGGTGGCGATTGAGAGCCCGCCGTATTTTCATCCTGAGCAGGCCGCGGATGCGGTGGATGCCGGCGTACATGCAATGGTGGCTAAGCCTGCGGCTGTTGACGTGCCCGGCTGCTAACTCTTTGGCGAAAGCTGCAAAAAGGCTGCCGCCAAGAAGCTCGTCTTTTATGTCGACTTCCAGACGCGGGCGAATGAGTTCTATCGCGAGGCAGTCAAGCGGGCCCAGTACGGCGACATAGGCCGTATGGTCTGTGGTGAGGCTTCCTTCAAGTGCGGTGACGTCTGGAAGCATGGTTGGAATCCCGTTGAGCCCATTCTTAAGGAAAATCCCACTGACCCTGAAGCCCGTCTTAAGGCTTGGGGACTGGACAAAGTGCTCTCCGGCGACATTCTCGTCGAACAAACCATCCACGCCATTGACGTCGCTACCTGGATACTGGATGCCGACCCTGTCAGCGCGCATGGTTCAGGCGGACGAAAACATTATGAGTACGGAGATATTTGGGATTATTTTGTCGTAATATACCGTTTCCCGAATAATGTTCTTGTCAACCTTATAGCCAAACAGTGCGATGGAGGTCATTTCGGTAATATTGGCTGTACGATGTATGGACTTGACGGGGCGATTGATACGCGTTACGGCGGCAAAGTCTCTATCCAGGGAAGCAATCCTTACAAAGGAGGCGAGACGGGCAATCTCTATCCCGAAGGCACCGCTGCCAATATCGCTGCGTTTTACGACGATATAACCAAGGGCCGGTTCGCCAATACAACGGTAGGTCCCAGTGTACGAAGCAATCTGGCATCGATTCTTGCGCGTGACGCCGCTTACAAGGGCAGCCTGCTCACCTTTGATGAGATGCTAAAAGCAAACGAAAAGCTGGAATCGGACGTCGTAAAAGGCCTGAAGGCATAAGGTATTGATGCGGAATACCTTCGGAGCATTTTTGCACTTAGGCTTTAGCGCACAAGGCAAAACAGTCCGCTACGGCACTTTCAGGTGGTGTCAGTAATGACGGCTTAGTTGCTGTGGCTGAGCCAGCGGTAGTTAATGAGTTCTGGCGGGCGGGGTGAAAGTGGGTGCGGATTTGATTGATTCATTCGTGGATGGTGAATCGTGTCTCGCGGGAGTTTAAAGGTTAAAGTGGAAAGTGCAAAGCCATAGTGAAAAAGTAAAAACCGGCGTGGTTTGTGGGTAAATGAGGTTTGGAAAAATAAAAAGAGGTTGTGTGTGCGACTGATTCGAGTTATAATGGGGCGAAATTCGGAATGAGGCTCAGGGATGGGTGATGAAGAAATATTAACACCTATGGTAGAGGGAAAGAGGAATGACAATGGAGGCTAAAAGAAGGGCTAAATCAAGCGGTAAGAGCGGTATTTTTGTCATTTTAGTGGTTTTAATCTACTGGATTCTTGGAGGTTTCTTAGTATCCGATGTACGGGCCACAAAGATATACTGGACGGACAGGGATTACGACAGGATTCAGCGGGCAAATCTGGATGGCACTAACATCG
This sequence comes from Planctomycetota bacterium, assembly GCA_020344865.1. GTDB lineage: Bacteria > Planctomycetota > Phycisphaerae > Sedimentisphaerales > Anaerobacaceae. Next base: position 320,353 of record CP070830.1, read on the forward strand.
AGAACCTTATCACCACAGGTGTGTATGACCCGAGGGGAATCACCGTTGACCTATTCGCAGGCAAGATGTACTGGATCGATAACTATTATGACAATATTCAGCGGGCCAATCTGGATGGTAGCAATGTTGAGAATATTGTCACGGGACTGACTGACCCATACGGCGGCATTGCTCTGGACGTAATAGCAGGTACGATGTACTGGACCGAATACAACGGCCACAGGATTCGGCGGGCCAATGTTGACGGTAGCAATATTAGGGATATTATCACGGGACTTAGCTACCCATTCGACATTGCCCTTGACGTGTCTGCAGGCAAAATTTACTGGACGGATGATGGTACTGATAAGATCCAGCGAGCGAATCTTGACGGGACAAGCCTTGAAGATTTAGTAACAGGTTTAAGTAGTCCTCGTGGTATTGCGCTTGATTTATCAGGCCGTAAGATGTACTGGACGGACAGTGGTTACGACAGGATTCAACGTGCCAACCTGGACGGAAGCAATGTTGAAACTCTGATTAACACGGGCGGTCCATACGGAATCACCCTGGATCTGTCAGCTGGTAAAATGTACTGGACTGATTACTCCAACAACAAGATACAACGGGCAAATCTAGACGGAAGCAATGCTCAGGATATTCTGACAGGACTGGGCGATTATTCTTTTGGGATAACAATTTCGCAGTACCTTATTATTGATGATCTCCAGATTGAGCCCTGGGGGCGTTTAATATCCTCGGGCCCTGTTTACGGGCCATTTACACCGGAATGCATCAGTCATACTCTGACAAATGCCGGCCCGAACACAATCAGTTGGAATGTGGACTGGACCGCAGACTGGTTTGATGTCACACCTGATGCAGGGACGCTAGCCAGCGGGGCTTCGGTGACGGTTCAGGTCTGCATTAATTCTCATGCCCATTATCTGGAGCCAGGTGTTTATAACGATCATGTGACGTTTTTGAATGCCAACAGTGGCATTAAACAAACCACGTGTTTAGAGCTAAGGGTTCAATATCAACAGAGGAAGCTACTTGCTTTGGATGGATACAAAAATGATCATTTTGGACATAGTGTTTCGATTGACGGTGAGTACGCGATCGTTGGGGCACACTTGGATGACGACAAGGGGTCTAATTCCGGCTCGGCATATATATTCAAGCACGAAGGTGAGATATGGAGCCAGCAGGCCAAGCTAATTCCTTCAGACGGTTCCGATGGTGATAATTTTGGGTACAGTGTTTCGATTGATGGTGATTACGCAATTGTTGGTTCTTATCATGATGATGATAAAGGGTCAGACTCTGGTTCGGTGTATATATTCAGACGTGAGGGTGAGACCTGGACACAGCAGACCAAGCTGCTTGCTTCAGATGGGTACACCTTCGATTATTTTGGGGTTAATGTTTCGATTGATGGCGACTATGCTATAGTTGGTTCTAATGATGAATCAGCTTATATATTCAAGCGTGAGGCAGAAGTCTGGAGTGAGCAGGTAAAGCTGAAAGCCTCGGACTGGTACCATAATGATTATTTCGGTTCTGAAGTTTCGATTGATGGGGAGTATGCAATCGTTGGAGCTTGTGGCGATGACTACAACAATGTGTCAGACGCTGGCTCGGCATATATATTCAAACGTGACGGTAATAGCTGGAGCCAGCAGGCGAAGCTGCTTGCTTCGGACGGGTGCAAATATGATTACTTTGGGCGGAGTGTTTCAATTGACGGGGATTGTGTGATTATTGGGGCGCATCAAAATACCTCTTCTGGTTCGGCGTATATATTCAAACGTGATGGTACGACTTGGAGCGGGCAGGTCAAACTGACACCCTCGGATGGACATATTGGTGATTATTTTGGATGCAGTGTTTCGATTGACGGTGAGTATGTAATCGTTGGGGCATTTAGCGATGACGACAACGGCTCTAATTCAGGCTCGGCGTATGTATTCGGAATTTTTAATACCGGGCCGGTTTCGTGTGTTGTTGGAGGTGACAGGCTTGTTGAGGCGGATAGTAATTGTGAGGGGAGGGTTGTGCTGGATGGTTCGTGTTCGAGTGATGAGGATAGTACGGCCGGGACGAACGATGATATAAATGATTTTGACTGGTATGAGGTGATAGACGCGTGCGAGCCGAACAGCGATATTTACTTAGGCAGCGGAGAGGTTATAGAGTGCAATTTAGGTTTGGGCGAGCATTTAATTGTCTTAGAGGTAACGGACAAGGCGGGGGCGTATGACAGCAATGAGGTGGTGATTACGGTTGAGGATGTAACGCCGCCGGAGTTTAGTTTGTTTGTAGAGCCGAATGTACTTTGGCCGCCGAACCACAGGATGGTCAGGATTGACGTGAGCTGGGAGGTGAGTGATAACTGTGATGAGCAGGTGCAGGTGTCGCTGGTGGGTGTAACGAGCAGCGAGGAAGATGATGGCAGGGGTGACGGGCGGACGAAGAACGATATTATAATAGCCGATGACGGGTCTATATATCTGCGTGCAGAGCGGACGGGAAGTGGGGCAGGGAGGATTTACACGATAACTTATGAGGCGGTGGACGATTCTGGGAACGCGACGGAGGCTAGTGCGGAGGTTTTGGTGCCGGACGGGTATCGGTGGCGGCATCGTGAGCGTATCAGAGACAAGACATTAGACACCAGACCCAAGACAAGAGACAAGAAGAGCGTGCAGCGTAGAGCGTATAGGGTGAGTTTAATTTAATGCGTAGGCTAGATCCTTCGACTGTGCGGCCCTAAGGGCCGCTCCGCTCAGGATGACAGAGGGAGATTCCACTTCGGCAGGCTCCCTTCGACAAGCTCAGGGCAGGCAGGACAAGCAAGTGTGGAATGAGAGGGGGTGCGGGTGGAAAGGGTGAAAAATAAGGTAAAAAAGCTATAGTTATAAGTCGGATTGTCCGATGTGAGCATAAGAGTGTCAGTTGGAAAAGTGATACTGTTCGGGGTGGCTTTGGAGAACAGCTATGTCAGGTATTTTCGGACGAAAGAAGAAGTCGGGGAAGGCCAAGATACTGATAGTCGAGGATGAGCCGGAGATTCTGAGGACGGTCCAAGACCGACTGGAGATGTATAAGTACGAGGTTTTAACAGCGTGTGACGGGAAAGAAGGTCTTGAGAAGGCGATTGGAGAGCGGCCGGACATTGTGCTTCTTGACGTGAATATGCCGGTGATGGACGGGTTCTTGATGCTCGAGGCCTTGAGGAAGCATCCTGAAGGGGCGGAGATTGCGGTTATAATGATGACGGTGCGCGACCAGAAGGAGGATATCGTTCGGGCGGAGGCCAGCGGTGTGGAGGATTATGTTGCCAAGCCGTTTGAACTGGGGGAACTGGTAGATAAAGTGGAAAAGGTCCTCGAGCGTCGGAAAGCCGGTGTGAGCTGATAGTTTGGTGAGCCGTCATAAGTGGTGAGTAGTACTCATCAGGGTCTATAACCGGTCGAGGGGCATAATCTGGGATAGCGGCCGGTAAAGCCTCTAACAAATACCCCCCCAAAACGGAGTCGTTTCCTGTGGCTTTTTAGAGACGGAGGCGGTGGTTTTGCGCTTTTATGCAATAAGTTGGGGGAATATTTCGTCTAAGATAAGCGAAAGGGCTTGATTTGCGCGTTTATTTTTTGCTATAATGGTTAAATACAGGTTTTTGGCCCAGGTCAAGGGAAAGGGCGTTAATCCAAGTGCGTTAAGCGGCCTGGGGGTGAGACTTTTCTAATTTAGGTTGGTGAAAAGGGATTATTATGGCGGGGTATAGGCCGCAGGTGATTGAGAGTGCAGACTAATAAGTCGAAATTTAATTTTTTGCGGAGCAAGCTTTGGATTCTGGCGGCAATCGTCGGCGTGGTGCTGATAGGCATTGCGGTTGTAGCTTTTAACGGTTCGGGCTCGCGGGCGGTGTCGATGGGTGAGCGGCCGAGCTTCGTGGTCAAGCGGGGACCGCTTAGGATAAGTGTTACCGAGTCGGGGACGATTCAGGCGCGGGAGCAGATAATTCTCAAAAGCGAGGTGGAAGGGCGAACGACGATACTTTTTCTGGTAGATGAGGGGACGAGAGTAGAAAAGGGGGAGCTTTTGGTTGAGCTGGATTCGAGTCAGTTGCTGGACAACAAGATTGACCGGGAGATTGTGGTGCAGAATGCGGAGGCGGCATTCATTCGTTCTCGCGAGAATCTGGCGGTAACGGAGAACCAGGCGCGAAGCGACATCGACCAAGCGGAACTGGCGCTTGAATTTGCGAAGCTGGACTTGAAGAAATATCTGGAAGGTGAATATCAGAACAAACTGAAAGAGAGGCAGTCGGAGATTACGTTGGCCAAGGAGGAGCTACAGGTTGCTGAGGAGAAGCATGACTGGTCAGAGAAACTTTTCGAGAAGGAGTATATTTCGCGGACTGAACTGCAGATTGACCAGTTGAGCGTTGAGAAGCGAAGACTGGACTTAGAACTGTCGGAGAACAAACTGCGTTTGTTAGAAGATTTTGAGCACCCGCGGGACCTGGCGCAGAAAGAAAGTGATGTCAGGCAGGCGGAGATGGCGCTGGAGCGTACGAATCGCAAGGCCAAGGCGGATGTTGTTCAGGCGGAGGCGGACCTTAGGGCGAAGGAGTCGGAGTTTGAGCGTCAGAAGGACAAACTTAAAAAGAACGAGGAGCAGATAGAGAAGACGAAGATTTATGCACCGGCGGACGGTTTGGTGATATACGCGACGAGTGCGCAGACGCGGCACTGGCGAAGCAATGACGAACCTCTTGACGAGGGGCGTGAGGTCCGTGAACGGGAAGAGCTTATATACCTTCCGACGGCGTCGGCGGTGAAGGCGGAGGTGAAGATTCATGAGTCGAGCCTGGAGAAGATGAGGGCCGGGCTGCCAGTAAGGGTAACGGTGGACGCCTTAGCTGGCAGGACGTTTACTGGGAGTGTTGCGAAGATAGCGCCGCTGCCTGATGCCCAGATGGTTTGGCTGAATCCGGACCTGAAGGTTTATAACGCTGAGATTTACCTCGACGGTGAGGGCGATTACCTTCGTACGGGTATGAGCTGCAGTGCGGAGATTATTATAGAGGAGTATGAGGACGCGACGTACATACCCGTTCAGGCGGTAATTCGCGTCGCGGGCGAGCCTACGGCTTATGTGTGGGACGGGAGGGATTTTCAGCCGCGGACGGTGGCGGTTGGTCTTGACAATAACAGGATGATCAGGATATTGAGCGGTCTGAAGGAAGGAGAGGTTGTTCTGCTTGCTCCTCCTCTGGGTTCGGGCGTTGTTGAGGAGGCAAGAGAAGTAGCCTCATCGGGCGGTGAGGAGGAACTTATTGGTAGGTCGGAATCGGCTGACCAAGATGAGGGCGCCAGACCCAGGACAATGGGGGGCCCCGAGGAAATGCAGCAGATGCGGAAGAGATTCGAGAATATGAGCGATGAGGAGAGACGGCAGATGCGGGAGAGGTTTGAGAATATGAGCGATGAGGAGAAGGAGAAGCTACGTCAAGGACGGACGCGGAGAGGGCGGCCGCGAGGACGAGGGGCAGGTGAATGAGTGCGGAGGCAGGGTCCAGTTGCGACGGCAAGATAGTGCAGCTGGAAGATGCGCGGAAGATTTACCAGATGGGTACTCAGGCGGTAAATGCTCTTGCAGGAGTAACTTTATCTTTTAAGCGGGGTAGTTTTTGGGCGATAATGGGGCCGAGCGGTTCGGGGAAAAGTACGATGATGAACGTTCTGGGGTGCCTGGACCATTTGACGAGTGGCCGATATATTCTCGAGGGACAGGACGTGAGCACACTGGACGATGATTCTCTGAGTGAGCTTCGTCTGCGGCTTTTCGGTTTTATATTTCAAAGCTTTAATCTGATTCCCCAGCTGACGGTCCAGCGGAATATTGAACTGCCGCTTTACTATTTGGGCTGGGACGCTCACCGCAGCGCCGAGCGTGCGAAAGAACTTGCAGAAGAAGTCGGTCTGGGAGAACGTCTTGATCATCATCCGACGGAACTGTCGGGAGGGCAGATGCAGCGTGTAGCAATTGCTCGGGCATTAGCAAACGAGCCTGAGATTATTTTTGCGGACGAGCCTACGGGCAATCTGGACACTGCGACGGGGGAGCAGATTCTGCGGCTGCTGGTCGAGCTTAATGAGCAGGGCAAGACGATAATAATGGTGACACACGAGTCTCACATAGCATCACATGCGGGTCATAGTCTGCATATGCTGGACGGTCGTGTGGAACGTGTGGAGGGTGACGGATGAGACAGGCCAAGGTCATTCGTAACATAGCGCTTGGTATTGAGAATCTGCTATTACACAAGCTTCGTTCTTTTCTTACGATGCTGGGTATTGTCTTCGGGGTGGGCAGCGTGATAGCGATGCTGTCGGTTGGAGAAGGCGCGAGTAAAGAGGCACTGGACCAGATACGCAAATTAGGCAGCAACAACATAATAGTCAGCGCGATAAAATCGATTGATGATGAGGCAGCTAGCACGACGCATTCTCATATGAGCATCTACGGTCTGACGTATGAAGACCATATCAGGGTGGTTGAGAGTTTTGGCACGATAAGGCAGACGGCTCCGGTAAAACTTATACGCAAAGAAGGTCGTCTTGGGGAGCGAGCGCTGGAGTTGCGTATAGTGGGGACGACGGCGGAATGGTTCGAGCTGGTTCGCAGGCCGATTCTTGCGGGCCGTGTTCTTTTGGATTCGGATGTAGAGGATAATCTTCCGGTAGCGGTGCTTACCGAGTTCGGCGCGAGGAAGCTTCTGGCGGCAGAAAGCACGATAGGGCAGTCTCTGCGGATAGGCGGCGATTATTTTGAGGTGGTTGGCATCGTCAAGAGCGAGAGTGGTCAGGCGGGTAACATTCAGGTACCAGACGAGCAGATTGACGTGTATATTCCGATTAGTGTTGCTCGTACTTATTTCGGCGACATAATGGTTCGGATGACGGCCGGGACGAGGGAGCGGGAGATGGTTGAGCTGCACCAGATGATTGTTCAGGTCGGCTCGATTGATGATGTGGAACCTACGGCGAAGGGGATTGAGGATATGCTGGAGCGTTTCCACAAGAAGAAGGACTACCTTGTCAGCGTGCCGTTAGCTTTGCTGCGTCAGGCGGAGGCGACGAAGCGAACGTTTAATATTGTGCTGGGGTCGATTGCAGGTATCAGTCTGCTGGTAGGCGGGATAGGTATTATGAATATTATGTTGGCATCGGTGACTGAACGTACACAGGAGATAGGCATACGGCGGGCGATTGGGGCCAAGAGGCGGCAGATAGTCAGCCAGTTTCTGATAGAGACGGTTGTTCTTTCGATAGTCGGGGGGCTTATCGGCATCGGGCTTGGTGTGCTGGTTCCGTTTCTGGTGACGTATTTTGCCGGGATGGCGACGGTGATTACAGTGAGCAGTATAGTGCTTCCTTTGGTGATTAGTTTCGCTGTGGGAATCGTGTTCGGGCTATATCCAGCAGTACGAGCGGCGAAAGTAGACCCGATAGTAGCGCTTCGACACGAGTAGAGGTGTGGATTTTTGGCTGCATCGGCATGTCGCGGAGTCATTTTTTGTAAAGGAAGACGGCCAAAGGGGGGGCGGGGCTTGATTTTGGGTGAAAAAAGGCTGTGAGAAAAAAATGACGGGCGGCGAAAAAAAGCCTTGACAAAAAGGAGGAAATGGGATACATTCCAGCTTGTACTATCTCGTAGCTGCTACTAACAGAAATGCTGCGGGGAATATGCTGTAATATACCGGCGCAGGACGAAAAGTGGTATTGCAGTAAAGAGTGGTGGCATGGAGCAGGTGAACAGTAAGGAAATCCGGCAAATAATTGCGCAGATGGAATGCACGAAGGATTTTTCGTGCTACAAATCGGGTTTTAAGAAGGTGTGCAAGGCGAAAGACGGCGGATTAGAGGGTTATATATGGTGTTTGGAGAACCCTGTAACGGCTCGCGGGTGCGATTATTCGCTTTCTTTCGGAGAGGGGATGCTTTGTAAGTGCCCGGTTCGTTTGTATTTGGCGAAGAAGCTGGGTGCGTAGTTGCCGAATATATGAGATGGGGAGTGAGGGCTTTCGTGTGAAGGAGAATACCGTTGCGGGCGGACCCAGCGGTGCTTGTATTTTGGTGGGAGATTTTTATAGTAGCAAGGTTCTGAAGGGAGGCAAGATGCGTAGTCTGGGCAAGCGGGGGGAGAATTTAGGCAGTAACAGGGCGTGACGGTCAGAAAAATTTTTTCGGATTTGCGGAAAAATTATTGACTTTATCACGGCAGCGGATTTAAAATTGCTTTTTGAAAAAGCGTGTGTGTCAGCGGACCATCAGCAGTGGTTTTTTAAATAATGACAGATAGGGAGGGGTGGCGGTACCGCTATTTGACGTTTTAGAGAGGTAGCGGTTAGATGGAGCGAGTAGATACAGGACAAGTCGAACACATAATGGCCGGTATGGAGTGCGCCAAGGACTTTGAGTGCTACAAGACGGGCTTCGAGAAGCTGGGCAGGGTGAGAGACGAAGGACTGGACGATTACGTCTGGTGTCTGGAGGAAGAGGGTAAGGCCCGTGATTGCGGCTTTGCTCTTTCTTTCGGCGATGCCGTGCTTTGCAGGTGTCCTAT
>CP070830.1:329068-334494 GCA_020344865.1 Planctomycetota bacterium
GGAGATGATTATTGTGGTGGCGGTGATTGCCATTTTGACCACGATGGTGATAGGTATCGCCTCCCGCATCGACAGCCAAAGCAAAGAGCGGCTTATGGGAGAGACCTTCGAGCTTCTCGATGTCGCGCTGGAGGAGTTCGCGGAGTACGGATATGAGTACGACCTCGAGGCTTTCAACGATGATGATGAGAGGGATTTTTATGCCGGTCTGAAGTTTCCGATAGACTGCAATGATTTTTCGCAGGAGCGGCTTGAAGAGGAGTTGAGGGAAGTGTTGGATGTGTCAGTTTCGGTTATCGAAGGCGACCATAAGGATGAGTATTCAGGAAGCGAGGTGATGTATTTTCTGCTGAGCAGGGTCCCATCGTGCCGGGCGACTCTGGATAAGATTCACCGGCCGGACAAGGGCGGAATAGTCAAGTCGCTGATAACCAACAAGGACGCCAGGGGCGGCGATTTGCAGATTGAGGTCGACAACAGAATTTCCCCGCTGCTGCGGGTTATCGACCCGTGGGGCAGGGCGCTGCGGTATGACTATTACGATGAGAACGAGACATTTAATGATGGCAAGAGAGAGAAAAGCAAGAGGAATTTTCCGTTGATTACGTCGGCCGGACCGGACGGAATCTTCGGTAATAGTGATGATATAACAAATAAAAAGTAACGCCGGTTTATTTAAGGCGCTGTGGCGAAAAAAATGAGAGCAAGGTCGAGACAATCCGCTGTAACGCTGACCGAGATGACGGTCGTCGTCGCGGCTGTGGCCCTGCTTGTTGTTTTCGGGCTGCCGGCCATCCGCACGTTTATCAGCTCGTTCGAGTCAGAGGGGGGCGCAAGGACCCTGATAAGCGCGGCACTGGCCTCGGCGAGGGCAATCGCCGCGAGAGAGCAGCATTATGTCGGTATCAGGTTCCAGAAGGCCTACCATCCGAGAGACCCGCTGGAGGCGGCCCAGTACATGATTTTCATAATACACGACCAGCCCAATACCAAGCTGGCCAACGGCTTTCGGGCGATTGAGGGCATCGAGCCGATAAAGCTGCCCGATTCTGTAGGAGTGATGGATTTAATCGTCGTCGAAAGGAGCGGCAGTAGGCCCAACGTCGTGTGCAAAGACGAGCGTATTAAGTCTAGCAGCGACATAGATGACGAAAGGGAATTGATAGATACGACATCTTTTTCGATTGTCTTTTCACCGTCGGGCAAGCTGGTTAAACATGTCGTGGAAACAAGCAATAGAGATGGTATCAGGCAGCCGAGGACAAAGCTGGACTCAATGGACAGCGTTTTCAACGGCGAAGATAATATTCGTGATAATAGTATCGGGATGTTCGTTCAGGATGATTATTTCAAGGAGTCGCCACCCGACCTTGGTCTGGGGCCGGAATGCGGCCGAAACAGTTTTGTTATTTATGACAGGGACGAATTCAAAGATGTCCTGAGAAGCGCAACTGCCTGGCGGCGCGCGGAATACCTGGTCGATTTGGAAAAATCGATGATTTATATAAATCCCTACACAGGCACGTTGATAAATAAGTGAAGTTAGCTGTTGGTTCGTTATTCATAGTTCACAGATAAAAAGATGGGCTTGAAACTGAAAAATCGTGGTTTTTCACTTACCGAGGTATTGCTTTCGGTGGGTGTACTGGCGGTCGGTATGATTTTCATAGCGGGCGTATTTCCCGTCGGCATCCACTATACGACCATCGCCATCGAGCAGACGAAGGCGGCGATAGTGGCGGACGAGGCGTTCGCGAAAATAAGACTCTACGCGGTCGGCAATCCCAGTAGATTAATTGACCTAAGCAAGTTGCATACAGACGAGCTTGGACCATATAGGTCTGTAGAGTTCGAGGATATATTCCCTGCGGCGGAAGAGATTGACCCGAATGAGTTTACGTACCCTTCGGCCGGCACCGACATCTCAGAGAAGCGTTATTGCTGGTGGGCGCTGTGCAGGGTCACTACAGAGTACCATCCCATCTCTAATCCCAATCCGGACGTACAGGTAACGGTCTTTGTGTGCAGGAAGGTCGGGCGCAACCTCAAATATCCCGAACCCCCAGAAGGTAGAGGTGAAATTAGTTGGCCGAGGCCCGTTAAAGTTGGTGTTGAAGATGCTGGAGCAAAAGACACACTTCGCATACGTCCGCGTCCGGGTGCATCGGGTGATGAACGGTTTATCAATGACGGCAGCATAATTGTCGACGACAGAACCGGGCGGATTTACCGGGTATTAGAGCGTTACGCCGATGAGCCTGATACGATTCTGCTTGACAAGGATTGGGATGATACCCCACCTGGAGATTCGCCGAGAATAGTTTGGGTGGTTCCGCCGCCGGTCGGCGGTGGTCGAAATCCGTGTATAGCAGTGTATCAAAGGACGATGTCGTTTTAGGCGTTCTGAAGATGAAAAAAGGATTTACATTAATCGAGCTTGTAGTTGCGGTCGCGCTACTATCTATGGTGCTTTCATTCGCGGGGGTGATATTCAATGTGAGTATAGAGTCGCACCGCACGGCCAAGGCGAACGCCGAGATTATGCGGAATCTGCGCGCGATTACCGACCAGCTAAATACCGATTTTGCGGGGATACAGACAGATGCGCCGCTACTAATATGGTTCGAGCGTCAAGAGCCGAACGACCCAAATCGGTACGACCAGATTATGTTCTTTGCCAACGGTGATTTTCAATCAATACAATTGTACAATGACAGAGAGCCTGACTGGGAGGATGGCTATAGGACCATAAGCGGAAATGTTGCGAGAATCCATTACGGCCAAGCACAAATCGGGACCGCAGGCAACAGCGAGGACCCGGAAGATATGGATGAGCAGGACAGAATGCTCGCAAGGCGACAGCATATATTAACTGCTGACGAAGGGGCGGAGAACTGGCCGGCTGAGAGCATGAGCAACTTTGATTTTGACAGAAATGAGTGGTATGAACACGACAGCTTGTCATTGGCAGAATGGAAGACCGTGGAGGCGAATGAATACGACACGATAGTGGAGGTATGTTTTGATGAGCGTCCTTGGATTGATATGGACGACCCTCAAATAACCTTTCATAAGTTAATGTGCGAGGGTGTTGGAAGTTTCGCCATACAGTGGGCGTATTGGGACGACAGTGAAGAGCGGTTTTTATGGTTCCCGAGCGAAGACCCGGCAGGTGACGGCAGTAAATCTCCGCATTTCAGGTGGATGGGCGACAAGTTCGGTGTTCTATTTAATGTGCCGGGGACATCGTTCATCTTTCGTTGGGAATTCATCGAAGATGGCGACGTTAAGTATGACACTGCAGAGACTTTCGAAAGCAGTTTCTATCCGAAGGCACTTAAGTTCACATTCAGGCTATATGATTCGAAGGGCATAATAAACGAGGACGGCGAGAGGGGTAGAGAGTTCACCCATATTGTTTACCTGGGCGGTTAGATGGGAAAAAGGAAAATGGGTAAAAGGAAGATTATTAAGAAGACGTTTTCGGCCGGCTCGGCGCTTATCTTAGCGGTGGTTTTGACGAGCCTGCTTGCTATTGTAGGCACGATATTCCTTATGGCCGCCCGGGTGGACAAAATCGCGACCTCAGCCATAGCTGAGCACAGGGACCTGGATTCTGCTGTTGAAGCGCTTATTGCGAGGATATCGCGGGAACTGGCTCTGGACGTGCCCGACATGCCAAAAGGCGATGATTACTACGACTATCCCGGCGGCAACGACAGGTGGCTGGCGAGCCTTGAGCCGTATGACGATGGGACTACTTACAGATGGCGGCAGATAAGCGATGTATACGACAAGTTTGTCAACCAGGAACTGGATGCCGAAATTATACACGACTATCAGGATTCCTCGGATGTATATGAGGATGAGCCGGCCGACGCGGACGGCGACGGTGTTGCAGATTCGAAGTGGATTGAGCTCGAAGATATGACGTCGGCGAAGGGCAAACGGATTTACGCCGCCGTCAGGGTAATCGACAACGGCGGGATGATAAACGTCAACACGGCGCATGACTTCGACCCGAGCGCAAGTATAGAAAGGGTAGACGGCTCAAGCCTGTCCCAGATAAATCTGGCTGCCTTGAGACGCGGGGTAACCGAGCCGTTTAGCAACTTGCATAGGATGAGAGAGGGCCGCGAAACCTGGGACCTCGACAGATATATGGACGAAGTTGTTTCGCGAATAGAGAAACCCGATGGATTGTGGACCCCTTTCGATATCTCCGATGAGTTAAAGTTGCGAAGTCGATACATAATTAATAAGACGTCGATTGATACACGAATCAGTAATCTTTGGACAAAAGCGTTTGACTGGGCACCTTACGTTCCCCGCAATGAAGCTGATGACCACGATATTGATGATGCCAATGACTGGTTTTGGTACGCTAACAACAGTTCTTCGGACGTTGATGATTACGACTATCGCCATATTGCCACGACCAGCAATATGGACCGGATTATAGACCCGGATGGAGCTAAGATGCTCAATATCAACGACGCTAATGTTAAGGATGTATACGAGACAATAAAAGTCGCCCTTGACGACGCTAATTTTGCGGATGCGAACGATATAGCTGCGCAGCTGGCCGTCAACCTCGTTGATTATCGCGACGGGCCGAATAAGCCGGAAATTACTACATACACAGTGAAAGGCAAGACATATCACGGCTTCGAGAGTCCCTGCATTTATATATCTGAAGTGGCTCACAGGTTTCTAAAAACCGAGACCGGCACCGGGCCCGTTGGATCCGATACGTACAGGTCGTATGCGGTGGAATTATATAAGCCTTACCCCGAAGATGCAGAGCCTGACAGCAGCAACCAGTGGCGGCTTTTCATCGACAACAGTGGGACGGGCATTCCGGGCAATGAAACCGTTGACATTGACTGGGCGGACGATGCAAACTTCCATGTAATCCGATGGCACAACCCCTTGGTGGAGCTGGACGTGGATTCCGACGCTTCGTCTTTCGATAAGCCCAACACCTACAATGCAATGTTTGACGAGGGCAGTATCATATCCCTTGAGCGTCGTACGGGCGGTGACAGCGGGCCATGGATGACGGTTGATTCGATAGAGGTGCCCGAGCAGTCGATTGACGGCTGGCTGATAGCGAGAGATGGGACTCCTTTTGCCATCCAGAGGGAAATCCAATTGCACAAGTGCATAAGGCGTTTGTGGTCCGGTGGGGCATATACTACGCCTACTCTCGGCGAGGACAACAACTATGAAACGACCGATTCTATTTATATTCAGGCCCACCCTGCAGATAAGAAGTTTACAAATGTCGGCGAGATAGGGAAGCTTTTCCGCGAGGACGTCTATGGCAGGACTTGGACCGATACGGACACCGAGGCTGACGTGCGGCTTAATCTGACGGTGCCCGCTTTTCAGGAGATACTGAAGTACTTTACCCGTTTCGACCC
>CP070830.1:334594-340644 GCA_020344865.1 Planctomycetota bacterium
CAGATAAGCCCGCTGTTATGGAAGAAGGTGGCGAGGGGACTTTCGGCCGGGCGGGTTCAGTCGGTTGCGGTTAAGATAGTCGTCGAGAGGGAGCGGGAGATACGGGATTTTAAGGCGGAGGAGTACTGGCTTATTCCGGCGGTCTTTACGACCGATTTGCAGAGTGATTATAGTGACGAATGGCTCGAGTTCGTCACACCGAAAACAGAGCAGGACAAACCACCAACAGTAGCCAAGCAGAACAAGTGGCTTGCGAAACACAACGCGTTCAAGGCAGAATTAGCGAAGGTGGGTGACGAGAAGTTCGAGTCGTCCGAGCAAAAGGAGGCGGAGAGGATATTCAACGCACTGAAGGGCGCGGAGTTCAAGGTGGCCGACGTACAGAGGAAGGAATCTGTTTCGCAGCCTTCGCCGCCGTTTATTACTTCGACGCTGCAGCAGGTGGCGGCGAGCCAGCTGGGCTTTGCGACGAAAAGGACCATGCGTGTAGCCCAGCAACTGTACGAAGGTATCGATGTAGGTTCGATGGGCTTTCTGGGTCTTATTACCTATATGCGGACGGACAGTACGCACCTTTCGAGCGAGGCGACAGGGGAAGCGCGGAATTATATAGGCAGGCACATCGGGGAGGATTATCTGCCGGAGAAGGCGCGTGTTTATGCGGCGAAGAAAGGCGCTCAGCAGGCGCACGAGGCGATTCGGCCGACGGACGTTGACCTGACGCCGGCGGATATCAAATCATTTCTCAGCAACGAGCAGTTCAAGCTGTACGATTTGATATGGAGACGTTTCATAGCGTGCCAGATGAAGCCGGCCAGATGGGACGTGACAAATCTGGAAATAGTTGCCGAGACATCGGCAGGCGCGTGCTTGTATAAAGCGAGCGGGCGTGTACTTATCTTTGACGGATACAGTAAAATCTGGCCGACGACGTCAAACGGACAGCAGCTTCCTGCGATGAAGGCGGGACAGAACGTGGCGGCGGTCGATATAAAGGCCGAGCAGCATTTCACCAAGGGGCCCGCGCGATACAGCGAGGCGTCTTTGGTGAAGGCGCTGGAGAAAGAGGGCATCGGGCGACCGAGTACCTACGCGAGTATTATCAGCACGATACAGGACCGCGGTTACGTCGAGCAGACGCAGAAGAGGTTCTTTGCGACGGATTTGGGCGAGGTGGTCACGGACAAACTCAATGAGTACTTCCCCAAGATAATGGATATTGCGTTTACGCGGTATATGGAGGAACAATTAGACAAGATTGAGGAGCAGCACTTAGACTGGCTCGGTGTTTTGAAGGAGTTTTACGGGCCGTTTAAAAAGAGTCTTGATACCGCGACCAAGCAGATGAAACACGCCAAGGCGGAGGTCACGCCGAGCGAATATACGTGTCCCAAGTGCGCCAAGCCGATGGTTTACCGGTTCGGGAAAAACGGCAGGTTCCTGAGCTGCTCGGCGTACCCGAAGTGCAAATTCGGCTGCCCGTGCGATAAGGAAGGCAAGATGATTGAAGAGACGGTAAGTGAGCACAAATGCCCGAAGTGCGGCAAGGCGATGGTGAATAAAAGCGGACGGTTTGGCCCGTTCTTAGGCTGCAGTGACTATCCAAACTGCAAGACGACCCTTAAACTGGACAAGGAGGGCAACGTGCTGCCTCCTGCGCCGCCGGCCGAGCCGACGGGGGTGAAATGTTACAAGTGCAAAGAGGGCGAGCTGGTAATCAGGCAGGGCAAACGCGGGCCGTTTTTGGGGTGTAACAAGTTTCCGAAGTGCCGGACGATTATCAGCCACAAAGAGCTTGAGAAGCTAAAGAAACTGCAAGAGGCCGGTCAATGGCCGCCCGAGACGTGGGAACAGGCGGATTTGCTTCTGGGCAGGAAGAAGGCCAAAAAAGTAAGAGGGCGGCCGGCGCAATGACGATGGTCTTTCGGCCGGTACAGACGCCATATCAGCAGCTCAATAAACTCACAGTAATTGAAAAGTGTCAAACAAAATTGGTTTGCCGGGGGTAGTAATATTGGTATAATAGGCGTAAGTTGTTTGCGGAGACCGGTGCAAAATGGGCAAGAAAGAGCAAATTGAAACGAAGCCGCTTGAAACGGTCGAGCCGATAGGCAAGCGTATCCTCATCCGCAAGGACGAGGACAAGAAAGAGACCAAGGGTGGAATCAAGCTGCCGGACAATATAGAGATTCCGACGATAACAGGGCGAATCGTGGCAATCTCGGCAGAGGTTGAGAGCACGCCGGAACTGCCGCTGCGGCAATACGATAAGGTGCTGTTCAATCCCAAAGGGGCCATACCGGTCGACTTCGAGGGTGACAATCGCCTTTTCGTAGTAGAGGTCGAAAACATTGTGGCGGTGTTCAGGAAATCATGAGAGGTCTGTGGTGGTGAAAATCTGGCACGGTCAGTGAGCGGGGGGCGGCGGGAGGCAAAGAATTATCAAATCAAGGCTTGACTTTTTCAGGTTTTCTTATACAGTCACCGCATTAGTGTGTAATTACAACCGGCAGGTAAAATGGTTCAAACTCAGAAGAAAAAGAGTGGTTCATCTAAAAGGGCTCTGCGACGTATAAACGACAGATTGAAGTATACAAACCTGCTGGAGTATACTTTGAGATTCGAGAACGGTAAGCTTCCGGGGCGCCAATTGTTGAAAGCGGGCGAAATTACCACCAAAATCTACGGTGCGAAGTACGTCGTTGACCTATACAGGGTATGGGGAGCGAATCCTACGAAATTCGGCTTCAGAGCGAATCCTACCATGTTCAAGCGATGGGTTGTCAAATTGTTTCATGGGTTGTACTTGAAAACCAACGAAGTTGATTTTGTCGAATATATGATAGGCACAGTGTTAGACCACGTTCCAGCGGTTCAGCAGGATTTTTTTGACCGATTGGACCGGTTAAAAGAGGAAGGCAATCTTGACCACGTGAAACATCTGATGAAGGAATATAAGCGGATATACAGGTTTTAATCAGAAGAGCCGAAATCAGCGATTACAAGGGCTCTGACAGTACGTGATAATGATGGTTGGAGCCATTAAAGAAGCCAGAAGGTGAAATTACCTTCTGGCCTTTCTTTAGCATCGCCAAGGCATCTGCTAAAGACAAGGGGGGCACAATTTCAATGATGGCATTTTTTCTGCTACGCTCGGCGCTTCCTGAGTAATACCAAGCTGCCTAAACCGAGCAGCAGTACTGTCGCCGGCTCCGGCACCTCGGGAACGGGAAAGTCTTCGCCTTCGGGGACGGGGAATTCCTCACCCGGCTCATCATCGCCGTTGTCGCCATTGTCGCCGTTTATTGGCCATCTGGGGCCACTGAACCTTCTGCCGCCGGGTCCACCGAAACCGGTCTGCGCGGGCTGGGAGAAACTACGAAACAGGCCGCCGCCGGGTCTGATACGTGAGGCCGCCTCCACGGCCAAGAACTCGAATTCGGCCTGCTCAAAGACGGCGATTACAATTTTCGGGCCGTCGAGATATACGGTGGTGCTGTTTGCGGCGGGGTCGCTGACATCACCCATCCAGTAGACGAATTGATAGCCGGGCTTTGCAATCGCTGTCAAGGTAACCTCGCTGCCGAGCTGGAGACGATGGACTCCCACGCCAGGAGCGACTATGCCGCCGTCTGCGGGTGATTGTTGAAGCAAAAGGGCAGACTCGGTCATCTGGCCGAATGCCGGCTGCAGCACGGCGCACAAAAGGAAAGCCACCGATATTGTTGCCAGGCGCCCTCCGACCGAAATTGAACTACGTCTCTTCAACATCCCCCAGTCCTATGGTAAAGTGCAACAAATCAAATAAATCTGCGCTATTTAGCAGACCTTTTTCTTCTGATAATAGCGAACAGCCCGCCGATGCCGAGCAGTGTTATCGTGGCCGGTTCGGGAGTATAGGGACCATCAACCGGGCCGGGAACCCATGAGTCGGGAGGTTGTATCTCATACGAACCCTTGACCCAATCAGAGTCGCTGCTAAAGACCAGAAGCCACGAGTGGTAGCCGGCCAATAAGGTGCCTTGATCATCTTCCAGAAAATGCCAAACAGCCCCCGATTCAGTAGTGAATTCCTGGCTGCTCGGCTGGATTCCAAAAGCCAGGTCGTCGTGTGAGTCGATGCCATCTACGGGTGCTCCTCCGATACCCGGTATGGCAAAAAGCGAAACCGGCGGATTAAAGAAGCCGCTCTTGTGGAATATCTGATAGGCATAAATGTAGTGGCCCGTTCCGGGCGCGTCGTTGCCGGTGACTGTTTCGTATTCTTCCCGGTCATCGTAGACGGCAAAATCAATGCGGCCGGTAAGGCCGTCTTCTGTGTTATAGTAAGTGCTGCCGTCATAGTACGAGCTCGTCAGCGTAGCAGAGGCGCTTTGCACCAATAATAGTATGATGACAGACAGGCCAAGAAATCCGTTTTTTCTCATCATCACTCTCATTTTTTACCTTTCTTCAACTAAAACTTGCTTTGGCGTATTCTGGTCTGCAAGGGCGCTTAGGCGGAGCGTCTTTTGCGGACCGACCGCCTCCTGCGGTTAATGGTTATCAAGCTGCCAGCACCAAGTACGGTACCGGTGACGGGCTCCGGCATCGGCACGGCCGGCTGGCTTCTCTGAGTAAAGTCGGGCGACAGAGAAGTTCTCGAGGTCTTATCATCGGAGAGGTTTTCGCTCAGTGCGGCGCTGGTCTTGGCCTCGTAGATATTGCTTGTAATTCCATGATTATCAATTTGCCCGACGAGCCTGAACCCGCATTTGCGGTAGAGTTTATTTGCGGGTTCGTTATCCGCCGCGACGAGGACCTTGACTCTGTCGAGCCCCATCTTCTGACAGTACTCGAAGCCTTTTTTTACCAATTGCGTTGCCAGCCCCCGGCGGCATGTTTCGGGATTAATGGCGATTGAAAGCAGCTCTGCGGCCGGCACATCCATCTGCTTTTTTATTCTGCTGGGATAAAACAGTGTCTCGAAGACCTTTTTTATTTTCTCAAGCGAGAACATTTTGCCGGCCAGAAGCAGGGCGAACCGCCAGCCCTTTGTCGCTATGATTGATTTGTAGAGTCTGTTGAGATTCGTGGTAAAGGTCACAAAGCCCAGCACTTTGTCGTTATCCTCCACGGCATATCCGAAGCTCGATGTGCTTTTGGCGATTGCCTCGTACAGGGCCGTAACAAAATCGATTCCGAGCGAGCTGATAAATCCGGTGTTAATGCCTTGAATATGAAGGCTCGCGATGTCGCGTGCGTGTTTGGCTGTCAGTGGTATTGTTCTCATAGGTAATCCTTGCGTAACTTACGCCTTCTGCGGATTGCGAGCGACAAGGCCCCGGCACCAAGCAGGGCAACGGTCGCCGGCTCCGGGACGACGGACGCCACGATATTGTCTATGTAGAGTTCCTGGCCGCCAATCTTGAACGAATTGATGTCACCGACGACACCGATGACAAAGAGCGCGCCGGTGTCGCCCGGAGTGGTGAAGATGGACGCTCCGCCAAGAGTTGGGGGTAGGAGGTTGAAGTTGTCGACATTAGCCAGACTGCCGTTGATTTCGAGGTTGATGTTACCGCCAAGGTCGGCATACATCAGTGAGACGCCGTCGCAGGATGAGCCGAAGTCGAAGCTGAGGTTGATGTTGTTGGTGTGGATTTCGTAGCCTGAGCCGCCGGCGTTGGCATCGCTCTGAACCGTTGCTTGACCGCCGGCATACCAAGTACTGTCTGACTGCTGGAACTGCTCGGCGGTGACGACGACACCTGATGTGGTGAAGCTGTCGCCGACGTTGTAAATGGTCCCGTGCGCCAAGTCCTCAAAATCAACAACGACCGCTCGGGCGTTCTGCGCAAGCAGTACCGCGACAAGCAGCAAAACCAAAAACCTAAATTTACTCATCAGCGTCATTGTTCATCCTGTTATATTCATCACGGCGGGGCCGTGGTTACTTTCGTGCTGGGTTCGTTTGTACGTTCCTCAAACCCAGCGAAGGAGGTGAGAAGATAGTTGTTAGTTTCTAAACAGGTAAAAAATCTGTGGTTGCTTACAACTCGGAGATTAAC
>CP070830.1:340744-346258 GCA_020344865.1 Planctomycetota bacterium
AGCCCTTCACCGTCGATGCGCGGCTTGTTACCGTCGCCGTACATATTGATGACAATTGGGCTACCCTCTGCGCCCGAGCCCTGCGGTTTGAGTTGGCCGGTATAAGTGGTCCCCGCCTTGAAAAGAATCTTGTTACCCGGCATAAAAGTCATGCTGTTAACTGGGGCAAGGCTCTTCCATGCCTGCTCAGGACTCGTGCCGCTGTTGTTGTCGTTACCGTCGTTGCTGTCGACGTAGTACCGTCCCCAGTGCCACGTATCCGCAAGGATTGAATAGTCCTTGAAGTCAACCTTATTGTCCCTGTACGCCTCGGCTATGATACCGGGACCGCTGTTGAGCCAGTCGTCAGCAAGCACCTTAAGGTCATGTGCGTTGGCCATCCCATCACAGGTAAAATCGGCCGCCCCCCTGACGGTAAAGCTCCAGACATCCCCTTTATAGCTGTCGGGACCATTCACACCGTCAATCCGCCAGTAGTAATCCTTAGAGAATTCGAGGCCGCATGGGTCATAATCATTGGTATCATAGCTGTTGGCATCCTGGCTCAGCATATATTCTCCGGAAGTGGTAGTGGCATCGCTGACCGAGTTAAAATCGGTCCCGAAGTAAACATCGTGCGAGCTTGCGTTAGGCCCCGGCGTCCAGCTTAAGACCACATCATATGCAATGTTTACGCTGCCGTCGGCTGGATTGGGATTCACCGCCAATAAAGGATTGTTTACGTCGAGCCCCACGTTATCGAAGCCCACCCAGATACCTCCACTGTAGGTCGAGGTGTTAATGAAAAGAACACCCAATTTCTTACCTATAAACGGGTCACCCGGCTGCACCGCATAAGACAGTTGATATTCGTCACAGTCCCTGGCGGAATCACTGCCCGCCACCGAGGCGATTTCAACGCGACCGGCGCCTTGCTCGTAATACAGCCGCCCTTCGAAAGTCGCCGTCGCCGACAGCGATGGGTCAGACCAGGTCTTAAATGCATCGAACGTGAGTGTGTATTCATCGCCGGCTGTTATGGTATGGTCCGTCAGTTGATATCCCGAATTGTTCTTGCCTAAGAAAAGACTCTGCAAGCCCTCGCAGCTGACCCCCTCAATGCCGAAGTCACTGCCGTCGACGCTCCAGCCCGTCGGCACAACCCCCGACTGCTTGCCTCCCGGCGGGTCTTCGAAACCCGGATTCACCACCGTTATCGCACATGTTGTGTCTGCACAAAGACCAAGTATAAAAACAAGCCAGGCCAAACACGCCGCTCGAATGCGCATCATAACACTCCTCCAGATACTTGCTGAATAACACAACTTACTGTTTAAGGGGCAAAACCCTCAAAAAAACGGGCCTTCTCCCCTTCATCTACTCATTATCCTGAAAAGGTCACTCTACAGAATCTTAACGCAAAAATCAAGGCAAAACCACGAAATCGTCGGTTTCGCAGCACAACAAGGACGCCGTTGCAAACGAGGCCTTTAGCCCATAAAAAGTTTGAAAATTCATTTTGCGCCTGTAGACTGTCCGATTGTATTAAGGTCAAGGCTTTTCGAGTTTACGAGAGAAATTATGGCGGAATTTAAGATTCAGCCGGCACAGAGGATAACGCGCCTGCCGCCCTATCTGTTCGGGCGGCTGAACGCGCTCAAACTCGCCAAGCGCCAGGCGGGCGTTGACATCATCGACTTGGGTATGGGCAACCCCTCCGACGCCGCTCCGCAAGTCGCGATAGATAAATTATGCGAGGCCGCCAAGGACCCGCGCAACCACCGCTACAGCGCATCGAGAGGTATCAAGGGCCTGCGCAAAGAAATAGTAAGCAAATACGCCAAACTCTGGAATGTCGAGCTCGACCCCGACACCGAGGTACTTGCCTGCATCGGCTCGAAGGAAGGATTCAGCCACCTGTGTCTGGCGATGCTCGGCCCGGGCGATACGGCGGTCGTCCCCGACCCCGCCTTTCCAATCCACAATTACGCCGTGGCGCTGGCCGGTGCAAACGTGATATCGGTCCCTCTCGGCTGCGACCAGAAGTTCATAGACAACATCGCGATGGTCTGCGAGAACCTCTATCCGAAGCCAAAGCTGCTGATTCTCAATTACCCGCACAATCCGACCGCGATGACCGTCGACGAGGGATTCTTCGAGCCGGTGGTGGATTTGGCCAAACGCTTCGGAATAGCCGTCATCCACGATTTTGCCTATGGCGAGACCTGCTTCGACGGCTATAAGGCGCCGAGTTTTCTCTCGGTCAAGGGTGCCAAGGACGTCGGCGTCGAGTTTACTACGCTGAGCAAGCCCTACAATATGGCCGGCTTTAGAATCGGCTTCGCGGCCGGCAACAAGGATATGATTGATTATCTCGCCACCATAAAGGGCTACTACGACTACGGCATATTCCAGGCCATCCAGATTGCCGGCATCATCGCTATGCGCCACTGCGACAAGGACATAGTCGAGCAAAACAGAAAATACCAGTCCCGCCGGGACGTCGTCTGCGACGGCCTCACGAGAATCGGCTGGCAGGTCGAAAGGCCCCGCGCGTCGATGTTCGTCTGGGCCAAGGTGCCCGCCGAACACCTAAAAGGCAAGGGCACTATCGATTACGCTATGGACCTGATGGACTGCGCCGAGGTCGCAATCGCACCCGGCAGGGCCTTCGGCGAAAACGGTGAAAATTATATGCGAATTGCACTCGTCGAAAACGAACAGCGCCTCCGACAGGCCGTTAGAAACATCAGCCGGTTCGTCCGAGAAAAACCCCTAAAAAAGACAAAACAACCAGACCACGGCTAAAAAAATCACACCGCGAGCCCATGTAATCAATGCGCGGCGCGGGTTTTTACGGAAAAATCGGTTTTTGTAAGAAAAGTTTTTTTCTCCGGCTACATTGTATTTTAGCCTCGTTTCGGCAGCGTCATACTGGGGTGACAAATTTTTTCAAAAAAATTGCAAAATATCAAAAAAAAGTCTTGACATTCCAATCCAAATGTGGTCTAATACCCCTATCAGCTTGGGGGCTGAGAAGACGCATCACTATAGGCAAGTTGCACTTTGCTTTGTAGTGGTGTTTTTTGCTCTCGACAAGAGCAATCTTTGCACATCAGTAATTGGGGTGGAGAAAGCTCAGAGAAGTTAAGATTGTCTGTATCTGTATTCAGAGCTTAGCCGCACTTTGATGCGTTAGAATGATAGGGCAGTTGACCCGAAAGCAAGGCTGCATGAACTCTTTGCGGACGAACTGTCCGCGGGATTGAGAAAACTCAGGTGTAAATTGCGCAGAATCTCTGCGCGCATAAAGCGACGCAGAGCAGAAATATAAAAAAGTTAAAAGTCTTCAAAAGTTAATAATTCGTTCGGGAAAGATGATTTCGGACTAATAGCTTCTTTTCTCCTCCTTCGCTGGGTTTGAGGGACTTACAAACGAACCCAGCACGAAAGTAACCACGGCTTAGCCGTGATTGAGAATAGAGGAAAAATGACAAAAAATTTAAAATTACTGGCTTTGTGCCTCGCGGTCATACTGGCGGCGGGCTCGACGTCTTTCGCTGCCCTCGAGCTGCAGGTACCCTACTGGCGGGGAACCGAAGGGAGCACCTTCCAGCAATGGAGCTTCTCCGACGACAACCCTGCTCCTCCTCTGCCGGACCCTGGTTTTATCAATCCCTACGATCCGCCGCCTCAACTGGTTGTGGACGCGGCTGCCCCGTGGATACCCGACCCGGGAGCCTGGCCGCTGTCAGGCCAGATTGACGTATACATCCCCAACAACCCGCAGCCGAACGAGAAGAAGGAAATCTGGCTTCAGGTAATTTGGCAGCCCGGGTTCAACCCGAGCCCTGTTCTGCCGGATGCGCCGTGGGTCGCGGTTTGGCCCTTTACGACTATGGATATGTCCCACAGCTATACGACTGAGAACGGCTGGACCCTTTCGCTGTTTCGGATAAACCTCTACCCCAACCCGCCTGAGGAATGGATTACCGTCAAGGGCAATATCATCGTCGACCATATTGCAATCGACACCCGATGCGTACCCGAGCCGGCGACCGTGGCCCTGCTCGGCCTCGGCGCACTGGTGGTTTTCAGGCGAAAAAGACTGCACGCATAAAGCCGTGCAGAGCAGATAAAAAAAGTAAATATCTTTTTGAGTATCAGTTGGATACACAGCACAGGACAAGATGACTTAGGACTAATAACTACTTCTCCTTCTCGCTGGGTTTGACGGAGATTATGACAAACCCGGCACGAAAGTAACCACGGCTCGGCCGTGATAAAAATAGAAAAAAGGAAAACGAAAAGATGAGAGCGACAGGAAAATTCCGGTGGCTCAGTTTGCTGTTTATAGCGGCGCTGTTTGCAAATAATGCAATGGCGACGCCTGTGCCTATTGGCTGGACCTCGCACGACAGCGACACGGCGGAGTTCACTATTGACGGCGGTTCAACCACGGTTACGAGTGATGTCTACGGATACACCTCCGGCACGTATGAGGACAAATATGTTTACGTCTACCAGATTACGAACGTCGATTGCGACCTCGGCCTCGGCCACTTTTCTGTCTCGATAGTAGTATCCGACGGCGCCAGCGCGTACGGCTGCGATTACGAGGAGCTGCCAGGCGCCATCAATCCTGCGATTTGGACAACCCTCAATGACCCCGTCCAGAGCGTGGACGCCATTTTCACTGATACGATTGACACCGGTGAAAGTTCCGCTCTCTTGTGGTTCGTCAGTGATTACACGCCCGGTTACAGCACCAGCGCAGTACACTGCATGTCCGGCGGCGTCTCCTATTACGCTACCGCCGATGTGCTCTCGCCCGTACCCGAGCCCGCAACTGTTCTTCTGCTTGGAACCGGTGCCTTGATGGTCTTGAGGCGAAAAAGACTGCACGCGTAAAGCGATGCAGAATAAATAAAGTTAAAGCTGTTTTTGAAAAGTTAATCTTCGAGTTGTAAGCAACCACTGATTTTTTACCCGTTTTGAAACTAACAACTATCTTCTCTCCTCCTTCGCTGGGTTTGAGGAACGTACAAACGAACCCAGCACGAAAGTAACCACGGCCCCGCCGTGATGAAGATAACAGGATGAACAATGACGTTGATGAGTAAATTTAGGTTTGTAGTTTTGCTG
Source organism: Planctomycetota bacterium (assembly GCA_020344865.1). Taxonomy (GTDB): domain Bacteria; phylum Planctomycetota; class Phycisphaerae; order Sedimentisphaerales; family Anaerobacaceae. The sequence goes on from CP070830.1 coordinate 345,869, forward strand.
CTTGTCGCGGCACTGCTTGCGCAGAACGCCCGGGCGGTCGTCGTCGAATTTGAGGACTTGACGCACGGGACCATTTACAACGTCGGCGATACCTTCACCACATCAGGTGTCGTCGTAACCGCCGAAGAATTCTTCTTGCTGCCCAGCGGCTCGACAACCACCGGCTATGCACAGGTTCAGAGCGGTGCCAAAGCTGGCGGCTCAGGCTACGAGATCTTCACCGACAACATCAACCTCAGCTTCGATTTCGGCGCACCCTGCGACGGCGTCTCACTGATGTACGCCGACATTGGCGGCAACATCAACCTCGAAATCAACGGCAGCTGGGCAAATGTCGACCTCTTTTCGAACCTCCCGGCTACTCTTGGCGGAGCGTCCATCTTCACCACT
>CP070830.1:346358-349864 GCA_020344865.1 Planctomycetota bacterium
ATTCCGGCAAGGTATTTGAATACCGACGACCAGGCTGAGTTGGCGAAGCACTGCCTTGAGGATTTGGACTCCGAGTTCGTCAATAAGGTCCAAGTTGGTGACGTAATTGTTGCAGGTGAAGACTTCGGATGCGGCTCGTCCAGAGAGCACGCCGTCTGGGCCATCCGCGGTGCAGGCGTTCCGAGCGTTATCGCAAAATCTTTTGCCCGAATTTTCTACCGCAACGCCATCAACAACGGATTCTATTTGATTGAGTCGGACCAGGCCCTGGAAAAAATCAGCGACGGCGATGAAGTGGAAATCGACTTCAAAACCGGCTTGATTAAAAATAAAACTACGGGTACTGATATCGAATTTGCCCCGCTGCCCGACTTCGCTTTGGAGATAATCAACGACGGCGGCTTATTAAACCACATAGTAAAAACGAACAAATGATTTTCTATAACAAGGAGACCACAAGGTGTACAAGATAGCAGTGATACCCGGTGACGGCACCGGTCCGGAAGTAACTGTAGAAGCGGTAAAGGTACTGAAGGCGGCTGCGGACAAGTTCGGCTTCAAAGTTGATTTGACCGAGTTTGACTTCGGCGGAGAAAGATATAAAAAGACCGGCGAGACGCTGCCCGACAGCGGCGTTCAAGAGCTTCGCAAATTCGATGCGATTCTGTTAGGCGCAATCGGCCATCCGGATGTCAAACCCGGCATACTGGAAAAGGGCATTCTCCTGAAGGCAAGGTTCGAGCTGGACCAGTATATCAACCTTCGGCCGGTAAAATTATATCCCGGCGTACCCTGCCCGTTAAAAGACAAAGGTCCCGAAGACATCGATTTCGTCGTCGTCCGCGAGAACACCGGCGGACTTTACACCGGTACTGGCGGTTTCACCATGAAAGACACCCCCCACGAGGTAGCCGTGCAATCGGCAGTTTACACCCGACACATGGTAGACAGATGCCTCAAGTACGCATTTGAATACGCCCGCAAATACGGCAAAAAGGCGCGGGGCAAGGGAAAAAACAACACTCTGGCCCTCTGCGGTAAGACAAATGTCCTGACATATGTATATGACCTCTGGGAAAGAGCATTCAACGAGATGGGCGAGTCCGAATACGCTGACATCGTCAGAGAATATTACCACGTCGACGCAACCTGTATGTGGATGGTCAAAAACCCGGAGTGGTTCGATGTAATAGTAACCGGCAATATGTTCGGCGACATCATCACCGACCTGGGCGCGATGGTTCAGGGCGGTATGGGTATCGCGGCAGGTGGAAATATCAATCCGGAAGGCGTCAGTATGTTCGAGCCCATCGGCGGGAGCGCACCGAAATACACCGGCAAGGGTATTATCAATCCCTTGGCCGCAATCTGTGCTGCGCAGATGATGCTCGAGACACTCGGAGAAGATGCCGCCGCGGCAAAAGTGGAAGACGCCGTCAAATATGTCACCGGCGAGAAACTCGAAAGTATGCAGGCCGGAAAAATGGGATACTCCACCAGCGAAGTCGGAGACCTCGTGGCCGAAAAAGTAGCAGAGTAAAAACTGTAAACGATGCCTGCTAATTTAACGCCAGAATATTTCAAGGCTGAGAAGTGGTATCGCGAGGCGACAACCAACGAGGAAAAAATTCTGGCTGTTGAGCAGATGCTTCGTGTGATGCCCAAACACAAAGGCACCGACCATTTGAAGGCCGACCTGCGCCGCAAGCTGAGCAAACTGAAAGAAGCACCCGCCAAAAAAAAGAGCAAGCAGACGGACATCTTTTACGTGCCGCGTAGCGGCGCCGGCCAGATTGTCCTGTTAGGCACACCGAACTGCGGCAAAAGCTCCATCGTCGCGGCCCTTACCAACGCGAAGGTCAACGTCGCCGATTTTCCCTTTGCAACCGGCGCGCCTGTGCCGGGAATGGTAACGTTTGAGGACGTCCCTATTCAGCTTGTCGATATGCCGCCCATCACCGCCGACTACATCGCCCCGGGCCAGGTGGGTACGTACCGCAACTGCGACCTTATCGCCATCGTGATTGACCTTTCCGCCGATGTAGCCGAACAAGTGCAAATCTGCATGGACTTCTTAGAGTCGAGAAACCTGCTCATCGACGGCAAGACCGGCGAGACGGATGAGCACGGCAACGTCCTCGGCAAGAGGGCATTTTGCATCTGCACCAAATCGGACATCGCCAAACCGGACGCGCTGCAAAAGCTGAAAAAATCCTGCAGGCGTCCCTTTGAATTCGTGGAGATATCGACCACCAGCGGGGCAGGCATGGACAAGCTCGCGACCGCGCTGTTTAATCTATTGGGTATCATACGCGTATACGCCAAGCCGCCCGGCAAGAAGCCCGATATGGACGAGCCTTTCACGCTTCCGGCGGGTTCGACCGTTATGGACCTTGCAACCGCCATCCACAGGGAATTGGCCGAGAAACTCAAATTCGCGAGGATATGGGGCACCGGCGTCTACGATGGACAAAACGCCCAGCGAAACCATGTCCTCAACGACAAGGACATTATTGAATTGCATTTCTCCTGAAATAAAAAGGAGGTTCATTATGAAGAGAGTTTGCCTTGTTTGTGTTGGTTTATTAGCAGCTGCAGTGCTGGTCGGCTGCCAGCAACCGACTCAAACCACACGCTCACAGCAAATTAGTGTTGCGATTGACGCCGACAAGACGGGCGAGCCGATCTCTAAATACATTTACGGCCAGTTCATCGAACACCTCGGACGATGCATTTATGGCGGAATCTGGGCGGAGATGCTCGAGGACCGGAAGTTCTATTTTCCCATCACCGACGATTACAAACCCTATTCGACAGACGACAAAGACAAAATGGTCGGCTACTTCCCTATCCTGACGGGCTCTCCCTGGCGAATCGTCGGCCTGGCCGGAAGTGTAGAAATGGTGACTGAAGACTCATACGTCGGCGAACATACACCCAAGATTCAACTGGCCGGCGATGGAGCCGCAGCAGGCATTGAGCAGCCGCGACTGGCTCTGATAAAGGGCAAAGAATACGTCGGGAGAATCGTTCTCGCCGGCTCACCCGAGGCCGCACCGATAAAGGTGAGCCTGATATGGGGTAAAGGCAAAAAAGGTCGTCAAACAGTAACCGTCGACAAAATCTGCGATGAATTCACGAAAGTACCGCTGCACTTCAAGGCCAAGGCCGCAACTAACAACGCACGGTTGAGAATCGTCGGAAAGGGCAAAGGGACCTTTATAATCGGCACGGTATCACTTATGCCAGCCGACAACGTCGACGGCATGCGGGCCGACACATTAAAGCTGTTGAAACAACTAAACTCGCCGGTCTACCGCTGGCCGGGCGGCAACTTCGTAAGCGGCTACGACTGGAAGGACGGCATCGGCGACCCGGACAAACGGCCGCCCCGCAAGAACCCGGCCTGGACGGGAATCGAGCACAACGACTTCGGCGTTCACGAATTCATACGCTTCTGCCGCGAGATTAATACAGAACCGTACATCGCTGTAAACAGCGGCCTC
>CP070830.1:349964-357281 GCA_020344865.1 Planctomycetota bacterium
CCGGCCGAACCCGAACAGCAAATCGTAGGTGACAGCGAGACTCGCGCACCGGGTCAGCCTTTGACCGACCGTAGAGAATTAATCAAGTCCCTTGCAGGCCTGCCGTTCGTTGCGGCTATGGGAACTGTGGTAACCGCCAGGAATATTCGGTTCAGCAATGAAGAGCGACAGTTGGTCGACGCCTTCACCGGAGCAACCAGAAAGGCCTTTTCCTTCCAATCACTGCAGGAGCTCAAAGGCCAGGTCCCAATGGGTAAAATTTGTGGCAGGGACGTCAGCCGAATCATCCTTGGTGGCAATATCATTTGTGGCTTCGCCCACGCAAGAGACCTGATTTACGTCTCAGAGTTGGTGCTCGCATATCACACGCCGGCCAAAATATTTGAAACCTTCATGCTCGCAGAAAAATGTGGCATCAATACCATACTCACCCACCCGAGCATCGCGCCGGCCATCAACTACTACTGGAAGCAATACGGCGGAAAAATCCAGTTCCTCGCCGATTGCGGTTGGATGGAGGGAAAAGACACACTCGGCGCAATCGATTACGCCGTCGATAACGGCGCAAGCCTCTGTTATCTCCAGGGAGAGATTGTGGATGACATCGTTGCAGAAGGTGGTTGGGACCTCCTCGATAAATGCCTCGAAAGAGTTCGTCACTACGGTTTGCCGGTCGGCATCGGGGCACACCGCATTGAAACCATTATGGCCGTCGCGGAAAAAGGCATCGTCCCCGACTTCTGGATGAAGACTCTCCACCCCCAAACTTACTGGTCCGCAAAACATCCCGAATGGCATGACAATAAATACTGCTTCAATTCCGACGCAACCATCGAGTTCATGCGCAGCCGCAAGGAACCTTGGATTGCCTTCAAAACCATGGCCGCCGGTGCCGTACATCCAAAAGAGGCCTTCCACTACGCCTTCGAAAACGGCGCGGATTTCATTTGCGCGGGTATGTATGACTTCCAGATGGTTGAGGATGCTAACATCGCTATCGACATCCTAAACGCCGGCCAAATGACACGCCAGCGGCCCTGGATGGCCTGAGTCCTCCCGCGTTACAACCACCGCCGGTATATAAACATAATATTCACCCATCACAGAAGATTGTAATCCTCCATCCGCCACCGTAAACAACTATCTCCTCGTAGCAACGCAAAGACCCCGTGAGATGACGGTAAGCTTGCCCCTTAGGGGCCTATCTCTCTGGGCCCCCCCTTCAACGTTCGACGTTGTCATTCCGCACTTGCCCGTCCTGAGCATCGTCGAAGGGATGCGGAATCTCAATCCGTTTTTGCATTCCCTGCCCTCGAACGTCGTTGTCGGGGTTGCTCTGTAATTTTGCTCTTTGCATTTTAATATTTGATTTTCCTCCCCCATAGTGACCCCCGTACCCTCCACCCTGTCTTGCGTCTGGAGTCTTAAATATTTCCGCCACCCCTGGACTCTATAAAGACTATTAAGCGTTCTACCCCGCTTGCCTGCCCCTGCATGCCTGTGCCCGCGGAGGCTGGTATCGTAGGCAGGGGTCCCAGCGAAGTTTACTCCTTAGGGGGCTCCGGATCGAGTCTAAGTTGCCTACCTCACTCGGGTCCAGTCACAATACCCGGAGAACGTTCGCTCGTGTGTACAGACTCAACCAAAACTTGCGGCAGGATGAACCGCCTAATACTCCACCTGTAGCATACAAATGATATCGGCAACCCTACGATAAATCCCGCCGCACCACCAGCCAATTTGATAATCTCAATGTCAGTCCCTGCGACGCCTAAAATAAACCCAAGAATTGCCCCTGTAACCAATCCGGCTATCAGCCCGCATATAGTTGAAATAATGAAGAATATAAGCCATCCTTTGAAAAACTTTATTTGTGTATCATCCATTTTTTCCCCTTCACAAAATTATTAATTCTTCTCTTAATTTGCCTAATCCGTGAAAACCGCGATTAATATACCCGGAACTAAAACAATAATCAACATTAAAAATCCAAAAAATCAACCCCTACTCTACTTTATCCCCTGGCAGTCCCCTCTTGCGTCCTACTCACCTCCTTGGCCGGCACAATGTGATCACGCCCGCGGCATTCTCCTTGATCCCCTCCCAGTCTGTAACCATGGGTGCGAACTCCACGCGCTTCCACAGTTCATGCTGGTCCCCGTAGTGCGGCGAGTGCGGCCAGCCGGAGCTGCCTGTATCGACGACCCACTTGGCGTGGTCCATGTCCGAGAAATCCACTATCAGTCGAAGAACCGGCCCGTACAGGTACCGGAAAGGACGGGCCGACTCACTCATGTCAAAGTGCGCCTTCCACACAGACGCGCTCGCTCCGCCTGCCTTCCACCTCGGCAGGTTGAAGGATTCAACCTTTGAGCCCAGCGGGTGCTCCGGCTCCAAAGTGTGAAGTTCGCCCCAGTGCCAGCCTTCCGGACTATCACTGCCCAGCTCGTCCTTCAGCCACCGAAGGCCCCGGGCAAAGGCCGAACAAACCACATCGGCACGCCTCTCCCGTTTACAGCTCGAGCGGTCATCCCAGACCGGGTGGTCTGGGTCTTTGAACCACAGGTCTACGCAGTTCGTGAAATAGCGAAAGCTCAGCAGGTACTTCAGGCTCTTTTCATTCACCTCATCCTCAAGCGCGACCATAATCGACTCCCGGTAGACAGAAAAGAAGATAGCACAGGCCGCAGAGTCCGCCTCGGCCCGGTAGTCCCAGTTGGCCAGCAGCCCCATCGCCCGCTCTTCCATCGGCGTCTTGTTCCTCAGCCGCCGCAGGTCCTCCAACATGTGGGGGGCAACGCTTTTGGCCCGCAGAAGAAGCACATCACCTTGTATTTCCGCCATCGATTCGAACGTGTGCTTCTCGGTGGCTTCGATCATCTCCACCACGCGATCGCGACGATAGGAAGGTGCGGAATCGACATGAAAGATAACACGGCTGCGCGCGGGCTCGACCATCAAATTGTTCGTATTCACAAAGAAGCTACGACCGCTGCCAGTGCCATGCGGTATGTCCTCAGGGGGCGCCAGTTCTGTCCACTTGTATTTGTCAATCCACGCGGGGCAGGGGAAAGTACCACGGTGGTGCTCCCGTACTGGAACGCTCCCGGTTGCGAAAAGGGTAATTTCGCCGTTCGTATCCGCCGCGGAGACCGTGCTGGTCGGACTAACCAAACCTATCAAAGCACTGCGAAGCTCATGTACATCTCTGGCGACACTTGCCTCGCGAAGGCTGCGCATGGTCCTTGCAGCCCCCATGGGCATCATGTGTACCGAAACCAGCGGTGCGCCCTCGGGTAAAAGGTCCGGGTACATGTCATTGAACAGCGGCCCACGAGGCGTGTGCCGAATCTGCGAGGTCCTCTCGCGGAACCGGGATCCCTCCCGAATGCGTACGACCACCTCCTCGCTCACAATCGCCTCGGGTCCCTCTGGTCCCAAAACCTGTCCGGAGTTCTTTGGGTCCGGCCGCTCGATGTACAGGTCGACCACATCGGCCATCGCGGCCGTGATTGTCCAAGCCACTCTCCGGTTGTGCCCCCATAGCACGTAGGGCACGCCTGGTATGGTCATCCCTATGACTTCCAGTTCGGGGCAGCGCAGGTGTTGCTGGAACACCATGGAGGGCACCGTATGAGGCAGGTGGGGGTCGCCGGCAACAATGGGCATGCCTGAGAGCGTTCTCTCCCCGCTTACTACCCAACCGTTGCTCGCGCCTTCGAACTCAGGCAGAACCCTCTTCGTTGGCACCGACGTGACCTGCGCCTGCGCCCGCCGGCCTATGTAAGGTCGCTCTGGGAACATCTCTTCCAGTTCAGCAGGCACCGACGGTGGTAGCATACGAGGTTCTCCTTCCGCCTGCAGGCTCGGCTCTCCGGGCCAGGGTTCAGAAGGGAAAATCCGCTCCGCCCGTTCATGGCCCACCTCCAGTGCCAGCAGCAACCGGCAAACTTCATGCTGCCAGTTGTGAGTGATACCCCACGCAACTATATAGCCTACCGCGAAGGAATCCGCGATGGCCCAAGGTTCTGGTTTGGCTTCGAGGAGGCGATACTCGACGGGCTCAAATCGCTCCAGCGCGCTATTGACGCCTTCTACATACGCGGTGAAGACCTTTCTCAACTCGTCATCGAGGGCGTCAACTTCCGCCTCGGCGGCCTTCTCCAGACCCCAGCTGCGCATGTATGCATCGAGCGTCACAGTGGAGCCGAACGCCACCTGTTGCTCGCCGACCAGCTCGGACAAACGCCCCCGGGCGTAACGACGAACGATATCCATCTGGAAAAAACGCGCCCTTCCGTGGAGGAACCCCACCGCCCGCAGCAAGTCCGCTTCATTTTCCGCCTCGATGTGTGGCACGCCCAGTTCCTCAAGGTAGACACGAACCGGCGATTGAAGACCTCGCAGTTCAAGCGTCTCGCTCTTGTCCGCGGGATAGTCAGGGAAAACCCGATAGGAGATATACGACAAGGCCGGACATCCCGCCGCGAACAATAAGGCCAATGCGGCCAGCCACAACAGTGAGCGCGATATCCGCCTCATCTTTAGAGTTATAGAGACCTCTGTCCACATGTCTCTGATTCTATCTCACGACTTCGCGCAAAGCAAACAAAGTCTCCCATCTAAAAAAACAAACAAAATTATTGCCTCTCCACTCCCTAATCCGTGAAATCAGCGATTAATATACCCGAAACTAAACTAATAATCAACATTAAAAATTCAAAAAATCAATCCCTACTCGACTGTGGTCAGGGTAAAAATCGAACCTTCCTTAACCAAAACCTTCACCGAACCGTCCTTTATCTTAATCTCCTCGACCTTCCGGCAGTCTTCGTCCCTGCTTGTCCGATAGTAACGAACCCTCTTGCTCGCCGCCGGTGACAAACCCTCCAACTTCATATTCAAAAAAACATCGTGCTCAATCGTGCTCATCCCGACAGCCGTGAAGTCCCCTTTATCGGGTGAAACAAAACCGCTCATAAGAATATGCCGCAGCGGGTTCGTCGCGTAATAATAAATATGGTCCCTGTCCTCCTTCAATGCCGCCACCTCCACACGCTTGAACCCCGGCTTAACATACCGAAAAACCTGCTTCGCAGAATAAAACCTCCGCTTCGGCGCGTACTCCCACTTCTCGCGGTCCGTCCGCAAAAGACCGTAAATACTCCACGATTCGTCGTGCTTGTGGTAATTGTCGTACCCGTCCCAGACCAGACCCGCCGAAACTCCGTCGTTCAAAAATCGCAAAAGACGACGAGTCGAACGCCACGCTATACCGAATTCAATCTCCTCCGACTGGTCCAAATCGCCGTATTCCGTCATCCAAACCGGACATTCCTTATAACGACTCTTGCTTACCCGCTCTGTCATCTTCTTGAACCTGCTCGGATTCAGATACCAGCTGTCGCCGCCGTCTGCATACAATCCGTTGCCGTATGTATGGATTGCAAAGCACCCTATACTCCCTGCCAGCTCCGCATCATTCAGAAACTCCTCCAGATTATCCAGATGCACCCACGAATCGTCCATCACCATCAGCTTGACATCGCCAAGACCCGCCGACTTCATCTTCTTAACAATCGCCTTCGTCGCCGGCAGACAATCATTCAAATACAGCCGCGGCCCCTCCTGTCGCCCTAAATCCGTCTCGTTGTAAGGCCCGAAAAGTGTAAACTCAAGCCCCTCACGCTCACGCGCCCACTTCACAAGGCTCACCACCATCTCCGCGTAACCGTCGTAATCCACCAGATGCTCCCCGTCCGGCCCCGCTAACTCCGCAGGTATCCTCCCGCTAACGTTCAAAAACAGCTTCACGCCCTTCGACTGCATATAACGGTAAGTCTCCCACGCGTCTTTGAATACCTTGCTCGTGTAAACCTCCTCCAGATATGCCTCCGGATAAAGCCCCTCCTCATCTCGCTTGCTCGGGTCCAGCCAGTTCGCCTGACCGTAACAGTCGAATCGAAACAGACTCCCTCCAAGCTCATCTACCAGTAAATCTATCGCCGTCTTCAGATTGCCCTCCCGCCACTGGGCCGGATTGATATTCGCGCCGAATCCGTCAATCACCTGAAATTCCTTCTCAGCGTTAAGGACCGCCTCTTTAACCGGCCTCTCACCTAAAACCTCTCCTGCCCTACATATAAAAAAAACCACGCAGATTAACAAAATCACCTCACCTTTAAGCATTCTCGTCCTCATCTTCTTCCTTTCCCTTACCTGCCCCTTCGTGCCGTACGCAGCACTCCCAGCGTAGGCTCCAAATCCAGTACATTCTAAATCAATTTTTCAGCGCCTAATCTTTCCGTGAGAATCACATGTCTCTCTTATATCACTCTAGTTCTTCCAGTGGCGGGACACTGAACTTAACTGGTGGTGACCTTAGGACACAAACCTGGTCGGTATCTGGCAGGAAATAGCTTCCATCGTAGGTAATACTGTATTCTCCAGCCGTGTACAGATAATAATAAAGCTCTAAGAGCACTCTTGAAGTAACAGACTCACCAGGTTGAAGGATATAGAAATCTTCCGGTTTTGGTCGAGCACGTCTGACGAGTTCGCCTTCGTATGGGACATTCCTGCCACCACGGATTATTTCGAATGGCTCCCACAACAGTTCCTCTTCCATCAGGAGCGTCCATTTTGCTATTGGTATCTCCTTATCCGACTCATTGATGAACGTAACGTCAGCCATCGTATCATCATAAAACCTTACGATTGAGACTTGGCACTTAAGCCACCCTTCACATGGAGACGGATTTTTCTCTGCATACAAGCGTATATCCTCAATACATACACACTCCCTGCAGCCAAAAATGCATGTACTAACAGACAAAAAGATTACTAAACCCACCCTTCCCAAATAAACTGATTTATTTAGCTTCATAGAAACCCCCTTAAGTTCAGACAGCACGGCACTTCCCAGAAAACGGATTCCATAAGCCTCGAAGCTTGCCCGCCGTCCTTTTGTCGGAATCCAGCGCCTTCCAGACAGATCAAATTATATCCACACCTTCCAGACTGCCAACTCCTTTTAAATTTTGCGCTGTGGCTTTCCACTTTACACTTTGACCTTCAAACTTACCTAAATTACCACTTACCAATCACCAGTTACCGCCTCCTGGGCGTTCAACGTTCGATGCGTTTCATCAGACCCGCATTTAACGTCCGCTAAATTCAAGAAATTCCACAGGCGCCCCGTCATGCTCAATAAACGCGATAGTTAAACCCTCAAGTGCCGGAGTAGGCTCAACAATAACATTCTTTCCTGCGATCGCCGCCGAAATATTATCGACCGCAAAACCGACGTGCGGAACC
>CP070830.1:357381-360782 GCA_020344865.1 Planctomycetota bacterium
ATTGTCATCGGGACGAGGCCTATTGAGGAGATTGAGCATTTTTCGTGGACGAAGAAGAAGCTACAGCAGTTGGGCAGCTTTGCGGTGCGGCAGTTCTCGGGTACGGACGTGCCGGACACGACGAGCGGGTTTCGGGCATATTCGGCGGAGGCGGCCACGAAGCTGGTTGTTTTTAACCGCTACACGTATACGCTCGAGACAATTATACAGGCGGGGCATATGGATATGCGAATCGGGCATGTTGCGATACAGGTTAATCCGAAGACGCGGGAGTCGCGGCTTATATCATCGGTGCCGAGGTATCTCTGGCGTTCGATTTCGATAATCCTGCGGTCGTATGTTACGTACAAGCCGCTGCGGACGTTTTTTTATCTTTCGCTTGCTCCGATTATCGTCGGGCTGGCGATATGTATTCGGTTTTTGTACTTTTATTTTACCGAGCAGGGTACGGGTCATATCCAGTCACTTATCTTAGCGGCGATACTTTTATTGATTGGGTTCGGTCTTATTACGTTGGGGATAGTGGCGGATTTATCGAGCGCGAACAGGAAGCTGCTTCAGGAGATTTTGTACTTGGCGAGGTCGAGGAAGGGGGAGGATTAGCAGATCGTATTTGGGTTAATAATGCCGAGGTAAAGGACATAACAGTTCTAAGGGTTTTGGCTTGAAGTTTGACTTGCGTCTGGTTTTGATTCTGGTTGTATTAGTAGTTGTTGGTGCGTCTCTGGTCGGTCACTATCGGTATCAGATAAACCCTGACGGTATATCTTACATTTCGGTTGCTCAGAGGTATTTGTCGGGTGACTTTGGCGGGGCGATTAACGGTTACTGGGGGCCGCTTTACTCGTGGCTGCTGATGCCGTTTTTGTATTTCGGTATAGAGGCCCTATTGGCGACGAAGATATTATCTTTAGTGGTTGGGGCGGCAACTATCACGGTGCTTTGGCGGCTATCATACAGATTTGAGATGACGGAGGCGATACGGACGGTGATATTGTTGGCGGCCGTTCCGGCAGTATTGACGTTTGGATTTTTTTACATTACGCCTGATGCACTGCTGACGTGCATAATACTTTTTTATCTTTCTGTGATATTCGGGGCTGAGTACGAGAGCGGCATCAAGAAAGGCATAGTGTGCGGTGTGCTGGGCGGGGCGGCATACTTGTCGAAGAGTTTCGCTTTTCCTTTTTTCATAGCCCACTTTGTTATGATGAGTGCCGTTCGGTTCCTGCGTAGCGAGACGGGTGAGGGCAGGAAAAATATTGTGCATAATTTTTTGGCGGGGGCGGCTGCGTTTGCGGTGATAAGCGGGATATGGATAGAATTGATAAGCAGTAAATACGGACGGCTGACGTTCGGGACATCGGGCAAGACTACGTACCGCGCGGCTGCCTCGCCGGGCGCACAAGGTTCGGCGGTACTGTGGATAGGTTTTTTGGAGCCGCCCGATGAGACGGCGATGAGCGCGTGGGAGGACCCATCGTACGTGCAGGTTCCGCCGCCGGAGGCGATGGATGCGTGGTCACGTTTTGGGCATCAGGTGGAGGTTATTGGCAGGCACATTCGCAAGATTGGCGATTTCTGTATGGAGTTTTCGCCCCTGGCACTGGTGATAGGCGTCGGGTATGTACTGTTGTGGCTGCGGAGGTTTAATATAAAGGCGATAGGGCCCGAGGTGCTTTATCCGACGATAACAGTTGCGTTGATGGCCGGGGCGTACAGTCTGATTTGGGTGAGGGACAGGTATCTATACGTTATTTTTATGCTGCTGATGCTGATGGGGGGGTATGTTCTGGGAAGGTTGTTCGCGAGCAATTTCTTTACGAAGACGAGAAGATGGGCGCTGTTGGTTGTTTTCTTTTTGTCGTTTGTGGTGCCGTCGTCGCAGAGTTTGAATGCGAAGGCAGGGGTGGGCAAGGGCATGTATGGTTTAGGCGAGGCATTGAAGAACTTTGTTGAGCCGGGCAGCCATATCGCATCGAATGCCAACTGGGGCGCGTCGCTGTTTCTTTCGTATCATCTGGGGTGCAGGTATTACGGCGCTCAGGAGAAAGATATCAGCAGGGCGAAGTTAGATAGGCAGTTGGGAGAATACGAGATAGACTACTATCTTGCGTGGGGCGGCGGACCATTTGACCAAGCGCTTTTAGCAGGTTATCGGGAGATAACCGCTGGTAGAATACCCGGGCTTAGGATTTACAGCCTGAAGAATCGGAGATAATGCTATCGGAGTTTCTGTAGCTACACTGCGGGCGGCCGCGTTTTGTGTCAGCGACAATTTTACAGATAGTCGGTTGTGAAGAGATATTTGGTTATGAAATCGAAGTGGCTGCAGAAGATATCGCTGTGGCGTTTGATAGGGCCGGTGATAGTGGTGGCGGCTATATGGTGGGCGGGTCCGGGGAAGGTCTGGGGCGTGCTGTCGAGTGCGGATGTGAGGATTGTTGCGGCGGTATTGCTGCTTTCGATTCCGATGGTAATTATCAAAGCCATCAGGTGGAGGATTCTTCTTCGCTGTTATGGTATTGAGCTTGGTTTTCGTGACAGTATCAGCATGTATGCGACTGGGATTGTGTTTTCTGCGGTGACGCCGGGGCGAGTGGGGGACATGGTGAAGATTTTGATACTGATAAAGCGGGGGTGCAGCGCGGGCAAGGCGGTAGCGTGCAATATACTGGACAGGCTGTTCGACGTGACTTTGATTGTAATCGCGGGCTATGCGGGGATGTGGTACTTTTCGGGGCAGTTCGGGGCTCATCTGCATGTAGTCAATATCATTATAATTATCGTAGTGGTGCTGTTGTTGGTTTTTGTGCTGAAGCGGCACCTGATAAAGAAGATGGCTATCAAGCTAATCCCTTCGCAATACCAGCCTGCGGCGAGGGAGTCGTGGAATGAGATAGTGGGAGGATTCTGGCGGAATCCTGTGGGGCGGCTGTTGTCGCTTGGTTTGTGGACGGTTGTGTTCTGGGGGGTTTGGTTTTGTTGGATGTATCTGAGCGCGGCAGCGCTGGAGCTCGACGTATCATTTATTTATATGGGCGCCTGCGCGGTGATAGCGATGCTGTTTTCGCTTTTGCCGATAACGGTTGCGGGGATAGGGACGCGAGACGCGGCATTTATTGTTCTTTTGGGGCAGATAGGGATAGAGCGGCAGGAGAGCCTTGCGCTATCGGCGCTGATATTGGCGGTATTTTTGGTAAACTGCGCGGTGCTTTACGTTATCTCGGTTGTTCTAAAGTCGAGTTAGGGCGGGTAGTTTTGGCTTTTTGTTGTTGGTCAGCCGCCGCCTGCGGGACGTGTCAAATCAAAGATTAGATAGGAATACATGCCTGCCCTTACGAACCTGCCGTCTTTTGTTGCTTGTCCATCTTGGCCGGGGATTTGTTCGTACTTATATC
>CP070830.1:360882-363429 GCA_020344865.1 Planctomycetota bacterium
ACCGTGAGAAAGGCACTCGGTGACGACATCACAATACTCGTCGACGGCAACAGCTGCTACACACCCCCCAGAGCCATCGAGGTCGGCCGGCTCCTCGAGGCCAACAACATCGGACACTTCGAGGAACCCTGCCCATACTGGGAACTCGAATGGACCGCACAGGTCACCGCCGCCCTCAGCGTCCCCGTCGCCGGCGGTGAGCAGGATAACGACCTCGCCCAGTGGCGGCGAATGATAAAAATGCCCGCCGTCGACATCGTCCAGCCCGACATCCTATACCTCGGCGGACTCGCCCGTTCTCTCCGTGTCGCCGCGATGGCCCACGATGCCCAAATGCCCTGTGTCCCTCATTCCGCCAACCTCGCAATGGTGACACTCTTCACACTACACATGCTCGCCATTATTCCCAACGCCGGCCCGCACATCGAGTTCGCAATCGAACCTTGGCCCTGGCAGTTCGGAATCTTCTCCCCCGAGCTGAAAGTGAAAAACGGCCTCGTCAACTTCCCCTCCGCCCCCGGCTGGGGGGTAACCGTCAACCAAGCCTGGCTCCAGAAGGCAACCCGCCAAATCTCAACGTAACCGATTAAACACCGACCCAGCTTCGTTATCTGTCAATTTAACCTTGCCCTTCCCTTCACGCTCAACGCTGCCCGAACTCGCAATTTTCTTTCTTGACATCCCCGGCGCACCCCCTAATAATACGCTGAAAAGCGATATATCGTGTTTCCTTATAAGCATAAACGGCCCCCGGCCTTTGGGATTATGCAGGTCAATGGTCTTAACACTCACCTCTTTCCACCTACCCGGGGGCCTTGATTTTATCCCGCCCGATTTCCTGTTGTAATTATTTTTAATCTATTTTTTTATTTTTCTTGTTGCCCCTACTCAGTCATCCCGATATAATCACCACCGGTTGAGCATATTCTTTGGTCTCTCAGGAATATGCTTTCAGAAAATCCGAGAGACAAGTTTTATATGGCCGTTTGTCGGCCAGAGGAGAAACATAGTGGGCACAGGTACAGTAAAATGGTTTAACGAGAAAAAAGGCTTTGGGTTTATCACCCCCGACGATGACAGTGATGACTTGTTTGTTCATCACTCCGAAATCAAGGCTACAGGATACGCCACACTTCGCGAAGGCCAGAAGGTCGAGTTCGAGGTCGGCCAGGGCAAAAAAGGCCCCTGCGCCACCAACGTAATCCCAGGCTGATCCAAATCTGCATACTCGAAAAACCAGCGGGCTCCGAATAAACACGGAGCCCGCTTCATTTCCAATTTACGTCACCTCATTGACCACGTTCCGCGCCCTCCCCGCAATAAACGCCGCCACATTCTCCACCGCCGCTCGATACAGCCTCTCTCGCGCCGCCCGAGTCGCCCACGCGATGTGCGGCGTGATGTAGCAGTTCTTCGCCTTCAGCAGCGGGTTGTCCCCACTCGGCGGCTCGGTCCCCGCCACGTCCAGACCCGCACCCGCAATCTCCCCCTCATTCAACGCCTCTGCCAGTGCCTCTTCATCCACCAATGGCCCCCGGCTCGTGTTTATCAAAAATGCCGTCCGTTTCATCAACCCCAGCCGCTCTTTATTCACCAGCCGCTCCGTCTCACCCGTCAACGGACAATGCAGACTCACCACGTCCCCCAGCCGAAACACGTCCTCCAACCCAACCAGCCTGCATCCTTCCGCCAAATCCGCCGGCCGCACCACGTCATAACCAATCACCTTCATCCCGAACGCTCGTGCTAATCTCGCTACCGCCTTCCCGATTATCCCTAATCCGACGATGCCCATCGTCAGTCCCTCTAATTCAATTAGCGGCCGCTCCCAGTAGCAAAAATCCGGACACTCGCTCCACCGCCCCTCCCTCACCGACTCCGCGTGGTGCCCGACGTGCTGCGTCAGATTCAATAAATGAGCAAACACCATCTGCGCCACCGACTCCGTCCCGTACGCCGGCACGTTCGTCACGACCACCCCTTGCTTCCTCGCCGCCTCCACATCCACAACATTGTACCCCGTCGCCAGCACGCCTATATATCTTAGTTTCTCGAGCTGCTCAATCACCTCCGCCGACAGCACCGTCTTATTCGTCAGCACAATCTCCGCACCTTTCGCCCGCTCCACCGTCAGCTCGCTCGCCGTCCTGTCGTAAACCGAGCACGACCCTAATTCCTCCAGCTCCTTCCAGCTGAGGTCGCCCGGATTAAGCGTGTACCCGTCCAGCACAACGATTTTCATTCGTCTTCTCCCCTATTCAATCGTCAGCGTAACCTTACCCAGCGCTCCGCACTCTCCCGTATACTCGCCCTTTATCTTCTCCCCCTTGACCTTGTACGCCGGCGCCGCCGTCCCGCTCACCACGACCATCCCCGGCTCAAGCGTCCCGCCGAGCTTCACGATATGGTTCGCGCACCAGACCACCGCGTTCCACGGACTGCCCATCACGTTCGTCGCCGGGCTGCTCGCGATTAGCTCACCCTTCCTGGCCAGCACCAAATCCACCGCGTCCACGTCTACCTCACCCGGCCGCACCCCCGGCCCAA
>CP070830.1:363529-366205 GCA_020344865.1 Planctomycetota bacterium
ACGTTGGTGGCGCAGGGGCCTTTTTTGCCCTGGCCGACCTCGAACTCGACCTTCTGGCCTTCGCGAAGTGTGGCGTATCCTGTAGCCTTGATTTCGGAGTGATGAACAAACAAGTCATCACTGTCATCGTCGGGGGTGATGAACCCAAAGCCTTTTTTCTCGTTAAACCATTTTACTGTACCTGTGCCCACTATGTTTCTCATTTGGCCGACAAACGGCCGTATAAATTTTGTCTCTCGGATTTTCTGAAAGCATATTCTTGAGAGACCAAAGAACATGCTCAACCGGGG
Organism: Planctomycetota bacterium; assembly: GCA_020344865.1. GTDB lineage: Bacteria > Planctomycetota > Phycisphaerae > Sedimentisphaerales > Anaerobacaceae. The sequence continues at coordinate 363,820 of CP070830.1, forward strand.
GAATTGTACCCGGAGTGCAAGGGGAGGTCAAGAAAAATAAAAAAATAGATTAAAAATAATTACAACAGGAACTGGGGCTGGGTAAAATTAAGGCCCCCGGGTAGGTGGAAAGAGGCGAGTGTTAAGACCATTGACCTGCATAATCCAAAAGGCCGGGGGCCGTTTTTGCTTAAAGAAAGCGGGATATATCGCTTTAGAGGCATTATAGAGGGTTTGCGGGGGACGTCAAGGAGGAAAGGGCAGGTTCTAGCAGAGGGTCGGGACTTGACCGTGAAGGGAAGGGCAAGGTTCAATTGATGAATAACAAAGTTGGCCGGGTGCTCGAGTGGTTATTTCGAGATTTGTCGGGTTGCCTTTCGGAGCCAGGATTGGTTAACGGTTACACCCCAGCCGGGGCCGGAGGGGAAGTTGACGAGGCCGTTTTTTACTTTTAGTTCGGGGGAGAAGATTCCGAACTGCCAGGGCCAAGGCTCGATGGCAAACTCGATGTGGGGGCCGGCGTTCGGGATAATAGCGAGCATGTGGAGTGTGAAGAGTGTTACCATTGCGAGGTTGGCGGAATGTGGGACACAGGGCATGCCGGCATCGTGGGCCATCGCGGCGACGCGGAGCGAGCGGGCGAGTCCGCCGAGGTAGAGGATGTCGGGCTGGACGATGTCAACGGCGGGTATTTTTATCATTCGCCGCCACTGGGCGAGGTCGTTATCCTGCTCACCGCCGGCGACGGGGACATTGAGGGCGGCGGAGACCTGTGCGGTCCATTCCAATTCCCAGTATGGGCAGGGTTCTTCGAAGTGGCCGATGTTGTTTGCTTCGAGGAGCCGGCCGACTTCGATGGCCTTGGGCGGTGTGTAGCAGCTATTGCCGTCGACGAGTATTACGGTGTCGTCACCGAGTGCTTTTCTTACGGTTGGGACGAGCTCTTCTGTTCGGCCGGGCCACTGGTCCTGGTCGTGGCCGTTTACTTTGCCGACGCGGATTTTGAACGCGCGGTAGCCGTGGGAGTCCCTCAGGCGGAGGAGGCGGTCGGCTTCGTCTTTGGGGGTAATGTCCCTTCGCATAGAGGAGCCGTAGGCGACGATGGGCTTTGGCGTTGCGCCGAAGAGTTCGCAGACACTTTTATTTTGTTTTTTGGCGAGGAGGTCCCAGATGGCAGTGTCGAGGCCGGAGAGGGCGCGGCAGACATATGACCAGGGGTATTTGTAGTTCGCCTCGATGCAGGTATCGACGAGGGAATCGATGTCGGCGGGGTCTGTGCCGAGGGCATGGGGGGCGATTTTTCGGTGGAAGACGGTGGCGGAGATATCGGCATCGTATGTAGAGATTTGGCCGAAGCCCTCGGAGCCGTCGTCGGCGGTGATGCGGACGATGCTGACGTGGCCGTGGGTGAAGGTTTCGAGTGATTTTATTTTCAGGCCGGAGGGCAAGGGCATTATTTTGTGGCCGCTTTTTAGTTTGTCGGGGGTTTGCAGCTTTTCGGCGGCGAAGGTCTCAGCGGCTTTTAATAACTGGGTTGAGGTCAGGCCAAGTGCGGCGGCGGCCTTCAGGAAATCGCGGCGAGTAGTATTCATTTTCTGTTCTCCTGACTGAGCGTGGACAGTCTTTTTTGGGTGGTACTTTGCATGTGAAGTATACTCGGAGATGCGGTTATAAATCAAACAAATAAAGCCGCCGTTTACTGGTCGCAGTCTTTGAGCTTACTCATCCAGGCAGCTTCGGAGTTCCAGTCGGGCTTGGGGGCGTCAGGGTCGTAGAGGCGATGCCACCTGATGCTCCAGAGGCATTTCAGGTTTATTCTTCTGACGGAGAAATCCATATAGAGGCAGTTTATCGCGCCATCGTGACGGTTCACACAGAAGCGTCTCATCTGGTTATCCCAGACACCCTCATAATAGTCGGTTTCAAAGAGCGGCGGCATGTCATCTTCAAGCGGCCAGCCGTCGAATCGCCAGGCATCCATAAACAGCGGTATACGCGTAGAGCCCTTGACATCAGCTGTCCTCCAAAAGTATTGAGCGGGTCGAGAGTGGCCCTCCATTCCCGATGGCGGGTTATGGGCGTAGCCATTTATGCCATAGCTTCCGTATTGAATATTTCTGAACCATGTCCAGTCATATACGCCCCAGGCAGCAAAGGGCACCCGGCCTCCCTCGGTGGTGGGCTTTGTGGCGGTTGGGCAGAGTGCGAGGTCGAGATTATCGCCGTAGCAGGGCTCGAGGGAGTTGTGCCACTCCATAAGGGCTTCATCAGCATATGTAGAGGGCCAGCCGAAGTTGAAGGAGTTGTCCCAGTCGTCGAGATACATCTGGAAGCAGAGCCTCCACTGCTGGAGGTTTGATTGACAGAGGACGTTCTTGGCCTGGGCGCGGACCCGTGCAAGGGCGGG
>CP070830.1:366305-370899 GCA_020344865.1 Planctomycetota bacterium
AGAGAAAGGCCGCCGTGAAACTAAACAGGGCCAAAGCCGCGGCTATTATTATTTTCTGTTTAGTCACTTGTCTAACTCCTAACAATATTGCTTTGCCATTAAGACTATATTTTGCCGGCGCCGATTTTGTCCGGCTGCATCAGCTTTCGGGCGAAACCGACAGTGGCGGTTTCGTCGATGTCTTTCTGCTCAAGTTTCTCCTGGTGGTTTATAAATCGTCTTTTTGCCTCGGCCCGCAATTTTTCCAGGCCTTCTTTGAATCTTTTTACGCTCAAGAGCTCAAGAATTTTCTTCATCTGTCGCGATTCCAGTTCGGTTACGTTTTTCGCGAGAATTTTTATCAGTCTGTCATTGGTAACGGAACATTTCAAAAAGAACTCCTGCTCTGGCAGGCGCTTGTGAGGGTGCTTGCCGGTTATATCCGAGATTATGTTTTCCAGCACTCTCTTTTGCATAAGCAGTTTGCCTCGTGCCTGGGCGAGTCTTTCGGTTATTCTGAGCAGTTCTGTTTTTTTTGTCTGTTCTTCCTTTGTCTTAATGTCAAGAACGCGCTGCAAACGCCATACAAATCGTTTCATTTATATTCCAACATTCACCGTTTAACAGATGCGGCGGGCGCGGGTTGCCTGGGTTGGGTAGTGAGCAACTCGTCCCACGAGCGGGTAATAGCGCTTAACCGCGCAACTGTTTCTGCGAAATTAGTTCTGTCACGAATAGGCTGTATGAGAAAGCTATTTATGCGGTCAATCAGAGCGATGGCACCGTCGATACGTCGATTGCTTCCGGGTGAAAAGGCGCCGATATTTATCAAGTCCTCGGCATCGATGTAGGTAGCGTAGATTTCCTTTAGTTTCTGAGCGGCGGATTTATGCTCGCTACTGGTGACGGCGGGCATGAGGCGGCTTACACTTCCCAGAATATCGACGGCGGGGAAATGTCCGCGGTCGGCCAATTTTCTGGAGAGAACTATGTGGCCATCGAGCAGACTGCGTGCGCTGTCAGCGACGGGGTCGGTCAAATCATCGCTCTCGACGAGCACAGTGAGAATTCCCGTGATGCTGCCGTTATGCGCGCGGCCCAGGCGTTCGATGAGCCTCGGCATCAGCGAAAATACGCTCGGGCAGTAGCCCTTGGTCGCGGGGGGCTCACCGGCGGCGATACCTATTTCGCGCTGGGCCTGGGCGAACCGGGTAAGCGAATCCATCATAAACAAGACGTCCCTGCCCTTGTCCCTGAAATATTCGGCAATTGTGACAGCGACAAAGGCGGCCTTTACCCGCTGAATGGGCGGCGAATCCGACGAGGCAACCACGACCACACTACGGGCGAGGCCTTTGGGGCCGAGGTTCTCATCGAGGAACTCACGCACTTCGCGGCCGCGCTCACCTATCAAAGCGACGATGTTGACGGCCGCTTCACTCGAATTGGCGATATCGCCGAGAAGGAGGCTTTTGCCGACGCCGCTGCCGGAGAAGATGCCTATTCGCTGTCCCTTGCCACAGGTCAACACCCCATCTATCGACCTGATACCAAGGGGCAAAGGCTCGGTAATTTTTTCGCGGCTCAAAGGAGGGGGACTGCTCGCGTCCAGCGGCTTTTTATCCCTGCCCGGCAGGGGTCCCTTACCGTCGATGGGCTCTCCCAATCCGTTCACCACTCTACCGAGGGCATGGTCGCTTAGCGTAATATAGCGTGGGGTAGTCCTGGAAGTTACGGTATCGCCGGGCGATATACCCTCTATGTGCTCGAGCGGCAGAAGTATAAGCCTGTCTTCTCGAAAGCCGACGACTTCGGCGACGACCCGCCGGCCGTCGCGGAGATGGATGCCGCAAAGGCCGCCCAGGCTCAATATCGGGCCGTTAGATTCAACGGTCAGGCCCGATACGCGGACAACAGTGCCTTTGCAGTACAACAAATTCACCTCACGCAGGGCGGAGTTGAGCCGCTCAAAATCAAGCGAATAGTTTCTCGTTTCATTCGACGACATAGTTTAATGCGCTTTTTGAAGCGCCTTTGCAATCTGCTCCAAGTGAGCATCAATTAGTGATTCAATTATTCCTTTCGGAGTCTCGAGCATGCACTCCGCCCGCCCGATATTAGCGTCCGCAACAAACTTTAAACCTGTTAAGGCGGTGTCAGCGCCATCGGCCTGCAACTTTTGAATACGGGGCAGGTCTTCCGGATTCAAGTGCACGACAACATCCTGACGCGTGGGGGCGTTGTTGAGGGATTCTTTGACGATGGATTCTATCTCGTAGTCGCCCTCCTGGACTTTTTGCACGAGTATCTTTTTGGCGATTTCGACTGAAAGTTTGGCAATCTGGTCCTTGTGCTCGGCGAAGACACTGTCGTAAAACTGATTGAGCTTGGCAACGAGATTTTCAAGTGCTTTGCAGAGCTGCGGAAGCTTTGCATTCTGGTGTTCGGCGTTTGGCTCGGAGCCTGCCTGACCGCGACCGGACAATTCAGCAACGGAAGCGGAACCATCCGATATCACCGCCGATGCAATCGGTTTACCAAGATTAACAGTAACTGTTGGGGACATTTTGCTATCTCGACACTCGTCTCAGCGTACCTGCCTCGTTAGCCTCTCTGAGAGGATTGACAACCTCCTCTCTGGCATCAAGAATCTCATTTGGCAGGGGTTCCTGCATAAGGGACATTTCCTCATCAACTGTAGCGGCGGCGCGCTCAGATATATTGGAGCGTATCTTCTGCACAATCTCTTCATCCGCACCGTAAAGCGCCACAGCCAACTTCTTGGCGTCGATTCCGCGCAGGACCTCCTGCAGCGACCTGTCGGCTATCGACGGGACATCCTCCCAGGTAATCATGAGGTTCCTGACCATGGTGGACGTATCCTTGTCTTGTTTGCCGATCTCCTCCAGCATTCGGTCCCGGAGCTCTTTGTCCAGGCCACTTAGCGTAATAGCGAGCTTTCGGAGGGTCTGCTCCGGTTTTTCGGCAAGTTTTTCTCCTTTGAGGCCCTTCAACCTATCGCTGACCATCGCCGCAATACGGTGCTTGACTCCCGCTCCGACGGGCTCGGCACTTGTCATCTTACAGACGGCCTTCGTGCAGGCCTGCTCATCCAAAAGCGACAGCACCTCCTGACTTCTCTTCGGGCCCAACTCAGAGAGGACGATGGCGATTGTCTGGGGGTGAGCGCCATCCAGGGCAAGGACCAGCTCGTCCGTAGTCGCCGCCCGAATCGGGATAAAAGGGTCTCCCTTTTCGGTTAATTTTCTGACATGAGACTGAATCTGCTCGGCCTTGGTCTTGCCAAGTATAGTTACAAGCATCTCGCTGAGGAAACTTTTGACGCTAAATCCAGGCGCTTCGCTTTTTCTAATTGAATCACAGAATTCCTGAGTAATCTCAGCCTGCGCTCTGACGTCCCTTTGGGGCGACGAATCCAACAGTGCAAGCTCTACGGCAATTTCCTGTAGGGCCTTTTCGTCAATACCTTTGAGCAGCTCGGCGGCGGTGACGGCATCGAGACTCATCAACAGCATCGCAGCTTTTCGCTTACCGGTCAGTGCCACTTAATAATTACTCCTTTTTGCGGATTCTGAAACTATCGTTTACTTTTTCAGCGTTTTCAGGCCGGCCCCCTTTATATCATTGCGGCTGCGCTCCCTCTTCAAGCCAACTGGCAAATAATTGTCTGACGCGGTCGGGATTGCTATGCAAGACACCGGCTATCTCCCTTCGCATGGCCAACGCCTCGGAGTCGGTGGTTTCGGCCCCTGCTGGGAGGAGACCAGCGGCCCCGGGGGCCTGCGGCAGCTGGCCAGCCGCGGCAGCAGCAACTTTCTTTTTAGAGCCGCTGAAGACCTTAAGAACAAGCAGCGCGCAAACAGCCATGATGCCCAATGACGCCTGACGGGCGACCGCTATATAATCCAGCCCGCCAGAGCCTTCTTCGTCAACAAGGGACTCGAGGGGACGGTGAAACCTGGCTTCAACCACGGTAAGGGCGTCGGTCTGCTCAAGACCAAGGGCATTTCTAATAAGGTTTTCCACATCAGCGAGCTGCATTATCTTGGGGGGTTCAGTCCCGGTTGCGGGCTGGTTTGCATCCTCAGGGACATCGGGCAATAAGTCAACAACGGCCGCTACCTTCAGGGATGTTATTTCCCCGGGCAAATCAACCTTTTGTTCCACCTTCTTGCCGACGGCATATTCGGTGAGGATTGTCTCGTCCTTTTTTGTTCCGCCTGGTACAAGCGGCTCACCTTCGGCGGGCACGGTACCGGCTTCGGTTTCCGAATTGCTTTTAATCTCCTCCTTTTTTGTAACTTTTCCGGTTGGGTCGTATGTTTCCGTAACAAGATTGACGCTGGTCATATCAATGACGGCACTAACCCTTACAGTGGCCCGGCCGGGTCCCAAAACAGTAGTGAGCATGTCTTCGACCTTTGAGGCGAGGTTCTGCTCGACTCTCTCCTTATAATCGGCGACGGTACTGGCTCCCCGGGCCATGGTTTCGTCCGGCTCGCCCGAAAGAAGACGCCCAGTACTATCTATCACAGTTACGTTTTTGGCCTGCAGGCCCTCAACGCTACCGGAGACCAGATGCGTGATTGCGGCC
>CP070830.1:370999-377308 GCA_020344865.1 Planctomycetota bacterium
CGCCCGATCCCGCCGGAGGCGGGGGATTTCGAATTTTTCCATTTCTGGCGTGGGTGTCTTTGGTGCCGTTTATTCTGGTTTGTCGGCCGGAGGAGAAGACGTCTCGGCTGGTAATCGCGGCCTATATAGTCTCGCTTTTGTACTGGCTCGGTAACTTGTACTTGATGTTTCCTGTGACGGGGGCGGGGTGGTTTTGCTTCTGTGCGTACACGGCGCTACTGTGGCCGATACTGGCGCTTTGTGTGCGTTATTGCAGGGCGAAGGGGTTGCCGCTGTTTCTGGTAGTGCCGGTATTGTTTGTGGGTGCGGAACGGCTGCAGGGGCTTTTGTTGGGCGGTTTTTTCTGGAGGTTCCTGGGCCACAGTCAGTATGCCAATATCACCGTTATCCAGATAGCGGACATATTCGGCGCGGGGGGAGTTTCGTTTCTCGTAGGGATGGTCAACGGTCTTGTAGCCGAGCTAATAATCGATATCAACGAGAAGAAGATATTGCGAGCGGCTAATTTTTTGAAGACGGCGGTGGTGTGCGGCGCAGTTGTTGGGACGGTTGTTTATGGTCGGTGGCGAATAGGGCAGTCGGAGGAGTTTGTGGAAATGGGGCCGCTGGTAGGGTCGGTGCAGTCCAATATACCGCAGTCGGTCAAGCAGACTTTCCAAGCATCCGAGGAGATATTCGAGGAGGTGCTGGAGAACAGTAAGGCGAGTGCGCGTGCGGGCGCGGAATTGATTGTTTGGCCGGAGACGATGGTGCAGGCGATATTGAACGCGGAAGTATGGCCTTTCCTGGCTTCCGGCGAGAGCCACGAGCTTTACGACAAGGTAATCAGGGAACACGCCAAGGATACGGCGTTTGTGCTTGCGGGGGGATATAAGGCGGATTTGCGGCGGGATGGGGATTCGAGCGCATCGCTGGCGAGGTATAACTCGGCGTTTCTGTACGGGACGGACGGTGAGCAGTCGGACAAATGCTACAGCAAGATTCACCTGGTACCGTTTGGCGAGTTTGTGCCGTTTAGGAAGAGTTTGCCCCCGCTATACAATTTGCTGATGATGTTTACGCCCTACGACTATGACTATTCGCTCGAAGCGGGGACGGAATATACGGTCTTTGAAATGGGCGGCGGCGAAGGGGAGGATGGGCGGGTTTACAGGTTCAGTGTAATGATTTGCTATGAGGACGCGGTCCCGGCGATTGCCCGAAGGTTCGCGAGGGGCGAGGGGGGGCAAAAACAACTCGACTGGCTTGTTAACATAAGTAATGACGGCTGGTTCGTGCAGCAAAAAGACGGGGAGATTATTGCGAGCACCGAGCTGGCCCAGCATGCGGCTATTTGTGCGTTCAGGGCCGTTGAGAACAGACTTGCGGTCGTGCGGAGCGTCAATACGGGTATAAGCTGCCTGATAGACAGCCTGGGGCGGGTAAAAGACGGTTATCAGGCGGGTAATTTGCCGGGCGAGGCCATGAGGCGGAGGGCCTGCGCGGGCTGGTTTATCGACAGGGTGCCGATAGATAAAAGGACGACCTTTTTCAGCGTATACGGGCAATGGCTTGATTTTTTTTGTACGTTGGGGCTTTTTTTGCTAATAATAGTGCCGGCTTCGGCGAGATTTATCCGAAATACGAAATATGCTGTTTTTGTTGGGCGGCACAAAAAGGAGAATTAGGCTTACAAGTACAAAGGTTAAAAGGTGATGGGCAGGGGCTTACGGTTTTATCTCATTTTGACTTTGCGTGTGTGCTGCACCGCGTTTTTTATGTTCGGGTGCGGTGAATCACAGCAAACAAGTTACGACTACGGCGGTGCGGTTTCCGTTAAGAAGCTTGTTCCCGAAGCCACGGGGGTAATCCGCGACGGTCTGGCCGACGAGCGGCCGGAAGTGAGGGCCAATGCGATTGAAGTGGTAGCCGCCACCAAAAGAGTCAAATTGATGCCCAAAGTACAACGGCTGTTGAAGGACGACTATGTGCCTGTTCGATTCTTAGCGGCGCTGGCTGTGGGCGATTTGGAGTACGGGCTTGCGAGCGGCGAGATTGGACTGCTGCTGGGGGATGAAGACGAAAACGTGAAGATATCGGCGGCCTATGCGATGACCAAACTCGGTTTGGCCGACAGGCTTGAAGTTATTCGCAAAGCGATTGTCAGTAACGACCAGAGAGTCCGGGCGAATTCGGCACTACTGTTGGGCAAGAGCGGAGACAAAAGTGCGCTGAAGTTTTTGTACTGGGCCCTGCGGCACGAGGATTCTGACGACAAGGTCAGATTCCAGGCGGCGGAAGCCATAGCCAGGCTCGGCGATGAACGGATATACCCGAAGCTGTGGGCGATGCTCATAAGCGCCTACCACGATGACAGAGTTTTTGGTGTGAGGGCGATGGGGACGCTCGGGACTTCAGATGCCAAAAATGCGCTGCTTACCATGCTGGATGACGACATATTGGAGGTACGGCTGGCCGCGGCGGAGCAGTTAGGGTCACTGGGAGACAATGTCGGGGAGGCAGAAGTGCTGGATGTTTTCAGGAAAAATATGCTGGCAGGACAGGGGAAAGATGATGCTGAACGCATCAAGGTGCTGACGGCACTGGCGATAGGGCAAATCTGCACGGAACCGGTCAGGGAATTGCTGCCCGGCCTTCTGCAGGATGAGTCGAAATTTGTGCGTTTAGCGGCTGCAAAGGCCGTTTTTGAGTGTGCAACGAGGTAGCAGGCAGGTGAGAATTCTTTGGGTTGAGGTTTGATTGTCAGCGTTAATTTTCGGCGTTATTTAGGGTATCTGGGAAAAATGGGGGGATAGGAAGGCAAAAAATAACTTGACCTTTGGGCGTCAAAAGCGTAAAATATGGTTAATTATACGTATATCAAAGCCCGATGTGAATCTGTGGCGGTGAGACGGGATTTTTAATCAGAAGGTAGTGAAAGGAGCCAGTTTTGAGTACGCTTACGAAGATTTTGATACTTTTGTTAACGGTGTCATCATTTATCCTTTGCGGAATCGTTGTAACCTATGTTGGCACCGCTGATGATTACCGACAAAAACATGACCAGCTGAAGGGTGAAAGAGACAGCCTAAGAACGAAGGTCAACTCTCTTAACAAGCAGGTGAATGAGAAAATCGACCAGATAAAACAGCTTGAGGACAGGCTCAACACCGAGATGACGGCGCTGCGGGTAGAGATGGGTGAACTGCAAGGGCAACTGAAGGACGCCGAAAGAGAAAAGGCAAGTCTGCTTCAGAAGGTAAACAGCTGGGCAAGCATAGTCGAGGATTTCTCGCAGACCAACGACAAGCAGGGTCAGTTGTTGAAAAATACGCTGGAGGAGCTGAACGAAGCTCAGTCCGAGCAAATAAGACAACAAAAACAGCTTGACGAAACCACGCGTGCTCTTTTTGAGAAGATGGCTATAATAGAGACGCTGGAGTCAGAAAAGCGGCGTCTGCTGGAGGAGAAGACCGACCTGCAGGGCCAGCTGGACGAGTACCTGCGTCCGTTCGGCAAGGCCGCCGCTGCGAGGGTTCCGGTTACTCCGGACCGGGCGGCAGCCAGACCAACACTGATGCCGCTACCAGCGGTGAAGGATATCGGCCTTGAGGGGCTGGTAACGGCGGTGGACATGAAGAATTCCGTGGCGAGTATATCGCTGGGCAAAGTAGACGGGGTCAAAGAAGGTATGAAATTCCACGTGACTCGCGGGGAGGAATTTCTCTGCGATATAGTGATAATAGACGTTGATGCCGAGGAGGCGGTAGGCGTACTTGACCTCGTACAGCAGCAGCCGCGAATCGGCGACAACGTATCAACGGGTTTGTAGTTTTATTTTTTAATCGAGAAGACGAAAAGACGAGTGGTTCCTTTCAAGCCTTTTGGGGCTTTTTGGGGCCGGGTCAGGGCCAAGCCTTACAGCTCATTTGCGGGCCAGCAGACGGGAAAGTAAGGCGTTTGCAGCATCGGTGATGGATTGCAAAGACGGCCTTATGTTATTTTGAGGTAGGATATGAGTCCAGACGGACAGGTTGGCGGTGGAAGGGGTGGCACATCCAGTAACCTCTATACGGCTATTCTGGCCTTAGCTGTGGGGGCAGTGGTGGCGACGGCGGCTTTCGTAGTATTTATGTGCCATCACCACTACGGCTTCTATATTAAAATCCCGTAGCACAAAAAAAAATTGGCTATTGACAATTCCGATTATTGTCATATAAAGATAGTCAATTGAAAATCAGGAAGGGACTCGGCAGTGCTGCTGGATACAGTGTTAGGCTGGTTTAGCATGGATATGGGCATCGACCTGGGTACTTGCACTACCCTGGTTTGTGTGCGGGATAAAGGTATTGTCCTTAATGAACCCTCCGTAGTAGCTGTGCGCAAGGGGACCAATATTGTTTTGAACGACGGGGAGGCGGTGGGTCTGGTCGCACACGAGATGCTCGGCAAAACGCCCGGTTCAATTACGGCAATAAGACCTTTAAAAGACGGTGTAATCAGCGACTTCGAGATAACCGAGGCGATGCTGGGGTATTTTATACGGAAGGTCCACGGCAGGGGCGGCCTTGTGAGGCCACGTGTGGTGATAGCGGTTCCGAGCGGGATAACAGCGGTTGAGCGTCGTGCGGTGATAGACAGCGCCGAACGTGCGGGAGCTCGAAGGGTGTATCTTGTAGATGAGCCGATGGCGGCGGGAATAGGAGCAGACCTGCCAATAACCGACCCTACTGCTTCGATGATAGTGGATATCGGCGGGGGAACGACGGAAGTTGCCATAATGAGCCTGGCCGACATCGCCACGTGCGAATCGATTCGAATAGGGGGGGATGATATGGACGAGGCGGTGATTAATCATCTAAAGAGGACGTACAACCTGCTTATCGGCGAGACACGAGCCGAAAAAGTAAAGATACAGATTGGCTCGGCGGCACCGCTGCAAGAGGAGTTGACGATGGAGGTAGCGGGCAGAGACACGATATCGGGTCTGCCGCGAAAGATTGTTATAACAAGCGAGGAGATACGTGAGTCGCTGCGTGAACCTATTGCTGCAATCATAGATACGGTTACGGCGACGCTGGAGAAGGCGGAACCGGAATTGGCCGCGGATTTGATTGACAATGGCGTACACATCTGCGGGGGCGGGGCACTGCTGCGGGGAATGGACACGGTACTGGCGAACGCAACCGGTTTGAGGGTTGAAAGAGTCGAGGACCCGCTTAGTTGTGTGGCGCGAGGCACGAGTGTATACCTGCAGAATCTGGAATTGTGGAAAGACACAATGGACCACAATGAGTACGGATGGGAGTAGGTGATTTGTGTTTTGCGGTATGCCGGAGCCGGGCAAAACTGGAATCCGGCAGTATGAGTGATTGACAGCCGGACGGCATCGTATCAGGTCATGGACGGGATACGAGTGGCTAATATGACAAGGAAGCAAACCAGAATTTGGGTTCCCAGACACAGCAGGAGGCGCCCGGGGTCCGTTTCAAGACGAATGGTATTTACGTGGTTCACGTTAGCGGGATTAATTTTGGTGGTTGCGCCGCAGGAGGTAACGAATAAGTTCCAGTTTGCGTTCGCTCAGATTTTTCGGTGGCCTTTAAGTATCGGCAGGAATATTTCTCTTTCGGCCCGCACGCGTCAGCCGCTCGGAGACGCTGTCAGCCGGAGAGAACACAGCCAACTGCAGAACCATCTTGCCAACGTCACAGAAGAGTTAGTGGAAAAACACAGGAAGGTAGAAGAGCTATCGGGGCTGCGCAACAGATTATACGCATTGCAGGGCGCAAAGCTGATGCTGGCCGATGTGATTACGGGCTCAATCGACGGAGACAACAAGCTTATAATCAATCGCGGCGAGAGTGACGGTTTAGCTGAGGGACAGTTTGTTCTGGGCGATAATAGTATCATAGGAATGATATCGGAAGTTTCGGCACGGACGGCCAAGGTCAAGCTGATTACCGACCCCTCATCCAACATAGCGGCAAAAATCGGGGGATTAGACGTAGAAACGTTAGTACAGGGCGACGGGAAAGATTCGGTGAAGGTGCAGCTTCTGTCGATAAAGCACAAGGTCCAAGTGGGCGCCGACGTTTATGCTTGTAAACAGCCGGGTCTGCTGGATACGGCAATCAAGATAGGGGCAGTGGCACGATGCAAGCGGGACGACGGGAACCCTTTGCTGTGGGATATAACGGTCAGACCTGCATGTGAGATAAAGGAGCTAAGCGAGGTAGCGGTTGTCATAATGAATCCGCGACAGTAACCGGAGACATTAAATGTGGTGGCTGAGGTTTGCCGTTCTTATTCTTATTGTTACCGTACTAC
>CP070830.1:377408-380317 GCA_020344865.1 Planctomycetota bacterium
AATCACAATAACACGTTCGCGAGGGAGTGCCAGATGGATATTATGGCGGAGAAGGTGGGGATGGACCCGGTGGAGTTTCGGCTGAAGAACCTGGCGGACAAGAAGATGGCGGGGGTGCTTAAGGCGGCGGCGGAGAAGTCGGGGTGGACGTCGGGTAAGGCTCCGAGCGGGAGAGGTGCCGGAGTTGCGCTGGGGATTGACTCGGGGACGTACGTGGCGACTGTGGCGGAGGTGGCGGTGGACAAGAGGGCGGGGCGAGTGCGAATCAAGCGGGTGGTATGCGCGCAGAATATGGGATTAGTGATTAATCCGCAGGGGGCGAAGCTGCAGATGGAGGGGTGTCTGACGATGGGATTAGGGTACGTGTTCTCGGAGGAGCTGCGGTTCAAGGGCGGGGAGGTGCTGGACGTTAACTTCAATACTTATGAGCTGCCGAAATTCTCTTGGGTGCCGGAGATAGAGACGGTGATTATAGAGGCGGACGATGAGCCGGCGCAGGGGGGCGGGGAGCCGGCGATAATCGCGCTGGGCGGGGCGGTTGGGAACGCGATTTATGACGCGGTGGGTGCGAGGCTGCTGCAGCTACCGATGACGAGAGAAAGAGTACGCGTTGCGTGTTGCGAGAGCTTAAAGTTTGAAGTGGCAAGCGTAGAGCCACATTGGAAAAATCAAAAAGCAAAATGTAAAAAGCAAAATGTAAAAAGCAAAATTACAAATAAAAATTTAAAAATTGCGGGGGTGGGGTGATAAGATATATTGGGCGTGGAAAAATCAATTAGGCTAATATGGATAGGTTCAAAAAAGCGTTAGAACGCCAAATAAAGTTTATGGAAACGTCATGTCGTCTTTTTGATGAGGGCGACCGGGACGAAGCAATAAGAATTGCTACTTGTATTAGAGTCCTCGTGCATGATACGGGGGCTTCGATATCCATACTAAAACATCTGAATGCCAAGGATATTAAAGTGTTCACGACTCGTCCTGTATTCGCCGATGGCGAAAAAGAAATCACCTTCTGGAGTATGGGACAAATGACGTTTGGTGGGGGAGAAAAGGAAGAATATGGCCCAATTCTTGGTGACTTGTCGGATTGTGAGGTTCTGCCTGTGGCTGAGTGGTGGGGACAGGTTATCTGGGCTCTTGACCCAGATTGTGAACTGACCAGAGAAGACTTGGTTAAAGCAGCAGCAAATAAAGAGGGCGGTGCTCATGTGGACGTGGAAGCTTGCCCGAAATATAAACGGTTGGAAAAAACAGATTTTGGCAAATGTGGAGGCCAGCCTGTAGCTGATATGCACCTAGTATCTCTACGTACCATGGCCAATGAATTAATTCAAAGTCCAGAGTTATTAAAGCTGATGGAATAGGGCAAGTAACAATATGTTTGGTTTTGGGTGGGAGGTCCTTCGACTCCGCTCAGGATGAGGACGGGCGTCCTCATTTTTGGGTTGAAACGGGGGAGGGAAATGTTAGAATTGCGAGGTGAAGGCGGTTTTGTGCGAAGGTGATAAGGTGAAGGCCCAATGTCCACATTGCCAATCGAAGTTTAAGGCGGGCGAGGGGCACGAAGGTAAGACGGTCCTGTGCCCGAAGTGCGGTGAGGCTTTTAAGGTTGTTTCTATAGCAGCGGCGGAGGAGCCATCATATCCGGGGATTCCTGCTGGCAGCGAAAAGGGTCTATACCGGGTAAGTCCCTTGCTCGGCGTTTTTATAGCGGGCGGGATGATAATAGTAGGTATGATTGTTGATGAACCTTTTAGTAACGTTGGGTTTGGGTTCCTGTGCGTAGGTTTAGGCGGTGCACTAATAGGAATATTTACATTTTTTGGACTGCGGGCATTGATTACCGGAAGCTGGGAGCCAGGAGGGAAATTGGACCAGAGGAGGATGTCGTTCACGGGCTTGGGCGGCGTGGCTTTGGGAATCTTAGTGATTGCTCTTTTGCGGTGGGAAGAAATTCGGCATGAGTGGATTGTGGCCTGGTTTGGCACAAATACGGCTGTTAAAATCGTGCTTCTTTTAGTGAATATTCCGGCCTATATTCTGGTTGCCAGGCGAGTATCACCATCGTTTAGGAAGATACTTGCCGGAGGCCTAAGCCAGTTTCCGCATCGGCACGAGATATTTCATACCCTGGTATTTGTAGTGATATATCTGGCTCAGTATCTGCTGATTAAGATAATATTTCTGAGGTGAGTTGCAGGCTGCGAGAGTTTAAAATTTAAAAAAGGTGGGGGTGGGGTGAAGATTTTTGGGTTGAAATGGGGGAGGAAATGGAAAATTAAAAATTAAAATGTAAAAAGTAAAACTACAAATAAAAATGCAAAGATGGTAGGGAGTAGGCAGGGCGGCCCCAGTTAGATAGACTTCGTCATCTCACGGGGTCTTCGTACCTAAGGCATGCCCCCTAAGGGGTAAAAAGCACTACGCTTCGAGATTTTGGGTTGAAATGGGGGAGGGAAACGGTAGAATGGTGGGGTAGGTGAGATTATAGATGGAGATAGGCGGTGGTAATATACATAATTGGACCTTTTGTTTTAGCCGTAATGATATTACTTCTCATCCACTTTTTTGGAAGTAAATGCTCAGCTCAAGCAGTAACAGAAGAGGTAATTGAACCAAAAGAGTCGGACAAAGAACGCGTGCGAACACTATATATCTTTTTTATAATTATCTTTGTATTAAGTATAGTCCTCTATTTCCACATCACGTCGGCACCGGGAATGGTTGCGTCGTTTAAAGAGATTGCAACTTTTACCAGAGAAGATGAGTTTTACAATTCCTTCATAGGTCATACACTCCTTCAGCTTGAGATAATTGGAAACGGTGAGAAACAAGAATGGCCCGTCGACCACCCAATGGTACCTTCCTGGCCGAGGAATTGGATTGTACATCCAGATGGTGAAAGT
>CP070830.1:380417-385282 GCA_020344865.1 Planctomycetota bacterium
AAGTCACAATGCCGATAGGTTCAGACTCGCTAATATCGGATTGTCGGAAAAGCAAAGGGCCGTTATCGAAGGTGCGGTCGAAAAGCCATCTGGTATGGTGCTTATGTGCGGTCCCACCGGCAGCGGCAAGACTACGACATTGTACGGAATGCTCAACGAGATTGACCTGAATACTCGCAATGTCATCACAGTGGAAGACCCGATTGAATATGTGCTGCCTAACGCCAGTCAGATCGAAGTTAATCCGAAGGCTGATATTACGTTCGCCAAGTCCCTGCGCAGTATTTTGAGGCAGGACCCTGACGTGATATGTGTTGGGGAGATACGAGACGAGGAGACGGCGGCGATTGCACTTAGGGCATCACAAACTGGGCACCTCGTTCTGGCCACTGTTCACAGTGACACCAACGCATCCGCATTGGTGCGACTGCTGGATTTGGGTATAAGCCCCCTGCTGCTATCATCTGGGCTGGATATTATTATCTGCCAGCGGTTGCTTCGCCGCCTCTGCAGCGACTGTAAAGCGCCAGCAAAACTAACACAAAGCCAAGTACACGAGTTCCGCAGAAAGGGCATAAACTGCAGTAATATTCACCAGGCCGAAGGATGTCAGAAGTGTCACGATACCGGCTATTACGAGAGGATGGCGATTTTCGATATTCTTGTCCTCGACAATAAGTTAAAGGCTCAGATTGCCAATAATCAATTGTCGATGACTCAATTGCGAAACGAGGGCGACAAAAAAGGTAAATCCAACCTGAAGAAACAGGGTCTGAAGAAAGTGGTTTCCGGAATGACAAGTCTTGAGGAGCTAAAGAGAGTCGTAGGGTAACGATTATGGTTTTTTGGCTAGGCATTTTGGTCGGTGCGGTTTTTGCTTGGTTCGCCGTTAGAATAGGCTTCTATGGGATGTGGGCTGTGTTATTCAATATCGTGATTTCGGTCTACTTGGCTATATACCTTCAGCCGGTAGTTGTAAAAGTTCCTGGCCTTGGCGATGGTTACTACACCAATGCAGTAGCTATGATAGGCACTGCAATAGCGGCTTTTCTGATTCTGCACGGCATATCATACACATTTCTTATAGGGCAACTTGTACCCTCGTTCCCAAAAGTATTTAACACGCTTGGTACCGGCTTTTTGGGCTTTTTGGCGGGCTTTCTCATCTGGAGCTTCGTGTCGATGCTGGTCTACGTAACACCAATTTCTCAAAATTCATTTGTAAACGTCGTTGGCTTTGATAAGTTTCAGAAGACCAGCATATCATGCATCTCGCGCTGGTGCGACTTAGTTAATGCATTGTCACTTCAAGACAAGCAGTACGGTGCTGAAGAGACTGTCGGCCGGCTGCTAAAGAGTGTTGAGGACAGAAGACAGGCTGAGATGGCTAAGCAGGCCCGGCCGGAGGAAAAAATCGAGGATTCTAAGCCTGAGGATGTAGAAACCGAGGCCGAAAAACGAAAGAAGCTCGGGCCCCCACCAGAGATAGACTTCGAAGACTTCTGAACGAACTTTTCCCCTCGTTATTTCTTTTACTGCTTGTTTTTTAGTTGATTAATTGGTGTATAAATTTGTTTGGGCTGGCGCGGTAAAAAAGCCCGTTGCGACTGCAGCGGGCTCTTGAGGTAAGTCCTGTATAATGCGGGGTCTTTATAGCTTAGCTTTTAGCCTGGTCGAGGATGAGGTCTTTTACTTTCTGGCTCGGTAGATTGAGCGCACCAAAAGCTGCGGCTGCAGCACTGCGCAATTCAGGCTCGCTTTCCTGTGAACCGACCAGCACATAAATAGCATCTATCTTTTCATCATCAAGCAGATTGGCGTTAATCTTGGCTGACACCGCCAGGGACTCAAAGGCATATATTCGAAGGTCCATGGTGTTGGTTTCCGCAAGTGCCATGGCGGCAATCGCTCGCTGAGCATCGGGGCTGTCGAGCCTCGCCAAAATCCGGCCAGCCAGGATTTGGATTTCCGGGCGTCCGTCCCTAGTTGCATTTATAAGGGTGTTTTGGGCGGCAGATAAGTCGATGACGCGGTTTCGTGTTTGTGCCAATTTCAGCATAACCTCAGCCGAACGGAGGGCATAGTTGTCCGCTAACTCCTGGGTCCACTGGGCCGTTTCAGTTGCTTCACCAGGCGGTCCTGCGAGAGCTTCTTTTAGATTCTCAACAACCAGCTTACTTTCGGCAAAATTCTGTTTTGGCCCGGCGGCAGCTATCGCTATAGCAGCGCTGTATCTGACTGCCCTGTCATTAAAGGACAGTGCCTGAATCAACGGCTGGGTCGTCCCGAGCCGATAAAGTAATGACCTTTCACCGGCGTTGGTGGCAAGGGCTTCAACCGCGCAAAGTGCGACATACGCATTTTTGTCCTTAATTGCCCGCGCGAGTGCCTGGTGAAGATATTCAGGTCCGGCGGTGGTGGCATAAGTCATCATATCGGCGTGGCCGGCGCCGAAGTAACCTGGCATTTCCAAGCCAGTCGATTCTGCTTTGCAATACGCTGCCAGCCACAGGCCAATGGCTTGGCCAAAGCCGGCGTCGGCCTTAAGTGCCCACTCGCAGGCCCGCATTGCCATCAGCTCGTTGAAGTAACTTTTGTCAACCTTCTCGCGGGTCAGTCGGCGACCGGAGGCGTCCCAGAACCATATGTTGGCGAAGTCAGCATCTTCTGCAGGCGCCAATGACTCGGCGTGATAATAGTAGTTTTCAGCAAGTTGGTAGAACAAATGTGCGGCAGGGATTTTCAGCGCCGCAGGATCGGTTTGACGGATGCTTTGCTCGCCTAATTCGCGAAGCTCATTGGAATCACCTTTTTCGACAACGTACTTTAGGTAGGCGAGCGATTGAGGATAGCTAATCTTGCCCAAGGCCTGTATTATTTCGGCCTTTAACGCCACATTCTCGGTCTGCAAGGCGGCTGCGAGAGGCCTGATCGCCTCTCTGCCGATTTGTGGAAGTGCCCATATGATATTTGGCCATTCCTCCCGCCGAGAATCATCCATCATTGCATCGACCATGTAGACTATCGCATATTCACCGGCATCTTTTAAACGCTTGACCGCCGCGAGCGGGCCGCGGGTCGTGCCGCTTAGTCTCCTTATTTCTTCAGTGATAATCTTTGGGTCTGCCCGGCGTATGAATCTGCCTTGCTCGATGAGGTCCAGTATTTTTCTGCTCAGGTCAGCCAGTTCGGTATCAGAAGCAGTATCCGTGACCCTTAGTAGAATTGCGTAACCCTGCGGATTTTCTTCACTAAATTTTAGCAACTCCAAGGGGTCAGGTTCGCTTTGAAGAACGGCCTGTGCGTATCCTTTGGCGAGGTCGAGTCGGCCAATCTTTGTGTAGTGCAGAAAGTCGTTCCAGTTGTCCTCAAGGCTCTGACTGAAACCTGTGCCGGCTGCAAAAAGTACCAATATCAAAATTGCTGCAACAGTTCTTCGCTTGAGCATCTAAATATCTCCAAAAAACTCTTCTGGTTTATCACAAAATCGGCCATAGCTGCCAACGCGTATAAATACTGGCTTGGCCAGCTTTTACCTTAAGTGCGCCTCCAACCGGGCGGCTTTTTGACCTCTAACCGGTGCCGGAAACCGAAAATGGGTACAGATAACCGACCCCGGAACCCATATTTTATAAATAAATGCCCTTTCTGTCAATAAAAAACCGCTTTGAGTCACCGCTATTAGCAAAAGAGGGGCGGGGTTTGGGGTAGTAGGAGGTGGTTTTAAGGGGGAGAAAAGGGGAATTAAGGGAACAGGAGGGGGGTTTTCGGCCTCTTTAATGATTGAAAACGATGTAATTATGGCGGTGAAGATGGGAAATATATGAATAATTTTGTGAAAATTTGTGAAATTTTTCAAAAAAAGGTGTAACAATTTGGGGAGTTGAGTGCACATAGTAATGGTATTGCGAGATGGACCAAGATACGGAATACATTGAGTTAGTCAAGCGTGCCCAGTCAGGAGATAAAGGCAGCCTTGACGATTTAGCAGAGCTGGTGCGGGGGCGGTTGTACGCGTATGTTTATCGAATAGTGTTACGGGACGAAGTAGCCCAGGATATAGTACAGGAGAGTATGCTGGAGATGATTAAGATATTAGACAAATTAGAGCAGGCGGAGCTGTTTTGGCCGTGGCTGCGAAGTATCGGATTTAACAAGGTTCGGCATTATCGCACGAGGGAGAGGCGGCACCGAATGGTATCAGTCTCGAGCGTTGGTGACGGGGACTGGGCGGAGCGTGAGGGCAGGACAGGACTGGCCAATGTGATGGGAAAGGAGCTGCGGCAGGTTGTCTTTAATGTGATGCGGAGACTGAAGCCACAATACCGGATGGTACTGGCCATGCGGTGCTATGAGGACATGCAGTACGGTGAGATAGCGGAGCTGATGGGCTGCAGCGAGCTGAGCGTGCGGGTCCTATTCTGTCGGGCGAAGAAGGCTATGTCGCGGCAGCTTTCGCGTCGTGGATTCGGCAAGGGGGCTCTGCTGACGATACTTGCCTTGTTCGGGAAAATGACTGCTCCGAGCGAGGCGGCGGCGGCGAATGTGACGGTTACGGCCGCGACGGCGAATGCGGGTCTGGCGGCGAGCGTGCTGGGGACGGTGGTGAGCAAGGAGGCGGTTATAACATTGGCGGCGACGGCTTTACTGGCCGCGGGCGTTATAGTGTCGCCTACCTACGTTGATAAGGCGTTTACGTGGATTGAGAAATCGGTGGCCGAAGTTAAGGAAAGCGTGGCGAGCGACCCGAGGTTCGGGGGGGCGAGCGGTCTGAGTGATGAGTGCTGGTATTACTATCCTTCGCAGGCAGGCGGGCCGGTGATGACGAGGCTGGTGAAGTACGGTTCGCGGGGCGGATATTCGTA
>CP070830.1:385382-391488 GCA_020344865.1 Planctomycetota bacterium
CGGCTTCTTGCTCAGCCTGCGCCCTCGGGAAGACTTCGTGCAATTTAGGACGCCAGAAATTGGCATCAATCAGCAGTACCTTTTTACCCTCAGCAACAAAAGTTGTTGCAAGATTCACGGCAACGGAGGTCTTTCCGTCACCGCCCGAGCCGCTACTAACAAGCAAAGCTTTGAGAGATTCGCCGGAGTCGGATAGTTTCAAATTGGTCCGAAGCTGCCTGTATGATTCGCTTATAATCGAATAAGGGGCCTTACGAACAATCATGCAGCGGTCAATACGCCTGACCTGCGCGTCCTCAGATGCGTCAGGAACAACGGCCAACAGGGGAATGCGGAGGAATCTGGCCACGTCCCCCGGCGTGCGCACGAGGTCGTTGAGCAGCTCAACAAGAAACGCAAGCCCTACGCCACACAAAAAGCCCAACACGGTCCCGCCGGGAAAATAAAACTCCCACCTCGGCGAACTTACCTCCAGCGGTTCAGGCGCATATCCAACAAACTGCACCTTAGGCGTCTCCGGGTCATCGCGCATTATCCTCAGTTTTTCCACCTGCGCCTTGACCTCATCAAGCATCTGTTTTCTCTCGTCCCGTATGGCCATGCGCTGCTCATATTGCACGCGAGCCAAATCGAGGTCTCTTTTTCTCGCCTCCACCTCCTGCCGCAACTTCTCGAGCTCCCCATACCTTTCCTGCAGCACGACCAATCTGTTTTGCGCATCTTTAAGATTGGACTGCCTGGTTTGCTCTGCGATTTCGGCCTTTCTTAACGCCCTTTCCTGCCTTACTTCTTCAATTAGTTCCCGCGTTTGGCGCACCACCCTGTGATTTTCGCCGAACTTTGTAAGCACACCTGCCAGTTCGGATTCAAGAAAGGCAAGCCGCTGCGCAAGCACAACCATAACGGGGTCGGTCTCTATCTGATGTTCAATCTGCTCATTAATGGGTCCCGTCGCCAGTTCTTCAAGATTTCTTATATCGGCTTCAACCTGTCTTAATTCCAGCGTCATGGCGTTTTGCTCAAGTTCCAAGTCATCCAATCTCAACTCGATTGTATGCCGAAAATAGCGGCCTGCGGGTCTTTCAAGGTCGGTAAGACCCGTTGCCGCACGAACATCAGCCAGTGTCGCCTCGGCGAGATCGAGGTCTCTCTGCAAACTATCCTGCTGTTCAATGAGCCCCGCCAGTTTCCCAGCTATCTCCTTTTTCTTCGTGTCGCCCTGCGAAGCCAGAAACAGATTCACCATTTCGTTTACTATAAGTGCGGCTTCGATTTTATCACGACAAGTCATCGATAAAACAACAAACTCGCCATCTCTTTGGGCAGAGGCGCCAAATCTTTTCTTCAAGTCTCTAAAGGCTTTCTGAATACGCTTATCTCTAATTTTACCAAAATCCCTGAACCATTTGGTTTCCTGAATTCTGTTCCTGTCGATCAACTCTTGCAGAGTACTCTGCTGCATTATGAGGTTTGCCATTGACACACGGTAACCATATTGAATATCCTTTTGGACCTGGGCGGTAGTTATGGTCATAGGGTCTTTTTCTATGGGCGGCAAAACTCTGATAAAGGTTCTGGCGGTATATTTCGGGGCGTATCTCATCAACAGATACCATGCAGCACCACCAACTATAAAGCCCAATATAGTGAGGGAGATTATCAACCATAAATGGCGGCGCAATATTGCAAAGACCTCTTTTGGAGTCAGCGGTGCTGCCGCGACGACCGGCCTGGCACCGGACGGCCTTGCGACCCTGCCTGGAACAACTTGTCTTTCTTCCGCCATGCGAAATTCTTAATAGGTAATCAGTTTTCTTACTTGTTAAAGGTCTTTTTCGATGCCGCCTTACTGCGTCAATCGTTCAATAGCTGATTTTATTCGCTCCACCGCCGGCGGAGTCAATTTGTCCGCTCCCGTTTCCAAGGCCTGCTCATAAGCCTCAATGGCCTCGGCCGTCGCGCCAAGCCCTTCGTTTATCATTCCCAAGTGTTCAAACACGTCCGGCGGCATAGAGACTTTGTGCTGTTCGTACTGTTGCAACGCTGCCTGCAGGAACTCGGCAGCTTCGGCGTACCTGCCGTTTTTATACAATACATACGCATAAGTATCCAAGAAGCCAGGGTCATTGGGCCTTGCCTCGTAAGCTCGCCGGGCATATTCGAGCGCATCAGTTAACCTTTCGTCATTCTCGGCCAGCAGATAAGCTAAATTATTCAGGATACTTGCATTATTCGGCAGTTCAGCCAACAAACTTTCGTGCGCCGCAATAGCCCTGTCAAGATAAGTATTATCGGAAGTCTTGGCATAAGCCAGAACCAAAGTCTCTGCTTTTCTCACCGTATAATTAACCTTATCCGGACTATCAGGCCCGATTATCCGCAGGCATTTGTCTATATAGCCTATAGCCTTGTTGTACTCACCGCCAATATTGGTCAAATTATACATAGCCAAATTGGCAGCAAGTGAATCGGGGTCTGCCTGGAGCTTTTCCTTACAGTACGCCAGTGCTTCCTCGGCTCCAAGCAGTGAACGCATTTTCCGCACAATATCGGACATAAAAATCTCGTTCGTGCCCGCCCTATCGACGGCCTTGTGGCAATATTCTACCGCACTCGCCCTGTCACCGATCTTGATCTTCGCATCGGCCATCCTGAAAAAAGCTATCGGGGCAAACTCGCCGTCAACGTATTTGCCGGCCTCCTCGAATACCTTGTCCGTCTTTCCACTTAGCACGAGCGCCTGCAAATACCCATCAAGCGCAGCGATGTCTCCCCTGCCGGTTTCTCTGCTTGTCTGCCAAGCACGTTGGTATAAGTCGGTGGCCTGATCAAACTGGCCTTCTCCCAGAGCAAACGCGGCCGCATGATTATACCAGAACACACTATCAGAAGGCGTCTTTAGGATCCCACTTAATCCCTCATAGAACCTTCTCAGCTCTTCTTTCCGGCCAAGTTGTAACAGCGTATCCTCAAGCAACAGTAAGGCTTCCATGGGGACCTGCGGGTCCTGGATTGTAGCTTTAAGCTCTACTATAGCATCATCATACCGGCCCGCGCGACGATATGCCTTCGCCAAGGCAGTTCTGGTGACGGGCTCATCTGATAAAGACTTACTTCTTCTAAGGTCGATGATAGCCTGCTCGTAATCCATCCTTAAAAGATTTATCTCGCCCCTCAGCCGCCATGCCAAGGCGTCATCCTGGTTATTCTCAAGGTTGCGATTTGTCAGTTCCAGCGCCTTTTTCAACCGGCCTTGCTTCATTGCCAACCATGCCTCAAGCAGTAATGCTCTGGCCTCTTCCGGATATCTCTCTTTAAGGCTTTGCAGTTCGTGCTCTGCTTCCTTGACAAGACCGATTCTCAGGAACGTCTGAACCTGAAGAAGATGGTTTTCTGCGCTGCTCTGAAGGGCCAGAAGTTCTTCGGAATATTTCTTAGAGGCCTCCTTGTCGCTAGTCTTCTCGGCAACAAGCAGAAGACCTCGGACTACGCCAGCGTCCTTTGCATCGGTTTGATAGAGTTGCTCCAAAACCGCCCTGGCATCCTCGAATCGACCGCTCCTAAAATGATGTTGCCAAAGCAAACTTTGGTCCTGGGCCTCAACCAGCAATTGCTCAGCTTTCTCATCCTCACCCCTAACACGATAGTATTCCGAATAGTAACCAAGCATTGTTTTATCCGAAGGGTCTATTGCCCTTGCCTGCTCGAAAGCTGAGGCCGCGATAGCGAACAACGCCTCTTTCCGTTCCTCGTCTGCAAACCGAAACGCCGTTCTTGTCGCCAGTCTGCCGAGCAGCACGGCGTTTTCCATACTCGGACGGGTTCTTTGCAGCTCCTGACGAATTGCCAATGCCCTCATCGGTTGTTCTTGCGCTATATATTCAGCGTAGAAACTGCGTAACTCCAGATCACCCTGGTTCAGCAACATTGCCCTATCCAATGCAGAGCGAGTCTCAATAAGCTGGTCGGACAGCACGTTATCTCCGAGCTTTTGGTCACGCTGATACAGCCGAATTGCTCGTCCTTTTGCAATGGCAGGATCTAAAGGATTCAAGAACGCCGCCTTCTGGGCGTCCTCGATAGAGGCAAGCTCGTTACCAAGGGCTGCATTTATATTGCTTCTTAGCATAAGAGCATTGGAAAAGACGGGCCTTTGCCTCAAACACTCCTCGACCTTGGCTAAAGCTTCTTTATAGTCCTCTTTCGCCATAGCGAGACGGGATGCAAAAAAATTACCCTCGCAATCATCAATATTCCTGTTCCGCGCGAAACCCACCACCTGAGCTGCGAGTTCCCAGTCGCCCTTACCAAAAGCTATTTGGAGAAGATAGTCTGCAGCAAGAAGCTGCTCATCTATAATCTCCTCAGCCCCGTCGAAAGTCCGCTCCTCAGTAGTAGCCTTTTGCGCAGCTTGCATCTTAAGAACATTCTCAAATTCTTCGGCTGCTTTATTCGGCTCATTATTCATCTGATATAATAGGCCCAGTTTAAATGACCTTTCTTCCGGGTCAGCAATACTTGATAAAACTTGCTCTCTTATCTCGTTACGCCTCTGTTCCGAAATCTTTGCGGGCTCGGCTTCGGAAAGCACCTTTTTGTAAAACAGGGCTGTTGTATTCGTGGGAGAATACTCCAGAAATCGATTAACTATCGCCCTGGCCTGTCCAATCTTCTCTTCCGCGATATAATTCTCACAAAGAGCGGCAACATCGGTTTCTTCAACGGAATTAGGCTCCATCGATAGTAGTGTTCCCAACAACTCGGCGAAAGCATCCCGGTAGCTCTCCAACTCGGTAAGTTGGGACTCAACACCCTCTTTTTCTATACTCAGCGCATCATAGAAAGCCGGTCCCAGACCCTCTGCCCTTTGCTTTCTAGCTATAGCTCTTTGAACCTGCGCGATTTTGGCACTGACCAGAGACAGCTTGAGTTTGATAGTATTTGGGTCATCGGGCCGAGCATCTGCCAATTCCTTTTCAGCCTCGTCAAACTGATTCGCCCTACTGTAAATGCCAATACGAAGTGTTCGACTTCTTTCATTAGTCCAGTACTGGTTTTCAAAAAAGTTTGCGGCACCCAAGGCCCCATCAGCGTCCCCCAGTTTTAATAAAATGACCGCATAATCCAAGAGAGCCTCCGGCTTATCCTGGGCAATACCTGTCCTGAGCGCACTGGCCAGAAAATTCCTCACCGCGCCAATCTCAGGAGTACCCTCAAAAATCTTTGCAAGGACACGGGAAAGTCGAGCATAGGAACGCTGCACAAGAGAAGGCTGCGCATCTTCCATCCCGGCAGCTTTAAGCTGCTCATAAGCTGCGTAGAGCTTTCTGATTGCGGTGTTTTTATTGCCTCTTGCAAGCTCAAGCATTCCCTGCCACATAATAACCTGGGGGTCCTCACCGCTGCCTACAAGCTGTTCAATTTCGTGCACTACCTGCTCTGCATTTGTCAGCCACTCTTTGTTCTGCGCCTCGGTTCTTTTCTCATATGGCTCAAGTAGCTGCTCAATATAGCAATTTGCAAGAAAGACATTTAATGAGACCATGTTCATTCTGTTTGCAAGCCGGCGAGGACCGTTTTCCTCCTGGGCATCCGGCAAAGTAAGTGCGTTCTTGGCCAGTTCTATCGCCCTGAATAGACTGTCGCTATTGCCGTAAACAGAAAAGCGGCGGTAATGCAGACTGGCGGCCTCAATTGCACAAGCCACGTCCTCCGGGTCCAACTCTACTGCCTTTTCAGCCGCCTTAACAGCCTCGTCAATTCTCTTCGGACCAAGCGTATGGTAGAATCGAGCCAAAGCCAAATGTGCCTGCTCACTCGAAGTAAACTTCTCCACGAGCGCCAGGTACGCAGATTCGAGCAACTCCATTTGTTCTCTGTCACCTTGAGCAATTGCAAGGTCCCGCTTGACGGCCACAAGGTTAATATGCGCCCTGACATCATCAGGTGCAATCTCAACCGCCTGTTGCAAAAATTCCCTCGCCTGCTCTCTCGTCTTATCTCTTTGTTCAAGGTCGCCTCTTGCAGCAAGCAACTCGCCCCTCATGATAACAGCCTGAGCCAGATGCCAATACACGTCGACATTAGCCGGCTCAAGTTCTCGCAC
>CP070830.1:391588-395001 GCA_020344865.1 Planctomycetota bacterium
GCGTAACCTCGCTCATACCCCACATTCTACCTACAAACCCACCCAATTAAAACAACAAAATCCCCACACTTCCTTGCTTTTAAGTTGCTTTATGTCCACATTCCCTTTTGACCTCGCATTCTTCTGTACCCCCTGCATGCCGTAGGCCCGGACTAATGACTTGAACCTTTGCATTGTGGCTTTGCGCTTTCCACTTTAACCTTTAAACTTGCCCATTTTACCACTCGCAACTTCCCATTTACCTTTTACCACTTACCAGTTACCGATTTTCGCCAACCGCGTGCAAATCTGCATAATTCTTCCAACGTCTGCGCTCATTTTTCCAACTTCTGCGCCCTGTTTTTCATAACTTTTCCCAAACTTTTCACAAATTTTCCAACGTTCAAACACTTTTCCACCACCCCAACCCTCATTTTTCGCCCAATATCAAGGGTAGCACCCCGCAATTTCACGTCTCCACCCCCGTTTTCAGCCCAAAAACAACACTCCCCTCCCAAAAATGAGCCTTCCCACCTGCGTTTTCCGCCCAGAATCAAGGCCCTCCAAGTCTTCAGTCTTCTGTCTTGAGTCTTACACCCTCTCACCAACCTATTGTTTCAACCCGCGAAACCGTTACGAAATTCATCCCTCTCGTCGCTTCGTAAATTCGCCTAAGTCGTCCACGTCACGCAATTAAAAAATTTTTCGAAATCCCCATTTTTCCGGTTCCACCCCCCCGCACTTTTCATTGACCACCACCCAATTTCTAAAAATTTTCTGCAGGGAAAATAGTTTGACAAAGTACTTTCATTCGCTAAAATACGCGTTTTCTTCCGTGTTGTACTGGAGCATTTATGAAGACCTTTATGGCAAAAAAGGGCGATATTGAAAGCAAATGGCTGCTTGTCGACGCCGACGGCCGAGTCTTGGGCCGCCTGGCCTCCAAAATCGCACCCATCTTGATGGGCAAAAACAAGCCCACCTATACGCCCCACGTGGACACCGGCGACCACGTGATTGTCGTAAATGCCGAAAAGGTAAAGGTTACCGGCAAAAAGGCCCAGGACAAAGAATACGATTATTACACCCATTATCCCGGCGGACACAAATACGTCAGCTTCGCCGATATGATGGCGAGAAAACCCGAAAAAGTAATAGAATTGGCCGTAAGAAGAATGCTGCCGAAAAACAAGCTCGGCAGAAAAATGCTCAAAAAATTAAAAGTGCATCGTGGCCCCGAACACGACCACAATGCCCAAAAACCCGAAAACATAGAACTCTTTTAATCGAGATATTGCACTATGGTAAAAGCTCATACCGATACTAAAGTTGATAAAGCGAGTCTTAAGCCCGCCCAGCCGGACCCAAAGCCGCAGCGTAAGACCCCTGCAGAGCCGGATAAGGGCGGCTACTACTGGGGCCTCGGCCGCAGAAAGAGTTCCGTCGCCCGCGTCCGCATTAAACCCGGCGACGGAAAACTCCTCGTCAACAAAAAGCAGCTTGCAGACTACTTTGACAGAGAACAGGACAGAAAAGCGGTTTTGGCCCCGCTAAAGGCCGTCGAAGGCGAGAAATCGTTTGATGTCTTTATCAACGTCCGCGGCGGTGGCACCACCGGCCAGTCCGGTGCCGCCCGTCTCGGAATCGGCCGCGCGCTCAAAAACTACGATGAGAATTTTATCCAGGCGCTCCGTGATGGCGGCCACCTTACCCGAGACAGCAGAATGGTCGAGAGGAAGAAATACGGCCAGAGAGGCGCCAGAAGGAGATTCCAGTTCTCGAAGCGATAGTTTGAATATCATTTTTCGAATTGTTAAAAGAGCCACTGGAAATTCCAGTGGCTTTTTTTTGAGAGGTATAAATTACAATGCCGACCGCACAACATACAAAAAAAGGGGCCGGCTTGATGGTCCTGGCAAGTGCCCTTTTCTGCATCGCCGGTTCTCTCGTCAAGTACGGCTCATACATTGGGGCCTACAAGCTGGCCTTCTTTAGATTCGTCATCGGGATGGGCCTGATTGCGACCGCTGCCATTTCAGGGCGTATCAAACTTGTCTTTAATAACAAAAGGCTCCTGTTCCTGCGTGGCCTCACCGGTGGAATAGCTGTCTTTATCACGCTTTTGTCTATCACCAAGCTCGGCCTCGGCAAAGGCATGGTTCTGATAAGCTCGTACCCGATCTTCGCGGCCGTTTTAAGTGCGGTGTTCTTGAAAGAAAAGTTGCGCCTTTTGGATGTCGGGGCCATTTTGACGGCTATTGTGGGCATTTACGTTATTGCTTATGAGAAGCAGCAGGGCTTCTCACTGCTGGTTTTTGGCAAATACGAACTTTTGGCGGTCTTCGGCGCGATGATTGCCGGGGTAGCTGTTACGCTGATACGCAAGCTCCACGATACGGATGATTCATTGGCCATTTACTTCTCCCAGTGTGCGGTAGGGATGTGGCTGGTCATAGGACCGGCCTTCAGCAGCGAGGGCACCATCGGCCTGAATGGTGTCTTTATCCTGCTGGGTATCGGTGTCACTGTCAGTGTCGGTCAGCTTTTGATGACCGAGGGCTTTAAATACGTACCGGTCAAGACCGGCACATTGTTGCTTATGCTCGACCCGGTTCTGTGTTATACAGCCGGTGTCGTAATCTTTGGCGAGCCCTTGACCTTGTCCCGCGCGCTGGGTGCTCTGTTGGTCATCAGCGCCTGTTTGGTAGTTCTGGCCCGCAGGAGGCAAAGGAGTTGACCGGTGAGTTGAACCGGCCTGTTTGATGTGCAATTGTGGTGGCATTTATGCCCCTGCGACTGTACTATATTGACGGTTTCACAGGCGTTGCGAACCTGCTATAAGGAAGAGTTGACTGAGACAAGCAGAAAGGAAATTACAATGATACGCGTTGCCATAATTGGAGCAAGCGGCTATACCGGCGCAGAATCGATAGAAATCATCCTGCGTCACAACCAGGCCGAGCTTGTTTATTTAAGCGCGCTGCCGGACGAATGCGGGCAGGTGGATGAAATCTTTCCACAGTTTAAGGGCCGGTGCGGTCTGCCGGTCGAACCGCTGGACTTTAATAAGCTCAAGGGCAAAGCCGACGCAGCCCTTTGCTGTCTGCCCCATAAGGTCTCTATGGAATTTGTGCCGAAATTGCTGGCAGCCGGCTTAAAGGTCGTTGATTTTAGCGCGGACTATCGGCTCAAGGACACCGCCGTTTACGAGAAATTCTACGAGGTAAAGCATACGGATACTACTAATCTGGAGAAGGCGGTATATGGCCTGCCGGAATTGTTCCGCAAAGAGATAAAAGGCGCAGACCTTATCGCTAACCCCGGCTGTTACCCCACAGGGGCAATACTGGCTATAGCGCCGCTGCTGAAGGAAGGCCTCATCGAGACAGACTCGATTATCGTAAATGCCGTAACCGGCGTCTCCGGCGCGGGCA
>CP070830.1:395101-398301 GCA_020344865.1 Planctomycetota bacterium
AGGGTCAACTCTTATGACTTCCGTCTTCATCGCACCCCAAAATACACTAAAAAGACCGAACTGACAAGCGGGTTACCAAGCGCGAACGTAGGTCAACCATTGCACACACAGTAGAAGCGGCTACTCACCGGCGGCAGCAATCTTACTTATGCTGTGGCACAGAGCCCCCAGCGGGGGTTGCGCCAAGCCGTTTATTACGTTCTGAAAAAAGAATCTTACTAATTGCGTACTACGTTGTGTGGAGGTGAGGGCCGATAAATAGGCTGGAATTAGACCGAAAAGCCACAATCCGAAAAAAACTTCAAAAAGCAACACTAACTTACCCAAATACGCTAATCTATCCAACTTAACATAACCGATAACTTTAAGAATTGTGATTGCTTTGTTCACGGGAGTTAGATTATGGATGTGTTAACTGAGCAACGTAGGGATGTTCGAACGAGTCTTTGCTGGCCGGTGAGCATTTGGCTACCGGAGGCCAATCGGTTTTTTAACGGCAAGAGCTCAAACATCAGCAAGACTGGTGTTTTTGTAACGATGCCGATGACCGCGCCGATTCGAGCAGGGCATACGGTTGAGGTGAATTTTCCCAGGACGGAGGTTTTAGCAAAGGAAAAGGGGCAGTTTGCTCGAATTAAAAGCGGCAAAGTAGTAAGAGTTGAGCGGACGGACCTGCTTTCGGCTGCAAATATCGGGGTGGCAATCAGGTTTAATTAGAGTCCAAAGGCGATTTGATTCGCCTATTGCAAGGTATCTGGTTTTTGTACGGACGCGGGTGAGGGAGGAGTTGAGACTGATGGCTTGTGAGGTCGTCAGTCTTTTTTTTAGGCGCCCTATGGAGGAGGGATTAGAAGCCCGCATATTATAGCCACATAGGTGGGCTTGGTGCGGGCGGGAAAAGGCCGCGGACAGAGTAGGGGGAGCTGGTAAAAAAAGTGCGGGATTATTGGAAATTTTCCTTGACAAATCGCTGGACACCGTAGTAGAATCATAGCAGGTAAAAAGCAGAATGGCTGGTCAAAATGCCGTAATATCATAACTTTTTGCAAGCTATCATATTTTAAGACCCCTTTCATACCGACCCGCCTTCTAAAATCAGCTGCTTTTTCCACTATATTTTGTGCTGGCGCCTTTTATATAGGCCGCCCGAGGGAGCAAAAATGTGGGAAAAAGCGCAATATTCGAGCCGATTTGGCTCAAGAGGCAACAAAACTACAAAATCTACGGAACAGCACGCCACCTCCGCGCATCTTATGGGACGAAAGCTGAGGACTTCTATAGACGCTGCGGCCAGCAGATCCGTTAAAACGGCATTTTCGGCCAAGGGCTGGGCTACAACAATGCGCAAAAATGAAATAATCATAAATCGCTCATTGAAGCCCGGCCCGGGCCGCATCCATCCATCCGGCATGAACCTCGAAAACATAGGACAATCGCGTAACCAAGCGCAGGCCGCGCGGAGACTGCGCCGCCATAATAAATCCATATAAGTTTTGAAGGGAGAATAAAATGAAAACAAGAAATCTGAAAAACTCACTCGAAGTCTTGCTGTTTCTTGTTTTGGTAATCCAGTTCGCCATCGGCCAATCTGCCTGGGCTGGTTCTGTGCTGAGCTGGGGCAAAATAGCTTTCAATAGCAGCGACTTTTCCAAGAACGACTTTGTTGCTATTGACGCGGGCGGCTTCGCGAGTATCGCCTTGAAGTCAGACGGCAGCATCATAGGCTGGGGTGATAACGAATATGGTCAGGCCGACCCACCCGACGGTAATGAGTTCGTCGCTGTTGCTGCAGGGCGGTATCACTGTCTTGCCTTAAAGTCCAATGGGAGCGTTTTTGGATGGGGATATAACGATCGCGGTCAGGCTGATCCGCCTGACGATAACAACTTCGTTGCCATTGCCGCAGGAGGTGCGCACAGTTTAGCGCTGAGGTCTGATGGGACTCTCGTTGCTTGGGGTGCTAATTATTATGGCCAAACCGAAGTACCTGACGGCAACGATTTTGTCCGCATCGCCGCGGGCGGGGGACACAGCCTTGCCTTAAGGTCAGACGGAACTATCGTCGGCTGGGGGGGTAACGAATATGGTCAGGTGGACATGCCCATCTGCAACGACTTTGTTGCCATTGCCGCAGGGGTGTACCACAGTCTAGCCCTGAGGTCAGACGGCAGTATCGTCTCTTGCGGCAACAACTGGTATGGCCAAGCTCATGCGCCGAGCGGCAACGACTTTATTACGATTGCTGGAGGCCAGTATCACAGTCTTGCCATGAGGTCAGACGGCAGTATCGTTGGGTGGGGCGATAATCGGAGTGGTCAGGCCGACCCGCCGGACGCGAACGAGTATATTGCTGTCGCCGCGGGCCAGTATCACAGTCTTGCTTTAAAGTCAGACGGTAGTATTGTTGGATGGGGGTCAAACAATTATGGCCAGGCGGACCCGCCCGACGGTAACGACTTCGTTAGTGTTGCTGCGGGGCAGTATCACGCTCTTGCCTTGAAGTCATGTGGGAGCATCGTCGGATGGGGGTATAACCATTACGGCCAGGCTGAAGCACCCGACGAAAATGATTTTGTCGTCATCGCCGCAGGCGGTTCCCACAGTTTGGCCTTGAAGTCTGACGGCAGTATTGTTGGCTGGGGCTATAACGAGTATGGTCAGGGCGAACCTCCGGTTGGAAGTGATTTTGCCGCAATTGCTGCAGGCGGCAACTACAGCTTGGCACTGAAGGTCGACGGCAGCATTGCAGGATGGGGCGATAACTATTACGGTCAGGCAAGGCCGCCTTCGGGAAATGACTTTGTGGCTGTCTCCGCAGGGTGGTGGCACAGTCTTGCCCTCAAGGTCGACGGCAGCATCGCAGGATGGGGGCGTAATGATTATGGCCAGGCAACTGCGCCGGAGGGAGATGACTTTGTGGCCATCTCCGCAGGGAGGTGGCACAGTTTGGCCTTGAAGTCAGATGGCAGTATCGTCGGATGGGGCTGGAACGAGTATGGTCAGGCCTCACCACCCGACGGCAACGACTTTATTGCTGTTGCCGCGGGCAGCTTTTACGGTCTTGCCCTTAAGGCGGGCGGTAGTATCGTTGGGTGGGGCTATAACGATCGTGGTCAGGCGGACCCACCTGACGGTAACAACTTTGTTGCTGTTGCTGCAGGCTACTGGCACAGTCTTGCCATAATGGAAGTTGCTCCACC
>CP070830.1:398401-403741 GCA_020344865.1 Planctomycetota bacterium
GCAAGATGGCCGCAGAGCATCTACTCGACCGCGGACTCAGGCACTTCGCATATTGTGGTTTCAACGATATATTCTGGTCCGTTGAGCGCGGCCAAAGCTTCGCCGACAGAATTGCAAAGGCAGGCTTCAAAACGCAACTCTACAAACACGCAAAGTTCCGAGGCAAGCACCTCTGGCAGAACGAGCAGTTACTCATGGCCGATTGGCTAAAGTCCCTCCCCAAACCCGTCGGCCTCATGGCCTGCAACGACGACCGCGGCCAGCAGGTCATCGACGCTTGCAAAATAGCCGAGCTACACATCCCTGACGACGTCGCAATAATCGCCGTCGACAACGACGAGCTCGTCTGTGGACTCACCGACCCGCCACTCACAAGCATAAGTCTCAATTTCCAAAGGGCCGGCTACGAAAGCGCCGAACTCCTCGACAGACTCATCGCCGGCGAAAAGCTCTCCGGCCAGTCTATATTCGTACACGCCACACACATCGTTACAAGACGCTCGACAGACCTGCTCGCAATAGCAGACCCCGAAGTCGTAAAGGCCCTTCGCTTCATACGCGCTCGCGCCAAAGAACCGATTCAGGTCGCCGACCTCGCCGACGTCGTAACCGTTTCGCGTCGAAGCCTTGAGCGGCGTTTCCGCCAAACAATCGGCCGCTCAGTTCACGCCGAAATCAGACGCGTCCGCATCGACCAGGTCATCCGCCTGCTGCTTGAGACCAACCTAACGGTTTCCAAAATTGCCTTAAGTCTCGGCTATCCCGGCATCGACCACATAGCACGAGACTTCCGACGAGAAAAGGGTATCAGCCCCATTGCATACCGAAAAAAATACGCCGGAAAATAACCACCACCGCCGAAATCAACCCAATCTTAACCAACTCCTGTCGCAAATTGGCTAACTTATGACGCAAAATGGCGTTGACCTCGACACCCAAGTTGTATAATATTTGTTTATGAGCAAAAAAAGAGCCTTCACCCTCGTAGAACTCCTGGTCGTAATAGCAATCATTGCCCTGCTTATGTCAATCCTGATGCCCGCACTCGGACGCGTGCGAAATCAGGCAAAATCGGTACTCGGCCAGTCGAATCTAAAACAACTCGCCACCGCCTATTCCATGTACCTCGGTGACTTCGACGGAAAGTTCCCACAGGGCTGGGCTGAGGGAGCTCGCAATTTCCACACTGAGATGTGGATGGAGGCCCTCAGGGTCTACTATGGCAACTCCCACGAACTCCGAATGTGTCCGATGACAGTCAAGACCGGCACCGAAATAGGCCGAGACCCCTACGGTGGCTGGGGAACCTTTATTGCCTGGGGAACCTTTGAAGGCGAAAACTGCGGCGAGCCGTGGAGCTGGGACTCCGTAACAACCTGCGATTACGGCAGCTACGGCGACAACGGATACGTCAACAACCCCCCGCCGAACGTAGGGGCAAGCCAGGGTTCCCTGACCGCATGGTACTGGAGGCGGGCCGACGTCAGGGGACCCACAAATAACATACCCCTCATCCTCGACTGCCAGTGGTGGGGCGGCTGGCCAAGACACGACAACGAACCCCCCCTATGGGACGGCCAGCCCTGGGATTTCGACCATGCTGATATGATGAGACGCTTCTGCATCAACCGCCACAACGGCTCTGTTAACAGCGCCTTTCTCGACTTCTCCGTCCGCCCAGTCGGACTAAAGGAACTCTGGAAGTTAAAGTGGCATCGAAAATACGACTTCGACCTGACACCCACAAGAGAGGAATTCAACTCCGCCGGCGATGGCTGGATGAAACCTTTCAAAAACTTCGACTAAAAACAACACGCCTGCCGCCCAAAATATTTCCTTGCAAACCGCCTCATTTCAAGGTATAATACCCCACCAAAATCAGCAGACGCCGGGTGTTCAAGCGGCCAAAATCCGTCCCCGTGCATTTGCACTCTCAAAACCTTTACTAAAAGGACGAGAAACCTTATGCCGGCCAGAAAGGCATTCACATTGGTCGAGCTTCTGGTGGTTAT
Organism: Planctomycetota bacterium; assembly: GCA_020344865.1. Lineage (GTDB taxonomy): Bacteria > Planctomycetota > Phycisphaerae > Sedimentisphaerales > Anaerobacaceae. The sequence continues at coordinate 400,414 of CP070830.1, forward strand.
CGCCATCATCGCCCTCCTGATGTCCATCCTAATGCCCTCCCTCTCTCGCGCCCGAAATCAGGCCAAGGCCGCCATCTGCCAGTCAAGGCTGAAACAGTGGGGCGTCGTCTTCACAATGTACACCAACGACCACGATGGCTACACCCCCGGCCTCGGCGCAGGCGACTGGACAATGACCGGCACCGGCGGCTGGTGGATGAACCCACTCAGGCCGTATTACAAAGAACCCGACCTCAAATTATGCCCCTCCGCCACCAAGCCTTACACCGAAGGCGGCACCGTACCCTTCGGCGCATGGACTATCAATGAGTACTATTACGACATCTGGGACGTCGACCCCCCCGTCTACGGCAGCTACGGCCCCAACGGATGGATTGCGCACGCCGTCGAGGAAGACCAGGACTTCAAGTGGTTCGTCGAGAGTTGGGAATTTCACTGGCGCTCTTTTAACGTCAACAACTCCGACCAGATTCCCCTCATGCTCGATTGCATCACTGTTGACGGCTGGCCCCACCACACAAACGACCCGCCCGAATTTGAGGGCTGGTACAGTCTGGCGATGGTCGACGAAATGAAAAGGTTCTGCCTGAACCGACACGATGCCCATGTCAACGGCGTCTTTATGGACTGCTCCGTCAGAAAAATCGGCCTCAAGGAACTATGGCAGCTGCGATGGAACAGGGACTACTACCTAAACTACCCCCTGCCCGTCTGGCCACCCTGGATGACAAAATTCAAAGACTACGAATAAATCGTAGCAACGCGCACCCCAACAAAGCCATAAAAAACAAACCCTGCCAAAGGCAGGGTTTGTATCTTCGACCGCACCGCCCCTGCGGCTTAAAAACTGCTCAGGCCGGTTATTCCGGCTCATGCACAAGCACAAATGAATCTATCACCTCGCCGCTTGCGTCGACAACCTCCGCGCTGAGTTCGCCGCCGTTAATGTCAATCTTGCAGAAGTGAAGCGCCGATGCGCACGACACAACATACTCCGAATAATTCGGGTCCGGTTCTCTCAGCGGCGCTCCCCCGCCGCCCGTTGTTATGTGCGTCACATCGTTCACCTCACAACGAGCGTAATAGTGATTGTGCCCGGCAAAAACAATGTCAACGCCGTACTTCTCACACAAAGGCTGTATCAGCTCCCGAACCATATCATCGTCCTCATCGCACGTATGACCCCCCGCCGAATAACCCGGCTCGTGAAAATGCAGAAACTTCCACTCCTTTGTGCTCTCCTCCAGCTCGTTCTCTATCCACCCCAGTTGAATCGAGTTCGCATCATAACTTTTCGTGTACTGGTCAATCACGATAATCTGCGCCGGACCGTAATCGAACGACCAGTAAAGACCTTCAACGTACGGATATGGAAGGTACTTCTTGTATACCTTTTTACCCATGTCGTGATTGCCGCCGCACCCGTTTATGGGCAGGTTCGCCTGCATCTTGTGGCAGTCCACGTATATCGGGTCGAAAAACTGCTCGTCCCAGTCCTCTTCGTCCTTGCCCGTCTGAACCCAGTCGCCCGCAAGCAGCGTAAACGTCTGATAGTTCGGATCGTCCAGAAACGTCGCTACCATCTCCGCCGCAACCTTGTTATGGTCCTCCGGATAAGTCCGCGTATCGCCGTACGCCAGGAACTTGACCGACGTCGCGTCCTCCGCCGGCGCCGCCACAAATGAGCCGCTGTGCTCTTCGCCCTCGACCAGAACGCGATAATAATACTTCTCGCCCGGCGTAAGACCGCTTATCGTGAACTTATGCTGGTGGTCGTCCCCGTATTCGCTCGAATTGACGTCTCCAAGCTCGTAAGAAGTGTCTGACCCCCACTCCAGTGTGCACGTCTGGCTGCTGTAAAGCTGCCAGAGGACCGTCATCGCCGTATTATCGCCCGGATAAATCAGGTACGGCCCTTTCCGCATCTCCGCCGCGCCGCAAATCCCGGCGAAGAACAAAACCCCGCAAAACATTAATGTAAACAACCTCTTCGACATGACCCTGCTCCTTAAAAAAAACGTAAAAACAGCTCCGGCTACGCACCGAAACCTTGCTCTCTCGATAAATGCCTTTCAAAACGGCTTGCCTGCTTCCACCACCCGTACAATAAACACCCCTTCAAAACTAACGACTGATGCGCCTCTCAGCGCATCCTCACTTACAACCGCTCGCCTTATACCACATCCCTCCACCCGTGTCAACACTTTTTTCCCGCCAAAAACCCCTCGCTAGTCCCAGCGAAGACCCCATACTCCGATCTGGAGCCCACTTTTAATCCTTGCTCTGTATTTTTGCTCTTTGATATTTAATCTTTGATTTCCCTATCCGACGCTCAAAGTTCGATGTTCAAAGTTCAATGTTGGAAGTTCATCCCCCACTCTCCTTACTCCTTACCCCCGCCTATCTCACCGGGGTGTCAACCCATCCCCTCACCCACCTACCTCTATACGCCAGAGCCATCACCCCTAATACTTCTGACTTAAGCAAAGGCACCCCCAATGACCGCTCCAAGCAACAGTGGCCCAATATGAGCTAACGAGAGCACAAAACCGCCAGCCCCCGCCACCGCACCAACGACCGGGAATCCGCTCAGACTTGTGGCGAACGTGAAAAGAACAATCCCGAAAACAATACCCGGCAGGAAGACCGCCGCCACTGCTCCACCAACACCACCCGCCTTTTTGCCCCCTACAATTCCGGCAATCAGCGGCCCAATAACTGGCAACCAGAACAGTAACACCGATATTATGAACATCCATATCACCGCGCTAGCTACGCTTCCTTCTTTTCCCTGTGACACTTTAACATCTCCTTCTCAAAACTTCCTAACTCAAGACCCACCAAAATTCGCAGCTCGCCAATTACCGCCCCGGGTGCCTGCCCATTGCATAGAGTCCACCGGACTCTATTGCGGGTTTATCCCACTGCCAACAACAACTTAGAGCAAAGACGACTTGCTCCGCAAATATCGAACTCCTCAAACCCTAACCCAATCCCGATAAATTTACAACACAAAAAATAAAAAAATTTTAACCTCGAAGCGTAGCGCAGATTCCGGACTTGATCCGGAACCCAGTAAAAAATCCCACAAAAACCCCAAAAAAAAGAAAGCCAGCGTCGGGGAGACTCTGGCTCTCTTCAAGCTGCTACCTGCCACACCCAAGAGCAGGTAGCCAGCGGTTTAAGGAGCAATCTTATCAACACCATTTTAACACAAAATCACAATTCCTCATAATTCTAAATTCATAATTCCCCCTTCCCCGCCCCCCCCCCGCATGTCCCCGCGAAGGCTGGGATCCAGTCTGTGTTGTCTATCTAACTGGGGTCC
>CP070830.1:403841-411464 GCA_020344865.1 Planctomycetota bacterium
GACTCGACGAGGCAATCGAACACTTTAACGAAACTTTGCGAATCAGGCCGGGTTTCGCCATGGCACATAGCGAGCTGGCATATGCCCTGGCCAGCAGGGGCGGGTTTGATGAAGCTGTCAAGCACTATACCAAAGCGCTTCGAATAAATCCCGACAATGCCAAGACGCACAGTAATCTTGGCGGCGTGCTTACCAGACAGGATAAATTCCAAGAAGCCATTGAGCACTTTACTGAAGCATTGCGCATCGACCCCAATTTTGCCGATGCGCACAATAACCTCGGCTACGCTTTGGCCAGGCAAGGCAAGCTCGATGAGGCAATCGAGTGTTATACCAAAGCCCTGCAAATCAAGCCGGACTATGCCGATGCACACTATAATTTCGGAGTGGCGCTCGCCCGGCAGCGCAAGTTTGGCGAGGCCATAGAGTGCTTTGCCGAGGCGCTGCGAATCAGACCCGGTTTTACCGCCGCCCGCGAGAGCCTGGAAAAAGCCGTTTTTTTCCAGAAAAAATTGGAGCGCAAGCGATAAAAAAAAGATTGGTTAACGGGCTGTTTTTATATTAGAATGTTTTTGTTTGTACGGGGCGTGGCGCAGTTTGGCTAGCGCGCTTGACTGGGGGTCAAGAGGTCGCAGGTTCAAGTCCTGTCGCCCCGATTCATGCCATCGGAGCTGCTAACGGCTTCCAGGTGCAAGCTTTTGCAATCCTTGTATTTGTCGCCATTTCCCTTATAATCCCTGAACGTGTGGTTGATGACTTCTTAACATTGCCGGTGGGCGAATCGGTGAATTGAGAGATTATGACAGTTTTTTTGAGCTATTTCGGTGGTTCTGGAGGTATCATGAGAAAAGTCGCTGTTTGTTGTTCAGTGGTTATATGTTTGAGTCTTTTCGCCCTTTCGGGCTGTGGGAAAAAGTCTGCCGGCGTGAGGGTATTAAAACTGGCCCACGGGCTTGACACAAACCACCCCGTCCACAAGGCTATGGTATTTATGGCGGAGAAGGTTGCGGAAAAATCTGCCGGAAGATTGCGGATTGATATTTATCCCAGTGAACAATTAGGCACCGAGCGCGAGTGCATCGAGCAGTTGCAGATAGGCGCTCTGGATATGACCAAGACCTCCTCATCGCCACTGGAAAGCTTCATCCCCCAGGTCAAGGTCCTTGGTCTGCCCTATCTGTTTAGAGACTCGGAGCACTATTGGCGGGTCCTGCTCGGCCCGATAGGAAAAGAGCTTCTGGACGCGGGCCAGGATGTCGGCCTCAAGGGTTTGTGCTTTTATGATGCAGGCGCGCGGAGTTTCTATACCCGCAATCGGCTCGTCAATACGCCGGCCGACCTGGCGGGAATGAAAATCCGCGTCCAGAAAAGCAATATGGCCATCAAAATGATTGAGGCTATGGGCGCCTCGGCCACCCCTATTGACTGGGGCGAGCTTTACACTTCTTTGCAGCAGGGTGTCGTGGACGGTGCCGAAAACAATCCGCCCAGTTTCTATACTTCGCTGCATTATGAGATTTGCAAGTATTACATACTTGACGAGCACACCCGGCCTCCGGATGTCCTGCTGATAAGTACCATCGTATGGAACAAGCTCTCGCCGGAATTTAAGACTATCCTCCAGCAGGCCGCCGATGAGTCGGTCACCTTTCAGCGACAGCTTTGGGCTGAAAAGGAAAAAGAAAACCTTCAAGGGGTCGAGAAGGCAGGTGTGACAATAATCCGGCCGGACAAAAAGCCTTTCCGCGAGGCAGTAAAATCCATGTGGGATGAATTTGACAACACCCAAATAGGCGAACTGGCAGATAGAGTTAAACAAGTCCAATAGCACATGTTCTCTAAGGTAAAAAAATTTTTGGATCGCAGCCTGGAAGTGCTTGTCACCGTGTCTATGGCCGTCTTGGTCGTGGATGTTGTCTGGCAGGTCTTCACGCGTTACGTTTTGCGGGACCCAAGCGACTGGACAGAGGAACTTGCGACCTTCCTGATGATTTGGGTCGGCCTGCTCGGCGCCTCTGTTGCGCTCAACCGTGGTGCTCACTTGGGGATTGACTATTTTGTTTTGAAGCTCTCGCCAAAGAAACGCCTCTACACCGAGCTATTTGTGTTCTTTTGCGTGGCCGTGTTTTCTTTGCTGGTCCTCCTGATAGGAGGTATCGACCTCGTCAGGATTACTATGCAGACCAATCAAATCCCGCCGGCTTTGGGGGCTAAGGTTGGCTTAAAGATGTGGCACGTATATCTGGCGCTGCCTATCAGCGGTTTCTTCCTCGTACTGTACAGCACAGAGTTTTTTATCGAAAGAATCGTTGCACTTATCGAAGGCAAATACGTCGAGCAGCCCCACGATTTTGAATCGACGGCTGCGATGGATTGAGGCGGGCGCTTATGAGCACGGCGGCAATAGCCATTTCAGTCTTAACTGTAACCTTTGTCCTATTGCTGGTACTGAACGTCCCCGTAGCGTTCTGTATGGGTATATCAACTCTGCTAAGCGTTCTTGTAATCGGCAATCTCCCATCGTTTCTGATAGTAGCCCAGAAGATGGCCACCGGCATTGACAGCTTTGCACTGCTGGCGATACCCTTTTTTATCCTGTCAGGCCTCTTGATGGGACACGGGGGCATTGCCAAGCGTTTGATAGACTTTGCCAACGTTATCGTTGGAAGATTTCGTGGCGGACTTGCTTTCGTGAATATTATGACCTGTATGCTGTTTGGGTCCATCTCGGGCTCTGCAGCGGCGGCCGTATCTTCCGTCGGCGGGTTTATGATTCCTTTGATGAATAAAATGGGATATCACAGGGACTTCAATGCCTCGACTAGCATCACCGCCGCAACCACCGGCCTTCTGATTCCGCCAAGCAACGTGATGATTGTTTACTCCCTTGCAACCGGCGGAATGGTTTCCATCGCCGCCATTTTCATCGCCGGCATCCTGCCGGGGGTCCTCGTAGGGTTGGCATTAATGGTAGTGGCCGGCATAATTTCGTCCCGGCGCAATTACGGCAAGGGTGAGCATTTCGGACCGAAGGAGGTGGTGATACGCTTCGTAAAAGCGGTGCCGGCCCTGCTGCTCATAATCATTGTCCTGGGAGGCATTCTTGGCGGCATCTTTACCGCAACCGAGGCCTCCGCCATAGCTGTTGTTTACGCCTTCATTTTGTCGGTCTTTGTTTACCGGGAGGTAAAAATAAAAGAATTGCCCGCCATAGTGTTACAGTGTGCTGTTACTACGGCGGTCGTAATGATTTTAGTCGCTACTTCGATGGCTATGAGCTGGTTTTTGGCCTACCAGAACATCCCGCAGAATATCAGCGCCTTTCTGCTCGGTTTGACTAATAATAAAGTAGCTATCCTGCTGATTATAAATCTAATCCTGCTCGCGGTAGGCACATTTATGGATATGACGCCGGCCGTGTTGATTTTCACCCCCATCTTTTTGCCGATAGTTAAAGACCTCGGCATACATCCCCTGCATTTTGGCATAATTATGATTATGAATTTGTGTATCGGCTTGTGCACTCCTCCGGTCGGCACGTGTCTTTTCCTCGGCTGTGGAATCGCTAAGACAACCGTGACAAAAATAATTCGCCACCTGCTGCCGTTTTTCGCAGCTATGATTGTGGTCCTGCTGATATGTACGTACGCGCCGCAAATCTCACTTGTACTTCCGCGGTTGTTTGGCTTTATAAAATAATTACGGCGGGTAGACAGGCCTAAATGGAACAAGAACATTATCAACAAACGCTGGCCAAGTTCGAGACCATAGTCCGCAATAAAGCAAAAGACCAGACACTGGTTGCGCTCATCGTCGACTCACCCTGGCTGCCCGGTTACCCTGGCGTCAGTACCCTCGATTTCTATTTCGACTGCCAATGCTGGCTCGATGCCTATTTCAAGGTCTTTGAAGACCTGCCCGGCGTTGCCTTCGTGCCGGGTGCCTGGGTCGAATTCGGAATGGCCGCCGAGCCGAGTGGATGGGGTGCATCAATTCAATGGAGTTCGGATTCCCCACCGGCCATAAGCCATTGCCCAGGCGGACTGCCGGCTCTGCTTGAAGCGGATGCACCCGACCCGGAAACAGACGGTCTGATGCCTGTTATCCTCAAACAATATGAGTCGGTTACACCTGCCTTGGAGCCAAGGGGTCTCGCCCCTCGCATGGCCGCTGCCAGAGGGCCGCTTGCAGTTGCTTCACATCTGCTCGGTGTGACGGAGCTGCTGCTTACCACGAAGACCGAGCCCGAAAACTGCCTGAGCCTGCTGGAGAAAACCACCGATTTATGTATTCGGTGGCTTCAGTGCCAGCTTAAGAGGATGGATAGTCCTATTGGTGTGTTGGTTCTTGATGATGTTGTCGGCATGTTAGGTCCAGACGATGCCGAGAAATTCGCACTGCCGTTTTTGCGTCGGATATTCGAGAGTTTCCCGGATTTGATTCACATCTACCACAACGATACTCCCAACGAGAGTATATTTTGGGGCCTTTCAACTATAGGTATGGACGCGTTTAATTTCAGTCACGAAATTGATGTTGAGCGGGCAAGAGAGCTTCTCGGCCCGGATATCGTGCTGATGGGCAATATCCCGCCGCTTGATGTCCTCGTTCGCGGCTCAACCAGCGAGGTCCGTCGAGCTGCGCAGGACTTGCTGCAAAAGGCCACCAGTTTCGGCCCTCTGGTGATATCAGCCGGCGGTGGCGTCTCTCCCGGGACACCGATTGAAAACTTGCAGGTAATGGCCGAAGTGGTCAATGCAGGATAAATCCCCGCGGGTTTGCCCCGACGTCAAAAATCAGGTAGACTATCTTGTTGCTCAACAACTGAAAATTTACAGGAGCGAGACAAATGACAAAAAATCCGAACGACGTCGTGGCTCAGTCCGGCGGGCCTACCGCAGTAATTAACTCGAGCGCCTGCGGCGTAATCCAGCAGGCACACAAGTCAGGCAAAATCGGCTGCGTATTGGGCGCAACCAACGGCATACTGGGCGTATTAAGTGAAGATCTGTTCGATATCTCTGCTGAGAAACCCGAGACTATAGAGGCGTTAAAGCGGACGCCCGCCGCCGCCATTGGCTCGTGCAGGTATAAACTAAAATCGCTCGAAGAATCCAGAGCCGATTTCGAAAGAATACTCGACGTATTCCGCGCCCACGACATCCGCTACTTCTTTTATGCCGGCGGCAACGACTCAATGGACACCGCCGACAAGGTCAACAAGCTCGCCGCCGACAGCGGCTACGAGCTGGTCTGTATCGGTATTCCAAAGACCGTCGATAATGACCTCGCCTTCACCGACCATTGCCCCGGCTACGGCAGCGTCGCCAAATACGTAGCTACCTGTGCGATGGAAGCCGGCAGAGATACCGAAGCGCTCTATACACACGATACCTGTACCATCCTCGAGGTAATGGGTAGAAACGCCGGCTGGATTGCTGCTGCTACCGGGCTCGCGGCACGCTGCCCTGAAGATGCACCGCATCTCATATATGTGCCCGAATCGCCCTTCTACTTCGACAAACTCGTCAGCGACGTCAAGCAGGTACTTAGGGAATTCGGCAGGGTCTTTATTGTTGCTGGTGAGGGACTAAAAAATGAAAAAGGCGAGTATATTACCGCCGACAAAGGCGCCTTCGGCACGGACGCCTTCGGCCATCTCCAACTCGGCGGCGTAGCCGATATGCTCAAAGCCGTCATTGAAGACCAGGTCGGCATAAAGGCCCGCTGCAACAGGCTCGGCACAAACCAGCGAAGCGCCATGCACTTTGCCTCACTGACCGACGTCAACGAGGCCTATATGTGTGGACAAATGGCAGTCAAAGCCGCCCTTGGTGGTGAAAACGGAAAAATGGTAACCCTCGTCCGACAGGACAAACCTAAGTACAGATGCACAACTGGCCTTGCAGAACTAAGAGACGTCGCCAACGGTGAAAAAAAGCTCCCACCGGAGTACATAAACGACAGCGGTAATCACATAACCGATGCGATGCGCGATTATGTCCGGCCGTTGGTCAGAGGGGAGGCGCCAATCACGATAGGAGATGATGGCCTGCCCGTTTTTATGAGGTTCGAGCGAAAACCACTCGAAAAGAAGCTGCCAAAATATATGTAGCAGCGCCCGGGCAGTGCAAAGATACCTATGGTTTAAATCTTGATATGATTTTAGAAAAATACTCATTTGGAATTGGTGACCGATTCGCCCGACAGGGCAAAGCTCTGCTGCAGGCCGTAATCGACGCAAAAAAAAGAGGCGTAAGTATCGCCCCTGTTTGCAACAAGTCCCACCGCGAACACACAATAACCAAAACCGAACCGGCCGATGTCCGTGCCGAAGCGGATGGAGCAGTTAAGGCACTCGGCTGGAATGATTCATACTATGTAGACGCCGACCACATTAACCTCGACAATGTCGATATGTTCATCGATTCAAGCGATTTTTTTACTATCGATGTCGCCGACCTCATCGGCCACCCTGCTGATGAAAAAGGCATCACCACCTTCACCAACCGCTGCAGCAAGTATCTCGGCTCCCTGACAATTCCTAATATTGACAGGACCTTTGATGTTACCGAAGAGCAAATCCGGGCAGTTGCACGCCAATTCCTCTCGGCCGTAAAAAAGGCCGGCCAAATCTATCGACATATCGAAGCTGCTAAGGGTGCAGACAATTTTGTTACTGAAATCTCAATGGATGAGGCCGACCGACCGCAAACGCCCCTTGAATTGTTCCTTATCCTTGCCGCCATCGCCGACGAGGATATCCCCGCCCAGACGATAGCCCCTAAATTCACCGGCCGCTTCAACAAGGGTGTTGACTACATCGGGGATATCGACAAGTTTGCAAAAGAGTTCGAACAGGATTTAGCGGTTATTGATTTTGCGATTAGTGAATTCTCACTGCCTGAGAATTTGAAACTAAGTGTGCACTCAGGCAGCGACAAGTTCTCTATCTACCCCGCCATAAACAAGGCCCTGAAGAAATTCGATGCGGGCCTGCACATCAAGACCGCCGGAACCACTTGGCTCGAAGAGCTTGCCGCCCTCGCTGTCGCTGGCACGGATGGCTTATCAATCGCCAAGCAAATTTACTACCAGGCCCTCTCACGATTCGACGAGCTATGTGCCCCATACGCTTCAGTCATCGATATCGACAAAGATAAACTCCCGGCCCCCGAAGTTGTCGACAAATGGAGCGGCGAAGAATTCGCAAGCAGATTATGCCATGACCAGTCCTCCAGTAACTACAACCCGCACCTCCGTCAGCTTCTGCACGTAGCTTACAAAATCGCTGCTGAGATGGGCAATGATTTTCTAAACGCACTCGAAAAATACCAGGACGTTGTATCACCGAACGTAACAGAAAATATTTACAAACGCCACATAAGACCTATCTTTATGGAATAACACTGTAAGGACAGAATAAAATGAAACAATTATTCAATCTGAGGGGTAAAGCTGTTGCAATCACCGGCGCCGGCGGTGTTCTTTGCGGCGCAATAGCCGGGGCCCTCGCTAAGGCCGGGGCAAAAGTTGCCGTCCTGGACCTTGCGGAAGATGCCGCGAAGAAGATCGCCGAAGAAATTAAAGCCGACGGCGGCGCCGCAATCGCCATAAAGTGCA
>CP070830.1:411564-414667 GCA_020344865.1 Planctomycetota bacterium
CCCGCTTGATTTCTGGACGACCTATTACTGGGCCGTTGACGAGGTCAATCTCGCCGCCAGCCCCGACACTTGGCCCGGCCCCGTATGGAGTTTTGCCACCAAGGGCTTTGTCGGCGTGGATGATTTTGACTCGTACGTGAATACTACTCAGCTCGATGCGGTATGGGATGACTACTACGACAACGATACCGGCGCTGTGATGTTCATTGAGAAGGACGCGCAGTTCACGCGCGACGGAAACTCGTTAAGGTTTGACTACTACAACGACGAGTATTACAAGGGTCACTATGTCGGTTCGCGAATTGACGCCGATATCGCCAACCTGGCCGAAATCGACGCCAACTGGACTGCCGGCGGCGCTAAGGCGTTAGTGCTGTACTTCTACGGCCAGCCCGGTAACTCCGCCACTGAAAAGGACATTATGTGGGTCCAACTTGATGATACCAGCGGCAATACGGGTTATGTCGTTTACGATGGTGACGCTAACGACGTGATGGAGCCCGAGTGGCATGAGTGGAATATTTTGCTGAGTGTCTTCGATGCCTGCGGCGTGGACCTGACGAATGTTAACAGGATTCACATCGGCTTCGGCGGATATGATAAGATTGGCGTGGAAGAACCCGGCGGGTCGGGCACCGTCTATTTCGACGACATTGAGGTCTGGCCGTCGAGGTGCCGCTCTGAGCTCGTGCCATCCGATTTCGACTGTGATTGCGAAAGCGATATTTGGGACCTGTGGCTAATCGCACACCGCTGGCTGATTAGCGAAGGCAACGTCCCGGCAGAACCTGCTCCCGACTCGAGTGCCGGTGGCCTTCTGGTCAGGTACGAGTTCGAGGAAACCTCCGGCGTTACTGCATTTGACTCTTCCGGAAATGGGTACAACGGTACGGTCAGTACGGACCTTGGCTGGTCCCCGACCGGCGGCTACGACGGCAACGGGTGCCTGGACTTTACCGGTGACGTTGACGTGCAGGTCCCCAGCGGCGTATGGGACTTCCCGATGGACGAAGTAACGATATCGGCATGGATAAAACCGGAATCGCTGACAGCAGGTGATACATACGCGCCGTTCGGCGGCGGTGATGACGGTCAGGACGCGGGCGGAACCTGGTCCGACTGGTGGCTGCTGAGTATGATATATATGTCGGATTGGGGTGATGGCACGCCGGGTTATGAGGTAGTTCTCCGCTCGTCATACGAAGATATGGGCGAATGGTATGCCTGGGATGAGGTAATTTATTATGACCCCAATACGGACGGCTGGCAGGGATGGCATCACTATGCCTTTGTCAAGAACGCCAACCGGGGCACGCAGAGCATATATCTCGATGGTGAGCTGGTCGTTGAGAATTACTGGGCCGCGGACAGGCTGATTCAACCGATAGACCCGAATCATGACGGCTTTGCGATTGGTTATTCAGGCAGCACCGAGTGGGGCTGGGGTCGGTTTACCGGCAGGATGGATGATTTCCGCATCTATGACCATGCCCTACGGCATAGCCAGATAGTGGACCTTGCCGGCAAGACCTTGGTGTATCAGCCGTACGTCGGTGATGATGCCGATATTGATACTAATAATGACCATATAATCAATTTCGGGGATTATGTTTTTATGGCAGGCGAGTGGCTCCAGGAACCCATCCTGTGGCCATAGCCGGTATGTCGTAACAGCCATAGTCCTGGCAGTTGACAATATCAATATCCGGGGCCCGTACTGTTGAGTTCCGTATGGGCCCCGTTTTTTGCATTGAGCGCTCTCGTTCTCGCCGGAAACTGCTGATTTCGAGCCGCGTAATTTGGTATAATTAAGACAAATGGTCTACCAGATAGCTCACTCCGTCAATTGTCGGACTAAGTCATTCCACCGGGCCTTTTTGTACGCCGGTCTGGCGCAACTGGTATCTCTTTTCTTGCTCCTGACTTTAACTCTCTCGGCCCAGGCCTCGCAGGTTCTGTATACTGAGCCTTTCGAAGGCGACGGAGACGTCAATTCTGCAGAGCGGTTTTCTGATTTCAACGCCGACGGCGCCGTGGATTTCCTCGACTATTCGGCGATTGCTGGCACTTGGCTGAGCGAATTGGGAGAACCGGATTTCAACGAGATTTATGACCTTGATGATGATAATGACGTCGATGCGAACGACCTCTCTTTGTTCGCGCAGGACTGGCTCGCAGGTGTCAAGTATCCGTATGTGCCCGGCCAAACTAACAGGCATCAGATTAACTTTAACACCGACTGGAGGTTCTATCGCGGCAGCGTCCCGGGCGATGCGGCCAGGCTTCCCGCATTCGATGACTCTTCGTGGCAGCAGGTTTTGTTGCCGCACAACCCTCCCAGGAATCCTCCCGACCCCGACCCGCTGCGCCCTTGCTGGAACGACCCCGGCGGCTACCATTACGAGGGTGTATCTTGGTATCGCAAGCATTTTACCCTCAGTACTGCCTATCAGGCCGGAAAGGTATTCATCGAATTTGAGGCTATCAACACCGTAGCGGACGTCTGGATTAATGGTACGCATTTGAAAACACACTACGGCGGATATCTGCCGTTTACGGTTGATATTACCGACCACGCTTATTTCGGCGCGACAGAAAACGTTATAGCCGTAAAGGCCGACAACACCGACAATCCGGATGTCCCTATCGGAAACGCCGGCTGGTTCAACTGGGGCGGAATTTACAGAGACGTCCGCCTGCACATCACGGACAGGCTGCATGTGACCGACGCCGTGGATGCCAACATAGTAGCGGGAGGTGGAGTGTTTGTAACCTATCCGTCCGTCAGCGAGTCCCGGGCGCTCCTCCGGGTAAAGACCCATATTGTCAACGAATACGCCACAGCAAAAACCTGCACTGTGGCCAGTTACGTTGTCGATGCCAATGACATGGTCGTTGCGAAGATTTCCGATACTAACACCATCCCCGCCGGCTCTGACTACACTTTTATCCAGTCCGCCAACGTTTATCAGCCGAATCTTTGGCATCCGGATAGTCCTTATCTCTACACGCTTTATACCGAAGTCTGCAACGATAATAACGGATTGGACAGCTACCGAACCCGCATTGGAATCCGCTCTATAGATTTTACAAGGGAAGAAGG
>CP070830.1:414767-418116 GCA_020344865.1 Planctomycetota bacterium
ATGTTAGCGAGTATTGAACAGTGGAGAGAAGCGGCGCTGCCTATCGGGATTTTGGTTTTGGCGGTCGTTGTGGTCGCGGCGGCACATTACGTGGTGTTTGTGATTTTGGGCCGGGTAAGTAAAAAGAGCAGTTCGATTCCGGAAGGTGCCATCAAAAAGCATTTTGGCAGGGCAACACGATGGATAGCGGTAGTGATTGTGATTCGTTTTATGCTGCCCTGGTTTGACATTGCGGAAGGACCGGCTGATTTCGCCGGGCACGTCATCAGCTAGGTCTTGATAGGGTGTGTGTTCTGGCTCGTGATAAAGGGGGCTTATTTTCTGGAAGAGTGTGTCGTCGGCCGCTTCGACCTCAGCGCGAAGGACAACCTGCAGGCGAGGAAGATTTACACACAGCTTCGGGTGGCAAAGCGGATATTTGTTGTTGTTGTGGTGATTTTGGCGGCGGGGACGATGCTGATGACATTTCCGAAGGTCCGGCAGGTGGGCACGACGATTCTGGCCTCGGCGGGGATTATCGGCATTGTCGTGGGCATGGCGGCCCAGCGAACGATAGGGACGTTCATCGCGGGGCTTCAAATCGCCTTTACCCAGCCGATACGGGTTGACGACGTGGTGATAGTGGAGAACGAGTGGGGCAGAATCGAGGAGATAACGCTGACGTACGTGGTCGTTAAAATATGGGATTTGAGGCGGCTGATAGTTCCTATCACCTACTTTATCGAGAGGCCGTTTCAAAACTGGACACGCAAGACGGCGGACATATTGGGGACGGTCTTTATCTACGTCGACTATACGGTTCCTTTCGACGCGATAAGGCAGCAATTGCAGAAAATCCTAAACGAATCGGAGCTGTGGGACAAGAAGGTTTGCGTAGTGCAGGTGACCAACGCAACAGAACGCACGGTGGAGGTGCGTGCGCTCGTCAGCGCCGCGGACGCTTCGGCGGCGTGGGGCCTGCGCTGTGAGGTCAGAGAAAAATTGATTGAGTTTATAAGGGACAAATACCCGCAGGCGCTGCCCAAGTTCAGGGCCGAGCTTGGCGAGCCGAAGAAGCAGCGAGGCAGGTAACGGGGCAGTCTTTCGGGCGGTTTTGAGTTTATGCGGATTAGGTTGAAGCGAATCTGGGTTAAGGTTTTGCGGGTTTTTCGGCTGACGCCGCTGTCGCTTGCGGAGAAGTGCCGGGTCGCATTTGGTGCGGCGGTGGTACTGACGCTGGCGCTGGCGCTATTTATACCTTATGCTTGGATGCGTCAGTTGACGAGACAGATACCGTTGGACACCGGTCGAGCGAAGGCCGAGATGCTGCTTCGCCGTCACTTTCAGTCGGCAGCGTCGGGCGAGACGGCACTGGCGGCGCTGGACAGTTCCGGCAGCGTGCTGGATGCGAACGACCCGCAGATAAAATGGGTTCGCTTTGCCAAGCGAGATGAAAAGCGGCCGGTACAGTTGAGCAAGCAGCAGAAAGAGATGATTGCGTCTCTGAGGATGCAGGCCGAGCGGGGCGATTTAATTGCGTTTGCAGAGGAGCGTGGCGTTCTTTACAGTAATTATGTGAGGGTCTTCCGTGCCACGGACAGCTGCATAAGCTGCCACAATCCGGAGGGTTCAGCCGGGCCATTCAGGCTAAATGAGGCAGTAGGTGCGGTGGTGATTCACCGGCCGGCCGCCGGAATGAGCCGGACAGTTTTGTTAAATCGCGTCTGGATAACCGCTGCGTTTCTGATTGCGGGGGCGGGGGCGTTCGTAGCATTTTATATGATAACGCAGAGGGTAATCCTTCGTCCTATTCGCCAGCTGCGGGCAATCGCAAACAACGTCGCAGAGGGCAACCTGGATATCCGGAGCGCGATAAGGACAGGCGATGAATACGAGAAATTGGCCGATGCATTCAATCATATGCTGGACGGGCTGCGGGCCGCGCAGGAGAAGCTGCGCAACGCAAACAAGCAACTCGATGCAAAGATAGCGGAACTTTCGGAGCGAAATATTGAGCTGTTTAAGGCGAACAAGGTCAAGGGCGAATTTCTGGCGAATATTTCGCACGAGGTTCGGACGCCGCTGAACGCGATACTGGGTTTCGCCGAGATACTTCGCGAAAAGCCGGGCACGCTAAGGACCGAAAAGGGGCGAAAATACGCCGAGAACATCATCGTCGGGGGAAAGAGCCTTTTGAACATGATAAACGATTTGCTGGATTTGGCGAAGACGGAGGCGGGCAAGATGGAGCTGCACCTTGAAAAAACCTCGATACCGCATCTCTGCAAGGCAGTTGTGGGTTCTTTTGCGGCCCTTACGAAAAAGAAGAAAATCAAGGTCAAACTGACGGCTCAGGACAACATCCCCGAGCTGATGACGGATGTGGGCAAGGTCCAGCAGATACTTTACAATTTCTTAAGTAACGCGGTGAAGTTCACGGCCGAGCGCGGCAGGATTGAGATTCGGGCGAATATGCTGGATGACCAGACGGTCAGGATTGCGGTAACCGATACCGGCTGCGGCATTGCAGAGCCGGACAGGGAGAAGATATTCGAGAAGTTCCGTCAGGCGGACGGCTCGATAACTCGCGGCTCGGCGGGCAGCGGATTAGGCCTTGCCATCAGCAAGGAACTGGCTACGATGCTGGCGGGTACCATCGGGATGGAAAGCGAAGCTGAAAAAGGCTCGACCTTCTGGCTGGATATCCCCGTCACCATTACCAAAAACGAAAATCAGAAGGAATAAACCACGCCCAGTCCGACGGTTGCGATTGTCTTCATTTCTTATTAAACTACCAAATGATGGCGTTTAAACTATAAAGGGCAAGATTATGTGTCTGAGGTATTTAATTGGGATTGTTTTTCTAAGTGTAAGTGTCGCAGTTTGCGTCGCAGAGCCTGTTGAGCAGACTCATCCGTTTTCGGTTCATGACATATTAGCGATGGAGAGGATTTCGGACCCGCAGGTATCGCCGGACGGCGAGTGGATTGTTTTTGTGCTGCGCAAGACCGACCTCGAAGAGAATCTCGGGAGGACAGACCTGTGGCTGGTTCGTGCGGACGGGACAGGGCTTCGCCGGCTTACCTCGGACCCCGCCAACGACAGCAACCCTCGCTGGTCGGCCGACGGCGAGAGCATATGGTTTCTTTCAAAGCGGTCGGAATCGTCACAGGTCTGGCGGATAAGAATCGACGGAGGAGAGGCGGAGCAGGTTACGGATTTGCCTCTGGATGTCGGCAATCTGGTTGTTTCGCGTGACGGGCAGCACATCGCGTTTACGATGGAGGTCTTTGTGGACTGCGATAGTATCGAGTGCACGAAGGAAAGACTCGAGGAAATCGAGAACAGAAAGGCGAGCGGGCGGATTTAC
>CP070830.1:418216-421089 GCA_020344865.1 Planctomycetota bacterium
ATCGGCATCGACCATCATCTTGGCAAGCCCTTCGAACGTCAGCTTTGGCTCCCACTTAAGGACCTTCCTGGCCTTGCTTGCGTCACCCTGCAGAAAGTCGACCTCCGTCGGCCTGTAATATCGCGGGTCAATCTCAACATACTTCTGCCAGTCCAAATCAAGATGGCCAAACACTTCCTCCAAAAACTCCCTCACCGCATGCGTCTCACCCGTGGCGAGAACATAGTCGTCCGCCGTATTGTGCTGTAGCATAAGCCACATACCCTCGACGTAATCACCCGCAAATCCCCAGTCACGCTTCGCATCTAGGTTGCCCAGATACAACTTGTCCTGCAACCCCAGCTTGATTCGCGTCGCCGCCCGGGTGATTTTCCTCGTGACAAACGTTTCGCCTCGCCTTGGCGATTCATGGTTAAACAAAATTCCGTTGCACGCAAAAAGCCCGTACGCCTCCCTGTAGTTGACCGTCTGCCAAAAGGCGTATACCTTCGCGCAGCCATACGGACTTCGCGGATAAAACGGCGTCTTTTCCGTTTGGGGCGTTTCGACAACACTGCCGTACATCTCGCTGCTGGATGCTTGATAAAACTTCGCTGGTTTTTTCATGCTGCGAATCGCCTCAAGCAGCCGGAGCGTCCCCAAAGCGTCCGTATTAACCGTATAGATGGGCGTATCGAAGCTTACTCGGACATGGCTTTGAGCGCCGAGGTTATAGACCTCATCCGGCTCAATCTCGTTCAGAATCGCCGATAAATTACCGCCGTCCGTCAAGTCCCCGTAAACCAGCCTGAGTCGCGGCTCTTCGTGTGGGTCTTTATACAAATGGTCAATTCTGCCCGTATGAAACGAAGAACTTCTCCGCACGATGCCCCAGACTTGATAGCCTTTTTTAAGCAGCAGTTCTGCAAGATACGAGCCATCCTGCCCTGTGATTCCCGTAACCAGTGCTTTTTTCATAATCCGGCCTCTTGAACAACCCCTTGTTATTCTGTCTTTTTGAAGCTTTCGATAATCACCCCGAGCGTTTCCGTCAAACTTGTCTTGGGCTCCCAGCCGATTGCGTTTCTTATTCGCTCCAGGTTCGGCACGCGCCGCATCATATCTTCGATGGGCCTGCCGTAGGCTTTCTCATAATCAACGAATTCCTTCTTGCTTTTACTTCCCGTCATTTCAATTATTTTATCAGCAAGCTCTTCGATCGTAATCTCTTCAGCCGAGCCGATGTTGTATATCTTGCCCGCTGCTTCCTTGCAGTCCATCAGCTCTATTACTGCTTCTACAACATCGCCCACGTAACAAAAGCACCGGCTCTGCCGGCCCGTCCCATATATCGAAACCGGCTCATTCTTCAGCGCTCTTTGCACAAAACGGGGCACCACCATTCCGTATTGGCCCGTCTGTCTCGGTCCGATTGTATTAAAGAACCTGCCAATTATCACGCCCAGTCCGTATTGCTGGTGGAAGGCAAGACCCAGAAATTCGTCTATTGCCTTACTGCACGCGTACGACCATCGCGAGAAGCTTGTGCTGCCAAGCACGATATCGTCATCCTCGCAAAAGGGAACCGCCTCATTTTTGCCATAGACCTCGCTGCTTGAAGCAATCAGGATTTTCCTGCCGAACTTATTGGCCGCCTCCAGTACCGCTTCGGTGCCGCTTATGTTGGTTTCTATTGTATGGACCGGCCGGTCGGCTATCAGTTTGACACCGACGGCTGCTGCTAAGTGAAAAACAACTTCGCTGCGCTCTACCAGTGGCCCTATCAGGCCCTCGTTGCGTACATCACCCTCGACAAAATCAAACGTCGGCTCTTTTTGTAAACCTTCGATGTTCTTCAGGCTGCCGGTGCTGAGATTGTCAAGGACCGTTACCTCTTCCCCGTCTTCCCCGTCCTTTACCAGCCGCTCTGCCAGATGGGAACCTATGAAACCTGCTCCGCCAGTGATAAGTGCCTTCACTATTCTCCTTTAAGACTATTTCCAGACTGTGGACAGGATAATTGCCGTTTGCCGGTAGTCAATCATTAATTTTGCCCGGACTCCGTCCCCGTCGGGCGCACCCGAAAAACAAACACGGCCATACGCCGTATTTAACCTCTTGGGACAATCGGTTTAAGCGGTCGGCCCCGAGGTCGGACCAATAGCCCGGTTTTTGTATTTCGGGGCGCAGGGATGACCGCCAGCCTTCTTATAACGTAAGTATCGGCAAATAAAGAACATAGCTTTACTAAAGACCGTCCTCCAACACCTGCTTAAAACCGATTTAACACACGAATTATACGTGATAAGCGTCCTATAAGTTCAAACTGCATAACCGCCGAAGCGGTCACAAAAAATGGCATTGGATGCCGCCGGAAACTGTTCGGCATTGACGTCGCAGTAGCTGCAACAGCTACCCGTCTCCCAATGCCGCAAATAGGGTTTTTATCGGGCCTTGCCTGAAAGCTTCTTTGCTTGGGTTCGTTGTCCTTCTAAAACTTCGATAACATTACCTTTCAGACGCTGCCTGTGCGGTGAATTCTTCCTGAGTTCTTGTTCTCAGTTCCGCCCCCCGTAATATGAACAGCAGGTCTTGTCGGTCTCCCAGATAGTCACACAATGAAGCGTAGCTTCGCCGAATCTGCCCACCATTCTTTCCCACGCAAAGGCAGCGATGTTCTCCACACTCGGAATTGCCTTCGCAAAATGGGGCACGTCCAAATTCAAATTCTTGTGGTCAACCACTTTTATAAATTCTTCGTCCACAACTTTTTCAAAGTCGCCTATGCACAACTCGCTCTCGTTAACCGGTTTCTTTACCGTGACCTCAACAATATAATTATGCCCATGCCCGGACGGATTCGCGCATTTGCCGAAAACCTCAAAATTCCGCTC
>CP070830.1:421189-424575 GCA_020344865.1 Planctomycetota bacterium
AAGACGCACCGAATAAACTACGAAAGGGCCCTCTGCCTTAAGGCCCTCGGCCGGACTGACGAGGCGGAGAAAGCGATTCGCTCGTGTCTGGACATCAATCCTAATGACACGGAATTACTAAGATTGCTCCGCGAAATCCGGTCGAGCAAACAACAAAGGCCCCAAATGTATGCGCCCGGCATCATCGGGAAGCGACAACTCGACTTTAGAGCAATAGTTACCGACCTAGCAATGGAAGCTGTCTTACAGTGCTCGCCATCGGGGCGATTCAACGCCTTAGAGGTGGGCTGCATGTTCAAGGGCGATGAAGGCTTATCAACTTATCGAATAGCAGATTTTGTCAGCAGATGCAACGGCATAAAACAGTTTATATCGATTGACTACGAGCCTGAGCATATAAGTGCGTGCAAAGATATGCTGGTCGAAATCGATGCTCGTCTGTTATCTGAGGTGCAATTTGTTTGCGGGTACAGCCTTGCGAAGTTAGCGCCCCTCCTGGAAAAGATGGGTGTGGTGGATTTCGTCGTTTTAGACGGCGGGGCCGAACCCGCATGTTGTCTGGGGGAATTCGAACTGGCTGCGGGCCGCCTTGCCGACAATGGCCTTGTTGTCGTCGATGACCTGCAGGACATGAAACCGACACCGGCGTACCCGTATCCAAGGCCGTTCGGCAAAGCTACACTTATCCTGCCCTTTCTGGTCACCGCCGAGTATCTGAAAATATCCAGCCTTAAAACAGGCAAGCATGAAAGTGACGGGCCGGCAATCAAAAACTTTGACTCAGAGTTCGTTGCACATTCGTCACATTGTAAACTGCTTGGTTCGCTCGGAGAGCTCAGGTACACGATTGTCTCGGAAGGCAATCACAGGCTGCTGGTCGTGGGCAGGTCCGGTGTCTTAGGCAGCTTCCATGAAAGGTTGGCGGCGAGCCCGATATCCTCGAGAGTAGCAGTAATACCTTCATGTGCGACCCAGTTGGTGCAAGATAGGAGTGATTTGTGAACCAGCCTGGTACGATAGAAACCGGCCGGAAGGACCGGATAGTGGGGCTGTACTCGCAGGCCCACAACCTGGCGATAGGGGGTGACTATGCGCAGGCACTGGAGTTCTATGACAAAATCATTGCGGATGTGCCGCGGCTTATCTTCGAGACACCCCGGATAAATTACGAAAGGGCGCTCTGTCTTAAGGCGCTCGGGCGAATCGAGCAGGCCGAGCAGGCCATACGGTCCTGCCTGAGCGTACGACCTGATGACCCAGAATCTCTGAGGCTTCTCTCAAATATCCAATCTATCAAAGGACGCCATGGCGAGACCAGGCCAAGAGCGGAGGTTCAGGCAGTTAAAATAGGGACAGAGAAGGTTGAAGAAATGCGTAGGGAGTGGAACTATCTCAGTAGCAAGAGCCGTCTGGGCTTTATTTCGCATCTTCAGGATGGAGAGGTATGGGATGATCTGGAATTCCATTTGACGGGCATCCGATTTGTCGAGCGTATGATGGAGCGATTTGAGGAGTATGGTAGGGTTGAACCGAGCCGTGCGAGCATACTTGAGGTTGGGTGCGGCGTTGGGCGCATGGCCAAACCGTTGGCATGTCGCTTCAGGCATGTATTTGGTGTGGACATTTCAGCAAATATGGTTGAAGTGTCAAGGGAATACTGTTCGAGTCTACCCAACGTGGTTTTCAGTGTCAATGACGGCTTTTCACTAGGGGAGTTCAGCGACAGTTCATTCGAGTATTGTGTAACGGCTGGTGTTTTCCAGCATATTACTGACCTCAACGTGATTATGAATTATATACGTGAGGCTATAAGAATTTTGAAGCCAGAGGGCATTTTCCTTTTTCAATTTGAAGGGAACAGGGAAAACGCTGTTGGCCACGGGACGTGTGGGGCAAGAATAACAGCAAAGGTGCTTGATGCGGCACTTAAAGATCGGGCGTATAGAATCAGGGAGGTATCGATTGACCCGGCTGACCCAGTGCGTAACGTGGTAATTGTTCTGCAAAAAACCTTTCCTGGAGAGCCCACAACGGAAACCGAGAGGTCTTTTCAATTGTTTAGAATGTCGGAAAGACGTTGGCTTAGCGGGGTGTACGATGATATTAAAACCAAGACACGTTGCCACAGGAGATTTAAGGAACCACAAAAGAGATTGACGTTTTATGATTGCGAGTAGAAGAGTACTCAGAAGGAGGGTGGGAATCCGGTTAGTTTAGTCGTGAGTCACGGGGACTGGTTCGGACGTGGCTTGAGGATGATTTGGCTGGCTTACAGGAATTATAAGAGCATGAGGCATTGAGACGTATAGCCTATATACATGTGAAGGTAATGTTGTTTTTCTGGACTGGTTTATGAACAATCTCAGTGAGATTGGAACCGGCGCGAAGGACCGGATAGTGGGGCTGTATTCGCAGGCCCGCCAATTAGCGATAGGGCGTGACTATGCGCAGGCGCTGGAACTTTATGACAGAATCGCCGCCGAAGTTCCGCAGCTCGTCTCGAAGACGCACCGAATAAACTACGAAAGGGCCCTCTGCCTTAAGGCCCTCGGCCGGACTGACGAAGCGGAGAAAGCAATTCGCTCGTGTCTGGACATCAATCCTAATGACACGGAATCACTAAGACTGCTCCGCGAAGTCCGGTCGAGCAAACAACAAAGGCCCCAAACGTATGTGCCCGGCATCATCGGGAAGCGACAACTCGGCATCAGGGCAGTAGTGATAGATATGGCGATGGTAGCGGTCTTACAGTGCTCGACATCGGGGCAGTTCAACGCTTTAGAAGTGGGCTGCATGTTCAAGGGCAATGAAGGGCTATCGACTTATCGAATAGCCGATTTTGTCAGCAGATGCAACGGCATAAAACAGTTTGTCTCGATTGACTACGAGCCTGAGCATATAAGTGCATGCAAAAATATGCTGTGCGAAATCGATGCTCGTCTGCTATCGGAGGTGCAGTTCGTTTGCGGGTACAGTCTTGCGAAGTTAGCGCCCATCCTGGAAAAGATGGGTATGGTGGATTTCGTCGTATTGGATGGCGGGGCCGAGCCCGCATGTTGCCTGGGGGAATTCGAACTGGCTGCGAGCCGCCTTGCCGACAACGGTCTTGTTGTCGTCGACGACCTGCAGGATATGAAACCGACCCCGGCATACCCGTATCCAAGGCCGTTCGGCAAAGCTACACTTATCCTGCCCTGTCTGGTCACCGCCGAGTACCTGAAAATATCCAACCTTAAAACAGGCAAGCGTGAAAGTTACGGGCCGGCAATCAAAGACTTTGACTCAGAGTTCGTTGCACATTCGTCACATTGTAAACTGCTTGGTTCGCTCGGAGAGCTCAGGTACACGATTGTCTCGGAAGGCAATCACAGGCTGCTGGTCGTGGG
>CP070830.1:424675-430593 GCA_020344865.1 Planctomycetota bacterium
GCCTTGATATCGAACAGACTTTGATGAACGTGCATCCCCGAACCCGCCTTGCCCATCGCCGGCTTCGGCATAAACGTCGCGATCAAGTTGTGCATCTGCGCAATCAGCTTCGCGCAGTATTTCAGCGTCAGAACCTTGTCAGCTATGTCCAGACACCCGCCGTAATGAAAATCTATCTCGTATTGACCGAGTCCGACCTCGTGGTGCGACGCCTCGACCTTAATCCCGAAGTTCTCCAGCGCGCTTATTATCTTCTTTATTACACTGTACCCCTCGTGCGACGACAGGTCAAAATAGCTGCCGTGGTCTATGGGTGATGTCCTTTGTTCTTTTAGAATCCCGGCCATCGGCGACAATCTTTTTTCACCGTCCGTCCTGAACAGATAAAATTCCGGCTCGGGCCCGACATTGAATTCGAACCCTGCCTCCGCCGCCTCGCCAATCGCACGCTTGAGGATAAATCTCGGGTCGCCCTCAAACGGCTTACCGTCCGGCCGGTAAATGTCGCATATCAGACGGGCGCTCTTGCCGTTCTCACTGAGCCACGGAACCACCGCGTAAGTCGACAAATCCGGCTTCAAAAATAAATCGCTCTCCTGTATCCGCGCAAAGCCCTCTATCGCCGAGCCGTCAAACCATACCCCGTCCGTCAGCGCACCCTCCAGCTCATCGACGGGTATGATTACTTCCTTGGTGACGCCTAACAAATCCGTAAATTGCAGCGTGACGTATTTTATCTCGTCTTTCTTTACCTGCTCTAATACCTTTCGAACTTCCATTTGAGCTCCTTCGCAAAAACCAGTTTCTTCCAGTTTCTCCGAGTCTTAAGAATCCTTCTGGTGCGACTCGCATATTCTCGATTTTACTACCAAAAGTGCAAGATAAATCTGAAAAATTCGTCTCTTTGACGCCGCCCCCCCGAATTCCACCCCCGCTAACCTGACCATATGATATAGGTTGCTAACAGTGTCTTTGTGTGGTAATATGCCCACTTTGAATGTCAGCTGTTCATTTGGAGGTATTCGAAATGCTCACGCCATACACAAATCTCTCAAAGCCCCTAACCCGTGCCGCCTGCCGTCCTAACGGCTTCCTTGCTGTCGTCTCTGCTTGTCTTCTGCCGATAGTCTTCTTTGCTGGTTGCGAGGAAGCTCACCTCACCCCCGCTGAATCCTACACCGCCGAACTCCGCCCGCACCTGCTCTATGAGCCTCCCGGTTCACCTTCCGCCCAGGATTGGAAGAAGGTACGCCCCGGCCTGCACGGCTCCTTCGGCTCAATCGATGTCCGCTACGACCGTGATGTACCACCCCGGACGGTTGGTTTAATGTCATACGATGCTGTCGCTTGGCGCGGTGAGAGACTTAGCGCCCAAATCGTCCTCTGGACGTCCGATGGCGCCGAGCAGGTCAGCCTAAGCGCTAAGCCGTTGCGGAACGAATCCGGCTCCGAGTTGCCGGCCTCTTCGCTTCGTCCGGCCTTTGTCCGCTACGTCCTTGCTGACGACGGCTCTCACGGCTGTGGCCTGCTGCCGCCCGACACCCCGCGCAATCTCGTCGCCGATGTCATCGATACCGCCGACACCCTCGACATCTCCCCGCGAACCACAAGACCCGTCTGGCTCTCAGTCGATGTCCCCGCCGACGCCGAACCCGGACAGTACACCGGACAGCTTATGGTCTCATTCGCCGGCGGCTCAGTGGCCTTCGAAATAAACCTTGAAGTCCTGTCCTTGCTCTTGCCGCCGCCATCCGAATGGAAATTTCACCTCGACCTCTGGCAGAACCCTTGGGCCGTCGCCCGTTACCACAATGTAAAACCCTGGTCGAAAGAGCATTTCCTCCTCCTCGAGCCACTCCTGAAGATGCTCGCCGACGCCGGCCAGAAATGCATCACAACCACCATCGTACACCACCCTTGGGGCGGCCAGACCTACGACCCCTACGACTCAATGATTGAATGGGTCAAAAATCCCGATGGCACCTGGTCATTCGACTACTCCGTCTTCGACGACTACGTCCGGCTCTGCACCAGCCTCGGAATCAAGGAGCAAATTAGCTGCTATTCGATGGCCCCTTGGGGAAACAACTTCCGTTATCTCGATGCCGCGACCGGCTCCTACCAGACACTCACCGCCGGACCCGGCACCGAAGCATACAACGAACACTGGCGCCCGTTCATAGCCGACTTCGCAAGACATCTCGAAAAAAGAGGCTGGCTTGAACGCACCGCCATTGCCATGGACGAGCGAGACCAGCCTGCGATGCAGGCCGTCATCGCCCTTATAAAAAATATCGCCCCCGATATCAAAATCGCAATGGCCGGACATTACTTCCCCGCAATCAACGACGATGTCGACAACCTCTGCATATTTATAACCCACATCGACAAAAGCACCCCCGATGCCATCGCCCTGAGAAAAAGCCAGAATCAAATCACCACCTTCTACGTCTGCTGCGCCAACGCCAAACCCAACAACTTTACTTACTCCCCGCCCGCCGAATCCGCCTGGCTCGGCTGGTACACCGCCGCAATGAACTTCGATGGCAACCTCCGCTGGGCGTATAATAGCTGGGTCGCCGACCCCCTCTATGACACCAGCCACGTCACCTTCCAGGCTGCCGATTGCTTCTTCGTTTATCCCGGCGCGAGGAGTTCCATCCGCTTCGAACGCCTCCGCGAAGGTATCCAGGACTACGAAAAAATCCCCATCGTTCGTAAGGCCCTCGAAGAATCGAACAATCCCGGTGCCCTGCAGACCCTTGACGAGATGCTAACTCACTTCACCTACCAGAACGTTCTGAAAACTCCTGCCGCCGAAACCGTGAGCGAGGCGAAAAAGCTAC
Source organism: Planctomycetota bacterium (assembly GCA_020344865.1). Taxonomy (GTDB): domain Bacteria; phylum Planctomycetota; class Phycisphaerae; order Sedimentisphaerales; family Anaerobacaceae. The sequence goes on from CP070830.1 coordinate 427,522, forward strand.
TCACTAACCTCTCGAAGCAAATCGCTTTACTGCCCGGCTACGCGGCCGCACCGATACAAAAAGACAAACCCTCACCCCGCTCCATTAACCTCATCCCGCGTAAGCCCGGCAAAACGCCGAACTACTGGTGTACATGGGGCGCCCAGAACTACGCCTCTACCGACGAGGCCTTCGAATATTGCGTCGAGCTGAAAGGTCATTTCGCCATCGCCGACACCCTCACCGAAAAGAGCGTGTTCCACGACCCCGGCTGGGCCAAATACTTCCAAAAAGTCCAGAAAGATATGTTCATCCTCTATGACCTCGGCTGGGACACGCCTCCCGGTGTTGACTTCGACGGCGAACGATGGCGCCTTGGTACCCTCGAGCTGGTAAGCGAGAAGTTTCCCTCTTGCACCGGCACCCCCGCCGAGCGCCTCCGGAAACTAAACGAGCTCACAAAGGCCGCCGGCTGGCGAGGTGCGGCTATCTGGCTCGCCTCGCAGGCCCCCGGCGATGGCAAAAACGGCCAGCTTATGCCGCAGGACCAGCTCGAACAATTCTGGCGGACCCGCGCGCAATGGACCCGCCACGCCGGCGTCGAATACTGGAAAGTTGACTACGGTGCCCGCGGCGGAAAGCCCGAATTCAGAAAAATGCTCACCGATATAGCCGCCGAGCAGGTCCCCGGAATCATTGTCGAGCACGCAAGAGGCTCAGGACCCGTAAACGACGAGGAATGCCCCTGGGATACCAAAGTCTTCAACCGAAAAGGCTCCTACCGCACCTGGGGCGATGGTGAAGTACTCAAACAAGCCGTTACCGTCGCCGAATTCAGTGACATTCTACGCACCTACGATGTTACCGCCTACTTCTCAATCCCGACCACCCTCGACCGTGTCGCCCAAATCCTCGCAGAGTTCTCCGAAAAGCCCGGCTACTCCTGCATCCTCAACTGCGAGGACGAACCCTACATTGCCGCCGCGCTCGGCACCGCAATGGGCATCCTCCGACACCCCCTCTGGCGCACCGAGCCCGGCATAGAGTACGACCCGTTCAACTTCAAAAATAGAATCGACGAAGTGACACGCGCCGTACGATGGCACCGCATTGCGCCCGCCTTTCCCGTCGGCTCTTGCAAAGTCACCCTTGATGATAACGTCCTTATGGACACCTGGCGTTTTCGAAAATACGATTCCTGGGACAACTGGCTCGAGGGTAAGGAAGTCCTCCAGACCGCACCCGCGCGCGTCGCTCGTGGTCTGCCTCTGCCTGAAGTAACCATCCCCGATGCTGGTCCCGCGCCTTACGTTATCGCCTCACGAAACCCGAACGGCGCCGTCGCCGTAGCGACACTGCACAGAGTCTCCCCCGGCAGGGGGGCTTACTATCCCCTCGCTGATGTAACCATCGATGTCCCCCATATCTCCGCCCCCGTCGGCGTCTTCGGCCGATACCACTCACTCACACTAAAGTTCCCCGCCGAACCTGGCACCTGCAGAATCTACGCACAGGATTTGGCCGGCGACCGGGCCGCCGACATAACGACAGAGGTAAATCTCGGCCGTAACTCAATCACCTTGCCCGGCCACCTGATTGAAAAAATCGGCCTCGCCGACGCCTCACCCGGCGACCTCTCAGAACCAGCCCTCGTCCTAAAAATCATAAAATAGTGGTCCCATACACGTTGACTGCAAAACCCCTCTCTCTGAGGTCATCCTGCGCCGTCAACGCTGAAAGAATCAAAAAACTCCGTCCCTTTCTCCTCGAGAACCTCGGCCGATGGACTTACTACCATTATCTGGTAGAGCCGATTATCAATCAATATCAACCTCGTCCTGATAGTTGCCTTCCCCGGAATTTCTATCTCGACTTCTCTCGCTGCATAACCGTGAAAATCCAGTTCCGTTTCATCTATCAGCTCGCCCCCGACGTTCTTCACCGCCCCGTCCCTTGCTCCGTCGAGCATCTTTGCCGGCTCAGATTCATCTATCACTTCCTGAGGGTAGTCGCAGTACCCGACGACAAACCCCGACTTCTTCGACCCTGCTTGGAACATAACCAGGTCAATTTTACCTGCGGGTGTATTCAGTGTTTGTGTGCTCCTTGCCGGCTCTCCCGGCAGCAGCACCGTAAACCGCCCCTCTTCCGACCGGTATGTCTCGAACGCCTGCAGCTTGTCGCCTCCCCGTATAAGATGTATCGCCCCGTAAACCACCACGAAACCCACCACAAACCCGATCGCCTTCTTTAAAAACTCCATTCTCAACGCTCCTTTCTAATCCTTTACGTCTGTAGCTCTGCTTACTCGCGCATCCATCCGCCGCCTCATGAGTTGTCCCACCAGTCTCCACCGTCCGGCGAAGACGCGCAATCCGTCTTCACATCAACCAACAATGCATAACGCTACGTACGGCACAATATTGAATAAGAATATGCATATCTTATAAAACCCCAGCAGCGCGTACCATAAAGCGTCGAACTGTTCTTTCGAAATCTGAAACCATTTCGTATGAATTCGATACACCAGGTCATGCCCTAGACACAAAAATAAAAAGCTAAACAGCACCAACCCTATATTAATTATAGAGCACCACATAAACATGTCACGCATCAGCTCGATTGTCATTTTCGTATCTCCTGACTTAACTCACACTTTCCATTTAAGCACTTAACAAACATAATGTTCCCCCTATTCTATTCCCTCCGCCCTGTACTATCAAATCAATATTTAATGCGCAGCTTTCATACCCCCACTTTCGCTTCATTCTTTCCCCCTTCCACGTAACGCCAGATCAAGCACAACGGCTCTAACTTTTAATTTTGCTCACCCCCAAAAACCCTTATCGAAAACGCTTCACGCGCCGATGCCGCCACCTATACCCGTCCGGCACCAAAACCTCCGCACTCGCCTCCGTCGCGTTCCCCGAATCGTCCACCGCTTCGTAAGTTATCGTATAAACCCTCCCCGCCGCACTTCCCGTACGCTCCGCACGCAGATATATAGACCCGTCATCGGCTATTACAATATCGTTCTTCGTCCGCCCGTCGCCCCTGCCATCATCTTCCTCGCTGCTCGTTACACCCACCAGC
>CP070830.1:430693-435200 GCA_020344865.1 Planctomycetota bacterium
AACCACTCACAGGCAACCCTGGCCCCCAAATTGAAAAAATCCGATGGCTTCCTGGATTTTGAGAACCCGGCTGACGCCCTTAGAAGAAAAATACTCGGCTTTTGGCCCTGGCCCGGCGCCTCGGCCGTTTATACCTCCAAAGAAGCCTCCAAGTCCGTGCGGGTAACAATAGCAATGGCCGGCGCGGTCGAGACTTCAAATCCCTCCAGTTTGCAAACGGGGACGCTCGATGAAAGCCTAAATGTCATCTGCGGCCAAAACGCACTTAAGATTGAAAAAATAAAACCGGATGGCTCACGCCTTATGGACTTCGCCGACTTCGTCAACGGCCAGCACACAAAACCCGGCGACACATTCACAAAAATCCAAAAATAATCCCCCCGCTAAAATATTTGCTGCCGCCACTTTGGGCCTTCGGCGTCGATTTCGGCGTGCAGTACTATAAGCTTTTCTTTCATTTTCTTAAGTAAATTTGGATGGCGCGAGGCGAGGTTATGTGTTTCGCCGATATCGAACCTTATGTTATATAATTCAAACTTTGTCATTTCACCATCGGCCAGAATCTTCCAGTTGCCATCTCGCATTGCAACGGTAAACGGTCTGCTGAGCGCACCATCATACCGCCAGTAAAGCGGGACCTTCCGAACGACGGTTTTGCCTTGAAAGATTGGCAGGACGCTTGCGCCATCAATCGGCCGGTCGGTGGGCACCTTGACACCGGCCATCGAGCAGAGCGTCGGCAGGATGTCCGTGCCGCTGACCGGCTCGTTGCAGACAGAGCCGGGTTTGACCCGGCCGGGCCAGCGTATAATGCCCGGCACGCGGATTCCGCCCTCATACATATGCAGCTTCATCCCGCGAAGGGGCCCGGGCGAGCCGTATGACCGCTCGGCCCCGCGATAGCGATTCAATGTCTCGGGCCCGTTGTCGCTGGTAAACATCACGAAGGTGCTATCCCGCAGCTTCATATCATCAAGCTTATCCATCAGCCTGCCAAAGGCGTGGTCGGTCTGAGTAACATTTCCGTAATAGACGGCCTCTTTCTTGCCTGAATACATGTCCATGAATCTTTTCTCGGTCGCGACAGGTTCGTGTGGCGAATGAAACCAGACAAAAATACAGAAGGGTCCAACTCTGTCCCAGTGATTGTCCAGCCAATCCATCGCTTCATCGACGATTATCTCGGAAGAGTAACCTTCAATCCTGCCGGCCTCCCTGCCGTTTCTGACAAAATTAACCGGATTCTTATGTGAGGGGTGTGCATTGTTTTGTGTGCTAAACCAGTAATCAAAGCCGTGGGCATCAGGCTGAGGCTGCTGCGGTGAATTAAAATAGCTGTTGCAGTGCCATTTGCCGACATGACACGTTGTGTAACCAGCCTGTTTGAGAAGTTCAGCGACGGTTATCTCCTGCTGTCTCAGGTGCATCTGCTTCCAGGAATGTGCAATCCACCGCCTCTCGGGAAAATCATAAGTCCTGCAGGTTTCATTGCGAGATGCCGAATGTGGAATCCAGTCGTAGATACCGCAGCGATGAGGCGTTCGGCCTGTGAGCATTCCCGCCCGCGACGGCGAACAGACAGGCGCAGCCGCATAACAGTCGGTGAGTTTCACGCCCTCTTTGGCGAACCTGTCGAGGCTTGGTGTTTTAATATGCGGGTGCCCGTAGCACGCAAGGTCGCCGTAGCCCAGGTCGTCGCAAAGGGCTATAACAAAGTTCGGTGCCGCCCTGCCTCGACGGTCCGAAAGCTTCTCAAGGCCCTGCCCACATCCGCCTAAGGCAATTGGTGCCGCAACCGCCCCGGCAAACTTCAGAAACTCACGTCGATTCATTTTGTTCATCACTATCACCTTGCTCGTCGTTACTGTCATTTAATTGATTGAAAATAGTCCCAACAGCATGCTAATAGTCTAACTGGTGACGGCGAACTGGCAAGAATTTAACCACCCGCTGCGGTTGAATTCCATCCGGCCAAAGAAATGTCTAAAAAACAGCCTTCAACCGAATCCACCACTTTTCCACAAAATCAACTTATGTTGTGCAAAACCTGTTCAAAACAAATTTTTTTTGCGCGCAACATCAACACCGACAACAACCTCCGTCAAGTGGAAAAGATTTTTCGAAAAACAGGGTTGATTTGTTTTCCCGCCGTCCAAATAATACAACCAAAAGGATTTGATTTCAACCAAGGAGTATGACCGGGTCGCTGTGTTGCTCATTTGCAGAACGGGGTCCCCAGCTTTGAGTACAGAGGAGCGTGCCTATGCAGAGCACTATCACGGATGAAATCAGTGCCATCAACGATGCTATCGCCCAAAAGGTCGGGCCTCAGAAATTCCGAATCTGGTTCAGGAACTCGACCAGGCTGACACTCACCGAAGGCTACTTAAAGATAGGCGTGCCGAACCTTTTCATAGCGAGCTGGATTGAAAACCATTTTTCAAACGAAATTGCAGAGGCGGTTCGTGGGGTTACCGGAAACAGCCGAAAGGTTACCTTCACCATCGACCCCGAGCTTTCGGGCAACCTGCGCCGCACGCAGCTCGACTCACAGGCGCAGCTGGTGGCCAGGGCCCGGGACAGAACCCGCACCCGCAGGGCCTCAATACCGCCGCGACCAAAGAAAAAGCTCAAACTCGATTTCGATACATTCGTCGTCGGTCCGTCAAACGAACTGGCATACAACGCCGCAAAGGCCGTGGCCGACGCGAAACAAAGCCCTTTCAATCCGCTGTTTATTCATGGAGGATACGGGGTCGGTAAAACTCACCTGCTGCAAGGGATATGCAATCAGGTGTGCAGGACCCGACCCGAGACTAATTGGCTATATCTCTCAGCGGAAGACTTCGCCAATCAGTTTGTGCTGGCCTTGAAGACAAAAAAGCTGGAGGCTTTTCGTCGCCGAATGCGAGAAACGGACTTGTTAGCTATCGACGATATTCACTTCTTGGCCAGCAAGCCTTCAACGCAGGAGGAATTCCTGCATACCTTTAATACCATAGACCTGGCCGGCAAGCAGATTGTCCTGGCCTCCGACGCACATCCCAAGATGATAGGCCAGCTCTCTGAAAAGCTGGTCAACCGGTTCGTCTCGGGAATGGTCGTTAAAATCGATACGCCCGACCTGCGCACCCGCTGTTTGATTTGCAAGCAGTATGCTACAACGCTGCGAAAGCACATCCCCGAAAACGCCATAAGATACATCGCCGAGAATCTGCGGACCAACGTACGGGAGTTGGAAGGTGCGCTTTTGAAGCTAATCGCCTTTGCCTCGCTGCAGAATGGAAATATCACCCTTGCGCTTGCCAAAAACGTCCTTGCCGAGCATCTGGAAAGGTGCGACCCCATCGTTCACATATCGGATATTGAATCGGCCGTCGCCACTTTCTTCGGCATAACGCCGGCGAATATACACTCCTCGAAGAAAGACAGGACCGTGGCCATGGCCCGACATTTCAGTATGTATCTGGCCCGCAAGCACACCAAGATGTCGAGCTCTGAGGTAGGCAGATTCATGGGCAACAAAAACCACGCCACCGTGCTTCTGGCCTGCAAAAAGGTCGAGAGCCAAATTAAGCAAAATGCGGAACTGCGCTGGCACGGCCCGTCCGGAAACAGAATATCCAAAGCCAGAACAGTACTCGCCAGGCTCGAAAACAGTATCTCCGGCTAAAAATCTGGGGCAAAAATCCACCCGCTTATTTGGCAGGCTCAAATCCAGGCTAATAATTTACGCCTCTACCGATCTGTATGCGACAGACAAGCCCATAAAGCAAGCGACAGCATAGCTTCCCGCGATGCTGTCGCTTATAACATCTCGAAAGGAGGAGAAACATGTCTTCTGTCTTGTTTTGGCGCTCTTCTATACGCCGCCCAAAACCCAATTGTTCAATATATCTCACAAAATCACCCAAATTCTCATATTAAACTCGTCCCCCAGGCAATCTTGCCGCAACAACACACTCTAAAGATTTGCAGTCGACCCTCATCATGCTAAAATCATCACCTAATCAACAGACAAACCAGCCTGAAGGAGCGCAAAATGGAGTATAAGACAGGAAAAACAGGGCGAATTATCGCGGCACGGCTGTTCGAGGGCGAGGATATCTACGAATCAATCGAAAAAATAGCAAGAAAAGAGGACATAAAAGCCGCGGCGGTGCTGATTACCGGCGGTTTCCGCCAAGCCAGCGTCGTGGTAGGCCCCAAGCAGGAAAAACCGAAAATCGTCGGCAACTTCAAGGACTTCGCCGGCCCGGGCGAGGTCCTCGGCGTCGGAACAATCTACTGCGACGACGAAGGGCCCAAGTTGCACATCCATACCGCAATAGGAAAAGGCGACCATACCATCGTCGGCTGCCCCCGAGGAGGAGCCAAAACATTCCTCGTCCTCGAAGTTACCATAATCGAGTTCGAAGGCATCCAGGCCCGCAGGGAAACCGACAAAGAAAAAGGCCTCAGCCTCCTGCGATTTTCCTGAGGCTGACAGCCGCTCTCAACAATACAT
>CP070830.1:435300-440912 GCA_020344865.1 Planctomycetota bacterium
CAGCTGAAAGGCCGACTACTCAGGAAATCATAAAGGGGACAAGTGTTCAGGTTATGGATTTTGCGGGCTTGACAAGTCTTCCTGAGCTGACTGCCTTGTTTAAGACAGCGAGAATTGTGGTCAGTAATGATACCGGTCCCGGGCACATAGCGGCGGCCTTAGGGGTGCCTTTGGTCATGATTTTTGGACCTTCCAATCCGATACGGCTTTTCCCGTATAAAAGACCCGAGACTCTCGCGGCGGTTGACCCATTCGGCAGGGGCTTAAAATTACAGAGTAGTGACCCTGCTCACGCAATCGAAGCTATTGGTGTTGATACGGTTTATGCAAAGGTGTGTGAACAGACAGCTTGATACGTCTTATGGTGTTTACCCTATGCGCCGCCGATAACCTCAACACACCGCTTGCATAAATCCGGATGTTCGCCGTTGGCCCCGACACTCGGCCAATAATTCCAGCATCGCTGGCATTTCCTATGGCTGCTTTTTTCGGCTGTAACTGTCGTTTGCTCGGGGCCTTTGTCGAATTTTACCTCACTGACTATGCACAAGGTCGCAAATTGCTCGAGTCCGAACTCGTTTATGATTACAGCCATTTCTTCATCTCCGCAGCGGATAGTCACGCTTGCCTCTTGGTTACTTGCAATTTTCTTCTGCTGTCTTAGACCTTCCAAAACCCGCAAAACCTCATCACGCAGAGCCATTATCTTGTTCCATTTAGGCTCCTGACTTTGCTGGTCAATCGACTCATCGACCTTTGGCATCTCAGTAAGGTGTACGCTTTCAACTTGCTGCGACTTGCACTTAACGGCCGACCAGGCCTCTTGGGCTGTGTGCGCCAGAACCGGTGCAAGCATTCGGACCAGGCAGTCCAATATCCTGTACATTGCTGTTTGTCCGCTTCTCCGAGATGAGCTATCTGTTGGGTCGCAATACATCCTGTCTTTGAGCACATCCATATAGATACTGCTCATCTCGACCGTACAGAAGTTATAAATCAGTGAAAAAACTCTATGAAAGATAAAGTTCTCATAAGCTTGTGTTACGTTCGCAATCAGCTTTTGTAACTGCTGCATTGCCCATTTATCAATCTCGAACATGTCCTCGTAGGCCATCGCATGCTCATTCGGATCAAAATCATCGATGTTGCCCAGTAGATATCTGAGCGTGTTTCTGATTTTTCTGTAGGCATCCTGCGTCCGTCCTATTAATTCGTCATTGCATCGTATATCTTCCTGATAATTTACACTCGCCACCCACAGCCGTAAAATATCCGAACCGTATTTTGCCACCTCTTCCTGAGCGCTGACGTAGTTGCCCAGCGATTTCGACTGCTTCATTCCCTTCTCATCAACGGTGAAGCCATGGGTTAGAACGGCTTTGAAGGGTTCTTTTCCGGTTACTCCCAGTGCCGGCAGAAGTGACAGTTGAAACCACCCGCGGTGCTGGTCTGAGCCTTCCAAATACAAATCGACGGGCACAGGCCAGTCCGCTTCTTTCACACACACACAGTACCAGCTGCAGCCTGCCTCAAACCACACATCAAAGATGTTCTCTTCTTTTTCCAGGTCGCCAAAATCAAATCTTTCCGGCAGTGCAAAATCCTCACCCAAAATCTGCCGGGGTGAATCGGCAAACCAGCTGTCCGAGCCTTTCCTAGCGATATGCCTGGATACGGCTAATACGGACTCTTTCGTAAGCAGGGCTTCGCCTTCCGAATTTACAAACACCGGCAGTGGCAGCCCCCAACTCCTCTGTCTGCTTATGCACCAGTCGGGCCTGAGTGCCAGCATCCCCTCAATCCTCTTTTGGCCCCACGCAGGAATCCATTTTACATTTCTGACCCGTTCCAGCGACAGGTCGCGCAGGCTTTTTCCCACACTCGGCAACTCCTTGTCAACACCAATAAACCATTGCTCCGTAGCCCTGAATATGACCGGCATTTTGCTGCGCCAGCAGTGAGGATAGCTGTGCACAACCTCATCCTGAGCAAAGAGCAGCCCCTTTTGCTGTAAATCCTTATTTACGACAGCATCGACCTCCAGAACGTTTTTACCCCTCAGCCAATCCGGCACGGTATTGTCATAACAACCATTATCCAGCACAGGTGAATAGACTTCCAGGTCATATTGCATCCCCGATACGAAGTCTTCAAGGCCGTGTCCCGGCGCAATATGAACAAGTCCGGTGCCGTCCTCAGTGGTGACGTATTCGGCGCAGATTACCATATATGCATCTTTTTCCGTTGGATTGTTCTCAACAAATGGATGCTGATACCGAAGCCCTTCAAGCTCTTTGCCTTTGACTTTATTTTTGCTTACGGTATATTGTCCTTGCTCTAAGCCGCCCGCGGCAACCGCCGCCTCGACCCGCTCGGTCACCAATATTGAGACAAACTTGCTGCCGTTCTTTTCGTACCTTATCGCCGTATAATCGAGATGTGGATGCACCGCCACTGCCAGATTAGCCGCAAGCGTCCAGGGCGTGGTCGTCCATATCATAAGGCAAATCTTTGCGTCCTCGGCCTCGCTTTGCTCGACAAAACCGAGTTCCACCAGTCGCCCGGTGCTCTCTTTGGCAATGGGAAAGTTAACGAATATGCTCGGTGATGAAATATCCTTATATTCCAGTTCCGCCTCGGCCAGGGCCGTCTCACATCCAACCGACCAGTGAATCGGCTTTAACTGCTTATAAACCAGTCCTTTGTCCACCAGCTCGGCAAATACCTCTAAAATCCCCCCTTCATATTGTGGCTTGAAAGTAAGATAGGGCTTCTCAAAATCGCCAAATATCCCCAGTTCTTGAAACTGCCTGCTTTGCACCTTGACGTATTTGCTCGCGTATTTCTTGCACTCCTTGCGGATATCGAGCTTGTCTCTGTCCCGCATCTTATCACCGAGTTCTCCAACGACCTTCGATTCAATCGGCAGGCCGTGACAGTCCCAGCCGGGCACATACGGCACATCAAAGCCCGTCATGGTCTTGTACTTAACGACAAAATCCTTAAGGACCTTGTTTATGACGGTTCCCATGTGGATATCGCCGTTGGCATAAGGCGGCCCATCGTGAAGTATATATAAGGGAGCACCCTTGCGTGCCTTCCTTATCTTGCCGTAGATATCCATCTTCCCCCATTCCTTGCGCAGCTGCGGCTCGCGCTGCACGAGGTTGGCCTTCATCGAAAAGCTGGTCTTCGGCAGATTCAACGTATCGCGGTAACCCTTACTTTTCTTGTCCTTATCCGACATCAAACAAATCCTTAGACAATATTAAACTCGTCATCCTAAAATACAACAGCGGTCCTTGTCAAGCATACTGCCCTTCTTTGATTTACTTATGTGCAACCACAACCAATCTTTTTGCATTCTGGTCGTACGGCGAGCCGTCTAAACCGCCGTAAGTGTCTACTCGGCTGAATCCACAACTGCCCATCAGCTCACAAAGCTCAACCGCAGAATAGAGCCTCGGATAAAATTTGCGTTCGTATCTTTTCCCGTCTTTAATCAAAATCCAGCGGCTTTCTATAAAACGCCAGTTTTCGCCGACTTTGCGTTCTTCCAGAAGGATAATGCCTTCTTCCTCTCTCCAGTCCCGTTCCTGAAAAATTCGCGCCAGCACTTCTTTGCCCATTAGTTCCATGATTAGTTTGCCGTTGCTTTTAAGCGACTTATATATATTTCCCAGCGTTTTTATTTCGTTGGTCCGCTCCTCGAAATATCCAAATGATGTGTACAAATTGAGCACGGCATCGAAAGAGTCCGGCTGACAAAAGTCCCTTATATCCTTATGTATAAACTGAATTTCCAGGCCTTCAGCATTCGCCTTTTTCTTCGCTTCTTGAAGGTAGCCCATAGTCCTGTCCACGCCCGTGACCTTGAATCCTCTGCGGGCCAGTTCCAGACTGTGCCTGCCTACACCGCAGCACAAATCGCAAATAATTGAGTCCTGTTGCAAATTCAATAAGTTCATAATCTGCTCCACCTCCTGCGACGCTGCCAGAATCACCTTGTTGCTGAATATCACAGGACCGAACGTTTCCCAGAAACTGTCCTGTTCGTGCCATGGCTTTTCTTCCTTTTTTCGCATATTGGAACCTTTCAAATAAAGCCCGAGTAATCCATAAAAAAAGCCTTCCAGAGTTAGCTGCTCTGGAAGGCTTCTGATAGACGAAATATACCTTTCTCAGGGCAGCTTGAGCTTGTCCGCAATAATCATGATAAGCACATTGTTTATGATAATATTCATAATATTCAAACCGAGAAAATATAGTTAAATAGTCATTGAAAGTATTTACTATAGTAGTCGGCCAATGTCAAGCCTCAATTTAAAAAAATGTGTAAATCGGTCAATTTCTGCCCTATCAGGGCCGCGGTTGCCTTGTTCGGTACCCCACCGCACCTATTACTACTATGATAAAGACCTAATCTGCCTCACTTCTTCTGAATTTCCAACAGCTAACCACTGATTAACCGGGCTACAAAAGCTTTTACACCAGGCCTGAAAAAACCTATACTGTTGTCGGGTATATCGCGATATCAGTAGACACGAGAACTGCCGTCAGAATTCCGCGTATGTAGGTCTTATCCTTGAGACGGCGAGGACAGGAGATGACTAAGAGAAAGAGAATCTCGCACAGCACCGTGGGCAAACACGCTGTACTACAGACTTCGCCCCGCAGGATAGAGGCGTTGGTCTTGACTTGTTTCTTTTTGTCCGGCGTTACGGGCCTGACCTACGAGGTCCTGTGGACAAGAATGATAGTTAAGGTCATCGGCGCTGCCCCGTTTGCCGTAAGTATCGTTCTTACCGTCTTTATGGGCGGCCTGGGCCTGGGCAGCTACATTGCCAGCCGGACCATAGACCGCATCAAACAGCCTTTAAGATTGGTAAGAATATACGGCATACTGGAACTTGCCATAGGCGTTTACGGACTGACGGTTCCGTTTCTTCTGTGGGCGTTTACACCGCTTTACGCGATTGTCTACAACCGGCTGTTCAGCCACTTTATGCTGTATAACTTTATCACCTTTATTGGCTGTTCCCTTCTGTTATGTATCCCTGTTATCTGTATGGGTGCGACACTGCCTGTTTTATGCCGGTTTTATGTTACCAGCCTGTCGCATCTGGGCACGCACGCGGGCAGATTATACGGATTAAACACCATTGGAGCGTCTTTAGGTGCCCTTCTGTGCGGATTTTGGTTTATATACTATCTGGGCATGCCCGGCACGTTGGCCCTGGCGGTTATTATAAATGGCGTTATAGGTATATTGTGCCTGCGGGCCGGCTCTGGCACCCAGTTAGGTAAGGCAGAAACATCCCCCCAAACAGATGTTGTCGAAACCCCTAAGGTTACGCAATATCCGGGTGTCCTTACGGCTGCCCTTATAATCTTTGCGGTATCCGGTTTTTGCGCCATGTCTTATGAGGTTATATGGGCCAAATTGCTGGGTTTGATTGTCGGTCCTACCACATATTCTTTTACCATAGTGCTTGTTACATTCATTTTAGGTCTGGCGTTGGGCAGTATGCTATTCGGCTGGCTTGGCGATAAGACCGGCAGGCCCCTATGGCTATTGGTATCGACTCAGATTATAGCTGCTTTGATTGTAC
>CP070830.1:441012-444256 GCA_020344865.1 Planctomycetota bacterium
ACCATCCCCGGCTCAAGCGTCCCGCCGAGCTTCACGATATGGTTCGCGCACCAGACCACCGCGTTCCACGGACTGCCCATCACGTTCGTCGCCGGGCTGCTCGCGATTAGCTCACCCTTCCTTGCCAGCACCAAATCCACCGCGTCCACGTCTACCTCACCCGGCCGCACCCCCGGCCCAAGCACAAAGAAATGCGCACCCACCCCGCTCGCTATCATGTCCGATGGCGTCGGCTTCGTCTGGCCCTTCACAAACCGGTAATCACCTATATCGAACGCCGTGTGCACCCATTTGACATAATCCTTAATCTCTTCAACGTCCTTAACCGGCTTGTCAATCCGCTTGCCGATTGTAAAGGCGATTTCTGTTTCTAACACAATCTCCATAAACGCACTCGCCGGAAGGCTCGACCTGCTCGACACCCGTTGAGCTAAGAAAAATGGCCCGCTCGCCGGCTCATCCACACCGAACTGCTCCTGCGCCGCCTTGCTCGCGTACGCCACCTTATAGCCCACCACCGGCCCCAATTCCTTGCTCACCTCCTTCGCCAAGGCAAGTTGTATCCCATACGCCTCATCGATACCGAACTCCCCGTACCTCTTCGTCAGGTATTCTATCTGTCTCTGCTCCGCCCGCGCTGCCACCATCTCCTTGACCATAGCGCCAACTTTTGCATTTCTTTTGCAGCACGCCTCCTTCCCCGCCACCGCGGACGCAATACTAACAACTGCAATAGCAATGACCGCCAATATACTCCTTCTTGCCCGTCTCATCGCAAAACCTCCAAAAAACCAATTCTCTTAAAATCCTTTACCCTGCAAACCCTCCCACCATACAAAATCTCCCCCCTAATAACCACCAAATTATCCCACAGCCCCGATCCCCGCAGGACGCGCGACACACGACAAACATCCTCGCACCCCCGGCGCAGGGTATTATCCCCCTAAAATCAGGACAAACCTGACTTGCCATAATTTACTCTTTGCCCTATCCTGTGCGGGAATTGATAATATTACTTAATCTGCTCCACGACTTAAGGGAGCAGTTATTCGGAGATGGGATGGTGAAGCCTGCTATTATATTTGCATTCCTGGTCTTGGCGCCGGCAATAATCTTCGCTCAGCGCCCCGTCTATCTCCCCGCCCCCGACCTTGAGGTCGCCGTCGACACCCTCGAACTCACCGACTTAAACGGCGACTGGATATTTAATTTTGAGGATTTCGCGGTCTTTTCGGCTTTTTGGCTCAACCAAACCTGCTCCGACCCCAACTGGTGCATGGGCAGCGATTTTGACGCAAGCGGCGCGGTGGACAGTAATGACCTGTCGATTTTCTGTGATTACTGGCTTACTCGAATAGCCGACCCTTGTTTGGTCGCCCACTGGCCGCTCGATGAGAATGCCGCGAATACGTTCGTTGCCGACGTTAGCGGCAATAACCATAACGGCACGGCCACCGTCGACACCTCTGTCCTGTCCGCCCCCGGCCAGGTAAACACCTGCTTCGATTTTAACTATGCTGATGCCGTCAGTATAGTTGATCACGATGCCTTCAGTTTCACTACCGGTGCAAACGATCTTCCGTTTAGCATAACGGCCTGGGTTTATGTAACCACTCCGGGAGTTGAGGTTAACGATATACCGCAGGTTATTATATCTAAGTGGGACTTCGACATTCAGGACAAAGAGTGGCTGCTCGTAATAAGGCCCGATTTAACCTTGAGCCTTCAGCTGGTCGACGATGACAATAGTGGCGTCGTAAAAGCCAAGACCTCCGCGCCCCTCTCCGAGGGCTGGCATTTCGTCGCCTCCACTTACGATGCCACCGGCGTCGGTGATGGTATCGCTTTGTATGTCGACGGTGTCAAAATGCCCCAGACTCCTTCGGCTGGCACTTACGTTCGTATGAGAAATACCGCCGCTGATGTCTATCTCGGCGCGAGAATTTATGCCGGAATCAACGACTACTTCGAAGACAGGGTCGATGACCTCCGCCTTTTTTCTAAATGCCTCACACCAACCGAAGTCTCCGACCTCTACTCCATCTACCCCGCACCCTGAAACCGACCCTCCCGAACATCCCGCGCCTCCCAGACGGACCAACTCAAAACTAAAAACTAAACACTAAAAACTAATAATGCCCCTCACGAATACTTTCCTCTCTGGCTTGCTTGCAGTGTCGGTCGCAGATGGGAATTATTTTGCTCTCTTCAAAGGATATATTACATGGCAAATGGAACCTCGGCTTGGTGTTCATAATTCCCGCAACTTCCATGCCTTTAATTACTTTACAGCCGGTTCCCTTTACCGATTCGACTACGGTTTCAATTGCTGAATCGCATCCCAAAACTATCACTGCTTCATATTCTTTCGCGTATTCTCGAAGTCTCTTACGTTCTCGCGATGTCCATAGACAAAGAAAAAATTGTTGAATAACCCCGCTCTTGAACTTCTTTGTTTTCACGCCCTTTTCACTCAATTGACGGCTTAGTCTCCTGATGTGTCTTTCTAAGGGCGGCGATTTTAATAAACTTCTAAAGAACTCAAGGAAAGGTCTCTTTTCTTTCATCGCGAGACTTGCCCCGGCACACATATTGCACGCGACCAGCAGTGCTGAACCCGACCCTTCAACTTCCAACATTACGTCCAGCTCATCAAGATGAATCGGCATTTGCCGCTCCTCCTTTTTTCAATTTTCTTACCCTGTTACTATGACCGGCCTTAACCGGTGTCCTGCCCCCTGACTGACACCCCGACTTATTGCGATGCCTTTCCGAATACTCGGCTGTCTCTTCTCGGCTTCAGTAAAAATAAAACGTATTCACCTTTCATTTAGCAGACTCTCTTTCTGCTCCTTAACAAATCATTTTACTCAATTCTACCTGAATTGTCAATCTCCCCAACACGATCCACTTTGTCATTCCTGCGCAAGCAGGAACCCAGTTTTTGCATTCCACGCCCTCGAACGCCGTTGTCGGGGTTGCATTTTAATATTTGATTTCCCTCTCCGGCCCCTCTCTCCCCTCTCCCAGCCGCCTCATATAACATTTACCGGTTGTAAGATGCCCTGTTCCATTCCCTGTTTCTCTTACCCCTCTTTCGAAGTCCCGGTATCCTTGGCTTGCCTCGCTGTCGGCCAGCTCTACAAACACAGCGGCCGCCTCGCCCAGCGAAGTTCCGTCACCGACAAACAAACGGTCTTCCGCCAGGCGCCGCCGCGAGTCCGCGCTGTTGACCATGGGCTGG
>CP070830.1:444356-454765 GCA_020344865.1 Planctomycetota bacterium
ACAGACGAAATTCGTTCTTATTGCAGAAGGATGGTTAAGCTGTTGGGCACCTCCAAAGGAGGTTTTATCCCGAAATGGTATAACGACCCTCTTGGAGCGGGACACAAACAAGAGGCTGTTGATGCGATGTGTGAAGAATTCCTCAAATTATGTTATTCATATCAGCAGGGCGAGACTTCGCCAAGGGCGAGTAATAAATGAAACCCGTTATTGACATACTCGATGAAAGGATTGGCGCTGCAATGGCTAAGGCGGCAGGGGGGGTGAGGGGTGCCGCGATGGTGAGGCCGGCGACGGACCCGAAGTTCGGCGATTACCAGGTCAACGGTGTGATGCCACTTGCCAAAAAAGTACAAACAGATCCTCGCACGGTTGCTGAATTGATCATTAGAACCCTGAAAATTAACGATATTTGCGAAAAGCCGGAAATCGCAGGCCCGGGGTTTATAAACCTGCGGCTTAAGGCTAATTTTGTTGCCGACAGACTCCTTGAAATCAACGCAGATTCTCAAAAACGCCTTGGAGTAGAAAAAACCACTCAACCAAAAACCATTGTTGTCGATTTTTCAGGCCCGAATATCGCAAAGCAGATGCACGTCGGACACCTGAGAAGCACAATCATCGGCGATTGTATTTGCAGGTTGCTGGAATTCCAGGGTCATGATGTAAAACGACAGAACCACATCGGCGACTGGGGAACACAATTCGGTATGCTCTGTGCACTCTTTGATAAGATACTACTTGAAGCACCAAGAGGCGAAGCAATAAACCGAGATGAAACACTTGCTGATATTGAAGAATTTTATCGCCAAGCACAATCTCTTTATAAAAACAACGAAGAATTTGCTAGGACGGCGCATGTAGCAGTTGTTGGTCTCCACACTGGAGATGGCCCTTGGGTAACATATTGGAAAGGCATTGTCAAAACCACCACAAAACATTTCCGAGAAGTATACGATCGCCTTTGTGTTACTCTTAAGGATGAGCATATTCGTGGTGAAAGTTTCTATAAAGATATGCTCTCAGACATTGTCGCAGAGTTAAAGAAAAAGAAACTGGCAGAAGAGTCTGACGGTGCTGTCTGTGTTTTTCCGGAAGGGTTTAAGAACAAAGAAGGCCAGCCGCTTCCGTTTATTATACAAAAATCTGATGGTGCGTATCTTTATGCGACTACGGACTTGGCGGCGCTGCGGTATCGGGTGCAAGAGCTAAAGGCAGACAGGATAATCTACGTTACAGATGCGCGGCAGAGTTTGCATTTCCAGATGCTCTTTAAGGTGGCGGCTCTGGCGGGTTGGGCAAAGCCGGATATGCTAATTCATATTGCCTTCGGCAGCGTCCTCGGTGAAAACGGCAAACCCCTCAGAACAAGAGAGGGCGAAAATGTAAAACTAAAAGACCTGCTCACCGAAGCTGTCGAACGCGCAAAGGCAGTCGTTGAAGAAAAGAACCCGGATTTGCCTCCTGAAAGAAAAGATGAAATTGCAAGGGCTGTCGGAATCGGGGCCGTCAAATACGCAGATTTCTCCAATAATCGAACCAGCGATTATGTCTTTAGCTTCAATAAGATGCTGGCGATGGACGGCAACACCGCTCCCTATATGCAATATGCTTACGCCAGAATAAAATCAATTGAACGAAAAGGAAAAGATAGAGGTATAGATGTCGAGGAAGAGCAGTCAAAAGTTGAAAAAGCAAACTTAACTGAGCCGGCTGAACTTGATTTGGCAAAACATCTCGTTCGCTATGTCGAGGCGATAGGAGCTGCGGCGGTTGATTACAGACCCAATTATCTGACTGCGTATCTATACGAGCTGGCACAGAAATTCAGCGCCTTTTATACCAACTGTCCCGTTTTGGACGCCGGAGCGGATAAAAGACCTACGAGACTGTTACTTTGTGATTTAACTGCTAAGACAATCAAACACGGCTTAAGTGAGCTTTTAGGTATCGAAGTTGTTGAGCAAATGTAACTTGTGCCATAGGTAGGATTATATCAATGAAAATCGTCGAAAAAGACCTTCACATAAGCAGCAAAAACCGTAACCAGTTGATTGATATAACAAGCCAGGTAGGTTCTGCCGTCCGCGAATCCGGCATCACCGAGGGAGATTGTATTGTGTATTGCCCTCATACGACGGCGGCGATAACCGTAAACGTAAATGCCGACCCTTCGGTTCCGCACGATATACTCTTGATTCTTGAGCAATTGATACCTCATCGCCACTCCGGCTATCGGCATTCCGAAGGCAATTCAGATGCACATTGTAAAAGCACCCTTGTCGGCTCCAGCGAACAAGTCCCGATAAAGGACAAGTCTCTGGTTCTGGGGACCTGGCAGGGCATTTTCTTTTGTGAATTCGATGGCCCGCGCAACAGAAAAGTAAAAGTCCAAATTCGTGGGGAGTGAATAAAGCAGTGCAGCCTTTCCCTTTTGTTTGCCTTGAAGGGGCATAATACAGGCTATGCGCGCAAAAAAAGGCGAGGTGGTGGAACCGGCTGGGGGGGAAACCGGTGGGCCACGCTGCCTCGCCGAGGTTCGTAAGCTGCTCGTAGCAGCATTATTTCGTCGATTTCGCTTTCAGGCTGAAAATATAACTTTTTACAAAGAGCCTGTCAAAGAAAAAAATAAATTTTTTTGGGGGAAAATTCCTTCCCGCCTAATTCTCTCTACAAAACTAATATACTGGGTGCTAAAGCAAAATGCAAGCCAAAAATCTGTTTTTTTTAGTTTTTTTGCTGGCAGCGATAATTATACCGAAATCAATGAAAATCGCTTGTGTATCTGCCTGCTTCGGCGTAAATTATGACCGATAAATCATTAAAAATTGTCATTTCCTGGAGCTTTTTATGTCTAAACAAAGGACTCAGCCCGTTACAAAAAAGATAGTCGAGGCTGCCAAGGACGTTCACTCGAAAATACTGAAAAGCAAAAGCCCCACGATGGTTACCCCGCTTCGCTCCCTTAGCAATGTCAGATATCAGCCCAGAACCGGCTATTTTGAGATTCTCGGCAAGAGCAAACAGCGTACTTTAACTGTAAGTACGGTAAAAACCTTCGCACAGACCCTCAAAATGATGTCACTCTCCAAGGAACTTATCGATGCAAACGATATGGCCACGAAGCGGGAGGCCTATTATATCTCAAAAAACTGGGGTAAAGCCGGTTTCTCCGAGCAATCGGAATCGGATACGATTATTGACGATGTCGAGGCGATGTTCGGGGTCAACCGCGAGCAGCTAAAGTTCACGCCCGAGGAAAAGGGCGGCGACATAGCGGGCCGCCTTATAGTCATCGACACCGACACAAAGGGCAAGAAAATCAAAATCGATTGCACTAAATTCGGGTCCGGCGCATATTCGATACCAACAGACGTGGAAAACCTCCAGTTCCAGAGTCAGGCCAGGTTTGTCCTGGCAATCGAAACGGCCGGCATGTTTCAAAGGCTGGTAAAATACGATTACTGGAAGAAGGCAAAATGCATTCTCGTCAGCATGGGTGGTGTGCCGACACGGGCTTGCCGCAGGTTTATAAGGAGATTGACGGACCAGTTGAAAATCCCCGTCTACGCCTTTGTTGACGGAGACCCTTACGGCTATTTTAATATCTACAGAACTCTGAAAGTTGGTTCCGGCAATGCGGCCCATATGAACAAATTCTTCTGCGTGCCCTCGGTTCGCTTTCTTGGTGTCACGCCAGAGGATATCGTTACCTATAAGCTGCCTACGCATCCCTTAAAAGAGGTGGATATAAAGAGGGCCAAAGATGCGATTCGAAATGACCCGTTTGTCAAGCATCACAAGCCCTGGCAAAAAGCAATCAATCATATGCTGAAGATGGGCGTTCGCGTAGAGCAGCAGGCCTTTGCCAAGCACGGCCTGGACTTTGTTGTCAATAAGTATCTGCCAGCTAAACTAAGAAATACATCTAAATTTTTGCCTTGATTCTTTTTGCACTGGCAAGAGAAACCGCAAACTGGTATCTTGGAACAGGCTTGTTCCGGCAGCTTGAATTCATTAGGTTTGGGTTCTTAACCACGTTTATGACGAAGATTTCTGAACGAATAAAACAGGTAAAAGAAACCATCGACTCTACGTGTGCCCGAGTCGGTAGAGACCCCAGCGAGGTAAAACTTGTAGTTGTGACCAAATCCGCCACCTTCGAGGGTATAAAAGAAGTCATTCGTCTTGGCTTCGTGGATCTTGGCGAGAACCGTGTTCAGCAGTTAAAGAAAGTTTCTGCACAGGTAACAGAATTTTTGAACAAGACCGAGGGTAATTCGGCTGCGCCCGAGACAGTCAACTGGCATATGATAGGCCATCTGCAGCGTAACAAGGTCCGCCAGGTCTTGCCTATATCATCATTGGTACATTCGGTCGACACGCTTCGCTTGGCAGAAGAAATAAATGCTTCAGCACCGAAGTTTGGCCTGTGCCCGAGAATACTTATGCAGGTCAACACGTCGAACGAGCCACAAAAGTACGGCGTCCCTGTGGGAGCAGCGACACATCTGGCCGAGCAGATTGGGACCCTGCCGAATCTGAAACTTGTTGGGTTGATGACGATGGGCCCCCTGACGCGGAATAAAGACCTAATTCGGGCATGCTTTACGCGGGCGCGAGAGTTGTTCGTCGAAATGCGCGGCGAGAGGATAGTCGGACCGGAGTTTACTGAACTGAGCATGGGCATGAGTTCAGACTACGAGGTTGCTATCGAGGAGGGTGCAACCATCCTTCGCATTGGCTCGGCAATCTTCGCCGGCTAAGAGTGCGGAGCCAAGCTCGGCCCGCAGCTGGTAAGGACGGTTCCGTCATAGGCTGGCAATCTTAATAAAGGGCAGAAAAAAGCAAAAAAAAACACAAAGTGCCCCCCCCGACGAGCCGAAATTAGTTGGTGGATTCCCATCTTGCGGCACTCTGCAAAATGGGGCCGAAAGCGTATCTGAAATCGGGTGTCCGGTGAAAGTCCTATAACGCAGCCGGCTTCTGGTCTTACTGTTAATGGTGGCATCCAA
Organism: Planctomycetota bacterium; assembly: GCA_020344865.1. Classification (GTDB taxonomy): domain Bacteria; phylum Planctomycetota; class Phycisphaerae; order Sedimentisphaerales; family Anaerobacaceae. Next base: position 449,372 of record CP070830.1, read on the forward strand.
TAGCTTAGGGGTGATTTATATGAAAAAAGAAAAGCTGCTAAGTACTATTGAACTGACGAAAAAATTTACCGATGTTCTGTACCTGACAAACAAAGGAGAGATTCCTTTCGATATAAAGCGGCTTTTGAAACAGAGGAAGCTTGCTTACTCAATTCGGCCAATAGACGAATTTTCGCAGGTTAGGGACCGACTCGACCTTATAGGAACCGTCATTATCGATACCGAGGGTATGGACGTCTCACAACAGGGGTACCTCTCGCGAATAATCGAATCACTCGAGATGAGTAATATCGGTGTAATCCTGCTCAACGAACGGGTGGAAGTGCCCGTGAAAAGCTTTTCTTTGTCGCCCTCGAAGACCAGTTTCTCTATGGCTGGCACAACGGAGGGAGTTTCGGCAGACGAGCTTTGGGTCAGAATCAGTGTGAATCTCGCGTACCGTAAAAAAAGCACGGGCATGGCCGTAAAACCTGCTATTCCGCCCAAGCAGATCCAGCGAATCTACAAGAATAAGCTCGCTGAGCAGCTAAGTATAACAGGGGCCCTGGTTGACAACCTCTCAGAGCAGATGCGGTTGGCTGGTCTTGTCCAACAGGACTTTTTGCCTACTCAACTGCCCAGCAGTGACGAAGTGCGATGGGTCGCAACTTTCATACCTGCTGAGTGGGTCTCAGGTGACGTCTATGATATCGTGCGTATCGATGAGCAGCACATAGGCTTTTACGTGGCTGATGTTGTGGGCCACGGCATTCCTGCAGCGCTTTTAACAATTTTTCTAAAGCAGGCTCTGGTTATGCGGGAAACCATTGATAATAATTACCACATATTCTCACCGGCCGAGGTTATGAAAAATCTCAATGTCAGGATGGCCGCCCAGAAACTGTCAGGATACCAGTTTGCAACGTGTTGCTACTGTCTGCTGAATGTAAAGACGCTTCAGATGACCTATGCCCGCGCCGGACATCCCTACCCGATTCTCATAAGACCCAATCAGCGACCGCAACAGTTGGAAATGAGAGGCTCCCTACTTGGAATTTTCGCACAGGCTGAATATGTCCAGGAAACAATCCAGCTTCAGCCCGGTGATAAAGTCCTTCTGTACTCCGATGGAGCCGAGCCGTTTATCGGTAGTTTTGACGACACAATCGGTTTCAATTTCACCGACAACTTTTATAAAATCAAGGATTTGCCGCTCGTCGAGATGATGGACAAATTCAATAACCTTGCCCAGGGCCAGGAGATTGAACCGTCCGAAGTCGATGATATTACTGCTGTTGCTTTCGAAGTGCTGTAACTTGTCCCTCAAGTGCCGCAGCGCATTACGCTTCCCAGTCTTGCGGATTATCCCACCTTTTGATAGCGGCATTTGCGCGCTAGAACCGCCAGCCCTATATTACTCCGCACTCGCTGAACAAACGGAAGATTGCCGCAGGCATCGCAATAGCCCTTTGATGAACTTTGATGGGAAGAATACCGAAGCTGGCAGCATCAGACCGCCGAAACCTGCAAAAATGAATAGCATATCAACGTGTTTGGGACGCCGAAAGACCCCATTTTCATCGGCTGACTGGCTCAGAATAGCGTACTTCCACTTTTCAGCGGTTAATTTTCTATGCCCCGGATTGATATAGAAATTGTTTGCAAAAAAGGCCCTTGTGGCTATACTTGTTGGACTTAATCAGCAACCCGGGACCCTTGTCTTGCAGGGCCCCTTTTATTTGAGCAAGGAGCCGGAAATGGCGCAAAAAAATGACGATTTGCAGAGAATAAAAGAACTCATTGAAATAATGAGAGATAACGATTTGGTCGAGGTTGAGATAAAGCACGGTGATGACAAGATCTTTTTGAAGCGCTCCCAGCCTCAGCCCCCCGTCGTAAGTGCGGTCCCCGTAGTGGGCCCGAACCTCCACACTATGCCTCTCGCATCCAATGAAACGCAGGCCAAAGGTGCCGAAGCTCCTGCTGCCGCGCCACAGCAACAGGAGGAATTGGTCGAGATAAAGGCTGCCATCGTCGGCACTTTCTATGCGACACCGACACCCGATTCCGAACCCTACGTCCAGGTCGGCTCGCAGGTGGACTCGCAAACTGTCGTTTGCATTATTGAGGCGATGAAGGTAATGAACGAAATTAAGGCCGACACCAGCGGAACAATAACTAAGATTTTGGTGTCCAACGGTCAGGCCGTCGAATACGGCCAGGTACTTTTCAAAGTTAAACCGGATTGAGAGCGTATGCTGCAAATTATAGCTCGGCCAGACTGCGAGATACGAGGCGACAGATAAGGAAAATATGTTTTCAAGAATACTGATAGCAAACCGCGGTGAAATAGCGCTCCGTATCATTCGGGCCTGTCATGAGATGGGCGTCGAGGCCGTAGCGGTCTACTCCGAAGCGGATAAAGACAGCCCATATCTGCAACTTGCTGATGAAGCTATTTGTATAGGGCCGCCCAGCCCAGCCGAAAGTTACTTGAATATCCCACGTATTATAAGTGCGGCCGAAATCGCCGACGTCGAGGCAATTCATCCGGGTTATGGTTTTCTTGCGGAGAACATAAACTTCGCCCGAATATGCCGGGAATGTGGAATAGGCTTTATCGGCCCGCCCGTTGAGGCGATGGAGTTGCTTGGTGATAAGGTACAGGCCCGTAAACTGGCACGAAAGGCTAAAGTTCGGGTAGTCCCCGGTTCTGAAGGTGTCGTCGAGGACGAGTCACAGGCCTTGAAACTTGCGGCCAAATTCGGCTACCCTGTGATTATAAAGGCTGCTGCCGGCGGCGGCGGACGTGGAATGAGAGTCGTCCATAACGATATCACTTTGCGCTCCGCCTTTGATACGGCCCGCGCAGAAGCGGAAGCCGCCTTCGGCGACCGAAATGTCTATCTGGAAAAGTTTATTGCCGAACCGCGCCATGTGGAGGTGCAAGTGTTGGCTGACAGGACAGGAAACGCCGTGCACTTTTACGAAAGAGATTGCACAATCCAGAGAAGACATCAAAAAATGATTGAGGAATCACCGTGTCCGGTGTTGGATGAGCGCGAGAGAGAAGAGATTGCCGAAGCCGCTGTCAGAATCATAAAAGAAGCTAAGTATGTCAATGCCGCCACCGTTGAGTTTCTTCTGGATAGGGATAAAAAGTTCTACTTCATCGAAGTCAATACGCGAATCCAGGTGGAGCATCCGGTTACTGAGATGGTCACCAGTCACGACCTGATTAAGTGGCAGCTAAAGGTCGCCAGCGGCCAGAAAATCAGGATAAGCCAGAGAAATATCAAGCATGCCGGCGTGGCAATTGAGTGCCGTATCAATGCCGAAGACCCCCGAAATAATTTCGCCCCCTGCCCTGGCACCATAACCAGGTATATCCCGCCGGGAGGGCCCGGCGTCAGAGTCGATACACACGTACACCAGGGCTGGACCGTCGCAACGAATTACGATTCTATGATAAGTAAGCTCATCGTACATCAAAAAACGCGAGCTGAAGCAATCACGACAATGAAAAGAGCGCTGCGCGAATTTGTCATCGAGCCAATCAAAACCACAATACCCGCCTGCCTCGACATCCTTTCGCACAACCTCTTCGTCAAAAGCCAGATTGATACCGGCTTCGTCGAAAGGCATTTCTAAGCTGGTTGCCGACGGATCGCGGCTTCAGGTGAGAACAACGTGCGACAAGCGGAGGGTTATTTTTCAAGTTCGATCAGGTCTTCGTAGCTCTCACGTCTTCTTATTACCGAGAAATCCTTGTTGTCGACGAGGACTTCGGCGGCCCTGCCGCGGGCATTGTAGTTGCTGCTCATGCTAAAGCCGTACGCTCCGGCGGTAAAGATGCTTAGCAAATCTCCTCCCTTTACAGGTGGAAGGGCCCTGTCCTTTGCGAAGAAATCCCCACTTTCGCAAATCGGTCCGACCACGTCCACGACCTCGGTACCGTCCAACTGCAAATCCCTGTCCCGCCGCTCCGTAACAAACGCATCCGAAACTTGTGAGGGCCAGATGAAATGGAAGGCGTCGTACAGCGGCGGGCGAATCAAATCGTTCATGCCGGCGTCGACTATTATGAACTTCTTGTCGCCGCCTTTCTTCGGATATAAAACCTGCGTTAGCAGTATCGCAGCGTTGGCCGCGACACTTGCCCCGGGCTCTAAAATAAGTTTTAGGTTCTTACCCTTTAATGGCGGCACGATCGCGCTGGCGTAATCAGCGGCCGTAGGTGACACACCGCTGATATAGTCCGCCCCGTATCCACCACCGATGTCCACTGCTTCAATTGCAAAACCGTCGCAGCGCAGTTGTTCGATTAGAGCTAATACTTTTTCTAACGCTTCGGCGTAGGGTTCAACTGTGTGTCCCGCCGAGCCCAGGTGTATGTGAATCGCACACAGCTGTACCGTTCTGTTATTACCGTAGTCCGAGAACACCTTTCGTGCTCGTTTTATATCAACGCCGAATTTGGTTTCTTTCTTGCCCGTTGTGGTGTATCTGTGCGTTTCCGGGTCAACATCCGGATTGACGCGAAGAGCGGCACGGGGCTTCTTGTTTTTTTGTTTCGCAAGCCTTATTAAATTCTCCAGCTCAGCTTCCGACTCAATGTTGAAGTAAGCTATGTCGGCGCCTAACCCTTCTGTAATTTCTTTGTCGGTTTTACCGACGCCCGCATAAACTATTTTGGATGGGTCACCGCCTGCTTGCAGAACTCGGTGCAATTCACCGCCGCTGACAATGTCGAAACCGCTGCCTGCTTCGGCCATGAATCGCAGAATGTTTATATTTCCACAGGCTTTGACCGAGTAACATATCGTCGTATCGATTTCGCCGTAGGCCTTGCGAATTTTCTCGAGATGCTCTTTGAATGTCGCTTTGCTGTAGATATAGACCGGCGTGCCAACTTCTGCGGCAATCCTCGCGACATCTACACCTTCGGCAAACAGTTTGCCCTTTTTGTAACTGAAATAATCCATGTAATCGTTCTTTCATCCGCACAAATTGCATAAGTTACTTGGTTCGACGGTGCTCTCGATAGACAGTATAAGAAACGCCGGGGTAATTGCAAGGGGATAGTCGACCCTTACTCGCTATCATAACTCGTTCTCTGGGCTTTGCTTATGAGCCGACGGCAGCCGGACTTTGGATTTCCCGCCCGCTTGGCAGGAGGGTTCGCATTTCGCCACCGGCTGCAATTCCAGCGTGGGGTGACTTACAGACCTGATTTAGCTTGATGAGACCCTCTGTCCCTACCTCCTGAACAACGCATCACTGACTCGCCATGTATACAAAATGGAAGGTTCTGCCGCACGACAGAACCTTCCATTTTTGCGTAGCTTGCCAAATTTCATCAGGTGCAATACAAACAAACTCTTGGCTACTTTGTTATGCTACTTTTTCTTTTTC
>CP070830.1:454865-459025 GCA_020344865.1 Planctomycetota bacterium
ACTTTCATCTATTCCTACAACCACAAGGAAACCGCTATAACAACCACCAGTGAGACAACTCTTGAAGACCTCGTGGGCCTAATCAATAATGACGCGAACAATCCGGGCGTTACGGCCAGCATGCTGTATTATAATGACGCCTACCACCTGGTCCTCAACGGTAACGACGCCGGAACCGATTACGAGATTAAAATCAACTCGGGCAGTACCGAGGTTTGGACACAGAACTCGGGATTTACGAAAGACAATGATAACGCAACGCTGAATACGAAGATTACAGAGCTCGACCAGTTCAACGGGTCAATCTCCGGCGGCTCACCGTACATTAGAATAGAAGGTGACGACCATTTCGGCGTCGCTATACCCTATAACGATCTTCCTATAACGGCAAATACGACCGTTGGCCACCTTATTTCGGAAATCAATGATGCGTTCGACGGAAGGGCCAAGGCGGTATTCGAGAACGGCAAAATCATATTGACGGACAGCCAGGACGACACAAGCAGTCTTTCAATTACGTTGACATATAACGACGACGGTACCGGTTCTTCCCTGGACAATCTTGCCATGAGCTTTTCAACCGAGGGTGGGGCGACCGCAGCCAGTCTATTGGGATTCGCGCTGTCAGATTTTACCCTTAGCCAGGCCGCCCAGAACTCGAAAATCAAAGTCGACGGTTTTCCTTCAGCTTCGCCCATCTCAGAGGTCCAAACAGCAGAATTAAGTGCGGCACCAGCCAGTGGTACGTTCACTTTAACTTACCGTGGCGAGACAACCGACGCCATCGATTGGAATGCAGATGCGGCTACCATTCAAAGCGAATTAGAAGAGTTAAATACCGTCAATTCCGGCGACATAATAGTCTCCGGCCCCATCGCCGATGGCACAACATTTACATTCGCGAGCTCATTAGGCAATGTCGATTTACTGATGATTAATTCTGCTCTCAAAGACGGCGGGGACGGAGATATAACCGCAAGCATCGCTGAAACAATTGAGGGCAGCGATGGTTACATCAGCAGGAGCTCCAACACCGTCGATGATGCCATTTACGGCGTGGCGCTTCATCTGCACGACACAACAGACGCAAGTGGAGAAGAAATCACGCTGACCAGAGATATCGAGGCGGTCAAAGAAAAGTTAGGTTCCATGATTGGTGCCTATAATAATGTCGTCACCTATATCAAAGAGGTAGCCGGCTACGATGATGTCTCGGAAACGGCGGGGGTTCTGACGGGCGATTATGTCGTTTCGACCATCAAGACGCTGCTGCGCGACCCTCTTGTCACGCAGACCAGCGGGTTCGTAGAGGACATCGATGACTTTCTTACGCCCGGGCAGATAGGCATCGAACTTGACAGTGACGGCATTTTGAGTCTTGACACAAATGTCTTTGACGAAGCCATAGCCGAAAACTATATGGACGTCCTTGCCCTGATAGGGGCGGATAAAACCGGCAGCACCGACAGCAATACAATTGAATTTTACGGAGCCAGCAGCAACTATACCACGGCGGGCACCTATGATGTCGAGGTGGTCGTCAGCGGAAGTGCTATCACCAGCGCTAAAATTAAACTCTCAACCGAATCAACCTACCGCACCGCAACATACAGCGGAAACGTTGTCACGGGCGACAGCACCTTCGACGACAACGGCAACCCTGTGTACCCTGAGAACGGCCTGCAGCTCAGCGTCAACCTGAGTCAGGACGGTACTTTCACCGCGACTGTCAGGGTAAAGCAGGGCTTCACCGGTGCGATAGAGGATGTGCTTGACGACATCCTGCAGGCATCAAGCGGCTCAATGGACATCGACCAGGAACATGTTGAGGACCAAATAGAATATCTCGAGGACAAAATCGAGCTCGAAGAATATCGACTGGAACAAAGGGAAGCCAGACTAGTGGCTCGGTTTGCCCGCCTTGAGAGGACCCTCGCACTACTGCAGAACCAGATGGCGGCTTTAGGCTTCGGCTACTCGTAGAGTTAACGTCAACCCAAAAACACTCCTGTATACGTTAGCGCGGCTTCGCAAAGACCTCCACCGGCTGCAGGACTTTGCAGCCACAGTCAGTTAGAAGTTTGTAGAAATCACTCAACGAGGAATCTCCAGCGGCATCCGACAGCTCAGGCTCGCCACCGAATAGTATCGCAGCCTTAGAACAAGCGGCAACGTTCTGCAAATCATCTAATCGCCCTATGGCCGGAGCATAGACAAACACTCTGTCGTACTGCTTTTTAAGGCCGGCAAGCGCCTGCTTTATATTTATCAAGTTGCGGTTATCACTATCTTCGTCAGCTTTAATAATGCGGGACACCGACCAGACCCAGAGATTCTTGATACAGGTTGGACTTCCTGTTGCAAGGATTTCGCGCTTCGCCGAATCATTCGCGTCGCCATAGTCGATGTCAAAGACGCTCGCTACTGCGTCTCTTTGCAGGTCAAAATCTACCAGCAGACACCGCTGGCCCTTCCGGGCCAGACGCATCGCAATATTTACAGGCACTGTTACAGGCAGTGCTTCTGTGCTCTCAGCCGCCATCAATATCGTTTTCGCACCATCGCCTGAATCACTCTCGATTAAATCCGTGATTGCATTGTAATAGTCATCATCGTCAGCGGTCTTCCAGAGATACAGCTCGGGTTTGAAAACAGGCTCTGTTTCTCCCGTCAGCAAAGCCTGCACGAAGTTCTCGGCAGGTGACGGGGTCTCGCCAGCCAAATCATCTCTTTCATCTTCCGTACACTGTGATTCTTCTAACCACTGGGCGTCCTGAGCAACTGTTTCCGCTTGTGCAGCAACTATAGTACCACCATAGTGGGATTCTGCAGTCTTTGGCCACAGCACTTCGCTGGGGACTACCTTGACTCTCTCGGCCGATTCTTCTGCAACAAACTCACTGTCGCCCGCACACGGCAAGTAGGTCTTTGCGACAAGGTATCTGCAGGCCGCCACGGCAAGTAAGGCGGATATCTGCGTTATCATCCCTGCGCCCAGAGTCGCATGTATCCTCAGGTCGCCATTTTGCAATCCTTCGTAAAGAAGGTATCCGGCCGACATCTGCCCGGCCGCCGGCGAGGTGACCATCGAACCAACGATATCGACAAGCACAATCACAAGTTCAACAACAGCAGCACAAAGCAGGAACTTGGTGGCGCCGGCCATGGCGGCAAAAAATCCGGTTTCACGAGCGATTCTATTGTGTAACTCGACGGCCTGGTTGCGGTCGATAAGTCCGGCACTTAGGTTCCTGTCAACACTGATTTGCCTGGCGGGCACAATATCCACGACAAAATCTTCGGCAGTTCGGCTGATATTTCTCACGGCCCTGGAAATGGTTCCGAATATAAACACGGTAAGTACGCCGAAGCCCAGAACTGCAAGCACAAAACTTTCTCTGACAAATATGCCCCCAAAAAACCCGATGATTGTCCCGGCATCGCCTTGTGAAAGTATCAGTCTGCTGCCGGCCAAACTTAAAGCCATACGCAACATCGCAGCCAGCACGATTAACAAAGGAAAACCCAACACCTCCACGGCCCTCCGCGCCGAAAAAGTAATTATCAATGCAGCGACGGTCAGAGACAAACTAAATATTAAGAATACGTCGAGGATACGACCCGACAGCGGTATTAAAAGCCCGGTTGCAAATGTGATTACCCCGGCAATCAGAAGAGGCCGAGTCCCCATCAGAGATGTCCGGCAACCTGCGTGAGCGTCCCTTCCCTCACCGGCCAATCCCACGAAAGACACCCGGTTGCCGTCTTTGGGCGAATCTGAAGCAGAGCACATGGACATCTTTCAGGTCTTAATCGCAAACAACAACATTAATCTTCTTATCCGTCACGTTCTTTACTTTCTACGCCGCAGCCGGTAAATCATAGCCAACACCTCTGCCACGGCCACATACAGGGTCTGAGGTATGGCGCCGCCGAGCTCCACCGTCGAATATATCGTCCTGGCCAATTCCGGTTTTCTTACTATAGGCACACCATAGGCCCTTGCGATTTCTCTTATCTTCTCCGCTAAGTGGTCCGCCCCTTTCGCCACCATAACAGGTGCTTCCATTGTCTTAGGCTCATAACGCAGCGCAACAGCTACGTGCTCCGGGTTGACAAGAACCACAGTGGCCTTCGGCACCTCCTGCAGCATCCGTTTG
>CP070830.1:459125-463531 GCA_020344865.1 Planctomycetota bacterium
GATTCGGTTAAGGATGGTTGAAAACTGCCGCTGGGACTTCTGGTAGAGGTAGCGGGCAGAAAAATGCAGACCGATTTTGAACCCGTGCTGGAACGGCAGATACACATATTTATGAACGAGGCGCAGGGTGTGTGGCATATGGGCCAGCGCGACATCAACTGGGTGCGGATAAGCAAAGACGCCGCAAAGGCAGGTTTCAGACTGGAACATATAGGCAAACTCCTGCACGCAATGTTTCACGAACAGTATTCGAGTATTTTAGACAAGGTGCAGGTCACAATAGTGACGGACGAGCAGGAGGTCTTGAAACTTCGCGAGGAGTCGGTGAAAGTATATGCCGAGCGCGATGCGCGCCTGGCGGGTATGACCGATGAAGACGTGAATACTTTTTACTCCTGTACGCTGTGCCAGAGCTTCGCCCCCGACCACGTGTGCGTAGTCTCGCCCGAGAGACCCGGTTTGTGCGGGGCATACAGCTGGCTGGACTGCAAGGCGGCCTACGAGATAACACCATCGGGTCCGAACCAGCCCATCGCCAAAGGCAGCTGCATCGAAGCTACCATCGGTCAGTGGGACAAGATAAACGCATTTGTCGCCAATGTCAGCCGCGGTAACATCCAGCGGATGAGCCAGTATAGTATGATAACAGACCCAATGACATCGTGCGGCTGTTTCGAGTGCATTGCAGCGGTGCTGCCCTCAACAGGCGGCATAATGATTGTGAACCGTGAGTTCAGCGAGATGACCCCTTGCGGGATGAAGTTTTCGACTCTGGCCGGGACGGTGGGAGGCGGCAACCAGACACCGGGCTTCATCGGTCATTCAAAGCATTATATCAATTCGAAGAAATTTATAGGCGCCGAGGGCGGAATCCGGCGAATTGTCTGGATGCCAACTATGCTCAAGGAGGAAATCAAGGGCACGTTTATAGAAAGGGCGGAAGAACTCGGCCTCGGCGGAGAAGAATTCTTTGCCAAAATCGCCGATGAAACCACCGCCACCAGTGAAGAAGAGGTCCTGGAATTTATCACCAAGAACGGCCACCCGGCGGCTGAGATGGAACCTATGTTCTAAAAAGCGCAAAGCGTTTCTCGCAGAGCTTGCAGCGAGAGGCGAAATGTATAAGATACAGCAGGGCCCCAAGTCCCCCGAAGCTTGTGAGGGCCCGAAATTGAGGAAAGGAACGGTATTATGGCACTGACAGGACTGGAAATCTTTAAACTCCTACCGAAGACAAACTGTAAAAAGTGCGGCATGCCTACGTGCCTGGCGTTTGCTATGCAGCTTGCGCAGAAGCGGGCAAAATTAGAGGATTGCCCGGAAGTCTCTGAGGAAGCCAAGCAAGCCCTTGCCGCCGCGGCTGCGCCGCCGATGCGCAAAGTTGTCTTTGGCAGCGGCGACAATCAGGTCGAGATTGGCCAGGAGACGGTTATGTTCCGGCACGAGGAGAAGTTCTACAGTCCGACAGTCGTGGCGGTGACCGTATCGGACAAGTTGACCGGTGAAGATTTGAAAAAGCGCATCGAGGTCGTAAATTCCCTGCAGTTTGAGCGTGTGGGCACCAAAATCGGAGTCAGCGCCGTAGCCGTTGTTAACGATAGCGGAGATGCTAATAGTTTTGCCTCGGTCGCAGAGACAGTCAAAGCGGCAAGCAGCCTTGCCATGATACTTGTTTCGGACGAGCCTTCGGCAATGGAAGCAGCGGTGGGTAAAGTGAAAGACGTAGTGCCTTTGATTGCCTCGGCCAAGGCTGATACAGCCGCAGAAATGGCAAAAATCGCCAAGGAAAACGGCTGCCCGTTGGCGGCAAAAGCCGAATCGCTTGAAGCGTTGTCCGACCTTACCGAGAAGATTAAGGCCGAAGGAGTTGAGGATATTGTCTTGAGCCTTGAGGGTCTGGGCCTGCGTGAGCAGTTGTACAACCTCTCAAGGATGCGGGCGTTGTCGTTGAAAAAGGCCTTCCGCCCCTTAGGCCATCCGACCATATCGTTCGTCAGCGACGGCGACGCGAATCAGCAGGCGGCAATGGCCGCGGCACTGATATGTAAGTATTCGGGTATCGTGGTGCTTGATGCAGCCGAGCCTTATGCGCTGCTGCCTCTGCTGACAGTGGTGATGAACATCTTTACCGACCCGCAGAAACCCGTGCAGGTAGAACCCAAGGTATATCCAATCGGTGAGCCCGGTGAAAATGCCCCCCTGATGTTTACGACAAACTTTTCGCTTACATATTACACGGTGGAATCGGATGTCGAGGCCAGCAGGGTGCCGAGCTACATCCTTGTTGTTGATACCGAAGGCACAAGCGTGCTGACGGCCTATTCGGGAGATAAACTCAACGAAAAAACGGTGGCCGATGCTATGGCCAAACATAACGTCGAAGGCCTGGTCAAGCACCGCAAGCTGATAATTCCCGGCTATGTGGCGGTGATGAGCGGCAAGCTCGAAGAGGCCTCAAAGTGGGAAGTTATGGTAGGGCCGAGAGAGTCTTCTATGCTGCCTAAATACCTTCAGGAAGTCTGGAAGTAATGGGAAAGGGCGAGAAAAAAAGGTTCACGGTCCGTTTTGAGCCAAGCGGCTTGAAGATAGAAGTTCCGAAGGGAGCGGTTCTGCTGGAGGCCGCACGCAAGGCGGGCATTTATCTTAGCAGTATCTGCGGCGGAGACGGATACTGCGGAAAATGCAAGGCGACGGTTGACGAGGGTCAATTTCAAAGCACGCCCACCACATTGCTTACGCCGCAGGAGCTGCGGGAAAATGTAGTTTTAGCCTGCCAGACAAAGGTGCTTTCGGATATGACGGTAACGGTTCCACGTTCGCATACGCTGGAAGCGAGTCAGATACTGATGGACACCGATGCACACCGGTTCAGCGAGCTTGCGGGTGATGTGCAGGGCGGGGTGTTTAAGTTCGACCCGTTGGTACAAAAGCTGTGTCTTGAAATGACACCGCCGAGTATCCAAGACCATACGGCTGACCACGAGCGGTTATACGTGGCGATACGTGAGAAGGTTGATGCCCCTATAATGCAGACGGGCTTTCGCGTTTTGCAGAGACTTTCAAAAGCGCTTGTGGAGGCGAACTATAGGGTTGCGGCGACGATAGGTCGGCGAGGCGGAACTACCGAAGTGATTGATGTAGAACCCGGAGGACGCTGTGATGTAAATTTTGCCGTGGCGGTTGACCTCGGGACTACAACTGTAGTTGCCCACTTGATGGATTTGACAAATGCTGTTACTGTTGATACTGAGGCCACCTACAACAGCCAGATAAATTTTGGGGAAGATTACATTCGGCGTATCATATACGCGGAGGAAAACAACGCTTTCGACGAAATGCAGAATCGCATCGTCAACGATGTAAATAATCTGATAGTTACGCTTGCCTCACGACAAAAGGTCGATTTGCAGGACATAACCGCAATTATTTGTGCCGGCAATACCGCCATGATACATTTTCTGCTCAATCTTGACCCTACGCGAATACGCAGAGAACCCTACATCGCCTCGGTCGGTTTCATGCCGCCGATTCGCGCGGCGGAGGCAGGCATTCAAATAAACAAGCGAGGTCTGTTGTACTGTCTGCCAAGCGTGGCCGCCTATGTGGGAAGTGACGTGGTGGCGGGTGTGCTGACCACACGAATTTACACCAAGAAGGGCATTTCCCTTTTTGTCGATATCGGGACAAACGGTGAGGTGGCACTCGGCAACCGGGATTGGCTGGTATGTGCTTCGAGCTCGGCGGGGCCGGCCTTTGAAGGCAGCGGGGTCAGGCATGGAATGAGGGCTGGCGCCGGCGCCATCGAGAAACTAAGCGTTTTGCCCGACGGCTCCATCGAGTATCAGACAATCGGTAACAGTCATCCGGTTGGCATCTGCGGCTCGGGCCTTTTGGACACACTGGCCGAATTGTTTGTAAACGGTATTATTGACCGTACGGGGCGGTTTAAGACAGGTGGCGATGAGAGGCTTACAGAGGGCGAGGAGGGCCTGCAGTTCCAACTGGTTGCGCCGCGAAACGAGCACCATGAAATAGTGATTACTCAGCCGGACATCAACAATCTGGTTCGTTCAAAGGCCGGCGTATTTGCGGCAATTCGTGTCCTTATGGAGTCAACGCAGACGAGTCCGAAAGACCTGGAAGCAATTTATTTGGCGGGAGGGTTCGGGAATTTCCTCAATGTCAAGGAGGCCGTCACGATTGGGATGCTGCCCGATGTGCCCCCCGAAAAAATTCGGTTCGTCGGAAATACTTCAATCGCGGGAGCAAAGACGGTTTTGCTAAGCAGAAAGGCCCTCAAAACAGCCGAGAAAATCGCGGAAAGTATGACCTATTTTGATTTGATGAGCCATCCGGGCTATATGGATGAATTTATAAGGGCGAGTTTTTTGCCTCATACGGATTTA
>CP070830.1:463631-466349 GCA_020344865.1 Planctomycetota bacterium
AACACCGTGTTACTCGCAAACGGTTTTATCCCGAACCACCCCACATCATACTTTTTCAGCGTCGCCCAAAGACCGCTCTCATCCGTCACCATCTTCGTCTTCGCCGTATAAGGTGTCAGGATAACTTCCATCTGTTCGGGATACTTCTCGATAATCTGTTTTATATGCGGCCGGTCGTGCGATGATATCCCGATAAACCGCGACCGGCCCGTCTTCTTCGCCCAGTCCAGAGCAGCCACCGCCTCTTCAACGTCACCGTCGTTGTGCTGGCTGCTGTCAACCAGAAGGCTTATCCGCCAAAGGTCCACGTAATCAAGACCAGCCTCCTTCATTCCCGCATCCAGTCCTTCCTGCAGCTTCTGTCTCGGCCGCCACTCCTCGAATCGGCTCTCCCATATATGCCACGAATACCCGAAGTACATCTTATCCCGCCTTCCCTTCAGCGCCTTCGCATATGCTAATATCTCTTCCCGGCAGCAGGCATCCACATAATTAATCCCTCTGTCGATACATTGGCTCACCACCTCGTGCCGGTTCTTCTGGAAGTCTTTCCGCTCGATTTTCTCCGTCATCCACCCCTCCGGCTCATCGCCACCGATAACCTTTACTATACGTTTCCAGTGTCCCCCCAGGCATACCGCCGATACCATTAGCCCCGTCCTCCCACATCGCCGGTATTCCATTTCGGAGTTAAAGTTCAGTATCTTACCTGTAGATTTCTTCGCACCCTCTGCCGTTTGTGACCCCGCTAGTCCCGCCGTCACAACTGCCGCTGCTGCCGCTGTCTCTCGCATAAATTCCCGACGTGTTATCTTATCAGACATAATTCTGTCCTCCATATTTATTCTAATCTTCATTTCACCCGCATTATACCTACCTCCTCATAAAACCTCAACAATTATCTCCCACCCGGTCGTCATTGCGAGGAGCGAAGCAATCTCACGCCAAATCTGTAATTTGAAATTATCGATTCGCAATTTGCGATTCGCGATATGCCCGTATGTTCGTATGCCCTGCCCTGAGCAAAGTCGAAGGGCCGCAATCTCAACACCAAGTCTGAAATCTGATATTCTTCATTCAATATTCCTCCGATCCCACAGAGCCCCGACCGTTAGGGAGTGGGTAATACCACAATCTTATTCTAAATTCTACCTTTTCACTTCTCACTTTTCCCTCCCTGGTCCTCATCCATAAAAATAAAAGCCCATTATTAAGCCGAATGCTCAATTTATACAAAAATATTCTCATATTTGGAAATTTGTTGTTGACAGATTTGCCCTAATCGAACAGCTTTACTTGAAGATACGGCAGCGAAGATTTGCAACATAGCTTTTAGATTTTCATTTGTTTATTGTTGTTCGGTAGGAGGGCGTGCCAATGAAGATACATGTCTGTTTTTAAACACACTGCTGATATTGCATCAACGGATTGAAAAGGCGTATATTTTTTAGTTTCATTCCTGTCAAACGGCTAAATCTGTAACAAATGTGGGGGCATTAAAAGGAGCACATTCAATGTTACGAAAGAATCAAAAACGTATATTCTCGAAAGTCTTAATTACCGCGTCCATTGTGGCGCTGGCACTAACACTGTCTATATCAGCTGGGGGGGAGGAAGGTAAAGCAAAGATTTTTGGCAAGTCGTATGGCCAGTGGTCAGTCGAGTGGTTTAAATGGGTAGAAGCAATACCCGAGGACGAAAATCCCCTCTTTTCCGACGGCGAAGTTGACCTCAGCATTGGCCAGGATGGTAAAGTATGGTTCCTTGCCGGCAGCTGGATCGGCCCTGCAGAGCGCCAGGGAACTGTGCCCGCAGACAAGGCCCTGTTTTTCCCCATATTCAACATATGGGCTTATAATTCACCCGGCGAAACCTATACCGAAGAAGAACTCCGCGCAATGTGCGAAGGTTTCGTGGACATGGTCTCCGTCCTAAGCTGCACAGTTGACGGCGATGCTCTTCCCGTCTCTTCAGTTCTCCGGCCGAAATCTATTCTTCGGTTCCAGTCACCTGCTTTCGCTTTAGACGGGATTCTTGGTGAAGTTGACTTGGTTGTCTGTGATGGATACTGGGTAATGCTTCCACCCTTATCAGAGGGTGAGCACGAGATCCATTTTCATGCTGAAATCCCTGAGTACGAGATTGTACAGGACGTCATTTACAACATCACCGTCGTCGACGAAGATAACGGAGTTTAAACATCCGCACGAACTTTCAAAGGGGGCCGGTCTTTGTCCCGGCCCCCTTCACTCTTTTATCCCTTACAATTATCGTCATATAAGCTGCTTACCTAACGTCGCCCGAATATATACCCGATTTCGACGGCGATGGCGACGTCGATTTCGCCGACTTCTCATACTTCTCACTATACTGGCTCGAACAACCAGACACCTAAATTCCGCTATATTTAACCCCATCCTCCCGGGATTGAGCCAGGCTGCTTGTTTTCGGTCGCGTACGTAGTCTAAATACTTAGTTTACCCTGCATGCCCTGAGCCCGTCGAAGAGAGCGAAGTCGAAGGGACCAGCGACTAACGACTAATATGCCGTTACTAAGCCCCCAATTGTTGATAAAAAAACCCAAAAATCCACCCAAAACCTGTCTTAATCCACATTAATCTGTGACATCTGTGGCTAAAAACCCCAAAAATCTGCCTCTGAATTCCACTCTTTCCTTAAAAACTCTCGAACCTATTTCAGTCATCTTTAAAGATTAGG
>CP070830.1:466449-470455 GCA_020344865.1 Planctomycetota bacterium
GAGGAAGATTTCAGGGCCCTGGCGCAGGAGGAGCTTAATCAGCTCGAGAGTAAGAAGGCGGTGCTGCTTGAAGAGATGCAAAATACTCTTGTAATGGCCGACGAGATGGGCATCGATTCGGTGATTATGGAAATCCGAGCGGGAACAGGCGGTGAGGAGGCGGCCCTGTTCGCCCGGGATTTGTACAACATGTATACGAGATACGCCGAGCGGCGAAAGTGGAAGGTCGAGCAACTGGACTTCAGCGCAGCCGAGATGGGCGGCTTTCGTGAGGTCATATTCGGCGTTAAGGGTGAGGGAGTATGGTCGGAATTAGGCTACGAAGGCGGCGGGCACCGGGTTCAGCGGGTGCCCCAGACCGAATCGCAGGGCAGGATTCATACTTCGGCGGCAACGGTGGCGGTATTAGCCGAGCCGGACGAAGCTGAGGCGGAGATAAACCCCAACGATGTCGAGGAACACGTCAGCAGGTCGAGCGGGCCGGGCGGGCAAAACGTCAACAAGGTCAGCAGCGCCATAAAACTCGAACATATTCCAACGGGAATCACTATCAGCATGCAAGACGAGCAAAGCCAGCACAAAAATCGCGCGAAGGCGTGGCGGATTTTAAGAAGCAGGCTCAACGAATATTATCAAAGCAAGAAAAGGGCCGAGCGGGACTCAAAGCGCAAAACAATGATAGGCTCGGGCGACAGGAGTCAAAAAATCAGGACATATAATTTTCCACAGAACCGACTGACCGACCATAGAATCAATTTGTCGCTTCACAGCCTGGACAAGATAATGGCCGGCGATATGAGTGAGCTGATTGCCGCATTGAAAGATTACGACAGAGAACAAAGGTTGAAAAATCTCTGAGGCGTGTATCTACAATACGGAGCCTGGGAGCCGAACGAGGTGCGAGACAGAGGATGATTGTCGTTGTTACGGGAACGGTGGGGGTTGACAAAAAGAGCTATCTTGAAAAGGTATGTCAATTCGCCGGCAGCAGAGGCAAAGAGGTCCTTCTATGCAACGTCGGCGATATGATGTACGCGGAGGCACCCGATATTTCGCCCGGCAAAATACTGGATATACCGATGAAACGTCTGAACTCGCTTCGCCGGAGTGTATTTAAGGACATCATCGCAAAATCCAAAGAGGCTGATAATCTAATCGTCAATACTCACGCAACCTTTCGGTGGCGTCATGGTCTGTTTCCGGCGGTGGACTTCGACCAGATGCGCGAGCTCGATGCGGACATATACATCTGTCTTATCGACGGGGTGATTGCCGTGCACAGACGGCTGGGCGACGAGCACGCCACGGAACATACGCTAAAAGATTTGATTGTCTGGCGGGAGGAAGAAATCATCGGGACAGAGATGCTGTGTAAAGGTATCGACGAAGAAATGCCATTTTACTGTCTGGCGCGGGGAAGTGAACAGGAGACAATCGAGACTTTCTACAGAATGACTTTCGGAGGCAAAGGCAAAAAGGCATACCTGAGTTTCCCGATGACCCACATTGACGGCGAGGAAGACATAAAGGGTGAAATCGACGGGTTCAGGAGATTGATGAAGCGGTTTTTTACGTGCTTCGACCCGGGCGATTTGGAGGAATCGTACCTGCCGTACAAGGCCGGTGAAGCAGTTCGCAAGGGCGAGGACTTCGTAGAGGCGACGGCTTTAGGGGAAAAGGTCCGGCTGGACCTACAGGAGGTCAGGCAAATCGAGCGAGATATCAACAGCCAGATATATGCGCGCGACTTTCTGCTTATTGACCAGTCAGATATGATAATAAGCCTGATTCCAACTCTGGCGGACGGGCGGGCGGTGATATCCAGCGGCGTGGAAAGGGAGCTCCAGCACGCCCACGAGGCAGCGAAGGAGGTATACGTCATCTGGACGGCGAAGCAGAGGCCATCGGTATTCGTTACACAGACCGCAACGGCCGTGTTTAATACAATAGATGAAGCCGTGGAATGCTTTAGAGAGAAAGGGTATGCAAAACAATAAAGTTTATGAAAACTTTCCTGTTTGGATACCTTTGCTCTCATGCGTGCTGTCTATATCTATTTATGCCCTGGGAGCTTTTATTTTCTGGCAACTTGCAATTATCTTTACTGTTCTTTACTTGTTGTTTTGCCTGTGGGTTGAGTTCAGGATTTTTCAGAAAAGCTGCGCGAACTGCTACTACTACGGCAAAATGTGCGGGCTGGGCAGAGGTAAACTGTGCGGGTTGTTGTTCAAGAAAGGAAATCCCGAAGGATTCGGTGAAAAAGATATCTCGTGGAAGGATTTGAGTTGGGATTTTTTGGTCGTTATTTTTCCTGTTGCAGGCGGAATCATTATTCTAATCAGGGATTTTAGCTGGCTGATATCGGCGCTTATCGTAATATTGGTTGTGCTTTTCCTAGGTGGAAATGCTATTATGAGAGGTTCGTTCGCCTGTAAATACTGCAAACAAAGGCAACTCGGCTGTCCGGCGGAGCAGTTATTCAACAAGCACAAAGACGGATAAGGAAGTGACAATTGTGGATGAAAAGCAATTAGCAGGATGTATCGACCATACGCTTCTTAGCGCGACGGCGACAGGCGATGATATCAGCAAGCTATGCGAGGAGGCGAAGAGCTACGGCTTCGCGGCGGTATCTATTAATCCTCGATGGGTAAGTCTGGCGGCGGAGCTACTGCATGGGAGCAAGGTCGCGGTCGGCGGTGTCGTGAGCCTGCCGTTCGGGGCGGATTCCACAAAAATAAAGGCCGCGCAGGCAAAAGAGGTAATCTTCGCCGGCGCGGACGAGGTCGATATGGTGGCTGATTTGGCGGCGATAATCGAGGGCGACTCGAAATATCTGTCCGAACAGCTAAAGGCGGTGCGGAAGGTCTGTCATTCGATGAAGCCGAAGGTTTTGTTGAAAGTGATAATCGAATCGGCGGCCCTTACCAAAGAGCAAAAGATATTCGCCTGTCAAATCGCGGATAAATGCGGGGTGGACTTCGTAAAGACAAGCACGGGCTTTAACCCGGCAGGCGGCGCGACGGTCGAAGATGTAAAACTAAT
Source organism: Planctomycetota bacterium (assembly GCA_020344865.1). Classification (GTDB taxonomy): domain Bacteria; phylum Planctomycetota; class Phycisphaerae; order Sedimentisphaerales; family Anaerobacaceae. Next base: position 469,495 of record CP070830.1, read on the forward strand.
GAAGGAGGCGGCGCCGAACTGCAAAATAAAGGCGGCAGGCGGGATAAGGACGGCAAGGCAGGTACTTGAAATGTTGGAGGCGGGAGCGGAGAGGATAGGTACTTCGACAGGCGTGCAGATTATAAATGAGCTTAGGTCGGGACAGTTAGCATGACGACGCGGGCAGCTGCGGGCAGGCAAAGAAGTGCCGTTTGCAAACTCAAGTATAAGAAAATGCGCGCTACCGTGAATCTGCCGGGCCTGAGCGGGGTATTTGCCGGGCTAAGGTACGCGTCGATTCTCGGCGGCAATCCATCCAAAAAGGAGGCGGACAGGTTCAGCTACTGGGCGTGCGAGCCGAAGGATGTATTCGAATTCCGAAGCGGGCAAGAAGAACCATTTGGAAAACTTGAATATGCTTTGGCCAAATACCGACTCGAAGAAAAGCGAAGTTGCGATTTGCCGAAGGGGATTTTTTGCGGCGGATGGATAGGTTATTTCAGCTATGAACTGGGGCGGTACATCGAGCGGCTGCCGGAGACGACTATAGATGATTTGGGGATGCCGTTGATTCGGCTGTGTTTCTATGACCGCGTAATTGCCTACGACCATCTCGAAGGGGAGTTTTGGCTAATCGCCTTAGAATTGCCGAACGACGCTGAAAAGCAGGAGGAAAAATTGGCGGGGCTCGAACGGCTACTGGGGAAATCAGAAGAGGTCTCTGTGAGACAACCACAACCTGCTGATATAGAGAACATCGATTTTTCGCAAATCCGCTGCAATATGGACAGGGATTATTACGTCAGGATGTTCGAGAAGATAAGACGCTATATATACGATGGGGACGTTTATCAGATTAACTTTTCGCAGCGGTTCGAGTGCGATTACAACGCTCTGCCGATAGAGCTATTCGGCTGGCAAAATTACTATAATCCAAGTCCATACGCGGCGTATATCGACGGCGGCGATTTCCATATCGTAA
>CP070830.1:470555-474446 GCA_020344865.1 Planctomycetota bacterium
GGATGATTGGCCGGAGAGTACGGCGGCCGAGATGGCAAGGGAAAGAATGACCGGTAACGTGGGCGGAGAAGAGACAGAGAAATGAAGAAAAGATTACAGGTTTTGAAACGGGGGGCCGTCGGGATTTTGGCAGGTCTGGTTGTTTGCGTTCTTTTTGTATGCGGATGCGGGGAGCCGGGTCCGTACTCGAACGAGTCGCTGTATACGGACGAGGTCGGCAGCGTTTATGTGGAGATGTTCGAGAGCCGGAGCTTTCGGCGCGGGGTGGAGTACGAGCTGACCAACGCGGTGGCGAAGCGCATCGAGGCAGAGACGCCGTATAAGGTGATTTCGAACAGGGACCGGGCCGACAGCGTGCTGAGCGGACAGATAATGCGAGTGGGGGAGATGGTTTTGACCACTGAGCGGCGGTTAGGGCGGGGTCTCGAGAAAGAGGTGGAGGTACAGGCCGTGGTGAGCTGGAAGAATCTTAAAACGGGGGAGCTTTTGATAGACAACAAGGGAGTGAGCGCGTCGGCGAGCTATTCGGAGTGGCAGAACCAGGGGTTTGACTATGGGTCGGCGCTTGCGGCAAACAAGTTGGCGCAAAGAATCGTAGAGTTGATGGAAGCAGAATGGTAAAATCGCGAATTTACCTGACGTTGATTGAGTCACGGACCGCGGGATACAGGATATGAGCGACAATCGGAAAAAGAGAACGTCTCAGAGGGGTCGGGGCCCGAAGGACAAAGGCGGCAAGAAGCCACCGCTGCGGAGTTACAGGACGGGACCTTTGACATATTTGATGATTTTCGTGGTGCTGATATCGGTGCTTATGATGCTGCGACAGATGCAGACCGTCGAGACGATAGGATGGTCTGAGTTTACCAATCATGTCGAGAACAATCACGTGGACAGCGTTACTGTAAAGGAAACGGAGATAATAGGTAAATTCAACGAGCGTGGTATTGCGAGCAGGGGTGAGAAGGGCAAGAGTTCCTTCGTGGTATATTACAAGCCGGAGGTGCACGGCGAGTGGCTCGCGCAGCTATTGAGGGACAACGATATCGAAAGTGACAGCCAGCCGCCGCATACGTGGCTTTATAATCTGCTGGGGATGATACTTCCATTAATTATAATAGTTGGGATATTCTATTTTATGTTCGCTCGTAATCTTCGCGGCGGTGCGGGGGGTATGCTGATGTCGTTCGGGCGGAGCAGGCACAGGGTGCACAGCAAGGACCGCGTGAAGGTGACGTTCAAGGACGTGGCGGGCGTCGAGGAAGCAAAGGACGAACTGGCGGAGATAATCGAATTTTTGAAGAACCCGAGGAAGTTTCAGCGTCTGGGCGGTCGGATACCCCGGGGGGTGCTGCTTGTGGGTCCTCCCGGATGCGGCAAGACACTGCTTGCGAAGGCGATAGCGGGTGAGGCGGATGTTCCGTTCCTCACTATATCGGGCAGTGATTTCGTGGAGATGTTCGTAGGTGTGGGGGCGTCGCGGGTGCGCGACCTATTCAAACAGGCGAAGGACAATTCGCCGTGTATTATCTTTCTTGATGAGGTTGACGCGATCGGTCGCAAGCGCGGCGCGGGCTATATCGGCGGGGGGCATGACGAGCGGGAGCAGACGCTGAATGCGATTTTGGTTGAGATGGACGGGTTTGATACGAACGACCAGGTGATAGTGATTGCGGCGACGAACCGGGGTGATATTCTGGACCATGCGCTGACGCGTCCGGGGAGGTTCGACAGGCAAATTTTCGTGCCGTTTCCTGATTTGAAAGGGCGAGTAGACATACTGAAGGTGCATGCAAAGAAGGTGAAATTAGGGCCTAACGCGAACCTGGAAAGACTGGCGCGGGGGACACCTATGTTCAGCGGGGCGGATTTGGCGGCCATTATCAATGAGGCCGCTCTGGCGGCAACAATGGGTAACAAAGACTACATTGAGATGGCGGACCTGGAGGAAGCGCGCGACAAGGTCCGGTGGGGGAGGGCGAAAAAAAGCAGGGTGATAGATGAAAGAGAGCGGGAGATTACCGCGTATCATGAGGCGGGTCATACGCTGGTGCAATCTCTATTGGAAGATGCGGACCCGCTGCATAAGGTTAGTATTATTCCCCGCGGTCCGATGGGCGGAGCGACGTTCGCCCTGCCGGAAAAAGACCGTACGATTTTTTCGAAGAAGTATTGTATGGCCCTTTTGCAGGTGTGTTTCGGGGGGCGGATAGCGGAGGAGCTGTTCTGCGACGACATATCGAGCGGGGCGCAGAATGATATTCAGCAGGCGACGAAGATTGCAAGGCAGATGATTTTGACGTGGGGCATGAGCGATGAGCTTGGTCCGATTAGCTACGGGCCGGATTCGGGGCTCAGGGACATGATATACGTTCTGCCGGGGGAGAAGGATTATTCGGAAAGGACGGCCGAGGCAATCGACGGCGAGGTGAAGAAGATTACGGATGAGGCGTACACGAAGGCGAAGAAATTGATAGATTCGAACAGGGACAAGCTTGAGAAGGTAGCAAAGGCCTTACTGAAATATGAGACACTCGACGCCGATGATGTGAAAGTGATTTTGGAGGGGGGCGAACTGGACAAGCCGACGGTTTCCGACTTATTAGCGGCGGAACAAGCAAAGAGTGAGCAGGCGGAACCGGAACAGGCAGAAAAGCAGTCGGCCAACTAAAATATGGTGTTTATCCATCCATTAGAGGTGAGTATGCGGGAGAAGGCTGTTGTCATTTTATCATTGGTTTTGATTTTTGCCGCGGCTGGTTTTCCTGCTGCTCCGGCGGGCAGTTTAATCAAGAGCGATGTCGTTACTGTCTCAGTTGAGGGGCAACACGATGCTGTCAGGCCGGGGAGCAAATCCGCGTTGGCGGTTCATTTCGAGCTTGCTGCAGACTGGCATTTCTATGCATCTGCCGAGACGGCACCGGGGGGCATGAATCTTAAGCTTAAGCCGTCGGCGGAGGCGGACTACATAAGTTTTTCCGAGGCGATATTTCCCAAGGCACATTTGTACTTTGACAAGGCTTTCGGGAAGAAGCTCGAGGTATTCAGTGAGAAATTTACGGTGTTTCTGCCGTTTAGTGTTGACGAGCCGGCAGACATCGCTGGTACGTATACGAGCATTGCTGTCAAAATCGGCATTGAAGGGGCGGTGTGCTCAGACGTTCAGTGTCGGGTGCCGGATTTTGGCCAGTTGACTATCGATGTTAAAGTTTCACCCGATGCTGCTATGGGGGATGCTAAATTTGTATTGCCGGAGGCGGTAGAATCCGGTGGGGCGGCCGGGCCGGTTTTCTTAGACGAGAGATTGAGCTATCCGATGTGGTTTGCACTTGGATTAGCGTTTTTGGCTGGTTTGAGTTTGAATATTATGCCTTGTGTGTGGCCGGTGCTGCCACTTGTGGTTTTGCGGCTCGTTGAGCAGGCGAAAAAGGGCAAGGGCAAGACGGTGGCTATGGGGCTTGCATTTTGCCTTGGAATATTGCTGTTTTTTGCTGTTCTTGCAGGAGCGAACATTGTTTTGCAGATGCTTTACGGGACGGCCCTTCAGTGGGGCGACCAGTTCCGCAATCCTGCGTTTGTGGCGGGGATGGCGTTTTTGTTGGTGGTGTTGGCGCTTTTTATGTTCGATGTTTTTACAATAACCCTGCCGGCGTCGGTAACGGGCAAGAGCAGTTCGGGCGAGGGGTATGCCGGGACGATTGGGATGGGATTTTTGGCGGCAATTCTGAGTACGCCGTGTAGCTTCGGGATTTTGGCTGCGGCCTTTGCATGGGCGCAGGGTCAGCCGCCGCTGCCGGCGACGATTGCGATAATGGTCATCGGGGTCGGTATGGGGGCGCCGTATCTGGTGCTTACCTTGATTCCTGGATTGGTTGAGAATCTTCCGAAGCC
>CP070830.1:474546-477544 GCA_020344865.1 Planctomycetota bacterium
AAAGCCTATCGTTCCGGTCGGGGCAATGACTGTTGCCTGAGCATTTCGAAAGCCGACCTTGGAGCCGGCGTCAAAAGCCTCATCCCAAGCGTCATTGGCAGCGTTACGGAGATAATCCGGACAATGAGATTCAGGAATATCATAAGCATGCTGGCGGTGCATGTTTATAACCTTAAGCATCGCATCCTTGTTCTTTTCAAATTCCTCAAAAGGCTCTACTAACGAAGCCATCTCGGCACTTGCCGCGTAAGCCGTTCCCGTCATAATAGCGCTGACCGTGGAAGCAAACGCCCTTGCCTGGTCGGAGTCGTAGGGGAATGCCTGGCTCATAATAACAGAACCAAGATTGGCAAAACCAAGACCAAGCGGACGGAACAAATGGCTGTTGACGGTGATTGATTTATCCGGATAACTTCCGTTATCAACAAGAATCTCCTGAGCAATGATGAACAGCCGAATCGCCTTCTTAAAGCTTGCAACATCAAAAGAACCATCCTCTTTGAGAAACTTCATAAGATTCAGCGAAGCCAAATTGCAGGCCGAATCGTCGACGAACATATATTCACTACAGGGATTTGAGGCGTTAATCGGCCCGGAATTCGGACAGGTGTGCCAGCGGTTGATTGTACTGTCGTATTGCAGGCCCGGGTCGCCGCAAATTCTTGTGCCTTCGGCAATTAGCTCCATTAGCTCACGGGCCGAATGCTCCTGCATTTTTTTGCCTGTTGTTATAGTATAGGTAGCCCACTTGTCATCTTTTTCCACCGTTTGCATAAACTCATCGGTTACACGCACGGAAAGGTTGGAATTTTGAAACATCACACTGTTATACGCTTCATTGTTGTAATCACCGTCATAGCCAGCCTCGATAAGCGCCCGCGCCTTCTTTTCCTCCTCGGTCTTACAGGTAATGAATTCCTTAATATCAGGATGCCTTACCTTGAGGGACTGCATTTTTGCGGCCCTGCGTGTTTTACCGCCGGATTTAATTACCGCTGCTATCTGGTCGTAGACCCTCATAAAACTCAAAGGACCGGATGGTTTTCCGCCTCCGGATAGTTTTTCCTTGCTGCTTCTCAGTGTTGAAAGGTCGGTTCCGGTCCCTGAGCCGTGTTTGAAAAGCATCGCTTCGCTCGTTGCGAGGCGCATTATGTCCTGCATCGAGTCCTTGACGGACTGTATGAAGCAGGCGGAGGCCTGCGGGTATTCGTAACTGTTTTCGCAGGGGACGGCCTGTTGGCTTATGGGGTCCCAATGGTGATTGTGCTTGCTGCCAGCGATGCCGTAGACGTCAAAAAGGCCGACGTTGAACCAGACGGGGGAATTAAAGGCACCGCACTGGTTGACGCAGAGCCAGGTGAGCTCGCTGTAGAAGGTTTCGGCTTCTGTGTCGGTGTTGAAGTAGCCGTCTTTTCGGCCGCGGTCGGCGATTGCCCTGCAGACTCGGTGTACGAGCTGCTTTACGGAATTCTCCCTACGGCCGGATTCGACGTCACCGTAGAAGTATTTGCTGGCTACAACCTTGGTAGCGAGCTGGCTCCAGGAGACGGGGACCTCGATATTATCCTGCTCGAAGATGACCCGGCTTTCATCGCCGGTAATTTTGGCGGAGCGAGTCTCCCATTGAAGCTGGTCAAAGGGATGAACGCCGGGAGTAGAGAAGAAATATTCCATTTTCAACCCCGATGAAGGGGATGCATCGTGGGTGGTTTGCGGTTTCGATGGGCAGCCCTCAAAAGGGTTCTCGGGGTTGAATTTACCAGACATTTACGCGCCTCCATGCGAAAAACGAAACCACAATATATGGAAAAATGACCGAAAATTAGACCAGATATAGTGGCAACACCATTAAAATCTGTATCGGCAGATTAATGATAATGTGATAAGGTGTAAAGGGCTAATTCGGAAATTTTTGCAGAAATTTTTGGGAGGTGTCGTTAGTCCTTGTGATTACTGAATCTATGACGAGAAAAATTTTTTAAACGGTCCAATGTGTTTTAGATAATCTCACAACGATGTTAAGATAATGGTATATGACGTCGCGCAAAAGAGACAGATTGGAAGTGATACGTGAAAAGATAAAGAGTTTTCCTGCGGGCCCGGGACTGTATTTTATGAAGGGTCCTAAGGACAAGGTCCTATATATCGGCAAGGCGAAGAACCTGCGTTCGCGGGTGAGCAGTTATTTTCAAAAAAGAGACGAGCTTGCCGTATCGCGAGGGCCGAAAATCGTCGAAATGCTCAGCAAGGTGGAAACGGTTGACTTTTTGGAGGCGGAAACGGAGGTGGATGCGATGCTGCAGGAGGCCCGTCTGATTAAGGACATCCGCCCGCCGTACAATACGGACCTGGTCGACGACAAGACTTTTCCGTATCTGGAGATTAGGACGGGGGAGGACTTTCCGGTGGTTCACATAACCCGCAAGCCTCGCTCCAAGGGCAGCCGGCTTTTTGGACCGTTTGCGAGCGCGAAGGACCTGCGGGGTGTATTCGTGGAGCTGCAGAAGATATTCAGGTTCCGCAGCTGCAAGCTGGAGATAAGTGAGGGGGACGAGAAGCGACGTTTCTTCCGGCCTTGCCTTTTGTACAGCATAAAGCAGTGCGTCGGGCCGTGCGCGGCGAAGGTCGGCAAGGCGGAATACAAGAAAATCATCGGGGATTTGGTGAAATTCCTGCGGTCGAAGCGCTCGACGGTGCTTAGGCAGCTGAAAAAACAGATGGCGGAGGCATCTGAGGGTTTTGAGTACGAAAAGGCGGCGATGCTGCGGGACCGTATGCGTCTTATTGAGCGGCTTGACCGGCGCGGCACGCCGGATGAGGACGTTCAGCCGGAGGTATTCGCGGTTGAGCCCACCGAGGCGCTCGAAAGGCTGCAAAATCTGCTGCAAAGCCGTGAGGCGGTCAGGATTATCGAGGGTATCGACGTGGCCAACATCGGGGGCGCTGAGTCGGTGGGCTCATTGGTCAAGTTTATTGACGGAAGGCCATTCAAGAACGG
>CP070830.1:477644-484308 GCA_020344865.1 Planctomycetota bacterium
AGAGCCAAAGCGTTACTAATAGTGCCAATGACCTTGGTGTGCAAATATTGCTCAACGGTGCCATCGGTCTTTACGACCTTAAGCTGCATGTTCATCGGCGCCATATTGCCTCCTTGCAAAACACAAACGGCCCACTGAATTTTTAGCCGCTCAGTCCGAGAGCGCATTGGTCAGTTAGACATCGAACAGCTTTGTCTGGTCAGTATACTCCGTCCGAGTGATAGCCTCACTTACCTCCTCAATCAACTCACCTGCATCTTCGAACTGGCGATACACACTTGCAAATCGAATATAGGCGACCTTGTCAACGGCCCGCAGGTGCTTCATCACACTCTCGCCCACAAAAGCTGATGAAACCTCTTTATCGAAATTTTTAAATATGTCCTCTTCGGCCTTGTCAGCTATCTGCTGAATCTGTTCGGCCGAGACCGGTCTTTTATAACAGGCCTTTTGCAAACCCGCAATGATTTTTTCTCTGTCGTAAGGGACGCGAGAGTTGTCCTTTTTGACCACATAGAGCTTGAAGCTTTCCCCTATTTTTTCATAGGTAGTGAAACGCTTCTCGCAAGCCAGGCACTGACGACGTCGCCTTATTATCCTACCGCTGTCGCTTGCTCGCGAATCAACAACTTTATCCCGGTCTTCCTTGCAAAACGGACATCTCACAAGTCGGCCACACCTATTTACCCCAAAGCTAAGGGCTGTTTAAAGCAACACTACATCTTGACCGTATTTATATTCTAAGGTCAATATATAGTGTGTCAAAAAAAATCTTGAAGGCGACATCGGACGATGCTTCTGAGCGGCTGTTAGATTTTATTTTGGCTGCTTGTAATTTACGGCCAGGTAAGAACTAACAAAGAAAGTTTCTAAAAACTCACAGGTATTTTTGGCGGTGATTTTTCGCAAAAAAAGGCCCTTGCGCGTTGCGCACAAGGGCCCAACTCGGAAAGAAACTTATATGGCCCCCCCAAAGTTAACTGCTTAGAAGCCTCGCATACTGCAAAGGCATTATCTCTATCTCTGCTTCTCAGATGTCGCTTCCGCCGTTGTCCCCCAGGGATGGCTGTTAAGTCGGGCCAATGATATATCAATATCAATGGGCAGTCACACTTAGAACCCGAAAGTTAAGGTGACAACGCCCCCTTTAATGCCCAACCTAAAATAAAGTATAATACAAAAATAGCAAAGGGACAAATCAACTCTGCTGTTTTTTTGGCTTTTTGTAACGCCCGATAAATCTCCGGAAAACATCAGATAAATCGGCGTTGAGCGTCAAAAGCAGGAGCTTCGCGCCAGAATTTCAAGCTCTCGGCTATATTATGCTGTGGTGGGAGAAAACAGTCCTTTTGAGAAAGAGCCTCTCATATTTCTTCGATTTTGGCATCGGCCTTTAAGCCGTCTACAAAATCATCAATGGCCTTTTCCTGCATATGTTTTTTGAGTTCCGCTGTGATACTGTCCTTGACCTGTTCAAGGGGGCGCACAGCCTGCGGCTTTCTGTCATACAGCTTGGCTACATGAAATCCGAATCTGGTTCGAAAGATTCCGCTTACCTGGTTCACAGCCAAATTAAAGACCACGTCCTCGAACTCCTCCACCATTTGACCCTTGGCTATATAGCCGAGGTCGCCGCCATTTTGGGGGCAATCTGAATATTTCGCGACGAGAGTTTCAAAAACAGCGTTGTTTTTCAATTCGCTTTGAGCCTTTTGAATAGTACTGTAAGCGGCCGCCTCGTTGGCCTGGCCGTCTATGTGTTTTACTATATGGGCGACCCTTATCCGCTCGGGAGATTTGAATTGTTCTTTGTTTTCATTGTAGAACTTCAGGATTTCATCTTCGGCAGGCTCCGGCAGATGCTCATAAAGCCCCTTGAGCATTCGCTCCACTTTCAAATGCAGTTCGACATGTTCTTTAATCTCTCTCTCATCATTGGTTCCAAATTCCTTGTGGAGCAACTCATCGGTACCGCATTTTTTTCTGATTTGTCCAAAGGCTGACTGTATTTGGGCGGCGGGTATTGCGGGGACGTGATTATTTGCGTGTTGATTTATCAAGACCCTCTCAATTACATTTTCCTTCGACCAATCCAGCAGTTGTGCCTCTTTGTCGACAGGGTCCTGGTCTGCAAATACCCGCTCATAGTCGGGCCTTAATCGCTCGGCCTCCTGCTTAATCGCCGAATCATCAATTTTTTCGCCGTTAACAACTAAAGTCACTTTTCGTGCCTCGTGGATGGTGGCTCGTAACTCGGTAGACTTTCACGAGCCCTTTGGTTTTGCGTACCAGTCGGGGTCTTTGGCGAGGTTTTCTCTGGCTTCGTTCGTCATCATTTCAAAGGCGGGGTGAGTGCTTTCCCAGGCCCGATCCGTAAAAGGGCCTTTTCTCATTTTTTCGACTTCAGGAACAACCTCGTCAAAATAGCTGCCGTAGATATGAAGTGAATCGCTTATATCAACGTACCTGCCTACTTTCACAGGTTTATCTATTTCTGCAGAGATTCCACCAGCAATGATTCTCTGAAGGTCCGTGATGGCATAAACATTCATAAACCATGCCTTATAAAGGTCACGGCTTCGCCAGTGGGTATTCATTTCAAGCGAAAGTTCCCCGTTGTTATTCGATACCAGCCGACACCATATCCTCTGCAGACAGGGCGGGTCATCCGTGGGCGGGTCGGCCGTCGGCATCCATGTTATCGCCTGCGCCCTTCGAGTGTGGGCGGTCTGCGCGAGTTTATCGATGATATACTGAATCTGGTTGACTTTTCTGAAAGGCTTCGGCGAATCAGGATTTCGCAGGTCTTCCACCGGACAATAGGCAAAGAGCCGCTCGTGATACGTATAAGTCCACTTGCCAGCGGCAGGGTCAATCCAGTGGTCGTGAATACCGTTGATTACCTCCTGCCGGTACGCCTCAAGCTCGGCAGGGCCGCCGGGGAAGTTTTTATGGATTCTCGGCTCTGCAAGTGGATTGGCTATGGTAATCATAACGGTGGCATCCTTACTCGGCGGGTCCTCGGGTTTATCATACTGTGTTTTGATTTCGAGTCCGTGGTCCCAAACCGCCAATACCGCCTTCTCCCAAGCTTCAGGCAGGCAGTTGGCAGTTACAAAAATAGCCGGTATACCGACACCGGATGTGGTAGTGGTCATCTATATCCTCAACGAGATGTTTACGGTTTCTATTTGAAAAATCGAGTCAGGTCAATTTCTTCTTTGGTTATCTTATATCTTGGTCGGTATCTCTCGGGTATATCTGCAAGCATTCTTCTGGCCTTGTAGTCGAACTCGCTGCCGGGGAATTTTCGCATAATTTCGCGGCATGCATCAACCATAGGTTTGTAACCTGGGCCTGGTAGTCTACCTATTTTCCGCTGCTGTAGGGCATATTCAAACAATCTCTGGGCCTCGATTTCTTCTATTTCGGTAAGCTCTTTAAATACCGGCTTAAGGGGCTTCGCATCCTGTTTTTCCGCCATCTGCTGCTCGACCGCATTAGGGTCGGCTTGTTCTGTTGTTGGGGGCTCCGGAGGCTGTGGGTCTGCCCGCAATCTCCTGTCATCCTCCTCGATTATGTCATAAAAGGTCTTGGGCTTGGGCTTAGGTTCGGATTCGGAAGGCCAAAATGCATCCACGAGGACAATCAGAATCACTACTACAATCACAAGGGCCGCAATTTTAAGCCAAAATCTACTCACAATCGTTCGCCTCTTTTATCAATCGACAATTGATTATTGATAACCGATTATTTATAATCAATTTTAGTGGCTGGATGTTTTTATATCAAGTAAATAACCACGTCCGACGCCTAATTTTAGAAGGGTTTTTATGTTCACAGGCCTCATAGAGGCAGTTTGCCAAGTGAAGCAGGTTCGGAGAACCGACGCTGCAATGCATCTGGCTATAGATTTAGGCAAGCTGGCGGAAGAAAGCAAAATCGGCGACAGCATAGCAATAAACGGTGTCTGTCTAACGGTAGCCAAGCTTGAGGGAGAACTGGCAACATTCGAGGTCAGCGGCGAGACATTAACAGTATCGACGCTCGGCAGATTACAGGCGGCCTCCGGAGTCAATGTGGAACTGTCTATAAAGGCCAACGGTCACTTCGGCGGCCATATAGTCCAGGGCCACATCGACGGCGTTGGAACAATCAAGGCGATTGAGAAACGGGGCGAATTCGCGAATCTTAAGTTCGCAGCCGGGGAGGAACTTCTTGAGCAGATGGTGGCTAAAGGCTCGGTTGCCGTCGATGGAATAAGTCTGACAATAGCAAATATGGACGATAGCACGTTCAGCGCTGCGATAATACCCGAGACTCTGAAAAGAACAACTCTAGGCAAGGCAAGAGTGGGTGATTTGGTAAACATTGAAACTGACATACTCGCCAAAATAATAAAGAAACAGCTTGATAAGATACTGCCGGCAGGGCGTAAACTAACGGCCGAAAGATTAAAGGAGCTTGGTTTTTAACAGACACCGGACGACACAAGTATGAACAGGGCCAATACTAACAACTCAATAACCGAGCAGCTGGTTATAGGGGTGACGATGGGTGACCCGGCCGGTATAGGTCCTGAGGTCGTGGTAAAGGCACTGGCCGAGCCGGCCATCCGCCGTGCCGCGAAATTCATTGTTTTCGGGATGAATGAACAGCTCTACTACGCGGCCGACAGGGCCGAGATTGAACCCTTCTGGGGACGGCACCAGCACGAGAAAATCAGCAGAGATTACCCCCATAAAGTTGTCGTGGCGGACTACGACGAATATTCGATTCCCTCATGGGTCCGAGGCCCGAGTGTAGTTGCCGGCGAGGCATCGGCGCGTTTCTGCCTTGATGCGATTGACGCCGCGCGCTGTGGCATAATCGACGCGGTGGTTACCGCACCAATCAGCAAGACCAGCTGGAAACTGGCGGGCGTTGACTGGCCGGGTCATACTGAGATGTTGGCGGCAAGGTGCAAATCTCCGCGTGCGGTGATGATGTTCACGGCCGGGGCGCTAAAAGTTGCACTGGCGACCATTCACGAGGCGCTGTTCGAAGTTAGGCACAAGTTTACGATAGGCTGCGTCTTTGAACCGATAGATTTATTAAACGACGCACTCAAGGACTACTTTGATATACCAAAGCCGAGGATTGGCGTAGCTGCACTTAACCCACATGCGGGAGAAGCAGGCCAGTTCGGTGACGAAGAGCAGCGGATAATATCACCCGCAATTCTGCTGGCTCAGGAACAGGGCATAAACTGCGCCGGCCCTTTTGCAGCCGACACGCTCTTCTTGCGGGCCGCGCAGGGTGAATTCGACGCCGTCGTTGCGATGTATCACGACCAGGGGATGATACCGGTGAAACTTCTCGCATTCGAGGAGGCAGTGAACATCACCATCGGGATACCCATAATCAGGACATCACCCGCCCACGGGACGGCCTTTGATATTGCCGGAAGAAACTCTGCCAGTCCAAGCGGTATGAAATCAGCAATTAGTGCCGCTATCGAGATGGCCAAAATGCGAAACTGCCGGCTCGCGGAACGGGCGGCTAAAGCAAATGCAGACTAAGCAGCAAATCCAGCAGTTGCTCGCCTCGGCACAAGTCCGACCAAATAAGCGTCTCGGACAACATTTCCTGATTGACCTGAACCTGATGAAGTTGCTGGTGGACTTAGCGGATATAGGCAGGAAGGACTTCGTATTGGAGGTCGGCTGCGGCACAGGTTCTCTGACGCAGGCGTTAGCGGAGAAGGCCGGACGGGTTGTTGCCGTTGAGATGGATAATGCGCTGGCAAAAATAGCTGAAAGAGAGCTTGCGAAGGCCAAAAACGTCGAGGTCATCCGTGCTGACATATTACAGACCAAACACACACTCAACTCCACTGTGACAGATGCACTTGAATTTGCCTGTGAAGGACACGGCGGACGGCTCTTGTTAGTTGCGAACCTGCCTTACAACGTTGCCTCGCCCGTGATACTGAATTTGATTACGGGCTCGGTAAAGGTGGATGGTATGTACGTTACGGTGCAGAAGGAGGTGGCTGACAGAATGACGGCGGCGCGCGGCAAAGCAGATTACGGCACGTTGAGTATTGTGCTGGCCGTAACAGGCAACGTGAAGGTGGAGCGGCGATTGAAGCCCACAGTTTTCTGGCCCCAACCGCAGGTGGACTCGGCAATGGTAAGCTTTGTTCGCAGCGAAGAAAAGACAAGGTGCATTGCAAGTATGGATTTATTCACCGAGGTGGTGAGTCTGTTTATGGGTCACCGGCGCAAGATGCTCAAGAGCTGCACGAAGTCTGCCGTTGGTAGTTTAGCGGAAATTGGAAACTGGCAGGACATCTTTAAGCGTCTCTCTATCGACCCACGCAATCGCCCACAACAGGTGTCACCGGAAGAGTACGTAGCCATATCAAATGCCTGCTACGCAGCTCTGGAATAACCAGGTTCCCCCCTGACTAAATATGGCAAACAGTGATGAAAGGCTAAAGGACAGCAGATTTATGTCTGTGGCTGTGGCATTCGATGTTAACTGCAACCGGAAGCGAGGCGATATGGCACGGGGCGGTTTCGATTAGGCAGGCCAGGACAGTGGTGTCGCCGCCGAGCCCCTGAGGTCCCAAATCAAGGGCGTTTATTCTGTTGACTAAATCAGTTTCAAGTTGAGCATA
>CP070830.1:484408-488523 GCA_020344865.1 Planctomycetota bacterium
ACTACCTCAAGTACCTTGCCTGCGTAAGCAGAGCGGGCATAAAACCGGGCTATGTCCGCAGCGCCCGACTGACCAAAGTAGAGGATTGCCTGACTAAGGCCGAGGCCATCAAAAAAATGATTATTGAGGCGAACCTGCGGCTCGTCGTCAGTATTGCCAGGAAACACTCTGCTGGCGGCGGGTCGAATCTCCCGGACCTAATCAGCGAAGGCAACTTCTCGTTGATGCGGGCGGTTGAGAAGTTCGATTATACAAGGGGATTTCGGTTCGCCACTTATGCCTCCTGGGCCATAGCAAAAGACTACGCCCGCAGGATTCCTGCCGAGAAGGCCCGGCCTGACAAGGCGCCAACGGCCTCATTACAGGATGTTCAGCGTGATTTGAGAATTGCGGAAGCCGCCGATTTTGCCGCTATAGAACGCGCACGACAAAGTCTGGTTCAGGTCATCAGGGACGAGCTCGACGAGCGAGAGCAGTATATAATCTTAAACCACTTCGGCCTCGTCGGCCCCCCGGTAAAAAAGAAGAAAAAGACCCTCCAGCAAATCGGCCAGGACCTTGATTTGACGAAAGAACGCGTCCGCCAGCTGGAACTTGTCGCCCTGCAAAAATTAAGACACTCCCTGAGTATCGAGGAATTCGAACTACTTACCGGTTAATTTTCAGAACGAGTATTCTTGCCCGCCAGCTCAGCAATTTGAAGCTCCAACTGCTTTAGCTCCTTCAGCAGGTTAAGTTTAGAATCGACCACCCAGTACCACAGTTTCATCAGGATGGTGGAATTAAATCCAATCATAAAAAAGATCGCCCAGCGGACGATGTCCCTCGTATCTGCGGCGGAACGCAAGCCATTGTAGCCTGCGATCATGATACCTACGCTCAACAAAAAGAATATCCAAAAAACCAATTTCGCTCTTACCAGGTTTTTATCAGCCCACATTTTTACTATCTCCTTTCTTAGAGTTTCCGCTTTAGTGGCATCAAACTCACCCATGTCACTTAATATTTTGTTTATATCGTTTTCCAGGTTATACATCCGAGTCTGCTCCCATCATCTCCCGCAGTTTTTTCAGAGTACGGTGCAGTCGAGATTTAACTGTGCCTTCAGCGATGTCGAGAATTCCTGCTATTTGGGCCATATTGAAGCCAGCTTGGTAGCGCAGCGTCAGAATCGCTCGAGACTCCGGGGAGAGTTTTTCAACGGCTTGACGAAGGTTTTCTGCTCTTTCAGCGCAGTTTAACTTTTCATCTGATTCGTCTTGTGTCTGATTTACAAGCTTGTCGCTCAACTGGGACTGCAGGTGCTGTCTGCGCTGCCAGTCCACACATTTATGATTTAGGATTCTAAAGACCCAGCGGGGAAATACCGCTGTGTCTTTGAGTTTGTTAATGCCCTTTACGACTCCGTACCAGGTTTCCTGAAGTATGTCCCACGCAGCTGTCTGAGAGCCGCTCACCTGGAAGGCATATTGCCAGAGGCGTTTCTGCCACCTTTCGACAAGTTCCGCAAATGCCTCTCTATCGCCCTGTTGGCATTTGAGAACAAGTAGTTCGTCATATATCTGCGCCCGGCTCTTTGCCATAATGCTATAATATAAGTCGGTTGGGCTACAGAAAAGTTCCCTCTTTTTATGAAGCCGAGCCTAATTTGTGTCCCGGGCCGACGGTGTAGAGTCGTTACTTAGTCTCTGTGTTCATGTGCGACGCGACGATTTTGCCGACAAAGACTATGTGGTCTCCGGCCTCGGCCTCCGATTCGAGCGTACACTCGAAATTCGCCACCGCGTCGGTCAACAAAAGTGAATCGATTACTTTGGCTGGCTCATGTGCACATTCAAATTCGGCGAATTTATCGACCTCCCCGCCGTGCCTTGACCCAAAAAACAATGCCGCCTCAGCCATCTGTGAGGTCGGAAATGCAATGGTAAAGCACTTCGAGTGCCTGATAGTCTCGATTGAATAGTGTGTCTTTGCAACAGCTATTGCCATCATCGGCGGTTTGCCCGATACAATCATCGTCCAGCCCAACGTAATCGGGTTGGCCTTGCCGTCCTTGTCCTTGGCGATGGCGATTACAACTTGCTCGGGGTACTTGGTTTTGATGGCCTCCTGGTATTCGACTTGTTTTTGCATTGCTATATGCTCCAATTAGTTTTATATTTACGAGGAGAAATTATCGCTAAAATTATAATTCCAAAACGGGCTTTAACAAGGAAAAACAGATGAGCACAATTGGCTTTCTCGGCAGCGGGAACATGGCCGAGGCCCTCATAAAGGGCATCATAAAGGGCATCATAACCGCCGGGCTTTACAAACCTAAAAACATCTTTATAAGCGATGTCAGGGCCGAGCGGCTTGACTTCTTAACGAAAGAATACGGCGTTACCGCCGCGGCGACCAACAGCGAGCTGGCGGCCGGCGTTGAAGTTCTCGTTCTTAGCGTCAAGCCTCAGAATATGACCGAGGCACTGCAGAGTATAAAGGGTTCCGTCGGAGCCGAGACCCTTATCGTTTCCATCGCCGCGGGTATAAAGGTCTCCAACATCTCCGCCGTCCTTGGTGAAAGGCCGATAGTGCGCGTTATGCCGAATACACCCGCCCTGATTGGCGAAGGTGCCAGTGCCCTTTTCGCCAACGAAAAGGCAAGGCCCATGCTAAGCAAAGCGGAAAAAATCTTCTCATCGGTTGGCAAGGCTGTAATAGTTGATGATGAATCGCTCATTGATGCCGTTACCGCAGTCAGCGGAAGTGGGCCTGCATATTACTTTCTTTTAACCGAGGAAATGATAAGAGCTGCCGTTGAATTGGGACTGCCCGAAGATGTAGCTAAAGATTTAGTTCTCCAGACCGCCAAAGGTGCGGCCTTGCTCGCCGTCGAACGGGACAAGCAGGGTGAGACTCCTGCCGAACTCCGCCGAAAGGTTACCTCTCCGGGCGGGACAACCGAAGCTGCGATTAAGGTCTTCGCCGCCAAAGATTTCAGCCGGCTGGTAAACGAAGCTCTCACGGCGGCCCGCGACAGAAGCAGGCAGCTCTCAGGCTGATTTACTCGACGACAATTGCTTCGACGGGGCAGTCGTCAGCGGCCTGCTGAACGGCTTCCTCGAATTCCGCTGGTACCTCGTCGACGATGACCTGTGCCTGCTCGTCGCCCATCTCGAAAACATCCGGGCACGTATCTACGCATAGCTCGCAGGCGGTACAGGTATCTTCAATTCGGACTTTCATATTAAATCGCCTCTTAATTCGCTACCCAAATACGCTCGGTTTATTTTACCGAATTTGCAGCGGGCAATGTAGCCCGGAAGGCCGAAATTGTCAATTTAAAATGTTTTTATGGCAAATTACGGGCTGCGGCGTTATATTGTCCTCTCTGATAAGTGCGTAAATACCCGGAATAGGCAGATTTGAAAATCGCTGTTATCGGCCGGGTCCCATGCAAGCCGAGCCCGTGAACCTGGTCAGGCGGGGAACCGAGCAGCCATAAGCGTGTTGCTTGGCTGTGCCGTGGATAAACCCGGCCGGCTTTTTTTGAAGATGTATACCGTATTAGCGAGAAAATATCGGTCGCAGACGTTCGATGAGGTCATAGGCCAAGACCCCATCTCGCAGACACTCACAAACGCCATAAAGACCGACAAGGTCGCGCACGCCTATCTTTTCACCGGAACCCGCGGCATCGGCAAGACCACCATGGCACGCATACTCGCCAAGGCCCTTAACTGCCTTTCCGTCGACGCCCCAACGGCCAAACCGTGCTGCAAATGCGACAGTTGCGTCGCGATTAACATCGGCGAGGATATCGACGTCATAGAGATTGACGGTGCGTCTAACAACAGCGTTGACGAGGTCCGCAGACTCAGGGAAAACGCAATCTACCGCCCGGCGCGTTGCAGGTTCAAGATTTACATCATAGATGAGGTGCACATGCTAAGTGCCTCGGCCTTTAACGCGCTTCTGAAGATACTGGAAGAGCCGCCTTCGCACGTTAAGTTCATTTTCGCAACGACCGAGCCGAACAAGGTCATCCCCACCGTCCAGTCGAGGTGTCAGAGGTTTGACTTTACCAATATAAGCCCGAGGCTCATCGCTGAGCAGCTAAAGAAAATACTCCA
>CP070830.1:488623-491317 GCA_020344865.1 Planctomycetota bacterium
CTGATGGAAGAGGCGGATGCCCCCGCGATTACCGTAAACCATTGTATGGGGACAATCATGCCGATGGCGGAGACCACGGCGTGCATGACTTTGAGTCTTATAAATGACGAAGGGCTGATTGCATTCTGCGAATCCGACTTCGTTGTGATTCCGGCGGGCATTTTGCTGCGTTATATTTCCGGCAAGCCTTCCTTTTTCAATGACCCGACTCATCCTCACGACGGGATAACTACATGCGCGCATTGTACCGCTCCGCGTCGCATGAACGGCAAGGACCTCGAACCGGTAAAGGTTATGACGCACTTCGAGTCGGATTACGGTGCAGCGCCGAAGGTGCAGTTCAGTAAAGGCCAGGTGGTTACGAACGTTGTACCTGATTTTGCGTGCAAAAAGTGGGTCGGCTTTCGGGGCGAGATAATCGACCATCCGACTTACGATATCTGCCGGTCGCAGTTCGATTGTACAATCGAGGGGGACTGGAAAAAGCTCTTGGAGGATATGCGGGGATTTCACTGGATGACGTGCTACGGAGATTACCTTCGCGAGGTCGGCTACGCCTTAAAGAAGGTCGGGGTGGGATGGGAGAACATTTCCGAGGCAACATAAAGTGAAAAGGCTGAATCGTCGTAAATTTTTGAGGACTTTGGGGGTGGGGGTGGCGGCGCTGGCTGTTGAGGGGCGTTTAAATCCTGCGAGTGGATACCCGGTGCAAAGGTATATGCGGCGGCCGCCAAATGTAGTTCTTGTTATAACAGATGACCAGGGTTATGGGGACCTGGGCTGTCACGGTAATACGCTCATTAAGACGCCAAATCTTGATAAATTGTATTTGCAGAGCGTTCGTCTGACGAATTTTCATGTTTGTCCAACGTGCGCACCCACGCGGGCGTCACTGATGACGGGACGATACTGTAACCGTACGGGTGTGTGGCATACCATTATGGGCAGGTCTCTGCTGCGCAGTGACGAAGTAACAATGGCCGATGTATTTGCGGCGAATGGTTATCGCACAGGTATCTTCGGCAAATGGCACCTTGGCGACAACTATCCTTTCCGTCCGCAGGACAGAGGCTTTCAGGATGTACTTGTGCACGGCGGGGGCGGGGTCGGCCAGACACCGGATTATTGGGGGAATGACTACTTTGATGATACGTACTGGCACAACGGCAAGCCAAAAAAGTTTCCAGGTTATTGTACCGATGTTTGGTTTAACGGGGCCATGAAGTTCATAGAAGAGAGTCGGGACAGGCCGTTCTTTTGTTATCTTTCGACTAATGCTCCGCACTGGCCGTACAATGTGGCTGACAAGTACGTCGAGCCCTACAAAGGCAAGAAGAATTTGCCAGACGGAAGGTTCTATGGGATGATAACCAACATCGATGATAATGTGGGTCTGTTGCTCCAAAAGCTCAAGGACCTTCGGCTTGAGCAGCAGACTGTTTTGATTTTTATGACCGACAACGGTACTGCCGAAGGCTGGGACGGCGAGGAAGGGTATAATGCCAGCATGCGTGGGATTAAGGGTAGTGAGTACGACGGCGGTCACCGAGTGCCGTGCTTTATTCGCTGGCCCGGCGGCGGTTTGGGACGAGGCAGGGACGTAGTGACAATAACCGCCCATGTAGATTTGCTGCCGACTTTGATTGAGTTGTGCCGGCTGGAGGGTCATGAAGGGATTAAATTTGATGGCAAGAGTCTCGTGGACAATCTGTTTGGCGATGACACGAATGAGGCAGAGCGCATAGTGATTACGGATTCGCAGCGAATCGACCACCCTGAGAAGTGGCGCAAGAGCGCGGTAATGACAAATCGATGGCGATTAATCAATGGCAAGGAACTCTATGACATCAAGGCCGACCCGACCCAGAAAAAGAATCTTGGCGACGAGCACCCGAAAGTAGTCGAGAGACTGCGCAAGGCCTATGAGCAGTGGTGGACCGATACCTCCAAGCGCTTCGATGAATACTGCGAAATAATCATTGGCTCAGAGAAGGAAAATCCTTCCCGGCTGACATGTCACGACTGGCACGGTCCGGACGTCCCGTGGAACCAGAATGCCATCCGCTCCGCAGCGAGGGGCAATGGTTTCTGGGCTGTTGAGGTTGAGCGTGACGGGGAATATGAATTTTCTTTGCGGCGCTGGCCGGAGGAACTGGATTTGCCAATCACAAAAACCATTGCCGGCGGCAAAGTAATAGGCGCGGCTAACGCCAGACTCAAAATCGGCGGTGTTGATATTAGCAAACCGGTCCTTGAACATACGACATCGGTAGTGTTCCGTGTCAACCTGAAGGCTGGTAAGACTCGCCTGCAGACGTGGTTTACTGATGGCAAAGGCGCTTCCCGTGGTGCCTACTATGTCTACGTCAGACGTTTAACATAAAGCTAAGGATGTGCGGTGTGAACGGAAAAGGTAATTTGACTCGACGGCAGTTTCTTACCGTAGCTGCAGGCGGGGCTGTGGTAGCGGTGATGCCTTGCAGCGGTTGTGAGAGTGATCTTGCTGGCGGCCCAGGTGCAGCAGAGCAGCCGAACATTATTTTTATTTTGGCTGATGATTTGGGCTACGGCGACCTCGGCTGCTATGGCCAGGAGAAGATAGAGACGCCGAACCTGGACCGGATGGCGGCAGAAGGGATGCGCTTTACGCAGCATTACGCAGGCAGCACGGTGTGTGCACCGTCGCGATGCGCC
>CP070830.1:491417-496633 GCA_020344865.1 Planctomycetota bacterium
CCAGGCTGTTCGCTCCTACAAGCGAGCCCTTGAAATAGATAGTAACGACCCTGATATTATGCTCGCTCTGGCGGTCGCGTATCTAAGGACCAACCGCAACGAACCTGCCAAAGAACTGCTGACCTCGGTGATACAAATCCGGCCCGACAGCGGACTCGCCCACCAGTATCTCGGATATTGTTATCTGCGCCTCGATGAAGTTAACAAATCAATAGAAAGCTATAGCAAAGCCGTCGAGATAAATGATAAGGACTGGGAGGCGCACAGAGGCCTCGGCGTCGCCTACATGTTAAACGCCCTTAGTAATGAAGACGCGGCCCTAAAGGCTATGGCCGTTGAGCAGTGGCACATGTCTTTGGAAATCAAGCCCGACCAGCCCCGTCGTGAGAGGTTGCTCAGGCTGATACGCAAGTACTCGGAGTAAAGTTATTCGGCCGATAGCCGTACCCGGATACGCCGAATCTCATTATGACACAGCCCGACACAAAACCGAACAGTGCCCATCAGGATTCAGGAAACGTCCCCCGTTGCGCTTCAAAACTTAAGGCTGCCGAATTAATTGCAAGGTTGCCGAATCTTAAGGCTCACCTTATTTTCTGGCCCTTGGTGGTCGGCGGCGTGATACTCGATTTGTGGAGTAAGACCTTTGTCTTTGATTGGCTGCACCAGCAGGGCCGTGACAGCTTCCCGATTATAAATGGCTTTGTGCGGTTGGTAATGGCCTTAAATGATGGCGCCGCTTTCGGACTTTTCCGTGGAAATACCCATTGGCTCGCGGCCGTTTCAGTTATCGCGCTGCTAATGGTCTTTGGGCTTTTCCTTTTCGGTGGATTTAAACAAAAGCTGATGCATGTTGCCCTTGCTCTTTTTACCGCCGGTGTTTTGGGTAATCTCTACGACAGAATTTTTAATGGGGGGTTGGTCCGCGATTTCATCGACGTCGTCTACTGGCCCGGCAGGCACTGGCCCGCCTTCAACGTCGCCGACAGCATGCTTTGTATCGCCGTCGCCTTGTTGATTACCTCGATGCTTCTTACTGAGAAGTCTCATTGAAAACGTGTTCGGAGACATAAATCGGTGCGTTCGATGCCGTCCCCAAGGCAATCGCATCGGACGGACGTGAATCTACTTCAATCTTTTTCCCGTTTGAGCTGAGTGTTATCCTCGCGTAAAAAGTATGATTGCGCAAATCGTTTATGACTATCTTTTCGACCTTCGCGCCGAGATTCGCAATCACGCTGTCTAACAAATCGTGCGTCATCGGACGCGGCGGCTTGATGCCTTTTAGCAGCCGGTCTATCGCAAAGATTTCGACTATCCCGATAACAATCGGAAAGCTCCGCTTGCCGTTCCGCTCCTTCAGGACAATTATCTGCTGGTCGCTTGTTTCGTTAATAATTATTCGTGATAATTCTACTTCCACGTCCATCTTCATACCGCCTTTGTTTATTCAAACGTCTAATTCGGTGATGTGCCTTTCTATGGTTTCTAATTGTTCTACGAGTTGGCCCAGCCTCTCTCTCGACTGCGCTACAACTTCCGGCCTTGCCTTCTTGACGAAGTTCTTGTTCCCCAGCTTCGCCTCCACCGCCTCCTTGGCTCTTTCTACCTCCCCCCTTTGCTTCTCTAACCGCTTTCGTTCGGCTTCGGCGTCAATCATATCGTGAACGTAAACTTCCGTTGCGTCCCCTAATATCGCTACCGCGGCATTTGCCGGCTTTACGGTTGCTGTCCCTGCACTAAACCCTTTTACACCTGCCAAATGCTCGACAAGTCCGCCGTTCTTGTTTAAAATCTTGGCAGTCTCTTCCGATGCCTTCACGGAAACCTGCATAGCTTCATTAGGTGGCTTGTTGTATTTGCTCCTGATATCTCTTATGGTCCTGATTGCATCTTGAATAACCGAAATTTCCCTTTCAGCCTTCTCGTCTACAAATGAATCCATCCTTTCAGGCCATTTCGCCGCCACGAGTGCTTCAGATTCTTCCGTAGCCACGAGACCTGCAAGTTTCCGTGATGGCGCTATTTCGTTCAGTTTCTTAAATATCCCTTCCGTGATAAAAGGTATGAACGGATGAAGCAGACGCAGCGTCTGGTCCAGAACAAACGCCAGAACATTCTGCGCGACCGCCCTTTGCTCCTCGTCCTGCATCCTCGGTTTTGCCCACTCAAGATACCAGTCGCACAAATCATTCCAGAAAAATCTGTATAGCTGCGCCAGCGGCTCGCTGTACTTGAACTCGCCTAATTGCTCCGTGACATCACCGATGGTTTTAGCTAGTCTCGACAGAATCCATCGGTCGGTGATTGTCATTTTACCTTTATCGAATTTGTCCGCCTCGATGCCTTCTAGATTCATTAGGGCAAAACGCGAGGCGTTCCACAACTTGTTGCAGAAATTCCGCCCGATATCAAACTTCGGCGATGTATTTTCCACCCGCCCGTCCGGCAGCTTCATCTTCTCCACCGGCATCCGAATGTCCTGCGTGTCCGTCGTCATACTCGCCAATGTAAACCGCATCGCGTCCGCGCCGTGACTGTTAATCGCTACTAACGGGTCAATCCCGTTGCCTAAGCTCTTCGACATCTTCCGCCCCTCCCCGTCCTGTATCATCGCGTGAATATAAACGTCGCTGAATGGAATGTCCCCGACGCAGTACTGCCCCATCATCACCATCCGCGAGACCCACAGCGTAATAATCTCCCTCGCCGTACACAGCACATCCCCCGGATAAAACGTCTTCAATTCCGCCGTCTCATCCGGCCAGCCCATCGTACTAAACGGCCACAACGCCGAGCTGAACCAAGTGTCCAAAACATCCTCGTCTCGTACCCATCCATCGGCTTCAAGTTTTTTCTCTAAACCTTCATCCCCGGGCCCAACGCACGCGTATGTTATAGTACCTTCCTCAGAATCCATCTGTACTGATAGTATTTTCTCGCCGAGCTTCGAAAGCTCACTTTTTAACCGACCGCCGTCTCCCGCCTTCGACCATATTGGTATCCTGTGCCCCCACCACAGCTGTCTGCTTATCGGCCAATCCCGCAGATTTTCTAACCAGCTCTGATACGTCTTGCTGTACCGTTCCGGTATAAACCTCAGCCTCCCGTCCACCAGCGGCTTCAGCGCAAGCCCCGCTAACGAATTCACCGGCACATCCGTCCCCTCAATCATTTGTGGCACGGGCATCTTGCCCGTGCTTTCGTCTTGCACGGGAGACGAGTCACGAGCGACGAGCGACGGTATCGGCTCCTTGACCGCTATATACCACTGGTCCGACAGATACGGCTCAATCGGCACATGACTTCGGTAGCTGTGCCCGACTTCATGGGCATACGGCCGGACATCCTCTAACAGTTTCTCCTGCCGGAACCATTCGACTATCGCCTCCCTCGCCTCGAACCGGTCCATCCCAATCAGATTTTCCACGTCTGGATTCTTAATCTCCTCCCAGTCCGTCCACCCGTATGAATCGCTGATTGACCCGTCCGGCCCAAGCACATTGACAATCTCCAGATTGTGCCTCTGCCCTATCTCCCAGTCATCCGGGTCATGCGCCGGCGTCACCTTCAAGAATCCCGTCGAGTACTTCGCCTTCTCATCCTCGCTGTCGGCATAAGGCAGCACAACGTGCTCATCCGCGATAATAGGTATTATCCGCCCCACAATCGGCAGCCGCACTTATTTACCAAGCAGCTCCTTCGCCCGCTTGTCCGCCGGATTCATTGCAACTGCAGTATCCCCTAACATCGTCTCCGGCCGAGTCGTCGCCACCGTAACATGCTCGACCCGCTCGCCCCCAATCTCAACCGCCTCCACCAGCGGATACCGCAGGTACCAGAAATGCCCCTCCACCGTCTCGTGCTCCACCTCATCATCAGCTAATACGGTCTGCGTCGCCGGGTCCCAGTTGACCAGTCTCTTGCCCCGATATATCAGTCCGTCCTTAAACAGCTTAAAAAACGCAGCCCGCACCGCCCTCGCGCACACCGCGTCCATCGTAAACCGCGTCCGCTCCCAGTCGCACGAGCACCCCATTGCCTTTAGCTGCTCGATAATCTTCGCCTCGTACTCGTCCTTCCACGCCTGCACCCGCCCCACAAACTCCTCCCTCGCAAAATCCGTCCGCCGCTTGCCTTCCTCCGACAGTATTCGCTTCTCCACCACCGTCTGCGTCGCGATGCCCGCGTGGTCCGTCCCCGGCATCCAAAGCGTATTGTAATCCTGCATCCGCCGGTACCGAATCAGCACATCCTGCAGCGTATTATTCAGCGCATGCCCTAAATGCAGCGGCGCGGTAACATTAGGCGGCGGTATCACAATCGCGTAAGGCTTCCGCCCTTTCTTCCCATCCGGTGCCTCCGGATGAAAGTACGGCCGGGAATTCCATATCTCCTCCGCCAACGCCTCCGTCGCACCCGGCTCATAAACCTTGGAAAGTTCTTCCGCCATATCTTACCCGGTCAAATACCCATAAAAAAATTCCGGCCGCTTACGCCGCCGATAACCTATCTTAATAGAAAAACGCAAAAATGTAAACCCCTATATGTCCTGCTGGCTGGCCCGTCTTGCCTCAGACAGCCCTGTGCTTCGCGCCGCACAACCTTTATGTTGCTAACCTGCCAAAAATTTGCCAATATAAAGTCCTTTGTGATTTCAAAAAGAACCATAAACTCACATATGGAGTTAATATCATGAAAATTACAGCAAAAATCATCGTCCTGACCGTGCTCTTTCTATTTTCCGCAACGCCCGTCTGCTCCCAGACTCGCGAAAGGACGCAAGTTCCTGCCTCCGAAACCTGGAAACTCGAAGACCTCTATCCTTCAGACCGGCACTGGAACAAGGCTAAGGACGAGCTCGTTGCCCAGTTCGATGAAGTCTTAAAGTACAAGGGCAAGTTGTCCTCCTCTGCCTCGCAGTTGCTCGCCTGTCTGGATTTTGACAGCAATCTTTCCAAGGAGCTTGTCCGCCTGCGCAGCTATGCTGCTATGAATTCCGACCAGGACACCCGCGATTCGAAGTATCTCGCAATGAAGCAGCAGGTGGCCCAGCTCATCACCGATTACTTGTCTCTGGCCTCATTCGTCGAGCCCGAAATCGCCCAAATGGACAAATCACAAATCGACGAACTTATCAGCGAAGAACCGGGCCTAAAAATCTACAGGATGTATCTGCACGATATACAACGGATGAAGGCCCACAAACTGTCGGA
>CP070830.1:496733-501557 GCA_020344865.1 Planctomycetota bacterium
GAGAAATTATTTGTCGACGTCATAAAGCCCGAAACGGTATATGGCCCCAGCAAGACACCCTGGGACTATCCCGACCTCTTGCTCATCCCTCCGGAAGGTATGAGGGTTAACAAGCGCATCCACCAGAGCTGGGTGGTCAAACGAACCGTACCGGAACAGGCTGAAGGAACACATCTGTTGAAAGGCTTATGGATGGCAGCCGGGCCGCAAATTAACAGTAACGCCAAGTTCGAGGCTAATATACAGGACCTTGCGCCCACCATTTTAGCTCTGATGGGACTGCCTGTGCCCGATGATATGGACGGCAAAGTCTTAACAAGCATTTTCAGCCAGAAACCAAAGCTCGTATTCAGCAAAACTGGCCGAACCGAGCCTGCAACAAAGGATACGGCCGTCTATTCAATCGAAGAGGAAAAGCAGATAGAGCAGCAACTGGCTGATTTAGGGTACATCGAGTAGTTATGTAAATAATTTGTCGCTCTTGCTGTTAAATGCACCAGAGAACATTAATAAAAAGTAGAGATAAATTCCTTACTTCGAAAACCTGCAAATACAGCTTGAAGCTATTGCAATCTGTGCTTATCATGCTCACATACCAAGATTTAATCAATGTGTCCACGGACATTTCCGAAACAACGGAATCACAGGAATAAACATGGGGTTACTCAAATCTTTGCGGAAAAGAGTCATTAGTCTCTCTTTAACAATACTAAGCCGACATGTAAGGAATCTGACGATCAGACCCGTTTCCATTGACGAACATGGAGTCTGGTTTAAGACAAAATACGGCTTTTCCGTCTACTCCAATCTAAAGGACCGGATTCTAAAGTTAGACGTAAATCCTGAATGGGAGGAAATGGAAAGTTCCTTTATCTTACATAACCTTAAGGATGGAGATGTTTTTATCGATGTGGGAGCAAACATAGGCTATTTCTCAATGCTGGCTGCCGGGCAAAAGGCGGCGTTGGTCCTCGCGATAGAACCGATACCTACAACCTACGAGATATTAGATATGAACATCAAATATAACCGGCTCACCGAGGCTATACAGCCTTTGAACATAGCACTGGGAAGCAGAAGCCATACAGCCAAATTCACCTATGCATTAGGACCTAAGAATCATGCCGAATATCAAGTTAATAATATCCATTCCAACTTACCAACAATAGATGTCACAGTGGTAACGCTAGATAGTTTGCTAAGAAGCAGAAACAAAATAAATAAGGTCGACTTCATAAAAGTAGATATCGAAGGCTGTGAATATGACTTCCTGCTCGGAGCCAAAAAAAGCATAGAAACTTTCAAACCAATGATTATGATGGAGATAGAAGAACCTAGGCTTGCAAAATATAACGCTACAGCACAAGAGGTCTTTGCTTTTATGGATTCCCTAGGGTATAAGTACTTGTCTGTAGGCAAGGATTCAATAAGAGAAGGAACTACCTATACAGAAGATTTGAAGAAAGGAAGAAATTTCATATTCTACACTAACCGCCATGGCCCTACCTACTAAAGATAAATTTTACACCTGCTGACTCGCCTAAGGCCTTATCACAAACCTCAAGAAACAAGGTAAGATGAACCTCCTCGTAATAACCAATAACCCGGATAGGGCGAGCTTCAAACAGCGAATCGGAGCCTACATCGGTATCCTGCGCACAAACGGGATAAACTGTGAGGTCGCCAAACTCCCGGCCGGCTCACTAGCGCGATGCAGGCTTTTTAAGCGAGCGGCAGACTTCGACGGCGTTTTGCTTCATAAAAAATTGCTCAATCCCTTAGATGCCGTGTGGCTGCGCGGATACAGCAGAAAAATAATTTACAACTTTGACGATGCTGTAATGTACCATGATAAATACCCTGACCGCGACAGTGCGTCACACTTTAGAGGCTTTCGCAGAAGTGTCAAACTGGCTGATATGGTCATTACCGCCAGTTCTTACCTTGCCGAACCTGCACTGAAACTCAATCAAAACGTTCAGGTTCTGCCCATCGGTTTGGCAGTTGGCAACTACAAGTCTAGCGCTACCACCGATAGCAATGGTAAAATCCGTCTTGTCTGGATAGGCAGCGCAGCAACCCTACAGTACCTCGCGGAAATCAAGCCTGCCCTTGAAGAGACTGGTGCTCATTTTGATAATCTTATTCTGCGAATAATATGTGATGATTTCTTTGACTTGCAGAACATGCAAGTCGAAAAACGCCTATGGTCCGAAGAATCACGAGCCGGCAGCTTGGCCACGAGTGACATAGGACTCGCTCCGTTACCTGATAACCGATTTACCAGGGGTAAATGCAGTTTCAAAGTCTTGGAATATGGCGCCGCCCGTCTTCCTGTCATTGCTTCGCCGGTAGGAACAAATTTAGATTATGTCCTTGACGGTGTTACCGGCTTGTTCGCGAGAAACCTTCAGGAATGGACCACGAGAATTACTCAACTCGCCGAAGACCCGCAGCTAAGAGAAAAAATGGGCCAAGCAGGCTCGGAGCAGGCAAAGAAATTCGACGTTAGTATAATCGGAAGACAATTTGTCGAACTGGTCTCTAATTGTCTGCGAGATGCGCATGACGGGCCGATTGAAAAGCCTACCAATTAACGATGGAGACTAAGGTGAAAATCCTGATTATCGGCATCGACGGAGCTACATGGGAGGTTCTGGACGATTTCCTGTTAGAGAATCACATGCCCAATCTGAAAAGATTGAAGAGCGAAGGTTATTCCGGCGTGCTTCAATCTACAGAACCCCCGATAACGCCAGCCGCATGGACCACCTGTATTACGGGCTGCTTGCCCCCCACCCATGGTATAGTCGGCTTCAGGGAATACTCCTTCAAAGATGACACCATAAGTATTGGCAACGCTACTAGTTCTCTTGTTCCGAACATATGGCAGGAACTCAGTGCACAAGGTTTCAACGTGGCTAGTATAAACGTACCGTGGACATACCCCTGTCAGGAAATCCGAGGTATTATGGTAGCTGGCCATGGCTCACCGGGCATCTTCACATATCCAAATGAATTTAACGAAAAACTGCTGCACGAGATACCAGACTACGATATCGTTGGAAGGTGGGATAAAGCCGAAAACTATACTCCCGCTCAACTTGAAAGCATAATCACCGTCGTTGAACGCAGTTTTGAGCAGCGCTTGCAGGCCGCAAGATTAGCCAACGGAGAAATGGACTGGTCTGTGATGATGGTTCAATTTCAGGACCTCGATAAGTTGGGGCACTACATGTGGCCATACATCGCCAAAGATATGCGGGATGAATACCCTTTACAGCGCGACAGGATATTCCGGATGTTCAAGAGGCTTGACCAAATCATGGGTGATTTATTGGATTTGGCTGCCACAGATAAATTATTGGTGGCGATGGTAAGCGACCACGGCATGACACGCAAAACATGTGACGTTATGCCAAACACACTTCTATATCTTTGGGGTTATATGAGATTTCAAGGACTGTTTAGCCGCATGGTCCGCCGCTGCCGTCTGAATATGCGGTCTTTGTCTTCCACAAAAAACGCTACTATGCCTGTCGAGCTCAAGAGCCGCATGGACTGGAAGCAGTCAAAGGCTGCCGTAATGCACACTGAGATCACTGGATACGTTTGCTTGAACGTCAGACGCCGCCAACCATATGGATGTGTAGAACCGGGAAAAGAGTACGACAATATAATTGAGGATCTCCGCAGGCGGTTCTCAGAAGTTGCTTGTCCTGTAACAGGCAGGCCAATCTTCGAGCGAGTCGCTACACCAGCAGAAATATATAGTGTTGAGGACATTGATGCTGAACGTTTCGGCGATTTGATATTGATACCACGGCCTGGCTACTTTCTCAAGTCGAGAATGTCGCAGAAGAGTGGCTATGCTGTACCTGTTCCCCCCGACTCGCTTCAGGGCACCCACCACCCGGATGGCATTTTTGTTTTTTGGGGTCAAGCTGTCAAGAGCGGCGAACACAAGCGGGCACATATAGCCGATATTGCCCCGACGGTATACGCAGCCCTGGGAGCAAAACTGCCGCGTTATATGGATGGCAAGCCATTAGAAGATGTATTCACGCAGCAGATAAAAATAGAATTTCAGGACGATGGAGACACGTCGGCTGTCATGCCCCCTAAAAAGAAGCGGCTCTCCGCAACAGAGGAGGCCGCTGTGGCAAAACGCCTTGCAGAACTTGGGTATTTGGACTGATCAAAAACACAAATAGAGCAAATCATATGAGAAAGGTGGCGAGAAATATAAAGGTGCCAACGGTCAAATCGTCGTTTGTCAAGGTTTGTCCTCGCCATCCTCATTGGCTACCGAAGCCTTTCAGGAAGGGATGGTTACTGTCGCTCCAGATTAACCGGACGGTATCGAGTGTCCTGTCAACCGCCGACATAGAACGCCTTGATGCTATCGAAGGACATTTAAACTATCGCGAAGGCATGACGTTGTTCGCTTTGGCTTACAATGCTCTCGGCAATGGCCGTATTGTCGAAATCGGGTCTTTCAAGGGTAAATCAACATCCTGGATGGCAACGGGGCTAAAGCTGGCCGAAATAGAAGATAAAGTCGTCGCTATTGACCCTAAGATAAATGTTGGAGATATTGAAGCGGCGTCCGGCCACAATGAAAAGACTTGCGCCGAGGTATTCTGGCAAAATCTGACCCATCTGGGCCTCTCCGATTACGTCGAGCCCGTACCCTCAACCTCCAACGCGGCGGCAGTGCATTGGTCTGGGCCAATAAGGTTGCTGCTCATTGACGGTTCTCATCGCTATGAGGATGTCCTCTCTGACCTGACTTTATGGGTCCCTTGGGTTGAGCGTGGGGGC
>CP070830.1:501657-504546 GCA_020344865.1 Planctomycetota bacterium
ATCGGTTATGTTAAGTTGGATAGATTAGCGTATTTGGGTAAGTTAGTGTTGCTTTTTGAAGTTTTTTTTGGATTGTGGCTTTTCGGTCCAATTCCAGCCTATTTATCGGCCCTCACCTCTGCACAAAGCAGTGCGCCGGCAAAGCCAGCACATAATAGCCAGCTTGGCGCGCCCTCCACTGGGCCTCTGTGCCAGAGCATAAGTGAGATTGCTACCACCGGTGGGTAGCCGCTTCTACCGTGTGTGCAATGGTTGACCTACGTTCGCGCTTGGTAACCCGCTTGTCAGTTCGGTCTTTTTAGTGTATTTTGGGGTGCGATGAAGACGGAAGTCATAAGAGTTGACCCTGAGAGAATTAATTTAGGGACCATCAAGAAAGCCGCTGACGTGGTTGATTCTGGTGGACTCGTCGCATTTCCTACCGAAACCGTGTACGGTATTGCCTGCGCGGTAACCGGCTCTGCACTGGCTAAACTTGATGTGCTTAAGGGCCCAAGGGGTGGAAAATACTACACGCTGCACATTGGTGATAAGGCGGATGTGCAGAAGTACGTGCCGCGCATTGGGCTGAAGGCCCAGAAGCTCATTGGGAGGGCCTGGCCGGGGCCGCTGACGATAGTATTCAAATTGGATGAGGCCGATATGGAGAAACAGCGGACTTGCTTGGATGATGAGGTTTTTAAGAATCTATATAAGGATAATTCAATCGGTATTCGGTGTCCTGACCATCCGGTGGCTAAAATGTTATTGAAGGAAGCCAAAAACCCGATTGTTGCCCCAAGTGCGAACCTCGCTGGTGAGCAGCCAGCAACGGGCGCCGAGCAGGCTCTTGAGCAGTTTTCAGGTCGAATCGAATTATTACTGGATTGCGGCGCATGTAGGTACAAAAAGAGCAGCACTGTAGCGCGAATAGAAAAGAAAGGGCTTGAAATTTTGAGGGCCGGTGTTTATTCACAGGAAGAGCTGGAGTCGATGTGCAAGATCGCATTTCTGTTTGTTTGCACCGGTAATAGCTGCCGGAGCCCGATGGCTGAAGGAATATTTCGTAAATACTTGGCAGAAAAATTGGAATGTAAGGTTGACCAACTCGAAGAAATGGGTTATAAGGTGGTTTCGGCTGGCGTAATGGGCGTATCTGGAATGCCGGCAAGCCCTGAAGCGATAGCAGCATGTGCGGCCAAGGGGATTGACATAAAAGGGCACACAAGCAGTGCATTAACCCCGGAGCTTGTTGAAAAGAGCGATTTTATATTTGCGATGGGTCAGATGCACTGTGAGCGAATTGCAGCCTTTGGTCCAGAAAGCGCCGCAAAGTGTGTTTTGTTGGCGCAGAATAAGGAAATAGGCGACCCGATAGGCCAGCCCCAGCAGGTTTATGACAAGTGTGCCGGATTAATAGAAGAGGCTGTAAAGAAAAGAGTTAGTGAACTTGTGTTATGAAGATAGTAGTCGGAAGTGACCATCGCGGTTTTGAAGCTAAGCAGCTAATCAAGGCCATAGTAACGCAATTGGGACATGACTGCGTTGATATTGGTACCATGGACAGTAACCCTGTGGATTACCCGGATCAGGCGTATGCGGCAGCGCTGGCGGTGTCAGGGAAAGGAGCCGACAGGGCAATTCTGGTCTGTGCAACCGGGCTTGGAATGAGCATAGCGGCGAACAAGATAAAGGGCATCAGGGCTGCTTTGTGCCACGATGAACTGACTGCGCAGATTTCGCGTGACCATAATGATGCCAATGTGCTCTGTATCTCAGGCGACCAGATTGGGGAGGTTCTTCTACGAAAGATTGTGGAGGTTTGGTTGGAGACTGAGTTTAGCGGCGGCAGACACCTAAGGAGGGTGAAGAAGATATCTGCGATTGAGGAGGGCGGTCGGCCGGAGGAGGTTGCAAACGGTTAGCGAGCGGCCAGGCAGAGGTGTATTGCTTGCGGTATAAAGGGAGACAGGCTCGTCGATTACGGTTCCTTCGGCTTGGCTCAGCACAGGCAGGTAAAGGTCGCGGATGGTGTTTTCTGTGTCACGGGCGGCGTTTTACGAGCAGCAGGAGCGAGGGACAAGGGCCTAAATGATGGGGGGTGAGGCCCGCGGACGTAAGTAACTACGGAGGCGTCGAAACGCCAAAGGAGTCGGTGACGTCCGTCCTTCGAGTACCATCGGAATAGAAGGGTATCATGGTGGCGGTCCATCCGGAGTCGGTTACGTCTACCCGGACGTACTCGTTGACGAGGCCGGCGCGAACGTCAGGGCCGAGGTCGTGGTATCCGCCGACCGTCATATGCGGCCAGTCGTAAATCAGAGGCTCTTCGAGGTCGAGCCAACTGCCGCCACCGGTAATACAGTAGTACACACCGTTGAGGAAACCGCGTTCGTATTCGTGCGTGTGTCCGCTGAAGCAGGCATCGACACCGTACTGCTCGAGCAAGGGGACGAGCCTTTCCCTGAAATCCTCCTCTCCGTCTATCCAAAGCTCACAATACGGCGGGCGATGCACGAAGACAAAGATGTGCCTTGCGTTGTTGTCGACGGCCTGATGGAGGTCGGCTTCAATCCAGGCATAATCCCTTTTGTAGTCATCGACGATGCAGGTGAAGTGGCAGCCGGAGTAGTCAAAAGAGAAATTGCCCGGTTCAGTGGGGTGGTCGGCAAAATCATAGGCGTTGCCGTTTTGTATGTCGTGATTACCCCATGCGACGTAGTACGGGACGGATGCGGGGCCGAGATTTGCGGCGACTCGGTCCAGGAAATAGAGTCTTACGGCCAAATAACTATTAAGCTCACCCGCGGCAATATCACCGCAGGCAACCGCTATATCGACGTTCTGGCCCATGTCGGCAATTAGGCTGTATGTCGGCTCGAAGTCGCCGCCCTGACTGTCAGCCCATAC
>CP070830.1:504646-508184 GCA_020344865.1 Planctomycetota bacterium
GCACAGCTCATCAAGCGAATATTGCGTCGCAGGGTTAAGACCCACCGTAAAGGTCCACCCTTTCACCTCGCCTTTTTTTCGTAGCTTTTCTATGTCCTTAAGCGTCAGCTGCCCGTAAGCAGCGCTGCCGAGAAGCAGTACCAGCAGCGCCGCTCCGATTACTCTTACCATCAGTCCAACTCGTCTCGTATCATTTAGTACCAAACCATCATTCCTTCACCTGCCGCCAAGCCCTTCAGCCGGCCCCTTCTTTGCTGCGGACCTTCTGCTGTTTCTGCCGGCGGTTGTTACTTATCTGTTGCAAATCCTTCTGAACATTATATCACTGCCTTCGTCGCTTTCTTCGAGCCAGCAGGAGTATAGGCGCGAACCGTCGGGCGTCATTCGAAGTTGTGCTTCGCTCTGCTCGGGTTCACCCTTCGCGAGGAAGTCCCACGTCGTTACCACCTTTTGTCCGGGATAGTCCCCGGCAATGTCAGGATTCAACACCCAGCTGTATTCCTTAAAGGAAGTACCCTTGTCGGTTGTAAAGCTCCAGTATAGGTCTTCCGGAAACTTTCCTTCTTCCGCCAGGTTCGTCGAAGTACCGTACGCCACGTAGAACACGTTCTTGTTCTGCTTATCTTCTGCTATGCCCGTCCACGCGCCCGTGTTGGGGTCCTTGATGGTCCCAGGAGTGGCGAACAGACGTGGCTCACCCACGCTGACCTTATGGTTCTTTAGTACAGACAGGTTACGTGCCGGCTCGAATACGCCCGCAGCGTATGTTGTGGCCACTTCATAGTACTTTGTCGGCTCTATCTCGTCATCCGCAATACTGTTGCCGTCGGTTATGTCCCATCCCAGCAGCCCGTCAGGGTCGATATAGACGTCGACGTGCTCGGTATCGCCGCTTGCAGATGGGTCTGTTGTCCAGCTCGCTCCGCCGTCGAAAGACCGACGAATGTAGAAGTCGTATTTGTCACATCCGTGCGAAGCTGCAGCCCAGTTTGCGGTCCAGCAGTAACCGACCACCACGAAATCTCCTCGAATCTGCCCTCGATGTGCACGAGCGTCCTCGTAAGGATTGCTGCCTGAGCCGTCCGAAAGGTTTTCTGCCGTCTGTGTCCATCTTATTACCTTTACCCCGTCGCCGACTGCATTGGGCTCCCGATACGGGTTTATCCAGATCCAGTCATTTACCGCGGGATTAGTAACATCGTCGGACTCAGGATTGAGCAGCCCTGGGTCGTAAAAGCTCATGCTGCTTAAGTTCTGGGTCCCCGGCACGAAATTCGAGAATGCGTAGGGATTGCCCGAACCGGCGGCGACACAACGACGCACCATTATATCGGCCGAAGCACCCTTGCCTTCTTCGCCTTCCCTGTAGATGGCCAGAAGAACTGTTTTTGATGCTCCCATATTGCTCTTGGGCTGCATGATTATACGAACCCGACGGGCGTTTTCATACGCTAACAGCGGGTCGCCCTTGTAGTCAAGCACGAGCTGGCCTTCATTGGGATTGGGAATTGGATTACCGTTCGCATCAGAACCCAGATAAGGACCTTCAACTAAATAAATGGGATCGCCGTTCGCGTCGGTCTCGGGCAGATTTAATATGTTTCCGCCGCTGACAAGGTCCGGATTCTTAAAGTCGAAGCTGTGGTATATGATGTTTTTCCCGATGTCAGATGCGCACGCGTATCGGTCATCATGATTCTCATCGCTGCCGTTCGGGTCTTCATGCCCGCCGCAGCCGCCGTTCGGGTCTTCGTGGCCGCCGTTCGGGTCCTCACCGCCGCAGCCGCCGTTCGGGTCGTGCCCCGTGCTGCCACCTTCTGTGTAGACTGCGGCCGTAACATCTGTATGGTCTTCGCCTCCGGGCGGACCATAACCCATACCCTTGCTCTCCTCGTATACGACCACGGCCCATGCGCTCTTCGTGCCGTCAGACTTCGTATAGGTCTGCATGAAAATATTCGGCCTTGATGCGCCTGTGTTGCCGTCGAGCAGCCTGCCGTCCGTCGTGATAATAACCCTCTTGAGTTCACCATGATTATTAATCTTTTCGTAAAGGTCCGTCCCGTTCCAGAGGCCCTCTAACAAATAACCATAGCTGTGCGAACCGGCTTTCCGGACCGTGCCGTCAGGCTCAACCTCCATAATGGGAATAAAGTTCCCGTTGGCGTCCCTGATGGGATATCCGTCAGCATCGAGTTCCACCATAATATTGTCCGTGTTAACTGCATCATTGTCCGAAAGCCTTACCGGCAGCGACATCGGAACCAATGTCTCAAGCGCCGTATGTGAATCAGTGTGGCCGCCCTGTCCGCCGCTGCCGCCGGCGCCGCTGTCGTTTGTATGTGTGCTGTCATCGCAGACATGATTGGGGTCACTGGAATCATGCGTGCTGTCATCGCACGTATGTGTGCTGCCGTTTGGGTCATGTGTCCCGCCATTGGGGTCATGTGTCCCGCCATTGGGGTCGTGTGTCCCGCCATTAGGGTCATGTGTCCCGCCATTGGGGTCGTGTGTCCCGCCATTAGGGTCATGTGTGCTGTCATCGCAGCCGTCTTCGTTGGCGTCAACCGCTGCAAAATCTTCCCACGCAACATAGCTGTACCAGATGTCCGTCTTGTGACTGGTGATTGCTCCGCTCCAGCCGGAGCCCGGCCCGGCGCCTTCTCCCGGACGCAGACCGTCCGGGTCTTCCTGCCACGTAGCAGCGAATCCGGCATTAGTTGCGCCCGCACACATCAGCTGGAAGGCGTCGCGTCTGCCCGAAGTCAGTCTCTCCGGAGCAAACCATACAATATCACCCGCCGAATAGTGCGCCTCACCCGTCGTATCTAACGTATCCCACGGAGGTTCTGCCAGCATGTCCTCCGTAACTATTGTTCCACGGGCAACCCACACAGCGCTGTAAGGAACCTCGCCAATCTCAGGCAAACCTTCGCTGGTATAATCTATCGAGCCCTGTCTGCCGCCTACACCCCAGATATCCTCCTCGGAGGCCTCATCATTTGGGTCCTCATGTTCCGTGCTGGTTTCTTCGCCGACTCCGACATACTTGCTCGTCCACGCCACGAAAATCCTGTTGTCCTTAACCTGGAACACCGGCTTCTTACAATGACCGTAGTAAATCTCGCCGTTGGCTAAGGTAAAAGACGACTTGTCGGACATCCGCGATATGTTCGTGCGCTGCCACGTATTGCCGTCGTCACGCGAGACAGCGGCAAACACATCATCTGCCCCAGTCTGTAGATTCTCATCAACATAGATAACAACGATCGGCTTCGCCTCTTGCGCTGTCCTTATTAACTGCGGTTCGTCATACGTGAAAGTCCCGTCACCGTTATCCACAGGAAGGTCCGGGTCATCGTAGTAAGGAATACCTAACACTTCATTGGCGCTGTCATCAACAAACGAAGCTGGTGTCCCGTCCGCTTTCCGCGCTGGAAACCACATCGGCACGATATTTATTTTACCTTTGTCGCTTAACATTTCCGGCGTCAGCGGAATGTTCTTCCTGAATCCTATGTTGCTCAGCATTTTCTGC
>CP070830.1:508284-512533 GCA_020344865.1 Planctomycetota bacterium
GGATGCAGGGTCAGAGGCCAAGGCCGCCTTGGACATTCGTCGAGCAGCTAAGACAGCGATACGAGGTCGCAAGCGTCGCTACGGATGTCAACGAGATTAAGGACGTTGATATCCTCTTGGTTATGCACCCTAAGGACCTGTCAGACCAGACCCTTTTTGCCATCGACCAGTTTGTGCTCAAAGGTGGCAGAACCATTGTTTGTGTCGACCCCCATTGTTTCACCGACGAGCAGGAGCGAAGGGAGCTGCAAATGGGCGCGCCCTCGAAGCCGGGCTCCGACCTCAACCGTCTCTTGAGAACCTGGGGTCTTGAGATGCCCGAAAATACCTTTGCCGGTGACCGCGGTCTTGCGCTCAGCACGTCAATAACGCCGAATGCGAGACCTGAGAAGATTATCGGTTTTCTTAATCTTTCACCCCCCGACTGCTTCAACTCCGAAAATGTCATTACAGCGGAACTGAACCAAGTTAGATTTCTCTTTCCGGGTGTTTTGAAGCAGGTCTCAGACCCGAATAAAGACCAGGCAGAAGACATCCGGCGAACACCCATTATAACCACGACAAGTGCGGGTAACAGCTGGTCTATAAGCAGTCCGTTTGAATTGGCGATGTTGGAGCCGTCCAGACTTATGGATAAGTTCGTTGATGGTACCGAGCCTGTGGCGATGGCTTATAGGGTCACCGGTAAATTCACCACCAGTTTCCCCGAGGGTATTGAAATCGAAGTCCAGGTACCCGACGATGAGTCTGCTGAAGACCCCGAAGAATCATCTGACGAAAAGAAAACTAAGAAAATAAAGAAGCGCATCACAGGCCTGACCGAGTCTGCTGAAGACTGTGTTGTCGTGGTGTTTGCCGACGTGGACTTCATAAGTGATACACTTGCCTACCGGGATTTCTTCTTCGGCAAGGTCGTAGTCGGAGACAACAGCACCCTGATGCTTAATGCGATTGACGACCTGCAGGGCTCCAGCGACCTGATTTCGGTCAGGTCGCGCGGCAGCTTCAGGAGGTCGTTCGTCGTCATCGAGGAAATCGAAAAGCAGGCTGAAGCCGAAACCGCAGAAGAAGAAGCAAGAATTAATGCCGAGATCGCAGGGTTTCAGAATGAGCTGAGCTCTATAGTATCTTCCGCCCAGGAAGGCCAACAAGAGGTTATAGGAAGCTCCATCCTGCAGAAAAAGCAGGACCTCGAGCTCAAAATACATCAGGCCAAGCGCCGATTGCGCGAGGTTAAGATGCAAAGGCGCGAACGCATCGAGCATCTCGGAAATATGCTCCGGAACTTTAATATGCTGATGGCGCCGGCGGTCATACTGGTCATCGCAATAGTGTTGGGGATTCACCGCAGCGCTAGAAAGAGGCATTACATCAGTCACGCCAGTGACGCGTGACAAGTTGCTTGTTTAGACAGTTGTGCAGGAGTTTGTAATGACTAACCGAAAACTTGCTGTATTAGGTGCTTTTGCAGTTGTTATGGTCCTATGGGCGGTTCTCCAGTCTCGCATTTCCAACAGACCCTCCACGGAGGCCACTGGGCCGCGATACCTTATCCAGGGGCTCGACCCCGTCGACATAGGTAGCATCGTCTTGGGCTCAACCGAAAGCACGGTTACCCTCAAGCGCGCCGGCGGACAGTTTGTGGTTGCCGATAAGGACAATTACCCCGCCGACGCCGGCCAAATAAACGAGCTTATTACTTCCTGCCTCGACATCAAAACCGATGAGCTTTATACCGACGACCCTGCAAACCACCAGGCCCTCGGCGTCACCGAAGATGATGCCCGCAGTGCTGTTAAATTCTTCAAGCCCGATTCCTCCCTGCTGATTGGTGTCATTATAGGAAAATTCAAGGAGCAGGGCCGAGGTACATATGTGAGGTTGGCAACGAGCAACAAAGTCTACGCAACAGAAGACGCCCCCTGGATTAGGGACCGGGCGATAGATTACATTGATACTGAGCTTATCTCACTGGAGCGCGAGGAAATTGAATCGGTTACTGTTACCGCCGACAATGAATCATATACGCTCCGGGCACAAAATGGCGGTGTCATACTTGAAAATCCCCCCGAGGGCAAAAAGCAAAAACTCGCCGATGTCAGGCGCGTCTTCGACGCCTTGACGAGCTTCAGGTTTGACGATTTTATGAAACGAACAGCCGCCGATGATTTGAATTTCGATGGGCAATTTATTTGCCGGCTGAAGGATTCGACTGTTTATACCGTCGATATTGCTCAAAAGGACGATAAGACCTATGTGGCCTGCCGGGTGGAATTTACGGATGAAACACCGGTTACAAAGGATAAAGGCGTCGAGTCGGAGGAGCAGTTAAAGGAAAAGGAAGCTAAGCTCCTGGCAAGAGATAAGGCGGACGAGTTCTCAGCAAAACACACCGGCTGGGTCTACGAGATTTCCGACTACAAGGCGGATAATCTAACGAAGCAATTCTCGGAGTTATTCGAAGAAGAACAAGAGCCCGAACAGCCAGACGATTCTGACTCCTGATAAATTAAGCGGCAACAGCTAAAAAATCTTTGCCCGTCTTAAACAGGCTGGTACGAAACCCTGCAGACCGAGCCGTCCTCTTCTATGCTAAAATCAACATCAAGAAACTTCTTTATGATTTCCACGTTTGTCAACAGATGAGTCGAAAGCTTGTTGGTCGTGTAGCAGCCGGTCTTCGAAAGCGCCATGTAGATTAAAAGCTGGTCGGCCAAAAAATGATCAATAGCAGCACCGCTCGCTAAGAAATCCCCAGCCAAACTGACTACCTCGCTAATTACTTCCTGTGACGGCTTGCCTCGCATTCCGAATGCAGTGAATACTGTCGTCCGCTCATTGTTGCTAATCCAAATCATGGCACAATTCCCCGGCCCATCCGAATCCGTAACTTCGATGTGCTCAATATCTTGGATATCAAGACTGCTCTGTTCTAATAGCTTCTCCTGACGCTGCGCAATATGCTCCGCAAGCTTGGCAGTGTATATGCGTGACTTTATTTGAAACTTCTTACTTGCCTCACAAAGATTGAATATTTCCTGTGACCGTTTTTCCGTTGGCCGAATTTCAAAAGTTATCTTGCCCCCTCCGGCAGGATAGAAACCGTGTTTTAGAAGCTTACAACTGCCTCGGAAGCCACCCGCGCCGATAGCGGGCAGGAATGTTTCGCAGAGAAAGTCGAACGGCGGGGCCATCGGATTGTGCGTGCCGCCGGTAACTGTAACCGTCGAAGCCTCGCCGGCCAAAAACAAGGCGGGCAGAACCGTTTGAATTACCAAAGTGGCCGAGCCCGCCGAGCCAATGTCAAAATCAAAATTGCCGCTTTCCACACGCCCGGGCTCAAAATCCAGCACCATCGAGCCTCGAGTGGCCCCCTTGGCTCGGCCGCTGCAAATCTCACAAGCGGCCTTTACACAGCTTAGATGCTGCTTGGCCAGACCCGG
The DNA here is from genome assembly GCA_020344865.1 of Planctomycetota bacterium. Lineage (GTDB taxonomy): Bacteria > Planctomycetota > Phycisphaerae > Sedimentisphaerales > Anaerobacaceae. The sequence continues at coordinate 511,728 of CP070830.1, forward strand.
GTTACGCCGAGCGGCCCGAATGTTTTCAATATGTAAGTCCCTTCCTGTTATACAGGATAGCGCCAGGCTCGTTCGCAGGATTTGACCTCCCCCTTCGCCCGTACTGCCGTCAATAAATACAGTAGCCATACTATCGCTCGCCTAAATCTGCTGAGATATCTCCGATGACAAGACAACGAACCTGCTGGATATCAATCTTTGGTGCCCTGATTACCGCAATGTCCTTGTCCTCCTGCCAGTCTGCTATCACACCCATAGCGATGTCCCTGCCCTTTGCATCCCTTAGTCCGACAAGCCGCTGAATAAAACCGCTCCGATTCAAATTCATACCCGGCTGAACAGCCACTTCACTCAGGCTAATATCATAAACACAATAGTTTTCAAAGTACTTCCTGAATTGCTTTCGCCGGTAGTTCCGCCTTGACTCGGGTGATTTTTTCGCAATCTTTGCCGCAGATTTAATCCTCTCTATCCGTCCCTCAAAACGGCGCAAGCCGCTAATGATATCGTTCAGTTCATTTTCATTTTCCACTGCCAGAATCGAGTCCGGCCGTAATATCCGCTGGACCGTCCACCATAAAGCCTTGGCCGCCGACCCGTCTATAAAGCCGGGCGTATCGATTATAACGAGCTCGGCCGCTTTAGATGCCTCAGCAGTGCATCCTGCGATAGCTGCGGTTAACTGCAGTAAGTGCCCTACAGGTGTAACATCCCCAACGAAGCTGATGCCCGCCGCGGAACGCGATGACACGTCAACTTCCGGACCATCAACAATCGCCCAGCCGACTGTTGCGGGTGGCCCGATA
>CP070830.1:512633-515256 GCA_020344865.1 Planctomycetota bacterium
CCCCAGCTCATAAGCATAGCCGGCATCATCGGCGTCGGAAAAACCACCCTCACAGAAAAGCTCGCCGACTTGCTCGGCTGTGAAGCCCTCTACGAGGCTTACGATAAAAACCCCTATATGCCGGACGTCTACGCCGGAAATCGAGAGCTCGCTCTGGATTCGCAGCTATATTTTCTGACCAGCAGAATAACCCAGTTAAATCACAACGCACTAAAGCCCGGCCAGATTGCCATAAGCGATTATGTCTTTGATAAAGAGCTAATCTACGCAAGACGCCTGCTAAGCACCAAGCAGCTTGCCTTGTACGAGCGAATTTACTCGCCGGTCGTGCCTAACATATCCAAACCCGTCTTGGCTATATATCTGACCGATTCCGTAGAAAACTGCCTCCAGCGCATCCACAGGCGCAACCGTCCCTACGAGCAGAAAATCCAACCCGAGTTCTTAAAAGCCCTCAATGCCGATTACGAGCACCTCTTCGCCGATTGGAAAACCTGTCCTGTTATCCGTATCCCGGCATCCAGCTTGGACTACACCAAGCAAGCTGATATTGAACACTTGGCAACTCAGATAAAAAGTTATATAGCAGAGTAATGGAAATTGCAGAAACCACAACCTCGGTGAGAGAAAAGGTAAAAGCCGCTCGCAGCCAGGGTAAGAAGATAGGCCTGGTCCCCACAATGGGTGCGCTTCACATCGGCCATATCGCGCTTATCGAAAGGGCCGTCCAGGACTGCGACTTTGTCGTGGTCAGCATCTTTGTAAATCCCACGCAGTTCTGCCCCGGCGAAGACCTCGAAAATTATCCTCGTCCTCTGGAGACCGACCTCGAAATCTGTGAAAAGACGGGCGTCGACCTTGTTTTTACTCCGACTACCGAGCAGATGTATGGCACAGCTAACCTCACTTGGGTCACCGTGGACAAATTAACCGAGCCGCTGTGCGGCAGGTTCCGGCCGGGCCACTTCCGAGGAGTCACCACCGTCTGCGCAAAGCTCTTTAACATAGTCCTGCCCGATGTCGCCTACTTCGGACAAAAGGACGGCCAGCAGGCCATCGTTATCAAAAAAATGGTCGCCGACCTCAATATGCCCCTCCAAATCGTCGTCTGTACCACAATCCGTGAGCCTGATGGTCTGGCGGTAAGCAGCAGAAACCAGTATCTGACCGCTCAGCAGAAAAAGGACGCCGCACTGATATACCAGTCCCTCCGAAAGTGTGAAGAATTGGTTGGCGGCGGCGTAACCGATACCGAATCAATAATCGCCGAAATGCGCCAGATATTGAGCCGCGCCCCCGCAATGGAAATAGAATACGTAAACATCCTTGACGCTGAAACCTTGGAACAAATCGACTCCATCGACAGAAAGGTCCTCGCAGCGGTGGCCGTCAAGCTCGGTCAGGCAAGGCTCATCGACAACATACTGGTGGACGTCGGCCCTCAGTAGTGTATAATTATGCCCCAATAGGCACTTGGCAAGTGCATCCAGTTGCGTAAACGAACGGGGCAAGAGTCACTACTTATGCTTGTAAAAATATTAAAAAGCAATTGTTCTCGACAAAGATAAGAAGGTAAAGGATACCGTATAGCAATGCCTGCGCCCCATTAGGCACGTGCGACGACCGACAAGGTACAAACTTAATGCATCCTAAGCTCTTCGAAATACCCTTCGTTCATTTGACCGTACCGAGCTATGGTCTGATGATGGTCGTCGGCTTCCTGATGGCCGTATGGGTAATAAGACGCCTCAGCCGCGATATCACACCCAACCCACAGTATATTACTAATGCCGCCCTTTATTCCCTCATTGCCGGAGTAGTGGGATCGCGTCTCTTCTTTGTAATTCACTATTTCTATAAATTTAAACACGACTTGCTCTCCGTATTCGCCATCTGGCGGGGCGGTGTCGAGCTCTTGGGCGGGGTCCTCCTGGCGATATCCGTCATCTTTATCTATCTCTGGTACCACAAGCTGCCCATTCGCCGCTACCTCGATATCCTCGCCATTGGCCTGATGCTCGCGCTTGTCTTCGGCAGAATCGGCTGTTTTCTAAACGGCGACTGCTTCGGAAAGCCAACCAGCCTTCCCTGGGCCGTCCGTTTCCCATACCACCACCCTATACTCACCCACTCGCCGGCGTACCATTCTCAGGCCCATCCCAATCTCGATAGAAACAGACCCGACCCTCAGTTGGAGCTGCCCGCCGATTTTTTCGGTTATCTCGGCACAGACGGCCAGTGGTACCCCGACCTGAAACCCTATGACCGGCTCACCTCAGAGCAAAAGCACATGGTTGATAAAGGCCCTTATCGCTGCCTGCCTGTTCACCCAACACAGTTGTACTCATCAGCCGCTTGCGTTCTGTTGGCACTAATCCTTTATCTGTTCTGGCGGCGGGGACAAAAAGCCCGATATTCTGCAAATCCCAGAAAATTCCTTACTAAACCCGGTTGCAATTGTGCCCTTATGTTCATTCTTTACGGTATAGTCCGCTTCTTCCTCGAATTCGTCCGCGATGATAACCCCTTCGAATTTGACGGCATAACAATCTCACAAATCATCAGTGTTCTATTCATCATCCTCGGCGTCGCCTTAATGATAGTATTCGAGAAGACTAAACCC
>CP070830.1:515356-521019 GCA_020344865.1 Planctomycetota bacterium
ATTCTCTGCGGCGTGACCCGCCTCCATATAAACATAGCGAGTCCCCCGCTGCCCGTACCGACCCGTCGTCCTGCTGAACCGGGCCGCAAACACCAGTGTCAGCGGTGCAGCTTCTACAAATTCCTGTCCCCAAGCTGCTAAGGCAAGTTCGCCGCGCAGGTCTTGTTCCTTCAGCTTCTCAAGTGAATGCTCACCGGGTAAATAGTGAAAAAAACCATCACCCGTCACCACGAAAAGCTCTAACGGATAAGTCGCACCCGCCGAGGGTGCTGTGCGATAGCCCCTCCGTGCGTCCTGCCCCTGAGCCGCCCAGGCCAGTTGGCCTATTTGCTCGATTGTAAGCTGCTTCGCCGAAAATTCCCGTCGGGACCGCCTGACTGCTATAGCCTGTTCCAGCGCAAGCGAACCTTTTCGGTCAGGCTCAGGAAGTTTTATTATCATGCCCATACGAAATCCAAACCTGTATCATCCCAATCCGCTTTCATCATATCTGCACGACCTAATCTTGTCTACATACTTGCACCCCGAACTACAACATTACCACCAATGCCGTTGCACGCCGGACTGCTCTAGCACAGGGCCCTCAGTATCGGGACAGACAATTTCCATCCTCAGACCCTTCCCGTCAAGCTCAGGCTCATCCGGCAACGTCCTGCCTCTTCCCCCAACTACCAAACCCGCCGTCCACGCTGCCACTAACGCATCTAGCGCATCATCCATCCCGAAACCACTTGCAGGCGACTCAGCCAAAACGCCGTCCAACTCCGTAAAGATTTTGAAAAGCAACCCATAACGACACGCTTGGCCGGGAACGGTCTTCTTGTATTGTTGAATTGCATCTCCCCCGTTCAGCACCAAAAATGAAACTTCCGGATGCATCTCTCGCACACGGCTCTGAAGCGCCGGCGTCATTAAGTCATCCACTTGTCTAATCTTCTCAAACAACGCAAAACTTTGCTTGCTCAACTTTTTACCGGAGTATTCATAGCTGATTGCGCTGGCTGCCTCGTAATCTCCCGCCGAAAGACAAGCCCTGACCGGTGCCGTAAATACACTGCTCGCCCGCTTGCCGCCAAGCACCCTTCGTGCTGCAATATCACATTCGCGTGGCTTGCCGCCGTCACTTAAGCCAATCGGAATATCGACGCAGACTAATTCGCACTCGCCCGTTTCCGAAAGTACTTCAGCAAAGTCCCTCGCCACAAAAAACCGCTTCAGCCCGAAAGAACACTCGTCCCCTTCCGACATCACTGACGCAACTGCAACGACCCAGCCTTTTTTACACCCATCCACGCCCGCGACTCTGCATGATAGCATGTTTGACATCTGCAATTCTCCCAATAAGGTTTTGCTGATAAACTAAGACTGCCTTTTTAAAATAGACAAAACTTCCAAAATCTCAGCGATTGTTTTATCAAAACTCCCACGCTTTAAGGTAAAAAGTTTCACATCCGGGTCGCGCTTCACTTCAGAAATCAGCCCGCCGCCTTTCTGCGCGACCGTAGCTAACACACTCTTGTCAGATTCGAACAGCCTCCGTGCCGCACCGACAAATCTTCCGGACAAACACTCCATCTTGCCGATTTCATCAATGATAAACAGCTCAGTCCCCTCCCGCTCCAGGTCCAACATCGGAACTACCTGCTCCTCAAAGCCTGCGACGTCCACACCATATCTGCCAACCTTAAAACGCCCTTTGATATCAATGTGGGCCAGCACCCCGCTTGTTCCATCCAGCTCAATCCAGCGGAAGCCTTTGCGCGTACTACCCTCCCGAATCTCCTCGGTATAGAAGCCTGCTGCCTTTTGGCAGTCGAGCCTCTCTATGATTTGCATTACGGCCGTTGTTTTGCCGCAGCCCGGCAGGCCCGTAACCAGTATCTTAGCGGATTTCAATGACATACTCTGCCACTTGTTTGCGTCTGTTTGCTCAACGTTTCCTCTTGCTCGCGGCCCAGCTCTTCATTTTCTCGGCCGAGAGCGTATTCAGCACATCCGCCTGCGTCGCCCACCCTCGCGCTGCCGTCGCCACCCCGAAGCCCATCAGCCCTAATTGCTCAATGCTGTGGGCATCGGTCCCGATGGCAAGCTTGACCCCCGCCTCAATCGCCATCTTGCAGTGCGTATCTTTCAGGTCCAGACGCCACGGATTTGCGTTCACCTCCAGCGCGGTGCCTGTCTCGGCGGCATGTTTCACTACGGCTGCAATATCGATATCCATAGCCTCGCGCTGCCCGATGAGCCGTCCCGTCGGGTGCGAGATGCAGTGAACATACGGATTGTCCATCGCTTTCAACGTACGGGTGGTTACCTTCTCGCGCGGGCTGGCCAGACCCGAATGTATCGCAGCTATAACGAAGTCCAGCTCCGCAAGCAACTTGTTATCAAAATCCAGAGAGCTGTCAGCAAGGATATCAACTTCGGTCCCGGCCAGGATTGTTATCCCTTTTAACTGTTCGTTGAGCCTGCGGATTTGCTTAATCTGCCTGCCCAGCTCCTTGGGCGACAGCCCACTTGCAATTGCGGAGGACTTCGAGTGGTCCGTAACACAAATATATTTATACCCCAGCTTCTTCGCGGCCCTGGCAAGCTCGGATATGTCACAGTTGCCGTCTGAGGCGTTTGTGTGAACATGGAGGTCGCCCTTAATGTCCTCCGACTCGACCGCTTCAGGCAGGCAATGATTCTTGGCAGCCTCCACTTCTCCACGGTCTTCACGCAGCATCGGGCCAATATAATCGAGGCCGAGTTTCTGATATATCTCCTCCTCGACCGCCCCCGCAATCGTTCTCTTACCCTTAAAAAGCCCGTACTCATTCAACTTCAACTTCGCCTTTACAGCTATCTCTCTTAAGCGCACATTGTGTTGTTTTGACCCCGTAAAGTACTGCGCCGCCGCTCCGAAACTTTCGCGGGGCACCACGCGAACATCGACGTGCACTGGACAGCTCTCGGTCCGAATCATAGCCGAGCCTTTCGTCGCCCCCGCCGCGAGTACCTCCTGCACAAATGGGGCCTTTGTAAATGCTTCGATAATTCGCTTTCCCTTATTCGCTGCCACAAGTATGTCAACATCGCCGATGGTCTCCGCCCGCCGCCGCACCGACCCCGCCTCCTGCATTCTCTGAATCCCCGCGAGCCCTTCCAGTTCGGCAATCACCAAGTCCGCCGCTTCTAACGCTTGGTCAAGCCGTATCCGCCCCGTAGCTCTCTCCAGAAATTCAATCCCCTTTGCTATCCCGGCCGCCTTCTTATCGCCAAAACCGGACAGTTCAGCGACGGCCCCGCTCGCAATCGCGTCCTTTAGCTCGGCAATGCTTGTTACCTTTAATTTCTCGTATATCGCCTTAACGCCCTTTGGCCCCATCCCCGGTATCGTAAGCAGCTCCAGCAGCGTCGGCGGGATTTTCTTAAGAAGTTCCTTATGGGCGGTTATAGTGCCCGTCTTTAGAAATTCTTCTATCTTTGCGAGGCTTGATTTACCGATGCCCGGTGTCTCCGCCAACCGGCCCGTCGCCAGCGCCATCTCGACGTCGCTCGGCATATCGGAAATAATGCGAGCCACCTTGCGGTAGCTGTTGATGCGGAATCGGTCCTCGCCGAGTATCTCCATTATGTCCGCCATCTGCTCGAAAAGCTCACTCAGTAGCGCGTTTTTCATGAAACCGATTATATCGGCAAAGAAATAAAAACAAAGGCTAATTCCGCCCTAACAACGACGCCTGACACTACCCATAATGGTCGCCTCTTTTCGCTTGACCGAAACGCACCAAACCGCTATGTATAATCGAAAATCAACCTAACTAAAACCAAAGACTGATGCGAAAAGAGCCAATATGCCGCAGGCAAAGGCCTATCTTGTAGGTGCGGGTCCGGGCGACGCCGAATTAATCACCCTGAAGGGCTATCAATTGATATGCCGGGCCGATGTCATCCTCTATGACCACCTGATACCGCCGGAACTGCTGAAGCTCGCCAGGCCAAACGCCCAATTAATCTCGGTCGGGAAATCAGCCGGCCGACACACTATACCGCAGCCCGAAATAAACAAGCTCCTCGTCGAAAAGGCCAAACAAAATAACACCATCGTCCGTCTAAAAGGCGGTGACCCGTTCCTCTTTGGAAGAGGTGCTGAGGAGGCCCAGGCCTGCTTCGACGCCGGAATAGATTTTGAACTCGTCCCCGGAATAACCAGCGCAATTGCCGCCCCGTCTTACGCAGGGATTCCAGCTACCCACCGTGATTATGCGTCCAGCGTCGCCGTCATAACCGGACATCGAAAAGACGACCAGCCGATTGAAATACCAAAGGCCGACACACTCATCTTCCTCATGGGTGTCGCCAACATCCAGAAAATCATACAGTCTGTTATCGATGCCGGCTGGCCGGGCAATACCAAAATCGCCGCCATACAAAACGGAACCTGCTACAACCAGAAGGTAATCACCGGCACCCTGGAAAACTTCGTCGAGACAGTCCGGAAGGAAAACCTAAAGCCCCCGGCCGTCTTTGTCGTGGGCAAAGTCGTAGAACTCCACGAAACCCTAAACTGGTTCTCCGAGAAACCGAGAGTACTCGTTCTCGGTATGCACCCGGAAAAGTACAAGCACCTCGGAACCATCGTACACCGTCAGATAATCGACTGCGTCCCCCTTAACGACTATTATCGCGCCGACCGGACGCTGAAACACCTCGACTCGTTCGACTGGCTCGTATTTACCAGCGCAAACGGAGTAAGATTCTTCTTCAAAAGGTTAAACGCCCTCGGCTCCGACGCCAGGGCCCTCGCCTCTGTAAAAATCGCCGCAATCGGCAAAACCACCGCCGAGACCCTCACCGAGTTCGGAATCGTGGCCGATATGGTCCCGGACAACGAATCAAGCGCAGGCCTGCTCGAGAAGTTCAGTTCCATCGACATAAGAAATAAAAGGTTCTTGCTCCCCCAGTCTGATATAGCCTCGGCTGAATTGCCGGATGGCCTGGTCAACATGGGGGCTGAAATCGAAAAGCTCACCATATACAAAACCGTTGAGATAGACCCGCCTGATGTCGATTTCGATTATATTGACCGGATACTTTTTACAAGCAGCTCAACCGTTCGTGCCTTCGTAAAAAGATTTGGCCCGCCCCTGCCACGCATCAAAGTCTACGCCCTTGGTCCGCCAACTCAGGCCGAAGCTAAAAAGCACAACATCGACGCCGAGGTCCTGCAGGGAACTTAAATGAGTAACAATAAAAACCTTAACCTGTTCCGCCGCGCCGCAAAAGTCATCCCCGGCGGCGTTAACAGCCCAGTCAGAGCATTCAAGGCCGTTCACGCAAGCCCAATATTCGTCAAAAAGGCAAAGGGCCCTTACATCTACGATGCCAACGGCAAAAGATACATCGATTACTGTCTCTCCTGGGGGCCTATGATACTCGGCCACGCCAATAGATACGTCCTCGACCACGTCAAGAAAGTAATGGCCAAAGGAACCAGCTTCGGAATACCAACAGAGCTTGAAACTCAGCTTGCAAAAATGATAACCGCCGCAATCGACTCAGTCGAAAAAGTCCGTTTCGTCAGTTCCGGCACCGAGGCCGTTATGACCGCGGTTCGCCTCGCGCGTGGTTGTACCGGCCGGGACAAAATCATAAAGTTCATCGGCTGCTACCACGGCCAC
>CP070830.1:521119-527224 GCA_020344865.1 Planctomycetota bacterium
AAGCTTCGATAAGCAGTTTGTTCGCAACTGGCTTGAGAGTGTAAACTTCGATAAGTCCGGGCCGGGTGTCGAGATGCCAGACGATATTGTCCAGAAGACCAGTGCCAAGTACATCGAGGGCTACGAACGCCTGACCGGCAAAAAATTCGAGGCTTAAACTCGAGGGAAGGACACCATCTTGGCAAGGCAGGATGATTGCGAGCTTGGCCGCGGCAAGGAGGGAAAAGACGCTCGCACCGTTGCTGTTTTCTGCGTGTGCTTCGCTGTGGTGGGGGGCATTGTTTTGGCGGCGCACTGGCCGGGATTGTCGGCTCGGGCATTGATGCTCGATGACGACCAGTACCTTGTCGAGAACCGGCTGGTTCAGAATCCAAGCTGGACCTCTGCAAAGCGATTTTTTGCGGAAGTCTCCAAGCCCTCCACGGTGCGGGGTTATTATCAGCCTCTTTCGATGATATCGCTGATGCTCGACTGTGCTATGGGAGGTAGCGTTGATAATTTAAGGCCGTTTCATCGTACAAGTCTTGCCCTGCATATTGCCAACAGTCTGTTGGTGATTGTTTTTTTGTATCTATTGTTCGGTCGGGCTGTGCCGGCTGCAATGGCGGGGCTGCTGTACGGCGTCCACCCAATCACTATCGAGTCTGTTGCCTGGATATCGGAGCGCAAGACGGTCTTGGCGGCATTTTTTGCATTATGGTGTCTGGTCTTTTATCTTCTTTATGTTCGCAGGCGCAACCGGCTCACCGGAGTGATATGTTTGCTAATGTACGTGTTGTCGCTGTTGTCTAAGCCCGGCGTGATAGGGATGCCGGTCCTGCTACTGCTTTTGGATTACTGGCCGCTGAAGCGGTTCGGTAAGAAGGCGGTTTTAGAGAAGCTGCCCTTGTTTATCATCGGCGGTCTGGCGGCGGTCGTTACGTTTATTTCACAGAGCCGGGCGGCATCGGTAACTATGCCGGGCCAGTCCGGCTTGGCTCACGTCATTTTTGTCTTTTGTCATAATATTGTTTTTTATCTTTACAACTTTATCTGGCCGGCGAACTTATCGTGGTATTATCCATTTCCGAAGCCGTTTGATTTATCGCAGCCGATGGTATTGGCCGGTGTCGTCGGCACGTGCGTGCTGATACCGGCGCTTCTTATTAGCCTTCGCTGGACGAAGTGCGTGCTTGTAGGGTGGCTGTTTTTCTTCGTTTCGATATTTCCGACGCTTGGCGTGATAGGTATTCATCCTATGATTGCGGCCGACAGGCATATGTATTTTCCAATGGTCGGTCTTTTGTTACCAATTGGGTGCTTGTTCGCTTTGTTCTGGGGTGGTGAGCCTGTTAAAAACTTCGGTAAGGTAGCCCGGCAAAGCATAGTGATTATAGCTGTTCTGCTTTTGACCGTGTCCGGGTTTGCATTAACGCGGCGCTATCTGGTCCACTGGCGTGACAGTGAAAGTGTCTATGAGTATATGCTGGGATTTTCGCCGGGCGTAGTGGTCCTGCACAACAATTTTGGTAATGTCCTTAAAGACTCGGGCAAGTTTGACGATGCCGTCGAGCACTTTAACAAGTCGCTCGAGTTAAAGCCCAATTCACCCGAGGTGCATAACAACCTCGGCACTTTACTCGATAAGCTTGGAAGATTCGACGAGGCGGTTGAACATTATAAAAGGGCGTTGGAGCTAAGGCCGAACTTTTCACAGGCGCACTATAATCTGGCGACCTTACTTGCCAAGCAGGGAAGGACCGACGAGGCTGTCGCCGAATTTCGCAGGGCGTTGGGAGGCAGGCCGGATAATATCGATATACTCAGCAATATGGCCTTTGCGCTGGCCCAGCAGGGAAAGTTAAGCGAGGCGACTGAGTATTACAAAAAAGCGCTTGCAATTGAACCTGATAATGTGGTTATCCACGGCCGATTGGGCTTAGCGCTTGCCGGTTTAGGCAGGCTCGACGAGGCGATACGGGAGTTTCAGATTGTGCTGAATGCCCGGCCGGACGACGCCGAGATGCACTTTAATCTGGGCGTCCTTCTTGAACGGCAGGGCAAAATCGCAGAAGCGATAAAGCACTATCGCATCGCACTGCAACTCAAACCCAACGAACCAAAGGTTCGCAGGCATCTAAATGATGCGCTGTCAAAATCAAAAATTAACCGATAGAAAAGCGCACTTATATGTTGGAAGACAGTAACATAATTTTAATCGGTATGTGTGGCGTTGGTAAGAGTACGGTAGGGGTGCTGCTTGCCAAGGAATTGGGTTGCCGTTTTATTGACACGGATGTTTTTGTACAGGTCCTGGAAAATAAAGCTCTGCAGCAAATGATTGATGAGGTGGGAATAGGAGCGTTTTGTAAAATTGAAGAAAAGCATGTTTTGAGTATAGACGTGAACAACGCCGTTATTGCGACGGGCGGAAGTGTCGTATATAGCGAAAAGGCAATGAGCCATTTAAGAACAGGTGGTGTTATCGTCCATCTTGACCTTGGTTTTGAGGAGATAGAAAAACGAGTTAAGAATCTATACACACGGGGAGTTGTGATGGAGAAGGGCGAGACTCTTCGTAGTCTATGCCGGAAGCGACAACCACTTTACCGAAAATATGCGCAGCTGACGGTAGACTGCTCCTCCAAGACGCAGGAAGATATAGTCAGCGAGATTACCGAACGCCTGAAGGTGTTTTAATTGAAAACGGGGCTTAACTTCGTGGGCTGATTTGCTGCACTCGCGGAAAAGTTTTACACAAAACCATTTCATGGCTGTTATTATTAAGTAGCAGGCTGAACACGTTTAGCTATTACCGAAGATTAGAGCTTGATAAATGAAGCATTCCAAGCGCTTGGCGTTATTTGAAAAGGTGAAAACCGAGTATGCCGGCTTTCTGGCATCTGTCCTGTGGAAGCTAACCGGTGACAAGGAGCTTTTTGCGGAGGCTATGCAGTATTCGCTGTTGGGGATTTGGCAGCACGTTGAGAAACTCAACGGCAGGAAAGCCGGCTCGTACATCTACCGTATTGCACTGACTGCCAATTCCAAGGCGTGGCGAGACAGAATAGGCAGGGACGGCCAAATCAGCGAGGCCCACGTGGGCGTTGATGGCGCGGCGCAGGAGAAAATAGTCAATGCTGAATTAACGGCCAATGTAAGGCGAGCGATATCGCAGCTCAGTCCCAAGCAGGCAAGGGCAATAGTGATGCGGTACCTGGAGCAACAGGGGTATGAAGATATTGCTCGGAACTTAGGTTGCAGTGAGGCCGGAGCCCGGTCGAACGTATCCAAAGCTCTGGCGAATTTGAGGGCAAAGCTTGGGAATTTGACGGTATAGGGGAAAGTAAAATGAACAGAAAGATTGAAGAAATCCTGAAAGAAATAGGCGGTGAAGATGTACCTGCCGAGGTGCACAAAATCGCAGAAGAAACATCTGGGAAATTCAGCAAAACTCTAATGCAATCAAGAAAAATTGTTTTATGGGAGAATATCCTGAGAAGTCCGATTACAAAGGTTGCCGCTGCGGCGGTGATAATTATTGCTGTACTTGTAGGCATATACCAGTTTGGCGGCTCCATTGACGGAACAAGTGCGGTCTTTGCGGATGTTCTGGAAGAAATCTACAACGCACGGACTGTGACTTACAAGGAAACCTTCTACCCTGGAACAGAGCGGGAGTTTACAACAGAAGATATGATAATTGAGTCAGGGATTGTACGCTCAGTAATGGCCGACGGAGGTGTTACGATTTTCGACTTCAACGGTGGTAGGGAACTGGAACTTCAGCCCGCGTCCAGAAAAGCCATATTAACGCATCGTGTGGGTCGAAAGCGCGGAAAGCGCCTGTTTAATTACCTTACTTGGGTCAAAAGCCTTCACGAAAAGTCGGGTCAATACATAGGGGGAGAAGAAATAAATGGGGAAATGACCGATGTATTTTTGGTGGATGAGGAATTCACGAAGAAGACTATTTGGGTTGATCCTGAAACCAACCTGCCGGTACGCGTAAGAGTGCTCCATCTTGCTAATCCAGACAATGCGGTTTTAATGCCCAAGATGCGGCTGGAGTTTCGTGATTTCGGGGGGGATACGGATGAGTCGATGACAATATCAATATCTACGGGATCAGGGGGCATACAAGAGGAGATGACAACAGTTATGCATGATTTTGTATGGGACGCAGACATTGATGAAACACTGTTTAACTTAGAGCCACCCGAAGGATACAAGGTGGAGGAGAAGCAGTTAGATGTCACGAACAGGGGCGAAAACGGGCTAATTGGCGCACTTTCTTTCTGGGCTGAGATGTCGGACGGTGCGTTTCCCTTGGTGATAAATGATTTGGGGGACCCTAACAAGGTTAGGCCTTTGCTAAATGATAAATTTGACCGGGATGGAGATCCGCGAGAGGAATTCAATAATGCCTGTGACGGGATGCACGAGATATTGAAGGGGTTGATGTTCGCGCAGGAGCGGAAAGTGGATGGCAGTTGGGGCTATGCCGGGGACCGTGTGCAGCTGGGCGATGCGGACAAACCCATCTGTTGGTGGAAACCTGAAGGTTCGGAGACTTGGCGTGTGATTTACGGGGACTTGAGTTTGGGCGATTCGTCCGAAAGGCCTCAACCATAAAAGGCGGGATAATGCTTTTTGTCCGTTGCGACGTATGTTTTATAATTTCCAGGCTTTAGCGAATGCCTTGAAGCTGCGGTCGTAGGTCTTTTCGGCATCGTCGGGGAAGCAGCAGCCGGGAAGCTGCCTGCTGGAGAGATGATAGCTCAGACACTCACAGCACAGGCCTTTGCGGTCGCAGCCGGGATATGAACAATTGCAGTTCTGCAAATTCTGCTCTTTATTACATTCCATATTTGCACCTTTTGAAAAATTATTTAACCGAGTTCTATTAGCTTAGCTTACACAAATTGTAGCAAAATCCGGCCGAAGCGCCAAGCCTACCGCACAGGCAGCCTGAAAAGACTGATACTCGATGGAGCCACTGTCAATTTGTTCTTGATACCTGAGAGCTGTTTTTTCTCTATAACTACGTCGGGTTTTCTGCCGGGCTGGTTGTAGGCCATCGGATCCGAGCTGGCAATCTGGAAGCGTTGACCAGTTCCCTCGATAGCGACTCCTTTTAGGTCCAGGGCCATGTCATAGGCTGTCTTCGTCGGATTGACGATACCAATAGTCAAGGCCTTACGGTTTTTCGTCCAGGCGGCAAGTACGTCCAGAGATTTGGTCTTTTTAGTGACTTCGACGGGTATAGTGCCGAATTGCCTGCGGTACAGCTTTAGCACCAGTCCAGTCGTGGCAAAGGCGGCCCTGGTCTTCGTGGTTTTGATACAGCCGATGACGTTGACGGTCTGGGCGTAGTTGGCCATAAAGACCATATCGCTGCAGCGGGCCATCTCGTGCAGGGCCGCGGCGATGCCGAGGGCGTCCTGCAGATAGTAGCGCGTGCCCAACTCGCCGTAGAGGTGCGGGCCGTACCAGTAGTTGTATTCATCTATTGCGATGCGAATGTCTTTTCCTTTAAGCGAATCCAGCTCTTTTCGATAGCGTCGGTGGGCATCGACGATACGGGTGACACGCCTGGGCGGGTCGGATGCGTGCCGTAGCAGTTTGGCGGCCTGCTCCGCCTCCTCACGTTTCTTTAGGGCCTCGAGCGGCAAGTCGGCCGTTCTCCACGTTGGGCTTTTGGTTTCGAGTCCGCAGTAAAAATGCTCGCTGATTAGCTCCATGTGGTCGGCGCAGCTCGTGAGCGTTTGTTTGCTCCAGTCGCCGACCGCGCCAACCGCCACGAGTTGGATTGACCGGTCGACGGCACGCATGGCGTCGGCGAACTCGTTGTGCTTTTTGACGTAATCGGCCAGCGGCATGTGCCCGAGCTGCCATTCTCCGTACATCTCGTTGCCGATGCCCCACCACTTTACTTTGAATGGGGCCGGGTGGCCGTTTTGCCCGCGCAGCCTGCCCATTGGGGTATCGACGGCCCCGTTGGCGTACTCGACGAGCTCTGCGGCTGATTCGACACCACCGAGGCCGCTGTTTACAGCGATGTACGGTTCCGTATTAATCTCGCGGCAGAAGCGTATGAATTCGTGAACACCGAAGTCGTTGTGC
>CP070830.1:527324-531109 GCA_020344865.1 Planctomycetota bacterium
ATGCTTCCTTATAAATCTGGCAATTCGTTTGCGCAGCCAAAGCTCGTGTATCAGATTGACATGGAACCGGTCGCCAAAGTGCTTTCTCATAGACTCATGACTTGCTAAATACGCCTGAGCCTTGACAAAGCCTCTGGCCGTGTTGACTTTGACCGCTTCCCTGTCATAGCGTTTACCCTCATATTTGTCGATTTCCGCCATAGCCCCGGCGGGAACATCGTAGATTACCACCCCCTCAATTCTTGAAGAAGGGTTTTCAATAGCGTAGAAATAGACATTATCGGGACTGACCTTGCGATAGCCGGGAAGTAAAGCAGGTTCCGCAAGCAGAGTCTGGTCATCAGTCAACCAATGTTTCAACGTGAATCCCAAACCACTGACAGATTTGAAAATTCCGCGTTCGCGCAGCGAACCGTAGATAAACAGATTCACTTCTTCTTTACTCATATCTCAGACTTAGTCTGAATCATTATTTCTCACTTCGGATTTTGCTACGGAGTTTAAACAGCTCCTTGAACGCGCGACATATTACTCTCAGGTTGGCGCCGGTTTGTGCGCCCGCTGTTCGCGGATGATGGTGCACGCCCCTCTGAGTGATGCGATAGTCCCTGCGGATAGCTCGCGCCAGGATTTCAGTATCAATCAAAGCGCCGGCGCTTGTTAACTCAATGTTGTCAAAAATTTCTCTTTTGTATAACTTAAAAGCACAGTCAATATCTCGGATTTTCATACCGAACAGCAGACAAACCAGTTTTGTCCAGCACCAGCCGTTCACTTTGCGTATAAAGGGGTCCCGACGGTTAAGTCGGTAGCAACTAACAATATCATACTGTGCCATCAGAGGCAGCAAAGGTGGCATTTCGTTGATATCAAACTGACCGTCACCATCAGTATAAAAGACAAATTCTTTAGTAGCTGCCTTAAAGCCGGACTGCAGGGCTGCACCATAACCAAGATTGGTGGGATGGTGCACCACCTTTATCCTGCCATCCGATTGGGAGATTTCATCCGCGATTCGGCCGGTGGCATCGGAACTGCCGTCGTCGACTATGATTACTTCGAAGTCAGCATTTAGCTTCTTTAGCACGGCAAGTGCCTGTTCCACAACGCGGGCAACATTGTCCTGTTCATTATAGCAGGGAAAGAAAACGCTGACAGATGCAGGAACTTGCCCCCTTGAATCAGCACCGGTAGCTTGAGAGTTATCCTCTATCATATTCTACCATCTTTTTGCTCTACGAAGCGGTTCCTGTTCTTTGTTGTACTGCTGCTTCCTGGTTTCATAGAACTGCACAAGCTCGGTGTTTTTCTCCACCCTTGCGACTTTCTGCAAATAATCGGTGGCGATCAATACCGCCCAGATTCTGTGTAGGTAGCCATCCTGTTTGGCGTAAAGGTCCTTATTTTTTGCAAAGTCGTCAAAATAATTCTTGCAGAAAGCATTAATACGAGGTCTTAGCTCGGCGAATTTCGAAGCGAATATTATTTCCCGCATCGGTGCCTGCGATGGATTTGCTTCAAAGGCTTTGATTGCAAAGTCAAGTCCACGTTGCTTCGCATCCTCTCCCACACCAAAGAAGAGCATATTATGGGCAATGATAAGGTTTCTGGAGAAATCATCCGGGTAACGCGTTTTGCCGTTAAATATACCTTCTAAAAGTTCCTTTCCTTGTGGGGTCGTTCTATCAACAAAGAGTTTTTGCTTGTTATTAACGAAGGCAAGCTGCCAATCACCGTTGCGCTCAATCCCTTTCATAAAAGGACCATTATAAACCTTTGGGTCGGACAGAGGCATTAAGGCCGCCCAGACATCGCGCTTTTTTAGCTCATCGCCTACCCATCGTCCAACCTTTGCATAATCAACTTTCTGCCTTCTTATCCTGGCAATTTGTACGGCCGGGCCTCCTGCCATAATGTTGGACCAGTCCTGATAGACTTCGGGCTCGTAGGCCGCCTGTGCTCTGCCGTCCATATACAATTGCAGAGGCGTTCGTCCTGTGTCCGGGGCAGGCTCCTGTCCCCAGGCAATGAAGCCACCCTCGGTCCAATAATTGAACATCTTGCCCTCTAACCTATTGTCTTTAATGAACTTACAAGCATAAAACGGCTTGGCGTGCGAGGCGGTCATCCGAATAAAAACTGAATTTAATTTTGGGTCAGCCGGCCATTCATCCAGATAAACACGCTTAAATTTAAGTCCCCACCATGTGCCGAAGAACACAACTGCAGCCACAGCGGCAACCGAGAAGAATAGCTGCAGGTTGTACGGCATGGGGCTGACAACGAGCGAGTTTCGTCTGTGGAAGTTCCGTGCAGCTGAGATAGTGCGAGTAATCTGGTCGATGAACATCGCAACAACCGGGCAGGCTGCGATAGCTGCTATCGGAATAAATCTGCGGGAGCGATAAGCCATATAGATAGTAAGGCCGACAACAGCCAGTAAGGCCAAATCAATCTTGGGCAGTTGATGTGAATCATCCCGAGATTCTTCTTCGGTTCTATTTGGCGACTGGCCCAATAACTTTCGCACGGGTTTGAGCATTAAATAAATAGTAACCGAGGCGATGTTTATAATATAAAGCACGGTGAATAAATGCGTATATCTTAAAGAAAGGTTAGCCTCATACCTCGGATGCCATGGCCGCTTCAAAGCAAAGTATTGCTTCACGTTCCACGCGGACATTTCGAATTCGAAAGGATTAAACAGCACCATCATTAACAACAATGCAGCAATCGCCGTAGCTGCTACAAAGATGATATTCCTCGGCCTGATTTTGACGGTTTTTGAAAGCATTGATGCAAGAATATGCACTATGACATATGCCGGCAATATACAGAACGGATAGATATATCGACCGGTGTACCCGGCGTCGGGATTCGCAGACCACAAGGCAACCAGCGCTAACAAGAGCGCAAAATAAATAAAGTGAACACTTTTATAGATACTAAGCAAAAGGATGCCTGCGAATACAGCGCAAATAAACAAATCGGCTGCATTGGGCCGGATGAATGAAAACGAAATAAATGTTACCCAACATATTAAGACGGCGGCTGCGCACCCAAAAATCTTTGACAGTATCTCGAACAGTTTTTTCTGTGTATCAAGCTCGTTCTTTGGTGCTTTCAAAAGCTTAGGCATGAAAAAACGGCTGAAAAACCAGAGAAAAACCAAGCCGATACTTAAAATAAACAGGACTAAAAAAGGAAAACCCGTGCCTACAGGATTGCTCCATGCAAAAGCAGGGTGCCATTCGTTGACTGTACGCCACATCTTGGCGTGTTCGCTGACGCTGATGATGAAGGTGTGGGTCAGGTTAGTCAAATGAAACGGGTTGAATATAATCACCGCTAAAAAAGTAACAAAGCCGGCAGCGATAGTATGCCCAACACCCTTTAGGCCTATAGAAACAAAGTTCTTCTTAGTGAAAGAGACGATGGGACCGACACCAAATGCAAGTAACGTCAAATACGAGATGTACAATAGCCATAGTATCGAAATAATAGTGCCCGCTTTTCTAAGGACAAGAATGTAGAAGGGCAACGCAACGGCAATGAACACAAGTGCAGTCCACCATTTTTGCCAGAAACTAGACAGGAGGTGCAAAGCCGCGAACGCCACAAGTATTATGAAAACGTATATGTATCCGCCGTGGACGTTACACCAAAATACAGTGACTGGGATGATGAGCCAGATGTACAATATATTCCGATAGGTAGCAAGAACGAGTACGAGGACAAAGACGGCTACGAGAAGGTTGGAGAATCCCGCCGGACGGATATCAAGG
>CP070830.1:531209-534862 GCA_020344865.1 Planctomycetota bacterium
ATATTCATCCACGTATTCGGCCTGCAGGTCTTTCAAACTCGCATCGAGCAGCTTCGTCCATGACTTCGCCGCCGTCCTCGCTTGTTCGACCGTCACCGAATCTCCCGGCTCAACCCTCAACGACAGCAAAGGTGCCTTCGAAGCCACCCAGATAATGTCCCGGTGCGCCTTCAGAAACGCAGCGAAGCTACGCTCGCTCTCCTTATAGTAAACGTCTGAGCCTATATCATAAAAGTTGATTCCCGCCTCGAATGCCCGGTCCAGCAGCCGAACGCCCTTACCACCTGCCAGTGCGGCCCCACATCCGAAAACGAGCCGACCTGCCATTATATTTGTCCGCCCGAGCCTCCTGTACGTCATAGACGCCCGTTCATTGCGATGCTCCACCTCACCAGGCTTCTGCGGCGCCTTCCCCTTTGAATCTGCCGCCGCCAAAAATTTCGGCCCGCCAACCGCAGCCGCCGCAACAAGACTGTTAAACTGCCGCCGATTCAACATATAGTCACGTTCTTCTTTCATAACAACACTCCCGGACAATTACTGATTGCCTCTTCTTTAAAAAAAACCCAACTACTCATCTTCCACCTGCCTCCAAAGCTCGACTGCCGCCTCAATACCCACTTCTTGGTCCTCCACTTCTGTTACACCACCAACCAGACGGCCCTTACGAAACACGATATCATGAACCCCGCCCATATCACAGGCTGCCATTTCAATGCCTTCAACAGTGAGCTGCTTCACCCCTTTGCCGTAAAAATTCATATGTTCCATAAATCCCGCCACGGCCGACTCCGCGGATTCCACCGAATCACACCTCGACAGAAAAACAACCACCTCAGTCTCTGCTCTCTGATAGCGGGCCATGTAAGTATTTTTCATAAAATCAAGACCCATAGCGTCAACCAGATAGTACCGAACGGACCCCGGCACAAGATTCTCTCTCGGTAGCGCCTTCAGGCCCCAGACGCTTTCTTTACTCTCGCCAAGAGCATCGGTCACCTGCTCGGCTATGTCCCTCGTAATCTGCTGGTGCTCTTCAGAATCATCCGTTGCGATTACCTGAACATAGTATCGCCCCTTCCATACGTAATAGTCCGCCCCCGCGCGATAGGATTCCCGCCCCAGTCTCAGTTGCCTCCCCTCCGGCGACCGCTCTGCCGTAAATACGCCAAAGGCATTCGTCGCCGTACCCATGTCATAAATTGATACATCAACAAATATATCACTCTCGCTGCTCTGCGTGAAACTTGCGAAACACACGCCAACCACATCATAGGAAATGTAGAATTCCGCCCGCCCGTCGATAAGCTCATACAGGTTCTCCGCCGTGTACCACGTCACATCATTATGCACCCTCCAGCCTCGCGGCCTAAGAGCCCCGACCGTCTCAGCTAATTCACTCGGCGACGCGGCAGGCACACCTTGCCGGATAACTCCACACCCTGCCACAACTACCACCACCGGCAAAACCAGCCCGAACACAAGTCTTCCCACGTGCTCACGCATCCCAATTCCCTTTCTACGACATCCCTGCCTGCTAATCCTCCCATTTTATACAATCCTTCCCCCTCCATTGCAAACCATACTATCTGTTTGCCCCCGTTGCCCCCTTATAAAAACGAAACGGGGCTTATACCGAACTTAATCAGCATAAGCCCCGTGTTGGTGCTAATCATTCAGCCGATAGATAAAACCTTACGGCCAGAAGTCCTGAACCATCCAGTTGTCCGCCAGTATCGCGTAGTCTGCGAAGTTCACCGCCCTTTGCAGCTTTGGCTCCGGGTCGGTTAGATTCGCAACTGACGGCACCGCCCCGTAGACCTCTGTAGAAGTGCCCGAATCAGCCGCGGTATAACCCGTCGTCTCATCAAACTTGTACCAGTACACCGGCGGCGGATCCGGCTCTGCCGTCCGATAAGCTAGGTAGCCAACTTCAACGGAATTCAGGTCGTAGGTGTAGATGCGGACATCATCTATTGCGCCTACGAAGTGACCGCCCTTATCATCGCTGCCAATAACGAAGTGGTCAGCAAAATTCTGCTGCATTGGATGCTCTACAATGTTTGCTCCAGATTGCAGCGTGCCACCCTGGGGTCTCGCATACAGGGTGCATCTGGTTGGCTGCACTGACATAGCAATGAAGGTCCACACCCCGTCCGTAATATCAAGACCGGCATCATACTGCCAATCTTCCTCGCCGCAGGACCAGTCGTAGCCTAAGCCGTCCGGGCCGCCATAGTCCGAACCGTAAACACCAATCTCAGTAGCATCGTCACCGCAGACGCCTTCCCGGCTGCTCACTACACCTACCCACTTTTCCATACCAACGATTGGCTTTATCCAGGCCGTTATTGACATAGAGGTAAGACCATAAAGACGCGGGTCAGTAACTGTGATGTCAGAGGCTTCGTTAACTTCTATCGCGCCATCTATATAACCGGTCACCCAGTGCGATGTTTCATCCGGGAAACCGGTCAATGTGGCCGGCCGGTTCTCCGTAGGTGTGTTCCCGTCGGTCAGGAGCCAGTCGGTTACCATTACATCGAGGTCGTCATACAGAACGCTGCAGTCACCGGTGAAATCGCCGACCGCTTCGGACACCTCTGGCCTGCATCGCGGCGGATACAGCCTGATGTCATCGAACCACATCTGGTTCGTATTCTTGTTAGCCTGCCTTTGGTCTGCCTTGGCCCCGCCGATACCGATGGTGAACCTGTCGATGGCCGTCAGGTCAACGCCGCACGCGTCGAAGATACCCAAATCGATGTTCCACTCGTGCCAGTAGGGACTGAGTATGTGAATAATATCTTCCTCCGGGTACAGGACATAGCCGGTGTTGCTGCTCGTATCCTCGAGCTCGACCCACGGCCAGCCCTCCGTGTAATCCGGTCCGCTACCAGTCTCGTTTAAGACCGTGTCCGCGTCGCCGCGCATCTGAAGCTGAAGCGCCATGACACCGCCGACCGTCCAGTTCGAGCCGATTTCCAGCTCGGTCATGTCCTGTACGTCGAAGTACGAACCTTCGTCTTTATCGCTGTTCGTGTACCAGCAAAGAACCGCCTGTGGGTTAAGCACCTCGTCTCGAACGATGTTCACGTCCTTCTCAAGGAAAATGTCCCCGCCGCTGCCGTTCACCCAATAGTCGTCCCACACCTCATAAAGGGCGGTGTTGTTAATATACGACTCGAAGTTGTCCACCACAAGGAAATCACCAACCTTAAAACTCCAGACATGACCTTTGGCCGTCAACGACGAACTGTTTTCATCTATTCGCCAGTAGTACTTGCCGCCCACTGCAAGCTGTCCGGGCACAGTATAACTCTCATTGCCAACCGGCAAATACATTTTGTGCTCCGGCGAGTTCGTTGTCGCATCGGCTACCGCCGTCGCGTCCGTCCCAAAGTACACGTCGTGCGTCAGTGCATCAACTCCCGCCTCCCAGCTAAGCTCCAGACCCAGGAACGCCTGGTCCCCGGCCCCGTCCGCCGGGATGGGATTCTTGGCCCGTCCTTCGACCTCGAAGCTCCACACATCGCCTTTCCACAGATTCGAACCGTTGACCTCATCGATTCGCCAGTAGTAAGTAGTTACCAGGTCAAGACTGCTTGCGTAGTTGCTCGTCGGCCAGTTGCTATCGTTCTGGTTGCCCTGAA
>CP070830.1:534962-540729 GCA_020344865.1 Planctomycetota bacterium
GTAAAAAGATAAAGTGAGATATCAAATCAAGAGAGCCTGCATCTGTATGGCACACTGGCGGAACTTATCGGCTGGTAGGGTTACGGTGCGCCATTTGGGGCTGCGGCGTTTCATAAACTTGCGGTAGTCACTTAGTTTGACGGCGAAGAATACATACCGGCTGGAATCGAAGTCATAAAAGCTCCTGCCGTCGAAGTCGATATCGATGTTCTCCATCTTGTAGGCAAAGACAAAGACGGCTAGGTGGCCGGAGCCGAAGACATCCTGCCAGCCAATCAGGCCGTCGATATCCTCGGTCGTGACCCAGCACTCGAAGCCTGTTAGTTTCTCGAAGCTCGTTCCTTTGAATAATCTTCCCTTTACCTCGGCGATTATCACCTGCTGGTTCTTAGGATAGAGTAGGAAGTCAAAGCTTTTGAACTTCGAACGTCCGTAAACTGCACATTTGCGCTCGTCAACGAGGACATACTTGATGCGGTTATCAATAAGCCAGCTTTCGAAGGCCCGCTCGTAGTGGTTGGGTGTGAAATCTTCCATTCTGCCCCCGGCGGTACTATTTGAGAAGATTATCTAATTCAGTCGTCTTTTGCTCGCCGGTTGCCATGTCTTTGACGACGAGTTTGCCGCTTTCAATCTCGGAGCCGATGATTATACACTTTTTCGCACCTTGTACTGAGGCCTGTTTGAGCTGCTTGCTAAGACCAGTTGGTTTGTAAGCGAAATTAGCGGCTTTGCCTGTGCGTCTTAGCTTTGCTGTTATCTCAATCACTTTTGGGAAATATTTTTTGTCGGCGGAGGCAATGAAGTAGTCCAACTGTTGTGTTGAGAGGTCTTCGGGGATAAGGTTCCTTTCCTCGAGCAATATGCCCAACACGCAATCACCCATCCCCATACCAGTGGCTGCTATCGAGGGTCCGCCAAAATCCTGTAGTAAATTATCATACCTGCCACCACCGCCAACTGCACGAAGCTCACCTCCAACAGCGTGAACCTCAAATACTACTCCGGTGTAGTAGGCCAGCCCACGGACAATACTTGGATAAAAGTCGCAAAATTGCCATACGCCCATTTGTTCCAAAAGGTCTTTCAAACTCGCAAGTTCTTGCATTGCTGTGTCTACTTCGGGATCTTTGCCGACGATTTCGGGTACCTCTGAAAGGGTTGTAGTGTTCATGAAATCTACAATTTTCTTAGCTGGTGCTGAATCAGGGACCTGCTCAGCGAGCGTCTTTTCAAATACATCAGGCGGTATTCTGTTATATTTATCCAGCAGAGCATACAACGAATACAGTTGTTTTTCGGGAATGCCAATGTTCGTGAGCGCAGAGGCCAGAAGTTTTCTATTTGAAATCTTTACACGAATGTCTCTCGGTGTTAGACCGACTGAGCTAAGGTAGTCAATGGTAGTGAAAATTATTTCGGCGTCTGCAAGCACGTCGTCTACGCCGATTATGTCGACGTTCCACTGGAAGAATTCGCGAAGGCGGCCTCGCTGTGGGCGTTCAGCGCGGAAGAGTCTCGGTACGGAGAACCACTTAATCGGCTTGGGCAGTGAATTTATTTGCTGGTTCATCATTCTGGCCATGGTGGGGGTGATTTCAGGTCGGAGGGCGAGTTCCCGGCCGCCCCTGTCGGTGAGCGAGAAGAGCTGCTCGGCGATTTCGTCGCCGCTTTTTAACTGGAACATCTTTAAGTACTCAAAAATGGGTCCATCGTATTCCTCGAAACCGTTGCGCAAAGATACCCTCTTCCAGCCGTCAATTATCCAGTTGCGGCGGGCCATGTCCAGCGGATAGAAATCCCTCGTACCTTTTACGGGCGGTATCTTCATTTTCTTATCTTTTGCTTTTTCTTTCTGCTTTTCGTTTTTTTTGCGGCGGCTTTGCCGAATTTTCTCTCAATGTACTCCTGCATTTGTTTGTCACTGGTAAAGTGCAGGTCGTAGCCGTATGTGCCATCGGTAAAATCACAGTTTTTTGGGCTGTAGCCCCTGCACATCCTCGGCCTATCGGTATAAATTTTACATCTCTGGTCCTTTTCGGAGAGGTATTTGCACTTGTTCCTTACGTTTATGTACCAGTCGCCTTCATCTACGTATACGGTTATACCTTTATGACAAAGATACCATCTTATATCATCGTAATCGCCTTTGTTCTTGGGCGTCTCGATAGGGAAAGCAAAGTACCTGCAGCACAGGGCTGTGCAGTTGTCACACAAAGCCTTCTTTGCCATTACGACGAACTCCAAATACAGCAAACACTCTGCGACGAGTGCCAGACACTATAAGCTATCGGCGGGCCTCAGTCAAGAAATGCAAAAATAGACCTTGCTGCTTTTGGTCGGCACGGATTAATTGTCTATTGACTATTTGCCAATGGATTCATAGACTACGAATCGAAAATTATGGGATACGAGGTGCAAATGGCTGAGAAAAATGTAAAAGTTGGTCTTGTGGGCTTCGGCACCGTCGGCTGCGGTGTTGCGAAACTGATACTGGAAGAGGCCGATTCAATGGCCGCCAAAACCGGTCTTCGGTTACAGCTTGCGTGTGTCGTTGATGTCGATACGCAGTCGGCTCGGCCGGTAAAGCTGCCCGACGGTATTCTTACGGATGATTTAAAAAGGCTGCTGAATGATGACACTATTTCGATAGGTGTCGAATTAGTCGGTGGGACGGATGCTGCGAAGGACGTCCAGCTTAAAATGCTACATGCCGGCAAGGACGTGGTTACCGCGAACAAGGCTCTTTTGGCCGAGCACGGTAATGAACTTTACAAAACGGCTCGCGAGAACAACCGATGCATCGCGTTCGAGGCGAGTTGTGCCGGCGGTATACCGATTGTCTCGGGCATACGGAGCGGCCTGACGGCGAACAACATCACGGCGATGTACGGAATAGTTAATGGAACGTGCAACTACATACTTTCGAACATGACCGCCAAAGACGAAGATTTCTCCGAGGCTCTGGCCGAGGCGCAAAGCAAAGGTTATGCTGAGGCCGACCCGACGCTGGATATCAGCGGCTATGACAGTGCCCACAAGCTTGCCATACTTGCTTCTATCGCATTCGGATATGAAATTACGCTCGATGATATCTTTGTCGAGGGCATTGAAGCGATTTCGAAAGACGATATCCGTTACGGTGGCGAGATGGGCTACGTACTTAAGCTGTTGGCGATAGGGCAGAAAGACCAGAACAGCAGGATTTCGCTCCGCGTGCATCCTTCCTTTATCGCCAAGGACAACTCGCTTGCGCGCGTGGACGGTCCGTTTAACGCGGTCAGCATATTCGGCAGCGCCGTCGGGCAGGTGATGTACTACGGACGTGGCGCCGGTATGATGCCTACCGCAAGCGCCGTCGTTACCGACATCATTGATGTCGCTCTCGGTAATTCCGCTACGACCTTCCGTCATCTGAATGTCAAGCCGCGCAGCGAGACAAAATCACTGATTGAGAAGATAGGTGATACGGTGAGCCGGTTCTATATAAAGGTGATGTGTAAAGACCGGCCGGGCGGAGTGGCCCAGTGGAGCAGGGTGTTAGCCGACCACGAAATAAGTATATCCGGTGCGCTGCAGCACGAAGGTATCGGTCCGGACAATACCGTGCCGGTGGTGATTGTTACACATCCCACGCGTCAGGAAAGTATGACCGGTGCTTTGGGAGACATTGAAAAACTTGAGGTGATCGGCGGAAGGCCGGTCTGCATAAGGATAGTTGACATACCGGAGGACAAGGAAACTTGACCAAGTATGCCATTATAATTCCCGACGGTGCCGCGGATGAGCCGCTGGAACAGCTCGGCAATAAGACTGTGCTTGATGCTGCTGCAATACCCAACATGGACACAGTCAGCCGAGAGGGCAGGCAGGGTATCGTCCGGACGGTTCCGGATGGTATGGAGCCCGGTAGTGACATTGCGCAGATGACTCTGCTGGGCTACGACCCTCGGCAGTATTACACCGGCAGGGCACCTATAGAGGCGGTTGCGCGCGATATCAAATTATCGGAAGATGACTGGGTCTTTAGATGCAATCTCGTTACCATTGTTGACGGCAAGATGGAAGACCACAGCGCCGGACATATATCCACCGAAGAGGCAAGCGCATTGATAAATGAATTAAACGAGCGGTTTGGCAGCGAGCACACTCGTTTTCATCCGGGAGTAAGTTACCGGCATCTGGTGGTCTTCAAGGGGCGAGATTTTGATGTTCGGACGTATCCGCCGCACGACCATATAGGGACGGCGGTGGAAAAGATTCTTCCTCGCGGCAATGGCGCCGAAACGCTGGTGGATTTAATGGCCCGTTCGCAGGTGCTTTTTGCCAATCACGATGTTAACAAAGTCAGGAAAGACCTTGGCGAAAATCAGGTAAGCTCAATCTGGCTTTGGGGACAAGGCAGGAAGGCCAGAATGGAAAGTTTCAAGAAGCGGTTTGGCATCAGGGGCGCCGCCATCACGGCCGTCGATTTGGTGAGAGGTCTGTCTAAGCTCATCGGTTTTGACTTGATAGACGTGCCGGGTGCAACCGGCTTTGTCGATACGAATTATAAGGGCAAGGGGTTGGCGGCGGTAGAAGCGCTCGACAAATATGACCTTGTCTTTGTCCACGTAGAGGCGCCCGATGAAGCATCCCATAACGGAAGCGCCGAGATGAAGAAGAAAGCCGTCGAGCAAATCGACAAATGTATAGTTGGCCCGGTGCTTGAAGCGTTGCGTCGCTACGAGAGCTGGCGAATACTTGTTATGCCGGACCATCCGACCCCTGTCTCGAGCAAGGCCCATTCAGCCGAGCCGGTTCCGTTTGCCATGGCAGGCACCGGTATCAGCGGAATCCTGCAAGCGGCTTTCAGCGAGGCACACGCCGCCAAGTCGGGCTTTAAAGTGGATAATGGCTTCGAGTTAATGGAATATTTTCTAAAAATCTGATAAGGTTGGTTATGGCAATTATTGTGCAGAAATTCGGCGGGACTTCGGTTGCGGATGCAGGCAAAATCCGTCGGGCCGCCAAGCGGGTAATGGAGGCGGTGAGCAAGGGCTTCAATGTGGTGGTGGTTGCATCGGCTCGCGGCAAACAGACCGACCAGCTCATCGCCGATGCTCTGGAACTTAACCCCAATCCTCCTGAACGCGAGCTGGACCAATTACTAAGTACGGGTGAAATACAGTCGGTATCGCTTTTTGCCATGGCCCTTGCCGCCGCCGGCTGCGATGCTATCAGCTTCACAGGGGCGCAGATACGGTTGATTACCGACAGCGTCCATACAAAGGCGCGGATAAAAAGTATCGATGCCGAGAGAATCCGAGAACAATTAGACAAAGGCAAGGTCGTACTAGTGGCGGGCTTCCAGGGAATGGACGAGAACGGCAATATAACCACACTCGGCAGGGGCGGCTCGGATACCAGTGCGGTGGCCCTTGCGACGGCGCTGGGCGCAAAGGAATGCGAAATCTACACCGATGTCGATGGAATACATACGACCGACCCGCGGATATTCAAAGAAGCCGCGAAAATGGATTTGATTAGTTACGATGAAATGCTCGAACTGGCAAGCCTTGGTGCGGGCGTGATGCACACCAGGGCAGTCGAGTTCGGAAAGAAATATGACGTCAGGATTCACGTAAGAAGCAGTATAGAAGAAAAAGAAGGGACAGTAATTACTCACGAGGTGCCGCAGATGGAAGATGTAGTGGTTTCAGGAGCGACTATACAAAAACACATGGCGAAAATAGACCTTGTCGGTGTGGACAACGAGCCCGGCAAC
>CP070830.1:540829-544899 GCA_020344865.1 Planctomycetota bacterium
CCGATTGCCTGGAAAACTACGAACTGGTCCACCTTCTGCATATCACGCGCCAGCAGACCCTCCTGCATCACGGAAAGTGCGATGTATCTGGCGGCGCTGGGAAAACCCGGCGTATGGTCTGTTCCGAAAAGGTCGTTATCCACCGTCTTCGGTACGCCGATTCCTATCAGGTCATAACCCTCTTTTTTTGCATATTCCTCGATTCGATGTATCGTATCCATCGTATCGTTGCCGCCTATCATGAAAATATACCGAATATCCTGCTTCCTCAGAATATCGATAATTACTGGAAGGTCATCATCGGACAGCTTGTGCCGGCAGCTGCCGAGAGCGCTCGAGGGGGTCCGTTTTAATCCATCAATTACTTCTGCGGATTCCTTGTCCAGGTCGATAATATTGCCGGCCATGAATCCTTCGATACCGAATCGCATCCCCAATGTCCTCTCAATGCCCTCGAATTCCTTTGCTGCGGTGATTATTCCTGCTAAGGAGGCGTTGATTACGGACGTTGGGCCGCCTGACTGACCAATAATCGCGTTACCTTTTAACATTTTCAAATTCTCTCCGAATGTACTTTATTTAATTAACCGTTGAAGTCGCCATCATATTGGCTGATAAGGTGGCATGTCAAGTCTGTAATCTCTTGTGGTTTTGGGTTGAACACCAGTGACTGGCTGATATACTTGCCTTCTTATGGGTAAGGCAATATTGTATCTCGGTGATACCGCATTGAATGAGGCCGGCTCGAATTTGGCCGGTGTTATGACTCATCACAATATCAGCTTCGACTACCTGCCTTCCGACCGGAAATTTCCCGATGCTCTCCTGGAAAATAAATATCAGGCCGTTATCATAAGCGATTATCCGGCGGATAACTTCTCAGCCCGGCAGATAAAGACAATCGTAGAGCAGGCCGCCGCGGGGACGGGACTCTTGATGATTGGTGGTTGGGAATCTTTCACCGGAGATGGCGGGAAATACGCCGATACCGAGCTGAGCAGCGTTCTGCCGGTGATTATGCAGTCCGAAGATGATAGAGTAAATTGGTTTGCTCCGTGCTTGGCCGAGAAAATAAAAGAGCATGAAATTCTTGGCTCCTTGCCCTTTGAGCAAAATACGCCTGACATCGGCGGCTTCAACCGCCTCAAAAGTAAGCCAGATAGTGATACCATCCTGCTTGCGCGCAGGTTTAAGGCCTCTTATGTAAATGGAGCTTTCACGGTTACACCCCTGCCGGACCCCGACCCGCTGTTGGTTGTCGGCTCCTATGAAAAAGGCCGAGTATGTGCCTTCGCCACCGATGCCGCCCCTCACTGGGTCGGTGGCTTGGTTGATTGGGGCCCCAGCAGAGTAAAAGCTCAGGGCCCGGGCGCAAATCCTATAGAAGTAGGCAATTGGTACGCGGCCTTCCTGGCGAATATGATTAACTGGACGGCTCGTAAACTCTAATTGACTCGGGATTTACCCGCCCCGGCGGATTTAATCCTCTTCCTTAACATCTCTCGCTAAAGCTGCCGCCCCAACTATTCCGGCGTCTTCGCCCAGCGTCGCAAAGCATATCTCGACCGTCTCCTTCTTCAGCCGCCATATCTGCTCGTCGAAGTATTCCTTTATTCTCTTAAGCAGTACCTCGCCCGCGGCTATCATCCCCCCGGCGAAAACTATCCGCTTCGGTTCCGTGATGTGCAGCATATTTATGCAGACCATCGCTAACGCCTTGGCTGTCCCGTCGGTTATCTCCTTCGCCAGCGCATCTCCCGCCTTTAGATGTTCATAGACGTCCTTCGCCGTAATTTTGCCTTTTTCCTCAATCGCTTTTTTCAGACTCGATTCCGCCCCCCCTTCGATGGCATCTGTCGCCCTCTTCGCTGTTGATTTTGCTGATGCGTATGCTTCCACGCAGCCTCTTTGACCGCACCCGCATAGCCGACCGTCGGGATAAATTATAATATGCCCTAATTCTGCGCCGCTATCGTTCGAACCGTGCACGAGCTTGCCTTGATTGATAATCCCGCCTCCTATGCCGGTCCCCAGCGTGAAAAAAACCATATCCTCGACGCCTCTGCCGGCCCCGAGAGCGTACTCGCCCCAGCACGCGGCGTTCCCGTCGTTTTCTAAAACTACCGGTTTGCCTAATCGTTCGACAAGTATTTTTCCAAAGGGGACGTTTTGAAATGATGTTAGGTTTGGGTTGCTTATCATAAACCCGTCGTCAAGGTTGAACTGGCCCGTTGAGCCTACTCCGATTGAGCGAAGCTCTTCTTTGCTCAGGTTGTTGTCGGCCAGCATCTTTTCAATTGTCTCGCCAATCAAATCGACCATCGCCTCCGGCATTATGTCCGCCTCGACCGGCACTGATGTCTTGCACACAAGTTTTAGTTCCGAGTCGAAAAGACCCAGCTTGATGTTCGTTCCGCCAATGTCTGTGCCGATAAAGGTTTCACTCATTGTTCTTCTCCGTTTTCTTCATTTGTTGCGGTTTTCCGCTTACTCTAACTCCCGTATCCAGATGTTCCGATACCGAACCGGGTGGTCGTGGTCTTGCAGCTGCAGCGGAAGCTTCGCGGCGTGCGCCTCGTACTTCGCCCGCTTCTTCCACACCGTCGACCCCTCTATCTCGAAGTTGTCCTGCACCACTACCCCGTTATGCAGCACCGTTATCCGCGCAGGCTTTACCGCCAGCCATAACATAAAGACCGGACGACGAAAAATTATATCGTAGCTCTGCCACTCTCCCGGCGCCCGGCACACGTTCACTAATGGCGGATTCTGACCGTACATCGCACCCGCCATACCGTCCGCATACGTCCTGTTCCCGTACGTGTTCAGTACCTGCACCTCGTACTTGCTCATCAGATATACCCCGCTGTTGCCGCTGTCCTGACTCTCCCCGGTTACCTTCGCTGGCGTCGCCCACTCGACATGAAGCTGACAGCTCCCGAACGACTGCTTCGTCCGGATATCGCCCGTCTCCGGCACTACCTCCATATAGCCGTTCGCAACCTTCCACTTCGCGCGCCTACCATCCTCCACAGACTCCCACTGTGACAGGTCCGTACCGTTAAACAAAACAATCGCATCCGATGGCGCCTGCCCCGGATATTCACCGGCCACCACCACCTCCGGCAAAGGACGCTCCATATCGTGTACACCCCACCGGTGACCGCTCTCGCACCCCGTTGCCGCCGCCATCAACATAAACAATAGTGCCGATAAAACTAATTTCACTCTCATAGTTACTCCTTTCTTTCTTGTTCTCAGTCTGGATAACCATCGGGGTGCTCGTTGTGCCACCTCCACGCCGTCTCGATTATTTTCTCTAATTCCGTAAACTCCGTCTTCCACCCCAGTTCATTAATCGCCTTTGTTGCGTCCGATGTCAGCACCGGCGGGTCGCCCGCCCGACGTTCCGATTCTGCGACCTCAAACTCCTTCCCCGAAACCTTCTTCACCGTCTCGATTACCTCCCTCACCGAGTGACCGTTCCCGTTCCCTAAGTTATAAACCAGCTCCGCCTCCTCTTCCAGCCTCTTTAAAGCCAGCAGATGCGCCCTGCACAAATCCTCCACATGAATAAAGTCGCGAACGCACGTCCCGTCCTCCGTCGGATAGTCCGTCCCGTAAATCTTCACCTCGCTCGCCTTGCCCATCGCCGCCCGAATCGCCAGCGGAATCAAATGGCTCTCCGGACGATGGTCCTCACCCAGCGCACCGTTGTTCCCAGCCCCGCACGCGTTGAAGTACCGAAGCGTCGCGTACCGAACCTTCCCCTTCTGGCTGCGTTCCTGACACAGCCGCTCCGCCGCCAATTTCGTCTCACCGTACGGATTAATCGGCGTCGTCGCCGAATCCTCCCTGATAGGCACCTTCTCCGGCACACCGTACACCGCCGCCGTACTGCTGAAAACCAGTCTCTCGACCCCCGCCGCCTCCATCGCCGAAAGCACCGTCTGCGTATTCGAAACATTGTTCTGATAGTACTTAAGCGGCTGTTGAAATGATTCGCCTGCCTCGATAAAGGCTGCAAAGTGCATCACCGCCTCGACCTTGTACCTCTTCAGCGTCTCCGC
>CP070830.1:544999-548875 GCA_020344865.1 Planctomycetota bacterium
GGAGCTCACCAAAGGGAAGGACAAAACGTGTTGTTTATGGACAACCACGTGTACTTTGAAAAACAATCCTTCTGTGGCGTTGATGAAGACAACATCTATACATATCAGACACCAACCACAGACATACAACAGGGTGCTCAACCCGTGTGTGAAACTTATAGCTACCAGCCTTCCAGCCGTAAAGATTCACTATTAGTAAATGAGTGCGGCATTGATACTGGATCGTTAACCACAACTACGACAACAACTACAACTACGACGACAACAACGACAATAACAAAACCAATAGGTTGTTTCCCCGCTGATGCCCTCGTATGGGTGGACGGCAAGCTCGTGAAGATTTCAGAAGCTGCCACAGGACAAAAGGTTGGCAAGCTCGACAGTACCCAGCCATCGGCCTGCTTAGCAGGGGCGCCAAGCCTTAAGTCAATTGAAGGAATCGAAGAACACCCAGCGAACCAGTTTGGACCTGGCGATTGTTACGATATTACGCTTGAAAGCGGTAATTCCATTACCGTTGTCTATTCGCATTTCCTGCAAAACGATGCCGGGCAATGGGTCGATGTTCGAAACTTGACAAGCGGTTCGAAATTGATGTCAATCAATGGTCCAGTTACCGTCACCAGCGTGGTAAAGAGAGCAACGTCTTTTGTAGGTACGTCCTACAATTTGAAGATTCAAGGCTCAGAACGGTATTTTGTAGGCAAAGATGGAATTGTTGCACGTGACTGGTAAGACGCGACTTCAATAGCTCTACAGTTACCTGTACGGTAGCTTGTTAACATTACTTACAGGCGGCCTTGTGCAATTGTGCACAAGGCCGCTTTTTTATTTACTTTTTCATTTTCACCACACAGTTAAGACAAATCAAGGATAACAAACCAAGAGCGACTCGGCGGTCTCAATGATACCCACAGTCAATTTGTTTTTGCCTTTAGCAAGCATCTATGATAGATTGTATGCATTGATTTTCATGGAGTTTGAAATTGGGACAGACACTGACATACAAGATACTTTCCGGCCATGTAGTCGGAGGCAAAATCGCCGCGGGTGAGCAGATTGGTATTCGGATTGACCAGACGCTTACGCAGGATGCCACGGGTACAACGGCATTTTTGCTGTTTGAATCGATGGGAACCGGCAGAGTGAAAACCGACTTGTCGGTCAGCTATGTCGACCACAATATAGCCGGATTCGGGCCCGAAAACCACAATGACCATTTGTATCTACAAACGATAGCCGCCAAATCAGGCGTCCATCATTCGCGGGCCGGCAACGGTATCTGCCACCAGGTCCATCTGGAGCGGTTCGGGAAAACCGGGGTGACGCTATTGGGCAGCGATTCGCATACACCCACCTGCGGCGCACTCAGCATGCTTGCCATCGGGGCCGGTGGGCTGGATGTGGCTGCGGCTATGGCCGGAGGACCATTCTATCTTACTTGTCCGAAAGTCCTGGGTGTCAAACTCACCGGCCAATTGAGCAACTGGGTATCAGCCAAAGATATTATCCTTAAACTGCTCAGCCTGCTCTCGACAAAAGGTAATGTGGGCTGGGTGGTCGAATATTTCGGCCAAGGCGCTTCGAAACTAACCATACCGCAGCGGGCGACGATAACCAATATGGGCGCGGAACTGGGCGTAACCACCAGCATCTTTGCCTCTGATGAGCAAACCAGAATATTCCTCGCCGCCCAGAAGAGAGAGCAGGATTATCAGCCTCTGGCCGCCGACCCGGATACCGAATACGACCGAGTCATCGAAATCAACCTTTCGGAACTTGAGCCGATGGCGGCCTGCCCATCCTCGCCGGATAACGTCAAAACCATAAGGGAAATCGCCGGCGTCCAAACGAAACAGGTCTTAATCGGCAGCTGCACAAACTCGGGCTATGCAGATTTAATGATGGTAGCAAAGGTCTTAAAAAGCAGGCATATAAACAATATGGTCGAATGTGCAATCGTTCCGGGCAGCAGGGCTGTTTTGAATATGCTTGCAGAGGCAGGGGCGTTGGCGGATATGATATCAGCCGGGGCCCGTGTACTGGAATGCGGGTGCGGGCCCTGCATCGGTCAGGGGCTTTCGCCGGCTGATGATACGGTAAGCCTGCGAACGTTTAACAGAAACTTTGCGGGCCGAAGTGGGACAAAAGGGGACCAGGTATATCTTGTAAGCCCCGAGACCGCGGTCGCCTCGGTTCTGACGGGCGAAATCACGGATCCTCGTGACTTGCCGAAAATCCTGGGTGTGGAATATCCGAAAATTGAACAACCGGCCGAATTCACCATCAACGACAATATGATAGAGCCGCCCTTGAGCGAAGAAGAGACAGCACAAGTTAAGGTCCTGCATGGGCCTACGATTGTGGTACCGGAAATGCCGCCGCCGCTGCCCGAAAAACTACAGGGACAAGTTCTGGTTAAATGCGGCGACAAAATAACCACGGACCACATCATGCCGGCCGGGCCTTACCTCAAACTGCGTTCGAATGTACCCGAATACGCAAAGGTCGTTTTCAACTGTTTCAATGAACAGGGTAAGCCCTCATTTGCCCAACGCAGCCTTGAGTTAAAGAAAGAAGGTGTCGTCGGTATAATCGTGGCGGGGGAAAGCTACGGCCAGGGCTCGTCGCGAGAGCACGCTGCGCTTTGCCCGATGTATCTGGGCGTGCGGGCAGTTATCGCAAAAAGTATTGAGCGAATCCACAAAGCCAATTTGATTAACTTCTGCATTGTCCCAATAGAATTCGCCGAGCCGGGTGATTATGGCAAAATCAACCTGGAAGACCAACTGCAAATCGATAATCTGCTCGAAGCGATAAAAGACCTTGACGAAGTTAAAATTACAGACAAGACCGCTTCATTTGAATTTGTAGGCAAGTTGATTCTCTCTCCGAGAAACAGAGAAATCTTACTCGCAAATGGGCTTTTGAATTACACACGCAAAAAGGCAAATGGCTGAAAAAACGATAACTATTTTCGGCACCGGCAGGGCCAGACCCGGTGGCACGGCCTATACCATGGCCTACAGCGTAGGCAAAATATTAGCCCATGCCGGCTTTAATATCGCCAACGGCGGATATGGCGGAACCATGCTGGCCGCAGCAAAAGGAGCAGCCGAGGCCGGTGGTAAAATTATCGGCGTTACATGCTCGGCATTCAAGGGAAGTGAAGCTAATAAATATGTCAGCCGTGAAATTGTAACCGAATCGCTCGATGAGCGACTCGATACGCTGCTGGAACTCGGGCAGGCGTATGTGGTTTTGCCGGGTGGAACAGGAACCCTTCTGGAACTGGCAAAGGTCTGGGAATTAAAAAACAAAGGCTTTCAGGAAGCAGATAAACCGATTATACTTGTAGGCGGTTTTTGGCAGCCCCTGCTCGATTTGATTGCGACTGACGATCCCGACAGCGACCGACAAATAAAGCTGGCAGAAAATATCGAGCAGGTTTTAGAATTCATTAGTAATCCGTGAATAATTTTATGGACAAAAAATTTACAATTTCGCTCTTAGCGTTCTTTATAAGCGCTGTCACGACAACCCCGGGATTTAGTGCAGAACAAAAAAGTCAAATGCTGCTGCGGGACGGCTTTGTACTAACGGGTGTCGACGGCAAACTGGTTCCCCCCGAAAGCAACGAGGTAAGTCCCGAATTGGCCCAGGAAAGATGGTTCTTCGAAGTCGACTCGGATTTCAGTAACGGCAAAGGCCTCGTAAAAGCCGGGACCAGACTGGAACTGCTGCCATCATCGGTTCTGGAAAGTTTGACAGCCGATGCTAATAAAAATCCCGACGTAAGCTACAGACTCGCAGGCAGAGTCACCCGATACAGGGGCAAAAATTTTATATTCCCAACTTATTTTCTGCCCCTTGCCA
>CP070830.1:548975-559366 GCA_020344865.1 Planctomycetota bacterium
ATGATAAGGCTGCCGAACGAAATGCCGGGAACCGAGTTGCTAACAGCCGAAGCCGTTGAAGATTAGTTGCATTCTCACATAGCCAGGATCAGCGCAGGATAGTGCTGCCTCCCGACGTTTTTTCCTCGCTTAACGTGGCAGAAATTAGTTAAACTTTAAGTTCCGCAACCAATTGGCGTGTTTGTGGTGATTGCTTTTGGTGGGCTTGTTTGAATGCACTCACTTGGTCTGTATGGCGGCTCTTGAAAAGCTCGTTGCCAGCGATGACCTCCTGGAGGGCCTTGGATTTTGTTCGGGCCTCTTTCAGGAACCGAACAGCCCTTGTGCCGTACACACCACCCAGCAGGGCTGATACACCGATGGCCAATTCAAAGATATTATCAGCTACCCGAAACGCATCGGGCCTTTCAGCCGACTGGGCCAAAGCTGTCTGCGCAAGATGGAAGCTGGATTCGGCAAGTATGTCCTCAGCGGTATCGGCTTGCGGGAGCTCTTTCGGCAGACCGTAGTAAGATACGAAAGCCCCGCTCTGCAATTTTGACAATCTGGTCAGGGCCTGCAGCTTCCCGGAGGCATTTTCCGTGTGTGCGGTATCAGCCGCCACTGCGGCTGTTCGATTGTGCAGCCAAGCGTTTTGCTTCTGCACCTCAGTCGGCGCAAAACGCAGACTCTCGCAGCCAGCTAACAAAAAACATGACAGAATTAATGTTGCAACAATCTTTCTCATAACAATCCTCCTGTACCTCACGGTTAAAAAGATTCGTCGGCTATATTGCCTTCGGGCAGGTGTTTCTCAATCAGGCGCAGCCGGTATTCGCAAGAGAGGCTTTTAGTCTGAAGCGATTCCAGTTTTTGCTCAAAACTCTTCTGGCACTGAAGCAGCATCGTCACATCTCGCTGCAACAAATCAAGCTGGCGCTGCAAATTGACCCAGCTACCCACAATCAGGGAGGCCAGGAATATCAGCTGTATCAGGATAGAAAGATTTGCTGGTTTATTAAGACGCCATGATTTGCAATTTGCCTCAGCCATTATTCAGCCCCCGCTGAGAATTAAAAATCGAATGCTTTTAGACCGGCGCGTAGAAGACGTTCTTCTTGCCTACTCTGGACATCGCCACATAGGTTCCGGCCGGAAGTTGGCCTGTTTGCAGGAATGATTCAGCCAGGTTTATCGCCTGCATCTCGCTGCCAATCTCTGTGGGAAGTGACCCCGGCTGGCCTATCTCTACGGCCCGGACGTTGTAGGCGTTATATGAGGAATTACTTTTGACCTTAACGGCCCAAGCGGTTGCCCTGGCACCAGGTGAAGCCACAGTCGATGTCTCCATAGTCTGCTGAGAACTCTTTCGGGCAAGTTTTTCCAAGGCCTGTTGGGTATTTGCGATGCCTGTCTGCTCGCTCATGTCTGTCAGGTCCTCTGCCGGATGATTTTTAGGTTCGTACACTGGTTTTCAAAGTCCATCAGTACCCGCTCTATCCAGTGGACGCTTCGGTTATCACTTTTGCAGCTTAGCAGGTCACGGCTCTCGGGGCTTGTAGTTACCCTGTCGCCGATTCTGTAATCAAATGCCAGGTAAGGTGTCTGGATATCAACCATCTCGATTACCGCGGATGCAGTTTCGGCCTTTTTACGCGTGAATTCATACAAGGCGGCAGAATCATCGATTTCGTCAGGCACACCCAGGGACTCGTCCGTTGTGTTTTTAAAAATGCTGCAACTTGAAACTTGGCGGAACTTGAACCAGCGAGGCAGTGTAATAATCTGGTCAACCACGGGAACCGTCGAATTGACAGGCCCATCGGCAACTATGCAACTGACCCTTTCGTCGCTGGCTACGGATGCCGTTATTCTGAATTTGAGTACTCCTTTTAAGGCCGCCACCCATGTGTCGGCATCGAGATAATCGCTGCTTAGCCACACCCCACATTCACTGAGCAGGTTATTAAACGCATACAGATACTGCCACCAGTGCTGGCCATTATCGAATGATACCTGCAGAAAATAACCTAATGATTTACCCTGCTTGTCGGTGGTAAGGGTCGGCCAGAAGCGCCTGCGCCGGGGGGCGAAATCGTCGGTCTTAAAGATTTTTGAAAAGTCAAATGCATCGCCTTGATTGTATGGTGAGCTGCTGTAGTCGCCTGCCTCGTTAAGACACCATTTGCGAAATACATCCTTTACCTTGTAAAAATTAGCATTTGTCGAGGGTGAAAATTTGTCGTAGTCAGTGTCCTCGTCGGCAGGCTCCCATGCCTTGACAAGGTCGAATGTTGCTTCGTAGATTTTGAAGTCACCCTGACCGATGTATCTGTGCGTTATCGGCCAGAAGTTCTTCCTGCTGTGCAAACGTGCAATATTTGTCTTTGAGATGCTGAACTGTTCTCCCGGATTCTGGCAGTTTAACTCGACTGCCCGGCCTTTGCCCGGTCGGTAGAACACAATCGCTTGTTCAGGGCCGGTTGGCGCGGCCCGAGGGACAAACTTGAATTTTAATCCTATTCTGTCACAGCACCGCCGCAACGCTTCTATCAGGTCTAATCCGGTGACATCGAGGTCGCGTACTACTTGACTCTCGGTTAGCGTCAACAGTTGCTCGATGGTCGGTGTCTGCAATTGGCAGCTGGGCAGATGTTCGCAAAGCAAATAGTGAATCACTTCCGCATAGCTCCAGTGCTTGACCGCCGACGGTTCGGCACAGAACACCGTGTAACTGCAACCGTTGTGTTCTATCGGCTCGGCCGAAGCATCGGCCTTCCCGTCTTCGTTGAAAGCGGTGTCCGCACCGGCCAGAAACAAACTCGAACCATCAAGGTTGGTAATCCGCTGGCCGTATGCAGTGATGCGTTTTAAGTTCGCGCTGAAATCCTTAACTATGATTTCCACGCTCTCACCGTTAGGGCCCAACTTTGTCTCAAGACCTTCTATGTGGCCTGCGAAAAGAGGAAAGCTAAAGGCAGATGCGCCAGGCGGGATGCCATTGTAGACCTGACGAATGCAAACTCGCTTGCCAATGGCCAGTTCGGCTTCTATATCTTCAATGGCTATTAGCTCTGCTTGCGGATATGCGGCAGGATTATAAGCCAGTCTGGCCCGGCTAAATTCAGTCCAGCGTCCATTTACAATCTCTATAGGCTCAAGCCAGGGACACAGTTCGCCGCCAAGTAAAATCAAGAATGCTGGCGCAGGCAACGTCAGTTTCGTTTGAGCTGATTGGAAAAAGTCGATTCTGTTGGACATTAGAATCTCTATGTTCGCTATACAGTTTCCGCGTTTACAATATCAATTGCGTCAGGGCTTTGGGTACTGAGCTGGAACTTAATCTGTTCTGATGAAGCATCTTCTGTGCCGGCGGCATCCTCTACCTTTATAGCAAATAGATACGCGTCTTCGTCGAGCATGTCACTTACATAACTGTAGAACAGCCGATCCGCGTAACTTATTGAGGCGATTGTGTTTTCGTAATCGATTTGGCCGGTTCCGCTATCATAGTAAAGCTTGAAACACCTCGGCCGTGACTCTTGTGCGATGGGACAATAGAACCAGAGCAGTTGAGCCTTATTACCAGCTATCTGTTTGGCTCTTGCAGCAAAAATGCTATTCGGCCTCGGCTTGGCCATGTCTCCATTGGCATCTATCGAAAGCTTAACTGAGGCGGCTAAGGTATACTCTTGAGCGCCGCAGCTGTTAGCCCTCCGAATCACATAAAAATATGTCGAGTTGCTGCTGTGCTGAAGATAGTTGGGTGGCCGAATTTCAGAGGCGTCTGCCTCGGCTACAACCAGTATGTTGCGAAAATCCACAGTCTCAATACTGCCGCCTCGGTAAAGTATGGAACAGCCGGCAACCCGAGACCAGAACCAGCCCAGAGTCAACACCGTGCCCAGCTTAAACGCGTTGCTCGTCTGTCCGGCAAACAACGCTTCTCTCAACCAGTGTATCTCCATCAGCTTGGCGTCCTCGTCAATGTAGATTCTCCGTCCGCAGGTGTATGAGTCAGGATTATTGTCTCACCGTCATCGTCGAAGTAATCAATTGTCCCTGTAACCTTGTTTTGGATGGCTTTGTTTACAAGCAATTTGGCGGCTTTCTCGAAAAGCGAGCTGCCTGCGAGTCTGTTCTCAATTGAAAATGTTGCCAGCACAGCATTAACCGTCTCGCCGTCAATAACGGCCCCAGCCAGAACCACCGAATAATCGTGCCCTTTCGCATAGAAAGCATCGGCACTTAAGTCTATTTTGCAATTGTGAACACCGGTCAAACCATCAAAGTCCTCGGTATCGGTCACGCCTGATGTGCTCTCGCTGGTGTCATCATCTTTGTAAACTTTAATGGTGCCGTTAGTAGCACGCGTAATGCTTGCTCCGTTCTTATCATTTGTGTCCCAAGAGAAATACAGTGTCGAGTCTTCCTGGTAATCACCTAAGTAAAGTCCCATTACGCTAATCCCCGCTTTCCTTGTCCTAGAGAGCATCCGACTAAGCGTCGGCATGCCGTCTTCAGCCCCTCTGTCCCGTAGCTGTTGTTATACAAATAAGCCCGCTCATCCGATGATAGCAATTTATTAAAAATCATAATACAGTCCATAACACCATCAAAATATGCATGCTGGCTAAGCCTGCTGCCAATACATAAGCCCTCACTATTTGACAAATCATAGATATGTTGCGTGGGGCCCATCGAATCGACCTCGACGTTGTTGATATAGATTGTAATTGTGAGCTTGTCAGGAGAGGTGCGGTAAAATGTGACCGTACACAAATACCAAGTGCCGTCGTGGTACGTCAAAGGGCTGGTCGCCTGCATTGTATTTGAACCTTCACTGGCCCTTGCCCAGACGTGGCCTGTTTGCATCCAAATGTCCCAACCGTTGAAGTTGCCCTTCTTCCGATGATTGATAAAAAACCCTGTTCCGGCCGTTGTTGTCTTGAACCAAAAGCTGACCGTGAAACTCTGCGTGACGAAATCCCAATCGTTATGGTCTGTGACGGTAATGTAGTCATCCGTACCATTAAAGTCAAAAGCACCATTCAAATGGGGTGGTTGCCCGCTGCCGATGTGCATAAGTGTTGTGTTTCGCTGTGAGCTACCATCGTGTGAATTGTCCGAGCTATCCTCGACATTGGTATCTGCCGCATTTTCATTTAGTTTCCAACGAGATACACAGTTTGCGGATAAATCAATCGCCATTATGCTAACCTTTTTCGCGTCACCAGCTGTTTAATTCTCTTCCTGTGGACCTGACGCTTCACTCACGCCTCCTCTGTCCAAGTCCCATTTTTCGCTATAGTCACCCAGTCGCCATTTGAGTCGGCCGCAACAGCAAGGCTCTCACCGATTGCGTCTGCTGCCTTGTACTTATCAGCGGTTTGACCACTGTTGTCTCTGATTGCGGCCGTGCCGGGATCGATGCGTAGTTCTTGTTCTGCTTGGACGGCAAATGTAAATACCGTTCCTTCCGGTGCTGATGCGGGCAGTGTAAGCGTAACCAGCCCTGTCGCACCGAGATTACTGTGAATGCTGCCCGACTCGGCAACCGCGAGTGTGTCGTCACTCGTGTGCGCTTCGATCTTCTTCGTAACACCACCAGCTTCATACGGCATAACAAAATTATGGCCCATGCGAGAATCCGTTATCGATGTGATATCGCCGTTTGACGTGCTCGCTACCGCCAGCCGAATATGGGGCGTCGTTGCCATATCAGGAAAGCCGTTATATTCGTTTGTTACAAGATTGCCGCTTGAGTTCAGGTAAACATAAATATTGGTTTTGTCATCTTCTAAAGTGTTGCCCGACGAGCCGTCGTAGCTGACCAGCTGTGTACCCAACCAGAACTTGCCCTTTTTGACGCCAATATCCAGCCCACCCTCGTCACAAACTCTTAAGTCATTTGCTCGCTTTGCACCAAGCAGTAGCCGATAAAGTAATTTCCTGAATTGCAGATAGTAAGGCGATGTGCCGGTTGGTATGTATTCGACGCCGGTCTCGCTGTCAGACTGAATGTTTAACAATTCATTGTCGGACGGATATACTTCGGTCATAATG
Source organism: Planctomycetota bacterium (assembly GCA_020344865.1). Classification (GTDB taxonomy): domain Bacteria; phylum Planctomycetota; class Phycisphaerae; order Sedimentisphaerales; family Anaerobacaceae. Next base: position 555,021 of record CP070830.1, read on the forward strand.
TTCTCCTTGTATTTATCTACGAAATACTAAGTACCAATTGATTTCCTTGTTTGTCGAACGAAGCAATGCTCATCCCTTCGGCGGGTCGTGCGGCCGTTATCACTGTTAATTGCCCTGTCTCGCTCGCCACACTTTCACTGCCCGCTTCATCAGTGACTTTGACAGCAAATTTATATATACCTGTTTCTAAAGGTGAACTTGTCCATTCAAGCACATCGGCATCAAAGCCGAATTGTCCCCTGCCGAATATCCCTTTACCAAAGCCCACCGCTGCCGAACCGTCAAAACCAAAGTCACCCGTGCCAAATCTGCTCATTCCGAAGCCTGCCTTGTCTTTCCAGTCAGGCCAGACTTTTACGGGTGAATGATTAAGCGGACTGTTATGATCAATTTCCCCACTGCCTCCATCAGAGAAGATTTGAGCTGTGGCACCAATCGACAGGTTCTGGTCACGCAGCATGCTTATTTCCACGCGATCACTTTGACCTATCGATGACTCAATCTCGTTGCTGAAATCAGTATTTGCCTGTTCAGCTTCAACAGCGAAAACTTCAATTCGCACCGCTGTCTCCAGACAAGTGGGTATCTGAACTATCATTTGCCGCTGTTGACCATCAAGTGTTGACCCCGCATAAAGACCGTTGACGTAAACCTGGTAAAACATATTGGTCAGGTGCGAGTGCCATTTTACCAAAGCTATTCGTGGGCATCCGGCATAACTGCCGTCTGGCCAGATACCGGCCGGTAGCTCGAACGCCCTTACCCCTTCTATGCCGCTACTGACAAGTGCCATCCCTGTTAAACCAACAATTGTGTATAAACGATTTCATAATCAATAACCACGCCGTTGCCACTTGTCCTTTCGTCCGTTACCCTGAATGTATCCATTCGAAGATTATCAAACTCTCTGTCGCCGCTAATCACCAACTTATATGTATTACCATTTATAAAGGCTGATATCGCCGTAATCCTATGATTCATTTGCGATTGGCTTCTCGCTCGCAGCACACCTCTCTGCTTTATCTTCCTGCTGCGCTTGCCCAGATCAATACTGAGCAAGCCGTCCAGCCCTGGAACCGCTCTTTCTAATGAGTCCTGGCGAACACTGCCCGGCTCAACCTTAAGTTCTTCCTCGTCGAATATCTTTTGTCCGTCCAAAGTGACGCTCATCTCTGTCCCTGTCCCAAACTAATCTCGTGCCAGCCTTACAGATGACCCGACCTTTGTGACCTCAGCCACTCCGTCGCCGTCGATGTCAATGCTAAGACGACATCGTTCTCTTGCTTTCTGAAAGAGCCTCTTGTAGTACAGGCTCTTCTTCCAGAAATTCTCATCTGCGGCCCTACTGGCTAACATTGCATAAACACTTGATACAACCGCAAAGACCGATGTCCTCTTCAAAACGTCTGCATTCAAAACATCTTCTAAATCGATCTCACTTGTGGGGTCGCCAGGTTTGATGCTGAAGTATTCGGTCAGCGCAAGGCCGGCTTCATTGGCCTGGGGTTCAAATGTGCTTATGCGGTAGGATATATCAGTGGCGCTTGGCGGCGCTACGGCATCGTCCTCCGAATCTGCCTTGATTACCGAAACGTTAAGCTGGGTTGCCGAGACCACCGAGACTATCTCATACGCACCATCCAGTAAAACGTCTGTAGATTGCAGATATATAACTTGCCCCGCCGAGACCTGCGCACTTACAAAATCTGCATCATTCGCTGTGAATGTCGTTCCGCTCAGTGTGCCACCTGTCCCTGACGCCAGTACTTGCCACGGCAGATGCAATTCGCCGAACAGCACCGGCTCGTACTTCAAAATATCTACATCCTTTGAAAAACAAACCATTTTCTTTTGACCCCTTCTTCCTGCGATTAGCTTGCAAAGGTGCCCAAAGACTGTACAGAAAACAGTGCCTTTGGGCACCCACTGTCAAAAAACATTTGGTTGCGCCTTTGATATTCCTCTTACATTAGCTGGTAGTCAGGCCACGAATAAGTCCATGTGCCCCTTCGTTCTTCAGCTCCAATGTATATTCGCCAATTAGCTCGCCGCACTCATAGTCACCACCGCTCGCCAGCGGCTTGAAGTGAAAGCTCCGTCCCGCTAATGGTAATACACTGATCCGGGATGAATCCAGTAGCAGAGCCGCATCCTGCGGCATCCATCGGGTTGTAATGATTCTACACACACCGAAATCACTTTCATAGATGTTGATCATATCCGTAAAGGTTGTATCACCTGCCGTATAACTGCGGCTGTTAGCCGTGAAAGTATTTATCTTTCTCTTCTGGAATCCCCCGACGATAATCAGGTCCACATTGCCGTTACTGCCGTCCCAGATCTGCCTGAGTACGTAATTTATCTTGGCTTCGTCAAGGTCGTTACCCGTCGGAAAACCGCTGTCCCCGGTGTGAAAAAAATTTGTCGTCAGGTGTTGAATAATCCCGTGCATCGACCTTCTCACCGAACCGCTGCCTTCTGGGTTACTTGTCGGCTGGCCGCCGTTAATCACCGTATTTTCCAAATCCCGGATTAGTTCACGCAGCCGCTCTTGCTTTTGATAATCTATCTCGTCAGCAAGGCCCAGTTGGCTTGCAGCCATATCCGTCCCACTGACTTCCACCGTCGCGCTGAATATCTGCGTGTAATTGCTGCATCTGCTGCGATTGGTAAATCTTGCATCCGGTTTGTCTGCCCCTTCAAGGGCCGCGTTTCCGAGAATGTTGATAACCTGATTGTCCGCTAGGTCTTCGGCTGTCGTCCCCGCATAGCCGCGAACTACCGTCAGTGTATCACTGTTGATTCCGGTTACCAGCATCAATTCCTCTGAACCCTCTACCTGAATCTGGTCACCCACGCGGAACCTGCTGCCGTTATCGACCACAAAGTCAGTGTCAGCCGCGGGGTCGGTAAAAGTACTGTCATCAATGGCATCCTTGTTGGGCAGCAGTTCGTCTTCAAGCCATTCGTGATGTGTGCTTCGGGCCTCTCTCATCGGGTCGCCCAAAGCATCCAGCAAGGGAGTCTCATAAGGCGAGATTATCCCGATTAAATCTGATACATCCTCAGCCAATTCCGGTAAAGTTGTACCCGCTGAATAAGTTGCTTTTCCTGTAAAAGCCATCTATCGTTCTCCTTATCTTTCTTTACTGTCTCTGCTAGTTCTTCATTAAAATCAAACAAAACTTCTTCGCATTTTCAGATACTCTTGCAAATCTGTTCGGTTACCTGTTGCTGCTGCCTTCCTCGCTGCTCTTTCAAGGATTGACTGGTTGCCTGTAACGCGGTCCTTGGCACCTGCTGTCCTTTTGACCGTCGCAGTTGTGCTTTTGTCGTTACCGAACAGATACTGCTTTTCCTTCTTCAATTGCTCAATAACGCCGTCTAAATCCGCATCGGCCTCACCTTCTATTCTGCCCCTCGCAATCAACACGGCCGCTTCCAGGTCAACCGCACCAGCCGCGGCTAATCTTCGCATCAGTTTCCGTTCAACCTGAATGTTGTCCAGTTCTTCGGCCATTTCGCTGACCTGCGATTTTGCCTGTGCCAGTTGCTCAGACAGGCTTTCAACTTTTTTCTCTGCACTCTGTGCCCTCTTCCGATAGCGGATTGACTCGGCTACAGGGACAAGTTTAGAGTTCTCGATGTCATCCTGCCCCGCTTTTGTCTCTGACAGAATAGTATCCTCTATGTCAATCTGACTCATAAAATCTCCTAATTAGACTAAAGCCTTAACTTTCTTTCACAACCTCATAGCCTAATTCTCTGAGCACCTGCTCAGCAGGAACGCCCAGTTCTTTCTTGATTTGGGCTTCCTTCAGCTTCTCGAGCACATTTTCAGGCAATGGACTCGGAAAAATAACCTCGATCAATCTGTCTGCACGGCTTGTTTTATAAATGTCGGCCGTGTTAAGTATCTCAAGAACCTTCCTGCAAATCTTTTTTAGCCCTTCACCGTAAGTAAATATCTTTCGGTCATTCTTTGAGAGCATCCCTATAAGTGTCAATCTGAGAGCCACCCCACTCGTAAGATGACCTAATCTGGTTTTGATTACCCCAGCTACCACCGGCGTTACACCACTGGCCTTGTCCATCGCCTCTCTGATTTCTCTGATATGTGAATCCTCGCTCGGCGTATCCGTGTCACCGCCAAATTCTTTAATTGTCGCTTCCGGATTGTCGGTGTGCCACATTCTCCCCGGCGCAACCGGCTTGTCTTCAAAACCCTCTATCCCTTTACCCAAATACATCTTAAAAGATTGAAATGTAATCCTGCTTGCCCTGTCGCTTAATCTCGTATTGAGCTCATCCTGTAGTGGTATCAGAGGTTCAACATCACTTGCCCC
>CP070830.1:559466-562033 GCA_020344865.1 Planctomycetota bacterium
AATAAAAATTGGCCACGCAACCGGACCACAATGTGACTATAATGTGGTCATAGTTGTCTTGGAAGGTATCCAATACAGATTCACTTCGCTATACGATAAACAAAGCAACCTGACCCCCTACTTGGCGACTTTAGCCGAGCAGGGCGTGGAATTTTCCAACGCCCGTTCGCTGGTCACTCATACCACAAAGTCACTGTTTTCTCTTCTTACAGGTCGATTCCCTTCGGTTTCTCAGGATATTGCCGAGGCCGTCCCGGCCACAAAGCCATATGCCGGAATTGCTACGATTCTAAAGCAGAATCTGGACTTCCGAACCGCATTCTTCCAGTCGGCGAAGGGCAACTTTGAGTCCCGTCCCGGACTGGTTTACAATCTCGGCTTCGAGAAGTTCTGGGCCAGAGACGATTTGAATGACCCTAACGCCTTTCTTGGCTATCTGGCCTGTGACGAGTTTTCAATGTTAGAACCGATTGTCGAGTGGATAAAGGCCGACAACAAGCCGTTTTTCCTGACGGTTCTTTGTTCGGTTACTCACGACCCATATAAGGTTCCTGAGTGGTTTGCGACCCCGGCCAAAGAGCCGGAGGAGCGATACCGGCAGGCAGTTTCCTACACCGATAAATTCCTGGCGGCGCTCGACGTTGAGCTTGCGAAACTGAATCTTTCAGACAGAACTGTTTTTTGTGTTATTGGGGACCACGGTGAGGCGTTTGGCGAGCACGGCCTGTTTGGTCATGAAAGAATTGCCTTTGAGGAAGTCCTGAGGATACCATTTTGTTTGAGGGCGCCGTTTTTGTTGCAGCCTGGGACTAAGGTTACAGAAGCCGTCAGCTCCGTTGATTTGGCGCCGACGCTGCTGGCACTGTTGGCTTTCGATACCGGCGCTGCTGGCTTTGACGGAGTTAATGTGATGGGGCAGATACCGGATGACCGCAAGGTGTATTTCTCCGGTTGGCTTCGGGAAAGCCCTGCAGGTTTTGTAACAGCGGGCCGCAAGTTCATGTACTACCCCACAACCGAAGTAGTCTCTGTCTATGATTTGGACGCCGACCCGCTCGAGTTGAGAAGGATAGAGCTGTCGGAGCAAGAGGCTAAAAAAATCGCCGAACAGATTATCACGTGGCAAAAAAACAGTGTTTTTCAACTCAATAAGGAGCGGACAGGCGAAGGGACGCTTTTTGACCGCTGGTTTTGCAGTTGGAAAAGCCGGAATCCGTCGGCCAAGTACGCCCCGGAGGCAGATGATTAACTAGCACACATGTTTACACCTTTGGGGGGGCGACGTAGGGACTCCACAGGCGTTGGTTTTGTTCGCAAACAGGTTGCTTTTTGTAAACGTCAGCCAAATCTCTTTGTCATCTAAGGTCTTATGAGGCCTTGTGTGTGAAAATGGATTGATTAAGCATAATCGGTGTTTATAAAAAACAACGCATGCTTAAAATAGGGTATTATTTCCTTTTAATGCAAAGCCGGTATGATTAACGTAACTATTTATTTTGCAAATTGTTAAGCGGACACTGCATATCTTTTTGTCTTTAGTTCTTTTTGTTGGCATATTTTTTGCAAGTATTGAGGCTTTTCCGCCTTTTAGGTCAAAGATATTGGGAGGGACCTTGGGAAATCGACAAGTAGGAGGAGGAAGGACCCGCCCGATTTCATAAAGTCGCAAAATTAGTTTTGGTGATTTAATGGTTGAGGGGAACTGATTTTGCTGGTGTAGATTCGGAGCCGCGCCGGAGGAGGGCGACTCCGTTTTTTTGCGCGATATTTAGTTTCACTTGCCTGACTCTCTCGTAGGATTGGTTTTTGCGGAGGCTCAGCTTAAATTTGACTACTAAATATTGCTTCCGGGGCGTATAATCGGGCCTGTTATGCAGCGCGGCGTTTATAGAATTATCGATGCCAATTTCAATCGAGCTCGTGAGGCGGCTCGCGTAATGGAGGAATTTTGCCGATTCGCATTGAATTGCGGGGTATTGACCGACCGGGCCAAGCAGCTTCGTCACGAACTTTCGGCAGAAATTGGCAAGCTGGATGCCGGGCGACTTATCACGAGCAGAGATACGGTGGGTGATGTGGGAGTCGGCCAAACAGTTGATAAACAGCTTAAACGCGGAGACTTGCGCGATTGTTTTACTGCCAGCTGCAAGCGTCTGAGTGAGGGCTTGCGAGCCCTTGCTGAGATGGCCCAGACAATAGACCCTTCGGTGGCCCGTACCTTCGAAAAGCTAAGATTTGAGGCTTATGCACTTGAGAAGGATATTGTAGTTTTCAGTGATGTAAGCGAAAAATTCGGACGGGTCAGGCTGTATGTAATAATCAGCAGCAGCCTGCCAGCTGATGTGCTTTCTTTGGCTGGCCGCTGCGCGGCCGGTGGAGCCGATTGCATTCAGCTTAGGGCGAAGGATATCAGCGATGATGAACTTTTTGCCCTTGCTGTGGAATTTGTGAAGGTTTGCAGAGATGCCGGTGTTCTTAGCATAATAAACGACCGGGTCGATATTGCCGCTACGGCCGGAGCCGATGGCGTGCATCTCGGCCAGAATGATTTATCTATAGAACAGGCG
>CP070830.1:562133-564999 GCA_020344865.1 Planctomycetota bacterium
AGCCGACTTATCTTCTTCGGATTATTCGTCAATATCTTTATCTGCCGCATCCCCAAATCCCGGCAGATTTGAGCGCCGATTCCGTAGTCCCGCCTGTCCGCCATGAATCCCAACTTCAGATTCGCATCAACCGTATCAAGCCCCTCTTCCTGAAGCTTATAAGCCCGCAGCTTGTTCGTAAGCCCGATGCCCCTGCCTTCCTGCCGCAGATAAATTAGCGCCCCCTTGCCTTCCTTTTCAATCATCTCCATCGCAGCCACCATCTGGTACCCGCATTCACATCTCTGCGAATGAAACAAATCCCCCGTCATACATTCCGAATGCACCCTTACCAATACCGGCTCGGCCTGCTCGATAACGTCGCCGCTCTCATCCGTCTCGCCGATGTCACCTTTGCACAACGCCAGATGCGGCTCCGAGGAGGTGATGCTCGCATAGGCAATCAGCTTGAATTCCCCATAGTCGGTAGGCAGGTTCACCTGCTCAACTCGCCTTATCTGGCTCTCCCGTTGCAGCCGATACTCTATCAGCTTGGCGATTGAAGCAATCTTGAGATTGTGCTTCTCGCAGAATTTCAATAACTCGGGCACGCGTGCCATCGACCCGTCTTCGTTCATAATTTCACATATCACCCCCGCGGGCTTCAATCCCCCCAACCGCGCCAAATCAACCGCCCCTTCGGTCTGCCCCGCCCGAACCAGTACGCCGCCACCACGCGCCCGCAGCGGAAATATATGCCCCGGCCGAACGAGGTCGCCCGCCTTTGCCCCCTCGCCAATTGCAACCTGGACCGTTCGGGCCCTGTCGGCGGCGCTGATGCCCGTACTTACCCCTTTGGCTGCGTCTATACTGACCGTAAACGCCGTCTCAAATCGGGCTGTGTTCTCGACCGTCTGAGGATAGAGGCCCAGCGAATCGCACTTCTCGGCCGTCAAAGGAAGACAAATAAGACCCCTGCCGTATTTCGCCATAAAGTTAATAACCTCCGGCGTTACCTTCTCCGCCGCGCATACCAAATCACCTTCATTTTCACGGTCCTGAGCGTCAACAAGGACTATCATCCTGCCCGCCTTGAGCTCTTCGAGAACCTCCGGTATTTCGCTAAACCCCACCGTCATATTTCCATATCTCGCAATAGTCAGGAATTTGCCTGCTCGTACTCCTCAACATAACGACTTCCGTTGCGAATGTAAATAAGGGTCGCCAGAATCGCCGTTCCTGCCGCCGACCACCATAGCACCCGCAAAAACCAAATCCACCAGGGTAAAACACGCGAAATATCCGGCGCCAGCAGAATCCCCGCCACCATCGACAGCTGCAGAGTTGTTGCAATCTTGCCAATCAGCACGGGAACGACACGAACCTGAAAAGTTATAAAATAAACAATCACAAAACCTATCAGCAAAAACAGGTCCTTTCCGATTATCAGAACAGCAACAGTCGGCGGCAGCCAAAAACCAGCCACCCCCCCACGAGGCATGGCCAGCAGTACGCACGCACACGTCATAAGCAGTTTGTCAGCCATCGGGTCAAGAAACGAGCCGAGCTTCGTAGCCTGCCCGTTCCTGCGGGCCAGATACCCGTCTATCCCGTCACTTACGGCCATCACAAAAAAGATAACAATCGAGATATACCGCATCATCTCGCGAAGCGCGTCACTCAGCTCGGCATCGTTCGCCTTAAGCATACAACTGACAAACGGAACTATCAGCAGTATCCGAATAATCGTAATTCGATTGGCCCAGTTCAGCTTCATAGACACGCCTTTACGCCGCAGACACCACGAAATTACGAATATATAACCGAAAAAGCCACATGTAGCAAGAATTAGATTACCTGTTCAAAAGGTATGTTTCAGCGCGCCGGCTTCTGGCTTAGCAGCAGTACTTACTCAATTCGCCGCAACTATTGCGACTATCCTACTCCCCTCAGGGCCAAAAAAAAGAAGCCGGCAGCTACAACTACCGGCCCCGAAAATCTCCCTTATGCCCTAATATGCTATTTAATCTCTGCACTCGCCTCAGCCTTGGCACAGCAGCCTGAAGCCGGCTTAGGACAGCAACCCGAAGCTGACTTGTCCGGATTGCTAACCGAACAATCACTCGCCTGCTTACTATGGGTGCACTGCTTGGTCTTCTCGCAGGTCTTATTTGCCGCCGCGCAGCACGCCTTTTGGCACGTGCTCTTATCGCCGGTACATGCCGGATTGCCCGTACAGACCTTATCCGCCGCAGAAACACTGCTTCCAATCCCACTGCCGCAACACAGCGAGCCCACCTTGCCGTTTGTCAGGACCGAGTGCGCTGCCATCGCACCGGCCGCCAACACTACAATAACAAATATCGCCGTCTTCCAACCCTTTCCCCCACCTGTCTGCGAAGTCTCAGACGAAACTTCACCACCTTGATTTGCTCCTTCATTCGGTTCCATAGCATCTCCTCAAAAAAAATTTAATCAACGTTCCAATACAAACTATCGCTTTATTTATACGTAACCTCAAAATATTCGTTCACTTCATTTCTATTGTAACACCTACCCCTTCATTTGGCAAGAAATAAATTCACCAGCCGCCCCCGTTCCCCTAACCCGTCCTAAACATCTCCCAAAGCCGCTTCAATCAGCACATCCGCTCCGTCAGCCACGTCCCACAGGCGGGATAAATCGCCCTTGACCTTGCCGAGGATGTTTACCGCTGATGCCGCACGGATTTCATCCCCCGCTGATGCCGGTGTCGGCCCGAAGAATATGCAAAACGCCTTCCCCGTAGGCCAGTATCCCAGTTCCCCGGCTTCCAAAACCTCCCGCGAGTCCTCTTCAAGCCCTGCCGTTACCGCAATCGCAAAATATATCTCACCGCCCCACCGAT
>CP070830.1:565099-568445 GCA_020344865.1 Planctomycetota bacterium
ACAACTGGCACTGGCACTGGGACTACGGCAACGGCGATATCGGCAACCAGGGGCCTCATCAGTTTGACGTAGCCCGCTGGGGAATGAATAAAAACGAGCATCCGGTTAAAATCCACTCCTGCGGCGGTTATTTCGCGTACGATTCCGCCCAGGAGACACCCAATACGCAAGCAGCCACCTTCGAATATAGTGACGGAAAGATTCTGCAGTTCGAGGTTCGAGGCGTGTACACGAACGGAGAGTCGGCAATTGCTCCCGGGCAGGCAACATCCAAACAGGAAGATATCAAAATCGGCAACCTTTTCTACGGAACGAAGGGCTGGATGTCCGTAAATGGCAGCACGTGGAAGACCGACTTCGGCAGAAATGATGAGCCGGGGCCGAGCTCCACAACTGTGGAGCCGTCCGCCGACCCGATGGACTTGACAGGCGCCGGCGGCGAAGGGCACTACGGCAACTTCATTCGCGCCCTGCGCTCCGGAAGAAAAGAAGACCTGACGTGTGACATCGAAGTTGGCTATATGTCCACGGCGCTGCCTCACTTGGCGAATATCTCCTACCGTCTCGGACGCAAGCTTACCTTCGACGGTGCAAAAGAGAAATTTGTAGATGACAATGCGGCTGATGAAATGCTGACTCGCCAGTACCGTGCGCCTTATGTCGTGCCAGAGAGCGTGTGAGTTGTCAGTATAGCCGAAAAAGAGCAAATATGGGAATCTGGAATTTCGGAATAATCGGCGCAGGGTCAGTTGCTGATTTTCACGCCTGTGCAATCAATGATATGCCCGGGGCAAAACTGATTGGCTTTTGTGACGGGGGCTCAGGCAGGGCCAGGAAAATGGCGGTCAAGTATTCCTGCCGGGCCTTTGAAAATTACCAGCAGATGCTCGACAGCAAGGAGGTGGATATAGTTACGATTGCAACACCGAGCGGGTTCCATATGGAGCCGACCGTTGCCGCGGCCGAGTCCGGTAAACACGTAATATGTGAAAAACCGTTGGAGATTACCTTAGAGCGAATCGACGCGATGATAGAGGCCCACCGAAAAAGCGGTACTGTTTTAGGAGGGATATTTCAAAATCGATTTAACGATTGTCTTGTGCCGCTTCGAGAAGCGATTGGTGCCGGACGCTTTGGGGCAATCACGTACGTAGGCGCATACGTTCCCTGGTGGCGCGGCGACGAATACTATGAGGATTCCTGGCACGGCACCTGGAAGTTAGACGGCGGTGGCGCGCTAATGAATCAGTCTATTCATATGGTAGATATGCTGTGCGAGCTCGGCCCACCTATTGAATCGGTACAAAGCTTTGCAGGCAAACCCGGCCATCCACAAATCGAAGCCGAAGATACGGCAGTTGCGGTCCTGCGTTTTACCAACGGCGCATTCGGTGTTATCTACGGCAGCACGGCCTCTTATCCGGGCCAGCCGAAGAGGTTTGAAATAACAGGCACAAAGGGCACTGTAGTTTACTTAGAAGACAGCTTTACAGTCTGGCAGTTTGCAGAGGAACAGCCGGAAGATAAGCGGGTTCGCGAGCAGTTCGGCCAAGCTAAAAGCTCTGGCGGCGCAGCCGACCCGACGGGGATATCGCGTGAAAATCATAGACGCAATTTCAAGGCTTTTATCGACGCGCTGGACAGCGGTGAGGATTTCTGTTTAAGCGGGAGCGAGGCACGCAAAGCGGTTGAAGTGGTGCTGGCGATATACGAATCCGCGAAAGAGCAAAAAGCAATCAAACTCAATTGACCAGAAGGAATAAGAGAGATGAAGTATTTTGGTAAAGTGTTATTAAAGACAACGGCGGCTTTTGGAATTCTGATAGTTTCCGTAAGCTGCGCGGTAACGGAGATGCAAGCTGAGCCGTTACGACCACCAGCGGGCGCTATTGTGCTTTTTGACGGAACGGACTTTTCACACTGGGTTAAGGAAGACGGTGGACCGTCTGGGTGGAAGATTGTAGGAGGTGACATTCTAGTCATTCCTGGAAAAGGCAGCATCATGACAAAGCAGAAGTTCCAGGACTTCCAACTGCACGTCGAATTCAATGTTCCGAGAGCGGGTTCGGACGCCGAGGAACAAAAAGGTGGAAACAGCGGGGTGTATCTGCAGCACCGCTATGAGATTCAGATACTGGACTCGTACGGCGTCGAGCCGGGGAACAACGACTGCGGGGCGATTTATAGAATAAAGGCCCCGGACAAGAACATGAGCAAACAGCCGGGCCAGTGGCAAAGTTATGATATCACTTTCCGCGCCGCCCGTTTCGAAAAAGAAAACGGTCGAACAAGGAAAACCAAAAATGCGCGTGTCACGGTGGTGCATAATGGTGTTGTGGTTCACAGTGATGTGGAAATCCCAAACAAGACAGGGGCGGGACAGCCGGAAGGGGCTGAAGCCGGCCCCATTTTGCTTCAGGACCACGGATACAGAGTGCGGTTTCGCAACGTATGGATTGCCCCGGCTGATAAGGCCGAGTGAGTAAAGGAGTCGAAGAAAAGAGCAATTCGCCCAGAACAAGTTCGATACTTACAAAACTAAAACCGAGAAAACTTGAAGAACGTCACATATGAAATTTAAACGAAGCAGACAGGCAAGAGAGCTTACCCGCCGGGATTTTTTGAAAAGCTCGGCGATTACCGCAGCAGGAGCGGCCTTGGCGTGGCCGACGATAATTACGTCATCAGTACGAGGCGCGAACGCACCAAGCAATCGCATCACGATAGGCGGCATCGGCCTGGGTGCTCAAGGCAGCTGGGTCATCAGGGGGTTTATTTCGCAACCTGCGGCCCAGGTAGTAGCCGTCTGTGATGTCGACACCGCTCACCGCGAAAATGCGCAGAATATAGCAGGCCTTCCCGCGAAGTCGGCGCATAACGATTTTCGCGATTTGTTAGCGAGGGACGACATTGATGCAGTGGTTGTCGCCGCTCCGGACCACTGGCATGTACCGATTTCGATTGCGGCAGCGAAAGTGGGCAAGGACATATATTGCGAAAAGCCGCTGACGCTGACCATAGGCGGGGGGCGTCGCCTTTGTGAGGCGATAAAACGTTACGGCAGGGTGCTGCAAACCGGTTCTCAGCAGCGCAGCGACAGCAGGTTTCGCTTCGCCTGCGAACTGGTCCGCAACGGCCGAATAGGCAAGCTGCACACCATCAGAGTCGAGATTCCGAGAAATACTCGGCCGAACCCTCTCGATTGGAAGGTTGAAGAGCTGCCGCAAGGTTTCGATTACGATATGTGGCTGGGGCCGGCTCCGTGGGCGCCATACACAAAGCATCGCTGCCATTATGAGTTTCGCTTCCTTTTCGATTACTCCGGCGGACAGATAACCAACTGGGG
>CP070830.1:568545-572621 GCA_020344865.1 Planctomycetota bacterium
ATCAATAGCCAAGAGCCATCAAATACGATGGACCGTATTCTGGCTGATGGGCAACATAACAGAAAAAGACCTGCCGGTATTATATGTCAGCGGAGGTCTTATCCTTGCAGGAATAATCGCCTTATTCAGCATTTGTCACAGGTTGAATGTTCTAACATTCGGGGAAGAAGAGGCGAAAGGCCTTGGCGTTAACACGGCAAGAACCAGGTTGGTCGCTTTCAGCCTCGCGGCTTTTATAACCGCAATAGCAGTTAGTCTAAGCGGACTCATCGGCTTTGTGGGCTTAGTTATTCCTCACGGAGTTCGCTTAGTATTAGGTCCCGACCATCGCCAACTGCTTCCAGTAAGTGCTATAATCGGCAGCGTATTTTTAGTAGCTGCCGATACGGTCGCTCGGACGATTGTCGCTCCCGAACAACTGCCGGTGGGTGTAATTACGGCTATTGCCGGTGGGCCATTCTTTTTGATTCTACTGGCTAAATATACCAAGAAAGTCGGCCTTCATTTCGGTACAGGCCGCAAAACAGGAACGGGTTAGTTGACTAAAACGGGTCACGTTATAGAGCTTGAGAATTTAACCTTCGGCTATTCGCCAGAGCGGAAGATTTTAAAAAATCTAAGCTTTACGGTGCTGCCAGGCGCGTTTTTAACCATAGCGGGGCCCAACGGAGCGGGCAAGACAACATTGCTAAATCTACTGTGCGGTCTGCTGCAGCCCGAAGCCGGGACAGTAAAGATTGACTCGGCAAACATAGAATCATATTCGGTCAGAAAACTTGCACGGAAAATCGCGATTGTACGCCAGGAATTTATACCGATATTCGACTTTACGGTTGCAGAAGTAGTATCAATGGCACGAACACCGTATTTAGGCACACTCGGATTTGAAGGCGAAATAGACAAGAAGCTTGTAAGAGAATCGCTCGAAATAACGGAAACAGCGGAGTTTGCCTGGCGGCCACTCGCGAGCCTTAGCGGCGGGGAGCGACAGCGGGTTTTTATTGCAAGAGCACTTGCGCAAAACACCGACATTCTGCTTTTGGATGAACCGACAAGCTTTCTGGACTTGAAGCATCAGGTGGGCATATATGACCTGCTGAAGCAAATGCAACTTGAAAAAGGCAAAACAATCGTGGCAGTAACACATGATATTAACCTTACAATCCAGTATTGCGACGAGGCACTGCTTATCGGAGCCGACGGGAGCTACCAGCACGGCAATGCCAAAGATGTTTTCTCCGCGTGCCAAATTGAAAAGGTCTTCGGCGTCAGGACCTTTGTGGGCAGGGTGGGAGAGAAAAAGTTTTTTCTCCCTTTGGGCAGATTTGCAAAAGACAGTCAAGTCATTGGGGGCAAGTGAGCACGAGAGGCGCTGCAGCAGGCAGTCGTAACTGCTTGCGTATCAAGCACTTAGCCGGTTTTCGCTAAATTTACTTGAATAATTTAACACAGGTCACTATACTTTGGCACTTTGGCGTTATGTTTCTGGACAAGAAAGGTTGTATACCTAACGTGCTTGAATATGTTATAATAGCTGTTTTTGAGATATTCAGAGAAAGGTTTAGCACTAGCAAAGGCAAATAAAAGTGGCACAGAAACGCAAGAAAGCATCAAAAACGAAGACAGGTTCCACGCGGTCGAAGGCAAATCGCCTCACCGCCGCCGACATCAAGCACTTCAAGGAAATGCTGCTGGAGAAACGCCAGGAAATCCTGGTAAACGTAGGCGAGATGGAGAACGAAGCTCTGAAGAAGTCCCGGCTGGATGCAAGTGGCGACTTGTCAAGTATGCCAATCCATATGGCTGACCTCGGCACCGATAACTTTGAGCAGGAATTTGCCTTAGGTCTGATGGACAGCGAGAGGAAATTGCTGAAAGAAATCGACGATGCGCTGCAGCGCATCGAGAAGCGAACATACGGCATTTGTGAAGGTACAGGCAAACCGATAGCAAAGGCCCGGCTTGAAGCCCAGCCCTGGGCCAGATTTTGTATAGAATATGCTCGCATGCTGGAGCAAGGCCTGGTAACTGAACAGGAAGCAGCGCGGCCAGAACTTCCCGACCATGAAAGCGAAGACGAATTAGAGGAAAAGGCGTCTTAAGAGCAAAGACCAGCTTTGGCCAGATTGACCAAATCGCCATCATACGACAGAGAGTTAAGGTCTTGTGTGCGTGACAGAACACCTGCAGAGGTTTACCTAATCAGCGCAGTCAGTCCAGAAAGACAATCGAAACAAATGCACTCTATCTTAGTTTCAAGAAGAGCCCTTTAACATTTTACCATGAAACACATGTGCCCAAT
Source organism: Planctomycetota bacterium (assembly GCA_020344865.1). Classification (GTDB taxonomy): domain Bacteria; phylum Planctomycetota; class Phycisphaerae; order Sedimentisphaerales; family Anaerobacaceae. The sequence goes on from CP070830.1 coordinate 570,848, forward strand.
TTGTAAAAAAACAGTCAGGGTATCATCTAACAACAAGTCTGAAGAGGCGAGACACTTTCCGTTTTGCTCACGGCGATGCAAGTTGATAGATTTAGGCGCCTGGCTGGACACCGAATACAAGATAACCTCCAAGGCACCTGATAGTCCTTCAGATGGTTCTTCCGGCGAGAATTAGGTTGCAATATTAAGCAACAAAATATTATAAAATCTGTTGCAACGCGTCGATAATTAACTATAAATACACCTACATATCTTTCCACTAAGGTGTGAAAAATTGCAAGCTTTTTGAAAGGACGCAAAATGGGCAATGAAAAAGAATCGCCAGAGGTTTTGGATAAGCTGCTGTTTCCGAAAATATTCCGAGCATTCCGAATGTCCATTTATTACAACAGTCTGATAATCGGCTTTTTGGCGGTTGCCGTTATCTGCCTGGCCGGGTGGGTTATGGACTTTAGCAGAACAGTTGTCGTCGCACCGGGGCCCGGAGGTGGAACTACGGAGCTACAGGTCTATATGACAAACCCCAATGCGGTCGAATCACACAGGGAAAACTACAAGGGAGTTGGCGAGGACAGAGGCGTATATTCCACACTCTGGCATTTTGCAGCTACGAGATTCCACGGAGCGCTAAATTCACTATTTGCATTTAACCTTCCGGGGGTAGCAGTAAATATAGCGGAGTACTTTAAGGCAGTTGGATGGGCATTGAGACACCATTCTGTTTACTGCGTCATATTGTTTGTAATAAAACTTGCCGTTATATCCATCGCTGGTGGTAGTCTATGCCGAATCGCAGCACTGCAGTTTGCGCGTGGTGAAAAGCCGGGGCTTACAGAAGCCTTACGGTTCAGCACAAAGAAGTTTTTGAGCTTTTTTACCGCTCCTCTGGCACCGGTTGGTATGGTCATCTTTATCGGGTTGTTTGTGTTCTTGCTGGGGCTGATAGGCAATATTCCGAGGGCCGGTGAGTTGATAGTGGGCATCTTTATGCCCCTGGCTTTGCTGGCGGGGGCGTTGATAGCGGTCGTTTTGATAGGGACAGCTGCAGGATTTAACCTGATGTTTCCAGCTGTGGCGTACGATGGTTCAGACTGCTTTGACGCAATCAGCCGTTCTTTCAGCTATGTATATTCAAAACCGTGGCGGATGGGTTTTTATACGGCAGTGGCTATGGTCTACGGTGCAATCTGTTACGTATTCATCCGGTTCTTTGCTTTCCTGCTGCTCTGGTCTACTCGCTGGTTTCTGCTGCTCGGGGTCTGGGTCAAGAGCAGTAACAAAGAGGCTGGTAAACTCGCGGCGATTTGGGCAGAGCCAAGCTTTGTAAATTTGAGTGCTTCAGCAGATATAGCCGGAGCCAATTGGTCAGAATTATGCGCCGCCTTTCTGGTACAGCTATTTCTCTTAATCATAGTGGGGTTATTAGTTTCGTTTATACTGAGCTTTTATTTTTCCGCCAATACTATAATCTACTCACTAATGCGCAATAGAGTCGACAACACAGCGCTTGAGGATGTTTATACCGAACTCGACGAGGTCAAAGCCGAGCCGACCACTGGCGCATCGGAATCTGAAGAATCGCAGCCGGAAGCAGAGACGGAACAGAAGGAATAGCTGTCGACTTCGGCAGACTCACAGAACAAGAAACTATGCCACTCGCAGTTACCGTACGAGCAATGGGGTGACAATGTCTTGACAGACTTTTAAGTTGTTGTTAGACTTGAGGTTGTGAGCAATTGTGTACAGAAGCTGCCCTGCTGGTAAGATATGCCTG
>CP070830.1:572721-575389 GCA_020344865.1 Planctomycetota bacterium
AGCCCATACCAACATCTCGGCTCGTACGATACTCGCAGTTCTTCACCAGCGGCGAGTCCGCATTACCCAAACAACCGCACAAAACCAAATCCACCGTACCGTCACTTGCCGTAATTACCGCAAACCCCGAATCAAAGTAGTAATACGCGCATCCCGTCCGGCTCTCCGCCGGCCCAAGAATCTCCTCCATCCTCGCCGCCGTCATCCCGAACCGAACGCCCCCAATATCAACGCCCGGCTCGATGACAAGCTTTCCCTTATTCGGCCCAATCTCCGTCACCGGCCCTGCTGACGGCATCTTCACCTTTGGCATAGGCTTGGCCACCACTCCAGCCTTTGGCGCCGCTCCCGCCGCCTGCATCTGACCCTGCATCATCGCCTGCTGCATCATCGTCATAGCGGAAACCAGCTCAATCAAATGCTCCTTCGGTACCGCAATGTCAATACTAAGCGTCCCGTCTCCACCCTTTGCTGCAAACGAAAGGTTGCTCTTGCTATCTATAGCCAGCGCCGCTGTTGCCATAGGTGACATCGAAGACCCCATAGTCATCGCACGCAAAAGATTATACGTCCCCACAGCTTCCGCCGCACCCGCATCCGGCAGCAGCCCCATCGCCTCCTGCAGTTCCGCCGGCATCTGCTCTGGCCCGCCCGCCTGCACCTGGTCAATCAGCCGCCTAATCCTCGCGTCAACGTCTGCCCCTATCACGCAAACGTTCAGTCCGTTAACAATTGCCCATCTGTAGTCGAACCCTCCGCCGTACATCGCGTCCATCATACGACCGTGCTCTGTATCCGGCTCGGTCGACGTCATCGACATGAAAGCTGAATCTATCGTAACGCCCTTATAACTGTCCACTCCCCGCTCCACAGAATAGCTCATCTCCAGTCCCATACTCTTGCAAAAACCCGCAACCTTGTTCCAAACCTCCGGCCCTTCTTCCATCACCGAATTGAACTTCTCCGCGTCTGCCACCTCGATAATATATGTATAGATAAATGGATTCTCCGGCGGCTCAGACACAAAAGAAAAAGCAAGACGCTCACCAAACGAATCCACCATCTCGTCCGCTAATTGCTGCATCTTCTCCAAGTCATCGGACCCGAGACTTTCCCCCATCATTACCCTGCAAAACTCAATCCCACACCTGTTCAGGGCCTTCCAGCCCGCCTTATCGATGGTACATCCCATGCTCATCGTCGTCTTGTCCGGCAGATAACCGAACAATTCCATCCGTTCCCCTAACGGCGGACCTGCAGAACACAGGTCCCACATAGTTGTACCGTCCAGTGCCTTTATCCGCTCCCGCAAATTTAGCACCGTTGGCTTCGGGTCTGCCGTCACGCTTATCGACTCCGTCTGACTCATAAACCCCTCCATAAGACCGCAGAATGCCTCCATAAACCCAGCCGACATCGGCCCCTGCCCGCCCGACTGCGCTGCCGCCATCATCGCTTGAATCTCACTCAACTTCTCTTTTATCACCGCCCCGAATCGCATCTGTACTTCCTGCATATCGACATATGCCCACACCGGCCCATTGGCCGATTCGGCTATCTGCCCTTCATCCAATTTACCCGTCAGTCCCGCATAGCCCGACGCAGACGTTGCCTTCACGACCTTGACTAATCCGTCATACAGCCCGCCCGATGTCACCATCGCAAAGCTGCCCACCTTCGCCGTAAGCATCGTCCGGCTCCCCCCCGTCATATCAGCCGTCGTTATCCGCGAAATTCCGTTCTCATCCGGCTCGCTGCAGCTCGCATTCTCCTTCAAAAACGCCTCGAAGTTACTCACCGGCAATATACCCGCAATAAACACACCTTCCACACCCCCTCCCGGCTCGCCCGCCGCAAGCCCGAATATCGCAAAGCTCCCGTTCGTGTCCACATTCTTCAGCTCCGGGTCGCCAAGCATACCGGCTATCTGCATCCGCGCCATCATCGAAACGCCGGCAGGTACCGGCGACGCCCCCATCAGAAACTGGTCAAGCTGACCCACCGTCCAGTCAAACTTGTTCACCCGCACCGCAAACACCGTCTCCGCCGGCATCGCCCGCAAAAGCTCATCACCCACGCCTTCTACCTGCCCAAATCCCGCCGGACAAAACACGCACACCACAACCACACCAAAAAACACCGCTGCCCTGCCCGTCCTCAGACTTCTTTTCGTTTCCATATCTGCCTCCGTTTCTCGGCCTCACCGCCGCCAGGCCAAAAACAATTACTCCAATTACCGCGCTTACTGGAGGGAGATGGGTGTACCTCAAAGATGCTACTTCGCTCAACTCCTCCTGCTAACAATATTACTATATCCACTCGAGCCACCTTGTCAAGAAAAATCACCTCACCTGCCTGCCCCGGCACGTCGCAGGCAGTCCCTCCATCACAGGATTATCTGTTCTTTTTCGGTGTCGAACTTGGCGATTTTGCCGGCCTTCAGGCCCAGCATCGCCATATGACACGCCGTCTGCACATAGTAACCGAGCTCCATTGGGCTCAGCGTCTCCGGGTTCCCATCGCGACACCGATGGAGGAACGTCCTCCAAAATTCCACCTGGTCCTCGCCGTGCTCTATCTTGATACGCCCCGGCTGTTCCTTCGATGCCTCGACGAGCCAGCCTGCCTGGCGAGGAATAAAGGCGATTTCGTTCTCAATGATGGTCAG
>CP070830.1:575489-578272 GCA_020344865.1 Planctomycetota bacterium
CCTATACCCGTCCGGCACCAGAACCTCCGCACTCCCGACAGTCGCGTTCCCCGAATCATCCACCGCCTCATAAGTTATCGTATAAACCCTCCCGGCCGAACTTCCCGTACGCTCCGCCCCCACAGTCACTGCCGGCATCGCACCCGCTTCAAAGCCAGCAATCCGCTCGCTGTCTCCAAATACAACCGGGGCCTATGCCGAACTTCTCAGCATAGACCCCGAATACCTGCAAAGTAAGCTTCTCACCGTCCCGGATTACTCGGGCGGCCACAGCAATTCCTCAAGCCAGTTATCTCCCAGGATGCCGTAGTCCTCGAAGTTGACAGTACCGTCGTCAACTATGTCGCCCTCCGGCCCGCTCGTAAGCCACTGCTCCGCCACTATACTCAAATCGAGCCCGTCAACAAAGCAATCAGGTTCGCCATCCTCGCCGCTGATATCCCCGCCCGCTCTGGATATATCCCGCACGCATCTCCGCACATACAGCCTGATATCGTCAACCCAGATATAACCATAGTCCGACATTTCTCCCGATGGGCCTGTCTTGTCATACCCGCCGATACCGATGGTGAACCTGTCAATCGCCGAAAGAGTCACGCCGCACGCGTCGAAGATGCTAAGGTCGATGTTCCACTCGTGCCAGATGTCCTCGAGTATATCGTTCGCGTCCGGGTACAGGACATAGCCCGCCCAGTACCACGTATCTTCCAGCTCGACCCACGGCCGGCCCGCCGACAGCTCCGGCGCGCTCGGTCCGCCCGGCAGCACATTCACGTTGCAGGGGTCGCCCCGCATGTACAGCGTAAGTGCCTTGACGCCCCCGATTGTCCAGTCTGGCCCGACATCTAACTCCGTCAGGTCCTGTACGTCGAACCACGAGCCTATGTAACCGGGCCCCATTGGCGTCATATTAGTGAATTCCAGCTTCGCCGCCTGGCTGTTCGGCTCCCGAATAATGTCCGCCCCGTTCTCAAGGTCGATTATTCCGTCTGAGTCGTTCACCCAGTAGTCGTCCCATACCGCCAACAGCTCGAATGTGTCCGCGTACGACTCGAAGTCGTCCGCTATCAGGAACTCAACTGTTGTAAAGCTCCACACGTCTCCTTTCAGGAAGGTACCCCCACTCTCATTGACCTCGTCAATCCGCCAGTAATACCCCTTGCCAACCATGAGTTCGCCGGGCGAGGGATAGTTCTCAGTCCCAACTGGCAGATTCGCCTCGTACTCCGCCGAGCTCGTCGTTGCGCCGGCTACCGCCTCTTCGTCGGTGCCGAAGTAAACATCGTGGCTCTCTGCCTCGGCCCCTGCCGCCCAGCTAAGCACAACACCCAAAAACGGCACGTTTGCCTCGCCGTCTCCCGGGTAGGGGTCATACGCGTGCCCTTCCACCCTGAAGCTCCAAACGTCGCCCTCCCACGGTGGCGTTAGAGGACCGACGTAACCCTCGTTCACCTCGGTTATCTTCCAGTAGTAGGTCTTGCCTAACACAAGTGGATTTCCCGTTGGTGTATAGCTGTTCACGTCGCACACATCAAACTCTAATATGCCCGTCGTATTGGATGTATTGGCATCAGCCACTGCCGTCTCGTCCGTCCCGAAGTAAACCTCGTGCTCGTCCGCGTATACGCCCGCCTTCCACGTCAGAGTCGGGTCCTTCGTCACGAGCTCCGCGCCGTCCGCCGGGCTCGGCGCATGCGCATATGGCGGCGCCTTCGATTCGTAGGCCCCCATATCCACCACCGCGCTGCGGTCCCCGTCGCCGTCCTCCAGCCGTGGCAAGCCGTACAGGTCAAAGGGTATCGGCTCGGTCGTGTTGCCGTCATTGTCCAGGTCCGCCGTATCGGGCGGCACCGAGTTGTTGTCGCCCGCGTCAATGCAGGGCGAGTCGTACAACAGCCGAAAGTTGTTGGCATCCGCATCCACAAAACACGGGTCCGCGTCGATGTTGCCCGTCCCGCTGTAGCCGCCCTCAACGTCGCTGTAGCTGACACTGGTGGAGCTGGTTCCATCATCGTATATCTCCTCCGGCGTATTGCCCCAGAGGATGCAGTTGCTAACCGTCAGGCTGCTGTCGGAGTTGTACATCCCGCCGCCGCCGTCCGCCGTATTTCCGCTGAACGTGCAGTTCGTAACCGTCGGGTTGCTGGAGTTGTTGTTGCTCATCCCGCCGCCGTTGTCAGCTGCCGTATTCCCGCTGAACGTGCAGTTTGTCACCGTCGGGCTGCTGTTATCGTTGTACATCCCGCCGCCCCAGGAGTTGGAATCCGAGCCGTTGGCATTGCCCCCGGTGATGGTAAAACCCTCTAAGATGGTATTGGCGTCCTCGCCGCTGACGCACTGCACAACGTGATAGTGGCCGGTCCCGTCAATAGTGGTGACCTCCGGCCCGCCGCTTGAATATAGTCGAACCGCCTTGCCAAGGAAATCTATCGCCTCATTGTACGTACCCTCATTGACTTCAACCACATCGCCTCCGATTGAACTCGTTATACCCTTACCGACCGTTGCGAATGCCGTCGCCCAGGTAAGCCCGTTCGCGCCGTCACTCCCGCTCGGGTCAACATAATAAGTCGTCCCTGCCGACGGAACCGCCAATACCGCCAGTAACAGACCAACAGCCACAAACATAATTCTAAACATTCCTGCCGTCTTCATCTTCTTACCCTTTCAAAAGTAACCTTGATTTTTCACAAATATCGCCTGACTGAAGGCGCATTTTTTCTGACAAAAAACTTTTCAATTTTTATTGCAGACTCCTCCCGCCCAAAATGTATCGGGACTCC
>CP070830.1:578372-581384 GCA_020344865.1 Planctomycetota bacterium
CCGCCGCCGGTCGCAAGCGCATCGAGCAACCGGAAATCATATCGTGGAATCTCGTACCTGCCGGGACGCGGCACGCCCTCGCCTGATATTGAGAACGTACGTTTCTCCGACCTAAGTAAAGTCACACTAACGGACGGCTCCTTTAGCACGCTCGGCGAAAGAATTCGTACAATCTCGTCCTCGAGCTGCGATTCAGTCAGCCCTGTGGCGTCAACTATGCCAACTTCAGGTATGGATATCTTGCCGGTCTCGGTAACAACAAAGTCACTTAGATATGGCTGCCCCTCCTGAAGCAACTCGAAGATGGATACTCTAACGATATCACCGGGGCTAAAGACATAATCAGTTTCGCGGGCTATGACGTCAATGGGGCGCGGGTCTTCGGCCACCTCCCAGGCTGACGGCTCCTCATCCGCGACGCCCAAGGAATCCAGTATCACATTCACCGCCGGAACCGGACGAAATCTGCCCACCTGCGTCGGGTCAAAAAACTTGTTACTGCAACCAGTCAAATGGATGTTCAGACAGACCGACCAAAGAAGTATAATCGCTACAGTCCGTATACGCTTCATATCCCTGAAATTCTCAAAAAGTCCGGGTTTTTACACGCCTCATCGATTTCTGCTCTCACACCATCCTGCTACCCGATGAGATTTATCGGTGTAACGCCTTATTGGCTTAACTTTTTTAAAAGCTGTAAAGTCAACATTACAAAGAAATTAAATGGCACTAGCGGCACAAATTCGAAAAGCCCGATGTCCCATAATTATCCCCATAAGACACATCGGAAAAACGTAGTTCCTGTGCCATAAATATGCTAAAATAAAGCAGTTATGAAGCTCAGAGCCGTGCTCATTCTGCCTGCAAGACTGCTGCTGGTCTTCTAAAGAACGATTCACAAAGTAGTTATACTGCTCAAATGGGGGCTTTGTTCACCATTGCGGCCTGTTCATCTGAGCCCGATAATGACCGCAACGCCAGCCGAATAAAAAGACAGCTCCGACGGGACAAAATTCAGCGAACCCCGATAAAAAACGCTAAGAGTATTCATCTGCGATGCGGTCAAGAACGAACAGCCAAGTACCCCCGTAAACGACAGGTCTACTTGAAATCGATTTTAACCAGTCGCTTCTGTAAAAGACCCTTGGCATCGGTTCTAAATACCTCTATTTTGGCGGGAACAAGTACCTGCTGCTTGCCGGCTTTGCGATAATCATACCCGCGAACAGCAAAAGACTTTTGCCCTGCAGCGTCGGCAAACCAAATCATATCCACCAACCCGCTATCGGCATCCTGATAGAAAACCGCTTCAGGCAAGCGCGGTTCTACCTCGCTACCAGCCCTTTCAATCGAATGATGCCACAGCCCTTCGACCTTAACCGGCTCAGGTGCTTTGACAAGTCCGGCCGAGTCCAACAGACGCACGGGCGCCGTCGTAATATCGAGTACGGCGCGAAGCACACTCTGCATCTCGTATCCACTATCATACGTGCCGGCCCTGCCACCCTGTAAAATTCTAAAACCCTCCGCGGACAATTGCCAAACGAACCCACCCCGTGGCTCATCGGCCGAGACTCGAATAGCATTTGACCACGGGTAAATCTCATAATAGTGCTCGGTCAGGTAGAAAGTACCATCCGGGCGATAGAAAGTAACCACACCATTGCGGTCGAGCTTTACCGTATCTATCCACGCCTGATAGCCACCTGTAGCTCCGATTGTCCGAGGGGCATAATCACTTGTAATATTAATCGAATTAACATCCGGGGGTTGGGCCAACTTATCCTGCTCGTATCGGCGCTGACACCCGCCGACAACCAGGGCCGACGCAAGTATTAACCAAACCGTCCTTCGTTTGAACTGAGTAATCATATTCGCTCTCCTGCACATCAATTACATTTGTTCTGTGCTAATTGACTCTACCACGTTGTCGGCTTATTGTCGCCGCTACTGTAGGCTGATTCCGTAAGAGCTAATCTTGCGGCTTATTTGGCAGCTCCAGAGCTGCCAGTTGTTCCATCAAAGCATACCTTTCTGCGGTATCGCTCGTGGCGAGCTCAAGTAGTCTTGCCGCCGCTTCTGGCTTCGACTGCCGCAACGTACGATAGCGATTCTCGCCATAGGCATACTCTTCGAAGCCGAGCGTAGGGGCTCTTGAATCAAGCTGCAGTGGATTTTTACCCTGGGTTTTAAGTCTGGGGTCAAACCTGTATAAAGGCCAATGGCCGCAGGCTACGGCCTTTTTCTGCTCATCATAACCGGCCGTCATATTAATACCGTGAGCGATACAATGCGAATATGCGATTATAAGCGAGGGTCCGACATATCCTTCAGCCTCAACAAATGCCTTCACCGTTTGGTTGGCATTCGCTCCCATCGCTACTTTGGCAACGTAGATATTGCCATAAGTCATCGCCAGTAGTCCGAGGTCCTTTTTAGGTCCCGGCTTGCCCCCTGCGGCAAACTTGGCCACCGCCGCTCTCGGTGTAGACTTCGACATTTGTCCGCCTGTGTTGGAATAGACTTCGGTATCCAGAACAAGCATATTGACATCGTACCCGCTGGCCAGAACGTGGTCCAGCCCGCCGTATCCGATATCGTACGCCCATCCGTCACCGCCAAGTGCCCAAACCGACTTGCGTACCAGATAATCCGCGACGCTCAATAGCTGCTCGCACTCTGCACATTTACTTTTTTGACTCTGCTTTTTGAGTTCGTCCTCACGAGCTCGCTGTTTTTCAATAGCCGCCTGCGCCGGGTCGTTGTCAAGAGTAGCGGTTCGGATTTCTCCGGCCAGTTTGGCATCGACGCAGCCCTTCTCTGCCACCTTATCGAGCAAATCCAAAACGCGCTCTTTGAATTTATCAACCGTCAGACGCATACCCATAGCGAACTCGGCGTTGTCCTCGAACAAGCTGTTACTCCAGATAGGCCCCCTGCCGTCCGGTCTTTTTGTGTATGGCGTCGTCGGCAGATTGCCGCCATAAATCGACGAGCAGCCCGTTGCATTTC
>CP070830.1:581484-585538 GCA_020344865.1 Planctomycetota bacterium
TATCCTCCGGCAGCTGCTGTGCGAAGAAATGGCCCGTCGAGATATCGACCCAGCTTATGCCGGCCGTCTTTGTTTTATTGAGACTCACCGCGGCCAAGAAGTTGTCCTTTTTCTCCTCGAGAAGGATGTCATCGGTGAGCGTGCCCGGCGTGACGATTCGCACGACGTCCCGCTTGACGACGCCCTTTGCAGTCTTGGGGTCCTCGACCTGCTCGCAGACGGCGACCTTGTGGCCGGCCTGGAGCATCTTTTTCAAGTAGCCGTCGACGGCGTGGTACGGCACGCCGGCTAAGGGGATTGGGTTGGCGCCTTTGGACCGGCTGGTCAGGGCCAGTCCGCAGACCCGCGAGCAAATCTTGGCGTCCTCGTAAAACGTCTCGTAGAAATCGCCCATCCGGAAAAACAGGATGCAGTCGGGGTATCGCTGCTTGAAGCGGTGGAACTGCTTCATTGCAGGGGTCAGCTTGGCGCTCTCCGTAGTCATAGAGGCAGATTATACACACAATTTACCATTTAGCAACCTGGTTATGACGGAGGCGGCCGACGTCCTGGATTTTGCGTTTTTTAATTTTTGCAGCAGGTCCTGCTGGCGGTCGGTAAAGCAGACGGCGGCGTGGGGGTTGAGTTTTTGCGTGGCGGCGAGCAGTTGTATTTTATTTATGAGGGTATCGATATTGGTCTGGAATTTTGCGCTGATAAGGACGGTGTCGGCGAGTGCGGGCGGGAGTTTTATGGCGTCGAGTCCGGCGGGCAGGTCGGATTTATTGAGGACGGTGAGGATTTTTTCGGCGGGGAATTTATCGAGCAATTTATCGTCGAGCTGGTCGGCCGGCTGGTTGTTGTCGAGGACGAGCAGGATAAGGTCGGCGGACTGCAGGATTTCGATACTCTTTTGCTGGGCGGCCTTGTCGATGGTGGTTGCCGTGAGGATTTCGCCCAGGCCGGCCGTGTCGATTAGCTCGGCGGCGAGTGAGCCGATTCGGCACCGGGCGGAGACCCAGTCGCGGGTCGTCCCCTTGATGTCGGTTACGATGGCCTTCTGCGTGCCGCAGAGGCAATTAAGCAGCGTGCTCTTGCCGGAGTTAGGCGGGCCGGCGATAACGATTTGGCAGCCGGCGATGAGCAGTCTTGCAATCCGGCTGTTCTCGAGTATCTCAGCGCTCTGCGCCCTTATGTCTTCGAGCGAGATTGTCTCTATCTTGTCGAGCCATTGTTGTGCTGTTTTAGTCAGGCCGGAGTCGATTTGATTGGCGATTATTTTCGTTCCCTCGAGCGTCCTTGCCTTCGGCTGGGCCAATTTGGCCTCGATGGCGATGGTATTGAGGGACTTTTGCTCGCAGAGGATTTTGGCTAAAAGCTGTTCGGCGGTTACGAGCTTCGCGCCGTGTTTTTTAACTAATTGCATCAGCATCTCGACGATGAGCGGGTTGCCGTGGCAGTTTATCGCGAACGAGCTGCCGCTCTCGCAGCCGATGGTGACCTGGTCGATGGTCTCCGCGCCGTCGGTTATGTGGCCGAGGTGGATTTTGCCGGGTTCGAAAGTCGGCGATTTGTTCTGCGCGGGCGTGAATATTTTCTTCAGGATGGTTTTGGATTTTGGGCCGAAGAGTTGAATGGTTGCTATCGCGCCGGTCCCTTTGCCCGTCATTACCGCGGCGAACGTGCTCATAGGGACCTCACCGCTTTTGTTCGATATATTTTCTGTAGGCGAGGACGATGCCTTTGACGACGAGGTTGGGCACGTACGAGTCGATGAAGTCGCAGTCGTCTTTTATGGTCTTTGCCGCCGAGCCGGTGATTACGGTTTGGGGCCACCTGCCGATTGTCTCCGCGTAGCGTCTGATTACCTCCTGCAGGGTGGAGACGGCCGAGTAGTAGAGGCCTGCGTTTATGGCGTCGGCTGTGGACTTGCCGTAAGGGGCGTCCGGTTTTTTGACCTTTACCTTGGGGAGCTGGGCGGTGTTTTTGCGAAGGGCCTGTGCGGATATCTCGAAGCCGGGGCAGATGACGCCTCCCTGGAAGATTCCATTTTCGTCAACCAAATCGATGGTTACCGCCGTGCCGAAGTCGGCGATGACGACGGCGTCCTCGACCACGGCATACGCGGCCGCCGCAGAAACGGCCCGGTCGGTCCCGACCTTCTCCGGCTCATCCACCCACATCGTTATGGGGGCGGGGATGTCCTTTCCTATCAGATAGATTCTTTCATCTAGGGCCTCTCGTGCGATTTTGCCGATTAGCTCGGTCCATTCCGGCTTGACCGAGCTTGCCACGATAACGCCGTCACGTCTGCCTTCCTTTGAGCTTTTGGCGACGGGGATTTTGTCCCAGGCGGATTTGAGCGTCTCGGTCAGCTTCTTTACCGACTTGCCGGGCACGGACTCTATGAACTGCTCGGTGTCCTTTAGAAACAACCCGATGGTTATATTCGTATTGCCGATATCCACTGCGATTATATTCATTTATCGTATCCCGCATTTCTCAAGCTATCTCCCTTCTACCCTATTGCCCTGCCAATGTCAATTTATGTTGTGTCTGATTGCCTGCCCGGATTTTCGAATTTTTCCCTTTTTCCCCTTGCCTTTTCCCCTCTTTCCTCATATTCTATCGCCTGAAAAATAGCGACAGCAGAGGACGGGCAACTAACCCGGAACTCCTAAAATGGCAGAACTTCAAGGATAACCAACAACTTACTGCTCACTTGCAGGAAAAAGCATTGTGACCGAAGCTTTAGACGACATAATTCGTGAATACATAGACTTTGTGAACCGCCAAGTTAATGTTTACATGGATGCGCTCGCTGGATTTGCAGGGCACTACACGCGTGTCGAACGACAAGTTCACCGCATCAATCGGCCAGTAAAGTCTCGTATTGATAACACTGGTCAACGTGTGGTCGTTTGTGCCAGCTACGAAGATCCCACAAAACCTGACATAATCCTCAACCGTATAATTCGGGCAAATGATTATATTGCCGCTAATTCTCAAGGTGGTTCCAATGCGCAACAGCACTCACAAGCAGTCTTGGTATTCCTATACACATATTGGGAAGATGAAATCAGGCCGCGACTAGCAGCTTCAAAGGGTGTTGAATTGCCGAAAATCCGTTCCGATATAATGGGTGATCTGCGAATCTTAAGAAACGTCATTCTTCATTCAAAAGGTATTATCCGTCTCGATAAACACAACGACTTGAAAAAGTTGAGTGATATGTTCGTTGTCGACCAGCCAATTCATATTTCTTACGAAAACATGCACCAGATATTTGTTCTTATAAAGCAGGATTGCGCAAGAATGCTATATGAGTGGCTGGGTGTAAAAGACGCACCAACTCAGCCAGATGATATTGTGGATATCGCAATTCAAAAAAACCAGAAGGAATAAATATTGAGGAAGCAACAGCAATTTCGTATACAGACTGCATAATCATTGTTGGAGAGAAAGGACAGGACTAATGAATAAAATCTCTCTCATCTTATTGCTATCGTGTATATTGATACTCCGCAGTTATGGGGCTGTTTCAGATACTTACCAAGAAGATGACATATCAGTTTCTTTCAAGAGAGCATACCTTAAAAAGCCATATCCTTCCAGTTCAGAAGTAGTTTTTCATATTGACCTTAAACTGAAAGTATTAACCAAAAATAAAATCGTAAATCCTCGGACTTATTATTATAGTTTTCAATGGCGTTATGCTGATTTGCAGTTATTTGATAATTTCGGAAATAACCTTGGCTTCAAAAGTATATCACCGCGATATCAAGGTAAGAAAACTGAAGAAGGTTTAAGGCCAGGAGAGGAAAAAATATTCACGCTTGAATTTGGCAACAAACCCATAGAATCTACCAACTACCTTATCATTCAGGTGCCCAAAAATGTTTTTGGGAATATCAACCCCTTTGAGTTGAAAATATCCAACCCAGTGATTGAGCCATTGGCAACCAAAGTGGCGTCCGCAAACGTAAAGACCGAACTTGAAGAACTAGGTTTTTTGGAAAGCGCCAAGAATGGCAAACTAGAAGAACTATCTGCAAAAGAGCTTGAAGCCAGAGAA
>CP070830.1:585638-588471 GCA_020344865.1 Planctomycetota bacterium
AATAGCACCGCTGGTCGATTCCAATGTGCTGGTCGTTCTCGTTGAGGGTTCAGATATTACCCTGACGGTTTTTCAAAACCAGACTCTGGATTTTATCCGCAGGAGAAACGTCGCCGAAGATATCTGCCAATCGAGGAAAGGTCTTGCTCGTTTTACCGAGGAAATAAGTGCCATTATCCAGTACTACAATATAGAGATTGGTGAAAAGTCGGGCGACGGCAACTGGCGGTTGATTACCGTCCTGCGCGGCAGTTGTGAGGGTGCCGATGAAATTGCCGATTCACTGCGAGGGAAATTTGGCGATTTCGAGGTAAAAGTAGTTTCAGAAACACGTGCAGGTGACAATACACCGGTGGTTACGGACTCTGAAAAGCCGGCAGCTCCGCTCGTAGCGATTGGCCTGGCTATGGGATTGCTGGACGTACCACAGCCGAAGCTGAAAATAAATCTCGTGCCCCCCGAAAGCACCGATGTGAAGGCCGTAAAAAAATGCGCTCTGGTAACTGCCAACATCGCAGCAGTTGTCTTGATTGTCATGATATTGGCTGTAGGAATGTTAAGTGCAATCCTGAACAAAACGGACGAGACAATTGTACGCCTCAAGCAGAAAGAACCGGTCACTGGCACAAGAGCTCTTTTGGTTGAGCAACAGAAGATATCTCAACAGGCCAAAGAGCTTCGTGAAAAGCTTGGCAGGATAAACGAAATTCTGCATACGGAGCACTGCGGCGACTGGCACCTGGTTCTTGAGGATATCAGGCGCAGGACTCCCCAGTCACTTTGGATTACCACTCTGTCCGGCGAGAATAGCTCAAAAATAGCAATAAAGGGACGGTCAAGTTCATACGAAGCGGTCCATCTTTTCGTTGATATGCTTGGGAAAAGCGAGTACATGGCCTCCGCTGCTCTGGTTGAGGCGGAAAAAGACGAATCTGTCGAAGGGTTAGTCTCATACTGGATTGACTGTGCCCTGAGGACTTTTGAGGGTACATAACCTATGTTGATGAATACTCTTACAAAGTCGACTCGGTCATCGAGGATAGCGTTTTCAGCCGCGATAATCATTATTGTGGCTGCGGCGGCGTATAACTGGATGGTCGCGCCGCATACCAGATATCTGCATGCCGCGCATCAGTATGAGCTTATGATAGGGGACATGGCCAGAAAAAATAAAATCATGAAAGCAAATGAGACGGCCAGAAAAAAAGAAATTGAGAAGCTGCAGGCTGAACTGGCCGGTGTTCAGAGCGCGGTATTTACTACTTATGAGGCGCGAAAATTCTTTAGTAATATTGAGGCTGTTTGTAATGCAGCGGGCTGCCTTGTTTATTCTATAAATTTTCTTTCGGGCGACTTGGCTGGCGTTCAGGCTTCTGTAGAAGACGACAGCCAGATAGTTGAGAATAGCGCGGCTGTTAGTTTTGTGGGTTCTTATGGTAATATTATAAGTTTTCTCTCAAAAATAACGGACCGGCCCCAAAAGGTGGTTATCCGTTCGCTCAAGATAGTTGCCTTTGGCAAGAAGGCCGATCCCTTGGAATGTGAGATAGTTATAACAATTTACACAGTTCGTGACAGGGAGATTTTCGCAAATGAGTAAGTCTTTATGTCTGAAGATGCTACTATGTTGTGTACTTGCAAGCACTTCATTCCAGCATGAGTATACACAGGCACAATCCGATGGAACTGAAAGCACGGCTCCGGAGGCTGTCGGACGTGAAAACCCGTTTGAAGAGATAGGCTCGGAGAAGAAGAGGTCCCTGTTCGAACGGGTATTTAAAGCTGAAAGGCCGGTAGCACCTGCGCCCGAGCTTTTTGTGCAAACTGTTACGCTCAAGTTCCTTGATGCCAAAAACCTCAAAGCCGCACTTGATAATATGCTGTCGGGATACGGAACTATTGCGGTCGACGCGAAAAGTAACTCGCTGATTATTTCGGATAGTAAGGAAAATCTGGAAAAAATTATCAGCCAAGTGCGAGAAGCAGACAGAACGCCTCGACAGATTGTTGTGGAAGTAGTCATTGTCGACGTTCAGCTTGAGGATGATACTCAAATAGGTGTTAACTGGGACATCCTATCGGATGAGCTTTTTGATATAAGTTACAGGCAAAACCTCACGAGCAGGCTGGGCTCGACAGTTGATTCAGCGGCAAATATAGGAAATGCAACAGCGTTTAATACTACCGGTACCGGTGGTGATTTTGCGCTTATCAGCGGCAGTGTACGGAATGTTGTGCACTTACTACAGCAGAAAACAAACCTTGAGATACTGGCCAGTCCGAAGGTTATGGTAGTCAGCGGCCGAAAAGCAGAGATAAGGGCGGTGGATGAAATACCCTTTAACGAGATTATACAAACATCTGAAGGCGGCCAGTTGTCAGCCACTTCCTTCAAAGATGTTGGCGTTACCCTGAAGGTCACGGCCACACTGACTGAGGACAACGAAATCTTTCTGGAGGTGGACACCGAACAAAAGATCGAGACGGGAACCAGCGATACGGATGTGCCGATAGTAGATGCGAGGGTAACCAACACTTCACTTTTGCTTAGAGATGGGCAGGTAGTCGCTATAGGCGGGCTTCGTCGAAGAGAAAGAACCAAGCTTGTGGACCAGGTTCCGTTCCTTGGAGACCTACCGATGGTCGGATTTCTGTTCCGAAGCACGAGAATCGTTGAAGTCAATTCGGAGCTGGTTGTGTTTCTGTCACCGCATATCTATAAGGATGAGCCCTTGACCCAAGAACAAATGAACAGGTTTAACGAACTCAAGGATCGTCCTCCGCTGCAAATACCCAGACCAAGTAAAAAGGACTTATTACCGCTGGTGGGAAT
>CP070830.1:588571-592035 GCA_020344865.1 Planctomycetota bacterium
ATAAAAGAATCTCAAGAGCGGTTACGCAAACATGTGGAACAATTGAAAGCCGAGAGGGAAGCAGAGACTGAGAGGGAGACAGAAGAAGTAAACCAACCTGAATAAGATATGGAGGGGTCTATACTCGGCAAACATTTCCTGCTGCGTCGTGGTTCGGAGGTTTTTAAGCGTTTTTTCCGCAGCATTTTTTGTATTTTTTTCCGCTTCCGCATGGGCAGGGGTCGTTTCTGCCGACCTTGGGCTGGTCCAGTCGAATCTGTTTTACCTTCGGCTCGCCCTGGGGGGCCTGGGCGGCGGCCCGCTGGCGCTCGGCCATGGCAAACTGGCCGACCTCGTCGTGGGCCGTCCGGCTGACGCGCCAGACGCTTCTGGCCCGTGCGCCCGCCTCAAGGTGCACCTTGAAGATAATATCGGTGACCCTGTCCTCGATGGTTTCGAGCATTTCATTGAACAGCCGGAAACCCTCCCGCTTGTACTCGGTCTTGGGGTCTCTCTCGGCGAAGGCGCGAAAGTGAATACTGTCCTTCAAATGGTCCATCGTATAGAGATGGTCCTTCCAGGTGCTGTCGTAAATCTGCACCAGAACGTACTTCTCAAGGTCGCTCAGTTCGGCACGCAGAAATTCCTTAGCCACTTCGGCGTGTCTTTCTTCGCGCTGCGGGCCGTCGCCGATGTCGTCCTCACTCAAAGAGGCCTCGAACCTTTCGTTGGCCCAGCTCACCAGCTCGGCGACACCTAATCTGACGACTTTATCAGCGAGTTCCCGCTCCAACTGGCCGTCGTTGAATCTTTCGCTTAACTCGAGAAGCTGCCTGTGTAAAGCCCGGGGCTTGGCGTTCGCTATCTGCTCGACTGAAAGACGTGCGTTGTATTTTTTCATCGCCCAGTCAGCGAGCGATTCGAATGCATACACGTTGGGACCTTCGGGCCCGTAAACCATATTCATCGCAAATTCAACGGGATACTCAATCTCCCTTTGCCTGTATTTGGCCGCGGTTTCTTCCAAAACAAGCTGGCGGATTTGCGATACGTTCAGGCTCTTTAGTCGTTCGATGTCCAGTTTAATGTCGAATTTGGCCCGCGCCCACTCGGCGAATGTGCGGACGGCAAAGTCCTCCTTGAAAAACTCGATAAGCTGCGAACAATCCTTCTTGTCAATCTGCTCTGCGGCGGCCGAAATCAACTGCTGCTCAATCTCATCGGGTTTCTGCAGCTTGACTTTGGCGGCACTTAAACTGACACGAAAGGAGCTCATGGCCCACTTGCACAGGCCCGCAACATCCCAGCTGCCCGGGTCGGAGTAGTCCTCCAAGTATTCGCCCATAGAAAGCGAGATTTCATTTGCGGTGCTGTCCTTTGCCAGGTCCTTAATCAGCCGCTCAATCTCGTCGGCCTTCGCATCCGCGATATCGGATGCCTTCAAATCGACGCCGAAGTTGGTTCTCGCCCACTCGATGATACATTTTCCCGGATAGCTCTTATCAAGGATGGCGGCGCAATTCTTCTCGACGGAGGCCTCTATCATCTCTTCGATGATATTTTTGAGGCCCTTACCGCCCAGGATTTCGCGTCTGCGCGAATAGAAGTGTTTGCGCTGATAATCCATCACCTCATCATATTCAAGCAGGCTCTTTCGAATCTCGAAGTTTCGCTCTTCGACCTTCTTTTGTACCTTTGCAATTTGCTTGCTTATTCGAGGATGAAATATTGGCTGGCCCTCCTGCCAGCCGACAAGACTCAGGAGTTTCGGGATTCTTTCCCCTCCGAAGAGCTGCATCAAATCATCGTCGAAGCTCAAAAAGAACTGGGTGGAGCCGGCGTCACCCTGCCTGCCGCACCGCCCTCGCAACTGATTGTCGATTCTCCTGGCCTCATGCCTTTCGGTGCCGAGCACGTGCAGCCCGCCAAGTTCGGCCACACCCGGCCCCAAAACGATATCCGTGCCCCGGCCTGCCATATTGGTTGCGATAGTTATATTGCCCCGCATCTTGCCGTCCCGCCCGCTGTGCTGCTGACCGGCCTTCGCCACTATCGCGGCTTCGCGTTCGTGATGCTTGGCGTTTAAGACCTCGTGCTCATATTCTTTGCCGTATCGCTTCTTAAGCGCGCTGGAAAGCGCTTCATTTTTCTCAATGCTTACCGTACCCACAAGAGCCGGCCGGCCGGAGGCACTGATGTCGTTTATCTCTTCAACTATCGCGTTGAACTTCTCCTGCATCGTTTTATAAATTACATCGTCCCGGTCTTCTCTAACACACGGCTCATTGGTAGGTATGACCACCACCTCAAGACCGTAGATATTTATAAACTCCTCGCCCTCGGTTGCCGCCGTGCCGGTCATTCCGGCTATCTGGTCGTAGAGCTTGAAGAAATTCTGCAGGGTTATGGTGGCGAGCGTCTGGCTTTCCTCTTTGACTGCAACAGTCTCTTTTGCCTCGACCGCCTGGTGCAGGCCGTCGGACCACTGCCGCCCGTGCATCAGTCGGCCGGTAAACTCGTCAACGATGATGACCTTGCCGTCCATCACGACATAGTCCTTTTCTTTCTCGAATATTATGTGGGCTTTGAGGCTCTGCTCGAGAAGATGCGGCCATTCCATATTCGAGCCTGTGAAAAACGACCCTACGCCCGCTATCTCCTGAGCCGCCCCCACCCCCTCATGAGTCAAGTGAACCGCCTTCCTGTCGTACTCAACCTCGTAATATTGTGTGGCCCCTCCGAGTCTGGCTTGCGAGCTCTCAAACTCTTTCTTACTTTGTTCGATTGCCTCTTCGGCCCTCTCGATTCGCTTATAGTCCTTTTGCTTTTTGGCCTCGCCGAGCTCGCCCTCGGCACTGGCCCCTGCCCTCTCGGCAGAATCAATCTGCCTTTTGATACGGTCGTAGCTGCTTTGCAGTCCGATTATCTTCCTCGCGACCTGGTCCGCCTTTTTGTACCTGTCCACGTCATCAACGGCAGGCCCCGATATAATCAAGGGAGTCCTGGCTTCATCGACCAAAATCGAGTCAACTTCGTCGATTATCGCGTACTGCAGCGGCCCCTGTACCATCCGGTCGAGCGATATCTTCATATTGTCGCGCAGGTAATCGAAGCCAAACTCGTTGTTTGTGCCGTACGTTATATCGCAGGCATACTGGTTTTTCCGCTCGTCACCGGCCGTATCCATGTCCGCCTGAATCGCGCCCACGGTCAGCCCCAATGCCCTGTAAACCGGTCCCATCCACTCCGCGTCGCGCTTGGCCAGGTAATCGTTGACCGTAACTATATGAACCCTTCTTCCGGTCAGATGCACAAGGTACGCCGCCAGTGTCGCCACCAGGGTCTTACCCTCGCCGGTGGCCATCTCGGCAATCTTGCCATCATAAAGGACATTGCCGCCGACAAGCTGCACATCGAAATGCCGCATCTTGACATTCCGCCGGGCCGCTTCTCGAACCACCGCAAAGACTTCAGGTAAAATATCC
>CP070830.1:592135-598002 GCA_020344865.1 Planctomycetota bacterium
CCGCCGTACCAGTTTCCCCCGGGTATGATTGACCATTGTCTCTGCCATTTCTCGGTTGCTTGTATTTGGCCGTCATCGCCGCCGAGGCCGTTGCAGACGACGAAATGACAGTCAACATCCTCGGGGCTGCCAACGCCGCTGAGTGAGGCTAACTGTTCGATATTGCCTGCTTGGGTGCCGCTTTTGTAGATTTCGATGTTGTCCCAGCGGCTGCGGGATTGCAGGGACTTGGAGAGAATGGCTTTTTCTATAGGATCAAGCTGATAATAACTCGCCAGACAAAAAGGACCAGCGGAAGGACGGTTGTTTCCCATGGCAAGCAAAACCATTGACCCGGTCGTCATTGAAACCAGCAGTGCCACTAAAACCCTTGTCGTCCTTCTCATAATTAATCCGGCTGATATGTACCTATATTCTAACTCAACCTCTTATCCATACGCCCCGGTCCCGTGTCTTCACTATCGGTCTTATCAGACCATAACTTTATTGTGGGATCCAATCAGGCTGCTTTAATCGCCTTATGCATAGAAAATATAAGAAATAAAAGCCTTACAGCCAAATCGGATTTGCCCTTTGATTGCTCCATCCGATAATCAGTAGGCTCGCAAGGTCGTATCAGACTCCACCGAAATGGCCTCGCGCGCCTGAGACCTGTCCCGAGCATATCTATTTACATATCAAAACCAATCACCTAAACTGTTCCCGGCAAAGTTCGCCCAACGGAACAAACAATGTGCTTTTTGTAAAAAACCCTGCTGAATTGGTTCGATTGTTTTGTGGTATCTGTGTTCTTCGGAAAGGACGGTAAGATGATGAGAATAATCACTTTGGTAATGTGTTCGGTCGGTGCTTTGATGGCTGGTTGCGCGGTCGCCCCCGAGAAGGTTACTTGCGCACAAGCATCACCGAGAGAGCGGCTATCGATGGACTTCGGCTGGAAGTTCCATCTGGGCCATCTTTACGATATGGAAAAAGACTTTGGCTACTTCGAGAACCTCTCCAAGTCCGGCGCAACCGATGGGCCTTACGGCACCGATTTCGACGACAGCAACTGGCAGAACGTTGACCTGCCGCACGACTGGCTGGCGGTCTTTGGCCCGGACAAAAACGCCGACGAGCTGCATGCATATAGACCGATAGGACCCAAATATCCGCAAAATTCCATCGGCTGGTATCGCAAGACCTTCGAGGTACCTCAAAGTGATTTTGGCAAAAGATTGTCATTAGAGTTCGATGGTATATATCGCGACAGCAGAGTATGGCTGAACGGCTATCCACTTCATCAGCACCTAAGTGGATATACCAGCTTCGGCGTTGACATCACCGATTATGTCAATTACGGCGGCAAGAACGTACTTGTGGTTCGCGTCAACGCCAGCGGCGTCGAGCTTTGGTCCTATGAGGGTGCGGGTATATACCGACACGTCTGGCTGGTAAAGACCGACCCGCTGCACGTTGCACAATGGGGGACATATGTAAGCTCGAACGTGGTATTGGGTAAATCCAACAAAGCCGATATTACTATCAGGACTACTATCACCAATGAGCAAGACCTGGACAAACCCTGTGAACTAATATCAACGATAGTTGATGCCGAGGGCAAACCGGTCGCTACTGTAAAGTCAACAGAAACACTCGATGGATGGGCAGAAAAGGAATTTACGCAAAAAATCAAGGTCAAAAACGCGAAGCTGTGGTCGGTCGAATCGCCATATCTGTATAAGCTGGTCACCACCGTCAAGGAAAAGGGCGGGGTCACGGATACGTACGAGACCAGCTTTGGGATACGGACTTTCCGGTTTGACCCGGACAAAGGATTTTTCCTCAACGGTAAGAATGTAAGGCTAAATGGCGTATGTCTGCACCAGGACCATGGCGGGATTGGAGTGGCGATACCTGACCGGCTACACGATTTTCGCATCAAAAAAATGAAGGAGATGGGCGCAAATGCCTTTCGATGTGCCCACAACTGGGTGGCACCGGAGGCATTGGACGCAGCCGACCGATTAGGGATGCTGGTAATAGACGAGACACGGGCACCCGGCAACACAAAGGAGCGGATGGAGCAACTTGGCACTATGATTCAGCGCGACCGCAATCACCCGAGCATAATCCTTTGGTCGCTGGCTAATGAAGAGAGAAACATCCAGAAAAGCAAAATAGGCACGCGAATTATAAAGAGTATGAAGCGGCTCGTGAGAAAACTCGACCCTACCCGGCCGGTAACTATGGCACTGACCGGCGAGGGCCTGGACACCGAGACAAGCAGGGTGCTGGATGTGCAGGGTTGTAACTACCTCAAGGATTATTTGGACGACCTCCACAAAAAGTACCCCGACAGGCCTTACATACTCACAGAGGCCTGCTGCCATTCGACCGCCCGCGGCGTCTATGAGGCCGACGTTGATGGCAGATTAACCAGCTACGATGAAAATCCCGCCTGCTGGGGCAATACCGCAGAGAAAATGTGGAGATGGTGCGCGGAGCGGCCGTGGATGGCGGGCACGTTTATCTGGACGGGATTTGACTACGCCGGTGAACCCCTAACTTGGGAGGATGACTGCAGACGTAGACCGAGCGAAGAGGTCTGGCCGATACAGCATACACAGTGGGGAATCGTTGACCGTTGCGGATTCGAAAAAGACCCCTTCTATTACTTTAAGAGCTGGTGGACGGATGACGTTGTACTGCATCTCTTCCCGCACTGGAACTGGCAGGGCAAGGAGGGGCAGGAAATCCGCATATGGTGCTACAGCAACTGCGAACAGGTGGAACTGATTATAAACGGTAGTAGCCTCGGCAGGAAGAAAATGCCGCGCAACTCCCATCTTGAATGGAAGGTGAAATACGAACCCGGCTACATAGAGGCCCGAGGATATAATGGCGACTGGCTGGTCGCCACCGACAGGCGGGATACGACAGGCCGGGCATCGGCAATCGTGCTCAAAGCCGACCGAACCAAAATAACAGCGGACAACCTGGATGTTTCATTAGTGACGGTGAAGATTGTTGACGACAAAGGCCGGTTTGTGCCGACAGCGAATGATGAGATAACCTTCACCATAGGCGACAATGGCAAAATCATCGGCCTGTGCAATGGCGACCCGGCCTGTCCGGTGGGGGAGAGTTGCACGACATTTCCGGTCTTCAACGGCCTGGCAATGGTCTTTATCCAGTCCGGCTTCGAGGCCGGGCCCATTAAGTTAAAGGCCGAAGCTGCAGGACTGCAATCGGCAGAGGTAATTATCGAGGCCAAGCCGCCCTGCGCGCCTGAACGGTTTATACCATCAATTACCCAAGATGAGAAAAAAGACAAGGACAAAGAAGGCGCCGAAACATATCCCTACCTTTGATAACGCTATGACAGCTAAAAAACTTTAATTTAGGCTTGTTTTTGGCCTCGGAATAATGTCTAATACCTTCTTTGGTTTTCGAAAATAATGAAACGAAAATAATGAAACTAAGCAGGTTGAATAATTTTTGTTGAGGTAGATAGAAATGGCAGATTTGAAAGCATTGGCGGATGCGATTATAAAGGGCGACCAAAATACCGCGGTGGAAATTACCAAGGCAGCGCTTGGTGAAGGCACGTCGGCCAAGAGCGTCCTCGAGGAAGGGCTGATTGCGGGCATGGACATTGTCGGCGAGCGTTTCAAGAAGAACGAGGTTTACATACCGGAGGTGCTCATCGCGGCCCGAGCGATGAAGTCAGCGATGGAAATACTTGAGCCTGAGCTGGTCAAGGCAGGCGTCAAGCCCGTAGGCAAGTTCGTCATAGGGACCGCCCAGGGCGACCTGCACGATATCGGCAAAAACCTGGTGGCGATGATGCTGAAAGGCGCTGGCTTTGAGGTTGTCGACCTCGGCGTCGATGTCGCCCCAGAGAAATTCGCCGAGCAGGTCAAGGGTACGGACACACAACTGATTGGAATAAGCGCGCTTTTGACCACAACTATGCCGGCTATGGAAAAGACGATAAAGGCCTTGAAGGAGGCCGGTGTCTCAGCCAAGGTGATGATAGGAGGCGCACCTGTAACACAGGGTTACGCAGACAAGATTGGCGCCGATGGTTACGCTGCCGATGCCGCCTCGGCCGTAGATATAGCCAAAAGCCTCGTCGCATAAGAAACCCATATCTCAATCTACCGAAAAAACCAAAAAACAGCCTCGATTTTGAAATCGGGGCTGTTTTTTTATGCCTGATTTTGGTAAAATGGACACTTGGTTATAATGGGAAAATACGGCGATTAAACCGAGTCGGATCAGGGCTATATCAATAAGAGTAGGGCACTATGCGGCAGATAAAGGACCCAAACATAGCACAGCTGCTTATGCAGATGCGCTTCACACCCGCCAAACAGCGTCGAAAGGAGCTTGAAGCCGCCGAAAAGCTCTTTGCGAGTATTGAAAAAGACAAGGAGTATCCCTTTGAGTTCGTCTGTTTCCGCATCACAGGCTTTCACCCTCGCGGGCTGCCCGAGCTGGAGCCTATAAAGGGTGATAAGCTGGCGGAGGACCTGCACATATTCATTGCCAAGCTAAGCGGCCAGGTCGCCCGACCTGTAGCCGAGCAGAATCAGAAAGTTTATTCCATCGATCAGCTCGCAGAGGCTCTCGGCGTTTCGACAAAAACAATCGGGCGCTGGCGAAAGCGGGGCCTGCTTGCGAGAAAATTTATTTTTGACGACGACAAGAAGCGATTTGGCTTCCTGCAATCCGCCGTTGATAAATTCCTCAATGAAAATCCCACGCTCGCGGCCAAAGCCAAAAACTTCAAGCCCCTGACCAAAAAGGAAAAGCTGCAGATTATAAGCCAGGCAAAGGCTCTTGCTGCAAAGACTGCCCTTAGCCGATATCAGATTATCGAACGCATCGCGACTAAAAGCAGCAGGGCGCATGAGACAATTAGATACACTCTGCTGAACTACGAGAAAGCACACCCCGACAAGCCTGTCTGGAACGAGCCGCCAGGCGTAATCAGCCAGGGCGCGGCCGCCGAGCTCTACAAATTGTACAAACAAGGCTGTGGCATAAAAGAATTGATGAAGCAGTTCGGGCGCAGCAAAAGCTCGATATATCGGATTATAAATCAGCGAAGGGCGAGGGCTTTACTGGCAAGGAAGATAGAGTTCATTGACAGCAATGAGTTCCTTGCCGAAGACGCCGAGAGCAAGATTCTGGCAAAGCCCATCAGCTGCCGAAAGCCCGTTTCCGAAGATACCGGCAGGGCGTTAGCATTGGTCGGCAGTTCACTTCCGGAGTATCTGCGGACCTTGGAAGGCGCCCCTGTCCTTAACAGGCAGCGCGAGGTCGAGTTGTTTCGCAGATACAACTACCTCAAGTACCTTGCCTGCGTAAGCAGAGCGGGCATAAAACCGGGCTATGTCCGCAGCGCCCGACTGACCAAAGTAGAGGATTGCCTGACTAAGGCCGAGGCCATCAAAAAAATGATAATTGAGGCGAACCTGCGGCTCGTCGTCAGTATTGCCAGGAAACACTCTGCCGGCGGGTCGAATCTCCCGGACCTAATCAGCGAAGGCAATTTCTCGTTGATGCGGGCGGTCGAGAAGTTCGATTATACGAGGGGATTTCGGTTCGCCACTTATGCCTCCTGGGCCATAGCCAAGGACTATGCTCGTCGGATTCCTGCCGAGAAGGCCCGGCCTGACAAGGCGCCGACTGCCTCATTGCAGGATGTCCAGCGTGATTTGAGAATTGCGCAAGCCGCCGATTTCGCCGCTATAGAACGCGCACGACAAAGTCTGGTTCAGGTCATCAGGGACGAGCTCGACCAGCGCGAGCAGTATATAATCTTAAACCACTTCGGCCTCGTCGGCCCCCCGGTAAAAAAGAAGAAAAAGACCCTC
>CP070830.1:598102-613422 GCA_020344865.1 Planctomycetota bacterium
CCCGCGTCGACTTCTGTATTACTACGTCGGAAAATTTCTGTATCGCGTTGACCAGCACTTCGTAGTTGCCCACAACAAACAAGATATCTTTCTTGTTAACGTACCTGTTCGCCTTGCGATAAACCCTGTTGTATACCTGCAGACCTTCCGGGTCATCGCTCGCATCGTTATAGCAGAATACCAGTCTGCAATCGACCTTCTCCTTGACCCGCTTGTATACGTCTATAACGCCTTCAGGGTCTTTCCATGGGTCGAGTCTCGACACCTGGGTAATTATCGGCTTGTCCGTCGGTATCCCCGCCTTCTTTATTTGCTCGAGCACTGTCTTCTCGCCGATGTCCCTGTTCTTCGCGCTGAGGGGATTAATCGCCGGATACATAAGCCTTTGACCTACCGGCAGGTCCTCCTTGAAGTATTTCTCGCTCGACACCACCATCTGGTCGTATTTCAGCACAAATCCTTTCAGAAAATCCCACAGCTCCTTGTGCGGCTCGGTCAGGTCTATATGGCACCGCCAGAGCCAGGGCTGTCGCTTCCGGTATGTCCTTATCAAAGAAAGCGGCTGAGGGTCATGCACGATTACGCAGTCGTGGTGCAAATGGGTAAATCTTAAGAAATTATCGTTCACTTGCAGATATGTCTGCTTTTTCCTCTCCGACAGGTTCAGCTTCCCGCCTTGCAGCGCGTTGTGAAATCCCTTCGTAATCTCAAAAAACTCCTGACTGCCGTGAAGAATCCGCCAGCCCGTCTCAATGCCAACGTCGTTCATCAGCATCACCAGAGAATACAGAATTTCCGCTACGCCCCCTCCCTGGTAAGTTGCGTTCACGTGAACGATATGCTTACCGTAGAGGCCGCGCGCCCGCCGATAAATCTCCGCTAATCGCTCGTCCGGGACTATATGACGAAAATCCTCAAGACTTAGCATATCAAACTCCTGCCAACTCCTTTAGTAACTGCCTGACCTCATCCACCGTTTCAACGTTATATCGCGATTTCGACATACTGCTTCCTACTTTTATTGAGTACGCCTCTTCCGGCATCACTGCGAACATTTCTTCATCGGTATAATCGTCTCCCGCCGCCAGTATAAAATCCCAATTTTCCTTTTCCAGCCAGAGCTTTGCTGCCCGCCCCTTGTTTATGCCGACATGACGCACCTCTAGAATCTTGCTGCCCTCGAATACCCCTACATCCAGGTTTGCTATCAGGTTCATCAGCGCGCCTTTGAGTTCCTGAGCCCTCAGGTACGCAAGCTCGGGGTCCGCCCGCCGGCAGTGCCACACCAGAGAAAAGTCCTTCTCTTCCACCGCTGAACGAGGCGTCCTGTCTGCGTAAAGCTCCAATATCGGTCTGATTGTTTCCTTCCAGTCCTCCCGTAATTCCACCACGCACTTCCAGTCTTTGCCCTTTCTTTTTATCCACCCCCCGTGTTCGGCGATTAACGTCGCATCTACCTCCCCCAGCCATTTCCCCAAAGTCGTCTTATCCCGGCCGCTTATTATTACCACCTCGTTGTTTGCATCGCCGCACAACTCTCCCAGAAGGCCCAGGACCTCCTTATCCGGCCCGGCCTCCTCCGCCTTGTCAGTAAAACCGACAAGCGTACCGTCGTAATCGAGAATAAGTAAGCGCCGCTTGCCTCTGTCGAAGTCGCTTATTAACTTCTGCCTTATGTCGCCGGTCAGTTTACGGACCGAAAGCTCCTGCTGTAAATGCCGCAGCTCCACAAGAGCGCTTAGAAAATCCTTGCCCCATCGTGAAACATCGTAGCGCGAAAGTCTGCTTTGCATCGCTCGGTTCCGCTCTACCTGTTCCTTCTCCGGCATCTCGAGCGCGGTCTTTATCGCCGCGACTATCTCCGCTTTGTTATTTGAATTGACTATAACTGCCTCACCCAGTTCGCTTGCCGCACCGGTCATCTCGCTCAGAATCAAAACGCCTCTGCCGTCTGTTTTCGCCGCGATGAACTCCTTCGCTATCAAATTCATTCCGTCCCGCAGCGGTGTTACCAGCGCGACATCGGCGGCGTGGTAAAGAGCTGTTAGTCTTTCGAACGGCAGCGAACGGTAGAGATACCAGACCGGTATCCAGCCGAGCATCCCGAGTTCGCCGTTGATCCTGCCCACCAGTTGCTCGAGCTTGTTACGAAGGGCCTCGTAGTCCTCTACGCGCGTTCGCGATGGAACCGCCACCATAATCAGAGTAACTTTTCCTCTGTATTGCCGATTTTGCGACAAAAACAAATCAAAAGCCTCCAGCCGCTCGATAATGCCCTTCGTGTAATCCAGTCGGTCCACCGATATGATTATCTTGCGGTCGCCGACTTTTTGGCGTATTTTCTTTACCTCCTGTTGAATGGCTTCTTGCTCCGGAGCTTCTGAGTACCGCTTATAGTCAATCCCAAGTGGGAACGCGTCCACTTTAACAATACGCTCATCTATGTTCAGTCTGCCTAACGTATGTTCAAAACCCATGATGCGACAGACGCTGCTCAAAAAGTGGCGTACGTAGTCGTGAGTATGAAAACCTATCAAGTCGGCACCCAAAAGCCCGTTCAGAAGTTCGCCCCGCCACGGCAAAAGACGGAACAGCTCGGATGACGGAAAGGGTATGTGAAGAAACCAGCCTATCTCGGCTTTCGGCAGCTTCTGACGTATCAACTGCGGAAGCAGCATCAGATGATAATCTTGTACCCAGATGTGGTCGCCCGCCTCGGTAACCTTTATAACCTCATCGCAAAATCTTTCATTCACTTGCTTGTACGTCTGCCAGAACCGGTTCTCATATATCGCACGCCTGGGAAAATAATGAAAAAGAGGCCAGATGGTCTTGTTGGAGAACCCCTCGTAGTAGTTCTCGACTTCTTTTCTGCCAAGAAAAATAGGATGATAGCGCTCGACCATTAACTTGCTGCTTATTTCCGACTTATCCTCGTCTGTTAATCTTTCGCTCGCCATCCCGGGCCATCCCACCCAAAAGCCCTCGTGTGATTCGAATACCGAAGCCAGACCGGTAGCAAGACCCCCGGGACTTCTATGGAACTGAACCTCTCCCGCCCTCTTTGTAACGCTGACGGGCAGCCTGTTTGACACAACAATCAGTTTCGCCATAATCCCCTGCAAATGCTTGCTTTGGGCGAAAGAACAGAGCGAATAAACGAAAGATTTATCCCGCTCCGCCTGCTCTTTGACTTAATAAGCCGATTCCGTAGCAAATAACGCATACCTTTCACAAGTATACAGGCTCCGCACAGAATGGCAAGCCTGAATGCCACACGCGTGCGCACTTGCCTCGTTTACCTCGAATACACGCCCAAAACGGGAAAGAAACCAGTCTGATACCTGCTCACAAGGCCCCGATTAAAATTCGCAAATCCGCCGATATTTTCTTGATTTACGCTTTCAAATTTGGTATAAATAATAGTGCAGGCTTACCCCTGCGGTGTTCGTAAGAAATATATTTTTGAAAAAAACCGATAAACCCTACTCAGGGAAATCAGGCCGTGTTGGATCGGAAACGCCTACTCGATAGGACTTTCGAACACAAGTAACGATTACCCACTTGGAAATACAGGGTTTTGTTCAAATAATTTCTTACGGCACCTGTGGAGGAAAGTCCTGCAATTAAGAAAAGACCTGTTTTTTTAAACAGGTCTTTCTTATTTTCCTGTTCATTTTCGGTTTGTGAAAAACACCGATTTGTCTGCCCCGGGTTACCCGCTAAGCCTGCCTATAAGAAATAAAAAAAACTGTATTCCTCCGGAAAATCACTTGCACAGTTTGCCACCGCCCTGTACTTTGCGCCATGAATACTTTTGGCAGTGGGGTCAAAGGTAAGCCGTCTTGTAGACTTTATTTTTAAGGAGCGGTATTATGTGCACCAGCAAAATATTTCTTAACCTTGCCATCCTGGCCTCGGTAATCATTTGTGCCTTACTCAGCGGATGTCAGGGCACTGCCGGTTCACCGGCATGCACCGAAGCAAAAAAAGCCGCCGCAGCTGTCCTCGGTCCTTATGAACTCGACGAAGAGGGATTTATAACGAACTGGCTGATTATCGGACCTTTCCCGAATCCGGGCGACCGACCCGACAACAAAGGTTTTAACATCGATTACCTGCAAAACTACGGCGGCGAAGCAAAGCATGTTCCCTTCAGCGGTATGCAAATCGAAAAAAGTGATGGAACAACCGTCGCCTGGGCTCCATACGAGGCCTCCTACTCCAGCAGAATCGACTTATGTTCTGTCGACCATCTTGGCCTTGACTACGAACAGGAGGATGTCCTCGTGTATGCTGCATGCTGGCTTAAGTGTGAGAAGGATATGAGCGGCCAAATCAGGGTCGGCTCTGACGATGGTTATAAGCTCTGGCTCGACCACAAGCTCATCGGCGCCGAGCACGTCTACAGGGCCGCTTACCGCGACCAGGAAAGCTACCCGGTAAACCTTTCAGAGGGTATGCACTTTCTCTTGATAAAGGTCGACCAGGACTACGGCACCTTCGAATTCATGTTGCGCGTCGTCACGCCTGATGGCAGCAGGGCCCCCGGAATCAAAATCTACAATTGAAACACTATTGAATGAACCTGAGAGTGGCGACGCTGTAAAACCATGCTATACGTCGCAATAGGTTTCCTGAGATTCGGATTTCTGCTCTTTTCTTGATGGCTGGATACCCCTGTGACAGCGCGCATCTCTTGCTTTCATCTGGCATTCGACCAATGGTCGCATTATTCGTAATCCTTAAAATTGCTCATCCATTGCGGCCAGATTGGCGGGGGGGCGTCGACATCATACCTGCGATGCCACTTGAGCCGCCATAGTTCTTTAAGGCTGATTCTTCGCACCGTCGAAAGGTCAACGAAAACACCGTTTACATAACCATCGTGGCGATTTACGCAGAAACGTCTCATTTCGTTTACACCGACTTCGTCGGCCAGCCAAAAATCAGTCTCCGGCGGCTGGTCGCCGTTCACGGGCCAGGCGTCTACCCACAGCGCATCGAGAAACAACGGTACGTTGCTCGCTCCCGCCACGGTACACGTCCTCCAGTTATACTTGGTCGGACGACCCCACAGTTCCTCATAGCCCAAAGGTGGATTACAGATATACCCGTTAGGGCCGTAGCTGCCGGTATCGACCTCGTAACCGCCGACTTCGGCGCAGCCGGTATACCATGCCCCGAAGGGCGGTAGACTCCCCTCGTGGTAAGGTTTTGTGGCCATCGGGCATAACCTTATGTCTTTGTCACGATAGTAGGGCCTAAGAGGTGTCATCCACCAGTATCCCATCCCACCGTCCCAACATTCGCCGCCCACACCGCTCACGAAGTAGCCATTGTTATCGTCAGTAAACATCAAGAAGGCAAGTCCCCATTGTTTGAGGTTGGACTGGCACATAACCGCCTTGGCCTGGTTTCTGACGCGTGCAAGTGCGGGCATCAATATTGACATAAGAAGAGCTATGATGGCAATCACCACCAGCAGTTCTACCAATGTAAATGCCCTTGCGCGGGTCATAATGCGGCTTTTCGCTGCCATAACTCTATAAACTCTTGGGTGGCTACTTTATTATTTAAGATGCGCAAAACCGGTCTTCTGTTTCGTTAGTTTTGTTTTTACACCGATTTCCTGCCAAAAAACCAGTTTAGCCAAAATCCAACCTCTTGGCAAGCGATGCTGTACCCAAGGCCCAAATTTCGAAAAATCAGCGGGATTTTCCTTGACAAGAGCGCATATAATTGGTACAAAAGGAGTTAGATAAGTACGCGATTTTGGGGCCTTAGGCCGCTATCGTGTCAGAGTGAGGCGTGTTGGAGTTTAGCTCAGGAGGCGTTATCCAGATTCACGTTACTGGTTATTAACAGCAGGGGCGAGTTGGTTTGGATGCGAAGGTCACTCGTGTACGGTGCACGAGAATTCGTGCCTGCTGAGGACAAGGGTGTTTTGGTTCGTGCCCAAAGGAAGATTGTTAACACATATTTAAGGAGGTTAACTTATGAGTAAAAGATTGTGTTTTGTACTGTGTTTTGTTTTGGTGTTGGGTCTGACCACCATAGCCGGCGCGTGGACGGACATCGATGACCCCAATTACAACTTCAGCTTCGAGTATGATGCCAACTTTGAGCAGTACAGATGTCATGGGAGCGGCGATTTAACCGGTACGCTCGCATGGCACGACAATAACGTACCCTGGGCCAATGTTGAGGTGGACTGCCCGAACTCGCTGTTCGGCGAGCCTACTGATGAGTGTGGCTGCAAAAACGACCCAGCAACCGATGGCATAATCAAGCTTACGATGGGCCAGTGGGGCACCGACTCGAACCTGCTTGCCTGGCAGACGCTTGACCCCGCCATCGACGGAAATGCCATTATCCAGCAGGACTACGAGTACAGGATGTTCTTTGATACCTTTAACTGGGGCAGTCCCGAATTGCACGCCTACCTCTACTACGGTTACATTCCGGACAACAATTCGCTTCACGCTGATGTCAACGTGATAACGAGCGGACCGATTGCTGGCACCGCAGTCTACCGGACATTCGGGTTGAGTTTCACGGCTGAAGAGGGTGAGCCGTATATAGGTGAGCCGTTGGGTATTAGGTGGATGCAGCAGGGGCAGGGCTGGTTCTGGATTGACAACGTTATAGTGCAGTTCAGGCCGTTGACCAAAGCCATTAACCCCGAACCGGTCAGTGGGGCCCTCAATTTGCCTACGTCCGGCGTTACGCTGCGATGGACGCCGGGAAGGTACGTCGCGGACGATATCAGTTCGCACGAGGTATACTTCGGCACGGATATGGTGGCGGTTGAAAGTGCTACTACCTCAGACGCAACCGGCGTATATAGAGGTTATGCCAGCGGAGGTCCGGACGCCAATGATAAGTATTACTACAACGTCCCGGATACGCTGCCCTTGGGGCAGAGGTGTTACTGGCGTGTCGATGAGGTCAATGAAGGGTATGTCGGTCCCAGTCCGCCGCCGGACGGCAGGTGGAAAGGTGACGTATGGATGTTTAGGGTAACCGGAACCGCGGTAAATCCCGACCCGGCCGATGGTGCTAAAGATGTGCCGGTCTATACGGACCTGTCCTGGACTGCAGGAACAGGGGCTCAGAAACACGATGTTTACTTCGGCACAGACCAGACAGCAGTGATCGATGCGACGACCAGTTCGAGCGAGTATCTGGGCCTCCAGGACGCGACTGTTCTTGTAAACAGCAGCCTGGTTCCACCACTCGACGTGGCTGCGACCTACTACTGGCGCATAGATGAGGTCAATCTTACCGGAGGGACGGTCATAGACGGTGATATCTGGAGCTTTACAACGGCCGAGTATACCACTGTGGACGAATTCGAGACATACGTCACCAATGGTGACCTCTGGGAAGTATGGAATGATTACTGGGTCAATGGCACCGGGGCGACAATCTTTGTTCAGAAGGACGCGAATTTTGTCGAAGACGGCAACTCAATGATGTATATATACGAAAATCATCTTAGCCCTTACTATTCTGAGGCCTATGTGGATATTACCGACCTCGGAATCAGCTCTGACTGGACCATAGGCGGCGTTGAAGCGTTGAGGCTGGCCTTTAAAGGCGATTATGATAATGCCCCTGACGATATGTACGTGGCTCTCCGTGACGGTAGCGGCCGCACGGGTAAGGTACTGTACGATGGTGAGCCCAACGACCTGAGGCGATACTGGCTGGGATTTCAGGAGTGGAACATTGATTTGGATGAGTTCGTCTCTGCTAACAGCGTTGATTTGACGGATATCAGCCGAATAACCATGGGCTTCGGCGATAAGACGCCCGGCGGTACGGGCGTTGTTTACTTTGACAATATCAGGCTGTATGCTCCGCGATGCGTTCCGAAGTTCGCTCCGTCGATGGGTAGTTTCAGGTATCTGGACCATTACGTAGCGGCCGGTTCTTTCAGGCCTGATTGCAGCGTCGATAACTATGACCTCTGGTCGATGTCGCGAGACTGGTTGATGAGCGGTATCGGCGATGTTACTGCGACGAGCGCAGGTACCGCCGACCTGGTGGGCCACTGGACAATGGACGACAGCGTTGGTTCTGGTTCACCCGAGGACAAAGCCAGGGTTCTGGATGACTCCAACAACCTTAACCATGGCTATCTGTATGATGGTTATGCCTCAGGAGTGCCGAAGCCCGGAAGTACGAAAGTTAATCACGCGACGGACTATGTAGAGGGAACGGGAGCCCTTACTTTTGACGGTTTTGACGACTGGATTACCATTCCCAACGCGCCGAATCTCAACTCCAATACCATCACGGTTTCGGCGTGGGTCAAGGCGGATGGCTGGCTCGGTAGGTGGGGTACTTACCCACCTATAGTCTGTTCCAATGAACCCGACGGCTTCAGCTTCGGTTTTGGCAGTTTCGCATCATACGAGTCGGGCTTGGAGTGGATGGCCAACAACGAACTGACCTACTTCTGGACTGGATGGGCGTGGGATTACCATTCCGGCCTGATTATGCCTCCTGATTTGTGGACCTTTGTGGCTCTGGTGGTAGAGCCGACAAAGGGAACGTTGTATCTGTATGATGGATTTGACGTGGCTGCATCAACAAACTACGAAGCCCATGAGGCGAAGCCCTTTGACAACGCCTGCTTTATTGCTGGTGACGTTAACGTCGCTTCCGAAGAGGGTGTCTACTTCGACGGTACGCTTGACGATATATACTTCTACAACCGCGCGCTTTCGCCCGGTGAGGTACTTGGCCTCGCCGGTCCCGATCTGAGCGGCACGACGCACCATCTTGGACTTGAACCGTGGCGTCCCAACGCCGACGGCGACGATGCAATTGGCTTCATTGACTTTAGCGTTATGGCGGACAACTGGCTCAAGGATGTACTGTGGCCGTCTGATTAGCCGGCGTCGATAATAGCAGCTTACAACGAACTTGCACCGATTCGGGGCCTGTACCCACAACTGGGTATAGGCCCCTTCATTTTGCCCCTTGGCTCAAATTCACCCCTTGCTTATCAATCTTTGCTCCGAATTAAGCTCCTTATCCAAATCTGCCTCTTATGCCGGCCTGGATAAGCTGACCCGCCAAAAATCAAAGAAATCCACGCAATATCGGACTACCAGAATTCCAGGCGCCCTCCACCCTTGCGTTTTGCGGTTAAGCCGACTCGCGGATTTGTCGATTAAAACAGCTAAATAAAGGATTTCGTCTGCACTGGGACTGTCAGTGTCTGTTCGAGAAAGACATTTGGAGAGACGATATGCCAAAGGTGCGTAGCTTTACTGTGTTGCCTGCATTGCCGGAGCCTCTCAAGGACCTCGAGGTCATCGCCAAAAATATGTTCTGGTCATGGAATAATGACTTTGTTGACCTCTTCAAGCGAATAGACGCAAATCTCTGGACCGCCAGCGGCCACAATCCCGTCAAACTGCTTGCCGCTGTCCCCCAGCAGCGACTGGAAGAGCTCGCCGAAAACAAAGGGTTCCTCAGTCAGCTCCAGACCACCGCCCGGAAACTAAACGTCTATCTCGAAGGGCCTACGTGGTTTGAAAAGGCCTGCGAAAAATCTGCAAAGCCCGTTATTGCATACTTCAGCGCCGAGTTTGGCCTGCACGAATGTCTGCCACTGTATTCGGGCGGTCTCGGAATCTTGGCTGGAGATTACCTCAAAAGCGCCTCTGACCTCGGCGTCCCCATAGTGGGCGTCGGGCTTCTTTATCAGAAGGGATATTTCCGACAGTATCTGAATGCTGATGGTTGGCAGCAGGAGCTGTATGTTGAAAATGATTTCTATTCTCTGCCGATGGAGCTCGTCCGCAAAGATTCCGGCCAGCCGTTGACCATAAGCGTCGAATATCCCGGCAGAGTCGTACACGCACAAATATGGGCCATCTCCATCGGAAGGGTGAAACTTTATCTCTTGGACACCAATATCGAACCTAATTCCTCTGCAGACCGGATGATTACTGTAACGCTCTACGGCGGAGACCTTGAACTTAGAATCCGACAGGAGATTATGCTCGGTATCGGCGGACTGAAGGCCTTGGACGCTATGGGGATTAACCCTGACGTCTGCCATATGAACGAAGGGCACGCCGCCTTCATGGCCCTTGAGCGTATTCGAGAGCTCAGAAATGCCAATGCCATGACGTTTGATGAGGCGCTCGAGGCTACGAAGTCAGGAAATGTATTTACTATGCACACGCCCATCAGGGCCGGCCTTGATGAATTCAGCGTCGAGCTGATGGACAAATATTTTGGCGGTTACTTCCCACACCTCGGAATCAACAGAAAACGCTTTCTGGCTTTGGGAAGGGTGTTGCCTGACGACGATAACGAGCCCTTTAAAATGCCCGTCTTGGCCCTGCGACTGAGCAGCTATATTAACGGCGTAAGTAAATTGCACGGACAAATCTCACGGGAAATGTGGTCCGCGCTTTGGCCGGGCGTCCCGACCAACGAAGTCCCTATTAAGTCCATTACAAACGGTACGCATATCAAAAGCTGGCTCTCCGAGGAAATGAATTCTTTGTATGAAAGGTACATTGGACCGAACTGGTCCGATGAAACCACGGATAAGTCCGTCTGGGAGACAGTCAGCCAGATTCCTGATGAGGAACTATGGCAGACGCATCAGAGATGCAAAGGCCACCTTATCGCTTTCACACGCAGAAGGCTCAAAGAGCAGATGGCCAGACGCGGCACCTACCATACAGAATTGAACTGGGCCGAAGAGGTACTTGACCTCGATGCCTTGACTATAGGATTCGCGAGAAGGTTCGCAAGTTACAAGAGGGCCAATCTGCTCCTTAGGGACCCCCAGCGGTTGGTAAAACTACTTAATGACACAAATCGCCCCGTCCAGATTGTATTCGCCGGCAAGGCTCACCCGAGAGATACCGAAGGCAAGGAGATTATAAGACAGATTATCAATTTTGCAAATCAGTACGACGTCAGGCGACGAATCGTTTTTCTCGAGAACTATGATATCAACGTTGCCAGAATGCTCGTACAGGGCGTTGACCTCTGGCTCAACAATCCCAGAAGACCCATGGAAGCCAGCGGAACAAGCGGAATGAAGGCCGCCATCAACGGCGCCCTGAATTTCAGTACCCTCGACGGCTGGTGGTGTGAAGGCTACACCCCCGAGGGAGGATGGGTCATCGGAGCGGGTGAAGCCTCTAAGGACCAGGCTTATCTGGACGCGGCTGAATCCCAGGCGATTTACAATATGCTCGAAAACGAAATCGTCCCCTTGTTTTATGCTCGCTCCGCCGACGGCGTGCCGCGTCCCTGGCTTAACAGAGTTAAAAATTCTATCAAGTGGATAGCCCCGAGCTTCAACACGCACAGAATGATTGCTGAGTACACCAGAAGGTTCTACAACCCCTCCGTCGCAAAATGGCGCTACTTGACCGCCGACGCTATGACCCGGGCAAAGCAACTTTCAACCTGGAAGGCAAATTTGAGAAAGGCTTGGTCCGGCTTCCAGATTCAGGATGTACAGGTCAGCGCAACGAACGGCCAGCAGGACCAGCCTTTAAACTCCCAAAACCCCCATCTTAAGGTCGGCTCAAGGCTCGATGTTAGGGCCCTCGTCAAGTTAAATGGCATTTGCCCCGACGATGTCTCTGTTCAGCTCTATCATGGCACTGTCGATGCTTGGGGAAATATCTCGGATGGTTCCCCCGTACAAATGGATTATGAACAAACGCCGGGTCAGGATGGTGAGCATTGGTTCGTTGGCTCTATGGCCTGCACGAGAACCGGACGTCAGGGGTTGGCCGTCAGAATACTGCCAAGGCACGCTGACCTTGCTAACCCGTATGAGCCGGGTCTCATTCTCTGGGAAGCAACGTCTGAAAGAACTATCTGCCCTGCTGGTTAGTGTGTGCTTGGTCCTTGGTGTGATTGACTAAAACCACCGCCCCGAATTTTCTGCCCTTTGTCCGGTTTGGTACTTCTTGCTGATAGGCTTTTCCCCCCGCTTCGATACGCTAACAGCCTTATTTGCTCTCTTTTGTGTCCAGAAGCTTGTATACCGCCTCCGCGGAGTCTGTCCCCTCGAGTTCCTTCCTGAACTTATCATCCAGCATCAGCCTGCTTATCTTGGCCAGCGCCTGAATGTGTGGGCCCGTCTGGTCCACTGGTGAGACAAGCAAAAAAATGATTTTTACCGGCTTTCCGTCTACACTCTCGAAATCAATTGGCTCGCGGGTAAGACCTATAGCCATAACCAGTTCCTTCACGGCCGCGCATTTACCGTGAGGAATTGCAATCCCCGACCCGATACCCGTACTTTTGGTCTGCTCTCGGACCAGCACCGCATTCAAGGCCATATCTCTATCGAGCAGAGCTCCGTTGGCATCCAGCAAATCCACCAGTTCTGTTATTACCGATTTCTTGTCGTTGCCTTCCAGCGGTACTTTCACGCAGGTCGGCTGCAGTATTTTTGTTAACGTCATCTCTACCGAAACCCAATATGCTACGTTTCTCGTCAGTATTTACATAAACATTTCAGTATACCTAACTTTCGGAATTTTTGCAAGAACTTTGCAGAAAATTCGGATTTTTACCTCCCATAAGCTGCCCCGCCACAGCTGCCAATTTGCCCTTTACATCCCCCGCAGCCTTAGTAAAATGAGGTGGCCAAATTGGCGTAAATTCGTAAGATATGAGGCTTTCCGATTTTAATTTGCTCGAAATCGAGGTGTGATATTGGCCGCTGAGAAGATAAAGCTTTATGACACGACCCTTCGTGACGGTATGCAGGCCGAGGGCGTCAGCTTTTCCCTTGAGGATAAGCTCTCTATCGCCCGCTGCCTCGACGAGCTCGGCGTCGAATATATCGAAGGCGGTTACGCTGCATCCAACCCCAAGGAGATGCAGTTCTTCGCCGCCGCCGCCGAACTCGGCCTGAAGAATTCAAAAATCGTTGCATTCGGCAGCACCCGCAGGGCGGATGCTAGGCTCGAAGACGACGCCTCGCTAAATGCAATGCTCCGCTGCAAAACGCCGACCGCGACCCTCGTCGGCAAAGCTTGGGGTATGCACGTAACCGACGTCCTCGGCTGCTCGCTCGAAGAAAATCTCGCCATCTGCGCCGAGTCGGTACAGTACCTGAAAAAGCACGGCCTCGAAACTATCTTCGATGCTGAACATTTCTACGATGGGTACAAAAACAATCCCGAATACGCAATGAAGGTTCTCGCCGCCGCCGCAGAAGCCGGCGCCGACGTCCTTGTCCTTTGCGACACCAACGGCGGTTGCCTCGACAACGAAATCTATGATATCACCAAGACCGTCTGCGAAAAATTTAGCACCCTTACCATCGGTGTCCATACCCACAATGACAGCGACTGCGCAACGGCAAACACCCTCGCTGGCGTTCGAGCGGGCGCCCGGCACGTCCAGGGAACCCTCAACGGGCTCGGCGAGAGATGCGGTAACGCGAACCTCTGCACCGTCATCCCGAACCTTGCCTTCAAGATGGGCTTTGATGTCCTCACCCCGGAAAAAATCAAAACGCTCACCGAGGCCTCTCGCTTCATCTTCGAAATCGGCAACCTCAACCCCGTAATGAATATGCCCTACGTCGGCGAAAGTGCCTTCGCACACAAGGCAGGCCTGCACGTTGATGCCCTCCGCAAGAGCAAGCAAACCTACGAGCACATCGACCCCGCGCTCATTGGAAACGAGCGGCGGTTTCTAATCTCCGAGCTTTCCGGCAAATCAAACGTTCTCGCGGAGCTCGAAAAGGCCAAAATCGCCCAGGACGAGAAGCTCGCTAAAAAAATTCTCGACCGCGTCCAGGACCTCGAGAACGAAGGATACCAGTTCGAGGCTGCGAACGCGTCGTTCGACCTGCTCGTAAAAAAAATCATGGGAACGTACCAGTCATCCTTCGAGCTGCTCAAATACTATGTGACCGTCGAGAAAAGCCCTTCCGGCCAGATGGTAAACGAAGCAACCGTCAAACTGAAAATCGCCGGAAAGGTCCAGCACGTCGTCGGAGAGGGCGACGGCCCCGTTAACGCACTCGATGCGGCGCTGCGAAAGGCGCTCGAAAACAAATATCCCGCCATAAAAGATGTCCACCTGATTGATTACAAGGTCCGCGTCGTCAATGCCAAAGCCGGAACCGCCGCCAGAGTCCGCGTCGTCATCGAGTCACGCGACAAAACCTCCATCTGGGGAACCGTCGGCGTCTCAGAGAACATCATCGAGGCCTCCTGGCTTGCGCTCGTCGACTCCGTCGAATACAAATTGCAAATGCAGACTCAACCATAGTAACCACTATAACCGAATCCTTTAGGAGCTAACCAAATGCAGGATAAACAGGCAGACCTCGCCGGCCCGGGTATAGGCGACTATAACGAGCTCGAAAAAATCCTCCCCAACGATTATGCCTCACTACTTTCGCCCAAGGAGACTCAAATCGCTACCTACGCCGTCAAAGACTACATCGAAGAAAATCTCTGCAAAGAGCTTAACCTCATCCGTGTCACCGTCCCGCTTATCGTCGACGTCGAATCCGGCATCAACGACATGCTCGACCGTGATGGTTCCCGTACGCCGATCGAGTTTTCCTGTGGACTCGGCCTCGACAAACCCATCCGCGCCTCCCTCGTTCAGGCCGCCACAAAATGGAAACGAATGGCCCTAAAGCAGTTCGGCATGGATATCGGCGAAGGTCTTCTCACCGACATGCGCGCCGTTCGCAAAGATTACTTCCTCGACCACGACCACTCTGCCTACGTCGACCAGTGGGACTGGGAGCTCGCCGTCACCGCCGAGCAGCGCAACCTCGACTTCCTAAAAGAGGTCGTCCGCAAGCTCTGGAAAGTCATAAAGGGCGCCGAAACCCACGTCCAGAAGCTCTTCCCCCAGCTAAAGACCGACAAATACCCTGACCTGCCCGATGAGCTTACCTTCATCCACGCCGAAGAAATCCTCGATCGCTTCCCCGACCTGCCCCGAAAACAGCGAGAGGAAGAAATGCTCCAGCTCCACCCCGCAATGTTCATCATCGGCATCGGCTGGGTCCTCGAGGACGGCTACCCGCACGAGATGCGCGCCGCCGACTACGATGACTGGGCGACCGACACGAGCTCCGAAACCGGCAAAGACACCCACGGCCTAAACGGTGACATCCTCGTCTGGAACCCCGTAACCAAGCGCCGCCACGAACTGACCTCTATGGGAATCCGCGTAAACGCCGAAACACTCAAAATCCAGCTCGAAAAGTCCGGCCAGCTCGACCTGCTAAAATTCCCCTACCATCAGGGAATTATAAACGGCGATATCCCCCTCTC
>CP070830.1:613522-618636 GCA_020344865.1 Planctomycetota bacterium
GGGCGATAATCAAATTCGCGCTCACATCGTCCGCCGGCCCGCCCAGAAAAACTATCCTGTCCTTCAGCAGCCTCGAATAAATATCATATGCACGCTCGGTCCGGCCGCTCTTCTCAATCACTATCGGTACTAAATTTCCACTAACTGTCATCTTTATTATACCTCATCTATTTTTTGTGCTCCCGGAAAACATGGATTACCTGCCTACTTGCTTTTCTTTGACTTTTTATCGTCCTTCTTCTCCTTGTCTTCGTCTCCCTCTTGCAGCACCTCGTCGATAATCCCGTACTTTTGGGCCTCCTCAGCGGTCATATACCTGTCTCGTTCCGTCTCCGCGGCGATTTTTTCGACAGACTGGCCCGTATGTTTCGCGAGAATCTCATTTATCGTGGTCTTGGCCTTCAGTATTTCCTCCGCCTGGATTTTGATATCCGCCGCCTGTCCGCTGACCCCTCCCCACGGCTGGTGAAGCATAACCTTCGCATGTGGGAGGGCGAACCGCTTGCCTTTTGTGCCCGCCGCTAATATCAGTGCGGCGCCCGACTGCGCCCTGCCGATACAGTAAGTCGCCACCGGAGAGTTCACAAAACGTATCGTATCGTACACCGCCATCGTGTCGTCTACGCTGCCGCCCGGTGAATTAATGTAAAGGCTGATTTCCGTCGCACGCTTGAGGTTGTCAAGATACAGTATCTTCATAATCACCTCCGCCGCCCTCTGATACGATATCTCGCCTATCAGAAACACAATCCGGTTCTCTAACAGCATATCGTCAAGACTCATCTGCCGGTAACGCTGATACTGACCGTACTGATTGTATATCTCCAGCTCCCTCGGCCTCACCGCAGTATCAGAAACTTTCACAATCTTTTTTCCGGGATGTTCTATCAACATTTATCGCTGTCCTTTACAAAGTCTCAAATCATTCAAAACCTGCACGCACCATATTCTCCGGCCCTGTTTTTAACGCCGGATAAAAAGCATATCGGATATTTCTATTTGCTGGTTTTCTTTTTAGTCGTTGTCTTGCGCTTTTTCGCCTCTTTTTTCTTGCCGCCGGCCGCCTTTTTAGCCTTTTTCTTGGTGGCCTCCTT
Organism: Planctomycetota bacterium; assembly: GCA_020344865.1. GTDB lineage: Bacteria > Planctomycetota > Phycisphaerae > Sedimentisphaerales > Anaerobacaceae. Next base: position 614,617 of record CP070830.1, read on the forward strand.
GACCTCTTTGGCCGGCTTTTTGGGCTTGACTTCCGTTATCTTCGCCGATTCTAACAGTTTCGCGATGCACTTATTCTCCCGCACCTGCAGCCTGAACTGTGCTAGCGATCCGTCCCTGACCATATCCTCCCTCATCCTTTCGGGCCGTTGTCCCCGCTGAACGGCCAATTGAGCGATATGCCCGTTAATCTCTTCGTCGGTTACGTCAATCTCCAGCTTTTCCGCGACTTTGTCCATTATGAAGAATGTCTTCAGTTGCTCTTTCGCCCGCTGGTCACTGCTTGCCTGTAGCTGTTTTATCTGTTCTTCGATCTGCTCGCGCGACAGTCCCCGCATCAGCAGATTCGAGTACTGCCTCTGTAGCAGATTAGTCGAATAATCGGCGACAACATCCAAAGGCAGGTCGAACTCGGTCTTATCAAGCAGATACTTGTGAATCTGCTCCGTCATCTCCGTCCTCGCCTGGGTCTCCAGCCGCCCGTGCAGCGTATCGCGCACCTTCTCCCGAAGCTCGTCCTCGTCCTCGGCGCCGAACCTTTTCAAAAATGCCTCGTCCACCGCAGCCGGCTTGAGCCACTTTATGTCCTTGACCGCAACCTTGATATCTACCTTTTTACCGCGATACTCCTCTCTGAAATACGTCTTTGGAATATCGACGGTCGTCTCCTTTGTGTCCCCGACCTTCGCCCCCTTCAGCAGCTTATCCAGCTTCTCCACCGGCACCGACCCGACAAACCCGTTTTCCCTTACGTATATCTCGATATTGTTCAGCTTCTGTTCTTCCTCGACGTCCTCGACCTTCAAAACCACATCCGCAATCACCTGGTCGTCAATCTCGACTGCCCCGCCATCTCGCGGCGCCCATATCCCCGACCACCTCTGCAAATGCTCAATCTCTCTCTTGACCTGCTCGTCGGTAACTTCCAGCTTCGTCTTTTCTACCGGTATACCTTCCAGCTTCGGCAAATCGAACTCCGGACGAACTTCAATCTCGAAGTCAAACTTCAGCGGCCCCTCCTCCGGCAGTTCTATCTTCTCAAAATCAACATCAGGGTCGCGAAGAACATCGAGCTCGTTGTCCTTGATGGCCGAGTCGCTCGCGTCCGCTAACAGCTTCAGCTTGATTTGCTCGTTTGTCTCCTTTCCGAACCTTTTCTCTAACAGCCGCCGTGGTGCCCGCCCCTTGCGAAAACCCGGAACTATTGCTTCCTTCCGCAGATTCTCATACTGTTCATCCGTCGCGCTTTTTACCGCCTCTTCCGGTATCTCCACACAGACCTTTTTCTTGCACGGCCCGACATCCTCGATTGTAACTGTATTCTTAAGTTCTGCGGTTTGCTCCTCTTTGGCCATCTTTGTACTCCTGTGTAACTTTGCCCTTAACCAGCACTCTTACAACAAAACAAAAGGGCGTCGGAAAATAACATTCCTTAGCCGCATGTCACAATTTTCAGGCTCCGAACTCACCCGAGCCTTTAACATACCGGCGACCAACGCCTAACTACTGCTTAGCCGGTAACTCACCGATACTATATCAGGACACTATCCGTCAGAGCGGGTGATGGGACTTGAACCCACGACATTCACGTTGGCAACGTGACGCTCTACCGCTGAGCTACACCCGCGGCTAACTCCACAGTATAAAACCTGTAATTCTTCTTGCAAGCCTCTTTTTGCAAAAATTTTGCTTGTATTCGCCCCTTGTTGATATGGTAAAATGCGTTTTTCTGGCAACCTGTTCACCGACGCACAAAGGGCAATAAAAACTCGGTAAGGGGCAGTAAAATGGCCGCAAACCATTCGCGATTGTCCGCCAAATTGATGCCTGTGCCGTTGTGTCTGTTAATGCTTGCCGTGATATCCTTAGGTGCTGGCCTGCTTGCCTTCGCCGCCGAGGACAAAGAGGCCGAACCCAACCAGCCCAAGCAGAAACAAAAAGCAGCAAAGAAAAAGGAGAAAAAACCTCCCCGCCCCGACCATTCCCACCCCGCCTTCACCGAGCGCACCAAAGAACGCAACAGACTGGTCTCCAGATGGATAGAGCGGCAGGGTGTCCGCGACCCCAATGTCCTCAGAGCAATGCGCACCGTGCCCCGTCACGAGTTTGTCCGCCCCGGCGATTCGCGCAGGGCTTACGGCGACCACCCGATTCCGATAGGTCTCGGACAGACCATAAGTCAGCCCTATATCGTTGCCTATATGACTGAGGCCCTCAAGCTCAAACCCGACCACAAGGTCTTGGAGGTCGGCACCGGCTCCGGCTATCAGGCCGCCGTCTGTGCCGAGATTGCACAACAGGTTTACACAATCGAGATTATCGAGGAACTCGCCAAATCCGCCAAAAAACGCCTAAAAGACCTCGGCTACCCCAACGTATCCGTCAAGGCCGCCGATGGCTACTTCGGCTGGCCCGAGCACGCCCCCTTCGACGCGATTATCGTAACTGCCGCCGCCGGTCTCGTCCCCCCGCCGTTGATTGAGCAGTTAAAGCCAAACGGCAGAATGATTCTGCCCCTCGGCAGCCCCTACGGCTCACAGACACTCGTGCTCATTACCAAGGATGAGAAGGGCGAGGTCCGAAGCAAGGCCGTCTTGCCGGTGCGATTTGTCCCTATGACCGGCCACATACTCGACAGTAAAAAACCGCCCAGGAAATGACTATAACCTCAATCGCTATCTTTCTCGTATCTGCCGCCACTCTCGGACTCGAACTTGCCTTGGTCCGGGCCTTCTCTGTCGGCCACTGGCATCATTTCTCTTTCCTAGTCATAAGCACCGCGTTGCTCGGCTTCGGAGCCGGCGGCACCCTCGTTACCATCGCTTCAAAAGTCCTTACAGCCGACTACAAAAAAACCCTCTGGTCCTTTTCCTGCGGACTTGCCCTGACGGTCCCGATTGTCTTCCAGTTAAGCCAAAAGGTCCCCCTCGATGAGCTGCAACTTATATGGGACCCCCGACAGATACTTTATCTTTTTGCTTATTACCTTTTGTTCTTCGTCCCTTTTTTCTGCGCAGGCACCTTCGTCGCCTTGGCATTCACCGTCTGCGCCGATAAGGCCCATCGCCTCTACTTTTACAATATGACAGGTTCCGGCACCGGCGTCGCCGCAGTCGTCGCCCTGATGTACGGCAATCCCCCCCAGCATCTTCTGCTGCTGACCAGTTCTGCCGCATTCCTCGTCGCGCTGCTTCTTGCATATTCGATGCCCCGGCGCTTCCTCCTGACAACTTTTATCCTTGCCGCAGTTTCTATCTTCGCCTTCAGCCCGACAGGGCCGTTAGAACCCGACATTGAAATCTCCGAAAATAAATATCTCGTTTACTGCCGGGCCTTGCCCGATGCCGAAACCCTTGCCGTCCGTTACGGCCCGTTGGGCCGCATCGACTGTCTCCGGGCGCCCGCCGTTCGACACTTCCCCGGCCTCAGTATCGCATACGAGGGCTCGCTGCCCGAGCAGATGCTGCTAATCACCGACGCCGATGGTATCTCCGCGATAAATCACTTCAACCATCTCACCGACCTCAATTGCTACGACCACACAACCTCGGCCCTTCCTTACCATTTACTTAATCAGCCTCACGCCTGCATCATCGGTGCCGGCGGCGGCTCCGACGTCGCCCAGGCCTTGGCGCTTGGCGCGCAACAGGTCACCGCTGTCGAGATGAATCCGCAGCTCATAGATTTGGTTCGCGATGACTTTGCCGACTTTTCCTCCGGCCTATACGATAGGGCCGATGTTCAGCTCATCGCCGCCGAAGGCAGAAGTTTCCTGCAAACCACCGCTAAGCAATTCGACATCATCAACATCTCCCTGCTCGACTCGTTCACCGCCTCCGCCGCAGGTGTCTACGCCCTCAACGAGAGCCACCTCTACACCGTCGAGGCCATCGGCCAGGCCCTCCGCCGATTGCGCCCACAGGGCATCCTGAGCATCACCCGCATACTCAAGACCCCCCCCCGCGATTCCATCAAGATGTTCGCCACCATAGCCGAGGCCTTACGCAGACGCAGCACCGCCA
>CP070830.1:618736-621239 GCA_020344865.1 Planctomycetota bacterium
CGTTCCTTAACTCACCTTTGGCCATCTTTACCTCCCCGCCCGTACTGAATCAGAACCGCTGCGCTGTATATAATCATCACAACAAGAAAGATAGTAAAGTTAATTATTGACAGAACCCAAACCGATATACTTCCGTTAATTCCAATAATAAATCTTGGAATCAGTGCTACCCCTGCCAACAAAATCCACGATGATACAAATGCCACCAATACCGCCCTCAATTGAATCATCTTGTCGCGCTCATCTGATTCAACTTCTTTAGGGCTTTGCTTCTTACGAAGAAACATTAAAAATACCACTAAAAGCGTTACTATTAGCAAACAGTAGAATCTGTTAAATCGAGTAAATATTGTTCCTGCAAAAAATATTCCGCTAAAAAGAATTATCAAAAAAACAAGAAGCAACAAACCCATTATTAAATTAAACACCGCTGCTTTCTGTGCCCTATTCATGATTTCTCTCCTTTACCTCCCCGGCCGTACTGAACAATAACCGCAACCGAGTGAACGAAGAACACAACGAGAGCAGCGCCTATGAATATCTCAGGCAGCCAGCTCACCGATATTGAGGCCTTCGGGCCAAGAATAAAAAATGGCAGCATACATGCCAGGCCGACAAACAAGTACGACGTGCCGAACCCGGCAAGAGCCGCCCTTCTTTTAATCAGCCGGTCACGTTCGTCAAAAGTAACACTTCCTTTGTCCTTCTTTATCAACAGCGGCGCAAAGCCCCCAAGCCAGGCTATACCTACAAACCCGAAACCCGCAGCCGCCTTCGGCATCCCGACCGTGAAATACAACACCCCAAATGCTACGCCTCCGGCAATCACCCCCATCGATATTGCAATTACTAAACACCACGCTATCTTCTGTGGCCTATTCATAATACTCTCCTTTATTCCAAACCAGTCAATATATCCAATCTGCAATGTAAAGCTTACTTTACATTTTGTCAAGTGAATTTTACATATTTTTGAAATATTTTTTCCGGGCCCCAACCGCGGATTCTTGTCCAAATCCGCCGGACATTTCCGATATATAGCGAATGGAAACATTTACAACCAGCCCGCCGCAGACCAAGCCCTGCCCCTTCTGCGCCGAAATTATCCAGTTGCGCGCCGTAAAGTGCCGATTCTGCAGCGAATTCCTCAACACCCCCAAGGCCAGGGCCCTACAAACGGCCTCAGAACAGGACCAAGATACCGAGCAGCAAGAAGATTTCTGCTTCTCCGGCAGGCCATCGCTGTGGGCAATGGCCCCCGCCGCCATAAAAGGCTCTATTCTCCTTGCCTTCGCCGTCTTCCTCATCGCCTACCCCGTCGAAGACGCCTCGCTGTTCCGACCCACCGAAGCCGCAGGGCCGCCCCCCTCGTACGACCTCGCCGACGAACTGCCCGCCGAAGTCATCGCCGACAGCTCCCCCGCCTTTGCGCTCACCGACGAGCAGGCCCGGACCTTTGGCAGGTATCGCATCCTCGCCAGCCTCGGCATCGCCCTAATCGTCCTGCTCGGCCTTTCTCTAAAGATGCTGAAGCTCAAGATGACCCGCTACGAGGTCACGGCCGACCGAATAGAATGGTCCAGGGGTATCCTCGACCGAAAGGTCGACAACATCGACATGTTCCGCGTCGTCGACCTAAACCTCCGCAGGAGCATCTTCGACTGCATCTTCGGCATCGGCTCCGTCGGCCTGATAACCACCGACAAAACCGACCCCGAGTTCACCTTCGAAAAGATGCGCCACTCCCGCCAGCTCTACGACGTCATCAAGAAGGCCAGCCTCGAAGCCGACCGCCAAAACGCCGTCGTGCACCTCGAATAAAACCCGCCCCGCCGCTGGCTTATTTGCACTACTTCATAATCTGCCGTAAAGCTGCTAACAGCATATTGACGTGGTTTTCCGTGCAGCTGCACCCCATCAGCCCTATCCGCCACACCTTCCCCGCAAACTCCCCCAATCCCGCACCGATTTCAATGTTGTATCTCTCCAGCAACTGTTTCCTCACCGCCGCATCTTCCACACCCGCTGGAATCTTAACCGCGTTCAGCATAGGCAGCCTATACTCCGGCCGCACCAGAAACTCGAACCCCATCTCCTCCAACCCCTCCCTAAGCAATTCGTGATTCCGCCGATGCCGGCTGAACCGCTCATCCAACCCCTCCTCGAATATCAATCTAAGCGCCTCATATAATGCATAAATCATACTCACCGGCGCCGTGTGATGATACACCCTCTTGTTTCCCTCCCAGTACTTCCTGACCATACTCAAATCCAGATACCAGCTTTGGACTTTGGTTTTTCTTTGGTCCATGGCTTCCACGGCCCTCGGACTAAACGAGACAGGCGATAGTCCGGGTGGAGCGCTAATACACTTTTGCGTACCGCTGTAGATCGCGTCAAGTCCCCAGTCATCCATCCGAACATCTGTCCCTCCTAAAGAAGTGACCGTATCGACCAGCAGCAACGCTCCGGCATCGTGGACAATCTTGCTGATTTCCTCAAG
>CP070830.1:621339-628173 GCA_020344865.1 Planctomycetota bacterium
CAACACTTTCTTTCACGGCGGTGTCCGGCAGCCCAACAATAAGCGACTTCTCAAACCCACCCCTGGCAACATCAACTTCAACCTCACAGACTATACCGTCAATTCCTTCAATCGTGACGCTGTGCAATTTCGCTAACATGATTTTCCCCTGCTTTTAGATTTAGAATAATGTATTCTAAGTCCACCTTGGCCTGTCCGCAAGGTGATTTTGACCTTTTTTGGTTGTTTGATGTACTTTTTTGTTAATACCACTTAACATAAACTTGGAAAAAACGTGAAAAAACGCAAAAAATGCCAAAAAAACAAGCCCAAAACGAACTTTTATTGCACCCCACGAATAATAAACGATATAATATAGTATCGCTGTGGGCTCTGTTATTTTATCGAACCCGTGCTTGGGATTTTGAAAAGTGAATATGGGGGCGAATGGCTTCGACCGGATGGCGGAGAGCCATGTTGCATGTCCAGGATGCCGGTTGGCCTGGCTAATCATCCGGCAGTAAAACTTAATTGGCAACTACCAGTTGCGAATGGCTGCTTAATTAAGTGGCCCGTCCTGCAGGACTTTGCCTGTGGGTTCTGCAAGGGCGTCAGATAGCAGGCTGGCCCAGCCGGTTGTTCGGGCCGGCTGCGGCGAGAACCACCGAAATAGCCGAACCAATAGCCTGTCGTTTGGCGATTGGATAGGCGAAAAATCAATAAAACGCCTAAGCATGTAGACGCTTGTCTCAAAACATCTCGGGACGGGGGTTCGAATCCCCCCGCCTCCATTTGGTTAGCTCCCCGGTGCGGGGATTCGAACCCTAAAAGGGTCTGGGAAAAGAATTTTCCCAAGTCGTCGGGGTGACAGGGAGCAACGCGACCGCCAGAGGGGCAGAGCCCCTATGGAAATTTGCGGAGCAAATTTGGGTTCAAGGGCGAAGCCCGGAATCCCCCCGCCTCCATTTGGTTAGCTCGACCACGGTCGAGCAAACAAAATGTCCTGAGCTTTCGCCGAGTGCCATTTCCTTAATGTTCCCCCCATTCATATACAGCAGATTGTGATGATCGCTGTGTCAAAGTTACCACTGTTCTTTGACCCGGCTGGGGTCGCTGACAGAGTCATCGTAATAGTAGTGGGCACACCGAATGAAGTTGTTTTTTGGAAGGTCTTCGCCTTCAAGATACTTAATAAAAGCTTCTACCGTCCCCTTGGCCATTTTGCGCGGAAACTGCTGAGGCGAGTCGTAAAGTTTCTTTTCGAACACCGCCTGTTTACCGGCCGGCGACGCATCGAAACCGACCAGCGTTATCTGGTCGAGTTTGTTCGCCTTTTTAACGGCGGCGTAAGCTCCGAGCGCCGAGGGGTCATTTATCGCGAATATCCCCACAATTGCAGGATGCGCCTGTAGGATGTCCGTAGTCACGGCATATGCGTCGTTGCGATTGCCCTTGCCGGACAGCTCTGTGACAATCTGCAGGCTGCTGTTGTGTTCTTTCAGGTAATCTTTAAATCCGTCCACTCGTAGTATGCATGAGGTGACCTCAGGTAGGTTTACAATGGCAATCTTTCCCTTATCCCCCGTGGCTTTCATCATGCTTTCACCCGCAAGCCAACCGCCCTGATAGTTATCACTTCCTATGTGTGAGATAATCAGCTTATTTGCCTCTTCGTCTGTGACCTGCACATCGAAAGTGAATACCGGGATTCCGGCCGCGTAGGCCTTCTTCACACCTTCACCCGCCGATTTGGAGTCGACCGGGTTGAGGAATATCGCATCGTATGACTGAGCCACGAAGTCTGATAGCTGGTTGTTTTGTTTCGCCGGGTCTTGGTCACCGGACAGGGCGACAATCTCGTAGCCGTATTTGGCCGCTTCTTCCTCCATAAGATTGGCAATAAGCTTAAAGAACGGATTTGTCAGGTCCATACAGGTCATCCCAATCTTGCCCTTAAACTTCGGCTTGGATGTGCAGGACCAAAGCAGCCCGAGCAATATAATACATAGAATAAGTTTTGCGGTTCCGGACTTTTGTCTCATTTAATTACTTCTCCTGCCGACGCACCTGACTTTTTTTAAAAAGGGCGCTGTGAAGCGCCCCGCTGCTTCGGGCCTTATCAAGTAGCACCGCGCCGAGAATGACTAATCCAAGCACTACTTGTTGTGTGTAGCTTTCAATTCCAAGTAGATTCATGCCATTCTGAATTACCGAGATGACAAAAACCCCTATCAGCGTCCCTAAGATTCTGCCGGTGCCTCCTGAAAGGCTGCTGCCCCCGACCACGACTGCGGCGATAACGTACAGTTCATACATCACTCCCATGTTGGGCGTGCCGGTATTGAGTTGTGAAGCCTGTATACATCCGCCTAATCCCGCCGCAAGGGAGCTGATGATATACACGAAAACGATTACATGCCCCACCGAAACGCCCGACAGACGTGCTGCCTCCTGGTTGCCGCCCACAGCATAGATATGCCGTCCCAGACGCGTATGGGACATAAATATATGAGCGATTATATAAAGGAAAAACAGCATAATTACGGTATTTGGGATACCCATAGATGTCCCCTGGCCGAGCCATGGCAGTGCTTTTGGTACCTGGTAGATTGAAAACCCGCCGGTAATCATAAACGCCAGCCCCCGCCCCATCAGCATGATGCCTAAGGTCGTAATAAATGGCGGCACTTTAAACCTCGCCACGAGCAAGCCCCCAAGTCCTCCGATGACCCCGCACGATAAAATGCCTGCGATAAATCCCACCAGAACCACCCAGTCCGCGGCCGCCAAACCGCCCAGCTTCTTCATAACGACCGTCCCAATCACGGCCGAAACGGCAATCAGACTGCCGACAGACAAATCGATACCTCCCGTTATAATGACCATGGTCATCCCGATGGCGATGACGGCAATGACCACAATTCTGTCGACGATTGCAAGTAGATTGGACCGCTTAAGAAAGTCCGGCCACAGGTAGGATTCCGGAATTAGTACCTCGCAGTCACCGAACTCAGGATATTTCTCACCCAGCCTTTCAAGTACGCGCCATTTGATAACATCTCCGCTGGTTGCAATGACCGCCGGGCTGCTGCCGGAGGCTCTGATTTCATCCAGCGCTAAACGTAAATCGCGTGGTATGCCCACAACCACCCGTGTATTGCCGAAACCCTCTTTCTCCAGTTCTTCTCGTAATTGTCTCGCAAAAGGTGCGGAGTCCTTATTGAAAGCACCGACCGTCAGTATCAGGTCACTTTTTCTATGTGCCTTGCTGATTTGCTCGACCAGCTGCCCAATGGCCCTGCTGCTCTCCGGCGCCTGTTCTTTTAATGTTAGAACACTAAAAAACAAACACAAACCAATCAGAACAAATACCATCCCGTAATTTCTTATCAGGTTTCGCACGGTTTTTAGCTCCGTTCGTGTTAAGTTATGGCCATGGATAAAATATCTTCCTGAGTCGCGCTTGCCACATCTGTAATTTCGCCCTTAATCTGTCCCTCGTGCATGACGTAAATGCGGTCGCTCATACCAAGTATCTCCGGCAGTTCACTGCTGACTATAATAATCGCCTTCCCTTCAGCGGCAAGCTTGTTAATCAAAAGGTAAATTTCGTACTTGGCCCCTACGTCAATCCCTCGTGTCGGCTCATCAAAAATTATGATGTCTGCGTTACGTGCCAGCCACTTGGCGAGGACTACCTTCTGTTGGTTGCCGCCCGATAGATTCACGGCCAGTTGGTCCTGGCTGGAAATCTTTATCTTCAGGCTTCCGACATATTCGGCAAACTTCTTGCGTTCCTTCCGTTGGTCAAGAAATATCCGACCGGTAAACTGGTCCAGATTAGGTAAACCAAAGTTCTCCCGGCAGGAATGTATCAGAACAAGCCCTTGCCCCTTTCGGTCTTCGGTCAGCAGGCAGATGCGATTAAGAATTGCATCCTTCGGATTACGGATGTTCACCTTCCTGTCATTTACGAAGATACCTCCGTTACTGGATTCGTCCGCTCCGAAGACAAGACGCATCGTTTCTGTGCGCCCGGCGCCGACCAGTCCGGCGAAGCCTACGACCTCGCCGGCACGAATACTGAAGCTCACATCACGTACGACCGTGCCGCGCGAAAGATTCTCAATCCGCAGCCGTATCGCTTCGGGCTTGGCTGTGCGCTTCGGAAATTCAGATTCGAGCGGCCGCCCGACCATCATCTCAATCAGTCTTTCGCGGGTGATATCCTTCGTATCGCACGTTCCCACGTGTTCACCGTCACGCAGTACCATTACCCTGTCGGCCACTTCGAAAATTTCCTCTAGGCGGTGACTGATATAAATAATGCCGATGCCCTGCTTCTTCAGGTCGCGAATAATGGCGAAAAGATGCTCAACCTCCTTCATCGCAAGCGAGGCCGAAGGCTCGTCCATGACGATAATTTTTGCATTGACTGAAAGCGCCTTGGCTATTTCTACCGTCTGCTGCTGGGCCACCGTTAAATCGCCGCAGCGCGAATCGGCGTCGATATTGATTCCTATCTTTTTAAATAATTGCCGGGCCTGCTCGTGCTCTTCGGCCTTATTGACAAAACCAATTTTTGTACTTTCTCTTCCGAGGAATATGTTCTCGCAGACTGTAAGGTCGGGAATAAGGTTGAACTCCTGGTAAATAATTGATACTCCGGCATGCTGCGAATCGGTGGGCGACCGAATCTCTGCCTCTTGACCTTCAATCAATATGTCCCCTGCGTCAGACAGGTACGCCCCACCCAGTATCTTTATCAGGGTGCTTTTGCCGGCGCCGTTCTCACCGAGTAGCGCCAATACTTCACCTTTCCGTAATTCAAGCGATACGTTTTTTAATGCGTGGACGCCGGGGAAAGACTTGTCAATCTCGCGCATCTCTAACAACGGCACCTGCTTATCGGATGAGCTACTCATCATATCTTGTGTCATCCCTGCATCTCGCATTTGTCATTAGTGCCTGAACCTACCACTTATTCGAAGGATGCATTTTCCAAGTCCTTACCTCTTTGATCTTAACAGGTGCGTCTTTGGTGAAGAGGCTGATATTAGGATGCTCACGAATATATTCATGGGCAACAGCGGCAGCCTGTCGTTCGTTGGCAAAAACTTCGACAAGGTTTTTATCTATGAATACCCGCAGCGTCAGATCCTCGCCTTCCTCGAGTTCGAAGGGCGGATTAATCTTTCCAATGCTTATTGTGTTCAGACCTGATCCGGCCGTGATGCTTATACCATTTTTGTTGTTCTTGTCGCCCAAAAGTTTTATCCCAAATGCCTTGGGTAAGGGTGCGCCGAACGTCACTTTCAATTCAACCGCATCTCCGGTGATTTTGTCAAGTTTATAATCGCTGTCGCTTTTGACAGTGATATTCTTTTTTATTATCTCATCATAGCGAAGCGATTCCAATTCCCGAAGTGGTCTTATCCGAAGAACACCGTCTGCCGGCAGTTCCAGTTCACGGGGCAGCGACTGGATACCCGTGAGTGGAAAACTTTCGGCCATAAGCCATGCCCACATGACCCGTCGCCCGTCTTTTGTCAGCATCGATTCGGGCGCAAAATAGACCAAACCTCCATGACCTTCTTCCCAGTCGGTATCCACCCAGTTCATCCTGGCGTGAAACTCTGGCTTATATTTCTCATCTTCGAAATTACCGAGGAAATACCGGCAGCCCAATCGGTGACTGATGCACAGCAGCATCCATTTATTGCCGATTTTGAACATATTGGCACAAGAGATATCTTCATCGCGAGGAATTCCGGGCTCATCTTTATAATCTTCATGCAGCAGGTCACCCATAAACGTCCATTTTTTCAGGTCCTTTGATTTCATCAACGGAGGATTCTTTCCTCCGGAAAGGGCATAATATGTATCACCATTCAGCCAGCAGTCAGGGTCCCAGAAATACTCAATTTCAGGCTCCTCACCATCTTCACCTGTCAGAAGTATAAAATGAGGTTTTTCCCATTTATCCAACGTGTCATCCAAAGCATAGGTTATCCAGTTTTTGCCTGAACCCTCACCATGGTAGATCATGGCAGGTCTGCCTTCTTTGGTAAAAAAACCTGTACCGCTGAACATGCCATGACCGGTAAAGGGTTCTGATAGAATGGTAGGGTGCCATGTCCAATGCACCAAATCATCGCTGGAAACATGGGCATAGTGAAAGCCGTAATGATCAGCAATAATATAGTGCAGATGATTTCGTCCTTTATAATAATATGCCGGATTTGGATCTCCGGGCTCCGCTTCCTCTGGTCCCGGATGTGCCAGGTGATAGGTTACCCAGTCGGCCGGTGGGTTTTTAGGCCATTGCGGCGTTTTTGTAACATATTTCCTGGCGGCTAATATTTCTCCATATTCATGAAGAATTAACTTGCCGCCTTCCAGCTCATAATCGTCTACATCACCGCAGTTATATTCAACAAAGCGTCCCATTCGCTCGTTAAATTCATCACCCTCAAAATCCCACCAGGCATAAGGTTGAATTTTAGACAGCTGATTAGGTTTTAGTGTATTTAATTCTCTTGCTGACAGTGCTTGACTGTAAATTCGAGCATCCTCAATTTCAGCGGTAATGAAATCATCACCACCGTAATGACTCCGGCCGAATACGACAAAATTTTCATTGCTGCTGAGTAAATCAATGTTTTGCGCTGAGTATTTAGTGACAAGTTCGCCGTCGCGGTACATCCGTATTTCAGAACCTTTATAGACGATGGCAATTTGTTCCATCTTCCCGGTGCGTACTTCTGCGCCTGTCGGTTTAGTACGCTTCTTCTCGTCACTGCCGGCTTCCCATCTTCCTTCTTGATTTAATATAATACCGTCAAATTGCTCGCC
>CP070830.1:628273-631029 GCA_020344865.1 Planctomycetota bacterium
TCAAACTAAAACAGCTCATAAAATCAAAGTGGTGGACAAAAACTGAAACATAGAATGCAAAGAATGGCCAGGCCCGATTCCGCGGCTTCCACGGCCAATACAAAGTCACTGCCCGAACGCCAAACCGCAAACTATCCGGCTTATTCACCCTCGAAAAAACCACAAAGAAAACCATAAAAGTGAATTTGAGTTGACTAAAGTAGCCCGGAAACTATAATCTTTCAAAACCAAAAAGGGATACAAAAATGCCTGAAGCAGAATTAGCCAGTGCAGAATCAAATCAGAAGAAAGAAATACTCCAGAAACAATTAAGTTCCTCCGCCTCTTGGTTTTACCTCATAGGCGCCCTGAGTTTGATAAACACGGTCGTCGCGCTCTCAGGAAGCGACTGGGGCTTCGTCATCGGGTTGGCAATGACACAAATCATGGATGCCATTGCCCGCGAAGTCGGTGTTGTCGGCATGGCAATTGCCCTCGTATTCGACCTGACCATAGCCGGCACCTTCATCGTTTTTGGCTTCTTCGCATCCAAGAGACACAAATGGGCCTTTATTACAGGAATGGTTGTCTATGCGCTGGATACACTACTCGTTCTCCCCGCGCAAATCTGGCTCTCGTTTTTCTTTCACCTCGTAGCACTGTATTATATTTTCAAAGGTTTCCAGGCCGGCAAGAAACTCGAACAACTCGCGACCGCCAAAAGCCCCGAAACTAATACCTTTTAGGGAGTAATAACTCATGAATGAATCCGAATCCACTGTATGGACGCGATTGCCAGACCCCGGCCGTAGTGACTCCCATATAAACATAGGCCTCTCGGTTGCCGCACTCGTACTCGGAATAGTGTCAATCGCCGTAGCAATCATCGTCACAGGAGCTGTCTTTGGGCTCGTCGGTGCAATCCTGGGCACGGTGGCACTCGCCGGAAAATCCTCGGGCAAAAAAATGGCAGGATGGGGATTAGCACTATCAATAAGCGGAATTCTCCTGAGTTGCTTCTTTGCACTCGCTTTCTACGCCGCACGCGTTAAAAAACCTTATATCGCCACGCATGACACAGAACAAACCGCTATCCTCAGTAACTGGATTGGCAAACAAGCGCCCGATTTCGCACTAAAGGATGTCGAAGGAAACGACATTAAGCTGTCGCAACTCAAAGGCCGTCGGGTCGTAATGACTTTCTGGTCTCCCTGGTGGCTACGTGACCGTGACGCCATCCCGCATCTCATCCGACTGCGAAACAGTGCCTCCGAAAAAGAGCTTGCTATCATTGGTGTAAGCACAGACAAAGCCGAAGAGGTAGGCGGCGTCGGACAACAATTGGGTATCAACTTCCCCCTCGTTAGTTCCGATCAGCTGCCAATACCCTTCGACCAAATCTATTCAACACCCACGACAATTTTCATTGACACAAACGGTATTATCCAGAGTATATTGGATGAATATCATGATTTCGAGAAAATCAACCAGCGAGCCCTAACGCCTGATTACGAAAAAGAGCATGCTGAAGAATCCTCAAAAATCACAAGCTCTAACGTATCCGACGAATAGCTCCTGATTATCTGTTTTCCAACAACTTTCTGATGGACAAGGATAACAACGGTGGCTAAATCGCAAATCAAGCTCAACTACAAAAACGTACTTGCCAAAGTCGAGCCCCTCGGCCCCGAGCACGGCATCACTGATGACCAGTTGAATAAACTCGCCGAAAAAACAACAACTCTCATCAAACAGCTAAACGAGCAAACCCGGACCGGCCAGCCTCCCGGCACAGCATATAGAAAACTCCCCTCTGACACCCAGACTCCCCAGCAGGTAAAAGAGCTGGTCGCCGAATTGAAAGATGGTTGCCAAAATCTCGTCGTCCTCGGCATCGGCGGCTCCGCGCTCGGCAACATCGCGCTCCAAACCGCCCTCAATCCATATATGTACAACCTCGACGACAAACAGCGCTCCGGCCCGCGACTCTTTGTCTTCGACAACGTCGACCCCGCGCAGCTCGCCTCATTCCTTGATTCTATCAGCGGCGACCTCGATAAAACCGTCTTTAACATTATCAGCAAATCCGGCCGTACCGCTGAAACCGCCGCGCAGTTCCTCATCGTCAGCGACCTGCTCAAAAGCAAACTCGGCAAAGATGCCTTGAGAAACCACGTAGTCGCAACAACCGGCGTCAAAGAAGGCACCCTGCGAAAAATCGCCGACGAAGAAAAACTCCCGTCCCTCGTCATCCCCGATGGCGTCGGCGGAAGATTTAGTGTGCTAAGCGCAGTCGGCCTTTTTAGTGCCGCTATGTGTGGAATCGACATCGATTCGCTCCTCGCCGGCGCGAAAGATATGGACGCCAGAGTAAGCCGTGAAGACTTTTATAAAAATCCCGCCGCAATCAACGCCGCCATAAACTACCACTATTACAACCGCGACAAAAAAATCTCAGTCATCATGCCGTACAGCTACCACCTAAAAGACCTCGCCAACTGGTACCGACAGCTCTGGGCCGAAAGCCTTGGTAAGGACAAGGACTTGACCGGTAACGAAGTCCACATCGGCCCCACACCCGTAAAGGCCCTCGGCGCCACCGACCAGCACAGCCAGGTCCAGCTGTACCGCGAAGGCCCGAACGACAAGCTCTTCACCTTCTTGGAGGTACAAAACTTCCAGCAGGACCTAAAGATAGGCCACAAGCCTGAATCTGCCCCTGAACTCGGCTTTCTCGCCGAAAAAGATTTGAGTTCTTTACTCAACAACGAAAAAAA
>CP070830.1:631129-634266 GCA_020344865.1 Planctomycetota bacterium
CGAAATCGCGGAGAAATCTTTCGCAAGACGATTGCGGACGCTGGTTTAAGGACCTATGTTTATAAAGAGCCAAGGTCACGGGCCAGGCGCCAATGGGAGGTTGAACAAAACATCATGGCCGAGTGGCTTAGGTCGCTGCCAAAACCGGTGGGAGTAATGGCATGCAACGATGACCGGGGCCGGCAGGTAATCGAGGCCTGCAAAATAGCAGGTCTGCACGTCCCGGAAGAGGTGGCAGTAATCGGCGTTGATTACGACGACCTTGTCTGCAGTCTGTCCAACCCGCCGCTTTCCAGCATAGCGCTAAACTTCGAGCGGTCAGGATACGAAGCGGCAGAACTGCTGGCCCAACTCATGGCAGGGAAAAAACCGGGCAATCAGACTATAGTTGTTCCGCCTACACATATTATAGCCAGACAGTCAACGGATGTTCTGGAGGTGGAGGACTATCACGTGGCCCGGGCGGTGCGCTTCATCCGCCAACATGCAAAAGAGCCAATTCAAGTCGAGGATGTGGTAAGTGTGGCGGCGGTCTCGCGGCGCGGCCTGGAGCGACGGTTTCGTAGGGTGTTGAACCGTTCGGTCCTGGACGAGATCAGACGCGTTCACGTCGAGCAGGTTACCCGGATGTTGATAGAAACGAATTTGTCAATAGCAAAGATCGCATTGGCTTTGGGATACACCGGTGTTGCGCACATTGCGCGTTATTTTCGGCGAGAGAAGGGGATGAGTGCGCTGGAATACCGTAGACGTTTTGGGCGTAAGTAGGCGGAGGCAGGGAGGGATTGTCTGTAAGTCTTCGTCAGGGTTGAGGTTATAACAATCTGTGTTATTTCAGGGATAGGAAGGCGGTTCAGGGGGGGTATGGGGGGATATAGCGGTGAAAATGGGGGAGTGTGTCGCAAAATGGTTAGAGTTTTGCGCAAAATGGTGTTGCATAAAGTGCTAAAAAGTGTTAAAATACCGGGCGAAATTGCGATAAATTTTGTAATTTGCCTTAAAACAACGGTGCGAAATGCTGCAGGGTTTGTAAAAGGTGAGCGCATTGTGTACAGCCGTGGTGAAAAGGCGAGTGAACACCCGCAGAAGGCAAATTGCGAGAGGTTTTGTGATTGGCCCTTGAGGCAGAGCGTGAAGTAGTAAAGGGTCTGTAAAAGGCAGGCTAAGAAAATACGGGTCTGACGAGGAGACGATGGAGCATCGACATCAAGAATGTCGGGGGATTGTTAACAGGCGAAGAGCCTTTACGCTGGTAGAGCTGCTGGTGGTGATAGCCATCATTGCGCTGTTGATGTCGATATTGCTGCCGGCACTGGCGCGGGTAAAGCAGCAGGCAAAGGCAGTCCTTTGCATGTCAAACTTGAGGCAGTGGTGCGTTATCTTTACGATGTACACGGAGAATAATGACGGTAATTTCCATGCAGAGTATGGTGCATGGGACCACAACCCGGGGTGGGTCTCAGCCTTGAGACCCTACTACTCAGGTCATAACAAGACGACTGCTGACGGAGAAAGCATTGCGGAGAAAGATATACGACTTTGCCCGGCGGCCAAGAAGTTTTGGTGGGATGAAAACCACAATTATACAGGAAACAGGGGTCGTTCCGATGCGGCCTGGGGCATATTCTCGGGAGGGACGGATGACCTGGGTGCGTGGTGGGCTAATCCAGGCGATTGCGGCAGCTATGGGCTTAATGGATGGGTCATTAATGAGCCGCCGGAGGTATCCGAATGGTGGACCCAGGTTGACGATACGTGGAGAAGCCCCAATGTCAAGGGTGCGGGCTATATACCTCTGTTTATGGATTGCCAGTGGGTAGACGGCTGGCCGTTGCACGACAATAACCCTCCGGTGTATGAGGGTGAGATAGGAACGTGGTGGGAACAAGCCATGAAGCAGTTCTGCGTCAACCGACACAGCGGTTACGTAAAGGCACTGTTTGTGGATTGTTCCGTCAGGGAGGTGGGCCTCAAGGAGTTGTGGACTCTTAAGTGGCATCGGTCCTTCGAAACAGACAATGACTGGACCATAGCCGGCGGTTGTAGTCCGGATATGTGGCCGGATTGGATGAGAAAGTTTAAGGATTATTGAAAGACCAGGTTTTTTCGCTGAAAGTTGTTGAACGACACGGCCAATTATGGTAAAATGGCAAAAAGGCGATATTATATTGTCTCCACAGCGATGCCTGTTTACAAGCGGCCGTTGTTACTCACGGCTGTAAATATACCGCTTAATCGTTAACTTAACAAGGAGGAGCGGCTCCGACCAAGAAACAGTATTTCTTAGCGGTGCCTGCATTGTGAGGAGTGTTGCAGGCAGGGATTATTTTAGGCCGCTCTAATTATTCGTGGTTGGTGCAGGGATGTTCGTATCTAACGAGGATAATGTGTTTTGGCGTGTGGCCAAAAAGAAACTTTTAACGTTTAATTTTTTAAGGAGGAGTATCATGAGTAAGAAGCTGTTTTTATTAACCTGTTTTGTTTTGGTGCTGGCTCTGGCTAATAGTCTGTTTTCTCAGCCGGAAACATGGCCGGTAGCCTATTGGAGTGGTTTTGGCGACGACCCTTGCAGCTGGGATGATGCGAACAACTGGTGGACGGTCGAGGCCTATTGGGATGATGTGAATTATCCCGACGTGCCGGGCCGGATTTGGGCCAAAGCGCCGAATTCAGTGCCGGACGCCAACACAGTTGTCATGGTCGGACAGGGAAGTGCCGACTATGAGGGAAATGCCAACTATGAGTATCCGACCGAGCTTGCTACCGCCGGTGCCATAGGATATCCGGTGATTGATTCGAACACGACGGCCGTGTGCTATGAGATTAATATTAGTACAGGCCCCAACGATACCAATGGGCCGGGCCGGCTGGATATGACCGGCGGGAGCCTTACGTCAATAGTTTACAGCGACGACTGGGAGGGCATCACCATTGGATGGATCAGCGGCGGCAGAGGCTCGATGACGGTAACCGACGGCATCGTCAATCTTACTAATTACGACGGGGAGGGGGGCAATCTGAATATCGGCGGCTACGGAACCGGCCTTGGTACGCTGACTCAGTTGGGCGGTGAGATATACTGTTATCACTTAGATTGTACCGATGCGGATACAAGTGAAGGCCACCTTAATCTGTAC
>CP070830.1:634366-644373 GCA_020344865.1 Planctomycetota bacterium
AATCAAAGCTTATGAGGGCGCTGCATATGTCAAGACTTGTGTCGGCTCTTTGCAGAGCCTAAAGGATACAATTGTTGTCAAGGGTGCCGATGAAGTACTGATTTTCGTCTGGCATGATGTGCTCCATAACATTAGCAAGTCGAAACTGACCGAGCAAAAGGCACGACTCGAAGGGCTCAAGGCCGACTTCGACACATTGCTCAAACGCCATGAACGGCTGCACGGCGAGATATTCAATCGAACGCGCCTGGACCTCGGCGGCGGTAAAGACCACGAATTGTCTTCCGAAGTGCTGCTGGAAAAATCGAGCCTGGGCAATCTGAACCGGGCGCTGCTGGAAAAGCAGTTCGATGCCGCGCGATACGCCATCCTTTCGTCTTCGGGCGAGCTGCCCCCTACCTTGCAGGGTGTTTGGACCGGCACCTGGTCCCCACCGTGGCAAAGCGACTACACGCAAAATGGTAACGTGCCGTCCGCCGTCGCAAGCATGCTAATGGCCAACATGCCCGAATGCATGCAGGCGTACCTCGACTATATTGAATCGCTCGTTCCGCACTTTCGCGAGAATGCCCGCATACTCTACGGCTGCCGCGGAATTATGATGCCGTCGCGAACCAGTGCTCACGGGTACAACGTACATTTCAACGAGGAGTACATTCACCTGTTTTGGACGCCGGGTGCGGCGTGGGCCTCCCACTTCTTCTACGACTATTATCTCTATACGGGCGACCGAGAGTTTCTCGCCGAAAGAGCGCTGCCTTTCATGAAAGAATCGGCCCTGTTCTTCGAAGACTTTTTGTATGAAGGCCCAGACGGCAGGTATGTCTTTAATCCGTCCTATTCGCCCGAAAACACGCCGTCGAACAGCGACTCGCAGGCGTGTATTAACGCGACGATGGACATCGCCCTTGTCAAGGAGTTGCTTACAAACTTGATTGCTGCCTGCGAGCAGCTTGGCGTCGAACAGCAGGGCGTAAGCCGGTGGAAGAAGATGCTCGCGAAGATGCCCGACTATCGAATCAACGACGATGGAACGGTTGCGGAATGGACCACGCCGAAGCTCGTCGACAACCACAGGCACCGTCACATCTCGCACCTGTATGCTCTCTTCGACGGCCTTCCGCAGGAGATTGCCTCCAATCAAAAGTTGCGGGATGCCTTCAAAAAGGTTATCGAAAAGCGCATGGGACCTCGCCGGTCGGATGGAGGCGGCGTCATGTCCTTCGGCCTGGTCCAGCTTGGACAGGCGGCGGCAAGTCTCGGCGAGGCGGACCTGGCCTGCGAGGTTGTCGACATGCTTGCAAATGTCTATTGGTGGCCGAATATGGTCTCAACGCACAACCCCGACAGCATCTTCAACGTCGATATCTGTGGTGGAATGCCCGCCGTCATCATCAAAATGCTCGTTTATTCCGAACAGGGCAAAATCGCGCTCCTGCCGGCAGTCCCCAAGCAATGGCCCTCGGGTACCATCGAAGGTATCCTGTGCCGCGGGCAGGTCGAGATTAAAAAGCTCTCGTGGGATGACAAGCGTATAGCCGTCACCTTTGTATCTCAAATACCGCAGAACATCGAAATCAATCTTCCGGGAACCTTCAAGCAGGCTGACATAACGAAGAGCAAGGCCGATATGGTCGAAACCCTCCCAAAAGAAGGCAAATGCGTTGTCGCCGTTCCCCCCGGCCGGCTCGTTGAGATTAACTTTCTCCGTTAATCAATCACTCTATCGGCCGTTACATCCCTTCCAGCCAGTTCCCCACAAATACCCCCAAATCCAGTCCGTCTATTACATTATCGTTCGGCTCCGATATATCACAGCCCGCGTCCCAGTGCCCGTCTCCCGGCACGCTCATCCACGCATCACCCAAAACCCCAAAATCAAACATATCAACCCCGTCCGGACACACAAAATCACCCAAAGCCGCCTCCCACCAGCTCAGCTTCGGATAGCTCATCCCCTCACAGTTCATCTTCCATATGTCCTCCGTCCCGTTTATCACCTCACCGACAAAATCCCAACCCGCGTCCGTATAAGTGCTCTCGGTCTGCATCAGAACAGTTGGCAGCCCCACAACATTTGGGTCACCTCCATAACCTGTCCCGTTCACATCCGGATTAACTTCACTGTCCCAGAAGCATTTTATATAATCGCCGCCGCTGCCTCCCACCAGTCCGCCGACATATTCCTCTCCCGTAACACTGCCTGTCGAGTAACTGTTGGATATAACGCCTCTGTTGTCTCCCGCCAGTCCGCCGACAGAATCCTCTCCCGTAACATCGCCTGTCGAATAACTGTTGGATATGTCATTATAAGAATTTAGCCCTATAAGCCCCCCCGTCCCTCTTCCCCCTGTGACAATGCTCTCCGAATAACAGTTCGATATACCACCGTGGGCACGAAGATAACCCACTAATCCGCCTGTGGCTTCAAGACCTGTAACAACTCCCCTCGAGTAGCAGTTCGATATTTCGATTTCTTCGTCCCCGTAGACCTCACCCACCAGACCGCCAACGGCCCGACGTTTTCCCCTGACGCTGCCTTCATAACCACAGTTGTACAGGCTCACGTACTCGCCGAACCCCAATAGACCCCCTATACTTTCGTCCCCGCCACGGATCCTGCCGCCCTCGACACGGCAGCCGATAAGACTGTTGGGCTCCAAATATCCGACTAATGCACCCACATGACTTCCGTCACCTGCATTCACATCCGGGTTAATCAACACCACATCTCTTACCTCTCCCTCCTCACACACATATCCGAAAAGCCCGATGTTATCCACTCCGTTGCACTCGTATGTAAAGTTTGATATCGAATGACCGTTACCGTCGAATACGCCGGTGAAACAATTATGGTAACGGTAAGGACTCCCAATGATGTTGAAACTCGTCCCCGTGTACTCCGAAAGGTCAACATCCGCCATCAGCCTGTAATGTTTATCGACATTATCGCAGTCATCGCAGTAGTAATAGTTGTATTTGCTGTAGATTGCGCCTATCATGTACATGCTGCTTCCATCATAAATCAGATACGGCTCCTCCTCTGTTCCGCACCCGTAATCTATGACGCCGCCTGGTTTACCTTCCCACGCCAGCCTTGGGTAATCGTTACCGTCATCAATCGTCCAGACCGGCTCGCAGCCCCAGAACAAATACGTACTCTTGCTCTGCATCTGCTCTGTAGTTAAGCCAAGTCCCCCATCGCTCCGCTCAGTCCCGCTGCTGTTCATGTCCCAGTAGCTGTTCCTGATAAAACCATCTTTACTACCCATCCCCACCAAACCACCCGTAAACCACCCCCCCGTGACAGTTCCTGTCGAATAACAGCTGGATATATCCCCTTCATACTGAAAGCCTCCCACCAGACCACCGACGATGTCACTCCCTGTAACGCCGCACGTAGAATAACAGTTCGATATGCTCCCGTACTCAACAATCTCGCCCACAAGGCCGCCGACATAATGATCCCCCGCCACACTGCCGCCCTCGATGTAACAGCCCGACACGCTGCCTTCCGCTAAATGTCCGACCAAACCGCCGACATAGCGTCCCGTACCTGCACTTACATTAGGCCCTGTCAATCCGAGGTCCTTTATCTCCGCGCCCGCATCATCGACATACCCAAAAAGCCCGATGCGGTCTACATTGTTGGAATCACATGTAAAATTCGATATCGTATGACCATCACCGTCAAAAACGCCCGTAAAGGGACTATTGTCAATAGACTCTGAATATCGTCCGATGATGTTGCGGCTTGTCCATATATATCCGCCCACGTCGATGTCCGCCATCACCTTATAGTGTTTGTCATAATTCCCACTCCCACCTATCACATACATACTGCTGGCCCCATAGACCAGATACGGCTCCTCTTCCGTCCCGCACCCGAAACCTTCTATTGCTTCACCCACCTTGCCCTCCCACGCCAGCCTTGGATAATCATTACCTTCATCTATCGTCCAGCCCCCCTCGCATCCCCACAAAAAGAATGTGTGTTTGCTGTGCATATCTGCGGTAGTCAAACCGACTCCCCAATAACTCGTATCTATGCCGCTGCTCTCTGTGTCCCAATAGGAGTTTATCACCTCGCCATAATAGCCGCCCTCATTATATCCAACCAAACCACCGATACTCCATCCTCCCCCTGTAACAACGCCCGTTGAATAACAGTTCCTTATACTACCGTAACCATTGCCTCCCGCCAGGCCGCCCACATAATCTCCTCCTGTGACATTGCTCGTGGAATAACAGTCAGCGATTTCGCCGTCATAATTGATTCCAACCAAACCGCCAACACCGTATCCTCCCGAAACACTGCCGCCCACAACATAGCAATCTGTGACGGTTCCCTCCCCCAGGCGACCAATAAGACAACCAACGTTGTAGCCTGTCCCTGCATCAATATTAGGTTCTATCAATCCAAGGTTCGTAACCACTGCCTCCGGGCCGCCGATATACCCGAAAAGACCGACATAATTCACTCCGTTCGAATCATACGTAAAATTCGATATCGCATGACCATCGCCGTCAAACACCCCTGTAAATCCTCCGATGATATTGAAACTTGTCCCCGTATAAGCTGAAAGGTCGATGTCCTTCATCAGCCTAAAGTGCGCACCCCAGTAGTTCGCGTCCGCCCCTATCGCCTGCATTTGCTGCGCATTATGTATCTGATACGGGTCATTGGCGTCCCCGCTCCCCGGCCACGGCTTGCCGTACACCGACCCGCAAATCAACAAAAACACCACCAATGCAACGCCTTTACGTCCCAGACCTGATTTCATTATAGGCTCCTTACCTCGCTCCGTATTCATTCTCTTTGAATTCTTCCTGCCTCTTCCGAGATGCCCAACTGCAAAACTCCACCCATTATACCCCATTTCCTCCGCCCCCACAACCTTTTTTCTCCCTTTTTTTAATTTTTTTCGCGTCCCCTGTCCCCACCTGCGTCCCCGTCCCCTCACAGCGAAGCGCATTTACTCATTTACTCCTCCCTTTTTCGAAGTTCAACGTTCAACGTTCGGTCTGCCTGTTCGCATCGTCCGAATTGATTTAAGGCTGTTCCTCCGCACCGGTGAGTTTCTCCAGCGACTCTTCAAGGTTGCCGGCGCCTTTCTCCACCGACTGCACGGCCTGCTCTTCGACCTGTATCGCCGAATGAATCTCCTGCTTGGCCTTAATTATATCGCTTTTCGTCAAATCCCCGTAATCCTCGCTGTCAAGCATCCCCACAAGCACCTCGTACGCATCCGCTTCCAGCTCCAGAGCCTTAGCAAGTAAATCCAGCGCCGCTGCTTTCTTGGCAATCGCACATTCGAGACGCACAATGGCAAGGTCAGCACCGCTCACTTCCCACCAAAAGAATGGATACGTCTCACCCTCAATAATCCCCCACACCTCGTTGAAGTCCCAGTTTACGAAGGTGGCCTCTTGCATCATCTGTGCGGTGGTCTTAGGCGTTCCACCATAGCTTGACAACCTGCCGGACGTCTCTGTGTCCCAGTAACTATCGTAAGTAACACCACCGTTAAAAGCATAACCAATCAGACCGCCTCCATATCCCGTTACCTTTCCGGTTGAGTAGCAGCTCATAACGTATCCGCCCTCAGGATAGCAGTTGTCGCCAACCAGACCGCCGACCTTGTAGGCGCCCGTTACAGCTCCCATGGCATAGCAGTCAATGACAACGCTGCCGTGACCGTTATATCCGCTCAAACCGCCGACCTGCCACGCGCCGCTCGTAACATTGGCGGTTGAGTAGCATTTTACCATCAAACTGTTGTGCACGTTTACGCCCGCAAGCCCCCCGACCCTGCTGTTTATACTGCCGGACTCAACGCCCCTGACAGTACCACTTGACCAGCAGCACGAAACTGTCGAGTTGTCATTGCACCCCACAAGAGCGCCAACCTTCTTAAAACCTGTTATGTCAGCATCAGCTAAACCAACGTTGCTTATTTCCGCCCCGTTCAGGGCGACTCCAACCAGACCGATATACTCCCCTGCACCCCTGTTGATATATAAACCTGTTATCGTATGCATCCTTCCGTCCAGTGAACCTGTAAGGGCGGTCGTTCCATTTCCAATCGGCTCGAATCCCGCCCCTTCGTTCCAGTTTTGTGTATCACAGGCATCTATATCGTTACCCAGTTGATAATACGCGCTCAGGTCGTCCCTCATCGCCTGAAGCTCCTCGGCATTCGTAATTATATAGGGGTCCGTCTCTGTCCCGCTGCCGTCCATCGCCGAAGCTGCATTGCAAAGACCCAGAACACCCAGCACCATGATGATTTTGACTGTACCTTTCATTTTTACGCTCCTTTCCTTAAAAAATCAGACAATTTCCTCTCACAAAAGAACGGACTAAATACGACCGCCACCTTCTGCAAAACCGCTTATACCTTTCTCAACCCGAAAAGTCAAGCTTTTTTTGAAAAAAAATGTCCCCTCCAGCGTCCCCGTCCCCATCCCCATCCCCTCACAGCGAAGCGCATTTACCCATTTTACTCGTCTACCCGTCTACTCGTTTACTCCTCTTCTGTCTTGTGTCTATTTTCCTGTGTCTGATACGCTCTCGCCCCTTACGCTCACGATGCCGCCACCGATACCCGTCCGGCACCAAAACCTCCGCACTCGCCTCAGTCGCGTTCCCCGAATCGTCCACCGCCTCATAAGTTATCGTATAAACCCTCCCGGCCGAACTTCCCGTACGCTCCGCACGCAGATATATAGACCCGTCGTCCCCTATTATAATATCGTTCTTCGTCCGCCCATCACCCCTGCCATCATCTTGTTCGCTGCTCGTTATACCAACCAGCGACACCTCCACCTCTTCATCACAGTCATCACTCATAATGAAAAGAACGTTTGGTTTCTTCTGATTGTTGTCTTCAGCCAACAAGCATCCCCCAAATACTGAAGTTGCTATACCAGAACCTGCAAGCCTTAAGAAATCTCTCCTTGCGTACATTTTTACCCCCATCTTTTCTTATAAAATGTTTTTTGTTTTACCGCACAAGTCTTTACACAAGTCGAGATTATACTAAAAATGATTAAGTTCAACCAAACCTTACAAATAATGATGTGATAGCGTGTTTCTTTGCAAACGTATGTTCAATACTATTTTCCCTAAAAATATTTGGAAAATATATGTTTTTAGGCGAAAAACTGATGTTTATTTTGGCCGATTTTAGAAAAAACAAACCCTGTGGTGACAGTTTGGTGACATAAATTTATCGAAGAACACCGACATTCTATTAGGATAGATCAGTGTAAATTAATATTATAGGACTGCAGTTGGGAGGCTTATTAGCGTGTTATTCACCCTCGTGCCATAGTTCAGGGGCTACTCCGGCTTTGAGCGTGGCCATGGTTATAGGCATATCAACCGAGATTTTGCGAGAGCCACGGATGACACGCGCCAGTTTTTCTCCTGTAACTTGAACAGGCTGTATGACCAGTTCAGGGATGTTGTAGGTTTTGAGGCAGGAATCATAAAATAGAGGGTCTTTCTGTGGCATCACAATGGGTTTATACACCTTACCTTCCTGGTCAACATAGCTAAGGTAAGGCCTGGTAAATACCCCGTGCTGCCTTTTACTGCTGAAAGCTATCCATCGGCTGTTACTGGACCAGCTCTGCCAGGATTCGCTTTGGTCGCTGTTAATCTGGAGCCGCCGGTATTTATACTGGCCGGTCTGTTGCACGGCTTTCAAGTCCATCAAGTACAAATCGCTGCTTCGCTGCCAAGGAGAAAAATAACCGTAATTGCACATACAGAACAACAGCCAACGGCCGTCGGGGCTAATCCTCGGCATGGCTATGCTCAGTCCGGTATCCTGAGCTGAGAGTACAGTTTCCAACTCACCCCACCGGTCTTGCTCAATGTCGTAGCTTATTCGAACGAGATCGTACTTTACCTGCTTGTAGCGCTTCGGCGGGATTTCATTGAGGTCTGACCACAGCATAGGTGCGCTGCAGAAATAAAGGTAGCGGCCGTCCGCCGACCAAGCGGGCCAGGTTTCCAGGCGTTTTTTTTGAGAGATTTTCGGCGAGGTGTTTATCGTCTTAGAGTCGAGTGGGTAATAAGCCAACAGGGAATTGAGGTCCACCGTGTCACGAACTTCGTTTCTGGCGACATGAGAGAACATGGACAAATGATTGATAGAATACGCCGTCAGCTGGCCGCTGGGATGCCAAGAAGGGTATCCGAACTTCGCCTCAATCTTGTTGACGACGCCATTTTCAATCAGCAGTGTACTAGTACCATATAAATCGTTGCGGACGCTGATTAACATTTTGTCGGTATTGTTTCCGCAAAACGCGTGGCAGTTAAGGCACCCACCTTTGTAATATCCATTGTCCAATATGAGTGATTCGTTGAAGTTTTCAAGATTGCGCTGATAAATAGCCATTTTCCCGCTTATATGCGTATGTGTTGGATGCATTTTCCTGTATACCAGGAAGCCATCTATGTCCTCATTGGCGATTTTATTTGTAAGGGTGGAAAATAGGTTCCAGCGGTCGTCTTGAGTTTTCACAAAAACATCGAAACATAGCTCCTCTCCCCGGTTCATATTTAAAAGTTCCTGCCATTGGTTCTGAGGAATCACAATCTTTGGCGTTTTGCTGAAAACTTCGATTGGCTTGCCTTGCTTGGAGTATATTTTTACATAATAATGTGAACCGCTTTCCTGCACCAGGAAGTTCAAAGGTGCAATGTTCGGGGGGATGACGGCCCCGTAATAGTCAGGACGGATACGTGGGGGGCTGCCGACAGAACACCACTGGGCGATTGATTGCTTGTTGTCCCGCACAACGTGAACTAGTACGCTGGCCGACAATATCACAACCACCAAAATAGTTAGCGAATATCGATGATGTTTTTTCATTTCTTCATTCCTGAGACCCCATAGGTATAATAAAAGAAGTAACTATCGCCGTAATTTTTCGCCAGCTCACGAAAGGCGGCTTGGTTGTTTCCCCCGTAACGGTTGAAGGTCTCCAAAAAGCCTTTAAATCGCTGATGTGATTGTGGGCTAAGCTGGCGGCCGCGCAGATTAACTGATTTTTTCGAGAAAAAGGTGTACACCAATATAGCCTCTTCGTAATGTCGGGGAATTTGTGAATAATCTAAATCGTCCAGATAGTTAAGGTTCTCTATGAATTTGTCGAGCTGTCCGGTCAACAGGTACAACGCCATAAGGTATTCAATCGCCATGCGGTTTTGCCTGTTCTTCACCAGTAAGGCCAGCAGGATGTCCTCGGGTAAGTAATCTCCGAAAGGACCGTCCTTCTCCACCATCAGATTGCGCAATTGCTGAATCCGGTCATCCGTCGCGAAGTTGGGGTCGGACTGCAGATGCATGAGGTAATTATTGGCCCATTCGGCGTGGAAGAGTGTTTTACTAAGTGCCCCAAGGTAAACCCGAGCGGCCCCCGAATTGCCCTTTACCATGTTTATCAAGGCCAAGCGTTTGAGAAGTATCGGGCGCTCTCCAAATACTTCCAGATATACGACTAGCGCGTTCTCGGCCACGTTTATAATGCCCAGTTCAATACAAGTGTCAAATTTCTTCCAGTATGCCGCGCCGTCCTTTTCAGCTCTTAAGAACAGTGTGTCGGGATGCTGGGGATAGGAAAACATGTCGAAAGCCAGTCGGCCGGTATGATATAAAGCCCGGTTGACGGCGTGGACTAAATAAGAATCATCCGAGTGACTGGAAGCAGCCTGAAGCACTTCCGGCCACATCTTTTGACAGGCATAGTAATCAACCTCAAACAAAGCTCTTACTTTCTTATCGTGATAAAATAAAACAGCAGTGCCGGCGATGGCAAACAGCATACACGATTCAATGAACCATTTCAGCATCGGTGTCGTGGTATACCTTGAAAGCATTCCTGCATGTGGCTTTTCTCTAATCTTTTTCTTCATAAATGTCTGCCAAAGCCCCAATCCAAGTGTGGTCAAAGGAAAGAGCAGATAAAGTGTATAAACCATTATTACC
>CP070830.1:644473-650136 GCA_020344865.1 Planctomycetota bacterium
ATAAGCGTGTTTAGAAGTTGAGGATTCTTACTGTGGTTTACTTTGTTGGGCAGACGAAATCTATACTTTTTAAATGCGGAGGACACTATGAGCAACGTTCTATATATCAAGGCCTCGCCTCGAACAGGCCGGTCTCATTCGGTGGCGGTGGCCGATGCATTTGTTGAATCTTATTGCCAAGCTCATCCTGAGGATAAGATTAAGACAATAGATATCTTCGAAAGACCCCTTCCGGCGTTCGACCTGCCAGCAGTCACAGCAAAGTACAAGATAATGCATGGGACAGAGCATTCTCAAGAGGACCAACGGATATGGTCTCAAGTTATCTCTATAATTGAAGAATTCAAGTCAGCGGACAAATACGTTATGGCGGTGCCGATGTGGAATTTCTCAATTCCATACCGGCTGAAACAATACGTGGACATACTTGTGCAGCCGGGTTACACCTTCTCGGTAAATGAAGGCGGAAACTACGAAGGACTGGTCAAGGACAAGCCGGTATTTATCGCGTATGCGCGAGGGGGGGAGTATCCGGCCGGGACGGGTAAAGAGGCATTCGACCTGCAAAAAAAGTACCTCGAGCTGATGCTCGGCTTTATGGGTTTTCGCGACATACGTTCGGTAACGGTGGAACCGACCCTCGCCGGTGGTGCGGACGTTGCAAAACAAAAACGGACGGCTGCTATTGAGGAGGCGAGGAAAATGGCCAAGGAATTCTAAACTTCCGGTTAGACCGTCGAAGTTTTTGGCCGATGATAAATCAGCTGTTTATCAATTGATGTGCCCTTATCAGTTCGGCTACGCTCCATGCCTGGGCGATACAGCCTCTCGGCTGGTGTGGCGCGTCTCCGTCGAATATTTCACTGATTTGTCCGACGCAGCCTTCATCAGTCAGATGCTGTAGTAACGGTTCGATGAATTGCGCGGCTCTCTTTTTGCTTTTTCGGCTGAAGTTATTCACCCTCAGGTAGGCCTCTACAAACGGCCCCATCAGATAGGCCCAGACTGTTCCCTGGTGATAGGCCTCATCTCGCTGATGCTGCGGTCCGGTATAAGTACCTTTATAGCGACTGTCGCTCGGCGCTAGTGTTCGAAGGCCGTAAGGGGTAAGCAGATTTTGCTGCACGGTATCTACGACGGCCTTTGCCTGCCGAGGCGACAGAGGTGTGAAGGGCAGCGAAACGGCGAATATCTGGTTCGGCCGGAGGCTCGAATCAGCAGAACCATCGGGCAGGACGCAGTCATTTAGATAGCCGCACCGCTGGTTCCAAAAGAGCCGGCAGAAACTCTCTTTAACTCTATCCGCTATAGACGCGTAATGTTTTGCGTTGTCTATGCTGCGGGTGGCATAGAACTGAGCGAGAAGACAAAGAGAATTATACCACAAGGCGTTGACCTCGACCGCTTTTCCACAGCGAGCCGTTACAGCCACTCCATCATATTTAGCGTCCATCCATGTCAGCTGTGTGCTCTCGTCGCCCGCGATTATAAGCTCGTCGTCATCGGCGCGAATATCGAACCTCGTACCATTGTAGTAGGAATCTATAATCCAGCGGATTGTGGGCAGGAGCTGCTCAGTAAAGGTCTCAAGGTCACCGGAGGTA
Organism: Planctomycetota bacterium; assembly: GCA_020344865.1. Classification (GTDB taxonomy): domain Bacteria; phylum Planctomycetota; class Phycisphaerae; order Sedimentisphaerales; family Anaerobacaceae. Next base: position 646,078 of record CP070830.1, read on the forward strand.
TTCAGGTACTGAAAAGCCGCGTTGATAAACCAAAGAGAGGCGTCGATACTGTTGAAGTATGCGGTATCGCTATAGTCATCAAAGCGATTTGGAATCATACCCTCGTCGACGGCGGCGGCAAATGTGGTCAAAACCGACTTCGCCTCGTCAAGTCTGCCCGTCAAAAGCAGCAGTCCGGGCAGGGCCACGAAGGCGTCTCTGCCCCAGTCTGCAAACCAGGGGAAGCCGGCCAAGACGGTGGTCCTGAACTCGCACTGGGAATCCTGCCCGGTTTGATACGAATTGTTTTGAAGAGCTGATGAATTGGTATTGCGTCTGGTAACGAACTGGTCAGCGGCCAAGTAAAGCGTTTTGAGTCTTTTGTCTGTGGCTCTGGCGGTTGCAACCACGATACTATGGTGGTTTTGCAGGCCCTCGCGGACTTGTTTAATATCCGCAGCACCAAGCTGCTCGGGCCTGCATTTGTTGCTGAAATTGGCCCAGAAGACGATTCTGTGAGGTTCTTCCACACGTCCTTTGAAGAAACCGGGCGTCCACAAATCTTCGTTAAAATCCTGGCCTCTTTCTTTATCATTGCGATAGACGAAGTTGAACCACCACTGCTTGTCGGGCTCGAAATTCATATCGGGACAGCTCAGAAACAATTCGCAGCTCCCGGGTACATCGTGGCGAATCAACAGCCCGGACCGGGCGGCATTATCGTCTGCGGGTTTTCGGCCGTTGCGCTCAATCCACCTGGAATGCAAAGGAGCATAGGACTTTTGGAGCGTGTGAAAACCTCTTAATGCGACAAACGGGCGCAGGATAAATTGTGCGGGATTTTTAACCTTCGTGAAATCATACACCAAAGCCACCGTATCAGTTTCGCGGAGAAGGTACAGTGATTTTGTCAGTTCGAGCCCGTCGAGTTGAAAATCAAAATGGACTCCGATATCCTGGCGGAACCGCTTCATACAGCCGGAGTTGTCGGGGGCGAATTTGCCGTCAAATTCAAAGGTTGATAGATTAAATACCCTCCGTTGGTTGGCTTTTTGCGACCTGCCGGAAGGGGCCGGGCCGTCAAGCACCACCATCTCCAAGCATTTGGCCAGTGTCATTATCCTGTTAGCGGGCGGGTTAAGGGAGCCGATGAGCAGGCCGTGGTATCTTCGAGTATTGCAGCCGACAATCGTCGATGATGCGTAGCTGCCGCGCTGGTTGGTCAACAGCCATTCTTTGGCCAGTAAGCTTTCAAGGCTCATCCCGTCCAGCGGCATGGAAACAATTTCAACACCATTGGCTTTTTGCAAAGTCAGCACAACTATGCTCCGAACAACTACCGCCGTAAAGTTTAACAGCCAGAGTTTTCACTTTAACGTTTAAAGGATGGGTATGTCTTGGTCTTACGACAGCCCACAAAATGCATTCTCAGTCGCCTGCCCAGTCAGAGTGCTTGTGTTTATCAGAGTTTTGTCTACAACCTTATTCAGGTCTAAACGAGTTTGCCTAAGGCAACGGTTACTGAGATCGCCCAGAACATTCATAAAGTTGATATAAGAGTCGTAAGGTGAGTTATACGGATTAAAGTATTTATGCACATCGCCATCAGCAAAATATTTGGTGCACATATAATAAAAATGGTCTGATGTCTGGAGCTTTCGCCAGTCGGTTATGATTTTTTCGTCGCCGGTTTTCTTGACTTTCTTTTCGAGACGATAAAGTTCATGAATGGCGTTGGACTGCATGGCGTTTCCAAGCCAGGCGGATAGGTCTCTTTCGAGGTCAGCCCAGCTTATCAGGTGAGGCACGTCCACTGTATCGACGGGCTGGTAAGCCTGGATTACTTCGCTTGGGGTCTTGAAGTCATTGTCAGGATGTTTGAGGATTTTTTCAGGCAGGTGCCGCATAAAATCGAATATTCCCGTATCCTGCCACTGGTGCTCACCGAATGTCTCATAATCCATGAACAGGTTGACTACGTTTCCGTTGCCGTTAACATCGCTTATCCATCGAGCGAACTTGTCGGCGGTCAAAGGCCATTCCAGCCAATCACGGTTGGAAAATCTGAAGGCGATATCATCACTGAGGGAATAATTCTTCAAGAGCAGCTTAAGTCTGGAGCAGCCCTTCGGCTGATAGACGAAGTTGGGACTTCTAAAGCCGAGTATGTGGTCCGCACCCTCGGTCATAATGGCATCGAAATCGTCCATGGATTCTATGACGGAGGCCAAATCATTATTGTAAATCAATTCGGTATTTCTGAAGATGCGCGGTTTCTTGCCGAAGAGATTTTCGATAGTTTCAGAGTGTTTGTTGACCTGCTCTATGAACTCGTCCCTGGAGTACAGGAAACTCAGGCTATGATAGTACGTCTCAGCGAGGAACTCGACGCAGCCGGTTTGAGCCAGTGCGTCGAAGGTACTTAGGACTTCCGGGGCAAAGGAAAGCAACTGCTCGAGCAACACGCCGGTCAAGCTGTATGCAATCCTGAATCTGCCCTCGTACCTGCGGATTATATCCAGGAGCAATCGATTGGCGGGAAGATAGCACTTGTTGGCCACTTTCCTGCAAATGGAGGAGTTTTTGTAATCATCAAAGTATCGGTCGTCCTTGTCGAATACCGTGTAGTGTCTCAGTCGCGAAGGCTGATGGACCTGAAAATAGAAACACACCGAAGCCATAAATCCCTTTCTTTCTTTACGTCTAAAATCCTATCAGACGGCAAGCAGTGCCTCTTCATAAATCCTGTTGCACTTTCTTGCGCTGTCCTGCCACCGAAGTCTTCTGACCTCGAAATTTCCGTAATTTGCCAAAGTCTGCTGTAGCGCGGGATACTGCAGTACAGCTACAATCTTGTTGGCCATCTCGTCGACATCCCAGAAGTCGACCTTCAAGGCGTGCCTGAGCACTTCGGACACGCCGCTCTGCTTGCTTATTATGACGGGCACATTATTATCCAGGGCCTCCAGAGGGGCGATGCCAAATGGTTCCGAGACGGAGGGCATGACGTACAAGTCAGCCATTTTATAAATCTTTTGTACATCCTGGCCTCTTAGGAAGCCGGTGAAGAGTACCTTATGTCCGATGCCGAGTCCGGCGGCCATCTCAACGGCTCGGTGCATCATATCTCCTGAGCCGGTCATCACGAATTTGACGTTGTCCATCACGTCGAGGACTTTTTTGGCGGCTGCAAGGAAATACTCCGGGCCTTTTTGCATTGTAATTCGGCCCAAGAACAAGACGATTTTCTCGTCTTTTTCGATACCCGTTTCGTTCAGAGTCCATTCGCCTCCATTGCGCTGCACCCCGTTATGGACTACTTCGACTTTTTCTCCGGGGACGCCGTACCGGCTTATAAGGATATTGCGGGTGAAATGGCTGACCGTTATTATTTTGTGGGCCGCATGCATGCCCTGTCGCTCGATGTCGTAAATCATCTGGTTGACATGCTCACCGCTACGGTCGAATTCGGTCGAATGGACGTGTACAATCAGCGGCTTTCCGCTCATCTGGGATACCAGGATTCCGGCAGGGTATGTGATCCAGTCGTGGGCATGGACGATGTCAAACTGCTCATCTGCGGCCAACTGAGCGGCAATTGCGGCATAGCGGTAGACCTCGCGATACATGTCGCCACTATAATCCGCCGCGCCAAAGAGTTGACCGGCCAAGCCGCTGTCTTTCTGCTTTTGCCGGAGCGCTTCCTCGATTTGTTGCTGGTAAATATCGGGGGTGGCATAAGGCTGCAGTGGTGAGTCAATAGCCCGAAAAGTCACATTTTTCATCGGGTCGAATTTGAAAGGGGTGGTCGGCGTGTAAGAGCCGGCGGCCAAGAGCTTGACATGGCTGGTGTATTGGCCTTCGAGGGCAGCTGGCAAAACAAAGGTTACCTCTATGCCAAGCTGGTCCATAGCCCGGGTAAGCCCGTAACAGGCGGTACCCAGTCCCCCGCTTATAAAGGGGGGGAACTCCCAGCCTAACATAAAAACCCTCATACCGCCCCCCGTGTGCAATAATGCAGATAACTGTTTGTCAAATAGAAACTTACGGTCATTTCACTTGTCAAATCCAAAATCCATA
>CP070830.1:650236-653470 GCA_020344865.1 Planctomycetota bacterium
AGCTTGAATTTGCCGCCGACTTTGTTGATTATCTCCGTGCTCTTAAGGTCCTCTATCATTCTTTTACTCCAATGCTCTGTTGAGAAGGGCCGGGCAGTATTGTACTTTCCTTTTAGTGGGGACCTGCCCTGCGAAGTTACGACCCTCGTAAGCCCTATGTTTGTTTCTGCAACCCTTTAATAATTTGCACCATCTCTTTTATCGCTTGCTCTAAATCATCGTTTATAACCATATGCTCGTAGTATTGCCAGGCAGCGGCGATTTCGGTGCCTGCTTCGTCCAGTCTGCCCTCTGCCGTCTCAGCGTCTTCTCTGCCTCTCAGGCTCATACGCTCTGCCAACTCCCTTTGTGTCGGCGGCAAAATAAAAATCATTGTTAAGTCTCGGTATTTCATCTTTACTTGTTTGCCGCCCTGGACGTCGATTTCCAAAATGACGGTTTTCCCATCCCGCAACGCCTGCTCCACTTCTGCCTTGGGCGTTCCGTAGCGGTGACCGAATACCTCGGCCTGCTCCAGAAGCTGGCCCTTGTTGAATCGCTGCGTAAACTCCTCTTCTGAGATAAACCAGTAATCCTCGCCGTCAACCTCGCTATCTGCTTTGGGCCTGGTGGTTACCGAGACACTAAGGTAGGTGTTCTGCAATCTTTTGACCGCTTCTTTGCAAATAGTGCTCTTGCCCACACCCGACGGGCCGCTCACTATCACCACTTTGCCTTTTTTGTCTGTTTGTTCATTCATTCCGTAATACCAAGCGACAGTTTGAAACTACGGTTTAATATTTTACATTTTCAGTTTTGGTTTTGTGCTTTTCGCGTTTTTTATTCGATGTTCTGGACCTGTTCCTTAATTCGGTCTATTCGGCATTTGATGTCGACCGCGCAGTGGGTAATCTCGCTGTCGGAAGCCTTGCTTGAGATGGTGTTAATTTCTCTTAACATTTCCTGACTGAGAAAATCCAACCTGCGTCCGGCCGCAGAATTGCCCGAATCAGGCGAGCCTTTAGGCTGGCCCTGGCAGCTCTCAATAAACTGCTGCAGATGTGAATCCAGTCGGGTAATCTCCTCTGATATGTCTGACCTGTCCGCGAAAACCGCCACTTCTCTGGCAAGCGTCTCTTCATCGAGCTTCAACTTTGCGTCCGCAAGCAGCTCATCGACTCTTTTCTTAAGCTTTTTCTGGTATTCCTGCAAGACGACTGAGCTGCGGATACGTATCCGCCCGAGGCTCTCACTTATAGCCTTGCAGTGACTGCCCAAATCGGCTGCGAGCGCCGCACCTTCAGCGGCGCGCATCTGTTTGAGCTGGTCTATCGCCTTTTGTGTGGTGCTCAAGACTTCTTTCTTGATTCGTTCCGCTGCTTTCTCGTCCGGCGATACCGGCGCCAGTATCCCTGGAAGTGTCAGGAGACTACCGACGTCGATGTTACATTTAGTATCATCTGCGCATGTTATCCTGTTTAATCTTTCCACAATGGCCCGCAGGGCCTTCTCGTCTATATCATATAAGTCGCTTGTAGAAATCTCTTTCAGTCGAAGAGCATAATTTACCGTCCCTCGCAAGAGGTTTTCCCGTAGAAGCCTGTCAATATCTTCCTCGAGGAACGCTACCGCCTCCGGCAGCTTTATGTTGGCCTTGAAGTATCGATTGTTGACCGTCTTGACCTCCACGACATAACTCACACCGTCGCTCTGACCCTGCGCCTGTCCGTATCCGGTCATACTGTTTATCATGGCACTCTACCTTCAAGCCGAACTCAACTGCTTCTGCGGCTTCTGCTGCCCCTTTGAATCAGACTCATCTTACACCGAGTGAATTTGCATCGGCGTTTTCATCTGTGGGCGTGGTCCCGATGTCCTCAATCGGAGGTGGGAATTCAGGACCTCTTGGCTGCTCTTGTCGAACCGGCGTCTCCTGGAACTGACCGGCCTCAAAGTCGCTGATAACCGGTTTGTAGAATTTGGCCATTACTATAGCAAGTGTTAAAAACACGCCCACCAGCGCTATTGTAATCCACGTCAGCGGTTCCTTGCTTTTCGAGCCGAGAAGCCCGCTTACGGCACCTCCGGCAAGCGCTCCGCTCAAACCGCCGCCTTTGCCCTTTTGAATCAGAATGATTAAAATCAGCACCACCGCACATATAAGGAAAAGTACGGCGATGACATTCATTATGAAGCTCATAGCCAACATTGAGAAAACAACCATTTTCATTTTTTGCAAATCCTCTTCTTTTTGTAATTCTGGTTCGTCGTAACCACAGCTATGCCGCCGCCTGAATTATCGAGACAAAATCGTCCGCTTTCAAGCTTGCTCCCCCGACCAAAAGACCGTCTATATCTGCCTGAGCCATCAGCTCAGCTGCATTCGAAGGTTTCACCGAGCCGCCGTAGAGTATGCGAATCTCCCCGGCCAGCTGGCTGTCATACATCTCGCCAATCAGCTTTCGTATCAGGGCGTGAACCTCTTGTGCCTGTTGTGGTGTTGCCGTCAGGCCTGTCCCGATGGCCCAGACCGGCTCGTAAGCTATAGTCACGGCCGAAACCTTCCCGGCGCTCAGGCCCTGCAATCCGTTCTTTATCTGTTTTGTTACAACTTGTTCCGTCTGGGATGCTTTGCGCTGTTCAATCAGTTCACCTACACATAGTATCGGCAGCAGGCCGCCGGATATTGCAGCACCAACCTTTTTGTTTACCAGTTCGTCGGTCTCGCCGATAACGTGCCTGCGCTCGGAATGGCCGCATAGGGCATACGTGCAGCCAATATCTTTCAGCATTGAGGAGCTTATCTCGCCGGTAAAGGCCCCTTTCTGCTCGTAGTAAACATCCTGGGCGCCGACGGCGATGCGCGCGTTGCTGACGGCCTTTACGACCGCGGGAATGTACACAAAGGGCGGTATTACCGCTATATGCACCTGCTCAGCGATGTCCGACGAGCCGGAAGCAACAGCTTCGGCCAGGCTTACACTCGTGTGGCTGTCGGTATTCATTTTCCAGTTGCCGGCCACAAACGGCTTTCTCATAAACGAATCCTTTGTCAAGACAGATTACTCCTTTTCGCAGTTAAAGCAGCTCTGTTGCCCTCGGGAAACTGCCTAATACCGAAAGCTGAAGACAGTGCCCGCGGGCCTCTTCGAGGCCCTTTTCCACCCGCTCGTCTGTCCTGTGTCCGAGGAAATCCACGAAGAAATAGTATTCCCATTGCCTCTTTTTGCTGGGCCTGGATTCAATGTTTGTAAG
>CP070830.1:653570-658496 GCA_020344865.1 Planctomycetota bacterium
ATCGGCCGAAAGCAGCGGTGGCTTAGGGAAGAAATGGGCGAAATTCGCGTGTTTTAGGGGGATAAAAAAAGCCTCTTCAGCCTGGAGGAGTCATCATAGCTCGGCTGGAGAGGCTCAAGCAAATGTGTCTACCCTATAAGTGCCCTAAAAGGGGCTATCTGTTTCGTTTTTTTTTGAAATTTTGTGCAAATTTTTAGAAAATTTGCGAAAAACGGCGATAACACGATAAAAATGGCGCTGGCGGGATGCCGGATTCGGCACTTCGCCGGCAGAAACAAGGGTTTTGGTAGATGCTCGAATTTATCAAGGACAGAGAGATATATGAGAGGGTGATTTGCGGGTGGGTGCCCGGGGCGAAGAGCCATGTCTGGCTGGCGACGAGCGATTTGAAGGATATGTACGTGGACAAGGACGGGGGCAGGGGGCCGTTTCTAGAGGTGCTGAGCGATCTGGTGAAGAAAAAGGTTGAGGTCCGACTGCTTCACGCGAAGGAGCCGGGGGCGGCTTTTCGCAGGGATTTCGACAGATACCCAAATCTGATTGGGGGTATTGAGCGAATTTTGTGCCCGCGGGTCCATTTTAAATCGGTTATAGTTGACGGCAAGCTGGCTTATACGGGCAGTGCGAACCTCACCGGCGCGGGGATGGGGGCGAAGAGTAAAGACAAGAGGAATTTCGAGTCCGGGATTGTTACGGATGAGAAGAAGATGGTCGGCAAGATTGCGGAGCAGTTTGACAGCATCTGGCGCGGGTGTCATTGTCGTGGGTGCAAGAGGAAGCAGTTCTGCGCGGATTATAAAGACCTTCTTGGGTGAGAGGGGCATTGTGATTGAACAATTAAAGACGGGGGCCAGGTCCGTCGACTCCGCTTCGCTGCGCCGAGGGTGACAATATTATTGACTTTTGGGATGGGACGGGGGGCTTGTGGTATGATGGTTCGAAAGTTGGAATAAAACACACGGAGGAGCCGTGACGGATGTTAAGAGGCGGAGTGGAGGGGAAGTTGCATGGGGACCTCGGGACGCTTGCGTCAGCGTGGCTTACATCTTATGGAGAGGCGGGATACAACGAGGCTTGTGACATATCCGAGCCTGGCGACGATACAATCAACCTGTTGGACTTTAGCGTATTTGCTGAAAACTGGCTGGCGGAGATGCCCTAAGGCGCAAGTAAGGCGGCGGAGGCATCGATATAAATACTTTAGAGGATTAGTTCCAGCCGGGTTGTTAGTGTTGATGCATACCGAGGACTTTGCCTTTCCTAAAGCAAAGTCCAATCAGCCACTTCTGCTGCTCCTGTGTGAGATGGGGGCGGAGCAGTACGACATACTCAGCGACCCGCTTTTCAATCGCCTTATGTGCCGCAATCATGTGGTCCACCTGCTGCATTAAGTCCCGGTCTTTTGTTTGGGGATCCTCAAACATCGCGAGGAGCCTGGCGTGATGGTCCAAAAGCTGCTGCCGGAGGATTTTAGAGTCGGCGGCAAAGGCAGGGTCCTGCTTTTTTATTGTCTCGAGCTGCTGGTCGTTGAGCATCAGGATTTGTGCGAAGCCCTTTCCCCTTGCGGGGCAGGCAGTGTTGGTGCAGGATTTACAGCACTCGAGACCGCCCTTTAGGCTGCAGGAACCCGGACAAGGAAGACCGCAGCTTCGCCCGCAGCTGCCGCAGTAGGCAGCACGGTTCTCATCGAGGGCATGGTCGGAACCCTGGAGACTTTCGGCACAAAACTGCATCAAAAGCTCTCTCTGAGCAGTGGGTAGCTGGCGGTGGATTTTTATAAGGTGTTCAGCGGCGCTTCTCATGAGCTTTTCATGCGCGTTACTTACAATTTCGGCCTGGTCAATAATTGCCTTGTCGGTGGCGGACGCATCTGCGAGTATCGCAGCAAGTGATTTTTGTTCGTTGATTAGTGCCTGGGCCAGTTGACTACATTTCGCATCGAAGCGTTTTTCGAGTTCTATAGCGTTGTCCGGCAGTGAATTGAGCCACTGATGTGATGGTTCCTTTTCGGCCGTTGCGGTCATGCGGGCAATGGAGAACGAGACGGCGGCGGAGACGAGCAGCAGCATCGTCAGGATTATTTTCTCAGTGCGTTTCATTATTGGGCCTGCTCCTTGTCTTTTTCCGGTTGGGGTTCGTCTAAAACAGACCAAACGAAGCCATTTGACCATTCGAGACCAAGTGCGTCGACGTATTTCGGGGCGTCGGTTGAAGCAGCGGTTGCGGGAGGTTGCTGCGGAACAATCCATCTGGCCAGCATATAGCCAAATCCGATACCGATAATGATGGAGGCAGCCACGCGAAAAGCGAGGATTAGCAGCCTTGCTCGTGGAAGATAGTCGGTGCGGAAGCGGCGTTTAGCGAGTTTATCTGCGGCGGCCAGCGTCTCGATACGGCCGGCTATGCTGTGGGCGGCGGTATCAACATCCCAATTATCGAGGGTATCCCAAGTAGCGAGCATTTGCTGGCAGCGTTCAGCACAACCTTCGCAGACTGTGATATGCTTTTGCAGTTGTCTATGGCGGCCAGCAGCAAGTGTACCGCCCACATACTCAATCAACTCTATATCTTTTATATGTTCCATAGTCCTGACCCCAATGATTAAACGAACTGAAAGCTGTAAACCTGCGAATCATTCGGCAAAATCCTTAATTTTATCAAGTTTATTTCTTAGATTGGCGTATGCACGAACCAGCAGGGACTCAACGGCCGACTTACTCCAGCCGGTAGCCTCACTGATTTCACTGTGACTGAGACCATTATATCTATGCAATATGACCGCCAGGCGCTGGCGTTCCGACAGTTCCATAATGGCGGTCTGCACAATTCCAACAAGCTCCCGCTTTTCAGCGCCGTTACAGTCCCATTCGACCTGCGAGTCGGGCTCCAGATTCTGCCAAGGCCTGGCGGAGCGCATCAACCTTCGCTGCTCGTCGACACACAGATTGATGGCGATGGAAGAAAGCCAGGTGGTGAATTTGGCCTTGGGCGTATAGTGGCGTGCGGCCTTCCACGCCCGCAAGAATGTTTCCTGTCCGATGTCTTCAGCCAAATCCCACCTTCCCAAGAAACGGTAAGCGAGGGACAGAATCCTATCCTGGTGGCGGCGCGCCAGCTCTCCGAGAGCCGTAACATCGCCGACTCCAAGCGTGGCCATAAGTTCCTTATCGCCTACTGTTTCGCTACTCATTACAACTTTGCGAGAACAAAAAGGGTGTGCTTCGTTTACAGTTGGCAGCTTCTTCCCGGTTTAAATACGCCTTCAACCATTATAGCATATTCGCGGCGGATTTTTTAAAAATTTTCCGCAGGTTTTCTTGTTTGTGCCTCGTTAGATAGTTAGAAGTAAGTAGGAGTAACTCCTATATTGTAGCTGGTACGCGTAAAACCGGCAAAAATGAGGCATTACAGCGATACCGGCGCAATTTTTGACTTTGGTAATCAGGGCATTAATTTTTTTGGTTTTTTATGTATGGCGCCGCCAATTTTTGTGCCCGGCCGGCGGATTACCGAACACACCCGAGCAAGTTTCAAGGTCCGGCAAGACAGCAAACAAAGAACTGGTTTTAATCACACCCCCTGCAGCTTCGGAGTAAGGTGAGAAATAAGAAAGTTTTTATTGAGCAGTATCTTTGGCAATGCGTTTAAAGTTTGCGATGAGTTTTCCTCGAGGCTGTTTTCGGTCGACCGAGATTTTTTGCACCGGGACAGGTCCGACAGGTGAGCTTTATGTTTTGAAAATATTTGTAACGTTTTTTTAATTTTTTGTGAAAGGAGAAAAAAATGGAACTTCGACAAACAACAAAGAGCAAGACAGGTATGATTTTCGGATGTTTTATAATCATAGCTGTTTTGCTGAGCGCAGGCGATGCCGCCCTTGCGGACCATTATGGGCCGGGTCGGGTGACATTAAAGGTCTGGGCCGGAGCAAATCTTGTCAACTCCGGTACCGGAGGAATCTGGAACTCTCGTAACAAGCTCCATATTCAGGTTGAGCCGACCGGAGGATGGAGAATAAGGGAGGCCCAAATCTACGCCGGGAATGAGCCGATTCCGACGACATCGAGCGGCAATCCGAAGATTGGACAATTTCCTTACAAGCGAGAGTATCCGGCACCTTACATGAAGGAGTATGATGACGGTCACATATTCAGACGTACGTGGGTGCTGGACCTCGAACAGGACTTAGGGTTCGCATGGGGGCAGATCTGGGAACCGATGCGTATTCAGAACATTGCCGTGCATCTCGACCTGGTTCAGGTAGACCCGAACGGCGATGTAGTTGCGGAGGAGGGCGGCTGGTGCGTTCCCGATATCCTTGTAAGAGACGTTATTCTTACAGGGCAGGAATCCGCGGGGTACGAAGTCGAGGAAAACACATCCGAGGCAAGCGAAACTGCGGTGCATGAGACCGGGAGTTTAAAACAAGAAGTAGCCAAATATGAACATGAGAAAGCCGTCACAGGTGATGCAACTCTCGAAGTTGAAGATATGCAGCTTTTCGGTGGCAGCCAGTGGGGATGGTGGTTCAAGTACGAATTAGCCCATCCGCTGCGGGCCCATTTTGTAGGTCCTGCTATTGCCGGGTTTTACGTGGAGACCCCGACTTTTGCGGGCAACACGAACGGGGCTGGGGCATTCGACTTTTTCCCGTCTGAGCGGGTCGAGCTTTCAATCGGATCCGTTGTTCTGGGCAGCGCTATAGCCGACCGTAGGATGACGGCGCTGGACTTTTTCGAAGCGGCCGATATGGATGATGAGAGGGTAATCAACATGACACGATTACTTCTGAGCCTCGACGCGGACGGCGATGTGAGCGGCTGCGCCGAGATAACATCGGAGGTAGCTGACTTTTTTGAAATCGCGATGGCACAACTGGGCATCGGGTCGGTGGACTTTGCCGATTCGGACCAGGTTGAGACGCTA
>CP070830.1:658596-663180 GCA_020344865.1 Planctomycetota bacterium
GCTTGGAGGTGAGGCTCAAACAGCTTCTTCTCCCGGACCTTCCCCAAAAGTCTTTTTTCTATGTCGATTGCCACTTCCCTCCCCCCATAAGCCCTCCTGCGTCTGTTCGTACAGATTATACGTTCTGATCCCAAGTCGAATGATAACAACCGGTTCTGAACGCGCAGCTCTTGCCCGCGATTCTTATCCCGTATCAGCCTGCAGAGTTGTTTCGATTCATACGGTGTGATCATTGTGTTTCCACGGTTAGCTTTAAGTTTTCTGTATATCAAACTCCACAACATTTGCTCCGGCCGCCGGATCCTCTTTATTTCGTCCAGCGCTTCCCATTCTGTAACACCTGCCGCATACACTTTGTATGGTCTAATCAGAGTCCTAAAAGTCAGTGATTTCTGCAATTTGTCCCTTAGATATTGCTGCCCGTCGTTATTGTCCAAAAAAGACCAATCACTACTTGCCTGAAAAATCCCGTAGAACTTCCCCTCACGCACCTTCGACTTACGATCCTGTTGGAGGTAAAAAATTATCAAATCGCCTTTTCTTACCCTGTTGGCATCTGCAATCATCGAGACTAATAGATTTTCAGTTCTCCCAGGCAGTTTTGTATTGGACTTGTCGTTAAAATCTATTTTGTAGGATTTCGCTCCCGTTCCAGCAAACAAGTATTCTAAATGATATTTAAATGTTGTGGAATTAACTATGAAAACGTGCGTGGTCATGTGACTATTTCTTCTTAAACACGAAAATGTATTCGTGCTTAAAAATGTAAAATCCTCCAACTAAAGCACGGTATCGCCACAGCTCCTTTTGATTTCTTTTCCCTGTTGTTTCTTCAAAATTCTTAACAATTATGCTTTTTAGTATAAACCCTTGTTGGAGAATCACATCCATTGTCAGAAATCCCAATGGGATCCATTCTCCTCTTGAGTATTTATCCCCGATTACTAGAACGCAATATCGCCCCTTGTCCAAAATGGCCGAAGCATTATCAACCACTCTGCTCATCATTTCCAAAAACTCATCAACAGAAGATGCATTGGATAAGTCTCTTCGATCGTTGCTAAACTTGATTATATCGAAGTATGGAGGATGCATTATCAATAGCTGTACAGACGTTTGATTATGTTTCTTAAGTGCCGCTCGGTAATCAATTCCCTGACTATCACCAGTCACAACTTCTGCAATCACACCGTATTTATTGGGTTCATAGGCAATCAATTCTCTTGCTTTCTGCGCGCTACTTTCTTGAAGCTCCACTCCAATTCCGTTTCTACCAAGTCGCTGGCTTTCAATCAGGGTTGTTCCACATCCCACAAAAGGATCCAAAACCCACTCCCCCTTTTTCGTATATCGTTTCAACATTTGATTAGGGATTTGGGGAATAAAATTTCCCCAATACCCCGCTGTGTGGACACCAGTGTTATCACGCTTGTCAATTATCCACAGACTGTCAGTTCTGATATCATCGTACTCCTTCCAACGGTTCAGATTTATATCGTTGATTCTGCTCGTCCTAACTTCTCCAAGCGCCTTCTCAAGCCGCTCAACATAGTATTTCGCACGTTCCAGCGTTTTTGATTCTGCGATTTGGTTCAATTCTTCAAAAATAAATTTCTGGCTAATCGTTATGGTATCGCCGTTTGAATCAATATTGAGCACTCCGGCCTTATCTTCCTTCACACTTTGCAGGTTACGCTCCAAGCGAAACACCGCATTTCTCAGGGATGCTAGTGAGTCCTCTCTCTTCAGTTCCTCCGTCAACGCCATAATCTTAGTTTTATTGATAATCAACGGTCTGTTAACAGGCCTTAAATCCCACGACCTAAACAAGCCCGCGCCCTTCGACACATTTATTTTGGTTGCCACCTTAGATCCTCCGTAATTGTCGAGCAATCATCCACACGTACACATCTACCTAAAGAAACAATTATACGCTCAGTTTCTACCAAGCAACGATCCTATGCACTCATAATTTTCCACGCTGAGCTAGGACTTGTCAAATACGAAATCCTCCACCTTCCCCACCAATCTAAAAAACCGACCCACCTTGCCTCTCGCCACGAGAAAAAAATCTCAAATACCACCTTCGAATATGCTGAACACACCATCACTTGTATCAATAATATCGTACTTACCAATCAACCACCATTTGGCAAGCACTTCCAAATCCAATTCATTTATTATCTCATCTGCCGGCTCTGAAATATCACAGTTTGGGTCCCAATTATAATCACCCGGCATGCTACCCCACGACGCCGCCAGAATGGCAAAATCATTCAAATCAACATCCCAGTCCCAATCCACATCTGCTGCTGGACAGGGCTCAATGACCAGTATGCAGATAAGATAAAGCTCAATACGGACAAGGCATTCATCTGAATTTATTGCAGGTACAGTCCACTCATACCACCCTTGGTTCCACATGGAAATAACCGGTTCCCAGTTTTGCCCTCCATCTATTGAATATTTAATGCTCACATTCAGTTCATTTGCAAATTCAGCTTCGCTCTCCCACGTAATAATATAAGTACTCCCGGCCTCCAAAACTTCCCCGCCATTTGGCGCTAACAACTCTACCCCTAAAGCACAATTACAAGTCCCAAGAACCAACGAAAAAATTATTACACTAATCCTCATTACTACCCTTGGTTGCCAAATTCTACATTCAACAACAAATCACGACTTGCTAAGTACGAAAGAGTTTCCCGGACCACCGCCCGCTCTGCCCGACATCATATCCAACTTTACCGACCTTGTCAAACCCCAATTTAACGGCAACTCTACCGTCCCGAACCTTCGGGACTCGCGAGGCTCCGCCCCGGGTGCTTATCCCACTGCCAAAACAAATTAAGAGCACAAACGACCTGCTCCGCAAAACCTAAATACTTTACTACTATTCCGACAAACATACAACACAAAAATCCCCTTCATTTCTCATTACTCTCCGCCTCCGTCAAAAAACCGATTTGACTCTTCGGCTTCGCCTCTACCATCACCATCTCGGACAGTATCTTAAAGACATACTTGAACTGCTCATCGTACCGACGCTCCATAGCTTCTATCTTCCGCCTAAGCGCCACATTCGTCGCCAGTATCTCGCGAAGCTTCACAAATGTCCGCATTATCGCAATATTAACATCTATCGCCCGCTTGCTTCGCAGCACACTCGACAGCATAGCCACCCCCTGTTCGGTAAAAGCATACGGCCGATACCACCGTCCGCCCCAGCTTGAGGTGCCAAAATTGCGCCTCAAGTTCTCAAATTCCTCCTCGTTCACTTGGAACATAAAATCCTCCGGAAAACGCTCGATATTACGCTTGACCGCTTGAACAAGAACTCTTCTCTCAACGCCGTACAAGCCAGCCAGCTCCCTGTCTAATATAACCTTATGACCCCTCATCAGAAGGATACTCTTGTATATCCGCTCCACAGGAACTATCGACCCGCTTTTCTTTGCCACTTCTAACACTCCCTAAGGAATCCCAATCTTGAGATCACAATTTGTGACCTCAAGTTATACTTCCCATACACAACGAAAACCCCAACTTATTCATTACCGCCCGTCCGATACCACTTCGCCACTCTGCAAATTTTTCACGTTATACAATACCCTGAAGAACAACTTCTGTCAACCTCCAAAATAACGACAACTCCCTCGCATTTACTCATCTACGCATCTACGCTTTTACTCATCTACCCATCTACTCATCCACTCATTTTCCCTAAATCCCCCAATTTAACAGTCAGGCTTACCAGTCTCCGATTTGCGCCATCCGCGCGCAAATCTCAGCATTTTTTCCAACATCTGCGCTCATTTTTCCAACTTCTGCGCACTCTTTTTCATAACTTTTCCCAAACTTTTCACAAATTTTCAAACGTTCAAACACCTTTCCAGAAAACCAATGCCCGTTTTCAGCCCAATATCCAATGTGCCCTCCCAAAAGTTCATCTCAAAATCCTCGTTTTTAACTCAAAACTCAACACTCAAAATTCAAAACTAGAGTCTAGGCCCTCATTTTTGCTTCAAAATCAACGATTTTTCCCCTATTCCAAAAACCCCTCAATGTCAATCTGGGCAACTTAGGCAACTTCATAACATAACCCCGCCCGTCCCCGAGAAGTCGCCACCCTGACCCAACAGCAGGGGATCCACCTAAGTTCTTCCCCTAAAGCAAACCTCCTTTTAACGCCGATATTCCTATTTGTACCGGCCGCTAAACTACTGCGCCAAAACAATTTGGAAAGGATACCCGTGCCCTCGACACAGACGCGAGCCATCTCCGAAAAGCTCCTCTCCCTGCCCCTCGGCCGACACGTTAACGACTTCCTCAACTACCTCTCCGTCGAAGCCGGCCTCGCCGAAAACACCATCCAGGCCTACGGCCGAGACCTAAAATCCTTCCTACAGCATTGCAACTCCCACAAAATCAAAAACTTACTTAAAATAAAACCCGCCTTCATCCAGAACTATTTAGTCCACCTTTCACGCTCAAACAAGGACGAAGCATCCATAAAACGAGCCCTCGTCGCTATAAAAACCTTCTTCAAGTTTGCCCATCTTAACAACCTCACAGAAAGCGACC
>CP070830.1:663280-666937 GCA_020344865.1 Planctomycetota bacterium
AACAGCTAACCACTGATTAACCGGGCTACAAAAGCTTTTACACCAGGCCTGAAAAAACCTATACTGTTGCTGGATATATCGGGATATTTGTAGATACGAGAACTGCCGTCAGAATTCTGCGTATGTAGGTCTTTTCCTTGAGACGGCGAGGACAGGAGATGACTAAGAAAAAGAGAATCTCGCGCAGCGCCGTGGACAAAAAGAGTGTACCCCATACTTCACCCGGCAGGATAGAGGTGTTGGTCTTGACGTGCTTCTTTTTCTCCGGCGTTACGGGCCTTACCTACGAGATACTGTGGACAAGAATGATAGTTAAGGTCATCGGCGCTGCCCCGTTTGCCGTAAGTATCGTTCTTACCGTCTTTATGGGTGGCCTGGGCCTGGGCAGCTACATTGCCAGCCGGACCATAGACCGCATCAAACAGCCTTTAAGATTGGTAAGAATATACGGCATACTGGAATTGGCCATAGGGGCTTATGGACTTGCGGTTCCCTTTCTTCTGTGGGCGTTTACACCGCTTTACGCGATTGTCTACAACCGGCTGTTCAGCCACTTTATGCTGTATAACTTTATTACCTTTATTGGCTGTGCGGTTCTGTTGTGTATCCCTGTTATCTGTATGGGGGCGACGCTGCCTGTTTTATGCCGGTTTTATGTCACCAGCCTGTCGCATCTGGGCACGCACGCAGGCAGGTTATACGGTCTAAACACCATCGGGGCGGCTTTGGGCGCCCTTTTGTGCGGATTTTGGTTCATATACTATCTGGGTATGCCCGGCACGTTGGCCCTGGCGGTTATTATAAATGGCGTTATAGGTATATTATGCCTGCGCGCAGGCTCTGGCACCCAGTTAGGGAAGGTAGAAACACCCCCCAAAGCAGATATCATCGAAACCCCTAAGGTTACGCAATATCCGGGTGCCCTTACGGCTGCCCTTATAATCTTTGCGGTATCCGGCTTTTGCGCCATGTCTTATGAGGTTATATGGGCCAAATTACTGGGTCTGATTGTCGGCCCTACCACGTATTCTTTTACTATAGTGCTTGTTACATTCATTTTAGGACTGGCGTTGGGCAGTATGCTCTTCGGCTGGCTTGGCGATAAGACCGGCAGGCCCCTATGGCTATTGGTATCGACTCAGATTATAGCTGCTTTGATTGTACTGGGGGTAAGTCAGGTGATGGGCAACAGTCAGTTCTTTTTCGCGAAGCTGATTTTTACGTTCAGGGAGCATTTTGCCTTATTGAGCATCGCAAAGGCGGCTACTTTATTTTGTTTTATGATTCTTCCCACGCTCTGTCTTGGGGCGACCTTTCCTTTGGTGGGTAAGATTTATACTCAGTCTGTATCTAAGGTGGGCAGGTCCATCGGTGTTGCCTATGCAATCAATACGATAGGTGCAGTTTTGGGCTCGTTTTGCGCTGGTTTTGTTTTGATACCATTGCTTGGCAAGGAAAGCAGTTTAAGCCTTGTTGTCGGAGCCCAGCTTCTGACATCACTAATTATTGCGAGTGTCGTTCTCAGCCGCAGGCGGCACAACCTATTGAAGCTGGCCTTTTTGACAGCGCCTGCTGTGGCTGGTTTAGTGTTGTGCTTTTACTTTCCTGTGTGGAACCGCAGTCTGCTTTCGCAGGGCAAATATCACCGTTTTGAGAATTTAGAGGAGGACATAAAAGGGACCGGCTGGTTCGAGACCCTGTCGCGAGGCCCGGAAATACTCTCAAGAATTGAACGCAGCGAGCTCGTATATTACGGCGATGGTATCGGCGGTTTTACTACGGTGATGAAGCAGCCGGACGCCTTTGGTGGTTATACATATATAATGGCCAACAGCGGCAAGCCTGATGCCTCTTCGCGTGGAGATATGAAGACGCAGACGGTCTGTGCACATTTCCCGATGCTCTTTCATCCAAATCCCAGGACGGTAATGGTGCTGGGCCTTGCGAGCGGCGTAACCGCCGGTGAGGCGCTGTATTATCCAATCGAGCAGCTCGATGTGTTAGAGATAAGTCAGCAGGTTGTCGAGGCCAGTGACTTCTTTCGACCGTGGAACAATGAAGTGCTTTCCGATTCCAGGACAAACCTCATTATTCAGGATGCAAGGGCGCATCTTCAGCTTACGAAACAGAATTACGATGTTATTATCTCCGAGCCGTCCAATCCCTGGATGGCCGGCCTCGCTACGCTCTTTACACGTGATTTCTTTGCACTGGTTGATAAGAGACTGAACGAAGGAGGTATATTCTGCCAATGGGTACATTCCTATCAGATGGACTGGGCGACCTTTGCCCTTATCGGCCGGACATTCGCCAGTGTTTTTCCCAACAGTATTCTGGTCTCGACCGAGCCATCTACAATGGGCAATGATTACCAGCTGGTCGGATTTAAGGCCGGAAATAAGCTGGCACTCGCGAATGCAGAGGGCAACTTATATTACCTCAAGCAATCGAGCAATATTACTCTCTCCGACGCAAGATTAGTATACAGACTCATTCTCAGTGAGGACCTACGCACACTGTTCGGTCAGGGGCGCGTCAATACGGATAACTGGCCTGTGCTTGAGTTTGCTGCGCCGAAACTTATGCATCGCACCGACCCGATGATAAGTAAGAATGTTTTGTCTGAAAAACGGCTGAGGGCCGAGACGATAGATATAATTCGGCAGGTCGTAGAGGACGTAGATGCGCAAATTGATTTTGCCGCCTATGCCCTTTCGGTCTATACGCCTTTTCCTAAGATGGTCGATTTAGCCAGCGCAACTCCGTCACAGAAAGAGCGTTTCTTTGAACTCGTTGCGACATATTGTGCTGACAATCAGTTGGATTATTCACTTTTCGCGGACGAACAATTAAAGCAAATGTGCCGTTCAGTCCAGATAGAGACTATCAAGGCAAGGATTGATTCCATGCCCGATAAAGCGGCTTCGTACTTTTATCTTGCCGGCCTTTACGACGACCAGGGTCTGATAGACGAGGCGATAGACAGCTATTCCAAATCACTGCGAATCAGACCTGATAATGCTGAGGCGCACTATAATCTCGGATATGCTCTAACCAGCAAGGGCAGACTCGACGAGGCAATCGAACACTTTAACGAAACTTTGCGAATCAGGCCGGGTTTCGCCATGGCACATAGCGAGCTGGCATATGCCCTCGCCAGTAAGGGCAGGCTTGATGAAGCTATCACTCACTATACCGAAGCGCTTCGAATAAATCCTGACAATGCCAAGACACACAGCAATCTTGGCGGCGTGCTTAGCAGACAGGATAAATTCCAAGAAGCTGTCGAGCACTTTCGTGAAGCATTACGCATCGACCCCAATTTTGCTGATGCGCATAACAACCTCGGCTACGCACTGGCCAGACAGGGCAGGCTCGACGAGGCAATCGAGTGTTACACAAGGGCCCTGCAAATCAAGCCGGACTATGCCGATGCACATTACAACTTCGGAGTGGCGCTCGCCCGGCAGCGCAAATTTGGTGAGGCCATAGAGCGCTTTGCCGAGGCGCTACGAATCGGGCCCGGTTTTACCGCTGCCCGCGAGAGCCTGGAAAAAGCAGTATTTCTCCAGAAAAAGATGGAACGCAAGCAAAAAAAAAGATATGTTAACAGGCTGCTGTTATATGAGAATGTTTTTGATTTTACGGGGCGTGGCG
>CP070830.1:667037-676282 GCA_020344865.1 Planctomycetota bacterium
AAATGCCGCATCTTGACATTCCGCCTTGCCGCTTCTCGAACCACCGCGAAGACTTCAGGCAAAATATCCTCCGGCCTGGTACCACCTTTTAGTGCGGCCTTGAACTCGGCCGTCTTTGCCTCCAGACCCGCGTCGTCAAGCCCCTTTACGCTGTCTTCAAACTCGCCCGCCTGCCGGGCGATTACCGAATACGCCTTTACCATCCGCTCGTTGCGGGTACTAATCCCCTTAAAGAGGGCTCTGCCTATTTTGCCAAACGGCATAGGGTCATTCTTTCACTCTGGTTACATATTCGCTGGTGCGCGTATCGACACGGATAATATCACCGATTTTAACGAAAGGCGGTACCGACACGACTAATCCCGTCTCAACAGTTGCAGGCTTGCTTTGACTTGTCGCCGTCGCTCCCTTGATTTCGGGAGGCGTATCAGTAACCTCCAAATCCACCGTGTTGGGTAATTCAACTATAACCGGCCGGCCTTCGTACATACTGACCTGAAGTTGCGTATTAGGTTTCAGGAATTTCTGCCCGTCGCTGAAGGCATCATCATCAAGACTAATCTGGTCGTACGTTGTCACGTTCATCAGAATGTGTTCGCTGCCCGCCGAATACAGATATTCGTACGTGCGTCTGTCCAGGTACGCTTCTTCAACTGTTTCTTCCGAGCGCAGACGAATGCTTTGAATCGAACCGTCGGTCAGGCTCTTGAGTTTCGTCTGATAAACAGCGCCGCCTTTACCTAATTTGACGTGCTGGTAATTAACAATCGCATACAGCTTACCGTCGATCTTGACGGTTTGGCCTTTTCTCATCTCGGATGCTCTCATCTGTTACTCCAAAAACATAAACTAAATAGCAAGCCTTTGGTCTCAATATCTCAGAATTACCGCTGAATGTCAAGAAACCGGCAGAGTCGCTCAAATGACGGTCACAACTGCTCCTATCTTCTCCCTCTCGGCCGTTTGCGGGTACGCGGCTTTTTGGATTTTCTTGTAACTGTCTTTGCCCTTTTTCTTGCGGACGCTTCAACCAACGGCTTGGTTGGACAGAGATTTAGCTGCCGGGCAGGTACGTTCACCGAAACTATGCGCGCCTTTACCGCCCTGCCCAAATGAACACTCGCTCCGGAATTCATCCCCACTATGCTTTGGGTCTTTGAATTGAACTTCCATCTATCCGGCCCTAAGTTGTCCATCGCAATCAGACCTTCAATCCCGAATTTCAGGGACTGCGCAAACACCCCAAAACCCGCAAGGCCCGTGACAACACAGTCAAGCTCCTCCCCGATTTTATCGCTTAACATCTGCAGTATCAAAACGGCCTGCAGTTCCCTTTCGGCGTCTTCGGCTCTTTGCTCGGTAAAGGTAATGTGCTTGCCGATCTTGGTCAGTTCCTGCTCGGCTAATATCTCATTCGACGACCCCGACCCCAATTTGTTTTGCAGGTAGCATTCCAAAACGCGATGAACAAGCAAATCCGCGTACCTGCGTATCGGGCTGGTAAAATGACAATACCACTTTGAAGCCAGTGCAAAATGGCCGATATGAAGCGGCGCGTACTGTGCCTTTTCAAAACTGCGCAAAACCACCAGATTCACCGCCAGGGCACTGTCTGTCCCCCTGACAGCGGCCAACAGCTCTTGTATCGAAGTGCGGTCCGGCGTCCGGGGCAGACTGCAGCCCAGAGCCCTCACAAGCTTCGAGAGATTTTGCATACTAAAACCGTCCGGCTCCGGATGAATACGCCGCATTAAAGGAACATTGTGCCTGTCAAGAAGTGACGCGACCGCCTCATTGGCTTCGACCATAAACATCTCGATTATCGTGTGCGGATAGCTCGCATCGGCAGGATGAGCGTCCACAACCCGTCCCGATTTATCCATCACCAGTTCCGTCTCAGACAAATCCAGATGTATCATCCCGTTCTTCGACCTTCGCTTCTCAATCGTACGGCTGAGACTTTCCATATTTTTCAGCAGCTCAACAACTTCAGGTTTAATGCCTTTAGTGCGGCCTCGCAAAGCCTTATCAGCCTGCTCATAGGTCAAACGCTGTCTCGAACAGATAACACTGTTGGCGAATCTGCGGGACAATACCTTGCCCTCGCGGTCGTAAGTCAAATAAACGCTCTTAACAAAGCGCACCTGCCCCGGCTGCAGACTGCATATCCCGTTACTTAAAATCTCCGGCAGCATAGGAATCGTTTTTTCCGGCAGATAGACACTATTGCCGCGAATTCTCGCCTCGGCGTCCAGCGGTGAATCCGGCCTCATAAAACAACTCACGTCGGCGATATGAACCCCCAGAACCCGGTTGCCGTTGGAATCTTTCTCCAGACTTATCGCATCATCGAAATCCTTCGCATCCGGCGGGTCAATCGTAATAATAACTTTTCCCGTAATGTCATCTCTGCCGCCAATGTCCTCAGGGTCAAATTCGTCAGCGGCCCTGCGCGCTTGGTCGATACAATCATCCTCAAATTCCTCAGGCAAATGATATTGGCGGATTATTGACTTTATCTCCGTATCGTACCGCCCCGCCCTGCCGAGCACCTCCACAATCACGCCGCGTGCCAGATACCTATCCGTCGGATATAAAAGTATCTCGACCACCACCTTATCCTTACGCCTGGCGCCTTTTGCACCAACATCGTCAACGCTAATCGGCTCCAGGAATCCGGTCCCATCCGGCTGAACAATCCACCCAATCTTTTCTTTCGACAAGGTCCCGACAAATTTATTCTGCGCCCGCTCAAGAATCTCCATCACCTTGCCGGCGTACCGCATCTGCCCGCCGCGCCTGCCTTTCCTTACAACTCGCGCGGCAACAATATCACCCGTCATAGCCTCGGCAGTTGCGTCCGGCGGTATGAACAAATCGCCGTGAGAATTCGGTTCCAGAGGTGTTACAAATCCGAAACCCTTCGGGTTGCCTCTAAAAGTCCCTATTATCCGCCCCGACATCGCAGGAAGGCTGATCAAATTCCTCGCACCCATTACCACATGCCCGGCCTGGCGCAGTTGCTCAAATGCCAGCTTGAACTGCGGATAATCTCCCGAACTCACGCCCAATGCCTTCGCGAGTTGCGTGAGTTTAAGCGGCGTATAATCGGCGCGCTTCAACAACTTGACTATTCTTTCCCTGTAGACTTCAGCCATCTAAACACATTATTATAAAAACAAAAAATCGCCCAACCGATTTTTTCATATCGGCTGGGCACTATAAAACTGAATCAAAGGCTCAAGCGAGCCCGAACATCCTCCACAATACTTTCCCTCAGCAACAGTGCCGCTATCTGCCTTTTGTTTGAAGATTCTTAAGCTGCCTGGCAAGGCGTGACTTTTTGCGTGCTACCGTTCTTTTGTGCATCGTGCTGGTACCGGCGGTCTTATCCAGCTTCTTGACGACAAGCCGGTACTGTTCGCTTGCAGCTTTCATGTCGCCGCTGCTCAACGCCTCCCTAAAATGCTTAATTTGCGTCTTCACCTGGCTCTTGCGCGCCCGATTAAGCGCCTTTCTTTTGGCGTTTTGCCTGACTCTCTTTTTGGCCGACAACGAATGTGCCACTGTAATCTCCTGAAATAACTAATACTCTGTTTACAAATACCCACAAATTTATCGCCGCTCATACCGGCAGCTGGTTCAGCTTTCCTACAGCCGAGTTACAAAAGGGCCCTAAGATGCGTTCAACGTCCCCCTCAACTTGTCTATTCGCTGATGCACGTCCTTATATGCAAAATCAAGCTGAGCAATCTTGCGATACAGCTCCAGTGCTTTTTCATTATCGCCCTGAGCCTCGTGAGCCCGAGCAAGATTATACCGCAATTCCTTGGCGACGCCATCATCTTTTATCTCGTAGGAGTCTATGGCCCTGGTAAAAACATCAATTGCATCCGAATACCAGCCCTTCAGAAAAAAGCTCAGCCCTATCTTATCCATTGATGAAATCTTGCGCCGCGGGTCCCGCTGCGCCTCCTGGAACAATGGTATCGCCTCATCGTACCGCCCGTCACGAAGCAGGCGAACACCATATTCATATTTGGCCCGCAAATCAGTCGGGTAATTATCCACACACAAACGGTAATGTTCCAGCTCGGCACTATTCAGCCGCGCCGACAACTCAGCTAACTGCGACTTCGCCCGCTCATCTTCCGGGTCGGCCCCGGCAGCAACACGCGATTCTTTTATCATGCGCTTAAGTTGTCTTATTCTTAACTTGCCGGCCTGCTCTTTGAAGCTAAAATCATCTTTATCCTTGTAAGTATCTTCCAGCAGCTCTATTGCCTCATTCTCCGCTTCCTCATTTCGCAAGTCCGATAAGGCCTCCGCCAGATTAAATATGTTCTGAGAAAGATGCGGCTCCCGCGCAAAAGCATCTCTGGCTTCTTTAACCGCTGTAAGCCGGTAATCCTCCGTCTTGACAACACTCTGCTGGGCCTGGAGCTTTTCCTGGACTTCACGGTCCTTTATCGATTGTCTGAAATCACCCTCCTGGTCATACCTGCCTCTGGCGACAGTCAGCTCGGCCGATAGCTCCTTGAACTCGTCCGCCAATTCTGCATCCTCAGGTTTAAGCTTCATGGCTCGCTGGCAGGCTACAAGCGCCTTGTCGAACTCACCAACCGCCGCATAGCAATCCTTTAACAGCACATACGTTTGAAAGGATGGCTTTGCGGCTGCATTATTCGTCTGGAACACCAGATTGGCAAGCCACACGGCTGTCTTCTTATAACTCCCCGCCGCCGCAGCCTTGAGCATCGCCTCGGCATATGGCAAATGGTCGGGGTCCTTGGCAAACAAGTACTCGGCGTTCAGCATCTGCTCAAGAGGGGTCTTACCTCGCAGCCGCTTTACTCTTTCTACCATCGAAGGCTTTTTGCCGCCCTTGCCCTTCCGCCGAAGCGCCAACTCACATAGCGCAATATGACCTTCCTGCAGAGCATCCGGGGCGCAGCGCAAACCCTCAAGGTACATATCGATGGCGTAATCAAAATTATCCGTTTCCGCCACCTTTCGGGCCCTTTCAAAAAAGACCCTCGCCTTGGCTAACATTTGCTCTTCTGTTTCTGACATAAATGTCTAACTAACCATTCCCTTTCTCTGACGCGTTTTCGACCGGATTATCCTAATCTTTGGTCAATATTTGTCAACAAATAAAATTGCTTGTATAAAAAGTAAAACTGTGCTATAAGCAACCCGAATGCTAAAGGTCGCGTTCAGCAACGACCCATTTTGCCGGGCCCTGCAAGTGGGAATCTGAGCAATAGAGGAGTATAGATACCTGCAATTTATGCACTGTAGTTTAGGGAGAAACTGATATGATACCGGCCCTCGAACATTATGACCCCCAGATTTACGAACTTATAAGACAGGAAAGGGCACGCCAGAGTGGCTCAATTCGCCTCATCCCTTCGGAAAACTACGTATCCAGAGCCGTGATGGAGGCCAGCGGAAGCTGCCTGACTAATAAATACTCTGAGGGTTACCCCGGTAGACGATACTACGAAGGCCAGCAGGTAACCGACCTGATTGAGAGGATGGCTCAAGAGCGAGCGAAAAGGCTGTTCAAAGCCGAGTACGCAAACGTCCAGCCCTATTCCGGCTCCGTAGCCAATTGGGCCGCATATCTGGCCCTGGCCAAACCGGGCGATACAATCATGGGCCTGTCTCTTCCGTATGGCGGACACCTCACCCACGGCTGGAAAGTCAGCGTAACAAGCAGAATATTCAAATCCGTCCAATATACCGTCAACACAGAAACCGGCCGACTTGACTATAATCAGATTGAAGAACTCGCAAAAAAACACAGGCCCAAAATCATCATCTCCGGCGCCACCGCATACCCCAGAGAGATTGATTTTGAGATTATCGGTCAGATAGCCAAAAATGTAGGGGCATACCATGTCAGCGATATAGCACATATTGCAGGCCTGGTTGTTGCCGGCATACACAAAAGCCCTGTCCCCTACGCAGATATCGTATCAACTACAACCCACAAGACACTGAGGGGTCCTCGCGGCGGTATGTTACTTTGCAGGGCAGAGCACGCCGAAAACGTCGACAGGGCCGTCTTCCCGGGCCTGCAGGGCGGCCCGCACATGCACACAATGACCGCCGTTGCCGTCGCATTGGCCGAGGCCGACACCCCCGAGTTCATAGCCTACGCCAAGCAGATAGTCAAAAACGCCAAAGCACTCGCCGAAAAACTACTTGAATACGGCTTTAACCTCTCCTCAGGCGGAACTGACAATCATTTGATATTAATCGATTTACGAAATAAAAACGTCCGCGGCAAGAAACTGGCAAAAGCTCTCGATAGAGCAAGAATCGTTACTAATTACAACACCACACCTTTAGACCCGGCTCATCCTGCTGACCCTACAGGACTTCGAATAGGCACGCCCGCAATTACCACTCGCGGTATGAAAGAACCGCAGGCCGAGCAAATCGCCGCCTTTATAAAAAAGGTGGTTGAGAATATTGATAATGAATCGGCAATCGAGGAGATCGCAAAAGAAGTGCTGCTTTTAAGCTCTCAATTTCCTGTGCCGGAGCATTTCATCATACCAAACAAAAATAATCATTTGACATAGTACTTTACTACGTGGCGCCGACGCATTGACCGGGGAAAAATATCAACAATCAATAAAACAATCACTGAAAGAGTTATTTCAAGAGCAGGGTCAGTTCAATAACGAACTTCCTTCGCATATGTTGCAAGTATCAACCGGAAAATATCTGTATTTTTGAACATGAGCGGAAATAAATTAAAAACAGCGGTACTTGGTCTTAAAGACAGAGGCCCGCTTCTGCTTGAAGCCGCCTCCAAAGTTGATTACTTCCAGATTCAGGCCGTCGCCGACAAGGACGCCAAGCTCGCCGAAAGGCTGGCCGAAGAATATAACTGCACGGCCTATGAAGATTACCGCCAGTTCATAATACAAAACCAGTTCGACTGTTTGTTGGTCGCAGCCGGTATGTACAGTTGCGATGAATACGTGCGAATGGCAATAAAAAAGAAATTCAATATATTCAAGCTGCCCCCCCTCGCCAGAAATTTCGAAGAAGCATCCCAATTTGTCCGTCTTGCCGAAGGTGAAAACGTAAAATTTGCCATCGCCAATCCCAGCCGGTTCGCCCAAAGTTTCCTCGCTTTGCGACAGTTCTTACACAACGATAGCATAGAGCAGGTCTTTCTTGTAACCGCCTTCTGCACAGTCGCCGATGACCCAAGCGCTCGCTGGCGAACCGACCCAAAACTGGCCGGTGGAGGCGTGCTCTTGCGCGACTGTTACGAGATAATCGACCTGATAGTCTCTAACTTCACTACACCTCAGCAACTCTATGCGCTGAACACCAACACGGCCAGCGACAGACAACAGCGACTTTATCTTACAGAAGATATCGCCTTGGTTACTATGAAGTTTGCAGACACCTCGTTTGGAAATCTAATAACCGGCAAGCTCCTTGGACCGAAACAGAGAGTTCTGAAAATCTATGGTAAAAACGAAATTCTAACAGTAAACGACTCCCGGTTCGTCGTTAGCGATGGCTTGGGACACACCAGCGAGGAATTCGAATACGATGATGATAAGCTTGCTTGTATGACAAAAGCATTGACAAATTTCGCCCTAAGTATAATATCACCCGATGAAAACAAACTTTGCAGCGGCGCAAAGGAGAATTTAAAAAATATGGCTGTCATTGAATCAGCCTATCTCTCGGCCCGCACAGGCATGCCTGAAGAGCCCGCCAGAATCCTGCAAATGGCGCAAACCGAGCCAATAAATATCTGGCCGGCCCACAAATAATAAAAAAATAAGCATTTGACAAATAGCGCGATATCTAATAGATTATCGTTATGAACTGCTAAGCGCATTGTTGTTACGTATTTGGAGATTTTGCCATGGAAGACAGTAAGAAGAAACCGATTATGATTGGGGTTATTGTGATCTGCCTTGTTTTAGCCGGCGTAATAACCTTTGCAACCCGCTCAAGAGATAGCGGCGGCCTAGAATCCCTGGAACGCGGCGTGATGTACTGGGTCAAGTGCAACAATCCGGATTGTGAGCACACATGGGAGATGGACAGGAAAGATTATTTTCAGTATCTAAAAGACCACCAGGACCCTATGTCGATGGCGGCACCCGGAATCGCCTGCGACGAGTGCGGTGAGGAAAGCGGTTTCCGGGCCGAAAAATGTGAGCAGTGCGAGCTAATCTTCACCAGAGGTACTGTCCCACACGACTTTGCAGACAGATGCCCCGATTGCAGTCATAGCAAAACAGAAAGATTAAGAAAAGAAGCTCGTACCCGCCAGGATTAATAACAGGCGACAAAGAATCACAAACAACAGCCGCGAGCCGTTCATTCGCATTCAAAAGTGCACAACATACGTCAGCGTTCTGGCGACGCTGGCGGTGAAAATGTAAATAATCATCGGATTTGTCAAGCCCGACCAAAATCGTGGTCGGGCTTTTTGTGCGCAAAGCCAATCACTCTTACCACTAAACTTTCCAAACCTAAACTACGCCTGTTTCACCAAATCAACTGCCCCGGACGGCCCTGTGACAGCATTCTGCACGTGCTTGCGCCCCGCCCAATATAGAGCACCGCGCCAAATACTACTGTTTTTCAAAGTTTCTGTTTGAAAACCCAGCCAGTTTTTATTATAAACTTGCTTTACTCCGCATGACAGAAAAGACTATGAACCAACAAGAAGCCTGTAAGGACTGTTACCAAAAGCATAATTGCCGGGAAATCTATAATCATCTCGGCAATGCCAAAGGCCCTTCAGTCACCCTAAAGGCTGTGACCGCCTTCCTTCTGCCGCTGACGGTTTTTATCGTCACCTTGGCCGCTTTTGAAATATTCTCAGACAGTACTTCGAACGCAGGACACCTGCATATACTTCTGGGTTTTCTGCTGGCCATATCAGCCGCCCTCGCCATGGTAATCAGCATAAAAGTAATTAATAGAAAACTTGGCAAAGCCAAATAATCGTAAGACCGTAATATGAAAATAGACACCAAAGGTAAATTTTCTTTTCCAGGCGGGGTACACCCCCCGGAAAGTAAAGACTTAACTTGTGCGAGCGAAATTCAACCGGGCCCTGCTGTAAAACAAGTCGCTATAATGCTCAGCCAGCATATAGGTGCTCCCTGTCGCCCCACGGTCGAAAAAAAACAAGCGGTCAGCGCAGGCCAAAAAATCGGCGATGCGGACGCATTTGTTTCCGCGCCCGT
>CP070830.1:676382-683896 GCA_020344865.1 Planctomycetota bacterium
AGGCAGATATGGAAACGAAAAGAATCCTGAGGACGGGCGGGGTAACGGTGTTTTTTGGCGTGATTGTGGTGTGTGTTTTTTGCCCAGCGGGGTTCGGGCAGGTGGAAAGCGGGGGTGATGAGCTTTTGCGCGTGATGCCGGCGGAGACGCTGTTTGCGGTGCGGGTGAACAAGTTTGACTGGA
This sequence comes from Planctomycetota bacterium, assembly GCA_020344865.1. Taxonomy (GTDB): domain Bacteria; phylum Planctomycetota; class Phycisphaerae; order Sedimentisphaerales; family Anaerobacaceae. Next base: position 676,566 of record CP070830.1, read on the forward strand.
CGGTGGGTCAACTGGACCAGTTTCTGATGGGGGCGTCGCCGGTACCAGCCGGCGTTTCGATGATGGCGCGGATGCAGATAGCCGGTGTGCTTGGCGACCCGGAGCTGAAGAACGTGGATACGAACGGGAGCTTTGCGATATTCGGGCTTGCGGAGGGCGAACCGGGAGGGGGTGTGGAAGGAGTGTTTATTGCGGGCGTGCTGCCGGTGGGTAACTTCGAGGCGTTTTTGAAGGAGAATGCGAACTGCGGCGAGCCGGATGAGAACGGGATTTCGCGGATAACGACCGCGGATATGACGGGGGGGAGCCGGACGACGCTTACGGCGGAGGTGGGCAGCTTTGCGATGGTGACATCGGGCGAGCTGTATGACGGATTGGTCAAGGTCGTGAAGGCAGTGTCGGCGTCGGGCTATGCGGGACTGACGGGTAAATTGGATGAAGGGCAGATAGCCGAATCGGCCAATGGGCCGGTGTGGGCATATGTCGATATTCAGGGAGTGCAGAAGCAATTCGGAGGGGTCATCAAAGAGAAATTGAGTGAGATGCAGGCGATGATGGCGGCGGCGCAGTCGGGCGGGCAGGGGCCGATGTCGGCTGGGTTTATGGAGGCATTCTGCGGTCTTATCGAGGGATTTATGAGTCAGACGGAGTCGATAAGCGTGACGGCGGAACCGAAGCCAACGGTGCTAAATTTGCGTGAGCGGATAAAGGCAGTGGGCGGTACAACTATGTGGGATTTGTGTTCGGCGGGTCCGGCGTTAGGGGGACGGATGGAATTGTTTGGTTATCTGCCGGACAAGACGGCGATGAGCATGGGAAGTACCATCGATAAGGCGGGCTGGAAGGCCCTGAACAGGTGTGGGGTTGAGTTTTGCAGGGTAATGGCAGGGGAGAGTCTCGGGTCCGATGACGTGGAGAAGATGCGGCAATTAGCGGATGATTTGGTGGATTCGTTTGGTGAGCGTCTTGTGTGTTCTTTTGTGTCTGAGCCGCCGGAGAATCCCCTTGTCTATACATATGTTATCGAGGTTGCAGATGCGGAGAAGCTCAATGCAGTAATAGATGAGGGACCGGAGGTTTGGAATAAGATTGCGGGGATTTTCAAGGATATGGGGTTGGATATGAGCTATTCTGTGGAGCGGGGAGTGGACAGTTATAAGGGGGTTACGATAGATTCAGCTTTTATGTCGATGGTGTCGACGCAACCGGATACAGAGCAGGGCCAGATGATGGACGCGATGTACGGCGGGGGGTTAGACTACAGGTGGGCAATTGTTAACGGGCTGTACGTTTGCGTGATAGGCGGCGACGTTGACGCGGGGATTCGGCGGCTGATTGACCAGGTTCAGGCGGGCGGGGCAAAGGAGATGCCGGCGGAACTGGAGCAGGCGATGGAGCTATTGCCGGATGCGGGGGCGGCGGAAGCTGTAGGGACTTATAATCTTTTGCGTGCGATGACGATGGGGTTTGCGATGTCACCTATGCCAATGCCGGATATGGAGAGCAAGAGCAACATTTCGTTTGCAGCGAAAGGTGGTGACGGGGTGCTTAGCATTGACATTGCGGTTCCGAAGGAGCATTTGAGTGAGGTGGTTTCTATGGGGATGACGATGCAGCAGGCGATGATGCAGGGTCAGATGCAGGCGGCAGTAGCGGGGCCAAAGGTCACAGCACCGGCTAAGCGTATGCCAAGGGTGAAGATATCAGCGGGGCCGGTGACGGAGATAGGACCCAACAAGGGTAAGCTGGTCATCGAGCCGGGCGTCGATATTGGTGGAGTGCGTTTCGGGATGACGGCCGAGAAGATGGAGGAGATTCTCGGGCCGGCGGAGAGCCGGACGGGATGCGCGTATTACTACTTTGATTCGGGGTTTGCAGTAATTACGGCAAGTGACGGTACGGTGGATTTGGTTTTGTGCGGTTGTTTGGGTAATGCGGACTCGCCGCTGGTGAAGAACTGCGAGTATCGTACGAGCCGAGATGTTGGTATGGGCTGCAGGAGAGCGGAGGTGATAGCAGCATACGGCGAGCCTACTTCGGTGCGTGAACACGGTGACGGGACGGGGGCGACGACTCTGGAGTACGACAGGATGTTTTGCAGGTTCACGGTGATTGGCGACAGGGTGGTTCACATGGTGTTCAGGAGGCCGAGGTAGGAGATGCGGCAGGTGGGGAAAGGATAAAAAAAAGCAGGACGGAGCCGATTGGTCCGTCCTGCCTTTTCGTTGGGATTGTTGGGTGTAATTATTCGGCGTCGTCGGAATCCCATGTAGTTAGTGTGTAAGTCGCGGGAGCTGCTTCAGGTACAGGCATTTCTACGAGCGGTCTGGAGGTAATATCCAGCTTGAGCTCTTCGAACTGCGGAGTTCCATTTTTGAACATTGCCAGCTTGTTAGACCAGTTTACGAGAGAGGCGGTCTGAAGCTCGGTCTGTTTCTTCTGGAGTTGAGCGAGTTTTCGGTTTGAATCCTCACGAGCGGCCGCGGCCTCAGCGATTGCACTGGCCAAATCAGTTCTTCTTATAGCCATCTGATTTTGCTGGCCGGCCAGATCGATTGTACGCTCGGCGTTGACCTGCTGTATTCGTGCGTTAAACCTGGCCTTTACAGCGTCAAGATAGGCCTGTGCAGCCTGACGCTTTGAAGTATTGGTAGCGAAAGAAATGTCCATATCAGCCCGCACGGTTGCGAGTTGGGCGTCAATGTTGGCATTTTCGCACGTTTTGGTTGAATCTGCTTCTGCTACCATACGGTCACAGGCGGCTTCGCTGCGGAGGAGCTGGCTTAGGGCCAGTTTTCTGTCGCGTTCAACCTGCGCCTTTAGTATCGTGTGCTCCATTGCAAATTGAGCGTTGGTGCGGCTGATTTCCGCGTCTATTTTCTGACGCAGCGCGGTGGCCTGTGCCACTGCCTGCTGATAATCGGCCTGTGCGATTCTCTGTGCCGACTGGATGCAATTTTGAATCTTGGCCAGCTCAGCACCAAGAGACCTGCGTGCAGCATCAATCTGAGCATCAATCTGGAGTGCAAGGGCCTCCTGCGAATCAGATACACTCTGTGCTTCGGTCATAAGCTTCGAATACTCGGCGTTGCCGCGTTGTTTTACGGCCCAAAGCGTGACCTTCAACTGTTCGACATCATTTTCGCCGCACTCGGTGACGGCCTTGGCCTCTGCAAGGAGCTGTTGGGCGCGAGCGTTGGCAATCTGCTCTAGGGCGTCGGCCTGACTCTGATAATCAAGGACCTCGGCTTCCTTTTCCTTGCGGAAGGACTCGGCCTGCACAAGCTGCTGGCGGTATTTCGATTCCACGACGTCCATCTCTTTTTCGGTCTTGGTTTCGATTTCGCTGAACCGTGTGCGAGCCTGTGATTCAAGGGCATCCGCGATGGCCAGCTTTTCGGTTGCGATGGCATCCTGCTGTGTCTTTACGGCCTGGAGATTTGTTTTGGTTTCAGCGAATGTAGCTTCAGCGACCAGTTGTCTGGCGTCGCCTTCGGCCCTGGCTCTCATGACCTCAGCAAAGCTTGTGCGGAAGGCCGCGATGTGGTCGGGCTCTATCCTGGGTGCGACGGCCTCGACCTGCGGGACCTCGGGGACCTCGTGGAGGTCTTCGGTCTGCTGTGAGATGACAGTGGTGTTGTTGTCGATTTCGACTTTGTTGGCGGCTTTTTTGGCCGCGATTTCGTCGAGGACCTGCTGTTTGATTCTTGCGGCTTCTGCTTCGGCTTCGGCTATAATCTCAAGTTTCTGGGCTTCGGCCACGGCCTCGGCGTGGATAGCCGTTTGACGTGCGGCCTCGGCACGCGCGGCGGCTTCGGCCTTTACAAATTCGGCACGGGCGACCTGCTCGGCCCTGTCCGAACTGATTCGCAGCTTCTTGATTTCATTCAGCTCATCATCGAGAGCGGCCTGGATTTCCGCAATCTGCGCGTCGTAGTTGGCCGCAGCACTTTCCTGATGATGGCGGACCTCTGCCCGCAGGCTGTCTATCTCAGCCATTGCCCTTTCAAAGCGTGTAGGCGCGTTGGCGGATTTTTCCTGTGTTTTCGCCTGCGCCTCGGCCTTGACGGTGGCGGCTTCCTGCAGTTTTAAATGGTATTCCTGGTCCGCAAGATTGGCCTGAATGGTATCAGCCTTGGCGCGAAGCTCTTTTACGTGAGCGGCCGCGTCCTTGAGGATCGCCTCGCGGGTGACATTGAGCCTGTCCGCCTCGGATTTTGTCTGAGTGGTGACAGATTTGATTTGCTCATCAAGTTCATCCACGCGAGCCTGCGTTTCCTGTTGGACGGCGCGAGCCTGCGCTTCGAGTTCGGATACGGTGGCGGCAGCGCGTTCGCGGGTGGCCTTCGAAGCCTCGGTCATTTCAAGGATTTTGGCGTTGCTTTCGACATTAATCGCGTCGTGAATTTCTTTGAGTTGTTCGATACGAGCCGTTTCGCTCTCGAACTTCTCGCGTGCGTCGGCGATAATATCGTTGCGCTTGCTGTCACCTTCCTGGCCTAACGACTCTACGATTGCGTCTTTGCGCTGGATGAGAGCTTCAAGCTCCGCTTCTCTTGCTGAAATCTGCGCCATAGCCTTGCTGAATTCCTTGTTGTGCTTTTTGCGAAGAGCATCCGCTTCAGAAAGGTCTATGTTGACCTGCGCTTCGACTTCGCTTCGGCGTGCGTTGAAATCAGCCAGCTTTTTATTCAATTCCGCACGTGCCTGCAAGTCGGCGGCATCGGCCGTTTCCAGGACCGCCTCGACTTTGGAAACGCCGATTTTACCTTCGCTTACGTACATGACCGGCAGATCCGACCTGTTAGCGAGTGAGGAAAATTCCGAGTGAGTTTTCGAAATTTCGGTATGCTCCCTTGTCGGCTTCAGGACGGTACCATACCTGTCCGCACATCCTGAGACGAGCAACATGAGAATCAGATATGTTGCTACCAGAAGTCCTGCAATCCGCCTGTTTTTTTTGTTGACCATTTCCTAATCTCCTAAATTTCAAACCGCAGTATGCCCCCATTGCCATTCAACGGGAACGACTTGGGATTTTTCGTCATAATGAAAGAAGCGCTTTAAGTGGGGCATGGTCGGTTTTGGGGCTATTGTGCAAATAAACGGGTCGCGGGCCGAAAAGACAGGTTCAAGGGCACAGAGAACACATAAACTCATCTACGGAAAGCCTTCATAGAAAGCTTATCGGACGAGATAAATCACCGGTGGTGGCGGGGCGATAGTGGAGGGGGAGATTGTAACCGCGGATTTCACGGATTTCGCAGAGTAAGAAAATAACAAATAATGTTTAGGGGGAAAGTGTTGCATTTAATCACTAAGGGGGTTATAATGGGGCGAAATTCGGAATGGTGCTCAGGGATGGGTGATGAAGAAATTTTAACACCCGGAAATGCAGGGAGAAGGACAATGGAGGACAGGATAGCAGGGACGGGCGTTCGGGGATTTCTGTTTGTTGCGATAGTGGTGTTCGCAGCGGCGATAGAAGCGGACCCGGCCGCAGGACAATGTGATTTCGAGTGGAAACCTGGCGAGGGAGTACCCGGTATAAGTGGCGTTGTTTATGCTCTGACAACATGGGACCCGGATGGGAACGGGCCCCAGCAGGAATTGCTGATTGCCGGAGGTGGTTTCACGATAGCCGGCGATGTGGTGGCGAATGGTATTGCGGCCTGGGACGGAAATTCCTGGCAGCCATTGGGCAGCGGAATGTATGGCGAAGAATATCGTACCGTTTACGCCCTTACGGTTTACAATGGAGAGCTTATTGCGGGGGGTAGGTTCACCGCTGCTGGTGGCGTCGCTGCCAACAATATTGCCCGCTGGGACGGAAGTTCCTGGCAGTCATTGGGCAGCGGAATATCTGGTGGAGAATATCCTTACGTTTACGCCCTTACGGTTTACAATGGAGAGCTTATTGCGGGGGGTAGGTTCACCGCTGCTGGTGGCGTTGATGCCAACTATATTGCTCGCTGGGGCGGAAGCTCCTGGCAGACTTTGGGCAGCGGTATGAATAGTTCTGTTTACGCCCTTACGGTTTATAACGGCGAGCTTGTTGTGGGAGGTAATTTCACCACCGCCGGCGGTGTTTCTGCCAATCGTACTGCCCGATGGGACGGCAGTTCCTGGCAAGCATTTGGTGATGGAATGAATGATGATGTCTACGCAAAAGCCCTTACAGTTTACAATGGACAGCTTATTGCGGGAGGTGGATTTACTATTTCCCGCTGGGACGGGAGCAACTGGCAGGCATTGGGCGGCGGAATGACTAGTTCTGTTTACGCCCTTACGGTTTACAACGGTGAGCTTTTTGCAGGAGGTGAGTTCGGTACGGCAGATGGTGTCGAGGCTTTGCATATTGCCTGCTGGGACGGCAGTTCCTGGCATGCTTTAGGCGGCGGAATGAATTATTATGTTCGCACCCTTACGGTTTACAACGGAGACCTTATCGCAGGAGGTCATTTTACTTCTGCTGGAGGTACAGATGCCAACTATATTGCCCGATGGGATGGGAGTTCCTGGCAGAGTCTGGGCAGCGGGATGAATAAGGCAGTTGTCGCTCTTACGGTTTACAACGGCGAGCTTATTGCAGGAGGTGGTTTTACTACAGCCGGAAGTGTCACTGCCAACAGGATTGCCCGCTGGGATGGCAGTTCCTGGCAGGCATTGGGCAACGGGATGAATGATGGTATTAACGCCCTTACGGTATATCATGATGAGCTTGTTGCGGGAGGCTATTTCAATATTGCCGGTGGTGTCGATGCTAACTATATTGCCCGCTGGGACGGTAGTTCCTGGCAACCCTTAGGCAGCGGAATGAATGGGGGAAGATTCCGGACTGGGGTATATGACCTTACGGAATATAATGGAGAGCTTATTGCGGGTGGGAGGTTCACTACCGCCGGGGGCGTCCCTGCTGAACATATTGCCCGCTGGGATGGTAATAACTGGAACGCATTGGGCAGCGGGATGGGCGAGTATCATGACCCCCATGTTCGAGCCCTTACAGTTTATAACGGCGAGCTGGTCGCTGGAGGTCGTTTCACTACTGCCGGAGGTTTTGATGCCAATTATATTGCCCGCTGGGATGGCGGTACATGGCAGCCGTTAGAAACCGGGCTGAATCAGGATGTTCTTGCCCTTATGGTTTATAAGGGGGAGTTAATTGCAGGAGGTTATTTCTCTATTGCCGGAGGCAATGTTTCAGCGTATTGGGCACGGTGGGGTTGTGTTAGCAAGCCACCTGTTTCGTGTATAGTGGGCGGTGACAGGGTGGTTGAGGCGGGGGCTAATTGTGAGGGGAGGGTTGTGTTAGATGGTTCGTGTTCGAG
>CP070830.1:683996-688823 GCA_020344865.1 Planctomycetota bacterium
CGCGGACGCGGTTGGTTCGCTCAATTAGCGAGAGTCTAAGCTGGCGTTTCGCAAGATGAGCGCGAAGGGCGCAAAGCTGGTTGAGACAAAGAAGCTCGCCGGAATTTCTCATCTGCGGCACGTTGGTATCTGCGAATGTGAAAGCTGCCAAGGCAGGACGCGAAAGACGGCGGTCAAGGTCGGCTCCAAATACTAAGGCATCAATACTTTCCAGGCGGGGAACCTTCAGGGAGCCTTCGTGATAGCCGCACCTTGTGTCAGGCGTATTACTATCAGGGCGATACCAGCAGCTGTTAAATATCCTTGGCAAAAGAGAGCCTTATTCGACAAAAGTGCGAAACCTGCTTGACAAGCCCATAAATGGCGGTTTTCACTGTGGCCGTTGAGCGGCAAGATAATTATTGAAAAAGGGCTGGATATGAGGTATAATTCAGCCGATTTTGAATAAGAACTGTCATAATATTATATCTTTGAGAGGTTTATAGCGATGTTACTTTGGATTCTTAGATTCGTCTTTTTCTTCGTCATTATCGGGGTATTATTTGTCAACGCAAGTTCCGAAACCGTGTCGAGGGAGGAGAATTCGCCAAGTTTCTGGGCGGTGATCTTGAGCGGTCTGGGTCTTGGCGTGTTTGTCTTTCTTCTCGACGTTCTTACGCCAAAAGGGAAACTCAGTGCCCTTGCTGGCGTGTTTTTCGGTCTGCTGGTTGGGATGCTTATCAGCGTCGCGCTGGCGCCTGCGGTCGACATGATAACGACCTCATACAAGGTCAACATAATTCCAGAGGCAGTTACAGCAATAAAATGGATGATGGGGATATGTATATGTTATCTGACTATCAGTGTCGTGATACGTACGAAGGATGACGTTCGTTTTGTGATTCCGTACGTTGAGTTCGCAAAGCAGACGAAGGGCTCCCGACCTTTAATTCTGGATACCTCGGCAATCGTTGACGGTCGGATTGCGGACCTTTATCAGAGCAGGCTGTTTGACGCCCCGTTGGTAATTCCGCGTTTTGTTCTCAATGAGCTTCAACTAATAGCGGATTCCGCGGACAAGCTGAAGCGTAATCGCGGCAGGCGAGGGCTCGACATCCTTCACAGGATACAAAGCAGCCCCTTGATTGACGTCGAGATAGACGACAGCATCGTTCCGGAGGTCGAGGAGGTCGAAGGTGTTGACCAGAAGCTTATGATGCTTACCAAACACTGCAACGGCAAGCTGGCGACAACAGACTACAACCTAAGCAAGGTCGCACGGGTCCGTGAGGTCGATGTGGTGAACATAAACGATTTGGCAAGCTCACTGAAGGTGATTGCTTTGCCTGGCGAGATGATGGAGGTTAAGGTTATCAAGCCGGGCGAGGAGGCCGACCAGGGAATCGGTTACTTGGACGATGGAACAATGATTGTTGTCGAGGGCGCCCGAAATAGGATAGGTCGTAACATAATCCTTAGCGTGACCAGTTCGCTGCAGACCTCTGCGGGGAAGATGATTTTCGGCAAGTTCGAAGGATTGGCCCACAGGCCTGACGAGGGCAAGGGGCGGGCACCAAATGCAAAGTTGGCAGGTGCGAATGCGTCAAGGGTCAATAGGCGTTAAATGATTCGGTCGTCCGCGAGATAGCGCCACTTAGCACTTGCGCAGAGAGTCTCCTGTTCAGTTCTTAATTTCCCCAGTTTTAATGAGTTTATTTGGATTTCGCGAGGCGTTTTAGAAACAGTGCAGCCGCCACTGCGAGACCGACGGCGAACAAGGGCCAGTGGAAATGTGACCGATAGTCCGGCTTAGTGATATGCAGGCCGGCGATGCAGAACGAGACAATCATAAGCACGGCGCAGAGAGAAAGGCAAACCAAATCCTGTGGTTTCGCCTCAAGTGGTTTGCCGAGCGAACAACGGTAGAGTATTACCATCGCACATATAAGCATTACGAAGGAAACAATGACCGGTGCCAGAACGGGGGAAGCCCAGGGGACTGGTATTAGAAACAGTATGTCCCAGTCCATGATGGTGGCGGGCCAGTCCAGTAAGACTTTAAGCCAAACGTAGTAAGAGATGTCCCAGACCGCAAAAATGGTCAAGAAATAAGCGACCTGCTGCCGGCGTGCTCTGGCGAACAGATATGAAGCGGTAAGGATTAAAACCAACGTGGCAGCTTCCCGGCCAACTTCAGTCAACAGCAGACGCTTCCATAGGGGGCCAATGCCAAATTCGGTCAGGGGGAAGGTAAAACCGTCGGGATAGAAGATTGCTCGCAGGTAGACAACTACGGCGGCTTCGATATATCCGAAGGCGATGCTGAAGACAACGGCGATAAGAAATCGTTTGAATATTTTCTTGAGCCGCCCTTGAGATGAATCAGGCAATCCCTGTGTCATTTGGGTTACAGATTTTTCAATTGTTTCAGTAGTTCGGGAATGATTCTGCTTTCCGACACTATCGTGATTCTTCGTCCTTTCCGGTAGACGTAGGCCTTTTTCTTCGCGGCGCAGATGGCGAGGTCGGCGTCGGCGGCTTCGCCGGGGCCGTTGACGATGCAGCCCATCACAGCGATGCGCAGAGGTTTATTAATGTCGGGCAGGTTCTTCTTTACCCGGCGCGCCAGTCTGGCTATGTCAACCTGTGCGCGGGCGCAACTGGGGCAGACTATGAGCTCGATATGCGGCTCGGCAGGTCCATACATGCCAAGCGCAATTAGAATCTGCTTTGCGATTTGTGTTTCGACGAGTGGGTCTGCGGCAGCACTCACCCTGATGGTGTCGCCAATGCCTTCTGCGAGCAGCGCCCCCAAGGTGATAGCAGAGGATATCTGCGCATCTTCAGGCAGGCCTGCGTGTGTCAGGCCGAGGTGTATCGGGTAGTCGAAGGTTTGAGCGATTAGACGGTTGATTTCGATGGTCCGCTGGCAGTCGCTGCTTTTCGCGCTTAGAACAAGCTGAGTAAAGCTGCGTTTTTCAAACAGCGCCACATATTTTTTCATTTCCTTCAACATCAGAGCAGTGCGTTTTTTGGCAGGGACATCCTGCGTTTTGAGGTTTCTGATGCTTGCCTCGTTTACACCAATTCTGATGGCGGTTTTGTGCATTTTGGCGGCGTCTATAATTCGGTGGATACTTTTGGTGTCTTTTATATTTCCGGGGTTTAATCTTATCTTGGCCGCTCCGGCTTCTATCGCTTCAATGGCCCGGTTAGGGCTGAAATGGACATCGGCAATCAGGGGGACAGTGACCTTTTGTACAATTTTGGCAAAAGCAGCGGTATCGGCGCGGGTGGGTACGGCGATTCTGACGAGGCGGCAGCCGGCACAGACGAGATGATTGACCTGCCGGACGCAGCGCGCAATATCAACTGTAGGGACCTTCGTCATCGACTGGACAACAATCGGCGATGATGAGCCGATTTTTACGGCTCCGGCCCTGACGGCTATTGTTTTTCTTCTTTTAATCACAGGGAAATTGTATCTTGTTTTATGCACACGGGCAAATTAAAATACCGTGAACGTCGTCCGGCCGGAATAAGTGGGTGAGTTTTGGCCGTAAAGCTTAAGCTCTTCAATATGAGGATTACAAGCTGGATGTTGACATTTGTGGAGATTATTGCAGTTTTGCTTATCGCCTATCTGACTCTGGGTGGGGCGCTCTACTTTATGCAGCCAAAGTTTACGTACAGCCCTACACGGGAAGTCAGCTACGCGCCGGATGAATTGGGGCTGGACTTTGAAAATGTGGTTTTCAAAACCGGCGACGGCGTACAACTGAGCAGTTGGTTCGTGCCGGCAGAGGAGTCCGGGCTGACGGTGCTGTTTTGCCACGGCAACGGCGGTAACATGATGCACCGTCTGGACAGTATAGATATCCTTCATAATCTGGGATTGGGTTGTTTTATTTTTGACTATCGCGGCTACGGTGACAGCGAGGGCAAGCCAAGCGAGGAGGGGACATATTTGGACGCTATGGCAGCGTACAACTGGCTGACCAAAGTAAAAAATGTCCCGGCAAACAGGATTATTATTTTTGGAAGGAGTCTCGGAGGGAGCATCGCGGCACAGTTGGCGGGCAAAGTCGATGCGGGGGCTTTGATTATCGAAAGCGGTTTTACATCATACGTTGATATGGGCAGGAAGTTTTACCCCTATATGCCCGTCCGATGGTTCGCGAGGTTTAGCTACAGCACCATCGATTATATCAGGAAGGTTCGTTGTCCGGTGCTGATAATTCACAGCCGAAATGATGAGATTGTGCCTTTTGAATTCGGTTTGGAGTTGTATGAGGCGGCCAATGAGCCCAAGGAGTTTGTGGAGCTTTTCGGCAGCCATAACGGCAGTTTTTTGGTCAGCCGTGAGATTTACAACAGGGCCTGGGCGAAGTGGCTGAAGTTCTTGGAACAATACTACGAGGGCCGGTCTGCCGGTCAACAAGCTTGTTAGGAAGCAGCAGTTTGTTATTATTAGTGTGAGAGTTTCCAGTTATTAGATGCAGTAAAGGAGAAGACAATGAGCTGGCAGTTGTACATTAGTTTGAGCTTAATGATGTTCTTGGAGTATGCGATTTGGGGGGCTTGGGCGCCGGTTTTGGCGGCTCGCTTGTTGGGGCCGCTGAAGTTCAGCGGCAAGCAAACCGGCTGGATCTACGCGACCCTGCCATTAGCGTGCATCATCTCGCCGCTGGTTGCCGGACAGCTTGCCGACAAGTGGGTGAACACGGAGCGAATACTTTTTGTAGCACACCTGCTCGGTGCGGGGCTGTTGTTTACTGCCGCTCGACAAAGAAGATTTGGCGGTTTGTTTGCCGTGATGCTTTTGTTTTCGCTGTGCTACGCTGCTAC
>CP070830.1:688923-692600 GCA_020344865.1 Planctomycetota bacterium
AAATACTCAAAAAAATGCTCCCACTTGAAAGTGGCGAAGTAATTAACATCAATGTCCCGTTACTTTCACAGGGCCGCCCGAAGGGAATAAAAGTCGTCCCCCAGTCCACCGAAGGCTTTCAAGAGTACTACATCCCACAGCAGAATGAACACGGCCAGACCGTCTTCCAGCTCGCCGGAGGGCCACACCGACACGAACAAAACTCCACCGATACGACCTCTTTAGCGGATGCCTTTATAACCGTAACGGCCCTCGCCCCCGATATGACCAACCACAAAAAAACCCGCCGCCTGAAGAAAATAAAATGGTAGCAGAGTTGGTGTTGATGGCTTATAAATGCCTACACGAGAAAGAATAACCAGTCAAAAAACCGGTTTCTGAATGTGGAACATTTTTGAACAACCCTGGACACTGCTGGTGACAGCCGTTATCGCCCTTATCGTCGTGCTCGTTCTGCACCGAACAATCGAGGGGAAAAAACGTCTGTACCTCTGGCTGCTCCCGCCCCTCCTGGCGCTTCTGGCCTTCGGCCTCGACCACCTCGTCGAAACAGACCTCGAAAAAATAAAAGCCGTAATAGATACCGCCGTTACGGCTGTAGAGGATGAAAACGCCGACGCAATTGAGCCGATTATCGCCGATAACTACAGCGACTCATTCCACAAAAGCAAAAAACCTTTCATTTACTACTGCAAAAGAAAATTATCGGGGCCGCTCGTTGATAAAAACATAGCAAGAATCGTCTCCATCGACATATCCGGTACCCAAGCCGTCGCAATCTTCACCGTACGCGTCGTATTCGACCAGCGAGGTTACGTAGCTCAGGCATACAAACAACGAGTCCTGACAAAGGTCGAAATGACCCTCCAAAAACAGCCCGATGACCAGTGGCTCGTCACCAGTATCGAACTGCTCGAACTTGACCTGCAGCCTACAAACTGGAGCGACCTCCAGCAAATAATATGGTAAATCCCACCACTTGCACTTTGACCCTTCACCTCATTAAATCTTAAACCCTGCTGCACAATCCCGCGCCTACTCTAACAACTCTCTCCTTCCGGTCCTGACCATAAAAAAAAAGCCGGCCATCTTAAGGACTGACCGGCTTCGGAGGAGGGTGATGAATTGCGTCTTTATCCTTGACCGGGCATAATTACCCTTGCACTAAACAAAACTAAATCTATGCCAAAACCGCCCCGGGAAGTACAATTACACATGTACTTCATTCAATCCCCGAACAGTAACTGCCTCACAGCTTCACCTGTTTGCAAAGGCTGCGCCCGCCCGCCTTAAAAAAAAACCTGCACTGCTCCACGACTGTTTTATACGCCCTCAGTTTGCCCACATAGCACAGGTGCTTGTCGTGCCCGGCGCGGGCCTTTTTAGCCTCTGCCATTCTTGTACCCTCCAAAAAAACCACTACCCTGTCAAATCCTGTTTCGAACCTAACACGGCCACGCCTTTTAGTCAAGCTTTTTTTCGCATCGCCTAAAATAATTTGGTATACTCCTTCGCCGGCCTTAAAGCCGGAATTTTTAGTATCAGTACATAAAGTCAGGATCGAAAAAATGGATTACAGAAGAATTATCCCCTGTTTGGACGTAAAAAATGGCCGACTCGTCAAAGGCGTCAACTTCGTACAGCTCAAAGACGTCGGCGACCCCGCCGAAAACGCCGCCGCATACAGCAAGGCCGGTGCCGACGAGCTCGTCTTCCTCGATATCACTGCAACCATCGAAAAAAGAAAGACCCTCCTCAATGCCGTAAAAAGAACCGTCGAGAAGTGTACAATCCCCCTGACCGTGGGCGGTGGAATCGCCGATTGCAGCGCCGTCGAAGAGCTCATAAATATCGGCGCATCCGGTGTGTCCGTCAACACCGCCGCCGTCAAAAATCCCGACTTCATTAAAGAGGCCGCCAAGGAATTCGGCAGCGACAAAATCACTGTCGCCATCGATACAAATAGCAACGCCCAACTGCCCTCCGGCTTCGAAGTTATGGTCGCCGGCGGCACCGCCGGTACCGGAATCGATGCCGTCGAATGGGCCAAAAAGGTCCAGGACCTCGGCGCCGGCCAAATCCTACCCACAAGCATGGACGCCGACGGCACGCAGGCCGGCTACGATATCCCAATGACCAAAGCGATAGCCGATGCCGTCTCTCTGCCCGTCATTGCCTCCGGCGGCGCAGGAACCCTCGAACACCTCTACGACGCCATAACGCAGGCCCGCGCCGACGCCGTCCTCGTCGCCTCAATCGCGCATTTCGGAACCTTCACAATACGCCGGATGAAGGAATACCTCGCCGAACGAAATATACCCGTCAACCTCTGAATTGCCAACTTACTCGCCAACACCCCGCTTCTTGCGCCAAAAAACCGCTTTTACCAAAAGTCCCGCCGCCAATTGGCCGATAGGAGGGTGATGCGTATACTTGCCGCACCCTCACTGGAATAAGACCGATATGTTTCGAAAATCCAAAAAAAATAAGCTGCCTTGGAATTTAAGGTCCGTCGCTCCGAAGGACATCTACCAGGCCCTGGGCATCCCCAAATTCAATATAACTTGGTATCCGAACGGCAGAAGCTGCGCCGCCAAAGCAAATCGAACCCGCAATTCGCAGCATATGCCCCCTCTGATGGTCCGCAAGCCCGAATGGCGCCGATAACCACTACCGTATTTTTCCCGGACGTGCCATTTCTCTAAATCTGACAAAATACCCTCGCTTTTCCTCACAAAAACGCCCATACAACCGTATTTTTCGGTAACCAGCCCCCCATTTTTATCCGATAAATGCACTGAGCAGGAAAATCAACCGACAGGAAAAAGAATATGTGGGTACCGACAGTCCGGGACATTCAGCACATCACAAAGCAGCCGCGCAAGCTCTTCACAATCAAAGAGGACGACACCATCGCCAAAGCCACGAAGAAAATGAGAAACCACCAGATAGGCTGCCTCGTGGTCCTCGACGACCAGGATAAATTCACCGGCGTACTCACCGAGCGTGACATACTCGCCAAAGTAACAACCAGATCGAAGACGCCGAACGACGTCCTCGTTCGCGATATCATGACCACCAACCCCATATCCTGCTCCCTCGACGATACAATCGAACAAATCGAGCAGCTTATGGCCGAGCACACAATCAGACACCTGCCCGTCATCGAAGACGGCCAGCCCGTAAGCATGATTTCCAGCAGGGATGTCATCGCCTATCGCCTCCACACCAGCAAGGAAATGAAGGCCGCCGCAGAGCAGCTCGCTTTGCTCTCGACCGAGCTCAAAAGTCTCAACCTAAGAGAGGTCATCGCACTGGCCATAAACGAAATACCACACAGCTTCGAGGCCGACCGCGCTGTCCTCTGCTTCCCTCACAGAATCTCGCCCGACCTCGTAATTCACAGATGCGCCTGCCCCGCTTCCAGAAGGGACCTGCTCGAACCCGCCAGAATCAAGCAAATGAACAAAAACAGACGCCCCGTCTGCGCCGACGTCTACGAAAGGTGCAAAGAGGCCGACTCGAAGCCCCCCAGACTCACCATCCCGCTCAATCTCTACGACCAGTCTGACGGGTCCGGCGACCACAACATCAACCGACAGGGTTTCCTCTGCATGTGCTGCTTCAAGCGCTCCGCCGTCAGCTCACAGAAGCTGCTCCTCTACAAGGCCTCGCTC
>CP070830.1:692700-695479 GCA_020344865.1 Planctomycetota bacterium
ATGGCCTGTTCGATTTTGCCCTGTCTGTACAAAACGATACCCGAAAAGTTATGAAGTACCGTCGAATTCGGCGCCAGTGCAAACATATGTCGAATGTGACTCTCTGTGTCCCTCCATTCGAACAGGTAGCGCCGTGTAACCACGAACTCTGAAAAACCTGCTGCCAGCACAACAGCTACTACTGCTATGCGGCCGATGGACGTACCTGCAATACGTTCCCACAATACACCAATCAACCACGCCACCACCAACAACAGTCCAACGGATGGTAAGTAAGCGTATCTGTCTGCTGCGATAGAATAGGTGAAACTTATGACTCCCATTGTGGGAAGGATTGCCACGAAGAAAAACAGCCATCCCGTAAGAATCGCCCGAGTCCAGCGCAGACAAACCAGCAACGCCGGTATCAAAATACATGTTCCTATTACTCCGGCCAGTACCATCGAGTTTGAAACCGACAACGGACTTGGATACCGGTAGTAGGCCGAAAGTTTGACAGGCCAGATGATTTTATGAAGGTAGAAAATAATATTATGACAGAGAATTAACGGGATTCGCACAGGGCTGTATTCACTGGGCATTGCCACCTCCGCCGTGCGTCCCTGCGAAATGACCGTGATAACCGCAAAGATGCCCCCAATAACCAACAGCGGCACTTTTTCTAATAGTGCCTGTCTGAACCGGCGCCGAAGAGGCCAAAAGTCAAGCACAAGCAGCAAGGCTGGCAAAGGCACCGTAGTCGGCTTGGACATCAGGGCCAAAACATACATCAAAATACAGCCTGCGTAAGCCTTCCAATCTTTCTTTCGGGTGTACCAGA
Organism: Planctomycetota bacterium; assembly: GCA_020344865.1. Lineage (GTDB taxonomy): Bacteria > Planctomycetota > Phycisphaerae > Sedimentisphaerales > Anaerobacaceae. The sequence goes on from CP070830.1 coordinate 693,521, forward strand.
CATAGATAATCATACAGCACAGGGCAAAGAACGATGCCAACACCGTCTTACGCTCCGCAATGCACACAACCGTCTCTACGGTCAGTGGATGCACGCCGAACAGCAGCCCCGCTATCGCTGCCGGCCAGACCTTGCCGAATAGCGTATACAACAGCACAATTACCAGTGCCGTGTTAATAACGTGCAGAATCAGACTCGTCAGATGAAAAGTCATCAGATTGTCCGGCCCGCCACCGATAGCGCAGTCCACCATCAGCGAAATCATCGTCAAAGGCTGGTAATAACCTCGCACAGTTGAAGGAGCAAAAACCTCACCCAAAAACCGCTTCGCCGATATCCAGCCCGGATTTTGGACCAGTTTGTTTCCGTAAAGGTACTGATGGTCGTCAAAAGACTGCGCCTCCGCTGATAAAGCAGGCCAGTGCGCCGCAACAACAACCCCGCAGACAATTACCATAAGTCCAGCCAGTAGAACCGATTCTGTAAATAGCTTCTTATTCGCCCCCGCACTCTCGCTGCTGAATGGTCGGTGGTTATCTTGTTGCGGTTTTGCCGACACAGCGTGTTCTCTCTGTAGGGTCTCAATACATACAAAAACAGAAACGTATTACCTGCCAAATTAATCTATCACCTTTCTGGCCTTTTGCATAGCCTAATTCTCTTAAAGCCGAACACTCCGGCACCACTGTCTGCAGAGCACGAACACGCAGGCAGATATGTTGACTTTGGTGTGACGTTCACATATATTAGTTTTGAAGACAATTTTTTTCTGAAAGGGCAAGGCAATTATGGGCAAAAGACTCCTCACTTTGACAATTATGTTTTTTCTTTCGGTATGCGGGTGTGCTGGCGGGCAATTTGCCGGCTGCAGCCGTACTAAAGAACCAATGCTGGCTCACAACGTATACTTCACGCTAAAAGACGGTTCCCAGGCTGCAAAGAATAGGCTGGTTGATTCCTGCCACCAATACCTTAAAGACCATCCGGGTGTTGTGTTTTTTGCCGCCGGAACTTTAGCTGAGGAACTGGACCGCCCGGTTAACGTTCGTGACTTCCATGTGGGCCTGCATATCATCTTTAGAGCCGAAAGGTTCCACGACCAATACCAGACGGCCGACACCCACCTCCGGTTTATTGAGGAAAACAAGGACAATTGGTCGCATGTACAAGTGTTCGACACCCTCGTCAGATAGAATCGAATAAAACTGCCCCTCCTCGCCGGTAGGTGCAATACGCCGGGAGCACAAGAGGATAAGGTCACGCTACCGCAGCCTTTTCTTCCTCTTCGTCGTATTCGCCGAATTTAACGCCTATCTTCTTGCTGACACCCCGTGTTTGCATCGTGATACCGTAAAGCACATCAGCGATACTCATCGTCCGCTTGGCGTGCGTGATTACTATAAACTGAGACTCCTTTTGAAATTCCCGCAGCAGCAGGTTGAAACGCTCATTATTCGCCTCATCCAGTGCCGCATCAATTTCGTCCAAAAAACAGAATGGTGACGGCTTTGTCTTGAAAACCGCAAATAGAAGCGCAATTGCCGTCAGTGCCTTCTCGCCGCCGCTCAGAAGTGAAATACTCATTGTCTCCTTGCCGGGCGGCCGGGCCACTATCTCTATCCCCGCCTCGAGAATGTCTTCATCATCCTCGAGCAGTATATCAGCTTTACCTCCGCCGAACAGCTTGCGGAATATCTGCTGGAAGTGAACCCTGATTTCCTCAAAGGTCTTCACAAATCTTTCCCGGCTCATTTTGTTAAGACGCGTTATTAATTGCTGCAGTTGGGTCCTGCTCTTATTCAGGTCCTCAATCTGACTGCTCAAAAACTCATACCGCTTTTCGAGGTTCTCCTGTTCGGCTATCGCGTCTAAATTGACGTTGCCCAGCCGTTCAATTTTACCGCGAAGTTCAGCTATTTCTTCTCTTACCTTCTCCCAGTCGATATCTTCTTCTCTGTA
>CP070830.1:695579-699430 GCA_020344865.1 Planctomycetota bacterium
GGCGTACTCGTAGGTGCCGTAGTGGGTAAGGAACTTTTCGTAGGCCTGGGCCGCCTCGGCGGGCTTATTCTCGCTGGCAAGCTGGTTGGCAATATCCAGCAGGTATTGACGCGGGGGGACCTGCTTACTGTCGAGCGTTATAAGCTCCAGGTAGAGCTCGGCGGCTGCGGGCAGATTGCGCTGGTCAATACGGCTCGCAATCTCGCTGCGGAGGTCATAGATTCTTTGTTCGTGCTGCTTCTGGGCGGCGGTTTTCTTTACTTGTTTTACCTTTATTGGGCGTGTTGTCCGGCCGGTAAAGGGGTCATAGCCGCCTGCGACGACATCGCGATAGCGGCGCCGCTGGTTCCATCGTTTTAACATCGCCCACAAGTCGAGACCGCTGCCCGTAATCAGGCCGGTGCCGAGCATAAGCAGCAGAGCGGCAATTCCGAAGGCGTATCCGGCCAGGTGCGCATCATAGGCAACGTAAGCTGTGACACGGATTATAAGATTATCAATCAGAATCATTTTAAAGGCGATAAAGTACAATGCGGGCAGCTCCATCGTGCCGATGAAGATGAACCAGTATATAACGGTTATCAGGGTCTGGGGAAACAGCACCAGATAAGCGCCCGTTACCGCCGCCACGGCCCCGCTGGCCCCGAGAACGGGATGGCTGCTCATCAGCGTGTGCCCTATACCGCTAAATACCGCCCCGCCCAGATAGAAACAGACATAGCCGGTCGTGCCGAGCTTGTCGTTTACATTGTTGCCGAACAGGTACAGAAAGAACATATTAAAGAAGATGTGCATAAGGCCGCCGTGCAGAAACGCGTAGCTTATGAACTGCCAGAGGTACGGGCGGCTCGGAACGAGCATGAACTGTCGTACCCAGGGGCGAAATCCTACACTCCCCGTATGGGGGTCTATATGATATTCGAGGAGAAAAATAATAATGTTGGCGGCTATTATCGCGTAATTTGCGTAAGGCGTCCGCCGCGGGCGAATGTTTGTGCGAATGGGTAGTATCATAGCCTAACAACCACCGGTTCCAAGAGCAAATTCAAAGAAGCCCATTCTAATGGCAACAAACGACGACGACAAGACATAAAAAAAGGACGACGTGTGTCGTCCCGTCTTGTGGAATTGCTCGGTGCAGAAAGTTTTTCCCCTTGCGGAAAACACCAGCAGCCGCTACGATTGTCTCGTTGACCGGCTTTCCTCCCCAGCAGGTTCTTTCTAATAAAAATATAAAAATAAAACCGCATAAAGCCAAACGCCTCGACAAAAAAACTTTTTCCGGGATGAGGCTAACCGGCTATATCCGCCGTTTAATTGGGCTATTGGGCCGGCGGCGGCCAGAAAAAAAATGAACACCGAAACAATAAAAAGACGCGCCAGGACGGTTCGCCGCCTGCTGAAGAGCAAAAAGACAGGCTCTCTGGTGGTCACGAAACCCGCCAATGTGACCTACATGACCGGTTTTCTGGGCGGTGACAGCTGGGCGGTAATCGCCGCCAGAGCGGTTTATCTTTTGACCGACAGCAGGTACACCGAGCAGGCCCAGGGTGAGTGTCGCGCCTGCAGAATAATTGAGCGGGACACCGCCCTGCCCGAAGCGGCGTCGAGGTTACTTCAGAAATTGAAAGTGGTAAAATCGGCCGCCGTAGAGAATTCCACTACGCTGGCCGATTTCGAGGCGCTGCAGAAAAAGACCGGCAGAACGCTCAAAAAAACCGCTAACATCGTCGAAGGTGCGCGCAGCAGCAAGGACGCCGGGGAGATTGCCGCTATAAGGGCGGCCGGGCGAATCGCGTCGCAGGCACTTAAACAGGCTCGCAGGTACATAAAAACGGGGATAACAGAAAGCGAATTCGCGGGCAGGCTGGACTTTCAGATTCGCAAGTTGGGGGCTCAAACCAGCTTCGAGACAATCGTTGCCTTCGGCGCGAATGGCTCACGTCCCCATCATCAGCCGAGCGGCAGAAAGCTCAGGCGGGACGATTACATACTTGTAGATTTCGGCGCGAGATACAAGGGCTATTGCTGCGATTTGACCAGATGCTTTGTGGTCGGCAGACCCCGCAACATTGAATTTTATAAAAAGGTCTATGACGCCGTGCAGAAGGCCCAGACTGCCGCCATAAAGATGGTTAAAGCGGGGGTCGCAATAAAGCGGGTCGATTCAGTCGCGAGAGAGGTAATAGCCAAACACGATTTGCCGGTTTACGGCCACGGGACTGGACACGGCCTCGGCATAGAAATACATGAAAATCCCTTTCTAAACACCGAAAACAAAGGCAAATTAAAGGCCGGCCAGATTATTACAATCGAACCCGGCGTTTATATCCCCGGAAAGCTCGGTGTCAGAATCGAAGACGATGTCCTCGTAACACAAACCGGCTTCAAGATATTGACCCGCAGCTGCCCACACATGTTTTCGTAGGCTCGTTAAATACTTGTTTGACGGGCGGGCCGAGCAAGCTATAATAAGGGCAGTTCACTAGGGGTGGCCTATGGACAAGCGGGCCTGAGATAAAACCCTTTGAACCTGATCAGGATAAGTGCCTGAGGGCGCGAGGCCTGCGTAGGAAAGTGATTAAATTAAGGGCCAACGATTAAATCGCTTCCGCCGCAAGGCGTCCTGTGGACTGCGAAGCGATTTTTGTTTTTACAGGGAACTGAGTCGTGGCAACTCAATTACAAATCGCACGGACCGGCACAATCAGTGACGAAGTCAAATTTGTCGCTAAGACAGAGAGTGTCGATGCCGAGCTTGTTCGAGACGAGGTTGCTGCGGGGCGGGTGGTGATACCGGCGAATAAACTGCACTTGAAAGACAATTTGAAGCCGGCCGGTATCGGGCGACTACTCACTACGAAGGTAAATGCAAATATCGGTACCAGCAGCGTAAGCTCATCGGTCGAGGCTGAAATCGAAAAGCTGCAGGCCGCTCTCGACGTCGGGGCCGACACCGTTATGGATTTGAGCACGGGCGGCGACCTTGATAGCATTCGAGAGCAACTTTTGGCACGGTGCCCGGTTCCTTTCGGGACGGTCCCAATATACCAGATAATAGAAGGCAGGGACGTTGAAGAGATAGACTGGAAGATTATCTTTGAAGTTATCGAGAAACAGGCCAAACAGGGCGTTGATTTTTTTACCGTTCACGCCGGGGTATTAAGAGAGCATCTGCCGCTGATTGAAAGCCGGGTCGCGGGTATCGTCAGCCGGGGCGGAGCGCTATTGGCCAAATGGATGCTGCACCACAATAAGCAAAATCCCTTGTATGAGATGTTCGATGATTTGTGCGGGATAATGAGAGAGTACGATGTCTGCTTTTCGCTCGGCGACGGTCTTCGGCCGGGGTGTCTGGCGGACGCCACCGACGAGGCGCAAATCGCAGAACTTAGGACCATCGGCGAGCTGACGAAGCGGGCGCAGGAAGCGGGCTGTCAGGTTATGGTCGAGGGGCCGGGGCACATACCATTTGACCAAATACAATACAATATGGAGATAGCACAAGGGGTCTGTCACGGCGCCCCATTCTATGTCCTCGGTCCTATCGTGACGGATATTGCACCGGGCTATGACCATATCACATCTGCAATCGGCGGGACTGCAGCGGCGTTTTACGGGGCCTCTTTTTTGTGCTACGTTACCCCTAAAGAGCATCTTGGTCTTCCGAATGCCGACGATGTCCGAGCCGGCGTGATAGCTACTAAGATTGCGGCACACGCAGCCGATGTCGCCCGCGGGTTGAAAGGCGCCGCAGAAAGGGACAGGAAACTGAGCGTTGCGCGGACGAATCTGGACTGGAGGACGCATCTGTCTGAATCGCTTGACCCGCAGACCGCCGAGGCTATGCA
>CP070830.1:699530-702141 GCA_020344865.1 Planctomycetota bacterium
AAGGACATGGGCATCTATCAGCGCAACCTCGAAACTTTCGAAGAATCCATCATACTGCACAACGGATACTACAGGCGAGGCTGTCTGAACTGCCACGCGTTCTGCAACAACCGTACGGACAGAATGCTAATCGGCATCCGCAGCGAAAAATACGGCAGCAGCGCCATTCTCGCCGAAGACGGCTCGGTCAGTAAGATTGGAACAAAATTCGGGTATACCACATGGCACCCAAGCGGCCGGCTCGCCGCGTATTCAGTCAATTACGTGGGACAGTTCTTTCATTCCGCCAGAGACGAGGTCCGCGACGTCATCGACCTCGACTCCCTGGTTGCCTATTACTCACTCGACTCCGGCAAGGTAAAGACCTCGCCCGCCCTTGCCAACAAGGACCGGCTCGAAACATATCCCGCCTGGTCACCGGACGGCCGATACCTGTATTTCTGCAGCGCTCCAATATGGTGGCAGGACCGAAAAAAAATGATTCCCGATAACTACGACCAAATCAAATATGACCTGCTCAGAATAAGTTACGACATCAATACCGACACGTGGGGCACGCTCGAAACAGTCCTTTCGGCCGACGATACGGGCCTGAGTATCCTTGAGCCGCGCATCAGCCCCGACGGGTGCTGGCTGCTGTTCTGTATGTGCAGCTACGGGTGCTTCCCCGTCTATCAGCAAACCAGCGACCTTTACCTTATGGACCTGCAAGCGGCACGGACGGGGCAGTACAAATACAGGCGGCTGGATATCAACAGCGACCAGAGCGAATCCTGGCACAGTTGGTCCAGCAACGGCCGATGGATTGCCTTCAGCAGCAAAAGAGATTACGGAGTATTCACCAAGTCATACTTCAGCTACATCGACCGGGACGGCAACGTTTACAAACCGGTGCTTATGCCACAGAAAGACCCTGAGTTCTATGACTCCTGCCTCGAAACTTACAGCGTCCCCGAACTTGTCACCGAGCCCGTCAAAATCAAAGGTGAAAAACTCGGACGTGTTGTTCGCAGCCCTCAAAAAATAACCGCAGATTTGCCTATAACCATGGCCACTCCTGTACCCGGCGAAACACCCGGTTATGAGCCGTGGCAGCAGCGCGAATAAAAGGCTGAGAATCCCGCCGGCTCAAATCGCGCCCGAAGATGTGCATTCCCTACAACAGTATGCTATAATGCCCCATATTAACTGCTATGCTCATTAAGTTTAATTTGCCGACAGGTATCTGACAGTTTTGTTTCTTATTTTGTGCTAAGTATTCAGCTCAAAGCAGTGACCTTTTAACCAGAGCACTATTATGGAAAACACAGCCTTCATACCGCGGCCTGTAAAAAATGGGGGCAGCTAAGCTGATGTCTAATTTGTTTCGTAAATTATTAAGCCAAAACCGCGCAAGGCCGCTCCGCAGCCTGCTTTTCTTTGTCCTTTTCTACCTGTACGTATGGCTGTGGGTAGACCTGCGTCTCATTTATCACGGCGGACAGGCTATCACAAATTTCCCAGCCTTCTTCCGAACCTGGGCCTTTTTCCGCCATCTTGCACCCGACCCGGGTGGACTCGTAGAATACCTCTCGGCCTTTGTGTCTCAGCTGTTCTACATCGGCTGGGCCGGAGCGCTTGTCGTTGCAATACAGGCCTGGCTGATTTGCGCCTGTACCGACTATCTCTTAAAGCGGATAAAAGCCCCATCACTTCGTTTACTTCGCTTTATTCCCGCCGCTCTTGTGCTCATCACGTACACCGCATACACATATCACTTCGTCACAACGACAGCCCTGCTTGCGTCGCTGCTTTTTGTATGTCTGTATCTGAAGGCGACCTCAGATACCAGGCTGCCTCGTCTGCCTGTATTTCTTGTCCTGTCCGTAATTCTGTATGCAATCGCCGGCGGGGCCTATCTGCTCTTTGCGCTACTCTGCACGATTTACGAATTGCTCTTCGGTCGCCGCTGGCAGTTGAGCCTGGTTTATTTGGTTTCCGCTGCCATCATTACCTATGTTATCGGAGTACTTGTTTGTAATATAAGCACGACCGAGGCCTTCACCGATTTATTACCTTTCTCCGATAAAACTCTGTCCCACGAGACACGCAGAAAAATGGTAGAAGCAGTTTATGTCCTTTATCTGCTGCCGCCCTTGACGGTGTTTGCCTGGGGACTCTGGCGATTATCCCCGAGGGAAAAGATTAAACGAAAGCCTCCCAGAAAACCCTCAAAGCTGCGCTCGAGCCTGTCTTCGTGGTACAAGGCATCGCCCGTTTTCAAATGGTCTGTCGAATCAGCCATACTGTTCGTGCTGGCCGGTGCTGCAATCCTTTCTTTTCACAACAACGAACTAAAAACCATACTTCAGGCCGATTACTACGCCTACAACAGGATGTGGCCGCAGGTGCTCGCCGCCTATCGCCGCCACCCAAACAGCTTTTTCATCGTCCACGCGGTCAATCGGGCCCTGTATCAGACCGGCCAACTGCCGTACGATATGTTCATTTATAATCAGCACCCCGATACGCTCTTTCTAACCTCCAAAGCCCATGTCGGAGCACAGTGGAAAAAGTCCGACGTCTATATCGATTTGGGCGTTATGAACATGGGTGAAGGCGCCCTCGTTGA
>CP070830.1:702241-706945 GCA_020344865.1 Planctomycetota bacterium
CTTATAGAGGAGTTTGGCAAGCTGCCGGGCGTCGGCCCCAAGACGGCCGAACGGCTGGCGTTTTATATACTTAGGGCCGCCCCGCATGACGCTATGGCTCTTGCGAAGGCGATTGGGGACGTTAAGACGAAGATTAAGCGCTGCGAGGTCTGTTACAACCTGTCGGAGGATAAAGTTTGTAAAATCTGCTCGGACGCCCGGCGGGATAAAGACATAATCTGCGTCGTCGAGCAGCCCAAAGACGTTGTGGCCCTTGAGAAGACCGGCGCGTGTAAGTGGGTCTATCACGTCCTCGGTGGACACATCGCCCCGCTTGAGGGCGTAGAGCCGAGCGATTTGACCATCGAACAGCTTGTTAAGAGGGTGCGCGATGGCGATGTGAAAGAAATCATTATGGCAACCAATCCCAATATGGCCGGCGACGGAACAGCGCTTTACATAAGCTCGCTGCTGAAAGATACCGGCGTCAAAATCACCCGCCTGGCGAGAGGGCTTCCCACCGGCGGCACTATCGAATACGCAAGCGGCAAGATACTCACGGATGCTATCAGAGGCCGACAAAAAATGCAGTGATGGGTGTGTTGCTCTTCTCAATTACAATTTGAATTTCGTCGGATTACTTTCAAAGGCTGGTTTATGACTCCCAAAGAAAGAATTTACGCTATTTTAAACGGTGATCCTTATGACCGGCCCGCTGTTACTCCCATCTTTATGGCTTGGGCCGCGAATTACATCCGCCGCAGCTACCGAGATTACTACCTGGATGGCGACGTGCTGGTAGAGGCACAGCTCGCGGTTACCAAGGCGTTTAATCTGGACCAGATTAGCACAATCAGCGACCCCTGGCGCGAGGCGGCTGGCTACGGGATGGAATTTAACTACCCTCAGGACGGCGTGGGAAAGCCCAAAGATTGTCTTATAAAAAGCCTGCAGGATATATCGAATCTGAAACCCCTTGACATTGAAAACTGCGATCGGATGAAACAGCGAGTCGAAAGCGTTGCCAGGCTGGTTGCCGAAATAGGGCAGACACACAGCGTACTTGGCTGGGTGGAAGGGCCTTTTGCCGAATATGCCGACCTGTGCGGCGTTGAGAAGGCCTTGCTGAGCCTTATGGATGAGCCTGAGATGTTTCTCGAAGCGACCAAGGTAATCACGGCCAACGCAATCGCCTTCGCCCTTGCCCAGGTCCGGGCCGGCGCGGATATGATTGGAATTGGAGACGCTGCGGCGGGATTGATCGGACCCGATTTGTACGTCAAATACGCCTTGCCCGCTGAACAACAGCTCGTTTCAGCAATTCACCAAGCCGGGGCCTCGGTAAAACTGCATATCTGCGGCAACATAAACCACATTATCCAACACATGGCCAAGAGCGGCGCGGATATTATCGACGTCGACTGGATAGTCCCTCTCGGCGAAGCAAGGAAGCTTGTTGGACCGGAAATCACCCTGTGCGGTAATTTCGACCCTTCCGCAGTCCTGCTGCAGGCCGGCCCCGAAGACGTCGCCGAAGCGGCAAAGCAGTGCATTGATACCGGCGGGGAAAAGTTCATCTTAATGCCGGGCTGCGAGGTGCCGCCCGTCACCCCCGAGCAAAACATCCGCGCATTTTGTCCTTGCGATGGCTGTCTGATTCGGAAAGAATTGGGAGTTGAAATTTGACCTGAATTATTATTCGAGGTTCAATTCTTACAATATTCGCGACCACTCCTGCCGACCGGCGGCATCTGCGAATATCCAGCCCCTAAAATGCTTACCGATGCTATAATCGGAAAGCGCCAACTAAAGTAATTTTTCTCTTCACCACAATATTGTTAACACACCTCAAAATATGTATGATATAATAAAATTGTCAAGGATGCAGCCGAGGGGAAAATGAGCAAAAAGGCTTAGGGTGAAATTATGAAGCTGGAAATGCGACCCGATATGCGGCTGGAGCAGAAAATGAAGCTTGCTCCGCGCATGATTCAGTCTATGGAAATTCTCCAGCTTCCAATCCTTGCCCTTCAGGAAAGAATCGAACAGGAGCTTAACAGCAACCCCGTCCTTGAATTGGAAGAGCCCTCGACTCCCGAGCAGGCACCTCCCGCTGAGCAGGAGCCCACCGACGATATCGCGGAGCGGGATCTTGTTGTCACCACCGACGCCAACAAAGGCGAAGATTTCCAGCGCATCGAAAACCTCGATGACGACTACAGAGATTATATGACGCAGGCCGCGCCCTTCAGACGTCGCTACGACACCGACGAACCCGACCAAAAACTTGAAGCAATAAAAAATACCGCCGCTCCGCCTCAGTCACTCCACGAGCACCTCGCCGAGCAGTGGCGTCTGGTCGATGCCGAGGAGGCGGTGAAAAAAGCCGGCAGCACAATCATAGACTATATCGATGACAGAGGATACCTGACCGTAAGACTCGAGCAGTTGCACATCAAAGACCACGCCGCATTCACCCTCGACGATTTAAAAAAGGCCCTGCCGCTTGTCCAAAGGTTGGAACCCGCCGGCGTGGGCGCACGCGATTTGAAAGAATGCCTGCTGATCCAGATGGCACAGAGCACCGACGATATGGGCTTCGAGAGCCGTTTGATCTCCGCCCATATGGACGAGTTGCTCCAGAATCGCTTGCCCGATATTGCTAAGAAAATGAACTGCGACATCGAAATGGTCAATCAGGCCATTGAAAGGATAGCCAAGCTCGATACCTCGCCGGGCCTGCAAATCGGCAGGAACATGAACCACCCCGTTACTGCCGATGTTATAGTCGAACCTGCGGGTGAGTCCGATGACTACGTGGTCCGGCTGGCGGACTCCAGCCTCCCCGGACTGAGAGTAAACAACTACTACGCAAAGATGGCGAAAGACAACGCCACCACCCAAAAAACAAAAAAGTTCCTCCAAAATAATATCCGCTCCGCCCAATGGATTATAGACGCAATCGAGCAGCGAAAAAACACCCTCCTAAAAGTCACACGCTCCGTCGTAAAGCATCAAAGAGAGTTCTTCGACAAGGGCCAGCTCTATCTCAGACCCCTGCCGATGGCTAAGGTCGCGGATGACGTCGGCGTCCACCTTGCCACCGTCTCCAGGGCCGTCGCCGGTAAATACATCCAGTGCTCCCGGGGAATACTGCCGCTTAGAAAATTCTTTAGCGGCGGCACCGAAGCCGATAACGGTGAGCAAAGAAGCTGGGAAGCCATAAGGGGCGAACTGCAGCGGATCATCGACGCCGAAGACAAGGCAAAGCCGTTTAGTGACGACCAGATACGTGAGAAATTGGCCGAGGCCGGCATCAAAAATCTCGCCAGACGAACCGTCGCCAAATACCGAAAGCTAATGAGCATCCCCGCCGCGAGATTCAGAAAGAAGTACTGACTCCGCCGCCCCCACCCCATCCTCCCAAGCCTATTCCACAACAACAATCTCACCTTTTATCGGTGAATAATTAATCTTCTCCTCCTTCTTGCCGTCTTCTATCACGTTCACTTTATGAAAATAGCACTTGATGCCCGTCCCATCCTGAATTACAGGCGTATTCTGCAGGTGGTAATGCAAATGTGGCTGCGAGGAGTTTCCCGAATTTCCGCAAAGACCCATGACTTGCCCTCTTTTGACCTTATCGCCGACCTTTATTCTTATACTGCCGAGTTTCAGATGGGCCAGCATCGACACTTCGTGCTCACGATGCTCAATAAATACCGCGTTGCCCAATGCCGAATACGGATTCAGTGACCCGGGCACATTATCTCTGACCCCGTCAATCACATCCGTTACTGTCCCGTCCGCCGGCGCCAGCACCTCCCTGCCGAAAGTAAAGTAATCTTCGTTGGTTTTGCCCTCCCCTGTGTGCATTCCACCATCTTCGCTCACACCAATGAAATCAAAAGCAAATTTCTGATTGGGAACATCGTGATGCATATTTAACTCCTTGGTGTCGCCGCCCCAAAAGACCAGCCACCTGCCTTTAAAAGGCAGCAACAGCTTAGTTTCATTTTTCTCCGCGATGGCTATGCCTGGCTCATGTGGCCTGAACAATAAACCTATAATCTTGTCTTTCTCGTCCAGCCAGACCGTTATATCGAGCTTGCCACGTTCGCACTGCGCGACAAAAATCGCTTGATTCGGTTCAGTCAATCGAGGCACATCAAGCTTCTGGATTTTACCATATATGAGTGACAGGTTCTTGAAGAATGGTTTCCTCTTCACCAATGGCAAGAAATCCTCCATACTCTGGGCAAAATCCTTGCCGGTACCGACATAATCCTTTTCATTGATAGCTTCGACCATCCCCCCGACAACCTTCTCGAACCGCTCCGTCGCCGCCTCCTCCCCAAACGTTGGCCCAAAAATAAACAAAAAGACAAGAACCACAGCAAATTTTTTCATTTCTTTTTCTCCTAAAAACCGTTTTTTATTGCGAAACAGACATAGCCTAAATCACTACCAGTATCAACATAATAAAATATTTGACTTTCATTGAACCTTACACTACTATGTGAGTATATAATCACATAGTCATTTAGTTGGCAGTCTGTCATGTTATCGAAGAAAAAGCAGTTATTGTTCGAAAAGCAGGCCGAAATCGCAAAGGCGATAGCCCATCCTCTCAGAATAGCAATTGTGGATTTCCTGAAAGATGGCGAGCAGTGCGTCTGTGATATCGCCGAATCCGTCGGTTCCGAAAGGTCAAACGTCTCGCGC
>CP070830.1:707045-711528 GCA_020344865.1 Planctomycetota bacterium
ATGCGCCCCCATCCATCATCACTTCCACCTGATTGGCTGGAGCGAGCCTCAGGTCGTCGTGCGATTCTGGCTGCTCGCCGCTGCCTTCGCCGCCATCGCACTCGCAACACTTAAAATCCGCTGATATCCACCAAATCGTCCACACCGGACTCGATTCAGGCAACATCAACCTCAACCTCCACAACTTGCTATAAATTCTTTAACCCCTTAAAACAACCACCGTTTTTTCGCCCCAAACCTCGAAAATCTAAAGTTTCATCCCCCTCAGGCCGACTAATAATATAGTCGTCGTTGAATGCAAGTACCTCGGGGAATGTTGTCCCCCTTGGGATAAAAATTGACGTCCTTGTTACTCTGCCTGGGGGTCCGTAAGTGCACCTCGATATATGCAGTTGAACCGGTTAAAGGAGATGCCGATGCTAAAAGCAAAAGATATCATGACCAAAAACGTAATCAGCATAAAGAAAAACACGCCGATACTTGAGGCCCTCCAAATCTTGGCGAAAAACGACATCACAGGTATCCCCGTCGTCAGAGAAGATATGATTTTGGTCGGCGTCCTCTCCGAAAAAGACGCCCTCCGCCTCGTCTACAACCAGGAAGATGCCCGGGGAAAAACAGTTGACGATTTCATGACGCAGCCCGCGATTCATTTCGACGAAAATGAAAATTTCTTGGACATCTGCGACTGTCTGATTACCAACTACTTCAGAAGAATCCCGGTCACATCCGAAGGAAAATTGGTCGGTATAATCAGCAGAAGGGATATCATCAGATATATCCTCAGCGACAAGCCTGCTCCTGACTCTGCAGAGGAACAGCCCGAATAACAGATTCTACCTCCGCCGAAAGCCCCCAAATGGCGTACGCCGCACTCACCGCAGCTCCAAAAAGAGCATCGCGATTACACGTCGAAATCCTCTTCGATATGAATCTGGACGTTCTCCCTGTATCCCCCCGAACGACCGGAATTTATCTTGTCTATCTTGCGCTGCGCCAGATATATCTTCGCCGCGGTGACTGCGCACCCCGTCCCCGCAATAAAAAACACTCCCGCCGCAAGAAGTGCGAACAGCTCCGGCAGCGAGATTATTAGCACACCGAAACCAATCAGAAGCAGACCTACAACAAGTATCCCGTACGCAACACGCCTTGATGCGCGGGATATCGCATCTGTATAAAAACGAAAACTCATACAGCGCCCCTTTAAAAAAAGCGTATAGCAGACACTCATTTGCCCTGTCCGCTATACGCTGTCAGCTGCTCCTAATACATTCCGCCTCCCGGCGGCATCGCTGGCGTCTCCTTCTTCTCGGGTATCTCACTTACTATCGCGTCCGTTGTCAATAGCAGTGACGCAATCGAGGCCCCGTTCTGCAGCGCCGCACGCTCCACCTTCGTCGGAACTATCACGCCAAATTTTATCATATCGCCGTATTCCTTCCGTAGTGCGTCATACCCGAAATTCTTCTCCTTGCTTTCCATAACCTTCTGCGCGACTATCGAGCCGTCGAGTCCTGCGTTCCCCGCAATCTGCTTGATTGGCGCGACCACCGCACGCCGGACTATATCGACACCTATCTTCGCGTCGCCGCTCGCCTTGATTTTATCCAGGGCCGGAAGCGCACGCAGCATCGGAACTCCACCTCCCGGCAAAATCCCTTCTTCCACCGCCGCCCGGCAGGCATGCAACGCATCCTCTACGCGCGCCTTCTTCTCCTTCATCGCCGCCTCTGTCGCTGCCCCTACGTTAATCTGTGCGACGCCGCCCGCCAACTTCGCTAATCGCTCCTGAAGCTTCTCAATATCGTAATCGCTCGTCGACCTGTCAATCTCCGCCTTAAGCTGCTCTATCCTGCCCTTTATCTCCGACGAGTCGCCCGCCCCCTCGATTATCGTCGTCGTATCCTTGTCAATCGTAATGCGCTTCGCTCTGCCCAGTTGGCTAAGCTCGATGTTCTCTAACTCTAATCCTAAATCCTCAAATATCGCCTGCCCCCCGGTCAGAACCGCTATATCATTGAGCATCGCCTTTCGCCTGTCACCGAAACCGGGAGCCTTCACAGCCGCTACCTGAAGCACGCCCCTAAGCTTATTCACCACCAGCGTAGCAAGTGCCTCTCCCTCAACGTCTTCGGCGATAAGCAGTAAAGGCCTGCCCTGCTTGGCCACCTTCTCAAGCATCGGAACCAGCGACTTCACAGAGCTGATTTTCTTCTCGTGCACTAATATATAAGGCTTATCTAAAACAACCGTCATGCTCTCAAAATTGTTGATAAAGTGAGGGCTCAGATAACCCTTGTCAAACTGCATCCCCTCCACAAGGTCAACTGTCGTCTCTAATGACTGGCCCTCTTCGACCGTAATAACGCCGTCCTTGCCAACCTTGTTCATCGCCTCCGCCATCTTCTTGCCTATCTCAACGTCCTGGTTCGCCGAGCACGTCGCGACCTGCTCAATCTGCTTGCCGGACTCGACAGGGATGCTCATCCTTTGCAGCTCTTCCACTATCTTGTCCACAGCAAGGTCGATGCCGCGCTTAACCTGCATCGCATTCGCCCCCGCTGTGATGTTCTTAAGACCTTCCTCGAAGATACTCTCGGCAAGAATCGTCGCCGTCGTCGTCCCGTCACCCGCTACACTCGATGTCTTCGATGCAACCTCCTTGACCATCTGTGCGCCCATGTTCTCATAAGAATCTTCCAGTTCTATTTCCTTCGCCACCGTAACTCCGTCCTTGGTTACAGTCGGCGAACCGAAAGACTTCTCCAAGACTACGTTCCTGCCGCACGGCCCCAATGTTATCCGAACAGCTCTCGCCAGCTTCTCTACGCCCGCCCGGATTGCTGTACGTGCGTCGGTACCAAAAGCTATCTTTTTAGCTGCCATCTCGTTCTCCTTTCGTTAGCGAATAGCGACTGCTCCGCCGCCGCCCGCTGCAATTTATTTCTCAATTACTGCCAAAATATCTGACTCACTCATAATCAGGTGCTCTTTGCCGTCTATCTTAACGTCCGTACCTGCGTAGCTCGTAAAAAGCACCGTATCACCCTTTTTCACCTGCATCTTCCTGACCGTCCCGTCATCCAGTACTTTGCCGCTTCCTACAGCCACAACCTTGCCACGCTGAGGTTTTTCCTTCGCAGTGTCCGGCAGAACTATCCCGCCGGCCGTCTTCGTCTCAGCTTCTAAACGCTGAACAAGTACCCTGTCTGCTAATGGTCGAATCTTCATTTGAGATTTCTCCTTTCAATATCCAGTCCAAATCTTGCTTTCTTTCATAAAAACTCATCCGGCCCCGGCCGCTGAATGCCTGCGCCGTGACTCCACGTCACCTACCTGAAAATGATACTGTCGTACCTCTTTATGAAAAGACGGTTCAGCTGCTCTCGCAAAATGTTCATATCAACCGGCTTGTCGATTACGCTAAATACGTTAAGTTCCAGTGCCTTACCCAGAAGTGCCTCCCCCGCTCCGCTGCAAAGCAAAATACACGGAATCAGTGGATGGTCCATACGAATAATCTTTATCGTCGCCAGACCGCCCCCGACCGTATCCATATCGACTATCGTCGTGTGAATCCGTCTCCGCTCGATTATATTTACAAACTCTCCCACGCTCTCGGCCACGAGTAGGTTCACCCCTCTCGGCCGAAATATATCCCGCACTGCCGCAGGCCAAGCCCACTGGGCTCCACCCGCTAACACGTTAACCTCATCCAGTCTGTCTCGCATCGCTACCATAATTCTGTTACCTGCGCACCTATACACTATGCGCCTCTTGGCCCCCTAATATCTGCAAATATCGTGCCAAATACTTCGACGCCGAACCATATTGCCGCAACTGCTTATTCTAAAACAGGTTATCTCACTGAACCCCCAAATGCCCCCATCTGCCAAAATACCCACCCGGCACCCCTCCGCCTGCCACCCTGACAGCCCCAACACTCCGCCCAAGCCGCTCACTGGCCTTCCGAAGCGGCCTTCCTCGCCAGAGCGGCCTCCAGTTGTTCCAGCGCCCTCGAAAAGTCCGGGTCAAACCTAAGTGCGGCCCGAAATTCATTAATCGCCTCATCCAAATCGCCCTTTTCAGCAAATAGTACACCAATGTTGCAGTGCATCTCCGCGTCCTTCGGATGAATCCGTAGAACCTCCCGAAATTGTCCTATCGCCTCGTCAGTCTGCCCCCGATTGGCAAAGATTACCCCCAAGCTGTAATACGCCTGCGCAAAATCCGGATTCAACTCAATCGCTTTCCTGTAATGCCCCGCCGCCTCTTCGTATCGCCCCTGCCCGTCCAGTACCAGTCCGAGCCCGTAATGGGCATCCATATCATACGGCCTAAGTCGAAGAGCCTCACCATAGTGGGCAATCGCCTCTTCAGTCCTGCCCTCTCCTGCCAGGGCCTTCGCAAGATTGTAGTGCGCCGCCGTAAAATCACTATTCAGACTCAATGCCCTCCTGTAACACGCTATCTCCTCTTC
>CP070830.1:711628-714637 GCA_020344865.1 Planctomycetota bacterium
GGCTTCGGCGGAAGGAGCGGGCAGGTCCAACTGGGTAAGCAGACGGGAAAAGCCAAGCTCGGTAAAGAGCTTTGCGAGGGCGGGCTTATCCGGCTCTTTGAGGGAGAAACTTTCTTTGTCGAGCTCAACGGGGGTGTCGCAGTTTATCGTTACAAGCTCTTTGCTGAGATACGCCTGCTCTTTAAAGCTGCGAAGGTTTTCGCCTCGTTTGCCCTTTATTTCATCTGCGTGTTTGTAGAGATTCTCAAGCGAGCGATATTTTTGAATCCATGCAAGAGCGGTTTTCGGCCCCACATCGGGCACGCCGGGTACATTGTCGACGGTATCGCCCTGCAGCGCGAGGACATCAACGAACTGCTTCGGCGAGATTTTCATCTCTGCCAACATCGAATCTTTGTCGGTCTGAGTATCTGTTTTTATATCAAGCACGCATACATGCTTGTCCAGGAGCTGCAGCATGTCCTTATCCTTCGAACAGATGAAAGCATCGATACCTTTTGCTGAGACTTTTTTGGCGAGGGTGCCGATTACATCGTCGGCCTCGAAGCCGTCGAGGCGAAGAAGGGGTATGTTCATTGCGCCGAGAATCTGCTCGATACGGTCGATTTGGCCCGGCAAATCATCCGGCATCGGGGGACGGTTGGCCTTGTAATCGGAGTAGATTTCGTTTCTGAAGCTTGGTGTTTTGCTGTCCATTACGACTACGAGCATATCGGGGCTGTGCCGCTGTATGAGTCCTACAAGGGCCGTGGTGAAGATGTAGGCGGCCTTGGTCGGCTCGCCGGTAGAGCTGGTCAACTGCTGGCGCATCGGGGCGTAGTAGGCGGCATAAATGTGTGCGTGGCCGTCAATTATGTAGAGTTTTTTCGCCATTAAAACAACTTTATTTGCAGCAGCCTTCGCTGTCAAGACCAATGCAAACGCCACGGTTACAAACAGGTCTGATTGAGCGCTTTAAACGGGCGCTGTTCGGCTACATATTCCGTAATCTTAAAGGTTTTCATGCACATTCTTAGGCCGAGTTAAGGCTGGTTAGGCTCGTTAGGTTCAGCCTGCTTCATCAGGGCAAGTATGGCATTTAGGTTTGCCCGTACATCTTCGGCATCTGGGTCAAGCCGGAGTGCCTGCTTGAAGTGGGTGATGGCCTGGTCGATTTTGCCTTGTTTCGTAAGTACAACAGCTAAAACATTGTGAAGGCCCGCAGACTCAGGGCCGATTCGCAGGGCCTTGCTATAGTGCCTTACAGCTTCATTGAACCTGCCCTGCCGGGCAAGTGCATAGCCGAGGTTGTTGTGGGCGTCGACAAAATCGGGCTTGATTCGCGCCGCCTCGGTATAGTGCTCGACAGCCTTTTCAATTTCGCCCAGCTGCATAAAAATAGTGGCGAGGTTGATATGTGCTCCGAAACTGTTCGTGTCGAGCTGCAGCGCCTCGTAAAAATGCCGGGTGGCCTCATCCAAATCGCCCTGCTTAAAAAGCGCGGCGCCGAGATTGACATGTGCCGCGGGAAAGTCGGGCTTGAGCTGCAGTGCCCTTCTGAGGTGTGCGATAGCTTTATTAATCTCGCCTGAATCAATTAACACGGCCCCCAAACTGTTATGGGCGCTGGGATAATTTGGGTTAATCTTAAGCGCCTTGTAGCCGTGTTCGATGGCCCCAGCGGTCCTGCCCTGTTGCCGCAGGGGTTTTATCATAGAAAAATGCGCCTGATAGTTATCCTCAGTGACCTCTATAGTGTGTTGGAAAAGGGCAATGCTGCTGCGCCAATGGCGCAGTTGGAGGTTTGTGCAGACTGACAAAGCCAGGAGAACCATCAGCGCAGTCGTCCCAAGTACGATATTTCGATGCCGCAACTTGGCTAGGAGGTCGGGGACACCCCATGCAATGATAGTAAAAAGGCCGACCAGCGGCACATACGCCCATCGGTCAGCCATTGCCGGCCAAAGACCCGCCTGCACCAGGCCGCTAACCGGTATTAAAGCTCCGAGATACCAAAGCCATCCGACCGCCGGATAGCGTCTGCTCCTGAACACCCAAATCATCAAAACAGAGATGCATATCAGGACCAATAAAGCCACTATGGCTTGCCACAGGGGCACAGTGTCAGGGTATGGATAAAAAACCGCAAGCTTGCGAGGCCAGAGCATCTTGCCAATATAACTCATGTAGGAGGTCAGAGCATTTGCTATACGCAGCCTGACAGGTACCAGTTTCGTTGATACATTGATTCCGAGCCGGCGAACCGATAAAGAAGACAAATAAGCCGAAATCAAGGAGAGAGCAAAAAAGGGAACTTTTTCCAAAATCAGACGAGCGAGAACCGGCCGGCGATATTCGGATACCGAGGATACGCCACCCTTTTCATTGTCTTTACCAATCTCATCAAAATTCCGTCCGGGCCGAAACCTTTCGAAAGGCCAATAGTCCAAAAGCAAGAGAACAAATGGTAATGTCACGAGCATTGGCTTGGCCAGAAGGCCAAGAGCAAACAGCAGAAGCGCAACCGAATATCGCAGCAAGCCGCCACGGCGAACGTAGTCCGTATATACCCACATAGTCAAAAGCCAGAATAAAGTGCTAAGGACGTTCTTTCGTTCGGTCACCCACGCCACAGATTCGACGTTAAGAGGATGCAGGGCAAAGACCGCAGCGACAAAGGCACTGCTGAAGACAGCTCCCGTCATCCGCTTAAAGACCAAAAACAGAATCAGACTGTTTGCTACATGAATCAGTAAATTTATTAGATGATGCATCACCGGGCTTACACCGAAAAGGTGGCAATCGAGCATGTGGGACAGCCACGTCAACGGATGCCAATAGCCGAACACGGCGGGAGTGAAGGCCCATTTGATGTTACTGAGCGTAAACCCCGTCCTGACATAATGGTTTTCCGTAACATAATGCGGGTCATCGAAAGTGATAAACTCGCAAGAAAGAACCTGCCAGTAAACAGCAAGAGTTACGCACGCCAGGGCGAGGCAAATAAAAGGGACCCGATATTTATCTGAA
>CP070830.1:714737-717646 GCA_020344865.1 Planctomycetota bacterium
ACCCATCACCGACGGAGCGCGCGGAACTTTTGCCGCTTGGGGGCGAGTTGGCTACCGCGGGGGCTGGCTCACCTGGGACGGAACCTCAAAAGGAGACTATGGAAGCTACGGACTAAACGAGTGGCTCTATAACCCGCCGGAGGATGTTGAAACACTCTGGGACTCCCCCACCGAATTCAACTGGCGCCACATCAACCTCAGGTCCGCTCAGGATATACCAATGTTGCTTGACTGCTGGTGGCTCGGAGGAGGACCCACCCACAAAGATGAGCCGCCCGAGTTTGAAGGACACATTATCGACGAGGGAAATTTAAACGACATGAGGCGCTTCTGTCTCAACCGCCACAATATGAGCGTAAATGGAAACTTCCTCGACCTGTCCGTAAGGAAAATCCACCTAAAGTGCCTCTGGACGTATAAATGGTCGCGGGACTACGATACCGACTACCCGCTGCCTGTCGCCTGGAACAGTCCCGGCCACTGGATGCAAGGCTCAAAAGAAAACTGCTACTAAACCGCCCGTCTCCCCTCCCAAGCCGCTCTTGACCTGTTACTCCTCGTCCTTAGAAAGATACGAGATGCCACATACGAAAATAGCGCATAAAAAAAGGGCAAGACCCACAAGGCCTTGCCCTCCTGTGCTAAAAAATTAGTCGCTTTAACCTCTTTAGCTCATTTCTCAGTGCCTGCGCCTCCTTAGCAGCACTAGACTGCCGAGCCCCAGAAGGCAAACAGTTGACGGCTCAGGGACAACTTGGATGTCCGCTGTAGCCAGCTGTGTTCCTCCTGCTCCGCCGGTCGTTAAATCAATAGTATACATCCCAACAGTAAGTCCTACGAATTCCACTGTCGACCAGTTGCCGACCGCAACTTGTTGGGATGGGGGGCCGCCAGTTGGCCCGGAGATGTAATCATGACCAGAGTCAGGATTACCTCCAGACGTAACGGCACCGTCAACTCCAGCATCAGCCAGTATCGTGGCATTCTGCATCTGGGCATTCGAAGGATACTCACTCGTTGGGTCAAGGTAGACGCCCCATGTAATCGCCTCAGCCGTATCTGAGCTGATGGTAATCACAACTGCTACGCCGACATCCACCGACGTACCACCAACGTCCATGCTCAGTGTCGCTGAAGCTACCGACGACATCATCAGCGCAGGCACCAATGAACAAAAAGCCAAAATACAAAACTTTCTTTTTGTCATAACGTGCCTCCTATCTTCTCTTCTCCTTTTCTTTTAACATTAAACTTGCCTTCTCGTTCTCAACACACACCCGAAAAGTGATGCCGTGTGTGGACTCCTTTTGGCAACGCACCAAAAGAACCGTCACCACAAGCAGCTGCGCGCTTCAAACGAGCCGATAAACAATTTCTGCGCAGAGAAAAAAGTGTGGGATCTGGGAATGTTCATCATCACTCGTCCACCACCTCGGTTATCCATAACCGCGGCGGCCTCCTTTTCATCACTCACTCTTCTCTACTCCTCGTTCTCCAATTGCGCACTTCCCGCTAAAAACACATGCAGAGAAGACATCGCTTAATCAGTTAATTCTATTGTACGCCACTGCCATCCCACCGTCAAGCATTCTTCGTTTTTTCCGATAAATTTTTTAAAATTTTTTACTCGGCAACCGACTTCAAACAAAACCCCCGAAATCAGCTCAAAATCCCACACCTCAAAAACCTTGCGCAAAGCCCCGAAATCCCGCTTTCCAATTCCACCCCCCCCGATTTTCAACCAAAAACCGCACCACCTCTACCGTCTGCCCTCCACCTGCCCCAAAAACAAACAATTCTAATCAATCAGGTTTTCCAGCTCATTCCGAACCGCCTTCGCCCGCGCGTGCTCCGCCCCCAGACTACCTTCAAAAATCTCCAGCGCCCGCCTGTACATTTGCTCCGCCTCGGAATGTCGGTCCGTCGCCGCGAGTACTCCTGCCAGGCTGCTCAGGTCTCTGGCCACGCTCGGATGCTCCCGCCCCAGCGAATTTTCATCTATCTGCAGTGCCCGCCGGTATAAAGGCTCAGCCTCACCGAACCGCCCCGTCTCAACAAGCACTCCCGCCACACAGCCCAGGCGGGTGGCTACTTTCGGATGCTTGGGACCGAAATAACCCTCGTGAATCTTCAATGCCCGCCGCTGCAAAGTCTCTGCCTCACCCAACCGCCCCATATCCTGAACCAGCGCTCCAAGATTGCTCAGCAGAATCCCCACTCTCGGATGGTCTGCCCCTAACGAATCCTCGTCGATTTTCAGTGCCCGCCTACACAACGCCTCCGCCTCAGAAGGCTCGTTCATATCCCGGAGCAATTCTGCCAGGTTACTCAGCCGTGTTGCTACTCTCGGATGGTTCGGACCAAAGCACGTCTCATCGATTTCCAGAGCCCGCCTATAAAGTCGCTCCGCCTCCGAATGCTGCTTTGTATTATGAAGTAATAACGCCAGTTCGTTCACCCGCCTCGCTACTGCCGGGTGATTCCGACCAAACCTCTCCTCGTCCGATTCCAGTGCTCTGCGGTACCCTTGCTCCATATCATACAATATCGCTTTCGAATGCGACCACTTACTTACAAGCAAAGAACGCACCCACAAACTAAGCAGCGTAATAAACAGAACGCCCCCTAGCTGCAAAATAAGCTTTCGCCGCCCGCTTCTGCCTCCCTGGTTGTCATCCACTTCTGCCATTGTACCTCACACGATTCTACTCACCCTACACCCCGCCAGCAACTCCAAACTCGCCTCCCTTCTAAAACTCTTCCCCCCTCATCAACTAAGTATTTCAAGTCCACCCGTCTCTGTACTCAAAATGCAACAGCTCATTGGCTTCCTTATCATTCGTTACACTCATCCCGTCGCTGTCCCACTTAATAGTCTTACCTGCACGCACTGCCACATTCCCAAGCAA
>CP070830.1:717746-722311 GCA_020344865.1 Planctomycetota bacterium
CAGAAACTGACCGGACTGCACCGAAGGCTTACGAAGCTGCATCTCTTTTTCTGGCTGATAGCAGGATTAAGTTGCGTATGCCTGCGGCGTCTCGCGCATCCAGCCAGCGCTGCTCGAAATCCTTCTCCTGTGCTATCTGTGCTATCGCCATCAGCGCGCGAAGGTGATAATTGCGTTCGTCCCTGCTGCCCGCTAAAACGAACATTATCCTGACTGGTTCCGCCGCATGTGCAAACTCAATTCCCTCCCTGCACCGCACAAGCACCACCTCGAACTTTCGCTCCCCGTCGACCACTATATGGGGTATTGCAAAGCCGGGTTGCACCACGGTTCCACCTTCCGCTTCACGATGCAGAAATTTCTCCGAAAGCACGTATCGGTTCGTGTCCAGACTTGCCTCTAATATCTCGGCGACCTTGCCAAAAACTTCCTCAGCGCTTGTCCGGCCATCTACGTCCAGGATTGCACATTCTCTGATAAGTTTGTCGAATCTGTCCTCGGTTATTTCATCTCGTTCTATTAGGATGTCCCGGAGTTCGTCTTCGAGCGTTACCGTTTTTAGCTCCCTGTCCGTAACGCGTTCCACAACGTGCATCACCGCCGAGGCCCTGCCCACGCGCTTGTAAACATAAAGGCCGAACCAACCCGCGCTCACCGCGACAAATCCCCCTGTAATCAGCAGCGGCACCCTCCCCATATCTACAATCAGGGCGACGTAGGCGATAATTGCAGCGATATGTACGTAAGGATATAAGGGAGATTTGAACTTCGGCCGGTAGCTTTGTATTCTGCTCTCACGCATTATTATCACGCTGGCGTTCGCAAGCGTAAAAAGTATTATCATCAGTGTCGAGGCCGTTTTTACCAGCGATTCGATATCAAGAAAAACAATCGAAACAATCATAAAGCCGCCTGTAACCATCACGCTCGTATGCGGTGTCTTGAAGCGCTCGTTAACACGCGCCAGAACCGGTGGAAGCAGTCGGTCCCTGCTCATCGCCATCGGAGCACGTGATGCCGCCAGTATGCCGCCGTTTGCCGTCGTTACAAAGGCGGTTATCGCGGCGACCCCCAATATCGCAAAGCCCCATGTCCCCATAAATTTGGAGGCCGCCAAAGAAATAGGCGTAAGACTGTCGGCCAGTTCGCCGCCGTCCACAAGTCCCACTGTAACAATTACTACGCCGACATAGAATATGGTTACAACAAACCATGCCAAAAGCATACCTACTGGAAGGTTCCTGCCTGGATTTTTGACCTCCTCGGCGATGCTTGCGACCTTCGTCAGACCGCCAAAGCTCACAAAGACAAGCCCCGCAGTTGCGAAGGCGGCCCCCCAACCCTTATCCAGAAAACCCTTGAATCTTGCGGCCTCCACCCCCCTGCTGCCTAAAAACACAAAGACTGCAAGTATAGCCAGCAGTGCCCCCACGAGTACCGCCTGTAATCTGCCGGTCTGTTTGACGCTTAAGACGTTAAGAATCGTAAAAGCCAGACAGCAGACCGCAGCTATTAGCCTCAGATGCCATGTGCTTAGTTGTCCGCCGAACAGCGCTACTATTAGCACCTTAACAAAAACAGCCATTCCGACAACTGCAAACGCACTTTTAAGCGCCAGCGAGAACCAGCCCGCCATACCCCCGAATAGCCCCCACACCGGCCCTAAGCTCCGTTCTACGAAAAAATATGTCCCTCCGGCACGCGGCATCGCCGTCGCTAATTCGGCCTTGCTCAGCACGCTCGGTAGTACCAGAATCGACGCGAAAAAGTATGCCAGTATCACGGCCGGGCCGCTCTTTGCAAAAGCGATTGCCGGAAGAACAAAAAGACCCGAGCTTATCATCGCGCCCGCCGCCACCGCGAATACATCCATCAAGCCGAGCTGTTTTTTGAGCTGAGCCATGGCAAGACGTCCCTGTTCTTACATGCTGATAAATCCACATTAGTTTCCCCTTTTATCGCCCCGACGTCAAAGTTTTTTTGGACATTTTATTTTCGCGATGTAAAATACAAAACTATGACTCCGAAAATTCTGTTGGTAAATCCCCCGATTTATGATTTCGCCGCTTATGATTTCTGGGGCAAACCTTACGGCCTGCTCAGCGTCGCCGGCTACCTCCGCGGCCGGGCTGAATTTGCTCTCTTCGATTATCTTGACCGCCTCCACCCATTTATGGCCGAGTTCCAAGGCCTGCAATCCGACCGCTGGGGCCGGGGCCGATTCTGCTGCGAACGAATCCCCGCGCCCCCCGCCTTGGCGGACGTCCCGCGCTACTTCCGCCGGTTTGGCCTGCCACGCAGCATCTTCCGGGATTTTCTCGCGCAGCAACGGCCCTTTGACTTCGTCTTTGTCCAGACAATGATGACCTACTGGTATCAGGGCGTCCACGAAGTCGTAGAGGACGTTCGAAGGGCCCAGCCCGAGGCGAAGATTATACTGGGTGGCAACTACGCAACCCTCTGTGCCGCCCATGCTCAGAGACTGGGTGCTGATTTCCTGGCTAATGGCGCTGACCTTGACCCGCTCTGGGACTATCTGGGCCTGTCGCCGGACTTGACACAGCCGGCGATGTGGCAGGCCTATGAAAAGCTGAATGTCGGAGTCCTCAAGCTGAGCGAGGGCTGCCCCTTTAGCTGTACCTACTGCTCGGTCCCGAAGGTATATCGCCAATTCAAAACCCGTTCGCTGGACCGCTCTTTCGCCGAACTACAGCTTTTATCCGGCCGAAAAGTCACCGACATAGCCTTCTATGACGATGCCCTGTTGTTTGACGCTGAAAAAATCTTCGTCCCGTTTTTGCAGGAAGTCTTGAAGCAAAACATAAAAGTCAATTTCCACAGTCCCAACGCCCTCAACGTGCGCTTTGTAACACCTGAACTGGCCAAGTTAATGATTCAAGCAGGTTTTAAAACTTTCTATCTGGGCCTCGAGAGCACCTCTTTACAGTGGCAGCAGCGTACCGGCTCGAAGGTCTCCGCCACCGAACTCGCCCAGGCGGTGGACCTGTTTATCACTGCCGGTGCTGAGCCGGCCAATATCACGGCCTACCAGATACTCGGCCATCCCTACACCGATGCGCAGGAGTTGGAAGAATCGATACGCTTTGTCAATAGCCTCGGCATACGCGGCATGCTCGCCGACTTCTCGCCGATTCCCGGAACACCCGATGGTGAGTTCTGCCGCAGATGGGTCGATATGGATGAGCCCCTATTTCATAACAAAACCGCCTTCCCCATTATCCTGCTCGGCTTCGAGCGGACAAACACCCTAAAAGACCTCCAGCGAAGACTCAACCGCGCGATTTCTTAGATTACGTTGTTTTGATTTTTGCGCCGCCCCCTTTTGTGATGAAGCTGATGCAGAACGTGCCCCCCGATTATAATGACAATCAATAATGCCACCATAACAAGCGGCGCATATGGGCTGTATGTCGCTAACTGCTGGTGAAATGTTTTCAGCAGCACCGCCCAGCCGAGCATAGCCAGAAAAGTCCCGCTCAACACCACCGTCATATTGACCCACAGCCGTATCCCCAACATAAAGCCGATTACGCTGCCCACAAAAGGACCCGTCATCCAGAACGGAAACCACACAAACACAAAAAGCCCGACCACCCCGTATCTCCTGATCACGTCTTTATGTCGCTCGGCGGCCCGCCGGGTCCGCTCAATAAACCCCTTCAGCCTGCGAATTTCCACGATGTGCCTCCAGCTAAAGACAAACAGCGGGTAGAACGTGAAAACCAGGATTGTCTCTATCAGCATATTGACCGGAACAACCACGCTGTGCCCCAGACCGGCCGCATAGCCGAATGACATACTTGTCGCCCGCCCGAACATGATTTGGGTAGCAAGCAGACCTATCAGCATCTGGGCCGTCTCCGGCGAAAACGCAAAATTCGCACTTATCCACGCGATAAATATGAGCCCCATCACGGCCCCGGCTACGAAAAGACGACCTTCAGGGCTGCTCAGAAGCGTCACCCTCAAGACCCTTCCCTCCTCCGTAAAGATTTTACTCAGCCTCTCAGGACCTTCGCGGGAGTTTTCCCCCTCTTTGTCCCCCGCCGGTTCGCGCCCCTGCTGCTTATTGGAATCAGAACTCTGCATAATCAATATCATGCCTCATTCGATAATCCCGACAGCTTTAGTATATCATGAAGAAAAAACAAACAAAGCGATTAGATAATTAAAATGTCCTTCGTTAATGTCTTCGTGCTGCCTGGAATCCCGCTCAAATTTCGTGTACCTGCCGCATTCGCCTGACGTAGTCTTTAGTTTCAACAGCAACCGTAACGACAAGTGCCAGAAGGGCGATAAGATTCGGCACGGCCATAAGGGCATTCAGAATGTCCGCAATCGTCCAGACCAGGTCCAACGCCCCTACCGCACCCACAATCACAACAAAGCAGTAAACGTAGCGATACGGCATTACGGACCTTGGGCCGAAGAGATATTCGAAACAGCGGTCGCCGTAATATGACCATGAAATCATCGTCGAATAGGCGAAGAAGACCAGACTGATGGACACAATCCAGCAGCCGGGTTTGGCCAAACTGTGCTCG
>CP070830.1:722411-727952 GCA_020344865.1 Planctomycetota bacterium
AACCTAATTTAATTGGCGTGTGGCCTTGAGGACAGTGCATTAAGAGACGTTCATTTAATTCGCTAAGAGTTGTTAACCTTCATTCAAACTGGGGGTAGGAATTTTGTGATTTGGTCTATTGTTTTTTGTGTTGCGCCTTGGTTCTGTCTGATTACCTTTTGGCCGTTCTGGGCGATTGAGCCGGCGTAATCCGGCTCTGTCAGGCATTTCTGTATCGTCTGCAGCAGGTCGTCTTTATCTTTGACCTTAATGGCCCCTCGACCGTCTAGTAGGGCATCGACGGTCTGGTTGAAATTAAAAGTATATGGGCCGAATAGGGTGCATTTGCCCAGCGCTGCGGCCTCCATCATATCCGAGCCTCCCATCGGCACGAGCGACCGGCCGACGAAAATGATATTTGCGATTGAATAAAACTTCCGCAAATCGCCCATAGTATCGCCGAGTATCACGGCCTTGTCGTCCTGCTGTGGCAGGGGGGTGCCATCCTTTATCCGGCTGTAACGGACTAAAGATAAACCCGTCTGTTTTATCAACTGCGCAACCTCCTCGAATCGTTCGGGCTTGCGCGGGACAACGGCCAAACGCAAATCGCCGAACCTCTCATCCTTTTTTAGACCCTGATACACGTCGAGAAGAATCTTTTCTTCATCGTTTCCAGTTCCGCCTGCCACCCACAGCCTCTGACCTTTTATGTCAAGCTGGGCGACCAACTCATCGGCGCCCGCGACTTTGTCAGCAACCTGTGCCGTATCGTATTTCAGTGAGCCGGTAACAAGGACTTTTTCTTCGGCGCAGCCGATTTGCCTGAAGCGCTCGGCGTACTCATCCGTCTGGGCAAGGACAAGACTTACTTTTCGGTATATCTTTTTCGCGATGGGTTTTATTTTTGCGTATCTTGCAAAACCTTTGTCGCTTATTCTGCCGTTTACCACAACGACCGGGATATTGAGTTTGTCCGCGGTATCAACGAAGTTAGGCCAGACCTCCTGTTCGATGAGCAGGCAGATGACCGGGTTGATGTTGCGAAACGCACGCTGCACTGTCCACGACAGGTCCAGCGGAAAGTAGAAGACCGCAAGGTCGTTTCCGTAAAGGCTGCTTGCTCGGGCAAAACCGGTATCGGTGGTAGTGCTGATTACAATTTCAAAATCGGCGAACCTCTCTCGAAGCTCTTTGACTATGGTCTTGGTGGCGTTGACCTCGCCTACGCTTACGGCGTGAATCCAGATGCATTTTTTCTGTGGGTGTTTGCGGGCGATTTTACCGAATCTGTTGTCCCAGCCCGCCCGGTAGCGCTTGTATCTCGCCATCCGATACAGAACAATGGGGCTTATTCCTATGGCGGTCAGCAGGTATAAAAAATCAATCAAAATTCTCATTGGCAATCTACAGGATAGACAACGGCATAATGATATTTCTAAACTGCGACCGTGTCAAACAGTTGCTTGAGAGGTGCTGCGATGTCTGCTTATGGCGAGACGTCCTCAGACCAATACTCAGCAAGGACGTCCAGGTCGAGCAGATCCACCCTGCCGTCGCGTACCGGCGGCGCCATATCGGCCCTCGGATTCCAGTTTGATGAGGTTGAGGTTGCAAGCCAGGCTTCTACGAAGACAGCCAGGTCCAGGTTATCGACCTTGCCGTCACCGTCGCCCGGGGCGATGTCAGCGACTGCTAAGTAATCGATGGGCTCTAATTCAAGCGTATGTCCGCCGTAGTCAGGCAGACCCCCTCCGCGAAGTACAAGATTGAATTCGATAAAAAGATTCATGCCGATTATACCTTCGAGCGTACCACCCTCCGGCGAAGCAACGTTGAGCATGACAACCGGCACATTGGTGAAAACCAGCCATTCGGGGTCAGCGCTGATTTCTATCTGGTCGATGATAAATCCTTTCGCGTCTATGGTCTCACCGGTAACGCCAGTTATTTCCACCCAGAAGTCGGGGTTGGACTTTTGAATTCCCAGCTCGGTTGCCTGCGACTCGCTGATGACGCTCACTTGGGCACCGGTGTCAACCATGAATTTTTTCTGGGTGGAAGTTTTGTTGTTGTGAGCTAGGTCGGTTCGTGAAGTAAAGAAAAGGCTTTGGCCCGATAGCAGTACCATTATTATTGATGGACTCAACGGAGAAAAATACGGGTCGAACGGGTCAAAAAGGTACTGGACGGCCTGGCCGCCGGTGGGGCGCAGCTCCAGATATATCGTGTTGGAATAGCTCGGCACGCATGGGTCGGAGCTGTCGTAAAGGCGTATGTCCGGTGAGGTAAATACGTTACCGTCTCGGGTAATAGTGAGTTGCCGGTCGTTCCGGAAACACGTGGCAAAATAGACTGACAGCGGCGTCCCGATAACGGTCGGTACGTTGGGTGACTCGAACGGGTCGCCGACCAAGACTGAAACGTTTGTCTCGCCGACCATGCCGGAATTGTCGACGATTAGACCGTTCGGTTCGATTGCGCCGAGTCCGTCGATGAAGACCGCAATCGGCTGACTTACCCATGTGAAGACCGAGCCAATGACACCGGAGATTTCAATCATGTTTGAGGTAAGGTAATCGGAGGGATAAGGGGGACCGTAAAGACCCACTTGCGCGGCGTCCACATAACTTATTACGTGGGCGCTGCTGCCGCTGTCAAAGATACCGATTCCGTAGTCAGACTGCGGGTCAGTATAGGGCAGGAAATCACCGGTAACCGATGTTGTGGGTATGGCGTCGATTTCAAGTTCGCCGGAACGGGCATCGGTGACTGATAGGACGACCCACGGTACGAAACCGGCTATCGGCGGTGAGTCGACGACGTTGGCGATAATTGGGATAGTGGTCTGCTCGGCCTGCGGCGTAAGTTCGCCTTCTTTGGCCGGTATGGTCTTCTTGCGCATAAGTCTCGACCGGCGGCCGTTGGTGGAAATCGACGAGGGCTTATCTTCAGGGTAATGGATGGCCTTGATTCGAGAGCCGCCCGACATGCGCCAATCCACCTCTTGGCGCCGCCAGCTGGGTCGTTCCAGCCCGATAGCAACACCGCATAGGATGAGAACAGCAAACAGCCCAACTAAACTTGCTTTCGGGTGCAACTGGAGGCCTCTAATACGCAACATTCGCTCATCACTCTTTAAAGCTTAAACTTACCGTATTATATCATATAATCGCAAAATTTCAAAGCAAAAAGTCGTAACACAACGGCAAAGACGGGCCTTGTAGGGCAATATTCTTGACTTATTTGGCGTTTTGGCTTAATAGAATAATATCGATTTCGGTCCCCGTAGCTCAATTGGATAGAGCGTTGGCCTCCGGAGCCAGAGGTTGTGCGTTCGAGTCGCACCGGGGATAGTTACAGCAAGGAAGATAAGGGTAACAAGGATGGTAGTTCTGGTAGGAATCGACGAGGCTGGTTTCGGGCCGATTCTGGGCCCGCTGGTTATCTCTTCGAGCACTTTTCTGCTTCCCCATCATCTTTTGACGGCCGACTTGTGGCGGGTTCTGACCAGGAGCGTCGGCGACAGAAGGCGACACCTCGCAGGCCGGCTGCTTATCGCCGACAGCAAAAAGGCGTTCAACAGGTCGTCCGGAATCAAGCACCTGAGGCGGACGGTCCAGGCGTTTCTGAGATGCCTCGGTAAACAGCCAAAAACCTTGACGGAGCTGCTGACGGTGCTGTGTCCGGATTGCCTTGAGCGAATAGCTGATTACCCTTGGTACAAAGAAGCCGGCGGTCGTGAACTTTCGGCCGATGAGGCAGATATGGAGATCGCCTCGTCGGTGCTGGCCGAGGACCTGGCCTCAAATGGCATCGAACTGCTCGAGCTTGGTAGCTGTTGCCTGGACGTCGCGCACTATAACAAATTGGTCGGCACGGTCAGAAACAAGGCCAGTGTTCTGTTTACCGCTACCGCGCAGTTAATAAAGGCGGCCTACGATAATTTTTCAGGAGATGATTTGCAGATTATAATCGACCGGCAGGGCGGCCGCGTTCGCTACCAAAGAATCCTGCAGCGAATGTTCTCCGATATGGAATTAAAGATTGTCCAGGAGAGCCCGACCAACAGCAGTTATGAATTGCGGGCGAACGGCAGACAGATGCGCCTGCATTTCACAGTCGGCGCCGATGAAAGATTCCTGCCGGTTTCACTGGCATCGATGGTCAGTAAATACGTGCGAGAGCTTTTGGTTGATAATATAAACCGCTATTTCTCGAGCTTTCATTCTGAGTTGAGACCAACCGCCGGATACTGGAAGGACGGCCTGCGTTTTATCGAAGACCTCAGAACCCATATCCCTCACGTCGAGTATGACAGCAATCAACTAATACGCTGCAGGTGAGGACCTGCGGTGAGCGATTCGGCCAAAACGGACTTTTTGTTATCTTTTCCGGGCATGGATGTAACGGCCAACCAAAGTGTAAACTTCGGGGCCTGTACTGATTATAATCGGTACAGGCCCCGTCGCGATACTAAGTCAACTGCCCTTACGTTTTCGTAGTCTACTCAAACGGGAACAGCAGCTCCCTGAACCAGTTTTCAGCTATCAACGCATAGTCCCTCAAATTCACCTTTTTAGAAAGCTTCACCTCCGAATCAGATATATTGGCGATTGATATCACCGGCTGATAAACCTCGCTCAGACCAGCAAGGCTCACTATCTCACTGTGCGGCAGAGCGCGGTTGTAGACCCGAACGTCGTCCAAAAGACCGTTCCACAAACGCCCCATCACTTCCGCGTTCTCGCCGATGTAAACTTCATAAGAAGTGTCGTTTATAAAACCAGTTGCGTTATCCCAGGCGTCCAGCACGCCGTCAACGTACAGGTAGAGCCCTGAACCATCATATACGCCGGCAACATGGTGCCATAGGTCGTCGTCAACGCTTGTAATGCCGACGATATGACCGTAAATGCTGTCTGACGCGACCCCGGTACATGCAAACTCCAGCTGGTCGTTGCCCTCATTCCTCGCAAGGCGCCAGGCGGAGTCGCCCTTGCTGATTATGGTCGCAAAATCCGCCTCGAACGCCGCGACCTTTATCCAGGCCGTCAACGTGATAGTATCGTTGAAGTCAAAAGCGCCGCCGGGTGTATTTGAATCGGGTATCGAGATGTAGTCGAGAAGACCGTCAAGCTGAATCGCCTCCAACCCAGACACACCTGCCGGGTAGATAGGAGCGCCGTGTACCACCCCGTCATAGCCGTTGCCGCTCGAATCGTTCACATCTCCCTCAAATTCATAGTGGGCTACCAGACCCGTCAAGCTCGGCGTCGTCCCCACGACGTTGTAATCCATGACAAGCCAGTCGTGCGCCATTATTTCAAGGTCAAACCCATCAATCAGACAGTCACCCGTAAAATCGCCTTCGTCAATAGTGAGCCCAGGAACGCATCGTGGTTTGAGAAGCTCAATCTCGTCGAAGTGTACGTTGCCTGAGCCGCCCTCCGATTCCTGGCCGACACGTGGACCGCCAAAGCCTATGTATACCTTGCTGATATTCGTCAGGTCCAGACCCAGCGCATTAAAATCCTCCATATCAATGTTCCACTCTCTCCA
>CP070830.1:728052-730730 GCA_020344865.1 Planctomycetota bacterium
AGTGGCACTCACCAACATATGTACTCCTAAGCAAAGCCAAACACTTCAGTTACATAAAACAAGGAGGGATTATATTTCAGGATTGTTTCTAAGTCAAATACGAAGTTCCCGGTTGGTAAAAGTAGCGGCCCCTGTCCTAATAACTGTCCCCCGCTAACAAGTCCCAAAGACCGTACGCCGCAAAGCCTAACACCCCCGCAAAAACCACAAGAATCTGCCAGTCCAAACGAGCGGCCGAGACGGTCTTGGTCAGTTTGTCACCGAGGCCGGCTACCTGCTGCGTCAAAGCATCCGCAATACCCGGATAAACCACAGCCAAAACAATCACGGCCGCACCGAGTGCGACACAGCCCGCCAGCGCGAGTCTCTCCTGCAGGACCACACGTGCCAGAATCCTCCGCTCTTCGGCCTCTCTAATCCGCCTTAACATCTTCGCCGTGAAATCAGGCGGGACCGGCTCGGTATGCTGCCGCAATTCGGCCCCTAACATTTCATCGAATTCATCTTTGTTAAATTCATTTCCTGCCATCGAAATCCTGCCCCGCAGCTAATAGCTCTTTCAACTTCTTTCGACCTCTAAACAGAAACGTCTTAACGGTATTTTCGCGTTTTTCCATAATCTTTGCAATCTCTGATACACTTTTTCCTTCTCTATAGAACAATAAAATCGCCACGGCCCACATCTTCGGAAGCCGCATAACCAGCCGCCACACCGATTCCGCCTGCTCTGTATCTTCGAGTACATCAAGGCTTGGCCTGCGCCGCATGTCAGCAAGTCGTTCTATATCCTCATCAAAAAGCTGGCCGGTCCGCCCGTACTTACGAAGATGACTCACTGCCTTGTGGTACGCGATTTTCCACAGCCAGGTCCCCAATTCGGCCTGGCCCCTGTATCGCCTTATCGACCTGTAAGCCGCCATAAAAGTCTCACTTGCCACGTCTTCCACATCATCCTCTCGCAGGCCTAATGTCCGGCAACACATAAATACCGTCTCTTTGTACTTGTCAACGAACTCACCAAACGCCTCGTGGTCCCCGGCGAATAGTTTCCTGAGCCAGTCTGTCTTGTGCCCTTTTCCAGCCTCAACTGCCACAAAGACGTTCCTTTTTACTTTTCTCTTGTTAGTCGCACCCAAGGCTCAAAAAGTTTCACATTTTTTTGAAACCTTTTGTATAACATCGGCGACTAACCTATAAAAGCCAACAGAAACTCAAAAAACAAGGAAAAATCAAGAGCGAACAAAAAATGGAACAAAACTTCTTCCTAAAACCCGCAACAGGACATATTGGTTCAGTAAGAACAGACCTGCCCCTGACCGTAGCAACCAAAGGCTGGCTGAGCCGAAGTAAACTTACAAAAACGTTATGTACGGGCCAGCTCCTCTGCGTCGGAAAGGTCTATGTAAAAACCCACAAAGGCCTGATAAGAATAAGATAGTAAGGCAAATCCGCCAACGTAAACCTGAAATCGAAAGGAACAAAAATGAGTGAAATAGCAGGAGGCATTGTAGTAATACTTATATTCCTGGGTATGTCGAGCCCTATAATAATTGTCGGTCTGGTTTACTATCTCAAGAAGCGCCTCGAACACAAACAAATCCTCGCCTCCATCGAAAAGGGCACGCCACTGTCGGAGCTGAGACCGCCAAAACCCAAAGGGCCCCTCTGGATAAAAAATATCACCACAGGCATCACTTTTCTCATCATCGCTGCAGGCTTCGTCTGCATACCACCAATGTTCGACGGCGGGATGCCCTTTGCACAGGCGCTATTCGGACACTACATCATTGCCACAGTCTTTTTCGCTATCGGCGTTTCCAGTCTTGTCCGAGGCCTACTCCAGAGAAAATACCCGCCGCAAGAGCCGCCGACCGGCTGTGGCGATACCGGAGAAAGTAACAAAGCACAGAATCTGTAGCCAAAAGCAACCAGCCCAAAACCAATTGGCCGGTTGCTTTTCCCCCTATTCGGGCTGACCTGCGAATATCAGGTCAGCCTCCCACTCCGGCACCACCAATACCACACCCAATCAAGCTTACAAAGTCCCATATAATCGCCTCTGTGGGTAAGAAAACAAGTGAGCTAAAAAATTTCCGTGGACCGGCGATTTTTGTTCGGTTTTTGTTAGGGTTTTCGGCCGTGCATCACCGATACAATATAGTTGCGTAGCGTTGCCAAAAACCGCTTACTCGCGGTTATGAGTAAGCCAACTGGAGAAAGAATGGACAGCCGGGCGAACAACCAAACTGAGCCTGTATGCAAATTCGGACCGGGCGGCGATTTCGTCACCACGTGGGCCGGACAAACAAACGAATCATACCTGCCCTCGTCAAACCGGCTGTTCAAACTACTAAATACAATAAGCGAGGTAATGACCGTGATACTTGGACCCGGACCCGACACCGCCGCAGCCTCGCAGGCACAGACACGTCCGGGCGCCCACTGGATTGTCCACAAAAAGGGAAAACTAAAATATGCTGTCGGAAACACCAGAACAGACAAGCCAGCTTACCCCGCGCCAACTACAGCTATTAAAAGCGATCCACTGTTTTCAGACCAGTCAATGCTATTCCCCCACGATGGCCGAATTAGCATCCGAACTGGGCATAAGCCGAAGCACCGTATTCGAGCATATCGCCGAACTGCGAAGAAAACACCTGCTCTCGACCTTGCCGGGC
>CP070830.1:730830-735526 GCA_020344865.1 Planctomycetota bacterium
ATGCCGTTGCCGCACATCTCCGCCTCGGACCCGTCGGCGTTGAAAATTCGCATTCGTGCGTCAGCACTCTTCGAACGCTCTATCAAAATGAGCCCGTCAGAGCCTATGCCTCTGTGCCGGTCACTGACAACCACAGCGAGCTTCGCCGGCTTCCTGATTTTCTCCTCGAAGCAATTGACATAGACGTAGTCATTGCCCAGCCCGTGCATCTTTGTAAATCGCATGGCATTTCTCATCTCATAAAATCATTGTTAGTATAGGCGGATAACAAGCCAAAATCAAGGCTTTGTGTAAGGTGTGATAAGATACGGTTGGTGTTGTACTGCCTGACGGGTCGGTGTGTTAAATCGCGAATTCCTTTTTGCGGCTGTTCATCTGGGCTTTTAGACGTGCAACTATGGACGAGTGCATCTGTGAGACGCGAGATTCGGACAAATCCAGCGTTGCTCCAATTTCCTTCATCGTCATCTCTTCGTAGTAGTAAAGGACAATAATAAGCCGTTCGGCCCGGGTAAGTCCCTTGGTTAGCAAATTCTTAAGGTCGCGCTTTTGTGCCTCAATTATCGGGTCCTCGCTCTTTCTGTCCTTGATTATATCTATCTCGCGGATGTCCTTTTCGCCATCCCCTTCGCTATATTTGGTGTTCAATGACACTAAGCTAACCGCATTGGCGTCGCGCTTGAGCCGTTTGAACTCCTCCATATCCATATCCAGTTCCTCGGCGGTTTCTTTTTCTGTGGGCTTGCGGCCAAGATGTGTCTCCAGTGACTGCGTGGCCTTTGTCAGCTGGTGTGCTCGGGCACGTACTAATCGCGGCACCCAATCCATACTACGCAGTTCGTCGAGGATAGACCCTCTTATGCGAGGTGTGCAGTACGTCTCGAACTTTACTCCCCTGGCAGGGTCGAAGGCGTCGATAGCATCCATCAACCCAAAAATCCCCGCACTCATGAGGTCGTCCAATTCAACCTTATCAGGTAGCTTGCTGTGTAATCGCTCGGCCGCATATCTCACCAGGCATCTGTAATGTTCCATGAGAAGGTTCCGGTATTGCTCATCATGCGTGTTGTGGAACTGTTCCCATACCCCACTGATATCAAGTTGTTGCTCGGTTTTCACGATGTTCCTCCATGAAATTCTAATAACCACCGAATAGCCATGTGTCAGGTCCTATAAACACTGCTGCTTTTTCACACCTTGGCTGGCTGCATAACCTATGAACGTACACGTCCGATTTCCTTATCGACTGTTTGGCCGCTAACTTTAGCGGAACCAGCTAACAACCTCTTTCATTTTTCAAAAAGCTCTCTTGCTCCCGGCTTCTCGCCGATGACCTTTCTGCATCCTATCGCCGTCGCTCACGCCTTGTATGCCTGTAAGTTACTCGAAGATTAACAGCGTTTTCTGTCTTTGCCTGAGCATCTTTGCTGCTACGCTCCGATTCAGCGAATTTTCCAGGAGCTTGGCAATCTGCAGCTCTAAATACTCGTCCTTGTCCGTTTCGAGCAATTCCCTTGCGTACTCATCAACGGTCGGTTTAACCTTGAATCTGCCGGCGGCGCCAAATTTGATATTTTCGGTATCGTGAAACACAAGGCGTTGACTCTGGGCGTGCTCATTAACGGCATATGTCAATACCTTGGAAAACTCCTCCACAGCCAAATCCTCTGGAACAAAGTCAGGACTGTGAATGCCTTTTACGTTCTCAATGAGAACTTTTTGGCGATGCTCCGTGAACTCGACTACCTTGATTAGTAGCTCGCTGATATTGTCTGTTACCAATGGTGGCGGGTTCATATGCGCTCCTTGCTATTGACTTTAGGCCTAAGCTTATTTGTAATTAGAATACCCTCCACCGGTATGAGTGTTGTTTTTTCGGATTACTGATACGGCCTTAGCTGCTGTTTCTGGACTGAAATTAACCCCGCCTCTTTCCCTTCCATCCCTCTCATGCAATCGCTTACCGCAGCTCGGATTCTCGCCGGGGCATAAAGGCCACTGCAGGCCCAAAACATAGTCTGTGAAAGACAAAGCTGCGTTTCTCATCCCTGACCCTCTGACCTATTCCTTGGATTACTACAGCGGGGTAACGGTGAAACAGTTTTTGGCTTACCCTTAACCCACTTCTGCTTTCCTATACATCCTTGCTCATCTTAGTTCACTCCAGGCCCATCATGGCTCCTTCAGGACCCGTATGTCTGTTTATCAATCAACTCTGGGATACCGGTGATACCGCAGTTGCGCTCACGGCCTATCCTCTGTTTAGGATCTCTCTGATTTCCCAAAGCGTTTTCGTCTTCTTAAGCTCGATAATTCTTGACAACCTTTCGAAAACCGACTCGTCGTACAAGCGATGGCCGCCGTTGCTCCACTGTGACTCGCGAATAAGTCCCATTACCGTATAGTTATGAATGGTTTGCCGCGAGAAGGGGGAGTGACGAACCAACTCGCCAATTCGATAAAGCTTCGCAGGTATTCGCAATGTGTTGTTTTTAACTTTCGCTTCCATTAATAAAGCTTTCCACAAGCACACTCCACAAGGCTCGCACTTCAGTATCTCAATCGCCCCTTGTTCAATCCGATTTGGGCGACAATCTTGTGAGCTATTAATAAATCACCGGAACTCGCCTCACGGCGGCTCGCTCCTAATCTAAGAAATTGCTTTACTGGATATCCTCGCACAAATGCACCTCATCAATTTTGTTGAAAGCACACTCACTTACTCACGATCGGAAAGCAAATGTGTTTTACATTTTACAAAATGTAAAACGCCTTTTATCGGATGTCAACCCTTTTTCAGTTTTTTTTAAAATTTTTTCAAAATGCTTCCCCATCGCGATAAATCCTGCTTTTTTCAGCAATGGAAGCACGCTGAGTCAGGTGTATGTTGTAATGTGCTACCTTGAGATTTCTTTTGGGGTGGGCACGTTGGCAGTTTACCACACTGTTGAATCGCCCAAGCGCTCAAGTCGGCGGGGTAGGCGGCACATAAGCCTGCTGCTGCGTAGTCGGGAGCCGCGTTGTGCACAGTTAGGATGCAGTCGCTGGTCTGTGTGCTATGCAGGATTTGGTGAGAGTATTTGTACGGCGCGGTCGCCCAGCTTTGACGCTGACGGGCGCTCTTTTTAGTTCCCTTTTATGACGGAGGACAGCTGGGGGCTGTTTTGTGGGTTTTATCGCCATTTTTGCCAAATGAGCGGGCTGAAATATCCGATACAGGGGATAGGTGAGCCGGTTTTATTGGCTCAAATCGCATTAAATCACGAGAATAATATCAGTGCTAAGGCTATGAACCAAAGCTGCGACAGCCCCAAAGGTTCCCATAAAGGCTCAGGTGCCGGCGTATCGCTGCTGGAGCAGGTGGGTCCGCTGGCCCGGCAGGTGAACTGTCTTGATATTGAGCGGATAGCGAGCGCCTGCATTGAAAAGATTCCGAATTTGGTTGGGGTAAGGTTCGCGTCGCTGTATATACTGGACGATACGAGCAATATCCTGCACTTGCAGAGGTGCAACCATCCATTTCTCATAAATAAGATAGTCTCACTCAATCAGAATCCGCCCTCACCGATGGTTATGGCGGTAAAGAGCAAGGAACTGATACTGGTGGGAGACATAGACACCCACGAAAAACCCGTGATTAAAAGGTCGCAAAGGCCTTTTGCGGGCAATTACAAGACGAAGAATTGTGTGATAGTGCCGCTTATCTGCCAGGAGCGGGTAGTAGGAGTGCTGAACCTGGCCGACAAGATGGAGGGTGGCAGCTTCGATTGTGAGGATATTGCGTTAATAGAGCTGCTGGGGCAGCTGGTGGGGGGGTCGATAGGTAATGTGAAGCTATTCGAGAAGATACAGCGACAGGCTATGACGGATGGGCTAACGGGGCTGGCGAACCACAGGCGGTTTTATGAGATACTGGAGCGGGAGCTGTGGCGGTCGCGGCGGTACGGAGGACAAATTTCGGTGATAATGATAGATATCGATAATCTGAAGAAGATAAACGATGCTTACGGGCACCGGGCGGGGGACAAGGTTATCGTGGAAATCAGCAAGAAAATACGGATGTGTATCCGGCAGGTAGATACGGCAGCGCGGTACGGGGGGGATGAATTCGCGATTATTCTGCCAAAAACGGAGCTTTCGGATGCACTGGTGGCGGCGGAGCGGATGGTCGATGCGGTGGCGCATTCGCCTATAACGTGGCGAAAGGAGCATATAGAGCTGAGTATAAGTGTTGGGCTGGGGCAGTATGACGCGGATATCAGTCCGGAGGAAATCACAAGTAGTTCTGACAAAGCACTTTATATGGCGAAGCAGGCAGGTAAGAACACGGTGAGGATATTTCAGCCGGCGAAGGGTAGACGGCAGTAGGGGGGATTAGGGGGCTTTGTCAGGGGGGCGTTTTTGGCACAAAAAGGGGGGGAAGAAAGTAAAAAGTAAAAGGTAGAAAGGGGGTTGCTGCTCGCTTGGGGATAAATCCGTATGGGACAGGTTTCGCAGGAATGACAATATTGGTTTTGTTTTGTCAGGGGGTGACGGGCTGTTCATTTCGTAAGTCTTAGTTTTGGGTGAGGTTATGTTCATTTTTGCCTTTCGAAAATTGGTTTTGTTTTTCATTTTTTGGTTAGGGGTTAGGGGTCGGGGATCAGGGGTCAGGGTTGTTGTGATTGGTGCTGAAGGCACCCTGATTTAATCCGAA
>CP070830.1:735626-738398 GCA_020344865.1 Planctomycetota bacterium
GTCAGCCTGGATGTGCACGATGATATTGTCGCAGAAGCCCGCCAATGACTCGTCGACAGAGTTGTCCAAGACCTCATATACAAGGTGATGCAGCCCTCCACTGGCCCGGTCGCCTATATACATGTCCGGCCGCTTCCGAACCGCCTCCGCGCCCCCAAGTATCTTTATGTTGCTTGCGTCGTATTTGTGGTCCTTCATGTTAGTTGCCCGACGGCGAACTTAATCGCCTTTATACCTAGTCGCGGACATTGTTGCTGCATCTGCTTAAGAAGTTCCCCGCTGCACAACTGCAGTTCGTACTCGTACGACGGCGAATCAGCAACTACCTTAACCTGCCCACCGGCAACATCTGTTATCCTGCAGTGCTGACGCAGTTCCGCCGGCAGCAGCGCCTCCCACGCCTCAACTAACCGCCCAAACCGAACCTGCCGCGGCAGAATCTCACGCTCTGCCATCTGCTCAACAACGTCGCCTAGGCGCCCTGGCCCGGCTCCCTTCCACTTAGTTCGGCGCCCGTATCTGTCTTTTGGCTGCCCGTTTTCTACTCCCATTCTCGACATCATATCTCACGCTGCGCCGTTAGCCCCGACCCCGGCCGCCAATAACACTCAACACACCTCTATCCCAAATTAATCGGCATCAACACATACAAGAAGTTTGCTCCGCTCTTTATAAGGCCCGGCCGGTCCTCCTGGCCCAGCTCCAGATCGAACTCCGCCGCCTTAATAACACGCAACACCTCTATAAGAAACTGAGGATTGAACCCTATCTCAATTGGCTCTCCCCTGTAATCAACCGACATCTCAACCCGCGCGTCACCGGTCTCCGGTGCCCTGCCCGAAAATACCATCGCGCCCTTCTGCACAGACAGCTTAATACCTCTCGACTCCTCTGTTGTCAACAGGGCCGAGCGGCGGACCGCACTTAACACGGCTTCGGTCGGCAAGGTTAACTTCTTGTCGTAATCCGTGGGTATTATGTCCTCATACTTCGGGAAGTTGCCCTCGACAAGGTTGGAACTTATTACCACGTTCGCACAATTAACAACCACTTGGTTGTCTATGAGCTTAATCGCCACCACATCCTTCTCGCTGGCCCCAATCTTATCCAGCAGCGACATTGCCTTGGCTGGTACTATTATCTTGGCGGCCGCAGCCTTCTTGTCTGGAGCTGAAGCCAGACTGACCCTGCTGCGCGCCAGTCGACGACCATCAGTTGCGACCAGCGAGAGCTTCTTGCCAGCGACTTCCCAAAGAACCCCATTTAGCGCATAACGAGTGCTCTCTTTGGCTGTGGCAAACAGGCACTGCGCGATACCGGCCTGAAGGGTACCCAGCGCGACCTCTATATCCGCTCCCCCCTCAAAGCTTGGTACCGCCGGGTACTGCCCGGCTTCCTGGCCATAGATTATGAACTGGCTGTCTACTCCTCTTATCTCACATGTGCCTTCCTTAGCCTCCAGCGAGAGGGCTTCGTCGGTGCTCTCCCGAACAATAGCGGCCAAACGGTCAGCCGGGATAACTATATCGCCCAACTCCTTCACTTGGACCTCGGAAACCAAAATGTTGATGCCCACCTCTAAGTCTGTTGCAAACACCCTGACATCTTTCTCGCTGGCCGTAACCCGCACACACCTAAGAATCGGCTTGGGCGTGCGACTCGGCACCACCGACATTAACAGGCCCAAAGCCTCGCTAAATGCAGCTCTATTAAATTCCACTCTCATAACAAACCCCTACACAAAACATTGCTCTGATAAACAAAAACAGCTGTTGTAGTCTACACCAAAACTTAGCCTACGACAACACTTTTTAACAAAAAACCCGACCAGTTCATAACCCAAAAACCGCCCCATTACTACATCATCCCTACCATAACCTGTCATGCCGAACATAGTCGCCTGCCGAGCATTGATATAGTACTGAAATATGTAGGCTTCCACTCACACCAGCTGTTGCTTGCTTGGATGCACAGAAGCAGCTTCTCTGCAAAACTTACAGCAGCTAATAAGTAATTTAGAGAGAAGTTATATTATCAGTAGTCATATAACCAGTGAGATTGTTGCGTCTCGTGCCGACGGGTTCCCTAACCTTCTGTA
The DNA here is from genome assembly GCA_020344865.1 of Planctomycetota bacterium. Lineage (GTDB taxonomy): Bacteria > Planctomycetota > Phycisphaerae > Sedimentisphaerales > Anaerobacaceae. The sequence goes on from CP070830.1 coordinate 737,725, forward strand.
TTAGCTGCCCTTATAGACACGAAGGCACCCAGGCGTGTTGTGTATAACTTGTTAAGTTACTACTACTCTTCTTTCACCTTCTGGCCTGATGTAAAAGGCCTGTTGTGCCCAACTGTGTTTGGTTGGCAAAAATCACTACCTTTCTAACATTATAATCCACAACAAAAACCACCCTGAAAGATTAATGCTTGTTTTTAACAGACAGTACCGTATATTAGTATGCCTTAGGAAGTAGCTGGCGTAGAGTTCTAAGGAGGCAAGCATGGCCGACAAAACACAACGGGACGTAACTACACCTTGGCAGGCAAAGCCGGGCCGCCCAGAGCCGCTGCGCCACAAGCGCTGGCTCTATATAGGCATCGATGTTGGCTCTACCAGTAGCGACCTCGTCGTGCTTGATGCGGCTGGCAAGACCCTCCTCTCTGATTATCAACGCACCAAGGGCAGGCCAATAGAAAAAGCTCACCAGCAACTGCGGCGTGCCCTAAGCCAAGTGGATCCCTCTCAAGTAGTGCTTGCTGCCGCCACCGGGTCCGCCGGCCGCTTATTAGCAAGGATTTTGGGAATCCCTTTTGTAAACGAAGTGCCCGCCCAGGCGGCCGCTGTCGCCTACATCTACCCACAGTTTAGGCAGGCCACGATAATCGAAATGGGCGGCCAAGATAGCAAGCTCA
>CP070830.1:738498-741704 GCA_020344865.1 Planctomycetota bacterium
ACACGTTAACCTCATCCAGTCTGTCTCGCATTGCTACCATAATTCTTTACCTGCGCACCTACACACTATGCGCCTCTTGGCCACCTAATATCTGCAAATATCGTGCCAAATGCTTAGACACCGAACCATATCGCCGCAACTGCTTATTCTAAAACAGGTTACCTCACTGAACCCCCAAATACCCCCATCTGCCAAAATACCCTCCCGGCACCCCTCCGCCTGCCACCCTGACAGCCATGACACTCCGCCCAAGCCGCTCACTGGCCTTCTGAAGCGGCCTTCTTCGCCAGGGCGGCCTCCAACTGTTCCCGCGCCCTCGAAAAGTCCGGGTCAAACCTAAGGGCGGTCCGAAATTCCTTAATCGCCTCATCCAAAGCGCCTTTTTCAGCCAATAGCACACCAATGTTGCAGTGCATCTCCGCGTCGTTCGGATGAATCCGTAAAACCTCGCGAAACTGTCCTATCGCCTCGTCAGTCTGCCCCCGATTGGCAAGCATTACCCCCAAACTGTAATACGCCTGCGCAAAATCCGGATTCAACTCAATCGCTTTCCTGTAATGCTCCGCCGCATCTTCGTATCGCCCCTGCCCGTCCAGCACTAGTCCGAGTCCGTAGTGGGCGTCCATATCATCCGACCGAAGTCGCAGCGCCTCACCATAGTGGGCAATCGCCTCTTCGCTCCTGCCCGCCCCCGCCAGGGCCTTCGCAAGGTTGTAGTGCGCCGCCGTAAAATCACTATTCAGACTCAATGCCCTCCTGTAACACGCTATCTCCTCTTCCACCCTGCCTGCCTTGCCCAGCGCGCTGCCCAGATTAGTCAACACCCCCGTGGATTCAGGCTCTAATTCCAGTGCATTGTTATAATGTCCGATTGCCTCCTCATACCTGCCCTTCTTCACCAGTGCCAGACCGAAATTGTTAAGAACCTCCATATCATCCGGCTCTATCTCTAACTGCTTCTCGTAGTAACTTATCGCCTCGTCAACGCGACCCGTCTTCGCCAGCGCCGTCGCCAGATAGAAAAACGTCCGCCCGTGCCTCTCCTTCAATCGAAGTACCCGCCGATACGCCTCAATCGCCTCCTCGTACCTCCTCTCAAGACCGAGTGCAATCCCCAGATTATAGTGCGCCTCCACATAGTCGCGATGCAGTCCAATCGCCCTCCTGTAATGCCCGATTGCCTCCTCGTTCCTTTTCTCCTTCAGAAGCTCATTACCCAGATTAAGATGCGCTATGTAGTTGTCCTCCGTCACTTCAAGGGTCCGCGTAAAAAGCGTCAGCCCGCTTCGCCAGTAACCTAACTGAATCCAGGTACACACCATCAAAACGCAGATACAGGCCCCTGCCGCCACACCCGCAGCTATCCGCCGCAGACGTATTTGCCCCACAAATTCACCGATCCCCCACGATACTACAATAAATACGCCTATCCCCGGCACGTACAGCCACCGGTCAGCAACAGCCGGCCAAAGGCCCGCCTGAACCAAACCAATCACCGGCAGCAGCGTCCCCACATACCAAAGCCACCCAAAACCAACACAACGCCTCCGCCGCAACACCCACACCAACAAAAAAGTAATACACGCCAGCAGTAAAAACGCCCCCGCACTCCGCCATAACGCAACACCATCCGGATAAGGATAAAAAACCGCCAACCGCCGCGGCAGAATCAACATGCCTATGTAACTCACATAAGAAACAAACGCCTGCGTAACACGAAGCTTCATCGGAACCAACTCCGTCGATATCGTTATCCCGAGACGACGAACAGACAGCGAAGATAAATAAATAGACACCCCCGAAAGCACAAAGAACGGTACCTTCTCCCACACCAACCTAAATATGGATGCTACCCGCTCACCTGCCTTTACCCTCCTGCCCTCACCTGCGAAATCCAGCCGGCCGAAAGGCCAGTAATCCAGAACAAGCATCACGAACGGCAGAGTAACCAGCATCGGCTTCGCCAAAAGCCCCAGGACAAACAGCAAAAGCGTCACCACATATCGCCGCGCCCCGCCTCGCCGAACATAACTCGCATACCCCCACAGCGTCAAAAACCAAAGCAGCGTGCTCAGCACGTTCTTCCGCTCAGCCACCCACGCCACGGAATCCACATTAACAGGATGCAGTGCAAACACCGCCGCCACAAACGCGCTCCGCCACACCGCTCCCGTCATCGACCTGAAAACCAAAAACACCAGCACGCTGTTGGCTATATGAATAATAAGGTTGGTCAGATGATGCAGCTCCGGCCGCAAACCGTACAGCTCACAGTCCAGCATATGAGAAAACCACGTCAGCGGATGCCAGTAACTTACCTTCCCCGCCGTAAACGCCCACCGAACGTTCTCCCGGCTAAAACCCGTATTGACGTACTCGTTCTCCGTAACATAAATCGGGTCGTCGAAATTCACAAAATCGCTGTACAGCACCCTGTGGTAGACCACGAACGTCGCCCCCGCCAAAATCACACAAATAAAAGCTGCCTTGTACCTCTCGAATACGTCCTTCATACATGAAAATTTAATCGTTACACTGCCGTTTGTCCCGAATTTTTTCCCATCTTCAAAACGCCTTCTTTCGAATCCCTGTTGACTTTTCCACTCCCCTGCGTTATCTCTCTAAAAAATTACATAACCGATAACCCGACCACAATCAAATACAGGAGGTAACCATGAAACCGACCATCCCCTTTACAGCGCTGATACTCCTCGCAACCACGCTAAGCTGCACAACCCACACCGCCCCCGACCCCTATGACTCACCCGCCCCCGCCGTCCACACTATAAACGCCGACTTCAGCCGCATCGTCATAATTCGCCTCAAATACGAAACCGACCTGCTCGCCGGAATCCAGCACGCCGTCGACAAAGAAAAAATCAGAAACGCCGTCATCCTCTCCGGCATCGGCTCGCTCACACAGTACAACGTCCACACCGTCGCACACAAAAACTTCCCCGTAGAAGGCCTCTCTATGCGAGACGATACCGCCGAGGACCTCCTCGCCGTCAACGGCTACGTCATAGACGGCCGCGTCCACTGCCACATCACCTTCACAGATGAGAAAAGGGCCCTCGGCGGCCACCTCGACCCCGGAACAAATGCCTATACGTTCGCCATCATCGCCCTCGGCGTCCTCGATGAGCCCGTCGACCTCAGAAGAATCGACGACTACACCTGGCACTGAAAACGCAAAGAATATGAAT
>CP070830.1:741804-744381 GCA_020344865.1 Planctomycetota bacterium
TGGGAAGACTTCGCAGCTGTGTGCCGATTTGAACGATTATTTTTGCATCCTTAACGGCATCACAGGCGTCTTTAAGCCTCTCGAGTCTCATCGCAAGCGGCTTCTCGCAATAAACATCTTTGCCGGCTTTTGCGGCTGCCTTCAGATGAGTAGTGTGCTGATGGTCGCAAGAGGCTATCATAACCGCGTCAACATCCTTAAGCGCCAGAAGGTCTTTATAACATGAAAACTTCCTTGCCTCCCGGCCATACCATTCCTTTACCTTCGAAGACGCAACTTCCCGCTGGATTCGCCACGGGTCGCATACTGCCGTGATTTCTATGTTCTGACTCTCTGCATGTTGGTTTACACCCGCCATATGAGCATTCACACCACGATCGCCGCAGCCTATGATGCCTATCGAGATACGCTCATTCGCACCGAGGACACGCGAGTAACTCGCAGCTGACAGCGTAAACGCCGCGCTGCACGCCGCTGCGCTTTTTAGGAACTTTCGACGAGAGATTGACTCTTCCATTGCTAATCCTCCAAAAAGAGGAAAGTTTGAATTATATTTACAGCATAATACATCTGCATCACAAACCCCAAAAACATACCCCGGCATTATAGCAAATTAATTGTGCAGCATACACCTATTCTGACTTAGCCCCCACCCTGCCCCCCATTAATCAATCATCAATAATCCTTAATCAGTTAAAAACTTTCCCCTTTACCTTCCCTTCTCTTCCCGCTATTGTAATTCCCGAATAACGTTTGGCGGAATCAGCAGAAACAGTTTTAGTCACTCTTGGCCAAAGAAAGGAGATTTATTATGGATATCACTAAACTTAAAGCCTTCTTCCTCTGGTGCACCATTGTAAACGTCCTCTTGCTGCTTCTCGTATCGCTGTGCTTGCTCTGCAGGCCCTTCGCCGATTTTTCATACTGCATGAATCAACGATTCTTTGATATCTCAAGGCCTGTGTTCAATGTGATTTTGGTTTCCTTCATCGCACTCTACAAGATTTGTATCATGGCCTTCAACCTCGTCCCCTACATCGCCCTTGTAATTATCACACGAAAAAAATGACCACATGAGCTTGAAAAACTCAATTGTGAACTTCCCCTGAGCTTGTCGAAGCGAGCCTTAGACTGTCATTGCGAGGGGCGTGCGAAGCACCCGACGCGGCTATCTCCGCTCCGAACCGTTTAAAAAATCCGGTAATTTCATAACCAATTAATTTTACTTTTCACTTGACATTCGCCCTTAAAATGTTATACTTGCTGCACCATAGAGTTTTTGAGGCTCCTGTTGAGAGGAAAAAAGTGAAAGGGAAGTTTATTCTCATCTTGCTACTGCTGGTCCTGATGTCGATACCCTCGCGCTCAGTGGCCACAGTTGTCATTACCTGTGCCGATTTGGGAAATGGCGTCATCGAGCTCAGCTACGACTCATCCGCAGAACAAGTCCCCGTAAGAGCTTTCGCCCTCGACGTTATGGTCAGCAGCGGGATTATCACCGCCGTAGGAAATTTTAGTTCTGATTATTGGGTGTTTCCGGGAGAGATTGACATCAACGATGAATATGGTGAGCCGATAGATTTGGGGACGCCGGTAGCTGACCCGTGCCAGCTGCCGAGCGACACACTGCCCGGCCTGGGCACGTCCGGGATGACCATCGAGATGGGCGCGCTCTACGTGGGCGAAGCTAACGCACCGGCTCCTTCCGGCGTTCTTCTGACGTTTATCATCTCGGCCGAGTGTGACATAACGGTTGAGGAGAATCAGAGCCGTGGAGGAGTAGTTCTCGAGGACTCAAATAGGGCGTCTGTTTATGCCCCCGTCTTGTTGGGGGCGCTCCCGCCCGAGCCGTGTTTATACGGCGGCGGAAGCGGAACAAATGGCGACCCCTTTTTGATTTGTGATGCCAATCATATGAACGCTATCGGTGCTAATCTGGGCGATTTATACAAGTACTTTAAGTTAATGGCGGATATTGATTTGGGCAGCTACAGCGGCACAGAGTTCAATATCATTGGAATCTACTATGGTAGCGCATTCAGCGGTGTTTTTGACGGCAACAACCACAAGATTCTCAACTTCACTTACACAGCCGCTGATTCAGATTTTGTTGGTCTTTTTGGTTATGTGGATGGTGTCGATGCGGAGATTAAAGACTTAGATATACTTAATGCGGATGTCAATGCAGGGGCAGGCGACAATGTTGGTGCTCTCATCGGTTATTTAAGGAGAGGAGCCGTATCGCGTTGTTCTGCCCAAGGAGGAAGCGTTTCCGGGGACAATTGCGTAGGCGGACTTGTCGGACGAAATTATATGGGTACACTGTCCGACTGCTATGCGAGAACGGATGTTTTCGGGGATGCCAATCTCGGCGGGCTGGTAGGGCGAACATATGTCGAGGTCATCAACTCCTACTCGACCGGCAGTGTTTCTGATGAAGCTAACACGACAGGCGGTTTAGCAGCATTTAATCACGGAACCATCTCGAGTTCTTTCTGGGACAATGAAACCAGCGGTCAGATAGATGGGGTTGGCGGTACCGGCGAATCAGCCACAACCCAGGTCTCAGGTGAAACA
>CP070830.1:744481-747182 GCA_020344865.1 Planctomycetota bacterium
CTCGATAACGTAGATATTGTCCGCGCCGGCGGCGATTAATTCTTTTGCCATTGGCTCGACTTTGTATCCGGCCAGGCATACGCCGACTTTGGTTTCAAGAGAGTCCGCAAGGTCCCGGGCCTTGCCGACAAGCTCGAATGTGGATGGGTGTATCGCTTCCCCATCGTGCTCGGCAACCACCCAGACCTCGCCCTCGTAGCTTGGTTTGGTCAGTTGCAGGCCCTCCAGCATATTCTCAAGCGCCTTTTTGTGAAAGTGCTCTTCCGCTTCGGCAAGGATTTTTTCCTTCATGTATTCGTCAATCCGGCCGACGTCGTCGATGCCGAGACCTCTCAGCGTATGGGCCAGAATTTCGAAGCTTTCCTTTTCCTTGCTTGTTCCCTCGAAGCTTCTGTCGAACTTGTCCTTGCGCTTTGCGGGCAGGATGTACCGGCTTATTTGTGCCTCACCACTATCGCCGGCCTGCCCTTTGCCGTCTTTGAAGCAGTCGACAATCTGACCGGCTAAAGATTGTACACCCTCCAGCTGTATGCATTTTCTCTTGCTTTTCGGCGGCGGAAAAACACGCATTACGCGAGTCTTGGAGCCCTTGGCGCCGATGTAAGGAGCTTTGATATCGTCGCCCGACCAGCAAATAACTTCAAGCCCGTTGGCCTTTCGCGTTCCCGCGAATGTTGCGAACACCGGATACTCATACTTGGCAACGGTTACAACCGCCGGTAGCTTCTTCGCGGCGACGACCTGGCTGCCTCCGCTTATAATGCGCGTGAACTCGAATCGCCCCTTTCGGTGCTCAGCCTTGGTAACATAGGCTATGCACGGCACCGACAGCTCCTCAGCGATTTGCGGAGGCACCTGAGCGGTGTCCCCGTCCACAGACTGCATTCCGCTTACCACGTAGTAGTCATCGCTGCCTTTGAAGATGTCTTTTGCTATCTTCCTGATGGCATAAGCTAACGGATTCGCCGTAGCCCACGTGTCCGCCCCGCCCAAGGCCCTGTCGGTAAGAAGTATCGCTGTATCCGCGCATCGGCTCAGGCTGTATCGCAGAACCTCTTCCGCCATTGGCGGCCCCATCGTTAAGACAATAATCTTGCCATCTCCGTTTCCGCTGTCCATCCTCATCCGATTTGCCAGAGCCAGTGCCTGTGAGTCCAGTTCGTTAATTACGCTGGGCAGCCGCGTCCGGATGAGTGTTCCGGTCTCCGGGTCGAACGCATTGTCCGTTATTTGCGTAACGTCCGGGACTTGCTTTACTAAAACAATGTAGTTGCTCATAAAATGTCTCTCATAAACTTTGGCGCTGCCCCGCCCTGACTGTATCTAATTCCAGATTGCGAACCAGTTTTATACCTGCTAAACGTCAATGTTTCCGAGTAACTGCTTGACAGCTGCTCAAAGCGATTACTTGTTACCGAATGTAGGAATTTATCCATCAACCCCCGGTCTCCGGCGGTTCTTAAGCTCCTTAAATTTGTTTACTGAGTCGGATTCTTACACTTATCAGGGCAAAAACTTAATAAAAACAGTTACGTTATGCTCTATTCTACACAAAATAATAGCCGAATGCACGACTTTATTTGACGAATCCACCTTTTGGACTTCACCGGCCCTCAATACTTAATCTTCAACACTCCAAACTTGTAGGTCTCCCGACAGACACCGGCTTGTCCCGTAGCGGCGCGGCGTTTGTTTCTTGCCATAGAGTTTCATCCGCCGTAAAATCGCGGATTGTAACAAGCTGAGCCTAAGCCTCTGTGACGGTTCTGAACTTAAGCAGCGTTTTTGTAAGGACCTTGTGATGAAAAAATCGTTAATTTCCATCGGCGAGTCCGTTCACGCCTCAATCCCTAAGACCGGCGAGCAAATGAAGCGTTTGATTGCCCTTGGCCCGGATGCCTATTCTAAATCTTCTGAACCGCTCGATTATATAAAGGCCCTGATTGAGTCTCAGGCCTCCGACGGTGCCGATTATATTGCCGTTAACCTCGACGCCTTTGGTGAAAGTGACCCGCAGGTTGCTGTCGGGATGATGGTCGAGTATGTCAAAATGGTCCGCAAGTGGGGTTCTGGCGCGCCGGTTTGCATTGACAGCAGCGACGATGATGTTTTGAAGGCGGGCCTGAAGGAGTGGTACAATACAGACCGGAAGGTCGCCCAGCCCCTTTTAAATTCCGTCAAGGTCTATACTGTGGATAATATTTTGCCGCTGAAAAAAGATTTCGACTTTGCTTTCTTAGGTCTTTTAGTCAGCGAGCAGGTGCCCACCGGCCCGGGCGGCTCGCACTCGGTCGATGAGCTTTATACGTTGGCGAAGCAGATTTTTGACACGGCAGTTGCTAAATACGGTTTTAAACCCGACGAGATATTTTTTGACTCCACCGTATTTCCTCTCGCGATAGATATGCCGATGGAGCCGAACGTCCCCGGCTATACCTACCGCGCCTTCGAGACAATAAAGAAGATAAAAAGCGACCCGAGTATGAAGGGCGTGCACTGCTCCCTCGGCGTCAGCAATTGCTGCCGCGACCTGCCGGGCCGAAAAATCGGCGTCTGCAGGGCGTATGTGGCGAAGGCAATGGAGTATGGTCTTGATGCCGGCATTGTTAACGTTGCGCACCACTACGGTCGCGTCGAGCCGGCGCAGGACCTCTTGGAGTTGGTCGATGCCTACGCGAAGATGGACGGCTCACCCGAAAAA
>CP070830.1:747282-751857 GCA_020344865.1 Planctomycetota bacterium
ACCAGCTCGGCCGTCCGCAAATCCTTAACGTGCCGATTCGCAGGGGTGAGGGCCCAGGCCTGCTGCGGACGACTTTCACGGAAGTCGCTCGCGGGGGCAGCGTTCCTGCCTCCGCCGTGCGCAAGGCGATTAAGCGGGGCTTCGACGCGCAGGCCGCTTTCGAGAAGGACCTTAAGGAAAAGGGCTCCGAGATTCTCAGCAAAGTCCGCCCCGGCGAAAAGTTGTTTGTCCTTATCTCTCGCCCTTACAATGGCTGCGATGACGGCCTGAACCTTCAGCTGCCTAAGAAGCTCGCCGACCTCGGTGTACAGACAATCCCTATGGACATGCTCGACCTGAGCGAAACGCGACTCAGTGACAAGTTGCTCCATCATCACGTCTACTGGACATACGGCCAGAAGATTCTAAGGGCCGCCGAGGTAATCAAAAATGATCCCCGCCTTTTTGCCATATATCTTTCGAACTTTAGCTGTGGGCCCGACTCGTTCCTCCTGACCTTCTTCAAGGACATAATGGAAAGAAAGCCCTGTCTGCAGCTTGAAATAGATGAGCATTCCGCGGATGCCGGTGTCATTACACGCCTGGAGGCCTTTCTTGAGAGCTTGAAAAACTATCACCCTGACAAAGCTCCGGCAAGGCCGGCTGTACCAAGACGCGCTCCGGCACGAAGCGTTACTTCTAAGCGGACCCTGTACGTTCCATATATGGGCGACCCTGCCTACGGTATGGCGGCGTGCTTCCGGGCGTTCGGTCAGCCCGCCGAGGTCATGCCGATAGCCGACGAAGCCGCCCTTGTCAGAGGCAGAGCGTTCACCTCCGGCAAAGAGTGTCTGCCCTGTGCCATCACAACCGGCGAGATGCTAAGGATAGTTGAATCCGACCAGTTCGACCCCGATAAAGCGGCCTTCTTTATGCCGAGCGCGGCTGGCCCCTGCAGGTTCGGAATGTATAGCTGCCTGCATAGGCTCATCCTCAAGTACGCCGGCGCCGCAAATGTCCCCGTTGTCTCGCCGAACCAGGACAGCAGTTTTTATACCGAGATTTTGCACAGCTTTGACGGTTCCTCTCAGGCCGGTTTTATGAAACACGCCTGGACCGCCATGGTGGGTCTCGACTTGCTCCGAAAAGTCATTTTGCGTCTCCGCCCGTTTGCACACGACCCAAAACAGGCCCAGAAGGTCTACGCCACTGCCGTCAGTCGCTGGCTCCAGGCCGTAGAAACTCGTAAAGCCCTTCCCGAGTGCGTCGACCTTATGCAGTCCATTGCCGAGCAGTTTGCACATGTAGAACTGGACAACAGCGTGCGAAAGCCGAAGGTCGGAATAGTCGGCGAAATCTACGTTCGCAGCCACCCCTTCGCCAACATGAATATAATCGACCGCCTCGAAGAGCTTGGCGCCGCCTGCGACTTGGCCTCCTTGGCCGAGTGGATTTACTATACGAACTTTACTCGCGGCAGAAAGGCCACTCGCAGACGTCAGCTCAGAAACTTCTTTACAAACGTAATCCAGGACCGTCTGCAGCACAAAATCGAAAAGGCCCTCGCCGAGCCTCTCGAACGAAGATTTGGCTCATTGGCCGAACCGCCCATAGAACACGTTATAAAATTGGCCGAGCCTTACCTGCACCATTCCTTTGAGGGCGAGGCCGTGCTGAGCGTCGGTAAGACTATTGAGTACCACCATAATGGATTCGGCGGCGTCTTAAACGTCATGCCCTTTACTTGCATGCCCTCCACGATTGTCTCCAGCCAGACCATGCGCATAAGTGCGGACTGTCAGGGCATGCCGATTTTGAATGTCAGCTTCGACGGTCAGGAGGATTCGACCCTGACGACCCGCCTCGAGGCCTTCGTCGAACAAATCCGCGCAAGAAAAGGCGCGAACGTAGGCGTCGCTCAGGTCGTGGCCCTCTGACATGAGCCCGTTGGTTAAAACTCAAACAGCGCAGAGGTTATTTGTGCTTCCCCGCTTTATTGCCTGTACAGTCTGCTTGGTTACCATTTTTGGCGGCGTCGGCTGCGCCGAACGAGCAGGCTCGGTAGCCGCTCCCGAACTTTTTATAGATAGTCCAATCTATGGTTCTTCCCACAGGCCGTTGACCTTCACTTTGCTTCCCTGCTTTTCTTATTTTAGGAGCGCTAAGCTTTGTATTGATAAAAAGTTTTGTAACAATACGAACTGGTTCTTGGCAAACATCTGAAGTTGCTCATCACACCTATTATTTATGCTTCACTGTAGCGGTTCTAATCCTTATTAAACCTTTGTTGTTAACAGTCCCATTAATAGTTGTATTAGATTGTCGACTTTTTACGAGCCTAAAGTTGCTTAAGCAATGCAAACTGCTGGACGCCGGAGAATTAGTAATATTATTCCTTGTTTCAATGGGAGTTTTGGTGCTTTGGGAATTCGTGCCCGATGCAGAATCTTCCATAACGCCTTTGGAATTCCTGTTGATAGTAGGTTGGTCTGTCTTGCAACGATTCATTGTTCTTGACGGCCCCGACGGCTGTGGAAAAACCAATAAGATATATTATTGAAATTCTTCCAAGTCTAAGGTATCCTGCAACAGCGACAGTTGCTTCTCAGGGCCAAAATGAACGGAATACCCTTAGATACTTCGATTGAAGCCGCAAGGAAACAGTTTGAAGCCCTAAGGCGGCTGGATGCCGCCGCCCGGGCCAGAATGACATTTCAACTTGCTGACAATCTGCGCCGAACGGTCGAGGCTGGTGTCAAACACCGCCATCCGGATTGGAACCAACAACAGGTCAATCGCCGAGTCGTCCGTATCCTGATAGGGCGGCACCTGTTTAGACAGGCTTTCGGAGATCTCGACGTCAGATGACCACCCACGAAGATTTTTTTAAAAAAGCAATTGATGCCTTAAGCTCCGCGCAAATCCCTTATATGATTTCGGATTCTGTCGCAACCAGTTTCCACGGTCAGCCGAGGGCTACCAAAGACGCCGACATAGTCATTGCTCCCACTAAAGAGCAGCTCCAAAATTTCATACAGTCTCTTGGCGACGAATACTATGTTAGCTTGAATGCAGCCACGCAGGCTCTGGCAGATAATTCCACATTTAATGTGATTGATAGAAACTCCGGCTGGAAGGCAGACTTTATCATTCGTAAAGAGCGACCCTTCAGCATTTGTGAGTTCCAGCGCAGGTGCAACGTCACAATGATGGGATACGATTTCCTCATCGTGTCCCCTGAGGATGCAATTTTGACCAGGTTAGAATGGGCTAAGAATACCAGATCTGAACAGCAGTTTCGCGACGCCCTCGGGGTTGCAGTGGTTCAGTGGGATCGCCTCGATCAAGGTTATCTGCAGAAATGGGCCAAAGAATTACAGGCGGAACGTTCTCTGGGAGATCTCTTGGAACAGGCGAAAAAACTGGTAGATTCAAAATAGCCCGGCAAGTTTGAACAGCGAGAAAATGAAGGATAAATTCTCAGGCAAATTCATTGTTCTTGATGGCCCCGATGGCTGCGGAAAAACTACGCAGACAAAACTACTTGTCCAGTGGCTGCGGCAAAAAGGTGTTGATGTGGCTACCTTTCGTGAGCCCGGCGGAACCGCCATCGGTGAGAAGATTCGGCAAATCCTCTTGAATCCCGACCACATCGCAATGAGCACGGCCGCAGAGGTGATGCTATATATGGCCGCAAGAGTCCAGCTCTGGACCGAGAAAATCGCGCCGGCCCTTAAAGCAGCTAAGTGCGTCGTCCTCGACCGCTGGCTCTCGAGCACCTGTGCTTATCAGGGCTGTGCCGGCGGCTTTGGCATCGACCACATAATAAAGATTGCACAAGACTGCCTCGATAAACCCTGGCCTGACCTGACCATCATACTCGACGTCGACCTCGAAACCGCCGCCCAGCGACTGAATCGTGGCCTTGACCGAATGGAGCAAAAAGGCGACGGCTACCATAAAAAAGTCCGCGAAGGATTTTCGCAATTAGCCAAAGACCGCGCAGGCTTCGCAGTCATCGACGCCTCCGCCGATATCCAAACAGTCCATAAAAAAATAATAGAACTCGTTGAAAAAACCTGAATTCTCTTTTGTCCCTGCGGCCTCTGGGGCGTGCTCTTATGTCGATTAAAGATATTTTTTGCCAGGACAAAGCTATTTCCGTCTTGCAGCGGGCTTTTGCCTCGGACAAATCACCGCACGCGTACATCTTTGCCGGCGCCGAAGGAATCGGCCGATTCAAAACTGCCTGCGAATGGGCCAGGCTTCTGCTCTGCGAAAGCCCTGCCGCAGAAGACGGATTCAGCGACAGTTGCGGCTCGTGCCGGTCCTGCCGAATGTTCGATGCGGGCTCACATCCCGACTTTCATCACGTCTATAAGGAACTGCTTGAATTCACCAAAGATGGCAAAGGAAGAAAACCGCCTCTCGAATTTCCCATCGATGTCGTACGTGAATTCATAATAGAAAAAGTATCAGCCAGACCGACCCTCTCTCCGAAAAAAGTCTTCGTCGTCAGCGAGGGCGAAAAACTCAATAACGAATCGCAGAACTGCATGCTCAAGGTACTGGAAGAGCCGCCCCAATACTGCACCC
>CP070830.1:751957-756059 GCA_020344865.1 Planctomycetota bacterium
CGCTGTGTTACACTCGAGGACTGCAACAACTTAGCAAGAAAAATACTCGGTATGAACTCCGAGAGGCAGATTTCGAGTTACTTGCGCAATGCCACGAGACGGATTTTGCCCGAGGCTTTTTAGTGTATTCGCCTGACGAACTCGGTCGGATACCTTACCGAATTCGGGTTCTTCGACATTGTCGAGGTTACGGGGACCCCGTGATAACAGCAGTATCAGCCACAGGTAAGAAGGTCTGATACCGGCTTTTCTGAGCGTGGCTGCTGCTCGGCCGCCACGCTTTATTTACAACAACAAGATGTCAACGACGTGGAGGTCGCAGCTTTTGAAGCGGTGCAGTAAAAAAATGCTTGTTTTCAGGACAAAAACTGCCATAATACAGAGCAAGACTGAGTAACAGCAAACGAGCAATAAGTTTTGAATTCTATAGAAGGCGTCTGCCGAAATCAGGAGATACGCATATAACATACTCGAATGAAACCATTTGCCTGATTATTAAATTCAAGGTTTGCGGCAATCTAAGGTTTCTCTCGCACGCTGAAATGCTGAGGGTTTTCCATCGCGTCTGTGTCCGTACAGGGATAAAGGTGCAACACAGCCAAGGTTTCAACCCTCGCCCGAAGCTCTCTTTGCCTCTTCCGAAACCGGTCGGGATTGAAGTCGAGGACGATTTGCTTTGTCTTAAGGTGCATCGTGACCCCAGAATCAAAGATTACCGGTCACTGGTCGCCGACAGGCTCGGACCGCAACTGCCTGAGGGCTGCGAGTTGCTGTCGGTCAATATCGTGGATGCCAAAGTACCTTTTCAGCCGCGAACGGCCACATACATGTTGACTATACGGGAGGAATGTCTCGATGAGAGGCTAAGGACGAAGATAGCAGAACTGCTTGCAAGTGAAAGGCTTGTCATACAGCGCAGGATAGACGGAAAAGGCAATATTCGCGATATCGATGTCCGGCCTTTTGTGAAATCAGCCGAATTAGCCGATATAAATATAATGATTGAGTGCGTGGTTACGCCGGCCGGTTCCATACGCGTTGACGAGATTCTTAACCTGCTGGGACTCGACGCTACCGAGTTAGCCGCACCAATCAGACGAACCAAAGTACAATGGCAGTAAGGATTAAAAAATGGCACGAGAGATGCTTATAAACGTAGCTGAGAGCGAGGAGTGCCGCGTGGCGGTGGTAGAAGACGGTGTACTTGAAGAGCTGTACATAGAAAGGGCCAGTCTCGGCAGCCGCGTCGGAAATATTTACAAGGGAAAAATCGTAAATATCGAGTCCGGTATACAGGCGGCGTTCATAGACTGTGGGACCAGCAAGAACGGCTTTCTTCATATCAGCGACCTTCACCCTCGGTACTTCTCCGGCGCCGATAGCGACTATACCGAAACGGTCGGCCGGAGGAAAGCCCTCAAGGACCGCACACCTATTCAGAATTGCCTGAAAAAGGGCCAGACAATAATTGCCCAGGTGACAAAGGAAGGTCTAAAAAGCAAGGGGCCGACTCTCACCACATACCTTGCATTGCCGGGCAAGTTCCTTGTTATGATGCCTTGGATGCGAAAGCACGGGGTCTCTCATAAAATCGAGGATGAGGAAGAGCGCAAAAGGCTGCGTCAAATTCTGGAAGACTGCAGGCCGCCCAAGGGACAAGGATTTATCATTCGAACAGCCGGGCAGGGATGCTCAAAAAAGGACATACAAAATGACCTGCGATATCTGAGGCGATTATGGACTACGATTGAAAAGCGGATAAAAACCGCAAAACCGCCCGTTGAGCTCTACCAGGAGTCGGATTTGGTCATAAGAACACTGAGAGATGTCTTCGGCTCGAAGATAAACGAGATAATATGTGACTCCGAAAGCGTCGCCCGGAAAATCAGGGAGTTTTTGCTGATAGCAACACCGCGTCTGAAGCGAAGGGTAACATATTATAAGAGTAAGGTGCCGCTGTTTCACAAATACAAAATTGAAGATGAAATTGCGAAAGTACAGTCCCGGACGGTCGAACTCAAAGGCGGCGGCTCGGTCGTAATCGAGCAGACAGAAGCCCTGGTATCAATAGACGTCAACAGCGGGCGATACCGAAAGCAGCAAAGCGCCGAGCAGACGGCATACAAAATAAATATGGCCGCGGCAACTGAAATCGCCCGCCAGCTCAGACTTCGAGACCTCGGAGGCCTGATAGTCTGCGATTTCATCGATATGCGTAATATAAAAAATCGCAGAGAAGTAGAAAAAACTTTTCGGGCGGCTGTCCGAACCGACCGCGCCCGCTCAAAGATACTGAGAATGAGCAAGTTCGGCGTTGTGGAGATGACTCGCCAGAGGATGCGTCCTTCGCTGCAATCGGCCACTTATCTGGCTTGTCCGCATTGCGCAGGCACCGGCTTTGTTAAAAGCCACGAATCGGTAGCCATTGAGATTGTGCGGTTGTTGAACCTCTCAGCCACCAAAGAGCAGATAAGAAGAATTGAACTTTTTGTCTCGCCCGAGGTCGCCGACTTCCTGCAAAACGAAAAAAGGGTCGCCCTCACACATATCGAGCAGATGAGCGACAAGCGCGTGATTATTCACTCGCAGCCAAGTTACGCCGGAGAACAACACAACCTTGTATGTTACAACGCGAAGGGAAACGTGGTCAAACTGTGAGCCCGCGCTTCTGAGGCTGCAAATTACGGATACTCAATGGTCAATTATATCTTTGCGCTTGACGATTTTTTCCGGTTTTATGATACTGTTACGGTCTGTATGTCGGAACATATTGAGGATTTGACACTAAGTGGAATTCGATCTTGACTACGCACGAAAAGTAATCGAGGCGGAAGCCGAGGCGATAAAGGCGGTTGCGCCTATTGTGAACGAACGCTTCGCTAAAGCCGTTGAGATGATTTACAACTGCAAGGGCGCCTGTATAGTAACCGGCATAGGAAAAGCGGGTATCATCGGGCGCAAGATAAGCGCGACATTGGCGTCAACCGGCACACCGAGCCATTTCCTTCATCCGGCAGAGGCCGTCCACGGCGACCTCGGGAGGCTGCGCAAAGAGGACATCGTAATCGTTCTAAGCTACGGGGGCGAAACAGACGAGGTCATTCGCCTGATAAACCTCGTCAAACAACAGCAGATTAAGCTGATAGCAATAACCGGCGACAGTGAATCAACCCTGAGCCAGCACAGCGACGTTGTCCTTTGCATGGGCGAGCTATCTGAGGCGTGCCCGCTGGGCGTCGCGCCCAGCGTTTCGACGACCTGTATGCTTGCCATTGGCGATGCGCTTGCCTTCACCGTTATGAAGGAACGTAAGTTCAGCGTCGAAGATTATGTCAGATTTCATCCCGGCGGCTCTCTCGGCGCAAAATTGATGACCGTTGAACAGTCGATGATATTCAAACAAGGTGAAAAACTGCCTATAGCAGAGGTTACGGACACCGTAAAACAGATGCTTAAAAAAACCAAGGATGTAAAGCGTCACGGCGCGGTAATGGTAGTCGACAGTAACGGCAAACTGGCCGGGATAGTTACCGACGCGGACCTGCGGCGTCTGATAACCAAGCAGGGACAGAAGGCGTTTGAGCTCAAGGCCAGCGACATTATGACGTCGGACTGCAAAAAAATACGGGCCGATGCTCTCGCTGCTGAGGCAACGGCCATTTTCCATAAATACAGAATCGACGAGCTGCCCGTAGTTGACGCCGATAACAGGCCCGTAGGCCTAATTGACGTACAGGACATCCTGACAATAAAAGTCGTCGGCTGAATCAGGTCAGACGGCTACAGCACGGGGTTAATCGGATTTTGAAAGAAATGCCAGAGCAACACGAACCAAATCTTGCGGACATTCAACTGCTGGTACTGGATGTCGACGGCGTCCTGACAGATGGAACCGTAGTAATTAACGGAGACGGCAGCGAAAGCAAGGCCTTCAACGTTCTTGACGGCCACGGAATCAGGATGTGGCAAAGAGCCGGACTAAAGGTCGCTTTTCTAAGCGGCAGGCTCTCGGAGCCGACAACGCATCGGGCTGAGCAGCTCGAGGTGCAACACTGCCTGCAGAACTGTCTCGACAAACTACCGGTGCTTGAAAAACTCCTGC
>CP070830.1:756159-762455 GCA_020344865.1 Planctomycetota bacterium
ATATGGTGGGTTGGCCTTGAAAGGATGTCGCGAGTTCAGATAAATCGGAATCCCGTACCCGTGCATCTGCCAGTTGCTCGGCACCTCGATATCGTCCCAACCCTTAACGTCGTAATCAGGCTTGTAGAAATCCTTCGGCCGGTCAGCCGGCTTTCGCACCCAGTTGAACTTCCAATTCCCGTTAAGAGACTTATAAAACGGCGACTCCTCCCGCACACAGGCCAATGCGCTCTTAACATCAGCATATGGCATCAGCGTACAATGACCCGGTTCTTTGTTCCTGCCTACCACCTCCGGGTTCTCCCAGTCCACAGCCGCTTCTAACACCCCCGCAAAACTCGCCAAAACCACCGTCATCATGCCAATTACAAACAACTCACACTTCCACCTTAGCATTGCTTTTCTCCTTATAATTGCTCAAACTTCGAATCTCAATAAATTGCCGGCCATTATATCCTGCCTCCAGCTAATCGCAACGATATTTCACAGCCCTTCACACACCCTTGATTTTCCCTCCACTTTTATTTTGACGAACCAGCCAACTTAGGATATATAGGTAAACGTGAGTTGTCTGGCTTTTGGCAAAGCTGGGCCGACATACGATTTATAATGCGCAACCGTCATTCAAAAACTAAAAATATTTCTCGCAGCCTCTTACTGGCATCCCTCGCCGTAATGTTGTTCGCACAGGAGCTCCCGGCCGAAATGAAAAACGTAAGAATCGCTATGTGCCAGATTTTCTCAGTCAATAGTGACCGCTCCGGAAATTTCATCCGCATCGAGAACGCGATTCGCCAGGCAAAAAATGCAAAAGCCGATATCATCTGCTTTCCAGAGACCGTAATCTTGGGCTGGGTAAACCCTGATGCCCACCAAAAAGCACATCCCATCCCCGGTGAGGACTCGAATCGTCTGTGCGAACTGGCCAAAAAATACAAAACCTACCTCTGTGTGGGCCTCGCGGAAAAAAGCGGAGACAGCCTGCACGACTCCGCAATACTAATCGACGACAAAGGCAAAATCCTCCTCAAGCACCGTAAAATCAACTTATTGACCGAACTGATGACGCCACCCTACACGCCGGGCAAAGACGTCAACGCCGTCGAAACAAAATTCGGCAAAATCGGCCTCTTAATATGCGCCGACACCTTTGAAGACAAGATACTAAAGCGAATGGCCGACTTAAAACCCGATTTGCTGCTCGTACCTTATGGCTGGGCCGGACCGGAACCGGACTGGCCCGAACACGGCAAAAACCTCAAAGACGTAGTCACCAATACCGCCCGCAAAACCTCCGCACACGTCATCGGAACGGACCTCGTCGGACAAATAACCGCCGGTCCCTGGGATGGACACGTGTTCGGCGGACAAAGCGTCGCCGCAGATAAAGACGGCAAAGTACTCGCAATCGCCAAAGACCGAGATAAAGATATAAAAATCATCTCCGTAAAAATATCGCAGTAATAACTTGATGTTCGCTTCCAAATGGTTTAATAATAAAGACCGAATGCTTGACAAGTTTCGGCTTCCTGTTGCAGGCCGAGAGCTTTCAAATTATAACAAGCGTGCCCAAAGTCGCTGATACTGAACCTTTTTGGAGGATAACAATTATGAAATGTCCTGCATGCCCGAATCAACTACAGCAAATGACCGTCGGTGACGTTACGGTCGATGTCTGCAAAGGTGGCTGTGGAGGAATCTGGTTCGACAATTTCGAGCTCAAAAAGTTCGACGAGCCCCACGAATCCGCCGGCGAGGCCCTGCTCGACATAGAGCGGGACGAAGGTTTCCTCGTCGACCTGAATAAGAAAAGAAACTGCCCCAAATGTAACGACCTCGTGATGATGACGCACTTCTTCAGCGTCAAAAAACAGGTCGCCGTCGATGAATGCCCCGGCTGTGCGGGCATCTGGCTCGACGCCGGTGAGCTAAAGCAAATTCGCTCCATGTTCAAAACAGAACAGGAAAGAAACCAGGCCGCCGACGAATACTTCGACGAGGTCTTCGGTGACAAACTCAAAGCAATGCAGGCGGAAAGCGATGCCGGACTGAGACGGGCTCGAAATATCGCAAGAACGTTCCGGTTCATCTGTCCGAGCTACTACATCCCCGGAAAACAGGTCTGGGGCGCGTTCTGAGCTACCCGGCTGACCTGTGCACAACAGGCCGACTTAGTGAACCGGCATATACTCCGACGCTTAAGATAACTGCCTGCGCTTGGTTGTAGGATGGTCTCTTCGAGAAAAGCCATATGACCAAAGATAACAAAAAAATAAACGAGTGGGACCTGACCGCGACAAATCTCCACCGCATCTCACAGCGAAAATACGAGGTCGCCGTCCTGCCCATCGGCGCCATTGAAGCGCACAACCGCCACCTCCCACAGGGTCAGGACTTCCTCCACACCACGCACATCGCCCGCCGTTGCTGCGAATTGGCCTGGGAAAAATGTCAGTCCGTAATATGCCTCCCCGCAATCCCCTACGGCGTCGACTGCAACCTCCTCGCCTACCCGCTCACCATACACATCTCACAGACTGCCCTCGATACCGTCGTCCGCGAGATTATCACCTCACTGCGAAAACACAAAATCCGAAAAATCGTCCTCCTGAACGGCCACGGCGGAAACGAATTCAAACCCCTCATCCGCCAAATACAAACCGAAATGGACGTCTTCGTCTTCCTCTGCGACTGGTGGAAGGTGGGCCTCGACAACTACGACAAAATCTTTACCAAACCCGATGACCACGCCGGCCAGTTCGAAACATCGATAGCAATGGCACTGTACCCACACCTGATAGAGCCAGACGTGGCCGGCAGCGGAAAAGCCCGCCCATTCCGCTTCGAAGCCCTCCGGAAAGGCTGGGTGCAAACCAGCAGAGACTTCGCTAAGCTAAACGACCACTGCGCCATCGGCGACCCCTCCGGCGCATCCGCCGAGGCCGGTGCCCGCTACATCGAACTCGTCTGCGAACGCCTCAGCCAGTTCCTCGCCGAACTCGCCCAATCCCTCCTCGACGACCGCTTCCCCTACGAACCATAACTACGCCCGAACGATTTTTTGCCCGAAATTCCTTGAAAGACGCAGCCAACTGCCTCATAATACCCCGCCTGTGGTGAATTCCAAAAACATCACCGTAAAACACCCTAAAAATAAAACCAATACACTCAGTAAAAAGGAGAAAAAAAATGAAAACCAGCAAAACCCTCTATTCCCTCAGCATCGCCGCCGCCGCACTGCTCATCACCCTCGCAAGCTGCAACACAATGCCCGTAAGCGCACAGGCAAAATCCTGCAGCGCCGAAATGCAACCCGTCAATCCCCCCGACAGACCAATACTCGTAGGCGCCGACTACTACCCAGAGCACTGGCCAAGAGAAAGATGGGAAACCGACATAAAGCTCATGAAGGATGCCGGCTTTAATGTCGTGCGATTGGCGGAGTTTTCCTGGATTTACATGGAGCCGACGGAAGGCCAATACGAGTTCGACTGGCTCGACGATGTCCTTGACCTGCTCGCCCGCAACGACATCTACGCCATCATCTGCACACCCACCGCTGTTATGCCCGCCTGGCTCGCCAACAAGTATCCCGATGCGATGGCAATGAAGGGCAACGGTACGCGAATTACATGGGGCGGACGCAAAAACAACTGTTTCTCAACAGGTACTTACCGTCTGCTCTCTGAGAGAATAACGCGCGCTATGGCCGAGCACTTCAGGGACAACCCCGTCGTCATCGGCTGGCAGACAGACAACGAGTTCGGGGGTACCGACTGCCGATGCTCGATATGTCGCACAGAGTTCCAGCACTGGCTGAGGAAAAAATACGGCACACTCGATGAGCTTAACCGCGCCTGGGGCAACCACTTCTGGGGACTGGAATTCACAGCATGGGGCGAAATCACCATCCCCGACCAGCGAATAGGCGAATGGGCCAGCAGCAACCCCAGCGCCTGCCTCGATTGGAAGCGCTTCACCTCCTGGCTCAATGTCCGCTTTCAGGCCGACCAGATTGACATCATCCGCGAAATCTGTCCCCATCACTTCGTTACCCACAACTTCATGGGCTTCCACACCGGAACAAACTATTATGATATGGCCGCCGACCTCGACTTCGTCTCCTTCGACAACTACCCCGTATGGGCCAAAAGCAAGCCCGAAATTAATTACCGCGCTGCGGCGGCAGCCGACCTTATGCGGGGCTTCAAGCAGAAAAATTTCCTGATTATGGAGCAGACCGCCGGCCCACACGGCTGGTCAACATTTCAAAGAAATCCCTGGCCCGGTGAAATCCGCCTCTTCTGTTACCAGCAGCTCGCACACGGCGCCGACGGCCAAATCTGGTTCCGCTGGAGAACTTGCACCGCAGGACGCGAGCAATACTGGCACGGACTCCTCGGCCACGATGGAAAGCCCCTCCGGCGCTACAAAGAGGCCGCTCAGGTGGCAAAGGAATACCGCAAATTAGACGAATATCTAAAAAGCACGACCGTCCCGTCCGATGTCGCAATCATCTACGACTTCGACACCGTCTGGGCCTTGCAGTTCCAGCCCAGCTACAAAGGCAACGACTTCGAGGCCGTAATGAGCAGATATTACAACGCTCTGTTCCGCGCGGGTGTCAACGTAGACTTCATTTCTCCCTGTGCCGACTTCTCAAAATATAAACTCGTCCTCGCGCCGGACCTCTACGTCCTGCCCGACAAAGTTGCAAACAATCTTAACGACTTCGTCAAGCAGGGGGGCACACTGTTTACCGACTGCCGCGTCGGCGTAAAAGACGAAACCAACCTCTGCCACCCGCGGACCCTCCCCGGCCTGCTCTCAAAGGCCCTCGGCATAAGAATCGAGGAATACAGTCCCGTCGGTGGCGACGTCGAGTGCAAAATTGCCGGAACCGACGATTTCCCCGGTTCCTTCAACGCCAAAAACTATGTCGACTGGGTAACCGCCGAAAACGCCGACACCCTCGCCCGCTATGAGGGCAAATGGCACCTAAAGCCCTTCGCCGCCCTCACCAGAAATACCTACGGCCAGGGAAAGGCATGGTACGCCGGAACAGTCATAAAAGAAGATGCCTTCTACGACCAGCTCATCGAAAACCTCCTCAAGGACGCGGGCGTCCGCCCGCCCGTAAAACCGCCGCTCGGCGTTGAAGTCTCAATCCGTCAGGGAAATGGCCAAAAGCTCCTCTTCGTCATAAACCACACCGATGAGCCCAAGACAGTCAACGTCCCTGCCGGAAAGACCGAACTGCTAACCGGCAAAACAACAGATGGCTCAATAACACTCGACACCTTCGACGTCGCCGTAATAAAACTCTAAAAACACGCACCCCCAATCTCAACAAATAAAAAAAGCCCCCGAATAACGGGGGCTTTATTTTCTCTACACTCGCCTCTTGGCTCCCGCCAGCCTCATTTATTCCCGCTCTTTTTCTTCTCCTCGCACTTTTTCATCTTGTCTTTAATAATCCGCCCTAATTTCATCATCTCCACCGGCTTCGTTATATAGTCGTCCGCCCCAATCTCGAACGCCCGGTCAATATCCCCTATACTCGACTTGCCCGTCAGCATAAATACCGCAATCCCCTCCGTCCTCCTGTCGTGCTTCAGCTCCGACAGCACCTCCAGCCCGTCCATCCCCTCCATCGTAACATCCAGCAAAATAACCGATGGCACCAGCTCCTGTGCCGCCTGTATCCCGCTCGGCCCGTCCCCCGCCAGATACACCTCGAATCCCGCCAGCTTAAGATTATATTCCAGAAGCTCCCTCAGCTCCGGGTCGTCATCAATTATTAGTATCGGTATCCTTTCAGCCATTGCCATCGCCCACAATAACCGTCCCCCACAGCTTTCTCGACCGGATTATAACGTCCCCCGAACCGACTTCAACCAAAAAAAATAAATTAATTACCCCCCCCAAACCTCCTCCTAAAAACGCTCCCCCGGCCGCCAATCTACTCCGCGGTCTGAGAACCCCGCGGAAAGTACACCCGCACCACCGGATGCATGCAGTAAAGCCGGTCCACATCCCCGTCATCAACCAGAATCGGGCTGTTCGCGATAACTATCGGGTTCTTTGGGTATTTTTCCCAGCAGACCAGGTCCGTCGAAACCGCCACAGCCGAGCACCACGGTCCCCACTCCTGCCCATCCGGCCCGGCGCCAATCCCGTGATAGTACGCGTAGTACCTCCCCCCGTGCTTGATAATATAGTCCAGTGCAATCAGCCTGCCGTCGTAATCCTCCGGCCCGGGGCTCAAAACCGGCTCATCCCGCACCTTCCTCCAC
>CP070830.1:762555-765125 GCA_020344865.1 Planctomycetota bacterium
CTTCTGAAATGATTCCCTTCAAATGAGCATTTGATATCTGAAAGCGTTTTCCCAATTTTATTAATAAGTTTTTTTCCTCTTTGTCTACTTCGCCGTCTGCGACACTTATCCAATAAGCAGCTTTAATAATCGCTTCTTTGCCAGCTTCATTTAAGTAAGGAAATAGTTCCTTTAAACAATTGTCTAATCCTACTGGATTTGCTTTACAGCTTTTAATCTCCTCATCAATCTCATAATCAGATAACGCTGAACCAGCTATATTTTTATACACATCTTTCATCATACTTTTTTCATTCTCATCAATCCTCCCGTCTGCAAGCATCATCGTAGTCATCACTTTCTTAATGCCCCCTAAGTACAGGGCCTTTATTTCCTGTTGCTCTTTTTCTGGGTCATAATCCAGTATTTCCATCTTATAGGTACTACCACAACTTTGGCATTCGATATATTCACCCAGTAATTTCAAATTGACAACGGGTACAAAGAAAACCGTAGCTTTTTCGTGAACCTGGTTGTGATGATAATGTGTATGCGCATTGCACTCTGGACAATAAAATTCTCCTTTCGCAACGATTGTGGTCTCTCCCTTTGTGCCTGCTATAAAAAGCATAATACCTCCTAATGTTTTTTAAACTCTCTACATACTCCTGTCATCAATTGCCCCAGTCTTCGGCGATTTCGTCTTTTATCTCTTGCTCATTCAACGCCTTAAAGTATTTCATTGCCCAGCCGCCGTGGACATAGATTGTTTCGTTAAACTTCAAACTCCCTCGCATTTACTCATCTACCCATCTACGCATCCGCCACCCTGCAAATTTTATTCTTTGACTCTGCCCGACCCCTGATGCACTAATTTTCCACGCCAATAAATTACCCCAGTCTATTCCTTCTCCTCCTTCTCCTTCTTCTTCAAGGTCTCCTCTACAACATATTCAAGCAGTATGTCCTTGTAGTTTTTCATAAATCCCATACAAAGCATCCACGTACCCATAAACAGAAGAAATGCAACCTTCACGGTCCAAAAGCATACCCAGAACGCGGTCTCGGCTGTAGACTCATACGGCCAGGGGTCTTGAACGTACCTATATATAAAGTGTCCGTATAGTCCCGCCAAGACCCACATCACCAACCCCATCACCACGAATAACGGCTTGAGCCTGCGAATCCACCTCACATTCCACAGCGCTTTCTTGGCCATTTTGTCAGTTATCTCTTTCATGATCCAGCGTACTCATCCACAACATTTATCCGCCGCTCTGCAAATTTTATTCTCTGACTCTGCCTTAACTCGCAACACGTAACCCGAAACCCGCAACTCTATAACCTGATTATATCCGAACCTTCCAGACCGTCAACATTTTTAATTTTTTCTCTGTATCTTTGTAATTTGCATTTTAATCTTTGATTTGTAGGTTTGTTGAGCGATTCGACTCTATAGGGCCGGGAATAACTCAGTTAATTAAAGAGGCGGATATTTTCAGTTTTCTCGCAGGATTCCTGGGGCTTCTGCGTTTAATTATTAGGAGCAAGGTGATGATGAAATACACTGAAACAGCCTTAATTAAAAGCTGCAATGCGAATTCATATCCTCTTACAAAGACAACCCCGAAACCGCCAATAAGCAAAACAGAGTGGATCCAGCACTATGCTAATCGAATCCTCACGCTATGGCTGACGTGGCAGACTCCACTCGGCGTCGATCTCGATTTTGCAGAACAGCTCAAACTAAACCTGGAGGAGTTTTACAGCGAACCCCTCAAAAAAATGTTTATCGAAGCTACCTACTGATATAAGCTTTGCCCGCCAATGGAGTGCTACCAAAAACTGTATCCTTACCTGTGGTGAGCCTTCTCGAACCGTCGAAGGGCCGCACAACGCAACACGCGAGACGCACCACGAATACCCCCGCCCGCGCCGGCCTCCTCTAACTCAAAACTCAAAACTAAACACTAAAAACTGATAATGCCCTCCTTAACTCCTTCCTCTGCATCAACTCACGCGCCAACCATCCCCTTCACCGCCCGTACAATCCCCTTCGCGCTCACTCCGGCCGACTCCAGCTGTACTCGACGCAAGTCATGACCTACAAACGACTTATCCATTCCGAGCATCGCTATCCGCCCCCGTATCTGCCCCATACGAGCCGCCTCCTCTAAAACCGCCGACCCGAACCCGCAGCTCAACCTGTGGTCCTCCACCGTCACTAACCCCTTGCCCTCTAACAACTTAGCAACAATGCTCTCATCGATCGGCGCCGCAAATCGTGCATTTATCACCTCCACCGCCATCCCCTCCCTCCCCAATATCCCCGCCGCACCTATCGCCTCAGAAAGCACGCTCCCGTACGCCACAATCGCCACCGACGCACCCTTCCCCTTCTTCACAACCACGCTTTTTCCCAGCGTAAACGGCCTTCCACAAGCCGACCGCACGAACTTCGGCGCAGGCACTAAGTCCTTTGGATACCGTATGATAACAGGTTTTTTCGCACCTGCCGCAAACTCCAGCGCCAGCTTCACCTCTACCTCATTCGCTGGCGCCGTCAACACCATATTCGGCATCATCCGCAA
>CP070830.1:765225-768616 GCA_020344865.1 Planctomycetota bacterium
AAACTCGTTCGTCATCCGCGCTAATGCCTGCCGCTTAGGTGGTATTCTAAGTCTGAATAGAGCCGAGCAGGATTTTATTAATCAATGGGAAGCGGAGGCCTTCCGCAGGCTGCTTGCCAGCGGTGCAAGTCAGGGCCCGTTACAAAATCGTATTGCCCTTGTTACCGGCGCGGGCAGCGGCTTAGGCAGAAGTATTTCCATTGGCCTTGCACGGGCCGGGGCAACGATCGCACTTCTGGACATAGATGCAAAATCGGCAAAACAGACATCTGCCACCATTACAAAAGAGCTGCCAAACGCCCAGGCGATGACAGTCACGTGTGACGTTACCAGCGAGGCCAATGTAGAAAAAGCATTTGAAGCATTACTAAGCAATTGGGGCGGCCTTGATATTCTGGTCAATGCAGCTGGTGTGGCGCCGGCTTATCCACTGGTTGATTTGCCGACTGAAAAGTGGCGCTCAGCACTCGAAGTAAATCTGACCGGATACTTTCTCGCGGCAAAAGCTGCAGCGAAGATTATGATAAAGCAGGGCATCGGCGGCAATATCATCAACATCAGCTCTAAATCCGGTCTGCAGGCAAGCAGGGACAATACCGCATATAACGCTACCAAGGCCGGCGAGATTCATATGGCCAGAGGCTGGGCCTTGGAGCTTGGAGAACATGGCATAAGAGTCAATTCAATCTGTCCGGGCAATGTATTCGAAGGTTCGAAGATTTGGAATCCCGAGTATATGAAGGTCTGCGCGAAGAAGTACGGTATAAAGCCGCAGGAGGTTATCCCTTACTATGTAAATAAGACCGCGCTGAAACGTGAAATAAAGGGACAGGACATTGCCGATACCGTCGTGTTTCTGTGCTCTGATAAGGCCCGTACCATTACCGGACAAACGCTCGTTGCCGACTCCGGTCAGGTTATGGTTCGATGATTTTTTGGGGGGATTTGAACAGGTTGTAAGTATGGATTTTTGTATCGAGGACACGAGAAAAAAACCAATTCCCAAATTGAAGGAACTCATCAAGGACGGGCTTATTACGCTCGAACAGGTGACTGACTGGCTCAGGACGATTTACGAGATTCGTTTTTTTGAGGAGAAGGTCTTTGAGCTATTGGGCCAGAATATTATCAAAGGAGCTTCACATCTTTATGCCGGCGAAGAGGCTGTCGCCGTTGGCGCAATCGCCGCCATCGAGCGCGGCGACGTAATCGGCTCGACCCACCGGGGTCACGGCCATTGCGGTGCCATAGGCAACAAATACGCCGACAGCGAGGATGACCGCCAGAACCATTGGAACCAGATGATGGCCGAACTGATGGGCAAGGAGACCGGCTACTGCAAGGGAAGAGGTGGCTCAATGCACATAGCCGATGTCGACAAGTGCAACAATCTGGGTTCGACCGGTATCGTCGGTGGTAATCAGCCGTCCGCCGTCGGAGCGGCCTTGGCTGAAAAATACAAAAAAACCGGCAAAGTCGTGCTTTCATTTTTTGGCGATGGCTCCACCAACTGCGGCAGTTTTCATGAGTCGATGAACATGGCATCAGCTTTGACCATCCCTCTTGTAGCGATAATTGAAAATAATCTTTATGGGATGAGCATTCCCTTCTCAGCCAGCGAAGTCGAAGGAACCCTCTCGGCGAGTAATATCCAGGACATTGCAGAGCGCGCTTACGCTTACAACATCCCGGCGATGATTGTTGACGGTCAGGACGTTGTGGCCGTTTACCTCGCTGTCCACTCGGCCGTTAAATGGGCAAGGGCTGACAATCAAATGACTCTCATCGAGGCCAAGACCTATCGCTGGTACGGCCACAGCCGAAGCGACCCGCGGGCTTACCGTACCAAGGCCGAGGATAAGGCTTGGCACGATAGAGACCCAATCATCGTCTTGTCGAAAAAACTGCTCGAAGATAAGCTCTGCGACCAGAACCAGTTAGACCAGATAAAAGACAGAGCTTTCCAGACTATTGAGGCGGCAACTAAGTTCGGCATGGACAGTCCCTGGCCCAATCCGGCCGATTTGACCGACGATGTGTACGTGGATGAGTCGTACCCGCCCGAATTAATCGATTCCGAAAGGGCCACGTCTGCGAAGGTGATGGAGGCAACGGATGCTTTCAATACTGCTCTGGCCTCATCAACCGCCAAAACAAAAAAAGAGGCTACCGAGCAGGCCAAAGCAAAGATTAAGACGCAGTATGGAATGGACGTTATGACAATCGGCCAGGCAGTTTCCGCCGCTCAGGCCGAGGAGATGAGGGCAGATGAGAACGTGATTGTAATAGGGGAGGATGTTGGCCTGTACGGCGGTGCGTATCAGGCGACGCGAGGTTTGCTGGCCGAGTTCGGCACCACGAGGGTGATTGATACGGCGATATCGGAAGCGGCGATTGCAGGTGCCGCTGTCGGTGCGGCCCTACGCGGCTTGCGCCCGGTTGCGGAGATTATGTACGTCGATTTTGTCACGATAGCGATGGACCAGCTCGTCCACGTAGGCGCATATAACCGCTATATGTTTGGTGGAAAGGCCAAAGTCCCAATGGTGCTGCGCACCGAGGGCGGCGTCGGCAGGTGTATCGCCGCCCACCATTCGGAATCGCTGGAGGCGTGGCTTATGCATCCGCCGGGCCTGTTCGTGGTAATGCCGTCAACACCTTACGACGCAAAGGGCTTGCTAAAAGCTGCTATCCGCAGCGACAATCCGGTTGTCTTCATCGAGCACAAGGCGACCTATGGCCAGCTCGGTCCGGTGCCCGAGGGCGATTACATAATTCCACTCGGAGTGGCGGACGTCAAAAAGCCGGGGACAGATGTAACCATCGTCAGCTACAGCAGAATGGCGATGTGGTCGTTGGAGGCGGCTAAGGTTCTTGCCGACCGGCACGGAATCGACGCCGAGGTAATTGATGTTAGAACATTGAAGCCGCTGGATATAGAAACAGTGGCCGAATCTGTTCGCAAGACCGGACGACTCGTCACCGTCAGCGAGGGCTTCGGCACCTGCGGCGCAGGCAGGGAGATAACCGGCCAATTTATGGAATACCGGTTTGAAGATGGCAGCCGCGGCTTCGATTATCTCGATGCCGCGCCGGTCAATCTTGCTGCCGCCGACTGCCCGCCACCTATGAGCGAGCCGCTTGAGCTGGCAAGCATTCCGAGCGTCGATAGAATTGTTGAAGCGGTTAGGACGATTTTGTAAATTTAACGGTGAATTCGACACAACGAATGACAATAAGTAAATATTACTATAAGAGGATTTTAGAATGGCGAAGGAAGTAAGATTGCCACAGCTCGGCCAGACAATGGAAGAGGGCACTATCGTCGGCTTTATAGTCAAGATTGACGATGAGGTCAAAAAAAGCGACGTGATTTTTGAAGTGGAGACCG
>CP070830.1:768716-778218 GCA_020344865.1 Planctomycetota bacterium
AACTGAGAAGCCCATAATCGCCGATATCACTACACGCTAGGAGGTTATAACCATTGTCCTTTACGGCGATGTTTCCGAAAAGACCCTACGGAGTCTGGCGGATGAGGTCCGTGATGACCTTACGGCCTTACAGAACATAAGCCAGGTCGATGTGGCGGGCGTCCGCCCATACGAGATTTCAATCGAAGTCTCTGAGAAAACCCTCCGTCGTTACGGCCTGACTTTCGACCATGTGGCCAGGGCAGTAAGGGAATCATCAATTGATGTCCCGGCAGGGTCGGTCAAGACAAAGGGAGGAGAGATACTGGTCAGAACAGAAGGGCAACGGTATTACGGCCCGGAATTCGAGAAGATAATCGTTCTAACCAGAAACGATGGCACCGAGATTCGATTAAGCGACATCGCCGATGTAAAAGACGATTTTGAAGACGTTGACCTTTATGCAAGATTCGACGGGAAAAAAGCAGCCCTTGTCAAGGTCTTTCGGGTAGGCGACCAGGGGGCCCTTGATATAGCTGACACAGTCAAGAAATATGTCGAAGAAAAACGCAGCGCTCTGCCAGCAGGTGTCGCGATATCCACATGGGAGGACACCTCGGAAGTGCTCCGCGCCAGAATGGACCTTCTTACAAGAAATGCCTATCTTGGTCTTACACTTGTATTCGTGTGTCTTACACTGTTTTTGAATATCCGCCTGGCTTTTTGGACCACCATGGGTATTCCGATATCGTTTCTCGGCGCTTTTTGGCTTTTGCCGAAGTTTGACGTGTCACTGAATATGATATCTCTTTTTGCATTTATCATGTCATTGGGCCTTGTGGTTGATGATGCAATTGTCATCGGTGAGAACATCTTTGCCTACCGTCAGCGCGGCATGAGCCGGCTCGAAGCAGCCATAAAAGGTGCGAAAGAGATGGCGGGTCCGGTTGTTCTGGCGGTCTTAACCACAATCTTTGCATTTGTTCCCCTTTTGTTCATTGCGGGAATCATGGGCAAGATAATGCGTGTCATCCCTGTAGTAGCCATAAGTGTTCTGGCGGTAAGTCTGGTTGAGGCACTGCTTATTCTGCCGGCCCATTTATCGGCGGGTGGCTTCAGGGGCAGATTCATCCTCTTCCGTCTTGCCGAAAAGCTCAGACTTGCGGTCGAAAGAAAGTTGATGGCTTTCGTAAACGGAACTTTCGCGAGTTTTGTGATGAAGGCGGTGCAGTGGCGATACGTAACTTTGGCAACAGGCGTTGCGGTCTTTGTAATTATCATTGGCTATATTGCAGGCGGTTACATGAAGGTGGTGTTTTTCGACGCGGTGGAGGCAGACAACCTGGTCGCCACGGTTACTATGCCGCAGGGCGTGCCGCTCAGCCAGACCCAGGAAGTTGTCGCCAGATTAGAACAAGCAGCCGAACAGGTGCGGGACGAATTTGACGCAAGGCGGCCGGACAAACCTTCACTTTTTGAGCATATGGCGACGACTATCGGCGACCAGCCAGCCTCCCGCGGCGGCGGACCTGTTCGGGGAATCGGTGTTGGAGGCGGCACACACCTGGCGGAGGTCAATATCGAATTAATCAGTAGCGAAGAACGCGACTCCAAGACGGAATCCGCCACAAAGATGGAAAACCGCTGGAGGGAGCTTGTAGGCGAGCTACCTGGAGTTTCATCACTGACCTTCATGTCAAGGATTGTTAGTACGGGCGAGGCAATTAATGTCGAACTGTCGCATCAGAACTTCGATACATTGTTGGCCATCGTTGAACAGTTAAAATCAATTCTACGTGAATATAACGGAGTAACTGACATTGCCGACAGCTTTGAGGAGGGTAAAGCGGAGTTGAAGCTCGAGCTAAAAGATACCGGCAGGGCACTCGGTCTTACCCTCGTTGATTTGGCCAGGCAGGTCAGGCAGGGTTTCTACGGGGAAGAAGCGCAGCGCATCCAGCGAGGACGAGATGACATCAGGGTGATGGTCCGTTACCCTGAAGCCGAGCGCAGAAGTCTCGCAGATGTCGAGAATATGAGAATCAGGCTGCCGGGCGGTACCGAAATCCCATTTAAGACAGTAGCCAATGTCGATTATGGACGCGGCTATGCGACAATTCGGCGCGCCGAGCGCAGGCGCGTTGTTAATGTCACGGCAGATGTTGACGAAACGGTCGCAAACAGCAGAGAGATAAACATAGAACTGGCTAAGAACGTGCTTCCCGGTCTTATACAGCGCTATCCGGGTCTGCAGTACAGATTTGCCGGCGAAGAACGCGAAAGGAATGAGTCTCTCGGCAGCTTGTTGGTGACTTTCCCACTGGCCCTGTTGGCCATCTATGGATTACTGGCGGTTCAGTTCCGCAGCTACATTCAGCCCCTTATTGTGATGTCGGCGATTCCCTTTGGCATCGTCGGGGCTGTAATCGGCCACATATTGATGGGATTTGTCTTTATGACGAAGTTCAACCTCAGTATTCTTTCGATGTTCGGAATCGTTGCACTCTCAGGAGTAGTTGTCAACGACTCACTTATTCTCATCGACCTTATCAACCGGGAACGCCGAAACGGCGTAGAACTGACCCAGATTGTCAGAGATTGCGCAACTCGAAGATTTCGCCCAATTATGCTCACCACCCTGACAACATTCTTCGGTCTGGTGCCCATGATGCTCGAAAGAAGCCTGCAGGCCCGGTTCCTTATTCCGATGGCCATAAGTCTGGCCTTCGGAGTTATGTTCGCGACTCTGATCACCCTTTTCCTGGTACCTTCGCTATACATGATTCTCGAAGACGCCAAGAGCAGAATCCTGGCTGGATTAGGAAAATAATCGACAGCACCTGCGGTAAGCGGCAGCCACAGGATTCAGAAAAGCTTACTTCCTCCATGTAGCAGTTTTCCTCCTTTGCAGCTGTAAGTTGCCCACCTAACGAGGTTTAACAAAGACATAAAATTTTTCTGGTCGTTAAATTTTTTTCTGGCCAAATCATCCTCAGAGGTGCATAATAGCGGTATATGTCTGTCGTAGGGAGTCTGTTTTGCAATATGAGGCAGAAGCGGAACCCGATGAAAGGCGACAAAAGACATGGAAACGACTGCAAAATATAAGCCCAACCTCGAAGTTGTCTCCGACGGCGAGACGCTTGCGCACCGAAGTGTTGAGCTGTTCACTACCGATGCGGAAAAGGCCATAAAAGCCAAAGGTGTATTCTATGTCGCCATTTCCGGAGGGCATACACCGAAACGCTTTTTTGAACTGCTTAGCGAAACGCCCAAGTCTAAAGCTCTTGCCTGGGATAAAGTCCACCTGTTTTGGGTCGACGAACGGTATGTTCCCCCGGATTCACAATGGAGCAATTACAAGCTGGCTGCCGATACCTTCCTGCCCAAGGTCTCTATCCCTGAAGAGAACATACATCGGATACCAACCGAGTACAGCGACGTCAAGACGGCAGCCGCCCGTTACGAAGAAACAATTCGAATAGCGTTTGGCCTACAGGAAAATCGAACGCCCGAATTTGACCTGATTCTACTCGGTATGGGCGTCGAAGGACATACCGGCTCGCTGTTTCCAAACAGCTATGCGTCTTTTGACACGGAGGACCTGGCGTCCGTCGTTTATGACCTGGATAGAAAGCTCAACAGAATAACACTGACCCACCCCGTTTTATGCGCTGCGTCTCATCTGGCCGTGCTGGTCTCCGGGGAAGAAAAAGCTAATATCCTCAAAGAGGTCTTCACTCACGAGCCCGACGAAGTACGCTATCCCATCCATACTCTTTGGCCCATCCTTAACAAGGTCACGTGGCTGGTCGACAGCCAGGCGGCAAAATTGTTGTAAAAGCGCCGCAGGACAAAAACAGGCTTCTCCCCTCTGCTACGCTCCCTCACTCAGGAATAATAAGTTTTGTGCCCGGTCTGAGTTTCGTCGTATCTCTTAACTTAAGGTCATTAGCACTCAGGATTTTCTTCCACTCATTTGCGGAACCGTAGTACTTGTACGCAATATCAGAGAGTGTCTCACCGCGACGGACAATGTGGAACCTTTGCGTCTTTACCTCATCTGTCTGTTCGTATGGCGACACTTCTTGCACGCTTTTTTCTTCAGCCTCAGCAGCCACCTCTCTCGACGGGACCTTTGGCAAATCCGTTACAAACCGCGGCCGCTCATCAACAGTTTCCTCCGCGGACGTAACACTGCGAGAATGCAGCATCCTCGCTTTTGTAGTAAGGCCGGGTCGCACAGAGAGCCAGAGCACAACCGCTGCTACCGCCGCCAGCCCCAAAACCAGTCCTATCTTGAAGTCCTTGTGCATATGCGACCTGCCTATAATCCGTAATTCGCTACTTCAGCGAGCCGAGGATGGTCCCTGTCTCGCCCTCGCCCACGTCTATTTGTTGGCTCGCTCTTTGCTTTTGCTGCCAATCAAAAGCACCGGCGCCGCTATCGCAATAGACGAATAAGTCCCGACAATGATTCCGAAGCCGATTGCGAAAGTAAAGCCTCTCAGACCCGGCCCGCCAAAGATATACATTATCAGCACGACTATAAATGTCGTAAAGGATGTCAGAATCGTCCGCGAAATAGTCTGATTTATGCTGGTCGTGATTGTCTGCGGCTGAAGGCGTGCCTTGCGGCGGTTCTCACGGATTCGGTCGAAAACCACAATCGTATCATTGAGCGAGTATCCTATCAGTGTTAGAAAAGCCGCAATTATAGCTAAGTTGATTTTGAAATCTCCGATTAGAAGCTTCTCGCCGATTGGCGTGGCGGCGATATAGGTACAGACACTAACCGCCCCGAGAGTGATGCATACGTCGTGGACGAGCGCCACATTGGCGGCCACACCATAGCGAACGTTTCCAAACCGAATCCAGATATAGGCAACGATTGCAAACAATGACAAAACGATTGCAATCAAAGCACGCGTCTTTGCCTCTGCTCCGACTGAAGGGTCTATCTGCGTTACCCTTGGCAGTGACGTCTCCAGTGTCGTGGCGGCCAGGACCTTATTGCGTTCGTTCCTGACAAAACGCCCCCACTCATCCTCACTCAATTCGCGGAAGCCCGCTTCCGGCTCGACACTGACATAAACAAACGATTTGACCTGTTGGTCGGCCTCCATCGCCCTCAATTCCGAATTAAGAAGCTGATAGGAATACCAGGTGGCCTCTCGCATGTCCGGCTTGAAGCGCAAATCTTTGAATCTCTGGTCGATTTCACCCGCCGTCGCAGCTTTTTCTATTTCGCATTCAATCTTGAGCCCGCCCAGGTACTCGGCAAGCCCGGGGGTAGAATCTATAATCTCCTCCGTTATTTTCTCCTGAGAAACGATTTGCGGCTGAAGATTTTGCTGGATTTCCAGCTCTCCGGCAAAGGCACTCAGTATCGCGTCGCTGACCACCTCGTCAACTTCCGGCTCGGAGATATCAGCATCCGCAAAGGCCGCCGACAGCACGTCTTTAACCAGAGATTTGTTCACCTGGCTCGTGGTTATAACAAACGTGGCGGGGCTGCTGTGTTCGCTTACAAACAAATTGCTGAGTTTGCCCTCGAATCTATTTTGAGCCCGCTTAATTGCAGAAGCTACACTCTGGACCGTGTGCTGCCCGGATTCGGCAAACGCAACAGTAACGGTGGTCTTATTCGTCTCGGTCGTGTTGATTTCATATTGTATACCTGATTTGCCGACGCTGTATACATTTGCCGCCGCAAGGCCGGGGTTATTCAATTCAGTCCCGGTCTTATGGATTCTGTCCTCCACATCCTGTCTCGTCAGTTCGACACCGTCTTTAAGGTTGATTTGGATGGAAGTTCCGCCGGTGAATTCAATGTCATACTTATTGTTTGTTGCATCGTCCCTTGTGAAGAAGACAAAAAGTCCCGCCCCAATAAGGGCAGCGGAGATAACAAGGAAAATCGGTCGCAGGCCCATCCAGTTTACCTTTGGCTGGTGTATCAGACGCAGCATAAACAGATGATTCTTGATAATTCGCTTGCCCAATAAGATGTCGAAAATCACGCGCGTCGCAAACAGGGCAGTGAACATGCTCGAGAGTATGCCCAGCATAAGCACAATGGCAAAACCCTTTATCTCTTCCGAAGCGACCCAGTAAAGAATCGCGGCGGTGATGAAGGTGGTTAGGTTAGCGTCGAAGATAGTCCTGAACGCCCTCTGATAGCCGTTCCTCACCGCAATCCTTATAGAAGACCCCCGCTGCTGCTCTTCGCGGATTCGCTCGAAAGTAAGCACGTTAGCATCAACGCTCATACCGATGGTCAGTATGATGCCGGCGATGCCCGGCAGGGTGAAAGTCGCACGCAGCAACGCCATCATCGCCAAAACAAATAGCAGGTTTATCAGCAGTGCCGCATCGGCGATTGAACCGGCAAGCACGTAGTAGACAAGCATGCACAGCATCACAACAAGAAGACCGATTTAACCGGCTTTGATACCCGCATCACGGTTGTCGGCGCCTATAGATGGCCCGATAGTTTTCACCGATATGGGCTGCTCGATTAGTCTCGCCGGCAGCGAACCCGCGTTAAGCTTGTTGACCATATCGGCAACTTCCTCTTTGGTGAAGTTGCCGGTTATTTGCCCCCGAGTAAATATCCTCGATTGAATATTTGGGGCGGATATTGCAATGCCGTCGAGCAGGATACACAACGGCTTGTCAATGTTCTTACCCGTTACGTTCGAGAACAATCTGCCACCTCTATCATCCAGTTGAAAATCGATGGCTCTTCTGCCTGTTCGAGGTTCGGTGCCGGGCTGGGCCTCTTTCAAACTCCAGTCTCTTGTTTCAGCTCCATGCAGTATCGCTTCGTCCGTCTTGTTGCTGGCCAGCACGTAATACTTGTTGGCAAATTGCCCGACAATCGAATTAGGCACCTTCCATTCACTGATATTTTCTATCTCGATCTCGCACCATACATATTTGCTGTCCGAAGCGTATTTTGGCCCCTTCGTCTGCAGCAATTCGACGTAACCCGCCATCTCATCCGCATCCACTTCAGGATCGCCGCGCGTCGGCAGTATCCTGAACTCCAAGATTCCAGCGCCTTTCAGCATTCGCTGAAGATCCTTCGGGTCATCAAGACGCCCGCGGAACGGGTAATACTCGTCAAACGCCGCGACCACCTTGTCAATCTTTTCCTCCCGGTCGGGAAATGCGGCCTTCAATACCTCAATCGCCCTGATTCTTTTAGCTGACTTGGGGGACATGTCCAGACAGGAGTTTACTTGGTCCTCCGTCAGGTTGAATCCATCGAGAGCTCTTCTGGCATTTTTATACTCTACGTTTTTACCCGTATCCGGGTCCGTCAATCCGTCAACAGCCTCAGCCCACTCGGCGTAGGTCTTCACGTACTCAGTCAGAAGCTCGACATTACCCTCGCCACCCAGAAAGTCCTGCGCCGCCTCTGTAAGCGACTCTTCATCCAGAACGGCCCACCGACTCACCCTTGCCTTTACCGCTTCAACGTCCAGCCCGCCCTCGGTCAGCTCAGCTTCCATACTCTCAAGTTTAGAAAAAAGCTCGTCGCTGTTTTCGCGCAGGCTGTTGCGTTCGTCATAAGCAGTGCCGAGGGTCTCGAGAATCGCCAGCCTTTCGGCAGAACCCCGGGCAAATCGCTCAAAATCTTCGGTCCTTTTCTCAGGTGGTTTTGATAAGGAGCGCATAATCACGGCCGGATTTACATTCTCAGCCAGCAAGTCGCTCCGCGCCTCCTCGAAACTCTGACGCTTTACACGGGCCTCCGCACTCGCCAGAGGCATCTGTATCTCAAAGCGCGTACCCCCCTGAGGCCGCCATACAAGGTTCTGGATGTTCGCAGGGTCTATACGTCTGCGAAGCACCGTTATCATCCTCGACGACAGCTCCCTCTTCTTCTCGCTGTCAAGACCCTGGGTATCAATCTCATAGATAAGACTCGTTCCACCCGCTAAGTCGATTCCGGGCTTTAGTGTCTTATCCGGCGGATACAAGGTCCAGGCGGCAACCACCACCAAAACAACAATTAAAATAAGTTTCAGCGCAAGATTCTTGTCCATAACTGCTTCCTCATATTGCCCCTTACTTAGTGCCCACTTTATAACTCACGCAGCATAATCCACGAAACAAACTCAGCCTTTATCTTGAGACAGATTCTTCCCAATTGCCGAAGAGGCAATCGTTAGCTTCGTATTATTCGACTCATCGACTTTCAAGGTGACTTCATCGTCCTTGATGTTCACCACCGTCCCGATAATGCCGCCGATTGTCCTGACTCTGTCGTTCTTTTGCAGCGATTGCACCATCTGCTTGTGCTGCTGCTGCTTCTTTCGAGGCCCTCTGAAAAGCAAAAGATACATCACCACGAAAATCAAAATAAAAGGCGCCATTTGCATCCAAGGAGACCTTTGCGGCACAGGCCTCGAGGCTGGAGCGTTCGGGTCCGGCGCTACCGTCGTCGTTTGCGTCTCCTGTTCGGTTACCGGCGCCGAAGTTATACCCGAAGGCGACTCCCCGCCCGGTGCTTGAGCCAATACCCATATATTGTCCATTCTTAACTTCCTTTCATTGTCAGAGTTTCAAAGTCTATTCTTATAACTTAATTTCGCCATAAATCACAGGAAATTTTTAAATACCCTACAGATTTGCAGACTGCCTATAAAAGAAATAGAGCTACCGGTAAAGCCTCTCATATTTTCCTAATCTCTCGTCTGACCAGTCGCCAAACTCGCTTTTCTCTATCGCCTGTCTTATCGTTGCCATCAGTCTCTGGTAAAACGTCAGATTATGAATTGACAGCAGTATCGGGCCTAACATTTCTGAAACATTGAAAAAGTGTCTGATTGTTCCCCTGCTGAAATTCTCGCAGCAATAGCAGTCACAGCCCGCCTCCACCGGCTCCGGGTCATTTGCATGAACGTTGTTCCTAAGTCGCACGGGTCCCTCTTCAGTAAAAGCAAACCCGTTGCGTCCGTTTCGCGTCGGCAGAACGCAGTCAAACATATCCACCCCTGCTCGCACGGCGGCAATCACGTCCGCAGGCATCCCAACGCCCATCAAATATCGAGGTTTATCTTCCGGCAAAAACGCGGCCGTATGAGAAACTGTCCTTACCATATCTTCCGCGGCTTCACCTACGCTCAGCCCCCCGATTGCATAGCCATCAAAATCAATCTCAATAAGTTCCAACGCACACTGCGCTCGCAGCCGCAGGTCAATTCCACCCTGCACGATACCAAATAGTAACTGCTCTGTGCTGCTATGGGCCTCCTTGCACTGTCGCGCCCACCGAACAGTCCTGTCTACGGCTCGTTTTAGCTTCGCCTCGTCGCAGCCGAAAGGCGGGCACTCATCGAAACACATTATTATGTCACCACCGAGCCGGTTCTGCATCTTCGTCGCTATCTCCGCATTCAGGTACATCTTTGCCCCATCTACGTGGCTGCTGAACTCGACCCCATCATCATCAATTTTTGTCAGCGACTCTAAAGAAAATACCTGATAACCGCCGCTGTCGGTGAGTATT
>CP070830.1:778318-781287 GCA_020344865.1 Planctomycetota bacterium
ATTTGGTGTGAAAAGGTTGAATTTTACAGGGTGGTGAGGTATTGTATTGGTAGTTTTCCTGGTGTGCAGCGTACCATTGTATCTTGTACTTCAAGCGATATTTTAAGACGTCATGTTCTTTAACAAGAGTATCGTTCGGGCGTGGTCGTGGGTGTCGATCCAGGACCATGCGGTGACGTGTGCAACAGAATTTGGCAGATAAGTTTTGTTGCACACCCGAAAAGAATTTATAATCATTTTTAAATTCTCGGGACGAGTTTATATAATTAAAGGTATATCATGAAACTACTGAAGGTTGCCAATGGTAAGTATGTGAATACGGACCGCATAACTTATATTGAAGCACAAGGGCGGGACAAAGTGATAATCATGTTCCAGAATGAAGTCTATGCCGGAGGAATTGGAATTCCGAAATCATACCTTACACTTAAGGGCCCTGATGCGGAGGAATTCATACGATGGCTGGAGAACAATGCCGAGAGCATTGGCAGCGGGTAAGCCGGGGGCCGAATCGGCAGGTTTGCCGCTAATTAGAAAGTATGGTTAAGAAATACAGGTCATTTTCAGGAAAGGATAAACCAATATGGGCGACAAGGGAAAAAGAGATAAAAGCAGAAGAGAAAAACAAAAGAAGGCCCAGCTTAGTCCAAAGGAGAAACGAAGATTAAAAAGAGAAAAGAAGAATAAATAAATGGCCGGTGGTGTTTTCAGGCCTGTTGATGGCATTTGGCGGGATTATATAGAGATACGGCGTTTTTACACACATTGCAGATGCTGCCGGGCTAACAGGCAGATAGAGGAATTTAGAAGTAAGAAGGCGTTGCGAGGGGAGTTTTCATTTCCCGGCGAATACAGAATTTGAGGGTGGAAATAGTCGTTGACGTGGAGCGGAATCTTTTGTAGATATAGTGAAACGCGGTGAAAGTAGCTCAGCTGGTCAGAGCACTGGATTGTGGATCCAGGGGTCGCGGGTTCAAATCCCGTCTTTCACCCTTTTCGGAGGAGCTCCCGGATGCTTTTTTGCGTTTGGGAGTGCGCGATTTTTGGCGATTTCTTATAAATAAGCTTGTTCGTGAGTATAGGTGAGGTTGCTGGGGCAGTTTGGATTTGGTTTTGGGGCTGGGATTTGTTATAATATTTATCACGGTTGCTTTTATAAGAGGCTGCATCTGTTGGAGGACACTTACCGGGGTTTAAGCAATCGGGGAGAGACCGAAATGAGCGCGAAAGTAGATCTAAACATTTGTGGGATCGTGCTGCTTTTCGTGTTGGCAGCAGGGCTTGCTGCGGTGGTGTTTGGTGAGGATATTGAGCCTTCGCCATACTGGAAGAACGAGATATCTTTTCCGAATGAGCCGTTTCGCGTGGTGGGTGATTATTCGAGCGGGGCGGACTGGGTGAAGTTCACTATTATCCTGTCGCCTTATGATCCCAATATCGTTTATTACCAGGACTGCCGGGAGTATGTTTTTCATTATAATTTCGCGACGGAATTGCTGGATCCGTTTATCGGGATGAGCACGAGCGAATACGACCAGGTTACACTTTATGAGGAGGGTCAGCAGGCTGTTCTTGGTGCGGTCATCATGCCGCCGAGCGGCGGGTATCCTGCTCCGTTGCCTCTGCCGGAGTACGGGATTCAGTTTGTGCGGCTGGATCCGTATACAAGAGAAGAGATTGCGGAGATGTTCAACATCGTCAAGGCGAGCGTTATTGCCGAACCGGATGTGCAGGCATTTTATTTTCCCAGCTATGAGCAGCTTGCGACGGCGGAAGCGAACCGCGAGTGGTTCGAATCGCAGGGTATTCTGCTTGGCTCCACTGCGCGGTGGGCGGCGGGCAATGCCTGTTACTCGGAGGGGTGGGCGCTGGGCGAGCTGAAATTTTTTGCCGGCGATGACATTGAGGATGCTTATCTGGAAGGCGAGCTGCTACCCGGTGATATTCTTTTGACGGACGGTGTGCCGGCTGAGGTTCCCTTTGTTGCGGGTATTATTACGCTTTCACCGTCGACGCCGAATTCGCATGTAGCGATACTGGCAAAGACTTACGGGATTCCATTTGTTCACATTGCTCTGGCCGAGGATGCAAACCGTGCGCAGGAACTGGTGGGGCACAAGATAGTGCTACGGGGTTACGATACGTACGAAGGGATTGAGGTCAGGCTGATTGACGTGGAGGGTGTTCTCGATGAAGCGACGATTGCCGAGATTCTGGTTTTGAAAGAGCCGGCGATTTTGGATATTACTGCGATGGCGCATTACGGCGCGTACAGCGCTTCGGCGGAAGGACTATTGCCGGCGGACATTAAATACTTCGGGGGCAAGGCGGCGAATTTTGGGATGCTTCGGGCGGCCCTTCCAAATAAGTCGCCGGTTGCAATGGGATTTTCGTTCGATTTGTGGAATGAATTTCTCGACCAAACTATTTTCGGGGGCAATACGTTGCGTGAAGAAATTGCTTTTCGGCTCTCGGGCTACAATTATCCTCCTTCTGATATGATGGCACTGTCTTGGGATCTCGAAGGCATACGTGAGGACCTTTTCAAGAACAAGTATATTACGAGTTTTACGGCGCAGCAGGAGGCGGCCATCGTAGCGACATTGCAGGACCCGAATTATGGATTTGATCCTAATGAGAAAATTCGCTTCAGGAGCTCGACGAACGTTGAGGACAGTAATCAGTTCACAGGGGCGGGATTGTACGACAGCTTCAGCGGGTGCCTTGCCGATGATCTGGACGGTGACAGCTATGGGCCGTGTCTTTGTGATCCGAACGAGGAAAACGAGCGGGGGGTGTTTCGGGCGATTCGCAAGGTCTTTGCGAGCTTTTATAATGACAATGCGTATCTGGAACGGCTGCGTCACGAGGTGAATGAGGGTGAGGTGGGGATGGCCCTGCTGGTGCACCATTCCTTTCCCGACGAGTACGAATTAGCAAACGGGGTTGCGACTCTGGAGAAAAGAGGA
>CP070830.1:781387-785129 GCA_020344865.1 Planctomycetota bacterium
CAGTTCTATAAACAGCCGAAGTCCCGAGCCAAGCGTCTGCCCGCCGCTGAGTTGATTCTGATGGCCGACTGGCTGAAGTCACTTCCAAAGCCCGTTGGTCTGATGGCTTGCAATGATGACCGTGGCCGGCAGGTTATCGAGGCCTGCAAAATCGCGGGCGTGCATGTGCCGGAGGAAGCGGCCATTTTAGGAGTTGATGATGACGAGCTTATCTGTGAGCTCTCAAGCCCCCGGCTGTCAAGTGTGGCACTTAATCTCGAACGGTCAGGATATGAAGCGGCGGAGCTGCTCGATAGGCTAATGCGACGCCGGGAGAGAATGGCCGATCAGCGGATACTCGTTCAGCCGACGCGCATAGTAACCAGGCAATCGACCAACATCCTGGCCATAGACGACAGTGAGGTGGCCGAAGCTGTGCGATACATCCGCCAGCATGCCAAAGAGAGAATCCAGGTCAATGATGTGGCCCGGGTGGTCGGAGTCTCGCGGCGGGGTTTGGAAAGGAGGTTTCGCCGCATGCTTGGCTGCTCAATCCTTAGTGAAATGAGACGTGTTCGTCTCGAACAGGTCATCCGCATGTTGGTGGAAACGAATCAGTCGATAGGGCATATTGCGCTGGCCCTGAATTTCCCCAGCATTGAGCACATATCACGGTTCTTTCGCCAGCACATGAAGATAAGCCCGTTGGCTTATCGCAAGAAGTACGGCGGCAAATGAAAACAAGTCTAAGCAGTCATTTCTTGAGATTAAGACCGGTCCATGGTACATATGCTAATTGCGCGCAGGTACCGCCTTGAAAGGATAAAAAAGTGAAGCCGGAAACTTTTTACGCCCGTCCAAATCGTAGTCTTGTATCTTGGGTATCATCTACATTACTGAATTTGGTCTGTGTTGTGGTCGTGTGCCTAACTGTGCCCACGTCATTGCTGGCGAACGATGCGAAGAAACCTTTGACGCAGGACGAGGTTCCTGTTGCGCCTGACGAGATGCCGGACTATATCTTGGAGCAGCTAAAGAAGGACCCATTCGTCAAAGAGCATTTCGCCTGGAAGCTGGCGTTTTGCCAGCATCCGATGTATTTGCTGATTGACGAGGACAGGGGCGAGCCGACAGTTGGCGAAAGAGTCCCCCCTTGGGGTGCGGCAAACGCAAAAGATTATGTTCAGCGGGTCAGTAGAAATTTGCAGTCATTGGAGAATTTGCCCGAGCTGAAGCTTAATTATCAGTGGTCGGCAGTAGAACTCCGAAAAATGGTTAAGAACTTCCCGGATGTTTACGCCCGGCTTAAGAAACTCTACGAAAAGGGCTCACTTGATTTTTTGGATGGGACTTATTCACAGGCGCATTTACAGGTCTTAGGTTCCGAAAGTAACTGGCGACAGTTTGAGTACGGGCTGGAAGTTTACAGAGAGTTGTTTGAAAAGCAGGTTGATGTCTACGCCCGTCAGGAGACAGGTCTCCATCTGCAGTTACCACAGCTTCTCAAGCAGTTTGGGTATCGGTTCGCCGCATTGCCGGATTTTCATGCTGTGCTGGAATTCGTGAATGGCAGTTTCAAAATAGTCAAGAAGCATGACGGCTACAAACCCGTAGTTGGCGATGAGTTTGTTGATGCAGTTGGTCTGGATGGTTCAACGATACCTACTTATCTTCTGGCAGGTGTGGATTGGGAAGACGACTTGCAGCGGGACCTCTACAGCGCACCAAAAATCTGCTACTCGTTCCCCGACCTTGAGGAGGTGGACCGGGAGACTTACGAAGAATACCATTCTCTCGTTGATTGGGTGTTGCTGAGAGATGAATTGGTCAAAAGATTCAAGGCAGCTCAGCCGCGGGCAAAAGTAAAGGTGTCCACTTACTGGTCCTACATTGAAGGCGTTTGGGCGGAGGAACTGCTCAGGAAAATGAAATCGGCCGAGGAAATGGCCGTTCTTGCCGAGCAGATGTCCTGTATGGCAAAGCTTGCGGGCCGGCAAATCGGCAGGGCTGATGATATCAAACAGGTCTGGAAAACAATCTTAAAGTCCCAGCATCACGACATAAGCTGGATTGAGGTAACAGACCTCCGCAGGAAAAGTATCAATCGACTGGATGACAGTATAAAAGTCTGTAAGAAGATAATGACGGAGGTCGGCCGCGGGCTCGTCCAGAAAGATGACAATTCCGTAGCCGTCTTTAACGGTCTGCCGCGAAAGAGAAAATGTCTGGTCGAATTGGAAGGTAAAAGGTGCCTGGGCAAAAGCAAATTCCAGGAGTTTAAAGGCGATTCGTTTGGATTTGTGGACGCCCCGGTAGGGGGGTACAAGAGTTTTGAAGTTGTCCAAACTCCGGCGCCTTCGAAGAAGATGGCCTTGCCTGAGAAGCTTAAGACAAGTCATTACACCATTGAATTTTCTATCGATGGATTAATAAAGCAGATAAC
Source organism: Planctomycetota bacterium (assembly GCA_020344865.1). Lineage (GTDB taxonomy): Bacteria > Planctomycetota > Phycisphaerae > Sedimentisphaerales > Anaerobacaceae. Next base: position 783,810 of record CP070830.1, read on the forward strand.
GACCCGCAATGGAAAGCAGCTCCTCAGTTGCGGTCGATACTTAGGTGGCGAAATCAGGGCCCGCATCGCGAAGCAGTGGGTGGATAACCGCGAAGCCAAAGGCACATATTATTCCGGAAAGGTTGCTGATATTCTGGAACGCTCGACCTCGCTTGCGGAAATTCCCGTATTGGAACGGTATTACTTCTTCAAGGATGAGCCCGTCATAAAAGCTCAAATCGAGTTCAACTTCAACGGCAATGAAGTTGGATATTTCTGGATTGATAAGACTAAAATAAATATCTACTACCCGACGAGAGGTTCTGACGTCTATCACGATATTCCCTTTGGGTATGTAGCCGCCGAACAAAGCAAACCCCTCTTCGCAACAAACTGGTTGTATTGCGGCGGGCTTGTATATGTTAATCGAGGCACGGTCAAGCACTGGGTTCAGGATGGCGTCGTCGCCAATGTGGTGGCCTGGGGAGGCAACCATTTTTCTAACAGACTCCATTGGGAGTGGCTGGAAAGCCCGCAGTATGATATCCGTCTTTACGGAAAGCAGAGAATCGAGTATTTCATTATACCTTGCGGCGACTTTAACGGCACCAGCGTAGTCCAGGCGGTTGGCGACTTGATTTCACCTGTGTTTGTCTGCGAGGGGAAAGGAGATAAGTCCTTCTATCGGGTCAAAGACAAGGACTTGGCTGTGACCAGTGTCTATGAAAAGGACGGTCAGGTATGGGCGAGAGGATATAAATTGCCGTCCAGGAAAAAGTCAAAATACCGCGATTGGGAGATTTTTAATAAACCAGTCGAAAAAACCAGACCGGGCTGGCTTTTTGGGATGTAGTTATGCGGCAGTCTGTCAAAGCCGGAGAATAAATGGCAGACGCGGTTTTAAATAAATTGACACAGACAAAGTCGGCCTGCCGCCGGACTTTCCGGAAAGTGGCACCCTTAGCGGAAATAAATTTATGGTGCAAAGAGATTTTTTTTCTGGTATAAGCATGAGCCGGAATCAATTTCGTTGGTAACTTTTGAAAGGAGACAGAAATGGCCAGAGAAAAGAAAGTAGTTATGATGGTTTTGTTGGTGACAGTGATGTTTTTGAGCGGTTGCGCCCAGCAGAAAGTCAAACGTGTCGGAATGGTTGTCGGCATCCGGCCCGAAAAAATAGACGAGTATAAGGCGCTGCACGCCGATGACAAGCCCGGTGTTCGCGACCTTCTCACCAAATACAATATGCACAATTTCTCAATCTTCTTGCATGAGATTGACGGCAAGTACTATGAGTTTGGCTACTATGAGTACACCGGTGACGACTTTGAAGCGGATATG
>CP070830.1:785229-788918 GCA_020344865.1 Planctomycetota bacterium
CGCCCTCGACGCCGCCTGTGCCACATCCCGGTCGGAATTATGCTGCAGAGTCGCAAACGCAGCCACCGCCTTGGCATCCCGCCGCACGCCTATGCTTCCTATTACCCCGACCAGCGGCCGACCTTTCAACTTACCCAGAGCATCGCGAAACGCCTCATCAACCGCCGCATCCGGTATAGGCTCCAGACCGTAACGAGCCATATGCGAAAGTTTCTCATCGCCGAGCATCGCCGCCAGTGGCGCAACCGCCTTCTTCGTGCCGATTATCGCCAGATGGCGACACGCATCCGCCTTTTCCTTGTGCGATGCATTCGATTTAATAACAGCTATCAGTTTATCCTCACTGCCCGCCGCCGGAACCGTCTGTCCGAACAATGGTCCCGAAAACACAACTACCAACGCGATGAGCAGGATTAAATTCTTTTTAAACTTCAACATGACTGTATCTTCCTTTCTCGCAGTAAAGTTTCTTTTCATATCATCCACGGCTCACGCATCGCGCGCGAACGAAGCCGGTTTGCTTCTTCATCGTTCACAAATTCCTCTTTCACCGAATCGAAACGCAAATCACGTTTCAGCCACATGCATATATTCGCCGCATGTACCGTCGTCATCGTCCGGTGCATCATCACCGGGTTCGCCACCGTCTGTCTCCGTGACTTCACGCAGTCCAGCAAATCACGAACATGGCTCATCGGCCTCTGAGTCCGCGCCTGGTAGTCATAAACCAGCTTCCGGAAGTCGTCCAGCATCGCGGGCGACGAAACGTCAGGCTTCGAATAACCGTCCGCCGCTGCAACCCAGCCCTCCGTGCCTTCGTACTTCACTCCGCACGAGCCGCGCCACCCTTGAAGTTGCAGGACCATCTTTATACCGTTCTCAAAAAGGACCTCCATCCCGTCACCAGTCTTGTTCTTAACATACTTATACTCGATCCCCGATGTCTCCCAGGCACCCATACCTACCTGGCATTGAGCGAAAGTATGAGCCCCCCACTCGCCGATACAGCTCGTATGAAAATCATAATGTCCCCGCCACGCACCTTGTATATAAGCCTTGTTATAAGGCCGCCACGGGCACGGACCAAGCCACTGGTCCCAGTCAACCTCTTCCTTCGGCGGTTCCGGCTGCGCCGGCAGCCAGTCATGCCTCAACTCCGCAGCATCCCACGGCGCAATATGCGCTCGAACAGTATGCACCTCGCCGAGTCGTCCCAGTCGAAGCATCTCGTTACAGAACGTAAAATTACCCTCGCTCAGACGCTGCGTTCCCGTCTGGTAAATCCGCCGGTAACGTCGTGCCGTCTCAACAACCGCCTGTCCCTCCGCAATGGTCATCGAAGATGGCTTTTCAGAATATACGTCCTTGCCCGCACGCATCGCCATTATCGCCGCAAGTGAATGCCACCGGTCACCCGTCGCTATAAGAAGCACGTCAATGTCCGTACGCTCCGCAAGAAATTCACGCATGTCACTGTACATCTTGCAGTCATTGTTACCGTACCGTTTGTCAACAATCTCCTTCACCTTTTCCCTGCTGGTCTGCTTCGCATCACATATCGCCACAAATTGGACGTCTTTCTCAGGCAGCATCCAGTTAAGGTCGTGCCTGCCCCGGTTACCCACCCCCATTCCCCCCAGGATTATTCGATCGCTCGGCGCAACCTTACCCCCGCGACCGAATACCGTCGATGGTACGATATAAGGCACTGCCGCCGCTGTCGCCGCACGACGCAAAAACGCACGACGCGTTAATACTGAGTTCTTCTTGTGCATGTTATCCTCCTGTTCATTTAATTAAGATTCCTTATATAAGTCATTTATAGTTAGTCTTCATAAAATCCACGGTTCACGCATCGCACGGGAACGCATGCGATTTGCCTCATCGTCATTGATAAATTCTTCCTTCACCGGGTCCCACTTCAAATCACGTTTAAGCAGCATACAGATATTCGCCGCATGGCACGTTGACATCGAGCGATGCGCCACCTCCGCATGCGCCACCGTAGGACGCCGCTTCCTCACACAGTCCAGAAAGTCACGCATGTGATTCATTGGACGCTGGTTTTGCCCCATGTAATCCTGCACCAGCTTCACACGCTCTCCCAGCAGCGACGCCGAAGAAACTTCCGGCACAGAGTACCCATCCGCTACCGATACCCAACCTTCGCTCCCCTCGTAACGCACCCCGCACGTACCACGCCAACCCTCGCACGACAAAACAAGCTTAACGCCGTTGGCATATCTCGCCGTGAATCCTTCCGCCGTTTCATTCTTGGGATATTCGTACTCCACCGCCGAAGTCAAATCCGAATCAATCACCCCCTGGCACTGGCATATCGTATGGCTGCACCAGCCCGCAACGCCCGTACCGAAGTCATAATAATTCAGCCACGCACCGCAGCCGTTCAGATACTGGGGATTATAGGGACGCCACGGCGCAGGCCCGAGCCACATCTCCCAGTCCAGTTCATCCTTCCCCGGCTCCGGCTGACCCGCCAGCCATTCCCGGCTCATCACAAACGGCAATGTATGCGCCTTCACCGTATGAATCTTGCCCAGCTTTCCCGTCCGCGCCAGCTCATCGGCAAATACAAATATCGCCTCGCTCCTCCGTTGTGTCCCCGTTTGAAAAATCCGACCGTATCGCCTCGCCGTCTCCAGCAGCATCCGCCCTTCCGCAATGGTCATCGTCGATGGCTTCTCCGAATATACATCCTTACCACGACTCATCGCCATCACCGATATCACCGTATGCCACCGGTCGCCGGGCGCCGTCAGGATGGCATCGATATCATCCCGAGCCAGCACTTCACGGAAGTCGATATATGAGGCACAATCCTTATTGCCGTAGTGCTGGTCAACTGTGGCCTTTGCCCGCTCACGGTTTTGCTTTCTCACGTCGCAGACCGCCGCGAACTGAACATCTCCCTCCTGAAGCGCTGCGCTCATATCATAATGCCCCCTGCCCCCGATGCCTATCCCACCCATAACGATACGCTCACTGGGAGCTGTTCTTCCCCCGCCACCCAGTGCCGTCACCGGCACGATGTAAGGCACCGATGCTGCACAAGCCGCACACTTCAGGAAAGAACGCCGCGTAAGTTTTACATCTTTCTTTTGTATACCGGCCTCCTGATTCATTGGGTGATCAGTATTAAGTCAAAAATACCATTTGCAGTCTACTTCTTCAGTTGTAGTCTCCGAAATTTGTCCGTCTATACTACAATCACGAATGGAAAAATGCAAGCACTAATAACACACACCATCGTGCCTGACGAATAGGCCCTCCTACAACAAATATCAACATTGAAAACAATTGTTTTTCGACTCCTTCTAACTAATTCCGAAAAGAAAATTTAAGGACAAAGCTAAGATGCGTATTTCCGTCCGATATTCTATCTGTTTTCACGCGAAAACAATACTTTTAAAAAACCCCATTATCAGTATCAAAAACCCAAAAAAAATATGAAAAAACAGCTTTTTTTACTTTACTTTTGTGCCTTTTCCGCATACTATGTACTTTTATGAAAAGCTCCCGCGAGGAGAGTCGGAGCAATTTCATTATTGCCTGAAACGGAGGTCAATGGGGCAATACTGTGTTGTTTGAATGTTCAGAGGAGCACTTTATTGATTGTATGTTTTTGGCCATTTCGAAAATCGTATGTACAAATTCCGGTTTATTTTTTA
>CP070830.1:789018-792782 GCA_020344865.1 Planctomycetota bacterium
CCGAATAAAAACAAGGATTTGCCATAAATCTAAGGCTAAAATCAGAGGGATTTCGGGGAAAATCGGGGGAAATCGGGGGAAATCGGGGGAAAACGGGGGGAAATCGGGGGATTTTCGGATTAAATCAGGACACCTCCGCCCCAACCTGCCCCGCCTGTCCCCGAGAATCCAGCATCCAGCATCGAGAATCGAGAACGTTTTTACCCCAAAATCGAAGCCCACCGCGCAAAAAGAATGCCCGCCAAAAGCGGGCATCCAGTTTCACCACGTACCTCACCTAACTCCCTTTATTTCAGGCAGTTGCGTTTACTGCCTCGGCTCCGTCCGGCCACTCACTGCCTTCCTCCGAACCACGCATCTCGTTATATATCACCAAAAATTTCTCATAAGCCACCCCCTTCCCGCTCGCCTCCGACAACTCCGGCAGCACTGCCACACCAACCAACGCATCCTCCAATTCACCCATAGCAGCCTCAAAAGCAGCTTTTAGCCCCGAAATATAGCTCTCCAGTGCCTCTTCCATGCTGGGTGCCGGCTCGGACAAAACTCCACTTTCCTCTCCAACACCCTCCGTATCAGACTTCCACTCGCCACCATCAATGCCACCGACAGTACCTTCCGCCGCTGGTTCTTCGTTCTCGCCCTCGCTGGCCGGAGCCTCTTCCTCCATTGCCTCCGGCTCCGGCCCGTATATTTCCCACAAACCCTCAATAAACGCCCCAAAAGCACTATTTAAAGCCTCGATAAGTACATCCTTTGATGGCACCTCCGCCCCCATAAACCCCTCCTCGGCGATGTTCACCGCCTCCACAAACGCGTCTTGAAGCCCCAGCAGAGCTTCTCCTTCATCTCCAGCAGGCTCCCCAAATGCCTGCAGAAGTTCATCAGGCGTGCCTAATGCTTCGATAACACCATCTATTTTCCCCTCGGTAGCGGCTTTAAGCTGGCCTGCTTCAATCGCCGCCAGCTCATCAAAAAAGTTTATCCGAAGCCGCACATCCGCCACGCCCTTGAAATGGCCCTCCTGCAGCAACCTGATAACACCCCGGCTGCTTTCGTCGTCGCTATGCGCATCCTCGACAACGGGGTCTAAAGCAGTGGTTTGTTCTGCACCCTCGTCCTTGGGATGGGGCTTTTGCTGGCCGTAAGCATTGCCATTTGAAGCATTTACACCATCTACATTCATAGTTGCGCGTCTCTAAAACCAATTTTAAGAACACTTTTCCACATCCCTTATCGTGGTATGGGCTTAAAACTTAAAAGAAAATCCGCGCCTACTGATTCGGCGGGCGCACAGAAACTTCGGCTGGGCTGGAAATCGCGGTCTTTGCCAATAGCGGGTCGGAGATGCTTAAAAGAAACTCCGGATGGCGGAGATGATTACGGAAATGGGGGCTGCGTAGAGGGGCAGGGCGATTGGCGGATTAAGAGGAGGAACTATGCAGTTGCGTGACTAAAGGCCATGAGTGCCAGCGATAAAAGCAGGCCGATGCCCATGAATATGCAACCGAGGACATAGAAAATTCGGTTTGACCTTGAGAGCGACTTTGGGCCGAAGGAGAGGAGTTTGCCTCGGGTAATGGCAGACAGTTTGGCTTTGAGAAACATAAGAAAACCGACGGTCCAGAACAAGAACGTGATAGATATATAGTGGTCAGGTGCCGCCGTCAGGAACAAGAGGAGAGAGCAGCAAACAAGTCCAATTAGCAGTGCGAGTAACGGAAATCCAAGGCCAAAAAAGAGATTGATAATCAGTTCTGTTCGTTTCATGTTGTTATTGGTGTCCCAAAGATTCCAGTGAGGCAGAAAATGAAGACCTATATCTGTTTTGCTGCCTGCTTGGCGAAATAAGTTATTATTATATCGGCACCTGCGCGTTTTATAGCAGTTAGGGTTTCGAGGATTGCGGGCTCCCGGTCGAGCAGGCCGGCGTCAGCGGCGGAGTTTAGCATCATGTATTCTCCGGAAACGTTGTATGCGGCGATGGGGGTATCGAAGCGCTCGTTGGCTCTGCAAATGATGTCGAGGTACGGCAGCGCCGGTTTTACCATTATGATGTCAGCGCCTTCGGCGATGTCGAGTGCAATTTCGGCCATTGCCTGGTCGGAGTTTGCGGGGTCCATCTGGTAGGTTTTGCGGTTTTTCAGGGCGGTTTCATGCAAGTTGGCGGCAGGGGCGGATTCTGCAGCGTCTCTGAAGGGGCCGTAGAAGGCGGAGGCGTATTTGGCGGCATAAGACATTATGGCGACATCGTGGAAGCCGTTGGCTTCGAGTGCCTCGCGGATGAATTTTACGCGGCCGTCCATCATATCCGAGGGGGCGACGATGTCGGCGCCTGCCTGGGCGTGCGAGAGGGCCATTTTGGCGAGGAGTTCGCAGGTGGCATCGTTGTCGATTTTGCCGTCTTTGATGAGGCCGCAGTGACCGTGGTCGGTATATTCGCAGAGGCAGACGTCGGTGATGACGAGCAGGTCAGACGTTTTGTCCTTGATTTGTTTTATAGCGAGCTGGACGACGCCATCCTCGGCCCAAGCGCGGGAGCCTCCCGCGTCTTTGGCTTTGGGCAGGCCGAAGAGAAGGACGGCGGGTATGCCGAGAGAGGCAACCTCGGTGGCCTCGGCGCCAATGGTGTCGGGTGAGAAGTGGAAGCAGCCGGGCAGTGATTTGATTGGGGCCTTGAGGTTTTCGCCGGCTTTTACGAACAGGGGATAGACGAAGTCATCGACGCGGAGGGTGGTTTCGCGGACGAGCCTTCGCATAGCGGGGCTTTTTCTAAGACGCCGCATTCTGATTTGAGGAAAGGGCATAGCGAATCTCCAGTCCTGGTTATTTTGATGGCTGTGTCTATAAATGCCTTGGAAGTAAGTATACTATGGATTTTCGGTCGCGGACAGAGAAATTTGAAGCAAGGTAAACTGCGGCCGACCTGTCGGGGCTGGCCATTTTTTCGCAGTCTGTGGCTATAAGGCCCGGAGAAATTCCACGAGGTCCTCTTTTTCCTGCTCTGTTAGTTTTGTTTCAAGTATGAGATTGAAGAACTCAACGGTATCTTCGAGTGTAAGGAGCCGGACATCGTGCAGGTATGGGGGGGAGTCTTTTATACCGCGGAGCGGGAAATTTTTGATTGGGCCGTCGGCGGAGGCGTATCGACCGTTTACCATCTGTGGCTTGTAGAAGCGCTCGGCTTTCAAGTTATGCATCAGATTATCGGTGTAATAGGGCGGGGTGTGGCAAACGGCACACTTAGCCTTTCCGAAAAAGACGTCCTGGCCGCGGAGTTCGGTTTTTGTGGCCTTGGTCGGGTCGAGCTTACCGTAGATATCGAGCTTTGGGGCAGGTGGGAAGTCGAGTAATGCCTGGAATTCAGCCATAAAGTGAACCTGACTGCCTCGTTCAAGGATGTTGACACCTTTTTTGGTGGCGATAACAGGGTCTCCGTCAAAATAAGCTGCCCGCTGCTCGAACTCGGTGAAGTCCTCGATTGTCTTGAGCGCTCTCTGGGAACCAAACAGCCGCTGGATGTTGACGCCCCTGAGAGGTGGCGTGTCGAGCCGATGGCGAAACTGCTGGGGGCGTATGTCGCCGACCAGATGTGTAGGCGCGGCGGTATGGCCGTTGGAGTGGCAGTCGAAGCAGGTGACCCCCCTGCTCGGGTGCTCGCTACGGCGGTCTTCGGTCTGGTTGAACTGCTGCTGTGGAAAGGGTGTAACCAACAAGCGAAGTCCTTCGAGCTGCTTTGGATTGAGCAAGCCGTTAAACAATTC
>CP070830.1:792882-795483 GCA_020344865.1 Planctomycetota bacterium
CCAAAGCAGTCGCGCTTGAGTTTTCAAAGATAAGAACAATCTTCCCCGTAAAAGATAGTAACGATGTTGAGTGAGAACTTGTGCCGATGTCATTGAATGAATATAAAGTTGGGATTCTTTCGGGAGCTGTGGGTACTGAACGTGAAGGTCAAATTGCAATGCAGCAGTCCTTTGGACGGGTCACTGACGAGATAGCCCGGTCATTTTCAAAATGTTATTTGTCTCTGCCGATTGGTCCAGATGACGGTACTAAAGAGTACGTATTACAGTCAGGCAATATAGCATTGATTCCCCAGCCATACTACAAAAACACATTCCAAGGAGTGAAATACGCGCTAAACATTATAAAGGCAGGCAAGAAACTGCTCGATTCATCAGATGTATTATTTGTAAGAGGCACCATGCCTTATCTGCCGTTTATTTACTTATATGGCAATTATAAAGGTAAACCCATAGTTCAATGGATGTCTGCCGATTTGCTAACGATGTTGTAGGCAGTTCCCGAGGCAGCCACCTTGAAAGGCAAGCTGAGGATGGCTTTGGCGTGGTTTGACGAGAAGTGGTTTCGGTTTATTAGAAAATCTTCCAGGGTCTATATGATTACCAGCGGGTGCGCACTTTATGAAAAATACAATTGCCCGAGAACCACGTTGGTGGTATCAAGTACAATAAGGGAAGATGAATTTTATTATCGCGAAGACACATGCGGGAAAGACCCCGTGCGGCTTTTGTTTGTCGGCTTTGCTCAACCAGGTAAGGGTTTAAAATACTTGGTAGAGGCTTTAGGCATGCTCAAGACTTCGCGGGAGGTTCAATTGGCGATTGTAGGTGATACGCAGGGGTACTCAGCGGAAAAGGCTTTTGTAAAAAACCGTATTGACGAGCTTGGTCTGAGCAATAATATCAGCTGGGAAGGATACGCACGATTTGGACCTGAACTTTTCGGTCAATATCGCCGCTCAGATATCCTTGTCTTACCTACTCTTTCAGAAGGAGCGCCTCATGTCTTGGTTGAGGCTCGGGCTTTCGGCCTGCCGGTAGTAAGTACAAACGTGGGCGGGATACCATCGTCCGTAAGAGATGGTCTCGACGGGCTGCTCGTGCCCCCGAAGGATAGCGAGGCTCTGGCGAAGGCCATTGATAAGGTTATTGAAGATGGTCGGTTGCGCAGAAACTTGATTGTAAATGGGTACAGGGCGGCAAAAAGATTCTCGTTCGAAGAATTCATCGACCAATTGGTGGAGGTATTTGATAGGGCGTTGCGTGAAAGATAGGGATAATGGAAAAAGGTAAATCCAAAACGACAGTCAGAATCATCAAGTATTTCTGGTTTTGCTTTTTCATGTGGATTACTTCCTGCATGCCTGACCTGAACCTATGTAATAGGCTTCGTGGTTTTTTAGTGAAACTTGCCTTTAAGAAATGCGGCAGAAATTTTCAGATAGCGAGAGGTGTTCGAATCGGTTTTACCTCAAACATTGAAATCGGAGATAACGTTTTCATAGCAAACTACTGCTGGTTACAGGGCAAAGGAGGAATAGTTTTGGAAGATGAGGCCACGTTGGGCCCATTCACCTGCCTCGCTACGCAGAACCATGACCGAGTGGATAGGTCATGGCGATATGGTCAAGGGAGATGCGCTCCGATAATTTTCAAGCGCGGCAGCTGGACGGGGTCACATGTTGTTGTTACAGCGGGGGTAACAATTGGTGAAGGCTCTGCGGCAGGCGCCGGCGCGGTCGTAACTAAAGATGTGCCCTCGGATACAATCGTCGCAGGGGTCCCTGCAAAAGTGATAGAGCACCTTTAACTTTTTGATTTTGGTCAGCATCACTACAGCTACAGGACAAAATACGGTTGTAAGTGATTTTCTGCAGCGACATTGCTCGCGTTGAATAAGACCCCAATCCAAAGGCATTAAGATGCATATTCTTATTGTACACCAATATTATCTTCATAAGAAGGGTGGGGGGGGCTCAAGATGGAATCAGTTTGCAAAGTACTGGGCGAAAGCGGGCCATAAGATAACCATCCTGGCCGGCACTGTGCATTACGCAACCGGTCGGAAGCTGCCCGAATACAAGGGCAGGTTTATTGTTCGCGAACAGGAACAGGAAAACATCCAGGTTCTTCGCTGTCACGTCAGTGAAAGTTATAATAAAAGCTTCGTGGGTCGTTTTTGGGCTTATCTATCCTTCGCATTCAGCACCGTATGGGCGGGCTTGTTTTGTGTCGGGAAATGCGATGTGATGATTTGTACATCGCCGCCCTTATCCGTGGGACTCACCGGCTGGATACTGAGCAAGTTCAAGAGGATTCCGATGGTTTTCGAGGTACGAGACCTCTGGCCTGAGTCGGCAATTGATACAGGCGTCATAACTAACAGATGGCTAATAAAGATGTCCTACTGGCTGGAAAGGAAAAGCTACGGGTCTGCCAACTGGATTAATGTTTTAACCCCTGCTTTCGAGAAGGCCCTTGTTGAAAAAAAGAAGGTTAAACCTCAGAGAATAAGCGTCATACCAAATGGTGCAGACCTTGATATCTTTAAACCAGGACAGCGGGATAATTGGGTCCGTGAAAAGTATAATCTCGGTGACA
>CP070830.1:795583-807422 GCA_020344865.1 Planctomycetota bacterium
GCCTGGTGATTGGTAAATGGTAATTGGTAAATGGCTCGTAAGACTCCAGACACAATACACCAGACAAAAGACGCGGGGTCTGGATTCCTGCTTTCGCAGGAAAGACAAGCCCGCCAAACTGACGGCGGGAAATATTGGGTTCGTTTTGCATTTTTTGGTTCGTGGTTCATAGTTCGTTGTTCATAGGATTTACGCGGTTTCCCCCGATTTCCCCCGATTTTCCCCGAGAGGACCTTCGTTTATTCGGGCTACGTCCTTCGTTCTGCGTGGCGTGTCATGCGTTGTGCGCCGGCCCGCCACACTGACGGCGGGTAAAATTGGGTTTGTTTTGACCAAGTGTCCATTGTTTAATTTTTGTTTTAATTTGTTGTTTCTAATGAGGTTATGAATCGGCAGGAGGCGTCGAAAATTGGTTTCGTTTTTCATTATTCGTCCTGCGTTGTGCGTCCTGCGTATGGCAGGCGGATGGAGAGACGGTCCGCCCATTAGTAGATGGGGTACCACCTATGGTGCAAGCTATGGCACGCCTTGGGGCCAGGCCCGTAGAGGGCAGGCCCCACCCAATTAGGGACGGCGGCGCGCGGATGGTGTGAAAAAGTTCTTGATTCTCGATGCTTGATACTGGTAACTCGTTTTAAGGAAAGGAGTAAAAATTTTTTAAAAAATCGGTCGGTGTGCTGAAAGTACCTGCAAATATGATTGAAAAGGCCTCGATGCTTGATTCTGGATGCCAGATTCTCGATTTTTGAGGCCGGCATGGCCGGCACTGTTTTTTTGGGGAGGGTCGCGAGGTCGCTTGGGAGCAGCCGGATTAGGGGTGCTTAGACCGGTAGAGTTATATTTTATGGGTTGACGAGGTCGGGAAAGGTGGTTATGATTTTTGTCAGAGCGGGCGGTGGTCCGGGAAACTCTTTCGTATTTAGCAAGTTCCGTCGCTTTCGCGCCGGATAAACTCCTTTTGTAATTTGTAGAAAAATGTTGCGGTGAAAGCGAATGATGGTTTTTGTTTTTTGGACGGCTTTTGTTTTAATTTTTGTTCTGCTATTAGTTTTGCTGTGCTCTTTGGCGGCACTGTTTGTGAAAAAATACAGGAGGTATCTGCCGAAGGCGGTTATGATATGTTTTGTGTTGTTTGCCTTGCTGGTCGCGGCAGATTTTCTTATGTACCGAGATTTTGCGGCGGCCCTGAACGACCCATCAGCATTTGTTCTGGACATTCACCCATTGGATGTCCTCCTGATGATTTCTCTGAACTGGCATATTCCAGGGATTATTATTTTAATTGCAGGGACGCTGATACTGACCAGAAAGACAAAAAAGAGCGTTCTTTTCTGGATTTGTATAGGAGGTGCGGCACTTTTGATGTGTGGTCTTTTTGTGATGACTTATGATGTTATATGCGATTGGTGTGGGCAGGAATTTCATTCTCTTTTTTGGTGGATTTAGGTATTTTGTTTTTTGAGTGGTGAAGGGAAGAAATTTTTGGAAGGCTAAAGGCAGAGTAAATGAAAGATGGCAGTGGGATTTAGCACCCCCCGACTACGACATTCGAGGGCAGGCCGGGGCGGAGGCTCGCGAGGTTGCGTTGGAGTAGCCGGGCTGGGGGGTGCTTAGACCGGTAGAGTTGTCGTTATTTTGGGATTGACGGATTTTGTTGTTAGGGGTATTGTATGGCGTGGAAGAAGTGTAGCGGGCATCGGGTTGCGTAAAAGGTGCGTATGGGATGAAATTAGTTGGCTTTGTGGTGGTGGGTTTAGTTGTGACCTTTGTTGTGGGGGGTGTTGCGATTCCCTTAGCTCTAGAGGCGTATGAGCGGGATCTTTTACAAAGTGGATGTGAAGGTATTGGGTTTGGCCTCTTCGTGAACATGTCCGTTTCGATGCTGGTGGGGAGCCTGGTTACGGGATTTCTGAGTTGTCCGACACTGAATAGGAAGTGGGGGCTGCTTTTTATGGCACCGGGTCTGTACGCGCCGGTAATACTTTGCGGCCTATTTTTGACGGGGGGCGTATTAGGATTAGTATTTTGGTTGGTTTACTACTTAGTGTCGCTGGCCGGAGTCGGAGTAGGGTATTTGCTGAGAGCAGGTATCAGACGTTGGGTGTTTGGAGTGTGCGATTGAAAACGGGGATTTTTTTAGATTGACGTGAATCCATTTTGTTGGATAATGTTTTTGTAAAAATTTGCAGAGCGTAAGGCGATGTCAGGGCTATACAAATATAAGGATTATGCGGTAATAGTGACGGTACTGGTGTGCTTTGCGGGCGGGTGCAAGAGCGAGCAAAGGGGGAGTAGCGAGGCAGGCAGGATGAGGGCGGCTTACGGTTTCCTTTTTGAGAAGGTTGAGAAGGACGGTGGCAGGCTGATTGCGTCGGAGGGGGACGTGGATTGGGAGATGATAGTGGAGGTGATTGAGAGCGAGAAGATGGAGCTTGGCGTTGAAAGGTATGGGAATATCGCGAGGGATTCAAGCTTGTGCTATTATTCGAAGGCGACGGGCGAAATGGTTGCGGTTGTGAGGGTCGCAAGGAGGGGCGAAAACACGTACTATGTGAGCTACTACCTCGGGCCGGAAGGAGGGGCGTCGAAAGAGATTGAAATTGAAAAGAGAGATGGGAAATGGGCGGTGGTAACCGGCGATGAGAGGTGGGAGGTGAAATGAAGGGCTGGGCAAGCGGGGCGGAGCGTCGCAGGGGCGCGTAAATGAGTAGACGCGTAGATGGGTAAATGAGTAGATGAGTACATGCACTTCCGTGCGCTATTCGTAGTCTTTGAAGCTTGCCATCCAGGGGGCCAGGAGGGCAGCGGGTAATGTTTTAAGTGCTTTTTAAGCAATGACTTAAGGTTTTTCGGGGGTGAGTAATCAGGCATCGAGCGAGGGGCAAGTATGGTTTGAAGGAGCATGGCAGGATAATTCGTATTTTAGCTTGACGAATAATACGTTATTCGTGATAATGTGCTATTACAGAAGTATTTTTCGTATTGAAAGGTCATAAAGTTTCAAGATATATTTTGGGCGGCTGAAGTTTTTTGGAGAAATAAAATGAGTTTTCGGGGATTGACAGTTGGGATACCAAAAGAAATCTTAGCAGGTGAGAGGCGTGTTGCTACGACGCCCGAGTTTGTCAGCAAGATGGTATCCGAGGGAGGGAAGGTTTTCGTAGAAAAAGGTGCGGGTGAATGTTCTTTTTTTAGCGATGAGGAATACAGGGCGGCGGGGGCAGAATTGTTGGCCAGCTCGGAGGAAGTTTTTGCGAAGTCGAAATTAATTTTGAAGGTAAAAGAACCGCGATTCTCGGAGAAGGCAGGCAAACATGAAGTTGATATGATGCAGGAAGGACAGTACCTTGTGAGTTTTTTGCACCCGGCATCTCCCGCCAATCACGAAATGGTTAGGAAACTGGCGGCGAAAGGGGTTGTTGCGATAACGCTGGACTCAATTCCGAGAATTTCCCGCGCTCAGACGATGGATGCGCTAACATCGATGAGTACGGCAGCCGGTTACAAAGCGGTGTTAATGGCAGCCAATATGCTGCCGGCATTTGTGCCTATGATAAGCAGCGCGGTCGGCACGAGCCAACCCGCAAATGTTGTTGTCATAGGGACGGGAGTTGCGGGGCTGCAATCACTTGCTACGGCGAAGCGGCTTGGTGCGATTGTATACGGAGCGGACATTCGGCCGGACGCCCGTGAGCAGGCCAAGAGTCTGGGCGCGAAGATTATAGATGTTCAGGTTCCTGCTGAAGTCTCGGTCGGTAAAGGCGGATACGCGATGAAACTTCCGGAGAAATGGCTGGTCAAGGAACGACAGAGCTTGAGAGAAAGCGTCATTATGGCAGATATAGTTATTCTGACCGCTTTAATACCCGGCAAGGTAGCACCGGTCCTTGTCACCGAAGATATGGTAAAGTCAATGAAGACCGGTTCGGTTATAGTGGACGTGGCAATCGACCAAGGGGGTAACTGTGAAATTTCCGAAGCTGAAAGACTTGTCACGAAGTACGGCGTTAATATAGACGGCACGCTGAACATACCCAGCATGCTTCCGAGGAGCTCAACGTGGATGTTTGCCAGCAACGTGTACAATCTGCTCGGCTACCTGATAAAAGACGGCAGAGTAGTTTTAAATATGGATGACGAAATTATCTCTTCGTCGCTGGTAACAAAGGACGGCAAAATCATCCATTCCGGGACTCTGGAAGCGATGGAGACGAAGTGAACGAGTAATCAGAAAATGAGCGATTTGTTTTTACCTATACTGCTTATCCTCGCGGCAGTGGCGGGTTATAAGCTTATAAGTGATGTGCCGAGCCTGCTGCATACTCCGCTGATGAGCGGGATGAATGCTTTGTCGGGCGTTACGGTTTCGGGGGCGTTAGTAGCGACAGCGTTTGCGGTCAGCACACAAAGTCAAGTCTTGGGGTGTGCCGCGGTTGTCCTTGCGACAATCAATGTTGCGGGAGGTTTTTTGGTTACCGACCGCATGCTGAAGATGTTTAAGCGGGAGAAGTTGTAAGAAGAAAAGACTATGCAGGAGAATATTTATAAGCTGCTCGATTTGGCCTGTGTTATTGGGATAGTCTCGGGTATAAGGCTTATGAATTCGCCCAAGACAGCCAGAAGGGGAAACCTAGTTGGCGCAGGCTGCATGTTAATTGCGATTATCGCTACTCTGATCAGCAACCAAATCGTTCCGGCGAAGGCTCTTTTGATTTCAATGGGGTTGGGGGCGGGCATCGGTTGTTTGCTGGCGGTGTATGTTGCAATGACACAGATGCCGCAGTTGGTGGCGCTATTGAATGGATTTGGCGGAGCGGCTTCGGCGATAGTTGCCTTCGTTGTACTAACGGGCAGTACGGCAGCCATTTCAGGAGTCACAAGATTAACCGGCGCTATTGCGCTGGTAGTTGGCAGTGTTACATTCAGCGGCAGCATTGTCGCTGTGGCAAAACTGGACGGGAGGATTACCTCACTGCCTATTATACTTAGGGGTCATTTTATTCTTAATCTTCTAACACTAATGTTCATCGCAATAGTTATTCCGGTGGCAGCTGTCGCTTCCCGCAATGCGACAATCATGCTTTGTGTTTTGCCAATTGTGCTAGGCTTAATTTTTGGCGTTCTTTTAGCGATTCGTGTTGGCGGTGCTGATATGCCTATAGCTATTTCTTTACTGAATTCTTTAAGCGGCATCGCCGCGGCGACAGTTGGGCTGACGACATCAAACTTTTTGGTCGTGGCGGTAGGAGGTATTGTGGGTTCTGCCGGCATTGTTTTGACAAAGATTATGTGTCGCGCTATGAATAGCAGCATAATTGATGTTTTGACGGGCAAAACCGCCTTATCAACAACAGCACGAGCGTCGGCAGGCTCGGTTGACGCAGGTACGTTGAGCAAAACCACCCAAGGCGTTCCAACCGCCGAAAGTATAGCAGCAGACATAGATGAAGCAGGAGCTGTTATCGGCGGAGCCAAAAAGATTATCATCGTCCCGGGTTACGGCATGGCTTTGTCGCAGGCTCAGTTTCAGGTCAAGCAGATACTCACCAGACTGGAAGCAAAAGGCAAGGAGGTAAAATTTGCGATTCATCCTGTTGCCGGTCGCATGCCCGGTCATATGAACGTATTGTTGGCGGAAGCGGAAGTCCCCTATGATAAGTTATGCCCTATGGAGTCGGTTAACGACGAATTTAGGGATACGGACGTAGCTCTGGTGGTGGGAGCAAATGATGTTGTGAATCCTGCCGCCAAGACAGCCTCAGGGACACCCATTTACGGCATGCCGGTTTTGAATGTTGACGAGGCGGCTTATGTAATCATCTGCAACAAAGATACGTGCCCTGGGTACGCCGGAGTGAAGAATCCATTGTATCTTCCGGCGAAGAATATAATTCTGCTTCTCGGTGATGCCGCTGAAACTCTCGGTAAGCTTTTAGAAAAACTTTAGTAGGAGTAGTACTATGCAGCCGGACGCGCTTGATTGGAAAATAATCAATATCCTTTCGCAGAAGTATATGCCGAACAGCACTATCGCAAAGAAACTCGGTGTTACGGAGGGGACTATCCGACAAAGATTAAAACGGCTGCAAGGCGGCAACGTCCTCAAAATAAGGGCTCTGAGAGACCCAAACATCCTTGAAAATCAACAGTTGGCAATAGTCGCGGCAACACTAATGGAAGCGAAATACCTCGATAAGAAGGCCCAGGAGATTTCTGAATTGGACAACGTTCTTTCGGTTTCGATTGTTTCGGGGCGATATGATGTGCTAATTGAGGTTCTATTGGAGTCCAACAGAGGTCTTGTTACTTTTCTGACAGAAAAACTTTCGACTATAGAAGGAATATCCAAGACAGAGACGTTTGTTATACTGAAAAGCTACGACAAGTGGGTATAGTGATGTTTACAAATCGAATCTAATAAATATTTACTAATTTTTGAGTCGAAAGGAAATCGAGAGGTGTATTCAGATATATTCGGTAATCTTACAGAATGGGGGCAGGTAATTGAGACGCTCGATCAGCTGAAAGAGTTAAAACAATTGGATAGAAATCAGGATGGTCTTACTCGCGTACTGAGATATCGTGATAACTGGCAATTGCGGGAAACAGTTCTTAAACATATAGTGCACTTAACCGAGCCCACAGAAGAACTCGTTCGTGAAGTGATTAATATTGCCGCCGACGAATATATCTATGTTGATATGCGTATTCTTGCGGTTGATGCTTTAGGTCAGTTAATTCCTTTGTGCATCAAACGGGGTGATAATAAAGACAGTAAACTTGTAGAGATCGCTATAGAAAATATGAATAAGCTTCTTAATTCACCACAGCCTCCACTTCTTCACGAGGCAGTTACTGAAGCTTTTAAAATGATAAAGAAAACTCAGAAGAGCACATTTTAAGCATTACTTCCAACCTACAGGTGAAAAGACAGTGGCAAAAGCTGGGCGACGCATAATTCATTTGTACTCAAACATAAACAATAATTTTAACTGTTAAGAATTCTGTCGACTTTTCCCTGGTCCCGGTCCATTCCACATTGGATTCCGCTGATAAGAACGTTGTGAAGACGTGGAAGGCCTGAGGGACATAATTATGGGTTGGGGGCGAGGGGTATAATTGGGGGTCGGGGGTCAGGGGTGAGAGCAGAATTATGAATTAAGAGTAGTTGCGAGTTGCAGGTTGCGCGTTGCGGGTTTTTTCTGGGCCCCAGATCGGAGTCTGGGGTTCCGCCAGAAGGACGGCGGACAAGCCCGCCGGAGGCGGGTGAACTTCGCTGCGAGTTGTCGTTGCATTGTTTTTAGATTCCTGTAAGATTATCGGCATCGAAAAGAATAAATTATGTTTTGTAAATGTTTAAACGGGAAATATGGGCATACGGGGATTTGTCATGGCTCTTGGAGATTTTAACTCGGTGGCGGTGAGGTGAATAAAATGAAAGGGACAAAAATGAAGGGATACTTAAGGGGCTTAGTCTGGAGCGTATGTATTATATTTTTTATCAGCGGATGCGGAACAACTGCGAGAGTCGACAATACCTTACAAGAAGAAGAATGGTTAGCAAAGGCATATCGCTATGATAAGAACGGCTGGATTTACCTTCATATCGAAGGGGAGCCCTTTGAAAGAGGATTCCAGCGGGGTTATTTAACCGCCAATGAAATCGACGAATGCCTAAAAACAACGGCGTATGTGGAGGAGTTTAAGACTGCAAAAGAACTCGGCTTTTTCACCAAGGCCGCCGCCAAGCTTTTCAAGGGGAAAGTTCCCAAAGAGTATGTCGAGGAAATGAAGGGGATGGTAAGGGGGATGCAGAAGGCCGGAAAAGAAATAACTTATGAACAAATGCTTTTTATGAACGGGGCCATCGATGTTCTCTGGTACTGGTGGCCTGAAGAGAAAGAATCAATGGGGACCGGCTGCAGCGCCTTTATTGCCACCGGCGACGTTACCGCCGATGGCGGAATAGTCATGGCCCATAATACATGGTCAAGCTATGTAGATGCCCAATTTTGTAATATTATCGTGGACATTGTCCCCGAAAACGGTCGTCGAATCCTAATGCAATCCTGGGGTCCTTTGATATACAGCGGTACGGATTTTTTCATCACTTCAGCGGGCCTGGTCGGTACGGAAACTACTATTGGAGATTTTAGCGGATTTAACAAAAAGGGGACTCCGGTTTTCGTAAGGGCCAGGAAAGCGATGCAGTACGCCAATAACATTGATGAGTGGGCTGAGATAATGATTAAAAACAATAGCGGCGCTTATGCCAATTCCTGGCTGTTGGGAGACATTAAAAGCAATGAGATAGCCCGCCTTGAGCTGGGATTAAAACATCATAGTTTAGAGAAAAGTACGGATGGATATTTTGCAGGTTCAAACATTACGGACAACATAAAGATTTTGAGAGAAGAGAGCAACGTCAGCTACGGTGATGTAAGAAGAGGCTCTGTGGCCCGCAGGGAACGATGGAAACAACTTATGAAAAAACACCACGGACGGGTTAATGCTGAGATTGCCAAACAAATGCTTGCCGACCATTATGACGTCTACTTAGGGAAAGAAAATCCGAGCTCCCGAACAATATGCGGCCATTCGGAATTAGATGATGGAAGTATTCCAACAAGCGGGTCTGCGTATCGTCCCTCAGGCGCCCTTGACGGAAAAGTTGTCGATTCGAAGATGGCAAAAGACTGGAAGATTATGGCAAAGTGGGGCAGTTCCTGCGACATTGGCTTTGATTCGCAGAAGTTTTTAGAAAGACGCACTCAATATGACTGGCTGGAAGGATATTTAAAGGACCTGCCTGCAAGACCCTGGACTGTTTTTCCCTGCACGGCGGCGAGGCCAATAAAATGAAAGGGGTTAGGAGCATAATCAGGGGTGGGGGATTAGGGGCGAGGGATTAGTTAGAAAAGCAAATATTAAAATGCAAAGAGCAAAAATACAGAGCAACCCCGACAACGACGTTCGAGGGCGGGGAATTCAAAGATACGAATCAAATATGAAAAAGAGATAGCGGGATGGGCCCTCCTTCGCCGGTTCGACCAGGCTCACCACAGGCAAGGCTTCGGCGGGTAAACCCGCCAGAAGGACGGCGGGTAAACTACGTTAGGCCTCGAGTGGGTAGCGAAACTCTTCGCAGTGCCATTTCAGCTCATTCGGTTTTTTAAGGGAGCAGGTTTTGCGATTACCACAATCGGAGCATAAGCCGAGTAGTGGGTTGGAATCTTGTGTGATTGTATCTGAAGGAATTGGCGGTTTCCGGGTGACCCTGCAGCCGGAGTTGGATGATGTGAATAACTCGCACTCGAAAACAGGTGGGTGGCGGCGCATAATAAAGGCGCAATCAGGAGCGCATTGACAAGTAGTGCACAGGTCACCACTGCGACTGGAGGGAGAAATATAGGGGTCAGATTTTTCCATTTTTGGGCACCACCCTTTCGGACTCGCGGGGTTCAGGTTCTCGTTTTACAGGTCGATTAATTAGCATCAGGATCGCCGCCGGGGGCGGCGAGAGGCAATTATTTAGGCTGAAAAGAGCGAAAAACTGACGCATATCAGGTATACTAATAATCCATATTAGCAAAAGTGTTTGGCGTGTCAAGTGTTTTTTAAATTTTTTTAGGGGGGTCAGAAGAGGAAAGATGGGGAAAAGAGTCGGCCGGGAATAGGCACAAAAAAACACCAAAAAGTTGACCAGAGAGGGGAGGGATGATTAGGGATTGGGGGATGGGAATAAGTTTTGGGATTTAAATTTTGGTGTTGTCAAGAGAGTATGTTTGTCTTATATTGCTGGTGAGATTATTTATGCTGTGCCGGGAAGACCGGGAATTTAAGATTTACAGGCTAAAGGAAGGAAACCGAGATGAATATATATGTTGGCAATTTGGCGGGGGAAGTAACTGACGACGATTTGCGAGCGGCCTTCGAGGAGTTCGGTCAGGTGGACACGGCGAACGTGATAAAGGACAAATACAGCGGTGAGTCGCGCGGATTCGGGTTCGTGGAGATGCCGGGGAAGGCTGAAGCTGAAAAGGCGATTGAGGAGATGAATGGTAAAGAGCTGCAGGGGCGAACAGTGACAGTTAACGAGGCCCGGCCGAAAAGAGACCGTGGCAGCGGTGGAGGCAGAAGAGGTGGTTTCGGCGGCGGTCGCGGCGGTGGTCGTGGCGGACGTCGGTATTAGGAAGCGCGTAAATCCGCCCAAAGCAGGTTTGGGTGCTAAAGAAGTGGGATGTTTCGATTGGTGATTTGCGGCCGGAGGCCAGGTCCCCGCCAAACCGATGGCGGGTAAACCCGCCACAAAGACGGCGGGTAAACTTCGACTTCGCGGCCCTTACAGATGATTGGAATTTGCTGTTAGTGGTTCGATAGACAAAGAGAAAGAAAGCACAGATGAGAAAGAAGAACATCCTAAAAGCTATTTTCTGGTCGGCGGTGATAAGTATGGTTTGCGGCTGTGCAGTAGAAAGGGGGCAATGCGGAGGTGAGGAGTGGGTCAGGCTGTTTAACGGCAAGAACTTGGCCGGGTGGCGGCCCAAGATATCAGGTTATGAGTTCGGCGAGAACTTCGGCAACACTTTCCGTGTGGAAGACGGGATTCTGAAAGTCTCTTACGATGAGTATGACGAGTTTGACGGTGAATTCGGTCACCTTTTTTACAAGGAGAAATTCTCGCATTACAGAGTTCGGCTTGAATACCGCTTTGTCGGTGAGCAATTGCCCGGCGGTCCCGACTGGGGCTATCGGAACAGCGGTATAATGCTGCACTGCCAATCGCCCGAGTCCATGCGGAAGGACCAGGACTTTCCCGTCTGCATCGAGGCGCAGCTTCTGGGCGGGGACGGCAAAAATGAGCGGTCCACAGGGAACGTCTGCACGCCGGGCATGCACATCGTGATGAATGACACGCTGGTTACGGACCACTGCATCAATTCGTCTTCTGAAACGTATCATGGCGAGCAGTGGGTTACGGCGGAAGTGGAGGTCCATGGTAACGATGTGGTCAAGCATATTATCAATGGGCAGGTCGTGCTCGAATACGAAAAGCCGCAATTCGATCCGAAGGACGGCGACGCCGTTAAGCTAATCGAAGGCAATAACGGCGAGTTGATGGTGTACGAAGGTTACATTTCCGTCCAGGCCGAGAGTCATCCTGTCGAATTTCGAAATATCGAGATACTCCTACTGGAACAATAAATCTCCTACATGACAGAACGACGAGTGGGTCCCAGCCCCCCAAGCGATAAAGTGCGCAGGAATGACCAAGTTATGTCAGTTTATTTAGCAGGTCGAGGCAGAGTTGTGACCAGGTTTCCATTGAGTCGCGGAGGTTTAGGAGTTCTTCGGGGGTCATAAATGCGAGTTGGGTAATCATCTGCTCACGCCTGGTGACATCGGGGGAGTCGAGGCGCCAGTGGTGGACGATACCGAGGTGTACGCTGCCGACGTCGTTTGAGTCGTCGTTTAAGAGGGCGACGACGGAGTCGGAGTGTGGGGTGTTAACGGAGATCTCCTCGGCGACTTCCCGGGCTACGGCGGTGGTGTAGGCAGCGCGAAAGTCGGCACTAAAGAGGGGCAATTCGTCGTCGTCGGGGTTGATGTGGCCGCCAATGCCGATAGAGCGGAGGCCGACGAGACGTGATTCGCCAGCGCGGCGGCCGCGGACGTACGAGAGGAAGCGGCCGGAGTGACTGATGATGACATAGGGGATAAGCTGCTTGCAGGAGGGGTCGGACTCGGCCTTGGAGCGGGGGATGAAGCGGGGGACGCCGGGGGCGAAGAGGTGGGGGAGGTAGCGGTCGACGTCGGGGGCGAGGCCCTGGAACGTTCC
>CP070830.1:807522-812135 GCA_020344865.1 Planctomycetota bacterium
AAGGGCCAATAAAGAGAGTGTGTTGTCAATATGGTTCCTATCGCGACTAAGGGGTCGAGCTGCAGAAACCAATTGACCGGCCAGCCGCGCAGCTGCCACAACTTGTCGCCTACAGTGCTTACTATGCAGAACCAAACAAAAAGCGTAAAAAAGAAAACCTGGCTTATTCGTCTTGTCTGTACAATTCTCATAGTCGGTCTTTTAGCTAACTGTAGCAAACATTGGTTTGAGGGACTCGTAATCGTTCGTTCCGGCCCCGGCTTCACGGGCCTTTGTAAGGTAAGGTAAATCGGTAACTTTTAAACCCAAAAGCCCGCAGCCGTAGGAGTCGGCTGCCACCATATCACAGCTTGCAATCAGGGTGTCCGCCCGTCTTAAATCAGAAATCGACCCTCCCGTCGGACCGTTGGTCATCATAACCTGCGTTCCGTCCAGTATAACTAATGTTGGTTTTACCATCATAGCCAACTCAGAGATGATGGTGTTAATGTCCTGGTGAAAGATGTTGCGGCGCCCTCCCAAGAGGCCGTACCAGTTTTTCATCGTCATCGAGGCGCCGCTTCTGTGGTGGTGTTTAACCGGTGCAATGCCAATCAGCTTGTCTACTTTCTCGAGTGGCTTAAAGAAAATGGGCCAGTTCCTAATGAGCTTGCCGTCTTTTAGTGTTGTGTGTTCAAAAAGATTATCTTTTGGCAGTATTACTTTGGCTCCTGCCTGGCTTGCCGCCTTGCCTATGCCGCTTAGCGTAAAACAGCTTGCGGGGTCATTGATAGGGTTGTCGGTGACATAGACCTGCTTTGCTCCGGCTCTGGTGTAGCACAGGCGCACAACCTCCGCGACCAGTTCGGGTCGTGTTGTAGCCCCTAACATCGGCGGTGATGCGAACGCGACATTGGGTTTTATCGCGACAGTTTCCCCCGGTTTGACAAATCTTTCTATACCGCCAAGCAATTCTATCGCCTTGTTAACAGTTTTTACCCTGTCGTAGCCTTTGACAATACTCATAGTTTGTGCCGCTATCTGTGGTACGGAAAAGTTCGGCAACGTCACAGGGTCCTGGGCTTCGACGCTTGCCGCCGGCCCTATGCTGTCGTAAAGCAAATATGAGGCTATACCGGCCGCGGCGATTGAAATTCCAGCTTTGCCCGCCCGCGCCAGGAATTGTCGTCGGTCTAATTCTTTGTCGATATGGTCATTCATCGTTTGCTGAGCTGGTAGCTTCCCTGAGTTTACGGAACAATCTTTCGGCTAATTGTTCTGCCGCTTGCTGATTTTCCGCTTCGTGAATGCCGGCCACAAAAGGACCTATGGCAAACACAATTTCCGTCGTTCCGTAGAAGTCCACGATTTTGCCTTCCAAGATATTCTTGGCTGTTTGCTTAGGGGTGGCACCATTATTAATCAAGAATTCATAATAGCTTTTGGCGGCTGCCTCGGCTTGTTGTGCGTTTGGGCGTCTGCCCAGAAAGGCCGCGATGGTTTCACCGCCGAGTTTATATCGAGCCGTAAAGATGTCAGTCAGCCCTTCGAAACCGAACGCATTTAACAGATATAGCTTTATGCTGTCGGGGACAAGGTCTTCTTCGGGAAACAGAGCAAGTTCCGTTATCTCGGCGTCCGGGTCAATAGTCAGGTTTGCCCTGACTTTCCTGGTGACCTCTGCCATTGCACTGAACAATTCGTCCGATTCGACGGAGCCAACCAGTTCGACATAATATTTGCCGTGGACGAGGTACAGGGCATTGCTTGTTTTATATGCAAATCGCATGGGGCCAAACGGCTTTGCTTCGGCCCTTCTTTGTACGCTGTAAACCGAGAAGGCGTTTTTAGCGCTGCCCATATCGTAGACGTAAAGCTCGGCCCATAGGTTTTCGTCTGTTGTATTTACGAATCGCTGGGTGGATAATTCTTCAAAGCCCGATTCGGTGTAAAGAGGGGCCTTGCCGTTTATCTTTTCATAGAGATTTTCAGGATTGTAGATTCCGGTTTTACCAAGCGTCTTGAAACCAGTAGGTACCAGAGAGCTTAAAGCTGTCTGGTCATCTGTGCTTTTCCCGGAATCTTCCAACGGCAGCTCTGCAGTGGCTATATTTATTCCAAACCGAGCCAAGTTGGAGTCAGACTGCTTTATAAGCACCCCAACAGCTACTAATAGAAGGACCGCAAATAAGCAAAAACTTATAGCGGCTTCAAGACGTCTTGCTCGGCGTCGAACCAGACCCATCACCAACTCCAAGAGTAATAACATTTGACATTACAACTGGGCCAGATTATAGTTTATGCAGGCTTTACTGTCAATGTCCGGTTGGCCAAGGGTACCTGCGAGGTAGTTTCGGATTGACAGAACGGCCTTGCCAGTGATATGATATAATGAACCGCTAAAGACAATAGGAGAGCGAACGAAATGAGTGAATGTATGCACTGTTTAGGGTTTTGGACGCCGGGACCCCTTGAAATTATCATTATTCTTGTTGTTGCTCTGCTTATATTTGGCAGACGATTGCCCGAAATCGCCCGTAACATAGGTAAGAGCCTGACCGAATTCAAGAAAGGTGTTCACGAGGCCAAGGAGGTCAAGGAGGATTTGGAGAGTGACGTCAGGCAGGTCAAGGATGATATAGTTAACGAAGCAAAGGACGCTGCAGGTCTGAGCGATACCGAACAGAATGGCTAAACAGCTTTTCCTGAGAATTATCACGTTCGACCTTACCAAGTAAAATGGGCGATAAAGGTAAGAAATACGACCCTCTTTTTGATTCCACCATGAGCTTGGGGGACCACCTTGAGGAGTTACGCATGCGGTTGCTTTACGCCCTTGCCGGTGTGGCGCTCTGTGCCATCATCGGTTTTTTAGTAGGTCATAAGGTAATAGCCCTTCTTGAACGACCATATGTCGACGCAATGGGGCGGGAAGCTCGCCTGATGGCACTTGGCCCGGCCGATGGATTTGTCAGCTACGTCAAAGTATCTTTGGTTACCGGTCTTATCCTCGCATCGCCATGGGTTTTCTATCATTTGTGGATGTTTATTGCGGCCGGACTCTATTCTCATGAAAGGCGCTACGTGTATATAGCCGCACCTTTCTCAGCTGGTTTGTTTGTCGCAGGGGCACTTTTTTTTATTTTTGTCGTGGGGCCTTTGACTTTGGGCTTTCTCGTGAAGATAAATAATTTCCTCAGTCTGAGTTCGCAATTTTCCTTTCGGATGTACATAGCTTTCGTGACTCATCTTATGCTTGTTTTCGGTATCGCGTTTCAAACCCCCACGGCAATCTTTTTTCTCAACCGAACAGGGCTGGTCTCACTTAAAGCCTTATCGAAGTCAAGAAAGTACGTTATACTTGTTATCGTCATAGTGGCGGCTATGGCCACCCCTCCTGATGTTGTCTCTCAGATAGCGTTGGCGATTCCGCTCTATTTGTTGTTTGAATTGGGCATAGTTCTGAGCTACTTGGCAGGCCGCAAAAGACAATCACAGAACACGTGATTTATTTGACAACCCGCAAAAGGATTTTAGTTTTTGCCGCTTGGTAGCCTCAGCCCCGTAGCGCTATTAGGCAATCCGGGCAGCAAAGTTGTCCGGAGTCGATTCTGACGAGGTTGTCCTTGGGAACATCTTTTTTGCCGCAACACTCACAGGCCCCCATTTTTGGCGGAACTTCACGAATTTCGATTCTCGACTCTGTTTCGGCTTTCTCTCTTCCCGCAACTTCAGCGGCGAGTTTCTCCTTGGCCCGGGTTATAACATCGCTGTAGGCTTTGGCCTTCTCTTTCGCCTCAGACTCGGCTTCCCTTTCGGCTCTGAGTCTTGCCTCAGCTTCCAATCTGGCCCTTTCCTCGGCCCTTGCTATGGACCTTGCGGTGATCTTGGTTTGCTCTTCTGCTCTTTCTCTTGCTTGTGTCTCTAATCGGGCCCTCTCCTCCGCTTCGGCTCTGGCCATTGCTTCTGCGTGGGCTTTTTCTTCGGCCTCTTCTCTTGCTTGTGCTTCTAATTGGGCTCGTTGTTCCGCTTCCGCTCTGGCCTTTATTTCGGCCTCGACTCTTTCTTCAGCCCTTTCTCTTGCTTGTGTTTCTAATCGGGCCTGCTCATGCGCTTCATCTTTTGCCCTTGCTTCGACCTCGGCTCTCTGTTCGGCTGTTGCTCTTGCTTCTCGCTCGGCCTTGATTTTTTCTGCGGTTTCAGCCAGAGCTTCGGCGTAAGACTGGGCTTTCTGTTCGGCTTCAGCTCTTGCCTTTGCCTCGGCCTCGGTTTTCTCTTCTGCCCTTTGCCTTGCTTGAAGTTCAGCCGTTATTCTTTCTTCAGTTTCGGCCATTTTCTTTACGTGTGTCGCCTTCGCGGCTCTGGCTTCGGCTTTTTCCTTTGCCCTCGCCTCGGCCCGTGCTATTCATGGGCGGGCCCAGCTTCGGAAGGAGCCATGCGAAAGGCGCCTTGGGGAGGCTCTCCGCCCCCGGGGGATGACGCCGAGGCCCGGAGGCGGCTCCTCGAGGCGACCCGGCGCTGCATCGAGCGGCTCGGGCCAGAGCGCGTCACACTGGGCGATGTCGCGAAAGAGGCGGGGGTCACCCGGCCCACCGTGTATCGCTATTTCGACACCGGAGAGGACCTGCTGCGGG
>CP070830.1:812235-819202 GCA_020344865.1 Planctomycetota bacterium
CCTTCGCAGTCGGTGTGCTCATTAATATCGCCAGACAATCCGCTGAAAGCCCGATGGAGATGGAGGAAGAATGAGCAGGAGGAGTTTTTTCTTTGCCGGCGGAGGAACAGGAGGCCATATCTATCCCTCCATTGCGGTAGCAGAGCAAATCGTCAAATTAGAGCCACAGTCGCACATACACTTCTTTGTCAGCACCCGCGAGATTGATACAGAAATCCTTACCCAGACTAATTTTAGCTACACAAAACTGCCGGCCAAGGGTTTCTCCGCCCGGCCGGACAGACTAATCGATTTTGCCGTTTCATTCCTCAAGAGCTGCCATATTGCCAAACGTGCCATTGCTGAAAGTAGTAACGCCGTGGTGATTGGCGCCGGCGGCTTTGTTGCAGCACCGGTCTGTTGGGCAGCGCATAGGCTAAAAGTGCCGGTTGCGCTTCTAAACGTTGATATTCTGCCCGGCAGGGCAAATAAAATGATGGCCGGGTGGGCCGACGCGATTTTTGTGCAGTTTGACCAAACCACTCAATATTTCGCAAAAAGTGGCCCAAAAGCCCATGTTGTTGGTTGCCCTCTGCGAAGCGGCTTCGCAAATCCCCAACCTGACAGGGCCGTACAACAATTAGGCCTTCACAAAGACAAAAAAGTTCTGCTTATAACGGGTGCATCAAGCGGAGCGGAGAATATTAATAGAACTATTTGCTCACTGTTGGAGAAACTAAGCACTTTTGCAGATAAATGGCAGATAGTCCATCTGACCGGGCGAGCTAATTTCGAAGACGTCAAGAGCAAATATACGGCTGCCAGAATCAAACATAAGGTTCTGGGATATTACGATGATATGGCGGATTTGTTAGCGGCTGCCGACCTGGTAGTAAGCAGGAGCGGAGCAGTAAGCGTGGCTGAATACAAGGCGGCCGGTACACCGAGCATCTGTATGCCTTACCCGTACCACAAGGATAGACACCAGTATTTGAACGCGGATAAGCTGGTTGAGGCTGGGGCGGCGGTTGTAGTGGATGATTTGCCGGATGCGGACGAGAGGGCAGAATGGCTGTGGCAGGAGCTCCAAGAGCTTATAAAGGATGAAGATAGGCGGCGGCAGATGAAAAAAGCCTGCGCAACGGTTACAAAACCAGATGCCGCGCCGAGGGTCGCGGAGCAGCTTTTAGCGATTCAAAATCAAGCATAAACCTATTCAAAATTCAAATCTTCGAAAATCGATGCCCGTTCCCCAATGGATATATTGCGAGTGGATTACTCGGCGTGAAATTACGGCAGAAGCCCATTTCATGCGGGCCAGGGGGGAAAAGACGGATACTTGGTCTTTTTTCCTTGATTGAGGGATTTGAATGGGCTATAATTAAATTATTCTCTGGTGCGTTCAATGCGGTGAAAGGAGGATGGGCAAGCCGTTGGGTGTATCTTAAAGCGGCGTGTGAGCGTATTAGCTGGGCCGCAAGGGTAAAGAATATCGGTGATTTCTTGGAGGAGCACGATGTTCAGCAGGGCCGCTGGTAAAGAGCATGTCAGGAGGGCAACCGTTTGTTTTAAGGTGGGCGGGTGCGTTCTAATCCTGGCGATATTGGGTGGCTTGGCGGGAACGAGTGCGGCGGATTGCAACCCAGGCGGAACGTGGAATGGAACATGGGAGGGCAACGGTAAAAGCGGTACTATCACGGACATGGTGCTGACATGCGACGCCAATGTAAGGGGCCGCAGAAGGATCGACCTGCGGCCCGAACTGCCTTGTGTGCCGGCCTTTGAGATTTCGAGCACTTACACGTTTAATCCCTCGGACTGCGGGATTTCATTCCAATGGACTGACGAGAAGCCATGTGGGGATTACAACGTAGTGTACGCGGAGGATGTCGTCGGAGTTATAACTGATTGCGATACGGCAGAAGGCATGTTGGACGGTACGATTTCTGTATATTACGACGCGAATCTGGTTGGTACTGGTTACATACAGGGCTGGTGGAACATAAATCGCGCGACAAGACCGGTTCGGGCGACGGAGCCCAGCCCGGGCCATTTAGCAAAATACGAACCAATAGATGTATGTCTGAGCTGGACGAACTGCGGAGGCTGCACTTTTGACGTCTATTTTGGTACGGATCCTACGCCTGACATCAGTGAATTCCAAGGTAATCAGGAAGAGACGTTTTATTGTCCCGGGACGCTTTCATACAGCACGACATATTATTGGCGAATAGATGCGAGAAATACACGGGGTGTTACTACGGGGTATGTGTGGAGGTTTACAACAGGAGTTCAACCGAATCCTATAATCTCCGGCTACGTGCGGAACCTGGTGGGAAGTGGAATCAGCGGTGTTACGATGGAAGGCTGGCCGGGTGATGACCCCGTGACTGACGGCAGCGGCTACTACAGCGGTGCGGTGCCCCTCGGCTGGAGCGGTAGTATTACACCGTCGAAGGCAGGCTACGCATTCAGTCCGCTGAACAGGTCATACAACAATGTCACGTCGGATAAGCCGAATGAAGACTACACCGGCGCGACGGGGCCGATATCTCTTATTGAGATTGCGACAGGACTGGACTATGGAGAACCTGATGTGGCGGATGATCTGAGATATGAATTTTTCTTCGGAGTGGCGACCGGCGATACAGTCAGTTTTGTCGAGGTGTATACCCCGGGAGGAATTACTTTTGAGATTCCGAATGATGCTAACACGCAGTCGGGTGAGATACAGACGTGGCATTACGCCGATGGCGGCATACATTA
Source organism: Planctomycetota bacterium (assembly GCA_020344865.1). Classification (GTDB taxonomy): domain Bacteria; phylum Planctomycetota; class Phycisphaerae; order Sedimentisphaerales; family Anaerobacaceae. Next base: position 814,981 of record CP070830.1, read on the forward strand.
CTGGGGGTACGAAGGGGCGTTTGCAGACAGGAACGCTCTGGCAGACTATGGTGATGGAATCTATGGAATCACCGTTTATCACAAGGATGACAGCAATGACCAAACCATCGTATGGTATGGTATTGCCACCTGGCAGCCGGAGCAGGAACCTGTGCTGATATCTCCCGAGCATAATGGGTCGACGCGGTCACCAGTTACATTTAAGTGGGAGGAGTGTACTGATATAAATGCGACTTCAGTCTGGCTAAGTTTGGCCAATGAGGGCAGGAACGACTGGAAAGATATTAGTTTTGACGTGGATGTTACAGACTCAGGTCCGGTCGTGCTCAGCGAAGGTATGTGGGAGGCGGAGCTTTGGTTCGAGGACTTTTATGAATATAATAATATCGATGATATTTTTGTGGTGGAGGGTAAGTACAGCAAGAGCGATTATGCGTTCAGCGTTACACTGAGCCCTGTCGGCCACTGGAAGATGGATGATGATGGGCCTAATACTGCCGTGTTGGACAGTAGCGGTTATGGCAACCACGGAACTGCTCAACAGAATACATCTGTCTTGCACACAGAAGGGAGAATAGATGGTGCTCTTACTTTCGACGGGATAAGTGATTATGTTGATTGCGGAGCCGATGTGAGTCTGGCTTTGACAAGCTGGTCTATGAGTGCATGGATTTACAGGAGTACGGATTCCGGCAGTTACGAGCGGATAATTTCAAAGAGTAATAGAACAGGATACGATTATTGGTTTCAGATTCAACCCACAGGCGTAATGCAGGCCGGTTTCGTCGATACGGGGGGTACCCCAAGGAAGGTTACCACTACGGAAGCTATAAGTCTGGACAAATGGTACCACGTAGCCACTACCTGGGACGGCAGTTATATAAGGATATACATTTACGGAGAGCTAATAGCGACGAGTGAGGATTTTTCTTCATATACAGCTCGCACTTCGGATTTTCCTTTTAATATTGGGAGATTAGGGGCCGCAGGGAGCTGGCATTATGGTTTCAACGGCATAATTGACAACGTAGTGATATTCGAGCGTGCTTTGGATAGTGGAGAGATCTGTGATTTATACGAGGAGGGTAGATACGTGGGAGATTTTGTATATCCGGACGGCGTGGACTTTCTGGATTATGCTTTTTTTGCCGGGCAGTGGTCGGAAACCGACTACGGCGACGTTAACGGGGTCGAGCTTACGGGTGACGGGAGGGTGAACTGGGAGGATTTCGGCTTGTTTGCTGGATGGTGGATGGTTAGCGGCTGCGGGGACTGTGGCGGAGCGGACCTCACGGGTGAAGGTAACGTTGACTATCTGGACCTCGACGTGTTTACAGGTTACTGGTTGGAGAGTGAATACGGCGATTGCGGCGGAGCTGATCTCACCGGCGACGGTGTGGTCGGATTAGATGATTTGGCACGGTTCAGCGCAAGCTGGCTGGAAGGGATTTGGTAGTGGGCACCTCCGGCTCACAGCTTTCGCTGGAATAGCAAGACGGTGGATGGGTCGGGGCGTTTATTTTAGGTTTATTTTAGGTTTATAGAGCCGAAGCTGGTTTTTAGTCGGAGAGAGCCGCTGCCGTCACCGATTGAGCCTTTTATTTTGTCTTCGCTGAGGCTTCCTTTGACTGTCAGCGGCAGGTCGGTATCAATTGAACCGAAGCTGGTTTCGAGCTGGACGCGGCCGGAGTAGTTCGGCGGCACTACAAAATCAATTTCGCCGAACGAAGTTTCTATATCCGCGTTTATTTCAGGCTTGGTTTGCGGTGAGCAGACAATATTGATGGCACCGAAGCTCGACCTGGCGAGCAATTCGGTGGGCGTAATACGGCGGCAGGAGACCTGGCCGTAAGATGTCTCTAACTGAACCGCCCCCTGAATATCGTCGGCTTCAATGGCGGCAAAGCCGGTGTGGGCCTTTACGTTTCCGTCAATATCGCTGAGCTTGATTCTGCCAAACGAGGTTTCGCATTCGATGTTTGTCTGCTTCGGGACGGTTATTTCGAAGCTTACGCCTACAGAGCGGTTGCAGTCAAGTTTCGGCTTTTCGACATCGAGCGTCAGCGTTTTGCCGGTGGATTCGAGCTTTACCTGCACCTGCTTAGCTATTTGCTGCGCCTCTTCTTTAGTGGGGGCCTGGACGGAGATTTCGGCGATAACCTCGCAGTCGGTGACGTCTGCGCCCGTAATGGTGATTGTGCCGAAGGAGGTTTCAGCGAGGAGCGTCGAGCCCGGCTCGGCGGGGGCGGAAAGCTGCTCGGTCCTTTTATGTTTGGCTTTAAAACAAGAGCCCATGTGGACACAGCAGCCGGCCGCAATGACCAGCAGACACAGTAAGCAAGCGAGTGACGCTCTTTTTACCGAAGCTATCTTCATTTTCCAGACTCCTACATAAATTGCCGCTTTTCGCCATATTATGGTCTTTTATAGATTAGTCGCAAGTCTTATGTTAAAGGTTTCAGGAAAATCCTGAAAGTTTAGAAAACGGTGCGCAAGGTACGTGGGACTTGTGCTGAGAGTCTGGGCGGTTAAAATAGGCCGGCCTGCGCTACTTAGATTCAGTCGTAAAAGGCGAGGCCGGTGAATCTATCTGTTTAGGTGTTTGTGTGAGAGGCGCATTGAGAATACATTTTGCGGTGATGCTCGGGGCGCTGGGGGTAATAGCACTTATATTTTTCTTAAACTTCAAGGCCCGCAGGGTTATTCCGGTATACGGCTATAAAGTGGTAAATGAATATCCTCACGACAAGCGCGCGTTCACACAGGGGCTGGTCTTCGAAGATGGTTTTCTTTACGAAGGGACAGGGCTCGAGGGGCGCTCGACCCTGCGCAAAGTCGAACTGGAGACCGGTAAAATCGTGAAGGGCCGCAGGCTGGCGGACGAGTATTTCGGTGAAGGTATTACGATTTACGGTGATAAAATTATTCAGCTAACGCTGCGGGCGAAGGTGGGGCTGGTTTACGACAAAGAAAGTTTCGAGCCGTCAGGGCGATTCAAGTATCCGACCGAAGGCTGGGGCCTCACGCATGATGGAAAGAATTTAATACGAAGCGACGGGACGTCAACGCTGTACTTTTTGAATCCCGAGACATTCGAGCAGACCGGCAGGATTGAAGTCACCGACGGCGACGGTCCCGTCAGCGGACTTAATGAACTGGAATACGTTCAGGGCCAAATCTATGCCAACGTCTGGCGTACCGACCGCATCGCAAGAATTGACCCGAAGACGGGCAGGGTGACCGGATGGATAGACCTGGCGGGGCTTCTGGGCACCGACGCGCGCGGTCAGCTGGTCGATGTGCTGAATGGCATTGCATACGATGCCGAGAACGACCGGCTGTTCGTGACCGGAAAGCTGTGGCCCAGACTTTTCGAGATTGAGCTTACCCAGCCTAAGTGACGAATGCGATGCCAACCAGGAGACTTGATTCGCTGGGACTGGAGGGGTATGGCGGGCCCAGACGGGCACAGAAAACGGCCGGTAGATAGGGGTCGTTCGATTAAATATTTTTTCGGTCTTTGTTCTTGACGGGCCGATGGAAATTGGTTCTATTTACATGCGTTGTAAGTTTTTGGTTCGAGGGCGAAACTTTACGCCCGGGCGGCTAAAGCCGCTCGGCTGCGGATTTGGCAAGAAGATCGGGTTCAAGGTTGAAAGGAGGCCATTATGGCAAGGACAATTCTGACCGTATTACTTATAGTGCTGATGAATGTGCTGGTCGCGTGCAACGACGTCGACAAGAGCAGCGCCAAGCTCATGATGGTCCGCACGCAAACGGACGCCGGCTCTGTCGAGGCGATTGAGGTTGCCGGGGCCCGCGAGACCGATATCGTCGAGCAGGTAGCGGTCAACAGGCAGGCGTATCGGCAGGGGCTCGAGGCCCTCATTGAGTACTACACAAAGGAGGGCAACAGCCTGAAGGTCGAGTGGGCCAAGAAGGAGCTCGCCGCACTCGATAAGATGCCGCAGTACAGGTACATCGTTGAGGCGAGTCTCGCCGGGCCGGACTTGAAGGCGCTCGAGGTGGTACGCGCCGCCGACTATCTCTATGAGGAGGCGTTTGAACTCGAGAACCAGGCCAGAGCGCTGGTACTTGTCGTCAACGAGGACCAGCTTCGACAGGCCCTTGATAAATACAATGAGCTCATAACAGTGTATCCTACCAGTGACAAGATTGATGACGCGGCATACAGGGCGGCGGGCATTTACGAACACTTCCA
>CP070830.1:819302-826753 GCA_020344865.1 Planctomycetota bacterium
GAACATGATTTGGGTAGCAAGCAGACCTATCAGCATCTGGGCCGTCTCCGGCGAAAACGCAAAATTCGCACTTATCCACGCGATAAATATGAGCCCCATCACGGCCCCGGCTACGAAAAGACGACCTTCAGGACTGCTCAGAAGCGTCACCCTCAAGACCTTTCCCTCCTCCGTAAAGATTTTACGCAACTTCTCGGGACCTTCGTGCATAGCCTCCACCTGCTTGTCCCCAACCGGCTTGCGCCCTTGTTGCTTATTGGAGTCAGAACCCTGCATAATCAATATCACGCCTCGTTCGATAATCCCGGCTGCTCCAGTATATCATTAACAAAAGACAAACAAAGCGCTTAGATAATTAAAATGTCCTTCGGTAATGTCTTCATTCCGCCTGAAGTCTCGCTCAGATTTCGTGTGCTTGCCGCATTCGCCTGACGTAGTCTTTGGTTTCAACAGCAACTGTACCTACAAGCGCCAGAAGAGCTATAAGATTCGGCACGGCCATAAGGGCATTCAGAATATCGGCAATCGTCCAGACCAGGTCCAGCGCCCCTACCGCGCCGACAACTACAACAAAACAGTAAACGTAGCGATAAGGCATTACAGACCTTGGGCCGAAGAGATATTCGAAACAGCGGTCGCCGTAATATGACCATGAAATCATCGTCGAATAGGCGAAGAAGACCAGACTGATGGACACAATCCAGCAGCCGGGTTTGGCCAAACTGTGCTCGAAGGCACTTGCCGTAAGCGACGCACCCGTCGGCAGTAGATACGGCTGGCCTGCTTCGTCAAGAAAAGGCTCAGGCTCCGCTTCAGAAGTACCTATGACTTGGCAGTACTCGTCCCCGACCATCATCTTCATTGGCAGTCCCTTCGCCCCGGGACCATACAGGATGCGCCCGTCCTCACTTTTTACCTGCCAGACTCCGGTCGTAATGATTACCAGGGCCGTCATCGTACAGACGATGATTGTGTCAATAAACGGGCCCAACATAGCCACAAAACCTGCGCGTGCCATCTCACGGGTCTTGGTTGCCGCGTAAGCCATCGGAGCAGAGCCCAGACCGGACTCGTTGCTGAACACACCGCGAGCAACACCTTTTTGAATCGTCCTGCTCAAAACAACGCCCACGAAGCCCCCCCCTACCGCCAGGGGCCTGAACGCATATTGAAAGATTTGACCGAAGGCCCCCGGGACTGCGAACAGGTTCTTCGCCAGGATAACCAGCGCGCCCGTAACATACAGAATACACATCAAAGGCACAATCTTTGAAGCGACCCGCGCAATCCTTTTTATCCCGCCAATAATCACCATTCCCACTAATAGGGCGAGGATAACACCGATAACAGGCTTCATGATGCTTACTCCCCCCAATACCGGCACGCTCAGAGCGATTTGCATCCCCTTGAATTGCTCTGGCATTAACGCAAGCAGACCGTCGGTTGCCGAATTTGCCTGGACCGCGTTGCCGATTCCCAGCGAAGCCACACCGGCGCAGAACGCGAATACCACGCCCAGCCATTTTAGATTCAGTCCCTTTTCAAGATAGTACATCGGCCCCCCTGATGCGCTTCCATCTTCATGAAGCACCCGATACCGCAGGGCCAGAGAGCAGCTCGTAAACTTCGTTGCCATTCCTACGATAGCCGTCACCCACATCCAGAACACCGCGCCCGGCCCGCCCAGAGCGATTGCAGTGGCCACGCCTGCGATGTTACCGGTACCGATGGTCGCGGATAGCGCTGCGCAGAGCGCTTGGAAATGTGAGATATCCCCCTTCTCGGCCGGGTCGTCGTATCTTCCCGTTATACACTTGACGGCGTGAGAGAAAAACCGCAGTTGCACAAAGCGCAGCCGGATGGTCAGGTACAGACCCGTCCCCACCAGCAGAATAATCATGCTTGGGCCCCACACGACCGTGTTGACCGTATCTATGAGGTCTGAAAATTGCTGTACAAACATTCCCTTACCTGCGGAGACGACCTGTTTTAAAACGGTGTCAAAAAACCACACGCCTGCGCCAAATGTGGCAGCATCTTAGCAGACCGGTCTAGCCCGCGTCAATAGAAAGAACTGAAAAATTGAACTGCTGCGGTACTCGAAGTCTCACGGCAAGAGCTTTTGCACCACTCAAGACTAAAAAAACGTGCCTCCTGGCGCTTTACGCTATTATCACCTTTACATTTCATCGCGATTCTGTATAATAAGTTTTCCGGTGAAAATTGCAGATTACATAGGAGTTAAAGATGAGTGGGATTTTTGGAGTTGTCGAAATAGGCAATTGTACCGAAACTCTTTTCTACGGAACAGACTATCATTCGCACCTCGGAACCGAATACGGGGGTCTCGCCGTCCTTGCTGAGGACTTCACCCGGCAGATACATGACCTTAGCCAGAGCCAGTTCAAATCAAAATTCTTCGAAGACTATAATCGCATGCAGGGCAATAAGGGCATCGGTGTCATCAGTGCCCTTGAGGAACAGCCCATATATCTTAACTCGAAATTCGGACCGTTCTGCATTGTTACCAACGGCATAGTTGAAAACGCCGAGGAACTGGCAGCAAAGCTCTTAAAGCAGGGAATGTCCTTCAGCGAGGTAAGCAAAGCGGCCGTAAACACCACTGAACTGGTCGCGAAGCTGATCAGCCAGGGAAATGATTTGGTGGATGGCATAGAGAAAATGTTCGATGCGATAGCCGGCTCCTGCTCGGTCTTGCTGCTCAGTAGAGAAGGAGTATACGCCGCAAGAGACAGGTTCGGATACACACCGCTCGTCATCGGCAAAAGACAGGATGCCTGGGCGGTCACCACTGAGACCGGCGCTTTTCCGAACAATGACTTCCAAATAACGAAATACCTCCAGCCCGGCGAGATAATACTCATAAGCGAGGATGGCATAGCCCAAAGAAGGCCCGGTCGCCAGGTCAGCCAGATATGCGCATTTCTCTGGATATACACGGGTTTTCCCGCGTCCAGCTACGAGGGAATAAATGTTGAAACCGTCAGGGAAAAGTGCGGCCGATGTCTGGCAAAACACGACAAAGATATCAGCGTCGATGTCGTCTCGGGTGTACCCGACTCAGGCATCGCCCACGGACTGGGATACGCAATGGAGTCCGGCAAGCCCTTTAGACGCCCCCTTGTCAAATACACGCCCGGCTACGGCCGAAGCTACACCCCCCCCTCGCAGGAAACGCGAGACCTCGTCGCAAAGATGAAGCTTATCCCAATCAAGGAGGTTATAGAAGGTAACAGCGTCGTCGTCTGCGAGGATTCCATCGTCAGAGGCACCCAGCTGCGCAACTTCACTATAAAGAAGCTCTGGGATTGCGGCGCCAAACAGGTACACGTACGGCCGGCATGCCCACCCCTTATGGTCCCGTGCAGGTTCAATCTTTCAACACGCTCAATAAATGAGCTTGTCGCCCGCAGGGCAATCCGCGCCCTCGAAAGCAGCGACGTCGAGGACATCTCTGAGTACATAGACTCAAGTACCGAAAAGCACAAAAAAATGGTCAAGTGGATTGCCGAAGACCTGCTCGTCACTACACTGAGGTATCAGACCGTTGACGATATGGTCGATGCCATTGGATTGCCTAAAGAAAAGCTCTGTCTGTATTGCTGGACCGGCCAGTGTCCCGACGCCGCACTCCCCGAAGAAAAAGTCCCTGCAAAGAAGGCTATACCAATCGAAGAGGTTCCCCCGGCTGGCAAACCAAAGGCCCCCACCCGCCGGCCGGCAAATACGTAACCGGACCGAAAAACATCAAAGCCCTCTTTCTTTTGTCACATTATAAAAAGGCTCTTGCTCGAGAATTCAGGCTCACTCGTGAGGTTCACGCCTAATTTCCGCAGCCCCGCCTCGTCCCCCGGAGTTGGTATATGCGTCAGGTGCACTTCGCAGCCCCTCAGCTTCTTTAAATTCTCTACTGCCATTTGCGCCGCCGGATTCGATATGGCGCTTATGCTAAGCGCGATTAAGGTCTCTTCCAAATCCAGGCTCGCCATTTTCCCGTTTAACACTTCGCTCTTAAGGTGAGTTACCGAGTCGGTTATGTTCTTCGGCAGAAGGTGCATCTTCTCAGGCAGCCCCGATAAATGCTTCGTCGCGTTTATAATAAGACTTGATGCCGCGTGCATTAACGGAGAGTTCTCCCCCGTAATGATTTTGCCCTCTTCTAATTCCATAGCCGCGCCGCAGAAAATACCCTCATTTCCCTTCCCGAGTTCCTTCGCCCTTAACGCCGCCTCTCTTGCTGGTGCGACCACCCTTCTGTCCTCCGCCTTCGCGCCTATATTCTCCATAATAAGCTCCGCCCGGTTGAGCGTATCCTTATCTACAAAACCCATTGCATACTCGCAAGCACACCTGAAATATCTTCTGACGACCTCCTGATGAGAGGCCTCTTGAACGACATCATCGTCCACAATCCCGAAACCCGCACGATTGACCCCCATGTCCGTGGGGGATTTGTACAACGACTTCTCCCCCGTTATCTTCTCGATAATCCTTTTGACTAATGGGAACGCCTCAACATCACGATTGTAATTGACCGTCTTCTCGTTATATGCCTCTAAGTGATAATGGTCGATAACGTTGTAGTCTTTAAGGTCGACCGTCGCGGCTTCGTATGCCACATTTACCTTGTGATTAAGCGGCAGGTTCCATATCGGGAACGTTTCGAACTTCGCATACCCCGCCTTTACACCCTTTTTGTATTCGTGATACAACAGGCAAAGGCACGTCGCCAGCTTCCCGCTCCCCGGCCCGGGACCCGTAACGACAACTATCGGCCGGCTTGTCTTTATCGGTTTATTCGCCCCGTACCCTTCGTCGCTCACAATAACGTCGACGTCCGTCGGATACCCCTTCGTAAAACTGTGTGTGTAAACCTTCACTCCTCTACGCTTGAGTTTGTTCTTAAAGGCCTTTGCCGATGCCTGTTCCTCATACCGAGTAATAACTACCCCTGTAACTTCGATGCCCCATTCATTAAAATCATCGATCGTCTTGAGAGCGTCGGAATCGTATGTAATCCCGAAGTCTGCCCTTAACTTTTTTCTCTCAATATCACCTGCATAAATACAAAGAATAACATCAGTCTTGTCTTTGAGCTTCTGCAGAAGCCGCATCTTCACGTTCGGGTCGAACCCCGGCAGTACCCTCGACGCATGATAGTCGAATAAAAGCTTGCCCCCGAACTCCAGATACAGCTTGTCATTGAACCGGTCTACTCTTTCCAGAATCGCCGCCGTCTGTTCTTCAAGGTATCTCTCGTTGTCAAAGCCGATTTTTTTGGGCATTGCCGTGTGCGCTCCTCGACTCTTTGCCGTTTCAGTCTGCTTTTGGCCCGCAATATACCGCCCGCATATTACGCCGTCAAACAATTCCTCCAAAAGTCCTCAAAACCATCCTCCTTTGATTTTACCGCCTCCTGCTGATATACTCGGGTTCTCTATGACCTCAAAAATAGTGCACATTAAAACCTTCGGGTGTCAGATGAACAAGTTGGATAGTGCCTTGGTCACTGCTTCACTTGAGAAGGCCGGTTTTCGTTTGACCGATACCGTCAAGGAAGCCGATGCTGTTCTTATAAACACCTGCTCCGTTCGCGAACACGCCGAACAGCGAGTCCTCTCCCACCTCGGCCACTTAAAGCACATCAAAAAACAAAAGCCCAACGTCGTCGTCGCCGTCATCGGCTGCATGGCCCAGCGATTAGGCCCGGAGCTGCTCGATGATAACACCGTCGACATCGTCTGCGGTCCCGCCCAGATTCCGCAAATCCCACAGATCGTAACCAGCGCCCTTAACGAAAAGCACAAACTCCTGAGTATAAAAGACAGCATCCGACAAAAGCCCGATGACCAGGAAAATCTTGCTCTCGACGAGTTTGAATCGACCTTTGACCGCGCCGAACAAAACCTGCCCGGCCAGGCATTTGTCCGCGTAATGCGAGGTTGCGACAGCTTTTGCGCATACTGCGTCGTCCCATACGTCCGCGGCCCCGAAGTCTCTCGCCCCCCTGCCGCCATCATCGACCAGGTAAAAAGACTCGCCGATGAAGGCGTAAAGCAGGTCACGCTGCTGGGGCAGGCCGTAAACAAGTACAAGTACGCCGCCGGCCAAAAATCCTCCTGCCTCGCCGACTTACTATACCTTGCAAGCGAGGTCGACGGCATCGACTGGATTAAGTTCGTAACCAATTACCCGTCTGAGCAATTTTACGACGAAATCCTAAAAGCAATGGCCGACCTCCCGAAGGTTTGCCCCTACCTCCACATCCCCGCCCAGAGCGGCTCCGACAAAATCCTCCGCGCAATGAACCGCCACTACACTGCTGCTCAGTATCTTGAAATGCTCGATAAAGCCAGAAGCATCGTCCCCGGCATCGCCCTCTCAGGAGATTTCATCGTCGGCTACCCCGGCGAAACCGAAGAGGATTTCCATGTAACAGTGGACCTGGTAAAAAAGGCCCGCTACAAAAACGCCTTCATCTTCAAATACTCGCCCCGCCCCGGCACCAAAGCCGACAAAAATCTCACTGACACCGTCCCGCACCAAATCAAGAGAAAACGCAACACAGAGCTCCTCGCCGTCCAGGAAAAGATAAGTGCTGAACTTGCCCAAACCTTCCTCGGCCAGACCGTAAAGGTCCTCGTCGAGGGATTGAGCAAAAAGCCCCACCTTAACTCCGCAGAAGGCCGAGATAACCCTCAATTGGTCGGCCGAACTGCAACCGACTGGATTGTCGTCTTTAACGGCCCGCCATCCCTCGCTGGCCGATTCGTAAACGCCAAAATCACCAAAACCGCACCGCTTACCCTCTTCGCAGACCCCGCTCCCTGAAAAAAACCGCAACTTTACCCCCTGAGATGACGCCAGCTTGCCACGCCCCCCCTTGTTGATTATAGAAAGCTTTTTCGGCTCTCCTGTGAGCCGCTGCCTCTTAGACTGCACACCGCATCTCGTCTGTTCAACACGTATTAAATCATATCGCCCGCCCCTATGTAAACGCCATTTTACGTAAACTTCTAACCATTTTGCGACACATGCCCCCATTTATGCATCTTTAAGACGTTAGATTACTCTCGCTCCCCCTTTACTTGGACTCCACCGCAATCTGACGGGGTCTATCTAACCCGCACCACCTGCCTGCCCCCCGGCATTTGTCGTCAATAAAAAACCCAAAATCTCCACCTCAATTATCACTCATCACTAATCATTTATCAATCGATGCATGCTCCTCTTCCGTCTTACGTCTATTGTCTTGGTTCTGATACGCTCACGATGCCGCCACCTATACCCGTCCGGCACCAAAACCTCCGCACTCGCCTCCGTCGCGTTCCCCGAATCGTCCACCGCCTCATAAGTTATCGTATAAACCCTCCCGGCCCCGCTTCCCGTCCGCTCCGCCCTAAGATATATAGACCCGTCGTCCCCTATCA
>CP070830.1:826853-830298 GCA_020344865.1 Planctomycetota bacterium
AACGCTGTAATCCACGAACACCGCATTTATGCCCTCGTTGTGTCGGTTCTTCATAAAGAGGGCCATGTGACTGCCTTGTTGCCACTGCTGGTCGTCATAGGGCGCTGGCTCGTCGTAATGCAGCGGCCAGCAGTCAATCCAAGGTGCATCCAAAAGCAGCGGTATGTTGCCTGCGCCGGCGACTGCGGTGTGCCTCCATCTGCGCTCGGCGGTGCGTGGGGGATCAGCGGAGCATTGATTGTGTTCTACCCAGCCGTTTATGCCGTAGCTGCCGTAAACCTCTCCCTCCTCTCCCAACCAGCCGTGACCCGACCACGCCAAAAACGTGGCGCCCCCCTCCCAATAATAGCTACTATTCTCTTCCCACCCCGTCTTGGACGCCCTCGGGCAAAGGCACACATCAGGGTCCCCGTAGTAAGGCCTGGTAGAGTGTATCCACCAATGCGAGCATGGCTTTTCACAACCGCTGCAACCGTCAACCGGCAACCCCTCCCAGCCCTGCTGGAAATAGCCGTTGTTATCGCCCGTATACATATCGAAGGCCGCACCCATCTGCCTGAGATTAGATTGGCAAAGGACCGCCTTCGCCTGCTCCCTCACTCGCGACAGTGCCGGCATCAATATCGACATCAATAGCGCAATAATCGCTATCACCACCAAAAGTTCGACTAACGTGAAGCCTTTTTTTTGCATCTTGTCCAGTTCCGGATTCATTAATTCACAGCGGGGAACCGAGGCGTATCCGTCGTATCCGCTTTTATACTACGCTCTTCGCCACATTATAACATTTTAACCCACCCTATGTAAACGCCATTTTGCGTCAAAAGTTCGCCTATTTGCGACACCCACCCCCTCTACCCTCGTTCCTGACCCTGCACACCCGTGCCTGACAAGCTCCCTTCTGTCTAATATGCCCTCGGAGCGCGAATCAATTTTTAATTTTTGCACTGCATTTTTGCTTTCCCCGCCCTCGAACGTCTCAGTCGGAGTTGCATTTTAATTTTTGATTTGTCTATCCACCCCGGCCACCAATTTCCCTAAAAAATTCCTACCCCTTATTTCCCATTTCTTACTTCTTACTCCCGGCCCATTACTCCTCACAATACCAGCAAGCTCCTCAATTCCCACAATAACCATCCAAACAGGACTTCATAAAGCTATTTATTTCTGCCTGATTTTCTAAATAGTGCTTTAGGACCATTGTTGCTGCTGCGGCTATGATGCAGAACATAGCGAACCCCTTGTTTCTAACGGTACCACTGACATAATCAATGACCAGAAACACAAGACCAGCGATAAGAAGAACGACCGTAATAAAGTTCAATAGCATTCTATTCTCTCTTCACAAAGTCTACTACCACCACATTCTACCGATAACCCGTCCTGATTCCATGCAAAATTTAACGACAACTCTCTCGTCCCGATTCTTCGGGACTCGCGAGCCGCCTCGTAGCAACTTGTCCTCCGTAGCCTTGCCTGTGGTGAGCCTGGTCGAACCAGCGAAGGAGGGCCCCACCTTCCCCAACCTACCCATATTACCACCCACTTTCGTAGCGCATCGTAGACCCCGCTTGTCCCAGCGAAGGCTGGGATCCAGTCTCCTTTCTTCCAAAAAATTCAAAAGTTTTAGCAATCCTTCAAAGCTTTACCCCCCATTTTTGCAAGTTTGATACTAATTCTTTGTACACTTTTTGTAAATTTTCAAACGTTTCCACCACCTCCACCCCCATTTTTAGCTCAAAATCAGCGGTCACCCTCGCCGCCCAGGCTTTTCCATGGCCATTTTTCGCTCAAAATCCAGCATTTTCCTCTTCACTTTCACCCCCCCTGCCGCACTGAACCCACCCAACTTGCCCTTTGCGCAAATCACTCTGTGACAAGGAATTATAAGCGGCAGCGGATTCCTCCCAAGCGCACCGCCAGCCGCCCTGCCCGCACCAACCCGGCCGACACGCTCCGCCAACTCACCATAACTTATTGTCTCGCCGTACCTTACGTCCCTGCACACCTCCAGCACCCCCCTCCCGAACTCGCCGACCCCATCCAGCACAACCGCAATCTCCCTCCCAAAATTCACGCAAATCCCCTCATAATAAGCACTTACAAGCCCCTGCACTTCCTTCATAAACCCCTTCTCGCACCGAACATCCCCCAATCCCTTTAACAGCCTCGACTTAAGCGCCTCCCGCCCCCCCGGCAAACACGACCTCCACAGTCCCCTATCGTCCCCCGCCAACCCGAAATAGCCCCACCGCGTCCCAAAAATCACATATTTCGCCACTTGCCCCATTTTATCCTCGCTTTCAGCACATTTTCATTTCTAATCAGTCAAATTCATTGACGCAACACCAAAATTCTGGTAACGTTGTAAGTTTTTACAGAGAACGACCGCGCCTGCGGACAGCGAATATTTATTTTTAGACGCTTCGCTTTTGGTATATAACTTATGTCTCTCGAACAACTTAGAAAACGCATCGACGAAATCGACCAGCAGCTTGTAACGCTGCTGAACGAGCGCGCTCGAGTCGTCATCGACATAGGCAAACTAAAAAACAAAACCGGCGGACAAATATACGCGCCCGACCGAGAAAAAAAAGTTTTTGAAAAAATGGTAAAAGCCAACCAGGGCCCCCTGCCAGACAAATGCCTTATAGCCATCTGGCGGGAGCTTATGAGCGGCTCTTTCGCCCTCGAAAGACCGCTGCGGATTGGCTACCTTGGCCCTGCTGGCAGCTTCAGCCACACGGCGGCAATGCTCAAATTCGGCCAGAGCGTCGAATACGAACCGTTAGTGGACATAACAAGCATCTTCGACGAAGTCAGCAAGGGCCACTGCGATTTGGGCCTTGCGCCGATAGAGAACACAACGGGTGGCGGCGTAATAGAGACGCTCGATGCCCTCATAGATTCAAATGTGAAGATATGCTCCGAGGTTCTGATGGCAATTCATCACAACCTGCTGGCAAACTGCTCAATGGAAGAAATCGCCAAGATTTACTCAAAACCCGAGATATTCGCCCAGTGCAGAAACTGGCTGAGCGCCACATTCAAGGACGCACAGACGGTCCCTGTGGCCTCCAGTGCCAAAGCTGCGCAAACGGCAGCAGATGAACAAGGCGCCGCGGCGATTGGCTCCGGCATAGCCGCAGAACTGTACGAACTGAGAGTTGTCTGTGAGCATATCGAGGACAACCCCAACAATATAACGCGATTTTTGGTAATCAGCCGCGAAGATGCAAAACCCACGGGCGAGGATAAGACCGCTATATTATTCAGCACCGCACACAAGGCCGGCGCTTTGGCTGACGTGCTGGAGGTCTTCAAGCGATACGATATCAACCTGACAAACATAGAATCCAGGCCCAGCAAAAAGAGGCAGTGGGAATACTATTTCTTCGTGGATTTCGTCGGACACAGGACCGACGAGCGGGTGGAAAAGGGCCTA
>CP070830.1:830398-833920 GCA_020344865.1 Planctomycetota bacterium
CCTCCCTAAGCAATTCGTGATTCCGCCGATGCCGGCTGAACCGCTCATCCAACCCCTCCTCGAATATCAGCCTAAGCGCCTCATATAATGCGTAAATCATACTGACCGGCGCCGTATGGTGATAGACCCTCTTCGCTCCCTCCCAGTATTTCCTGACCATACTCAAATCCAGATACCAGCTCTGCACCTTCGTCTTCCTCTGCTCCATCACCTTCACCGCTTTGCTGCTGAACGACACCGGACTCAATCCCGGCGGACAGCTCAGGCACTTCTGCGTCCCGCTGTAAACCGCGTCTATCCCCCAGTCATCCACCCGAACGTCCGTCCCCCCCAGCGACGTTACCGTATCCACCAAAAATAGCGCCCCCGCATCGTGCACCATTTCGCTTATTTCCTCTAACGGCTGAAGTACTCCCGTCGATGTCTCCGCATGCACTATCGCCACCACCTTCGGCTTGCACTTGCCCAGTGCCTCCTTCACCTTCGCAGGCTCTATCGGCTGGCCCCACGCAGCGTTCACCCGCACCAGTTTACCGCCGCTCCGCTCGACGTTATCGCACATCCGATTGCCGAAGACGCCGTTGACGCACACCACCGCTTCGTCCCCCGGTTCAAGCAGATTCACAAAGCACGTCTCCATCCCCGCGCTGCCCGTCGCCGATACCGCAAACGTCAGGTCATTCTTCGTCCTAAATAGTCCCCGCAGCATCTCCTTGACCCCGTCCATAATCTCAATAAACTTCGGGTCCATATGCCCGACCAGCGGCGTCGCCATCGCCTTCAACACCCGAGGATTAACGTCGCTCGGCCCCGGCCCCATCAAGTACCTGCCCCCCACACTCAACTCACTCGCTGCTGCCATAATCACTCCTGCAAAATCCACCTAAGACCATCGATTCAGCCGTATTAGCGAAAAACCACTATAGCAGGATAACCTCCCCTTTCAAACACGAATACCACCCGGCTGCACGCAAAAAATATCCACATTCCTTGCTTTTTCCCCCCAAAGATAATATAATACCTGCCAAAGCGACACGGAAAAAAAGGGAAGCACTATGACCAGATATAGCGTTCTTATGCTCGCCGTTTTAATTTCTTTCTCCAACTGTTTCGCAGATACCTTCACACACCGAAGCACCGGCGAAACCTTCAACGGCTACGTCGTCAAAATAAAAAAGGGTGATAGGACACAAGTCCGCGCAGAAAAGAGTACGCCAAAATACCTCGACCTCTCCGACTACGAAATCCAGCAAAATTACCTCGGTCGAAAAGATAAAGTCTTCAAGTTCTGCTTCCACGACTCCATTGACCTCGTCTGCGAAACCCAGGCCTTTGAAAAGGCATTAGCCGCGTCCGCAAACCAGGGGCCCCTCTTCATCCTCATCGAAATCGACACGCCCGGCGGAAAATTCGACCTGGCAAACCGAATCTGCGCCGCAATCACCAGCGTCGACAACTGCCTTACCGTAGCCTTCGTCCCCGCGGGCAAATCCGGAGGGGCATACTCAGCCGGAGCTATGATTGCGCTTGCCTGCGACCGCCTCTATATAGCCGATAAGGCCGCCATCGGGGGTGGAACGCAACCAGCGTCCGCAAGACTCGACCCCCAGCGCGCCGCAGTGCTACCTTATATTGCCTCCCTCGCACAGCGCAACAACCGCCCTGCCGTCGTCGTCAGAGCGATGCTCGACGAACGCATACAACTCGCAGAAATCAAAGAGGCCGAAAAAACGTCCTTCGTTGATCTCGCGAAACGCAGATCCCGCCAGACAATCGTCAGAACCTGGAGCGAAAAAGGGTCCTTTCTAAGATTGACTGCCGACGAAGCCGTACACTGCAATATCGCCGATGGAATTGCCCTATCCACCGACAATCTCTTTGAATTGCTCGATGCTCCAAAGGTCCGAATCGTGCAAAACAAAGATTGCTTAAAAGCTAAAAGAAAATTCCAAAAAGCCCAAAAGGATTTTGACAAAATCTTACCGGCAATCCCGGTCATCGAGAGACGCGCTGATGAACTCCTCAGGCAGCTTGATAACCTCGAACAACGTATTCATCACCAAAAGGTTCTCGTCGAAGAATACAAAACCCGGCGCCGATGGTACGGCCGACGATTGCCGCATAGGAGCGAAGAAGACGCCCTGAAAGAAATGCAGAAACAGCACAAAAGGCTGGTAAAACAATCGTCGTCAGCCTTGAAAGACCTTAATGCAAAGTATAAAGGTGCCGTTCGCATGGCTAATGAACATCCCGACTTAAACGCCGATTTAGACGCCCTGAACAAGGGTATGGTTGCCGCCACTACAAAATACGACCAATTCCTAAAACGCCCAGGAATCTGACACAAACGGCCCTTCTGCCATTTCCAGACTCCCCGCACACTTGCTCAGTACCCGCCCCTTTTGCACCCGCCGATTTATTTCTTATATTTTATTTGGTGCAATCCGCACGGCTTAAATAGGACAACGATTATGAACACGCAAAATTCGTCAAAAAACGCCGTCCTCGTCGACCTGCCCCCCGAGCCCAAAATGCGCGACAAAATAAGGGCCGTCTTCGAAAGCTTCCACAACCGGGCCGGCTGCGACGTCGTAATGGACTTTTCCAGCGTCGACATAATGGCCACGCCGAGCATCTCCGGCCTGCTGGGTCTGCGTAAGCTCCTGGTCGATTCCGGCCATCGTCTCATCCTCCGCAACGTCGCCTCCGCCACCAGAGGCATATTCACCGTAACCGGCCTCGATGCCGTCTTCGACCTTGCTGAGGACACGCTCGTCGACTCCGCGGTTCTAAATCCCTAAAGGGCCGCACAAAACCTCACACCTACACCCTCTAACCAAAAGATTCGCGCTTCCCCACCGCCCCGCATTTCCATAAACGCCGCATCATCTCTTCCTGCGCACGCCACCAGGCTACTTGTCTGGCGCTATTTTCATAAGGCCGAAGTTATTCGGTGCAGGGCCGGGTGCAGTATCTGAGTCCGTACAAACTATATACCCACCATCACGGGCGCTCTCGACGGTCTGGATATCACACCTTGAATCTGCAAGAGCCGACCCCGAAACCATTAAAACAACTGCAATTAACAAACCTAATCGCCCCAATATAACGAATCCTCGTTGTCTGTTCAGCACTGGAAACACAATCATAAAGAAAGTAGTTTTTCGACAATATCGCAAGCAGAACGAGGCCGCCCGAGCCGTTTTGCGTTAGCTTTCATACTGTCCAGTCGGGCACGGTCGCCAAGCAGTTTATCAATCTTGTACGCCAAAACAGGAAGGTTATTACATCGGATTGCGACCCCCTCTTCCAAAAGATGGTCGGCATTGCGTTCTTCTTGGCCGCGGATGGGATTTATTATGACAAAGGCCAGACCCTTGGCTAAGGCCTCGGAAGTGGTAAGTCCGCCGGGCTTGCCGAGTATCAGGTCTGAAGCTGACATATACTCGTCTATTTCTGTGGTATATCCGATTGGAACAATGCGCACATTACAATCTGCTCCGAGACTTCTTGAGAACTCAG
>CP070830.1:834020-841567 GCA_020344865.1 Planctomycetota bacterium
CAAACGAAGCTGTTCCTTATCGTCCAGCCGCACCACTGTTGAAACCGGGTGCTTGGACATAAACGCGTAACTACCCATGAACATAATAGGGAGTTTTTCTGGAAGGCCAAATCCGAGCCAGGGCTCTGTGTCGACATGCCCGGCAAGGAATACACCCCATGGACTAAAAATGCGCTGCCATTTGTCTGTGCGTTTGAGTTTCTCGATGTCCTCTTTGCCCTCCTCTTTTTGCACCTTCTCTTTTGTCACACCCTCTTGCCTGCACTGATTCTTTTCCAATTCCGTATCTTCTGGCTTCTTAGAGGCTCTAAGTGTCCCCCATACCTGGTCTGTGTCAATCTTGATATCTCTGGTGTCTTTTTCGCGCTGCACAGCCTCCTCATAAGCCGAAAGCTCCTCCAACACATCGCGCCTTAGCCGCACAGAACAAAGCTCCCGCTCTTTGTCTGCCGCAAAAGCCGCCGAACTGCCCGACGCAATCAGCGTTCCGCCTCCTTCCACCCAGCGTTTTATCTTTTCTAAGGTCTTATCGTCGATGACCCGCTGGAGACCGCTGCTCTCCGGAAGAATCAGGACGTTGTATTTTCTAAGGTCAATTTGGCTGAGCCCTTGAATGTTAATGGCCGAGCTGCGAAGGCGAAGTTCGTGGTCAAGCAGATACCACGTTGAACCAAAAGATGTCGATGACACCGGCCATTGTGAAGCTATCGCCACTCGCGGCGCTGACAATAGACTGAACTTCGGGTCACCGAGGTCAGGACCATCCTCAGATAAGCCCGTGTCCACCGGATGTACATTGATGTCAAGCTCCGCGCGTATCTTCTCCAAAATAGCGAAAAGGTCCTTCGGATTTTCGTGAGCACGCAGCAGGATGGTGCCTCGCTTGTAGCTTTTTCCTTCTATCTGAAAAGGCTTGGTTGCCGTCCGGGGATGACACTCATTATCAAACAGGCGAACCAACACCGGATAAATGTCTGAACTGGCGAAATCAATAACGTACCCGTAACCACTGCTGGCCTCCAGCTTGGATGAACACGGCAAGAATTTTAAGGTGTCCGATGAAGAGTCTACCTTTGGTACATTCTTGGCCCAGTATGCCTCCAGACCAAATGACATCGCCAAGTTCCAGGAACTAACATCATAAATGCGCGTGCCACGATGCTTTTCCAGGTCTTTGCGCTCCTTAACCAGAAATTCGTTCGTAAAGTGTGGGTCAAATGCAGAAAGTGTGTGCAGCAACCGTCGATGAGGTTGCCTTGACCGTACAACCAGCGTCCCTTTCGGTAGCTGCTTGTTCGCAAATTTGTTTCCCCAAATGTCAGTTACCTCTTCAGCCTCGAAGCTGCCCTCAGCCAACTCTGCTTCGATGCCCTGTTGCTTAAGCAGTTCGACCAGATGTTTCCACCTTGGCACGTCTTTGGAAGGCGGCAACAAAAACGTCTCGTTGTTCGGTCCTTCGTCGGAGACAGCCCACTGGCGATCGGCTAAAAAGTCACGCAGGATTTCAAGTCTGTTGGCTGCAAGCGTCTCAAGGTTCGCCAGAGAGCTTACAACATGATGGTGTACTGTTTCACGATACGTTGTCTCAACGCCCGTCGGTTGTTTCACCGATGCCGCGTCCGTCCTTGCCTGCTCATAAAGCAAACCGATCGAGCCCAAAAGATTCGCCCATGCGTTCGTATATATCGGGCTCCATTCGGAATACCAGCCCTTGGTGTAATAGCTCCACCCATATCGGTTGAAAGCTGCGGCATGGTCCGACCCAAAACGCTTCCGCCAGGATAAGATTTTCTCCGAAAGGTAAATGTTGAGCGGCGCGCGCGGTGGGTCCAAAAGATACGTCTCGTAAGGGCCCATCTCGTGAGAATCCACCAAAAGATGAGGATGCCACGAAGTGATTACACTCGCCAGCGATCGGACCTCCGGCTGAGTCTGCACAAGCCAGTTGCGGTTCATGTCGAAAAGATAGTGGTTGCCGCGTCCCCTTGACCACAAACCAAGGTGCTGCATCGATTGATAGTCTGGGCTTGAAACCACGCCCGTTGCCTGCTCGAGCTGGCCCAGGTATCTTTCTCGTCCATCCGGATTTAACAGGGGGTTGATGTGAATCACAACTTCGTCCAAAAGCTTGCGTATGGACTTGTCTTTCCCGGCAGTGAGATAATAAGCAATATATATCGCTGCATCCGTACTCGAAAGTTCATCACCGTGAATGCTGTACCCAAGCCAGGCAACGGCCGGCATCGTCTCCAAAATCCGCTCTGCTTCCTCAGGCCCCGAAAGCGTTCGTGGATCTGAAAGCTTCGAATTGTTCGCCTTAATCTCAGCAAGGCGCTTATGGTTGTCGGTGCTGGTTATAGTAAGGTAATAAAGCACCCGGCCTTTGTGACTCTTACCGTAACTCGTAAGGCTGACACGTCGCGACGACTGAGCCAGAGTCTCCAGATATCGCACAAGCTCATCGTATCGAACAGCCTTATCACCGATTCTGTAACCAATTACCGTCTCGGGAGCCGGTATAGCGGGATCAAAATCAGCCGTCTCGAAAAACGAACGTTCCGAATCGCTGGCGGACCCGACCGGCACACCCGCTTCGCAGCTGCTGCAAAACAAACCAATAATGGCAACTGCTAATGTGAGAAAATAAATACCGATAGTGCCGCGGTCTGCCCTCGTTTTCAAATTTTCCGTTTTAAAAGATTGCCTCATTTTTATTCTCCTTCTCAACTGAAATCTTCAAAACAACTATGTGGTTGGCCTGATTTGCCTGCTAAAATCGACGCAAGTATACAGCAAAAGCGCGAATGCGCCAAGCGGGTCTTTCTGCTACAGTCACGCATGCAGAAAACTCCGCCGATTACTATATCGAAATGGATTTTTGGGAGAAAAACGGAAGAGGTGTGAGGCCTGGCCGTAGCGAAAATGATTGAAAATAATCAGAAATAAGCGAGAATCACTAGAAAATGCACACAAAGGTTTGAAAATATGGTACAAGTAATCAAAAATATTCAACGAGGTTGATGAAGTCGAGAAAGTGAATATAATCCGTGGGCGAGCGTTTGTTTTTGGTTTTAGGTTTTTCGTTCTCTGTGACTGGAGAGAACAAGCTTTGTGAGCTGAGTTTAGGAATTTTCTGAAAGGAGACTTAGATGAGGAAGGTCCTGGCTTTATTTGCTGGTGTTTTTGTGGTTATTTTTGTTAGCTCGTGCTCACGGCCAATCAGCTCGTGCTCACAGACAAGAGGATATCTTTTTGTTATTGGGAGCGGCCGACCTGAAGGCATTGTGAGAAATTTCATAAAGCATGCTGAAAAGGTCAACAGCGGCAAAATCGTTATTTTCCCTATGTCCAGCAGCGAACCCCATGAATCCGGCGAATGGCACGTTGAGCAGCTTAAAAAATTCGGGGCAAAGGATGTTGAATATCATGTCCTGACCAAAGAGGAAAGTTTAAAGGAAGGAAGTACAAGGATACTCGATAATGTCGGCGGGATTTACTTCTCTGGAGGAGACCAAACCCGCCTTGCTGACGCCCTTGTTGGCACTCCGATTCATCGAAGACTTCTTGAGATATATGAGAATGGAGGCGTCATCGGGGGGTCAAGCGCCGGGGCAGCAGTCATGAGCGAAATCATGATTACAGGCGAAGAGAAAAGGGAGGTTGAGAGCGGTCACGAATTCGAAATTATCAAGGCGTCCAATATCGTTACCGAGGAAGGTTTCGGTTTTATGAAGACAGCCATCGTTGACCAGCATTTTGTAAGGCGAAAAAGACACAACCGGCTGATAAGCCTCGTGGCTGAGAATCCCAAGCTTCTCGGTATCGGTATAGACGAGGGAACCGGTATAATCGTTAAGCCCGATGATACCTTTGAAGTTGCGGGAGGTCGAAATGTCATCGTCTATGATGCTACCAAGGCTTCAATCAATATCGAGGCAGACCAAACCATCAGCGGGTATAATCTGGCCATGCATATTTTGAAAGCCGGAGATTATTTTGATTTGAAGGCAAGAAGGGTACTGAAGTAACTCACATTAGTTCTTCGATAACACTGTCCCCATAGCCTCAAGAGAGGACAGGTAGATTCCCTGGGAATAATTGGCCAATATTTGCATTGCTGTTGTTTTATCTTTCGTGTATAGCCGACAGGCAGCTTCTTCAAGAGGCTTTTGCAAAGCCAGAGCATTCTTTTCGACCTTGCGGCACAAATCTTTAATTTCAACAATTTTACCGGGATAAGCACTGTCAACATTGCTGCGAAAGTTGGAAAACGTCCAAAAGGCCTGAAGCGGATCTGCCCGGAAAGGGGAGTTGACTTTTTCATTAAAGAAGGTAATTGACGGCTCCTCTGATTTAGATGAATACCCAACAGGGAAATCGGAAATACCAAAGTGAAAAGGAATATAAGTTGAGCTGCAGGGTGACGCGAGAGAAGTCCAGTAAACAATGCCGATATCCAGCGGCATATTCCGCCGCAATTGAACAATAAAGCTGGTCTGGGTCCTATCGACGCAAATGGGACGACCACTTTCGTGCGGGCTTTTTGTCGGCGAGGAGGACTGAAGGCTTGTTCCCTCATAGTGGTCGCGCATAATCTGCATAATATCCGCTACACCTACTTTGCTTCGCGGCAGGACCGAAAAGGGCAGGTCCGGGCCAAGTGGAATTGCTTCGTCAGTAACATATCTTAGACCAGCCCACTGCCGGCCGAAATTGTACAGACTTGAAGCCGACTCGGGATTTGCATAGGCCCTGGCAAAATCAAACGGCCCGTCTTTTTCGGGATTGTACCAACCCCTTGATATGGCATATTCGATGATGTCGTCCGAAGCAAGAAAGTTGTCTTTATCCGAGAGGTCAACGCGGTGTATAGTATAAGTATTGGCTATCATTGCCACTTGATTATCCGGGACGCGCTTAGCCAGCCAGTGCTTTCCATTGACGACACTGAAAAGCCACCCTTCATTGGGGTCACAAATGGTATAAGTTCGACCGGAATAAATGTAGCCGAAGCGTTCCACCAGCCCTGCAGCTATCAGGACACCTTCGCGTGCGGTTTTGGCCCGCTCAGCCACCAGGCGTCGCAGCATGTAGCCTATTCCGCCGTCTGTAATTTCGGGCTTATCTTCTCGTGAGAGACACATGTCAGATTTGATGCTGACGCCCCATTCATTTATATAGCCGTCAGAATAAAGCATGCCCGGCATCTCCGACCATATATAAGACCAGGTTTCTTCTACCTGATTCAGTTCGCCTCCATTTCGCAGCCTCACTTTTTTACCTGACGCGTGTTTCTTACGCGGCACCTTATAGTGGTTTACAATCTGAGGTGGGTCGTCATCTTCGTTGTGGGCCATAATCACATATCCATCGACCGAAGCCTCCTTGCCTACCACTACAGCAAAACATCCCTCACACGATGTTGCTGGTATGAAGCATATGCAGCTCAACACAAACACGGCAGCAATCGGCAGTATCCTGGAGAATGATTTCATTACAATCATATTTAATCCTTTATCGAATTAGCCAAAGGTTCCTGTAGTTCACGCTCGGTTGAAGCCACAATCACGGCGCAGGAGGCGTCGCCTGTAATATTTACAACGGTGCGGCACATGTCCAGTATGCGCTCCACGCCGAGAATAATGGCTATCCCTTCCAACGGCACGCCAATACTTCTTAAGACAATTGCCAAAGTCATTACTCCCGCCGCCGGAGTGCCGGCGGTACCGATTGAAGCCAACGTGGCAGTAAGAACTATCGCCAGTTGTTGTCCCATAGTCAGACCCATTCCATATACCTGAGCGATGAAGACCGCTGATACTCCCTGGTAAAGAGCTGTGCCATTCATGTTTACAGTGGCTCCCAGGGGTAGTGCAAAGCTGCATATTTCCCTCGGGACCCCCAAGTTCTTTTCAGTACATTCCATCGTTACAGGTAAAGTAGCTGAACTGGAGCCCGTACTGAACGCAATTAACTGGGCGGGACGAATGCCTCTGAAGAAAGTTGCAATTTTTTGTTTGCCCAACAGCTTTATTGCCAGAGAGTAGATAACTACGGCATGAAGGACAAGCCCAACAATCACTACTGTGGAGTACTTGAGAAGAATAAATAAGATGTCCAGTCCGAAATCGGTAATGACCGCTGAAATCAGCGCAAAGACACCGTAAGGCGCAATCTTCATAATGATGTGCACCATCTGGATGACGACCTCATTGACACCTTCAAAGAAGTTTATTACCGGCCGACTTCGTTCAGAGCTAATTAAGCTAAGGCAAATCCCCGTCAATAAAGCAAAAAAGATGATTTGCAGCATCTTACCTTCCACGAATGCTTTAACGGGATTTGTCGGGATAATATTCAAGAGTATATCCGTTAGTGTTGGTTTCTCCAGGGCCGTCTCAACCTGTACACCAACCGCTCCACTACTGTTTTGGATTAGTCTTTTCTGCGCTTGCTCTGAAAGACCCGCCCCGGGCCTGAAAGCATTCGCCAGGAGCAGGCCGATAGTTATGGCAATCGCTGTTGTACACAAATAATAGGCGACGGTTTTGACGCCAATCCGCCCCAGCTTTCTGATGTCATTGAGACTGGCCGTTCCAACCAGCAAAGATGCAAAGACCAGAGGCACGACGACCATACTAATTAATCTAATAAAGGCCGAACCAATTGGTTTGATATAGTTGAAGACAAAATCTGAAAATCCAAACCGATTAGCCAATATACCGAAAATAACTCCCGCCAACAATCCTATCAAGATCTTCGTATATAATGGAAGTCTCAGCAGTTTCACCAATACTCCTAGTCAGATGGTTTTGAAAGTTAGACACATAATAATCAATAGAGACACAGAAGTCAAAGAAGAACATCCGCAACCGGCGTGATTGGAAAATAGGCTTGGGCAACAGCAGTGTGGAGTGTTCAGATAGTTCTATTAACGGCCAAAATTGACGTTGCCGTATTTTTCTGTATGATTGCGGCATAACTAGCCTTGTCGGTCAGGTCATTCTGGTGGCCTACTGCACGAAAGCTGTTCCAGTTTCAGTGGACACCAGATCGTGGAATAATTCAGGTAGAAAGAATGGATTATTATATGGGATCCATGGTGACGTTTGTGTCTGCTCTGCTGAAATCACATGTGGTCTTTTATGACATTATTGTTGACAACAAGTCGGCAACAGGTGAAAATAAAAATATACTTTTTCTCTCGGATAAAAAATATGGATTGAAAAAAGGCGTTGGAGCGATTTTAGCGGCTAGCTTAGTGTGGGCCCTTGAATCTTCCCTTGCTGAAATTGGAAATGAGACCTAGTGGCTCGCTGGGTAGGCATATATGGGAATACCAAAACGCTAGGCTGAAAAGAACTCGTGAAAACAAGGATTCTCGCTAAAACCGCCGCTTCTGCCTTGTTCTTTGCTGCTATTTGTGCGTTGGCGGCAATGTTATCTCCGTATCAGGTAGCCGATACCCAAATGGCACCATGGTACAGCATCGTACCACCTCTGATGACAATTCTGCTCGCTTTTCTTACCCGAAATGTACTGCTCAG
>CP070830.1:841667-844190 GCA_020344865.1 Planctomycetota bacterium
GACCAAAAAGTCCTCGAACCCGCCCAAATCCTTCCAGTCTGTTGCGCAGTCGACCATCTTGCCCTTATCATCAATCGCTGTATACCCATCATCGGTAACAAGAATCGGAAGTCTCTCCATCCAGACCAGTTCGGTTGATATAGCCAGATAAATGCCCACCGTATCGTAAAGAGTTGAGCTGGCTATATCGGCCTGGGCTTCCTCCCACCCCTGGCTCTTCGCCCACGCCCGATAGTTCGCTATTACCGCCCGAGCCAGGGGCTTATCGCTCTCGTATACTTTCTTATATTTTGCCCCCTTGAGCTTGACTATACCGCACGTATCCAGAGGTGTAATTGTCATCTCCCACCCGGCCGTGAAGACCTTCTGTGCCTCTTTCACGAACGTGACGACATTATATTCCTTATCCACTTGCTGTTTGCCGTCATAGCCCCGGCGGATACTGCCGTGCATCCCGATGAACTTTGCCTTCTCTGCTATCCGAGGCTCACGCTCCAGCGCCGTCGCAACATTGGGTAGCGGACCGACGGCGATTACTGTTATTGGCTCCGGACTGTCCATCACTGTCTCAATCAGGGCCTGCACGCCGTCCCGATAAATTGTGCCCGGGTAAGACGAGAGGTTGTAGTTGCCTACCCATTCGTCCTGCCGGTGCCCTTTGTCCATGTCACCGCACGGTGGGCCGATACCTACCGGTATGTCAGTCCTGCCGGCAACCTCCAGCATCTTCGCCACGATTTTTGCCTTGGCCCTGGTGTCCCCTACCGCGGTTGTAATCAATTTGATATCCAGTTCGCCCGATTGAAGGAGCATGGCCAGAGCCCACGTATCGTCAATATCATCACCAATATCCGTATCAAATATCACGGCCATCTTCTTACACGAAAGCTCTTTCTGCCCCATCTTCAACTCCCAATCAGTTCCGCAGGAATTGATTATCAACGAAAACAATACCAGACTAATCAAATAGATATGTAGTGTAAGCGACATCCTTGCGGTCTTCACGGTCTATTCTCCTTTCTACTGTCTCTGTACTCAATCCATCAAATCCAATATACAAAAACTTTTCCATGCGCCAAGGTGCCGCCTAACGCACAACCAAAAACAACGGGGCCTATACCGAACCTAATCTGTATAGGCCCCGATTTGATGCAATATCATCGGCTAACTATCTAGCCGCCGCTGTAACATACTTTCCTGCGGCTATGGCCACAGCGTCTCAACAAGCCAGTCATTCGCCATAACTTCGTAATCCATGAAGTTGACAATGTCAGGGTTGTTAGGGTCCCATCCAACCGGGCCTTCCTTGGGATACAGATTGGCGGGCGAATCCAACGGCACATAAACCGTTCCTTCAACGCCGGCCAGATACATAATCTCGCCAACCGGCAAAGTATAATTGTAGATGCGCACATCGTCTAACTGCCCGTCAAGATGCCTTGTGTGAGATGGGTCAGGGTACGGCCCCCAAACACCTCGCGGGTCTCTGCCAAGATAGAATACGTCGTCAAGTCTTGTTGGAACATGCTCGTGATAGTTTGTTGCTGATGACAATGTTGTCCCGTCGCTCATATACACCGTCGCTTGTGTCGGCCCTACCGCAACAGCCGCAAAGGTCCACAGGCCGTCAGGTACGAGCAATCCCGTCCGGAACATCCACCCGACCTCCTCGCCTTCCGAGTCATTGTCCCAGTGGTAGGCCACCTCATTGAGGCTGAACGGCGGGCCTTCCCAATCCGCCTCGTCTCCGAACGAAAGACCCGCGTGGCACACGGATTCGACCCAGTCGTCCGGGACGTTTCTCGTACAGAACACCATACCGGTCCACCAGCTCTGGTCGCCGTCTCGCTTCACCCATGTCGTTATTGTCAACGTATTCGTAACGAAACCGCCGACTGACACGCCGTTAAAGTCAGGAATTGTCACATAGTCGTTGCCTCCAAAGTCCAGCGCACCGGCCGGGTTCGGACCGTTCGGTGCCCCGGGACTTACCCACGTCGGGCTGTTCGGCCCGGTTCCAAGCACGCCATCGATACCGCTTAAAGAGCCGCTGTTTTCCGCAATCAGTGGTGTGCCTGAATCGTCAAGTGTGTACCACGCTACCGGCCCGACCTCCGGCGCCGACGGGCTGCCTTCGCCATCGCTTCTGAGCCAATCCCTTGCCACTATGTCCATATCCTCGCCATCAGTAATGCAATCGTCGGTTAAATCCGTCGGAGCATAGGCAGGAACACATCTGGTCGGGTACAGCCTGATATCGTCGAACCATACCTCACCTGCACCGCCATCAACGGTTTGTCCTGTCTCGTAATATCCGCCAAAACCAAGGTGGACTTTGTCGACATTCGCTAGGTCAACGCCGCATGCGTCGAAAATGCCTAAGTCGATGTTCCACTCGTGCCAGCTCGCCTCCGCTACGTCGTTCGGGTCGCCGTCGTATATCGCAACTCCCGAATTGCTGCTCGTATCTTCTAACTGTAGGTACATCTTGTCGTTAACAGTGGTACTATTGCCCACTTGGCC
>CP070830.1:844290-847269 GCA_020344865.1 Planctomycetota bacterium
AGGCCAGACCGATACGATTACCTTCATAACCTCCCGGCGGTTGGGATTGTCGGGCGCAAGCTCATCGAAATACCGGTCTGCAGCGCCAAAATCCTCCTTCCAGCCCAACTCGTTGTCTATGAAGTAGCCGACGAGATTACTATTGTTACGAAGCCCGACAACCTGCTTCTTGATAGCATTTTCGGCGAGTTCCGCCCAGTCCGGGTCGTAGAACAGTTTGCTCCTTTTCCCCGCCCAGGACCAGACACCCAGGCATCGCGACATTGCCACATCATGTCTGTGGAAAGTCGGCTGGCACCACGCCCCCAGAGACTTAAACCCGGCGTCCTTCACTCTCTCAACTGTTTTAGCCGCCCATTCATCGAGATACTCGTCCATATCGGTAGAGTCAACGTTCCATATCTCAACATCCGTTCGGCCCTTGTAGTCCCTGCTGACGTAATGCGACCCGTTTACGTCCTGTCCTTTTTGAAACGGCTGAACGTTCGTTACTGTATTCAAAAACTCCTGCTTGCCGTCGGGCGAGAGAAACCACCACACGCCGTTGGCGTCCCGTTTCAACTGCCAAAAACCCGCCTTGCCCTTTATTAGTTCACCGCCCTCAAACTTGCACCAGGGCGCAGCGTCAGCCGGCACTGTCTTAGCGGCCCTTGGCCAATCTGCACACCCCGTTAGTATCAGCAGTATGACACCAAATAAAAGGACTATTGTGATGTACGTTCTTTCTTTAATTTCCATAAGGGTCTCCTCTAATCAACTAAGGCCATATTTTGAAGTCTCGGTACCCGACCTGAATTTCCATCCACACATTCCTGCTTTCGAAATAACTGCCGAAGGAGGGACTCGAACCCTCACCCTGTCGCCAGGACGGGATTTTGAATCCCGCGCGTCTGCCAATTCCGCCACTTCGGCCGATTTATTGACCGATGATTATTAATTATTGGACAATTCTTGTCAACGCCGAATTTCACTAAGCGGTCCAAAACCTAAGAGCAAGCTTTGCTGCCTTGTAGGTCAACCAGTACTGCAATAAAACCAGACCTGACCCACCCGTCAGCACTACGCCAAAAAATACCGGCGCCGTGAGTGTAAATGACAGAACCGGCGTTTCAAGTCTGTAGCCTATCATCTGTCCCGCAATGGCCCACAACGTCAGCAAACAACATATAAGCACCATAACCAGTGCCGTAAATACGCAGGTCCTCTTGATACTTCTATTACATTCTTCCGCCCCGGCCTTTATATGATACATCTTCCTGGCCGTATAAATACCCGCCATCATACCCACCGGAAAGTTAAGTATCGGTATCCCCATGCAAAAACCGAATACCCCTATCGAGTAGAATATATAAATCGCCGCCAGCACTTTGTTGTTTATTTGATATGCGCCTCTGACCCATCTCTTCAGAAACAAAAAATCGATGATTAGCCCAACGCCTGCCCCTGAAAGTGCAATGACCGCCACGGTGTTCTCATCTTCAAGCAAAACGGTGCTTGTAAACCACGCCGAAACAA
This sequence comes from Planctomycetota bacterium, assembly GCA_020344865.1. Lineage (GTDB taxonomy): Bacteria > Planctomycetota > Phycisphaerae > Sedimentisphaerales > Anaerobacaceae. The sequence goes on from CP070830.1 coordinate 845,806, forward strand.
AGCAAAACAATATCGGCACCGGCCCCAAAACCATCCCAACAATAAACGATTCGACCCTGCTCAAAATGTAATCCATCCGATATCGGCCAGACTACAAGACTCATCAATAATCCAGAAAGACGATGTCTTCCGGAATGGCAACGACATCTCTATGGCCGGGACCGAGCAGCTTTCTGATTTCCGTGCTGTGTTTGCCCACCAGAGTTTTTAGCTGCCCCCTGCTTAGATTCGTTACGGCCTTGGCGTTGTCGTTAAGCATTACCACCGCTCCCGCCTCGAACGTACCCTCGACGGAAACCACACCGCTCGGCAGAAGGCTTTTGCGGCTCTTAACGGCCCGCATAGCCCCATCATCAATATTTATCACACCTGCAGGCGTGCTGTTTAGAATCCACCTTGCACGATTGCCCAGTTTCCTCCTGGGCATAAACAGAGTGCCGATTTGCTCGCCGGCGATAATCCGGCCGATGACGTTTTTAACCCTGCCGTTCGCCAGCACCATACGACAGCCCGCGTTTGACGCTATCCTTGCGGCCTCCAGCTTGCTCTTCATTCCGCCTGTCCCGTGCCTGCTGCCCGTGCCCCCGGCGCTTTTGATGATTTTCTCGGTTATCTCATAGACGGCCGGTACGGCTTCGGCGTCCTTGAACCTCCGTGGGTCCCTGTCATAAAGGGCATCGATATCACTTAGCATAATCAGCAGGTCCGCATCGATTTTACTGGCGACAAGGGCGCTTAATCTGTCATTGTCGCCGAAAGCCGTGCCGATTTCATCGGTGCTCACGCTGTCGTTTTCGTTCAGAATGGGAACAGCCCCCACTTTATGCAGCGTCTCGACTGAATTGCGAAGATTCAGATACGTCCTCCTGTTGTTGAGCACCTCGGCCGTCACCAGAACCTGAGCCACCGTAATGCCGTATCGGGCGAATGCCTTCCTGTATTCGCCCATCAAAAGCGGCTGGCCGATGGCCGCACACGCCTGACGCATCTTTATACCCTGGATCCTCTCAACCATCTCGAGTTGCCCCGCCCCCATACCAATCGCGCCCGAGCTGACAATGGCCACCTGCCTGCCGCTCCGAACCAATAAGCTTATCTGCCGCGCGATTCGGCGAACATACGCAATGTCAACTTCAATCGTACCTTCCTTCGTAAGTATGTTGGTGCCTATCTTGACGACGACCTTCTTTGCGTTCGCAAAATCCCTCATCTACAGCTCGCAACCCTTATTAAGCTCCTTGTGGGTGAACTTCTTGCCGCCGGAATAATCAGCCACAACCTGGCCGGAACCCAGCAGCTTCCACTTGTATATTAACAGGCCCTCCATACCCACCGGCCCCCGTGCGTGAATCTTGTTGGTGCTGATTCCAACCTCAGCTCCAAGCCCATAGCGGTAGCCGTCGCTAAATCTCGTACTGCAATTCCAGAACACGTTCGCCGAGTCAACCAAATCCATAAACTTCG
>CP070830.1:847369-866402 GCA_020344865.1 Planctomycetota bacterium
CCCGCGGGCCGGTCAGGCGAGGAATCCAGTTCCGTCCAACCATGAAAAGCATGTGTTACCGACTACCAATCTGAGCTGGGAACCAGACCCGTGCCTTGCGGGCCCCTTGACCTATGATGTCTGGTTCGGCACCGACCCGAATATGGCGAACAATACGAAGATAGCCTCAGGCATCGGCGCTAATACCATTGACCCGTGCAGCGGTGGTGACCTTGCTGCAGGGACGGTGTTCTACTGGCGCGTTGACACGAATGATCCAGGTAGGGACGGGATTGACTTTAAATTTACTACATGGGGCTTTGCCGATGATTTGTACCCGGCCGACGGCGCGAAGGGTGCAGACCCTCCTGTTGTTTTAGAATGGGGACCGGACGGTTATGCAACGACGTGTGACGTTTACTTCGGGACAAGCTTTGCCGAGGTGGACAGCGCGACGACGAGCTCCGCGGAGTTCATCGGCAACCAGGCGGTCTCGGACGCAAACTACAACGCGGGCATGCTGGATTTGCTGAGGACTTACTACTGGCGAATCGACGAGAAGAACGGCGGCGGGACTGCGATTAAAGGGGATGTCTGGAGCTTCACGACGGGCGCTAATTTTGTCTTAGAGGACTTCGACCGTTATGCGACCAACACGCAGCTGTATGACGTGTGGGACGACTACTGGGTCAACGGCACGAACGCGGAAATTTTCCTTGAGAAGGACGCGAACTTTACTTTTGACGGGAACTCGCTTCTATTTTTATACGACAGTCGCAGGACAACTGGCAAGTATCCCGGTTCAGTGGCGGACGCGGACATAGCCGATATGTTGGTCGGGTCTGACTGGACTATCAGCGGCATCAGGTCGCTTCTGGTCCACTTCAGGGGCACGGCAGGCAACAGCACGACGGTGAACGACCGGATGTGGCTCGAGCTGGAAGATACGAGCAGCAACACGGGTGTTGTGCTGTACGACGGCGATATGAACAACCTCGCGGTTGAACAGTGGCAAGAGTGGAATATCGATTTGGCCGTATACGACGCGTGCGGTGTGAGCCTTGCGAATGTCGATAAGATACATCTGGGCTTTGCCGGCGACAGGATAGGGCAATCCGTAGCAGGCGGGACAGGCCAAGTGTACTTCGACGAGATAGAGCTTCATCCTCGAAGGTGTCGTCCTGAGTTTACGGGGCCAAAGGGCGACCTTGACGAGGACTGCGTGGTTGACGGGTATGACGTTGACGTATTCAGCACGTACTGGCTGGATACGGAATATGCGGTACCGCCGGTGCCACCGGACGCGAACATGTTAGAGCTTGAGTATCTGTTTGATACCGACTACAGTGATACGTCCGGCAACAACCGTCACGGTACGGCAATAGTACCGGGCAACATAAGCGCCTCTGGCGGCGTCCTGACGATAAGCGCCGAAGGCAGCGCCCTTCAGGTACCGTTTGATACGCTTGGGCCCAATCCTTTCGACGGCTCGGTAGATTTTTCGATAAACATCGAATACAGGGCGAGCACGCCTTACAGCGAAGCCAGCGTTCTGATGAGTAACACGGACCCGAATGGGCCGAATGACCCTAACCTGCGTGGTATGACTATCTTTTTGAACGGAGAAGCGACCAAGGCCGGCGATATCAGAGCGGCGCACTACGACAACTTCTGGATGGCCGGCGCCCGGGCGGAAGCCAACGGTCTTCCGGACGGTACGGTATGGGACGCGAACTGGCACGATATTGCGGTCACTTACGACGCCGACGGCGGCATTTGTTCGGACGACTGGGAGGACCCGAACCTTTGTCCGCCGGGAACCGTGACGGGGCTTTTAACCGTATACCTTGACAGCGACTATTTCGCCATTGCGGAGTTTGACCCGAACATTCCTGGTATCACCGACGATGAGGTCATCATCGGTCTGACGAAGAACGACACGTTAGCTCTGGAGGATATTGGCACCGCCTACTACGTAGGAGACATCAATGACGTGCGGGTGTACAGCTATGCTCTGAGTCACAGCGAGGTTGCCTGGCTTGCGGGCAAGGCAGAGCCTACATGCTACGGTGTATATGCGCCGGCCAACTGGGTACCGAGCGGACTGGGGCCATGCGAGGACCCGAACAACCCAGATATAATCAACTTCCTTGACTATGAGACATTAGCGGACAACTGGCTTACCGGTCCTTGGTTATGGCCTGAGCCATAAACAGCGCCAGATAAAGGCAAATTGAGAGTTGCAACGAGACGGGGCTTACGCTGATTTAGTTCGGCGGAGGCCCCGTTCGTATTTATATTGGGTCGGAGGGGCGAGAAAGAGGCCATTTAGCATGGGGTTGCAAATGGTCATTTTTTGGATATAGAGGCGGGTCGTGTCGCAAAATGATAAAAGATTTACGCAAAATAGTCTTTTTAAAGTGGGGAGAAACGTGTATCATTTAGGGGGCAAGAGGCCTTATCGCTACTTTCCCAGTGGCGCCCAGGGAGGGGCACAGGGTGAAATTCCGGTACATATTGGTCCGGAGGAGGTGAGATTGGTGAGTTCATAGCGTGAATTTGCTCGGAAAGAAAGTTATTATCTGTGGGGTATTGGCCCTAATATTCGCGGCGCAGCCGACGGGCTGCTTTGCTGGGAATACGGGTATAGCGGCGCGGTGGAAGTCTGATGAGGGCAAAAAGGACGCTATCATCGAGAGCATCAGGGGGACGCGGGACAGAATCGAGGGTAACTTCAGATACGGAAGACAGGTCAGGTGGCAGGCTAGCAAATAACATGAAAGGCCTGTGCGAAGGAGAACCAACAATGCACACGAAAATTAAGGTATGGTCGAAAGTTGCTGTTATTTGTATCGCGGTTCTGGTCGCATCGGATGTCGCAGTTGCAGGCAAGTTCAGGGCATATTATACAAAAATCGACTCCGGCGAGGCGTTTGAGAAGTATTCTCGAACAGGGCCGTATGCGGACATCGCTGTTGAATTGAGAGACGGCAAGTTTGTCTTCTGGCGAGGCTCGAGTTATCTACCCTACTGGGAGACGCAAAAGGGTAAGACATTTGTTGAAGAGATGATACCGCGCAGCGGTGATGGACCGCGTCAACGACCTGATATAGTCAACACATATTCGCGTACATTTCTGGTCGAGAGTACGGAGGAAAAGGCCGTTGTTTGGTGGCGATATCTGCCTCAGTTCGGCGGGAAGAATCCGCATACAGGCGTGGATGCGACGAAGTTTGTTGATGAGTACTTTACAATCACGGCGGACGGCAAAGTAACACGTACCATCAGGCAGGGTACGGCAAAGATAGACGACTGGAGGGACCCCGCGAACAAGACTGTGCAGACGTTTCGCCTTACGGGCGAGGGCATTACGGAGAAGAAGACACAGCGTCCGAGCTTGTCCGGTAAGGCCAAAGCCGCAAGAGGTGCACCAGTCAAGACAAGGTCGGTGGAAAGTCCCGCCGCCTGGTGGAAGTTCGACGAAGCAAAGGGCGATATTGCAGTTGAAAGTGTCAGCGGTGAAAGGTGCACCATTGAGGGACATAAGAGCCTGTGGAAAAAAGGCGTGTCAGGTACAGCTCTGCAGTTTGACGGGTACAACAGCCTCATAACACTGTCGGCGTCCAAGGCACCTAAGGTTTCTTCCGCCATAACGCTTGAGGGATGGGTGGCGATAGGCGCGTATCCGTGGAGCTGGGCACCGATTGTACAGCAGGCCGACGATGTGCCTGAGGTGTTAGAGAAAATGACCGGTCCGAGGGCGTGGCTGACGGGAGAGGAGGAACGAGAAGATATGGAGGAGCCCTCGGATGATTTTAAGTTTGTACTGAAGAAAGAAGATGATGTCGGATACTTTCTGGGTATCGACGGGCTCGGCTATCCGGGTTTGAAAATCAAAGTGGGTGCGAAGTGGGAGGAGTTAGTATCGGATAAGCATCTGGAACGAAGGCGGTGGTATCAGGTGACAGGCACCTATGATAAAGAAACCGGTAAGATGAAACTTTATGTAGACGGGAAACCTACGGGGGAGAAAACCGTTGCTAAAGCCAATATCGTTATGTCCGGCAAGGATATCAGGATAGGTAAGGGCAAACCCCGGCGGCCTACAAAGCCGGTACGGGCCAATACGTTTATCGATTCTTATTCGTTCGACGGTTTGATAGATGAGGTCAGGATATATGATACGGCGCTGAGTGCCGCGCAAATAGCTCAATCGTATAAGAATTTCAAGCCGGCGGAGAGCCTTGCTGAGATGGATAAGCGGGTACTTCCCGCAGGAAAAGGGACGGGCCAATTCGGTGCGTATTACGCACATTTGAAATTCTATGAGACGTGGGACAATCTGTGGCGTTTCAGCGAGCATCCCGACGTTGTTGTTGAGTTCGAGGAACTGCCGACGAAATTTGTCTTCTGGCGGGGAGTCGGATATATCCCGATGATGGTCAACGAAAACGGCCAGTGGTACAGCAACGAGTTTAACGAGACGTGGAACAGGAGCGGCGGGCAGGGCTGTCAGGAGCCGATGAGCGACAAGGAGTCCTATACGAACCACGTCAGAATCATTGAGAACACGCCCGCGCGGGTCGTCGTGCACTGGCGTTATCCCCTTGTCGATGTCCTTCACGTTATAGCAAACTACCACGAGGACACAGGGTGGGGTGACTGGTCGGACTGGTACTACTACATCTATCCCGATGGCGTCTCTGTTAAGACGATGCATTTATGGACGGACGGTGAGCGGGACCATGAATGGCAGGAAGGGATGGCGATTCTCGGGCCGGACCAGCATCCGGAGCAGGTCCTGGAGACAAGGCCGGCATTGATGGTGGCAGACCTTAAAGGCAACGTGGAACGTTACAACTGGGTGGACGGCCCTCCTGATGATGTTGATTACGATAACAAGAAGATTCACGTGGTCAACTACAAAGCGGAGTATGACCCGTACACGATTGGCGACTTTAGAGGCGGCAACGTATACGGCGGTGAGGTCACGGATTATGCGGTATTCCCCTCGTGGAACCACTGGCCCGTAGGCCAGATGCCATCGGACGGTCGATACGCGAGCTTTCCGGACCGGACAGCCCATTCCTCGCTGACCCATGTCTGGCTGCCAACCTATAAGGAAGATTTCGGTGACAGGCCTTACGAACAGAAAATTATGATGGAGGGTATGTCAGATAAATCGCCGGAAGAGTTAGTGCCATTGGCCAAGTCGTGGCTGAGGCCCGCCAAGCTTGAGGTCAAGGCCGGGGGTATGAGCGAGGGCTATGACCGCGCGCAGCGCGCATATGTGTTAGCGGCGGCGGGGCCGGAGATTTCGGTGGTGGTAAAGGCAAGCGAGAAAAGACCTATGATTAATCCGGCGTTTGTGATTAAGAACTGGGGTGAGGCGGGCGCGGTGCTGACAGTCGACGGGGAGAAAATCAAATGCGGGAAGAGCTTCCGGTATGGTCATCGAAAGACGGCCGAAGGAAGCGATTTGATTGTCTGGATTAAGAAGGAATCGACGAGGCCGCTTGAGGTTTCGTTATTGTCCGAGGGAAAGTAGTTTACAGACACGGGAGTCTTGTGATGCGAAAAGTAATTTACTTAACAGTTTTTTTAACAGTCTGCACGGTGTGCTTTACGCCATGCGCCGTGGCAGGCAAGGGGCCGGCGGCGTGGTGGAAATTCGACGAGGGAAAGGGAGACGTCGCGGTTGACAAGGTAAGCGGTGAGAAAGATGCGATAAAGGGAACATTCTGGTATCGGGGGGGTGTTTCTGGGACGGCCGTGAAGTTTGACGGCTTTACAACGCATATCGTGCGCAAGGCGGCGGACGCACCACAGCTCAAAGACAGCTTTAGTATTGAGGCGTGGATTGCGCCGCAGGCGTATCCTTACAACTGGTGCGCTATTGTGAATCAGGAGAGGGACAAAAAGGCAGGATACTTTCTCGGAATAGACGCGTTCGCCCGTGTCGGCTTTCACGCGGCGGTGGGCGGCAAATGGCAGCAGTGCAATACAAAGAAGGAAATGGTGCCGTTTATGACGGAATGGACACACATAGCGGGGGTTTTCGAGAAGGACAAAGGACTCGCAGTTTACGTCAACGGTGAAGCGGCTGCGGAGCGGCAGGTAAAGGGGGAGCCGGACTTTGCAGAGGAGATGGATTTACAAATAGGCAGGAACCACAAGAAGACGCGGATGGACCCCGTGACTCTGGTCCGACGCGGTGTTAACTTTGAAACGTCTTATTCGTTTGACGGCTTGATTGACGAGGTAAAGATATACGACCGTGCGCTGTCGGCTGAGGAGATTGGGAAGGCATATAAGTCGAGCAAGCCAAACCTGGCGCCTGCGCTAAAATGGCGGAAGCTGCCGGAACTTCCTAAAGGTGACGGGACATTCGGGGCAATGTACTGCAGACTGGACTTCTATCCGGAATGGGACAACCTATGGCGAGTGGATGATTATCCTGATGTTGTTGTGAATTTCGACGGCAACCCGTATCAGATGGTATTCTGGCGCGGGACGAACTTCAATATGAACCTGGTTACCGAGAACGGGAAATGGGTCGGCGACCAGAGCGCTGAAGGCGGCGGGGGCGAGGTCATAGGGTGCTGTGAGCACATGTCCGACAAGCAGTGCCGGTACGCACACGTCCGGATGATTGAGAACCATGATGCTCGTGTTGTTGTACACTGGCGCTATGCCGTCAACGATGTGCTCTATCGGATTGCCAATATGTTTCGCGGCGGCATAGGCGCGTGGGCGGACGAGTATTACTACATCTACCCGGACGGCGTGGCGGTGCGGGCATTTACTGTATATAACATGAACGGCGAGCACAGTACAACTGAGCCGGCATCTTATAATAATCCGGGCGAGAGAGCGGAAGATAACCTTCATATAGACGCATTAATACAGGCTAATATGGAGGGTGAGGTCCGCAGGCAGAGGTGGGACCCCTGGCCGAGCGACGGCGGGACTGCGGCACCATTTACGAATGATTTGCCGAACGCAAATATAAATATCGTGAATTTCAAATCGAAGAGCAAACCATTTTATATATACGAACCGGGGACGCGGGTCATTCCCTATGGCGGGGGTTTGAATGAAGTGAGGGATTACTCGAAGTTTCCGACGTGGAACCACTGGCCGGTCGGGCAAGCGCCTTCCGACGGACGTTACGCCTACTTTACGGACCGGGTAGCCAGCTCGGCGGTTACGTCTCCGGAACCCGCTGTGGAGGTAGATGAAGACGGAACCAGCCACGGGCGGTTCATCATGGGGCTTACGAACCAGCCGATTGAGAAACTGGCTCCGATAGCGCGGTCGTGGCTTCAGACGCCGCAGCTTAAGGTAAAAGGCAAGGGGTTCAAGAGCGAAGGTTACAGCCGGGACGAACGGGCGTTTATCCTGTCGAAAACCGGCGGCGGGACTGATACGCTTGAGTTTGAAATCGCCGCCAGTGAAGAATCGCCAATAGTGAATCCGGCTTTTGTAATAAAGAACTGGGGCAGAAGCGACGCGAAGCTGAAGATTAACGGCAAAAGAGTCAATCGCAGCAAGATTTTCCGCTTTGGTCACAGTCATCGATTGGAAGGGAGCGATTTGATTGTGTGGGTAAAGACTGAAGCTTCAAAGCCGACCAGGTTTTCACTCAGTCCTGCACGGAACTAATATGCAAGAGAGGCTTTAACGATTTTTTAAGGAGCAAAAGGGATGAAGCGGCTAATCAGCATTGCGGTTTTCGCAGCAGCGGTAATGGTTTTGTCAAACACGGCGCCCGCAGGGGAAGACGGGCCAGCGGCGTGGTGGAAGTTTGAGAAGCTGGTCGAGCAAAAGATTGTCCAGCCATTTGAAGAAGAGGACGAGGCGGAAGAATTGGAGGCAGACCTTCGACAGATGATGCGGGAGGTAGAGGAACTGCAAGAACGGATGGAGGTCGCAGCAGAAGAAGATATGGAGGAACTGGAGGGCGAGATGAGAAGGCTGCGGGCCGAGATGAGGGAGCTTCGAGAGGAACTCGAAGAACTTGAGGAAGAAGATGAGGACGAAGAAGAAGTAGAAGAATTAGAGGAAGAGCTAAGAGAGCTGCGGCGAGAGATGGAAGGACTGAAAGAAGAGATGGAGCAGGCGGAGGTAGAAGAGAAGGAAGAGCTGGAGGAAGAGGTGCGAGAGCTGCGGGGCGAGATACGGGAGCTTCGAGAGGAGCTCGAAGAACTCGAGGAAGAAGAAGACGAGGAAGGAGAACTTGAAGGCGAGATTGAGGAGATTGGCGAAGAGCTCGAATCAATAGCTGCGGCGATGAAGGAACTTGCCAAAGAAATTGATAAGGCAACAGGAGAAGAGAAGAAGGAACTGCAAGGAGAAATGAAAGCGCTGCAGGCAGAGGACAATGAGCTACGAGCAGATATGAAAGAGTTAAGGGCGCGATTAGAGGAATTACGAGAAGAAGAGGAGGAGGAAGAGGAAGAAGAATTCGAGGTGATAATGGTTCGTTCGGTCGTCGATGAGGTGAGTGGCGTACAAGACCGGGTGGAGGGGGCTTACTTTAAGGTAGTTAGGGGGGCATCGGGTAACGCGCTTTTGCTGGACGGACAGACGACTTTCGTGTTACGCGCGGATGACAATGCTCCAAAGGTATCCGGGGCGTTTGCGGTTGAGGCGTGGATTGCGTTAGCCGCATATCCTACGAACTGGTGTCCGGTTGTGGACCACAGCACTAAAGGTGAGGCGGGCTACTTTTTGGGCATCGACGCGCTGGGGCATGCAGGCTTTAAGATTTATGCAGACGGCGAGCGGTACGAGATTGAATCGGAGCAGCGCATACCGCTTAGAAAGTGGGCGCATATCGCCGGGGTGTATACTCCTGAAGACGGTATGAGTCTTTATCTCGATGGTGAGCCTGTGGCAGGTAAAGAGGTGACGGACGAATTTACAGGCGCGAAACAAAGGGATTTATTGATAGGCAAGCACAGCGTGGAGAGGCAGCCTTACGGGACACTTCGGCCAAACGCAACGGCGGCCGTATATACGTTCCACGACGGGCTAATCGACGAATTGAAGATTTACAACCGGGGCCTCAGTGCGGATGAAATCTCGAAGTATGTTGCGAAGAGCAAGCCGAAGGCGGAACCTGCTTTAATGGCGCGTCGTTTACCGTCGGGGCCACCGGGCAAGGGGAGGTTCGGGGCTTACTATACAACCTTGAAATATTACGATGCGTGGGACGCTCCGTGGCGAGTCGGCGGTCATGCGGACGTGGTGGTCCGGTTCGATGAATCGCCGTGCAGATTTGTTTTCTGGCGGGGAACGAGCTACATTCCGCACTGGGTGACGGAGAACGACATCTGGTACGACAATGAATTCAACGAGACGTGGAGCGAGAAGGGCTGTCACGAGCCAATGAGCGACAAGCAATGCCGGTTCTCACATGTTCGCATCATCGAAAGCAGCGACGCACGGGCGGTGGTACACTGGCGTTATGCTCTGGTTGACAACTGGTATAACCTGGCGAAGGTTGATGAGCTGACCGGCTGGGGCGACTGGACGGATGAAGTTTATACGATTTACCCCGATATGGTGGCGGTTCGGAAGGTGACGCTGCACAGCTCGGAAGCCGCGGCACCGCATGAGTGGCACGAGGGGATAATCGTGATGGGTCCGGGTCAGCGGCCGGAAGATGTGCTGCATCCCGCCGCACTTACTTTAGCCAATATGCAGGGCGAGACTCACACATACTCATGGGAGCACGGCGTACCGCCGGAGGCCGATGAGGACGGCGTAGTAAAGCTGCCCGAGAACGCCAACATTCACTGGGTAAACACGAAATCTAAGTACAAGCCGTTTGTAGCGGTTTCGCCAGACTCCGAGCCGGTTTGGGACATTTACGCGCACGAGCTTCGTCGAGACGTGAGCATGTTCCCGTGGTGGAATCACTGGCCGACGGCGCAGAAGCCGAGCGACGGGCGATACGCGTGGGACAGCGATTTGGCTTCACATTCGTCGCTGTCACATTGTCACTGGAAGGCGTATTCACAGACGGAAGATTCGATGACAAAGATTATGCTGAACGGATTGACGGCGAAGAGAGCGGCGCGGCTCGTACCTCTGGCGAAGTCGTGGTCGAGGCCGCCGGAACTGAAGCTGAAGAAGGGCTTGTTTGGAAGCGACTTCGAGAGCGAAGGCTACGACCCGACGGAGCGCGCTTACCAGATTATCTGTAAGAAACGTGGAAAGCCGCCGGTTCTGGAGCTTGAACTTGCGGGCAGCAAGGACTCGCCGGTTGTCAATCCTGCCTTTGTAATCAAGGGCTGGGGGGACAAAGGAGCAATACTGACGCTGAAAGACAGGATAAAAAAGGCGGGCAAGAGCTTTCGTGTCGGTCACCGGCATACGGTTGACGGCAGCGATTTGATTGTGTGGATTAAGACCGAATCCACGAAGCCGGTTGATATAAAGCTGACGCCTGCTACGTTGTAGTTAAATGTCGAGCAATAACAAAACCTTAGTTTCAAGGCTATGAGAAATGGAAAAGAGAAAAGTCCGTGAGAGAATGCGCGTGTTTATGGTTAGCGTGCTGCTGGCCGTAGCGCTGAACACAGGTACAGCCGGTAGTGCAAGCGAGGAGCTTTTTAAACTCCCGTCGGGTCCGAGCGGACCGGGCCGGTTCGGAGCCTACTATACCAAGCTGAAATACAGCCCGCAGTGGGACAAGCCGTGGCGGGTTGGCGGCCATGCCGATGTGGTAGTCCGATTTGACGATGGGGGACATAAGTTCGTCTTCTGGCGAGGCACGAGCTACATCCCCTGCTGGGTGACGGATACGGGTGTGTGGTACACGAACGAGTTTGTCGAGCGGCGTGGGCACCACAGTCCGAATACGGAGGGGTGCGTCGAGCCGATGAGCGACAAGCAATGCCGGTTCTCTCACGTTCGAATCATCGAAAGTAGCGATGCGCGCGTCGTGGTTCACTGGCGTTACGCTCCTGTGGACGTTCGTTACAATCATCCGTTTATAGACCCTTTGACGGGGTGGGGCGACTGGGTGGATGAGTATTACACGATATATCCGAATGCCGTTGGGGTTCGCAAGATTACAGTACACACGACGCGTCCTGACTTGTGGACGGAGTTTCAGGAGTCGATTGTGGTAAATCAGCCGGGTACAATGCCTGATGATAATATTGAACTCGGCGCAGTCTCGTTAGCCAACATGAAGGGAGAGAGCAAAACGTACTATTGGACAAGAGACGGCGGGCCTGAATTTGACGGGAGGCCAGCGCGTGCCAATATTTTGAAGATTAATCTTAAGGGGTCGCTGAAGCCATTTGCGCGGGTTGCTCCGCCTGAAGAGGACGGGATATTGATAACCTCGTACGAGGGACACGGACGAGGGTCACACTTTAACTTCTGGGACCACTGGCCGGTATCGCAAACCGCGTCGGACGGCAGGATGGCCAAGTCGGCCGCGAACCCTTCACATTCATCGCTGAGCCACATAGGACTTCCAGGGAACGCGACAGTCGAGTGGAAACCGTATGCCAAAGGCGAGAAGTCGCAGACCAAGATTATGCTGCATGGTATGACGGACAAGGCGGTCGCTGAACGGGTGCCTTTGGCGAAGTCATGGCTGCAGCCAGCAGAGTTAAAGCGGCTTGGAGGCGCATACAAGAACGAAGGCTACGACCCAACCCAGCTTGCCTATGTTCTCGTTTGTAAGAAGCCAGGCAAAAGCTCAGAGATTAAGTTTAAACTAGCGGCGAGCAAAGAGTCACCGGTGATTAACCCCGCTTTGGTCGTAAAGAACTGGGGCCGGGATGACGTGAGTTTGAAGATTAATGGCAAGCGAGTCCAAGAGGGAACCGGTTTTCGATGCGGTCATGTGTATGGTGTGACAGGCACGAACCTTATCATGTGGATTGCGGCGGACACTGAAAAGGATATGAGTGTATCAATTATGAGAAAATAGCAGGCCAGAAAACGAGAAACGAACATGGTTAAAAAAAGTAAGACGTTAATTATATTTGAAAGACAACTTCTACTGGTTTGCTGCTGGCTTTCTATATTGTCATCGACAAGGCTCTGTTCCGGCAGGCCGGTTTTCCACTGGAGCTTCGACGACGAAAAAGACCTAAGCTTCAGCTACGGGGAGGACATGCACCAAGCAACTACTAAAGAGGTCATCAGCGGCACGGACTGCAGTATAAGAGGTCTTGCCAAATATGTTCCGGGAGTGTCGGGCTCGGCGATGAAGTTCGACGGATTCAGCTCCTACGTTGAGGGCAGGCCGAAGTCATCGCGACGCGGACGTAGTGAAGACGATGGTGAAGACGTACCCTCACTGGCGGGAAAGACATTTACTACAGAACGAGATGATGAGGAGTACAGGTGGGAATTTAAAGAAGACGGCAAACTCGTTGTCTTTGATGGAATTGGCGAAGATGGCAAGGAAGGCACTTACGAACAAAAAGGAGAGCGGGTATTTATAAACGTGAGTGGATTCAAACTTGAGGGCGAGTTTGATGGTGAGGAATTCGGTATCGAAGGAGAAGAACTCGAAGTACCGAGCAAAAATGTCAGCATTGAAGCGTGGATTGCCCTGGGGGCGTATCCATGGAACTGGGCTCCGATTCTGACGGCAGGCAAATACAAGATTACCGGTTTTTACTTCGGCGTCGACGGGCGCGGAAGACTGGGCTTTCACGTCTCCGACGCAACAAGCGTGTGGCACGAGTGTAATTCCGAGGTCGACGCGAAGACGAAACTGGGTCTTAGCCTATTCGAATGGCACCACGTTGTGGGGACGTATGACGCTAAAGAGGGTCTTGCTATATATATCGACGGCGCACCGGCCGGTACTTATAACAACTTTCAGTTTGACTACGGTATTGCTTACAGCGATATGAACAGGGGTTTCAGAATAGGTAAGAACCGCGTTGACCTGGCGCCATCGGAGCCTATCCGCGACTGGGCAACATATCCGTCGCGATACACTTTTGCCGGCATCATTGATGAAATCAAGGTTCACGACACAACGCTTAGCGCCGCGGAAGTCGCCAAAATCTACAAACGCGTAAAGCCCCAGAATAAACCGAAATTTGCACCGAGGAAGTTTCCCACGGTCAAGCCTTCGGGCAGGTTCGGGGCACACTACACAAGGCTGAAGTTTTATCCCGAATGGGACGCGCTTTGGCCGGTGGGGGATTACATGGATGTTGTCGTGCAGTTTGACGAGTTGCCGACAAAGGTGATGTTCTGGAGAGGGACGAGGTACTCAGCCTGTCTGGTGTCGGAAAACGGCAAGTGGATGGCCGACCAAAGCCGCGAGACGGGCAATAACTGGTTCCTCGGCGCGGGTCGAAGAGAAGATATGCCCACGGGCTGTATCGAGCACATGTCCGACACACAGTGCAGAAGCAGCCGAGTCGCCATTATAGCAAGCAACGACGCACGTTGTGTAGTTAACTGGCGATATCTGCAGATGGATGTTAAGTTCAGACAAAAGGATGTCCCAAATGAAACGGGTTTCGGTGAGTGGGGCAATGAACTGTATTATATCTACCCGGACGGTGTAAGCGTGCGTAAAGTCCTGCCGGGTTATGGGGGCTGGCAGGAGACAATTTTCCTTAATGAGCCGGGAACCAGGCCGGAGGACAATGTGGAGCTTGAGGCCTGCACGCTGGTTAATCTAGAAGGAGAGAGCAAGACTTACACTTGGGAACACGGATATCCCGAGTTTGACCTTGATGACGCCGTTATCCAGATGACTAACTTTAAGTCGAAGTTCAAGCCCTTTATGATTTACCGTGAGGGCGGGGGTTTTGAAGTCTTTAACCTTGAGGTAAGGCCGGAGTATTCACACTTTCCATGGTGGAATCACTGGCCTGTGGCCCAGACATATTCAGACGGCAGAAGCGCAAACGCCCCTGACAGAACAGCACATTCATCTTTAAGCTGGGGCGACCCGGGAGGCGAAGCAGCTCTTTACGGTATGACTGATAAACCAGCAGTATCCCTTGTTACACTGGCAAAATCCTGGAATCGACCGCCGAAGATGAAAGTAACAGGTTCCGGTTACAAAAGTGAAGGATACGATTACACTCAAAGAGCTTACATTCTTGAAACGAAAAGGCCCGGCGCAGGTCTTGATTTAGAATTTGCAGCCAGCAAGGACCGACCGCTGGTCAATCTTGCTTTGGTGATTAAGAACTGGGGCCGGGATGATGCAAGTTTGAGGATTAACGGTAAAAAGGTACCCAGAGGCAAGGACTTCAGGTTCGGTATCGAGGATGACGTTGAAGGTAACACAACCCTCATTACCTGGATTAAAATCGAGGCTGACGAAAGAACAAAGCTTTCGCTTAGGCCAGAGAAATAATTACTGATTTCGTTAAATCTAATTAAATGCCAAGGAAAGAAAGGAGAAACAAATGAGAAAGTTAGTATTAATACTGTCGGTTATGACCGCTTTGCTGCTTAGCGGTTGTGAGGAACAAGTAACCCAATGCAAAATGAAGAAATACGAGCCAACGTGGGAATCGCTGCGCGAGTACAAGGAGATCCCCCAGTGGCTGCGCGACGGAAAGTTCGGGCTTTACACGCATTGGGGGCCTTATGCAGTTCACGCCTACGGTGAAAACACCACGTGGTATTCTCACGGGATGTATATGGATCCGGAGTCCGAGGCACGCGAGCACTTCGAGAAAAACTTCGGCAAATTGACGCCTGAATTCGGCTATAAGGATTTGATACCGAAGTTCACGGCCGAGAAGTTCGATGCCGATGAATGGGCCGATTTATTCGCGAAATCCGGGGCTAAGTTTGCCGGCCCTGTTGCCGAGCACCACGACGGCTTCGCAATGTGGGACACCAAGTATTCCGACTGGAACGCAGCGAAGATGGGGCCAAAGAGAGATGTTGTCGGTGAACTCGAGAAGGCCATAAAGAAACGGGATATGAAGTTCGTTACCGCGTTTCACCACGCCGCGAACTGGTTTTTCTTCCCCGTCTGGGATGAGCGCTACGACGCAGGCGACCCCAAGTATGCCGGTCTTTACGGCCAGCCACACGAAGAAGGCGCGATGCGCAACCAGGAGTTTTTAGATGAATGGTACGGCAAGATTATCGAGGTCATTGACAACTACAGCCCCGATTTCATCTGGTTCGATTTCGCGCTCGATTCGATTCCTGAGGGGTACGTCAAGGACTTTTTGGCCTACTATTACAACCACGCTGAGGCCGAGGGAAAAGAAGTCGTTGTTACCTACAAGGGTAACGACCTTGTACCCGCCACCGGCGTGAGGGACTTAGAACTTGGCCAGGAACCCAGGCTCACCTATCACGAGTGGATAACAGACTCGACGGTCGATGACCGCGGCGCATGGGGATATGCGAACGACCTTATATTCAAGAGCCCGAATCGGGTGATAGACAACCTTGTGGACCGTGTGAGTAAGAACGGTTATCTACTTTTGAATGTCGGGCCGAAACCTGATGGGACCATTCCGGAAGAAGCGCGGGAATTACTGCTGGAAGTAGGTGAATGGCTTGAAATCAACGGTGATGCGATTTACGGCACCAGTCCCTGGTTAATCGCCAGTGAAGGTCCGACCAACCTCGGGGATGCCTCGGCTATTGGTTTCAATGAGTCCAACGTTGTCTACACAAGCAAAGACGTCCGCTTTACGGTCAAGGGTGATAATCTGTACGCAACGTTCCTAGCCTGGCCTGGCGAGCAGGCCGTTATTCGCACACTTCGCGGAGAAGGCGAGGAAGAGAGGGAATGGAAAGGAGATGCGAATGTCGACAAATCGATGTCACTGGTTGGTAAAACATTCACTGTACGACGTTTTACTTTCGAATTTAAAGAGGATGCCGATGTCCATATTACAGCAAGATGGGAAGAAGATGAGGTAGAAGAATTCGAAGGTAAGTACGAACAGGAAGGTACATCGGTTACCATATTGGTTGAAGATGAAGAACGCAGGGCCACATATGACGGCGAGGACTTTGAGCTCATAAGAGGAGAAGGAGTTCCTCGTTATGAAGGTTTCTATGAGGAGGAAATCAAGCGTATTACGATGCTTGGCGATGATAAGAGCCTCAAATGGAAGCGGACGAATCAAGGTCTTGTTATCGAAACACCCGACAAAAGACCCTGCAAGCATGCGTATGTTATTAAAATCGAACGCTACCATCATCCGAAGATTGATTGAGTGACAGATAAGTTAATTTGAAATTCCGGCATACTCGAAGTTGACGGATTTTTAAGAGACGAGATTTGGTTAACAGAATTTGAAACTTCAAATTCGCATAAAGAGTAAGTGCGCCGAGTCAATAGAGATATCGCTTTGACCGATGAGAAATGGTAATATCTAAAGGCTGATTATACAAAAAGGATTTTGGTTGTTTAAGAGAAAGGGCAAGAGATGGTTACAACAAATTTCACTGCAGAGATAGGGGCCGGGATTGGGACAACTGATTTGGTAATTATTATTGTGTATCTGCTCGGGATAATGACCATCGGAATCTGGGCGGGGTACAGGAAGAAGGCCTCGAGTACGCAGTTTTTCCTCGCAGGAAGGTCGCTGCCGTGGTCAATCATCGGGCCTGCATTGTTCTGCGCCAACATCTCAACGATTCACCTCGTGGGTCTGGCCGCGGACGGGTACAGAGTGGGGCTTGCCGTTGGCAATTTCGAATGGATGGCATCTTTTTGTTTAATCGTATTAGGACTGGCGTTTGCTCCGTTTTATTTCAGGAGCAAACTGAGCACACTGCCTGAATATCTGGAGAAAAGGTACTGTCCGACGGCACGGACAATTCTGGCGTTCATTTTCCTGATGAGCGCACTATTAGTCCACATAGGGATAAGTCTTTATGCGGGTGCGAAGGTGTTGGAGGAGTTTTTCGGACTCAATATGTATGTTTCGATTGTCGGCATATCGGTCATCACGGCTATTTACACGATAATAGGAGGTCTAAGGGCGGTGATGATTACGGACGCGATTCAAGCGGTTCTGCTTTTGTGCGGCGCGGCCATACTGACGATAGCGGCTTTGTTTGCTCTACCCGCACACGGAATCGAAACTCTGGCGCAGTTCAAGGAGGCAATCAAGCCCGAACAGGCAAATATGCTTCAGTCCATTCGTAATGTTACAACGGGGAAGATGAACGACTATTCGTGGCTCGTGATGGTGTTCGGTTACCCGGTGCTGGGGATATGGTACTGGTGTACCGACCAGACCATCGTGCAAAAGACATTAGCCGCCAGGACAGAAAGCGATGGAAAGAGCGGCGCGGTTTTCGCAGGTTACCTGAAGATACTGCCCGTCTTTGTTATGGTTTTTCCGGGTGTTCTGGGTTACGTCCTTTTTAAAGACCAAATCGGCACTGACAACAACGCAACGTTGATGGTGATGATGAAGAACCTGCTGCCTGTCGGCATCAAGGGTCTCTTCGCGGCAGGATTGCTGGCAGCACTGATGAGCACCATAGAGGCAGCGCTGAACAGCACGGCGACGCTTATGGCCGAAGATATTGTTCAGCGGGTAAGGCCGCAAACAAAGGACCGGACGCTGGTGTGGATCGGGCGGCTTACGGCTGGCGTGGTGGTGCTGCTGGCGATGGCCTGGTCAACTCAGGGCGGGAGGTTCGAGAGTATCTTCGTTGCAATTAACAAGATACCAATGATGTTCGCACCTGCGATTACCTGTATCTTTGTGCTTGGCGTGTTCTGGCGTCGCGGCACGAAGCAGGCGGCGATGACAGCCCTTATATTCAATCTGTTGGTCGGGATTATCTATCTGTGTATAGACATCCCGCTGATTGGTTCGAGACAGATTGTGACCGAGGATTGGGAGATTCCATTTATGATGGTGGGCGTTATCCTTTGTGCAACGTGTATAGTCATCTATGTGATTGTGAGCCTGTTGACGCCTCGGCCGTCGGAGGAACAGTTGAAGGACCTGTGCTGGGAGCATCCGCTGGCGAGCATCCGTACGGGAGCGGTAAAAAGCGTAACGGACCCGCGCATTATGGCCGGAATACTGTTCGTTTTGATGATTGTTCTGTACTGTCTTATTGGGTAAACACAGGCGGTGGCAGACGGTAGCTTTGTAAGGCAAGGAGATTAAATATGCGACAAGCGGTCATGACTGAACCGGGTAAAATTGAGTTTGGCGAAGCAGAAGAACCGAAGGCGGGTGCCGGAGAGATTCTGCTACGGATTAAGCGAATCGGCGTATGCGGCAGCGATATCCACGTTTATCACGGCAAACACCCCTTTACGCCCTACCCTGTCGTACAGGGTCATGAATATTCAGGCGTCGTTGAAGCAGTGGGTGAAGGCGTCGAAGACGTTAAGCCGGGGACACTTGCAACGGCCCGGCCGCAACTCGTCTGCGGCAAGTGCGGCCCCTGCCGGCGTGGAGATTATAATGTCTGCGAGAAACTGAGGGTCCAGGGATTCCAGGCGCCGGGCTGTGCGCAGGATTTATTTGTTGTACCGAAGGACAGATTTGTCCCCCTGCCTAAGTCACTGACCGTCGAGCAGGGAGCTCTGGTAGAGCCGGCATCGGTAGGAGCACACTCGACGGCCAGGGCCAGTGACGTCGCTGGCAAGAACGCAATTGTGCTCGGAGCAGGGACAATTGGGAACATGGTGGCGCAGTTTGTTCGATGTCGCGGGGCCAAGAACATCCTGATTACAGACATCAGCGACTACCGACTCGAAATCGCTCGAAAGTGCGGGATTAAAAACACTTCGAATGCAGGCAAAGAATCCTTAGCTGACGCTGTTAAACGCGTATTCGGCGAGGAAGGATTTCAAGTCGCCTTTGAGGCGGCGGGTGTGGAGGCGACTTTGTCGGCGGCGATAGCAAATATCGAGAAAGGCGGAGAAATTGTTGTTCTGGGCGTCTTCGGAGAAAAACCGTGTATTGATATGTCGGTGGTAGGCGAGCACGAGCTGAGCTTGATTGGAACGTTGATGTACAAACATGAAGATTACGTCGAGGCGGCACAAATGATTTCTGAAGGAAAAATCATCACGGAACCTCTGGTC
>CP070830.1:866502-869463 GCA_020344865.1 Planctomycetota bacterium
ATAGAAACCTTTGGAAATTACGCCCCGCACCGTACCAAAAAACTACTTAATCTCAAACTCACGTCCCGGCCTAAGAAAATAGAGCCACTTGCTGACCACCTTGGATTTTAAAATCGCCCCGGCCGCCCTGCCGTAAACCTCCAGCTGCTCTCGATAAAGCTCAGCCCGCGAAGCCACTTCTTTGCCGCTTATGTCGTCAGTCTTGAAATCTATCACCACTAATCCCTCCGCGGTTCGGATTAGCATATCAATTATCCCCTGCACAACCACAGTCTCATCCTCCCCGACCTCTATCTTCTCGCCCGTTGCTTGAGATACCAGCGACGGAACGCGAGCGACAACGTCCGCCGGCACTGCGAAAGTAAACGGCCACTCCCGCCATACTGTATTCTTACTCTCAAGAACCATGCGCCCCAGTTCGCTATCGAAAAATGCTTTTATCGAACCGTCATCAATCTGCTCGGCGACAGCCTCGCTTATCCCGCCCTCCGCCACAAGTCCCTCTTTCACCCGCCCAATCGCCTCTTCCGTTACGGCCTCGCCCAAATCAAGCTGACTTATTAAAAGATGCGTAGCCGTCCCAACCAGCCGCCCATCTGTCTGCCCCGCCAAATCACCCGCCACAACCGCCCTCGGCCTTCGCTCCAGCGCCTTGGAATAATCCATCTTCACAAACTCATCCTCCTGATGAGTCAATTCACTTACCGACCGCTTCGCCGGCAGCACCGGCGCACCACCAAACCCGTACCGCCACCCCAGCGACTCCTTCACCTCGCGCAGCAGCTTCGATTCTCCTCGTTTCGCCCCTGCCTTTTTCCTTTTTGGCTTCGCCCGCCGGGACTTTCCCGCCTTCAGATTATCAACATACTTGCACAGCCGCCCGAGTTCACTCTTCCCGTAAACGTTTAAACTAAATAAATCGTCGTCCCCACACTTCCCTGCCAGTCCCGTCTCGAAGGCCTTGTGCAAACTCTTCCGCCTCGAAAGACCGTACAGAACCCAATCCAGATGACTCCGGCAGCCGCGAAGCTGCCAGTCGGCAACCGGCCTGTCCCCGAAGGAAAAACCATCGCGGATAATCTCCCTTAACTTGCCGCTCTTCTCGCACCCGCTTAAGATAAGCCGCTCCCTCGCCCGCGTCATCCCGACATACAGTATCCGCATCTCTTCCGCCAACTCCGCCTCTTTTTTCTCACTCTCGATGAGTTGATACGCCATCGAATCCAGCTTCCTGTTCGATTCCCTGTCGATAATTCGCAGCCCTAATAGTCCATCCGCCTCAACAAGACAGTCCTCCCTAAAATCTTGCCGGCTGAATTCGCCGTTCAACTCCGCCAGGAACACCACCGGAAACTCAAGCCCCTTGCTCTTATGCACGCTTATAATCCGAACCGCATTTTCCGCCTCGGCCTCCGGCGAAGCGTCCCTCCAGTCCCGCCCGCTCTCCTGCAGCTTCTCCACAAACTCGACAAACCGCTTTAGCGACAGGTTCCCCGCCCTGCTGCTTGCGAAACCCTCGAACTGTATCGCCCGCTCGTGCAGCTTAAGAAGGTTCGCCCTCCGCGCCCGTCCGTTCGGTAGCGCCGAAACAAAAGACAAATACCCCGTCTCACGATAAATCTGCCACACCAAATCCCCCAAATCACCACGCCGTGCAAGCACCCGCCACCGCTCAATCTGCCCAAGCGCTTTCTTGAGCTTGCCGACGAGCTCCGCCTCCGCCCCGCTCTCACAATACCCAGCCACACACTCGTAAAAATTCTTCCGCCCCTCTTGGTTCCTGCTGTGAATCTTTATCTTCGCCAACTCCGTATCGCTTACCTTAAAGAACGGACTCCGCAATACTGCCACCAGTTCAATATCGCGCTGCGCGTTATCCAGGACCTTCAGCAGGCTCAGACAATCGCTTATCTCGGTCGTCTCGAAATAGCCCGTCGCCGATTCGCAGCTCACCGGGACCCCCGCTAACCGAAGCACCTCAACATAATCATTGACCCTCTTGGCCGGCGAACGCATCAGTACGACTATGTCACGATATTCAACCGCCCTGTACCCTCCTGCCTGCTTGTCAAACACCTCGAACTCCGCCTTACCTGTCTCCGCCCCGACCATCTGCCTTATCCGCCTCGCCGCCATCGCCGCCTGACACTGCCTGCTGCTGTAATGACCATTCGCTTTCGTTGACTCTTCCTTATCTATAAGGTGCAGCTCAACAACGGCCTCACCTGCCCCTTCAGTTTCTTCATCCGCCGCCTTCAACCTCGCCGACTCATCATAATCAATCTTCGCGAAGCCGGCCGTCATTATCCGACCGAACACCTCATTGACAAATTCGAGTATCCCTTTGACCGAACGCCAGTTCGTATTCAGGTCCACCCGAAATCCCTTCGGTGCACGCTTCGGGTCAACCGATGCAGGTTTCAAATGCTCTAAGAATATCTCCGGCTTGGCCCCCCTGAACGCGTAAATACTCTGTTTTACATCGCCCACATAAAGGTCATTACCGCCCGCGCTGAGCATATCCAAAATTGCCTGCTGAACCGCGTTTATGTCCTGGTACTCATCCACGAATATATATTTATATTTTTCGCGTAGCGCCAGCGCCGTCGCCGATGGTTTCAATTCGTCCTCCGAAGTCTCCTCGCTCGCCAGAAGTTTCAACGCATAGTGCTCCAGGTCCGCAAAATCAAGACAGTTCACCTCCCGCTTCGCCTCGCCGTAAATCTCATCGAATTTCCTGACCAGCTCAACTAACACCCGCGTCTGCAAACTCACGCCGCCCCCGACCTTCTCGAGGTACTCCGGATTCAAAATCGCCAGACTGCGAAGCTCATAAAATCCATCCACAGCCTTTTTTACCGTCCTTCGCACTAATTCGCCTGCCGCCTCCTCCATCTCCTTCGGCTTATTAACTCTTGGCTTCTCGAATCCCCTTATCTCTGCCGCGCACTTCTCCCACTC
>CP070830.1:869563-872542 GCA_020344865.1 Planctomycetota bacterium
ACAATTACCATGTCAGGATTCTATGTTTTGATTGCCTGTAGCCCTTCATGGACGTCTTCGGCTTGTCCGCAGACCACAAGGTCCCTTTCCTGATTAATGAGGTCGCTAAGGCCCTTTCGTATAATGGGATGGTCGTCGACGATGATAATCTTTGTTTTTTCTTCTTGGGCTTTGCTTTGCCGTTTTTTTGCGCCCATTATTTCTTCTCCGTATTTATGGTTAGCCTTTCTTATTTGCAAATTCGCAGGTAACAATGGTGCCCCCTCCGGCCGCTTTGCTGATATCAAGTGAGCCGCCTATCATCTCGGCGCGGTGGTCCATAATCTGAAGCCCCATACCTTTGCTCTTCGCCTCCATTCCCGGAAAGTCTAATCCGTCGTTTTGCACCGTCAGCACCGACTTCTTTCCATCATGAGTTAAACCTATATGGATATTTTTTGCATGGCCGTGCTTGATTGCGTTATTGATGGCCTCTTGGACCATGCGATAGAGATGTACCGCGACCGCAGCATCATCTATAGCGATGGGCCCGTCACACTCGAAGGTGCAGCGGATTCCAAAAAGCTTCTCTGTTGTCGCCGCCAACTCCTGTAGTATCGAAGTCAAGCTATCTGTATCCAAATCCACAGGGTGCAGCCCCTTGGCAAGGCTGCGCGTCTGGTCCATTGCTCGGTTGACGAGACTAACGACCTCGGTGGCGTCTGCCGCTTCTGAGGGCAGCTTGGCAGATAACTTTTGTGCCAGTACTTTTGTCATGAAGGCTATTCCCGTAAATTGCTGCCCGATACTGTCGTGTAACTCCTGTCCGATTCGCCTTTGTTCCCGCTCGCCAATTTCTAATATTTCTTTTTCCAGGCGCTTGCGCCCCTCGATTTCCTGCAGCAATTGCTTATTGGCCTCAGTCAATTCTATCGTGCGTTCCTCGACCAGTTCTTCCAAATGTTGGCGGTATCTCCTCAGGTTTTCTTCCGCCCGCTTGCGCTCGATGGCCCCGCTCAGCGCACGGGCAATATTATCGATAAGATAGCGTTCTTCTCTAAGAAACGGCCCTTCATCCAACATAGGCTTTTCCTCCAGAAGGTAAACTTCCACTGAGCCGCTCCGCTCCCCGCTAATGACGAGCTCGCTTGTCAGCTTCCACTCGGTTTCTTCAAAAGCCTCTGACACATATTCGACTCCGTCAAAAGATACCTTGACACGCGTAATCTCGGGATAATGCCATCCCAAAGGGATAAGTGCAACGGTGTCTTGGAAGATTTCTTCGAGAGTCTGGCGCTGTCGGATAGATTTTGCTATCTCGTATATGCAGGTAAGCTCTTTAACACGCTCTCCCATATCGAGCAACAGCACCGACCGGGCTTCCTCTGCCTGCTTGCGTTGAATAACCCGCCACATATCGTTAATCATAGACGCCATGGCGTCAATATCTGATTCGTTGTAATCGCTCTCCTTGTTTGCAACCCCACCCATCGCCACAATACGCTTACCCTCGAAGACGGGAATGCAAAGGAAACGTTTTATTGGAACATGTCCCTCGGGATAGCCTTTCTTGGCTGCATGAGCAGCCTCATAGTCATTAACGACAACAGGTTTTCTTTGGCGAACGGCCGCTCCCCACAAGCCTGCCTTGGCTATCGGAAAGTGCATCGGCTTGTCGGCGACCGCACACTCCGCCATTGTTAACTTTGACCAGTTGTCTATTGTCATTGCCGACTCATCCTCGCTTAAGAACCCGATAAAAGCGAACTTGCTTTCCGTAACCTTGATTATTTCCTCCCGCGCAAAATCCAAAATCTCCTCCTTTGATGCCTCCCCCATCTTATGAAGGTCTAATAAAGACTGGAGTCTGAAGTCGTGAAGTTCCAATCTTCTCTCGGCGTCCTTGCGTTCAGTGATGTCCTGAACAACGCCGAGCATTCGTATTGCCTCGCCGCGCTCGTCCCGTATTACATCACCGGTTTCTGAAACCCAGCGCACCGAGCCGTCCGGCCGTACAATACGGTGTTCTATTAGATAATCCTCGCCTCCTTCTACACAAGCATCGACTGCGTCAGTAACGGACTTTCGGTCTTCAGGGTGAACGCAATCGAGAAACGCATCGTATGTTTTGTCGAATTCGCCCCTGCGAAATCCAAACATGGGCTCTATTGTCTCGGACCACGTCAATGCGCCGGTCAGAATGTTCCAGTCCCAGCTGCCTATCTCTGCCGCACGCTGAGCGAGCGCGTACCGTTCCTCACTTCGTCGCAGCGCCTCCTCGGCCTGCTTGCGTTCTCTTTGCTCGGTATCCCGCTGCAGTCTCGCATTTAATATGGGTGCTATCTTGTTGGCCATAGTCTCTAGAAACTTTTGGTCCTTATAGGTGTAGTCGGTTGCTTTATTCGCTACTTGCAGCAGTCCGATTACCTTTCCGGCATACATAACTGGCACAACCAGAACCCTTGTTACCGGAACGTGTCCTTCGGGTACGTGTAAGCCTTCATTCGCAAACAGACTTCTTTTTTCCACCAGAGCTCGGCCCCAGATGCCGCCCCATTTCTCGCGAGGGAATACTATCGTCTTGTCACGGACCCGGCATTCATCCCAAATGTCCCTTGTCATAGAAGGGATAATAAGTGTGTCATCCTCGCGGATGTATCCGAAAATTCCATATCTGCTTTCCATGGCCTCCAGCAGAACATGCAGTACTTCTGAATACATTTCGTCATCAGCGGTAGTCAGGAAAATTTCCGCAATCCGGTTACTGATTCTCAGTTCATGCTGTGAACTGCGAACCGCCTCCTCGGCGTGTCTTCGCTCGGTAATATCTTCTGCTATCCCGGCAATGCGGTAAACTCGCCCGGTGTCATCATGCACCTTAAAACCACGGTCGTTTATCCACCGGACCGACCCGTCCGGCCGAACTATACGGTACACATCTTCAAAAGGTATACCTTCTTGTTCCCTTGCAAAGTTTTGCTCAATCCGTTTGCGGTCATC
>CP070830.1:872642-882070 GCA_020344865.1 Planctomycetota bacterium
CACTGGCCGAAACGCTGCCGGTAGCATAGCAGTTGGTTGCTCCCCCACTTCCCACCAGGCCGCCAACTGCCGAACCCCAACTGGGATTTCCTGATACGTTGCCGGTAGCATAGCAGTTGGTTGCTCCCCCACTTCCCACCAGGCCGCCAATACATATAGAATAACTGCCGGTTGAGGTGACGTTTGCCGATGACCAGCAGTTGGTGATTGTGCTTCCACTTCCACTTCCCACCAGGCCGCCGACGTCGTGATCCCAACCTCCTGCTGAAACGCTCCCGGTCGTATAGCAGTTGGTGACTATACCACCGTGGTCAGATCCCACCAACCCCCCGACATACCCCTGTCCGGAAACGTCGCCTTCTGAATGGCAGTCACTGATCGTTCCATAATTCTGCCCCACCAGTCCCCCTACCCTACCACTGTCATCCCCACTTGCCGAAACGTTGCCGGCTGATGAGCAGTTACTCATTGCGCCTAAGTTTCTTCCCACCAGTCTGCCGACAAACATATTTCCCGAAACGCTGCCGCCCTCCACATAACAGTTGCTGATGCTTGCCTCACCTCCTGTTTGGCCAACCAGCGAACCAACATGATAATGTCCCGTCACAACAGGATTTAAAAGCACTAAATCTTTTATCTCCGCACCTGGACCTTGGAGGGATCTGAAAAGCCCTATCAAATCTGTCCCTGCCCCGCTGTAGGTAAAGTTCGAGATTGTATGACCGTTCCCGTCAAAAACACCGGCGAAAGCATTCACATCATTCCCGATAATGTTGAAACTAGTTCCCGTATACGCAGAAAGGTCGACATCCGCCATCAGTTTAAAGTGTGAACCCCAATAACCTGAACCGGCTCCGATAGCCTGCATATCCGCCGCCGTCCATATCTGGAACGGGTCATTCGCATCTCCACTGCCAGTCCATGGTATGACAACACCAATTGTATAGTCTTCTACCTCACCATAGGTTGTGTCGCCGCAGGCCGTTAGCGACCCGTCCCCCATTATCCTAATCCGCATTCGCTTATCGCCCACGGTCGTTGCACCAGGCACAGTCACCGTCCCTGTGAAAAGTGCCGGACCACCCGACATTGCGATTGTCTCCCCACCATCATCAAAATCCCCGTCCGCGTTCCAGTCAACCCAGATCCCGCACTGGCTGCCTGCGACGCTCAGGCCGTTTATTATGGTCGCGACTTGACTTTCGCCCCATTCCATGGTTATCGACATGTTTGTGTAATCTACATAGCCATCACTGCCGGTGCCCGTATTGGCCAGTGTCCCGACAACGACTCCGCTGACATATTGCTCCCCACCACCTGAAGCGCTGCAATACTGCCCCCTCGCCGCCGAGCACAATACGCACACCAAAACCACCGTTACAAATGCCGTTTTCAGCACTTTTTGCGAATCCATATCTACCTCCATTTCTCGCCCGGCCTCCTACCGGCGCAATCTAAATGCGGATTTCCTGCAGGGGAAATGGATGCGACTCGATGATACGCCTTTTCTCAATTCCTCCTTAAAACCTACACTAGTATATCAGTATATCCTCCGCACCGAAAATATCAACAAAAAACCCCTCAAAATTCCACCCCAATAATTAATTATCACTTAACCGCAACACTTTTCCCTAAACATTATTGATTATTTTCTTACTCCGAGAAATCCGCGTAATCCGTGGTTAAATCTCTTCTACAGCGGTGCCGATATCTTCTCCCTCCTCTTGTTTCTAATCCGGAACTGCCGCGGCGTCATCCCCACCAGTTCCTTAAACGTCCGCGTAAAATAACTCTGATTATTATACCCCACCTGAAAGCATATCTCCGTGCAGTTCTGCTCAGTCGCTAACAGTAACTGCTTCGCCCGCTCTATCCGCACGCTCGTCAGATAATCAATCAAGGTTATCCCCATCTGCTCCTTGAATATATGCGCCAGCCGCGAACCGCTCAGGTAAGACGCCCTCGCAATCTCCGCGAGCGTTATCGGCTTGTCATAATTCGCGTCGATATAATTTATCGCCGGCCGAATCTGCGTAACCTTCCTCGCGTCCTGATGGGAATATACCATCTCGATAAATTCATCCAGCGCCGTGCTTATCCACGCGCACAAATCCTCCTGGTTGTCTATCCCCGTCACCTTGTTAACATACGTCAGGTTCTTTTCAAGTATAACATTAATGTCCACCCCGCCCTCCACCGCCGCCCTGCTCAATATACTCAACAGCTCCAGCAGCCTCGCCTTCAGCACCCCGAGCTCACCCGGATTATGAAACAGTATCGTCCCCAATATCGAATTCAATATCTCCTTCGCCCCCGTCCTGTCCCCTATCTTCACCTTCCCTAACAGCTCCCGCTCGCTCTCTAATGGATACTGCCACTCCGCCCCCAACTTCTTGCTCTCCTGTATGAACTCCCCAATCTGAGACTGCTGCTCCGCCCGCTGCCGCCGCCACCGTATCACGCGAGGGTCAAGCCCCCCGACCTCATACAGTAAATCGAACAGAAACTCCGCCGCATTGTGCACCGTCCTGCCTGGAATAACCGCTAACTTCCCTACCGTCGCCGCTAATTTCTTCCTCTCTATCTTAATCCCTTTCAATCGCTTCTCGATATCCTCAATCAGCATCTCCGTCGCCGGCTCCCAGAGGCACTTCCCGAAGAACATCCCCCCTAAAGCCCTGTCCCTGTCCATCACCGGCACGCAAACCAATACTATCCCAGCATGGCATATCGTTATATAAGACTGCCCCGTCTCTATCGAAATGGAAAGACTCCGCTCCCGCTCTCTATTACACCTCCTCAGCCCCGTCGGGCTGCTCCGAACCACATCGCAGAACTCCGGATAGCAGTCCCCGCTGCACAACTCCTTTATCACCCCCCCCTCGATATCCGTTGTCTCTAATCCTAACTGAAAATGCTTGCGGAAAGCCCCTTCTATCCGCTCGAAATTC
Source organism: Planctomycetota bacterium (assembly GCA_020344865.1). Classification (GTDB taxonomy): domain Bacteria; phylum Planctomycetota; class Phycisphaerae; order Sedimentisphaerales; family Anaerobacaceae. Next base: position 875,594 of record CP070830.1, read on the forward strand.
TCTCTACCCAACGATTTCATCAGTCCCGATTTATCCCACAAATCGCACTCGCAATACGCACCACCCACGACGCTATACGAAAATAGCAAGATAATGCTACTATACCAGTTTAGCAAGATAATGACAAAACAAATCCCTCAACCCCTTGACTAAAACCCCCTTTCCGCGATAATGCGCCCGTGTCTGACGAGGAACCAGTATCGAAGCCGAAACCAAAATTCGCCCTGAAAATAATCACCCGCGGCGCCTGCATCCGCCTCGCCATCGCCGCTTTCGCTTTTATAATACTACTACTTTTGGCATACTTTACCATGGTTAAAATGCCCGGCCAATCCTACTCAGGACCGCTCCCCCCACTCTCCGATGAGCAGCTCGAACTCCGCGCCGAGCTCCGCCGCCACATCCACGCCCTCGCCGCCGACATCGCCGACAAAAACATCCTCAACCACCACAACCTCGCAGCCGCCGCAGCCTACATCGAATCCGCCCTCGCCGACGCTGGCTTCCAGGCCCGCCGGCAGGATTATTCCGCCGAGGGCAAGACCTGCTCGAACATCGAAGCCCAAATCACAGGAGAGCTTTTCCCCGACCAAATCGTCGTCATCGGCGCCCACTACGACTCCGTCTTCGGCTCACCCGGGGCAAACGACAACTGCTCCGCCGTCGCCGCCAACCTCGCCCTCGCCCGCCGCCTGAAAAATACCAAACCCGCACGCACCCTCCGCTTCGTCTTCTTCGCAAACGAGGAAATGCCCTTCTTCCAGACCGAACAAATGGGCTCCCGCGTCTACGCGAAGTCCTGCCGCGAAAAAAACGAAAACATCTTCGCCATGCTCAGCCTCGAAACAATCGGCTACTACACCGACGCCCCCAACACCCAGAAATACCCCTTCCCCTTCAGCATCTTCTACCCCTCAACCGGCAACTTTCTCGGCTTCGTCTCCAACACACGCTCGAAGGACCTCCTGCACTCCGCCATCTCCTCATTCAGAAAGCATTGCAAATTCCCCTCGCAGGGCGGAGCCATCCCCGAATTCGTCCCCGGCATTGACTGGTCCGACCAAGAATCCTTCTGGCACTACAACTACCCCGCCATAATGCTCACAGACACCGCCCCCTACCGCTACCCCTACTACCACTCACCAGATGATACTATTGATAAGATATGTTTCGACCACCTCGCTCGCGTAGTATCAGGTCTAACGCATGTAATCGGTGACCTCGTTACACCCCCGGACCTGTAATACTCCTCAATCCTCAGTCCAAATTACAGAATTATCTCCGCCTCTTCCTGAGTACCAACCCACCAAGCCCGAGTATTAATACCGTCGCCGGCTCCGGAACGACCGTCACCACAAGATTGTCCATCTCGATTTCCCCGAAGTGGCCCCTGCTGAACAACAACGTGCTTACCGGCGAATCAAAGTAAATCGTCCCGGAGTTGCCCGAATCCCAGCAACGCCAGCCATTACTGAATACCTCCTCGCCGTCCGCATAAACATATAAAGAGCTGAAAACCAGCCCGAAGTCGAACGACGCTGACGTTATAGGTGTCTCCTCAAAAGACATGGAAAATCCCGAAGAGCTGCACCACCCCCAAGAGCGAACATAGTTGTCGCCGCCCAGCGGCCCGCTTATACCATCAGGCCACAGCGCATCGCTCACCGACCCCCCGACAACCGTTATATCCGACCCGCACACGCCCTCCATATAACTCTCAATCTCTGCCGCGCCCCCGTAGCACGGTGCATCTTCGAAGTCGAATACAATCACGCCGACCGCCTCCTCCGCAAAAATCGCCCCCAAAACCAACATTGCTACCAAACTAATTCGTCTGACTGCTCCCATTGCTCGTCCTCCTACAAACGGGATAACTCTACTTTTACTATCTTCTCTTAACTTTCTTGCATCAGGCGCCCAAAAACGCCTCTTTCGGTGAGTTATCCCCGCCCCACATCGCAAAACGCAATCGAAGCGAATCTTAATTTGTTGAAAATGCAAAAATACTTCTGGGGATGAGTCTGGCCTGCCCCCAAACTCACGCGGTATTATACCCGCAAACACTAACTTTGTCAAGCCCTATTTTAAACTTTTTTTCGCCCCCCCCTACAGCCCCGTAACTCTGCCATCGCAGCATAAAGCCGAATAATCAGCCCCCAAAAGCGATTTTCGCCCCAATTACACCCTTGCCCACCCTGCAGCCCCCGGCCTCTGCCAAACCAAACTTTTTCCGGAAAATCTCTTGCACTCTCGCTATCCGCCTGCTAAACTATTTCTTATATGGAGGCTAAGCAATGTTAATTATTGGCGACATGGCCTGAAAACCATTGCCAACAGACCTCCCACCGGATTGTTAAACAGTTATATTTGAGGTTACCAAATGGCAAATAAGAAAAAAATCCTGATGGTCCTGATTATCATCATCTGTTTCGCCCTCGCCGCCGCAATAACATACAAAAAGGACGTAGACTACAAAAAGGAAATGGCCAAACCCTCCGGCATCGAGACTATCGACCCAAACGACTTGATTTGGGTCAAGTGCACAAATACCGAATGCAGCGCCGAGTACCAGACCGGCAAGCGGGCATACTTTGAGTATCTGCAGGAGCACCCTCCCTCGCCGGAACAGTTCGCCGCTTTGATGCGAGACCCCAACAAAAACCCCACCCCGGGACTCGTCTGTAATGAATGCGAACAGGAAACAGTCTATCGCGCCGAAAAATGCGAAAACTGCGGCCTCGTCTTCGTCAGAGGCGCCGTCCGCCACGATTTCGCTGACAGATGCACTGACTGCAGCTACAGCAAAACTGAAGACCTCAGAAAAAAGGCGAGACAGGCAAAAGAACAATCCGAACAATAATCCACGCCCTGCCTTTACCCCGTTCGCCCGCGCTGAGCCCCCGCCGCCCTCTGTCTCGTCTCGACTCAGATTTTAACTTGACATTCTTCAACGCCTCGGCGATAACCGTTGCGCCAGAGACCGCAAGGTGCATCTATGCCTCTAATCGACCTGTTGACAACAGACCACGGCTAATATAAAAGTCTACAGAAAACCGATAATAACAATAAAAACAATCGCAACTATACCTATGAGACTGACCCGCATAAACGCCTTGGTCGTCCTCGCAGCCGTTATTGTACCGGCCGTTAATGGCTGTAGCCTACACCGAAATCCCGTCCCGCTCTCACGAATAACCGATGCCGAAATACCCGGCATGCCCCACATTCGAGCCTGGGATATCGGCTACCAGCCCAGCTTCACACCGCAGAACCTTCATTGTTCAGACTGCAGCTTTCTCGCTATCTCAGGAGGAGGAGTCAACGGAACATTTGGTGCGGGTTTCCTCTGCGGATGGACAGAGGCAGGCAACAGACCGAAGTTCAAGCTCGTAACAGGCATCAGTACCGGCGCACTAATTGCGCCCTTTGTCTTTATTGGCCCGGAATACGACCAGACATTGAAGCTCCTCTCAACCGCCGTTGCCACAAAGGACGTATTGAGTGTCCAAGGTATCTTGGGCCTCTTCCCCTGGCCATGGGCTGAGTCATTTGCAGAGGCCGCGCCTTCAGAGCGACTCATCGAGCAGTATGTAGACGAGCATCTGCTAAAGGCCATCGCCGCGGAACACGCCGCCGGCAGACGCCTCTACATAGGTACTACCAATCTCGATGCCGAGCGTTTTGTCGCCTGGGATATGGGAGCCATCGCTGCCAGCGGCCATCCCGATGCCCTCAACATATTCCGCAAAGTCATGCTCGCCTCCGGTTCTATTCCCGGTGCCTTCCCGCCCGTTTATTTCGATGTTGAAATCGATGGAAAGACCTACGACGAGATGCACGTCGATGGCGGTGCAATGACACAGGTATTCGGCTACGGCTCACTACCCGTCTCCGATGAGCTTATGGCCCAAATGTTGACCTCGGAAAACGCCTACACCCTCTACGCCATAGCAAACGGCAAACTCGCCACCAGGCCCAGACAGGTCCCACGCAATACACTAAAAATCATCAGACGTTCCTTTTCCACCCTCATGAAGACCCACTCCTGGGGCGACCTTTACCGCCTCTACAGCGTCGCCGAACGCGACAACGTCGATTTCAATTATGTAAGCATCCCCGATGATTACCTCGTCGCTGGCGAGCAGAACCTCGGCCCCGATGAATTAAATCGCCTCTTCAACGTCGGTTTCGAGATGGGAAAGGCCGGCCAATGGCAAAAAGGCCCCCCCGAACTGTCCGTCATCAACCACCACTAATAACGGTCATCCCGTACTCGACCCTATAGATTGAAAAGCCCCTCAAAATCTCCCATACCCTCAACTTCCCCCGCCCGGCCTTCCCATGTATAAACATAGAACTTCCGCTCGTCAGTAGTGATAACTACATCACCGATGACCTCATCGTCCAGGCCCAACCACCCCCTCGCGTACGCATCCCCCACAACACTCCGAACACGTCCCGTATCCTTGTTCGTCTCAAGTATCACGAACTTACCTTTCGCTATGAAGAAAAGCTTCGACGGGTTCTCCCCTTCTTCATCCTCATAGACCTCCTCCGGGTCGACCATTCCCTCAAATCTGCAGTTCATCACCTGAAAGTCCACTTTCTTATTAATAAAAAATTCCCCTCCCCACATACCCTGCACCGTCCCATCGGTAAGTATCATCAACCCTATCTCTCCCCTCTGGTTGCCGTCCTGCACCGGCCGGGCCTGAATTTCCAGCGGCTTCGATAGTTGCGGCTGCTCCTCGGTAGGACCCCCTAAAGGCCCCTCACGCAATCTAACCTGTATCTTGTGCCACTGACGCCACGGCGGTGTAATATCCGACTTGCCCTTGCCTATTTCATACACCGGCCCATGCATCCGCATATAGAACACTACCATACCTACCACCACCACCACAATCAACAGCCCAACCACAAGCGCATACCCGCCCGGATTCCCTTTCAACCGACTTCGAAATTGCACGCCTTCCATAACAATATCTCCCTTAAATCACATTTCCCGTACACACGCCTTGATAATAACTTTCAAACCTCTTGCCCAATCAATCTACCAAATCCCACTCGAAGCCGCAACCCTCAACTATCGCTTATCATTCATCACTCACCACTTATCATCTTTGTGCCAACACAGAACTCCAACTGTTTATTCAATACTTTCACATCCAATTCATTCAAACGCCCTTCGGCAAGTTCTCCGTCAAAATGAACAGAAAACGCCGTCTCTGAACGGATGCTCAGCCAATCCGTTCTGAAAGTCTTGGCTTCTTTCAAAAACGCATGCGTTCCTTTAATGGCCCTCGGTATACTTAATACCCCTTTTGCCCTCCCGATTTTCCCAATTACGCACACATCCAAAAGACCATCATCTATCTCCGCCCCCGGCGTAAGAGCGAAAAACCCCCCGTGATACCTCCCGTTACCTGCCGCTATCCCTAAAACTTTGCCCGAAAACCTGAAATCTCTCGCCTCTACTTCTACATCGAAGGCCCGACATTCGAAAAGAGCCGCCAGCACACCGGCTAAGTAACCCGGCCGGCCCGTAATCTTTCTCAGTCCGTCACATATCCGAACCGCGCCGGCCGCCGCCCCAATACCCATATTATTCACAAAATACCTGCCATTCGCAAAGCCGACATCCACCAACCTACTATGGCCGCCTTTCATCGCGGAGATTCCGTCCTCAACACTCCTAATCCCCAACATCTTCGCAAAATCATTCCCCCTCCCCGCCGGGATGATACCTAACGCAATCCCTTTCGCCTCCACCCCGTTTGCCACTTCATTTATCGTCCCGTCGCCCCCCACAACAAAAATCTTCTCCACCTCCTCTTCCCGCGCCCTCTTCGCCAACTCACCCGAATGTTCCTCCCCCGTCATTACAAAATCATATTCAATCCCCCAATCTTCAATCCTATTCTTCACCTCCTCCCAGACCTTAACCCCCTTCGCACTGTACTTATTAACGATTATCCTTACCACTACCGCCATCTCCTCGAAGCGCAGCGAAGTTTACCCGCCGTCCGTCTGGCGGGCTTGTCCGCCATCCGTGTGGCGGAACCCCAGACTCCGAACTGGGCCCAGAATTACTTCAGGTCTCTGTCTCTTCGCTAAAGTCCTTCCAATCCGTATTGAAGTGGCCAACCAATCTCACCTTCCACTGCAAGGTCGACTATATTAACTGCTCTATCTTTATTGATATCTGTCGTTTTAGGGGGTCTATATTTCCCACCGCTCTTGGCCTTCTCTTTTCCTCGTCACCTCACTTGGAAAACCTTACCCACCATAATTAACTAAAACACTCTTAGCTACGTCTTCGCTTACTACATTCTCTTCAACAAGTCTGTCTACTGACTGCTTCATTGTCATCATCCCGTACCTTGCACCTGTTGTTAACACATTTCTCAAAAAATAAGTGCCTCTGCTCCTTATAATATTCCTGGCTGCATCTGTGACAACTAATACTTCACACGC
>CP070830.1:882170-887952 GCA_020344865.1 Planctomycetota bacterium
GATAGCTTCGACATCCGTCGGCTTTGCTCAGGAGGCTGCGCCGTCATTCCCCTACGTGGCCGAGATAAACGCCGAGAATGTCAATATCCGCTCCGGCCCCGGAACGAATTATTACCGCACCGGCCAAATCAATAAGGGCGATACGGTAAAAGTGGTCGCCAGCAAGCACAGCTGGTCGCACATAGTCCCGCCGCCCGGCAGCTTCTCCTGGATTTCGAAGCAGTACATCCATATTGAAGATGACAATCCCACCGTCGGGATTGTCACCGGCGATGCCGTTCGCGTATACGCTGGCTCCGAGTGGCTAAAGCCCATCCACTCCACGACCGTACAGTTGAAACTCAACCGCGGCGACAGAGTCAAATTGATGGGCGAAGAGAAGGACGATTATTACAAAATCGTTCCACCGACCGGCGCGTACCTCTGGGTCAGCACCCAGTACGTAGAGCCTCTCGGTCCGGTCGGCCAGGTGGCGGCCCCGCCTGAGCCGCAGGTCGAGGTCGAGAAGGTCCGTGTGGTGGTTCCGACGAGCCTTCCGCTCGAGGCCGCAAAGCTCAAGGAGTATTACGAACTGCAAAAGCGTATGCAAGACGAGCACGCCAAGCCGCTGGAGCAGCAGAATTACGCGCAAATAAAGGAAGGCCTGGCCGCGATTGCGGCAATCAAGGAGTCCGGCAAGGCCGCACGCTACGCCGCGTTCGCCGTCAAGCAGATTGAGCGCTACGAACTGGCTCAGTCGGTGGCAAAGGAGGTCAGGCTGCAGGATGCACAACTGCAAAAGATACAAAGCCGGATTGATAAGACCAGCACCATGAAGTTTGAAGAGGTCCCGGAGCTGGGCAGGTTTGCCGTTATAGGTTGGCTTCAGACTTCGAGCGTTTACGCTCCGCAGGCGGCGCCGCTGCACTACCGCGTACTTGATGATAACGAAAGGACGATTTGTTATGCGGTGGCGGCCGGTTCGGCACTGGATGAGGATTTGAGAAGCTTCGTGGGTCGCAAGGTCGGGCTGGTCGGTACGATTCAGCCACACGCGGAAACGAAGGGTGCTCTGGTTCGCTTTATAGAGGTCGTAGAGCTGCCCTGATGTGGAAGTTGTGCGGCGGTAGGGCGGTGATATTATCCAGGAGATGCCTCGCACGTAGAGCGCGCGTTAAATTTCAAATCGAGGATTTCAGACATTGCATTTTTAAGTTAAGAAGGATGCACTGCCATATCCTCGTCCCCGTTGGCTCGTATGAGCCCGCATGAGAACAGGCCAAGCTAAGGCGCTTGTAATATTTGCCAGATTGTCAGTAACCGGCCGGAAGCTTACTTCTTTTTACGTGTTGCTTTCTTCTTGGCTTTGGACTTTTTCTTTTTTCCCGACCGGCAGCCGCATGTCTTGCACATGGTTTTTGTCCTTTCCAAACGCAAGGGCTCTGCTTATATTCTTTCGCTTAAACAATATTTTAGTCGGACCAGCCGCCGGAAACAAGAAAAAAGTCCAGCCGTACCGACCAGATACAAGGGCATAACGTCGCACCATAGAGCTGGGAAAATCTGTTTGACGTCAGCTTGCTATTTGATTATTGTTGGCGGTGACAGGTTGCTGTTTTGCGTGTGGGGAAAATAGATATTTTCTGTGGGCGCATTTCCAGAGAAAGGAGCGGTTATGAGTTCGTTTGGGCATATCAGGAGTATGGCGGCCGGTATTTTGTTAGTTTTTGCGGCTGTAGCGCTGGGGGTGCCGCCGAAGGTTGTCAGAACGGTGCCTGAGAATGGCGCCGACGACGTTAATCCGAAGCTGCGGGAGATACGCATTGTATTCGACCAGGACATGGACCAGGACGGGTTTTCGATATGCGGGGGCGGGCCGAAGTACCCGAAGACGGTAGGCAGAGCGCGATGGGTCAACAAGCGAACGATTGTGATGCGCGTGAAACTTGCAGCGAATCACGACTATGAGCTGAGCGTGAACTGCCCGAGATACAAGAATTTCAAGAACGTGCGAGGTGAGGCAGTAAGGCCGTACCCTGTAAAGTTCAGGACGGGGGCGTTGGAAGAGGGTCAGGCCGAGAGGCCGAGCGCTGTTGAGAACAAGGAATCGATGGAGGAATTGCGCAGGGCAATCGACGAAAACTATTCTTATCGGGATTTGCGGAAGGTGAACTGGGATGAGCTGTTTCGCCGATATGGTCCGAAGATGGAGCAAGCTAAGGACGCGCGAGGATTCGCGGAGGCGGCTGCTGAGTTGCTGGCACATGCGGAGGATGCCCATATTTGGGTAAAGATTGACGATGAAACCGTTGGTGGTTTCAGGCGGGAGATAAAGCGGAATTATAACGCGGAGGTCCTTAAGAATGTTGTTCCCGGTTGGCAACAGCTCAGTTCGGTGGTTTATACGGGGCGCTACACGGACGGTATCGGGTACATTCTCATCGCGAGTTGGTCGGGCGAGCATGCTGAAGCGCTGGCGCAGGCATACGCAGCTATTTGGGATTTTACGGAAGCACCGGGGCTGATAATCGATGTGCGTTGCAACGGTGGCGGTGCGGAGCCGCTTGCGCGTGAGTTTGCGGGGTGTTTTGTAGACGAGCCGAAGGTTTATGCGCAGCATGTTTACCGTTCGGCTGATGCGCCTGGGGGGTTCGGTCAGGTGAATAACCGGGTGCTGGAGCCGAACAAGCATCGCCCGAGGTACCGAGGGAAGGTTGTTGTGCTTATGGGGCCGGCGAATATGAGCAGCTGTGAGGCGTTTCTACTGATGATGAAGCAGGTTGGGGGCTGTAAGCTTGTCGGGGAGACGTCATATGGCGGTTCGGGGAATCCGAAGCCGGTTAATTTAGGAAACGGGGTGAGTGTGTTTCTGCCGTCGTGGAAGGCGATGCGCCCGGACGGGACGTGCTTTGAGGGGGAGGGTATTCGCCCGGATGTCATTGTTGAGGCAAGCGAGGTGGAGCTTATAAGCCGGGATCCTGTGCTGGAGGCGGCGTTGAAGCTGCTGCGTCAGCGATAAAGTTGCGGTTGGTGATTGATAATCGTATATTTTGATGCTGCCGAGCTGCCTTAGTGGTCACAAAAGAATGTGGGTGCCCGTCGCTTGGCAGGCGGACTGGGGATTTTTGTTTTGACGGCGGGGTGGCATTTGGTTATTTTTTCGGGGGTAATTTTAGCGGGAGTTGATTATGCCGGATGCGCTTACGATAACGATAATTTTTATAGTCTTGGTCGCCCTGGTGGGGGCGTTTGTACGAAGGCTAAGGCGGGACAAGTGTCTGACGGATTTCTCGAAAAATATGGTGACTCTGGAAGAGACGAACGGCAAGACCAGCTGGGGCAGGCTGCGGGTCGAGAACACCGGCTTGGAGCTGATTTACCCGGAAAGGCATCAGGACCAGGACGGCCATGAGGAGGCCAGTTATATACTCTATAAGTTTGAGTATCCGAATATCCAGGCGCTGGTGCGTTACCATGACCAGCTGAGCGAAGCCCATAAGAAGGCACGGCAGAAGGAACTTAAGAGGACGTACCATCCGGGGCTTCTAAGGCGGCTGAGGCGAAGGATATTGAACGTGTTCAAGACGGTGCGGGACTCGGTGATTGAGGTTCTGAATATCGCGATGACGGCGGCGAAGAAGGCAAGTCCCGCAGCCGGCGTGCTGGCGAGTCAGGATAAGTACGTTTCGCAGATGAAGCAGGAGCTGATGGGTTCGGTGGGGACATCCTATGAGCCTCTGCTGGAGCGGTATATCGGCAACAAGGTGGTTCTCGAGCTAATAAGGGGGGACAAAGTAATTGAATACTGCGGGGTTTTAAAAGAATATACGGCCGATTTCGTTGAGATAATGGACGTCGATTACAAGCTGGCGGAGGGGCCCGGCAGAAAAGTGGACTTGGTCGTACCTCGCAAGTATGGGGTGGTGAGGCATTTGGGGGAATGATATTCGCAAGTAGCCTATCGTAAGCGGCAATCCGGGAGCGGCGACCGCTCATTGGATTTTTCTTACGGCGGTGGTGTAGATGGGTCTGTTCTCTTTGAGGTATTTTCTTTCGAAGTTTGTACCGACCCATTCGCCGGTATCCGCACCAGCAGCGGTAAGGAAATCGGTCTTTTCGAGCCTCGCGCTGTAAGCGGACAGTAGCATTTGAATTTCCTCGAAGTATACGGCGTGGTCTGTCGCTATTTTTATTTGGCCCGTGGATTTTAGGCATCGGATGAGCTGTTCGAGATTTCGAGCGTTGAAGAAGCGTCTTCTGTGATGTCTTCTTTTCGGCCAGGGGTCCGGGAAGTAAATGTGGAAACAATCGACGCAGTTGTCGGGGACGGATTCGGCGAGGAACTGGGCGGCATCTATCCGGATTATCCGTACGTTCGTCAGGCCCCATCTACCGATGCGGTCGACGGCGTATCGGTAGTATTTCCGGGCTCGCTCTATGGCGAGGAAGTTGAGGTCCGGCCGGGCCCTGGCCTGGTTCAGGACGAAGGTGCCCTTGCCGCTGCCGACTTCGATTTGAAGGGGGGCGTGACGTCCGAAAATCTTCAAGACATCGATTTGCCCGTCTAAATCTTCCGGCTTTAGGGAGACCGAAGGATAGTCCTTGAGGATTCTTGCCATTACCTAACTTTTCCTAAAAACAGTGGTACAGCACGGTTTCGAGGCAGCCATTATACAAAAAATACGGCGATTGCGGCAGGGGAATACCGATTTTGGGGGTGCGTAGAGACTAAAGCCGCGGGGCGTAGTAATCGATGAAAGGCTGTGAACTGATTATATACCGGAGCGTAACAGTTATAGGACGTGTTGTTAAGGCTCGGCGACGGAACCTGAGAAATGATTAGGCAATTGATGAAAAAGCGGCGGAGATACATTGTGATTGACGTCAATACGCAAAAGGACTTCTTTCTCGCCAGAGGCAATTCGTGCATAGGCAATCACAGAAGGGTGCTGGCGAATGTCCGGAGAATCATAGCCTGGGCGAGGCGAAACGACGTTCGTGTAATCTCAACCTGCGAGGTCTACCCAAACGGCAACGGTGCCAGTGAGCCCGGCTACTGCATGGATGGGACGGAAGGGCAAGAAAAGATAAGATACACGCTGCTGAACAATCGTGCGAGCTTTGCCGCGGATGACGGTAGTGATTTTCCGGAGGACGTGCTGCGGCGATACAGGCAGGTTATTCTGCATAAGCGCAGCATTGACCCGTTCGACGAGCCGCGTATAGAGCGGCTGCTTAGCGAGGTTCGTGCTGAAAACTTCATCCTGATTGGCGCCAGTGCGGAGGGTGCTGTTAAAGCAGCGGCGCTTGGTTTGCTCCAGCGGGGCAAGAAGGTTATTGTTGTAGCGGACGCGGTTGGTTCGCTCAATAAGCGAGAGTCAAAGCTGGCGTTTCGCAAGATGAGCGCGAAGGGCGCAAAGTTGGTTGAGACGAAGAAGCTCGCCGGAACTTCTCATCTGCGACACGTTGGTATCTGCGAATGTGAAAGCTGCCAGGGCAGGACGCGAAAAGTCGCTGTCAAAGTCGGCTCCAAATATTAAGGCATCAATACTTTCCAGGCGGGGAACCTTCAGGGAGCCTTCGTGACATAGGCACTTCGTGTCCGGCTGCTGACGCTCAGGGCGATACCGGCGACTGTTAAATATCCTTGGCAAAAGAGAGCCTTATGCGATTACAGTGCGAAACCTGCTTGACAGGCCCATAAATGGCGGTTTTCACTGTGGCCGTTGAGCGGCAAGATAATTGTTGAAAAAGGGCTGGATATGAGGTATAATTCAGCCGATTTTGAATAAGAACTGTCATA
>CP070830.1:888052-890918 GCA_020344865.1 Planctomycetota bacterium
CAAAAAAACCGACCAGCGGCGCCAGAAATTTATGCCCCCTCGAAACGAAAATAATACGTATGGTGCCTATGGTGACGTCGCAAACACGCGCAAGGAAAATCAGCGCCGGCAGTACAATGTAAGTAAATGTGTCCGAACCAAAAATCTCCATATTACAAAATCCTCTTATTAATCGCTTGATTGACCTTCAGCCGAGAGGCTGTTTCCACCTGCTTTCTTAGCTTGCCCTGCCAGACTCCGAACCATGGCGAACGGAAAGCTCACCATCTGACGCAGCCCGTCGACGGATGACAGGGTTCTAACCTGGCCCTTAACCTCATCAAAAAGCTCATTCATAACGATTTTTTCCTCGACTTCACCGGTCTCTTTTACCATGGCTAAGCGATGAAGGGAATACAAACCGATAACGAACGCAAAGAAGAAAAAGAAATCCCACTGCTGCAAGCTCAACGTCGGCAGACTGAACTCACCGCCGGGACTCGTGTATCTCAGTGTCCACTCCAGTTCTCGACCCGCAAAAAAGTCGGCAAATTTGCCGCCTAATATAGGAGCTATTCCCGCAGCCAACGAGTTGACTATCGTATTCGTAGCAAGGTATGCGGTTGCCTGGCCCCGTGGTGCTAATTTGAGCCCGATGTTCCCCGAAGCCAGGGAGACCCCTGCCGACGCGAGCCCCATCACAATATGTATCAAAATTAGCAGTGGTATCGTCAAAACATATTTCTCTGGCATAGTGGTAAAAGTCCAGGCAAGAATTGAAAGTATAAATAGCGGCCCGCTGATTGCCAGCACCGATTTGTTGCTGAAGACATCCGTAAACCTGCCCCATATTCGCAGAAACGCAAAGTTCATAACCTGGCTGATAATCGAAAGACCTATGATAAACGACATGCTCAGACCCAGTCTTTTAAGCATATAAACCATAAAGAACGGACCTGCAAGATTGACCGAAAAGTTCCACGAGCATAGAAACGCAATCAGCTTCCGGAAGTTTTCGTCTTTGAAGGGCTCCGAAAGAAGTCTCAGGATTTTGGGCTTTTCTTCTGCTGCTGGCATCCGCGTCTCGGGAGTTTTGGCCAAAAAGTAAAGCCCCATAGCCCCCGCACCAAACCCTATTAAAAACAGAACTGAATACCCGTAAACCTCGTGCTCAGCGAAGACCTTCTTCCACAAATCCAGATACAAAGCGGCGACCACGCTAAGACCGATTCCTACGCCGGTGGCTATCCTCATTCTTTTGGAGAAAAATGACCCCAGCCTCTCTTGCGGTATCAAATCACGCATCCACGAGTTCCAGCTGCAGCCCGAAACCGCCCCAAAAGCTGAGACCGCGATCAACAGCGTAAGTAAAACAGCGAGTCCGATTTTGCCGCCGAACAGAAAAGGAATCAGAGCGATTATTAGCCAGCATAGTCGGCTCAGAGCTGCCGTGACCACAACGATGGCCCGCCTGTTTCGTACCTTCTCAACCAATAGAATTGCAGGCAATTGCAGTAGCTGGGCCAGCGGTCCAATCGCGGCCAGTAATCCGATTACCAGGTTTGACGCGCCAAGTTTGATTGCAAAAGCGACAAGGAATGCTCCGCCGGTAAGTATCCCCATCGCTTGCGAAGCAATACCGTCTTTGATGACATAATCCAGACCGGTTTGTATCTCTGAATCCGACAGACTCTCCTTAGGTCTCAAATCCATTATGTGTTCCTTTTACCTGACAGAAATCATACGCTGCGGTGCTTAGGGCCTTTCACAGTTTGCCTGACTACTCGCCGTCGCCGTCCCCGCCGCCATCGCCTTCATCCCCTGCCGGCGTCTGAGACGTTCCTTCCGGCGTCTTGCTCCTCGGCGAGTAGACACGTGCGACAAACAGCGCTGCACATACAACAACGACAATAATAATCACCGCCCAAACCATAAAATTCTCCCTGATTTTTAATGCCCACCGCCCCACACAATTATATATATCTTTTACAGTGTTAAGTGTTTAGCCCTCCGGCTCCAGAAATTCATAGCCGGATTGCTAAAGTGTCCAAAGATATAATACCTGTGGACTGCTCAGTTCGTAAAGCGTGCGCTTGTTGATTCTTAGAATATTGCCGGTTTGTGCGCCTAAAAAACCCGCCAAAGAAAACGGTCTTTCATATTCCACTACCATTGCTTCTTCAACGCCTGCGAGTGACTTGACCAGCTCTATCGCCTCATCCAAATATCCAATTTCGTCTATCAGCTTCTCCTCCAGCGCTTCGTGGACACTGTAAATACTGCCGTCAGCCAAGCGTTCGACGTCGGCTAACGTAAGCACCTCCCTGCCGTCGGCGACGACCTGCACAAATCTGTTATAAGCCGGGCCGATTAGCTTCTCTTCTATATACTCTCGCTGCTCATCCGTGACTGCTTCAAAGGGACTCGGCCAGTCTTTTTTCTCGCCTGATTTGAAAACGACCGGTTGAATGCCCAGCTTGTTCTCCAGCAGTTCCTGCAAAACGAAGTATCCCGCCATAACGCCCACCGAGCCCGTTATCGTAGTCGGCTCAGCTACGATTTTCTCACACGCCACCGACGTATAATAGCCGCCCGACGCCGCAACGCCCTGCATAAATGCGACGACTGGCTTTTCTTCTTCCTGCCGGTACTTCAATATCTCATTGTAAATCTGGTCGCTGCCCGAAATCGTCCCACCGGGCGAGTTGACACGTATAATCAAACCCTTCACTTGGTCATCTTTTCTGGCGACTTTAATCTGCTGATAGAGGTCCTCGGCCTGCTGACCGTCTATTATGCCCTCTAACCTGATTACGGCGATTTTGGTGGTTCGCGGCCCGGCCTGTATGACCTCTTCTGTAAAGATACCTTTTTGTCCCGCCGCAAA
>CP070830.1:891018-894450 GCA_020344865.1 Planctomycetota bacterium
AGCCGTTGGCATTGCCCCCCGTGATCGTAAAGCCCTCTAAGATGGTATTCGCGTCCTCCCCGCTCACGCACTTCACAACGTGATAGTGGCCCGTCCCGTCAATAATCGTCGCTGCCACGATGTTCGCATCATTCGGGTCGCTGCTCCGCAGCGTTATTGCCTTGCCGCCAAAATCGATCGACTCGTAATACGTCCCCGGACCCACCTCGATTTCATCGCCATCCACCGTGCACGGGTCATCCAGTGCCGCCTGTATCGTCTCATAGTAGGCGTCCTGACTGATATTATGAATGTCTTTAGATTGTAACTCATAGGCCCCCATGTCCACGGTGGCCGTCCCGTCAAGGTCGCGGTCAACGATTCGGTCATTGCCCGCCAGGTCATTCGGCTCAGTTACGACATCGTTGTTGCCGCTATCCACGCACGGCGACGCCGACGATACCAGCCGCAAATCCCCGCCGTTTGCGTCGACAAACAATGGCTCCAAATTGATATTCCCGTCGCCGGTGTAGCCGCCCTCTATGTCGCTGTACGTGACATTTGGGTCGCTGGTCCCCCCGCTGGATATCTCATCCGGCGTATTGCCCCAAAGGATGCAGTTCGTCACTGTAGGGTTGCTGGACCAGTTGCGCATCCCGCCGCCGCCGTTCGCGCCATTCGCCACGTTCTGGTTGAATGTGCAGTTCGTCACCGTCGGGCTGTTGTAGCCGTTGGCCATGGCGCCTCCTGTGTCATAAGCGGAGTTGCCGGTGAACACACAGTTGGTCACGGTCGGGTTAGCGTATGTATTACCCATCCCGCCGCCGTCCTGCGTCGTTGCCTCGTTGCCGCTGAATATGCAGTTGCTCACCGTGGGGGTGCTGCCGCTACCGTCGTTGTACATCCCGCCGCCCCACTGTGCCAAATTGCCGCTGAATGTGCAGTTCGTCACCGTAGGGCTGCTCAAGTAGTTGTACATCCCGCCGCCGTACCCGTCGGTACCCGAGCCGTTGGCATTGCCCCCCGTGATAGTAAAGCCCTCTAAGATGGTATTCGCGTCCTCCCCGCTGACGCACTGAACCGCGTGATACGCGCCGTTGGCGTCTATCGTCGTAACGCCCGCGCCGCCGCTGCTGTACAGCCGTACCGCCTTGTCGTTGAAATCGATCGCCTCGTAGTACGTCCCCGGCGCAACCTCGATTTCATCGCCATCCACCGTGCACGGGTCATCCAGCGCCGCCTGGATGCTCTGCCCGGCCGAGACGTAGTGCGTGTCTGCTCCCGCCCGCCCCGCCATTGCCGCCAAAACCACCCCCACAGCCACCCCCACGATTTCCAGCATTCTTGCACCCTTCATCCCTTTACCCTCTCAAAAAAATCTCAATATTTCAAAAAAACCACATGAATTTTTACTTTTGCGCTTTGGCTTTACACTTTCCGCTTTAACGTTTAATCTTCCATTTCCCCCGAATACCCACCCTTGTCCATACCTGCTTCCTCCGAACATCCGATAGCAATCCTCACTTCTGCGCGCATGCAAAACCGCCGAACGCGCAAAAAAACCTCATTTCCGCGGGAAAAAGCCCTCTTGCTGCCGATACGACCTGCCAAATGATGATGTTTCTCCCGCTCCTGCATCCGCCGGTACGAAAGCGGGTGTAGAGTTACTTTCACCGCAAGACTATGAAGCGGTCATTCCAAATATACCCTGTCCCCGTACCCACGTCAACCAAAATTCTCCCCTTTCGCCAATTTTTTTATTTTTCGTTCTTAATAGTAGCTATTCCTGTTTGCCGCTGCCGTAGCCGCCCCCTCGCCTGTCCTGCCCATCCTAAAGTCAAGTCGAAGAATGCTTGTTGATGAGTTCCATCCACAACTTCAACCTTTCCAATGCCGCGACCCAGAAATAATGCCGTAGGCAAGTATCAACAGCTTTAAATTTTCCACTGTGGTTTTGAACTTTCCACTTTAACCTTCAAACTCCCCCAAATTACCATTCACCAGTTACCAATTACCGATTTTCGCCAACCGCGCGCAAATCTTCCCATTTTTTCAAACTTTGCGCCCACTTTTTAGCATTCCTTACAACTTCTGCGCCCTCTTTTTCATAACTTTTCACAAACTTTTAACAAATTTTCAAACGTTCAAACACTTTTCCAAACACCCCACCTGCCTTTTTCGCCCAATATCAAGGGTCCCCTCCCGCCCGGGAAACTTTTCACCTGCGTTTTTACCCTAAAAACGAAGCTCGCCCAGCCTCAACCGGCCGCAATTTAACACATTTTCTGCTGCAATCTCGCCAAACAAGCCGAAAATATACCTTGAGCGCTCCGCGCACTCAGCACGGAGCCAGCTCTTATAAGTGTAGCGTTTACAAGTGCTTACAATAAAAAACGACAGCCCGCTCGACGACTACATCGCCAAGGTCGTCATCATCCTGATGGCCTTCGGCGTCGTTTTCGTCTTCTCCGCAAGCGCTAACCTCGCTCAGGAGCTGAACTTACGCGCGTTTTACGATTTGCTCCCGCTCCGCCAAATCCTCTTTTTTCCCATCGCCTGTGCCCTCATCTACACCGTCTCCCGCTTCAATTATCGCCGATTCACCTTCGAATCCGGCTGGCTAAAATCATCTACCACCTACCTGTTAGTCCTTAGTATAGCACTACTTATAATCGTCCTGCTCCCACGGTTCGGCACTGAAGTAAACCAAGCGCGTCGATGGCTCCGTATCCCCGCCGGACCAATCACAATAAGCTTCCAGCCATCCGAGCTCGCGAAGTGGGCGGTCGTCTTCTTCCTCGCCGCATTCTGCCATAAGTTTCGCAATACCATGCACTTATACTGGAAGAGGTTCGTCCCGCTCTGTCTGATTATTGCCCTGATAGTCGGGTTAATAGTCATCGAGGATTTCGGCACCGCCGCGTTTATTGCCCTTCTGAGCCTTCTGATATTGATAATCGCCGGCGCTAAATGGTGGCACATCTTAACCCCCCTCCCATTCGCCGCAACCGGCTTTTTGGCGGCATTAATCCACTTTCCAGGCCGAATCCGCCGCCTCGCCGCCTTCTTAGACCCGACCAAATGGGCCGATTCCGCCGCTTATCAGGCAAACCAGTCCCTCATCGCCCTCGGCTCCGGCGGCATCTCAGGCAAAGGTTTAGGTAAAGGAATCTGCAAATATGGCCACCTACCGGAGGATACAACTGACTTTATCTTCGCCATTATAGGCGAAGAACTCGGCTTTGTAGGCACCATGGCGGTTATTGCGTTGTTTATTGTTTTCATCTGGCTGGGAATCCTCGTCGTTATCCGCTGCCAGGACCGTTTCGGCCGGCTTTTAGCCGCCGGCATCGTCTTGACAATAGGCATTCAGGCCGCCATTAATATTGGCGTCGTTACCGTTGTCCTGCCAACAAAAGGCATACCCCTGCCCTTTGTAAGTGCAGGCGGAAC
>CP070830.1:894550-900400 GCA_020344865.1 Planctomycetota bacterium
AGAGATGTTTGTTCGCGCGGTGGTGCGTGCGAAGGTCGCGCAAGGTGGGCGGGTTATGGATGAGGCGATGGCAGGCAAGTGGATTTGTCCGATGCATCCCGGTGTAGTTAAGGATGAAGTTGGAAGCTGTGATATCTGTGGTATGGATTTGGTAACTACCGAATCACTCGGCTATGTGAAGGTTGATGCTCCCAAGGAAGCGCCATTGGTCATTCCTGTATCAGCCCCGTTGATTACGGGAGCGCGCGCGGTTGTTTATGTTCAGTTGCCTGAAAGAGAAACGCCCACGTATGAGGGTCGAGAAGTAGTGTTGGGTCCTCGCGCGGGTGATTATTATATAGTCAAATCAGGCCTTGATGAGGGGGAAGTCGTGGTAACCAGCGGTAATTTTAAGATAGACTCTGCGCTGCAGATACGAGCAAGGCCAAGCATGATGAGCCCAAAAGCAGAAAAGGCACCCATGCGAGGTCACCATAATCATTGAATCGGAAAAAGGCCTTTATACAAATCAAGATTGAATGCGTGTTATGAACGGGAGAATAAAGATGAGCGATAAGAAGGAACAATTAAAGGCGGTTATTTTGCTGGTGGGTATTTTGCTTGTCGGGGTGGTTATTCTGAATGGATGCAAGAAAAAGTCGGAGCCTGCCGTACCGACAGAAACGACGGAAGTTGCTTCGGAGGCAATTGAGCAGACAACCTGCCCGGTAATGGCTGGAGCAATCAATGAGAGTCTTTTCACCGAGTATAAAGGCAAGAAAGTTTATTTCTGCTGTCCGGGGTGCAAGGAGGAATTTGAGAAGGAACCTGAAAAGTACATCTCGCAATTGCCGCAGTTTGAGAACTAAAGAGTAAACAGTGAGTTACGCAGCAAGATAATGAATGGCCCAGACAAAGAGAAAGCGTCAGTGATTGACCGGTTGATAAGGTTCTGCCTTGAGAACAAGCTGGTGGTGGGGCTTTTGGTGGTAATTTTTGTCGGGGCGGGCCTCAGGGCGGCTCCGTTTGACTGGGATTTGTGGGGACTGCCTCGAAATCCTGTTCCTGTCGACGCGATACCCGACATTGGCGAGAACCAGCAGATAGTCTTTACTGAGTGGGCGGGGCGTTCGCCGGAGGATGTAGAAGACCAGATTACGTATCCGCTGACAACGGCCCTGTTGGGAGTTCCAGACGTAAAAACCATTCGAAGCACGTCGATGTTTGGGTTCAGCTCTATTTACATTATCTTTGACGAATTTTCACTATATGAAAGAGTTATTCAGGGAAGGGACTTCTACTGGTCCAGAAGCAGGGTTCTGGAGAAGCTTAACAGTCTGCCGGCGGGCTCACTGCCGGAGGGGGTACAGCCTGCTTTGGGGCCAGACGCAACGGCGCTGGGGCAAATCTTTTGGTATACGCTGGAAGGCCGTGACGAGCAGGGCAATCCTACAGGCGGGTGGGACCTGGATGAACTTAGGACGATTCAGGATTGGAACGTGCGGTATGCACTTATGAGCGCCGAGGGGATAAGTGAGGTGGCCTCGGTAGGGGGATTTGTCAGGGAGTACCAGATAGATGTTGACCCTGATGCAATGCGTGCCCACAACGTGACGCTTGACGAAGTATTTATGGCCGTGAAGATGTCAAACGTCGACGTTGGCGCGCGGACCATAGAGATTAATAAGGTTGAATATGTGATTCGCGGTCTCGGCTTTATAGAGAATCTGTCGGATATAGAGAAGACCGTCGTTAAGGTCAGTGAGAACGTGCCGATTTTTATCAAGGATATTGCGAATGTCTCACATGGGCCGGCACTGAGGCGCGGTGCATTGGATAAAGGCGGAGCGGAGGCTGTGGGCGGTGTTGCGGTTGTCAGGTACGGTTATAACCCCCTTGATGCCATTAAAAATGTTAAGAAGAAAATAGAAGAGATATCACCGGGGCTTCCCAAGAAAACTTTGGCCGACGGGACGGTTTCGCAGGTGATAGTGGTACCATTTTATGACCGGACGGGCCTGATTTATGAAACTCTTGGGACGTTAGAAAGGGCTCTTACGGAAGAAATACTGGTAACCATCATCGTTGTCATAGTCCTAGTTCTTCATCTTCGAAGCTCGGTACTGATAAGTGCGTTATTGCCGTTAGCAGTTCTGATGTGCTTTATCGCGATGAAGGTCTTCGGCGTTGACGCCAATATCGTCGCGCTATCAGGGATTGCCATCGCGATAGGCACGATGGTGGACATGGGGATTATCATTTGCGAAAATATATTAAGGCATCTCGACGAGGCGACGGCGGAGGAAAATAAACTGGAGGTTGTTTACCGGGCGGCGAGCGAGGTGGGAGGTGCGGTTTTGACGGCGGTTGCGACGACGGTCGTGGGCTTTCTGCCGGTATTTACGATGACAGCGGCGGTGGGCAAGGTGTTTAGACCGTTGGCGTTCACGAAGACTTTTGCGTTGGTAGCTTCGGTGATAGTGGCTTTGACGATAATCCCGCCAGCGGCGCATATTCTATTTACGGTAAAAGGCAGCATCAAAAAGACGATGCGGTATGGCCTGGGCGGGGCATTAATTGCGGCTGCTGTGGTCTCGTGGATTGTGCTTGCCTGGTGGATTGGAGTAATAATCGGGGGTATCGGGCTTTATCATTTGTTGAAAGAGAAGATACCAGCGGTCACAAGGGGACGGCTGCCGTTAATTGCGAATATTCTGGCCATCATAATTGTAGGGATACTACTTACCGGACACTGGCTGCCATTGGGGGCTGAGAAAGGGATGGTGCGGAATCTGATACTTGTGGCATTGTTGATAGGTGGTTTGCTTCTATTTTTTTGGGTCTTCCAGAAGTTCTATTCGAAGATTTTGGGCTGGTGCCTTGGGCACAAAGTTGTCTTTTTGTCTGTGCCGGCGGCAGTGGTAATTTTGGGGGCAGTGATATGGGCCGGACTTGGCAAGGAGTTTATGCCGCCGCTGGATGAGGGCTCGTTTTTATACATGCCTACGACTATGCCGCACGCGTCCATAGGAGAATGCCTAGATGTGCTGCAGAAGCAGGATATGGCTTTTCAGGCGATACCTGAGATTGAGTCGGTAGTGGGTAAAATTGGACGCGTGGAGAGCGCTCTTGACCCGGCGCCCATATCGATGGTTGAGACTGTAATTAATTATAAGTCGGAGTACATTCTTGACAAAAACGGGCGGCGGGTTCGCTTTCGTTACGACAGGAGGGCGGGGGAATTTGTGCGGGATGAGAGCGGTGAACTTATCCCTGATAAACACGGCCGACCATACAGACAGTGGCGGGATAATATTCGAACGCCCGATGACATTTGGGATGAAATAGTGGCGGCAGGCGAGATACCCGGTACAACGAGCGCTCCAAGGTTGCAGCCTATAGCAGCGAGAATTGTGATGCTGCAAAGCGGTATGCGGGCACCTATGGGCGTCAAAATCAAAGGGCCCGACTTAGATACCATCGAGCGAGTGGGTATTGAGATAGAGCGTCTTCTGAAGGAAGTTCCGAGTGTCGAGCCTTCGACGGTGATAGCCGACCGGATTGTAGGCAAGCCGTACATTGAGATAGACATAGACCGTGAAGCGATAGCTCGATATGGAGCTAACATCCGGGACGTTCAGGACGTTATTGAGGTGGCGATAGGCGGCAGACGTATTACGACCACCGTTGAAGGGCGTGAGCGATATCCAGTGCGCATCAGATATATGCGGGAGCTGAGGGACCAGATTGAGACGCTGGGCAAGATTTTAGTTCCGGCGGCGGATGGGGCCCAGATACCGCTGGTACAGTTGACGAATCTCGACGAGCTCGACGAGGTATATAGGGCCGGCCCTCAGGCGATAAAGAGTGAAGATACGTTTAAGGTGGGGTACGTTATATTCGACAAAAGGCCGCAATACGCCGAGGTGGATGTTGTCGAGGATTGCCAGCGTTATTTGAAGGAAAAAATCGCAAGCGGTGAATTTGAGCTTCCTGCAGGAGTCAGCTATAAATTTGCCGGGACTTATGAGAATCAAGTTCGTGCCAAGAAGAAGCTTTTGCAGGTTATACCATTGGCTCTGCTTATTATATTTTTGATTCTATATTTACAGTTCAAGTCGGCGACGACCTCGCTGCTGGTTTTTACCGGGATATTTGTCGCATGGGGCGGCGGATTTTTGATGATATGGCTGTACAGTCAGGGGTGGTTTCTGGATTTTTCCCTGTTCGGGGTGAATATGCGGGAGATGTTCCAGGTGCATCCGATTAATCTGAGTGTTGCCATATGGGTGGGCTTTCTGGCTTTGTTCGGGATAGCATCGGATGATGGAGTGGTTATGTGTACCTATCTTGAACAGTCATTCGGCGACAGGCAAGTGAAAGACGTAGATGAGATTCGCAAGGCCGTAATTAAGGCGGGGACGCGGAGGATTAGGCCGTGCCTTATGACGACGGCAACGACGATATTGGCACTGATTCCTGTGCTTACGTCAACGGGACGAGGTTCGGATATTATGGTGCCGATGGCGATACCATCGTTTGGGGGGATGACGATTGAGGTTCTTACGATGCTTGTTGTGCCGGTACTGTATAGCTGTATAAAAGAGGCTAAGGTTCGCGGGCAGGTTTCGAAAACTTAAGAATAGTTGCCGGCTTCGACGCCTAACTTCTGGCCTTCTCAATTATTTGTTTTATATCGGACACCGTTAGTGGGTCGGGGATGATGTTTTCGTCCCGGAGGCCCTTTGCTATGAAGAAGGCGGTGTCCTGGGTGTGCTTGCCGGTAAAGATGGCCTTGTCTGCGAGTTTGTCGGCCTTGACACTTGCCTTGAGATTGAAACCGTCGGCGCCGACAAGGATTAAGTCGGGTGCGTTTTCGAGATATGGGCCGGAATAAATCTGCTCTTTTCTGTATACGTCTCTGATTACCTTTCTGCCGTCTACCTCCAAAGATTGGAAGAGGTTCTCGAGCTGGCGGAGAATATCCTCTGCTTCAGCTACATCGACAGAACCGCAGGGGTACTTGCCTTTGAGGTTAAGGTAAATCCTGGCTGGGTCGAGGGCAAACGCCTTTGTACCGTAACAGATGTTGTTTAGGGCTATGTCCTGGTCCTGCTTGAACTGCAGGAAGCCTTGTTCCGCAAGGAGGTAACTGATATAGATGTCTTTGTCGAGTCTTTCGAAGCCGTGGTCGGAGTGCATAATCAGCAAGTCGTCGTCATTAAGCCGGGAATCGATTTCGCCAACGGCCTGGTCGATTTTTCTAAAATGCTCAAGAAACAGACTGTGGTATTTGTGGTTCTTGTCCTCGTAAGCATCCCACAGAAAGTGCATTAATCGGTCGGTGGCCGTGAAGACGAGCATAAAGGTTTGCCAGTCCTGCGTTTCCCAGAGATAGCGGTATGCTTCAATTCTTGCCTCAAGGCTTGCGTCCAAGTCCTTGAGAAAGGCGTCCATATCACTGTGGGCTTTTTGAGAATCGACGTCGAGGCGATAGTCCATATCTTTCAAGGGAGCAATCAGTGATTTGGGATGAATGCTTTTTTCGAAGTCTATGGATACGAAGCCGGAGATAAGGACGCCGTTCATTTCGTGAACGGGGTAGGTTGATGGAACGTTAATTATTACGGATTTGCCGTGCCACAAGTCCCAAAAGGGCGGTGCCTTCAGGTCGCTGAAGTTTGGGAATTTCATTTTGTAGGAATCAGGATGCAAATCCATAAAGCCAAAGACGCCGTGTGCGCCGGGATTTTGGCCGGTAATCATTGAAGACCATGCTACGGAAGAGACCTCAGGGATTGAGGAGAGCATTTTTTTGAATGCCCCCTGTGAAATCAATTCGGCGGTATTGGGCATGACGCCGGTTTCGGC
>CP070830.1:900500-903749 GCA_020344865.1 Planctomycetota bacterium
AACAAAGACTTTAAATTCTACTCCGCTCGCGCAAGTCTAAACCTCCGGACAATCATGCAAATGACCGAAGACCGGTTCAACACCGAATTCGCCGACTC
This sequence comes from Planctomycetota bacterium, assembly GCA_020344865.1. Lineage (GTDB taxonomy): Bacteria > Planctomycetota > Phycisphaerae > Sedimentisphaerales > Anaerobacaceae. The sequence continues at coordinate 900,599 of CP070830.1, forward strand.
CCCCATCAAACGCCCCGGCCTCCCAATACTAAAAAGAAACGCCCAAATCTGCCTAAATAACCTCTCCAAAACGGCATGACCCTCAAACCGCAGCGCATCTACTTATTTACTCGTCTACCCGTTTACTCCTCTTCTGTCCGGTGTCTAATGTCTTGGGTCTAATACGCTCACGATGCCGCCAGTGCTGATTCACAATCTTTATCGTATCGGTCCCCTCGAATCTCCGACCAGTCAACAGCCACCCCGTAACTTTAACATCCAAATATCCGTCCTCGCCCTCCGGCTCCATCGCACAAAACGCCTCCCTCTCGAACCCAATCTCCACCACGAACCTGCCCCTGCCCTTATCGAAGACCTTTATATATTCCGACTCTGCCCCTGTCGGCTCTATCGCCGCCGGCGTATTCACGTCTATATCTTCCGGCCAATACCCTTCCGGCAAAACAATATGAGCCTTCACCCACCTGCCCTCGCTCTCACAATTCAGCGTCTGCGGCGTAATCTTCATTCCCACCTCAATCGCCGGCGGCTCCGCCTCATACGCACCCATATCTACCACCGCCTCCCCGTCGCCGTCACCGTCCGCAACCCGCGGCTTGCCGTCCAGGTCAGTCTCCCCCGGCCCCGCCGCGTAATTCGGGTCGCCCGCATCAATACAAGGCGAACCCTCTAACAAATGATAATCACCATTAATCCAAACTGCATTTGGGTCATTCGGCTCAATTACTATATTAGGGTCATTAGCATCCCCCCAGTAGCCCGCCTCAACAAAACATGGGTCCAAATCTATATTACTCTCACCGCCACCAGCCCAGCCCTCAACACAACTGTAATTCGGTTCCGAGCAAGAATTCAATTGCGACCTATCCCCTGCGATGTTCCCCCATACTATACAGTTCGTAATCTCGCCCCTACAGTGTGACAGGGCACCACCTCTGTCCCATGCCCTATTCCCCGTTATAGTGCAGTTGGTGATACTGCCTTCGCATCCAATCACTCCACCGCCAGCTCGCGCCGTATTACCGGCGATAATGCAGTTGATGATTCCCGGGTAGCCGTCCCTGCACCATATCCCCCCGCCAACACCACGTTCTTCTGCTCGGTTGCCTAAGATTGTACAGCTTGTAATTGTAGGATTACTACCCGAAGAACAGTGAATCCCCCCGCCTTCTTGGCCTCTATTCTCAGCCACCACACAGTCCTTGATGCTCGGGCTGCTTTCCCAGCAGCAAATTCCCCCACCGCCCCTTCCTGAGTTACCGGTGATTTTGCAGTTGCTTATCACCGGGTTGCTGTTCTCCCAGCACAAGATTCCGCCGCCTTCCCAGCTCGTGTTGTTCCGGATTATGCAGTTAGCAATCGTTGGGCTCGACCACCGACAGTATATCCCTCCTCCTTCACCGGCCCAGTTAGAGCGAAAAATACAACGACTTATTGTTGGGCTGCTGCCCTCGCAAGATACCGCGCCGCCTTCACCAGCATCGCCGTTGATGATCGTAAAGCCCTCCACGACCGAATATTCTCCTTCCCCACTGTGGAAATAGAAACCACGTGCGGAATACTCGCAGTCGATAACACAACCATTCGGGCCATTTTCAGATTTAACAGTAATAACCTTGCCCCGAAAATCTAGGTCTCTGTTCCCCTCACCGGTGTAGTTGCCATCAGCCACCAAAACCACATCATCGTCTTCACTCGCATCTATTGCAGCCTGTATCGTATCGAATTCCTCCGGAACGCGCAACAGCGCCCCGACTCGCAGCGGAACTCGAACCTCCACAGGGCTATTTGTGGCGTTTGGGTCAACCACAGTAACAACGCAACTGTAACGCCCAGCAACCAGATTGTTATGGTCCACCGTTACGATAACCTCGTTGATTTCCCCGCTCGATACACCGCTTGTTGGCATAACTTCAAGCCAGTTGCAGTCTTCCTTTATTTCCCACCGTAGAGTCCCCGTCCCGCAGTTTCTTACCATAAGTATCTGAGGTTCAGGTCTCGGCCCACCATCGACGCACCGAAAGCTCACAGAAGACACTGCTATTGTAGCAACGGTCGGATTGTACTCAAACACACCCATATCAATAGTTGAATTGCCATCGCCATCCCCATCCAGAATCCGTGGATTCCCGTCTAAATCGGCCTCATTTGGCTCGACCACGTGGTTAGGCTCACCTGCATCCACGCACGGCGAATCGCCCATAATATGATAATCATCTGCCAGCGCAAACATCGGGTCTGCATCGATATTGCCACCGCCGTCGTGCCCAAAATCTGAGTTCCACTCCGGCCCGCTTCCCCCGCTGCCTTTAATATCACAATAGCTGAAACTTACAGGGCCCTGTCTTGACACTTCTCCGCCAATAGCAGCCGAATTGCCCCACAAAATCGAGTTAACAACTGTCATCTTACTCGTGCATCTGATAGCTCCACCATCACTCGCCGAATTTCTCGCAATTGTACAGTTGATAATCTTCGAACCGTCTTCAAAGTCATACCACTGAAGAATACCACCGCCAAAATTGTCCGACTCGTTACCTGCAATCAAACAGTTGCTAATGGTCGGGTTGCTTTGAAATATTGATATCCCGCCCCCACCGTACTCACCGGCGGAATTGCCCATAATTGTACAGTTCGAAATCGTCGGTGTGCTCAAAACGTCACTATTAATTCCACCGCCGCTCCCGGAAGCTGTGTTACCAATTATTAAACAGTTCTCAATAACTGGGGCACATAAATAGTCCCAGTAGCTGCTGCTTGTGATGGCCCCACCTTCAAAAGCCAAATTGCCCATAAACGTACAGTTGGCGATCTTCGCCAACGACTTGTAGCAGTTAATCCCTCCCCCCCAATTCTTGGCCGTCCCGTTAATAAAATTACAATTAATAATGACCGGGCTAGACGAGTCACAGTCAATACCGGCTCCGTAACCAGCATACCCGTTCATAATCGTAAACCCCGCCACAACGCTGTTACCATCTTCCCCGCTGTGGAAATAAAACCCTCGATGATGTTCCTCCTGTGCCCCGTTACAATCAATGATTGTCGCAGCAACAACATTTGTATCATTCGGGTCAACACTTCGAACAACTATCGCCTTACCGCCAAAATCCAAATCCCTATTCCCCTCACCACTATAAATCCCCTCCTC
>CP070830.1:903849-910994 GCA_020344865.1 Planctomycetota bacterium
ACGCCCACCGTCTTTACTCCGCTCCGCCTCGCTAAATGTCCCCTCGCCCTTAATGCAAATATCCGCGCAAATGGCCCAGCCTTCCTTTCCCGATAGTGATACCCAGCCAGCCGCTCATAATCATTAACTTCCCCTTTAACAACTTCCAACTCCTTTGTAACCGAACAGCCCCGCACCTTACCTCTTCTTATAGATAATTCTTGTTTCCCCCGATAGCTCCTTCACAACCAACACGTCCGGCAGCAAATCAATCAATATGTCCTCGTGACTCGATGCCAATATAAACGTCACGCCCCGCCGCTTCGCATATCTCTGCACGTTGTACGAAATCACCGAAGCCGTTATCCTGTCCAGCGTCGAGCAGAACTCATCCGCAAATACATATTTCTTCCCCGCCGCTAAGGCCATCGCCAATCGCAGCCGGTACCTCTGCCCCTCGCTCAAATTACCGCACCGCTCCACCACGCAGAATACATCGCTCAGCCCCGCCTCACTCAATATTCTCAGACTCTGCACAATGTCCCCATCGACGCAGTCTATCACCGCCTTCTCGTCCTCCAGCCGAACCTCATCTAAATTCACCCGCTCCCACGCCGGCGTGCACTCTTCCAGCTCACGCAAAAGCACGCTCTTGCCCGCGCCCGATGGCCCCGTGATATATACGACGCTGCCTTCCTCTATCTCCAACTCGCAGTCAATGCCGAAGCACTTCTCTCCCAACCGCTCCGCCGTAACGCCGAACATCTGCATCACCGCGGCGGCTCGCTCACCCACCTCCATCCTACGCTCGAACCTCTTCGATATCTTGTATTTCATCGCAGCCTCATTTTTTTTATTTGCCAGCCAACGACCAAAACACCATCCCCCGCAATCGCACCGGCCCGCGCGAACCTTGCGAAAATTACCCCCGCCTCGGTTTGCTCGCTCACCCTAACTCTTTGTGGCGAAACAACTTAAAATTTCCCCAAAATCCACGTTCCCCCTTTCGCCCCCCGGCACAAATGATTGAAATCGCCCCTCCTCAAATCCTCACCGATTTATCTCAATTTTTTCCCTTGACTTAAAAAGTTCGATTGTGTATAATAACTTTCTTGTGGTAGGGGACTAAGGAAAAAGCAAAGGCTCTTTTTGAGTGATTTACTGCAGCTTTTTTAGCTGCGATATTGAGAAAATTATCTTACTTTGGAGAAGAGGATGATGAAAAAACACACCGTTTCTATCGTATTATTGCTGTCGCTAATATTAACCTTCAGTCAGGCCCGCGCAACCGTCACGAACATCACCGACGGCGAATCCTACGGGAGCTATTGCGTGCAGTCCGGCACCTTGAATGTCCTTGGCGGACGCATAAACTGTTCGCTCAACGCCGGCGGCACAAGCACGGTCAACGTCCTCGGCGGCATGATTCAGAATATGACCGTACGCGACCAGGCCATGGCAAGCGTACAGGCCGGCTACATAAACACCTTGTACGCCAATCCCAATGGCCAGATTAATCTCTCCGGAGGATATATCCACCAGCTCGTTATCGGCAGCGGCGACCAGCAGGGCCCGAGCGTCAACATATACGGCAGAAACTTAAATTACGAACACCTCGGACCAGGACCAATCACTGCCCGAATCACCGGCTCCTGGGAAAACGGAGAGGCCTTTTGTATTCGGGTGCAGCACAATGGAGAAGGTGGTCCTTATCGCTACTTCCATATGTCCGAGAATCCCGAACCCGCAACCGTCTTGCTACTGGCCTTCGGCGGCCTGATGCTCAGAAAAAGAAAAACAATCTGACAGCAACCTCCGCCTCTCTGTACCAGCCTTCGAACGCTCCGCGTCCGGCTACCACAAAGCGCGCCGCTAATAACTATCTTGGCGTCTTTGGTTGAAATTGACAGACCCCGCCTGAAAAATCATCGAGTGCACTTATGCCGCAAGGAAAAGAAGGATATAATTTCTGTAGGTCTGCTTGCTGCCCCGCCGCGACTATTACTCGCTGGCTACCGGCTCACCCTGTGCCTCAAGAGCGCCCAGGGCCGCCGACTTGTCATCCACAAATTCAAAAACCGCATCAAGCCCAGTTATCGTAAAAATGCCCTTCGTCATCGCCGAGACGCCGCAGCAAATCAGCCGCTTTGAATTGTTGTCAAGCTGCTTGCGTAACTTCAGCAAAGTCGACAGGTTCGGAGATGTGACAATATCCACATCGGAAAAGTCAATCACCACGTTACTCACCGCTTTCTCACACACGACTTGACAAAGCTTATCGAGTTCGCCTCCCAGTTCCGGCTCGCCGGGCAGAGTCGAATAAACAATATCCTCGGACAAATTTTCAATGCCCATTTTCGTGCCTCTTTTTAAGCCAATCCCACCGCTCTGTTTCTAAAATCCTCTATCGGCACAAAATTACGCCAAATTAACTAAATTCACCTCCCCAACCCACGCAACCACCCTCAACACTCAAATTCCCACTTTTTATCGCCCCCTAAACACCCCTACTCACCTATTCCTTGCGCCCGTCTTTGGGCATCTTCCTTTTATTTTCGTTTTCTTTCTCTTTCAATCTTATTCTGTAGTCTATTGCCCACTCACCTTCTGCACCCTTCGGCGCGGGCCCCTTCAAAACAGCTTCTCTGCCGCTGCTGCTGTAAACAAACGGCTTGTCTGTAACAGGGTCATTTGCTATGACGACCTCTGTAACCTCACCCAGCGAACCGGGGAATTTCCCCTTGTGCGTCGCTGCCCAGTGGCGCAGTCCCTCAATACACTGTAAAAGCGCCACATGCCGGTCTAATCTATCCATCAGGCCCTCAATCTTGGTACGAAGACGGCCCTCTTCGAGTTGCATTTTCATCTGATAACCCAAATCAACAAGCGGTCTCGGTAGCTCCTTTAGCGCCCAATAAACATTCGGTGCATCAGGCTCCTGCACAAGCTGCTCAACCTGAGTACACATAAACGCCGAAATGGCTATCCCAGCCAGACCGTGCGGCAGAACGCTGCTCTCACCTAAATGCCTCCCCATAGCATAACCGGCTTGAATCGCGCTGATGGCCTCATCATACTTGCCCTCAGCAATCTTAAGGCGCGCCTTTAAGGAAATAGCGTAGGCTATCACGCGATATCCGCGCTGCTCCTCCGGCTTCGCGACAACTGCAAATGGCCAGTCGCACCGCTTACACTTAGCAGCTCGTTCAACCGATTCCAGAGTGCCCTTAAGTTCCTCTAACGTCGATTCTGCCTCCTTACGGGGCAGTGCATCCAGCGGCCCCCTCACCCACCCGCCAATTTTCATCAGGTCCATATCTTCCGGCAGTGACGCCACAGCCTCCTTGTACAGCCCTACCGCATCCTCGTCCACCCGCTCCTCCGCACTCGACAGCAGCCTGTACCTCCCTGTGTCTTCACCGGCCTTCACCAGCTCCACCGTCAATTTAGTCGGCCCGCCATCGCGGCGCATTGCCGCCAGAGCAGCAGACGCAAGCACCACAATGACAAGACAGATCAAAATCCGCTTCATAATACCATCTCCTACTTTCTCAATTCACTTATCCTCTTTGCCTATAAGCTTCCTTATCTCGCGTGTATTGGCGTTCGTCGCCCTCAGTACCGCCGAAATCCCAAACAATACCAGCGCCCCAAAAATCCCCTGCACCATGGCTCTTGCATATAACATAACAATCTGCCACCGCCCCTTTTCGGGAATATCCTGCGTAACAAGTGCCCATCCGACAAAGCAGACATTCGCCGCCAATACACACCACCCCGCCCAGTACAAAATAATCCCCAATATCTCCCCTCCCTCCCGCTTCCTTCGCCACGAACACTCAGTTCCCATATCCATCCCCTTTCTTCTTAGTTTCTGCTTGTTCCTTCCTCACCACTGCCTCCTCCCTCGGTCTCATCTACAAAGCTCTCCGCAAAGCTCGTATCCGCCAGATTCACCCACCCAATCGAACCCATCGCCACTGTCGATTCACCGGTAAGTGCCTTGACTTTTATAATCGGCTGGCCAAATTTGCTCTCTATTACTTTTACGTCAACCAATTCTATCCGCGCGCCCCTTTTAAGGCCCCCCAAATATAACTCTGGGTTATAGCTCGCGCCGCTGCCTTTCATACTAGCCCCATGCTTGCCAGTTATGGTTCCTTTCGTCCCTTTTGTCTCACGGACAATTCCAATCACGCGCTCCATACGCACACCATCACCCCTGCTCTCATACCACTCAGCGAAACTCGTCTTCGACAGGATAACCCACCCAACGGCACCCGCCGCAACCGTACCACTTGCCTCCAGGGCCTTGACTTTTATAATAGGCATCTTAAATTCGTTCTTTATCACATCCCTCTCTAACAGCTTGACTTCGGCTCCCCGTTCAAACCTGCCGAGGTACTCCTCACTGTCGTACCCGGCCTCACCTCCATGAATCGCAGCACCATGATTGCCAGTTACAGTACCACTTGTTCCCCCATCTTCCAGTATGACGCCAATGACACCCTCATCTGCACCAGCCTCTTTCCCGCTCCCGTTCTCCCGACACCCGAACAATAGTACACCCAATAATAACAAAATACCTAATTTCCTCATAATTCTAACTTCCTCTTGTGCCTGGTCTCTTGAGTCTCACATGCTCCGGCTCAGATACTCACTCTCCAAAAGTCAAATACCATTCTTCCGACTTTACGTTCACATGCACAAAGACCTCACCACCCGTCCCCACCGGGGTATTTGCCGGCCCCTCCGCCAGCAGTCTATCCGGTTTAAACGTAACCGTCCAGTGCTCAGGCCCCTTCCAATACTCGTTCGATACGCCCACCAATCGATACTCCGCCAACTCGTACCCTTCCTCGACCAGCGCAGCCTTTCCCATCCGAACCGCCATCTCCATTTCAGACTGCCCTTTCTCCTTCTCTCCCCAGTTCAAATCGCCAACTTCCTCCGCTTCCACGAATTCCACGTGTTGGTCATTGAATAGCACATTACACCCGATGCCCTGATGATTGTCGAAACTCAGGATTTCGGCGCTGCCGTACTGGTTCCACCCACCTTTGGTCTCAAACAACAGCACCGTTCGAGGATTTGACCTTGGAGACACATTCGGATTAATCGCATAACAGCAACGCTCTTTTTTATTTCCGGGATGCCTGAAATCTCCTTCAACAACATCTGTGTGCTCAATCAGCAAATCGCACCATCTGTCCGCTGTAGGATACGGACCATCACCACACGAATAGATTAACAGACACTTTCCAAGCACCCGTATGTTTTCAGCACACCTCCTTTGAGCGGTAAAACTGCCGTGCGGAGATTGCACCAGCCAAAAGGACAGAAAAACCACACCCATAATTACTCCGCCTACCGCAAATCTCGAAACCTTCCGCTTTTCCCCTTCCGGATTGGTCTCTGCTTCCTTCATAATTCTTACTTCTTAATTCTAACTTCCTTTATCGTTTCGCGTCTCCTGCTAACCAGTTCCAGAATGATACCTGCAACAGACACAAAGCACACGAAGAATCCGATGAGCAGTGCCGTGTCCCATCTGTCCGACAGCATCCGCACACGTGCTAGTAGGTAGTCAAAGTCTGTGTCATCACGTTCTCCACCGTACTTAAGCGCGTGTCTCGCTCCCTCATCCCCTGCCACTCTTGCGGAAAACGCCTTAAACTCCGACCATACATCCCACACTTCACTCGCTCCGCGCGGCGAATACATCACTAAACACAACCCCGCTAACAGAGTTAGGCTAAATATTACCATCCTAATCGTCGCCATCGAAACTTTCATATCACGACACCGCATTATCCCTTTTCCCTTCTTAATTCCCTGCCTCCATCCATTTCGCCAAGTTCAAAAAACCTATACCCTAAACGCTACCCGCTATACGCTGTTTCTTCCTTCCGCCACATTCTAACATTTCCCTCTAACCGTCTGATTTACTTATTCTTCTTCTTCGCTTCCCTTCGAAGCGCCCCTGTCTCGCTGTGGCCGCATTCGGGACATCTGTCTGCATAATCGTGTGCGACAGTACCCCTTATGAAGATTAGCTCACACTTCTCACATTTTATAGCCCTGTACCCGCTTGCCTCATCGCACTTGGAGCACACGATGCCCCGCGGCGCCAATTCCATAGGGTCCTGATGCTCCCTTAGATAAATAAAGTAATCTTTCCGGTCCATCTGCCATTTGTTTTCGCAGTCAGGATTAGTGCACATCACCCAATACAGCACCCCGCGTTCCAGCTCATCAATCTCCGACTTTCCTTTCACAGCCGCCGCCATCGGTATCGCGCCCGGAAAGTCGTTGATAAACTTTGCAGCTAACTGTTTCCACATACCCTTAAGCTCGTCATAAAGATATTCCTTGTTCATCATCCCCTCGCTCGCCGCCTGCCAGGTCATCGCCGAATTCGACCTCATCGGCTCCGTCAACAGCATGACCCTCTGCCACAACCCCAGTTTCATAAACACCGCATACTTCCCGGCCTGCTCCTTGCATTCAAGCGCAGATACTTGCAGTACTAACACGGGCGTCCGGTTCGATTCTTCATATTCCTCAACTGAGTAAGTTTTTATCCCGTGTCTACTTAGCAATGTTTTCATTTCGCTCCGAAACTCTTCTTCCGATACTCCGGCACACTTTATAACATCTGGCAGCCCGAATCCCATACTCACTAAAACACCTTCTAAGCCAGCCAGCGTCTCATCCTGCTCGTAAACCTTCTCCGCCTTACCGCCCGCCTCCTCCTTGCCTCTACCTTCGATAGCCGCCCCGCTACCAAATGCGCAAACAAGCGCAAGACCAACAATAACCAAGTATTTTTTCGCCTTCATTTTTACCGCCTTTCAAAAAAATCCGCTTCAACCACGCCATTCTAACATTTCCCTCCCCCCAATTCAATTATTCTTTTTCCTCCCCGAGCTTGATACCACCCGAAACTCAAGTATTTAGCGCCGTGCCGCTTCAATCTTGTCGTAACATTCCTTACAGACAACAAGCTTTCTATTTATCACCCACGGCTTTTCTACCTTCAACAGCCTCCTCCCGCAGAATCCGCACTTTTCCCCCTCCTCCTTCCCCGCCATCACGTCCTTTTCATCTCTCTCCCATCTTGCCTCCAACCCGCCGTCCCCACTTGGTACCTCCCGCCCGGGATG
>CP070830.1:911094-914238 GCA_020344865.1 Planctomycetota bacterium
GCGACACTAAGTAGTAAACCAACCAAAATACTAATCCGAATACGCCCCCCGTCAAAAATAGGCCGCAAAGTATTACCGGCGCGTACAGACCCGGTGCCATAAAAAGCAGCCCCCACTTCCTATTTAGTGTCGGACAGCTCAGAAATCCCGTAACCAGGCTCCCCACCAGCAGCGAAACGGGCATGTTCACGAAGAGGCCAAACCCAATACCTTCACATCCACTTGGTAAAAGATCCCGCTCATACGCCTCTAAAGCTAAGGGTATCGCAACACCCCCCACAACAAAGCTCACAACTAACCCCACCACCACAAAGCCGACTAATTTCATCCCATACTTCCCACTTACGCTGCCCGCTAACCGCTATACTTTTTTACGCCAATAAATTACCCCAATCTCCCCATCCCGTCAACCCCTGAAAGACCTCTTATTCTTCTACCACAACTCGAAACGAAACGCTATTCTCGAACAGCATCGTCTGTTAATCCAAGCTTCCGGCGATCCTCCTCTGTTACTGCTCTGGCCTCGACTATCTGCGTAACGTGCACATCCCGGTCACTCGTACCAAGATGCCCGTACACATCTCTTAGCTTTGGCGTCCTCCTGCCCCTTATACGCACGAATGCCTCTACTTCGTACCAGTCGTTCGGGTCCTGTGCCGATAAGCTCGGCATGGGCCCCTGTTTTTTTGGTGCTATGCGGCGCGGATGTGGTCAGCGTCGTATTAATCGTATCTGTCGGGATTATTAATCCAGTGTGTGCGGTCTTCAAGTTCAGCCGGGAGATTCTTGCTTTCAGTTTTGAACTCTGTGTGCCATTTGAGGCTCCAGAGCTCTCTTACATTTACGATTCTCACGGAATAATCCATAAAGAGGCCATTATTGTCACCGCCGGGGTGGCGGACCACGCAAAAATGGGCCATGTCATCGCCGGTCATGCTTTCCCACTGGCCGGGCCACTCTGGTACCATATCGAACATTTCGGCCCAGGCCTGGTCCCACCAGGCGTCCAACATTACCGGGACATGGTATGCGTGTCTTAGCTGGCAGGTTCGCCAGTATGTATGCGGGTTGTAGGGCTGTGCGATGCTGGGGGGATCGCAGATCCATTCGTTTATGCCATAGCTGCCCCACCAGGGGCCGTCACTATCCGGAGGAGGAAGGGGAAACCAATCCGGTCCCCAGACTCCGTGGTTACCTCCTTCTATCCAGGCTTTTTTATTTATATTGTTTGCTTCGGGGCAGCGAAGCAGCGCCCTGTCGCGGTAATACGGTTCAAGGGCCCGCCACCAAGGGTTGAAATAGGGCGTACCAACGCGGCCCGCCATCATCTTGGTATCAAAATCGTCGCAGTACATAGCTAAGGCGCCACCCCATTGTTTTAGGTTTGACTGGCCCAGCACCGCTTTTGCCTGCCTTCTGACGCGGGCGAGGGCGGGCATCAAGATAGACATTAACAGGGCGATGATGGCGATAACGACGAGTAATTCGACGAGCGTAAAGGCTTTTGAGTGTTTACCCATTACGATGCTCCTTGTGTTTCTGCTTATAGAAATTGTCTGAAATTTTGCGGGTGTGTTACAAACACCACCACTCACTACTGGCAACTACATAACAGCTATTTCATCATACTATCGACGATAACGTCAAGTAAGAACCGTTATAAAGATGCGCGAAAGCGGGGTGTTGTTCCATAGATTTGACATTTTTTTTCGTATACCGGGGCTTTTTCGCAAGAATCGGCGGTCTAGAGGTCAGTTTTTGGGCAATATGAGGGCGGGGGCTAAAATACCAAGCACGGGCTGGCGAGGGAGGCGCCAGAAAGTGCTGTGGTTAATCGGACTCCTTCTTTTTTGCGTAGGCGGCGATGATTTGCTGCTGGACGTTGGACGTTAGACTTCTCCCCGCCTGCCCGCCCTCGAACGTCGTTGTCGGGGTTGCATTTTAATATTTAATCTTCCTCCCCGATTCACGATTCACAATCCACGAACCACGATTCACGATATCGCCCCGCTCGTCCTCGGGTATCTTCTACCCTTGGCCCAGCAGCAGAGGATCCATCTCAATTCATAACTCATAATTCATAATTCGGCGTAGCCGCTCTCCTGGCTCCTGCCTGCATTCATAACTCTTAATTCATAATTCATAATTCCGCTCTCGCCCCTCTCCCTCCTACTCCCAGCACGCCTCCGGCGGGTCAAGGTTGCATTCGAGCCAATGTTGGCAGAATGTTCGTAAGTCATAAATGTCGACATCGCAGTCGTGGTCAAAGTCGCCGATAACTGGGGGTGTGCAGGTAAAATCCGGTGAATACTTGATTGTCGCGTAATCATAGTCTGTGCCAGAACCATAACTATTGCCGGTCACGTAGATGTTGTCATTGCTGTCCACGGCTACTGCGTATGCATAGTCCTCGAAATTGCCCGGCCCATTGTATCTAACCACCCAGACCGGCTGGTTACTGTCAGGCGAGTACTTGATTGTTGCGTAATCTTGGTGTGTGTCGGCACCGTAACTGTGGCCCGTCACGTATATGTTATCATTGCTGTCAACGGCTATGGCGTTTGCACTGCCACCGTTGTATCGGGCTACCCAGATGTGCTGATTGCTGTCGGGCGAGTACTTTACTGTTGCGTAATCATAATCATATCCTGTGCCCGCGCCGGTACTCAAGCCGACTACATAGATGTCGTCATTACTATCCGCAGTTATGGCTCGTGCCCCATCAAAGTTATTGCCCGGTCCATTGTATCTGGCTACCCAGATGGGCTGATTACTGTCCGACGAGTACTTGATTGTTGCGTAATCATATTGTGTGACGGAACCCACACTTTTGCCGGTCACATAGATATTGTCGTTGCTATCTACGGTTATGGCATGTGGCCAGTCAGTACTATTGCCCGGACCATTATATCTGGCGACCCAGACGGGCTGATTACTGTCCGGCGAGTACTTGATTGTTGCGTAATCACGGTCTGTGTCGGAACCATAACTGAGGCCAGTGACGTAGATGTTATCATTGCTGTCCACGGCTATGGCCCATGCCTCATCATAGTAATCACCTAGTCCAATGTATCTGGCCACCCAGACCGGCTGATTACTGTTGGGCGAGTACTTGATTGTTGCTTAATCATAGTTTGTCGTGGA
>CP070830.1:914338-917223 GCA_020344865.1 Planctomycetota bacterium
CTAAGTGACGCGATTAGACACACACTTGCCTGCACAACCAAATATCGTCTGCCCGAGCCCAACCGCCTCGCACACCAATTGGTCAGCAAACTCAGATTAAAAGCTTAGCCAGAATCACACAGACCCGACTTTCAACCTCGCGAGAGCCCACGCATATCTGGCCCCGTTAACCAGCTATCGCTCAACCCTACTCGCTTGCAGAAACCAACCTGGCGGATTTTATTACCACGGCCTCGACGGGAACATCATCATTAGGCCCTACGCGAGTCGTCTTGACCGCCGCAATCCTATCAACCACATCCATGCCTTCGACGACCCTGCCAAACACGGCGTAGCCCGGCTTGCTCGGCCCGGCATAATTTAAAAAGTCATTGTCCTTGTGGTTGATAAAAAACTGAGACGTTGCACTGTCAGGGTCGTTTGTCCTCGCCATCGCAACGGTGCCCCTGTCATTTTTCAGCCCGTTGGCCGCTTCGTTGACAATAGGCGGACGCGTCGCTTTCCTCTGCATATCTGCAGTAAACCCGCCGCCCTGTACCATAAAGCCCGGGATGACCCTGTGAAATATCGTCCCGTCAAAGAAACCATCCTCCACGTACTCAAGGAAATTCTTCGCAGTAACCGGTGCCTTCTCATCGTCCAGCTCGATAACTATACCCCCCATACTCGTCTCCAGCTTCACTGTCTTAGGTCCCACGTCAATCTCCTTTGGCTCTTTCCTAAGCACTTCTTGCTCATTACTATCCCCCGAAACCGCACTCTCCTCCTTCTTGCAGCCAAAAACCAACATGAACGCCGTTACTGTAACCGCCCCCAAAACCAATGTAAATAAAAACCTTCGATTCATATAACCTTTTCCAAAAACACGCTACTTATATATTCGGCCTAATCCCACTTGTGCTTTTTCACCGACGCCAGAATCTTCCCGGCACATTCCATCGCCGCCAGACCCTCCTCGGCACTGACTTCAGGCGCCAAACTCCTGTCAGCGACAGCGCCGAGAAAAACCTCCTGCTCAAGACGCAATGGCTCTTTGTCGTCCACGTCAAGCTGCTCGATGTGTAACAAATCGGGCCAGTTGACCGCCAAAGGGTTAAAATCCTTTCTCTCCCTGTGCTCTCTTATCCACTTGACAACGTCGATGTTCGGGCCGCTCTTGATGACAATGCCGCTCTTTTTAAGATAATCCACGCTCAAATAGGCCTGCCGGCTGAACACCCTGACCTTCCTTTCGGTCTTCAGGGCCAGCCTCGAGGCAGTAATATTTGCAATACAGCCGCTCTCAAAAACAATTCTCGCATTACAGATATCTTCCTTCTCGTCAATGACACTGACGCCAACGGCATCAACCTTCTTAACCTTGCTCGCCGCTAATGACAAAATTATGTCTATATCGTGAATCATTACATCGAGCACAACACCGATATCAGTCGAGCGGAACGGATAGGGGCTGATGCGGCTGGCTTCTATAAACTTCGGCTCGATATTCAACCGCTTTATCGCCTGCACAACCGGATTGCAGCGCTCGGAATGCCCCACCGCAACGACGGTCTTATTCTTCCTCGCAAGCCCTACAATCCTTCTGCCCTGCTTAACATCGCTCGCCAACGGCTTTTCAATCATCGCTGCAACTTTGTTCGCTATGAACACCTCTGCCAGCTTCAAATGTGTCACCGTGGGAGTCGCTATCGTTACTGCATCAACCTTGCCCAACAGGTCCGCACAATTAACGTAGGCTTCGGCGCCGTACCGCTCGGCCAAGCGATCTGCTTTCGTGCTATCTATATCGACCACGGCAACAAGGTCGCTCTGTGGCATCTGGTCGTAGACCTTTGCGTGTATCTCCCCCATCTTGCCTGCCCCCACCACAGCAGTACGTATTGTGCTATTTGCCACTTCGTATCCGGCCCTATAAGCGCCCTTTTTGGCACCTCTAAGAGCGGCTCCTTTCGTATCCCATCCTGCGCGCGCTGCGCCTCTTTAATGTCTAAACTTCTCCAAATATCTGCCAAACCGCTGCTCGCTGCTTCTGGTTATGGCCTCAACCATAGCCTTTATATTCTCATCAATGCCGTCCTCGCCGGCCAGAGCCCTTGCATTCTCCTCGAGCGTACCGCCCTGACGATAAAGCTTCTTGTAAGCCGCTACTATGGCCTGCTGCTGTTGCTCACTGAAACCTGCTCGCACCAATCCTCGCTTATTTACGCCGCGAACTCTGGGCGGATAATGGCCGCTGACAATCAGAAAGGGAGGAACATCGTGATTTATACCGGCCATGCCCGCAGCATAGCACCATTTGCCCACAGTTACAAACTGATGTAGCAAAACCATCCCGCTAAGCCAAACACCCGTCCCAATCTTGCAATGTCCGCTTAACTGAACATAGTTGCTCAGCACAACCTTATCCTCGATTACACAGTCATGCCCGACGTGAACGCCGATCATAAACAGATTGTCGCTGCCCACCTTAGTACTTTCACCCCGATAAATGCTCGGATGGATCGTTACCTGTTCGCGGATTATGTTATTATCACCGATCACAAGTCCCCCCATCTCACAATCCAGGCTAAGGTCGAGTATCTGAGTCGTCCCTCCTATCACGCAATTAGCAAATAAATGGTTCCCGCTGCCAATCGTTACGTCTTTGCCGATTACAACATTGGCATCCAGCACCGTACCGGTGCCTATTGAGACTCCCGCGTCAATAACACAATTGGGCCCAATTACGACTCCCTCAGCCAGGTGGGCGTCCCGGTCAATTACCGCGCTTGGATGAACCTGTACCATCTCTTTCACCTTCTCGTCGTCCACAAGCATAAATTTGATTTGGGCCTCAGCGGCTACAGCGCCGCCAACCATCGCCCTGCACCGGCACTGCGCCTTTC
>CP070830.1:917323-928142 GCA_020344865.1 Planctomycetota bacterium
AATTCTTCAGCTATCATTTGAGGTGCCTTGCCCGTCTTGACCATCTCTTCGAATATGCTCGTGGCCGCCGTAGCGCTGACCCCACCTTCCTCAACCATCTTCGCTAATCCCGCTAAGCTCTCGGCTGTAATGCCCAACTCCGCCACCCCACAACCTTTTTCATTGGCTAACTTCAACCCGACCTGCGTAACAAGATTACAGACCCGCTTCGGCTCGCCTCCGGCCCTGACCACCTCGTCGAAAAACTCTGCCGTCCCTCGCTCTGCCGTCAAGACCCCTGCATCATAATCACTCAACCCGTACTCTTTGACATAGCGCCTCTGCTTTTTTATCGCCAATTCGCACAAACGCCCACGAATCTCCTCAAGCCACTTCTCCATAAGCTCAACCGGCACAAGGTCTGGCTCCGGAAAATACCGGTAGTCGTGCGCCTCTTCCTTCTCCCTCTGAAGCACCGTAACCTCCCTACCATCGTCCCAGCCGCGAGTCGTCTTACTGCCCATCTCCATTACCCTGCCCGTCTCGACGAATTCATCGAGCTGTCTCACCGCCTCGTAATCCACGCTCCTTTCCAGTGCCCGAAAGCTGTTCAGGTTCTTAATTTCCACTATTGGCGTCTTGCATTCTCCCCCGTCTTTACCGACCACCAGATTAATGTTCGGCTCGAACCGCATATGCCCCTTCTGCATATCAGCTTCCGACACGCCCAGATACCTCACTATCCGCTGCAACTCCACCGCCAGCGCCCGAACCTCCGCCCCGTTGTTCATATCCGGCTCCGTAACTATCTCCAAAAGCGGAGTCCCCGCTCTGTTCAAATCTACCTGCGAAAAATTACCCGCCGTATGAAGGTTCTTGCCCGCGTCTTCCTCCAGGTGCACCCGGATTATTCCAATCCTTTTCGTCTCGCCCGACTCCAGCGGTATCTCAATAAATCCCCCCGAGCCCAACGGCAAATCATACTGGCTTATCTGATAATTCTTTGGCAAATCAGGATAGTAATAGCTCTTCCTGTCCCACTTCGTGAACTTCGCAACCTCGCAGTTAAGGGCCAGCGCCGCCAGCACCGCGTACTCGTACGCCTGCCTGTTCATCACCGGCAGAACGCCCGGCATACCGAGACAAACAGGACACACCCGGCTGTTCGCCTCCTCACCGAAACTAAGCTCACACCCGCAGAACATCTTCGTCTTCGTGCTCAACTGCACGTGAATCTCCAAACCGACCAAAACTCTATACTGCAACTCACTCATCTCTCAATCTACAATCACGGGCCTCTTTTTATGATAATCAGTTGTTGACTCAAACATTCTTGCTATCCGCAGCAACCTGTCCTCACTAAACGCTGGCGAAAGTATCTGCAAACCAATCGGCAGATTGCTGCCATCGAATCCGCACGGGATACTGATACCCGGAATCCCCGACAAATTAGCCGCTATCGTATAAATATCCGAAAGATACATCTTCAACGGGTCATCCACCTTCTCGCCAATCTTAAACGCCGTCGTCGGCGATACCGGCATCATAATACAATCGCACTTCTCGAAAGCATTCGTAAAATCCCCCCGTATCAAGTTCCGCACCTTAAGCGCCTTCAGATAATACGCATCATAGTACCCGCTCGAAAGCGCATACGTCCCCAGCATTATCCGCCTCTTGACCTCCTTGCCGAATCCCTCCTCCCGCGACTTCGAATACACCTCGATATAATCGCTCGGCTCTTCCGTCCTATGCCCGTAATGCACCCCATCATATCTCGCTAGATTACTCGACGCCTCCGCAGTCGCTATCACATAATACGCAGCAATAGCATAATCCAGGTGGGGCATCTCCACCTCTATTACCTCCGCCCCCAACCCCTTATAAACCTCAATCGCATCCGCAATCGCCCGCCGCACATCCTCGTCGGCCCCGGCCACGAACTCGGGCACCACACCTACCTTTAGCCCCCCTATTGCTTCATCTAATTTCGCAAGGTAATCACAAACCGGCGCCCTCTCCTCATCGACGCTGGTGCTGTCCGCCGCATCATGACCCGCTATAATATTCATCATCAGTGCACAATCGCCCACCGTCCGCGTTAACGGCCCGATTTGGTCTAAGCTCGAACCGTACGCAACCAATCCGTAACGTGACACCCGCCCATAAGTCGGCTTCAATCCCACCACGCCGCACAAACTCGCCGGCTGTCTGATAGAACCCCCCGTGTCAGAACCAAGAGCCGCAAAGCACATCCCCGCCGCAACCGCAGCAGCCGACCCCCCGCTACTGCCGCCCGGAACACAACTTGTATCCCACGGATTAATCGTCTGCCTCAGGCCCGAGTTCTCAGTACTCGAACCCATCGCAAACTCATCCAGATTCGTCTTACCTACTATCACCGCGCCAGCATTCAATAGCTTCTCAACCGCCGTCGCGTTATAAGGCGAACGAAAACTCTCCAATATCTTCGAAGCGCACGTAGTAGCCCCGAAGGTCGTGCACATATTGTCTTTTACCGCAACCGCAACGCCGCCAAGAGCGCCTACTTCCTCACCCGCGGCTGCCTTCTTATCAATCTCCCCCGCCCGTTCCAGAGCCTCCTTCTCGAACGTACTGATATACGCCCCTATTGTCTCCTCATACTTCCCTATAGCCTCGAAGACGGCTTTCGTCGCCTCAACACTGCTGACCTCCCCCCCTGCGATTTGGTCCCGCAGGTCTCTACAACTCCTGTCCAACAATTCGCTCGACATGACAGATATTATTTCCTATTAGTTACGCACCCGAACTGTCATCAAGTATCTTCGGCACCTTGAAAAACTCCCCGTCCCGCTCCGGCGCATTCGCTAACGTCTTCTCCGTCCCCAGCGACCCTTTAACACAATCCGCACGAAAAACATTACTGACCGGCAGGCAATGCGCCAAAGGCTCCACGCCCTCCGTATCCAGCTCATTCATCTTCGCCACGTAGTCGAGAATCGCCCTCAGCTGTCCCGTAAATTCCTCCACCTCCGCCTCGCTCAACTCCAGACGGGACAGCTTCGCGACCTTCCTCACCTCCGCCTCGTCAATCTTCTTCTCCATCTGTCCTTGCTCCCTAAACAAAAAGCGAGGCTCTTACCCGCCTCGCCGTTGATGTTCTCCTCACAAGCCGTTCCCTTAGCTTCCGGTCTTCTCAGCGGGCTTGTAGTTCCGCTTGAGCGGCTTCTGCACCAGCCCCATCCGTATCGCCTTCGCCGACACCCTAATCCGGCACACCTTCCCGTCAACAATAGCACGGACCTTCTGTATATTCGCCTTGAACTTCCTCTTGGTCTTGCCCGTAATCTTCCGGCCGACGCCGCCAAGGTGCTTCGCCTTGCCACGACGCTTGATGGTCCGACCGGATATCGTCCGTTTACCCGTAAAACGACATACTCGCGACATCTAATACTCCTGTTCTAAATCTCGATTCAATATTAGCCAACCACCTTACAACATTCTGCCAATATTGCAAGCACAAACCAAATTTTACCACTACCCCCCAATGAACCGTACCTCGCCGGACCATTTTACTCCGTCGGCGGACTCATATACTGAAAGAACTCCGAATCGCTCGGCAGAACAACCGTAGTCTCCTGCCCGAGCGACTTCTCATACGCCTCCAACGTCCGCACAAACGAGTAAAACTCCGGGTCCTTCTCGAAGGCCTCGGCGTATATCTTAATCGCCTCAGCGTCACCCTCACCCTTTAGTTTCTCCGCATCCCTGTAGCTTTCCGCAAGCAGAATCGTCCTTTCCTTGTCGGTAGTCGCCCGTATCATCACCGCTTTTTCCTCACCCTCGCTGCGATACTTCTTCGCTATCCTCTCGCGTTCCGCCCGCATCCTCGCATATACTGACCGCGCAACCTCCGCCGGCAGGTCGGCACGCTTTATGCGAACGTCAATCACTTCTATCCCGTACTCACGCGCCTTTTCGTCGCACTGCTTGTGCACCTCTTCCATTATCGCTTCGCGGTTCTTTGACACTATCTCCGTCAGACTATGGCGAGCGACTTCCTCACGAAGCTCAGAGAAAACTATATCATCTAACCGCATCTGCGCCTGGGATTCGTTCCGAACCGTCTGGTAAAATTTCAGCGGGTCAACTATCCTCCACCGCGCATAGTTGTCAATATCCAGATGTTTCTTGTCGCTCGTAATTATCTTTGCCTTCCCCGCGTCATATTCCAGAACCCGCGATTCAAACTTGTGAACCGCCTCCAGCAATGGAACCTTAAATCCCAAACCGGGCTCCGAAACCGTCCTCATGTATTTACCCAATCGAGTAACAATCGCCTGCTGCGTCTCGTCCACCGTAAACACTGACAAACCCAGAGCAATAACTATTACAACAACCAAAACGATTGGAATGATTCCTTTCGGGCTCATTTCTCACCTCCCTTCTCGAGAGGCAGAAACTGCAAAACGTTCCCCCCCGCCTCCGGGTCCACAATAAATTTCCTTATCCCCGGCAGAATCTTCTCCATCGTCTCTAAGTACAGACGCTTCCGCGTTACTTTCTTCGCTTTTTCGTATTCCTTTAAAACCGTCAGGAACCTCGCCGCGTCGCCCTCTGCTCGTTTCATCCGTTCCGCCTTATAACCCTCCGCCTCTCTGATTATGCTTGCTGCCTTGCCCCTCGCCTTCGGCAAAATATCTTCTCGATATCCCTCAGCTTCCTTAATCAGCCTGTCTTTATCTTCCTTCGCGCTGACTACGTCGCTGAACGCCGCCGCTACCTCCTGCGGCGGCCGGACCGTCTGTAGCTTTACCTCCTTAATGCTTATCCCGCCGTCATACCTGTCTATTATTCGCTGCAAAAGCTCCTTTGTATCAATCTCCACCTGAAGCTTCTCCGCCACCAAAACATCATCTATCGGACGCTTGCCTACAATCTGACGTAACGCCACTTCCGCGGCGTCCATTAATGCCCCGTGCCGCCGCTCCAGGTCACGCACATTAAACAAAAACTTTACCGGGTCGCTGACCTGATACTGAACCGTTACCTGTGCGTCTATTATCTGCTCGTCTCCCGTCAGCATCAGCGACTCTTCCGGAATAAACTTATACCGCGCGGGAGGTCCTTGACTGACCGTTATAAAGCCAATCTCAATCCGCCTCACCTGCTTCACCTTCACCTTATTAACCCTCTCTATCGGACGGGGCAAATGGTAATTCGGGCCAGGCTCCGTCACTTTCACTGCCTTGCCGAACCTCCGAACCACCCCCTGCTCGTCCGGACGGACTATATATATACCCGACAATCCCCACAATAGCACAATTACCGGTATTATCACCTTCAGCCACGCTGCATTGAACCTTATATTCGGCCCAAATGGTGCCTTCACCCCTTCAACCGACCAATTACTGTTATACATTCGTGCCATAATCGCACCTCGCCATTTAAATCCTCATTTCAAATCCCCCGTTTACTACCACACCCGATTATAACCCCCGCCACACCCCCGTCAAGAAATACATATTTCCCCCTTTGGTAATTACTGTTTACTTATTTGGATGAATGTTGTCATGCGTTCCGTTCATCATCATCTTTAGCATCGATGCTGCTTCCCAAAGTAGTAATACCTTTACCACACTGAACACAATCAAATATAGCTAAGGGCTTAACGACAAAAGCTGCCTGCCTTGCGGGATAGCAACAAATACCCTGGCAAGTTGAGGAATTAAAAAACCGATAATTACCGCCGCATAAACTCTCAGGATGATAACACCATTCCTCAAAAACCAACTTGCTTGCTTTTCTAATCCAATCTCATATCGAAGAAAATCTCCGAAAACCAAAAGCAAAAGCCCCAAGAAAACTGGACTGATAATTCGCAGCACTACAGATGAAAGCGGACTGCATATATTTGATGCCCTGCTTAACTGAATCAAAGATGATAATATTACCACGGGTACAGTAATCAATAAAACCCATCCCGCAATCACCATCCGTTTTGCCAAAATCGCAATGCTGTCCCTATTCTTTTCAATATATTCTTGTATCACAATTCACCTCTCTCTTTCACCGCATTCTAATCTTTAGCTTCCTTCTAACTCGTAACCCGAAACCCGCAACCCGTTCCCTCCATTCTAACACTTCCCGATTTACTCATCCTATTGTTTGTCCTTCAATTGCTGAGTTACATACCATGGCCAAAAGACCTGGTCACCGCCTTGTTCGCCTTCTCCCCAATTGCTCGCAACGCCGCCGTCGTCCTTAAAGTTTGCACCCACGCTATATAGTGTAAAATTACCATTTGTCCTTCTATAAACCAAACCACCAGGACTATAAGGGTCCATAGGTAATTTACCTATGTAATTGCCTCTCATTAACTCTTCCAACGACTCAGGAAATTTACCCATATCAGCCTTATGTCGCAACAGTGCCACAACAGTTATTAATGCGTCCCCTGATATCTTGTGCCTCTGGTATATCTCGCAAACCTTTCCAATTGATTCCACGCCATCATTTACGTAGTAATTGCCCTCCGTTAGCTCTTTAAGATAATTCTCATAACTTGTTCCTCTATCGTACAGCTCCCAAGGTGTCGTTTCAACAAGCTTAATAACCTCATTATATAACTTCTCAAAAAGTTCACCTGTTTCTCGCCGCCCGGGATGACCAATGCAAATCAAAACTGCATGGATATAAGAAATAGGTTGTAAAATCGGACTTCCCTTTTTGTACTGAACGAGTTTCGAAGGTATAAGCTTGCCGTCACCCTTGCCGTCATCGGTGAACATCCGTTGACCTATGTCAAGCCCATATATTCGTTCCCCAATGGAAAAGTCCAATGGCTTCGATCGGTGCAACTGCTCTTCCAACTTACTTTGAAATTGCTCCAGCGTTTCAACCCCAACTCTCGTCTTCTCAACTATCGAAAAGGCACTATTAAAAGATACACTACACATTGCTGTCCCCACAAGTTGCTCAACAAGAGTAAATGGCCCGAGTAAATGCATCCCCATCTTATGCAAATCAAGTGCCTCCTCTAGGCCACCTTCGATATCCCCCTCATACGCCTTCAACTTTGCCTGAAGGTACATCAAATAGGCACATCCGCGAATCGTTTGAACTTCAGGCAATTCTATATTCCATAATGCATGCTCCCCGGAATGTCTTTCAAACCAACTATACGGCTTGGCAACAGCCTCTTTCAAATACATCAATGTCTCCGAATTCGAACCAATCCAATCCCTCAGTATCCCCATCTCACTATCAATCAAGTCCCCTGGCCAAGCATGCCAATTATTCTCAAACGCTTGTGGCATCTCTACTAATGCCTCATAAGCCTTCTCGTAGTCGAAAGCAGCATTTTCATTCGGGTCGTAATTTGCTGGCTGTGTCATCTTGTTATATTCAGTGACATAGTCCACTTTAATAGTAGGCTTGGCAGTCAATAGTGGAATGGCTTTAATTAACAAACCCAACAGGACAAGAACAGTTAAGACTGCACCAACTATCAAGAAATACTTCATCTTTTCCGCCTTTCCAAAATCTCCCTTTCACCACAATCCCATCCCTCCTTCATTTAACTCGCAACTCGTAACTCGAAACCCGCAACCCGTTCTCACCATTCTACCAATTGCCGATTTACTTTTTATTTTTGCTCGTATTAAGTATTTTGTATTTATCTTCTATAATTTTTGTGGCACTTCTAAGGTCATTGTCTCTCTTTGGTATTACTCTAAAAGCGTATTGATTGTCATAAACCAAAAGATAATTATCGTCACTTTTGATTTTGAAAATATCCTCGTATGGAAAGTTTATGTTGAAATTTTTGCCGGACAAAGAAAAGGACTCTTCATTTACAGTCAAATCTATGTCATCATCAATCCCTTTAGTTTGTTTAAAAGATTTATTTATATTATAGACAGGAAAAATGTATATGGCTGAAAGACATACAATAATACTCAGAAATATTATGCCTGCCACCTTGTAATCAGGGTCGCCGGGCAAAATAGACCATAAACAAACAAGTAATCCTAAACATACAAGAAGTATGCCCAGAATAGAATATGCTTTTCTGGCTTTAATACTCAGCAGGTAGGCCCTGTAATAATCTTTCTTTGTTAATTTGTATTTCATTGTTTTTTCTCTCTGCTTAACTCATAACGCCTCTTTCACCGCATTCTGATCTTTAACTTCCTTTTAACTCGCAACCCGAAACCCGCTCCCATTCTACCGATTCCCTCCCCCATTTCAACCCAAAACCTTTTACCCCCTCCTTACTCCCGGCTCCTTGCTACTATCTTCGCATTTTCCTATCCGCCCCTGCCCCGTGAGATGGCTCGAGCCTATCTAACTGGGGCCCTAAACACTGTCCGCTCCACGCTAAACGCTCTCTTTTCCCTCCGTTGCCTTCTTAAGATACCCTACCTCCGAATCGCTCAACTTCCTGTATTTGCCAGCACCTAATCCACGAACGCCAAGCTTGCCGATATGCGTTCGTTTCAACGACACCACCTTATGCCCCACCCTCGCTAACATCCTTCGGACCTGCCTGTTGAGCCCCTGCCGAATCGTTACCTCCAGTGACGACTCCTTCCGGCTGCGATTCAACACCTTCACCCCCGCCTTCTCCGTCTTACCCTCAGAAAGCCAGATTCCTTTTTTCAGCTTCTCGACCGCCCCGCCGCCGACCTCCCCCTTCACCCTCACAACATACGTCTTGCCTATTCCGTATCGCGGATGAGTCAACCTGTTGCCTAATTCACTGTCATTGGTCAGGACGATTAATCCCGTCGTATCGACATCGAGCCTCCCCACGCAGAATATCCTCTCTCGACTCCGCACAATATCTATCGCCCTTCTCCTGCCCGCCGGGTCCGAATTCGTGCAAACCACCCCCTTCGGCTTATTTAATAGATAATACACCTTCCGCTCGGCCCGAATCCTCTCGCCGTCCACCGTTATGACGTCCCTCTCCGCATCGACAAACGCCGGCAGCTCGTCCACTACCTTCCCGTTCACCCGCACCGCCCCTTCCAGTATCAGCTCTTCGCATTTCCTCCGCGATGCTACGCCCGCCGCCGCCAAAACCTTCTGTAATCTCTGCCCGGCCATATCCGCCTCCTTCACAGCCCCACTACCGACCGCTCAGCATATCACCAACGCACTCGTTCCACGCCCCTAACAAATCCAGCTCCCGCGCATCAACCACACCCATCTCAACTAATTTCTCATAGCACACCCGAAGATTACCTCCGATTTTCTCCGCGCCCGGCTCTAACTTCAGCCCCTCTAATTCCCGGCATATCTTCGAGTTGTTCAGATAACCCGGCATCTCATCCTCGAAATCCCGCATCAGATTATGCACGTTCCGCTCCTGCCGCATACTGGGCTCGTGATACAGCACCCCCCACCCGTTCGCCCACGCAATCCGCTGCGCAACAAAACTCCGCCAGATGTCCGTCATCCGAAACGAGCAATACGCCGGCAGATACAACAGGCCGAACGCCTCGCGCCACCACGTCGTATTCTGACTGTTAAACGGACACCACGACCCCTCCCCAAGTGCAACCCGCCTGTCATCCCTGAAGCTCTGCGGCAGAGGCATAATCAGCCGGTAAATCGCGTCCACATCCGGATTCTCATCGCACAACCCCTGCTGAATCGGACAGTCCACCTCCCGCTTCCCCAGTGACTCGAACGCCGACGCCTCGTCATTGACACACTCCAAAGGTAGACCGCGCGGCCAGATATTCGCCTCCGTAAAATACCGATAAACGTTCACCCACCCCGCCTTATCAACCGCCTTAACGGACTGCTTCCGCTCACGTACCTCCCAGAAATTATTATTCGCAATATTATCGTCGTCCGTCTCCACTATCACCGACGCCCCGTTGTCAATCGCCAACAGATACCCAATGTTCTTGCGGGCGTAGTGCCGCGTCGGACATATCTCCGCAAACTTCCAACCCGTCTCCTTCTGCCTCTCCAGACTGTAAAAATCACACCCCTCAATCTCAAAATCGCTCGGGCTCGCCTCATCCCCTATGACAATAAAATCATACCCCTTTTCACCGCACCCGCGCGCCAACTCTCCCAGAGCCTTGTTCGGCCCGTTAATCGACGTCACAACAACGCAAATCTTCTCTTCCATCTGACCAAACGTCCTCCCGTCAACGACTATAGCTTACCCGCTAATCGCTCTCTAAACAAGCGCCATAAATTACTGAACGCATCTCCAACAACGCCCGCATCCACATTCGTACTCGGCGCACGATAATGTATCGGCACCTCGACTATCCGCATGCCCCGGCAGTACGCCTTGATTTCCGTCTGGAAAAAATGACCCCGCGACCGTATCCCCCTCTCCAGGACCCGTTCCAGCGCCTCCCGCGTAAACATCTCAAATCCGCTCGTCATGTCTTTCAGTTTCGTCCCGAGCATAATGTTCGCCAGGATACTCCCCGCACGACTAATAAAGTACCGGCTGAACGGCCGGTCCGTAAACTTCCCCCCCTTGCAGAACCGGCTGCCGAATACACAATCATACCCCTCCGCCATCTTATCAAGAAACTGCGGAATATCCGCCGGCTGATGGCTAAAGCTCGCGTCTATCTCCAGCACCCACTCGCATCCCGCACCCAGCGCCTCCCGATATCCCCGCACGTACGCATCCACAACGCACTCGTTCTCGGGCGCCCAAACCAGTTCCAGCTCATCCGGCCGGCCCTCCCATTCCTTCAGCATCTCGTACGTCCCGTCCGTACACGCATTATCAAACACAGCGAAAAATTTCACAGACCTAAAGCCCCTCCCCCTGCACTGCTCCAGCACCGCCTCCACGAACTCTTCCGCCCTC
>CP070830.1:928242-931281 GCA_020344865.1 Planctomycetota bacterium
GCCAACGCATATTCGTCGAGCTGCTCTTTCTGAAATGCCAGCCCAAGCCGTAGCGACCCCCCTGCCGAACTGCCAACCTGGTTCATATAGATATCGGCATAAAGCTCGCCTCTGGCCGTGTTGCCGCTGTCCAGCAGCACCTTCACCATCGCCGCCTGCGCCGCCCTGTGACCGGGGTCAAAACGCAGAGCTGTGTTAAAAGAACTCTCCGCCTGGCTCCACAGCCCGTCAGCCTGGTACGTCCGCCCAAGCTCATAGTGCGCCTGAGCATTGTCAAATTTGCGGTCAATGGACTCAAGTAGCTCCATCTTCTTTTCCTCTTCCGGCGTTATGGCTATCTCCTGAGCCCCCTTGTCCTTGTCAAAAAAGCCACAGCCGACAAAGAAAAGCACGCAGACCAAAAGGCCAAAGCCGACAAGTCCAAGTCCCCAGGTCCCCGCTTTCACGTCCGTGGCGCCGCGCCGATTAACGCTCATCTTCTCGCCTCCATTCCCGCCAATTCGCGCCCCCACTTTATCTCGACACTCAGCATCCATCGACCCCATCAACTATTCTTAAGTACCGAACAGCGTCATTGTGGCGCGCTGCCAAAAGCTTTGCAAGCAAAATTTTCCGCTTTTTTTTAACAAAATTTTTACGATGCGCCACCGCAGCTCGCCCGTTATACGCAATGCCCTCCAAGATTATAATACGCCCGCAAGTGCTTTATTAGCAGAAGATTGCAGAAAAGCCCGGCCTAAATGAGAACCGCCGGCCCCTCCACCGTAAAGTTTGCCCCCAATATCACCTCCGCCGCGAACCCATCTTTACTTGCTGATAGTTCACCTCGATCGTATTCAACTCGTCCTCCAGAACCTTTATATCCAGCCCCAAATCAGGATACTCCTTGGCAAGTTTTATCAAGGTCTTAAACTCAGCCCTGGCACTGCGTAAAATTTTCAGCACCTTGGGCCTGGGTAGCCGCTGGCCGGATTGCTTTACTTTCAAATCGATTGACTTCCTTATTCGGTTTAATTGTCCACGTGCCCTCCTTAACTCTTCTCTGGCCTTCTGCATATCATTGTTCATCACAATTTCAGCCCCGACTGCATCCAGCCCGCGCAGAAGCTCCGCTCGTGAGTTGACGACTCCATCGCCAATCCCGCACTTGACCGCCTCGGCAGCAGTCAATGTCAAAAGTGAGCCCTTCTGGCTCCACGTATGGACCAGGCGATGCTGCGGCCTTCGGTTCACCGGTTCTATAAAGAGTTTCCGGTCGGCTTCCGACACCTCAATGACCTCGATGTCTTTATCAATCATCGCTCTTGCAAGTAGCCCCGGCCTGCTATTTTGCTCCGCCAGAGAAGCCAAATACGCCTCCCACACCGAACTGAACTTCTCCCCCACCGCCTCGCCGAATGTACTCTTCAGGTCCTTCGGACCCTTCTCAGACAGGGCTATCACCGTAGCGGCACCGATGCATGTATTGTTGGCCATGTAGATTTTATCGCACGCAAGGGCTACCGCTGCACCCGCTGATATGGCACCCCCGTTCGGCCCCCCTTTGACAAAAGCGAACACTTCACAGGTCCCCGTACCCACAATCGCCCCACACATCCGCTGAACCAAATCAGTCCGCCCGCCCGGCGTGTCAATCTCTAATAAAATAAACAAGGGCCCCTCCCTGGCCGCCGCACCTACTGCCTCTTCCAGCGCCTGCGTCTCAATCTCGAACATCATATCGTCATCGATTGTTAAAATGATTACCTTGTTATTCCGGCCCAGTCTGTCCGCCACGACCTCCCACTCAGCCAGATTCAGCTTCAAAACGCCCTTCTCCGCCGTATGCACCATCGTCTCAACACCATCGGCCTCGCCGACCGCATACCCGTGCAAAACTTCATCCCTCTGGCGATGCCTGAACGTATCCCCAAAACACGCTCCGCCGGGGCTCAACAAGGCCAAAGACGCCATTGACGCAAGCAACAATAGTTTCCTCATCAAATTCCTAATCTCTCTTTCTCCCGGCCCCTCTCTTGTAAACATCCGCAGCCACCTCACAGCCTAAACATCCAGGTTTTGAACTTCAAGGGCGTGGTCACGGATAAAGTTCCGCCGTTTCTCCACATCATCACCCATCAAAATACTAAAGAGCCTGTCCGCCTCGCCCGCGTCCTCCAGCTTCACGCTCAGCAAAGTCCGAGTCGCTGGATTCATTGTCGTCTCCCACAACTGCTCAGCATTCATCTCCCCCAACCCCTTGAACCGCTTTATCTCGACGCCCTTGCCGCCAATCTGCCTTATCCCGGAGCAAATGTCCCCAAGTGAGGCGACATCATACTTGTCCGGGCCGTCGATTAGCTGGAACTTTGTTGGCAGTGACTCGCCGGAAACCGCCTTCGCCGGTTTTAGCAGAAAATCGTTCAAATCCAGCCCGAATCCTTCCTTGAGCTTCTCGTTTATCTGATTGAGTCTTGCCGCCTCGTGAAGCTCCTCGCCGGCGGCCGATTCCTCGTCTTCGCTTTCTACGTCTACGCCGGTACGCTCCTTTAGTTCATCAACGCGCTTTTCGTAATCGCTCCTCTCCCGGTAAATCTCCTCTTGACCTTCAGCACAAATGCGAAACTGCGGCAGCGTCGACCCGTCGTAATACGCCCTTACAAACTCGTCAAATTTGATTCCCCGCCGCCCCAAAACACCTATAAGCCGCTCAGCATCAGCCAGCGCCTTTACTAAACCCGACAACTTCTCGCCCGAGACCGTCTGTTCACCGTCAGCCCCCCTGATAACAAGCTTCGTGTCCTCCAGCCCGCGGGTAATCATCCGCCTGCGCATCTGATTTTCATTAAGGATGTACTCGGATTTCTTCTTGCCCTTCACCTTTATCTCATACAGCGGCGGCTGCGCTATATACATCATGTCATGCTGCAGCAACGGCGACATCTGCCGAAAGAAAAATGTCAGCAACAGCGTCCGGATGTGAGCGCCGTCGACGTCCGCGTCGGTCATCAGAATTATCTTGCCATATCTGCAACCACCTAAGTCGAAGTCGTCCACGCC
>CP070830.1:931381-934312 GCA_020344865.1 Planctomycetota bacterium
CAATGTCACGGCCTCACCCACATGCAGCCCGACCTCTTCTCCCCACCCGGCCCTTGGTACGGCGCAGACCTCGATAAAGAACGCGCCGAGGTCGGCTGGTACCGCGAATTCGGCGACACCAGAAGAAATAAGGAGATTCCCGCCGCAGAGGCCTCCTGGCGGATGAAGACCGCTCAGCAATGGATTCAACATCAGTTCGGCGTCACCGCCCTGTCGTTCCGGCCGGGTGGTGGCGGCGTCTCCACCTCATACACCAATTGCACTGAACGCCTCGCAGCCCTCGCCGGCTACGGCTGGGCGGGTGGAAGGTCCGGCTACCTCGGAACCGACGTCGCAATTCGAGGCTGGGCCTTTTATGGAACAATCGAATGTCCCCTCGCCGTCGCCGCCCCCCCCGATGGACACGACAGGGGAATCGCACAATATCCCGAGCAGTTCCTTCGTGCCTTCACCGAACACCCCGACATCGAATGGATAGGCCTTAACGAGTACGTCGCTTACACACACGCTAAGCTTGCGCGCCTGCCAGACAAAGGCCTGCATCTGCAGCTGACCTACGACCCGCACTACTGCTGGCATTTTAAAGACAACACATCAGAATGGTTGCTGTCCGTCTCGGACTGGCTGGCAAAAGACCTCGGCAGCCCCACAATCAGCGTAGATGGAAAAACCCTAACAGCTAAGGCCGACCTTTCAAAACCATCAGGAATAAAAATGCCCGCCGTTTTAGGCACGCACAGCATCCGTATTAAATAAAAAATTACAAAGTTATAATTAGTTGCTATCCGAAGAAAAGATAAAGCAGGACCGGTTAATTAAAGGGGTAGCGCCATTCAAAAACTAATCGCATTAGCTGTTGGCCTGACACTCGGCTCGTTTGCCATCTCGGCCGTCTTGACCGCCATCGTAAGGAAACTCGCCGCCCGCGTCGGCTTCGTCGCGCACCCCGCCGAAGACAGATTCCACCGCAAAACCGTCCCCCTCGGCGGCGGCATAGCAATCTTTACAACAATAACGGTTATCATAATCGCCGGCGCCCTCGCAATAATAATTCTCCTCGTCCCCGGCCGCTTCCCCTCACTCATTCAGTCCGCGAACATAGACCCCAAAGACTTCCTCGCAAAAGTCAACCAGCTCGTTTTCGTCCTGCTCTGTACCCTCGCCCTCTTCGGACTCGGCCTGGCCGATGACAAAAAGCGCCTCGGCCCCTTCCTCAAACTCGCCTTCCAGTTCATGGTCGCCCTTATCGCCGCCCACTTCGCCGACATCCGCGTCGAGCTCTTCATAGAAAACAAAATCATCACCTCCGTGCTTTCCGCCTTCTGGATTGTACTTATTATCAACGTCTTTAACTTCCTCGACAATATGGATGGCGCCTCCGCCGGCATCGCCGTAATAACAGGTACTTACCTGCTCACCGCCGCCCTCCAGAGCGGCCAGGTCTTCGTCAGCGGTCTCGCGCTCGTCTTCATAGGAACATTGCTCGGCTTTCTCGCGTTCAACTTCCCCCCCGCCAAAATATTTATGGGAGATGCCGGCTCGCTCGTCGTCGGTTTCTTCGTCGCGATGTTGAGTCTGCGAACAACCTACTACCATCAGGCCGCCAGCGGCCAGTGGTATGCCGTCCTTATGCCACTCGTCGTCCTGGCCGTCCCCCTGTATGATTTCATATCCGTAACACTCCTGCGGATAAAACAGGGCAAAAGCCCCTTCGTCGGCGACACCCAGCACTTCTCCCACCGCTTAAAAAGGCACGGCCTCTCCGACACCGAAACCGTACTTACCCTCTATCTCGCCACCATCTGCACAGGCCTCGGCGCAACCTTCCTCAATCAGGTCAACCTAAACGGCGCAATCTTAATACTCATCCAGACTATTATGATACTGTCAATTATCGCCATTTTCGAATCCACCGCAAAAAATGACAGAACAACAACCTAATTCACAACCTCCAAAGTCCAAAGGCCGAGTTATCCTCGAATACATCCTGCTCGCCGTCATACTCTGCGTCTTGGCCCTCCGCACTACCTTTACCGAAGGTCCCAACGTCCAGTCGCCAACCCAGCCGATTGACCTCGGAAGCGGCGTCTACAACCTCGCCGTCTCAGCCGCATTAATACTATCATTCCTTCTATGGTTGGTATGTAGCCTTTATAGCAGGCGGTTCTTCTACCGCTTCACCGCCATAGAAATCGGATTACTCCTCTTCTGCCTGGCCGCCGTCCTCGCCGGCCTCACCGCCGCAAATAAACGAGCTGCCGTCACCGAAGCCGTCTGCCTCGTAGCGCCTGTGCTTGCCGCCATCCTGCTGGTGCAGATACTGGATTCTCCCGCGAAAATAAAGCTCCTGCTCACCTGTATCGTCGCCCTCGCCTTCGTCTCCGCCTACCAGTGCGCCGAGCAGCTCTTCATCAGCAACCAGCTGACCATCGACCAGTACGAGCGCGCCCCCCAGACCATACTCGAACCCCTCGGCATCCAGCCCGGCACCTTCCAGCATTTCATGCTCGAGCACCGACTCTACACAAGGGGTATCCGGGGCTTCTTCACAACCGGCAACTCCGCCGGCTCTTTCTTGCTGATGGCTTCCTTTGCGGGCATCGCTCTTTTGGCAGACAAGTTCAAAAACCGCAAGTCCGCCTCCTCGCCCTTACTTCACCTTGTCCCCTCTGCCCTCGCACTTGCCGCCGTTCTCTTCGGCTTCGCCATCACCAAAAGTAAAGGCGCAATCGCCGCCGCGATACCCGCCGCCGTAGCATTTATTGCCCTGCTCTACTTCCGCGACTGGATAACCAGACACAAAAAAGTCATACTTCTCGTCCTCTTGCTGCTGGCCGTCGTCGCCGGTGCCGCGATTGTCCGCTACGGACTCGCTCACGGCCGACTACCCGGCGGAAACTCAATGCTCGTCAGATGGCAGTATTGGCACGC
>CP070830.1:934412-937619 GCA_020344865.1 Planctomycetota bacterium
ATTTCGGCGGCACCGCCGGCATAGCCGAGATGCTTTTGCAAAGTCACACCGGCGAGATACACTTGCTGCCTGCCCTGCCCACGGCCTGGCAGCAAGGCTACGTGAAGGGCCTTCGGGCGCGCGGCGGGTTCGAAGTCGATATTACTTGGAAGAATGGCAAACTACACAGTGCTGCAATCCAGTCTAATCTGGGCCGGATGTGCAGGGTCCGGACGGATGTGCCGGTGCGGATAACATCGGAGGGAAAACCCATAGAGGCCGCCAGCGTGCAGGCAGGTGTAATTGAATTCAAAACTGAACAAGCCGGGGTTTATATGCTCTCGGCCCACAAGTAAGGGCAAGTAAGTGCCAATAGATTATATTGCTTTAGGGATGGCGTGGTACGTGGTTTTTGTATTCTCCGCGACCTTTCACGAAGCGGCCCACGGATTTGCTGCTATAAAGCTTGGCGACCCCACCGCCTACCACTATGGCCTGGTCACTTTGGACCCCGTGCCGCACGTAAGGCGAAGTCCCTTCGGTATGATTATTATTCCGATACTTTCATTCGCTCTCTACGGCTGGATGATAGGCTGGGCCAGCGCGCCGGTCGACCCCTACTGGGCGAGATACAACAGGAAGAAGGCCGCGTGGATGGCCTTGGCCGGACCTGCCGCCAATCTGATTCTTGTGCTGGTCGCAGCTCTGATTATCCGAGCTGGAATGGCTTTGGGCTTTTTTCACGCGCCTGAGGCAATCACTTTCACGCGGGTCACCGCGGCGGAATCGGCGGGGTTCGCCAACGCAGTCGCTGTTGTGGTGAGCATCCTGTTTTCACTGAATCTTGTTCTATTGGTTTTCAATCTAATTCCGCTGCCGCCGCTTGACGGCAGTAATGTGCTGTTGCTTTTTCTAAGTCATCGGTCCGCCGAGCGCTACGAGGCCTTTTTGTGTCAGCCGATGCATATGATGATAGGCTTGGTTATTGCCTGGCAGATTTTCGGCCCAATCATTAACCTCGTCCACACACTTGCGCTAAATGTGCTCTATCCGGGAGCCGGCTACCATTAAATCACTACCGGTAATTGATATATTCTTTTACGTTACCGGCCTGATATTTATGGTGAGAGCCAAGTGGCTCATTTAGTTTTGCCCCGGATGATAATTCCTCCGCCAAGCGGAGGGGTGGGCGGAGTAACTCGGTAAAGTTTACGCGCTCTAACAAATTGTGGGTCTTTGGGCGTTTTGACCTTACAGCAATTCAGTTGCTGTTTGAATTGGCGGCTTGGCTGTTCTTGTCTGCGTCTTCCTTTGTTCTCTCTGAATGTGTTCTGAGAGACCGCAGCGGTCGGTATGACCTTGCCTTGGGTATCCATTTCCGCCACTGTTTTTCGAAATTTTCAAGCCCGCCTCGATAATGTTTGTTGATGATTGCTATTGAATTGGCCTTTCTGCCATGTCTCTTAAAATCCCACAATAGTTCTTTGAGGACTTTTTCCGTGCTGCTGCGGGACATCATGAAATATACCAACGAATACCCCATGGTATAAGCCGCGTTACAGTTCTCAACTTCTCGATTGAGTTTGTGCCATTCCTTGTGCTTTAGGCTAAGGTACTCGTCAAGTTCCACGGGGAAACTATTTCTGTTCCAGCGTTTTATCCATCGATGGTGGTGCTCATGCAGATAGACCCGCCTGTTCTCGCCGAATACGTTCAGACCGTCAAAGTATTCGGCAAGCCCTTCATTGATCCATAATGGGATCCCACGGACTTCAGTCATAAGCAGCATGTGACTGACCTCGTGGAATACCGCGGAGACCATGTCTTTTGCGTCCTTTGTTTTTTTTGAGTACGTCCGCCAGTAAACGACCCCCTCGCGAAACCTGACTGAATAGTATGCTGAGTCCGCGATACTTTTTTTGCCTTGTTCCTTCTGGTATTCTACGAACCGGTCCTTGTTAATAAAAATAGTTATCTGGATTTTAAAATTGTCCGGGTAACTGAAGCCAAAGCTCTGCCTGTATGTTTCGAATATTCTTGAGACGCCGAAGACGATGGCTCTTTCAACAGGCCTGGTCAGCTCACAGCCGTGAAGCCTGAAAGTACAGACACCTGACTCATAGGACTTGAATTTTGCTGCTCTTGCAGTGCCGGCGGCAAAAAACAACAACACAGCTATAATCACCTGGGATTTCACAAAAACCTCGCCGAAAAGTTTCATCCACTCGGATAACAGATTTTATGATACCAGAGAGAACTTAAAGTGTCAACAAAACCGGCTTTCAAAGTCAAACTCAAACAAAAGTGTTGATAAAGGGCACAGCCCGTAATATGCTATTGCCGCATAGGTCTGTGGTTTCGGGGACTGATTATGCAGACGAGGCAATTGGGCTATACGGATTTGCAGTTGACGACGGTGGGGTTTGGCGCCTGGGCGTTGGGCGGGCCCTGGCAGTTCGGCTGGGGACCGCAGGATGACGGCGAGGCGATTGGCGCAATCTTAGCCGCGCTGGAAGAGGGAATTAACTGGATAGACACCGCCCCCGTCTACGGCTGCGGTCATTCGGAGGAGCTTGTCGGCAAGGCCCTCAAGCAAACCAAAGAAAAACCACTCATTGCGACCAAATGCAGCCTGCTGTGGAACGACAAGAGGCAGAAGGTAAGCTGCCTCAAGGCCAAGAGCATTCGCGAAGAATGCCACGCGAGCCTAAAACGACTCGGCATCGATGTAATAGACCTGTACCAGATACACCGGCCCCAGCCGGATGAAGATATTGAGCAGGCCTGGGAGGAAATCGCCAAACTGACCGAAGAAGGCAAGGTGCGATACATGGGCGTGTCGAATTTCAGTGTGGGGCAAATGGAACGTATCCGAGAAATGGCCCCCATTGCCTCGCTTCAGCCGCCCTATAGTATGGTTCACCGTGAAATTGAGAACGACTTGTTGGCTTATTGCGCTGCGAACAATATCGGCGTTAGTGTTTACAGTCCAATGCAGAGGGGCCTGCTGACGGGCGCGTTCTCGCAGGAGCGTTTGGCGGGACTGCCTTTGGATGACCATCGAAGAAGAAGTCCGGATTTCCACGAGCCGCGTTTTACCGCCACGCTGGAACTTGTTGAGCAGTTGCGGCCGATTGCCGAGCGCAACGGCAGGACCTTGGCCGAGTTGTCGATTAGCTGGGTACTGCGTCGGCCGGAGGTTACCGCCGCTATCGTCGGAGCGCGAAG
>CP070830.1:937719-945938 GCA_020344865.1 Planctomycetota bacterium
AAGAGGATGCTGGATGGTGAGCTTATCCCGGGGCATTATGAGGATTTCCAGCTTGCCTCGCTGAATGAATTAGCGGAGCAGATTGAAAAGTATGTGCAGTCGGCGATCGGGCAGAACCTCCGAGAAGGGTAAAAAGGCACGCAAATAGTCAGCTAAGAGAGTAAGCCCCGGAGACAAGTCCGGGATTGAATGTTTAGATGGATGACGTGAAGGTTCGGCAAGTAGGAAATGGGGTGGTGTTTAGTGCGAAGGTGGTGCCGGGCAGCAGCAGGACAGCTGTGTCGGGGCTTCTCGACGGGATGGTGAAGATTAAGGTTTCGGCACCGGCGGAGAAGGGAAAGGCGAATAAATGCTTAGTTGGTTTTCTGGCAAAGCAACTGGGTGTGAAGAAAAGTGATGTTAGTATAATTTCCGGGCGGGGCAGTCCAATCAAGACTGTGCGAGTTTCGGGGGTTTTGGCTGAGGGAGTCAGGGAAAAGCTTGGTCTGGAGGGAGACATTTAGCTGCTCGGCGCATACTTGATTTAGCGGCAGAAGATATGTCGTGCCTGGCAAGATTTACGGTTGTCCATTTTTTACTTGAATCCGCACCATCTATATGGTAAGTTGGCAATAGTCCAAGCGGCCTGTAGGAGGATACAGGAATTAGAAAGACTATATTGATTCTGCGCGTCTGTGTTTTGATAGTTATCCTTTTGACGGGCTTTGAATGCGCTATTGGCGGAGAGGTTGCTGAGACTCAGGATGGTTCGGGGACATATGTATACGAGCCATATTCTGCGGTGTCGACAGAATTGCTAAGTGCATACGAGGCGGACTACGAGAGCTTTATTGGGGTTGAGATTTCAGACAGAATCGTTTACTTCAAGCAGAGGAAGATAGGTGAGGCAATTGTTCAAGGCGATTATATTCTTTATCATTTTGATAAGTATACAGAGGAATTACTTGATTTGAAGATGGAGTGGCGGGAAGATTTGCCGGGGAAGCTACCTGCGATTATTTCCATGTTGCAGGCGGAATTACTAGTAGATGGTGAAGTTCGGTTCTGTAAGCTTTATTACATCTGTTCCGATTCAGATGTTGTTCCAATTGACCCCACCCCTGAGAACCCCTGCTGGGTGGTCGAAACCGTTAAGGACGGCAAGATTGATGTGGTAGTTATCGATGCGGTGGAGGGCAAGATTTTGGGACACGGTATACCACCACCATACACGGCGTTTTCCCTGACCGGGCCTATAGAGCAGGACCCGAAATTGTGCACCTGCAGTAGCGGATGGTACAGTTGGTACGAGAATGCCGAATACTGGTTCAACACTATGGGTTACGATACGGATGTTGAATCATGGCCGACTGAGGAGGAGGTGAGGAGCCACATTCAGTCCGATACAACCGCACTTTTTTATGAACTTGCACACGGGGGCAGTGCAGGTTTCAGCAATGGGTGTGACTCCAGTTCGTGTAGTATGGAAACTACCACTGCAAGTGAAATTGAAGCATGGATTGCAGATTACGAAAAGATGCCTTTTGCATTTTTGGGCAGCTGCGGGGGAATGTGTGATACGAACGATAATACGCTTTCGTATGAGTTCAGGAAAGGCTCGAATGAGTATACAACTACGGTGGGTTATTGCGGGATGAGCGGTCAACCGTGTGTGGACAGCTGCTGGTACAGTAACTACACGGTTCCGTGGCAGAATTTAATGTTTGCGTGGATAAATCAAGGCTGGACAGTTAAAGCCGCGTTTGACCGGGCCAATGGGGCATACCCTGGTTGCGGTGCGAACGGCTGCATGAGGTTTGCGGGCGATGAGAGTTTTGGTTTAGTTCCGGTTGTAGAGCGAGAGCCGGGTGAGATTCAGGTAGCTATATATGCGGCTTCTGACGGTGATAAAATAGTTGTGCAACCAGGCAGGCACTATGGGAAGGTCAATTTCAGAGGCAAGAACATTATTCTCGCGTCGACGGACCCCAACGACGCTAATGTTATTGCGGCTACTATTATTGATGGCAACAGCAGCGGTTCGGCGGTGGCTTTCTCGTCCGGCGAGGAGCCAAATTGCATCCTGACCGGTTTTACCATTACGGGAGGCAGTAGTGGGTCCGGGCATGCAGGGATATCATGTGTGGGGCTCGGGACTAATCCGACGGTCAAGAATTGTGTAATTACGGGGAATTTGGGAGCAGGCATTCACTGTGGCGAAAGCGATTCGAGCAGTCAACCGACGATTCTTAACTGTACGGTTTGTGATAACGGCGGACCCGGTATCGAGACGTGGGGCCGTAATACCGCCTCAATTATGAACTGTACGATTGTTGGTAACGGGATGGATGGCATTTATTCGATGTATGGTGCGCCCCGGATCATAAACTGCACAGTAGCGTCAAATCTGGGGCACGGCACTTACGAAGGGCGGGCAAGAATCAGCAACAGCATTTTTTGGGGCAATGGCGGGGAGGAAATATATTCGGGTGCGCCGCTGGTGACTTACAGCGATGTTCAGGGGGGGTATGCCGGTTTGGGTAATATCGATGCGGACCCGTGTTTTGTTCTGGAAGGGTATTGGGAATATAATGAACCCAACTGGTTTTTTTCCGAAGGCGACTATCATTTGCAGTCTGGAGCCGGTCGGTGGGACTCAAACACGAATAGCTGGGTTACTGATGTCAATACAAGTGTGTGTATCGATGCGGGTAATCCTGGTTGCTCTTTGGGTGATGAACCGAGTGATGGCAATAATGTTCGCATTAATATGGGGGCGTATGGGGGGACATCTACAGCCAGCAAGCCACCGCTCAATTGGCGAAGTATCGCTGATTTAACCAACGACCTGGCAGTAGATTTTAACGACATAGGGGTATTTGTTGACTATTGGCTTGACATTGGAGAGTGCCTGCCAAGCGACCTTGACCGGAGTCAGTCTGTTGATTTCGGCGATTTTGGAATTCTTGCTGATGATTGGCTTTGGTGGTAGGTGTTCGCGCGGTTTGTGTTGCAATTTTGGGTGTGGGAACTTATCATTGGTTAGCTTGAGCAATTGATAGCCAAACAAGAAAAACTTAGTTGAGCTAATTGATGACTGACGAATCGGGCTTACTGCAACAAGAGGGCGCCACGGAGGAGACTTCGCTCGGGTATATGCTGAAGCTGGCGGGGCCGATGATAATAACGACCATATCGTTCACGATAATGCAGTTCGTGGACAGGTTTATGGTTTCGCGTTTGGGGACGGCGGCTCTGGCGGCGATTTTGCCGGCGGGTTTTGTAAGCTTTATTCCCGCGAGTTTTGTTTTAGGTGTCTTTGCGAGTGTTTCAACGTATGTGAGCCAGAGTCTGGGCAGAGATGAGAGGAGGGAGTGCTCGAGTTATTGCTGGCAGGCGATATATCTTGGTTTGGTGTATTCAGCGGTTGTTGTGGCGATTGCATGGCCGGCGGCGCCGTGGGTGTTCGGGCTTCTCGGGCACGGGGCGGAAGTTATTGAGATGGAGGTGATTTATCTTAGAATAATGCTCTACGCGAACGCGGTGGGCGTGTTTGTGTGGGCGAGCAGTCAGTTTTTTATGGGGATACACCGACCGATCATTATGATGTATGCGGCGCTGGTGGGACAGGCGGTGAATGTGGCGGCAAATTATGTTTTGATTTTCGGGAAACTGGGTTTTCCCGCGATGGGTATTGCGGGCGCGGGATGGGGGACGTTCATCGGGGTAACAGTCGGGGCGGGGGTGAGGATGGCAATGTTTCTGAGCGGTGACGTGAGCCGCACCTTCGAGAGCCGGCGAACGACGAGAGTTGATTTTGGGAAGATGGCGGGCCTTTTGAAGGTTGGGCTTCCTGCGGGGGTCGAATTGATGTTGAACGTGGCATTCTGGGGGGCGGTGCTGTTTTGGCTGGTAGGCAAGTTCGGCAAAGAGTCGCTGGCGGCGACGAGCGCGGTACTTTCGGTCACGAATGTCTCGATTATGCCAGTTGTTGGTCTTAAGATAGCCTTAAGCGCGGCGGTTGGCAAGTCGATAGGGGCGGGCAGAAAGGACGTGGCCATCAAGCAGACGGGCGTGTGTCTGCGGGTAGCACTTATTTATATGGGGCTGGTGGGCCTGTGCTTTTTAATCTTCAGGGACGCCCTAATGAGAGTATGGTCATCTGACGATAAAGTAATAGGTATTGGCGTTAATATTTTGATTTGCGCGGCGATATACCAGGTTTTTCACGCGGCGAGGACGGTTTACAGCGGGTCGCTGCGCGGGGCGGGTGATACATTGTGGCTTGCGATAGCGTCGGCATTGGGAGCGGTTGTAGTACTGGGATTAGGCGGTTTGTTAATCGTCGAATTTTTCCCTCAGCTCGGGTCTTTAGGACCCTGGATAGCTGCGACGTTGAGTATTATTACGGTAGGTCTGGCGAATCGCTGGCGTTTTAAGAGCAACAGCTGGATGCAGATAGATTTGTTTAAGAGCCGCCGTGTTGGCGTGCCGGTCGAGAACGGAGCGGCGGCGGAATAGCACAGAGCAGCGTGTGCATCGTATTGTATGTAAAGATTTGTAAGAAGTAGTTAAGCCGAACGGAAGATTTATGAAGAAGGTTTATATATCGACAGTGTGCGTTTTGTTACTGAGCGGACAAGCACTTTTTGGCCGAGGTCGGTCTCTGGCGAATGAAGACAAGAGCGGTCTTTACGCAAAGTCAATCGAACAAGTGCTGCGACTGGATGAGGAAGAGGTGGATCTGGCCACGGCCGCATTGATTGTTTCGGAGCAGTGGAGTGATTTGGTATACGGGCGGAGATATCTGTCGGACCTTGATGATATGGCACTGGAGATTTTTGACAGACTTGAGGAAAAGGGGCTGGGAGCGGATTACAGGGCGATTGCGGTGATTAATGAGTATCTGTTTGACGAGCTACGTTTCAAGTCGGTCAAGGAGGCCGATGACCCGGATGATTTGTTTTTGCACTCTGTGCTGGACAGAAAGCGTGGGTATTGTTTGAGTCTGTCGATTCTGTACCTTTCGCTGGGTGAGCGGCTGGGGCTGAGTTTGTACGGCGTGGTCGTGCCGGAGCATTTTTTTGTCAGGTATGACGATGGGCGGGTGCGGTTCAATATAGAGACGACCGGCAAGGGTGGGAGCGCGTCCGACGAACACTACATCGAGAAGTTTAAGGTGCCCGAGGATGACGAGGGCGTTTATATGCTGAACCTGAACAAGATTCAGACTTTGGGCTGTCTTTTTAATAACCTGGGCAACACATACTGTGAGGTTGGCAACATAGACGCGGCCCAGCTGGCGCTGGAGCGGGCGGTGGAGATAAATCCTTCGCTGGCAGAGTCGCGGACAAATCTGGGCAATATATATCTGCGGAAGGACAGGATAGAAGACGCGATATACCAATACGTTGCGGCTCTTAAAATGAAACCGGAAGACGCCAAGACTCATAATAACCTGGGCAACGCATACACGCAAAAGGGCTGGCTGAATGATGCGGTTTCCGAGTATACATACTCGATTGAGCTGGACCCTAATTTTACGGAGGCTTACAAGAATCTTGCGAATGTTTACTGCAAGCAGGGTATGTTTGGCAGGGCTTTATCACAACTACGGCAGGCAATCGGTCTGGAACCTGAAGACGCTTATCTGCACAGTCAGATGGGGATGGTTT
The DNA here is from genome assembly GCA_020344865.1 of Planctomycetota bacterium. Classification (GTDB taxonomy): domain Bacteria; phylum Planctomycetota; class Phycisphaerae; order Sedimentisphaerales; family Anaerobacaceae. The sequence continues at coordinate 943,374 of CP070830.1, forward strand.
ATTGTGAGATGGGCAGGTACGAGGATGCTATGTTTCAATATAAGAAGGCCCTGAGAATTAAAGGTGATTTGGCTGATGCGCATTACGGTCTGGGGCTTTGCTACAACAAGTTAGGGCGGGCGAAGGATGAAATTGGGGCGTATAAAAAGGCCTTGGCGATTGAACCCGATATGGTGGCGGCGTTGGCGAATTTGGGTAACGCGTATTTCAGTCAGGAGAAGTACGATGCGGCAATTGGGCAGTACAAACAAGCTGTTCGGGTAAGTCCTGCTGACGGTTCGCTTCACTATAATCTCGGTGCTGCGTATTCCAATAAAGGCGAGTACGAGCAGGCGGTCGTAGAGTATACAAAAGCAATTCAACTGGAGCCGGAGATGGGTGACGCGCATAACGGACTTGCCTTTGCGTACTATAAGCTGGAGAAATATCCCCTGGCGGCCGAGCATATAGCAATCGCCAGTGAATTGGGAGTAGAGATTTCAGCAGAGCTGCTGGCTGCCATTGAAGATGAATTATGATAGATTGAGTAAGTGGCAGCGGGAGATTCGAAGATGCCGTTGAGACAAATAGTCTCATAGATTGGTATGGGGGCTTTTGGGGGCCTCTACAATCGTGGGTGGTCTCATTAGCTTTGGGATAACAGGCCTCGCGATAAAATCATTGATATTGCTGTGGTAACAGTGTATATTGATGTTATTGGCTGAATTTGCTTTGGAGGATTTCGTTGTGTGGCCGATTAAAGCGACAGTTGCAGTTGTTTTTACAGTTTTAATGGCGGGAAGTGTGCTTGCAGAGGATGTGGACGTCAATAGTCTCGCGGCGTACTACGGCTTTGAGGATATGGAGGTAATCAAATTAGACTGGGGCATACAGAACCTGAGAATTGCCGATTTTAACGGGGATGGCCGTAATGATATTGCGGTGGTTAACAACAGAAAGGCCAAGATAGAACTTTTGATTCAGAAAGAGGATGTCAGTCCGGGCGAAGCAGAGGTGGCCGTTGACCCTGAGGATGTTGATATAAATTTGCTGACCCCCCCTACCCGGTTCGACTCGCAGAATGTAGCGGTTTCACAGAAGGTGTACAGTTTCGTTTGCGGCGATTTGAACTCAGATGGGATGATGGACCTGGCTTTCTACGGTGAGCCGAAGGGTTTGTATATCATATTACAAAAGGCGGGCGAGGCGGAGGCCGGTGAGGTGCGGAGATTGAAATGGCGCACGAGAAAGAAAATCAAGATTGACGATGGTCTTGTGACGGCGGATGTGCTTGTATGTGCGGATTTGAATAATGACGGAGCTGATGATTTGGCGTTGGCCGGACGGGATGCGGTTTATCTGATTCTGCAAAAGGCGGATGGTTCGTTAGCTGAGCCAGTGAAGTATCCGACTACCGCCCTTACGCTGGGAGTTGAGGTTGGCGACACGAATGGTGATGGTATCAACGACCTTGTTTTGATAGCAAATGACAGGGAGGAACCGATTCACGTCAGGTTTGGGCTTGAAACCGGGCAGCTGGGGCCGCAGGAGCGGTTTTTTATTGAAAAGCCGTTTGCGCTGCAGCTTTACGACGTTGACGGGGCTGATGGCGATGAGATACTGAGCGTAAACAGCGGAGGCGGGCGGTTAATTTGTTATGAGTACGGCAGTGAGAAGGGGGCGGATGCCGATTGGCCGGTGCTGTTTTATCCCCTTGCCTCAGGGGAAGGAAGTACGAGACGGGATTTGGCTGTAGGGGATTTAGACGGTGATGTTTTGGCTGATGTTGTGATAAGCGAGCCAGGGGCAGCGGAGCTTATTTTATACAGACAAAGGGCGGGACTTGGATTGTCTGAGCCGGTAAGGTTCCCGGCCTTTGCCGACATTGAAAGTCTGTCCGGCGCGGACGTTGACGGCGACGGCAAGACTGAGGTTGTTGTTTTGAGCGTTAAGGAGAAGGTAATCGGGCTGGCGGAGTTCGAAGAGGAGAGACTGTCGTTTCCCAAGCCCCTTGCAATAGTTGGCGAGCCGTTGGCGGTGGATATTGCCGACGTGGACCACGACGGTGGTACTGATTGTGTTTATGTATCCAAGGATGCCAATGATATGAGGGCTCTGAGGGTGATTTATGACATGGGACAGGCGGATGAAGCGGCAGATACCGGCGAATACGAGGGAAGCGGGCCTGCGCTGGAGCTGGAAGAGCTTGCGTCCAATCCTGATGGTTTAAGGGTCCTTGATGTTGACCAGGACGGCCTCGAGGATATTTTGATATTTGTCAAATATGAACTTCCCCTGTTGGTTCGTCAGACCCAGAAGCGCAGCTTTGAGTTGATTGATTCTCCTGGCGCTCAGATGAGTCTGATTAAAGATGCGTTTATGCGTTCCATAGCTGTTGCGGATGTTGACGGCCAGGCTGGGGAGGAGCTGCTGGTGGCGCAACAGAACTTTGCAAGAAGTCTTGTTTTCGCAGGCGGTGAGGGCTGGAGTATTATCGACCAGTACAATGCGCGAGGGACGGAAGACAGGATACTGGCAGTAGCAGCCTTTGATATATACGGTGAGGGTTCGGATTCTCGACCCGCG
>CP070830.1:946038-954016 GCA_020344865.1 Planctomycetota bacterium
CCGGCGGAAAAATTAGTCATCCTGGCTGAAACTTACAATGCCTCCGTTGGCGTGAAGTCTAAAGATGCAGAGGACTTCGTCGAGGGCTTTAACCAGTGCCTCGAGCAGATTCTCACCGATTTGGAACAAGACCTCCGCGAACGGCTTCAATCTGAATCGCCGGATTTGTAGGTTGCCCTGTCTTCACAGGCTTTTTTGCAGGACTTCTGTCAGTTCATCGTCTGTCAGCGCAATCGGGTTGCCCTTCATACTGCCTGACTTTCGGCTGCTTGCTGCCGCCGTTGCCACCTCTTCTTCTTTCAGCCCCAGTTTCCCTAACGACGGCACCTCTAATGCCTCGCACAATTCCTCGACCCACGCTACACCCTCAGCCGCTCGTGCCGTATCGCTCCCAGTCAGAAGTTGTCCGATTTCGTCGTAACGCGCCATCGCTGCCGAATCCTCCGCTCGCTCACGCAGCGCACGAACGTTGACCCCCATAACATAAGGCAGCAGCCTCGCGCATATCATTCCGTGAGCCGCGTGAATCATCCCGCCTAAGGGCCCCGCGAAACCGTGCACCGCCCCTAACCCGGCATTCGCCAGCGCCAGTCCGCTAAAAAGACTCGCCGTCGCCATGTCCTCACGCGCCGCCTCGTCGCTGCCGTCCTCGTATACCTTCCGCAGGCTCCGCCCCGCCCGCCGCAATCCCTCCCGGCAGATACCGTCCGTCAGCGGATTTGCCTTAATACAAACATAAGCCTCTGTCAACTGAGTAAGAGCATCTAGGCCTGTACTCGCCGTCAGTGCCGGCGGCATCGAGTAAGTCAGTTCCGGGTCGACCACCGCCGCCCTCGGTAGCATCAGCCTGTTCCGCATGCTGACCTTACGTTTGTGTTCCACCGCCTCTAACACCGCGTTATGCGTAACCTCGGCCCCCGTCCCCGCCGTTGTCGGAATCGCGATATGTGGTGCGGCACGCTCAGTCAGTGCCTGACCCCGCCCGACCACTTCCAGATAATCCTCCAGTTCCCCCCTGTTTGTCAGCATCGCCGCCGTCGTTTTACCGGTATCAATCGCGCTTCCGCCGCCTATGCTGATTACCAAGTCACACCTCCCTCGTCGCGCTGCTTCCACCGCCGCCTTCGCTATGGTTGTTGTCGGCTCGCCCTTCACGTTAAATGTGACGTGCTTTATCCCCTCTTTATGTAGTTGTCCGATGACCGGCTCCGCACGTTCGCTGCTCCGCCCCGTTACTATTATCGCCCGTCTTCCCATATCCGCCGCCAACGACCCCACTTCCCGGATTGTGCCCTTGCCGAAGATTATCCGCTCCGCACTCGCGAATTCAAACCTCATACTGCCTCCAGCTTAATGCGAAACCGAACTCTAACCCCAGCCCTCTTTGTCGGGGAACACATTACTGTACTTGATGCTGCTCCGCGGCTCCGCCATCATATCCGCCACCGTATCGCGCCACTTCTTGTAATGTTCCGTCTCCTTATGGCGCGCTGGGTCCTCCGCCGTCCGATACACCTCCACCAATACAAATCGCGTCGGGTCATCCTGTTGTTGGATAACGTCGAACCTCGCCACCCCGGCCTCCTCGACGCTCTTGCTCGCGTTTTCAATCGTCGCCGCCCGGAAGGCCTCAACCGCGTCAGCCTTAACATGTGCAAAAACATGAACTATAAACATAATCGCCTCCTTATAGCTTCATACTTTCGGTTGGAGTGTACCACATAATCTTGGCGATATCAACCTGCCTGCGTATGTGTTTGATAGCTGTGGTGCCCTCTGCTGTGCCCTTGATGCTCTATCCACTTTACCCCCAATAAAAACGAACGGGGCCTATACCGAACCTAATCTGCATAAGCCCCGTGTTGGTGCTATATCATACGGCCTGAAAACCGCCTCTTACTGAGGTGGCCACAGGTATTCCTCAAGCCAGTTACTCGCCAGAATCTCATAATCCAGGAACTGTACGATGTCCGGATTGTTCGGGTCGTAAGTGTCACGGTAATTGGGCTCTGACAGGCACGGGTCCTTCGGAGAGATATTCGCCACCGACGTGTTCGGTACGTATACCTCACCCGTCATCCCGGCGATACCATACACCTCGCCGACGGTCAGCGTCCTCTTGTACATCCGGATGTCATCGACCTTGCCGTTAAAGTGGTCGTCGCCTCGCTTGAGTGCCGAACCAATCCAGTTCTCGCACCCTGCGCAGTACTGCTCCAGCGGACCGTGCTCTGCGGCGTTTACCGCCTGTTGCATCGTTGTACCGTCGTAGACGAAAGCCGTCGCCTGAGTCGGCTCCACCGCAACCGCCATAAGCGCCCATTGGTTGTCGGGCACGATTAAGCCCGGCTTCCACTGCCAGTAGTCCTCGTTCCAGAAGTAGTTCAGCTCGTCGCCGCCTTGCCCGAATGCAATCAGACCCGTAGCTTGTCTGCCGTCCTGAGATGCGTCCTCGCTGACAACTACGCCGCCGTAACTGGGCTGGTCGCCGTCACGCTTCACCCACGCCGTAACCGTCATGTTCTGGGTACCCGCGAACAGATTCGTCGTGCCGCTTGGCATCACAAGATAGTCGCCACCGACAGTGTAGTCCGCTCCGTGGAACCACATCGCATAGTTGGGAGTACCCTGCTCTAACGGTGGCAGAACATCGCTGGTATAAGAGGGCTCATTCACTGTGTTCGGATACGAGATGCTGATGTCGTACTCGCTGCCCCAGCTGCCGCTGTTATCGACGACAGTCGAGCCTGTCCCTTCGTCGAACTTGTACCAAACCTCCGGCGGGTTCACAGGGGGCGCCGCCTCAGCCATCTTGTCTGTGGCCATCCAGTCCGTCGCCATTATATCGAGGTCAAAACCGTCCGTAGTGCAGTCGCCTTCCGTCAGGTTCCCGACGGCCCGACCGTACTCCGGAATACATCTCGGTGGATACAGCCTGATGTCGTCGAACCACATTTGGTTCGTATTCTTGTTGGCCTTCGTTTGGCCTCCCTTAAGTCCGCCGATTCCTATCGTGAACCTGTCGATGGCAGAAAGCTCCACGCCGCACGCGTCGAAGATGCCCAAATCGATGTTCCACTCGTGCCAGCTGTCATCGAGGATGTCGGTAATGTTTTCCTCTGGGTAAAGTACATAACCGCTGTTGCTGCTCGTATCTTCCAGCTCGACCCATGGCCAGCCCTCGCCATACTCTAATCCTCCGGGCAGGCTGGTTAACGCCGTGCACGGGTCGCCGCGCATCTGAAGCTGAAGCGCCTTGACACCGCCGACCGTCCAGTCAGAGCCGATTTCCAGCTCCGTCATGTCCTGTACGTCGAACTGCGAACCTATGTAACCCGACACGTCTTTGGTCGAGTTGGTGTACCAGCAAAGTACCGCCTGCGGGTTAAGCCCGGGGTCGCGAACGATGTTCACATCGCCCTCAAGAAAGATTTCGCCGTCACTGCCGTTCTTCCAGTAGTCGTCCCATACGGCATAAAGGGCGTTGTTGTTAGCATACGACTCGAAGTTCTCAACCAAAAGGAACTCACCTACCGTAAACTTCCAGACGTCGCCCGTTATTATGTGGCTGCCGCCGGCGCTCTTTTCATCTATGCGCCAGTAGTATGTCTGGCCTACTGTAAGGCTTCCCGCTACGGCATAGTTCTTGGTTCCGACACTCAGAGTCGTTTCGTACTCCGGCGAGCTCGTGGTGGCATTTGCCACCGCTGTTTCGTCCGTGCCGAAGTAAACCATGTGGTTCTCGGCGTCCGCTCCGGCTGTCCAGCTAAGCTCAAGACCCAAAAACGGTACGTCTACCGCGCCGTCCTCAGGGCTTGGGTCGTATGCGTGACCTTCCACCCTGAAGCTCCAAACGTCTCCTTCCCAGGGCGGCGGAACTGGTCCGCTGTAGCCGCTGTTAACCTCTGTTATCTTCCAGTAGTACGTCTCGCCTAATACAAGAGGCCCCGAAGGTGTATAGTTGTTCGGCTCCTGCGTCCCTGTGTATATGCCCGTCGTGTCGCTTGAGTCCGCGTTTGCCACTGCCGTCTCATCCGTACCGAAGTAAACCTCGTGCTGGGCCGCCCACAGACCGGGTATCCAGCTCAGTGTCGGATTCTTCGACACGAGCTCGGCGCCGTCCTCGGGGTTCGGGTCGTAAGCTTCCGTTGCCCATTCCCACGTCAGGCTGACGTTATCGACCCACGCCCAGCTGCTGCCCGGGTGAGTCAGCGAAGACGGCGAGCCTATTTTGATGCCTAATTTCTCGCCGGCCGCAGGGTCGCCGTCACGGACTATGTACACTGCCTTTAGGCCGTACTCCCAGTCGTCAAGGCACTGGTCCGGACCAAGACCGCAGTCGTATTCGTAGCCCGTAACGATGTGAACCGTTTCGGCTAATGATATGTGGCCCTCATCGGGAGCGCACACGTCCTCAGGATAATAGAACGTAGCCCTTATCGGCTGCGACCATCCTTCCTCGCTCCACCACGTCATCCCGTCGAAAGTAAGCGTGTACTTGTAGCCCACCGTGATGGTCTCATCTGTGAGTTGATAAGCGTTGTTGCCCATGTCTAGGTAGCATACGACATTGCCGTCCGGAAATACGTGCCAGTCGCGACAGTCGTCGCACATCCCTTCTACGCCGCAGTTTACGTCAACGCCCGACCAGTCCGTCGAAGCGCCGGCTTCTTCACCGCCCGTCCAGCCTAATACGCCGTCCAAACCGCCGTGACACGTCACTAAGTTGACTTCGTCTGCCCACTCGAAGCTCGGGTTTACTATCTCGATGGTCGTCTGGCCCTGGACCGCCACGCTTAGACTAAGCACCAAAACAATAAATAAAAAACTTAGTCTTTTACTCATCACATTCCTCCTTAAAACTAAAACATTAAAAAAATATTTTTGGCCTAAGGCCAACATCTTTGTTGTTCTCGAAAGGTGCGAATCTCCGTGCAACGAGCACGAATAACCTTCGCCTGTTATCATTCAACTCGCACCTGTCTCGAACAACTTACAATACACAAACGCCTTCATTAAGCGTCACATCCAAAGCCTTTAGCCCGTATACACTTAGGTAGGTCTCATATGTGCCAAAGGTTCACTTAAGTGTTTGTACATATTCCCGTAGTAACTACTACATCGTACTCACTATTATATAAGATTAGGTTCAGCTATGCAACCCCTTTTCGCATAAATTTTTTCCGAGCCCGCCACCGCCTTGCCGCCCTGAAATACGCCCGCACGTGTGCTTTCCACACCCTGCACCTACCTATTTAGCGGGTGCCATTGCCCAAAGTGCTCTTATGTATTTACCGCTGAAAAAAGCCAAAAATCGACTTTTCGACAGTACTTTTTGTGTAATCTTCCTTTCATCCTGTCAGGAAAAATTCATCCCGGCCCCGCGTTTTTGGCCGATACCCCTGAAAACCCTAACCTTTTTATATATGACCCTTACAGGCGTCCTAATGTTTTCACGACCGCCAAATCAGGCAATCCCTGACCACATCTCTGTTATGCAACGAATTGCCGCAGTTTCGCAGCCGCTTTCGGCGGCATCTAAATGCCTGTTTCTCGACCAATGCGCAAAATGGTAAGATTTTTGCGCAAAATAGACTTTACAAAAGCGCAAAAATCCGCTAAACAATAAGTAGCTGGGTTGAACCTAATACAACGTCGCCTTCGCATATATTTATATTTAAACACCCGCACGCTCAAAAAATCGGGGCCGATACGAATGAAGACAAAAAGAGCATTCACTTTGGTAGAGCTTCTGGTGGTTATAGCCATCATCGCTCTGCTTATGTCCATACTGATGCCCGCTCTCGCCCGGGTCAAGAAACAGGCAAAGGACGTCCTCTGCCAGTCAAACCTCCAGCAGTGGCGGCTCTGCTTCCAGATGTATCTCGATACCTGGGACAACTCCTTCAACTTCGGCTGGCCCTCTGTATATGGTGATAACGGCCTTATGGAGTGGCACAACTCCCTCGAGCCCTGTTACGGCGATAATATCGAGCTTGGCTCTTGCCCAACCGCCACAAAGCCCTACACCGAGGGAGGCCAGATGCCCTTCGCTGCCTGGGGCGTATATAATCCGCCGTGGCTTAGAAAGATGCGTTATGGTAGCTACGGCATAAATGGCTACGCACATAACCCGCCGTCGGGAATGGAGAGCCACGACCGACCCGCTAATTACTTCTGGAGAACCGCTGATGTCAAGCGCCCCGCTCGCATACCACTGTTTATGGATGCCTGGCGATTCGACGGCTGGCCGCTACAGGGTGACAGACCACCGTTCTTTGAAAACGACTATTTTGAGGGTGCCTGGGAAAACCAGATGAGACGCTTCTGTGTTAACCGCCACGACGGCGCAATACACTGCCTCTATATGGATTTCTCTGTCAGAAGAACGCTCCTAAAGTGCCTCTGGAGCCTAAAGTGGCATCGACTCTACAACGAAGATGCACCCAAGCCCAACTGGGATACCGAGGCGCCTTGGATGAGCAAGTTTAAAGGCTGCGGCCAGTAAACGGCGGCTTTATTTGTTTGATTTATAACCGCATCTCCGACGACGGCTCCGAGGGCTTCGGCCAAATCTCTACATACGATGCCGATATCTCCGCCACCGTCTTCCACCGAAAAATCGCACCCTTCGCCCTCGGCACAGACCCCGCCGACATCGACGCCCTCGTTGCTCTCCCCCCTCTACCCCAAGATTAAAAAAGAACGGGGCCTATACCGAACCTAAACTGGTATAGGCCCCGCGTTTAAGCGTCATCTAAGCTGTATAGGTGTTTTACTACGGGAATAATATTTCCTTGAGCCAGTTGTCCGCCACAACGCTATAGTCGGTGAAGTTGATGGTATTATCATCGTTATAGTCAGCTCGCCACCATGGCAGCTCTATATACTGGCTTCCTGCTCCCTGCAGAGCTGTATACAGCACTTCCTCAGGCGTCAGAGAGTAGTCGTAGACGCGAACATCATCGATGGCACCTTTGAATAACCTGTCGGGAACTTCTACCTGGTCGCCAATACGAGCAAGGCCGTTCCACAACTCTGGATAGTGCGTCAGTCGGTTTCTTGATGCATAGAGTGTACCGTCGTACATATACAGGGTTCCCTGTGTCGGCTCTACTACAAGTGCCGCAAGGACCCATTGGTCATCAGGAACGACCAGACCCGAATGCCAGTCCCACGCATGGTCATCATATAAAGCTAAGGGCGTATCGTTCGCATCCATATGCCAGAAGTAAGCCAGCTCATGGTTGATTTCCCAGGGATCCCATTCACCGAAACCACGTGAACCGCCGCTGCCAAAGGTAAGACCGGCCCAGGTGCTGAGGTTGGCATCACACGGGTCGGTGTAGTAGCACATCAGTATGCCTGCGTACATGGGCAGGTCGCCATCGCGCTTAATCCAGGCGGATATTGTCACGGTGTTGGAGTTTAAGTTAAGCGCGGGGATTTCGATGTAATCATCGACTCCGTCAAGACTCAAGGCTTTTGTTATATAGCCGTCGACAGAATGCGCAGAGGTGCTGCGGCCGGGAATTTTGTCCTCATCTGAAAGTGTGCCGTGGTTCGCATTTCCGGAGATGTCGTCAACCTGCAGCTGGGGGTCGTCGTCGTCCATCGGCCAGTGTGCGACGCGGTTAGGGTCGCTGGGTGCCGTTGCAGTGGTATTGCCGATTGCGCTGACGAGCCAGTCACGTTGGGTAAATACATCGAGGTCCGCATTGTCAACGAGGCAGTCCTCGTCGAAGTCTAAACTGCCGTCGGCAAAAGCGCTTTGACGGACGCATCTGGGCGGATAGAGCCTGATATTGTCGAAGTACACAGTGCCTGTACCGCCGGCGGTCTTGTTGCCGAAGCCGATAGTGAGCCGGCTTATATCGGTCAGGTTAACGCTGTTGTCGTCAACAAAGTCCTGAAGGTTGATATTCCATTCCTGGAAACCCTTCCAGTATTTGTCCAGCTCATTTGAATCGGGGTACAG
>CP070830.1:954116-958492 GCA_020344865.1 Planctomycetota bacterium
CAAATCCTGATTTCCGTCGGCCCCGTCCACAGATACGTTATCTTGAATTCACCCGTCGCCCCGAACGATAGATACGAATTCAGCATAAAACTGCCGAACACCGGTATCAGTAGATATACTATTCTTTGGCTCACCCCCTCCGCCAAAAACGAATAACCTATAAATACCGAGCACATAAATACGAAGTCCAGAAAATGGTCCATAAAGAATCCCCACTTGGGAATCCCCGTGTCCCTGAACCTGCCCAAAGCGCCGTCAAAACAGTCCGTAAACCACTGTAGAGCCAGCATCAAAGACGACAGCCACAGCCAGTTATGATTGCGCTGCGCGAGATACCCGAACACGATTAAACCCGCTGACAGCGGTATCGTCATCAGCGTCAAATGATACCCCTCAATCCATTTGGGAAAGCGACCAACATTGCCGTCGATTAGCTTCCTCTCATACTTCGCTAGAAGCGTCCTCATCGGCAGCTTCTTGTCCCCGCCGAATTCCTTAGTATCCATCTTACTTGCTCCTTATCTCTAAGGTCAGATCTCATCCGCCTAATCTATTTTGATTTGTAACGGTCTTTTTGATTGAAAAATGAAACGTCCGCATAGCCCGCATATACTTTTGCGGAATGTTTCGCACCTTTTGGAATAAAAACGCTGTCACCTTTTGAATAGGTTCGTTCTGCACCGTCAATCGTCAAATCAATCTTTCCCGCTAAAACAACACCCCACTGGGCTTCATGGCTATGTGTTGGTACTTCAACATCTTCACTAAATTCCATAAAGAGGATTTGGTGATTCTCCGCCTGCGAAAGGTAAGCCTTTATCCCGCTCAACGGAATATCTGCTTCCGGCAACTTTCTTATCGGCTCTGGAAATATCTCTGCCATAATCGTTACTCCTAATTATTCACACCAGCTTCAACTCCATAAATACAGCTCCCTCTATAATGTTCTCTTCATAAGGACCAATTTCCTTAAAGCCCATAGCGCTATACAGAAGATTCGCTGTCTCCATCGCTCGGAGTGTATGCACCCGCATCTGACTGTACCCGATCTTCCGAGCCTTTCCAATAACAGCCTCTGCCAGCGCCCTGCCAATCCCCAGACCACGAAATTCCGGCGTAACAAACAGCCTCTTCATCTCACATATCCCGTCGCTTAGGTCCCTTAACGCCACACAGCCAGCAGCCTCTCCTCGATACATACCCACCAAGAGACACCCATTCGGCGGGGCAAAGCCATTCGGGAGATTGACCAACTGCTCCTTAAAGGCTCCAAGCTCCTGCTCGGAGATCAACTCTTCACTTACCATCCAGTCAACATATTCTTCAAGAAGCGCCCTTACAAGCTCAAGCTCTTTGTCCGTCTTAGCTGCAAAGATTTTTACCATAATGCGATTCCTCTTCTCCGCGCTATATCCCAGCTTCTTCATTAGATAAATCAATATACTTCCCCTCTCCCTTGTGGTCTCGAGCAACGCCTGTAAACTCCTTCACAACCTCCCAGTAACGCTCGCCGGCTACCGCAGGCACATCGTTATGCCCCGCACCATCTACCCAGAAACTGATCTTCGGTTCATTCGCCGCCTCGAAAAGCCTTTCCCCATGCCAGACCGGAACCAGCCGGTCGCTTTTACCGTGCACTACAAGCACCGGACATCGCACGCCGCCGATTTTATCAATATTTCTGAATTTATCGAACGGGACCAACGGAACACGAGTCATTACCCTAAACGCGGTTACAAATGCACTTTCCAGAATCAGCCCCGCTATGTCCCTTTCGCACGCCAGATGCATCGCGGCCGCCGCGCCCACCGACCTTCCCATCGCGATAATCTGCTCCGGCCGCGTATTCAACTCGCCCACCAGATATTCGTAAACCGTCTCCACATCTTCGTAAACATTCTTCTCTCCCGCTCGCCCCTCGCTCATGCCGTACCCCCGGTAATCATAGCCGAGCACCGAATACCCCTCATCGACAAACATCTCAAAAAACCCCCGAAGGTCGCCGATGTCCTCCCCGTTCCCGTGACTGTAAAGTATCGTAAATTCCGAATTCGGCTCCTCTAAGTAAATCGCCGCCAGTTCGGTCCCGTCTCTCGCCGTTATCCTTATAATCTCTTGCCCCTCCCCGTATCCTGAGCCCCGACCAATAAATATCATCCTGTCCGAAAATAAATACACGAAAACCGATACGCACGCATACACAAAGACAATCGAACAAGCCACCCGCCTTAAACTTAACTCCCCCACAAGAATTTTCTTCAGCTTGCGCTTATCCATACCCCACCGCTCGCCTATTTCACACCAGCTTCAACTCCATAAAAACTACATCCGTACCTAAATAATCAGCGTAAGATTCGGTCTCTTTAAACCCAAGAGCTTTGTATAGTTCGTTCGCAGCGACCATCTTCCGATTGCTTGTTAAACGCATAGATGTATAACCAGCGCTCTGAGCCTTAGCAATGATTGCTTCACAAAGTGCCTTACCTATGTTTAACCCGCGGTATCGGCGCCTGACGAAAAGCGACCTCATTTCGCACAGCCCACTAGCTAACTTCCTCATAGCCACACAGCCTGCAACTTGCCCTCTATATGTAGCGACTAACAGGTAGCCTTCCGGCGGGACAAATACTCCAAGCAGATTCGCCACCTGCTCCTTAAACTCTTCCAATTTGTCCCCAAAGAGATACCCTTCACCCTCCAGCCAGCCCGCATATTCCTCAAGAAGAATCTTCACATGTTCAATATCTTTGTCTGTTTGTGCCGGATAAATTTTCATTTTTCTCTGAGATATCAATTATTCAGTATGTTAGACATTTCTTCAGAAAGCCCTTCTGCAAACACCCACTCAGTATATGCTGAACTTTGGCGTAGATGCATGATTGCTTTGTACTCTGGTGAATTATAAAATTGCTTTGCCTTTTGCATTGACTCGAACTCAACCAAAACAAGCCTCTTCGGATTCCAGCTGCCCTCGCATATTTCAAAATCACCACCTCTTACAAGGAACTTGCCGCCAAATTGCTTAATTACCGAAGGCGTCGCTTTCATATAGTCTTTAAATTTCTCGGTATCTTTAATATCCACGTTTGCAATAAGGTACGCTGACATGTCATCTCCTTTGCATTCACGAGTCATAACCATCAACTATTTTCTTTCCTGCATTGTGTCCTTTATCTAATCCTCCACCAGAATCACTTTTAATGTATCAGTAAGAACTCTACCCTTATGCTTATGTTCTTCCCCGGCTGGGATAAACACCCCATCACCCGACCCGAACACTTCCTTCTCTCCATCGAAGTCTATTTCCATCTGCCCCTCCAGAATATGTCCGATATGCCCTTTCCTGCACCAATCCGCCTCGACAAATTCCCTGCCAAACTCCACCAATCGCAGCTTCCTGCCACCTTGTTCGTATGCTTTGCATTTAACACCGGCTGCCGGACTTTCCCACTCCATCGATTCAAAATCCACTTTATGCTCTGCCATCTTGAATTGCCCCTGTTATCTGCTTAATTCATAATTCCGCCTTACCGGCCTTCCATTCCAACGATTGTCGATTCACTTATTGTCCTGCTCGTCCTCTGGCTTCTTCATGAAAAAGCAGCATCAAGTGCATCCCCTATAGCAAAACAGGTCAAAACAGAAGCTGACAAAGTAAGCAGAAACCATGTTAGAATTATTTTGGCTTTTTTATTCTTAAGTGGCAATAATTTCATCAATACGATCCACACAACGTCGACGCCAAGAAGGATAATAAAAACGACCCAGATATAAACTCCGCCGTATACGTAAGAAGTGTGTGGATAAAACGCTTTTCCTATTGGGATTAATAGTAACGTAATACATCCCAGATAGATTATGGGGGTTAGTATTACCAAGAAAATAATCTCGAGACGACTTAGTGGAAATTTTCTTTTGTTTTCCTTCATAATTCTTAATTCATAATTCTGCTTTGCTGGCCTCCCACTCTAACAATAGCTGACCGCAATTCCACGAAAATCTCTACGCAGTCCACTCAATAATCAATCATCACTAATCAATTATCAATTATATCCCCTCCCGCTTACTCTGTCGCGCCAAATCCTTCATGAAACACGACAACGCCCCGGCCCGTATTCTCTCCAAAAGGCAAAGCAAGGAAGTTCTCCGGCGGCACCCCTTCAAGAATCAGTTCCGGCAGATTCCTGAAACCCAACCGCTCGTAGTACCTGGGCTCCCCCACAAGCACACAGCCTTTCGCCCCTGATTCTCTCAATCGCCGCAGTCCCGCCTCAATCAGCGATTTGCCTATCCCCTGTCTCTGGCAATCAGGCCTGACCGAAACCGGCCCCATACCGTACCAGTCACACAATTCTCTGCCAATCGTCACCGGAGAA
>CP070830.1:958592-968212 GCA_020344865.1 Planctomycetota bacterium
GGGCAGCTGGAGGTTTACGGCAGGGCGGCCGGGGAGATTTTAAAATCTAAGGTGGTCGGCAAGTGGCTGTATTTTCTGACGCCGGGGCGGGAATTCGAAATTGAGTAGTTTTCGGCACTTGGTGGGGCGTAATTGTCAAAGGTTTCTATTTGGTCTTGTCTGTTGGGTTTGTATCTGTATAATTCGTTTCTTGTGATTGACGCTGAAATGAAGATTTTAATGGAGATATTTTAAGATGGCAGGAGCACCGAAAGCTAACGCAGTAGTGGGTCAATCGGGAGGACCGACGGCCGTGATAAACGCGTCTCTGGTCGGCGTGATAGAAGAGGCGAGCAAACATCCTGAGATAGAGACCCTTTACGGGGCGGTCCACGCGGTGGCGGGGATTGTTAAGGATGAGTTTATCGATTTGGGGAAGCTGTCGGCTGACGAACTGGAACAGGCAGCGGCTTCAACGTGTGCTGCCCTCGGTTCGAGCAGGGACAAGCCGGATGAGGAGTATTGCGCGAAGATTTTCGATGTTTTCAAGAAGCGGAACATCGGATACTTTTTCTATATCGGCGGGAACGACTCGGCGAATACGGCCCATATCATAAATACGATGGCGGCGAAGGCGGACTACGAGCTGCGGGCGTTTCATATTCCCAAGACGATAGACAATGACCTTCTGGTTACGGACCATTGTCCGGGGTTCGGGACGGCGGCGAAGTTCGAGGCTTGCGCATTGATGGGGGATGATTTGGACAATCGCGCTTTGCCGGGGGTGAAAATTGATGTGATTATGGGCAGGCACGCGGGCTTTTTGACCGCGGCGACCGCGCTGGGCAAGCAGAGAGATGATGACGGGCCGCATCTGGTGTACTTTCCTGAGCGGGGCGTTTCGATGGAGAAATTTCTTGGCGATATCGAGGGCGTCTATAAGAAACTCGGCCGGTGCGTGGTTGCGGTCAGCGAGGGGATATGTGACAGCGGCGGTGTTACATGGGCGAAGAAATTAGCGGAGGGGGTGGAGAGTGATGCGCACGGCAACATACAACTTTCGGGGACAGGTGCTCTGGCGGACTTTCTGGCGGGGCAGGTTAAGGACAAGTTGAAGGTGAAACGTGTTCGGGCCGATACGTTCGGGTATCTGCAGAGGAGCTTTGCGGGGCTGCAGTCCGATGTGGACGTCCGAGAGGCCCGGTGGTGCGGGCGGCATGCGGTTCAGTACGCGATGGAGGAGGTGAGCGGCTCGGTGGCGATAAAGCGGGTTGCGGGGGGGAAGGATTACAAGATTGAGATTTTCCGCACGGAGCTTAAGAACGTGGCTGAGAAGACCAAGCCGCTGCCGGACGAATTTATCAACGCCGACGGCAACGGTATAACCGATGCTTTTGTCGAGTACGCGATGCCGCTGACGGGCGGACTGCCGAAGACGTGCTATTTAGGCAATTATCCGCGGGCTTAGAGAGGACTCTGCGCGGTCTACTTGAATGTGACGGAGTCTTTTATTCTGGGGGAGTCGCCCCAGTAGCGGCAGGAGGAGTAGTAGCCGCCGCCGAGGACGGGGTTGTGGCGAATGTGAGTGAGGTAGATGTAGACGGATTTAAGATAGTGGAACTGGCGTGCTGATTTGAATTTTACGTCGGCCCAAGTCGGGTCGAAGGGGACCCACCCGTACTGTCGCATGTAGACCTCGGCCCAGGCGTGTCTCGGCGTAAGGGTAGCTTCGGTCGTATATCCTATAGATACTCTGGCGGGGATGTTCTTTGCTCTGCATATAGCGACGAAGAGGTCCGCATATTCGGAGCAGTCACCTCTTTTCTTTTCGGCGGCCTCAAGGGCACCAAGGTCGGCCTTGTTGAGGCTGTAGTCCATATTCCTTACTACATAGTCGTGGATGTTTTTTATTAGGGCCGCTTTGTTGTTGCCTTTTATGTCCCTGGCGATTTGCTGAATCTTCGGGTCGTCTTTTTCAATGTACTTTTCGTGCTTTAGGAAGTTATGTGAATTAGGGTCGGGTGGTGGATTTTTACTGTGTTTTTTCCGGGCTATGGACAGGTCGTATCTGAAGAGGCTGGCCTTTACGTTTATTTGGACTTTGAACTGTTTTTCGGGGTTGGTGAAGAGAAACTCGGCATAGTCATTTTCGTTTTCGGTGAAGAGCCTCGTCGGTTCCGGTGAACAGTTGACCTCGTATATTCGCTGTCTATCGGGCAATGTTTTCGGTAGGGCGACAATGAACTGTATTTTGGAGGTCTTGCCGGGTACAGTGAAGTCGTAGGATATGTTCATCTCGACTTTGCTGGTTTTGCTGTATACGGGCTTCCGGCGTTCTTTTTTTCGGGCGTCTGTTCTTCGAGTCTGGGCCCGGACGCCTGTGTCTGTAAGGGACAGCAGAGCGATCAGTACTGTTATCCAAAGAGCGATTTTGCAGCTGGCGGTGAGTTTACAAATCATTTGAATACGATTGAATCCCGGAGTGTTATGTCACCGACCCAAAGGCCCTGCACGACGATGGCCTCATCAAGCATCGGGTCGTTGCGGGTGCCGGTCAGGTAGATGTAGATTGGTTTTAATTTTTGGAATCTTTTGTTTTTAGTCGATTTTTGTTTGACATCACCATAGGTTAAGTCAAAGGGGACCCAACCGAGCTCTGTCAGGTAGACTTCCGCCCAAGCGTGCTCGGGCGCATCGTCGAACTCTGTTACGTAACCTTTGATGACTCTGGCGGGGATGTTTTTGGCCCTGCAAAGCGCAACGAAGAGGTCGGAATACTCGACGCAGTCGCCTTGTTTTGCGGCAAGGGCCTTTACCGCGCCCAATTCATCGGTGCGCGGTACGTAGCGGAGGCGGTTGGTTACAAAGTCGTATATTTTTTTGACGATTTCTACTTCGTTTTGGCCTCGGATGGTTTTGGCAATTTCGTGTATGTCAGCGTGGTCTTTTTGTATGTAGTGCTCGTGCTGTAAAAAAAAGCCGGAGTTGGGGTCTTTGGGCGGGGGTTGCTCTTTATACAGTTTTTTCGCAGTGAACAGGTCATATCTGTAGAGCTCAGCCTTTACGTTTATCTTCAAGGTGAACTGTGTCGGGGGTCTGGTAAAAACGAACTCTGCATAGGTGCTTCCGTTTTTAGTGAAGACCCGCCTGGGCTTGGTGGAGTAAGTTATATCGAGGATTTTTTGCCTACCGGCGATTGTCTGCGGGATGAGCGTTACGAAATTCATCTTTGACGGCACCGCCTGCACCGAGAAATCGTAGCGGAGCTCGAACTCAACTTTATACTTATTCGCAGCCCTAATTCTTTGCTGGTCAGATATATTGCGGGTTCTTCGGCTCGCAGCGGTACGGGCGCTGAGGGCGGTCAGCAGTATCAAGCCGCTCAATGATAAGATTAAAAGCAGATTTCGAGGTTTCATCAGGCTTTCCCAAGGTATATACGTATGTCAGGTAAATAATGCCTCGACAAAATTTTCCGGGTCGAACTCGGCGATATCCTGTGGTTTTTCTCCGAGGCCGACGAATTTGACTGGGATGTCGAGCTGGTCCTTGATGGCGATGACGATTCCTCCCCGGGCGGTACCGTCGAGCTTTGCGAGGAATATTCCGGTGACGTCGATAGCTTCGGTGAACATTTTTGCCTGAGCGATTGCGTTTTGGCCGGTGGTGGCATCGAGTACCAGCAGTACCTCATTCGGCGCGCCGGGTACTTTTCGTGCTACGACGTCGCGAATTTTTGTGAGCTGGTTCATCAAGTTCTTCTGGGTGTGCAATCTGCCGGCAGTGTCGAGGATGAGAAAATCGGCGTTTCTGGAGACGGCGGCCTCGCAGGCGTCGAAGGCCACGGCAGCCGGGTCGGAACCACTTTTTTGCTTTACGATTTGGGCGCCGATTCGGTCGGCCCAGATGCTTAGCTGCTCAACGGCTGCGGCACGGAATGTGTCGCAGGCGGCTATAACAACATTTTTGCCGTCCCGGCCCAGCACGAAGGCCAGCTTGGCGATACTGGTGGTCTTGCCGGAGCCGTTGACGCCGGCAACGAGGATGACGGTAGGGGGGCTCTGGGCGAGGTGCAATTGTCTGTCGCGGTGAGGCCAGTAGCTTTTTATGTGGTCTTTGAGAAAAGGGATAATATCGTCGGTGGCGGCGATTTGCCTGTCTCTGTAGGCCTGGCGGAGGTCTGATATCAGTTTATCGGTCGTTTCCACGCCGATGTCATCGCTTATCAGGGTTTCTTCCAACTTGTCAAGGAGGGCCTCGTCGATGTTTCTGCCGAGAGTGAGCACCGCCGACAGCGAGGAGCTGATTTTGTCGCGTGTCTTACCAAGGCGGTCTTTGAAAAATTCAGCGGTTTTAGTAAATATTCCCATAACAGGTTCCTCAAGGGCAAAGGAAACTTCTTGTAAAGTCAAGTTTCGCAAAATCTTGCGGAAATTTCAAGTGTCGATATTCGATTGTTTTTTTGGCCCTTCGCTCCCCTGTGAGAAAATTTATTTTCTTGTTTTTTTCCAGAGATGATTATTTTTCTTTGACAAGGGAGGCGAGCGGTGTTAGATTCAAATAACCGCTTCTGCCAGGGACGGCTTTTGTTCGGTGGTAGAAGTTGTTTCTTCTCAGGAAGAAATCTTCGACACTGACTTTTGGGCGGGTAGTGGCTGTTTGCATAGATTAGTGACTCGGAAAGGAGAGAGGTTTGGCAGCCGGGGAATTAGAAGCAGTTTTCACCGACATCCTTGAACGTGCAAAGGCGCTCGACCCGGCCAATGCCCGTCAGTGGTTCGATAAGTTGACGGTTCGGCACCTTCGAGGGGGCTCACTGGAGGTTGGTTGCCCGGACGATGCGACGTATCAGTTTTTACGTGATAATTGCAGGGGCAGTTTCACCCGAGCAGCCCAGCAGATAACGGGTCATCTCGTGGCCGTGGACTTCAAAGTTGGCGCCGATGAGAGAAGGGTTCGTCGGTCGACTGGCCCGGAGGCTGAGCTAAAGCTTCACCCTGATTATACGTTTGAGAATTTTGTAGTTGGTCCGAGTAACCGGCTTGCTCAGGCGAGCTGCATTGCGGTGAGTCAGTCGCCGGGCAATACATACAATCCGCTTTTTCTTTACGGTAATTCAGGTCTTGGGAAGACACACCTACTACACGCGGTCTGCTATGAAGCCAAGCAGAGACTCGACGGGGCGTTTATTCAGTTTTCAGGGTGTGAGGATTTTGTGAACAGATTTATCAGGGGGATACAGGAGGGAAAACTGGCGGGCTTTCAAAGTCAGTTCCGTAAGGTTGATATGTTAGTGATTGACGATGTTCAGTTCCTGCGCGAGCGTGAGCAGAGTCAGGAGGAATTTTTCCATACATTTAACGCTCTTTACAACAACGGCAAACAAATCATCCTCAGCGCGGACAGCCCGCCGGGTCAGATTCCTTCGCTTGAAGAACGGCTAATCAGCAGATTCAACTGGGGGCTTGTTGCGAGGATAGACCCACCGAGTTACGAGACGCGGATTGCGATTGTGCAGAAAAAAGCGGACCTTCGCGGGCTGGCTATTTCTGATGAGATAGCTGAATACGTTGCGCGGAAGGTGCACGCAAATATCAGGGAGCTGGAAGGGGCTTTGACGGCGATTTATGCGGTGGCAATGACCACGGGCAGGCAGATAACGCTGGAACTGGCTCAGAGGGCGCTGGAGGGGCAGATTGAATCGGCGGTCAGGCACATAAATATTACTGATATCATTGAGGTGGTGACGAAGCATTTTGACGTTCGTCTTGCGGATTTGCAGAGCAAGAAGCGGAGTCAAAGCATTACAGAGCCGCGTCAGATTTGTATGTATCTGGCGAGGAATCTCACGAAACACAGTCTGGAGGAGATTGGGGGCCATTTAGGCGGGCGAGACCATACAACGGTTATGCACGCGTGCAACAAGATTGGCCAAGCTAAAAGTTCCGACCCGAAGATGCATGCTTTGTTGGCCGAGTTGACAAAACAAGTCACGCAGACGCCATAGGCTTGAACGCGGTTAAATCAAGGGCAGCTATATAATTTCATTTGACAGCAAGCCGGGGAAATAATCTGGAAATAAAAAAGGCTATGAGAGATACACAGCCATTTAATCCTGAAAAGTTAAAACGTGATTTCTATCTGCGCCTACGACGAAGCACGAACAGTGTACCGAGGCCAAGCAGGGCAACTGTGGCGGGCTCGGGTGTGACAGCTGATTCGGTGTAACCCTCCGGCAAGTCAATGATATACACGCCGATTCTCAAGACAGCGCTATTTAGTTCATCGATAACATCGTCGAGCGTGCCACCGTTGATCAAGTTAAAGCGGATAGTTACCCACTCGTTCGCTATGTCGCCATCGTTTACACCTTTCCAAGGGGGAGGATTCGGTGTGCCGATGCTGTACTCTCTGTCCGCTTCAAAGGGCGGAACAAGAATATCCCATCCCGGCAAAGGTTGGGGCGCCGGGACCTTTTTGAAGAACGTGTAATCATCACTGTTGATTACCTCGTCAACGCCGAGTAATGAGCCATCATCATAAAAGATACGGGCGACGGAGCTTTGAAGGGAACTGCCGTTGTAGAAGGTAAAGTTGACAACGCCAGTACCATCCCAGACATCAACGTACAAATCCCAGCCGGGATCGTTTGCGTAGGGACTATTTTCCGTGAAGATTTCAAGCGGAATGCGTACACCCTGGCAGACAGCAGCAGGAAATAACAAAATTACCGCTACGACCAGATTTAACCCTCGTTTTCTCACCTCAACTCCTCACTTGCTTCCCATCACTGGTCGTGACTGGGTGTTAAAAGTGAACTTTTTAGTTTCGGAGAAAAGAACTTCTACGTGAGGAAGCTCGTGAGCCTGCTCACCCTCTTCTCCTAACCTACTCTTCTTCTCATAGCAGCTTAGCAGGTGGTCCAATAAAGTCGAAGGAAAAATTGAAAAAATATTAAAATTTTTTTGTGGCTTTTGGCGGGAAGGTGTAGGCTCTTGCCAAAAACGCTGATTTTTGCCTAAAAATGGCATTATTAGCGACAGGCCAGACTTTATTAGTCTTGCTTATAGTGGCAGGTTTTTCTTTAGAGGATTTGCTTTGGTGCTAAGAGCGAGTTATCTTTTCGGCGGTTCGGGTATCGGCAGGTCGAGTTCGGCTAGGACTTTTTTCATATCTTCCCAGACCCTTCTGCGATTATCCGGTGAATAATTTCGCAAGAGGTATGCAGTGTGATATGTGGGCATAAGCTTTATGGGCACACTTCCGAGTCCGGCGTAGTAATCGTGGAATTGCCCCCGCAATTGGCCAATGGATTTGTTTGTGTTTAGCAAGGTCTTGGCGGCCGGGGCCCCCAGTGCCACAATAATCTCAGGATTTATTATTTCAATCTGTTGCTGGAGGTAGGGAAAACAATTTATTATTTCGTCGGGGCGAGGGTCGCGATTGTTAGGGGGGCGGCACTTAAGGATATTTGCGATGAAGACATCGCTGCGTTTTAGTCCCATCGCTATGATAATTTTGTCCAAGAGTTGTCCGGCTCGTCCAACAAAAGGTCTTCCCTGAGCATCTTCGTCGGCACCAGGCCCTTCACCAACAAACATTATTTGAGCATTGGGATTGCCCTCACCGGGGACGGCGTTGGTTCGCAGCGAACCGAGCTGGCATTTTCGGCATTGGTTGACCTGCGCAGCGATTTCCCCGAGTTCCTTGACCGCCTTGGCGAGTGACGCATCATCCTTTTGCTGTGGCGCGTGACTTGGCGAAGATTCGGCCTTGCGGGTGAAGCCGCCCGTAAAAAAGGTATCCATCTCAGCGTGCTGACGAACAACTTTAGATATATCCGCGTGGTTTTCCATCTTTGCCAATTTTGCCTGCTTTGTTGCGGTTTGGGCTATTTATCCAGGCCTATTTTGCATTTTTCTTTTTCGTACAGTTCGTGGGCTTTCTGCTCCTGGTTTTTGTAAGCGTCCAGTCTTTTCATCATGAGGTCGAAATTGACCTTGTGTCCATCGAATTCCGGGCCGTCGACGCAGACGAATTTCGGCTGGCCGTCGTACTCGATACGGCAACCGCCGCACATTCCCGTGCCGTCGACCATGATGGTGTTCAGCGAGACGACCGTTGGGATATCGATTTTTTTTGTGACGTCACAACAGAACTTCATCATTATGGCGGGGCCGATTGCAAAGACCTGGTCGGGTTTCGGATTGCGCTGACAAAGCTCATTTAGCGGCTCGGTAACCAGCGCCTTTCGGCCGTATGAGCCGTCGTCAGTGGTGATTATCAGTTCGTCACTCGTATTGGCGAAATCGTCTTCGAGAACGAGAAGTTTCTTTGTCCTTGCTCCGAGGATGGTGATGATTTTGTTGCCGGCGGTTTTGAGGGCAGTGGCTATAGGCAGCATTGGGGCGCTGCCAATTCCTCCGGCAACGCAGACGACGGTGCCGAAGTTTTCAATATGGGTGGGTTTGCCCAAGGGTCCGGCCACCCCGGCGAGCTGGTCGCCCGGCTTCATATCAGCCAGTTCCGTAGTGGTCTTGCCGACGCGCTGCCAGATGAGGCGGATAGTACCCTTTTGGGGGTCTGCACCAGCGATTGTCAAAGGGATGCGCTCGCCATATTCGTTGCTTATGATGAGGATTATGAATTGGCCCGGTTTTCTCTCGCGGGCAATGAGCGGCGCTTCAATGTCAGCAGTAAAGATGTTTTCGGCGAGCTGGCTTTTGGATACTATTTTGTGTGGCACTTGTGTCAGTTCCTTTAGGTTAGTAACAAATAAAACATCAATAATATCCAAGGGTGACCAAGTTGTCAAGGCATACCCCAATGCGTCGGGCAGATTAGTATATTTGATAGCGTGTATTAGCGTTTTTTTGTGGGTTTTAGCAGCTTGGTAACGTAAATTAGATGAAGAGAAACAGTCCGTGTCGCTAATCCGCAATGATGAGTGAAGTCGCATTGTTTCACAAGAGCCTCGATTTATTAAATTGAGGAAGATATGCAGAAAGGTAAATGCTCACATCTGTGGGAAATGATTAACGTTACGAGCGGCTTGATTGTAATGAAGAAGTGCTTTCATTGCGGTAAAGTTTCATCGTGTTTTACCTTTCATGACAAACCGCCTCTGGAGCCGTGCCACGAGGAGAGGCATTTCTGGAATTTTATGGAAAGCGACCCATCCCTTCATTTTGACCTGAAGTGCGGCAAGTGCGGGAAGCTGGTGAAGCTCGGCGAGATGGTCGGGC
Organism: Planctomycetota bacterium; assembly: GCA_020344865.1. Taxonomy (GTDB): domain Bacteria; phylum Planctomycetota; class Phycisphaerae; order Sedimentisphaerales; family Anaerobacaceae. Next base: position 967,817 of record CP070830.1, read on the forward strand.
TTATGATTTGCACGGGCTGCGACGAGACGTGCGAAGTTGGCGTCCTTAAGCAGGAATTCGAACCGGAAGGCGCGTGTGTCTGCATAGTCTGCGGGTGTCGGCCCATTGACGAGCGGAAGCAACTGCCCAAAGAAAAGTTCGGCGCGCTGGAAGAATACTTCGAGCAGCGATGCCGAGCGTTAAAGTCCAAGGTAAAGATTGTCCCACATGAAATGGTGAGGAACCTCGACCGCTGTTACGCAGAGGTTGTCAAGGATATGGAGACGTTGTTTGGCGTTGCTTCAAAGACCAAGTGAGAAGGGCGCCTTAAGATTCGGCGCCCTTTTAATCCATATCGCGTTTTGATTCAGACTATACCAATCCCTGGGCGAGCATTGCGTTAGCGACTTTTATGAA
>CP070830.1:968312-974820 GCA_020344865.1 Planctomycetota bacterium
CGCCCTGCCGAAGGGAAAGGTGCGCGTCTTCAAGAAAGACCCTGCCGATGACAGCTTAGAGTTTGTCGGCGAAGACCAAATCGACCATACACCCCGCAAAGAAAAACTCTCGCTTTACATAGGCAACGCCTTTGACATAGTTGCCGAACATACTTTGGTTGACAGCAAGCGGAGTCGCAGGAGGGTCGTCGAGACGCATAAAATTGAGCTTCGGAACAGAAAAGAGGAGGCTATAACGGTTTTTGTTGATGAGAAGTTTCCGGCCTGGGTCAACTGGTGGATTGAAGGCGAGACACACAAGTACGAAAAACGCGACGCTCACACAGCAAGATTTGAAGTAAAAATCGCAGCCGACTCAACGGAAATAGTTCAGTATACCGCTACGCAGACGTGGTAAGCTTTTGATGTTAACTGTATTTGCAAAGGGGCGATATTATGAAGCGCAGCTCGCTGAACTTTATCGTTGATTTAGTCAGCTTTATTGACCTGGTGGGGATAGTGCTAACCGGCATTATTTTGAAGTACGTTCTGCCACCCGGCACCGGCGGATGCGGCCGAGAGGTTTCCGGCGGGATGGGCAGAGCGCATATAAGAGACCTCTGGTCAATGACCCGCCACGAATGGGGCAGTATCCATTACTATTTGGCCCTTCTTTTTATCGTGTTGATAACTGCCCATATACTTCTGCACTGGGACTGGATAAAGAATTGTTTCAAATCGCTATTTGGATCGTGCGAAAAAGCAAGTTGAGTTGATTGAACGGGTTGCCGAGCTTACTTTAACTCGACGGACCAGTAGGCGTGGTCGAGAAATTGTTTCCAGCTTCTGTAGCGTTGGTGGCCGAGGTGGACGTGGACGAGCGGATTTCGTTTTGGCCTGATGGGTTTTTGGACAAGAGTCAGGCCGGCCTGTTTCGGTGTTCGGCCGCCTTTTCTCACGTTGCACTCGGTGCAGGCACAGACCATATTTTGCCAGACTGATTTTCCGCCCATACTCCTGGGTATAACGTGGTCGAGCGACAGTTCGCTGGTCGGATATTTCCTGCCGCAGTATTGACACCTGTTTCTGTCGCGAGCGAAGATATTTCGGCGATTTAGTTTGACCTCGCTGCGGGGCAAGCGGTCGTAGAATAACAGCCTGATGATTCGCGGCACTGCAATGTGGAAATTCACGGTCGAGACCCAATCATGTCCGTCCGGCTCGAAATTTCGTTTGAGTTCGCTTACCTCGCACCAGCTCTGGAAATCATAGTTGGAATATCTGCCCTGCTCGACTGAAACGACCTCAGCAAGCTCGCGAAACAACAGGGAAAAGGCCCGCCTGGCTCCTACTATGCGGATGGCCATATAATGCTTGTTCAGCACGAGAACATTACAGTCGAGCCCGGATTTGTGTTGTGCAACAATCATAATCGCCAAGTTTTCAAATCGCCGTTTGGGCCATTTTGCACATATACCACTTAAATAACAAAAAGTCCCACAACTTGCAAGCAAAAACGTAAGCGATGGAGCAGAACCGGAAATTCAGTGAAAAACACGGAAATAACTGCGGGAAAAAACTGCGATTGGAACTTTGCAAATCCCCGCCGTTGATAGAGGTCATTTAATACGGTCTTTATTCTGCCCGGCTGCCGCAGAATAAAGAGAACACCCCTTACCTACAACCACCCGTGTGATTCAGAACCAAAAAACAGCGTCAAGAACGTTATTCACTTTCCGGCGCTGCTTCGGCTTCTTGGGTTGCTTTCCCTTCTGAGGCTGCTCCGCTTTCGGGTGTTGACTGGAGGGTGACGTTCTCTGCTCTTAGACCTTTGTCCCCCTCAGCAATATCAAAGCTAACCTGGTCACCTTCCTCAAGAGCCTTGTATCCATCGCCTGAGATATTCGAGTAGTGGACAAAGATATCAGTGCCATCCGACGTACAGATAAAACCGTAACCTTTCTTCGTATTAAACCATTTTACCTTTCCCTCTGGCATAACAAGCTCCTTTGGTGAAACTTCTACTAAAACAAAACTCTTTCCTCTGCACCCCACGGATAGTTCATATTTAAAACCTCTCCGTTTCTGTGTGGAGTCACAATTTTTTATTTATTTGTCTCGCCTGGACCGATTGTGTAGCAGCAACAGCGAGATTCTCCCGCATCAGTCGGCCCATCTTAAACTTAACCGTTCGCTTTGGAGGCACCTCAACACGCTCAAGAGTTTTAGGATTCTGCGCGATTCTGGAAGCTCTTGTCCTGGTCTCAAATACCCCAAAATCTCGGAACTCCAACCGGTTATTCTTACACAGCTCCGCAGTTATCTCGTCAAGAAACGCCTGGGTTATTCGCTTGACCAAAACTCTTTTTGCCTGTGTGCGTTCTGCAATCCGATCGATAAGTTCTTTCTTCGTAACTGTTGCCATAGACTACCTCATTTCAGGAAAGAGCAATTGGGAAATCTTACTCGCTAAACCTTTATGACAGCTGCGCGGCAAATCAACTTCAATTACCCAACAGCGCATTGCACACCTCTATAAAAACGCTCACGCCGGTGGGCAATTGCCCACCGCTGCGTCTTTTCACTCTTCGCCGAAGAACCATTCGTCCGCTCGGCCGCAAAACCAGCCGGCGAAGCCAAAACGCCGCAAATGACTAGACAACAAAGACTTCCATGCAGCAAGCAATTTTTATCCAAAAATTTTCGATAAAAAAATCTGAGCCATGCTATACGCAAACAGCAGAATCTAAACCCGATGTTAGATGCCTGGATCGGTCAATCAGCGCCGGCTGAATCCGCAAAACTGCCAACAAATCTGCAGAACACAAAGGAGGTACAAAAACCTCTCTTCCAAAGCATTTCTCATAAGCCCTTTATTTACAGGAGCTTATGCAAAAATAGCGCACTTGCCCCAACAAGATATCCAAGAACAACACGTTTGTTTTGCATTTTTGCTGAAAGGTTCAACACCGTTTCCGTTAAAAAACCCCATATTAAGCCCCTTTTACGCGTTTGCAGCCAGTACCGTACATGTGGTTTCGAGAGCTTGGAGCGGTTTATAATACACGATAAAATTGTCTATTGACCTGACAAGGACTTACCACCATAATTACGGGTTCTGCATAGGTTCAGTTGTTTTACGGTGGCTTGTTAAGGATAATTCAAAGAATACTTTTTTAGTCTGAGCAGACCATTTTGGTGTCTCGGTCAGGCTTTTTTGGCGTAATCTATATAAAACCCGCTTTACCGCACAGCCAGCATTTATGTCTGTAAACAGTACCGAAAAAATCAGCCCCAAAAAGGCCACTCACAAAGACAGAGTGGCTGAAATTGCAAATACGTTCGAATGGCTAATAACGGCCTTCATACTGGCCTTTGTATTTCGCGCATTTGTGATGGAAGCATTCCGTATCCCTACCGGAAGCATGGCCGATACACTTAAAGGAGCGCATTTCAGGCTTAGCTGCCCACAGTGCGCATATAAATACGATTACGGCTTTGACTCCGCAAGGGCCCGTCTGCCCCGCGATAGCGTACCGCGAGGCCGAGTCAAACCGCCCGTTTCGCGCTGCCCGAGTTGCGGCTTTTACAACTCGGCCGAAGGACCAATCCCAATATCATACGGCGACCGCATACTCGTCCTGAAGTGCATCTATCAGTTCCTGGAGCCGAAACAGTGGGATGTGGTGGTTTTCAAAAATCCGCTTGACCCCACTATAAATTACATTAAACGATTGATTGGTCGGCCTGGTGAAACCGTCGAGATAATTGACGGCGACATATATGTCAACGGACAAATCAGCCGAAAGCCTCCGAAGGTTCAAAATGAGTTGTGGATGCCCGTTTACGACAACGACTACCAGCCTATTCGACCGCGAGAGGGCTTGTTTTACGGGCACAACAACTGGCAGCAGCCGTTCAGGAACATCTCAGATTCCGAGTGGAGCATTCACGAAACAAGGCCGACGCTATTTCGCCTGGACAGTCCGCCCGACAAAACCAACTCTTTGATTTATGACACCTCTGCCGACAACGAATTCAGAGCCACCTACGCCTACAACGATATCAAATTATACGACTATCGGCCTTACTGCAGTGACCTGATGGTGCGTTTCTACAGCCTTATGGCTGTACCCGAGGGACGCATCGGGATAGCGCTGAGCAAGTATCAGACTGAATACAGCGCATGGGTGGATTCCACCGGCGATATGGTCATAGCCAAAACCCTCAGGGGCGAAGGGACCACGGAATTAGCTCGAACAGTAGTTGAACCTCCGGTTGTGAACAAAGCAACTGAGGTTAAGTTTGCAAATGTTGACCATGAATTGATTTTTCAGTTCGGGGACCAGAAGTTAACTTACGACTTAGGACGGGGCCCGAACGATGCCGGGGAAATAAGAGAAGACATACAGCCAAGAGTCAAAATCTTCGGCTCAGGCAAGCTAACACTATCGCATATAGCAGTATTCCGGGACATCCATTACACCGCAAGAAAATCGCCGGGTGGCCCCCGAGGAGAACGAGCAGCACAAGGCAATCCCTTTACGCTGGGCGAGGACGAGTTCTTTGTGCTGGGTGACAACAGCCCAAACAGCGAGGACGGCAGGTGGTGGGACAGACCGGGCAGGGGAAACAACGCTGTTTTCTATCGCGAGGGAATTGTCCCTCGCGACTATCTGGTTGGCAAGGCATTGTTCGTCTATTGGCCCAGCGGCTTTCGACCGACAGCCAACTCCCGGTTCGCCGTCATACCAAACGTGGGGCAGATGCGTTTTATCTATGGGGGCTCAACAGCAGATCGATAACAATCGGGCATTTGTTAGGAGCTGAACAGTGAAACAGAAAAGTTTACCAAAGCTTATTGGAGTAATCGGTCTTTGCGCAGTATTTTACCTTGCCGGTTGTGCTGGGCCGGGATGGAAATTCATCGTCACGGGCGACAGTCGGGACGGTGATAACGGCGTCAACACCGTTATTCTCGGCGAACTTGCAGATGAGATTGCAGACAGGCAGGTGGACTTTGTCCTGATTAGCGGCGATCTGGTCACCGGCTATAATGACCAGGCAGCACTGCAGAGTCAGCTAAATACCTGGATAAAGACAATGCAGCCGGTTTACGATGCAGGCATTGGGGTCTATCCCGTTCGCGGCAATCATGATTTAGGCGAGCCTGCCGGCGTTACCGCCTGGAACAATACGTTCAAAGGAGCGTATGCGCTGCCCGACAACGGCCCGGCCGGCGAGAAGCTCCTTACGTACTCGTTCACGCATAAAAACGTCCTTGTAATCGGTCTGGACCAGTATATTCGAGAGCGTCAGGTAAACCAGGCGTGGCTTGATATGCAACTTGCGGCAAATACACAGCCGCATATCTTTTTGTTCGGGCACGAACCGGCTTTCAAAACGCAGCACACGGCCTGCCTTGATGATTGGCCGGCCGAGAGGGACAGTTTTTGGGCAAGTATTGAAAAGGCCGGCGGGAGGACGTACTTTTGCGGGCATGACCACTTGTACAACCACGCCCGCGTCGATGATGACGGCGAGCCGAGTAATGACATTCACCAGTACATTGTCGGCACGGCGGGAGCACCGCTACGTAAGTGGGTGGGTAAGTACGACGGCGTCAACAACAATTACACCGTAGAAAACATCTATGATGTCTCGGCATTTGGCTACTGTCTGGTCGAGGTCAACGGTCTTGATGTGACCATCACGTGGTTCGAACGCACCGGCAAGGGCAAATACAAGGCCAAGGAAGTCTGGAGCTACACCGCCAGCGGTGTCCACCAACGATAATCCTTACGGCCTTGTACGCCTCACGGGAAAACGAAGACGCGGGGTGTAAAACTGCGCTTGATTTTGCCGACGAGAGCAGCGACAAAAAGGTCTCGTGGCTTTTTTGTTTTTGGGGGCGATTTATGCAAACAACCAAAACAGTATGATACCATCAGCACGCAGAGAAGATGTAATTGACATAGAAGGCTCGCCAAGCGAAAATGTGGCGGAAGGTTTGAGAAGCAAAACGAGCAACAAGTTTCAGGAAGGTACAGATATAATGAGAGATATTTACACACGGCGGGATTTTTTGAAAACGACGGGTCTGGCAGCGGCATCGCTGACGCTATCTTCGAGCGTTCTACGGTGTGCTGCGGGCAATGCGACAGGAGACAGGCCGAACATACTCTGGATTATCGCCGAGGACATCTGCCCTGACATCGGCTGTTACGGCCATCCGCTTGCAAGGACTCCGAACATTGACAGGCTCGCCGGCGCGGGCGCCCGCTACACAAATGCGTTTACGACGTCGCCGGTGTGCTCGGCCAGCAGGTCGGCGTTTATGACGGGGATGTACCAGACGAGTATCGACTGCCATCATCACCGCAGCCACCGGGACGACGGCTACAGACTGCCGGAGCCGGTGAAGATAATTACCGAATATTTCCGTGAGGCGGGCTATTTTACCTGCAATTGTGCGGGCTTAGCCTGGCATAGACCGGGCAAAACCGACCTTAACTTTAAGGTAGAAAAA
>CP070830.1:974920-978824 GCA_020344865.1 Planctomycetota bacterium
AAGGTGGCAGGCAGCAGCAGTGTAGCCGATATCAGCACGAATGAGATAATAGGGATGATGGTGGGTCGAGAGGTTACGGAGCTTTACCCGCGGTCTTCGCGTCAGGCGGGGGAGGTCGTTTTGGAGCTTGAGGATTTGGCGGGCGCCGAGAAGCCGGAGTCGGCGAGTCTGGAACTTCGCCGCGGTGAGGTCGTCGGCATCGCGGGGCTCGTGGGTGCAGGGCGGACGGAGATGCTGCGGAGCCTGTTCGGGCTGGAGCCGGTACGTAAAGGTAAGATTCGACTCGGTGTTTATACCGGTCCGGCTTCACCGATGCGGCGATGGATGCAGGGAGCCGGTTTTTTAAGTGAGGACCGGAAGGAGGAGGGGCTGGCGCTTTCCCTGAGCGTGGCGGACAACGTGACGCTTTCGAAGCTGAAGGGGCTGGGGCCCCTCGGCCTGGTCCTGCCAAGGCGACAGGACAAGGCAACCGGGCGGTGGATAAGGGAGCTGGGTATCCGATGCGGCGGGCCGAGAGAACCGGTGTCATCTCTATCAGGAGGTAACCAACAGCGGGTGGCACTTGCTCGGCTGCTGCAGCATGATGTGGATGTGCTACTGTTGGACGAGCCGACTCGCGGCATTGACGTGGCGGCGAAGGCAATGATTTATAAGTTGATTGACAGGCTGGCAACGGGTTCACCGGAGGAGGACAGAGGACCGAAGGCGATTTTGATGGTGAGCAGTTACCTGCCGGAGTTGATGGGTATCTGCGACCGTGTGGCGGTCATGTGCAGGGGGAGACTGGGTCGGATGCATCGTATAGATGAAGTTGACGAGCACAGGCTGATGTTAGAGGCAACCGGAGAGGAGACAAAGATATGAGCGAAAAGATGCCATTGCAGGAAAAGACAACGTTCGACTGGCGAAGCTTGCTGAACACGGTTGGGCCGGTACTGGCGCTTCTGGTGGTTTACGGACTGTTCGCGATGATTGCGCCGGCAAGCTTTCGCACGGCGCGTAACTTAGAGACGATTGCGCGGCAGACGACGATTGTTGGGATGGCGGCCCTCGGAATGACGCTGGTGATTATATCGGGGGGGATTGACCTTTCGGTCGGCTCGGTTGTGGCACTCAGTACTGTTGTGATTGCGTGGCTGCTACAGCGGGCCGGCGCCGGACCGATTACAGCCGCACTGGGAGGTGTGGCGGCGGCGGGATTTTTCGGGTTGGTCAACGGTCTGCTAATAACCCGGCTTCGGGTGGTGCCGTTTATTGTCACATTGGGTATGATGCTGGTCGTCCGCGGGACGGCCAAAGGCATCGGGCGCAACCAGAAGATTGATGTCGACCCGGAGCTTTTGAGGTGGCTGGAGGACCTGTTGGCGTCGGTGGGGGCAGAGCAAGGCTGGATGCTTCTGCCGCCGGGTGTGTGGCTATTGATTATTCTGGCGGTGGCGATGGCGGCGGTTCTGCGGTATACGCGGCTGGGCCGGCACACTTTTGCCATCGGTTCGAATGAGCAGACAGCGCGGCTGTGCGGTGTGGCGGTAGAAAGGGTGAAGGTGTTGGTCTTCGCGCTGGGCGGTGCATTTGCGGGGTTGGCGGGGCTTATGCAGTTCTCGCGGCTGACGGTCGGCGACCCGACGGTGGCGGTGGGGCTGGAATTGGATGTGATAGCGGCAGTGGTAATCGGGGGCGGCAGCCTCGGCGGGGGTGAAGGGTCGATACTTGGTACGATGGTGGGGGCACTGATTATGACGGTAATCGCATCGGGGTGTACGCAGATGGGGCTGCCGAACTGGGTGCAGGAGATTATCACCGGCGCGATTATCATCGTGGCAGTGGCCCTTGACCGGCTGCGTCACCGGCGAGGTGCGTGATTTATCGGTCGGACAGCGCGGCAAACGGCCCGGAGTCGATTGTAATTTTTTAAATTTCCGTGATTGCGCTTGACAAAGGTGCAATTATTTTGTCTAATATAGGGGTTATGAAGCAAATTGACCGTAAAAACCGTGCACAGTGGTGGTGGCCTGCAGGATAAATCCGGCAGGCAAGCGGCAATTTGCTGTAGAAATCTTGTTAGATATTGTAAGCGGCAGCCTGTTGGAGAAGCAGGCTGCTGCTTTTTTTGTTTGTATTTGAGGTGTTTTGCGGATAAAAATTGGGATTTAAGGCTGAAACGATGGAAGATTACAAACAGATAATCCATAGTGCGAAACCGGGTCAAATCGTGCCTATCGTCAAACAGATGGATATGGCCGAGCCGGTGGACTTTTTTGCGAAGCTGAGCGACTACGGGCGTGCCAAGAACTGCTGTTTATTCGAGTCGCGAGAATACCTAAAGGGCAGCGGCGCGCTTAGCTTCGGGACGGCCAGGCCAGCACTATATCTTACCGGTACGGGGGCTGAATTCGCCATCAAGGCCCTGAGTAAGACGGGCAGGCGGATGATAGGGTATTTGTCGGAGGAAAAGCGGTTCGGTTTTTGCGAGTCGGTGGAATTCGGTTCTGAGGAGATAATGGGTCGAATCAAGCAGGACGAGAGGCTGGTTGACGAGCAGACGCGGCTGCAGAGCACAAATCAGATGGATGTGCTGCGTGCGGTTGCGTTTGCCTTTAGGTTGGCGAGCAAGCCGTTCCGGGTTACCTGCGGATTGCTGGGGGCGATAAGCTACGATTTTATAGACCAGTTCGAAAAACTTCCCGCCAACAGAGAAGACCTGCTCTGCAATCCGGATTATGAGCTTTATTTCGCGGACAATATCTTTCTGATGGACCATGAGCACGGTCAGGGTTATGCGGTCGTCAACGTGATGATAACCAACGGTGAGCGAGAGGAGGCAATCACGGAGGCTCAGGAATGTTTTGACTATTACCGCAATCTTGCGAGGTTTGACTCGCCGCAGGGGCAAAGGTACACAGGGGCTCTCGCGGAGGCTTCATCGGACACCGACCGGGCGGAATATGAGAAGATGGTCAAAACGGCCAAGCAACACATCGTCGACGGCGATATTTTGCAGGTGGTGCTGAGCAGGACAAAGGTAGAGCCTTGCGCGGACGAGCCGCTGGACGTGTACAAGCGGCTAAGAGACCTGAATCCTTCGCCTTATATGTTTTATCTGAATACGCCGAATACAATCCTGATGGGCTCGAGTCCTGAGCTGAACCTGCGGGTAAGCGGGAGGGGAACCCGCGATGTGGAAATCCGGCCGATAGCGGGGACGAAGCCGCGGGGCAGAGTGGGCGGAGAGATTGACGCGGACACCGATTTTAGATACGAGGCCGAGCTGAAACTGGACCAGAAGGAGCTGGCCGAGCATATAATGTTAGTGGACTTAGCGCGGAACGATATAGCGAGGGTCGCGGAGGCCGGCAGCAGGGTGGTTACGGAACTATTGACAGCCGAGAAATACGAGTCGGTTCAACATCTGGTGAGCAACGTCAAGGGTACGCTTGCGAACAGTCTTGACGCATTGAGCGCGTATCTTGCGACGATGAATATGGGGACACTTACGGGTGCTCCGAAGATAGAAGCTATGAAGATAATCCGCCGGCTCGAGAGGACCAAGCGGGGCTACTACGGGGGGGCGGTTATGTATCTGACGGTGGACGGGCAGTTCGACAGCTGCATTACCATAAGGAGCCTGCAGGTCAAAGACCATACCGCTTATATTCGGGTCGGCGCCGGGATAGTGCATGACAGCGTTCCGAAGACGGAGTTCGAGGAAACAGAACACAAGGCGAATTCGTGTTTGCGCGCGATTCGCGGGAACTAAGAAGGGAAACTACGATGGAAAAGAAAGCCAGAAAAGTTTTGTTCATCGATAACTTTGATTCTTTTACGTACAACCTTGTCGATGATTTCTGTAAGCGTGACTGCGACGCGAAGGTATACCGTGCGGACACCGAGCTTGCGGACCTGA
>CP070830.1:978924-994523 GCA_020344865.1 Planctomycetota bacterium
TTCTTTCAGCTCAACAACGACGGTCTCGTCGGAGCCTGCGAAGCCGACACTATATCCACCATTACAATGCTGATAATGACCTATCTGACGTCCCGGCCGGGCTATATTTCCGACCCCGTCGTCGATACATCCAAAAACCAGGTCATTTATGCCCACTGCGTGGCCACAAACAAAGTTTTCGGCACAAAAGGCGCAGCTAACCCTTACCATATCCGTAGCCACTCAGAGGACCGAAAAGGCGCAGCCGTACGTTCACTGCTGCCGTTAGGCGAAATGACCACCACAGTCCAGTTTGACCTCCGCAAAAAGCAGGTCCTCTTCCACCAGGCAAAGACGGTTGCTAACATCGACGAGGACAAGGCCTGCCGAACCAAGCTCGCGGCCGAGGTCAAAGGCGATATCGACAAGCTCTTCAACCACTGGGACAAGTGGGGCTGGCACAGGGTAACCTACTACGGCGACCTCGAACAGCCCGTACGGCATATTGCCGCTCTGCTGGGCTACGAACTCGTAGAAGAAGCCTGATTCGGCCTGTCAGAAGGGTGAAAAATCGTAAAAATTTTGATTTTTCCCTTGACATTTGGATAGTATGCATAGCATAATATGCAAAGCAATATATAACCGTCTTTACGAAAAGGAGATGTTTATGAAATTTGAGAGTCAGTTATTAAAAGGAATCGCACCGGTCGTTGTTTTGGAGATTCTTGCCCGCGGCCAGATGTATGGCTACGAGCTCAGCCAGGCCATCGAGCAAAGAAGCGGTGATATCCTGACACTGGGCAAGGGTACGCTGTATCCTCTGCTTTACAATCTGGAAGCCAAGAAGCTTGTCAAAGGCAGATGGGAACAGGCCGACTCCGGCCGGAAACGAAGGTATTACTCCATCACCAGCAAGGGCAAGGCACAGCTTGCGAAGCAAAAAGAGCAGCTAAAGGGACTTGCCACAGGCCTGAATCTTGTCTTCGGCGGGGCACTGACGCCGGCCTAAATCTTGTACATCGCTGGTTCAACCACCTAAATCAAGAACGGAGGCCTTTATTATGGCAAAAAAATCACCCAAAGCCGATTTACGAAATCTTCCCGCTCCGGCCGCGGAGTTTATAAGACTTGTCATTAAAAAGATGCGGTATCGCAGGAAGGTACGCGCGGAGGTAATGGCTGAATTGGCAGCGCATTTCGAGGATGAGCTAAAAGACTGCAGGAACGATGAGGAAAGAGAGCAAAAAGCCCAGCGGTTAATAGAGAAGTTCGGCGATGCCAAACTGCTAGGTATTTTGCTTCGTCGGGCCAAGAAACGCTGTCGGCCACTCTGGCGAACGGTCGTTGCGAGGACATTTCAGACGGGCGCAATTTTGATTTTGTGCCTTGTTGTTTATGTAATCTGGTTTCTCAGCGGAAGACCCAATATTACCGTTGATTATGTCGCCGAGCTAAATCGCATGGTGCGTCCCACCGCCGATGAGTCACTTAACGCTGGGCCTTTCTACAACAAGGCAGTTCAGCTATATGAAGAAAAATCATCCGATGAAATCTCCGAGCTTCTTGGAACAAAATATAACGAGGTGACTGACAAACAAAAGGAGACTATAGAAAGATGGCTAAATGACAATAAAGAAATCTTTGATTTGGTTACTGCCGGGACGGATAAGCCCTATTACTGGCAAGAGTACAAAGAAACCGAGGGGCGGGAGGGCGAGGGAATGATATCTGTTATTATGCCAAACTTAGGCGAATTTCGCAAAATAACTTACGCCCTGCAATGGCGGGCCTGGTTGAGTGCCGAAAAGGGCCTATACGATGAAGCGCTGGAAGATGCAATGGCTTGTTATCGCCTCGGGAGGCACCTAAAACCAGATAAAACTATAATCGAACAACTTGTTGGGATTGCGATTGAGGCTCTGGCTCTCAAAACTGTGCGGGACATCATAAGTGAGCAAAAAACAGACTCTGCTGCGCTGGCTGCACTGCAACAAGACCTCGAACAGATTACCGCCAATGAAAGCTTCGTAATCAGCGTAAAAACAGAGAGATTGTTTATGTACGATGAGATACAAAGATGCTTCACGGAGGACCGTCTGGGCCATGGCCACATATACCTGCCCAGAATCACGGGCCTGATAGAAATGACTGAAAGTGGAAGAGGTGAAAAGGGAACTTGGTTCGATTCTTTCTGCGCAGACTTAGTATACTATTTGCAATGCGGCGGCCTGATTTTTATTCATCCCAATAAGAAGGAAACTCTAAGAACAGCAAATGAGTTTTACGACTACTTTGAGCAATTAGCGGTCAAGAGTGCTGCGCAGATGAATGCAGAAAGGGAGGCTATAGACACAAAATTTGAGAAGCTTTTTGGCAAGAATGTTCTTATGCGCACCCTTGCCCCAGCCCTGCGGAGAGTGATTGAGCAGGGCAACTGTAATTCGACAGAAGTCAGAGCTACCGTTGCTGTAGTGGCAATCCTGCGCTACCAGCAGGATACAGGTTCTTATCCGGAAAGCCTGGAGGAGTTGATAACTGCCGGCTATCTTGAAGAACTCCCGTTAGACTCATTTAGCGACAAGCCGCTTGTTTACAAAAAAACGGATGGAGATTTTATCCTGTATAGCGTTGGACGGAATTGTATCGACGATGGAGGGCAGGTTTGGCGGGACGATAAAGGCAGGCCCAGACCTTGGGGTGATGAAGGCGATGCGGTATTCTGGCCGGTGTTTAAGCCGGAGATTAAAAAAGAACAATAGTTTATAAAATATGAACAACGAAGACGAAACAGAAACAAAACTCAGCAGTCTTCCCACCTGTGCCGGTGAGTTTGTAAGGCTGGTCATCAAAAAGATGCGGTATCGCAGGAAGGTCCGTGCGGATGTAATGGCTGAACTGGCAGCGCATTTCGAGGATGAGCTAAAAGACTGCGCAAATGATGAGGAAAGAGAGCAAAAAGCGCAACGGTTAATAGATGAGTTCGGCGATACCAAGCTGCTTGCTGTCCTGCTTCGGCGGGCCAAAAAACGCTGTCGGCCGCTCTGGCGAACCGCTGTTGCGAGAACATTTCAAACGGCCGGTATTCTAATTTTATGCCTTGTTGTTTACGTTATCTGGTTTTTGAGTGGAAAGCCGGTTATCACCGTTGATTATGTCGCCGAGCTAAACCGCATAGTCAGGCCAGTTACAGACGAATCGCTAAACGCCGCGCCTTTGTACAACAAGGCAGCCAAACTATATGGAGAAAAACCTTCCGATGATTATCTTCTCTTCTTTGCAGCAAACTGCAAGGATGTTGTTGATAAGGAGTCGTCATTTGGAGAGTGGCTAACCGCGGATGAAATTAAGGAACTCTTTTCCAATGTCGAAAAGCCGAACTTCAACGAGGAGAAGCTGCGAATTTGGCAACAGGTAGTTACAAGACTAAGTATCCTCTTGAAGAAGAAATATCACGAAGTCACCGTCGGAGAAAAAAAGTTCATTGAAAAGTGGCTACTAGACCGGCAACAAGCCCTTGAGGCGGTCCTCGCCGGCTCAAAGAAGCCATATTATTGGCGAGAATACAGCAACAATAATGAAGAATCTGGAGTGATGGGTATCTTACTGCCAAGCCTTAGCGAGTTTCGCAAATTGGCTTGGGCTCTCCTTTGGCGGGCGCAGCTTCGTACCGAGCAAGGCCAATATGAAGACACCATTGAAAATATAACATCCTGTTATCGTTTAGGTAAGCATATAAAAAACGAAGATGGATTCCTTGTTGAACAGCTCGTAGGTATGGCAATTGAGGCTTTGGCTGTTCAGGTACTCCGCGATATTCTTGGCGAACACGAGATGGACTCTACAACATTAACCAAACTGCAAGATGATTTTGAGCAAATGATTGACGACGAAGATTTCACAGTTAGCTTTAAGTTTGAGAAACTGGCTATGTATGATGTGATTCAAAGATGCTTCACTGAAGACCGCTTGGGTGGTGGGCATCTTTCTCTTGAAGGAGGATTTAAGCTATTTCGAGTTTTAGAAGGCTTAAGCCCGATACGGTACGATGGAGATGTAAAGCAGAGATTATTGACTTCATCGTTACACATCTTATTCACTCATCCCAACAAGCAAGAAAGCAGAGAAATGGCTGACCATTGCTATGCTTTTTGGGAAAAGATAGTTCCCAAGACTCCTGCTCAGATTCAAGCAGAAAATATAGATATTGAAAAGCGAACTATGGAACTCTTTAAGGGGAACATACTATTAGAAATCTTTGCCCCCGATTTCGGAAGAATAAATGAAGTGGCCCATCGCAGGAAGACCGAAGTTGAAGCTACCTTGACAATAATAGCACTTTTAAGATACCAACAGGACACCGGTTCTTATCCGGAAAGCCTGGAGGAGTTGATAACTGCCGGCTATCTTGAAGAACTCCCCTTAGACTCGTTTAGTGATAAGCCTATGGTGTACAGAAGGACAAACGGCAATTTTCTACTATACAGTGTTGGTCTAAATTTCATCGATGATGGGGGCAAGCTCTATCGCACCGATATAGGCAGGCCCAGACCTTGGGCGGATGAAGGTGATGCGGTATTCTGGCCGGTGACAAAATAAAAAACCGAGCAGGCTTGTCAAATTCGCCTACTCGGATTGAAGGTAATTAAAAAAATTGCTGGAAAAACTGGTATCAGTAGTTCGACATTCGCTGGGCCTTGCGCATACGGCGGCGATTCTTCTCGGAGGGTTTCTCATAGTAGGCGTTGCGCTTCATATCCCTGATTAGACCCTCCTTTTCGCAGAGCTTCTTAAAGCGTCTTATCATCTGCTGAACCGACTCGCCCGTACGTGATTTAACTCTCAACATAAAAAAAAGACCCTTCTAATACTCTGAACATCGTAAGCGACGAGGGACCAATCGTAATATCTTAGTTCGTCAAAACCAGCCAAAACCATGATGGTAATTTGAATGAAATCTTTTATCAAGCCAAAAATTTTACGGCCGCTGGTTTTTGCCGAAAAACAGGCTTTTTGGCTTAAAAACACGGCTCTAACTCAAAAAGACCAATGAATTTGCCCAGCTTTACCGCTATATTGAGTAAAACAGCGATATGTGCTAAAATAGACGAAAATACCTGTTTATGGAGGCGTTTTTCAGTTGGAGAAACTCCGCGAAACGCTCAGAGTTAGGAAAGAACGGGCCATTTTGGTTGCTGCCGTGCTTGGTGGGGGCAGGGACGGCGACGATTTGGCGGAATTGACGGCCCTGGCCGAGAGTGCCGGGGCGGTGGTTGTCGATAGATTCCAGCAGAAAGTCGGCAAGATAAATCCAACCACCTACATAGGTAAGGGCAAGGCCGACCAGCTAAAGGGCCGCGTGAAACGATTCAAAGCGGATGTCGTCATATTCGACAACGACCTGCTGCCTCGCCAGATTCGCGAGCTCGAGGATATCGTCGCGGTCAAGGTCCTGGACCGAAGCGAACTGATACTGGATATATTCGCCACCAGAGCAAAGACAAAACAGGCAAAACTACAGGTGGAGTTAGCTCAGTTGGAGTACACATATCCTCGATTGACGAGGATGTGGTCCCATCTCGACAGCGTCGCCGGAGCGGGCGGGGGGACCGCCGCGGGTGCCGTCGGCGGAATCGGAACCAGAGGGCCCGGCGAGCAACAATTGGAAATCGACCGGCGCCTGGTCTCCAAGCGAATCACGCAGCTAAGACGCGAGCTTGAAGGCGTCGACAGGCGCAGGGTTCGCGAAATCAGCAGGCGAAAGGCACTGTTCAAAATATGCATCGTAGGTTACACAAATGCGGGGAAAAGCACACTGTTAAACGCTCTTACCGACGCGGACGTAGTCGTAGAGGACAGACTCTTTGCGACCCTTGACACACGTACGAGAAAATGGAAACTCGCCGGCGGGGCCGAGGCGCTTCTCAGCGACACTGTCGGCTTTATAAAAAATTTACCACATCAACTGGTCGCTTCATTCAAGGCAACTTTGGAAGAGGCCATCAACGCCGATTTACTTTTACATATTGTTGATGTATCGAATCCCGACGCATTGAAACAGATTGAGTCTGTCAACAAAGTTCTGGCGGAGATTGGCTGCGAAGAGGCACCGATATTGGACGTTTTCAACAAAGTCGACGTCATAAAAAGAGTGGACCAACTCGAAACGCTTCAAACACTTTATCCCGACGCCGTCTGTATCTCGGCCAAGACAGGATTAGGCCTGGAGCAGTTAAGAGAAGCGGTCCTGGCCAGGTATAGGGGCGGCGAGCTTCTGCTGCGTGTGGCCACCAGTCAATCGAACGGGAAAGTGCAGAGTTTCCTGCGGGCCTACGGCCGGATTATCAAGGAGCAGTATTCGGACGGCCATGTCGTCCTCGACGCCCGTCTGGGGCA
Organism: Planctomycetota bacterium; assembly: GCA_020344865.1. GTDB lineage: Bacteria > Planctomycetota > Phycisphaerae > Sedimentisphaerales > Anaerobacaceae. The sequence continues at coordinate 985,297 of CP070830.1, forward strand.
GAACCAGTTACCAGACCTGAAAAAACTCGGCGCCGAGATAGAAGTTCTATCCTGACTTCCTTTACCTTTTGACTTTTGCGCCAGCCGATGCTCTAATGCTTGTTGAGTAAATATCAGACCAAGTGAAAAAAACAAGTCTCGAGAAATGAGTATGTTTGAGCACGTTTCTATAATCGGCGATGGCGCGATGGCCACCGTCCTGGCGATTCTGCTCTGCGAAAAAAATGTCGGCGTTCAGATGTGGGGTTATGACGCCACGCAGTTGAGAGAGACGGCCGCGGCCGGTGAAAATGTAAAATTCCTGCCCGGCTACAAGCTACCAAAAGACCTTGTGTTCGAACCAGACGATGCGCGCATTATGACTGGCGCGGACCTGATAGTTTCGGCTGTGCCGTGCCAATTTATGCGGGGGGTGTGGAGCAGGCTGAAGAAACATGTCCCCAAGAGCGTTCTCGACGGCAATGTCCCTATTGTCTCAGTGGCCAAGGGAATCGAGAACGACACGCTGCTTTGTCCGACCCAGATAATCGTAGATGTATTAGGTGATGGGATTAGCTGTGTAGCACTTTCCGGGCCGACCATTTCCGATGAACTGGCAAGAAGGCTCCCGGCCGTAGCCTGCGTCGCCTGCCCGGACGAAGACCTGGCAAAGAAGGTTCAGTACACCTTCAACGCCCCATGGCTTCGAGTCTATACCAATACTGACATCGTAGGAGTTGAGTTAGCCGGGGCAATGAAGAACATAATTGCCATAGCCGCGGGTATCGTAGACGGAGCAGGCGCTGGCAACAACGCCAAGGCAGCGCTTCTGAGCAGGGGACTTGCCGAGATAACCCGCCTCGGTGTCGCCTGCGGAGCTAGGCCTGAGACATTCGCGGGATTAACCGGCCTTGGCGACCTTGTCACAACCTGCATCTCCCCAACCGGAAGGAACCGGTCGTTCGGGGAAAGAATAGGCAAAGGACAGACTCTGCGGGAGGCTCAAAATGCCACCGAGTCAGTCATCGAAGGCATTGCAACCTGTGAATCCGTCTATAAAGGACTTGCCGCCAAATACGATGTTGAGATACCGATAACACAGGCCGTTTACGAGGTGCTGTTCGAGAAAAAACCCGTTCAGGTCGCAATTGCCGACCTTATGAGTCGCCAGCTCAAGGCTGAGTGATTGAGTTAAAACGCTACGGATTAAAAATTAATCGGTCCTATAACGCTTGGTTTGTCCCCTGTGGAAAAAACCGGTGAAAATTCCGTAAACTGCTTCAGGTGGCCCTGTGAAGAGAGCGTTGTCGTTACGTAAAGTGCACCAAATCGCTAAAAATCGACTGGAAAAGTGCTGCCTTTACAGAAACTTTCTGCGAACAAACACTGCCTCAACTTGCCGCTATTAATCGCAAGGCAAGCACTTCCCAGCTGTCACGGGCCTCTGCGGCTGAATCCGCACATTTTATAGGAAGTAAAATCGGCTCTGGCCTTCGGAACGCCGGCACTACAAATGTAACTCAATATTTGTGTCGTTATTTTGGCCGGGCGCCGTTTTATTTCTATATTTTACTTAGCATCCACCCAATCGAGGGGTAGTGGTTGAAGTGTATGTCCGGACAACTTTAATGCAGGCACTAACTTGGAACGATTATAGAAGTTAGTAGGCACCCTGACAAATCGGGGCGGACTACTTGTTTAAAATGAGTTCCCAATAGCTTTTTCGGTGGTATGGATATGCTTGAATTTCTGAAGAACCATACAAATTTGGGTATTTCGGCCTTGCGCCGCGCAGCAAAATGCAGCGCGATTGGCGTCGACATGGCCGACGACGCTGTAAAAATTGCACAGCTCATGGCCGACGAAAAGACAATAAAACTGGTTGCGGGCGGCAGTAAGAATCGGCCGATGAGCATCGAGCCGAGCAGTGCCGATTGGCAAAGATGGGCGATTCAGGCTCTCGGTGAGTTAACCACGAAGGTCCAATTTCGCAGCAGGGAGATAATAGCTGCGATGCCTGCTCGCGAGGTTTTTATTGAGCATGCGAAAATGCCCAAGGTCAAGGACGAGCCGGGGAAAGTAAAAAGGCCCAGCTGGGCACCGGAGCGTAAACTCGAGGATGCAATTTTCGCAAAGGTCAAACAGAAATTGCCATTCGGGCCACATGACGCGGTGATAAGGTATATTCCGACTGAGGAGGACAACGTTCTGGTCATGGCAGTGGAACGGGAGATCGTTGACAGGCATCTGGCGATATACGAGAACACGGACCTGCAGGTCAAATCGATTGCCATTTGGCCTACGGCGCTGGTGACGACATATACCGGTTTTTTTGGCAGACGTAAGTCTGATATCGCAGCAGTGGTGATGCTCATCGATATAGACGGGGACTCTACCAACGTCGTAATATGCCGCCACAAAAACCTGCTTTTTGCGCGTTCGATACCAATTGGTGTCAAACAGCTTAGCAAGGCCGTAGAGCCGGATAGAAGCTATGTGCACGTCCGAAATGAAGAGATGGTGACAAGATTAGTTTTGGAGTTAACTGCTTGCAAGCGACAATTCTATTCGATTTACGGGAACGCCCAAATAGAGCGTTTGATTTTCCTTTCGGGTCGGTTTGTGGACAGAGTCATATACGAGACTATTGCCAAGCAACTGGAAATGCCGGCACAAATGGGAAATTGTTTAGCGGCAGTGGAAATAGATGACCCCTGCAGCGTAGGAATAGACCGAAGAGAATGTAAGCTTAACTGGTCTACCGCCTTCGGGCTTAGCTTGTCGTAAAGGAGCAAACCCGGGTTTAATTTTGAGACAGCCAGAAGAAAGGGCAGGTCAATAAAATGATCAACATAAATTTTGTGCCAGATGATTACGTTCAAAATACCGAGTCTCGAAGAGCGAATCTGATGTACCTCGTGCTGTTTGGTATTGTGATGGCAGCGCTGGGTGGTTCGTTTATGACGATTAAGATAAGACAGCGAGCACTGGTCGCCGAGGAGAAACGCGTCAGCGCGAGAATGGCTGAGGCAGAAGAGTCTATGAGGCAGTTTGACGAGCTTCAGGCGAGACGCAAAGTAATGATAAAAACGGCTCTTACCACAGCAGAACTTCTCGAACCCGTGCCGAGGAGTGTTTTGTTAGCCTCGCTGACCAATAACTTGCCGCCGGGAGTGTCGCTGCTGGGCTTAGAGCTAGTTCAAAAACAGCCAAAACAAACACGCAGGTCTGCACCGGCCAATAAGTACCGAGCGACGCAAGCCAAAAATGCGGCAGGCGACCTGTCGACAGCATCGCAGGAAAAATTGTTGGAAACATACATAGACATAGAGGGAATAGCACCCAGCGACCTTCAAGTAGCCTCTTATATTGAGCAGCTCTGTGCTTCAACCTTGCTGGACAACGTCACGCTGGTCGAATCAAAAGAGTACAAGGACAGAAGGCCTTCTAAAATGCAGGCGCGCGGATTCGGAGCACCGGATTCGGCTTACAGGCAGTTCAAACTTACAGCAATGCTTAGAAAAGATGTGCACCTCACCGATGAGGAGGTCGACAAAATCAAAACTAAATGTGAAATGGCAGCGCGTAATTTTTAATGGCTATTATGATGTACAAAAGTCGCCAAGTCTGCTTCTGAGTGAGAGGCGACCGTACAAGAGAATCTATTTGAGGCTTTTAGCCTAAATGTAGCTTTATAAAGGGCGAGAATATGAAAAGTGGTTTAAGAAAAGCCGTGTTGTTCATATCGCTTTTAGGCATATCTTACATCGCATATCAGTATATGATCAAACCAGCCAACAAGCACTTGGCGGCGCAGAAAGCACGTGTCCAGGCCAAACTGGACAGACTGGAAGAATTTGAGCAGGCGACTACCGCCGCAGCCAGCCTTAATAAACAGGTGGAGCAACTGCAGGAGGCAATCGGATTTTTCGAGAGCAAACTGCCGCCTACTAGTGAAATCGACAAAGTGCTGCACGATGTCACTGTAATCGTCCAAAAACAAGGACTGAGGTCAAAAAGAGTTGTCAGACTGAAAAAAGAAGATAATAGCGGCTACGTAGAACAGCCTTTGAGAGTGGAATTGGAGGGAAATTTTAACTCGTTTTATTCTTTCCTTCTGGAGCTTGAAAAACTGCCGCGGATAATGAAAATCCGCGAGCTTGAGCTGGAAAAACAGATAGATGATGAAGGCCAGATAGTAGCTGATTTTGTAGTTAGTATCTTCTTTCAGAATAAAACTGGCTAAAGGATACGACCAGATGCGAAGGGTACAAGACAGGGATTTGGAACGCTAATTTTAAATTACGGTTTCTCATTTTCAGATTTAATGGAGCTTAGCTATGCTACCGTTTATGCGAGAACAAAACGATGACAGTCCGAAACCCCTCAAAGAGCAGGGGTTTCTTGAAAAGTCGCCAGCACAAAAATCGTCTGCCCATGGCACAGCAGTTGCTGATCAGACCAGCGACAGTAAGCAGCAGAGCGGCCATGGTGCGGGAGGCGCTGTTGAGCAGAATACGTCGCAGAATCTGGGGGCATCGGACGGCGGGATTCAAGTGGCTGCCGAGCCTTCTGGAGGAGACCGCGAGGCTCAATACCTTACGGTAGCGGGTCGCGGCAAGGTTGTTCGCAAGCTGACATACCTGCTTGTGGCGCTGTTTATTTCGGGACTGGTGTGCCTTTTTATAATGATAAAGAAGACCACACCTAATGTAGCGGCGGCGAGTGGTGGCAACGACACACAGATTGAACTGGCAATTTCCCGACTTACGGGCGTGAGTTCGGAAATGTTCAGCAGGATGGACGAAATCGTCAGGAAATTTTATGAATTTTCGGACGTACAGCAGGTGAAAGTCAACGAACTGGTGAAAAATCCGTTCAAGCACGAGATATATTTTGGCGATTTAAGGACGGGCCCCAACAGGCTGCAATCAGGCTTTGGCAGGGATGCTGAAGCGATAAGGCAGTTGACGGGAAGCATGCAGCTTCTGAGCATCATTGAGTCTGATCTTGGGAATTGCTGTATGATTGATGACAGTGTCCTTTACGAAGGGGATTCAATAAGGGGCTTTAAGGTCCGCGAGATCGGAGATAAATCAGTCAAGCTGCAGTCAGAAGAGTCGGAAATAGTACTGAAGTTGTCGGAATGAATGAGCCATTTACATTTGAAAAAGAACAGGATGGGCCAGCGGCTACGTCGCATCAAAATGGTGGTTCACAGGAATGCTTCGGGGCCGGAGGGGCATCTAACGAGGATTGCTTTGAGAACGAGCCGATTCGCGGGCTGAGCGACCTTTATTTTCCCCAAGAAGATGATGGAGCACCCGTAAAAGACATTGCTGATGTCCTAGTTGATATGGGCAAGCTGACGGCGGGCGACCGTGCAAGCCTGCGCCAGGAGCAGTCTGCAAAGCCCGGCAGCGACGTCGCAACATTATTGCTCAAAAGCGGGCGGGTCAGTAAGGCTGACATTTCACAAGCCCGCGCGCGACTGTACGGAATGGAGTTCCGAGACATACAGCCTGATGAGGTAGAAAAACAAGCCTTCAGGATGCTTGACATCGATTTTATAAAAAACACTTCTGTCTGTCCTATCGCAATCCAATCAGATACATTGGTTGTTGCAACTTCCGAACCGGCAAATCTGTTCGCAATTGAAGAAGTTAAAAGAAAGACCCAAATGAACGTGCAGGTGGTAGCCTGCACTTCTGAAGCCATTGAGGCAGTGTGCAATTCATTCGACGAGGCTGGAATTGAATACAACCTTGATGACATAATCAGCGATATGATGGATGTCGAGGTCATTCAGGACCAGGCTGGCGAGAGGGCGGAAGACCTCGAAAAAATGGCAGGCGAATCGCCCGTCATCAAATTCGTCAATTATCTGGTCAGCAATGCCATACACGAAGGCGCCAGTGACATTCATATCGAGCCGAAGCAGGAGTTTACTAGGGTAAGATACCGCATTGACGGGACACTCTTCGTAACCATGAAGGCCCCCTTAAAAATGCACTCGGCGGTGGTATCGCGCGTTAAAATTATGTCTAATCTTGATATCTCCGAGAGACGGTTGCCGCAGGACGGCAAAATCTCGGTCATCGTGGGCGGAAGGGCAATCGATTTGCGGATTTCCACACTGCCCACAAACCGTGGCGAAAAAGTGGTTATCCGTATACTGGACAGCAAGGCGATGATGCTGGACCTTGAGCAGCTGGGTATGGACCCCACAGAAATGGTCTCTTTCAAGCAGCAGATAACGCTGCCGCACGGTATTTTGCTTGTTACCGGCCCGACGGGCGCTGGCAAAAGCACCACGCTTTATTCAGCGCTCTGTCAGATGGACGGCGGTAAATTGAACATCTCAACCGTCGAAGACCCTGTTGAGTATGAACTCGATTTCTGCAACCAGGTACAGGTCAACGACAAGATAGGGCTTAACTTTGCCACGGCCCTGAGATCTCTTCTCCGGCAGGACCCGGATATAATGATGATTGGTGAGATTCGCGATAACGAGACAGCTCGCATTGCGGTGCAGGCAGCGTTGACAGGCCATTTGGTGCTTTCGACATTGCACACCAATGATGCGGCCAGCAGCGTAACAAGATTGGTCGATATCGGAATAGATGCATACTTGATTGCCGCTTCCTTGAACGCCGTACTCGCCCAGCGACTCGTCCGTAAGATTTGTCAAAAATGCAAGCAAATTTACCAAGTCCCCGACAACATCCGAAAATATATCAAAAAAGCGGGCGTAGACCCGGGACAGTTGTTCCACGGCGCCGGTTGCGAGTCCTGCAGGAACTCCGGTTACTTAGGCCGAACGGGCATTTACGAACTGCTGATTGTTGATGAAGCGTTTAGAGATATGATTAACAAAGACGCCTCTGTAGATAATATGCGCCGTGCATTTCGTGAAAGCGGTCAGCCAAGCTTATTCGACGACGGTATAAAAAAAGTAAAAGCGGGTTTGACAACAATAGAGGAAGTTCTCAGAGTAACCGAAGTCTACGGTCATAACGAGGAGGAAGCTTTCGTTGAAAACATCGGGTAATAAATGTTCAAAGCCTGAGTTTAAAAACTTCAAACGAGATAAGTTCGTAAAGAGGTTCAGAAGATGGTAGATATAAGGACAATATTAGCAGAGGCAATAGAGAGGGGCGCGAGCGATGTTCACATCAACGTCGGCATGCCGCCCATATTGAGAAAGAATACGGAATTAATCAACATGGACTTTGGTGACGTCAGCAACGAAGATGCAAAAGAGATGGTGCTTACGATGGTCGGACCGGACCGATTCAAGAAACTTAAAGAGCAGAGAGACCTTGATTTCTCGACGACCCTCGACGACGGCCATAGGTTCCGAGTCAACGCCCATTACCAGCGTGATACCGTCGCAATCTCCTTTCGAGTGATTCCAAATCAAATTCCTTCCATAGATGACCTGCATCTGCCACCGATAATGAAAGAGCTTACAGACCTGCCAAGGGGATTGGTACTGGTAACCGGCCATACCGGTTCGGGAAAAAGTACCAGCTTAGCAGCCATGGTGGGACTGATAAATACGAAGTACCGAAAACGTATAATAACCTTGGAGGACCCTGTCGAGTACGCTTTAGAGAACAAAATGTGTATGATAGAGCAGCGTGAAATTGGCTCTGACTGTCCGGAATTTGCATCGGGACTAAGGCATGTCCTGCGTCAGGACCCGGATATCATTATGGTCGGTGAAATGCGAGATTTGGAGACTACCAGTTCGACGATCACCGCCGCCGAAACCGGACACCTCGTGTTCAGCACGTTGCATACGATAAATGCCCCACAGACTGTTGAACGGATCATTGATATTTACCCCGCAACACAGCAGAATCAGATTCGAACAATGCTCGCAAATACTCTTCAAGCCGTTATCTCCCAGACCCTCTTTAGGCGGATAGATGAGCCGGGAATGGTGCCTTGCGGGGAAATCCTCCTGTGCACATCCGCCGTCAGAAACTGTATTCGCGAGAATAGAATCTACGAGATACCAAACATTATTGAGACATCGAGAAGGGTGGGCATGCAGAACCTGGACAGTTCTATCGCCGACATGTACTTCAAGGGCTATATTGACAGAGAAGAAGCAATTGCACGGTCTAATAATCCGGGGAAGATGGAAAAAACACTTATTCCTACGGAGCAATTTGAAGTCGCGCAACCAGCTGAAGTAATGGTTAACGAAGGATAAAAGACCTGGTCCCAAAGGCCCCGAGAACCCGGCTTGACCGCTCTTTATAAATTATGACAAACCTCTTTTATTTATTATATTTTAAATATGAGAATCGATAGCTCTACATCAATGGTCAGGGAAGATTCTCGAGGGGGCAGGGTACTAGCAGAGCAAACGCAATACCAGCGTGCTACGAGCGAGCATTCAGCCATGGGCTCGCCACAGACGGCCCTCGAGAGGTTACAGAGTTTTAGGGTCGAATCCGGCCCAAGCAACAAAGACATACTTAATTTTACCAATCAGCTTGCTGTTATGGTTCGGGCTGGTATAAGTCTTCAGGACTCCCTCGAATCGATAGCCGAACAAGTGGCGAACCAAAAGTTCAAGGCGGTGATTGTCGATTTGAAAAATCAAATCGAAGCCGGCCAAAGCTTTTCGCAGGCTCTTGCACACCACAGCCAAATTTTCAGCAATCTTTATATAAATATGGTAGCCGCAGCTGAGGCTTCCGGTTCCTTGAGCGCAATGCTACAAAAGTTGGTAGAGTATCTCGACCAGGAGGCTGAGACCCGCTCACAGATAAAGGGAGCTATGATTTATCCGATTATCATAGCGGTTATGGCCGTTGGAGTGACTATCTTCCTGCTCTGCTTTGTTCTGCCAAGGTTCACCGCAATATTTGCTGGAAAGGAACATTTGCTACCCGCCCCCACTAAAGTACTTATGGCAAGCAGTTCATTCTTGCGCAGTTACTGGTTCATTATCGTGCCGTTTGTGGCGGGAGCATTTGGAGGCTTTCTGTACTTTATCCGCACAGCTGTCGGCCGGCTGTGGTGGGATAAAACAAAGCTGGCGTTGCCACTTGTAAAAACACTGTGTCAAAATCTTTATATAACGCGAAGTCTGCACACAATGGGCGTATTGACCAAGGCCGGTGTCCCCATTTTGAATACCATCTCGATAACGGCACAGATCGCCGGAAACGTACTTTATAAAGACATGTGGCTCGCCGTCCATAGCCAAGTCTGTCAGGGCAAGAAAA
>CP070830.1:994623-997236 GCA_020344865.1 Planctomycetota bacterium
ACTGTGTATTCGGAATGTGAACAGGTAGAGCTTTTCTTAAACAGCCAGAGCCTGGGTACTCAGGCGACCAATATTGGAACCGAGTACAAGGCTACTTATTCGGTTAACTATGAGGCTGGCGAGCTGAAGGCGGTTGGCTACATTGGAGGCCAGCAGGAAGCAGAGTGGATTCTTCAGACGGCCGGGGCCCCGGCAGAGATTCAGTTGACAGCCGACAGGAGCACTATCACGGCTGACGGACTCGATTTATCTTACGTAACTGCCGAAATATTTGATGCCAACGTAAACCGCGTCTATGACTGGAATGACGATGTACTGCTGAGCTTTGACGTACAAGGCCAAGGGACTCTTGCGGGCGTCGGCAACGCCCACCCCAAGGGAACGGAAAGTTTCGAGGGGCCGGACCGGATGACATTCAGGGGCCGCTGTGTGGCGGTGCTGAGATCAACGCTGTATAATGGCACAATAACACTAACGGCAAGCTCAACTGGATTGACGGGCGACTCGGTCGTTATTCAGACAACCGGCGGCGGGGCGACGCCTACTCCGACACCAACGCCGACTCCGACGCCAACGCCTACGCCAACACCGACACCAACGCCGACTCCGACACCCACCCCGACGCCGGGCACACTTATCGATGATGATTTCGAGGGTACACTGGACAACTGGAGTACCGACTGGGACCTTGTAACGACTTACTACGTCTCGCCCAGCCATTCTATTGAGTGCAGCAGTGAAGATAATGATTTAATCTCCATTGACCTGAACACCTCCGGCGCATCGAGTATTTCGATTACCTTCAAGTACAGGATAAGCGGCATTGATGATAACGATAACATCGTGGTGCAGTACTATAACGGTAGTGACTACATCACCATTGATGAAATCGGAGATGATGCGGAAGGCACTTGGCTTACCTACAGCGACACGGTAACGGACTCTCAATACTTCAAGAGCAATTTCCGTCTCAAGATTGAGGGTACCGCGATTGACCCCGCCGAGTACCTGTGGGTCGATGATGTTTTAATCAGCACGCAGTAAGGGTATCAGGGTTCATTATTTGCCCTGATATGTGGCAGGTTTTTCAAGGGTGGCGGTCATTGCGGCCGCCACGCCTGCTTTTACTTAGCAAAACAGCGCGGAAAATAGATTTGACGGCATCTCATGGTGGTGTTATACTACCGGGTTTATTACAAACGAGACAGTTTACTTACAGGAGAGAAAGATGGATAAGAGCAAGATTATCGCTGAGGGTATAACCTTCGATGATGTGCTGTTGATACCGGCCAAGAGTGATTTTGTGCCGAGTCAGGCCGACACCTGCACGCAGTTGACCGGCAATATCACGATAAATATCCCGATTGTCTCCGCTGCTATGGATACCGTTACCGAAGCGGCGCTGGCAATAGCGCTGGCGCAGGAGGGCGGCATAGGGATAATCCACAAGAATCTGTCGGTCGAGGCACAGACGCGTGAGGTGGCGAAAGTCAAGCGCTCGGAGAACGAGCGGGTGCTCGACCCGGTAACACTATCGCCGACGGAGCCGGTCAAAAGAGCGAGAGAGTTGATGGCTGAGCAGAATGTGGCCGGCATTCCTATCGTCGACGGCAAAAAGCTGGTGGGCATTTTGACGCGGCGGGACCTGAAGTTTCTCAAGGACTACGATGTCGCTATAAGTGCGGTAATGACAAAGGAGAACCTGATTACCGCGCCGGCCGAGACAACTCTGGAAGGTGCGAAAGAAATCCTTCAGAAACATAAGGTCGAGAAGCTGCTGTTGGTCAACAAGGAAGGTGAACTGGCGGGCCTGATTACTATGAGGGACATTGACCGCGTTCAGCAGTATCCGATAGCGGCCAGGGACAAGCGGGGCAGGCTGCGTGTAGGCGCGGCGGTGGGCGTCGGCGACTATGAGCGAATCGCCGCTTTAATAGCAGAGGATGTCGACGTTATCGTGGTCGATACGGCACACGGCCACTCGCAGAACGTTATCGAGACGGTAAAGACAATCAAAAGCAAGCATGATATCGACGTGATTGCCGGCAATATTGCCACGAGTGAGGCGGCGGAGGATTTGATAGCTGCGGGCGCCGATGCCGTCAAGGTGGGCATCGGGCCGGGTGCGATTTGCACCACAAGAGTAATCTCCGGCGTTGGCGTGCCGCAAATATCCGCGATTACCAACTGCGCCAAGGTTGCGGACAAGCACGGAATCCCGGTTATCGCGGACGGCGGGATAAGGCACTCAGGGGATATAAGCAAGGCAATCGCGGCAGGCGCCTCAAGCGTGATGCTGGGCTCGCTGTTCGCGGGGCTCAAGGAAAGTCCGGGGCAACTGGTCATCTACAAGGGAAGGCAGTTCAAGGAATACAGGGGCATGGGCTCATTGGGGGCGATGGTCAAAGGCTCGGCGGAAAGATACGGTCAGAAGAGCTCGACCGAGCGGGAAAAGCTTGTCCCCGAAGGCGTGGAAGGACGTGTGCCATACCGCGGGCCCCTGGGCGATTTTGTCTATCAGCTCGTCGGCGGACTGCGGGCAGGTATGGGTTACTGCGGGGCACGAAATATCGCCGAACTCAGGAAAAACAGCCGCTTCGTTCGTGTAAGCGC
>CP070830.1:997336-1000475 GCA_020344865.1 Planctomycetota bacterium
GCGAGCAATCAGCCGGGCAGCAACCAGCTCCAGAACCATGATGCAGAAACTTGAGATAAATACCGTCGTACTTGGAACCAGCAAAAGCCATCTGTGTCGGGATGTTTTCACTTTTAGGCTGCTGTCCTGCTCCTGCATTTTACCCTGCCAAACCTCAAGATTAACAAAAAAAGCCAAGCTTGCCTGAAAACCATTCTTTGGCCTGCGGCTGTAACTCAAATTCCTTGGTCGCCGATTCTAACCGCTGCTTTTAAGATGTTCAATAAAAAAGCATGACGGCTATACAGCCGTCATGCTTGCCTCACATCAAACCACCTACATCCTGCGGTGCCGTAATCAGTCTGCTATCCGTCACATCAACCGACGTATTTTACTCATTCCCGTTCCTCGAACGAGTTTTTCGGCTTGCGTTTTTTCACATAACGGCTCAGCGGTTTTTCAATCTGTCCCAGACCTATCAGCACCAAGACCGCAGTCAAAGCCGATATTGCCGCCAGCAGGTGGAAGCCTGCCCCGCAGGCCATACCTATACTCGCAACAAGCCAGATTGTCGCCGCTGTAGTCAGGCCATAGACGCCGGCCCTGTCTCGAATAATTGCACCGGCACCGAGAAAGCCGACACCCGTAACTACCTGCGCCGCTATTCTGGTTGTTGAACCTTCCTGGCCGCTTGCCATATGTCTCGAAATTATCGTAAAAACCGCCGCCCCAAGACATATTAATACGTTTGTCCGCAGACCGGCGGCCTTGCCCCGGATTTCCCTCTCGAGCCCGATTGCCGCACCAAAGACAACAGCCAAAATAATACCGAATAAATCTTCCGGCCAAACCATCGCTTTACCTCTCTATCAGAGTCTCATCAACCTGGATACCGAAGTGCCTGCCGGCCTTCTCGACGTGCCCGAGCACTTTGTCACCCGCTTTTAGTTCCGTGACGGAAATTGCCTTGCCCTCCGGACTGACCAGTCGAATCGTCTCTGCGTTTTGCATAACAAGACTTATCGGCTGGCCTTCGGCCTCGGCCTCTATCAGCATCATGGGCCTTTTCTCAATCTTGTTTCTGCCGAGATAGGCAAGCTGGCTCTTGCCCCGGTAGTCGACAACCAGCACCTCATCGCCGGCCTTTAAATCCGCCAAGTATTTCGTCTTGCCGCCCGGTGCCAAGGTATATGCATGCACAGCACCGGCATTTACACGAAACGGCCGCGACGCCACATAGGGATTATCTATAGACTCAGAGTGCACCAGAAAAAAACCCGAAGCCGTATTTCCCACCAGCATCCCCTCGCCTAAATCCATCTGAGTGCAGGTATCAAGACACGCCCTGTCACCCATACCAAGTTGCTTTGTACGTGTTATCGTAGCCGTGACAAGTTCGATCTTCTCACTTATGCCGTGAATAATCTCGGCGGTCTTTTTTATCTCATTTATGTCGGTCGTCTTGAGCACAACTCCGTCAACGCCTTTCTCAAGTATCTCAACCATAAGCTGCGCCTGCTTGCTGTTTTCAACCTGAACCATAATGTTTTTGCCGCGACGGGCCAGCAGGTTCTCAATAGGAATAATCGTCCAATCCAGCATTCTCAGAACAACAATTTTGCTCTCGGGCACGGCCGCAGCCTTGTCCTCATCGGCCTTACCGGCTATATCGATGAACTCCACATCGGCACCGGGCACAATGTCCCCCTTGGCCTCGACGGTTTTAATCTTGCCGAATTCCCGCACGGTTTCGCTCTTACCGTCCGGTAGCACTACCGCCTCGGCGCCGCTCTCAAGCGCCGATATCACAACCTCCTTGTTATAGGGGTCCGCATTTACCCACAACTTCCTCATAGAAATCGCCCTCTAATTGTAAACTGCAAAATGACTCTAACCTTTCAGTATCGCAACGGCTTCGTCAACGCTCGCACTTTCGTGGACCATTTTGCATAAAGCGCTCACCATTTTGTCCGGCTTTTCGTGCTGAAAAGCATTTCGGCCGATTGACACGCCCGCAGAGTCCGCCTTCAGAGCACCTTCCACCATCTTGAATATGTCTTCGTCGCTGTCCATTTTCGCGCCGCCGGCTATAACTACCGGCACCGGGCAGCCCTCGACCACCTGGCGAAAGCTGTCTACGCTCCCGGTGTATGTCACTTTAATGATGTCAGCGCCCAATTCCGCTCCCACTCTGGCGGCGTGTTTGACGTTTTCAACGTCGAATTCATCCTTGATTTTTGGCCCGCGGGTGTACATCATCGCCACCAGTGGCACCTGCCACTCCATGCACCGCTCGCTGACCCGCCCCAGTTGCCGCAGCATCTCCTTATCCGTCTCGGCCCCAAGATTTATGTGAACGGATACTGCATCGGCGCCAAGCTTAACAGCCTCTTCGACCGTGCAAACTATCTCCTTGGCGTTCGGGTCGGGGCTTATCGACGTACCCGCCGAAAGATGAATAATCAGCCCGACATCTCTGCCCCTGCCCCTGTGGCCCGCGCGCACCATGCCTTTATGCATCAAAATTGCGTTAGCCCCGCCGGCCACAATCTTGCCCACCGTCGCACGCATATCGGCAAGCCCCTCGATAGGCCCTACCGTTACGCCGTGGTCCATCGGAATTATCACCGTCTTGCCCGAATTACGGTCTATTATTCTCTCCAGCCTTATCTTTTTGCCTATCATTGCCGAATCTCCAACACTTCTTTTGCCGGTTAATCGGCACAGACTACCGCAAAAGATAAGAAAAAGCAACCCAATTTCTTCCCAATCGACCCGACTAAAAATTCGTCGCCTTTTGCTCCGGTTTCGCCGTCGCAGTGTTGCAATATCTGCCCCCGCAGCCTATCATATCGCAAACTTGCTAACTTTATTGTGAGATATAGCGACAAATGACCCATTTAACCGGGCCCATAGCGGCAAAGAACCTTGACCAAGCGGACCGGCAAATCAAGGCGGCTCGCGCCGCCGGTGCCGAGATGCTTGAGCTACGGACCTACTATCTGGAAAACCTCAGTGCCGGCTTGGTTAAAAACTTAGTTGGCGAGGCCAGAAGTGCCGGCCGCAAGCCCCTGCCGATTATCGTAACCGGTCGTGACGCCGGGCAGGGCGGGGCGATTGACTATCCGCTGCGCCTGCGGGTCGATGTACTGACCGCCGC
>CP070830.1:1000575-1004403 GCA_020344865.1 Planctomycetota bacterium
ATCCCGCGTACACTGGCGATGACTGCTTTTGGGGACCTGGATGTTTCCATTATCAAGCATTCTCCGCCGGGCAGAGGTACTGTTGTTACACGATGGGTCGCCCGGCACGACCGACAGAAAGCATACGAATTTATCCGCCAGCGCCTCAAGGCAAAAAGCCAGGCATATTTTGTTTGTCCGCGGATTACCAGCGTTGAGGAAAACGACTTGCTCAAGGCTGCGACCGACCAGTGGAAAAACCTCTCAAGCAAGGTTTTCCCGGAATTTAACGTCGGGCTTCTGCACGGCCGGATGCCCTCGCCGAAAAAACAGCGCATTATGACCGAGTTCAGAAAGGGCAAACTCGATGTGCTGGTATCTACCGTGGTGGTGGAGGTGGGCGTCGACGTGCCGAACGCAACCGTAATGGTCGTGGAGGGGGCCGACAGGTTCGGCCTCGCTCAGCTCCATCAGTTGAGGGGACGGATTGGAAGGGGACAGGCCAAATCCTATTGTCTTTTGCTTGCCGAGTCGGAGGGCGAAACAGCAAAAGAAAGACTCGAGATAATGACCAGATGCAACGATGGCTTCCAGATAGCCGAGTATGATTTGCGATTGCGCGGGCCGGGTGAGTTGTTCAGTACGCGGCAGCACGGCCTGCCGGATTTGAAAATCGCGAACATCATTGATGATTACGAGCTGTTGACCCTCGCGAGGAAACACGCCTCCGAGCTTGTCCGCCAGGACCCGATGTTAACGGCCCCCGAGCACGCCAATATCCGCCGGGTCTTATTGGCCAAGTTCGGTGACTCGCTGGGATTGGCCGATGTTGCTTAGAGGCTCAAGTGTTTGAAAATGAAGGCAAAAGGCTCAAATCGGCGGTGCAGGCGTTTTTCTGTTGTTTAGCCGGATTTCAAGATTTGATTTTACATTTTTCCCTCAACCTTTTACGCTATTGCCATGCAGGTATATTATAAAAACAACCGGCTGGAGAAAACCTTATTCGGCATCAATGCCCTGACCGCCGCAGTGGTGGCCGCGACTTTCATTATGCGTTTCGGCTTCTATGAGCCGCTGCTTGAGGCCTTAGTCCTGCATTACATTCAGGTCGGTTTGCTTTGTGTCTTTATAACCGAGAAGATAATCCGTCTGTTCAATGCGACTTCGAAGGGCGAGTTCTTACGGGCCAACTGGTTCGAAATCCCGCTTTTGCTTGCTCTTGGACTGGCCATGTTTGCGGCGGGCCGTTGGCTTGCCGAAGTGGACCCGATGGCGGTCAGGCACTTTGCAGTTAGCATATATCTTGTCCTTCAGGTGGTCATCAAAGTCTGCAGGACGGTTGTAAATCTCGCGGCGTCCGGCCGAAGCCCGACCAGAACTCTGATTGCGACCTTTCTCGTTCTGATTCTCTCCGGCGCGGGCCTGCTGATGCTCCCAAGGGCCTCGACGACGGAAAACGTGAGCTTCGTCGATGCCTTGTTTACCGCGACCAGCGCCACCTGCGTTACAGGGCTTATCGTAAAGGACACCGGAAGCGATTTTAGCTTCATGGGCCAGTTGATTATACTCTCGCTCATCCAGCTGGGCGGACTGGGCATAGTCGTCTTCGGTGCCGTTTTCGCCCTGCTGCTGGGCCAGGCGCTCAGCCTGCGTGAACGGGTCGCGATGCAGGACCTGCTTAGCGCCCGCACGCTCGGCCGAATCAGCAACATGATAGCTTTCATCTTTTTCGGAACGTTATTTATCGAGGCAATCGGTGCGGTCAGCCTTTTTGGAATGTGGGACAATGCACCCGGCTGGATAGGAAACGTGCATCAGCAGCTCTTTTGCAGCATCTTTCACTCCATCAGCGCATTTTGTAACGCCGGCTTCAGTTTGTTCAGCGACAGCTTTGTCAGCTACAACAAAAGCTGGGCCGTCTACACCGTTGTTTGTCCCCTGATAATTTTGGGCGGCGTCGGTTTCAGCGTGCTCTACGACTTGGCCAGCATCGCCTCTGACAGGACCAGGCGGTTCCTCAAGAGGCGGTTCGATAAGCAATCCAGATTTGCAATGGAAGCGCCGATAAGGATGCAGCTGCAGACCAAAATCGTCCTCAGCGTCAGTGCCCTGCTCATAGTTTTTGGAATGCTGTCTATTCTGCTGTTCGAGCGTTACGCCCCCGCCGGCAATCCGGGCGCAAGCCCCGGCGTTCGCGGCGCGTTCTTCCAGTCGGTTACGGCTAGGACCGCTGGATTCAATACCGTCAATGTTTCGGAAATGTCGGTTTCGAGCAAATTTGTTTTGATTCTGCTCATGTTTATCGGCGGCTCGCCCGGCTCGACCGCCGGCGGAATCAAGACCGTAACCTTGGCCGTAGTAATAATGACAGCCGTAGCGGCCCTGACTAAACGTCAGGAAGTCGAAATGTTCAGACGCTCCGTCAGGATTGTTGTCGTTGGCAGGGCAATCACTGTCACCCTGCTCTTTGTCGCGGTCCTGTTTGCCGCTACGCTGGTCCTGAGCATTACCGAAAACGCAAACGGCTTTAGTATGTCGGATATTTTCTTCGAGGCGGGCTCTGCCCTCGGCACAGTCGGCCTGACGACCGGCATAACCCCTTCTTTGACAACTGCGGGTAAATTGATTATTATTGCCGTGATGCTTATCGGCAGATTAGGGCCTCTGACGCTGTTGGCGGCATTGACTTTCAATTTGAAACCGGCCCGCTACAATTATCCGGAGGAAGCGGTAATTGTAGGCTAAGGTTTCCTTGGGCCCGGTCGGCCCGTTTGGCAACATTAAATAGGAGCTGATGCTATGAAGCGGTTCGCTGTTATAGGATTGGGACGCTTCGGCAAGAAACTGGCCATCGCCCTGGCGATGAGCGGCGCCGAAGTCCTCGCACTCGACAAAAACAGAGACGAGATTGAGTTGATTCGTGACCAGGTAAGCCACGCCGTCCGGCTCGACAGCACGGACGAGGAGGCCCTCAAGGCCCAGGGCATCGACAAGGTCGATGTGGCCATAATCGGCATAGGCCAGGGCACCGGCCGCGGCTTTGAGTCCGCCATCCTGACCGTCGTCAACCTCAAGCAGATGGGCGTAAAGCAGATATACGCCAGGGCCGAGGACCCAATCGCCGGCGAGGTCTTTTCCAAGGTCGGCGCCAACGACGTAATCTACCCGGAAATCGAGTCCGCCCAGAGATGGGCCTATAAGCTTATCGCCCCGCAAATCGGCGAAAAAATCGATTTCGCTCCCGGCTACAGCCTCGCCCGCGTAAAAGCCCCGGCCAGCTTCGACGAAAAAACCGTCCTCGATTTGCAGCTCCGGCAGAAGTACAACGTCAACCTCGTCGCAATAAAAAGGGGTGAGCACAGCAAGGCAAAAAAGGCCGAAAGACAGCAGGTCATCAACGTACCTATGCCAAACACCGTCATCTATCAGGATGATATCCTCATGGTCGCTGGCTCAGACGCCGACCTCGTAAAACTACCCCAGGAATAAAGAACCCCTCGAAGCATAGTTTGCCCGCCGTCAGTGTGGCGGAACTCCAGACTACGATCTCGAACCACCATCAAAAGGCGGTATATCAACAGGTAGCCCCACCCGCATGAAAAAGCGTGCGAATGCTTGTGAAAGATGCTCTCGGTAAGGTGGCAATAGGCGAATTCGGTGGCCTTGTTCGCTAGCTACTCTGCGAGCGAATCCGATTGCTAGTGAATATACCCTCCGAAAATCAACGATGCTGTAATCTCTCTTGAATCCCTCCAACTTGCATTGGTTCAACACATGAAAACCTGGCATGCGGCCCTTACGCGCGGGTTCCCAGTTTTCTAATTTTGACATGGAATCACTTCTCTCAAA
>CP070830.1:1004503-1011564 GCA_020344865.1 Planctomycetota bacterium
ATATTAGGCAAGCTGGAGCAGATGGACGCGACGGTGACGCCGGAGAGGCCGCTATTGAATGAGATTGGCAGTATCGACGTGAGCAACTTCGAGGGGCGGAAGAACCGGCGGCAGCCGCATATTGTTCTTTATACGAAGGACGAGGCGGAGATTATCTGGGGGGCGGAGTTCGGGACGTGGCAGAGGTATCTGGAGGCACCGGACGATGAGAAACTGGCGAAGCTTTACAGTTATTACGAAGAGTTCGGGACGCTGTTGGGAGGGGCGAAATATATCAACCTGCGCGACCCGCAGGAGATGATACCCAGACCGACCGACAAATATTAGCTCAGGCATATGGCAAACTTGGTCGGTTCCTGTGCGCACCAGCAGGGGCAGATAATGCGTTGTTTGCCGTTGACAAGTAAGTCGTGGTCTGTTATGATTCGTTCAAAAGGGAAGGTAATCTCAAGTTGACAGTGTGCGGATATCTTGAGATGAAAGTGAAGAAGTGGTTAATACTATTTTATTTTCTTGTCGCCTTACATGTTAGTGCGTTCGGCGAAACAATTTGTTCGTACATAGCTACTAGTCCTCCAGAAAATCAAGGATGGGAAGTTAGCCAGGCCGGGAAAGGCGTGACGGGCGAACTCATAAAGACTCCTAAGTCCAACGAAGGGTTCGCATGGCGGATATGGGATAGCACGCATGAAAACGGGGAATTATATTATACATGGGTCTTTTCTGAGAGAGACCAGGAGCTCGTTGCGCAGAAAGGCTGGCGACTGACTATCTTTCTTGAAGTCGAAGAGTGTGAGGTTCCTGAAGATAATGAAAAATTAAGTAAATCCACCTCGCAGCTCGAAGTATATGGCGGAGAAAACGGAAGAAACACGCAATTAAATTTCTCTTTAAGGTCCAAGGAATATGGTTCGGACAGCTATGTCACGGCTCTTGGTGTTGACGGAACAAGAATTGATAATCTGGGATTCGGATACCAGAAGTTCGAGGCCCAGGCAAAGCCTAATCGAGATGGTACATTTAATATCGACTTGTGGGTAGATGGCAGGAGTAGATACTGCGGTGAAAATCTCCAAGTAAACGGAGTTTTTCGTGGAGGAGTACGATGGGGGTCCTTCGGAACAGAGGGAACTTCAACGGTGAAATGGCACAAAATTGTTTTGGAGACACTGGAAGAATCGAATGAATTAAAGATTATCGGTAAGGATGAGCAAAATTTTGATTACACATACTTAGAGGTACATTTGGGGGCGATCTTTGATGTAAATGCGCCCCAGCCAATTTCAAACATGCCCTTTGGTAAATGCGCCGAGTTAGATTTCGAAGGGGTTCCTGCGGCTCTCTCTAAACCGGTGCTGAACAATATGCATGATTTTTATGAACTTTACTTTGCTGTTCGTAATCCTGTTGGGTACGAATACAAAGATGATATAAGAATATCAATGACTTACGATTATCAAGATAATTTAAAAAGCATCACAGTACACGGTGAATTGATATCCAGGAACGAAATCCCATATCAATATTTTTTGGATGGCACGACGGAGAGGCCGTTGTATGAGTTGGCGGATTTAATAAAAGAGACTTTAGAGGGCGGCATCGAAAATGAAGAGGAGAGCGATTATTTGTCAGTAATGGTTGATTTTGTGCACTTCAGTATTATTGCTGTTGATACTCACTTGGTAAAAAAGCAGCATGTGCGGTGAGAATTATGAACACTTAGGGACCAGCGGTTAAGGATTTGTGGGGGTGTTCAGGGCGGTGGGGAGGTCGGCGTAGTGGTAGGGGATGTGGAATTCGGTGCAGAGGGACTTTAGTTTCTTTAAGGTTGATTCGGTAAGTGTGCTTTGGGAGTCGGGGTCTGACTTGCAGGAGAAGATTCTGCAGCCGGAGAAACGGTAGTCGTAAACCGCGCATTTGCCATCGGTGTTATAGGGACAGAGGCCGGTGGGCATCGGTTTTAAATTTTCGCCGCCCAGGTTTGCCTTTAGATACATCAACTCCGGCGGTGTTACGAAAAGACGGTGGTCGAAGCGGGTGAAGTCGCAGCATTTGCCGCAGGCATCACATTGGACTGGCGGATGGGCCGACCGGCGGATTTGCGAATCGAGCCAATCGTAGATTTCAGCTACCCTTTTGAGGAGCTGGCTGGTTGTACATTCTGCCACCATTGTTTCTGTGATTTTAGTTTTCGTATTT
Source organism: Planctomycetota bacterium (assembly GCA_020344865.1). GTDB lineage: Bacteria > Planctomycetota > Phycisphaerae > Sedimentisphaerales > Anaerobacaceae. Next base: position 1,006,703 of record CP070830.1, read on the forward strand.
GTTCGAGGGTGTAGAGGCCGCCGCGGTTTATGCCGGGGCATTTTTGTGCGGCCTCGTTCCAGGCTTTCTGGCTGGTCAGGTTGCTCGACCAGAAGGGCCAGGTCCTGCACTGGTTGGGGCGGACGGGGTAAATCGCGCATTTCCTCTGGCCGTCTGTGAGCTGGAGGAACCAACAATCTCTGGTGAGCGGCTGCTCGATAATTGTTGTGCGGAGGCCGACTCGCCGTAGATATTCGCGGCGGCTCTGTCCGAGGGGTATTTTGAGAAAGTCGGCGATGAATTCTATTTCCGGGCGGGTGACCCAGATGTAGCCCGCACCGGGGCCTGAGCAACATCTGCCGCAACAGAGGCACTCGAAATGCAGGCCAGCGACATACCAAGGGGCTTTCTTTTTAACCACGGATTTCACAGATTTACACGGATCTTAAAAATGCTTATTAGCCACAAGAAAGCATAAAAAAATTAATCACGAAGCCACACGATTTATGCTTGTTCGTTTAACCAATTCTCAAGAGTTTTGATGAATTGCTTTCCGCTGTCGAGAATTTCCGCTGCCTCTTCACTGGATATCAAAGAGGTGTATTCATAATCGCCTATCTGTCTTTTCTCAAACGCTCTGTTAAGTTCCCTGCCCAATTCTTTCGGGAATGTACCTGTTTTTATAAAGTGTTCTCCAAAGGCTGATATGACTCCCTTGTGAGATGAAAATGAAAGATTTTTGGTAAGAAGCACCGCTTCAACACAATAGAACATTGCATAATAAGTTCTTGAGACAGACGATTCAAAGTCTTTATCCTGCAGCAGTATCTCGGCACTTTTGAGATAGCGATGCGCTTTTTTAATAAGAGCTTTTGCTTCTGTCATGCTGGTATTCCCTCTCTTCGTAAATTAAGCATAAGTGGGCTATTAATTGATGTGTAGTTTTTCTCCGAGACGGGGTAAACAGATATTAATACAGCGTAGTTAAGATTTAGTTCCGTAATTATATCTATCATCCTGTCTATTTCTTTGCCCGGGACAACATCTCCGTCGAGCACAACAGCCAGGTCGATGTCCGAGTGTTCATCGTTGGCGTGACCTCTTGCATACGAGCCGTAGAGGACAACCTTTTTAAGGCGCTGCCCATAAAGCTCGGCTATCTGCTGTTTGAATTCTTTAACTATGTGCTCTATTTTCATAACTATATCCCGGGCGAATTTGTCGGAGTTCATTCAACTGAATTATACAAAAACCGGCTTTGCATATCAATTGTCCTTTCGCAGGAATGGCAGAAGAGCACAATCAATATTTTTAGTATTACCATTTGAGGACGGCGCCGGTGTCGGCGGAGGTTGCCATAGTCGCGTATTTCGCGAGGTAGCCCTTTGTGATTCGCGGCTTCGGGGGCTTGAAGTTCTTTTTGCGTTTGGCCAATTCGGCGTCCGAGAGCTTTACGTTTATGGTATTTTTCGGGATGTCGATTTCGATAATGTCGCCGTCCTTTAGCAGGCCGATGGGACCGCCGACAGCGGCTTCGGGGCTTATATGGCCGATGGAGGCACCTCGCGTTCCACCACTGAACCTGCCATCTGTAACGAGCGCGACGGATTCGGCCAAGCCGGCTCCGGCGATATAACTTGTTGGCCAAAGCATTTCCTGCATTCCCGGCCCTCCCTTCGGACCTTCGTAACGAATCACCACAACATCGCCGTCGCTGACCCTGCCACCCAAAATACCTTCGCAGGCATCCTCCTGGCTCTCGAAGATAACGGCGGGGCCGGAATGCGTCATTATGCATTCAGGAACACCAGCGGTTTTAACGACACAGCCATCCGGAGCAAGATTGCCCCTAAGTATGGCCAGGCCGCCGGTATCCGAGTAAGCATTGTCAAGTGTTCGTATGCAATCAGCGTCGTTGATTTTGGCTGGTGCGATATTGGCACCGAGTGTCTCGCCGGTTACCGTCAAACAATCGGTATTAATAAGGCCGGGCTTCTTGCTAATTTCCTTAAGTATGGCGCTGATACCACCGGCAGCATCAACATCTTCTACATGATACTCGCTCGAAGGTGATACCTTACAAATGTTGGGGCACTTTGTTGCGATTGCATTTATGCGTTCGAGGTCGTATTTGATGCTGGCTTCGTTAGCGAGCGCGAGTGTGTGCAGGACGGTATTTGTCGAGCCACCCATAGCCATATCGAGGGCGAGGGCGTTGTCGAGGGACTTTTCAGTGATTATATCCAACGGCTTGATGTCCTTTTCAATCAGTGTCACAATCTGTTTGCCCGCTGCTTTGTAAAGCTCCTGTCGCTTTGGATTGATGGCAAGGATTGTTCCGTTGCCGGGCAGAGCCATTCCGATTGCCTCACAGAGACAGTTCATTGAATTTGCGGTGAACATCCCGGAACAGCTCCCCTGTCCCGGACAGGCGGTTCGTTCGAGTTCTTTTAATTGATCATCGGTGATTTTGCCGGCGTTGAATTTGGCCACGCCTTCACCTATGGTGATAAGGTCAATTGCTTTTCCATCGGCTGTTCTACCGGCCGCCATAGGCCCGCCGGAAACAAAAATCGTCGGTATATTGAGCCTGGCCGCGGCCATCAGCATACCCGGTATTATTTTGTCGCAGTTGGGGATGCAAACAAGACCATCGAGGCAGTGCGCCTGGGCCATATTCTCTACGGAATCGGCCATAATTTCGCGGGATGCGAGAGAATACTTCATACCCGTGTGGCCCATAGCAATACCGTCGCAGACGGCTATGGTGTTGAATTCGAAGGCGGCCCCTCCGGCCTGACGCACGGCGTCTTTTACGAGGCGACCGACCTTATTTAGATGGACGTGGCCGGGGACTATTTCGCAAAAGCTGTTGGCGATGCCGATAAAGGGTTTGCCGATGTCTTCGTCGCTCAGGCCGCAGGCGTGCAGAAGGCCCCTATGGGGGGCACGCTGGAAGCCTTTTTTTACTGTGTCGCTTCTCATTTGTTTTTTTCTCCAAAACAGTGCACAAAATGCCCTAAGAGTTTGAAAAGTGCATTTTAGCCGGTGATTTGGGGCAAATAAAGAAAAATCAGTTGTCTTTATGAAGTAAAACCGTATAATTGGCATTTGAATTCAACGCAAAATCAAGATTTGTTTAGGAGAATAGACAATGGTGTCGGAGAAGATTTTCGGTGGTTTAGTGGTTGTGGCGGTCTGCGTGGTTCTTTTGGCAGCGGGTTGTGAGCCTGCGGCCCAGGAGACCGTCAAGCCGGAGGTCGAAGTTGAGGAACGGGCGTGGGAAGCGGCTGCGGAGGAGGCTGTTGCGGCCATTACGGAAGAACCGGTCGAACCGGAGGTAGAGGAGGAAGAAGTGGTTGCGGAGGCCGTAGAGGAAGAGGTTGTTGAGGAAGTTATCGAGGAGGCTGTAGAAGAGGAGGTGGAGGCGGTAGAAGAGGCGCCGGAAGCGGCGGCTGGAGAGGCAGCGACACTGGCATTGAAGTTTACACCGGGGGACGTAGCGAGTTACAGGCTGGTGACGGACTCCGAGCGAAGTGTCAAGTGGGAGGGGGCGCTACCAAGTAAGTCGGGTTTTAAGAGCGACAGAAGGCAGAGCAAGCTGGAGATGACCTTTACCCAAGAGATACTGAGCGTGGATGAGGCGGGCAACGCAGTTGCGAAGCTTACGGTGGACGCTTTGAAGTATCTTGTGACAGTCAAGGACAAGACGCAGGTGGATTTCGACAGTACGCGAATAACGGACCCGGAGGGCGAGTTCGCGAAGATGCTGGGTCACAGTTTTACCATCGAGATTGCGCCGACTGGCGAGGTTACCAAGGTTATTGACGCGGAAGATATACGTACATCGGTCAGGAGGGCGCGGCGGGTCCCGAGGCGTGCATTAGCGTTTCTCAGGCCGGAGCCGCTTATGCGGCGTCACAGCATACCGGCGTTACCGGTCGGCGAGAAGAAGCAATTCCGCGCGGGCGAGACTTACAGCGATATAAAGAGCTTTTCGTTCGGGTTGATGGGGTCGAAGGCTTACGAAAAGATTTTTACCGTAAAAGATATCAAAGAAACGGACGGTCGGCAGGTGGCCCTTGTTGAAATGAACGCTATTCCGACCGCAGAGAAGGCCCGGGAACTGTACGAGAAAGAGACTACGCACGACTTTTCGGAAGAGTTCGACAGGACGGACACGTACAGCGGGCAGTTAAAGATGGATTTGACCGCAGGGACAATCGAAGAATGTTTCGAAGAGATGCAGATAAGCTGGACGCGCGTCCTTCAATCGGAGGAACAGCCGGAGCAGGGGCCCGCAGTTTTGACGATGGGCGAGAGCCGCGCATACAGCCTTAAAAGAATTGATTAGATAAAAGGTGTATGAGGCTGATTTGCGCCTGTCAGTGTTTTGTTTTTGAAGCCGATATATAGAAATCAGAGCATTTGAAAGGGATAAAATTGAGAGCGATACCAAGTATAATCGCGGTTGTTGTGGTAATTGTTCTTTCAGGCTGCGGCGGCGCAGTAAGGGAGGGGGAACTCCTGACCGTAGATTTCCAGGAGGGTCAGACGCTGCGGTATCAATTCGTCTCGAGCAGGGACATCGAGATTGACTGGGACCCGACTGCGAGCGGGCCGAAGCCACCGAAGGAGAAAGTGAACAAATCGAAAGAATCGATGCGAATGGTTGTCGCCTACAGTCCGGTTGAGGTGGACCCTTACGGTCTTACGACTGTAGAGGCCAAGTGCGAGTCGGTGAAGGTTCAGCGAGGAGACAAGCGCCAGCAAAGAGACGCGGTGGAGAGTCTGCGGGGCAAGACTTTTACGTTCAAGGTCGGTCCCACAGGCAAGATAGAGGATTATTCGGACCTGGACGAATTAATCCGCGAGATAGGCAA
>CP070830.1:1011664-1015322 GCA_020344865.1 Planctomycetota bacterium
CAGGCCGGTCCCAACAATAATAATGAAACTGATAAAAGACATTATCATCGAACGGCTCGGAAAAGACCGACCAGTCATTAGACCAGTCCGCCCCTTCCAAAGTAATCATGTGTTTGGTGTCGACCTGACGTATTGCCTCGGTTATCCGCTCGTAGAGCGGTTCTAACTGGTCTTTGTATTTGTCCGCAGCACCGGTCCGCTGAGGGAGGGGCTCGTTAAGAAGGTCGTAAGCGGCGACGGTCGGCTCGTTCTTATAGAGATTGGCGATTTTCACCCAAAGATTAATAAGCCTCTCCTGATTCCTCTCATCCATAAAAAGTTCCGGCTGGTCTCTCGGGCTGTCGTCGATGTTGGTCCCGGTCTGCCCACCCGGGGCACCATGCATATCAATGATGACGTAAATATCGTATTTCCTGCACCATCTTATAAGGTTGTCCAGAAGCTCAAATCCCTCATCGACATAAGAAGCATCCTCTCCTTCGGTTAAGAAACGACGGGCATTAAGGGCCGGACGAACAGAATTAAACCCAAGCTCGGAAATGCGTTTTATGTCGGCTTCGGTTATATAATGTTTTCGAAACTCCAACCAGAATCGGTCCGCATTTTCCTGACCGATTAAATCGCTGACGATTTTCTCAATCCTGCGAGGCCGGTCGCCCAATTGCCCGAACTTCCACATATAACCTTCGGGCAACAACCAGTTCCCCAGACCTACACCTTGAAGCAGAATCTTGTTGCCGCTTTCATCAACAATGTCCTGTCCGCGATTTCGAAGAAATCCCTTAGCCTTAATCGAGTTCGAACAGCACAATATGATTAGTAAGAGCAAAAGAGGTCTCAGAACGGTTTTTAATTTAAAACGGCACATATTAGACTCCCATTTAGATAATCAGTAAAAACGACTGTCGCTGTGAAAAATGTCATCCCGTCGGATACAAACATTTACATCTGTACTGTATTTTAGTCATCAAGACCTTAAAAAATCAAGCAGCCTTTCGGTAACTTCTGAAAAGTTCGCTAATACTGGCAATCTTGCAACACTTGAACTTGTACGCAACCCGGGTCGCTCTATGCGACCTGGATTCTAACGAAGCATCACTTGATTTTGTAACGATTAAATGATATGGTTGTACTACACTTCACTATGTACATGACTTTTTATATCAAAAGGGCAAGATGATGATGCGATTTCGTTCGATAACTGTGTTTTGCGTATTGACGGCGTGTATTTCGTCACAAACACTCGGAGAAAGTAAGCTATCTTATATCGACCTTATTGACAGGCTTGCCGACCTGGAGCGGTTAGCAATTTTACCAGCCGAAGGTGAAACAACACGTCAGTGGTCAAGTTACGACCGTGCCAGCCGTTATGATGAGCAGACCGGAAAGTACGTCAACTGGGCGGCCAACAGCGACGGCTTCGGCGGCAGGGGCTGGATTCGAGAAGAAGAAGGTAAACTTGTGCTCGCGGAGATGGAGGGGCCCGGATGTATCTGGCGGATATGGTCGGCACTCCCGAAGGAGGGACATGTACGGATATACCTTGATGGGCAGGCTGAGCCGGTGGTCGACTTGCCTTTTATCGGCTACTTCAACGGCCAAAACGAACCTTTCAACCGAAGTGCCTTAGTGCACATCGTAGCGAGCGGGAAGAACTGCTACGTACCCATTCCATTTCAGAAATCGTGTAAGATTGTAGCGGACAAGGACTACGGCGAATTTCATCATTTTACCTACACGCTTTTCCCCAAAGGTACTGTCGTTCCGACATTCAGCCGGTCGCTAAGTGATGAAGAATCAGCCGCCCTCGACAAGGCCAATGAACTGCTGAGCAATTGCGGCCCCCATTTTCCGAAGTATCGGCCAGGCCAGCGGACTAAAAGTTTCACTGTCAATTTGGAACCAGGGCAGAAAGCTGTAATCAGCAAAATACGCGGTCCACGGGCCATCAGTTCTGTGGTGCTTAGAGCCGATATTCCATCCGACGTTGAGTTACAGAGGCAGGTTCTGAGAGAACTGGTGCTGCAGATATTCTGGGACGGTGAAGATAACCCAAGCGTGTGGTGTCCGCTTGGGGACTTCTTCGGCACAGCCCCCGGAGTAAACTACTATCATTCACTGCCTTTGGGGATAACGGAGGATGTTTTTTACAGCAACTGGTTTATGCCTTTCGCATCCGAAGGGCGTATCGAATTGATTAATGAAGGTACCTTCAGAACTGCTTTGAAGTTTGAGATAAGGCACGTTCCTCTATCGAGGCCCGCCGAAGAATACGGCCGATTTCACGCAAAATGGCACCGCGATGCGTTACTGCCCGTCGAGGAAGAAAGATGGATTGACTGGCCGATGCTGAAGACGACGGGCCGGGGCAGATTCTGCGGCGTGGAGCTCGAGGTATGGAATCCACGGGGCAGCTGGTGGGGCGAAGGAGATGAGAAGTTTTTTGTAGACGGGGAGAAGTTCCCTTCCACTTACGGCACAGGCTCGGAGGATTATTTCGGATACGCATGGAGCGACCCGACGTTATGGGAGAATTGCTATCACAACCAGACAATCAGCGAAAACAACAAAGGCCACACATCGGTCAACCGCTGGCACATAGCCGATAACGTGCCGTTCCAAAGCTCGTTCGAAGGCTGTATCGAGAAATACTTTGCAAATACGCGACCGACCCTCTACAGCTGTGTGGCCTATTGGTACTTAGCACCGGGGGGACACGACCCTTATGGTTTTGTCGGCTTAGCCGACCGGGTCGGCTGGTATGAACCTGTTAAATACCCGGTGGAGGTTGCGGGAATCGTCGTTCTCGGAGCGCCCGCCGGCTCAATTGAAGCACAGCACATGGGCGGCTTCAGAGCGGATAAATGGGTGAATAACGAACAGCTCTGGTGGATTGGAGAAGCCGGAGCCAAGTTGAGAATCGGGATTGAAGTTGAAAAAGACGGTTTCTACAGAATCCTTACCCGCCATACCAAGGCCCGTGATTACGGAATAATTCAGTGGTGGCTGAACGGCCAAAAGATTGGCGAACCAATGGACCTGTATTACGGCACCGATGTAATAGCCACCGAAGAAATAGACCTTGGGACATACCATTTGACCGGCGGGGAGCATGAACTGAACGTCGAGATTGTTGGAATCAATCCCGATGCAATTAAGAGCTATATGGTGGGTATCGATTACATTAAAGTCGAGACTGAGGAAACACGAGAGGAACCTGCGGCAAATGAATTGATGAAAGTCGGCGATTTTCAGAAAATCTACGACCCGAGTATCGGCGAGCAGCAGAAGTGGTACATTAACGACCACTGTTTTATACGTGCCGGTGACGGAACGTGGCATCTGTTCGGGATAACACACGCCGAGCCTGCCAATCCCATGGATGAAGACAATCTCGCCCATGCTACAGCCGCCAACCTTATGCAGAGCCCCTGGCAAAAGAAACCGTTCGCCCTTTCGGTTGACGCTGACTGGAACGAACAGCACCTGTGGGCGCCGCACGTAATTCTCCACAAGGACCTTTATTATATGTACTACTGCGCCGGTGACAAAGACAACACCAAATATAAGATTCATTTAACTACGTCGAAAGACCTTTATGACTGGACTCGGCATCCCGCTAATCCGGTGATTGTGGATGGCTACGATGCCCGCGACC
>CP070830.1:1015422-1018934 GCA_020344865.1 Planctomycetota bacterium
TAAGTTTGTGCGGCGAAATCGAACCGGTGTGTTATTTGGGCTGATGGTCGCGGCGGCACTGGTCACTGGTCTATGTATGGCTTTGATTGGCTTCATGCAGGCCAGGCGCGAGCGTGGCTTTGCGGAAGCGCAACGCCGACGGGCATGGATGAACTTTTCGATGGCGCGGGGTGCGGTGGAGAAGATAACACAGGTGGCGGAGAAGGAGCTGGCCGGTTTACCGAGGATGGAGGGGATACGGAAGAAGCTGTTAGAGGAGGCGCAGGTCTTCTATGCCGGTTTTGTGGAGGAGAATCATGATGACCCGGCAGTACGTTTCGAGACAGGCGAGGCCTACAAGCGTGTGGGTGACATTCACTATATGTTGACACAATTTGGAGAAGCTGAGCAAGCCTATCATAAGGCAAGCGATATCTTCGAGAAGTTAGCGGCTGAGTTTCCCGACGAGCCAGATTACCAGTCGAGCCTGGTTTCATCGCTTATTCAGTTGTACGCTACGCTGAACAGAGTCGGTCGGATGAAGGAGGCAAAAGAAGTCAATGTTGAGGCTCTGGCCATTGCCGAGAATCTGGTTGCTGAGTTTCCCGACGTGCCGGCTTATCGTTTAGGCCTGGCTCACACCCAAGCTGGACTGGGCAACATAGTGTTAAGAACTGGCGGCCACTTTGAGGAAGCGGAGCACAGGTTTCGGGAGGCAGTGCAAATCTTCGAGCAATTGGCGGCGGATTTTCCCAAGGAGCCCGAGCATAGGTCAGCCTTGGCTCACAACCTGGGGGATGGTCTGTTGGAGGTGCTCCGTCATACCGGTCAGATCGAGGAAGCAGAGCGAAGATATCTGGAGGTAAAGAAAATACTGGAGGAACTCATAGTCGAATTTCCTGATGAACCGGAATACCAGCAAGACCTGGGCTGGAAGTATTGCCATCGCGGCTGGTGGCTAATGTGGATTGGCAGAAACGAAGAGGCAGAGGAGGCTTGTCGAGAAGCACTTGCCATCTGGGGAAAGCTGACAATCGAATACCCTGAGGTACCTGACCACCAGTTCAACTTAGGTAACGCACGTACCGCTCTGGGTCAGGTGCTGGAGAATGCCGGTCGGCCGGAGGAAGCAGAGCAGGAGTATCGAGAGGCGAAGGCACTGTTAGAGAAGATAGTTGCTGAGCGGCCTGAGGTGCCAGATTTCAGGGCCTTCTTAGCCTGGACTTATCGATTGCTGGATGATGTTCTGACCAGAAGCGGGCAGATTGAAGAGGCAAAGCAGATTTGTCAGGAGGCATCGGAATCCTTTGAGAAGCTGGCATCTAATTACCGCGATGTGCCGGACTATCGGTGCAGTCTGGGGCACAACTGTTTAGCTTACTACAAAGTGCATATCACCACAGTTGGTGATTATCGACTCTATGTGCGAGGCGACGGGCATGATGTAGGAAGTGATTCGTTCTATGTCTGGGTTGAGCAGCTTAGTGACGGGCCGGGGGGGTCTGCAGCTGACTGGTACCGCTTTAACACCGGTACGGATGCTGACTTCGCAACGAATCCCTGGTGCGGCTCCGGGGGTTTTGAAAGGACAGACGCTGCCGGTCATAACACTGTCGCTGTCTGGTCTATTCCGGCGCCCGGGGAGTATACTATATGCTTTGCGGTGCGAGAGGATGGCGTAGCGGTTGACGCCTTTGTGTTTCAACTGGCAAGTCTGGGCGGTCCTGAAGGGGATGGTCCAGAGGAGTCGGAGATGACTGAAGAAACGGTTTTCCTTGAGTCGGGCGGACGTGTGGTGGTCGAGGCAGAACATCTCGCGTCCGAGAGAGAGATGGGCCGGAAGTGGTCAGTCTGGCCTGATGAGTATATCAGAGATGCTACCCGCCGTAATTACCGGGGAACGGGGTACGTTCGAGTGATGGTAGACATCACGCCGACTTTGGAGCAAGAAATAGAATACGCGACCCGCGCAGTCGAAGCTGACGCCAACAACAGCGAGGCGTACTATCAACGAGGCAGAGTCTATTTGCGGGCCAAGCAGTACGGTGAGGCTGCGGGTGACTTTTCGGAGGCCATCAAGCTAAAGCCGGACTTCTGGGAGGCTTGGTACAGCCGAAGCCACGCGTATGTGGGGTTGGGCGAGCATGAGAAGGCGGCTTTGGACTTCGCAAGAGCCCGTGAACTGAACCCGACTTTGGAGCAAACTACGCAGTTGGAGCAAACTACGCAGAATGAAGAGGAGGCGGAGTCGTTGCTTATCGAAGCGCTTGAGATACACCGCCGAGTTCTGGGTGAGGAACATACGAAAACGCTGTTGGTCATGTACGAACTTGCCGAGGTTTATAGTAAACAGGGCCGTTACAAGGAAGCGGAGTCGCTGTTGCTCAAAAGGCTGGAAATCAGACGGCGGGAACTGGGTGAGGAACACCCGGGGACATTGGGCATCATGATGCGCCTTGCCAGGGTGTACAACAGGCAGGGTGTGCACAATCAGGCGGAGCAGTTGTATATGAAAGTGTTTGAGGTCAGGCCCCGCCTGCTGGGTGAGGAGGACCAGGAGACAATTTACGCCATGAACGGCCTTGCCTGTGAGTACGAGTGGCAGGGCAAGTATGAAGAAGCGGGGCCCCTGTTTGTTAAGGTGGTGGAGATTGGACAGCGCCTGCTGGGCAAGGAGGACCCGACCGTGTTGAACGCCATGAAAGGCCTTGCGTGGAGTTACAACCACAAAGGTATGTATGACCAGGCGGAGGAGCTGTTCAGTAAGGTGCTGGAAATCAGGCGGCGTGTGTCGGGCGAGGAAGACCCGGAGACATTGAACACCATGAATGGCCTTGCGTGGAGTTACAACTACAAAGGTATGTATGACCAGGCGGAGGAGCTGTTCAGTAAGGTGCTGGAAATCAGGCGGCGTGTGTTTGGCGAGGAAGACCCGGAGACATTGAACATCATGAACAGCCTTGCCGGGGTCTATACAAAACAGGGCCGTTACGAGGAAGCGGAGTCGCTGTTTCTCAAAAGGCTGGAGATCCAGCGGCGCGTGTTGGGTGAGGAGGACCCGGACACAGCAGGACCACTGAACGGCCTTGCGTGGTTTTGGGCGACGTGCCCGGAGGTTGAGGTACGGGATGGCGCAAAGGCAGTCGAGTACGCAACAAGGGCCTGCGAACTAACAAACTGGGAGAACGCAGGCTATGTCGATACCCTTGCGGCGGCCTGTGCCGAAGCGGGTGATTTCGAGGCGGCGGTGAAGTGGCAGGAAAAAGCGATAGAGCTGCTGTCCGGGGAAGAAGCCGCACAACGGGCCGGAATGGAAGAGCGAGTGAAGCTCTACCAATCAGGCAAGCCCTACCGGGAAGGTCCGTAAGAGCTGTATACACGCCTGCCTCTATAAAGAAATCGGCCATATTGAGCAGTTTTCACGCCTTAATAAATTTTTTTGAAAAATCCATTTTTTCCTGAGGCGCGCGAGCCTCCGATGACGCATTAGTCTATAGAAGAGTTAAAAAGGACAAGTAAATGGACATAAAACA
>CP070830.1:1019034-1021695 GCA_020344865.1 Planctomycetota bacterium
CCACCACCCCCACCCCCATTTTTAGCCCAATATCAAGGGTAGCACCCCTGCAATTTCATGTTTTCACCCGCATTTTCCGCCCAAAAACACGGGTAAGTCTCGCCGCCCAAGCAACTCGACCCGTCTTTTTCGCCCAAAAGCGAGCATCCCTCCCGGCCACTATGACCACAAAAAAGAATCCCGCCCTTACCCACTCCACGCAGCTTACCTATTTTGACTCAAGTTTTTTAATTACACCCTCCGATACTATATTACCTATATTAACATATAGGCCCAGTCCTGGGACGCGAACGGTAGAATAGGTAAAATAGATGCAATAAAACCTTACTTGGGAGCGAAAATTATGGTTATGGTTAAAGAAGCGATTCTCGAACAGTATCTAAGAAGCCTCCTCACAGGCGACAGAAAAGCATGCAGAGGTGCCATCGAACAGGCCCTCCAGACCGGAATGCCCGCTAATCTCGTCTACGTCGACATTATTTGGCCCATCATGGTCGAAGTCGAGCAGCTATGGCGTTGTGACCGCATTACACCAGCTGAGGAGCACCTTGCCACCCGCATCAACCGCACCATCGTGGATCAGCTGCAAAACAAGCTGCCAAGAAGGCCCACTAAGAACAAGAGGATAGCTATCTGCTGTGCTGAAGCGGAGTTACAGGAGCTTGGTGCCCAGATGATGGCGGACCTGTTCGAGAGCGACGGCTGGGATGTGAAATTTCTGGGCGGCGGCCTGAATAATGAGGATATACTTGCCTTTGTGCACGAATATTCCCCGGACATCCTCCTCATCTACGGAACCGCGCCTAAGCAGGCACCGGGCGTTCGCCGCCTGATAGATACTGTGAAGGACATAAATGCTTGGCCGGAAATGCGAATAATGGTCTCAGGTGGCCTTTTCAATCGTGCGGAGGGCCTTTGGGAGGAAATCGGGGCGGATTTATTCGCCGCAACCGCGCTCGAGGCACTTCAGGTGGCTACGAGCGAAAGGCAGGCACAGGAAGATGGCAGGACCATAAAACGCCGTCGAAAGAGGCGCCCGGCTATTGGGGTGAGCATGCCGCTTGGGATGGGCTGAGGTGCGTATAGCAGTGGCTGGAGGCATTGGGTGGGCGACGTTAGTGGTTGAGGAGGGGGGCTTGGGGGCGCTGTAAGGAAGGATGCGGCTGTGAGGGTGTAGCAGGGGATCAGCGATGTATTGAGCTGGGTGGGAGGCTCATGCGTCAGGCGATGAATTGAGCGGGCGGGATGTGCATAAGCAGGTGTTTGGGGCCTTGTTGAGTTTCTTGTCAATTGATGCTGACGGGCAAACGTAGCAAGTCGTAGGGGGGTTTAGTTTTCGCTGCCATTGGAGAGGTTGTAGTGTTGTTTCGAATTGACTAAATCCTGAGACTGTAGTATACAGGGAGGAGCTAAAAAAAGCAGGTAATGTGGCTGTTAACGAGGCTTTGGGAGTAAAAGATTTATGCTTGGCATGCTGGGGGCCAGGGTTATAGAGGACGTAGGGAACGCCGGCCGGTTCGCGAGGTTTTTCTGGCGGACGATTCTCGTCTCTATCGGCAGTTGTGTGAGGACCGGCACGTACCCCCTTATATGGGCGCAGATGAATATTATTGGCGTCCGGAGTGTGCCGGTCATAATGATAACGGGCGCATTTGTCGGTATGACGCTGGCGATACAGGCGTACGACCAATTAGCCGGGATGGGCCTGGAGGAGCATTTAGGGGTTTTGATTAATATATCTGTGGTGAAAGAGCTGGGGCCTGTTCTGGCAGCAGTCATGTTGGCTGGGCGTATTGGTGGGGCTTTGACTGCGGAATTAGGGACGATGAATGTTACGGAGCAGATTGATGCGGTCAGAAGCATGGGTACTGATCCGATACGCTATCTGGTAGCGCCACGGGTTTTGGCGTGTCTGTTGCTTACGCCGGCGCTGATTATCTATGCCGATTTGCTTGGTATTTTGGGAGGGTATTTTGTAAGTGTTATTCAATTGGGGATTAACAGCCGGGCATATTGGAGCTTCAGTGCCTCCGGCGTGGAATTGTGGGATGTAGCTGTGGGAGTTGTAAAAGGTTTTTTCTTTGGAGCGGCCATCGCGTCTATTAGCTGCTATAAGGGTTTTACATGTAAGGAAGGTGCGCACGGCGTAGGGCAGGCGTGTACGGAAGCGTTTGTGGCGAGTTTCATTTCTATATTGGCGCTGGATTTTGCCCTCGCTGTGATTTTCAAGGCCATTTACAATACGTTTTGGCCGCTCAAGAGCCTGGTTTGACCGTGGATAATAGAAAGCAAAAACTAAAAGAAGCTGAAAAGAACAGGCCCGTAGAGGCTGGTGCCGACAATAATATAATTGTCGTCAAAAACCTGACGAAGAGGTTTGGCGACAATGTCGTTCTGAACAATATTTCTCTGGCGATTGAGAAGGGCAAGACGACCGTCGTGATAGGGCCGAGCGGATGCGGCAAGACCGTTTTGATTAAGAATTTTATCGTCTTGCTGCGACCCAGTGCGGGGGAGGTTTATTTCAAGGAGAAGCGGATTGATAACCTGCCTGAGAGCGAGTTGAACAAGATACGCACTCATTACGGTTTTCTTTTCCAGGCAGGGGCCTTGTTCGACAGCCTAAGTGTTGCTGAGAACATAATGTTTCCTATACTTCAG
>CP070830.1:1021795-1027678 GCA_020344865.1 Planctomycetota bacterium
AACTTCGGGACAAGACATAGCATAATCGAGCAGACGGCTGAGGTCAGCTGTTGCAACAGCAACGGTACAGTCAGCGGCGCCATAATAAAGGCTGAGCTGGTCGGTTTCCTTGTGGATAATAGCTCCGGAGGGGAATACGACATCACCGACGTCACCGACCCGCTCGTAGAACTCTCGCGGGCCTAGGACCCATTCGTCACTTCGACGCAAGACTTTCCAGGGTTCCTCCAAATCAAGAAGGGCGAGTCCGACACGATATATTGCTCCGGCCGTGGTAACACGTACGCCATGATAGAATACCATCCAGCCCTGTGGTGTTTCTATTGGCTGACAAGCGAGACCCACCCTGTGGCCGTCCCAGTAGGCAGACCTCGTTCTAATCAAGGTTCTGTGGTCGCCCCAGTGTTTGAGGTCGGGGGAGAAACTAATCCACATATGTGCCTCGCCTCTTACGATTGGCCTGTGGATAAGGGCGAATCGTCCCCTGACCCTTCGCGGCAGCAAACATGCGTCTTTGTCTTCCGGCGGCAGAAGTGCGCCAAGGCGGGCAAATGTTCTGAAGTTTTTGGTAATCGCCAGTGAAACTACCGGGCCACCTTCGCTAAAGGAAGTATACGTGATGCCAAACTGCTTTTGCTCTTCGAGCCAAACGATACGCGGGTCTTCCAGGCCCCACTTTTCTTCTCTGGAGCTTTGGTCGGCCTCGAGAGTTGGCTTAGGGTCAATTTGCCAGTTTGTCAGGCCGTCGGTACTTCGAGCAACGGTCAGATGCGAGAAGCCGCGCATATCCTCGACGCGCACCAACAGCAGCGTTTCGGTGTTTAACTTAACTGCTGCGGGATTAAAGACTGCGTTTGCCGGGTAAGGCCAGTTTTCCGGCGTTAATATTGGATTGCCCTCGTATCTTGTGAAGAGCTCATGTGCTTTTCTCTGTCGTATAAGCTCTGTCATTTTTTGTAATCCTGAAGTTTCAGAGCATCTCGCAGGATGCTTGCGGAGTTATCACCGCATCTTTTTTTGCCACTAACCTTCATCGGCAAGATGGTTACTTAACTGTGAATCAAAGTGCCAATTTTGGGCACGCCTGCGGAAAAAATTCCTTGTTCAAGCGGCCTAATTTTGCCGGTTGCGTCGGCCAACATCGCGGTTGTAACGCTGGCCTGAAGCTAAGTCGCGAAAGTACTTACTATGCTTTTACCAATTGTGTTTCATACAGACTTTGATACAATAAGCAGCTTTGCATCAGCTCGTTGTGCCGGCCCTGAGCGATAATCTGCCCGTCATCCATTACCGCTATCAGGTCTGCGCTGATGACGGTACTGAATCTGTGGGCGATTATAAAGCTGGTCCTGTCCTTCATAATTTCCTCGATGGCTCTGTGAATTTTGGCCTCGCTGTCGGCATCAACCTGGCTGGTGGCCTCGTCGAAAACAAGGATGGCGGGGTTTTTCAAAATTGCTCTGGCGATGATAATTCTCTGGAGCTGGCCACCGCTGAGACCGGTGCCGTGTTCCCCAATGACTGTGTCGTAACCGTCAGGCAGCGGCGAAATAAACTCGTGGGCAAACGCCCGCTTGGCTGCAGCAATTATCTCTTCTCTGGTGGAGTCGGACTTGCCGTAGGCGATATTTGCCTCTATGGTATCATTGAATGTCAGAACACTTTGCGTGACCATTCCAATCTGGTTTCTCAAGCTAAACAGTGTCACGTCACGGATGTCTCTGCCGTCCATCAATATCCGGCCTGAATCAGGGTCATAAAACCTCGGTATCAGGTTTGCGAGCGTCGATTTGCCTGAGCCGTTTGGCCCTACGATAGCGATATTATGGCCTGCTGTAACTTTTAGGCTGATACCCTTCAAGACGGGCCTGTCTGTGTGTGGGTAGCTGAACACAACATCTCTGAACTCAATTGCCCCGGTCATCGGCTCGAGTTCTACGGCATCTGTTTTTTCCTTCTCCGTTGGCTCATCTATAATCGCGTATACTCGCTGTGCCGCGGCGTTTGCCTGTTGAATTTTGGGCCAGATGTCACTGCTTTTGCGAATTGCCTCGGCGGCGGTTCCCAACAATCCAACAAGTACGAAGAACTCACTACCATCAATTCCTCCCTGTACAACCCAGTGTACACCGAACAGCAGTGCCGCGGCGCCTGCTATCATTGCAAGTACTTCCATGATAGGCCCTATGCCCGCATTGACCTTGGCAATGCGGAACAATTGTCTTAACAGTCCCTTATTGATACCTGTGAATTTTTCGGTTTCGTAGTCCTGCTGGTTGTAAACCTTGACTATTTTAAGTGCTCCAAACGTTTCCTCCAACTTACCTAACATTTGACTCCAGCTCGCGAGTGACCTTCTGGTTGCGCGTTTGATTTTTCTGCCGAGCCTTGAGACCACGCCGATTGTCGGTGGCGCGCAGCACAGAAAAATAAGCGTTAGCTTATAGTCCAGCAACATGGCGCTTATAAGCAGGCTTGCTGCTTTCAATGGCTCCCTAAGCGCCTTGCCCAGCAGAATCTTGACTCCGACTCCAAGTTGACTGGTATCACGGATTAGTCTGCTGACGGCATCGCTTGGATTTGTTCTTTCGAGAAATCCCACGTGCATATCCATTGCGTGCGCGAACATTTTCTCACGCAGACGGGCAAGTGCTGTCTGAGTTACTTTCTCGGCAAGATATTGTTGATAGAACCGTGCAGTGCAGCGCCCGATGGTAAAGATGGTTACAGCAAGTATGACCAGCATTGCCGGGCGGGTTTTGTTCGAGGGGCCCTGCACCTGCGGTACGAACCTGAGAAGTCTCTGGGCATAATCGGCATAAAAGGGCTTTTTGCCACACTGGATTTCCCGGTTTATAGTTGTCAACTGTCCTGATTTGTCGATGTGCTGGTATTGAATTGCTATCGAGTTGACGTTTGCTATCGTTGCTAATTCCCAGAGAAGTCTGTCGGCCGGTATCCTGTCATTTGTATCACGGATCAGACTGCTTCCTGCCCCGACAATCAGGTCATCACGACTCAGGCCTGCTTGCTCGGCTGGGCCGTTGTTTTTGACTTTGGCAATCCTGAGAAAGTGTGTCACGGCGGGATTGTTCGGGTCGGAGAAGTCCAACTGCTCCGGCACATAAAACTGAATGCCGTACCTGTGTGAACTAATCTTCCTATAGACCCACCCATGCAGTCCCTCCTCGCCCATCATCACCTTCAACAGCGGAATGAGCGTCATAAAACTGAGGCTGAACAAGATACTGATTAGTATCACGCTGACGAATATAACGATGAGCCGAGGCCATTGCGGCCAGATGTATTTGAATATTCGTCTGAAATCCTTCATTCGATAAGCTTCTCCAATTTACTTGT
This sequence comes from Planctomycetota bacterium, assembly GCA_020344865.1. GTDB lineage: Bacteria > Planctomycetota > Phycisphaerae > Sedimentisphaerales > Anaerobacaceae. Next base: position 1,025,156 of record CP070830.1, read on the forward strand.
CTGCGGGCTTAGGGTGAAAGTTTGGTTCCGTATACATATTTTTACCAGAGACAGGGCGACGTATTTGGGCCCACATATATTGCAAGCACCCTAACAAACTTGGTACTGGGGGTCAAGTCCAAAGGTTATTGACGCCCGGTGGCATTGTTGTTAGTTTAATCGGTTTTTAAGGGAGCAGTTGGATGGAAATCGACCGTCTGGTCCTCGGTTCTTATCAAACCAATTGCTATATTCTGCGCGAGGATGAATCAGCCGGAGACTGTTTGGTTGTCGACACGGCCCTAGAGGCGGGCGGTCTGATAGATTTTCTCGATGAGCGTAAGTTGAATCCGGTTGCGGTGGTACTGACTCACGGTCATGCGGACCATATTACGGGCGTGGAGCTGCTGCGCGGCAAGCTCCCCGACATAAAGGTCTTTATTCACAAACTCGATGCCGAGATGTTGACAGGCGCTTTAAGTAACTTGTCTTTAATGGCGGGGATGAGGTTTAGTACAGACCCAGCGGACTTTATTTTGGAGGAGGGCGACGTTGTCGAGCAGGCCGGCGTGAAACTAAAGGTACTTCATACTCCAGGTCATACGCCCGGCGGCATATGCTTGTATTCGGAGGATGAGGGAATTGTTTTCAGCGGCGATGCGTTGTTTTGCGGGGGAGTAGGTCGGACGGATTTTCCGGGCGGCAGTATGACGCAATTGCTAAAAAGCATAAGGGAAAAGCTCCTAATACTGCCGGAGGATACTGTTGTTTATCCCGGCCACGGCCCGGCAACAACAATTGCGCACGAAAAAGCGAATAACCCACATCTGCAATAATGCCCGGCGGCTTCCGCAGGAGCTTTAGAAAGAGATTACCCGGTTTGTAAACTGGTACAACACACAGTGGTATACCAAGCCATCGGTAATGGGACGCCTGATGATGTGTACTATGGTAGAGGAGAGGATATATTAAGCGGGTGTGCTGAACTGAGAAGAAAAACGGTTCTTGAGAGGAAAAGATATGACAATAAACTCACTTGAACGTGAGTTGAAATTGCCTTCTAAATAAAAAGCGAATTTGTCTCATTTTTGCTTAACAGGTGTAGTTAAAGTTAGTCATTTTTAGAGGCTGTTGCTGTAGTATTCGGGTTTGCCGTCGTCGCTGTCATAAGTTGCCGTATCTTCTGCTTCTGCGTCCAACCTTATGCGCTCGATGCGTTCGGCCTTTTTTGTGTTGCTGTCGATGACAACAAGGATTCCATCAATTTTTACGTCGCCGGTAGCTATTTCGAAGGGAAAAGGCATGTGGGTTCTAAATGACTTCAGGACGCTCTCGGCCCCGCGACCGAGAACTGAGTCATGTGCGCCGGTCATGCCGATGTCGGTAATATAAGCTGTTCCTTTCGGCAAAATTTTTTCATCGGCGGTTGGGATATGGGTGTGCGTGCCAAAGACGCAGCTTACCCTGCCGTCCAGATGGTAGCCCATTGCGACTTTTTCGCTGGTCGCCTCGGCGTGGAAGTCAACGAGTATGATGTCCGCTTTTTGTTGAATCTGGGGCAGGATCTTATCAATGGCATTATAGGGGCAGTCGGCTGGCTTCATAAAAAGGCGCCCTATCAGGGAGACGATGCCGACGGTTGGTCCTTTGCTTGTTTGGTAAACGGCAGAAGTCCTTCCGGCGGCGTGTTCCGAAAAATTTGCGGGTCGCGCGATATTGTCGGCTGTTTCCAGAGTTTTAATGATGTCCCTTTTACGGTACGCGTGGTCGCCTAAAGTAATCATGTGGACACCGTATCTGAGCAGTTTGTTGTAGATTTGGGGTGTAAGCCCGGAACCGCCGGCGGCATTTTCGGCGTTGGCTATTACGCAATCTACGCCCATCTCTCTGACAAGCGGTTTCAGTCTCTCGGCGACAATTCTTCTGCCGGGCCGGCCAACTATGTCACCAATGCAGAGAATATTTAATTTCATATTCGTATCTCAGTCGATGCGAGCTTTACAAGTCGTGTTACTTCGCGTACTCAACGCAGCGAACCTCGCGCAGCAGCGTCACCTGTATCTCGCCGGGATAGGTCATTTCCTCTTCGATTTTACTGGCGATGTCGCGGGCTATCTTCATTGCGGAATCGTCGTCGACCTTTTCTGCGTTTACGATAACACGGATTTCACGCCCAGCCTGGATTGCGTATGCGTTTTCGACGCCCTTGAAGCCGGTAGCTAATTCCTCGAGCTTCTCTAAGCGCTTGATGTATCTTTCGAGTGTTTCCCTTCTTGTGCCGGGGCGCGATGCGCTGATAGCGTCTGCGGCGGCCACAAGCGGCGTGTACGGGTTGTCCGGCGGGATATCGCCGTGATGCCCTGCGACGGCATTGAGTACGATAGCTGATTCGTTGAAGCGCTTGAGGTAGTTTGCGCCTATGTCCGGATGGCTGCCTTCCACCTCGTGGTCAATGGCCTTTCCTATATCGTGCAAGAGACCGGCGCGTCTGGCTACTGAGCCATCCAGGCCGAGTTCATCAGCCATGATTTGCGACAGAAAGGC
>CP070830.1:1027778-1031807 GCA_020344865.1 Planctomycetota bacterium
AATATTTGTTAAATAATACGTAAAAAGCAGGTGAACCTGTCAAAAAACAAGGCAAAAACAGGTAAAGACGGCGCGCGTTGCGGTCATCTCTAACCGGGTGAGTGGGCTATAATGTTTTGGAGTCCAAGTGGCAAAAGCTGGATCAATTTGCATCGAACAAGGGCACTAACAGTGGTTGGCAGTACCGCAAGCGATTGGAGTATTCGCGACCGCGCAGCGGCCGTTGAATCTGAGAAAAGCAGCATACGAGAAGTCGGTAGAGCGCATTTTTGATGTTGCAAGCCAGTGGGCGAGGTTTTCGGTGCCTTAGACTGGAAATCGGGGCCCGTATACGACGAAAAGGAATATGGACGCCGCAAATCAGGAGCGGCGAATAAATACAGGTAAAAGCAGGGAAGGCGACGCCGGCGGGGCGCACCTTTGATTTAGGTGAGCGAGCGGACGGGCGTCTAATGTGTGCGCGGCAGAAATATCGCGTATAACGCATCAAAAAGGCAGGTGAAGACGGCTAAGGACAAGCGAGAAAGAAAATAAGGGAAAAGCAGCGAACAAGAAGGCGGTTTTGCGCATCTTTAGTTACGTGAGCGAGCAGGCGAAGGCTCGGAACACAAGTCGCAAAATCGGGTGACTTATGCGGCGAATAAGTGAATTTAGACGATCAGAGGGAAAAATCGGGTGTGGTGCAGGCCCTGCAATAGAGGCTGAAGGTGCGATTACAGGTACTGCCAGTGCAGCGGTACATTCTGCATATGAAACGGGCGGTCAGGGGCGGCGCGGCATGTTGGAGGGATTTACGCTGGTGGAGCTGTTAGTGGTGATAGCGATCATCGCGCTATTGATGTCGATACTGATGCCGGCTTTGAACCGGGCGAAGGGGCAGGCGAAGGACGTTCTGTGTCAGTCGAACCTGCACCAGTGGGGCACGATATACTCGATGTACACGGGGGACAACGACGGTAAAATCTGCGGCTTTGCGACGGGCGGCCCGGAGCATTTGTGGCCGATATCGCTTTTGCCGTATTACGGGGAGATGGACCTGTGTCTCTGCCCCGCGGCAATCAGGTTTGTAAGTGAGGGCGCAAATCCAGACAGTGCTTTTTCGGCATGGGGTATATTTACCGAAGACAACACCTGGGGATGGATCCAAGACGAATGGGTGGGGGGTTATGAAGGAATGTACGGCAGCTACGGCGCGAACGAGTGGACGGGGAACGTAAACGATGAAGTAGGTGAAGGATACGGGGGGGCAGATAAATTCTGGCGTCGGACGGACGTGAGGGGCGCGAGTAATGCTCCGCTACTTCTGGACTGCGATTTCCCGGGGGGATTTCCGGAGCATATGGACCCGCCGCCGGAATATGACGGTCTTTTCTGGTTCAAAGGTGAGGGCGAGATGATGCGTTTCTGCATGAACCGGCACAATATGGCGTTAAACGGGCTTTTTCTGGACTTAACGGTCCGAAGGATTCAACTCAAGGAATTGTGGACTCTGAAGTGGCACCGTGATTTTGCTACGAACGGTACGTGGACGGTGGCTGGCGGTGTTAAACCTGAGCACTGGCCGGACTGGATGAGAAAGTGTCGCGATTTCTGAGAGCACGAGTAATAGAGAATAATTTAAAATGAGCCGGCAAAAGGGATTTACATTGGTAGAGCTACTGGTGGTAATCGCCATCATTGCGCTATTGATGTCGATACTGATGCCTGCGCTGGCGAGGGTGCGTGAACAGGCGAAGGACGTTCTGTGTCAGTCGAACCTGAAACAGTGGGGGATAATTTTCAATATGTATGCAGGCGAATCAGATGGCAAGCTGATGGACATGAATTATTATAACGGCGAGTTTATGGCCCACGCATGGGTCAGGGTGCTGCGTCCTTATTATAAAACCTATGATGTAATTATGTGTCCTTCGGCTATTTATGAGTGGTCAAAGACGAAACATTTTGGGCATCCACTTGCCTCGTGGGATTTCAGGTGGTATGAGAGAGACCCTTTCACCAGTCAAGAATTTGACACGTGGTATGTGATAGACGGTGAATATGCATACGGCAGCTACGGCAAGAATCCGTGGGTATCGGAGCCCTCGGAGGCGGAGATTGGGGACGACAGTTTTTACGGCGGATACGACCTTTATTTTAAAAATGTCCTTGCTAAAGGCAGCGGCGAAATTCCCCTTTTCGGGGACTGTAATTATACGGGCGGCTGGCCTCACCACACCGACGAACCTGCAGAAATCTGGGACCACGGGCCTGTCGATACGACTCCACCCGGCGAGATAAACCGCTGGAATCTTGACCGACACCAATTAACTGTCAATCTGCTTTTTTTGGATTATTCAGTGCAGAAGGTCGGTCTAAAGCAGCTGTGGACACTGAAGTGGCATCAGAACTTTGCGACAAACGGAGCGTGGACGGTGGCGGGTGAGGTGAAACCTGAGCACTGGCCGGAGTGGATGAGAAAGTGCCCGGATTTATGAGAGTGTTTTGTTGTAGATATTTAGATACGGGGTTTTTTACGAGCAAGAAGAAAGGTTTTGCGCTGGTGGTGATAGCGATATATGACTGGTCTTTTACAGGCTACAGGTAAAATGTGCGCTAGGACGGCTTTTCAGGTGCTAAGAAGGGATATAAGGCGGTCAGTGTCGCAAAATGACAAAAATTTTCCGCAAAATGGCCTTCTTTTTGCGGGGAAATATGATATAATAAGAAGTTAGACAGACGAAGCGTGGTGTGTGGGCAACTTCAGGACCTGACAGTGTTGATGAGAAGGCGCCCAAGGCGGCACAACCGGGAGCACTTTGTCTTAGATACGGAGTTTTGTTATGAGTAAGAAGAAAGGTTTTACGTTAGTTGAACTGCTGGTCGTTATTGCGATAATTGCGCTACTGATGTCGATACTGATGCCGGCCTTGGCGCGGGTGCGGGAGCAAGCGAAGATGGTACTGTGTCAATCTAATCTGCGACAATGGGCGACCATCTACACAATGTATGTAGGTGATAACGACGGTAATTTCGACACAGGCTGGCCGCATGAGGCGGGCGAGGACGGCTTTTTCGCAGGGGGGCATCACTGGCCGGTGACTCTGATGCCGTACTATGGCGACAGAAGCCTGCGCTTCTGTCCGGTGGCGACGAAATCCCTGTATGAGGAGCGCCGGGCCGGTGTTTGGGCGTGGCCCCGCCAAGATACAATAGACCCGGACGACTGGTACAAAGCCGAAGGCAGCTACGGAGTGAACGAATGGATTGGTAATCAGCCGGAGGGTTGGGAACGGATACCCGGTGCAAACTGGCGCAGAGCCGCTGTCGCAGGAGCTGGAACTATCCCGATGATACTGGACTGCGCATGGGCGGGTGGCTTTCCGGAGCATACACACAGGCCACCCGAGTATGAGGGAGAGATGGGTCTGGACCAACCGGAGATGAGACGCTACGTAATCAACCGCCACTCCTATACGGTGAACTGTTGTTTCGTTGACGGCTCGGTGAGGAACGCTGGACTGAAAGAAATGTGGGTACTGAAGTGGCATCGGAAATTCGCGACAAACGGTGAGTATACCTTAGCCGGCGGTATGAAACGCGGGATGTGGCTGGCTGAGGCCGCGTGGATGGCACACCTTGAAGATTTCTAACAAGAAATGCAAGCAGCGAAAATATGTCTCATGAAAGGTATCTAAGTCGGCATTTTAGAAAAGGGCGTAGCAATTGGCGTGGGTTTACGTTAGTGGAGCTGCTGGTGGTGATTGCTACCATTTCACTATCAATGCGGACGCTGCCATAGGCAATAAGGTTGCGCGGGCGGCGGAGTTGGAAGCGTAAAAAAGGTGCGGAGACGGGCATTTTGGTATATGGAGGCGGGTCGTGTCGCAAAATGATAAAAGATTTACGCAAAATGGCGGTTTCTTTTCGCGGGGGGATATGGTATAATAGGCGGTAGTATGGAAGAGGCGGGGTGCGTTCTAAACAGGAGGCACAACGGGCGAACTCACCTCGCGGCAAAATAATGTTTTGTTCGTATGTTTAAAAGCT
>CP070830.1:1031907-1035641 GCA_020344865.1 Planctomycetota bacterium
GCAAACTATATTCTCGCCTTTGCAGGCGGGGCGACGTGGTATCTGCAGTTTTTCTTCTACGGGATGGGAATGTCGAAGCTGGGCGCCGACTATGATTTTGCGAGCTGGACGATTCACATGGCTTTTATCATAGTTTTCAGCAATATGTGGGGACTGCTATTTAGGGAATGGAAAGGCTCAAGTAAGCGAACATATGGTTTAATCTTCTTTGGCCTGCTCGTTTTGCTTGTCTCGACGATTGTTATAGGATATGGTAATTACATTGCCGCCCAGTAAAGGAAATATATTGACAAAAGGATTTGGACAGGCTCTACGAGTTTGAGCGTGAATATGTAAGAAGTTTATGGGTGAACTGAATGGGTGCAGAAGAAGAAAGACATCACGGTCAGCCGCCAGCTGAGTACGAGCGTGAGCCGGTGCCGGCAAAGGCCCGGCTGGGGTTGAAGGAATTTGTCGGCATGTATGCCGGAGAGCACTGCGCCGGCACAGAGCTGATGATAGGTCCTTTGTTCGTTGCCGCGGGTGTCAGCGCGTTCGATTTGGTAATGGGGCTTATCGTTGGCAACGCCTTAGCGGTACTGAGCTGGATGTTTCTTTGCGCGCCGATTGCGACGCGGGCGAGGCTGACGCTGTATTATCAGTTAGAGAAGGTCTGCGGGCGCAAGCTGGTGACACTGTATAATCTGGCGAACGGCGTGATGTTCTGCTTTCTGGCCGGGGCAATGATAACGGTTTCGGCGACTGCGGTGGGCGTGTGGTTCGACTTCAGGATGCCGGGTCTTAACGACCTGTATCCGAACAGCTTGGGGTGGATAGCTGCAGCGCTGGTAGTGGGTGCGCTTATCTCGATTATCGCGGCATACGGTTATAAGATGGTCGCGGACTTCGCCAACATCGCGGCCCCATGGATGGTGCTCGTTTTCCTGGTGTTCGGTTTCGTGGGGCTGAGGCAGTTCATCGATGCTACGGGAACCGAGATAAATTCATTCGGCGGTCTGTGGCATCTGGCCACCACACAGATATGGAAAGGCGGCGAACCGCTTGCCGGACAGGTCAAGTTCACCTTCTGGCACGTGATGTTCTTCGCGTGGTTCTGCAACATGGCTATGCACATCGGGATGAGCGACCTTTCGGTCTTTCGGTATGCGAAGAAAAGCTGGTATGGCGTCGCATCGGCGGCGGGGATGTACGTCGGTCATTTCATGGCGTGGATAAGCGCGTCGATTCTATATGCTTACCAACTCCATCTCAACCCGGCAGACACAGATGTTCTTCCCGGCCCTCTGGCTTTCCGGGCGGCGGGACTGACGGGTCTTATCTGCGTGATTATCGCAGGCTGGACGACGGCAAATCCGACGATTTACCGGGCAGGTCTTGCATTCCAGGCGATTATGCCGAAAGTATCACGATTCAAGGTCACGCTGGCAACGGGGCTGATTGCGACGATTGCGGGGATGTTTCCGGCTATTGCAATGAAGCTGCTCGGGTTTGTGGCGCTGTACGGATTGATACTTATGCCGATGGGTGCCGTGATATTTGTGGACTTCTGGCTTATCAAAAAGTTCGGCCTGCAAAGTAACTACGCCCAGTTAAGCGGAAAGACATTTAACTTAGCGGCGGCACTGGCGTGGTTTGTAACACTTGGCACTGCCTGGGCACTCGTGAAATTCGCCGGTGTTCAGATATTCTTCGTGTCGCTGCCCGGCTGGTTCGTTGCAGCGATAATCTACATCACAGTCAGCAAAATTTATCAGAAGAAGTTTCATAGTGCTTAGGCTGGAGAACTGCTGAAATGAGACCAATCGCCAAGATAACGGCACTGATGTCAATATTGTTACTCACATTACCTTCGGTATTCTATCTGGCTGGCGAAGCGAGTCTGGACAGCGTCAAGCAACTTATGATATTGGCGACGATAGTTTGGTTCGTATCGGCATCGTACTGGATGTGGCCGAGAGCTAAGAATTCAGCGGGGTAGCAATAGGCAGAAAGGGCTTTCAAAACCAGACTGTTTGTGATAAACTTGTTAGATTTCCAGCAGGTTGTTGGGCTGTTTTCCGGAATTTGATGGTTGACGAAATATATCCCACTGCGGTCACTGATAGACCTAGCCAAGCTTTGGAGAGCTGGTAAAAAGTGAATGAAGCCCTGGCTGAACTGATTAAGATATCGAAGGCGACAGGCAGGGATTGCACGCTCGTACAGGGTGGAGGGGGTAACACCTCGGTAAAAACCGCAGACGGCAAGTATATGTATATCAAGGCAAGCGGTACAGCTTTGAAAGATATGAGCGAGCAGTCTGGCTGGCGGAGGCTGCGGCTTGATTCGGTCCTGTCGATATTAGAAGACAAATCAATAGCGCGGCTTGACGTACATGCCAGGGAAACGGAGGTCGTGAATCGGTTGCTCCTTGCGTGTGATGATAAGGCCTCCGGGGACACCAGACCGTCGATTGAGGCGCACCTGCACGCTCTGCTCGGCAAGTGTGTAATACATTTACATCCCGCTGCGGTACTTGCATATGCCTGTGCCAAGAGCGGCCGAACAGAACTTGAAAAACTATTTAAAAATGAAAAATACCCACCCCTATGGGTGCCTTACGTAGATCCCGGCTATACGCTCGCAAAGAATGTTGCAAAGCTAACACACAGTTACGAGAACCGATTCGGTAAAAGACCGACGGTCATTTTTCTTCAAAAGCACGGCCTGCTCGTCTCGGCGAATAGCCCGAACGTTGCTCTTGAACTTGTCCGCAGAGTAATAAACCGTTGTGCCAGCAAACTCAGAAACCTCAAAGCCGGGAAAACCAAACCAGCGGGCACAAAAACCGTTGCCGATACAAAACTTTGCATTCGCAAGGCGTTCTTTGAGACAAAAGGCAAATACACCACGATAACCCACTTTCACGACGACACTATTGCGGCGTTCAGCCGGCAGAAGGACGCAAAGAAGCTGCTCTCTGTGGCGGCACTGACGCCGGATGAATTGTTATATGCAAATGGGCCGGCAATGTGGGTGGACGATTGCGACTCGAAAAAAATCGCAGCCAGACTAATCTCTCAAATCGAAAAAGGGCAAAAAACCTCGGTAGCCTTTCTTGTAAAAGCTGCTGGGCTGTTCGTAGCTGGCACAGAAAGAATCGCTCCCGCCATCAGGGACATCGTCGAAAACTCGTTTGTCATCCGCAATAATGCCTGCCGCTTAGGTGGTATTCTAAGTCTGAATAAAGCCGAGCAGGATTTTATTAATCAGTGGGAAGCGGAAGCCTTCCGCAGGCTGCTTGCCAGCGGTGCAAGTCGAGGCCCCTTACAAAATCGGATTGCCCTTGTCACCGGTGCAGGCAGCGGCTTAGGCAGAAGTATTTCCGTTGGTCTTGCACGGGCCGGGGCAACAATCGCCCTTCTGGACATAGATGCAAAATCGGCAAAACGGACATCTGCCACCATTACAAAAGAGCTGCCAAATGCTCAGACAATAACAATCACGTGTGACGTTACCAACGAGACCGACGTAGAAAAAGCATTTGAAGTATTACTAAAAAATTGGGGCGGCCTCGATATCCTGGTCAACGCGGCGGGTGTGGCGCCGGCTTACCCACTGGTTGATTTGCCGACTGAAAAGTGGCGCTCAGCACTCGAAGTAAATCTGACCGGATACTTTCTCGCGGCAAAAGCTGCAGCGAAGATTATGATAAAGCAGGGCATCGGCGGCAATATCATCAACATCAGCTCTAA
>CP070830.1:1035741-1038322 GCA_020344865.1 Planctomycetota bacterium
AGGCAGATTGAGGATTTGAAAGGTAAGAGGATAAATCTGGGAAATATCGGCTCGGGACAACTGCAGAACTCAAGGGACATCTTGAGGGCGGCGGGACTTAGCGAAGAGGATTTGTCGTCGGAGTACGTTAAGGCCGTAGAGGCACCCGGATTACTGCAGGATGAAAGACTGGACGGCTTTTTCTATACGGTGGGACACCCTAACGGTAACATCAAGGAGGCGACATCAGGAAGGATTAAGGTATTTATCATACCCATCAAGGGGGAAGGTGTAGATGAGATGCTTCAGAAGTATCCTTATTACACGGAATCGGTGATACCGCGGTCATTTTATCCCTACGCATTGAATACAGCAGATATCGAGACAATCGGTGTAAAGGCCACTTTTGTCACCTCGAATAAAGTCGAAGCAAAGATTGTGTATGCTATAACTAAAGAGGTATTCGAGAATTTTGAGGACTTCAAGTCCCTACACCCGGCTTATCAGGTCCTGAAAAAGCAGGAGATGCTCAAGGGGCTGTCCGCTCCGATTCATAAAGGCGCCTTGGAATACTACAAAGAGGCCGGCCTTGATAAGTATATAGACCCGAAACTGGTGGTCGATTAGGCGCGGGGGGCTTTACGTAGAACATCTATGGCACGTTCGAAAAATAACAGAGCCGCTGACAAAATCGTCGTTGCAGTGATTTCGACAGCCTGGGCGCTATTCCAACTGGCGCTGCCTCGGTTTGTAATACTGGATAGTATAACGGTACGAGCGGTCCATTTGGCTTTCGCCGTGACACTTATATTTCTGACGCTTCCGGCCGGCAGACGCAAGCAAAGGCAGCAACCGCTCACTGTGTCAAGCCGTGTCCGCCTTATCAATTATATTCTGGCCGGGCTGGCGTGTCTTTCCGCACTTTATATTGTCTTCGACTGGATTGGCATATCAATGCGGGCGGGTATGCCTATCGCGCGGGATGTCGTCATAAGCGTCATATTGATTGGGCTTCTATTAGAGGCATCGAGGCGAGTGATTGGCCCTGCGCTTGCGATAATTGCGATTGTGTTTACGCTCTATGCGTTTTTAGGCCCGTATATGCCCTCGGTCTTCGCTTTCCGCGGGGTGTCACTGCCCAGGTATGTCAGTCAGATTGCGCTGTCCACACAAGGCATTTATGGTATCCCGCTTGATGTTTCGGCCAATACGGTTTTTTTGTTTGTTCTATTAGGGTCGATGCTCGATAAGGTAGGTGCCGGACATTTTTTTAACGACCTTGCAATTAGCTTGCTCGGTCGATTTAAGGGCGGCGCTGCGAAGGCGGCCATCGTCTCAAGCGGGCTGACGGGTCTTGTCTCGGGTTCGAGCATTGCAAATGTAGTTACAACAGGGACGTTTACGATTCCCCTGATGAAGAAGGTCGGCTATCCCGGCAGAATTGCAGCGGCCACCGAGGTTGCGGCAAGTACCAACGGTCAGCTTATGCCGCCGATAATGGGGGCGGCGGCGTTTATTATCGCAGAATACCTGGGTGTATCCTATCTCGATGTCATAAAGGCGGCCGCGATTCCCGCCTTCGTATCGTATTTTGCGCTTTTTTATATTGCCCATCTCGAGGCATCAAGACTCGGAATGAGGGGACTCGCTAAACCTGACATTCCCGCCTTTGTTATGGTTCTGAAAGGCGGCTTCTATTATCTGGTTCCGTTGGTCGTTTTAATATATGAGCTGATAGTCTTACGCCACAGCCCGAAGCTGGCGGCCTTCAACGCCATAGTCGTCTTGATGTTAATTGTCTTTGCAAAAGAACTCATCAAGGCAATTAGAGATGAAACAGGCGTCTACAAAGCAGTGTTCAACAGCGTCAAAATCATCGGGGCAGGGCTGATTGCAGGCTCTAAGAATATGCTTTCTGTTGCGGTGGCCACTGCCGCGGCAGGGATTGTTGTGGGCATCGTCGCTATGGGCATAGGCAGCATGGTCGTTCAGATTGTAGAGATGCTTTCGGCCGGCAATATCTTTCTGCTGCTTTTTATAACGGCAATTGCAAGTCTGGTACTCGGTATGGGGCTGCCGACGACAGCAACCTACATTGTTATGGCGTCCATAACAGTTCCTGTAATAATAAAACTAAGTTCGACAGGCGGCATTAGTGTTATTCCCGCAATAGCCGCTCATTTGTTCTGCTTCTACTTCGGCATTCTTGCCGATGATACGCCGCCTGTGGGACTGGCCGCATATACCGCAGCCGCTATCGCAAAATCCGACCCCATTCGAACGGGAATACAAGGATTTTTGTATGACCTGCGGACCGCCGTTATTCCCTTTATGTTTGTCTTCAACGCGGAGCTTATTCTTTACGGAATCAATAGCATTACTCAGGCGCTGTTGATTTTTGTAATGGCAATATTCGGGGCGTTTGCCTTTGCGAATGCCGTTCAGGGCCGGTTTATCATAAAGAATAAATGGTATGAGATACCGCTGTTTCTTGTCGCATCGCTTATACTGTTTTACCCCGCCGTTGTCACGAAGGTCTTTAATCTGGATTACGGCCTTAGATATTACATGTACTTCGCCGGGATGGCGGTCTACGGCCTTG
>CP070830.1:1038422-1047439 GCA_020344865.1 Planctomycetota bacterium
CCGATGTTAAAAGCCGCCGTAACCGCCGGGCTGTGCGCAGTCGGCGTGGACGTCATTGATTTGGAATTGGTGACCACTCCCGGCGTAGGCATTATGGTAAGGGAGCTTGGTTGCGCCGGTGGAGTTATTATAACCGCCTCGCACAATCCGATTCAGTATAACGGTATAAAGCTGTTGCTGGGAAATGGCGTCGCTCCTGCGCCGGATGTAGCGGGACAAATAAAAAAATGCTTTCTCGATAAAAAGTTTGGTTTTTTGGATTCACCTCACTGTGGCCAGGTAAGTTCGAATGAGGAGACTGACGCGATTCACATAGCGAAGGTATTAAAAATCGTTGACAAGAAAGCAATAGCCGGGAAGAAATTTAAGGTTGTCTTGGACAGTGTCAACGGGGCAGGGGGGCGGGTCACCAAAAAGATGCTGGCCGAGCTTGGCTGCAAAGTAGTCGCGATAAATGATGAGCCCACGGGTATCTTTGCTCACAGGCCGGAGCCGACGGCCAAAAACTTAAGGGAGCTTTGTGAAGTGGCGAGAAAAGAATCGGCTGGAATCGGCTTTGGTCAGGACCCAGACGCGGACAGACTGGCGATAATTGACGAAAACGGAACTTATATCGGCGAAGAATACAGTGTTGTTCTGGCAGCGAAACAGATTTTAAGCCAGAAAAGCGGGAAGGTGGCGACGAATCTTTCGACGTCGCGAATGGTTGACGATATTGCCGCAAAGACCGGCGGTGAGGTCATCCGCACGGCTGTTGGGGAGGCGAATGTCGCCGCAGCGATGCTCAAACATGACTGCATCATCGGAGGAGAAGGTAACGGTGGCGTGATTGATTTGCGAGTCGGCCCTATTCGTGACAGTCTTGTGGGGATTGCTCTTGTGCTGCAATTGATGGTCGAAACCGGCAAGACCGTAAGTCAACTTGTCAGTGAAGTCGGCGGCTATCATATGAGCAAAAGCAAATTTGTGGCGGATGAGTCGCAGGGGCGGCGAATCCTGGATTCGGCGAAGAAGCTCTTTGCCGACGCGAAAGTGGATACCACTGACGGTTTCCGGTTTGATTTTGACGATGGGTGGGTGCACTTGCGGTCCAGCAATACCGAACCTGTAATGCGGCTGATAGTTGAGGCAAAGGACGAGCTTATCGCTAAGAAATACATCGACGCGGTTTCGAATATTCGCAGGGAGGTAATCGGCTGAAAAGATGCACAATCACAAAATCGAAAACGCTAATAAGCAGATAAGATTTGTCACGAAGCTGGGTATTCTTGGCAATATGGTTCTCTCTATTGTGAAGGTTGGGGTGGGTCTTTTGGTCGGGTCAATCGCCCTTGTGGCTGACGGTATTCATTCGCTCTCGGATATGGCCACTGATTTTGCTGTTTTATTAGGTGTTCACTTTGGTTCAAGGCAGCCCGATGAGAGCCACCCATACGGGCACGGTCGGATTGAGACCTTTGCGGCGGCTTTTATCGGTTTGGTTTTAACCGCCGGCGGGGGGGCAATGATTTACTATGCCGCTGTGGACATAGCCAAAGGCAGTGTCAGAGTCGCCCACACGGCAGTTCTCGTAGTTGCGATAATTTCTATTGTCTCCAAAGACTTGCTTTACAGGCTAAGTAAAAGAGTTGCTGTTAAAACCCACAGTTCCGCTCTTTACGCCAACGCGTGGCATCATCGCAGCGATGCATTGAGCTCTGTTGCCGTGCTGATAGGCTTCGTTACTCTGAAGTTCGGATTTGGGTATGGTGACCAGATTGCGGCGGTGGCGGTTGGTCTGATGATAATCCTTGTTGGAATCGGGGTCATCGGTGACTGTCTGCGAGAGCTTACGGAAAGCGCCGTGGATGCAGGCACCATTGAGCACATAAAGGACATAATCAACGCCAGCCCTTCGATACGGCAGTGGCACAAGCTGCGGAGCCGGATGGTGGGCCGGGAAGTTTTTCTTGACCTTCACATCCTTGTGGACCCGGAGCTGAGCATAGCCGCTGCTCATGAGATATCTGAGAGCCTTGAGAGCACCCTGCCCGCGGAGATAAACCGGCCGGTTAATATTACGGTTCATATCGAACCGGATATGCCTGAACTTAGGAAATAGGTTTAATAAAATCAAGAGTATGGACCAAACGGCCAAAGACACGAGGTTGCATATTTTTCTGTTAGTCAGTTTGGCGGTGGTGTTTATATGGTCATATATCGGCTGCTTTAATTTTTGGGGATGGTTCCTGGAGGCCCTGCTGGTTTTTACAGGTATCGGCATCCTCATATCAGTCTACCGTAAATTCCGCTTAACAAATCTTGTTTATGTATTGATTTGGCTCCATGCGATTATTCTTTTAATCGGTGCCCATTATACTTACTCTCGTGTGCCTGTATTTAACTGGATAAGGGACACATTTGAACTGAGCCGGAATCATTACGACCGTCTCGGGCATTTTGTCCAGGGCTTTGTGCCTGCAGTAATCGCACGGGAAGTATTATTGCGGAAATCGCCGCTGCAAAGAGGGGGGTGGCTTTTGGCTACAGTGATTTGTTTTTGTCTTGCCATGAGCGCTGTTTATGAGCTGATTGAATGGCTTATTGTTTTAGTGGCAGAGGATGAGGGGGTGATTTTCCTTGCGACGCAGGGGGATGCCTGGGATGCGCAAAAAGATATGGCTTTGTGTCTGGTCGGAGCGGCTGTTTCGTTACTTACACTGAGTAAATTACACGACAGGGCGTTGAAGAAAATATCACGTGTTGTTTAAGGCTGGTTTTTAGTGCCGGCTGAATTGCCAGTTTCCAGCGAGGATGTAAGTGAGGGTTAATTTACCTTTTAGGATTTTGCTGTCCAGTTGCAGTTGGCGGCGCCTGTTGTTCTGACTTAGAACTTGATATGTGCGGGTCTGAGCTATAGCATTAAGGTCCAACTTGGAAAGACAAGAAGAGCAGGTTAATTTTGACAGTGGCAAGAGCGGTGTTTATACATTCGGCGGAGATGGAGAGCTATCGATATCCAGCGGAGCATCCGTTTAATACAATTCGAGCCAAGAAGGTCAGGGAGACTGTTGGCTCGATGGGGGTGTTGTCCGGGCCGGACAGGAGCGAAATGGCCCCCAAGCCGGTGGAAGGGGCTGTCCTGAAGAAGTTTCACTCAGCGCGTTACCTCAATACCTTAAAGAAGGCGGCGGAGGGGCAGTGGGGCGGCGAGGCACTGAGTATGGGGATAGGGACGGGAGATTGTCCGGTCTTTGCTGATATGTATGATTATTCCGCCATGGCGGCAGGGGGGAGCGTTATTGGTGCGGAGATGCTGTTGTCGGGCCGTGCCGATGTAGCGTTTAACCCATCCGGAGGGCTTCATCACGCCGGGCCTGAACGCGCATCGGGCTTTTGCTATATGAATGATATGGCGCTTGCATGTATCGTGTTGGCTGAGGCGGGGAAAAAGGTTCTGTATTTGGACGTGGACGTTCATCATGGCGACGGTGTAGCGTACGCGTTTTACGAGCGCAATGATGTAATGACTATATCACTGCACCAGGACCCGCGAATGCTGTTTCCGGGGACGGGGTTTGCAAATGAAATCGGGTCAGGAGAAGGAAGGGGCTATTGCGTGAATGTTCCTTTGCCGATTGGCACGTATGACGAGGCGTATATGAAGGTGTTTGAAGCGGTGGTTCTGCCGTTGATGACAGCGTTCGGGCCGGATGTGTTTGTGCTTCAATTAGGTGCGGACGGTCTTGCGGGCGACCCTCTCGCGCAATTGTGTTTGACGAATAACACTTATGGTGATGTGATTGGTCATGTGTTGAGCTTTGACAGGCCGGTTCTTGCGGCTGGTGGCGGGGGTTACGATATCGAAAATACGGTGCGGGCATGGGCTTTCGCATGGAGTCTTTTTGCGGGGGCGGAGGAGGCGGGGGGACTGAAAGATAAGTCAGTCGCTGTGAGCAAGCACCAGCAAGACGCGGTTGAACCTGTAACAGAGGTCGTGATAAAGACGGTCAAAGCAAATATCTTTGGCCTTCACGGGCTACAATAATCAGCGATCAGCGTCTTGTCGGCCGTGCGCTATCATCTATCCGCTTAAAGGGAATTTACCATTTGACAAAAGAAGCTTTTGTGAGATATTGTTGACTTACCAAACATTTTTATGGTTATGTCTATTGTGTAGTACAAATTTGTCTGTATGGAGAGCATCATGGCAAAGGACATCGAATCGATTATGAAGCCGCGGTCAGTTGCTGTGGTCGGTGCGACGAACCGCCCCGGCAGCGTGGGTCTTGCGGTGTTTCGCAATATTCTCGATGCCGGATTCCGGGGAGTTCTTTATCCTGTCAATCTAAAAGCAGCGTCTGTGCAAAGCGTGAAGGCATACCGCAGCCTTGGTGATATTCCGGACGAGGTTGACCTGGCGGTTATTATTGTACCTGCGGAGGCGGTGTGCGATGTGATGGAGGAGGCAGGTGAGAAGGGCGTAAAGGGCGCGATAGTGATAACGGCAGGTTTTAAGGAGACAGGAGGTCGTGGCAGGGAGTTGGAGGAAAAGTTAAAAGAGGTAACCGGCAAGTACGGGATTTGCTTAGTGGGGCCCAATTGCCTTGGCGTTATTAATAACGCGGAGGATGTTCGGCTAAATGCGAGCTTTGCGACGAGAATGCCGAGAGGGGGCAACATCGGATTTATATCGCAGTCCGGCGCGCTTTGTACGGCGGTACTCGATTATGCAGAGGGCAGGGAAGTCGGATTTTCGAAGTTTGTCAGCTTCGGCAACAAGGCTGATGTGAACGAGGTTGACTTTTTGCGTTATCTTAAAGACGACCCGGATACGGACGTGATTTTGATGTATCTGGAGGATATTACGAACGGTCGTGAGTTTCTTGAGACGGCGCGTGAGATAACATGGCAGACTCGCAAGCCAATGCTGGCGATTAAGTCGGGACGTTCGGCGGAGGGCGCCCGTGCGGCGACTTCGCATACGGGTTCACTGGCAGGTTCGGATAATGCTTACGATGCTATTTTTCATCAGAGCGGGATTCAGCGTGTTGAGGGGATTGATGAGCTGTTCGATTCTGCGATTTCATTTGCCAAGCAACCTGTGCCCAAGGGCAATCGTATCGCGATTGTGACGAATGCCGGCGGGCCAGGGATTATGGCTACTGATGCCGCTATTCGCCACGGTCTACAGATTGCGACGTTTTCGGAGGAAACCAAGGAGAAGCTGAGGCAGGAGCTTCCGCCCGCAGCGAGTATTAATAATCCTGTTGATGTGATAGGTGATGCGAAGCACGAGCGGTACGCGGCAGCGATTCGGCACATTCTGATGGATAAGAACGTTGATGGTGCGATAGTGATTCTGACACCGCAGGCGATGACGGACATTTTGGAGACGGCGGAGATAGTGCCGCCGGTTGCGAAGGACGTTGACAAGCCGGTGCTTTGCTCATTTATGGGGATTGTGGATGTTTCAGAAGGGATTCGATATTTGGAGAATCACGGGATACCAAACTATTCATTTCCTGAGGCGGCGGTTCGTTCGATGTCGATGATGGCCTTCTATGGGAATTTACTCAGTCTGGGCAGGCGAGAGGTTCGGCGTGTTGCGGCGGACCGAGATACTGCTGCGGCGATTATAGGCAAGAAGCTCGGAGAAAGGGACAGCTACTATATGTCCGAGAAGCAGGCAAACGAGCTACTTCAATGCTACGGTTTTCCTGTATTAAAAAGCATACTACTGAAGGACGTATCTGATGTAGATGAAGCGGCGGATGAGATACTGTTTCCTGCAGCGATGAAGATATCATCTCCTGATATTGTGCACAAGTTTGATGTCGGCGGTGTACGGCTGAAGGTTAAGACAAAGGAGGAGGCGCGAGAGGCTTTTTGTGAGATAATCGAGAATGTGAAGAAGTTTAAGCCAACGGCGAAGATAGACGGTGTAATCATAGAGCGGATGGCAAAGGGGGGCGTGGAGGTTATTTTAGGTGCAGCGAGGGACAGGAAGTTCGGGCCTTTGTGTATGTTCGGACTTGGCGGGACGTTTGTTGAGGCGATGAAGGACGTTACGTTTCGGCTGGCTCCGATGTGGGAGATAAGTGCGGAGATTATGGTGCGGACAATCAAGGCTTACAGGATACTCAAGGGTGTTCGAGGAGCACCTCCCTGTGACATTGACAGCATCAAAGATTGTATACTGCGGCTATCGCAGATGGTTAGCGAGCACCCTGAAATTGCCGAACTGGACATAAATCCTTTAATAGTTTATCCGGATGGAGAAGGATGCGTGGTAGCGGACAGCAGGATTCTTCTGCGGAAAACCAGTTGAGACTTTTTATGGTGTGGCGGGGGCACTAATTCTCAAGGGCATTTTGTGCGCCGCATATGCGCTTGTTGGGGTGGGTTACGAGGGGCACGGACCAGCCTAGAAACCCTGCCCCCGGGTCCCCCATACCTGGGTACAAAGCGGCCAAAGCTTGATAACAAAATTAAATTACGGCTTTGCCAAAATTTTTGTTTTTTTTGGCACATAACCAGCCTGCGCAGCTTGTGTCATCAATTAGAGCAAGTCGGATTCGGGAAAAGGGTGTTAGTATATGTCTTTTTTGGTGCCTTCAAGACCCACTTTTATCGGACTTAGGGCCTATTTGGGCCTGCCCTATGGGCCAAAATTCGGCTTTTTGTGAATTATAGAGGGCTTGGGGCGAAAAAATTTTTTTTCTGTTGACTATCAAGGCAAAAAACAATATACTCAGGATTCCAAACTACTTAGTAACTGGCTACTATTTCGTTTGGTGAAGACAGCGATTGGCATCCCGAAGAGAACTTATGAAACAGAGAAGTCTGGATTTTGAATTCTGGGCTAACTTAGAAGAGTAGTGTAAGTTACAAATAGGCGGAAGGGACGTCCGTCTTAGTATCGCAAAAGAGCGAGGGATCCCCAAGTATTTTTATGATTTTTGGGCCGCTGGCGATTATGACCTTGCCAGGTGTTTGTAAAGGGTATAATATCTTTCTATGTAGTCGTTTGAGGAAGTAGTATTTACAGGTCAATTTAAGGAGTACGATTATGGAAAGTGGCACAAGGATTATAGGGAAGATGTGCTTTGTTTTTGCTTTGATGGGAGTGTGTTTATTTTGTTTTACCATATCTGCCCCAGCCTTTGGAGAGGAGGAAATCGGCCAAGCGGAGCAGATTGAGGAGATGCGAGAGGAGGCGGCGAGGGCAAAACGCGAGGCTGCCGAAGCGGCCAAGCGAGAATCGCTTGAGAAAGCGAAAGCCAGGCTTGAAGAGGAGATTTCAAAAATTGATTTACCAACAGACACTACGCAGCGTTTTAGCGTGAGGGAGCTGCGTATCAGCGGCAATACTCTGATACCAACTGAGGAGCTGCTTGAGGGGATGCCTTTAATATTCAATGCTTCGGACAGACCGTTAGCTGAGGCTGAGAGCGCATACCTGTATGATTTTAGAGTACTGCACGATGTGGTTTTGGACCCCGGCCGGGCGAGGCAGGTATCGGCGCGAACGATTCAGGGCCTTACCCAATATATTCGCGATGTTTACCTTGATAAGGACTACGCCGGCATATACGTTTATGTGCCGAAGGAGGCGGTCAGGGAAGGTGTGGAGCTGCGTGACGAAATTCTGCCTGTGAGGGTCCTTGAGGCTACGATTACCGATGTTTCAGTGACGACCTATGACCCCAATCAGAATGAAACGGAAAAAGGATACCTTCGCACGTCGGCCGTTATGGACTGGTCTCCTGTAAAGGTCGGAGAGGTGGCAAACCAGAAGGAGCTGGATGATTTTGTTAACCTGCTGAACCTAAACCCCGACAGATATGTTTCGGCGGTCGTAACAAGTGGGCGCGAACCGAACACACTTGCCGTAGCGTACGATGTTTACGAAGCGGACCCGTGGCACTGGTTCATCCAGGTGGATAACTCCGGCACGAACGAAAGGCAGTGGGACCCGAGAATCGGTGTTATCAACACCAATCTTTTCGGTATAGATGACACATTTGTGGCGATTTATCAGGCCCCTTGGGACAACACTATAGGGGATAATTACGCGTTGTACGGCAGCTACGATTTTCCGCTGGCAGGGCCTCGGCTGCGGCTGAACCTGTACGGGGGGTACAGTGAATTTGACATAAGCCCTACGACAGGTGTGTTCGATTTCCTTGGGCGAGGTGATTTCTACGGCGGCACGCTTCGCTACAACGTCTTGCAGGCCGATGACTGGTTCTTTGATATTAAGGGTACTCTGGAGCACACAAGAAGCAAGGTTAATCCTTCGATATTTGCAAGCATTTTGGGAGCTGATGTGAAGTTTTGGCTGTGGGGAGGTGGTATTGACCTGCACCGCTCAGATGATATATCAGATAGTTCTGTCACACTCGACCGGTGGGAGAGTATGGGTTGCGGGTCTGATGGTCAGGAGTTCAGAGATGCGCGGCCAGACGCCGACCCCGATTTTACGATTTACAGTGCGTCGGCGGCCCACAGCCAGTATCTTGACCCCAATAAGGTTCATCGGGTGAGCGGCAGTTTCCAGTACGTAACGAGCGACGAACGGCTCGTACCCGCGAAGATGACCTCTTTCGGAGGGATGTATACGGTCAGAGGTTATGATGAGTATGAATTTGTTGCCGACGGCGGCGTATTGGCACGGTTCCAGTACGAGTTTGACCTGGTCAAATATGAGGAGTCGATGATGACTGCGGAGGAGAAGCAGATGCAAGAGGAGTCTCCGGAGCCGTTCCTTAGAAAGCTGGCCCCGCTGGTCTTCTTTGACTACGGCAGACCAAAGGTAAGACACCCTGTGCCGCCGGAGAAGGGACATGAGGAACTGATGTCGGTGGGCGCCGGCACGATTGTCGAACTCGGCGACCATTTCACGGGACTCGTATATTACGGATACCCACTTGGACCGACGGACGAAACGAGGACAGGCAAAGGCAGGGTGAATGTAGGTCTTATGTGGCGATGGTAAGAATTTTGCCCGACGGCGTAGTCGGGAAGGACATACA
>CP070830.1:1047539-1051150 GCA_020344865.1 Planctomycetota bacterium
ATCCGCGCCGCGAACTCGCTGCACCCCATCGCCTCGCCTATCTCCGAGTACGACATATCGTCATAGCACCGCATCGCCAATACCGCCCTGTGTCGCGTCGTCAGCGTACGCATCGCCGCCGAAACCACCTGCTTCAGCTCGCTGCTGACCAGCTTCTCCAACCCTTCCTGCTTCTCCCGCCGCCCGCCGTCGTATCCCGAATATGGGTTCTGTGCCCTCCTTTGCCGCCGCTCACTCCTGTCATGCCGGTGCGCCTTGTTAATCGCTATCCCGTACAGCCACGGCCAGAAACGCTCCGCCTTCTTCAATTTTCCCAATATCTTGAACATCTCTAACATACTCTCCTGAACAATGTCTTCCGTTTTTTCATCTTCCAGTGTCAGCCGATATACATAAACGCGCAGTCGCTCCCGCACTGACTCAGCCAGGCGATTCAGACTTACTTCATCGCCTGATTGGGCCGTCCGAACAAGCTCTATGTAGTCGCCTCCACTGCCAATCATAAACTACCTGTTAGTGCCACTTCCCTCCCGAAACGTAACGCGATTTTTCACCATTTTAACATTTTTCTTGCTCATTTTCCGCCGAATTCCAGCGCCATCCCCCCATCTTTTGCAAGTTTCGCGCAAACTTTTGTAAGTTTTCAAACGTTTCCAACCCCCTCACCCCCATTTTTACCCCAAAAATGAGGGTGGCACCCCGGATTTTCACGTTTTCACCCTTATTTTCGCTTCAAAAATACGGGTATCGAGCATCCAGCATCGAGCATCGAGGGCATTTTCCCCACAATTTCAAACCCTACGCGCATAAAAAAACCAGGGCTGGGCTGCGGAGGAAGAGGAGTGAGGTTTAAAACCCAGCCCCGGACATCCTTCCATCCACATATACATACAACGCCCAATTATGTTCGCCCAAAAAAACACCCCCTCTTCTACGCCATTTCTGAGGTAATTTTTATTGACCGATAGCCATTATCAGATAGAATTTAGCCGGATTTTCCTCTTTGTGCGGCAAAAGAATGGCAGAGGCTCAGCAGAACTCTGTTGATGTCGAAAAATGGCTCAAATTAATCAGGGCCGACGGTGTTGGTCCAACCACCTTTGCCAAACTCCTCAAGTATTTCGGCTCGGTGGACCGCGCGTTAGGCGCATCCGTCTCCGAATTAACGAAGGTCGACGGTATTGGCCCGAAGACCGCCGAGCAAATCGCCGCAACGCGCAACAAGTTCGACGCCGCCGCTGAATTGGAGCTTGCCGACAAACTCGGCGTCTGGCTCATCACCTTCTGTGACGAACGCTACCCGCCCGTACTCAAAAAGATTTACGACCCGCCGCCCGTCCTTTACATAAAGGGCACTTTAACGGCCTCTGACAATCTCTGCGTCTCGATAGTCGGCTCACGGCGCTGCAGTCTCTACGGCCGCGAGCAGGCCTCGCGATTCGCACACCTCTTAAGCTCGGCCGGCTTTACCATCTGCTCCGGCATGGCACGAGGTATCGATTCCGCCGCACACCAGGGCGCGCTGTCCGCCAGCGGAAGAACCATCGCCATCCAGGGCTGCGGCCTGGCCAACATCTTCCCGCCCGAGAACAAAAAGCTCTTCGAGCTTATAACCGAATCCGGCGCCTGCATCAGCGAGTTGCCACTGCGCTACGAGCCGCTGTCGGAGAACTTCCCGCCCCGCAACAGAATAATAGCCGGGCTTTCACTTGGCACCATAGTCGTCGAGGCCGGCTCCTACTCCGGAGCCTTGATTACCGCAAAGGCCGCACTCGACAACAACCGCGAAGTTATGGCCGTCCCCGGCAAAATCGATTCACCCTTAAGCAAAGGCACCAACCAGTTGCTCAAGCAGGGCGCCAGGCTGATTGACTCGGTCGAGGACGTAACCGAGGCCCTCGGCTACATCGGCGAGCAGTTACAAAGTCACACCTCCGCAGCAGCTGACAAAGCCACCGAAGAAATAGAGCAGCCCTTGTTCGACGTCAGCCGGTTAAAGCTGACTGATAACGAAAGAAAAATCTACGATTGCCTCGATAAAGAGCCCGTGCACATAGAGCAGATAATCGCCGAAACAGAGCTCGCCCCCGGCAGCATAAACGCCGCCCTCATATCCCTCCGCCTAAAGGGCCTTATTAAACAGCTCCCCGGCAGCTTCTTCCTGCGAAAATAGAGCCCCCCCATCCACTCGCAATTTTAACCTTTGCATCGCACCGCCTAACGGGTACAATTTAACCTGACGGCCCGCGGACAGCCCTTGACGGATATTGGCTATACGTGTATAAAATTGGCGCCACTCTTGGGATTTGCTGATTTGCAGAACTGCTAAATAAAGGAAAGGACATCATGTTCAAAATAATATTACTTGTCGCAGCGGTAATCATAGCATTGGGCTGGGGGGCATACGGCGTGTGGTGGTATATGACCTTTAAGTCGCCGAAGACCGGCCCAAGAGAAAGCTCCCAGCGACTCCAGGACGCCAGAAAGTCCATGCAGGACTACGCCGAGAAAATGAAAACCTACAAGCGAAAAACCTACGAACGCGACGACCAGCGCGACAGCTCCTGATACGTGCCTTCGCAGCCCCTATTCGATTCAATACTTCAGATACCGGGCAGGGGGGTAAATTTATTTGAACCACCGCATTTCTGATATAAAATGAACGCAGCGCATCTCAACCGATTATTTTTCGAAGGAGAATAAGATGAAACTCAACATTAAGGCCTTCGCTTTGGCTTGCGGTCTAATCTGGGGATTCGGCCTCTTCGTTTTGACGTGGTGGATTATTGCCTTTGAGGGAGCCACCGGAGATGTTACGATAATAGGCCGGCTGTATCGCGGCTATTCAATCAGCCCCGTCGGCAGTCTCATCGGCCTTCTCTGGGCCTTTCCAGATGGCCTTGTCGGCGGACTGATATTCGCCTGGCTGTACAATTTCCTTTCAGCCAAACTGACGAAGACGACACCCGCTGCTGACTAACAAATAACGCCGCCGGACAAAAAGTTCTAAAACCGTAAAGCTTCAGCAACTAAAAAGGAGCCAAACAATGGAAAGGTTTAAGTCAGTCGACGAGATTTTGGATTTTGCGATAGACGGCGAGGTCACCTCGGTGCAGTTCTATCTGGATTTGGCCAAGCAGGCGCAGACGCCGGATATGAAAAAGGTCTTCGAAGATTTCGCCAGAGAGGAAATGGGCCACAAGGCCAAGCTGCAAGAAATCAAGCAGAGCAAGTGGTCCATAACCGCCGATGAGGATGTCACCGACCTCAGGATAGCCGACTACGTCGTCGACGTTCAGCCCGGCCCCGATATGACTTACAAAGATGCGCTTGTCCTCGCAATGAAAAAGGAAAAGGCCGCCTACAGACTCTATCTGGACCTCGCCGCCGTCGCCGAGGCCGAGGAGCTGACCGAAACCTTCCTGTGGCTGGCCCAGGAAGAGGCCAAGCACAAGCTGCGCTTTGAAATCGAATACGACGAGCACGTCTTGAAGCAACACTGATAGCGCCCGCTTCAAGACCCTGGAGGATGGGCCTCCGGCCTGTCGTCCGGTCTTCTGGCTCTCAGGTGTGCCACGGCCGTGTCGGCCGTGTGGTGCAGCGCCGTCAGC
>CP070830.1:1051250-1054128 GCA_020344865.1 Planctomycetota bacterium
ACCGGATTATCGAACACGTCGGCATAAAATTTAGTTCGAAGAATCCGCCGGACCGAATCATCGATTGTCGCCATTGAAACCTGACCGCCATTAACCGCGTCAATTAAAGGCTGACCGAAATAATCCGCGTTCGGCATCTCCACGTCCAGACCCGCATTGGCGGATTTTACTGTCGAGTGGCATGCCCCCCAGTCGGAAACAACAAAACCTTTAAACCCCCATTCGTTTTTCAATATGTCGCTAAGAAGATGTGAGCTCGCCGAGCAATAGTCGCCGTTGACCTTATTATAGGCGGACATCACGCTCCACGCGTCCGCTTCCTTAACGCATGCTTTGAACGCCGGAAGATAAATCTCGCGCAGAGTCCGCTCATTTACTTGAACATCATTTGTAAATCTGCCGTTCTCCTGATTATTACACGCGAAATGTTTCGGACACGCGATGACCTTCTCACTTTGCATGCCCCTGACATAAGCCGGCGCAATTTTCGAGCTGAGATACGGGTCCTCGCCCGAAGTCTCGAAGCTCCTGCCGCCGCGAGCGTCTCTGATAATATTCAAACACGGCGCAAGTCCGACATATCTGCCTTTACCCCTGAACTCCCTGCCCATTGCAGCGCCGACCTGCTCGGTAAGACCGGCATCCCATGATGCACCCAGTGCCATAGGACTCGGAAAGCACGTCGCCACTCCCCACCGCACCCCCTGAGGGCCGTCGCTCATTAACAATCCGGGAATGCCAAGACGTGTATTATCCGAAGTCGAAAATCCGGATGGGTCGCCCCCCATCTGCTCGACCTTCTCTTGAAGCGTCATCTGCGAAATCAACGCATCAATCTGCTTTTCAATCTCTTCAAGCGGGTCAGGGACGCCCGGCCAATACCACGCCCAAATAGAAAAATCAGCCAGGTCAACCCTGTCGCTTCTGTCAAGGTCGAGTTCGTCGCACCAGTCGTTGATACAGCAATTATCTGAGAGCCACTGCTCGGATATGGCGTCAAGGTCCTTAAAATTTATAAAACCGTCGCCATTTAAATCGCCCTCCCGGGCTCCGGCGAAACCACACATAACGATTAATAACGCGAATATCAGAATTGCCGATACTGAGCTGTATTTTCCTAACATCTTCCGCCTCCAGAGGAGATTTTAAAGGAGCAGTGCCCATGATTTATGAACACTGTTATAAACCTTAATGATAGCAAAAACCGCCGCAAAAGTAAAGTGGCCTGCACTATTTACGCCATCTGATATCCGTTGGTAATGCAAGGCGCGTTTTTGCCTGATATTCTTTTCTCCTAAAATCCCCCTCCGCCAGGCGCAGCGGACCTGAAAGCTAATAAGTTGCGAAGTTCGAGAGTATCGTTGTTTTGATTTAAGGGCCTTACTGTGACAGTCACATCAAGAACCGTAGGACCGGCGCCCTGTCGATGTTAAAAAGCCCATTTCTCAACGCGCCCGGCAGGACTCGAACCTGCAACCTTCGGATTCGAAGTCCGCGATGTCGCTTCTAAACGTAGTAATGACAAGTACTTAAAGCCTGTTTTTTGCGTCAAAAAGAGGTTGGCACGTGTTTAACAAGTGAACAAATTAAAAACATATGCTTTTTAAAAGTGGTTTACCACTGGTGACTGACGCATTTTTGACGCAAATAGTGTCACGGTTATGCTTAAACAAACAACGGACAATTGAACCATATGTTCCTAAAACGACGAGTGGATATAATACTGTTGTCTTTAGCGCGGTAACCTACCGTCCGAACTTGTTGAACTCATTCGCCTCTGGCCAAAATTGCCAACGCATATAAAACAATCCATTAGAGAATTGATCAAAAAGCCCAAAACAAACAGGATTAGCCGACATTAACAGGTAATATCAGTGAAGTGCTAAATAGATGGCGGAGAGTAGGCTGGATGATTATAATGGCCGGCAAAGAAATGATTAGTGTGAGAACAAAAGGACTCCTGTAGTGAAGGCGTTGGTAAAAAAAGAGCCTCGAGAGGGTTTGTGGCTGGAGGAGGTGCCCGTACCCGAGGTCGGCATCAATGATGTCTTAATAAAGATTCAAAAAACCTCGATTTGTGGTACAGACGTTCACATCTATAACTGGGACGAGTGGTCACAAAAGACCATCAAAACACCAATGGTCATAGGCCATGAGTTCGTTGGGACGGTTGAGAAAATCGGCAGCAATGTCCATGATTTTCAAGTGGACGACCTTGTCAGCGGAGAAGGGCATGTGGTGTGTGGTCGCTGCCGCAATTGTCTGGCCGGACGACGTCACCTGTGCAAAAAACCAACCGGTATAGGTATTGACAGAGACGGGGCATATGCAGAGTATCTGGTCATCCCGGTAACAAATGTTTGGTATTGTGATCCCACAATCCCTGCCGATGTTCTCAGCTGCTTTGACCCCCTCGGTAATGCGGTTCATACTGCTTTGACATATAATTTGGTCGGTGAAGATATATTAATAACCGGAGCAGGTCCAATTGGCTGCATGGCTGCGGGAATTGCCAGGCAGGTTGGAGCCCGATATGTGGTTGTTACCGACATCAATCCCTTTCGGTTAGAGCTTGCGAAGAAAATGGGGGCCACTCTCACCCTGGACGTTAGAACCGAAACAATCGAGGACGCCCAAAAAAAACTCGGCATGAAGGAAGGCTTTGATGTTGGAATGGAGATGTCCGGCAATCCCCAAGCTCTGAAAGATATGCTCAGAAATATGGCTCACGGGGGCAAGATTGCCCTGTTAGGGATACTGCCGCCAACAGATATTGACTGGGACTTTGTAGTTTTTAACGGTCTTACTATTCGAGGGATTTACGGCCGAAAAATGTATGAGACATGGTACAAGGTGACGATGCTGATTCAGGGCGGAC
>CP070830.1:1054228-1058897 GCA_020344865.1 Planctomycetota bacterium
AAAAATATCATGTCTCCCTTGGTAAGATACATAGAGAGCATGTCAGTATCCAGAAACATAAAGTGGGGAACATCATTTACTTTTATGACGTTATTATAGACTCTCGACGAGGCGTGTACTTTTACTTTTTCGCCTATCGTGTAGCGTTGTTTTATAGCGTATTTTTTTTCATCAGGCACGATCCATTCCGCATTATTGGTATGGTCTCTATAAAGAGTTTTGTGCGCACATAAAACACAGTCTGGGTTCATTTCTAATGCATTAACCTGCAATTGTAGTTTGTTTTTGTCGCACCAATAGTCATCCCCTTCCAGAAAAGCAAAATACTTTGAGTTCACATTCAGCAAACCTTGTTTAAAATTCTGCGTTACCCCGAGATTTTTCTGATTCAAGAAAAGTCTGATCTTGTCGGGATGTTTTTCTTGATATTCTCTGCAAATATCAGCGGTTCTGTCGGTTGAGCTGTCCTCGCACACATAAATATCGAAGTCAAAATCTGTTTGCTGCTCGAGAATTGACTCGAGCGCTTTTGCAATGGTTTTCTCATGATTGTATGTGAGAAGTATGACCGTTAGATTTTTCATATTTTCTGCTTGTTATACACTGACTTCAGTACTTATTTTGTTCCTGTATTTAATGTATTCGATAATTTTGCATATCTTCCCGGCATTGACGGCGCCGAGACCGCCATAAAATGGCAGGCACAGCACCTCGTCTTTTATCTTATTGGCCACCGGCAGATTCGTCGTACTTGAACTTTTAAGCTGCTTATATGGTTCATATTCTGAGCACAAAGGGTAGAAATACTTTCTTGCGAAAACATTATATTGCTTCAAACTGTCATAGATTTCATTTCTTGAGACGCCAAATTCTTTTTGGTCGATCTTGACCACAAAGTAGCCCATGGAATCCGTAGTGTTCTTTGGGAACTCTAAAAGAGTAATCCCATCGAGCAAAGCAAGGTGTTTTATATAAACACTTTTGATTTCTTTGCGTTTAAGTTTTTCTTCTCCAATTAAATCCAGGTTCAAAAGGCCGATAGCAGCCTGTATCTCGTTCATTTTGCCATTTATTCCGATTTCAACTACCTCTTCCTCGTTTTTTATGCCAAAGTTCCGTAAGTAATACAGCTTATCTATATATTGGTCATCGTTGTAAGATAAACAACCGCCCTCTGCGGTATGAAAAAGTTTTGTCGCATGAAAGCTAAACATACTGATATCACCATAATTGCCTATGCCTTTTCCGTTTATTTCTGCAGTAAAAGCATGGGCCGCGTCATAAATCACCTTCAGGTTGTAGCTATCTGCAACTTTTTGGATTTTTTCAACATCGCACGGTAAACCGTAAACGTGAACCCCCAAAATTGCAGATGTGTTCTTGTTGACCAGCTCCTCTATTTTATCAGCGTCAATTGTCATCGTATCGGGTTCAATATCACAAAACACGGGCTTCAGACCATTCCAGGCAATACAATGCACCGTAGCGGGGAAAGTAAATGGTGTTGTGATGACTTCGCTGCCCTGAGGTAAGTCAAGCGCTTTTAAGGCCGTCAGCAAGGCTGTGGTGCCGTTGTTAAACACTGAAACATTTCTTACTTTCAGCACCACTTGAAGCTTTTCTTCCAACTCACGGTGTAAATCACCATGGTTTGTTAGCCATTTTGACTGCCATACTCCCTTGAGTTTTTCTGTTACCTGCTTCAGAGTTGGCACGAGAGGACGGGTTATGTAAATGGGCTCATCAAAAGGTTTGAGTCCGACAGAAGCTTCATCCATTGCGTTCGTCAAGATATTTTGCATAAGTTCTCAGCACTCCTTCCCTGTCTCTTTCACTTATTCTCCTATTACTGGCATAGACGCCCCATGGCTGCAAACTCCACGTTACAACCGAGCACGCAGCGACGGTTGCTCCTTCGCCGATAGTCACCCCCGGGCAAATAACGCTGTTAGCACCAACGACTGCAAATTTACCAATTTTAATCGAAGCCCTTTTGGTATTCCTGTACCTTTCAGGTATCGTTGGATTGCCAAAACCCCAATCGAGAAAATCCTCCGAGCCGGTTAGAATTCTGCACCCTTGAGAGATGCCCGAAAAATCATCCATTATTAAAGCTTCACCGCCGGTCACCGAGGTCAAACATCCTATATGCA
The DNA here is from genome assembly GCA_020344865.1 of Planctomycetota bacterium. Classification (GTDB taxonomy): domain Bacteria; phylum Planctomycetota; class Phycisphaerae; order Sedimentisphaerales; family Anaerobacaceae. Next base: position 1,056,382 of record CP070830.1, read on the forward strand.
CATAATTGCCTATTTTAATTTTACCGCTCAAGATGCAAAAATCATCGATCCTTATATTTGAACCAAGTTCAATTTTTTCCAACCCATAAATACTTGCCTTTCGGCTTATTAATACACTTTCACCTATGGCCTTAAAACCTAATTTCTTTAATTCATCGAAGCTGTAGAAACTATTCGTCATTTTCTCACCTAAAGCGTAGTGGACAGTGCTTAATCTGACACACATGCATCTTTTGTCTGTGCCGTCGTGGTTATTGTTTTACCCATATATTACTCGTAAATCGCTTAATCGATATAGCCTAAATCGGCCAGCTGTTGCTCAATTTGTTTCTCCTCTTCGATTGAATAGACGGCAGTATCTCTTGTTTCAGATTCCGTCCGGCTGGTTTTGCTGAACAGGGGCTTTGGCTTTTGTTTGAAGATGCTTGTCAGGACTTTGCCGTCCATATCATCCGGCACAGGCAGGCCCATCAGGGCTAAAATGGTGGGGGCAACATCCTGTATATTGGCCTCGAACTGGGTATTACTCTTAATTTGGGGCCCGGCCGCCATCCATAAACCTTTTAGTAGATGCGTTCCCTCGGCCCGCTCTGGGACAGTTCGTTTGACCACCCAGCTGTGACGAATACGCTTGTTTACCCTCATACCTTCCGGAGGGACAAGCAAGAGGTCGGGATGGGCCCAAGGTGTCTTACTGGGACCATATACCGTTTCGGGCTTTATGACCTTGTCAAATAGTTTCTCTTCCGTGTCGGGGTCTGTCGCGGCGAGGAAACGTTCGATTAAATCTTTTCGCAAAGCATCGTACTCTTCTCCCGGCTCGACTATTCCGTGGGGCTGCCGACCGCGCACGTTAAGATACAAGTGGCCCCACATTACAGCCTGGCACACAACGGCCTTTGTTTTTGACCACTCAATCCCAAGCTTCTCGTCGATATATCGGGCGGGGCGAGTGTATTTGTCCTTGTAACGAACCTTCTGACACTCCCGGTAAAGTCGCTTACCCAGCCACCTCAGGGGATTATCCATAGTGATATATCCCCATTTTTGCAATAGCTTGTTGGCCCTTACCCACCCTTGCGTAGTCCCATGCCCGTGGTCGCTCATTATTATGACGTCGGCGTTGCGGTCTTCAGCGAGGTGAAACAGACTACCCAAAGCTTGGTCCAGTTTTGAGAAAATGCGGGCTACGCGGTCACGACGCTCTGGATATAAATGAGATGATTCGGGGTTCATATACGGCCACATTCTGTGCCCAATATCGGTATGCGGGAAGACTACCATAAGAAAGTCCCAGTCAAGTTTCTCATCAACGAGGTTGACGGCTTGGTGGTAATCATCGACCGTACGCGTATATTCCTTTACCATGTTCTCGAATGCCGATGCGCTCCGCACATGGTGAGGTTTCGGAGCGTGGTTGAGGTAGTCCGGGACACACTTGAGCAGGTCGGCCTTGAACGCCGTTGGATATGTGTACTGAGTCGACGGATTCGGCACGTTGTGCCCGGCGATAAGTATCCCGTTGACCGGCTCGGGTGGATAAGTCATGGGTACGTTTATCACCCCGACCTTACCGTTGTGCGCGGAAATAATCGCCCAAAGGCTTTGAGCCTCGATGTCCACTGAGCTGTTATATCTTAGGGAGTTATCAGTGAACCTGAATTGTTCAAAATCAAGCACGTGGTGTTTTCCCGCCAGCTTTCCGGTCATGAAGGTTACCCATGCGGCCGGGGTAACCGGAGGGTAAGAGCTGACAAGCTCGCCGCTGCAGGACTTTTGCCAGAAGCGATACAGGTTCGGCATAATGCCCGTCTGGCAGAAAGGCCCGATGAAATTAAAGCTCGCGCCGTCAAGGCCAATTACCATAATTTTATGGCTGGTGTCTGTCATTTGCCGTATCTCGCCTTTACACCAAAGTCGCAGTCTGATGGTACACTGCCTACATTTGACCTGATTCCGGTCATTTTTTACGCTCTACTTGATTGTTGCTGCTCTTACTGGTCAAGCGAATTATCTATAAGTATACTCTGAATCGCCGTTGATGACATTACTTTATCAACAAGGCGATGACACTTCTTGGTAGTTCTTTTGCGCAGGTTAAACTCCTGCGGATTCGCCACCTGCGTGGCGTGCGCGAGATGTATTATATAGCGTCTCATTACCGACGGTGGCAACTCAACGGTTCCGTAGCCGCGGTGGAGCAGTTCGAAATAGAGTTTTTTGCCGCTTGTAAGGCCCTTGTCCCTGTCCGTGAGAAATGAGAGCTTCTCTCGCTTCAGAATGCCTGTTCGATAAATGCAACAGATTGTGCGATTGTAGTAGTGGTATTTGCCAGCGGGGCCTTTCTCGCGAAGCAATTTACGCCTGAAGGTTCTTAAATCGGTCGCCTTCTTTAGCAGAAGCTGCCACTTCGACGACAGCTCTATTTTACCGGAACCGACGCAGGCTATAGTCCCCTCATTGTCGAAGTGGCTAATAAGGTCGGTGAGCCAGTTGTTTTTCTGGACAAAAGTGTC
>CP070830.1:1058997-1061509 GCA_020344865.1 Planctomycetota bacterium
ATTCATTTGCTGACAATGCTTTACAGTAAATTCGAGCATCCTCAATTTCAGAGATAATGAAATCATCACCACAGTAATGACACAGTCCAAATACGACAAAATTTTCATTACCTCTTAGCAAATCAATATTTTGTGCTGAGTATTTAGTGACAAGTTCGCCGTCGCGGTACATACGTATTTCAGAACCTTTATAGACGGTGGCAATTTTTTCCATCTTCCCGGTGCGTACTTCTGCATCTGTCGGTTTAGTGCGCTTCTTCTCGTCACTGCCGGCTTCCCATCTTCCTTCTTGATTTAATATAATACCGTCAAATTGCTCGCCATCCTGAATAGTAAGAATGGTTCCACCCCTGATGTCACTGTTTTTGACCTTGACCCATGAAACTAATGTTTTATCGCAGTTCGTTGCACAGCCGCAGCATATCATCATCAAAAACAGACATGAAAAAAACCTGATTTTAAAAAAGTTTGCAATATTTTTGATTTGAGTACTTTGTTTTGAATTCATGGTTTTTCTCCAGTTGGAAAAACAATTCTTTCAATCACCACGGATTGGAAGGGTTATTTGAAACTAAAATTACACATTTATGCTTGCTTAGCACCGCCTATAAGCCTCATTTCCAATAAAATATCAAGCCTCTCTTGAAAAATCTACTGTTGCAAATTCTTTTAAGTTCCGTCAGCCGCTGCGCGGCCTACGGCCACAAGGCCTCCTCTATGCGAAAAGATTGATTTTTCAGATGGGCCTGATATCCTACAACTAAACCGGGCCGAGCAAATCAGCAATGTGACAGCCATCGAAAGCATTCATTAAAGGACGAAAGGATGGACAATAAGTCGTCATCTAAGCATCAGTTCACCCGCCGGGAATTCATAGAGCTTTCCGGTTTGTCATCAATAGCGCTTTTATTGGCACCCGATTCTCTTTCTGCAAAAGATACGGACAAGAGTAACCGCTCATTTTCACAGGTCGCCTTCCAAAGCACATACATGCCGGTTATCAACAAGTGCGATGTCCTGATTGTCGGCGGTGGCTTTGCAGGTGTCTCGGCGGCCTTGGAATTTGCCCGGGCAGGAAAAAAAGTCGTGCTTGTCGAACGCAGGATATACCTGGGCAGAGAAATGACCTCGACCTATCGTCCCTGGATAAACCTCGATGAAAATACCGGCCCTGACAATCTTCCCGAAGCCCTCCGGATATGCATTGATAAGGAAATCAACCAGCCGTTCAGGGATAAAATCCTCTTCCGTTTTGACAAAATCAAATTATCGCTTGAGGATGCCCTGCTGAACAGAGGAGTCGAAATAATCTACACCAGCCATCCCGTTCAGCTTATTGCGGAAAAGAATAAGGCCAGGGGATTGGTAATCGGTAACAAGTCAGGCCGGCAGGCAATACTTGCCAAAATGATTCTGGACTGCACCGAAACCGCCTCTGTCGTCAGGCTGACTGACATCGGATTTCAAAAGCCCCGCCCAGAAATGTCCTCTTTCACGAGAACGCTGGAATTTACCCAAATCGAACCACTGAAGACAAACCATATAGATGTCCCCGAATCTTTAAAAATCAAGGGTAACCGCGTCTTCATACAGCAGGGATATATAAGCAATCAGCATTATTATGTGGATTGTCCGATGGAATTTCCAAATCCTTCATTTGATGCCCAAGACACCGTTAAGCGTGAAATCGATGCCTGGCAAAGAAGTATCGGCGTCGCAAAATACCTCTACGAACACGTACCGGAATTCAAAAAAGCCTTTCTTACCGCATCCTCATATCAGTTGACGGGTCTCTATACCGGCCGGATGAATGAGCTTGCCGCAGACAATCGCGCAAATATTAAAGAGGCAGAGATATCCCTCGCGTGCGGCCATACCATCAAGAACCTTTCTTTTGCAACGAATTACTCCAACCTCTGGTGCGTTAATGAAGCCGCCCGTCTCGAAAAGTCAGTGGTCGAATTTCTAATGAGCCCGCAGGGTGCATGCGCGATAGGGACGGCGTGTTCAAAATGGCTGCTCAGCCAGTGGGGCCAATTGGCAGCCAGAGAACTTCCCGAAACTGTAAAAACCGCGGCCAGGGCTGATATGGCAAGCAGATTTACTGTAGGCGAACAGCAAAGTCCGCAAAGAGGCAGGGCCTATGAGCAGGTTAAGGTGGACAACCAGCCGATTCCGATTATCGACCGGGCCGATATTCTTGTGGCAGGAGGCGGTTCGAGTGGTGCTACAGCAGCCATCGCCGCCGCCGAAAGCGGTAAAAAAACAATTGTGCTGGATATGAACCCTGGCTTCGGCGGCACCGGCACCTTCTCCGGCGTCCAGGATTACTGGGGAAAAGGCGATTACACCGGTTTCGTCGCCCGGCACATCAAAAATATGGACGAGGTCCATAAATATATCCCCAATTATGTCAACAGTTATATCAGTTGGTGGGACGAGTATGTGACCTGGAACGTGCAGGCGAAGATGTATATGCTGCTCAGAGAAGTAAAAAAAGCGGGCGCGAAAG
>CP070830.1:1061609-1068875 GCA_020344865.1 Planctomycetota bacterium
ACACGACACAGGTTACAGACAATAATTATGATGATGTCCACCCACGGATATCAGGGACAAATGTCGTATGGGAGGGGAACGATGTGTACAGTTGGGAGATATTCTTCTGGGACGGGAACACTACGGAGCGGTTAACATATAACGAACTCCCAGACTATGGCGCTGAGATTTGGGGGACTTATGTCGTTTGGCAGAGGCATGACGGTAATGACGATGAGATATTCTTCCATGATGTAAACAGTGGGCAGACGGCGCAATTTACGGACAACATCTACAATGACTACGAGCCGGAGATATCGGGGCTTAGAGTTGTCTGGAAGGGGCACGACGGCAACGACTGGGAGATATATATGGCCGTTGTAGATTGTCTGTATACGTTGGAGGCGGATTTGAACAGGGACTGCAAGGTTGATTTTGAGGACTTTGCGTTATTCTGCGAGGGCTGGCTGGAATGCACTAAATTAGAGCAGGAGGATTGCTGGGAGTGATAATTGATAATTGAGAATTAAGGAACAAGAAGAGAGAAGAGTAAAGAGAGACGAGAGAAGGGGGAACAAGACGGGGATTTTGAGGCGGAAAGGGGGGAAAATTGGGCTATGGAGCGTGAACAAGAAAAAACATTGGAAAAATCTGCGGAATCTTCTTGACAGACGACGTCGGATAGCCTAAAAGAAGCATATATCTGGCGGTTTAAGGAGTAATTAACACCCGCCTAAAACTGACAGTTGGAGGAGCATCACAGTGCAGAGTTGCGGATAGAAGGGAACAGCAGAAAGGCCAAGGAGGGTTTTGCCGCCGGCGAGAGAGGTGGTTTTGAAAGAATTAACTATTCGGAGGGAGGTAAGCAGGTGAAGGTGCGGGTGGTCTTATCCGAGTAACGGGCTTTTGAGCATATTGGGACAGAGAAGGAGTGGTGCCTATCGAGTATAAACCGGTTTGGTGAGGGAGCGAACGAGCGAGTAAGGAAATAAGCTAAATATTTGCTGCGGGCGGTCCGCGGCGGGCAGTTAGTGAATGGTGAATAGTGATTAGTGAATCGTTTGAAAGGAGAAAAAGATGAAGAAGTTAATGATGATTTGTATGGTGGTAGTGTTGTACATTGTGCCGGTTGTAAATGCGAACACTATTGAGTCGTCGTCGATGCATTTTCAGGGTGCATTGACCGACAATGGCGACGGGGCGCACAGCGGCGTTCTTAGGATGCTCGATGAGGCTGCTGAAGGCATCGGTGATGGTGTAAGCGGATATGATATTTATGCCAAGGAGGGAGACGCAGCATGGTTTGGAGACGTTCAAAGCGATCCGGTGTGGAGCAGTGTTACTATTGCGGACCATGATGCATGGTCTGATTGGAATCCTGATACACCGGACTGGTATCAGTACAGCCTGAGTTTTTATGCGGAAGATGGCCAGCAGAAATGGGCCGTTCGCAATCACCCCGGAGCAACAGAGGACCATCCGTGGTATGATACAGATTTTTGGGGAACTGAAAAGCCAGCAATGGGAGTACCCATGTCAGGTTTGATGAGTTGGTGCTTGTTGTATGCAACAGAGACTGGTACGGGCGCATACTTGCCTGGTACCGGGATTCCTGAGATAGCTGGTGGAGCAGCAGAGCACGGTGGCGGTCCCGGCGCGTGGGACATGGACTGGTCGTGGGGCAGTGAAGCGGTTCCTCTGGAATTGCCGGGATTTCTTGTAGAAATAGAAGGCATGGGTGGCGGGGAGTTTAAGGTCACGCTGACGCCAGCGCTGCCGAGCGAAGTGTGGGTTGACGACGATTTCGACAGTTCGACTCAGGGGTGGGGAATTACACACTTTGACAATATTCAGGATGCTTTGGATTCTGTGGGTGACGGTGACACTATTATTGTGAAGCCGGGTGAATATTCTGGGGTGACTGTTACAAAAGCGGTTGAGATTCGCGGCGAAGGCGGCGTCGTGATAAATGACGGTCCTGCTTATTCGCGTTTTATAACCGGTTTTTATTTTCGCGATGGTGCGGGCAACGGGACTACAATCAGCCACTTATCATTTGAAACAGTTGATTTAGCTATCTACAGCAGGGATACGGATGATGTAACTATTGAGTACTGCACTATGTCCAGCCCTGTTCAAGGCATAACCAATTGGAACGGTGATGGGTGGAATATCAATCATAACGTGATAAGTGGATTGCGAACGTCGAACGGCGGTGGTCTTGGAATTTTTATCGGCACACGTGATGAGGAGGGACGAACAGCAAACAACAACCTTATATCTCACAACAAGGTTACAGGTGAGGTCGTAGTACCTCAGGAAGAGATTGACGCGTACGACGATTTGCCGCCATATCCGGAGGCAGGCTACAGTGTGGCGGGCATCTGTTTGATGAGTGATCGTCGTTCCGGGCGCCCCGCTGGGCCAATTACTGAAAACCGGATCCTAAAGAACAAGGTTGCTATATCCAGTAACAATCCTCGTAACCACCCGGCAGAAGGCATTGCGCTTTCGGACCTTGGATTGGATGAAGACCCGCCAGTGCCTGACATCGCAGACAACAAGGTTGCTTTCAATGACGTCCGCGGCGTGACAGGTGAATCAAGCGTTCCTATCGCTCTGAGCCCTGCGGAGGTCGCAGAAAACAACGAGATAGAGCGGAATCTTGGCTACGATATACCGAATTACGGGGAAGGTTTTGAGGTATATCCTTCTCTGTTGGCCCCGTTTGGCCCGCCAGAGTAGTTAAGGTAAATAATTGTAAGGGCGTGGGCGTTTTTTGCCTTCGCCATTCGAGGAGTTTTACTGCTGCGGGCGGTCCGCGGCGGGCAGTTAGTGAATGGTGAATAGTGATTAGTGAATCGTTTGAAAGGAGAAAAAGATGAAGAAGTTAATGATGATTTGTGTGGTGGTAGTGTTTGCAAGCTTTGCACAATTGGGCATGGCACAGATAGGGACAGACCCTGGCGACGATGACGTAAATACTATCAGGGACGGTGAGGTACTTTATTTGCCGGGACGTTACTTAGAGGGAGAAGTTGTTCCAAAAGGGTATGACGACTACGGATATAACTACATGTCACATCTGTTTAGCGGGTCATATTTTAACTCCTATGCTAACGGCGCAGGTTTTCCTCCATATGACGGAGATGATGAATCATATCTGGCTGAGAATCCGACCGCTGAGAGCCACTGGGCATGGCCTTATCGGCAAACCAATCTTACAATGAAGTGGAACGACGCGTGGCTTGCCAATACAGACAGAGACCTTGACGGCGAATTAGACCGTCATTGGGGTTTCGATTCCTATCTTGGGTCAGGAGCCTGGTTGACAAATGTTATGTCGGGGTCGTATGAGCTGGAGGTCAACGGGGAGATTACAGAAATTCACTGGAACAGTTTCACGAAAATCATAGCGGTTCCTGCGGATGCCGTTTTGGAAGACGGGATATGGTTCACGGCCAACTATGAGGAGATAGGCTATGTAATTTGGGGACAGTTTGCGATTACACAGGATGTTTATAACGACCCCGGAGAAGCCGTCCACGGTAAGCAGTATCTTAGTCCGACATACCCAGGGCTGGGTAATCTGACGTCGGAAGTGATGGGCAGTGAGTAGGCGTATTTTGATTTAGGAATCTCCTCCTTTGTGGCGAGATTGCCACAGAAGAAACTGGGACGTCGGGAGTAATTAGCGGCGTCCCATTTTATTTTCAGTTCACCTATCGCTATTGGTACGGCTTCGACGGTGAAGCAGTCTATGTACTCGATTGGTTTTGGCTGATGGATGGGGCGAGAATCTAGTTTGAGTGTCGGACGGGAAAATTAAGAATTATGAATTGAGAAGCATTTCGATTGATAAATGATAATTGAGGTGGAGATTGCCACGTCGCGTGCTTCGCACGCTCCTCGCAATGACGTGTTATGGATTCCCGCATTCGCGGGAATGACAGAGTATGGATTCCTGTTTTCTTGGGGGTAAATCCCGCAGGAATGACAAAGGACATCATCTCAGGGGTCGGCCCTCGTTAGAGCGGCTTTGCCATCTCACGGGGCAGGGGGGTTGAGGACGGCGATTAGTATTTGTGACTGTTTGTAGATGGGAGTGTCCGGGTCGACCCAGTGTCCGCCTAGGCCAGCACCCCAGGAGTAGACGGGCCATTCGGTCCGGGCTTGTGAGGTCTGGTCGGAGGAGAGCTGGTTCTGGAGGAAGTCGGCGACGGCGTTTGCTCGGCGAGCGGAGACGAGCCACTGGCGCTGCTGCGTTGGCTCGTCGGCGGCGAGGCCGAGTACGTAGAGCTTTAGGCCTTCGGGGTCGGGTCGCTGCTGGAGGTCGGAGGCGAATTCTGTTAGGAAGTTCTTGGCGGACTGGTCAAGGTTTGCCTGGCCGGGCGGGAAGCGGATGGGGGTTACGGCAAAGTTGGTTTTCCTGGCGACGATTTGGGAGGGCATGGCGGTGGTTGAGCGGTCAACCTGGTGGAAGAGGCGGCGGAGCTGCTCGGTTTTGGCGTCTATAGTCCTTCTTTCGGTGAGGGTATCGGGTTTGGTTATGAAATATTTGATTTTGATGTGGCCGAAGTCGAGCGTGGGCTTTTTGCCGGTGAAGATGCCGAGGCCGAGGCGGCGGATTGAGACGAGGAAGGACTCTCGGCCGGCGTAGAAGAGGCCCTCGTCGGGGACTTCGGCGAGGCTGAGGAGCATTACGAAGAAGGTCAGCAGGAGGGTGACCATATCGGAGAAGGTGACGATATAGCCGGGAACCTTGGGGGCCCCTTCCGCAACTGGCTGTCGCTTAGGTCTCAATTGTAAATACTCCGTTCGAGCAGGACGATTTCGATTTTTCGCTCGGGTTCGGTTTCTTCGGCTTCGAGGTCATCCGGGGCGAGGGTGGTCGCGGCGGAGATGCTGAACTGGTCTCTGTCGAGGTCATGCTTTGTGACGAAGTAGTCCAATACAGCCCATGCGCGGGGCAGGCCGAAGTTGTCGCTATCCTGACGGTCTTCGGGGCCATTTTCACTGATGACTATGCGTGCGGGCAGCTCTTTTAAGAAGGAGGCCATGCTGTTGAGGGTTCGACGTCCGACGAATGAGATGGCGGTGCCTTTGCCCCAGAAGACGTTTTCGGAGGGGATTACGAATACTCTTCGGCTGTGGAAGTCGGGTGGTTCGGTCTCCTGCATTAGATTTTCCTTCCAGCCGTTGGTGTAAGTGGGCTTTTCGCTTCCTGCATCGATGTCGGGTGTCGGGATGACCTGGCTGGGCGGCTCAAGGAGGGCGTCTCTATCTTTGTCGGTCGGGGCGCTGACGCCTGGGAGGGCCTTGCAGAAGATTATTCTTAATTTGGTGAAAATATGTTTTTCGAAGCAGGAGAAACTAAGGAGCAGGACGAAGAAGGTCAGCAGGAGGGTCATGCAGTCACTGAAGGTGACCATCCACTCGGGTGCGCCGGGCGCCTCGTCGGATTCGGTTTGTTTTCTTCTGCGGAACATTATATGGTAGCCTTTACTTCTTCGCGTCTGCCCTGCGAGATGAAGGCCTGCATTTTTTCCCTGACGGTGGTTGGGTTATCGCCTTCGGCGATGGCGCAGACTCCTTCTACAATCATTTCCTTGGAGGTGGTCTCCGCCTTGGAATAGATGCCGAGCTTTCCGGCGAGCGGTATGAAGACGAGGTTGGCGGCGAGCGCGCCATAAAAAGTGGTGAGCAATGCGACGGCCATTCCCGCACCGATGGAGTCGGGCGAATCGAGGTTTCTGAGCATCTGGACGAGTCCGATGAGCGTACCAATCATACCGAATGCGGGGCAGGCGGCGCCCATGAACTCGAGGATTTTCTTTCCGGTCGAATGTCGGTCCTGGAGGTACTGGATTTCGAGGGACAAGAGGTCACGAATGGTCTCGGTATCCTGCCCGTCGACAAGCATCTGGAGGCCCTTGACGAAGAACAAGTCCCTGACGGAGGGGATTTCCTGTTCGAGGGCGAGTGCGCCATCCCTTCTGTTGACGGCGGCGAAGTTGACCATTTTCTGGATGAGCTCCGACTGGGAGGGTATCTTGGTGACAACGGTTTTTTTGACGATGGAGAATATTGCCAAGAGCTGAGGCAGCGAGAAATGTATGAGTGTGGCGCAGAGCATTCCGCCGATGGTGATTGCCATCGAGGGGAGGTGTATGAAAATCTGCCAGCCACCGCCGACGATGATGGCGGTGGTTATGACGCAAAAGCCAAGAAGAATTCCAATTATCGTTGCGACATCCATAGAATCAATTTTCTTCTACTATTTGTTTTAATTTCTGGCAGAAGACGGCGGCGAGCTTGGGCTCGGAACCGACGAGCTCGGCAAGCAATTTTGCTTTTGTCCTTTCGGACATGTAGTGGAGGATTTTGACGGCGTCGTCGAGGTTGGCGCCACCGAGTCGGCCGTCCTGCATCCGGCTCATATTAGTGAGGATTTGTCCTGCGCTGGCGGGGTCCATTTTGTCGTAAGCGGCGGCCATCGAGACGAGGTTGTTCTTCTCGGCCTCGGCGATGCGTACCCGGCTTTGACGGAGGATTTCCTGCTGCTCTTTTAGGCCGGCGACGACGGAGGCGAGCTCGACGCGGAGGTTGTCAAGGTCGTTGATGTCCTTCTTTAACATTTCCTGTGCGCGCGGGAGGCGCTGCTCGCGGACTTCGAGGGTTTGCAGCTTGTCATCGTACTCGAGTATTTTTTCGCGGACCTCGTAAATTAGACTCTTGAGCTGTTTGTCGGTCATAGTTTTTCTGGTTTTGGCCTGGGTTGGGCCGGCGGCGGACGCTTTCGGCGGCGGCAGTTGCAGGTCGGCTTGATAGTCCGCAAGCAGGGTCTGCTCATCGGTCTGGTCGGCGGGGTCCTGCGGAGTGGGTGCGGTGAGCCAGGCGAAGAGAAAGGCCGCCGTGAAACTAAACAGTGCCAAAGCCGCGGCTATTATTATTTTCTTTTTATTCACTTGTCTATCTCCTAACAATATCGCTTTGCCATTAAGACTATATTTTGCCGGCGCCGATTTTGTCCGGCCGCATCAGCTTTCGGGCGAAACCGACGGTGGCGGTTTCATCGATGTCTTTCTGCTCAAGTTTCTCCTGCTGGTTTATAAATCGTGTTTTCGCCTCGGCCCGCAGTTTTTCCAGGCCTTCCTTGAATCTTTTGACGCTCAATAGCTCGAGGATTTTCTTCATCTGTCGCGATTCCAACTCGGTTACGTTTTTCGTAAGAATTTTTATCAGTCTGTCATTGGTAACGGAACATTTCAAAAAGAACTCCTGCTC
>CP070830.1:1068975-1071541 GCA_020344865.1 Planctomycetota bacterium
ACGGTCAGGCCGGACGGCACTGCCAAGATGGCGATTTCCCGTCCGTAAGGCCACGACAGAAAATAGGCCACGAAGCCAGCCGCTAAAGCCAGGAGCGCCAAAACAATAACATCGGTTAGACTGATGACGCCGGCAAACACCAGTACCGGCCAGAACGGCTCAGGAGGCGCCGCCAGCGGCCAGGCCAGGATTCCTATCAGGACAATACCACAGCCAACCGCAGCGGCGATTCTCAGTTTCATTGGCCAGGACAATTCCATAGCTTAGCTTCCCAAATTATACCTGCAACAGAATACCATCGACCCGAAGACAGGTCAACCAGTAACCTGGCCAGTGCTTCAACCCCAAAAAATGTCAAGTGGTTTAAAGTAAATTAGCTTCTTCCGAGCCTGCTCTCATTTAGACCAGTACAAGTCCCCATTCTTTTTTTCTTGCTTTAAGTCTTGAAAAATAGTATAATCCTGTCGCTTTTAGTTGGAGGCCAAGAGTATTCGGAAAGCAGCCTTTGTGTTTGCATGGCTGTTTTCGGCGGTTTGCTGTCAGGGCCAGACAATAACCGTTGATGACGATGGGCAAGACGAACTGGTAAATATTTCCCTTGATATTTTTCCCATCGTCGGATACCTTTATTGTCCTGAGTCAGGAGTGTGGTGAGTAGAAACTTTTTGTTTCCCGTCAATTTTCATATACGGGTTGATGAGGTTTTTGTCAATTTTTTAAGGAGGTTGTAAAATGAAGCACTTTGTAATTTCAATTGTCAGTTTGGTGGTTTTTTTGGCGTTTTTTGGCAGTCAGACCTGTGCTGATGTGACGCTTCCTGCGATGTTTTCTGACCACATGGTTCTTCAGCGGGATATCAGCGTTCCCGTCTGGGGCCGGGCCGAAGCGGGAGAAAAAGTAACCGTTGAATTCGGAGATTGGTCTGGTTTTAACCTTGCCGATAGCAATGGCGAATGGATGGTAACTTTGCCCCCTATGGACGCCAGCTGGGAGCCCGGCGTAGTGACAGTCACTGCTGGTGATGCTGCCGCAGTTACAAACGCCGTCCAAATTGATGACGTTCTGGTCGGCGAAGTCTGGGTGTGCAGCGGCCAGTCAAATATGCTCTGGGAACTGAGCAGAGTCGACGATGCAAACGAAGCCATCGCTGATTCGGGTAACTACGGCATGCGGCTTTTTGTGGAGCCGGAAGCCAGCGGCCCCGAAGATGCTACTTGGGAAATATGCGACCCTAACACCTCGCCAGATTCTTCAGCTGTTGCCTTCTTCTTCGGACGTGAACTGGCTCGAGAGCTGAACGTTCCTGTAGGACTGATTCAGGCTCCTAAAGGAGCCTCCGGCATCAAGCATTGGACCAGCACGTGCGACGGCATTCTTTACGTCAAAAAAATCGTACCATTGCAGCCATATGCTATCAGCGGTGTCATTTGGTATCAGGGTGAGTGGGATACTCAGACTGAATGCACAGCACAGCGATATTACGAGCGTTTTCCTGCGCTCATACAAGAGTGGAGAAACGACTGGGGTCAGGGTGATTTCCCGTTCCTTTACGTGCAACTGCCGTGCTACGACCCCTGGATTGAGCCGCGAACCAGAATACCTGGCTGGATGATTGTACGTGACGCGCAATTGGCCACTCTGTCGGTGCAAAACACCGCTATGGCATGTCTGATTGACCTGCCCGCCGAAGGGCTCCATCCAAAGAACAAGGAACCTGTCGGCTATCGTCTCGCTCTCGGCGCACGCGCACTGGCTTGCAACGAAGACATCGTATATTCGGGACCAATATTCGACCTCAACAAGTTCTACATTGATGCCGATGCCAGTGCCGCAGTCATAGGCTTTGACCACATAGCTGACGGGCTGCATATGGTTGGTGATGAGCTAACCGGCTTTGAAATTGCCGGCGCCGACGGCAACTTCGTCGATGCAGATGCCTCCATCGACGACGAAAGCGACACGGTGGTCGTCTGGAGCAGCTCTGTCAATGAGCCGACGACTGTACGATATGGCTGGCACAACGCTCCTCAGTGCAATCTCTTTAACACTGGAGATTTGCCCGCCTCACCCTTTAGAACCGATGAGTTGTCGTATCGTCCGCGGCACCGCTACATTGACGGCGAGGAGTAAATTACCAAAACTGATTTCAGCACGAAGCCCGAAAGAATCCGAAAAAGCCGAAAGATAATAAGCTTTCGGCTTTTTTAATCCTTGTGGGAACACTCCGTATTTGTACTTTAGCCCAAAGAAGACTTGAACTAACCAGCCGAGTGTGGTAGATTAGCGGTTTGCGAAAATTACCGAATCACTGATTACCATTACCAAGTAGCGGTTCGAGGTCGCGTAAAATGAATGTACTTTTAATCGGCAGTGGCGGACGCGAGCACGCTCTCGCCTGGAAACTGGCCCAGTCGAAGGATTTGGGCACGCTCTACACCGCCCCCGGCAATCCCGGCACAGCCAAGTGCGGCAAAAATATCGATATCGGTGTAAACGATGCAGACGAGCTCGTCAACTTCGCCAAACAAAAGAGCGTAGGACTGGTCGTAGTCGGCCCCGAAGACCC
>CP070830.1:1071641-1074952 GCA_020344865.1 Planctomycetota bacterium
CGTGCCGTGAAAACGAAGGTATATGACGCCGCCTGTAACAACTCGCGGCACTTTCATTCCCGGCATATCGTGAACACAAAAGCCCGCCTTAAATTTGTCGAGCAGTTCGTAAGTATCTTTTGAAAACCAGCTTTTATGCCTGAATTCAAAGACCGCCAAGCATCCCTTGGGCAAAGCCTCCAAGAATGTTCCCAGCCGGTTAAGGTCTTTATGAAAACTCGGCGGCAGTTGATACAGCACGGGCCCGAGCTTTTCTTTCAGCAAATTCGCCCCTGCGAAAAATCGCTCAAGCGGCTCAGCCGGTTCTTTTAACCTCTTAATGTGAGTGATATAGCGATTGGCCTTTACCGTATAGATAAAATTCTCAGGGGCCTGCCTGTGCCATAGCTCGAAGGTCTGCTGTTTCGGAAGATGGTAGAAGGTGTTGTTGATTTCCACAGTGTCGAAATGCCCCGCATAGTGCTCAAACCATTTACTCTTGGGCAGGCCGGCGGGATAAAAAACCTCTGTCCAGTGATTGTAATACCACCCCGAGGTTCCTATTCGGATATCACAATAAGCCTTGCTCATAGCAAATATTTTAGCCTTTTAGTTGAACAATCCGCAAAATTATTATAATTTTCGGCCTTACAGGAGCGCAAAGAAATCGGCGATTAAAGTAAACTGAACAGCTATGAAAATAATCATCGCAATGGACTCGTTCAAGGGCACCCTAAGTGCCAACCAGGCGTGTGAAATCGTCGCACAGGCAATAGCTGAATGTGTGCCAAGTGCCGAGGTGGTAATAAAACCAATGGCCGACGGCGGCGAAGGCACCGCACAGGCAATGATTAAAGCAGCCGACGGCCGATGGATTCCGCAGAGAGTAATGGGGCCGCTTCCGGATATGCAGGTCGAGGCCGGCTTTGCCTGGTTTGATTCCGACAAGACGGCACTTGTTGAGATGGCCTCAGCCAGCGGGTTGGAGCTGCTCTCCCGAGAAGAAATGAATCCGCTAAAGACCACCACCTATGGCACCGGTCAGCTGATAAAGGCTGCTCTGGATTATGGTGCACAAAAAATCCTTCTGGCCGTTGGCGGAAGCGCAACCGTCGATTGCGGCCTCGGCGCTGCAATGGCGTTCGGCTGGGAATTTCTTGACAGTGACGGTAACCCTGTCCCGCTTGGCGGAGAAGCCCTCGAAAGAGTTGCTAAAATAATCGAACCCGAGAAACTCAAACTTGTCCCAGTGGAGGTCCTCTGTGACGTCGAAAATCCCTTATGCGGTGAGCACGGCGCCGCCAGAGTCTATGGTCCTCAAAAGGGCGCAACACCTGAAATGGTGGAACAACTCGAAAAAGGTCTTATGCATCTTGCTGTCCTCGTTCAGGAACAACTGGCTCGTGACATCAATAACGTCCCCGGCGCAGGGGCGGCCGGCGGATTGGCCGCGGGGGCCCTGGCCTTTATGAATGCTGGCCTCGTATCCGGCATAGAGACGGTAATGACCCGAAGCAGCCTCAGCAAAGAGCTGCAATCCGCCGACTGGATAATCACAGGCGAAGGCTCCTTCGACCGCCAGTCCCTCTACGGAAAGGTCGTCTCCGGAATCGCAAACTTGGCTTTAAAATCAGATGCTCGCCTTGGCGTTATAGCCGGTGAGGTGTCCGTACCGGAAAAGGAATATCAAAAGCTCGGAATTGCTGCCGCCGTCGGGTGCAGAACCAAGGGCATGTCACTTGATTATGCACTTGCAAACCCTCGTGAGTTGCTACACTCGGCATCGCAGCATTTCGCGAAAGAATACCTCGGCAGCTAAACCTCTGCGCAAAGTACCCCAACCGACTTGCTTATCAGCGCATAGTGAAAAACAAAAAAGTTCTTTGCATACCGCCCTTTGGCTGCTATTATTATCAATTCTTTATACTTGTTGACAGTCAAAAACCGCGTGCAAAGGCTCTAAGGATAAGTAGTTATGCCGATTTCCGATGAAAAAGTGGCGGAACTTAAAAAAATAGCCAAAAAACTCCGTCATGACATTGTGCTAATGATTGGGGCGGGCAAGCCCGGCCATCTCGGGGGCTCATGTTCGATTGCCGAAATCGTCGCGGCATTGTACTTCTACAAGATGCGACACGACCCGAAAAAGCCGACCTGGCCCGACAGGGACAGGCTGCTTTTGAGCAAGGGACACGCGGCACTTACGCAGTATGCGGCCCTGGCCGAATGCGGATACTTTCCTAAAAAAGAATTAAAAACGCTAAAGGAGCTGGGAACAATACTGCAGGGACATCCCGAAATGTTAAGGATGCCGGGCATTGAGGCGAACACCGGCTCTCTCGGTCAGGGACTGAGCATCTCCTGCGGAATAGCTCTGGCAGGCAAACTTGACAAGAAAGACTACCACGTTTACTGCGTAGTTGGGGACGGCGAGATTGCCGAAGGACAGATATGGGAGGCCTCAATGGCGGCCGCTTACTACAAGCTGGACAACCTCACGGCAATCCTCGATAAAAACGAGGTCCAGGCGACCGGCCCTATCGCTGAGCGTTACGATACAAACCCGCATCCGGAAAAGTGGGCGGCATTCGGCTGGCACGTAATAGAAATCGACGGACACGACATCAGACAAGTCGTGGATGCCCTGGATAAGGCCGACGAGGTCAAGGGTAAGCCCGTGATGATTATCGCCAATACCGTTAAGGGAAAGGGCGTGCCCTTTGCCGAGGGTAAAGCGGACTTCCATCACGGAATAATGACGGAGGAACAATATCAGACGGCCCGCAAACTCTTTGAAGCTTGAGGAGAAATAATAGAATGGCAAAGCAGAACTGTAGAGTCGTTTACGGCGAGACGCTTGTGGAGTTAGGCAGAGAAAACGAGCGCATTGTGGCCCTTGACGCCGACCTTAGCAAATCCACCATGACCCGCCTTTTCGAGCATGAGTTTCCGGAGCGTTTCTTCGAGATGGGTATCGGCGAGCAAAATATGATTTCCACCGCGGTCGGTCTGGCGCTGAGCGGCAAGATTGCGTTTGCCAACTCCTTTGCGGTCTTTGCTGCGGGCAGGCCCTACGATCAAATCCGGGTAAGTGTTTGCATCGGCAAGGTAAATGTCAAGATTATCGGTTCAAGCTGCGGAATTTCCGACTTCGGCGATGGCGCGACACATCAGGGGATAGAAGATATTGCCATTATGCGCGCTATTCCAAATATGACCATTCTTATACCTGCGGACGGCATTGAAACGAGAAAAATCGTAAGAGCGGCCGTCGAATACGAGGGGCCCGTTTATATCCGAATCAATAGAAATGAAATGCCCGATGTTGTTCC
>CP070830.1:1075052-1082549 GCA_020344865.1 Planctomycetota bacterium
AGCAGCACAAGCCGGGCGGTGCCGCCCGAACCGCGCACGGCCTCGAAGAATACCTCCGACTGGAACGTCAGGGTACCCGGGTTCGAGTCGTCATCACCGTGGATGATCAGAACCGGCTCGTTGACCTGGTCGGCGAAGAAGGTCGGAGAGACCTGGATGTAGGCATCCCTCGCCTCGAAGAGGGAACGACGCTCATGCTGGAATCCGAAAGGCTGGTTGGTCTTGTTGTAAGAGCCGCTGCGCGCAATGCCGGCCCGAAATAGGTCGGTGTGCGCCAGGAGGTTGGCAACCATCAGCCCGCCGTGGCTGTGGCCGATAACGCCGATGCGCTTGGGATCGGCCACTCCCATCTCGACTGCCTTGGCCACCGCCGCCTCCGCGTCGGCTACCAGCTGGGGCACGAAGGTGTCATAGGTGGTCTCGGGATCGCCGAGCATCGGCATGGCCGTACGGTCGAGCACTGCGTAGTCCCGGAGCAGGAAGTAGAGGTGGGACGCGCCGTACAAACTCATGAAACGCTGGGCCGAGCCTCTGACCTGTCCGGCTGTGGCTGCGCCGGAGTACTCCAGGGGATAAGCATAGAGCACCGTGGGAAGCGGTGTGCCCTCCGCGTAGCCGGGGGGAAGATGCAGTTGGAAGCTCAGGGGTACGCCGTCCGCGCGCTCGTAGCGCACGATCCGCTTCTCTATCTCGCGCAGCCGGGGCGTGGGGTCCTCGAACCGCGTGATTGGTACACGCGTCAGGGACCGCCTGGCCTCGCCCTCAGCCGCCTCGATCTCCTTGCCAAAGGTGGCCAGATAGTAGTTGGGAACATCGACCGCCGACTCGCTGCGCAACACAAAGCGGTCCTCGTCACCGGCGAACGCCACGAAGTACTCGTAGCGGCTCGGATTACAGCGGAACAAACGCTTGGTCTCACCCGTCTCCAGGTGACGCAGGTCAAGGAAAGGCCGGTCGCCACGGGCGGTGCCGCCGCTCCCCTTGAAGTAGACCGCCTCTCCCTGCTGGCGCAGCACCCAGCGGCCGTTGGGCAGTGGGCGAAGCACAGGATTGCCTGGATCTCCGTAGCGGTCGTCCTCGTCGAGGTCGAACCACAGACGCGACGTGCCCTTGTCCACGTCCAGGAGCCAGACGTAGAGCCAGCGGCGTATCCGCTCACGCTGGGTGAGCATGAGCGTGCCGCCCTCGGCGCCCCAGGCGTTCTGCCAGGGCTGGATACGGTGCTCTGCTCGGAAGACCTCCTCGGCCTCTCCCGTGAAGGGCGCCTCCAGACGCATGAGCCGGTCGCGGTGGGGCACTTTGGCCACCGGATTTCCGCCGTCGAGAGCCTCGACCCAGAACAGCGTGTGGGCAGCGGTGGGACGCCACGAAACCGAACGCGGGCCCAGCGGCACACCGTGGACCGGGACCTCGTCGGCCACGGGCAGGGATGCGACCTTCGCTATCAGCTCGCCCTTATCGTTCCACACCTCAATCTCGCTGGCAAAGCGCCACCAGGCCACCTCGTGGGACCAGGGACCCATCAGACGCTCGACGAGCAGATACTCACCGTCCGGCGAGAACTCGACTGTGGTGTAGACAGCCGGCGCACCGACGGCCTTCACCTTGCCTGTCGCCGGCTCGACTATCACCAGCTCGGATGTAGTGTAGTACTCGAAGAGAGCATCGTCGTGGGCCGTTTCGAGAAGGTTGCGCGCCTCATAAGTCGAGCGTGCCGAGGCCCCCGCTCCTTCGAGTATCTGCGGACGCGCCGGTATGGCCGGCGGCTTGGGAGCCGCGCCGCGCTGTGGGATGCGGCGGACCAGCAAGCGCTCTTGGTCGGGTAGCCAGCTCACGGCCGTGCCCATCAGTGGGTTGAGAGCCAGTTCCTCTATCTTGGTCACTTTGCCTTCCACCGAGCCGACCCATAGGCCGATGTGGTCGGCGTGCCTGACGGTTAGCGCGAAGCGCTGGCCGTCCGCCGTCCATTCCACCTCGTGGACCTCGGCGTCCGCCGGCAGACCGAGAGGTGTCGTGGCCCCGCCCTCGACCCTGACCAGGCGGGGGCAGGTGCCTCCGTGTCGGCCATGGTGGCCGTTGATGGCTGGATTGACCCGCATGCCGGCCAGCTTGTGCATTGGCGCGGCCAGTTCCGCCAGCGGCGGATAGAGCACGGGATCGGCCAGCAGCAAGTATTCGCCGGTTGGTGCCGTCCACACCTGGGGCAGCTGCGGCGCGTGCAGCACCTCCAGCACCTCTTTGGGAGGAGACTGCCACTTGGTTGTCACCTGCGGCCTCTCGTCGGATGCCCCTGCGCTTGCTGTCACCATAAGCGCGACGACCGTTAATACGAGTACAATTGCTGATGTCACGATTTCTCTTTTCATTATTGACCTCTATATATCAAAACTGGTGCGATTATTCCTGCCTGACACCGCAACATTTTAACAACTCCTCATCAATCCTTCAATACGCGCAGACTGACCCCTAATTATGCCCGCCCTCGAACGTCGTTGTCGGGGTTGATTTTTGCTCTTTGATTTGCCTATCCCGCCCCTCGAAGCAAAGCGGAGATCCCGAGGGTGAGCTACCACGGACCACAAGCCCGGGACCCTTATGTAAAGAATGATGTAAAAATTTGAAAAATAAATTGACCGTACAAGATTGTTTGTGTTAAAATGCTACCCAAGTACAGTGTACTGTAGAGGTTTAACTGGCCTCAGTTTTGGAGGAGCATGAAGTTGAAAAAAACTTACCCACCCACCTGCACCCGATTTTTGTCCGCTCATTATGCGTATTTAAAGCTTCATATTGCTTTGTTGTATCCATGGAGTTGAGTCGTAGGCGAAGTGGCAGGACCTGCTGAAATTTGGAGAAGGGCCGCTTATTACAGCTTTAACGTGTGACTTTGCCTTGTTTATCGGCAAAACACAGTTACATATAAAAAACTGAACAAGGGCAGTGTGGGGAACAGATTATGGAGCCTTCTTTTCCAGACAGCCTTCGAATCCAGCGGTTGGATTCGAAAATCATCGTTCAACAGGCTCATTATCGGAGAAGATTCTAATGAAAAAGTTCAATTTAGTTTTAGTGTTGTTGGCGTTTGCTGTGTTAGCAACCAATGCAGTTGGATACAATGTCTATTACGGACAATTGCATAGCCACACAAACCTGTCGGATGGCTACGGTTCACCTGAGAAGGCCTACAGGTATGCACGTGATACCGCCGGCCTCGATTTCTTTTCGGTTGCAGATCACGACTGCTATCCCTATGAAAATGACGGCCTGACAGAATCGGAATATGAGGACATGAAGGACGTCGCCGAAAGCTACAATGAGGACGGGGTCTATGTGACGTTTTGGGGATATGAATGGACCAGCGATGACCTGTCTTGGGGAGGGCCTGAAACATTGCTCGGAAAAGGACATATTACAATAATCAACTCCCCGGATCTCGGTGAAGCCGACGAAGAGGCAACGAATGAACTCAATGAGCTCGTGGATTGGATGTCCACAAGGGATTGTGTTGCCTTCTTTAATCACCCGGGACAATACGATACGACATTCGACTATTTTAACTTCGATTACACCGACAAGATTGTGGGCATGGAGCTGTGGAACAGAAATGACGACTATTACGGCACCGGAACGTGGTACCACGACGCAATGGACAAGGGCTGGTATATTGGAGCCAGCGGAAGCCAGGATAATCATGACTTAAACTGGGGTACTCTGAATGAGTGGCGCATGGCGATATTGGCGCCCGAGTTGACTCGCGCAGACCTCTACGAGGCCATGAAGGCCCGCAGGTTCTATTCGAGCCGGGACAGCAACCTGGTACTCTCTTTCACCTGCAATGGCGAACAGATGGGTTCGTTGATAGACGCCGGCGAGCTTGATGTGGTGATTGAGGCATCTGATGGGGACGGCGAGGTCTTTTCGCAGATTGACCTGCTCAAGAACGAAACCGTCATTGAAACATGGTCGCCCAATGAAACCGACCCCGTTGTGACCACTACCGCAGAAGGCGACCAGGGGGATTATTTTTACGTCAGGGTGTTTCAAGGAGACGGATGGCAGGCCATATCCTCTCCTATCTTCATCATCGGCGATCCTGATGTCACTCCGCCGACACCTGACCCGATGACTTGGGCGATGAAGCCTTACCCGACCAGCGAATCTTCGATTGCTATGGAGGCCTCAGTTGCTGATGACGATTTCCACGGTGTTTTATACTACTTTACCTGTGTCGCAGGCGGCGGTCACGACAGCGGCTGGCAGGCAGACACCTTTTATGAAGATACAGGCCTGACGCCCGGCAAGCATTACACCTATACGGTTACCGCAAGAGATACGAGCGTCGACCGGAATATGACCGGCACTTCGTCCGCCGAGAGGGCAACCACTATCGATAACGATATAGTCATAATCACCAAAGCCGAATACAGTGTCAATAAGAGTGAGCTGAAAGTTGAAGCAACCAGCAGTGACGGCGGCAGCGTGATTCTTACTGTCGTTAATTATGGTGATATGACCTATAAAGCCAGTACAGACACGCATAAGTACAGTGACAAACCTGTAGCTGATCCCGGCCAAACTATAACCGTCATGTCAAGCGGCGGCGGCCTCGACACCGAGACAGTTAAACACAAGCAGTAATTCTCCGATTTTGCCGGATAACGGCAATTAAAGGGAAATTGTAAGGACAGGGATGGCGACTTTTATAGTCGCCATTCTTTTTTGCTGCCCCGCAACACGAAACCCGCAACTTAAAACGCCCCAGTTGCCCGTTTTCTTGCCTACTCTGATTTGATAGCAGGTGCTTTACATGTATTCTTTATCGCTTCTATGAAACCGGATGGATTAACAACAGGTCCTATCCTAGTGTGCGTAGCGGTTTTTACCAATTGTTCCACTATAGTCTCCGGCTGCACATCTGGATTAACCTGAAATGCCAAGGCCGCTAATCCAGCGATATAGGGCGCAGCCCAACTATGTCCACCATCTCTTTCATATTTATATACATTGGTGCCTTGATGAGTTGCTATTGTCTTATTTCCCGTAGGAATATTTAGTTTGCACCCAGGTCCACCATATCCACTAACTCTATAGTTTTCCGGCTTATCTGGATCCCTGCCCTCGATCAAGTTTAATCTGCCATAATCTAAAAACACACTAGAGCATGTCACTACAATGATTCCCGTATCCAAGGCCTTTTTGCGAGCCTTTAGAAAAGCATGATTATCTGAAGCTTCTTCAGGTGAAGCAGATATGCTTATTACTCGAATTCGCCCTGTCTCCGGATTAGTTTCATTGTACTTGATTATTTCATTGATGCAATCAGCTTGGACTTTATGTTCTAAAGTTGTCATTGCTGCATAATAAAAAACAAAAGCTTTCGGCGCTACTCCACAGTTCTTGCCAACTGCAATACTGACTATAGGCGGTCCGTGCATTGGTAGAGGTTGATTATAAGGCAAATTTCTTTCTTCATACCGTACAATTCGGCCTGCATACTCCACATGGTTTTGCAGTAGTTTCTGGTCAAGAATAGCGATGCCTATGCCTCGACCATCAATTCCTTGCTCATGAAGTTTCCGAATGCCCAAACCGGGATTCTTACCCTCTTCCAGCAGTTTCTTGGGATCAAATCCAGCCGGTAGTTTTTCAAGGCCAGGCCACTTTGTCAACGAGTCAAACTCCTGATCTTTCAGGTAATCACCCTCGCTTGTTAAATTTAGGTTTCTTAAGTCTACATTTCTAAGTTCTATTTTTCTAAAATCCTGTATATTTTTTACTATAACCTGCCGTTCTCCCTGTAGTATTCCTCCAATGTCAACCTTCTTGCCCTTGATTAAGAGCCACCGAAGTTTGAATGAGGTATCCTTGTCTCTATCACTCTCACCCAAAAAGCCGGCTCTGATACTTGCATACTCCATCCATAGGATTTCACCATCTTCTTCTGTCCATTCCTTCGTCGGCTGCCCGGCAATGGCCTTAAATTGATCAGTTGTAGTGAGCTTATAAGCGAGCCTGCCATCTGCTGCAGCAGAGCGAATAATATCAGCTGTACTTGGCTCCGTGGTTGTATCTGGTTCTGCACAAACAGATATCGTAAAAAGTCCAAATGTAATCAGTAATATTAATGCTAAGTAATATGATCTTTGTATAAGGTTGCCGGCATCAAGTGTTCGCATACAATTATCTCCTTTCAACCTAAAATAAACCAATATTTCCCTATTGAACCAGTTGCCTACCGCTTAGCCGCTCTGCAAATTCTTACAAAAACATTATCCAACAAAATCGATTCATGTCAATCTAAAAAAACCACCCACAACCCTTCATAATTCTTAATTCTAAATTCATAATTCCGCCCCGGCCCCTCGCCCCTCACCCCTAATTTTCCGCCACCCTGCAAACTTTATTCTTTTCTTGCTCTGCGAAATCCGTGAAATCCGTGATTAATATACCCCAATCCCGACAATCAAATACTACCAATTATTACTTTCCCTATCTCAAGAACGCCAGTTTACCCGGAACGTCTCGGACGAGTAAATATCCCGGCAGTAACCATATCCTTTCCGCCTTTGTCCCTGACTATCTACTACTTCAATGGTAAACACTGCCCATCCAAACCTGCCGGGCAGTACAGCGCTTTTGACAACCTTGTAGCCGTTTTCTGCCGCCCATTTCTCTAAAACCTCCTTCGCCTGTGACACACTACCTCGAAAGGCAAACGAAAACACAACTACAAAGCATATTACAGCGCCTGCGCCTATCACCTCTTTATATCTTGGAAATGACCCCATCAGCACGCCCATGACAATCATACCCAGCGTAACACCGAGCGCAATCAAAAATAGTTTTATTACAAGCCTTACCACGTCTTTCTTATCCTCACCCGTTAACGCTTTCCATTACACAAAACTCTAACCATACAATAAACCCGCACCAGTCTGTACGCTGCCCGCTAACCACTATACTCTTTCACACCATACAATACCCCAAAAAACAATATCCGTCAAATCCCAAAACCTTTGACGCGTCCCCCTGCAATTCCCGCGAAAAACTGCCATCCTGAGCGCACCGCAGCCGACACGAACACCCCGACGGCAGCAAGCACAAAAATAACCCAACCCCACAGGACGACAACTTCTTTTTTTCGTAAAAACTCTTTCAGACTTCCTTTCCACTCACCGTATCTATAATCTCAGTAATCTTGGAAATCCCGCATCCACACTGGCCAGTAACTTGGCTGCATCCCACCGCACGTGGTCAAGGGCCCACACGTGTTATACTCGCGATGCCACTTCAGCGTCCACAACTCTTTAAGACCTATCTTTCTGGCGGACAAGTCCAAAAACACGCCGTTTACGAAACCCCTGGGGCGGTTCAAGCAGAAGTCGACCATTGGCTCAAACGAGTCCCCCTGACCCTCGTACGCCGGAGGTGCGTCCCACTGCCCCGGCCAGCCATCAAGCCACTGCCCACCTAAAAGTAGCGGCACCTTATCCGCAC
>CP070830.1:1082649-1089408 GCA_020344865.1 Planctomycetota bacterium
CTTCGAAGCCGAAACTCGCAAACGTATCAAGGGTGCACTCACGTACCCGTTCGTAATGGCGCTGATGGCCGTGGCGGCTACGGGGACATTGATGTTCTTTGTTTTGCCGCGGTTTATGAAAATCTATGAGTCAAGGGGTGCTGCCCTTCCTAAATTAACTCAAATCATGGTTAGTATGTCGAAGACACTTGGCGATTTCCAGGTCATGACATTCGTCATGACGTTTCTGATACTGGCAGGTACGGCACTATATTACTGGGCTGGTACGGTAACCGGCAGGCGATTGATAGATTTTATAAAAATTCGTACTCCCGTATTGGGAACAATGTTCGTCGACACCGTCGTGACCCGGAGCATGCGCATAATGTCAACAATGGTCAACACGGGCGTGAACCTGCTTGAGGCAATAGATGTCATGCAGGGCTCGTGTGAAAATTACTACTTTCAGCAGCTTTGGTGCGGCGCCGACAAAAAAATTCGCGATGGTTACCAACTATCAGAGGCGATACAGATTTCGTTGGGCGACGAAGGACACAAGGCCCAATTAATCGCACCGGGCATTATCCAGATGCTTCGAGCAGGAGAGAAGAGCGGCAAGCTGGGCGACGTCTGTGACAAGATATCGGTTTTCTACGAGAAAAAACTGGAAGCCTCGATCAAAAGCGTTATGGCCTTGATAGAGCCGCTGATGATTACAATCTTGGGCGTTATCATTGGCACTATAGCGATAGCCCTGCTGCTGCCTGTCTTTAGAATATCGAGTGTAATCGCCCACTGATTAGTGCATTTGGCATGCAGCCGGCCGCATCAAACCCGCCCTGTCAAATCCACTGAAAAAAGCAGTAATCAGCAAAAACAGTCAAGTCCGCCCTAAACAGCAGTTTATCCACTTCTGGACACGCTGGCCACGGCATCCGATTTAATCACTTAAGCCCGCAAAAAAGTCTTGCAAAAAGGAATATAAGCGGTTATTATTCTCAGATTGCGTTTTTATAATGTTTTCTAAGCTCTTTCGACAAGCACATAAAAACGCTCCTGTGCCGGATTTTGAGGCCATAAACAGGTCTGGTCAGAAGTATTTCAAGAAAGGACGTCCGAAGGATGTTGACCAAGGATAAAAAAAAGCAAATTATAGACGGTTTCAAGACACACGACGGCGATACGGGTTCGCCCGAAGTGCAGGTTGCGTTGTTGACACAAAGGATCAACGAACTGACCGAGCATTTGAAAATCCATCGCAAGGACCATGCGTCAAGGCGAGGGTTGTTGAAAATGGTTGGAACCAGGTCGGCACTGCTGAAGTACATGAGCAAAAAGGACGTCGCGCGCTATCGAGAAACTGTATCGCGCCTGGGGCTGCGAAAATAAAGAAGCACAAGCAAATAAGGTACGAGCTGCTTGAGCGCTCATGACTGAGGTAGTGTATGTTTAATGTATTAAGAGTAGAAAGACAAATCGGGGGCAAGCCATTATCCATCGAAACGGGCAAGGTCGCCAAACAGGCGCACGGTGCCGTTGTAGTTCAATACGGCGACACTGTCGTCCTTGTTGCGGCTGTAACGGCCCCGCCCAGAGCTGAGGATATTGATTTTTTCCCGCTAAGTGTTGACTATCGCGAGAAGCAAAGTGCGGCGGGGAAATTCCCCGGTGGATTTATCAAACGCGAGGGAAGGCCAAGCACCAAGGAGACTTTGACTGCAAGGATGATTGACAGACCGATTCGCCCGCTCTTTCCCGAAGGTTACATCCAGGAAGTACAGATTATGGCGAGTGTCTTGAGTTTCGACGGTGATAACGACCCTGATGTGCTGTCAATGATAGGGGCAAGTGCCGCACTTACTATAAGCAAAATTCCATTTTTGGGTCCCACCGGAGCCTGCAGGTTAGGCAGGGTAGAGGGAGAATTTGTAATTAATCCCACGCATGAGCAGCTCGCAGCCAGTGACCTGAATCTGCTTTTAGGCGGGCGAAAAGAGGCGCTGAACATGATTGAGGTCGATGCCAGGGAGGTATCGGAGGACATAGTCGCCGATGCTGTTACGGCCGCGCAGAACGTAATTGTCCAGGTCTGTGAAATGATTGAAGAGCTCCGTGAGAAGATCGGCGATGAAAAGGAAACTCCTCTTGTTGAAACAGACGAACAGCTTAGTGCACAAATTCATTCACAGATAGCAGATAAGCTGTACGAGCTCAAACAGATAGCGGGCAAGCAGCAGCGTAATACGGCCATGAAAGAATTGTTTGAACAGGTCAGTGCCGAATACTGCGGTTCCGAGCAAGGCACCGAGCCCAAGTGCGATGAGGCAATGTTCAAGCGAATCTTCCAGAAGATAGAAGGGCAGGTCGTTCGCAAGCTGTTGTTGGAGGGCAAAAGGCTTGACGGCAGGGCCTACAATGAAGTTCGCCCGATTACATGCGAAGTCGCTATCCTGCCCAGGACCCACGGCTCAGCACTGTTCACACGGGGCGAAACTCAGTCCCTCGTGAGCGTGACTCTCGGTACTATCAGAGATGCACAGATTATCGATGGCTTGCTGGAGGAATACACCCAAAACTTCACGCTGCATTACAACTTTCCGCCCTTCTCCGTAGGGGAGATACGCCCGATTCGCGGCCCCGGAAGAAGAGAAATCGGCCACGGTGCTCTTGCAGAGCGGGCGCTGGGGGCGGTCAGACCCCCTGAGGTCGAATTCGCGTACACGGTGAGGGTCGTTTCAGACATCACCGAGTCAAACGGCTCCAGCTCGATGGCTTCGGTCTGCGGGGGTTCGTTGGCCCTGATGGACGCGGGCGTCCCCGTTACTGGGGCGGTCGCTGGTATATCGATTGGTATGGTCAGTGACGAAGGCGGGCGATACGAATTGCTGACCGATATCCTGGGCGAAGAAGACCATTATGGTGATATGGACTTCAAAGTTGCCGGCACGACCAAAGGCATTACGGCCATACAGCTTGATATCAAAGCGGTCGGCCTCCAGCATAAGACTATGGTCGAGGCGCTCCAGCTTGCGAAGACGGCGCGCCTCGAAATCCTCGAGACTATGTCTAAGGCCATCAGCAAGCCGAGGCCCGAACTAAGCAGTTACGCACCCAAGCTTATAAGTATTGAAATCGACCCCGAGTTTATCGGCAAAGTAATAGGGCCGGGAGGTAAGGTCATAAAGAGCATTCAGGAACAGACCGACACAAAGATCGAGATTGAAGAAGACGGCACCATTTATATTAGCTGTCTCGGTGGCGACGGCTACCTCGAAGCCAGAGAGATTATCGAGGCAATGACCCGACCGCCCGAAGTCGGACGCATATACAAACAGGCCAAAGTCGTCTCTGTCAAAGACTTTGGAGTTTTTGTCGAAATCACACCCGGAGTCGAAGGACTCTGTCATATAAGCGAACTAAGCGACGGCTTCGTCAAAAGCGTCGGTGACGTTTGTAAAATGGGAGACCTCATTCCGGTAAAGCTGCTGGAGATTGACAACCAGGGCAGATTCAAGCTTTCTCGAAGAGCCGCCCTTGCCGAGCTTGGCCAGACTGACGACAAGAAACCAGCCGACAGCAACGCACAGAAAACACCGGCAAGAAAAAGATAGCTCCATGGATCGGAGGGACAGAGCAAAACATTTGCCGTAACGTCAGGGCAGACATTGAACAGTTGTGACGGCTTTTAGCGTGTTTCGGCTATCATTGTGCATATGCGAAAAAAGGCTTCAAGGACTAAAAAGAATAACAACGGGCACGTCGTGCAACTGGAAGAGCTCAGTAAGCTGACCGGTGAGCTCGCCCATGAGATTAAAAATCCTCTTTCCACCATCAAGATTAATTTGAGACTTGTCAGTGAGGAATTAAAGGATGCGCAGCTGGCCCAGATCGGCAAGAAAGATGCCGGAATCAGCGACCAGTCACTCGGCAGAGCCCTCAGGAAAATAGGCGTCATTGAAAAAGAGGCCGACCGACTCGAGGAGATTCTCGATGGTTTCCTGCGCTACGCCGACAGGGCGGAGCTGCAGCTAACAGACGCTGAAGTAAACGAGCTTATAAGCGACATGGTGGATTTCTACTCCCCGCAGGCCTACAGCCATTCAATAACAATTCGACAGGGATTGTGTAGCGAGCCGCTTATTTGCAGAATTGACGCGGACGCGCTAAAACAGGTCGTGCTGAACCTCTTTATAAACGCCCAGCAGGCCATGAAGGACGGCGGCGAGCTGATGATACGAACGGCGAAGCAGCCAGCCGAAGCCGTGATTCAAATCAGTGACACCGGCACCGGCATAGCTGCCGATAAACTCGCCCACATTTTCGATGCCTACTACTCGTCCCGGCCGCAGGGCAGCGGCCTGGGCTTGCCCACGGCCAAAAGAATTGTCGAGGCCCATAACGGCTCCCTGACCGTAAACAGCGAGCTTGGCAAAGGGACATCATTTACGATAAAACTGCCTCTTAAAGCTTGACCGGAGCATTAGCTTGCCAGAGAAGGAAAATATAGTTCTGGTTGTCGACGATGAGCGTGACCACGCCGACGGCATGGCCGAGGCGCTGGATAAATGCTGCGCCAAGGCCATCGCGGTCTACACCGGCAAAGACGCCCTGGAAATCATCCGCAGCCGCAAGGTCGATATTGTTGTCACCGATTTGAAGCTCGGGGATGATATCGACGGCCTAGAGATACTGCAGGAGTCCAAAAGGCTAAGTCCCGAGACGGAGGTCATCTTGGTGACCGCCTACGCCACCATCGATACGTGCAAGGACGCCATAAGAAAGGGCGCGTATGATTATCTCGTAAAGCCCATTGATATCGACCAGCTTCGCACGCTCGTCCAGCAGGCCGGACGCAAAGTCTCGGCCGCAGGTCGGCGCCGGGCAAAGGCCGCCGAAGCAGGCGAAGAGGAATTCAAATTTGAAGGCATACGAGGTCAAACTCCCGCAATGAAAGGCATATTTGAGGTTTTGCGCCGAGTGGCCCCGGCCAACATACCCGTCTTGATTGAAGGCCGGTCCGGGACCGGCAAAGAGCTGCTGGCGCGGGCGATACACGATAACTCACCGCGCTGGGACAAGCTCTTCCGCCCGGTAAACTGTGCCGGCCTGACCGAGACCCTCCTTGAGAGCGAACTCTTCGGCCACGTCAAGGGCGCTTTCACCGGCGCCGCAACCGACAGAAAAGGCTTGTTTGAGATAGCCGACAAAGGCACGCTCTTTCTCGATGAGATTGGCGATATGCCGGCGAACATGCAGGCCAAGCTCCTGCGCGTTCTCGAAGA
Organism: Planctomycetota bacterium; assembly: GCA_020344865.1. GTDB lineage: Bacteria > Planctomycetota > Phycisphaerae > Sedimentisphaerales > Anaerobacaceae. The sequence goes on from CP070830.1 coordinate 1,087,911, forward strand.
TGGCGTTATCATACCCGTCGGCTCCCATAAGCCGATTGTCGTGGACGTCCGCCTCATTAGCGCGACAAACCAGGACCTGACGAAGCTCACAGAGCAGAGAAAATTCAGGCAGGACTTGTACTTTAGAATAAAGGGCGTAAGCATATCCCTGCCGGCCCTCCGCGAAAGGGCCGAGGACATACCGACCCTTACGGAATATTTTCTAAAAGAGGCTACAGCCGAGACCGGCTCGAACGTCACCGGCATAACGCAGCCCGCACAAACAATCCTGAATAACTATACTTGGCCCGGCAATATTCGCCAGCTCAGAAACTGCATAAGGACTATGGTCGTCATGTGCGAGAAGGACACCCTCGACGTCGCCGACATACCCCCGGAGATACATCAGGTCAGGCAACTCTCCGGAACCACCGCGCCCGGCGACTTGGGAAGCGTCCCCTTAAATGAGCTGGAAAAGCAGGCCATCATCGAAACGCTCAAAAAGACCGGCAACAACCGCGAAAAGGCCGCTAAAATCCTCGGCATCGGCGAAAGAACTCTCTATAGAAAAATCAAAGAATACAACCTCTAGGCTTGTCCCAAACTAAACCTGTCCTGAGTTTAATCGAGGGATAGGCTCCTGCCGCCGTGTCCCGCGCGAATTGAGTTCTAACTCATTTATAATTAGTGCGGGATAATTTGGTATGGGGTCATTTCGACCGAAGCCCCCGTTCTTGCTTTCGCAAGAAAGCACGGGGGCGAAGCGGAGGAATCTGTTGAATGTGCTTCGCCGCAGGCGAATCAAAAATTTGAACTTATTTATTGAAAAAAGCACCAGCAACTGGAATTTCGCTAATGTAGCGAGTAATATAATCACTCAAGGCATTTTTCATCATCTTACTAAAGAACAAACGCAAGAAAGGAGACAGGTATGCAAAAAGAAATTAACCGAAGAGACCTTCTCAAATTCGCAGCCGCAGGCGGTGCTGCTTACCTCGCCGCCCCGGGCATGTCGGCATTTTGTGCCCGGCCCCAGACAAGCAAGCTTATTAGCCCCGGATGCAGAAGGTCAAAAGTAAAAGTGGCAAAGATATACCTGGGCATCCCACAAAGTCACTATCCTAATCCCGATTTGGACCTGAAAAAGGAGGTGCGATTTTACGAATCAGAATTCGCAAAACACAAAAACGAGCTGGCGGATGTGGATTTTGTTGTCGATGAATTAGTGAGCTCCGTTGAGCAGCTCAACAAATCCAGGGACAAGTTAAAAGGAGCTGACGGCATCCTCGCCATTCACCTGACTCTTTGGACAATGCCAATCCTAAACGAAATCATCAGCCTGGGCCGACCTACTATGGTTTTCTCTTCGCCATATTCCGGGCACGAATGGCATAATCTCACCGCCGTTTACAGGCAGCAGAAAAACCATCATCTCGAATGTCTCCTTACCAGCGACTACTCTCAACTGGCTGCTGCAATAAGACCGTTCCGCGCTATCCATCATCTAAGAGAAGCCAAG
>CP070830.1:1089508-1092104 GCA_020344865.1 Planctomycetota bacterium
CCGTAAATGTTCTGCGCCTTCGCTGCCTTCGTTTTGTCCCGCCGGTTCTACTTCTTATTACTTACACACGATACACATATCACTTCGCAACAACTACAGCATTGCTCGTATCGCTGCTATTTGTGTGTCTGTACCTGACGGCGACACAAAAGACCAAGCCGTCTCATCCGGTTGTCTTTCTGGTTATGTCTGTTTTCGTATACACAATCGCCGGCGGGGCGTATCTCGTCTTTGCGCTGCTATGCGCGATTTACGAATTGCTCTTCACTCGCCGCTGGCGATTGGCTCTTGCGTATATCCTATCAGGGGCTGTCATTCCGTACGCCAGCGGCGTCCTGGTCTTCGATGTCAGTATTATCGACGCCTTCACCAATCTGCTGCCCGTCTCCTGGAAGGTCTTCGAGTACGAAAATTATAAAAAAATCCTGATAATCGTATTTGCGCTCTACCTGTTCGCGCCTTTGGTATTACTCGTATCAGGTCTGTGCCGGCCTTCTTTCATCCAAGAAGTCACACCACTTGGCCAGCCAAACGCACCTAAGAAGAAACAACCCGGCAAGTCCTCCGGACTGCGCTCGCGCATCGGTTTGTGGTATACCGGCTCGCCGGTAATCAAATGGTCCGCAGAATCCTGCCTGCTGTTTGTGCTCCCAGGCGCTGTCATTTTTTTCTCCCGCGATATCAAAAAGAAAGCCCTTTTCGAAACCGATTTTTATGCCAGCAACAGGATGTGGGAGAAGGTCCTTGCGACCGCTTCGAAGCACCCGAACAGCTATTATATAGTCCATGCCGTCAACAGGGCCTTATATCATACCGGCCGGATGCCTTACGACTTATTCGGCTTTTATCAGAATCCCGATACCCTCTTTCTGACTGCCGCCGAGCACCGTGAATCGTACTTCAAGAAATTCGACCTTCTTCTCGACCTCGGGCACGTCAACATGGCCGAGCACGAGCTGACCGAGTCTCTCGCCGCAGACGGCCGGCGGCCTTTGATTCTAAAACGGCTGGCCTTAGTTAACATCGCCAAGCATACCACCCATACGGCCCGCGTCTATCTAAGCGCCCTTAGCCAAACCATCTTCCTTGCCGATTGGGCAACTAATTATTTACAGCATCTTCAATCCGACCCGGCGCTCGCTTTGCCCGGAGACGACGAGATTCAACGCCTCCGCAGTTATATGCCCGTTGAGGATTACGGTTTTAGTCCAATGCCATTCGAGCAGATTCTGCTGGATTTACTCGAAAGAAACAGGCGAAATCGCATGGCATTCGAATACCTGATGAGCTCGTATCTCCTGACGGGCCAGCTCGACAAGCTCGTACACAACCTCCACCGATTGGACGATTTTAACTATGCCCAAATCCCTCCTCTGTATGAAGAAGCTGTTTTGCTGTACATGCACAAAGAGAAAAAACCGGTGGATTTACACGGCCGCCAGATTAGCCAACTGTCACGTCAGCGCTTCGAAGACTTTAAAAAGATTTACGCCTTCTACGGCGGAAACAAAGAGGCCGCCTTTCAAAGCCTGGCCAATGCCTACGGTGATACCTTCTTCTTTTATAGTACTTACGGACTCTCTGGATTGAAGAAATGATTAAGTGTCGATACATTCTGCTCCTTACGGGACTTGTTGCACTCGCAGCCGGCGTGTTGACACAACTCGGCGCGGGTGCCAAAGTCATCATCGACCAGCCCCGCTCCGTCGGTCGGTCACCACGCATTCGACCCGACTATCAAGGTACTGTTATTCCGCCAAATATAGCACCTTTGAACTTTCTCATTGAGGAAGAAGGCTCGCTCTACTATGTAAAAATACATTCCAAACAAGGCAATCCCGTTGAGGTCGTCACCGACTCGCCCAAAATCCTCATCCCCGAAGGCCCGTGGAAAAGACTTCTTAGTACGAACCGCCGAGAGCAACTCGCCTTTGAAGTTTTTATAAAAGGCAAAGATGGCGGATGGAATGCCTTCTCTACCATTACCATTACGGTAGCACAGGAGCCCATCGACAGCTATCTGGTTTACAGGAAGATTCATCCGGCGCACGGCGTCTGGAAGGGCATGGGCATCTATCAGCGCAACCTCGAAACTTTCGAGGAATCCGTCATACTGCACAACGGATACTACAGGCGAGGCTGTCTGAACTGCCACGCGTTCTGCAACAACCGTACGGACAGAATGCTAATCGGCATCCGCAGCGAGAAATACGGCAGCAGCGCCATACTCGCCGAAGACGGCGCGGTCAGCAAGATTGGGACAAAATTCGGGTACACCACATGGCATCCAAGCGGCCGGCTCGCCGCGTATTCGGTCAATTACGTTGGACAGTTCTTTCACTCCGCCAGAGACGAGGTCCGTGACGTTATCGACCTCGACTCCTTGGTTGCCTATTACTCGCTCGACTCCGGCCGGGCCAAGACTTCGCCCGCCCTTGCCAACAAGGACCGGCTCGAGACATATCCCGCCTGGTCACCGGACGGCCGATACCTGTATTTCTGCAGCGCTCCAATATGGTGGCAGGACCGAAAAAAAATGATTCCCGATAACTACGACCAAATCAAATATGACCTGCTCAGAATAAGTTACGACATC
>CP070830.1:1092204-1095806 GCA_020344865.1 Planctomycetota bacterium
AAATTCTTACCACTTCGCGCACTAAAAGCCTTCTTTCCGACCAAAAAAACCACCCGACACTCCCCCCACAAGGCCATGCGACCCTCCTGCAGAATCTTCGCTCCTCGATTGCCCCTCACTCATTTCCTGCCGAACTTTTTGCGGTATTGAAGCGGCGTAACACCCTTCTCCCTCTGAAAATACCGCGTCAGCTTCTCGCTGCCCGTGTACCCGAAATGCCGCGCAATCTGCGAAATCGGCGAATTCGTCTCCGTCAGCATTATCGCAATCTGCTCGTTGCGTGCCCGTCTGATTTCGTCGTGTACCGACCGGTTCAGCACGCTGCGAAAACGCTTTTGCAGCGCCCGGCGCGACAGTGTCACCGCCCTCAGCACGTCGCCCACCTGAATCGGCTCCTTCGCGTGCTGCCGGATAAAGCGCAGTGCGTTGGCCACGTCCCCGTCCTCCATCGCCATAACGTCCGTTGATTGTCTGGTTGCGACATGTGTCGGCTCGACAATTATATTCTTGCGCGCCGCCCGCCTCCGCGTCATCAGTTTGTCCAGCAGCTCCGCCGCCTCGTACCCTCCCCTTTCCACGTTAAGCGCAACGCTCGACAGCGGTGGGTCCGACAGCTCGCACACCAGCTCGTCGTTGTCCACACCGACTATCGCAACCTGTTCTGGCACGGCCAGCCCCGCCACCTTGCACGCCTCGCTCACGTGCCGACCCCGGTCGTCGTTGCACGCCATTAAACCTATCGGTTTCGGCAGTGACTTCAGCCACTCGACCATAATCTCCTGTTCATTCTCCCATATCCGCTTCGCCCGCGACCGCGGCTGCTTGTAGATATGCGTCTCCAAACCGGCCTTCGCTATCCGTTTGCTGAAGTTCTCGCACCGGTTCCGCGACCAGTGCAAATCGTCGAAACCGCAAAACGCAAAATGCTGAAAGCCGCGGTCAAGCAGGTGCTCCGCCGCCATCCGCCCGATTCGAACCCCGTTCGTGTCGATAAACGGCGTCCCCTTGATGTGTTCCTTCAGATGGACGCTCACTATCACCGGAACCCCTAATTTAAGCGCCTCCGAACCTCGCCCGGAGTCCCGCATTATTATCCCGTCCGCGCCCCAGCGCTTCATCTTCGGCAGTGCCGCCGCCAATCCGCCCGGCTCGCTGTAAAAGGCCCATGGACCGTGCATACGCGAGTATTTCGCTATCCCTCGCAGCACGCCACGCCCGTACGCCCGGGACGTCTCTATCATAAGGATTACTTTTCGTACCTTCCGAAGCTTTCTCATAACACAATATATAAACCCAAACACCCCCCAAAAGCAACCCTAAATTCCGAAACCCCTAATGTTTAGCGTTCGTTGACCCCCACTCTTTTAGAAAGCGCTCGTCAGGTGGGGCGTAAAAGCGGAATTTCTCTAAAATCCCCTGCTCGGCATCATAAAACAGTGCCCGCTGAGGTCCTAATTGATTGGCGACCGGGCTGTCAATCAGGTTACTGGAATCCGAGGCGCTCATTTGAAACAGCACGCGATTATTGAATTCCCGTAACGTCTGACGGTCCACCACCTTTTCAACTGTATTAAACGTATCCGCCCCGATGATAGTATGGATTCCGATTGATGGTCCTCCACAAAGGATATCAGCCAGCTGCCTGTCGATACTCACTTTCTCCTCGTCCGGCCGAAAGCTCCAGTCATCATCTTTTCTGTACAGCATGCGAAAACGCTGTAAGCCGCTAATGAGCAAAAATTGTGTCTCGCTGTTGTCATGACTGCCGTTTTCCAGGCGGCGTTTTACTTCAGTCGCTAATTCGCTTACGACATCTGCAATTTCATTTGCCCGCGCAAACCGGCACCTGTTCGCAAACTGACAGTCAATCCTCTTTAGTTTTGCGCCGATTGGAGAGCTCGCGGGACTCTCATCCAGGATGATAAACTTACTTACCTGCGGCGAAAGCTGAACCAGTAAACTTAATAACGCGGAACTTAAAACCCCCGCCATGGCAAAGTCCTGCTGCCCGATAATCAGAAGATTCGCCCCGTTTTGTCGGTGCCAGATGACCGCTGTAGGCTCTTTTATCGTAACCGGTTCTCCCAGCCACGCGCGAGGGGGCTGCTTGGCCGGCTCGGCGTTCGTGAATGGATTGCGCATAAGCTCGGCCAGTACGGCATTATTCGAAATGTCTGCCGGAATGTTCCCCTCGAATACTATCATAGGTTCATGTCGCAACACCCGTTCTTTCGAAAACTTGTGGATATTTGAGAGCTGGTCGTCCTGAGCTATTTTAGGCAGCCAGGCAACTTGGAACGGGTTATTGCCTACTACCATTCCACCCGCATCGTTGTATATTGCCTCACCTGCGCGCGATAGCAGCCGTGCCACAACGTTATCTTCGTTCAGAATTATCTGAGAATCCATTTCCGAGCATTGCAGGGCTATTCGTACGGCCATTTGACCCATTATGCTCCGCGATATACCCGATGTTCCCGCCAGACTTTGAGAGCCCAGTATTACATGAATGCCGAACGCTCGTCCCTGCCGAACGAGTTTTTCGAGAAGAGTCGCTGCCTCGTGCGCAATCCTGTCGTCCTCTGTGAACAGAATATGAAATTCGTCGATAATCAAAATAGTGCGGGGCATCTTTTCGCCGGTACTTTGCCGGTACGATGGGACATCCTGTACCCTCGCTTGACGGAACTTCTCACCGCGAACGGCCATCTCCGCATCGAGTCTCTGCAAGATGCTCAGACCGAATTCACGGTCGCTTTCAATTGCTACCGCACGCGCGTGAGGAAGTTTGTGAACGGCGTAAGTTTTAAATTCCACTCCCTGCTTGAAGTCGATTAGATAAAGCTCGACTTCGTCTGGCGAATACCATAGCGCCGAGTTCGTAACGATAACATGGAACAGGGTCGATTTGCCTGAGCCGGTCTTGCCTGCAATCAGCATGTGTTGATTAACGCCTTTCCCCAGTTGCAGATACTGTAGTCGTTTTGCGCCTGCCCGTCCGATGGGTATCTTAATGCCGAACGTGCTGTCCTCGCTCCATCGGTCGTTCTTAGCCGGAGCAATCGTCTCGAACGGGACCTCGACCCGCGCCGAGTCTATACTCGCTGTGCCAACCTTGCACACTAAATCGGTCAACAGCTCCTCCGAAGGCGGCCCGTCAGGGTCCAGCGGGAACTTCTTTAATGTCTTGTTCTGCCATACAAAATGACCGTTCCGATAAACCAGGTGGACCCCGTTAGATGCTAGGTCTCGTGCCGAAATTTTTTCAGGCAGTTTCTGGCTCTCATCACAGACCATAAGTGTATATACCCCGCACTTGGGCCCGCTGTTGATTATGCTGCTCAAGCGTCGTATCGACTCTTCATTAAAATTCGTGGGAAAATCCGCAATTACCAGAAACCTGTACGGCTCGGCAAGTTCGCCGGCCTGCAGGTTATATGCCTCTATCGTTTCGAACTCATTCCGCAGATATTTCTGAATGACATTTTCCATATGAGTTGTAAGTTCGGTAAGGCACCTCTGTATATGCTCGCTGTCCGTCCAGATCCGCCCACCGACAAGCGCCTTCTGGTAATCCACGGCATGCATAAAGCCGACGAAGC
>CP070830.1:1095906-1098538 GCA_020344865.1 Planctomycetota bacterium
AGTACGACGGTATTTATCTCAAGTTTCTGCATCATGGTTCTGGAGCTGGTTGCTGCCCGGCTGATTGCTCGCTACCTTGGTTCGTCGCTGTATACATGGACGGCGGTCATAGGCGTGGTGCTGGGCGGGATTACACTCGGCAATTATCTCGGTGGACGGATCGCCGATAGCTATGCTGCTCGAAGGGCTTTAGCGGGGCAGTTTGCACTTTGTTCTCTTGCGTGCATTTTGACGGTAGTTATGAACAATCTGGCTGGCGAGTGGAAGCTGCTTTGGCATTTTAATCTGCCGATTCGCGTTTTTACACACGTAGCGCTGGTATTTCTGCTGCCTTCGGCACTGTTAGGTACAATCAGCCCGGTGGTTGCCAAGATGGCTCTTGAGAAGGGACTGGCGACCGGCAGGACCGTCGGGAGCATATATGCCTGGGGGGCAGCGGGGAGTATTGCCGGCACCTTCGCTGCGGGCTACTATCTGATTGCCGCTGTTGGAAGTGTTGCTATTGTATGGGTTGTTGCCGTAGTGTTGCTTGTTATGGGGATTTTGTACTGGTTCCGGCTCCGGGTATTGTACGTCTGCGTTTTCCTGCTTGCCTGTGGGCTTGTAATGGGGATGGGGCCCTGGGAATGGGCCAAGAAGGCCGGGGCCAGACTTGCGCTGCGGGACGTGCCGAGACCGGATGTTGTTTACGAAGACGAGAGTCAGTATTGCTATATTGCGATTAACCGTGTGCCGGGTCCTGTTGATATACGCGACTTTATACAGGACAAGCTCATGCACAGCCGGATTAATATGGAAGACGTATTAGACCTGCAGTACTTCTACACACGCATTTACTCTGCAGTTACAAAGATGCTCAGTGAGGACAAGAGCGAGTTAAGGGTTATGGTTATTGGTGGTGGCGGCTATGTTTTCCCTCGCTATGTGGAGCAGGTCTGGCCGGGCAGCCGGGTAGAGGTTGTGGAGATTGACCCGGGCGTGACAGAGGCAGCCATGGCGGCCTTCGGTTTGCCGAGAGACACATCAATAAAAACGATACAAATGGATGCGCGGAACTACGTAGACGAACTTCTTGAGCGGGAAGAAACCACGGGGCAGAAGGTGCGCTATGATTTCATTTATGAAGATGCCATAAACGACTATTCCGTGCCGTTCCAGCTGACCACGTGGGAATTCAACGAGAAAATCGCTCGTTTGCTTACGGAGGACGGCATTTACCTGGTAAATTTGATAGATGTATTTGACGACGGCTTTTTCTTAGGCGCTATAGTCAACACTCTCAAGAAGACCTTTTCTTATGTTTCTGTTATGACCGAAGCGGGCGTCCCTCGGTCGCACCGCAACACATTTGTCATTATAGCCTCCAGGGAAGAGCTTGACCTTCAAGGTCTTTACGAACAATCGAAAAAAGAGGGTACAATTTTTTGGCTTCTGAACGAGTCCGACATCAATACTGTTTTGGCGAAGGCGGAGGGGGCTGTTTTGACCGATGATTATGCACCGGTTGAAAATCTTCTCGCGCCGGTGGCTCGCAGGAAGACGGCATACGACTTGGCTGAGGAGTATTTCAGGCAGGCACGGAAGCTTTTCGAGGAGGGCAGGTTTGAGGAGTGCGTGGAAAGATATGACCGGATAATCCGGCGGGCTCCTTCAATGGCGATAAAGGCGTATAACGATAAGGCGGTTGCACTGATTAAACTTGGCAGGTGGTCTGAGGCGGTCGACGCGATAAATGAGTCACTCAGGGCTATTAAGCTGGAAGATATAGAAGTATACACGGGTAACATCCACTATAACCTTGCGGTCGTTTACAGCAGGATGGGCAAGACAAAAGAGGCGGGCGAGGAGTTTCATAAAGCGATTGAGGACTTCAAGGTCCAGTTGATTGCGGAGCCTAAAAATGCCGAACTGTACCTTAAGATAGGAAAATCCTTTGCCTCAATGGGCCAGCTCGCGGAGGCCGAACAATATCTTTGGAAGGCGCTGGATTTGAATCCCGCCGATTTGTCGTACCACTTGGAGATGGCGAGAAACCTTGAGGTTCAGCGGCGTTTTGACGAGGCCATTGGTCTGCTTCAAGAGAGCATTAGGTACATGTTGCACCACGGCCGAAAAGAGGATGCTTCTCTTTTGGGGAATTATGTTGAAACCATCAAGACCAGAAAGGCCGAACAGAAGTAGTTGCTGTCTTAATTAGCTGCCGGGTGTGGGTGAAAATGCCTGCCAGTTGGTGGGGTCGTTTCCGTCCGGCTCGATTTGGAATACGAATGTTGGCTTTATATTTCAGCTAAGGTATGGCCGAGGGTCCGGGCGTATTCTTATGGCCAAAAGGCCGCGATGGCGACGGTAAGCCATATGAGGCCACCAAGAACGAATTTGGTGGTAATGCCGATGAATTCGCCGACGCCAGCTCCAATGCCGGACCGAACGGAATCCTGCAATTTTCTTCCGCCGGCTAATTCCAGTCCCCAGGCGCCCAACCCTGCTCCGGCACAGGCGCCGAGCAGCGTGCCGAGCACGGGGATTGGCAGCGTGAATGTCCCTACTATCGCACCTAAGACGGCGCCTGCAATCGCTCCGATTGAGCCTCGCCAGCCAGCGCCTGCCTTCTTTGCACCGCCGGCGCCAGCGA
>CP070830.1:1098638-1101825 GCA_020344865.1 Planctomycetota bacterium
CTTGTGGAGTGAGTCTTGAGAATATCGATAAGATACACCTTGGCTTCGCCGGCCCCAAGGTAGGACAAACGGTGGCAGGCGGGACGGGTACGGTTTACTTCGACGATGTGGGTCTGTGGCCGATTCGCTGCCGGAGCGAGGCGATCGCAACCGACTTCACGGGCGACTGTGTGACCGACGGTGAGGACCTGGCAGTGATGGCGGAAGACTGGCTGGCAAGCGACGCCTTAATCGTATCGGCGCTTCCGGGCTATGACCCGGACGTGTGGTTTAAGCTTGATGAGGGCGCGGGCCAGGTCGTGACCAACTACGGTCTTATGGGCACCGATTACAACGGTCAGCTCGGCAACACGTCCGCTGCCGACGCGTGCGACCCAACATGGATAACCACCGACCCATGCGCCGACAGGGAAAGATGTCTGGAGTTCGACGGAATCAGTGATTATGTGCAGGCTCCGGAACTGAACCTCAACAGCAATACTGTGACAATTACAGCGTGGATAAAGCGAAGCGGCTCACAAACGGACTGGGCCGGTATAGTCTTTAGCCGAGAAGGTACCATCGCCGAAGGTCTTCACTTTGGCCAGAAGGAGGAACTACGCTACACGTGGAACAACAATAGTACGTGGGACTGGGATTCTGGACTGGTTGTTCCCGACGGGCTTTGGACGTTCGCCGGTCTGGTAATCGAGCCGACACAGGCGACAATGTATATGAGCGACGGTGCAACATGGGACTCGGCAACAAACGCAGTGGCTCAATTAGTACAATCCTTTGACGGCACCACCGAGATTGGCAGGGACAATAATGGAGTAGAGGACAGAAGGCACTTTACCGGTCGCATCGATGATGTCCGTATCTACAACAAGAGTCTCGGGGTTGGTGAAGTCCTTGGCTTAGCTGGAGTATCGACGAGTTTTTACGCCCCGCTGGAAGTACCCACCAATCTTGTTGTAAGGGTACCGGACCCGGCAACCGACCCCAACTACTATCCTAGCAACCCTGATATTGTGAACTTCCAGGACTATGACGTTTTGGCTGAGCACTGGCTTGAGGGCCCGACACTGTGGCCGTAAGCGGCGCCTTGTAGTTAATAATAACCAATTGAGTCAGATTTAATTCGGGGCCTGTGCCGATAAATTCGGCGCAGGCCCCGGTTGCTTTGTGAGGAGGTCGAGAGGAGGACGGAAATCAGTAGGCGGGGCGGCGGGTTGCCCGTGAACCGAGAGGTGCTATAATGTGACGGTGCAACCCGTGTGATGACCTGAATTTTACCGGTACGGTTAGGAGATAAAGACCATGCTTTGCAGTTGCGTAAGCCAAAGACGGACATCTACCCGTTTTTTAAAACAATCAGTTTGTTTTGAGATTTGGGCAATTTTGATTATTTTCCTTTTGGCGGTTAGCCAGGCCGGGGCTGATGAAGTGGTGCTCGTCGGTGGGGATGCTCTTCACGGCAAAATAATTGAGCAGAGCGACGCCGCTATCGTGCTTGAGCACAGCGACCTCGGGCGGATTGAAATATCAAGAGAGCGGATTAAATCCGTTACCCTAGATGCTCCGAGTACTGGCGAGGGCGAGAAAATCGAGGGGGGCGGCTGGCTTGAGCAGAGGTTCAAAAAGATTGATGGCTGGTCTTCGGAAATGAAGAAGGAGGGATGGAGCTTCTCTGCTGATATTAGTTTGGACAACTCCAGCGGCAACACGGATGAGCAGTCGTTGCGTGTTGGCCTGGGTGCAAAGCGGGTGCTCGAAGACAGGAGACTGACAATGGATTTGTCGTACTTCAATAAGGTCAGCGAGGGTGCTACAACGGATAACAAGGCTTCGTTCGGTATCGCGCGGGACTGGCTGAAGCCGGAATCGCGGTGGTTTTACTTTTTGATGGGGCGATTCGACTATGACGAGTTTGAATCATGGCAGGAGCGGGCAGCCGGGCACGTCGGTCCCGGCTATCACCTCATTAAGAGGGACAAACTCACGGTCGATTTAAGGGCCGGGGCGGGCGCCCGCAAGGAATGGGGCTCCGAGAACGACGATGTAAGACCCGAAGGGCTTGGCGGGGTCGAGCTTAGCTGGAAAATCACTGACAGGCAGAGTCTGAACGCATCATCATTTATATACCCGGTCCTCAGCGACACGGATGATTACAGGACAAGGAGCAGCATGGACTGGCGTTTTCTGCTGGAGAAGGAATCGAAGATGAGCTTTTTGGTAGGGCTTTTGCACGAGTACCAGTCCATAGTGGACCCGGACAAGGACAGGAACGATTTGAGGATATATACTGGTATTCGATACGAATTTTAGTTGACGCCGCTGTGATGCATTGATGCCGCGCAGTATTGACTAATACAATATTTTACTGACGGCGATGGCAGAGACAAGCGTCAGTAGCAAGACCAAAGGCAGCGGCTAACTTAAATGGCGACGGAGTGCAGAGAGATGAAGCGAAAGCGAGAATTAGGGCAAAAGATAATCAAGCTGGTAGACGGGCTGCCGATGTTTCCACACGATATCGACGGTCTTTTGGCGGCGGCTCTGAAGCCAAGCGAGGACAGCGCGAAGATACTTCAGCTGATGGAGAAAGAGCCGGAAGTGCGCGAGGAGCTGCTGGAACTGGCGAGGTCATATTTCGCGGCGAATGAGGTGATTGGGACAACGGAAGAGGCGGCGGAGCGATTCGGGGTACAGAGCCTTGTACAACTGATTGGGTTATTGTATGCAAGGCGGGCCATTCAGGAGGAATTCGCGTCGCTCAAGTATCTGAATGAATACTTCGACCACTCGGAGAGCATATCGATAGGGTGCAATATACTGGGTGAGGTTTGCGGCGCATCGCGTGAGCAGGTCCAGCTATATACAATTTCGGGTCTAATCCACGACATAGGTAGACTGGCAATTATGGTGGTGAGCAACCGCACGAGCGCTCACGTTTTAGGTACGCTGTGGGACAAGATGGCATCCGTGGTTTATGATGAACAGGCATCAGTCGGGACGGACCACTGTGCGGTCGGGATGCGGATTTGCCAGAAATGGAGGTTTTCGCCGATTATTCAGGAGGGCGTGCTGCGCCATCACAGCCCGCTTGTCGACGGCAATTTCAGCGCTGGAGGCGCTATAATATTCCTTTCGCATTTTCTATCGGCAAGCGACCCAAGCGGAGATATCGTGTCGAGCCTGTCGGCCA
>CP070830.1:1101925-1105686 GCA_020344865.1 Planctomycetota bacterium
GCTAAATACTCAGCCTCACAGCATCTCCGGTCATGGCGATGGCCACAACACCGGTCCTACGAGCCAGTTGTCAGCGAGGATACAATAATCCATGAAGTTGACCTTCCTCGAGAGCGCTGGCTCCGGGTCGATTATGTTGGCGAGCGATGGCACCGGCTGGTACAGTTCCGTACCCGGCGGGATGCCCGCGCCGAGGACCGCGATGTCGCCCTGCGAGAGGGGCACGTTATAGAAGCGGACATCATCGATGGCACCCTTTACATACAGACTGTAACCAGGGTCCAGCCAAACTCCGATGGTGAATCTCTCAGGGTAGTTGTTGCTGTCCTCGCTGATCCACCTTATGGGACCGCCGACGTCCTCCGGACCTGCCGCTAACTGACCGTCCACGTAGACGCTGGCGTAATTGCCGTCATAGGTGGTGGCGAGGTGATACCAGGTCTTGATATCGTATATGGGCTCTGTTTCGACATAATACATTCCTGCCTCGGTCCGTATTGCCAGGCCGAAATCATTACCTGCAGGACCTATCCAGCCCCAGTTGTAGAAGAAGAACCCGCACTCGTCGGCGCCGGTATCCATGCCGTTGCCGACAAATGAGCTGAAATACTCGAAGCTGTCGAGCTTGGTCCAGCAGGTGACGCTGAATTTATCGGGCATCAGCTCGGCAGGGTATATACCCGGTAGGTCATTGACCCTCTCGGCGCAGAGTACATGGTCAAAAGTAACGACGCCGTCGCCGTCGAAATGCAGTGCGGAATCGCACGGGTCATTGGGGTGGCCGGTTCTCCAGGTAGCCTCGATGATATTGCCGTCATTGCTGTAGATGGAGGAATCAACGGTAATTGTGCCCGAGCCCTCATCAAGTTTCCACCAGCCAATAAGGTTGGCCTCGCAGGGTTCGGCTGCTATAAAGTTGTAGTCGTAAAGCAGCCAGTCAGCCGCCAATAGCTCGAGGTCATCGGTGTTGGTAATGCAGTCACCTGTAACATCGGCGGTGACCAGTTCCGTCCGGCAATATGGCGGCCAGACCTCAATAAGGTCGAAGTATACCGTACCCGTACCGCCGGCAGTCTTGGTCTGTCCGCCCTGCGGTCCGCCAAAGCCGATATGGACCTTGTCCACATTCGCCAGGCTGACGCCGCAGGCATCGAAGATTCCAAGGTCTATGCTCCACTCGTGCCACTTCTCTTCCTTCACGTCGTTCGGGTCGCCGTCGTATATTGCGACACCTGTGTTGCTGCCCGTATCTTCCAGCTCGACCCACATCCTGTCATTCTCGGTGGTGCTGTTGTCCGGCTGGCCGAGGAAGTACAACCGAAGTACCTTAGCGCCGCCGGCGGCCCAGTCCGAGCCGATTTCCAAATCAGCGGTGTCGGCGTCGATTCGAGAGCCGGTATAATTAACTCCACTTCCCCATGTGCTGTCGTATTCGTACATTATCGAGTTGCCCCCGTAAACAAAGTCCACATCCTTCTCAATGAATATTTCCGAGCCGGTGTCGTTGCCCCAGTAATCGTCCCAGACCTCATACAAGGCTTTATTGTTTATATAAGAATCAAAATCGTCCACTACCAGATGGTCGGTCGTTGTGAAGCTCCAGACCTCGCCGGGCCAGACGTTAACGTCGGCAAGGTTGTTGATTTCATCCACCGCCCAGTAGTAGGTCGTCTCGAATTTAAGGGCACCGGGGTTGTAGCTGTTGGCTCCCGGCGTGGCCGGGAAAATAAGCCGGTCATTGACGTCGTTGAAATCACTGCTGAAGTAAACCTCGTGTGTATCCACCTCCGGTCCCGGTATCCAGCTGAGCACTACTGCCGGCGATACGCCCACGGCGCCGTCCTCCGGGTTGGGCTTGGTCGCCCACGCCGGCATTGTCGCAAAGCTCCAGACAGTGCCGGTCCACGTGGTCGCGCCGTTTACCTCATCGATCCGCCAGTAATAATCCTTGTCCCATATGACCGAGATAGGATAGTTAACATCTGCCAGTTCTTGGGGGCCTTGATAGGCCGGCGACAATGTGTCAGCGCCGCTGACCTCGGCAAAGCTCGTGCCGAAGTAGACATCGTGCGATTCCGCATTGTCTCCCGCCGACCAGCTAATCTCGGTCGTCTCAGTCGCGGAAATGCCCCCTGAGCCGTTGAGCGGCATCGGGTTCCAGGCCAGGTTCGGGTCCACGGCTCCCGCCGTAATCGTCGTCTGGTCGGGGTTGGTTACGTCATAGTCGAGGTTTATCACTGCCCGCAGACCTACTTGGGCCGGGAAGTTGCCGTCAGTAATAATATCACCGACATTAGTTCCATAGGCGGTAATCAGACCCCTTTCGGCGAGTATGGCGATGGTTCCCGTATAACCGCCGTCGTCACTCGGTGTATCGTATAGTGGGTCAAAGAGCCAGCCGTTGGGCCCCCTGTAATCGCCGTCTATGATGAGCGTGCCGCCGGCGATATCTATAGTGCCAATGCCGTCGCCGCCCATTGAAAGCAAGTGCGCGGTAATGGTGCCGCCGTGCAGATTGATGTGCCCGTTACCGGTCATATCAACCCCCCATCCTCCAATCTCAAGCCAGTCGCCCACGTTTATGTTACCCGCGGTCATATTGACGGTCCCCTCGGACTGTTCCCACTGTCCGACAGTCATATCGTCGGTTGTGTTGATTGTACCGCCGTTTATATTAGCGATACCGTAGATCGTCCGGCCCTCGATACTTCCCCACCATCCGACAATAAAAACGCCATTCGCGTCCACGACGCCGCCGTCCATATTAAATGTGGCGGTACCGGTGCCTTCCTCCCCGACGACAAGTCCGAGGTTGTCGCCCCATCCGGTTCCCAGAATCTGGACGTGCCCGCCGCTCATATTAAATACGGCATTGCCGTCAGCGTCGTTGTTAATCATCACGATGTAAGAACCGAACGTCAGCGCGCCGCCGGTCATCGTCAGGACAGCGTCGCCACTCAGCGGCAGTTCAAATGTACCGCCGTAACCGAAATCCACCCAGTCACATACTGCGTTCGTGTCGGCGTCGATAATCGGGCCGTTGCCCTCATCAACGAACGTATCTGCGATGCCGACCCAGTCAGGCGCCTCGGGCACCTTGTCGATGTCCCAGTTCGTGGCCGTCTGCCAGAGGCGGTCGCCAGTACCTTCGTTGTTGTTCCACGTGATGGTATCGTATGCCGATGCGATGCCAACCATGGACAGCACCAAAACAACAGAAATTAGAAATAGTAGTCTTTTAGACATGACACTCCTCCTTTAAAATAAAAAACATTAAAGTATTATTTGGCTACAAGCCAAAACAGTCATTTTCCAACGAACACACAAATCCTTAAGATTAACACCCACCTCCCTGTGGCTCTGCCAGTATAAACACTTAAAAAAAACTGGTTTTTAGGACATGCGCCTCCTCTATAAAAAAATTCTAATTTTCGCTCTTACGACATCTTAGTAAACTGTTAATACTCCGGGTATTTTGCCATCCATCGCGGCCATACAGGCGGCGGCTCGCTCGTCTTGAATCCGCGATTCCACTTCAGCCGCCATAATTCCTTAAGTCCTATCTCCCTGACACTCATATCGGTAAACAGCCCGTTAATGTCGCCGCTGTGCCGGTCGAGGCAGAATATCTTCATGGCATTTGTGGCCCAACATCCGCTGCCACCGTCGTACTGGTCCGGATACTCGGGGGGCTCATCCACGTGCAGGGGAAAGCCATCTACGTAAATGCAATCCGCGAAGACAGGTATGTTACCTCCACC
>CP070830.1:1105786-1108522 GCA_020344865.1 Planctomycetota bacterium
CACATAGCACACATGGAAAGCATGCCGTCCGACATTCGAAAGAAATACGAATCGGCCGAGGCCGAGAACCTGAAATGGCGGCAGTTCGCAAAGAACCTCATGAGCAAAAAAACCAGGCCGAAAAACCTCAAGACCCTCCTCAAAAAAAGCGAGCTGCATATCGAAAAGGGGCTCTCACCTTTATCGGCAGGTCGAATGGTACCTGTTATAAACAAGGTCTCCGCAGGATACCCGGCTGACTTCAACGACCTTGACTATCCCGTCGGAATTGCCGATGACTATGTCCGATGTCCCGACTTGCACGACCCCAACGCCTTCGCCGTACGCGTCGTAGGCGACTCAATGGAGCCAAAATTTCAGGAAGGGGACATTGTTGTCTTCTCTCCCGCAGCCGAGGTACACAGCGGCGATGATTGCTTCATCCGTTTTACTATGCCACACGAGACGACTTTCAAAAGGGTCTTTTTCGAATCCGGTAAAAAAATCCGGCTCCAGCCCAGAAATGAAAAATATCCCCCGACCATAGCCGAAGGAAAACGCATCAACGGTCTCTACCGAGCGGTCATTAAATACGAAACACTATAACACCTTCGAGTTTACACTTCTTATTATGTAGTCGGTAATTTCACCGCTGGTTATCCGTAAATTACTTGTGAAACACAACCTTACCGCCGACAATTGTCGCCTGCACTGAAAGGTCCTCATCCAATAAAAACAAATCAGCGTCTATGCCGACAGCTATCGAACCTTTCCTGTCCGTAAGGCCCAATACTTTTGCGGGATTTTCCGCAACCATCTTGACAGCAAGTTCAAGGTTGCAATCAGTGAAGCTGATAAGCCTTTTTACCAGCTCGCTTAATCCCAGCGCTGTTCCAATCAACGTCCCGTCTTTGTATCTGGCGGCACCGTTTTTTGATTCGTATTCGACGCCATTATAAACATATTGGCCATCCGGTAAACCCATCGCCTGCATCCCATCCGTGATAAGCACAATCCGTTCCGGCCCGAGTATATCGAATGCTAACTTCAACACAGACGGATGTAAATGCACTCCATCCGCGATAAGCTGTGCCGTCACCTTTTCATTTTCAAAAATTGCGACCAGCGGCCCCGGTGCCCGATGAGGAATACGGGTCATCGCGTTGAAAAGATGGGTCGCGTGCGAAATACCCGCCGTAATTCCCGCCAGCGTCTGCTCATAATCCGCACCCGAATGCGCAAACGAGGCCACGATATGGGAATCCACCAGCCGATGGATTATCTCCAGGCTACCATCTAATTCCGGCGCAATCGTCATCATCGTCAGCTTCCCAGCGGTAATATCCAGAATCTTATAGAGAACATCCATCGACGCATGGCATATACAATCCGGCTGAATCATACCTTTCTTTGTCTCCGCAATAAAAGGCCCCTCCAGATGAATACCAATCAGGTTCGCCCCGCCGAGGTCACGACCGGTACAATCAGCCGCCAATGCAAGATGTTCATTATCCCCGCTCGCATTGTATACAGTCGTCGCCAGAAAGCTCGTTACCCCGAACCGCGCACAGGTTCGGGATATCGCCTCAAGCCCATCTATCGTCCCGTCAAGCACATCGGCCCCGCCGGCCCCCTGAATATGAACATCGATAAATCCCGGCGCCGCTATTCGCCCTTCCGCATCGAGCACATTGCAGCCCCCCTCGGATTCAACATCACCAATTTGCCTAATAACACCATCCTCGATAAGAATTGAAACCTTCTCTTGGTACTCTGCATCGAACAATCTGCAATTCATTACAAGAAGTCTTTTTGTCATATCCATTCCTTCATTGGTTGCAATTAGCTCGTTTTTTGCCCGGCTACCGCCAGAACCAGCGCAAAGACCTTCGAAGCGCCGGCCTCCTTCAAAGTCTTCGCGCACTCATTCAATGTCGCCCCGCTCGTCTTGATATCATCGACCAGGCATACAGACTGCCCGGCAAATCGATGTCCCCGCCGAACCGCAAAAGCACCCGCAACATTTCTCGCACGCGCCGCGGCACTTGCCACAACAGGTTGAAATTTTGTGCGGCGAATACGCACAAGTTCGGTATAGATTTTTGCCTTTGGATGCTCAAGTATTTTTGTCAAAACTAAAGATTGATTGTACCCGCGAAACAAACGTCGTGACCAGTGCAGAGGAACAGGGACGAAAAACTCTATCTCATTGAAGAAACCGCTGCCCTGCAGCGCCGAATTCGCCAGAAATCCCAGCATGGAATCAAGCTCTGTCCGGCCTCTCTTGAACGACAATATCATCTTACTCAAAGCATTATCATAAACACCGCTTCGCGCTATTTCGTCAAAATAAAACTCCTTACCCTGACAATCCCCACACGCCCCGTCAACCAGCCCGTACAGGCTGGCATCCCGCCCACACCGCCGGCAGTAATCACCGCCCACGCAGACGGCAAGCTCGCCCCAGCAATCCGTACACAAGGTCTTGTCAGCCTCGCCAACACTTCGGCCACAGTGGGCACACGCGGCAGGCCACAGAAGCTGATTCAAACCCTGCAAGCCAAAAGAAACAATCCGTTTTAGCCTTATCGTCTCCACCCCAACAATTATACCCCTGTAATGCAAAAAATACATACGTTATTTAGACTGTTATTAAGACAATACTATTCAACACTTGCAAAGTCAACGATTGACGAACATAATAACAGACAAATATGATTCTTCATTCATTAAGGCTTCAGATAGATGAGAAAGCCC
>CP070830.1:1108622-1112956 GCA_020344865.1 Planctomycetota bacterium
ACGATCGACGGCTCGATAATTAACTATTCTCCTACTACGATGACACTGACCGGCAACAACGACCTCTTCTTCCAGCGTTCGGGAACCACCGAGGTGCCGGCGGGCTTCGAAATCGAGATAGTGCTGTACTACGATTCGGACTCTTATTCTGAGGTTATACTTTAGTGCTAAGTCGTAATAAATTTAACTGAAGAAAGACCTGGGTGAGAGAAATGAAGCGTGTAAAAACAATAATAATTGGGTTGCTTGCCGTTCTAATGACAAACTCTGCTGCGGCCACCGTTCGCTACGTACCCGACCATTACTCCACGATTCAGGCCGCCGTCAACGCCTGTGAAGCTTCCGACGTGGTTGTTGTCGAGCCCGGAATATATTCCGGGCCGGGCAATTGCAACATCACATTAAATGGTAAATCAATCACCGTCCGCAGCATCGACCCTGCCGACCCCAATGTCGTAAACAGCACCGTCATCGATTGTAACGGTCAGGGTCGCGGCTTTACCTTCAACATGAGCGAAAATGGCGATTCAACCGTAAGTGGACTTACAATTACAAACGGCTACGCAGTTTTAGGTAGTGGCATTTACTGCCACAGCGACAGCAGCCCTTCCATCACAAACTGTGTAATCACAGCCAACTCAGCCGTCTTAGGCGGGGCGATAATGTGCGCTAACAGCAATACTCGCCCTAAGATCAGCAACTGCAAGATAATAGCAAACTCTGCAGTGTTTGGTGGTGGCGGAATATACTGCACCGGCGCCAGCCCGGAAATACGAAATTGCATTATAGCCGGGAACTCCTCTCAGTACGGCGGCGCAATCTACAGCCACAATGCTGGATATCCGCTTATCACCAACTGCACCATCACTGAAAATACGGCTTCCGACTCAGCAGCAGGTATCTACTGCTATAAATCGAGCAACATGACTATAAGCAACAGTATTCTTTGGCACGATACCGCCCCATATGCATCGGAGGTTTTAGTCGGAAACTCGGGCGCGGACACTTCCATCCAGATTTCTTACTGCGACATCCAGGACCCTAACACGAATGTAGTGTGCGAGCCTAACTGCACCGTCTACTGGGGCGAAGGCAACATAGATGCCGACCCGCAATTTGCCCAGATAGGTTATCTAAACAGCGGTCAAAGCTTCATCGAAGGCGACTATCATCTTGTCGAGGAATCGCCATGCATTGACGCCGGGGACCCGGCCTTTGTCTCAGCGCCCGACGAAAAGGATATCGATGGAGAGCCGCGAATATCAGGTGCCAAAGTAGACCTCGGTGCCGACGAGCTCGTCCTTGCAATATCGGCCGAAGTCTGGATAACACCTAAAACTTTGAATCTTGAAAGTAAAGGAAATTGGATTAACTGTATCATCCGGCTACCGGATGGTTATGACGTCCACGATGTCGATACCAGCACTATTAGGCTGAACGAAGAAATAGAACCTGCCTGGGCCAAAATCTGCGAGCAAGACAAAACCGTGGTTGTCAAATTCGACCGGACTGCAGAGCAGACGCAGACTATGCTCCGCGCCTTCGCCGAGAATCCCGTGTCCCTTAGCATCAGAGGCGAGCTCACCGATGGCACCGCTTTCCAGGGTAGCGACACAATCACAATAATAAGCAGGGGCGGTTGATAATAACTGTCTGCAGTTCGAGCAAACCTAGACGCGGATAGAATCTTGCTGGGCAACAGAGAAAAGGATTCTGGCAGAACTCGGGCGGCCGCCGCGTCCACGCATAAGATACCCCTGCAATTCGACCCACCCTGCAGGTCTGAAATTAGGCCTTAATCCTTGCTCGTTACATAAACTACCTGCTCGGCGAAAAAGTTGGGAGCAAATCTAACGGGCCTTAGACGCGTTTTAGCTAAGGGAATCACCTTTTCCACCTTAACCCCCAGCATCCTGCAAAATCTGTCGAAATCTTTCAGCGATAAACAGTGTATGTTCGGGGAATCGTGCCAACTGAATGGAAGCTGCTCGGTTAGCGGAGCCTTGCCGGTAAAAAACAACTGTGCCCTGCACTTCCAGTGAGCAAAGTTAGGAAAGCTGATAATAACCTTTTTCCCTACCCGCAGCAATTCCTTGAAAACTTTTTCAGGGTCTTTCACCGTCTGCACCGTTTGCGACAATATTACGTAATCGAAGCTTTTGTCGGCATAATTTTCCAGGCCTGCTTCAGCATCTTGCTGGATAATGGATAACCCGCGTTCTACACACGTCAGTACAAGGTCCTGCTGAACCTCAATGCCCGCGCCCTTTATGTCCTTATCGGCAGCAAGATTGGCCAGCAACTGCCCGTCGCCGCAGCCGATATCCAAGACCGCGCTGTTCGGCTCTACCAGTGACTCTATAAGCTCGTAGTCAATCCGGGGCCGCTGCGTCTGTTCCAATTGGTCAGGCAAATCCTTTTTTGCAACGGCATCAGAGCGGTAATCTCGTCCCGCTCCGGGCCGGTGCGTGGCCGCCAAAAAGCCGCAGATAAATGAACCAAGTACCTCAGGCTCAAGCAAAAAAGCATCGTGGCCGTACGGCGACGCGATATCACAATAACTGACATCCTTGCGGCTGGCAATCAGCTCATCGACTATCTCCTTGGACTGTTCAGGTGTAAAAAGCCAGTCACTTGCAAAACTAATCACAAGAAACCTGCACCTACAGTTTGCAAAAGCCTCGGCCAGAGACCCGTACTCCTTGGTCAAATCAAAATAGTCCATCGCCTTGGTTATATAAAGATAACAGTTGGCATCGAACCGCTCCACAAAGGCCTGTCCCTGGTGGTCCAGGTAAGTCTCAACGGCGAATTCCGAATTAAAATCATAATTGTACTTATCTGCCCTGCGCAGCTGCCGGCCGAACTTCTCGCGCATGCCCCGTTCAGACAGATACGTTATATGCCCTATCATCCGCGCCATCGCAAGTCCCCTGTCAGGCCCCTTGCCTTTGTCATACTGCCCCTCGACAAAATTCGGGTCTGCCAGTATAGCATTGCGTCCCACCGCGTCAAATGCAATTGACTGTGCCCCCAGATGCGCCGTCGTCGCAATTGGTATGGCAGACTTCACAAAATCAGGGTACTCTATCGCCCACTGGAGAACCTGCATGCCACCCATGGAACCGCCGATTACTGACAAAACTTGCTTTATTCCCAACTTATCCAACAGCAGCTTCTGCACCCTCACCATATCCGCTATCGTGATAAATGGAAAGTCCAGGCCGTACGGCTTGCCCGTTGCAGGATTAATCGAGCTTGGACCGGTTGTCATGGGCCCTTGTGCCTCCGGCTGGTCACATCCACCTAAAATCGTCGAGCAGATGACAAAGTACTTATTTGTATCGATTCCCTTACCCGGCCCCACCATAACATCCCACCAGCCCGGCCTCTTGTCCTCCGGAGTGTTCATACCGGCGACATGGGCGTTGCCGCTGAGGGCGTGGCAAATCAGGATAACATTATCCCCGGCCTCGTTTAGTTTGCCGTACGTCTCGTAGGCCACATCAATAGGACCTAATCTCTTGCCGCACTGCAGCTCTAAGGGCCTGTCTTGCTCAACGACCCGCATTACCTCTGTCTTGACGATCCCAACCGAATTTCCACTCAATTCTGCCATAGTTAAGCTCAAGTATACACGGCAGCTTCGTCCTGTAAAGAGTGACGGACCAGCGAAAACTGCGTCCCACCGCCAGGTTGGTTAGAATAATTTCTGCCTTAAAATTACTAAAAAACCTTGACACTGCAAAATAACGCCAATAGATTGTATCAATAGTTCAAATCCTAAAATAGAGCGATAGATTACTACCTAATACAGTTGAGCGAAAGGACGCATAAAATGGCAAAAAGGAAAAAGACTGCAAAGAAAAAGAAGGCCCCTAAAGGTATGTGGCCCACAAGAGATGTCAACCTGCTAAAGAAGCTCTTCCCGACCAACCCCACCTCCAAGATAGCCAAGAAGCTCGGACGCAAGACCGACGCCGTCAAAAAGAAGGCTTCCAGAATGGGGCTTCGCAAGTCAAAAAGATACCTTAAGTCCATCGGCAGGGTATAGCGAATTCCCGAGAGTTCACTGTCACTTGGGAATTCCTAAGTTACAAAGCTGGTGCATTAGTAGTCCCCGAAGGTATTTCTTCGGTTCGACAATTCTGCAAAAGGGGACGTATTCTTTGTACCCTCATCTCGCTGAGCCCGGCTTGGCCTCGTGGGCTAAACAGCCAGAACAACAATCAGCTATGGAGATCAACCGCAATGTGCGGTCAAATCGATTTTCTCGAGCACATTTATCGCTAGGGCAAAACTCTTGACAAATACGCCGGTAAAGATTATTTTTA
>CP070830.1:1113056-1116393 GCA_020344865.1 Planctomycetota bacterium
CGCCGGCCCGCCAGCAGTAAACAATACCGCAAACCGCGTTACCAGCGCTCCCAACAGTACATATCCCAATATCACCTGCACCATCAACAACACCTGCCCGCCCCAACTGTCAGGATTCGCCGCTATATCATCAAAACCAGGCCGGTCAGTATGAGCATGGCGACCAGCCAGTTCTCGCAATGTTTACCTTGCTTCTACAAGACAAATGGACCTTCTAACAATATCAAGTGGATTAGCTTCTGCGCTTTCACTCTCGATATCCGTCTCCCTTGTATGTTCCTCGGGAAGTAACGGAATGATATAGTCACTCTTGACAGCCCAATCGACATTCCATGGCAATGTCCCCGTCTCCTTGAAAAACGCCCGGATATCAGTTGTTGAAATTACCATTCCCACGACATCCCCCGACAACCCCACCAGGGGCCCGCCAGAGTTGCCCGGCTGCACCAGAGCGGATATTTGAATTAAACAGTCTTCGCCCGTAATTCCACTCAGACTGCTAATTGTTCCCAGTGAGGACGCCGGTTCATCGCCTAACACGCCGGCCACTGGATAACCTAAGGTGAACACTATCTCACCCTGTTGGACCCCGCTAAAATCACACAGCTTGAGATAGTTTGGCCTGGCCTTGTCTACCCTCAGAACAGCTACATCGTCTGACTCTGAATATCTGTCAACTTTTGCAGCAACCCAATCTTCACCTTCGAATCTTACCCTTATTTGACTCGCATCTTTTACGAGGTGATAGGAGGTTATGATATGCCCTTCATAAGACACAGCAAATCCTGTAGCCGTTGGAGGAGCCTTTGAAGTAATAGTGCCCGATAGTCCCTTGCTGCCAAGCCATGCGAGATAGGAGGTGGCTTTACGGTGACATCTGGCTATTACCGTGGAAGCATCGTACGACTTTGACACCCTCAGTCGCCCCCTTATCAACGTGCCGCCATCATATGCTTGAAGTTTCTCTTCGGTGTAGATATCTGTGACATTCGCATTGAGCATGAGGGTTACCTCAGAAGAAGTTAAGATTTTTAGCTCCTCGTGCTTGACTACTACTGTGTCCTGTATAGATATCAGGTACCCCCCTTGATTAACTAGTTTGTACGATGCCTCATAGCCGGTGTCCGTCTTCGTACGGACGTAGTCTTTGGCTCCCTGCGATTTCGTGAAATCTGTATCGTCAATTCGCAAGTAAGCCGCGGGAGAAATATCACTTACATATAACATGCTGCCAAAATACCAATAAGGGTCTTGCTCTGATTGCGGCCCCCTCTCCAAATACATTACTGGCACACCGCCGAGGGCAAGTTGTAGTCTTTCCGAATCAGGTCTTTCCAATGCCTTTATGTGACCAAGCTCTAATTGTGTGCACAGTCTATATGTCTTGGCCGCATCAATGTCGCGCTTGTTCAGACCGCCCGCGCTCAACGCTAAATAAAATTCATTCAATGCTTCCTCGTAGCGACCGACGTGACTCAACGCCCGTCCTTTATTTAAGTGTGCCAGCGAGAAGTCTGACTTTATTGATATCGCGTCCTCAGCACTTTGAAGTGCCTCGAAATAACGCTGCATCCCAATCAAGACTGCACTCCTGTTATTGTGGCCACGATAACTACGCGGGTCAATTGCAATAGCACGGTCTGCGTCTATAAGAGCTTGATCGAATCTACCCCGTGTAGCGTGTATATATGACGAAGTAACGTACGAGTCGGCCGAGCGGACATTACAGCCTGCGGAGAATAAGACAGTTACTATGAACAAGACATCAAAAGCAACTAATAGTACCTTTCGCATTTGTGCTATTCTCCGTCTTCTC
Organism: Planctomycetota bacterium; assembly: GCA_020344865.1. Taxonomy (GTDB): domain Bacteria; phylum Planctomycetota; class Phycisphaerae; order Sedimentisphaerales; family Anaerobacaceae. The sequence continues at coordinate 1,114,873 of CP070830.1, forward strand.
TTCGTCCTCTGGGGTGAAAATCATCAGTGCTAATCTGTGCAATCCACGATTGCAATTCCCAGAATAAAATATCCTCAAAAAAACCAATAATCAACAGTAAAAAAAGAAAAAACTAAACGACAACTCTACCGTCCCGATTCCTCGAGACTCGCGAGGCTCCGCCCCGGCCTGCCCTCGAATGTCGTAGTCGGGGGGTGCTTACCACTACGCCACTCTGCAAATTTTTCACAAAAACATCATCCAACAAATTGGATTCACGTCAATCTAAAAAAATCCCCGTTTTCAATCGCGCACTCCAAACACCCGACGTCTGATACCTGCTCTCAGCAAATACCCCAATCCGACTCCCGCCAATGACACTAAGTAGTAGAACGGCCAAAATAATAATCCGAACACGCTCGTCAAAAACAGACCGCAAAATATTATTGGCACGTAAAGACCCGGTGCCATAAAAAACAGCTCCCACTTACTACTAAGTGTCGGACAGCTCAGAAATCCCGTAACGATACCGCCCACCAGAAGTGAAAATGGCATCAAGATTAGAAAAGGTATCCAGAGAGATCCGCATCCCATACCTGGATAGGTTCTTAGAATCCAATACAGAATAAGCCCATAAACAAGACCGCTTGCAACTATTCCCAACACTACAAAGCCAACTAATTTCATCACAAACGCACCTTTTACGAAACCCACTGCCCGCTAACCGCTATACCTTTTCACGCCGTACAATACCCCAAACAACAATACCCGTCAATCCCAAATCCCACCAACGCATTAACACATCTGCTCATTTACTCATCAACTCATCCGCCACTCTACAAATTTTAAAAAAACATCATCCCACCACTCCGTGTTCAATCTCTCTTTCACTCAGCTTCACAATGGGTGCCGGCCGTCCGGCCCCGCGGACGATGGCAAGCGACCGTCGCAAAAACGCGCTGCTTAATACCGATATTATTTGCTTCCTATGAACGATGATGATATGGCGTCTTAAGTTTTTGCTCCTCAGCCATCTGGTCGCGATGTACATGACAGTATATTTCATGGTTATAGATACTCAAGATATGTTTGCAGCCCGGAAACATACAGTGCCTGTCCTTAGCCGAGGTCTCCAGTTTTTTTCTCATAGTTACTCCTCTAGATAGAGTTCCAAACAAAAAAGCTGCAAAGGTTAGTTATCTTCTTTTGCAGCTTAAAGAGTTTCTAATCTTTCGCGTCTTTATCATTTTACCCCATTAGTCAGCTTTGTCAAAAAATCTTTTAATAAGTGACCGACCCTCGTAGCGCAGTTTACCCGCCGTCCTTTTGGCGGGCGAAGACCCGCCGAAGCCTCGGCGGAGTAGGGCCCCATCTTCCCTATAGCTTGTCCGCCTCCGGCGGATTACCCTTTACCAGTTACCAATTACCCATTCTGCGCCTCGGCGGCCCACCCCTCTTTTTTGCCTTATATGAATGTACTGCTATCCTTGGTACAATCCCTCCCCCTGCCCACACCCTAACTCACTATCCCACCCAACACCC
>CP070830.1:1116493-1120316 GCA_020344865.1 Planctomycetota bacterium
CTGATAGAGGCTTATGTTTGTATTAAGGCAAATCCGCTGACGGACGGTATCTGCCGGGAGGGATTGCGGCGGGCGGGGCGGAGCCTGCGGAAGGCATACGAGGACGGCAGCGACGAGGGGGCGCGTGAGGACATGGCGACGGCGAGTCTTTTTAGCGGACTGGCGCTGGCGAATGCCGGGTTAGGGGCGGTGCACGGTTTCGCGGGGCCCTTAGGGGGGATGATTCACGCGGCCCACGGGGTGATATGCGCGGGACTGCTGCCTCATGTTATGCGGGCCAACGTTCGTGCGCTGCAGGAGCGAGCAGCGGACTCGGCGGCGCTGGCGCGTTATGACGAAATCGGACAACTTCTGACGGGGAGCGATACGGCGCGAGCGGCCGAGGGTGTAGCATGGGTCGAGGAACTGTGCGAGGCATTAGAGGTGCCATCGTTAGGGGAACTGGGGCTGAAAGAAGAAGAGGTAGCAACGGCGGCGACGAACAGCCGAAAGTCGGGCAGTATGAAGGGCAACCCGATTGCGCTGACAGACGATGAGCTGATAGACGTCCTGCGAAAAAGCCTGTGAAGACAGGGCAACCTACAAATCCGGCGATTCGGATTGAAGCTGTTCGCGGAGGTCCTTTTCCAAATCGGTTAGTATTTGCTCGAGGCACTGGTTAAAGCCCTCGACGAAGTCCTCTGCATCTTTAGACTTCACGCCAACGGAGGCATTGTAAGTTTCAGCCAGGATGACTAATTTTTCCGCCGGTTCTTCGGGTGTGAGGAAGACTCGCATTTGCAACACGGCCGCCGGTGATTTCTTGTTCCTGGTGTCGATATAAAGGGCGGTTATATTGGCGTGCAGGGTGTGGGTGGGCTTTGTGTAACTGCCGGGAGCAAGTACTCTTGCAAAAAGGCCGGAGTGGGCGAGCCAATTGCGGGTCTTTTCGGTAATCATAAGTCCCGGCGATATTAAGAACTCGCCGTAGAAGTCCGACTCGTATTCAAACTCGCTTTTGCGGTAGACCAGCTGCTTGGAGGCAAACGCGGAATCGGTCGTGAACCTCTGCACTTCAAGTATGACATCGGTTTGGGTTTCGCTCGGTGTGGCTTGGCGCGTAGCGTCCAAGATATAATAATGCCTGTTGTAAGGGTTCGGCCCACATCCTGCGAACACTATGGTCAAGACAATCAGGTTAAAGTAAAGTGATGCTTTGCTTAATTTAGGGTTCATTTGAAGGCCTCCGATTTTGGCGGCGGTTGACTGAAGATTGCTTCAGATGGGTGCCGCTTTAAGCTCTCAGTTAAATCCTTAAGATTGGCTGAGATATCCCTTAAGTTTTCAAGAGATTGTTCAACATCGGGTCTGCCGCTTGCTATAAGCTTATCAACACGGTCCAATGTGTCCTGCAATTTCGCTGCGATTGCCGGAATATTAGCATCACTTATTGCCTCCTGCATAGTGACAAGGATACGTTCAATTTCAAGGCCTATCTTTTGGGTATCTATTTTTTCCAATTTAAAAAGGATGCTGTCAATAGAGTCTTTTATTGTGTCGAATCCGCCCGGAGCGGAAGGTATATAAAGATGCTTTGGCTCCCAGCCAATATCCAAGACGGGGAATCTATTGGGGTCAAAATAGTCACCCTCCAAGTAGGCCTGTCCGGTGAGGAGATTCGATGCGAGCCTTAAGCGAAGGCCTCGCGAAATCAACTGCTTGAGTCGGATTTTTCTCTCGTGGGGAGTTACGGCTGCAAGGTCTGCCGCCTCGGCAGAAGCGATAACCATAACATAAGGGTCGTACTTTGAAATGATTCCGTCGTCGGTGGGCAATTCATACTCGTTACGAACAAAAGTTATTCTCTCGACGCGGCCAATCCTGACGCCCCTGTTCTCCACAGGCGCGCCGACATTTAATCCGGTGACTGAGCTATCGAAATAGGTTTCGAAGTAAACGGGTTCTTCGGCAAGTATGCCGGAGCCCCAGATTACGAGGGCAACGAGCAAGAGTATGACGGAGACAATTACAAATATACCGATTTTCAAATAATTTGGTTTGGTGCCCATATGACGTATTCCATTAATAGATTATATTCATTTTTACAGTATAAGAGCCATTCAAGCAATCAATTCCCTGCGGTCCGCTGTTCCGACTGGCGATTGAAGAACTGACGGACCCAAGGGTTATCGCTACTATCTCGGAGTTCGTCGGGCCTGCCGGTTGCGACAATGGTTTTCGCCCTTTTGTCGAGCATAATGACCACGTCAGCTACCGTGAAGATACTCGGCAGCTCGTGGGTTACGATGACAAAAGTGATATTCAAGCCACGGGCCAGCTGCAAGATTAACTGGTCCATCTGCGCCGAAGTAATAGGGTCGAGTCCAGCGGAGGGCTCATCGAGAAAGAGTATCTTCGGGTCGAGGGCCATGGCCCTTGCGATAGCAGCTCTTTTTTTCATGCCGCCGCTGAGCTCGGCGGGCATCTTATAAGCTGCGCCAGCCAAATCTACGACTTTGAGTTTCATCTGGGCTATAAGCTTCATCGCATCTGGCGGCAGGTCAGTAAACTCCTCAAAGACGAGACAGATATTTTCGAGCAGATTCATTGAGCCGAAGAGCGCGCCACTCTGGTACATTACGCCGATTTTTTTGAGGATTTCGCGTTTCTCGGGGCCTTCGGCGGTTATGATGTCGGTTCCGTCGATTAAGACTCGTCCGGTTCGAGGTTTTTCGAGGCCAATCATATGTTTCATTAGGGTGCTCTTGCCGCAGCCGGAGCCACCCAAGACAATGAAGACCTCGCCGGAGCGGACCTTAAAGGATATGTCCTTCAGGACGACAAAGTCGCCGTAAGCAACGGTAAGATTATCAACCTGAATTATAGGCTCGTGGTCGGTTTTCATATTGCGTTAGATACCCAAGAAATAATAAAGGACCGCAAAGACACCATCGGATACAACAATAGCTATAATACCACTTACGACGGCCTTAGTCGCCGAATCTCCAACAGCGCTTGCTCCGGTGCCGGTCTGGAAGCCGCGCAGGCAGCCGATTCCGGCAATGAGTACGCCGAAGACAAAGGTTTTGACAAGTCCTCCCAGAAGGTCACCGAGGCCAGCCGCCAGTTGGATTTGGTTGAAAAAAGTCACAGGCGGAAAACCGAAAGAGGACATAACCAAGCCGCAGCCAATCAAGCCAAAAAGATGGTTGAACAGTGTCAAGAGGGGTATGACAAATACGGCGGCGATTACGCGCGGGACGGCGAGGAACTGGACGGGGTCTAATCCCATGGTCGTCAAGGCGTCGATCTCCTCGTTGATTTTCATTGTTCCCAATTCGGCGGCGAAGGCCGAGCCGCTACGGGCGGCAAGAATGAACGCCGTTATCAAGGGGCCAAGCTCGCGAAACAGCGAGATTACAACCAAGTCTGCGACAAATATTTCGGCGCCTAATTTTTTCATAGCTATAGCGGACTGAAACGCCAGGATAAGGCCAATGAGGAAGCCGAGCAGCGCGGTGATACCAACGGCATCAGCGCCACTTTTCTCGGCGATTAAGAAAGCGTCTTTCCATCGCAAAGAACGTGGGTGTAGCAGCGTGTTTAGAAGCTTGAATGCAATTTCTCCGATGAAGGCGATTTGCAATTTCACATCGTCGCTGAAGCGGACTGTGGCTTTGCCAAGATCCTCAGCAACCTGGACAAAAGAATGAGGACGAGGCAGAAGTGTGGCCAGCTGGCCGGGGTCGAAGAGGGTCATCAACTGCTGAAACTCCTGCTTTAGCCCTTCTATTTGAATCCGGCGGTTATTTTCATTCTGCCTACGTTTGAGCTCGAGCAAAAG
>CP070830.1:1120416-1126913 GCA_020344865.1 Planctomycetota bacterium
AGTATGGTGGTCTACGTTAAGCTTGTCAGAGAGGTAAAGAGTAATCCTGCCCGTTGTATCTCCGACAGCGGCCTGGACGAGCGTTACGTTAAGGTTTTTATTATATTTTTTAAGGAGGTTGAAAGTGTGCGGGGACGGCTCAAAGGCATAGACCCTGCCCTCTTTGCCGACTATCTTTGCCATATAGGCGGTATAGATTCCTATGTTAGCGCCCACGTCGACTACGGTCATGCCGGGCTTTATGATATCTCTTAGCAGGACGCGTTCGTACCTGTCAACGCATCTCTTGTAAAGCTTGTAAAGTACGTTGTATGCGGGGAAACAGCGCTTAAAGAGTTGGTTGCCTAAAAGGAGTGGCAGGCTTATATTTTCTTTTTCACTCATGTTGGTGGCGTCAGTAACCTGTCATTGCATGTTTAAATCTTATTTTTTGCGAGCGACCGGTTCGCATCGTATCATTGTGAGTTTAGCATGTCAAGCGGCCGGCGAACGAAATGGCTGGGTTCGGGAGGAAGACAATCGGTGAGGGGATAAGCGGCTGGGTACAAGGTGAAAGGGCTGAGAGCAGGATGCTCTCAGCCCTTTTGTTTTATTTTTTAGAGCCGGTAGTTAGTGTTGGCGCATCTGCGGCGGCGTACGGCTCGTTGGGCTCCGGCTCGGCGCCTAATGCCTCCAGAGCATCTATAAGCTGCTCAAGGCCTCTTTCTAATGCGCCGGCCGACTGGTCCTGATGCTGTATCGCGGAATGAATGCGCTGCCTGGCCTTGATTATGTCACTCTTGCCCAAATCGCCATAATCCTTGCTCTCAAGCGCCTCCTCAAGCGCCTCATACGCCGCCAGTTCCTTCTCCAGCGCGATATCAATTCCCTCCAGAGCCGCCTCATTCTCAGCTAACGCCAACTCAATCTCGAAAATAGCAAGGCCAGCACCACCAATGTCTGTCCAATAAAGCTCTTCGACTTCCACAGCAGACAAAGCCCTGTCGTATATGCGAACCTCGTCAATAGAACCCTCGAAAAAGCACTTCATAGCTGTTTCAGCATCATAAGCGCCTATATCTGCATTGACATGTCGCCGTGTAGTCGGTGCTGCACCATCACTTGCACTATTTTCTGATACACCATTTATGTAAACGTCCACATCAGCCCCATCCTGAACTAATGCAACATGCGCCCACTCATTCACAACCACAGAAACCCCAGAATCGATGTCTTGAGCAACATTTCCGGCTTTTCTGTATAAACCTCTCCAGGTAGCAGGATCACCTTGTGCGTATATCGTAAAACCACTGCTGCCGCTTTCCCTGTACAAAGTAAGTATTCTGCCGGCCCCGGCAAGGGTCTGACTTGGGTAGCTTGTTGTATCGGACTTCGCCCACCCCATTATCGTCTTGCTGGGGCTCGCAACCACGCCCGCAAATGTATTTCCGCAATCAACATAATCACCCTCACCGTCAAACTGCAATGCGCCACCAACCTGACCGACGCCCCACTCCCCGTCGCCATAGATAGTCCCAACATTACCGCCAGCCGAATCGTATGCTATCGTCCCGCTGCCCTCGTCAAACGCCCAGTGCGCAACCAGCCCATTGACATCAACCGCTAACGCCGGTCCGCACACGACCAATAGGACAAATGTCGAGACAAACACGAAATTCAAGCTTTCCTGCCGCTGCATTTTTTTCTCCTTTCAAAAAAAGTTACGTTAAATTAGGTAAGCCCGGGCACCACACCCATGCTAATTTACTCAATCCGCCCAACTGCTAACCTCGCAACTATTTACACTCTACCTCCGAAAAGCTAAAAGTTCTCAATTATCACGGCTCGTTAGGCTCCGCCTCAACACCTAATGCTTCCATTGCATCTACAAGCTGCTCAAGGCCTCTTTCCAAGGCGCCGGCCGACTGGTCCTGATGCTGTATCGCGGAATGAATGCGCTGCCTGGCCTTGATTATGTCACTTTTCCTCAAATCGCCGTAGTCTTTGCTGTCAAGCAGGTCATCAAGGGCTTCGTACGCATCGGCTTCTTCCGCCATCGCCGCGTCGACCGCATCCAAGGCTATCTGCTTTTCATCGAGTGCATTCTCAAGGCGGATAACCGCGCGCTCATAATCGCTGAGTCCTTCGAAATAAAGCTGCTCAACTTCTGCGGCAGTTAAGGCTTTGTCGTAGATACGGACATCATCGATAGCACCGTTCCAAGAACAGCCATCCCAGCCCTTGCCTATCAAGGTGTCCCGGGGGGATGAAGCGGATGTTCCGAGTGTGGACGGGAGGCTACCTTTTTCGAGGCCGTTAACGTAGCCTCTCCAGTGAGACCCATCCCATGTCAAGGCTACATGATACCAATATCCCTCGACGAAGGTCCCAGGCGGGATGTAGAAGCCGGGATGAGAAGAAGTATTCTGGACGGTCGCGAACCCGCCGCCGTCGCCGGATACCCTGAATCCCAGTTCTCCGGGCCAGTAGGCTGCGCCTATTACGTAAGCGAAGTTGCGTATGCCGCAGTAGCGACCCATGTCGAGCGGATAAACCCAAGCGGCGAAAGTACCGTTAGGAAGATTGTGAGTCACCGTGTTTCCTATGCTGACATAGTCGCCACTACCATCGAAGCTCAGCGAACCGTCAATTTGGCCGCTCGTCCACATTGGGTCACCAACCAACGTTCCGTCGTTTTCACCGGCCGAATCGTATGCTATGGTCCCGCTGCCATCGTCAAACGTCCAGTGCGAAACCAGATTCGCATCGCCACTGAACACCGGGACATTATACACTAAGACCACCAATGCTGACACAATCACCAAATTTGAATTTACTTTCCGCACCATTTTCTTTCTCCTTTCAAAAAAAATCTCATTCTTTTCAGACTTTCCCCTTAAAAAAGCCCTCGTCATCAAGCTTCACTTTCGGCGCACAGACACATTTTACGACCAAAATCCCGCTATATTGGACTGACAAACCGCAATCAGCCTCCGAAACACCGCCTCGGCAATCACGCCAAAGCATGGGCATTATATACTTACGTACCTGATTGTCAAGAATATTTTAGAGAACCCCCGTGCGAAGGATTTGGTTGCTATCGGAGGGCATTTTTCTTTAACTGCACAGGGGCTTTAGATTTAAGTACCGTTTCAGGCGGTCGATGTATAGAATAGGTTGACTGAATTGATGCAACCGGATATACGGCGATGCGTGACAGGAATGAGTAGTGAGTGATACAGCCAGTAAAGAACGTTTGCTGCACGAGAAGGAGCATGCACGAGTACTTTTGCGTGACCCCGAAGGGATTTGGGGCTGGGGGACTCCTGCGGGTCGTGCACGCGCGGAACGACGCGCGAGATTGATTATTGAAGCGGGGGACATAACCGCGGGCAGTCAGACGCTGGAAATTGGCTGCGGGACGGGAGTTTTTACTGAGCTTGTCAGCAGGAGCGGAGCGAGCATAACCGCGTGTGAGCTGAGTGAAGAGCTGCTGGAACTTGCGCATAAAAAGACTTACGCTTCGAAGGTTGATTTTGTCGGCGGTGACGCTGCGCAATTAGGCGCTGAGCATGAGGGGCGGTACGACGTGGTGTGGGGCAGTTCGGTCCTGCATCACATAGACCTGAAGCTGTTTCTTCCAAGAATGCTGGGGCTTATGAAGCCCGGAGGGCGTTTTGTTTTTGCGGAGCCGAACATGCTAAATCCACAGATATGGTTAGAGCGTAACGTGACGTTCATCCGGCGGGTTACGGGGACGAGTCCTGATGAGACGGCCTTTTACCGATGGCGTGTTGCGAAGCATCTTCTTGAGGGAGGTTTTGTCAATGTGTCGGTGCGTCCCCATGAATTCCTGCATCCTGCGATTCCGAAGTTTTTGATACGCATATTTCAGTCGCTGAGCAGCGTTGCCGAGCGAGTTTGGGGAATTAGAGAGATCGGCGGTTCGCTTCTAATCAGGGCGGAGAAGCCGAACGTTCAAGAAACACGAGGTGTGCAGTGAAAGACGCCGAAACGCCCATTGAGGTCGAGTGGAAACGTCGGAAGAATCCGGGCTATTACGGTGAGATTGACCGCGCGTGCACTTTTGTGATACCGAAGGGTGTGCGTGTTCTGGAGTTGGGCTGTGGTACGGGTCGGCTGCTGGCCGCGACGCGTCCCTCCTATGGTTTGGGTATCGACATTGATGAGAAGAAGGTTGCGGCGGCAAAAGAAATCCATGCGGGGCAAGATAATCTGGAGTTTCGGGTTGGTGACGTGGAGGAGACGGACTTTTCCGGAATGGAGCCTTTTGACTATATTATTATCTCGGACCTTCTGCCTGTATTGCGGGATGTTCAAAAGACAGTGACTGGGCTACATGCGGTGTGCGCGCCCTATACGCGGGTGATTATTACGTATCATTCAAACGTTTGGCGGCCGGTACTGGCATTTGCGACGCTGATAGGGAGGCGTTCGCCGGACCCATCCTACAACTGGCTTTCTACGTATGATATAGAGAACCTGTTGAGCCTATCGGGGTTTGAGGAGGTCACGCATTCGGGACGGACACTACTGCCGGTGCGGATACCGATACTTAGCTGGGTGATGAACCGCTTTGTGGCGAAGATGCCGCTGTTTAACTGGTTTTGCCTGACGTGGGTGCTTGTTGCACGGGCCTGCCCGGCGGTAGGCAGCGGTAAAAAAAGGCGCGACGAGCCGACGGTCTCGGTTCTTGTGCCGACCCGCAACGAAAAGGGCAATATCGAGGCGGCCTTCACCCGAACTCCGCAGATGGGTAAGTGGACGGAGCTGGTCTTTGTGGACGGCAACTCGGACGACGGGACTGTGGAGGAGATTGGAAGGTGCATTGAAAAGTACGGTCGCCAATGGCACCGTGCGCTGCTGCTGCACCAGACCGGAAAAGGTAAGGGGCAGGCGGTTCGGCAGGGATTTGCCGAGTGTGAGGGCGAGATTTTGATGATTCTGGACTCGGACCTGACGATGCCTCCGGAGGAGCTTCCGAAGTATTACGAAGCGATAGTCTCGGGTAAGGGGGAGTTTATCAACGGCTGTCGGCTGGTTTATCCGATGGAGAAGAGGGCGATGCGTTTTTTGAACATGATTGCGAATCATTTTTTTGCACGTCTTTTTACCTGGCTGCTGGGACAGCGGGTCAAGGACACGCTGTGCGGGACAAAGGTTCTTTGGCGGCGTGATTACGAGAAAATCGCGGCGAACCGCGCTTATTTCGGGGACTTCGACCCGTTCGGGGATTTTGACCTTCTTTTCGGTGCGTCCCGCCTTAACCAGAAGATTGTTGATATGCCGATTCGCTATCGTGAGCGGAGCTACGGTGAGATAAAAATCAGCAGATGGCAGCACGGGCTGTTGCTTCTTCGCATGAGCCTGGTGGCGTTCCGCAAACTGAAACTGTCCTGAGCGGGCGGTCCGCATCGGCATATTACCCGCGGCGATATGATTGGCCCGAAGATTTTCTTGCAAGTCACCAATTGCGGGGTGTGATTTTAACTATGGCCAACAGGGAGTGTTTGCGATAACATATTATTTGACAGCCCTTTGGACGGGCTGCGGCACCTGAGCCTACGCGTGACAGCAGAGACAGGATGCGAGATATGCAATTGTGTTTAGGGTAGGCAAATGAGTGATGAGCAAAGAGATTCGGCGCCGGAGACGGTTAAGGCCAAGTCAGTTCGCCCGGTATTGATTGCTTCGTCGAAGACTGTTTGGGATTATTCGGTATTTCTGCGGCACGTTTTGGTTGGTTTTGCGGCCGAGTCGATTCCGACGGCTTTGATTTGTCCGGCTGATTGTGCCGTTGATTCTCTTGTTCCTCCGTCTGTTGAGGTCATCAGGCACCCCGCCTTCGGGATACCGTTGCTGTGGCGGCAGAACAGGAGGATTCTTTTAGAGCAGCTTGAGAAGTTCAAGCCCACGATTTTGCATTGTATGTGCGAGAGCGAGGCGGCACTTGTAAGGCGATTGTCGCGCCAGTTGGACTTGCCTTACGTATTGAACATTGATTCGCTGCAAAAGCGGTGGCAGCCGGTTGGCATTTCGTCAACGCGTTGTGCGAGAATAATTGTTCCTGCGAAGAGTATTGCAGCTAATCTTATGAAGGTCTATCCGGCGTTCAGCGAACGGATTGAGCATATAAGCATCGGTACATTTGTTGCGGATTCAAGCAACTGTTTCAGCAAGTCCGACCGGCTTGCAAGTCTGGTTACTACCCATCCTTTGGATAACGTGGCGGATTTTGAAAATCTGTTGAGGGCGGTGAAAAATCTGGCGATTGACAGGTATGAATTTATGCTGGTTATGACGGGGGATGGCGTTGCCGAGAGGCACGTACGGAGGTTGGTGGCGGACCTGGGTCTGGCGCAGATTGTTACGATTGTTCCGAGGCTGGGTCTGCGGCGGTCGCTGCTGGCTGCGGGCGATATATTCGTTCGGCCCCGGCCGAGCAGCGCGTTTGACCCATTATTACTGGAAGCGATGAGCCTGGGCGCCGCAGTTGC
>CP070830.1:1127013-1132267 GCA_020344865.1 Planctomycetota bacterium
GTTCCACAGATGCCGCAATGGCCGAACATATCCGCACCGGCGAGAGCACCTAACAGCATACTGGTACCCTTTTCGATGCCGGCCTGGGCGTCAGGGACCTTTGCGTCGGTAAGCCCAACATTTATGTAGACCGGAAAACCGTAGAAGCACGCTATCTGAACCATAGCGACACCCATCAATGCCTGTTCGGGAGAGCCGAACGAACAGATTGCTGTGCGAGGGTCCATAATGTGCGGAATACCACCGTAAGTAACCGCTGTGCCCGGCGCCAATAGTTGGGTAACGACGACGCCGGCTAATATCTCAGCGTTTTCCTGCGCGAGTGTACCTGCGAGTGTCCCCGGTGCGGTGCCCGTGGTCATCGCCATTGGCCCGATACTGACGGGCTGGCCGGCCTGGACGAACTTCTTGACAATGTCCAGTCCGTCCTTCGGCAGCTGCAGGGGGCTGATAGGTTCCATAAATGTTTCTATCATTGGGTGCTCACGCAAGGCGGCCTCGCCTCCGGCGACAGCTCGGTATATCTCCAGAACATAATCGGCTGCCTGTCCCCTGTAAAGCCACGAACGTGAAGGTTTGGTTGTGCCTTTAACTAATTCGCCTGTCAGAAAAACCGAGCGATAGCTTTCAGGTATTTCCTCGGGCTGGGCCATTGACCCCACTATGCTGATATTCTCCAGAGCGTCACCTAATCGAATCGCGTCATGCGCATCCTGCAGCGTGGCCGCCCGGCGCTTGTTGGTCTTAGAATCCACCCACATATACTGCCCGGGGCTGGACATCAGAACAAAATCACCATACCCAAAGCGGGCTTGGTGCTCCGGATTACGACCGTAGAGAATGTATTTCTTCCCGGCCTTTGCGACAGAGTCCATAACCAGCTTTTCCGACAAACGGGCGATGTTGTTGCCCTCATCTATCTTCGCGCCGGCCTGGCCGAGCAGTCTTAGTGTCTCCCCGTGATGGACCATAATCCCCGTGTCGCGCAGGATGACCAGACTCGCCTCGTGAATGTCATTTACTTCACTATCAGACAAAACACTTACGCTGATTTTGGCCATATTAAACTTCCTTCCCGGATGCCCGAACACTAACTCTTGTTTTTGCCTTTTAGCCACAACTCTATCGGTGTCTTCACGCCTTCGGGACGGAAGGGCAGTTCAACCTTTCGTCCGATTCCAGCCGACTGATAAGCTGCATACAGCACTTCCTGCACAACGCGTCCGTCCTCGCCAGTTGCCTGCGGCTCTTCCTTGCCGCGGACGCACCGGGCGAAGTGGTTCAATTCCTGCGGAAAGCCATAGTTCCACAATTCCTCAACTACCGGATACGTCCAGCCCTTTGTGCTCGGCGCCTTTTCCACTGCGTAACCGTAGCCGTGCTCGCTAAAAGTCGGCAGCGCGTTGCCCATATGCAGGTCCGCATAGGTAAGGCCGTCTTCGCCGTAAACCTCGATGCGGTCCTCCATACCGCCGCGACGCGCCCAGCTGTCTTCGATCAGGCCTATACCACCATTTTCGAACTCAATGATGCAGATGGAATCATCCTCACCTTTGGTCTTGTCGCCGTGCACGTGCGTGGCCATTTGGCAATAAACGTTCTTTATCTTCGGTCGCCCGAAGAACCAGTAGCAAAAAGCTATCCCGTGACAGCCCATGTCCATAAATACGCCGCCGCCGGATTTCTCAACATCCCAGAACCACGGAGCGTGGGGGCCGAAGTGTTTCTCGGACTGTTTGACCATATACAGCTTGCCGAACGCCCCCTCGTCGGCCATCTGCTTGGCCTTGACATATTTCGGAGTAAAGAACAGCTCCTCCGCATACATCAGCAGGACCCCCTTCTTCTTGCAGGTATCAATCATCAGGTCCGCTTCTTCGAGCGTCATGCACAGCGGCTTCTCGCACACCACGTGCTTGCCGGCGTTTGCGATATCAACCGTCATCTGAGCATGCAGATAGTTCGGCGCCCCAATTAACACCATTTCAATATCATCCTCGGCAAGCATTTTCTTGTAGTCCGTGAACACCCGAGCGATGTTGTACTTCTTCGCCAGCTCTTCGGGTTTGTACTCCGGAGGCGAAGCGACAGCAACGACCTCCGCCTCGTCCGGCATCATCCGAAACGAGTCGGCGTGGATGTCTGCAATAAACCCGGACCCTATGATTCCAACCTTGACTTTTCCTTTCTTGCTCATACCTCATTGCTCCTTTCAGCTTCTCTAAAGTGCCTAATAGCGACAATTCCTGCCCTCCCGACCTCACTTGCCTGCCCATTCTACGCACAAAAACCATAAAACGCAATGCATAAAATCCCTCTTGAACCTCACCACCGGATTTTGTCATTGCGACGAGCGATGCGACGCCGCAGTCTCCCATCCGGCTTATGCTCCAGAGCTGTCGGCATAGGACGCAAGGTCTCCCGCGCTTTGCGGATCCCTTAGAAGTTGTCCCACTCGCTAAGAATAGCGTTCTTTTAGCTATTCCATGGCCGGATATGTTGTTGACGGGATGTATTAGTCCATATATGCTCAGGTCATCATAATCAATAGCAGTCGACGTGGTCAGAAAATAGCAGAACAAAAATGAGAACAAGAGTAATTTCGTATGCAGTGATTGTGGCGGTGATATCCGGCTGTGCTGCGGTGGCCCAGCAAGACACAGTAACGATGCCGGTTGATGTTCGGACCGAGTTCTATATAGCCGCCGAGGGAAATGACGGCAATCCCGGAACGAAAGACGCACCGTGGAAGTCATTGCAGAAGCTCCGGGGGTTTCAGTTCAAGCCGGGTGATTCCGTGCTGTTCAAGCGCGGTTCAGAGTTCGCTGGCGCGCTAACTGTCCAAGCCTCTGGCCAAGAGGGTTACCCGATTGCCTTCAAAGCCTACGGCATGGGCGAACTCCCCCGGTTCTCCAACCCGAACTATGACAACAACTTCGGTCGCGTATTCGATGTGAAAGGGTCCCACGTCGTGTTCGAGAACTTGCTGTTTCACGACTGCGCGACTCGATTCGACGGCCAGCGACGCGCACAGCTATTAGGCGCCATTTTCCTAAATGTTGGGTCCCATCACAACATTGTCCGCGGTTGCGAGTTTGTGAACGCACCCGTGGGAGTCCGCGACAACGGCGATTACGGACTCATTACCGACAGCTACTTCCACGATTCGACTGAACCGCTCAACAGATACTGGGGACCGATGGGCGTTGTCTGCACAGGAAACCACACGGAAATCTCCCACAACACGTTTATTAACATTCGCAGCGTCGGCACCTGGTGGGGAGCGGATGGCGGTGCGATAGAGTTGGACAATCACGAGAACCAGAAGAACATCCACGTTCATCATAACTTCAGCCGGGGCAACAGCGGCTTTCTGGAGTGCTACGAACACGGCAGTTACGACGACGTCATCGTGGCCTATAATGTCAGCGATGACTTCGAGAAATTCCTCGGTCTAAACGGCACGCGCCGCTGGAAGGTAATGAACAACACCGTGATTCGCACGCGTCACGATGGCCACGGATTCAGTGACTTCATCTGGTTTCGTGAATGGCACAATCCCAACAACGTCGTGTTCGTGAACAACATTTTCATCACGCGCAGCCCCGCCATGTCCATCTTTGGCGACTTCCTCGAAGGCATAGCGCAGGATGGTGAGTCTCAGTCCAGCCATCACAACATCTTCTATTGCTTCAGCGGCGACACCAATGTGGGAAAACCACTGGGCCGGGCCGATATGGTGGCAGACCCCATGTTCGTCGATTTCGATAATCGTGACTTGCGGCTTCGCCCCGGCAGCCCTGCGGTAGATGCAGGCGCAAGTGGCGACTATACCACCGACGTCGAGGGCACGCGCATCGCTGAAAAAACCGATATCGGTGCATACGAGTTCGTCGAGGGACCCCGGACAATCGCGCTCTTCAACGGCAAAGACCTCGATAACTGGACATTCTGTCTGGGCGACGATACGGACCCGACGGATGTATGGGAGATTCGGGACAGTGTGATTAGGTGCTCGGGAGTCCCCAACGGCTATATGCGGACGAAGAAGACCTACCGCGATTTCAAGCTTATCGTCGAATGGCGGTGGCCCCAGGAGCCGAGTAACAGCGGTGTCCTGCTCCGGATTTTCGGCGCCGACAGGGTCTGGCCCTTATCTCTCGAAGCGCAGCTAAAACACGGGCAGGCCGGTCACCTCATCGGGATACATACCTCTATCGAGGGCGCGGAGAAAAGGGACCAGTTCACTATCCTTCCACGTCAGAACGCCAACAGCGAGAAGCCGCCCGGCCAATGGAATCGCTACGAAATCACGTGCCGACGAGAAGAAGTCGAGGTTTATGTTAACGGCAAGTTCCAGAACAAAGCCTCCTCTAACGTGCCCTACGAAGGTCATATCGGACTGCAAAGCGAAGGCACCCCCATCGAGTTCAGGACCGTTACGCTGCAGCCTCTGAACTAACACCCCCGTACAGGCCCGCCTGTTCCACCGAAGTTTACCCGCCGTCTTTTTGCCGGGGATCTGGCCTCCGAATAAAATTAACCTCACGCAACCCGCAACTCTTTACCCTTCTCTCTCCGCAGGGCCTCCCGCCTCCTCATGCTCGCATCCCATCCATATTTCCTGTGGGAAAACGATACTCTTTGTCCCCGGCACATCGGGCGCGCCCGTGTTCGTATTCAAATCTATCCCTTCCTTCAGATAAGCCTTATAAGCCAACTGGCTGCAATAAAAAGCATCTTCCGTCTGCGAGTCCGTGAAAATCGGATTGTAGGGTTTCTTCGCCTCGGCCTGCCTGATACAGTACCTCGCCACACTCTCCCGAATCCTGTCCTCCTCTTCTTGTGTCAGTGACCGTCCCGCCAGCGGGTACGCCACCCCGCAAAGATTATCCAGAATAGGCCCGCGCTCTTCTTTCATCTTTGAGCTGTCCCATGTGTTGTCTTTGATATCGAACGTGAGCACGCAAAGCTTCGCTCCCGCCTCCACGCATCGCCCGCCCGGCCCGACATAAACCGCGATATGGTCCACCTCGCCGGGTATCACCATACCAAAAAGCCGATAGCCGAACCCCTCATACAGGGACTCTCCTTTCGTCGTGTTCGTGCATATCAGGTCCCCAGTTCGCACCGTCAGTCCGTCGATTTTATAGCTGTGAATACCTGCCCCCTCCGCCTCTTGCGCCGCTTCCTCCCCCTCGCTGCACTCGGCCGGACATAAAAACAACAACAACCAGACCAGCCCGACAATAAA
>CP070830.1:1132367-1139158 GCA_020344865.1 Planctomycetota bacterium
CCGGGGTTCGGGTCCGGTATGTCATTCCAGACGCCGATGTGGAATTTCTTAGGCATAACCTTCGGGGGTAACGGCAAATTCCATCCGATGAAGGAACCCCACCAGTGGATGTCGGTTACCGGTCGGTCGTCTTCGCACCGCCAGTCGTCAGCCACAATCGGGCCGTTGTTGTAGTCTGAAAGCTCGTCCCAGCCCAGGAATACCGGCGGGTCACCATTCGGGTCAACGGGCTCCGGCGGCTGACTCCACTTGACATACCACTTGCCCGGTACTGAGGCCGGCGGCGGATTGGCCGAGACCACCAAATTGTGCCAGTAGTTCCACATTCCGGGAATAGCTCCACCCGGCGGGGGGGCATTTTGCGGTCCTCCCACCCACGTACCGCCTTCGTCCACGATGATAAACTGGACCGTCGCCAGGTTAAACGCGGGATTACTGAAGTACGACGAAGCGGTTGGAGTCGCCGCTGCAACTCCTGTCTTGGACAGGTCAATAGTTATGGTCACGGGAGTATTCCAGGGGATAGGGTTGCCCGGCCCGCAATTCCAGTACCAGGCTCGGATAGGGCCACCCAAGAGGGGCAGGTTCTGAAGTCCCAGAGACACCTGATTAATCTGGGAATGCGGGGGCTGGGGGCTGAACTGCGGCGCTGTTACCGTGACGGTAATAGTGCAGTTTCTCAAATCAGGGTCTTCCTGGTAGTCAAATATCCAAGCACTGCTGTAATTGCCGTCCGGCAGGGAGTTAGTATCCCAGTACAT
The DNA here is from genome assembly GCA_020344865.1 of Planctomycetota bacterium. Lineage (GTDB taxonomy): Bacteria > Planctomycetota > Phycisphaerae > Sedimentisphaerales > Anaerobacaceae. The sequence goes on from CP070830.1 coordinate 1,133,129, forward strand.
GACAAGTCCGGCGTCACAGGGTTCCAAACCGCCACCGCCTCCTCCGCCCCAAACATAGAGCTCAGGAGTTACGAACACATCGTCGGGATAAGGAGTGTTACCCTCTTCAACGAATGCTTCCCATTGGACCATGTAATCTTCCCACCCCAATGGGCTCATGCCGTAAATGCCACCACCACCGAGGCCCTCCAGCCAATCGAGTTCCGTATCAAGCAAGAACTCCTTGTTGGCGAGAGCCGGCCCAACTGCCATCAGGTAAACTACAAGGGTGCAAAGAATTGACAATCTGAACTTTCTCATAACCAGTTCCTCCAAAAAGACCTTTCCAACTAATAACGTTTACATGGCACCGTATAGTTTGCGGCAACGAGCCGCAAACAGCCATCGCACAACACACTTCGGCTTGGGAATCAGCGCACAGAGTAGAGTCGGGGATTTGTCAGGGAAGGGGGATTTACGACCTTTACAGAAACGAAAGCCTTCTACAAAACCGGGTGTTCTTTTCCAAATAGGAGCTAAACTACAAAAGAACGACAAACACCAGCTCCTCACAAATTTAAACGACTATTACTAAATTTACACAACCTCGACGGTAATGTCAAGACAATTACCAACCGCGCGGTAAAATTTGGGGCATTATAAGAAGACGCATCTGTATGTGGAGCAAGGGCAGTTGAATTGACTAAGTTCTTTTATTACAGACGGATACGCTCAGCTGCCCCGGGGTTTAGCGCTATTTATTGTAGGTTTTTTCGGGGTCATAGACTTTTTCCGCGACAAATTCAAGGTCTTTATCGCTGTCTTTTTTCACCGCTCTATAAAAGCAGGACTGGTAGCCCACGTGGCACTGGCCGGCATTGACGGACACTTTCAGGAGAAGGTAGTCCTGGTCACAATCGACGAGAATTTGCCCAACTTTCTGGGTGTGGCCGCTTTGCTCGCCCTTTTTCCATAGTTTTTTCCTTGTTCTGCTGAAATACGTGGCGAAGCCTGTCCTGATTGTCGCATCAAGCGCTTCACGATTCATATAGGCGGCCATTAGAACACAGCCGGTCTCCGCATCCTGTGCTATGACAGGTATCAGGCCGTTTTCATTGAATTTCGGGGCAAATTCCAAACCTTCTTCGATATCCTGTTTTGTAGCCACTCTTTGGGCCTCCTAAATTATTGTCCGTTCGGCCTTGCCATTTTGTGTTTCTATCTCGAAATAGTCTCCCAGCATCTTGCCAGAAGATGTTTTACACGGTATTATCTGCGAAAACAAGCTTTTTTGAGAGAAACTGCTTTAATGCCCGACGGCGAAGCCAAGAAAACTAAGAAGATATTTACGTTTATTCGTATCGCAGTGGTTGTGGTGTTAATTACCTGGGGGGCAGTGTGGCTGAGCCGTGAAGTGGGGTGGGGCAATCTAGCAGAAACATTCCTGAGGATAAATTTGGGAGTTTTTGTCGCTGCACTCGGTATCTTTGCTATCGGGCAGGTAATAGTAGCGCTGCGATGGTGGCTATTGCTGAGGTCACAATCCATCTTTATAAAATTCTCGGCTTCTGTAAGACTGCACTTCTTAGGGCTTTTTTACAATAATTTCCTGCCGAGTTCGGTGGGAGGCGACGTTGTACGGGCGTGGTACGTCACAAAACACACGGATAAAAGGTTCGAGGCAGCCCTGAGCGTATTTGTGGACAGGGCGATAGGCCTTTTAAGCACGATGATAATCGCTGCATTTTTCTATACGCTTTTCCTACGAGGTCGTCATGATATAACAGTCACCAGTGACGAAAAGCAGGGCGGCTTTGTAAACTCTGTAGCTGAATACAAATGGGCACTTATCGGCCTCTGCGTCCTGCTCACAGCAGTCTTTTGCTCACTTGTTTTGCATGCCCGAGGGCGAGCACTGCTGAACAAAGCCTGGGTGCACGTTCGAAATCTCGGTTCCCGCGGGATAAAAAAGCTCAAGAATGCGGTCGTCATCTACTGCAGCAAACCGCTGACAATCCTTATCGTCTTTGCCCTGACGGTCTTTTTGCAAATCCTGACAATCACCGGATTCTGGCTGTTAGGCCTAAATCTCGGCATTGAAGCCAGCATCAAGTATTATTATGTATTCTTCACGCTCACATGGGTATTAGGAGCTGTGCCTGTCAGTATCGGAGGGGCGGTAGTGGTTGAGGGAACGCTGGCTTACATGTTCATCCACTTCGCCAACGTCGGCAAGGACGCGGCGTCGGCACTGGCGTTATGTCAGCGGGCCGTGTGGATGCTCACTTCACTGGCAGGGGCGGTAATACACCTGTCTGGTGCACATTTACCCAAGGACTTTTTGGTTGACTACGAGAAAAGCATCGATTAAGCTGTTTTTTCAGGGTCAGACGTGATCTGTACGCCTACTATTCGACACTAAGGACGAGAGCCGGTCAGCCGATGGCAACAAGGGATTGTTGTTAGGGATATTACCGTATGGGACGTTTCAAAACGTATTTTTTTCGCGGTCTGGCAGTTCTTCTGCCAACGATAGTAACCATCTGGATATTCATCTGGGGTTATAAGTTCATCTACGACAAAATCGGGATTTACATAAAAAGAGGGCTGCGCTACCTGATAATACTCGGCGGGGGCAGCGAGCCGGAGCTTGCCAAGCTGTGGATTGATGCGGCGTTATCCATAGCAGGCTTCCTTATTGCTCTTCTTGCCGTCTTTATAGTGGGTGCTTTTCTAGCCAGCGTAGTGGGCAAGACCCTGTGGCGAGTGGTTGAACGGTTCATAATGAATACACCGTTTTTAAAACAGGTCTACCCGTACGTAAAACAGATTACTGATTTTTTGCTGACGCAGGAAGAGAAGAAAAGGATGTTCTCTCGGGTTGTTGCGGTCGAATATCCGCGCAAGGGCATATGGTCTATGGGTTTGGTGACAGGCTCGGGCCTGAAAAAAATCATAGATAACGTCGAGAAGGAATTTCTTACTGTTCTTGTACCTACTTCTCCGACACCGTTCACCGGTTTCGTGATAATGGTTCCCAAAGAGCAGGTCATGGATCTGGACATGACGGTGGAGGAGGCCGTAAGATTCGCAGTCAGCGCCGGCGTGATAGCACCACAAAGCGGCCGTACTCCAAGGTCCCTGCCAGCCAGCGACTTGAAAGGTCAAACAGAGCAAAAAGGATTTTAGCAAGAGATGTTTAAGGAGATTGGTTTTGCTTTTTACTATCACGGGTAAACATGTTGACATAACGGAAGCGATACGAAGCCATGCAGAGCAGAAGACCTCAAAACTGCCGAAGTACTACAACAGCGTAAATCAGGTGGAGGTAATCATCGATGGCGGACAGTCCGGGAGCATGAGTGTGGAGATAATCGCAAGGGGCGAACACAGCAAGATTTTCGTTGCTCACGAGAGGGGCGAAGACGCTTACCAGTGTATTGACTTAGCGGTCCATAAGCTTGAAAGACAGTTGAGGAAAAGAAAAGGTAAAGAACGCAACCATAAACATACAGGCGGCGGAGGTTTTTAACACCCTCCGTGATAACGGTGTTTTTTTGTTTTATGTGAGCCGGTCATATGGGCCGGCAGGTGAATTAGTACGATAAGATGAAACTTTCAGATTTTATTTGTTTTAAGGCGATTATTCCCGAACTTAAGGCAAAGGAGCGCGACGGTGCGATAGCTGAACTTGTCACGGCCCTCGACAGGGCAGGGCGGCTTGGAAAGAACAACAGCAAGGAGATTACCAAGGCGGTGATAAAAAGAGAAAAGGAAGCAAGTACAGGAATGGGCAAAGGCGTTGCACTACCTCATGTCAAACACAAGGCAGTAAAAGATGTGATTGCCGCAGTGGGGCGAAGCAGCGTCGGAATTGACTTTTCCTCTCTGGACAAACAGCCGGTTTATTCGGTGATACTTCTGATAAGCCCAGTTGACAATCCCGACAGACACTTACAGGCAATGGAACGTATCTTTAAACATTTGCAGCGGGACAGGTTCAGAAAGTTCCTCAGGCAGTCTTCAACGGCCGAGGAAATTGAGGACCTTCTTAAGGAAGTGGACGAAGATTCGTCCCTTTAGCAATGTAAAGGCATAGTGGAAGGGCCAGGCACGGAGCCTGAAAAATGCAGGCAGAAGAGAATACTCTGGAAGAGATAATTTACGAAGCTGAAGTTGAAATAAGAAACGCAGACGGACTTCATATGCGGCCCGCAATGCAGTTTGTCGATGTTGCGAACCAGTTTGAGTGTGACGTAACGGTCAGCAACGGTGAAAACAGCGTAGACGGCAAGAGCATTATGCAGATGAGTATGCTTGCGGCAACTTGCGGGACCAAGCTTAAAATCAGGACCGAAGGTGCAGACGGCCAACAGGCACTCGACGCTTTACGAGAGCTTGTCGAAGACAAGCACTTCGACGAGCCGGCACCTGGCGAGGCGAAAAAGAATTAGGAATCAGCAAAACCACGCTATGGAAATAAAAAAAGGAATAGCTGTTTCGCCGGGCATTACTATTGGCAAATCGCTGATTATCGACTCGGAGGACTATCGAATACCGCGTCGTTCGATAAAACCTGGTCAGCGGATGGTGGAGATTCAGCGAGTTCGGAACGCTTTTAAGACGGCATCCGAGGAACTTGGCCAATATGAAGCCGGTCCAGAAGGGATTGAACAGCGCAAAATAAAAGACATCTTTGCCGTGCACCTGCGGCTGCTGCACGACAGAAGCCTTCGAAAAAAGGTAACTGATTTGGTGCATTCGGAATCGGTAACGGCCGAGTATGCCGTATCGGCGACGCTGCGGGAGATAGCGTCGCATTTTACAAAGGTAAAAGACCCATATATCAGCGAGCGGGCGGCGGATATCTACGACATTGAAAGGCGTCTGCTGCGGCGGCTTCTTGGTCGAAAGCGCGAGGATGTGGAACATCTGACTGAGGAAGTGGTGATAATCGCGCGAGAACTGAGTCCCACTCAAACGGCGGGCTTCAACAAAGAATTCGTGAAGGGGATAGCCTCGGACGCGGGAGGACGAACGAGCCATGCGGCCATTGTAGCAAGAAGCCTTGGTATCCCGGCGGTAGTGGCACTTGAAGACCTTACAGAAATCGTACGCGGTGGTGATAACATCATTATCGACGGAAATCGCGGAATTGTCATTGTCAACCCCAATAGTGAGACAGTCCGGCAGTACGAAGAATACTCGCTGGAATTCGCAGAACTCGGGCACAGACTGGACGCGATACGGGAAAAACCGGCCGTAACACGGGATGGCACAAGGATAACATTGTTGGGTAACATCGAGTTTCCAGAAGAAGCGGAGATGGTTCTGGAAAAAGGCGGAGAGGGAATAGGGTTGTATCGGACAGAGTTTTTATACCTGAACAGCCCCAGCGAACCTACCGAGCAGGAACACTATGAGGCCTATGCCGAGACAATAAACGTTTTCAAGCACCGGCCCGTGATAATAAGGACCGTAGACCTCGGCGCGGACAAATATACCCAAAGCAAGCGTTTCGCTCCAGAGCCGAATCCATTTCTGGGGCTTCGCTCCATCAGGTTCTGCCTGCAGAACCTGACGATGTTCAAGACGCAACTGCGTGCAATACTGCGGGCATCCGTGCTGGGCGAAGTAGAAATCATGTTCCCGCTTATCACGAATCTGCAGGAACTAATGCAGGCCAAGATGATTCTGCGAGATGTGATGGAAGACCTCGACGAGGAATCGATAGAGCACAACAAAGATATCAAGATAGGCATCATGATTGAAACACCGTCGGCGGCGCTGACAGCGTTTACGCTGGCAAGAGATGCGGATTTTTTTAGCATAGGGACAAATGACCTTACCCAATACACGCTTGCCGTTGACCGGGGCAACGAACTTGTCTCGACTATGTATTCGGCGTCGGACCCGGCGGTTTTACGGCTTATCAGGACGGTCATTCAGGACGCTCACAAAGCCCGTATAGGCCTGCATGTTTGCGGAGAGATGGCCTCTGAGCCGGAGCATATCATGCTGCTGCTGGGAATGGGAGTCAGGACAATTTCG
>CP070830.1:1139258-1143469 GCA_020344865.1 Planctomycetota bacterium
CACACAGCTAAGGACCATACAGCGTTACCTGCTGGTGTTCCTGTTCCTCTGGCTTGGCCTCTTGGCCAAACCTATGCTTCTGACCTTGCCGTTCGCGCTGCTTCTGCTCGACTATTGGCCCCTCGGTCGGTTTCATCCGCCCATTCGAAAAACAACCTTGCGACTACTTGCTGAAAAACTACCTTTATTTGTCCTTGTCGCGGTTGTCGCCGTCATTGCATACTTGGTCCCGCGAAGCGAAGGCGCATTGAGACTCACGGGGACGCTGCCTTTTAGCGCCCGTCTCTCGAATGCCTTGGTTGCCTATGTCGCCTACATCGGCAAGATTTTTTATCCCGCCAACCTCGCGGTCCTCTACCCGCACCCGCGGGATACTCTGCCGCTGTGGCAGCCGATAGCCTCACTCTTGCTGCTCGCACTCATATCGGCCCTCGCGTTCCATAACAGTTCGAAGCGCCGTTATCTGCCGATGGGCTGGCTCTGGTATCTTGGAACACTGGTGCCGGTTATTGGGCTCGTCCAGTTGGGACATCAGGCCATCGCCGACCGCTATACCTATCTGCCCTCGCTCGGCATCTTTATCATCACTGCATGGGCCCTTGCAGATTTGCTTGCCAAAAACCCGCTGCCAAAGGCCCTCCCGATAACAGCAGCAGCCGTAGTCCTCGCTGCGCTGTCGCTCTCCACAAGGGCCCAGGCACGCTACTGGCAAAACAGCCTCACCCTCTACGAACGTGCTGCTACCGTAACGCAAAATAATTACATAATGCACTACAATTACGCAAATACTCTTCTAAAAGCCGGCCGGTACGATGAAGCGCTCGCCAACTTCCAGAAAGCCCTGCAAATCAGACCCCGGTATTTCAAGGCCCGTGCCGGCATCGGAAGGGCCCTTCTAAAACTGGGAAGAACCGACCAGGCCGTTGACTGCTTCAGCGAGATGCTCGAGCTTAGACCCGGCGACTACAAGGCAAACTACAATATGGGGTTGGCAATGACCGAGAAAGGCGACTACGAAAGCGCCGTCGAACACTTTCACAAGGCCTTGCGAGTAAAAACCAATGCACCGGAGGTACACTATGGCATGGGCAGGGCCTTGTACCTTCAGGGCCAACGTGAATTGGCCGCCAGGCAGTTTGTCGAGGCCCTGCGACTGAAGCCAGATTATCTTGCCGCGCGCGTCCAGCTCGCCCGCGCATTGACTGAAATAGGCGAAACCCGCTATGCCCGTGACCACTATCAAAAGGCGCTCGAACTCCGGCCCGACAATACTCAGGTGCTTGTGAATCTTGCCTGGCTCCTCGCTGCTCCCGAAGATACCGCCGTTCGTGACCCTGCCGCCGCCATAAAATTCGCCCAAAAGGCCTGCGAACTCACCGACTACGAAAAGGCCGAGCCCCTCGACGCCTTCGCCGTTGCCTGTGCCGCCGCAGGCAGATTCCCCGAGGCCGCACAAAACGCCGAAAAAGCGCTTCTGCTTGCCACCGTCGCCGGAAAAGAAGACCTCGCCTCTGAAATAGAAGAATGCCTCATCTCATACAGGTCCGGCCGGCCCTGTCAACGCCCCCAGCCCGAATATGAAATTAACGTAGACGCGATTGACCTCGACTAAACAGAAACCCCCTAAAACCCGCCTTACGATAAAAAATTATTTGCTGGATTACCGCTTCATTTGCATTATCCTTGCTCTTAATCCGAACAACAAACCCAGGGACACGAAATGAAGATTACGCATTAAAATAGATACCCTATGGACCCTCAACAGCAAAAGCATATCGATGACATTTACAAAAATATGTCGCTCGATGACATCCCTTGGAACATCGAAACTCCCCCGGACCTTCTGGTCGAACTAATTGACACGGGCAAGGTCCGCCCCTGCAGGGCCATTGACTTGGGCTGCGGTGTGGGCAATTATGCAATCTATCTTGCGACCAGAGGATTCGAGGTTACCGGTGTCGATATTTCGCCCACGGCTGTAACAATAGCAAAGGAAAACGCCCGGACAAAAGGCGTAAACTGCAACTTTCTCGTTGCTGATGTTGTTGAAGGCCTTGATAAGTTCCGCCAGACCTGGCAGTTCGCCTATGGCTGGGGCTTGTTGCATCACATCCCACCCCAGCAGAGGCAAAAATATGTTGAAAATGCCTCTCGAATACTTGGCCCCGCCGGCAAATACCTCTCCGTATCTTTTAGTCAAAAGGATACCGGCTTCGCTGGCCCGCGAAACCGAAGAAAATCCCAATTGGGCACCGTTTTATATTTTTCCTCCGAAGACCAGTTAAGAAAACTGTTTCAAACACACTTTGAGATAATCGACTTGCGAACAGTCGAAATCGCGGGTAAATTCGAGCCTCACATTTTCAATTACGCCTTCATGCAAAGAAAGTGAGCATAACGAAAACCGGCAACTAACGGAGCATTGGCAGACGGTCATGTACCTTCTCACAATTGCAATTATAGCGGTAGGCCTGGCGATGGACGCCTTCGCCGTCTCCATCGCAAGCGGCACGGCCTGCAAGCAGCTAAATATAAAACACGCTCTCCGCATGGCCTTCTTCTTCGGTGCCTTTCAGGTCTTCATGCCCTTAATCGGCGCCATGGCCGGACTCGGCCTCAGAGACTACATACGAAACTATGACCATTGGGTGGCCTTCGCCCTTCTGACCGCCGTCGGCGCCAAAATGATTTACGGGGCATTCAAAATCGCCCCCGCCGAGAAAGAACTCAATCCGGCCAATATCTTTGTCTTGCTCGTTCTCTCCGTAGCTACCAGCATCGACGCCCTCGCCGTCGGAATTACCCTGCCGCTCCTCCGCGTTCCGCTTGCTGCGGCCGTAATTATAATCGGCCTCGTTACCTTCGCCCTCTCATATATTGGAACGCTGCTTGGCAAAAGCGTCGGCCACCTCTTCGAAAGCAAAATCGAAGCCGCTGGAGGGCTCATCTTGGTCGCTCTCGGGGTCAAAATATTACTGCAGCACCTCCTGTTCTAAGCCATCATCGCAAACGGCGGCTTCGCCAGCTTGCCAAAACGCACTCCGTTTGTTATAAGGTGAGAATGAGTCAGGTTTCGATGCGCCCTGTTGCTGTACCGACTTTGGGATTTGCTTCTTGTAGTTCGTGCCATATATGCGGGGCAGGAAAGTAGCTCGTATGGCAAAGACACAAAAAACAAAAGATTGGCAGGATTTGCCCGACGATGAAATTATGCAGATACGCGTCCGGGACCTGAATGTGCAGGTCTCCGGCTCTGAGGTCGAGCCGCTCGTAATTAGGCTCTACGCAGAGCTCGATGCCAAGGGCATAGACTTTCACCCACCCTGCTACCTGGCCGACGAGTGGCTTTGCCCTGACAAGGTCCCGATTATTGGTATACCTTTTTGTCTGGCCCATCCGCGACTAAAGAGTATCGAGCAGAAGATGATGCTCGAGGTTGAAGGCGGCACCGAGCAAGCCTGCATCAAACTACTCCGCCATGAATGCGGCCACGCACTCAACTACGCATACAAACTCTACCAGAAGACCCGATGGCGCCAGTTATTCGGCCGTTTCACGGCACGCTATTCGGATTACTACCACTATCAGCCCTATTCCAGACGATTTGTCATACACCTGCAGGACTATTACGCGCAGGCCCATCCCGATGAAGACTTTGCCGAAACCTTCGCCGTCTGGCTTGAACCCGACAGTCCCTGGCAGCTAAAGTACCGTAACTGGCCGGTCATCAAAAAACTCCAGTATGTCGACTACCTGATGAGCACCGTCTGCAATCAGCCCCCACTAGTCACCGCCCGCCAGAAGCCCCCCTGGTCCGCCTCAAGAATGACCTCCACACTTGCCGCTTATTACCAGCGAAAACGCGAGGCACTTGGCACTGAGTTTCACGGCTTTTACGATGACAGTCTCAGAACGCTGTTCACCACTAAACACAGCGACTCAAAAATCAAGGCCTCCAAGCTCTTGCGTCGACACCGACGCCGCATAATTGACAGCGTCGCAGGCTGGACCGGACACCGCAAATATGACATATACCGACTGGTCAATAAATTTGTTGCCCGCTGCGAAGCCCTCCAGCTATATGCGGCAAGTAACGAAACCGACAACCTCATAGGCCTGACCGCTCTGCTTACAGCCATCGCAAATAGTACCCTCACAATCAACAAGAGTAAACACAAATGAGCCGAAAATTAAATATCACTGTTTTGGTC
>CP070830.1:1143569-1146237 GCA_020344865.1 Planctomycetota bacterium
ATCGCCGAGCTCCCCTCGCCCATAGCCTACGAAAATGCTCCGCCGGCCGAACCTTTCATTCAAATGTCCGAGTGTGCGACAGATATCGCCGAGCTTCAGCCCGTCACCTCCGCCAAAATCTACGGCACCGAGTTAGCTACGCTTTCCAAGCTTCTCTCCGGCTGTGAGCTCGATATAGACGACCCGAACCAGTGGCGCAAGTTCCAGACGCAGCGCAGTCAAAAGCCCGCTCAGTTCGACGACGGCAGAATCACTTACGTTCAGGCCGAGCTGATTTTGCAAAAACCCGCCGGCGAAGAAGAAGCTTCCGAGAGAGCGTCCCGCAGAAAAGCCTCGCCCTTCTCCAGAATGTTAAGACCCCTCGACGGTTACAGATTACTTTCACTAAAGTGCAACGAACCCTCCACCGGCCTGCCGATAAGCACTGGCCAGCTACCGACACTCGTAGAACTCTCCGGCCTGATTCATAAACCCGTCGGAGTCGTCGCCGCAGCCAAATCAGGCGACCAAATCATCTACGAAGTCGATTACTGCGGACTCAAGGCGGATGACACAGCAGAGGGGCTTAGCATCGCGGAAGACACCTCAGTTGCTGACCCATTCCCCGATGCCGTCTGGCTCACCGCACAGGCCCAGAGCATATCCGAGTTTTACGTCCTCTATCTGGTTAAGACCGGCGAAAGAGCAGTTATTACCGCCGTCAAGCCCGCAGACGTGCAGACGGCCGCCACCTTCAAGGAAAACGAGGGATTCGCCGTCAAATAAATGAGAACATCACCCACATCCCATAACCGACTATCTATGGATATCAATAGCTGACCCTAAGCGTAAGCGCTGCACACAGCTAATTCTTTCAGGTCCAGCTCCATCAGATGCTCGAGATAGGTATTCAGGTCCTCCTCCGAGAAACTCGCAAGGAACTCCGGCTTCGCCGTCCTGTTGATTTCACATATGCAGTCTATCAACTCCCTTTTACTCATATCCAAATGTCCTTCAACGCTCATGATTTGCCCCCTTTGAACTTCCGCAATATCGACACCGCGAACATTTTTTCTTTAGCCCGCGCCTGACACTCTCACCCAACGACCTATAACCAGAACCACCACATATCATCTTACATCTGCCAAAAACACAACATATAGCCCCACCCGCCAAACACCCTCCGCCGCCCGCTTAAATGTCCAATAAAATCACCCCTGCCCCCTGCTCAACCCCCACCAAAAAAATTCATCTATCGCCCCCTTTTTATTTTAATACCTCCGCTTCGCCCTTCATATTCTCGGTCAACCTCCGTCATTACCACAACAACACCATCAGTAGGTCAGACACCTGTTGTGGGCCTGTTGAATGCACTAAGTCGATGATACATTTTCTTGTTTCCACTTTGTTAAAAAGATTTTTGAGACAGCGCGTTTAAAACGTCTGACCTCATACCAGAAGATACAAGTAAGCGCAACACCCGCGAAAAGTGCCCCCAGCAGAGCTGCTATCCAATTCCTGCCTCCGACAAAATCAACTATACTTTCTGCAAGAAGCCCGGGAACGAAAATTACAAATACTACGTACATTATATACGCAAAACGAATGTTAATTTCGACATTAGTTCCCGTGTGAGTTTTTTCAAACCGTCCACGTATTACCACTGCTGAAAAGGTATTTTCTGTAGCCTTACATTTAATTCTAAAGCCATCTTCGCCAAGATATCCTTCATAAACCTTCTTGGTGTCTTGCCAATATACTCCCTCTGTGTCGATAATCTCATCCAGTTTTGTTACGACCTCTTTTGGGGTATATGGAACTTCTAATTTGAAAGAGTGGTATATAAAAGATATTATAACTTTCAGTTTGTTGCTTAAAGCAGTTGTCATTTTTTAGCTCAAATATTATTGGTTGTCTAATCCTTCCGTGACTCAGAATCCTAGCATCTCATCTATCAAGGCGTTTCTTGCATTATGGCGCAGGCTTGTTGCTTTTGCTGGTTCGATTCCCACTACTAAGGTACCGCCGCATATCATATATCTAAGTATAGCTATGGTTTGCGGTACTTCCAGAACTTTTTATAATAGTTTCATCCGCCTCCGCCCACCCGTCCACAAATCCGCCTTACGCACGATTACCAGCCGCAAAAGCAAAAAATTCCTTGTCCTTACCCCCCTGTTATTGTAATATCACGCTTTTATACGAAAATCCGTGATAATTCAGTCTTTTTGGAGATTCGAAAGTGGCCAGTACCAGCGATATTCGTAACATCGTCCTTCTCGGACACGGCGGCGCGGGCAAGACCTCCCTTGCTGAGGCTGTCCTGCACAAGACCGGCGCCACCAACCGCCTCGGCAGCGTCGACGACGGAACCTCAACCTGCGACTACCACGACGAGGAAAAGGCCCGCCAGCATTCCATCACCTCGGCCGTAGTCCACACCACCCACGCCGGCACCGCTATAAACATCATCGACACCCCTGGCTACCCGGACTTTCTCGGTACGGCAATCAAGGCCATTCCCGCCGCCGAAACCGCCCTTATCGTCATCTCCGCCGCCGCCGGCATAGAGACAAACACCAGAAAACTCTTCGAACTTGCCGCTAAGGCCAATATCCCCCGGCTCATTGTCGTAAACAAAATCGACGCCGAGAACATCGACCTGCCTCAGCTGCTCAAAGACATCCGC
>CP070830.1:1146337-1149998 GCA_020344865.1 Planctomycetota bacterium
CCTGAGAGGGTTATTTTGATATCGGCGGTCCGGTTCTGGTTGAAGCTCACCCAGAGCTTTGGCGTTGCGGATTCGTCTATGACGATTACGGCGGGCTTGTCGGGCAGCTCTTCATCGAGCGCCAGGTCGGCCCAGACCCATATCAGGACGGTTATGAAGACGACCACCAGTATTTTGCCGGAGTTGATTTTTCTTATTATCATTATTTTGACGCCGGGTTAGTTTTTCAATTCAAGATTTCTGCTTTGTAGTCGGTATTTTCCTTGCGAACCTCCGGAATCGCTCGAATGTCGGCGTCATCTCTTCCATAACACTTGTCAGGTGCATTCTGAGCTGCGATTCAGTTATGTTAAGTGTCAGTTCTCCGCTCTGTGCGACAGAGATGACACCGGTTTCCTCGCTGACCACCAGACACATGGCGTCCGAGCCGGCGGTTATTCCGATGGCTGCGCGGTGTCTGGAGCCGAGGTCTACTCCGTCGACGCTTCCGACCTCAGCGAGCGGCAGCTGTACTCTGGCGGCCACAGCTCTGTCACCCCGGATTATGACGGCCATGTCGTGCAGGGGGGAACCCGGATGAAAGATGGTCTTGAGCAGTTCGGTGGTTACTCTGGCGTCCATTCTGACGCCTGTTTCGATAAATTCTCCCAGAGCGACACGTTTTTCGATAACGATGATGGCGCCGATTTTTGCAGCGGAGAGGTCGGTTACGGCGGTAATAATCTGCTCGGCGGTTCTTGACAATTGTTGTGAAGTACCTGTCAATATTCCTGCGCGGCCTATTCTTATAAGGGCCCTTCTGATTTCGGGCTGGAATCCCGCAACGGCAATGATCAATACTGCGACCAAGAAGCCCTTATAGAGGTACTGGAGCCTTTCGAAGCCGAACTTTTCGACGAAGAGATTCAAGATGAGTGCTCCTGCGATGAGGATAAAGATTACGCCACGGAACAGCCTTTCTCCGCGTGTTCCTTCGAGGAAATCGACGGCCCAGTAGACGACGAGGCCGATGAGGAATAGTTCGATGACAACAACCCACCAATTATATATAGCCAGCCGGCTGAAATAGTCGATGAGCGTTTCCACTAATCAAATCCCTTTGCGGGGCCCTGTCCTTATGCGGAGGTCCCCATCTGCAATCTATTGCAAAACGGCACTCCAGCGCCGATTACGAGCGTTATTCTGCCCTCATAATGGAGTTTTTGCTGTGTGTATCAGAGAGCCAGAACACATCCAGGTCGCGCATCATGTTCTGGTGGTTTATGGAGAGGTTTCGCAGATGCCTCCTGTGGCCTTCGGCCAAGGTTTCTCCAGGCTGTGCGAAGTATCCGCAACCGGCAAGGGAGATAACCAAAACACACAGGACGATAACCCAAATGGTCGAGACGGAAACGTTCTTCATCATATTTTCCTTTTGCAACACAATAACCCGGCTATATTTTCCAGCCGCGGTTATTCTTAACATCACCCACCCGGCTGGTAATTATTGCCATCCAATCTAATAGTATTATATCAGCGGCCAAGTGGCGTGTCAATGCAAAAAGGCTCTGGACGGCGGTGGTTGCAGGTTTTGTTGTAGAAAAGGCATTTTGTGGCCGTAAAGCGTGGTTTTTTTGGGACGTAGGGTACTCGGCAGGCCAGAAAGCGGTCACCGCAAGCTGTTAGATTTTTAGATGCTTGAGCGGGTCGTGTTGTTATATTACTGCGCGATGCCGCTTGGCAGGGGAGTTTGTGCGGTGGGGCCTTGACGGCGCGGTTGAAAGTCGGTAGGCTCTGGCCAGAAGTCGCAAGGCAAGAGAAAGTAGGATTTTGATGGTTAGTGAAAGGAGATTCGATGTTTACGACGATAGTTGACGTTCGGGCAAGGGAGATACTGGATTCGCGAGGCAACCCCACCGTTGAGGTTGACGTGGTTCTTGACGACGGGGCAGTCGGCAGGGCGGCGGTGCCATCGGGGGCCAGTACGGGCGCTTACGAGGCGATAGAGCTTCGCGATACGAGGGCGAAGCGTTATATGGGCAAGGGCGTTGCCGGGGCGGTTAAGAACGTAAATGAGGTCATTGCGCCGGAGGTTCTCGGTATGGACGCCGGACAGCAGGAAGAGCTCGATGCCCTTATGATTGAGCTGGACGGCACGCCGAACAAGGCCAAGTTGGGCGCCAACGCGATATTGGGCGTTTCGTTGGCGGCGGCGAAGGCGGCGGCGGAATCGGCAGGGCTGCCCTTGTACCGCTACTTGGGCGGGTGCAACGCCAATATTCTTCCCGTTCCGATGATGAATATTCTAAACGGCGGAAAACACGCGGACAACAACGTCGACTTTCAGGAATTTATGATTATGCCGATAGGCGCAAAGAATTTTCCCGAGGCTCTTCGGATGGGAGCGGAAACTTTCCACACGCTCAAGAAGGTTCTATCGGGCAAGGGTATGGCCACGAGCGTCGGTGACGAGGGCGGTTTTGCGCCGCAGCTTAAGAGCAACGAAGAGGCTCTTCAGGTCGTTATGGAGGCGATAAAGAAGGCGGGCTACAAGCCGGGTAAGGAAATTGCGATTGCTCTTGACCCGGCGGCGAGCGAGATGTACGACGGTAAGACGAAGTCCTACAAGTTCTTTAAGTCGGCTCCGAAGAAGAAGGTCTCCAGCGACGCTATGGTCAATCACTGGGCGAAGTGGGTTGGTAAGTATCCGATTATTTCGATTGAGGACGGGCTGG
This sequence comes from Planctomycetota bacterium, assembly GCA_020344865.1. Lineage (GTDB taxonomy): Bacteria > Planctomycetota > Phycisphaerae > Sedimentisphaerales > Anaerobacaceae. The sequence continues at coordinate 1,149,052 of CP070830.1, forward strand.
CTGAGGACGACTGGAGCGGCTGGACGAAGTTGAACAAGAAACTCGGCGATAAAATCCAACTGGTCGGCGACGATTTGTTCGTTACCAATACCAAGCGGCTGGCCAAGGGGATAAAGCTGGGCTGCGCGAATTCGATACTGATAAAGCTCAACCAGATAGGGACGCTTACCGAGACGTTCGAGGCGATTAACATGGCCCGCAGCGCGGGCTGGACGGCGGTGATAAGTCACCGCAGCGGCGAGACCGAAGACAGCACGATTGCCGATTTGGCCGTGGCCACTGGAGTCGGGCAGATAAAGACGGGCTCATTGTGCAGGACGGACAGAATCTGCAAGTACAACCAGCTACTTAGAATCGACGAGGACCTTGGCGAGACCGGGCGATACGCGGGCTTTATGTTTAAGTGAAAAAGGAGAGGGACTTAAAGACGCCGCCTGTGAAGATTTGTCAAGAGGGAAAGACACATATGGGCAGAAGTCGTCTGAAGCTGATTCATGTATTATTCGGCGGTGCTTTATGCTTGCTATTGGGCATATTGATATCTTGGGTTATTTTTCATACGAGCGCCTATGAACAGTTTAGGAAAGCATACATTTTTGGAGAAAGTAAATCTCCTAACCATCAAGTACGAGCGGCAAGTCGTTTGCCAAGGCAGGAGAACTCCGAACCTTGGGTGGTTATGTTTCTTCTCGACAAAAGCGACTATAGCTACGAAATGAGTCACAAGGGCATTTCAGTAGTGGACTCTTGGGGCAAGGTAATCCACGAAAATTTCCATAAGGCTGTTGTTGGAGCGATGTTGGGGGACATCCCGGATAATGCCCATAAGGCCGTTCTGTTGTCTGTCACGACCAAGCTTTCTGAGCCAGAGCGGGGGCGCGGCTTATATGATACTTACTTTGCTCACGGGCTAGCTCAGACTCTGCCCATACGGGACATAGCACGAA
>CP070830.1:1150098-1153591 GCA_020344865.1 Planctomycetota bacterium
ACCCGTTTGTACTTATCACTCATTTGCACGTTGGGGCGCGGCGGAAGCTGCTTATCTTTGTACAGGGCTTTGTATTTTTCCGGTGCGATAAAGGGCGGATGTGGCGGATTCCAGGACATAAATAATGCGAAGGGCTTGTCCTTTTGACGGTTGCGGATGAAGTCTATGGCCACGTCGGTCTCGTGTTCCACGGACCATTGTCTGATGTCGATTTTCTTCGGACTGTCCTTCCAGTAAACGGGGTCGAAGTGACTGCCGTTGCAGTTGTAGGCATACCAAAAATCGAATCCGTGACGTCGCGGTCCCTGCGGCGTCCAGCCATCCCAGCTGACAGTTGCGCCGTCGATAGGTTCCTTTGACTTGTTTAGTGATGGTATTTCCAAATGCCATTTGCCGATGTAGCCGGCTTGATAGCCGTTGGCCTTTAAGACATCTCCAATGCAGACTTCGTCTTCGCTGAGTTGCAGGTCTGTACCGGGTAAGCAGTTACTGGTCATGCCGGTTGTAAGTGGATAGCGTCCGGTCATGAGCATAGCCCTGAATGGCGTGCAGACGGGGCGGGAACTGACGGCGTTAGTAAACACAAGTCCCTGCTGGGCAAATTTATCGAAGTTAGGGGTAATCACGGGGTCCTCGTTCATAAAGCCCATGGCCTGTTTGCGATACTGGTCGGCGAAGACAAAGAGCAGATTGGGTCTTTTGGCGGAAGATTTATTTGCGGACTGGGCGAGGGCACATCCCGGCAGAATCAGTCCCGCACCACTTAGACCGATGGTTTTGAGAAAATCACGTCGGTTCATTTCTTGCACTCGTTATTCTTTAATCATTCTGTGTCTTTGCAGCCATTCTTGCACCCACTGCCTTGCCTGAGCAGCGGTTTGCAGATTACCTTCCAATTGGGCGATATACATTTCCTGGGCCAACTGCCCGAGGCGCGGTCCCGGGACTGCGCCTAATTGTATCAGTTCGTAGCCGTCAAGTAGCGGTTTGGGTTTCAATTCGATGTCGCCTAAGGCCTTTATTCTCCTTCGCAGTTTGGTCAACGGAGCGATGGTTTTGCGCTGGGCCTTTTGAATTGCTCTTTGCATTTCATACAGGTCGCGAAAATACGGCTGGGCGAGTGTCAAATTAAGTTCGGCCAGGGACATTTTATCTTCGAGCAGCTTGCCTCTGTTAGCCAGCAGGAATTTTATGTGCTTTGTCTGGTTGCGGCTCAGCTTCAGGACCCTGCATTTGTCGAGTGCGAATTCGGTGGTACATCCAGCGAACAGGCAGGCAAGCGCCAGCGGAAAATCTACCTTTTTAGGCAGTTGGTTTAATACCTTAACCGCTAACTTTATTTTTTTGCTGTCGAGGCCGGGGAAGACAGTTTCCGCCAAATTGCTTTTGGTTAGCAATGATGCGCCGGTTGAGCGGTTGGGGCTGACTAAAATCGCCTCGAGTTCCATCGCGATGCGTTCGCCGCTTATTTTGGTTATGTTATTTGCATGTCTTCGGATTGCTGATAAGGTCTTTGGCTCGATTGCAAAGCCGAGTTGAGTAGAAAAACGGACGGCCCGCAACATTCGCAGGTAATCTTCGCTAAACCGTTCTTTGGGTCTGCCGATGGTTCTTATGAGGCGTTTTTTGAGGTCGGCCCGGCCGTTGACGGAATCGATTACCTTTTTGGTCAGTGGGTCGTAGAACATTCCGTTTATGGTAAAGTCTCTTCGGCTGGCGTCTTCTGCGGCAGTGGCGAATTTGACCTTAGCTGGATGTCTGCCGTCGGCATAGCCGGTATCAGTTCTAAAGGTAGCTACCTCTACTTGTTTGCCTTCGAGCAGGACTATCACCACCCCGAATTTGGCCCCGACCTTTAATGTGCGTCTGAATAACTTTATCACATCGTCGGGCACAGCGTCGGTGGCGATATCGTAATCAGTAGCCGGTCTTCGCAGCAACATATCGCGAACGCAGCCGCCCGCCAGCAGGGCTTCAAAGCCATGGCGCCTAAGACGCCTGATTATTTTTATAGCTGCCTGTCTGTTTGTCATTTACTGGCCTTCTGTAATATGGTTACGACCATGGTCCCCCACTGGCGTCGCTCTATTACTTGCAGTTGACCATATTGGTCTAACAATTTGGTACGCTTGCTTGTTCTGACGACGACGGTGCCGTTCGGGGCGAGCTGGTTGATTAGCATAGCCAGCAACATACCTAACGGTGAGCTGTCATCGATTTGCGTAGTGTCTGCATAAGGCGGGTCAACAAAAACAAGGTCGTATTGTTGCTTGTTGACCGGTGCGCCAAGCTTGAAAGCATCGGAGCGGGTGACTTTTGATTCATCGACGAAGCCGGCCTTCTCGATGTTGGTCTCCAAGGTTGCAATAATCTTGGGGTCTTTTTCGACGAAAGTAACAAACTTAGCCCCCCTGCTGAGCGCCTCGAGGCCCAGTGAGCCGACACCGCAGAAGAGATCGGCGACGATTTTACCTTCGGGGAGGTCGTACTTGTAGAGTACGCTGAAAAGCGATTCCTTGACCCTGTCGATAATGGGCCGGGATACATCTGTTTTGGGGCTGAGCAGTTTCATTCCTCGTTTTTTGCCGGCTATGATTCTCATTGGCCTACAATATACCGGAACAATTCGTTTTGGGCGAGAATTTTTGCTCTATTTGGCAGCTCAAGTTTGAAATAAATGATTGTAGCTTTATCCGAAAAGCTTATAATCCTAATAGAAGGTGGCCGGACTATTAGTCAGATTAACAGCCGGATTTAACTATGGATTACGAAAAAACGGAACCGTTCAGCGGAAATATGGAAAAGGTCCTTGAAGTCGCAAGGAACGCATTTATTCAAAACAACTTTCAAATTGTCCACGACAGCGAAACAGAGGTCGAATTTACAGGGCCCGGTATGTTAAGTTCGAGACAAAATCCCATAGTCGGCATTTCAAGGATTCGTATTCGCGGAACCAGCGGTAATCTTTCAATTGAAGCGGAGTTCGGGGGGATACGACAGCTGACTAAATATCTGGCGTTGTTCATAGTGGGAATGGCAATATTCTTTTTGGTTCTTTTGGGGATTTTGCTTCCCAAGCAGGGTCAACCTCTGAACAAAACAATCTTAATCTCATTGGGCCCCTTTGTCCCCTGGCCTGTACTAATCCCCCTAATACATATATGGATGAGGTCAAGAACCTCCAAGGTGTTAGAGAGGCTTTTTACTAATATGATAACTCTTGGAAGAGAGGGATAAAAAAGGATTATTTGTAAAAAGATAAAGTGAGATATCAAATCAAGAGAGCCTGCATCTGTATGGCACACTGGCGGAACTTATCGGCTGGTAGGTTTACGGTGCGCCATTTGGGGCTGCGGCGTTTCATAAACTTGCGATAATCTTCTAATTTGACGGCGAAGAATATATACCGGCTGGAATCGAAGTCATAGAAGCTCCTGCCGTCGAAGTCGATATCGATGTTCTCCATCTTGTAGGCAAAGACAAAGACGGCCAG
>CP070830.1:1153691-1161769 GCA_020344865.1 Planctomycetota bacterium
TGTCTCTGGCGACAATAACCCCCGCTGGTTATCTCACCGAGGCAGAACCTCTCGTTAGTTCCGCACGCGAAAGAAAACCGATAGACTTTGAGAAGATTGCAGATGCCTACAACGATATATGTGAACACAGTGACATAGTCATCGTCGAAGGCATTGGCGGTGTCCGCGTGCCCCTGACAACAGAGTTTGACCTGCTGGATTTGGCCGTTGAATTCGGTTTGCCGGTGGTTATAGTTGCGCGGGCGAGAGCGGGAATGATAAACCATACACTTATGACGATAGACTGCGTTCGAGCAGCCAAACTGAAAATAGCCGGCGTAGTTATTAACGGTTTCAACGCCACCGAATCCACAACGGTCGACGAAACCGCCGAAGAGATAATAAGCCACTGCGGCGGCGTGGATATACTTTCGGTTGTGCCTTTTGATGAGACCGTTGATATCCATCAACCGAATCTGGGAGAATTTATCGTCCCCACTTTGGCTGAATGCGACTGGGCAAAGTTAGCCCGAATTTAATTTAATCAACCAATTTCGGGTCAGCCCTGTTAATCCGATGATATTCCATCTTTGTAAGTACGAGGTAAGTAAGTATCAAGATGACAAGTGTTCCCCAGAACAGGAAAGTACTGATGACAGTAATTTGCCTGCTCATCAGAAAACTATCTTGAAGATATTGTGTATAAAGCGAGGAGTTCTGAGGGGCAATGCTTGTTCCAGCTTGAGGCACGATCAACCCTATTGCCATTCCACCAGTGGCTATAAGCCCACACGCAAAACCTCCAACAGCTACCAAACCAAGGGCAAAGCCGCCGTACGCATAGCCAAATACCGCGGCAGATAGGCCGCCGAACGAAAATAACGCGGCTAAAGCCAGTCCACCAAAAGTAATCAGCCCGACAGCCAAACCCCCAAAAGCAAACAATCCGAATGCCACGCCACCCATAGCGATAATACCCACGGCCTTAGGTCCTACTGCAACAAAACCTCGTGCGGTGCCGTGAGTACGCACATCCACCCAGGAAAAGCGCTTCCGCAGACCATAGCCGACCGTTCGTGGATGGCCGTGCTCCTCAATTGCGCCAAACACAGCATCCTCACGGGACAAGCCGCTTTCTTCAAGGTCAGCAATTTTCTTGAGCAAATGGTCTTCCAACTCCGCTCGAATCTGCGCGGCATCCTTTTCATTGCGATTGGCGTAAATCATCACGCGGTCAAGATATTTTTGTAATGCCCTGCTCATATTGTTGCTCCTTTTAATTGAGGTTTTGGTGAAAGGTTTTTTGTGGACTTTAAAACCCTTCTCATCACTACCCCCAGCATTTGCCATTGCTGGCGGTTCGTCACTAGAGCTTTGCGTCCTCTTGCGGTCAGACGATAATATTTGCGCTCTCTGCCGTTTCCTGCTAAACGCCACTTTGCGGATATTAGCTTCTTTTCTTCCAGCCGATGCAAAACGGGATAAATCGTGCCTTCACCCAACTGTAGAATTCCCTGGCAGCGCTGGTTTAGCTCTTTGGCGATTGCATAGCCGTAGCTTGGCCCAGCCTCCAGAATGGCTAAAAGCAGCGTCTCAACATTGCCGTCGAGGGTCTGTTTACGAAGTCGTACCATATCTTAACTTCCCACAGTATGTAACAGTATATTCGCAAATCCTCTTAAGCTGTAGCTAGCTGTTCGAGGTATACAATACTATACAGTGCAAGGTATAATTGTCAAGCGAAAAAATCTCCTAATTTTAAAAATTTTTTATGGAATACCTACAGTTTTCTGATTTCTTAACGGGGGCAGTCATATCAGGCGCCCAGGCCCTGTGGCATTTTTCTGGACTCTTTCGGCCTGTTTGGTTATCATGGCAGGGAAACTAAAACATCTTTCACTGTGATACAAGCAGACGAATATAGGGAGTTTTATGGCAGAGCCGGAATTTAGACGGTATCTGGTAAACGTTGAGTCAACCTCAACACACCAACTGTTTACCGATTGTCTGGTAATTGGGGCGGGCATTGCAGGCCTTCGCGCCGCAATTGAGGCAGCCGAGCACTGCAACGTAATCGTTGTCTGCAAGAACTCCCTACAAGAGAGCAACACCTGGCAGGCTCAGGGCGGGATAGCTTCGGTACTTGATGAAACAGACACATTCGAATCCCACATCGCCGACACACTAAGCACCGGCTGCGGCATAAGTGACCGAAACATAGCCGAGCTGGTGGTCCGCCAGGGACCACAACTCATCGAGCAGTTGCTTTGCTGGGGTACCGAATTCGATATGGTAGACGGGTGCATTGCCACCACGCTGGAAGGCGGTCACAGCCGTGCACGCGTCGCTCACGCTCACGGCGACGAAACAGGACGCATGATTGCTGAGGTACTGATAAAAAAGGTAAGGGAAAATCCGAACATAAAAATTGCAGAAAACTTTTCCGTAGCTGATTTGCTTACGAACGACGAGCAAGAATGCATAGGAATAATCGGCCACGACAGGCGAGGCCCGCAGATAATCTGGGCCGTCAATACAATCCTGGCCACCGGAGGAGCGGGGCAGCTCTATCGCGAAACCACCAATCCGGCAGTTGCGACCGGCGACGGGATTGCCATGGCTTACCGTGCCGGAGCCGTACTGCAGGATTTGGAGTTTATGCAGTTCCATCCGACAACGCTTTACATTGCGGGCGCATCACGTGCCCTGATTACCGAGACATTGCGAGGAGAAGGAGCGGTACTGCTCGACAGCAAAGGCCGGCGCTTCATGAAGGACTATCACGAATCGGCCGAACTGGCGCCTCGCGACATTGTCAGCCGTGCCATCCTCAGTCAAATGCTGAAAACCAACTCGACCCATGTCTACTTGGATGTGCGCAGCTTCGGCAAGAGGCATTTCGCTCAGAGATTTCCGCACATAAGCGAACTGTGCGAAAGCTTTGACATTGACATCACCAGGGACACCATACCCGTACGGCCCAGCGCACACTATATGATTGGGGGCGTAAAGGCCGACGTATCAGGAAAGACAAGCTTAGAAGGCCTCTACGCCTGCGGCGAAGTGGCCGCAACGGGGCTACACGGCGCAAACCGTCTGGGCAGCAACTCATTGCTGGAAGGGTTGGTATTCGGCAAGACCGCCGGGCAGTCTGCCTGCCAGCAGGCGCAAACCGGCATCGCTCACATCAAGCATCCCCCTATAAAATATCAGATTCGACACTCGGACAGGACTCGGTTGGACGCCACCGATGTTCGCAACTCACTACGCGCTCTTATGTGGCGAAACGTGGGCATCACCCGCAAGGCCAGGCTGTTGACAGAGGCGCAGGAGATTATCAGATTCTGGCAGCGGTATGTGATGGACAAAATCTTTGACACACCGCAGGGCTGGGAATGTCAGAACATGCTGACGGTATCACTTTTGATGGCTCAGGCGGCCGAAACGCGTCGCGAAAGCAGGGGGGTGCACTTCCGAAGCGATTTCCCCGATGCCGACGATGATCATTTCAAAAAGCACATTGAAATCACTCCTGGAAAATAGGCCGCGTTACTGGTATAATAGCAACTGACACGAACTTGTATCGTATCCTTGGATTGTGTGGAGAACTTGAAAATTTAAAGAGTGGGTCGGGCGGTCGCCGGTTCGTCTTAGGCGGGCCGGAGGAAAGTCCGAGCAGGACAGGGCACGGTGATGGTCAATGGCCACCGGGGGCGACCCCAGGGAAAGTGCCACAGAAACTACACAGCCGATGGCCCCGGCTTGCCGGGGCACAGGCAACGGTGAAATGGTGCGGCAAGAGCGCACCGCGGCGCCGGTGACGGCGCCGGCAGGGCAAACCCCACCGCCTGCAAGACCAAAAAGCTGGTACTCGGCCCGGGTATTAACAGCAGGTAGGTCGCTTGTCGAAAGACAGAGCCGACTGGCAACAGTCGGTCAAGATAAATGGCCGCCGCCTGCCTCAAAAGGCAGGATACAGAACTCGGCTTACAGACCCACTCTTTTTTCTTTTCGAATGATATGCTTATCTCCCGCCGGAAATTCGACAGACGCCGGTTATTAACGGTCCGTGGCCGTTCCTGGCTATTCTTCCAAGGCAAGGGGGTCTTCAAACGTCCATCTTAGCGAGCCAATATCGATGTTTACGTTTATTACATCATACATAACGCTCATCATGCTAATGCGCCCCTTGCCGAGCGTGATATGGTCGAAATCCAAGCCGTCGGCGCCGCTTAACTTCGAGGCCAGCGACGGCGAGGCCTCCAGCTTTTGCAGAACCGTCTGCAATGTCTGATTGACGAGCATCCCTGAAACATCGAGGGTCTTATTGTCCTGAGCAAGTTCGCCGACATCGGCGCGGAAGTTTTTTAACAGCCGCCGCAGCATTGCAATTCGCTGGGCGTTCTCGTTCGCGTAGGGCTCTTCCGAAATATCCGATTCCAGCACCATCTGAGAGTTGAACTGAAGGCTCCGCTTCGGCCCAAACAGAAAATCCTTGCCCTTTTCATCGACTACAAAGAAGTACTTCCGCTCCGCAGTCGCTCTGTTCTCGTCGAAGGCAACCATATTGAACCACATCTGGCGGCCTTCTTTCTTTTCCCCGGCAGATGCGACAACGCTTTTGCTCCGGCTGAGGACCTCGTATTCCGGCCTGTGAATCACGGAAAGCACATCCGCCGCATTACTTTCTTTCAACTCGGTCTGGTAATAACCGGCAGCAAGCTCCTCATTAAAAGGGGGCTCCTCCTCTTGAAAGTATTCCACCAAAGAACAGCCCCACAAAGCACAACAGCAGATTAAAACCAACAATTTAGTAACTCTCACGGCACTTGCCCTCATATTGTAAAATTCCTTGTCCCGACACATCAGCGCAATCCAATTAGACTACTTTCGAATCGATCCATTTCATCATTTTACGCAGTTCTCTGCCAATCTGCTCGAGCTGGCAGTCGTGGTCTTTATCATACATCTGCTTGAACTTTTTTAATCCGGTCTGATATTCGTTCACCCATTCTTTTGCAAATTCGCCCGACGTAACTTCCGAGAGTATCTTTTTCATCTCAGCTTTGGTCTGCTCGGTAATAATCCTCGGCCCCCGCGTCAGGTCGCCATATTCCGCCGTGTTGGAAATACTGTACCTCATATAGCTCAATCCGCCCTGATACATAAGGTCGACTATCAGTTTGACCTCATGCAGACATTCGAAGTAGGCAATTTCGGGTTTATATCCTGCCTCGGTCAGCGTCTCGAAACCGGCTTTGATTAGAGAGGTAAGGCCGCCGCAGAGAACACACTGTTCACCGAACAAGTCCGTCTCGGTTTCCTCCTTGTATGTCGTCTCAATGACTCCCGCTCTCGCGCCGCCGATACCATTTGCCCAGGCAAGAGCGATTTGTTTGGCATCGCCGGTTGCATCCTGCTGGACCGCTACGAGGTTCGGCACGCCGCCGCCTTTTTCAAACTCACTCCGCACCAGATGCCCCGGCCCCTTCGGGGCAATCATCACGACGTTAACATCCTTTGGCGGAACGATATACTTAAAGTGAATATTAAAACCGTGACAAAAGCCTAAGGTCTGGCCCGAGACTAAATTGGGCGCAATCTGCTCTTTATAAACCTTCGCCTGGACTTCGTCCGGCACGGTTACAATAACCAGCGTCGCGCCATCCATGGCCGTCTTTATATCACCGGGCTCAAAACCGTGCTCCCGGGCCAGCTTGTAATTGTCCGTCCCCTCGAGCTCGGCCACCGCAACTTCTATCCCGCTGTCACGCAAATTTAGACTGTGGGCGTGACCCTGACTGCCGTAGCCAACTACCGCCACCTTCTTGCCCTTTAGTGCATCTATCGGGGCATCCTTCTCATAATAAATCTTCAATGCCATGTCTCTTATTCTCCTATTTCTTCTAAACGAAAGTTTTTGTCGCGATTAGCTTTGGTTCCTGAGTTCTGCTGGGCGATTCCTGTCGGTCCACTCCTGTCGAGGAGTGGAAGTTCCCATTATATTAAGCGCCCCTCATTAAGCAAGAAATTTGTGCCCCCTGACTGGCCCTTATAAAACACAGCAGAGAAAAAAGAAGGTATTTATGGGACGTAGCATTATAGAGACAACCGCTTATTGGGCCGCAAGTTATAAACCGCGGCTCCCACACTAAACAGCATCGTATTTTGGGCCGATATGGGCATTGCGTAAAGTCTGAACAATGGGAAACAAGAAGAGATGGCAAAGGGAAAGAACGTACTGACGACGGGCGATGTGGCCAAGATTTGCAACGTCGCGCCGCGAACAGTTTCCAAGTGGTTCGACAGCGGCCAGTTGAAGGGCTACCGCATACCGGGCAGCAAGGACCGCCGAATACCGGTCAGCGAGCTGACCCGCTTTATGAAACTGCACAATATGCCAGCAACAGCAATTGCGGCCGGCAAGACACGGGTCCTTATCGTAGACAGTGACGGGGCCTCGGCCCTGGCGAATGCACTCCAAAGCCAAGCGGATTACGAAGTGCAAACCGCAGGGAGCAATTTCGAAGGCGGTCTGGTCGCCCTGAAATTCGCGCCGCATGTATTACTCGTCAGCCTTTTGGCCGAAGACATAGACGCAGCGGCTATATGCAAGACCATCCGCGATAATGATGAATTGCAAGCCACCAAGGTGATTGCCCTTGCAAACCGCCTGACCCAATCCGAGTCGGAAGCACTATTAAGGAAGGGCTTCGACGGCTACATATCCAATCCGGCCGATGCGGCCGAGGTAATCGATAAGATAGAAGAGGCAACTGCAATTATCTACTGACGTTGCTGCTGCAAACCCCCGCCTTACGACATGACTTGCCCCCCCAGTCATTGGAGCATGAAGGCAGAATTTTACTCAGGCCGCCCCCGAATTTAGCGGCTGGCAAACCAGCTACTAACCTTCAATGGTCTGTGTTTTACTCACATTGCCCCGCAAATCAATGGTAACATCTTTAAAGGGCATCTTTGCTCCGCTGCAGGCGATTGCTTTGCGGGCAATCTGCGTCAGGCCAGAACAACACGGTACTTCCATATGAATTACCGTGAGGCTGTTTGGTCTGCTAGCCTGCAGTATCTTAGCCAGCTTATCGATATAAAACTCAGGGTCATCCAGTTTCGGACAGCCGACGGCGATGCTGTGGTCTTTTAGAAACTTATTGTGAAAATCACCCATCGCAAAAGGCACGCAATCGGCGACAAGTAACAAATCTGCGCCGGCGAAATAGGGAGCCTGCGGCGGAACCAGTTTCAACTGAACGGGCCAGTGGCTGAGTTGCGATGGAACTTCTGCCCCTTCAGTAACGACCGAATCACTTTTCGCCCTGAGTTCTTTGGCCATCACACCAGGACAGACAAAATTAGAGGGGGCGTCAGCAGCCTTCTCCCCGGCCAGATGCTCTTTAGTGGCTTCTTCATCGAACTCGGCGGCCTCACGCTGCTCAATAGTAATTGCATCCTCCGGGCATGTCCCCAGACAGGCCCCGAGGCCATCACAATATACTTCGCTGACCAGCTTAGCCTTGCCGTCAATTATCTTTATAGCGCCTTCGGCACAGGCATTCACGCACTGACCGCAGCCGTTGCACTTGGCTTCGTTTATTTTGACTATGTTTCGCAAGACCATATTCGTAATCTCTGACTAATTACATTTATTTGAGCATCTCCGCCATATCTTCATCGACGCTGCCAATCGGGGCAATGCTGAACTTATCCACCAGCACGTTAAGGACGTTCGGGGTGATAAAGGCCGGCAGGCTCGGACCGAGCTTTATATTTTTCACTCCCAAATGCAAAAGAGTCAGCAGAATGGCCACCGCTTTTTGCTCATACCATGATACTACCAGCGAAAGGGGGAGATCGTTGACACCGCAACCGAATGCCTCTGCGAGCGCGGTCGCGATTTTGATGGCCGAATAGCAATCATTGCACTGGCCGGTATCAATCAAACGCGGAATGCCGTCAATATCACCATAATCACGGTCGTTGAGGCGGTACTAGCCGCAGGCGGCTGTTAAGATTACGCAGTCGTCGGGGACCTTCTCGGCCAGCTCGGTGTAGTAGTTGCGTCCCGGCTTTGCACCGTCACA
>CP070830.1:1161869-1164408 GCA_020344865.1 Planctomycetota bacterium
TATGAAGTGGAGGATTTATTTTAATGGGTCTATGTTGCACTCAGGGCCGTTTAATGCGTATGAATTGAGAAAGTTTCGTACCAGCTTACGGGGACATGATTCCGAAGGCTGTCAAGTGGGGGTCGATAATATTGAAGTCTATGGAGTTGGCACGCCAATAATGCTTGCTGAGTTGGAAGTGACTGGGCCGGAGGAGGTGTTCGAGTACCTTCCGGCACAGTATGAAGCGGTTGCGACTTATTCTAATGGGTACACGCGGGAAGTGACTCTTTTAGCAAGTTGGACCTCAGAGCCTGAGAATTACGGGAGTATAGATGCCAATGGTTTGTTCGTAGCTGGTGACATAAACGCATCAGGCGAGGTGGTATTATCTGTGGAGCATACTTCCGGTGGCGTCACCCTGAAGGAAGAACATGCGGTTTGGGTACATTCATTAACGGAATTAGAGATAGCGGGTCCTGCGGAGGTGCCGGAGCACTCATCAGGACAATATCGGGCGCTGGCCCATTATGATAACGGAGATGTAAATGATGTGACAGAGTTAGTGAACTGGAGCGTCCAACCGGATACGATAGCGAGCATTGATGAAAATGGTTTATTAATTGTGGATGAGATTGGAGAGACACAGGAGATTACCATCAGTGCCGAACTGGGTTTAGGAGGATATACTTTCGGAACAGAGAGAAAGATATTGGCAGTTTGGATACCACCCGTTGTTCACGTTCCCGGTGACTATAATACCATTCAAGCAGCTGTCGATGTGGTTTGGCATGGCGACATAGTTGTGGTCGCAGACGGGGTTTATACCGGCGATGGAAACAGGGATATAGATTTCAAGGGCAAAGCTATTACAGTCAAATCGGAAAATGGGCCGGAGAATTGTATCATCGATTGTAACGGCAGTGAAGCCGAGCCTCATCGTGGCTTTTGCTTTCACAGCGGTGAAGATGTGAACTCGGTTCTTGGCGGCTTGGCGATTATTAATGGCTGGGAACGCCGCGGCGGGGGTGTTTATTGCGATCGAAGCAGTCCTGTTATAAGTAACTGCATTATATTTGGGAACCGGGGCGGTTCCAGGGGGCGTGGGATGGCAGGCGGGATTTACTGTTCTACGAGTAATGCAACGATTTTGAACTGCGTAGTTACAGGTAACATGGCTGGAAATTCAGGAGGCGGGATTTACTGCGACCATACGAGCGAATTAACGGTCAAAAACTGTGCCATAACAGGCAACTCGACGTCAGGCGAGGGAGGAGGGATATACGCGCGGAGAGGCGACGCGATTATCAGTAACTGCACGATTACAGGCAATACTGCGACAGGAGGTGGCGGATTATACTTGGAAGTGAGTAGAGCAAGCATTAGTAATAGTATTTTTTGGGCGAACCATGCGCAAGTTGGGACAGAAATACTGCTGCAGGATTATAGCGATGCTTATTTAGCTTATTCAGATGTACCGAATGGTTCAAACGATGTGTACATTGGTTCGAATGGTTTTTTGGAGTGGGTGGCAGGCAACGTAGATGCAGATCCTTGTTTTGTTGAGACTGGTTACTGGGGTGATGTTAATGATGTGAATATTGTAGTTGAGCCGAATGATGTGAATGCGGTTTGGGTTGATGGTGATTATCGTTTATTGGAGAGTTCGCTCTGTATAGATGCGGGTGACCCGAATTATGTGGGTGAGCCGGGTGAGACGGACCTTGATGGTAAGCCTCGCATAGTCGGCGGGCGAATCGACATGGGCGCCTATGAATTCGAATCTTTGCCCGCTATCGAAGCGGTAGTTAAGATTCGGCCCAGGACACTTAATTTAGCGAGCAAAGGTAGGTGGATTACCTGCTATATATGGCTGACGGAAGATTACAATGTTGGCGAGATTGACGCCAACAGGGTCTTGCTTGAGGATGAAGTCCCGGCCGAGCGGGTATGGTTGACGGATGAATTTGCGGTGGCGAAGTTCAGCCGGAGAGAGGTTCAGGAAATGCTTGGTGAGGTGGAGAAACCAAGTGAGGTGGACCTAGTTGTGAGCGGTGAACTCAGTGACGGGACGGTGTTCGAGGGGACGGATACGATTAGAGTGATAGATGTGGGCGGCGGCAAGAACAACGAGCCGCCCGGCAAGGCCCTAAAACAGGTCAATAGAAACCGCAAGCGAATCAAAGGGTTGTGAATATAAGGCTTACGGTTCCTTTGTTATACAGCCTGCCTTTTGTTACGGTCTTATCCGGGGCGGTTGGGGGATTGAGTCACCAGCTTTTGTCCAGGACCTGAATCTTGAAGCTCCAGGCGTAGTCGCAGGGCAGCGGATCGGGTAATTGTTCAATCACCAGATTCTCGCCGTACTCATCGTCATAGTCGTCTTCGCTCTCTTCGAGGTGCCATTTAAGCGGCTTATCAGAACCGAGCATGAATATCTGGGAGCCTTCCAAGGGTATTACGTTGGGAATGACATAGGGCAGTTTCGGCTTTTCAAGGTCGATGGCGTAGAGGTATTCCTTTTTCCTGGTGAACCTGATGGAGCCGTATTCACTTCTAA
>CP070830.1:1164508-1168705 GCA_020344865.1 Planctomycetota bacterium
ATAAAGCCAAATCGGAGGCATGGCTGAACACATCTCGGACCTCCACGGCGGCGGTGTGAAAGAACATCTCGAAGCTGTTGATGGAAAAAGCAATAACGCTGCCGTTTGGGTGCCAGGAGGTGAAACCGGCCCGGCCGGGAGTAAACTGGGTTCGGGTGTTTACCGGGCTGACGCTGCGGCCTTGAGCCATTAGCATTGGTGTGCCGTGTTGGGGCGAGCGTATCTGGGTCAGCATGTTACGGGGACTGTTATTTAGAAAGCTGTGGCAGTTGATGCAGCCGCCCCCAAACGAGCTGTTGTGCAGTACGATGGATTCATCGTAGTTGCCGAGATTGCGCTGATAAACGCCCATATCTTTCCACGTAACAGAGAGCTTGATTTTGCGATAGACGAGGTAGTCGTCAATGTCGTCATTGGCGATGGTGTTGGTGATAGTTTCGAACTTGTTCCAGGCGCCGCCTTTGTCCCGCGTGTAGACGTCAAAATAAATTTTGCCGCCCCGGTTGGCACCAAGCAGTTTTTTCCACAGCCGTATTGGAATCTGGATTTTCGGTTTTCGGCTTTTAATCTGGATTTGTTGGCCTTCCCTTGCGTGTATCCTTACGCAGTATCGCGCAGCGGCCTCGCGAACCATAAAGTTCAAGGGGGCGATGTTCGGCGGGATGACGGTGTTTGTGTAGTCGGGGTGGATTTTAGGAGGGCGGCCGACGGGATTATAAGTCGCGATGACAACAATACCGGCGATGGATTTGTAGAGCAGCGCAGCGGAGAGCAGTGCGCCAAGGGTGAGTATCCCAAACAAAAATCGACGGTGACTTTTCATTATTGCTGTTGCAGCCCCACTAACAGGTAATAGTAATAATACGTATCCTCAAAATCGCTGAGGTTATAGGAATCACTTAGACTGTCGAAGTCTCCGGCGTCATTCGGCGCGCCTTTAAAGGCGTTCTGAAGGTGGTGTTTATAGGATTGAGTTCGCTGCATGAAATCCGCGAAACGGCTGACGGTCTGCATATTTATTTTTCGCCCGTGCAGGTCGACGATGCGGCCGGTTATCCCCGTATAAAGCAAAATAGCCTCGGCATAATGGCGGGGAATATCAGTATAACCGAAATCATCCAGTCGATTGAGATTCTGGATGAAGTCTTCAAGCCGGCCGTTCAGCAGATACCAGGCCATCAGGTATTCGAATGCCATACGATTGAGCTTGTTTTTCTCGAGCAGGATTAGGTATAAATCATCGGTGGCGGCTGTCTTCCTGCGGAGATTATCTTCGGAAATCATTAAGGAGCTTATGTGCTGGATGTGTTCATCGGAGGACAGGAGCGGGTCGGTTTCGAGCCGTTCCAGGTAGCCTTCGGCCCAGTCTTTGTATAAGAAATCTTTGCTTAAGGCGTGCAGGAAGGTGCGGGCGGCGTCGGTTTGTCCCTTGAGAATGTTTATCAATGCGAGCTTTTGCAGACCGGCCGGGTAATAATTCGACAGCGCCAGGCCGCCGTATGCGGTGTCTTCAGCCCGGTTGATATGGCCGAGTTCGTAAAGAGTGTCAAGCTCGGCGTACCGTTCGGTGGCGGAAATCAGGCCCGAGGGATGTTGTGGATATGAAAACATATCATGGGCCAGCTGGCCTGTATGATAGAGCGCTCTGTTGACATCGTGGCAGGCAAAGACACTGTAGTCTTTGGCCGGCAGAAGGCGCGCTTCCCGGAGCAGCTCCTGCCACATCTTATTGCGGGCGAAGTAGTTTATGCGCAGGTGTATTTTGGCAAAGCGGTCATGGGTCAGCGAAAAAACGCTGGCCGTGATGATAAGCAGGGCCAGCGTCTCGACTGGTAACCTGAGCCCGCTCTGGCGGTAGCTCTGCAGGAACATCCACTTCCGTCCGGATTCGCGCTTTGGTGTAAAGGCCGCCCGAAGCGCGCAGAACAGGCCGGCGATTGGCAGGAAAAGAAAGAGGGCGAACTTCAAAATAACACCACTGCGCCCGGCTATCGGGTCAATGGGCAGGGTGCAGCGATAAGCGTCTAACACGTCTATATTGAAGATGAGCATATTTGCGAGTAAGGGGACAAGAACGGCCGAGAGGATGCACAAGAGCCCGATGCGCCGGTTCCGCCTGTTGGAAAATTCGAATATTACACAGAGCAAGACAAAGACCGGATACGCCTGCACCGCCATGGTGTACATTACAGCAGAGAAAATGAGAAACAGAGCGAGTCGTGGAACCGCGCTGCGCAGGGGTATCCGTGTGTACAGATACAGCAGCAGCAATCCGAGCGCCAGCGACAGGCCATCGGAGAGATAGTGGTAATATCGACCATACTGCACCAGCAGGATAACCGCCGGAACGAATCTGAGCGGCCGGCATTCGGGGCAGCCAATAGCAGTGAGATATTTGTCCGTACCCACGCACAGTAGCCAGGCGGTAACGGTGATAATCAACGCGCCCGCCCAGGAATAGTAATAGTAGTGGGCCAGTACTGCCGAGAGGAATTCTACCGCCTTGCCCGGTGAGGGTGGCGAATCCACAAAGGTGCTCATCCCGGGGACCCAGATTTGGTAAGCTAAATACTGGCCGTGCCCATGATAGATAAGCTTGGGGTCAATCCAAAAACAGACCAGCAGAAAGAATAGAATGAAAAACAAGGCCGAACGGGCGAATACGTATAGCCTTTGGCGGGAAAATCCATGTTTATCTACTGCATCCATGACCACCCTTTGCTGTTGCCGGTTAGCGAAGCTGCTGCATGTTCTGTAGGCGACGAAAGCGGCCTCACCAGATGTTTGTTGTGTAAGTCAAACTTGGTAACTCTAAGGTAATCGAGCAGATATTATACCATATCCTTCGCGCAAACGCACTTTTCCTCAACAATGACGAGAACGTTGGGCAGTGGCGGTTGGCATGGCAGTTACTTTGCGGCGTTTATTGCGTCGGCAAGGTTGAGCGTGCCCTCGTATAGCGCCCTTCCTATTATTACCGCTTCGATGTCTAATTCGGCGAGCTTCTTGATGTCGCTTGTCTCGCTTACGCCGCCGGAGGCTATAACGGGAATCTGGACGGCGTCGGCTAATGCCTTCGTTCTTTCGAGGTTTGGCCCTTCCATCATGCCGTCTTTGGAGATGTCGGTATAAATGATTGCCGCCAGAGGAAGCTTCGCCGCCTGCGCGGCAAAATCAAGCAGACTCTGAGGACTTTCCTGTGTCCAGCCGTGAGTGGCGACCTTCGAACCCAGCGCATCAAGGCCGAGCACAAGCCTGCCGCTGAACTTCCCGGCCATCTCGCTGAACCACTTGAATTCGCTTACGGCCTTGGTGCCGATTATTACTCTTTCGATGCCCATATCGAGAAGTTGTTTTATGGAGGCCTCGTCCCTGATTCCACCGCCGACTTCAATTTTTAATTTTCCAAGCGCAGCTATGGCTGATATCGCTTCGGTATTGACCGGCTTGCCGACCTTTGCGCCGTCGAGGTCGACGATGTGCAGCCACTGTGCCCCTTGCGATACGAATTGCTCCGCCTGTTCGACGGGGTTGTCCTTGTAGGTTATCTGACGGTGGTATTGGCCCTGGATGAGTCTGACGCATTGGCCGCGCCGCAGGTCGATTGCCGGTATGATATACATTTTCAAACCTCGAGAGTATTTGAAATAGATTTGGAGGATTTTAGACGAACGATTTTGTCGTTTCAATGGGATTCGGCCTGAATATCATTTTTTCGGCAAAAATTCTGCGGATTTTTAACTGTGTCCTTGGACGTTTCGCAGGCGTTTACGGGATGAGCCGCGCCAAAATCGCCAACGAAGGCCGGTCAGCGCGCACCGATAAAATTGTCGATTTCCGGTGGTTGACATAAATGGGCTTATAACGTACAGTACAGGGCTAACAACCCAAATTTGAGAGTTGTTTTGTTGGTCTGGATGTCCGTAAAATTAACGGGACGTCCTTAGAGGAGCGGGTACCTTACGGATGAGGTAAATCCATGAGGGCCAGGATGGCCTGTTCGTTGCCGGTGTGTTCTTTTGTGGAAAGGAGCAGTTATGAAGCTGAATAGGAAGTTGAAGATGGGAATGATTGGCGGCGGTCCGGGGGCGTTTATCGGCGAGGTGCACCGCAAGGCGGCCCGTATGGACGGCGGAATCGAGTTGGTGGCAGGTGCGTTCGACATCAACCCGCGCAAGTCAAAGCAGATGGGAAGGG
>CP070830.1:1168805-1172380 GCA_020344865.1 Planctomycetota bacterium
CCCCTCCGGATACCTGACCGAAAAGCCAATCATCTTTATGCCCGGCTGGTATAAGCTGTCCTCTTTACCTTTTTCCGCACATCCAGCCACCGCCGTTGACAAAACCAGCAACCCCAACAAACACTTCCTCATCGCTTCATCCCACCAAAAATAGTAATATCGAACACCATACCTCTGGCAAAGGCCCGATGACTTCTTGCTAGTCATTATTCGTCAAGCAAAGCCATAGAGGTGATATGAAACCCCAGAACCTGCCAATTATCGCCTTTCTTTATAGTCGTTATTTTTACTGTCGCCGGTCCGTTTTCGAATTTGGCTTGCGCTTCATAAATACCTGTAATTTGTTTTCCTCTCTCTGTCGTAACTGAAATGTTGGCTTGGCCGGTCGACCCCTTGTATTCCTTGAATTGGCCGAGTTTTGCAAAGAAGTCAAACATCTTATCGAATTCTTCTTCAGATGCAGCGTTCTTAAGCTCATCGCTCGCATATTGAAAGAGTGTCTCCTTCTTTAAGTTAGCCAGTATTGCCGGTGTAACTTCATCGACGTATGCTTTACTTTCCTTATCGAGCGCTGTCCCTTTCACGGCAAGCACGCCAAAGCCAATTACCCCCAATACAATCAGCCCGGCAAAAATAACCCCAAGAATCATTAATGCCTTTTTCATATCTTATTCTCCTTTCAGCACTAATAATATACGACACCGCCTCTTACCAATTTACCCTGCCCAAAATAAAATCCCAACAAGTCCTGCACGCTAACCGCTGTCCTTTTCACGCCATACAATATCCCAAATTCTCCCTCCCGTCAACAACTTTAGATATCGCACCTCGTTTTTCCCCTTGCCGCCGCTGCCACAATTCAGCGATAATTGACACTTATGAAACTCGCCGACATAACAAAGCTGATTATCTCCTGCCTGCTCTGCCTCTCGGCCGGCGCGCTCGGCTCGCTCTTTACAACCACCGACTCGCTAACCACGTGGTACGCTGCCCTGACAAAGCCCTCCTTCACCCCACCCGGCTGGCTCTTCGGCCCCGTCTGGACCGTCCTCTACATACTAATGGGCCTCTCGTTCTTCCTCATCTGGCGAAAGGGCCTCCACACCCGCCCGGCCGCCGTCGCCCTCGCCTGCTTCATCACTCAGCTCATCCTGAACGCCCTCTGGACGCCCATCTTCTTCTGCCTGCACCTCATCCTCCTCGCATTCATCGAGATCCTCCTCCTTTCTGCCACCATACTCATCACCATCCTTGCCTTCGCAAGGATATCTCCCGCCGCCGCCATCCTGCTCATACCCTACCTCGCCTGGACCGCCTTCGCCGCCGTCCTCAACGCCTCGATATATCTCTTGAACAAATAATCCCCCCAATTTGCAGCTTTTAGGCCCGCTTTTTGCTTCGTTTTCGCACAATTTTGCAAAATTTCACAATTTTTTTCAAAAAGATTGAAACAAATCCCCTCCAGCGTGCACTATATATACGGAACCCAACCACCATAATTTGTAGTAGGCCTCTCCGGCCGGATTCTTAATGCACACCCCGCCGGAGAGGCTGGTTTTTTACACTCAAAAGCCGCTAAAAACGCCGATTTTGCCGATTTCCCCAATTTTTTTCAGAAAGTCTGTAACATTTTCCCCCTCAGCGGGTCTTTACATATAGACACCCACCTCCATTATTGGTGTATGCCTCTCCGGCCAAGATCCACATTCCCACACCCCGGAGAGGCTGCACCTTGCATTCGCCCCTCCTTGCCTCGAAATTTTACCTCCTAAGCCCCCACGCCAGAATACTTGCCCTTATCCTTCGAACTTGCCTTTTTCTTATTCGCTGCTAAACCGCCTATCTTGGCCGCTAACTTCCGTTTCGCCCCCTCAACACTGACTTTCGTCGCGGCAAGCGGCCGGCGCACGCTCGATACCGCCACACCGGTCTGCAAGGCCGCCATCACCCCCGCTGCCTCGAGGTAGTTGTCCACGATAAAGAGCTTGCCGTCCGCAAAGCCTAACTCCTCGAGATTGTTCCTCATATGGTTGCGGTTCTCACGCACCGCTATCACCGGTATCCCCTGCTCCAGAGCCGCCAACGTCGGCAGCCCCACGCACCCGTCTGGAATCACCAGACAAGATACGTCCGCCGCCGTCAACACCCCCGGATGCGCAAAGACCATCCGGTCCGTTATGATTCGCGGGCTACAATGCCGTCCCTTCAATACGCAGTGAAGAAAGCACATCGACACCGCCTCCGCCGACATCCGCGCATCCACCAGACCCAGCCGGATGTTCAGTACCTCCATCGATTCCAGCATCGGAGAATGCGCCGCCGGCACCCCGAACAGCAGAGTTACCGCATGCGTCAGCATCGCCTCCACCCCGCCCCACGGATTGATAATCTCACCGTGGCTCTGGAAGTATCCCACTAACATCTCGTCCGGCACCTCTACCAGAGTTGCCAATGCCACCGCGTCGTATTCACCCTTGTGCCGCCTCAGCACTTCACACAAACGCTCCAGCCCCTCGACGCGACCCACCGCTCGCCCCGAGCTCGAATACTCCGGAAGCATTCGTATCGGCTCTTCCATCTCAACCACCAGCGGACAGTCCGTACCCAGCGAAGCCCGCGCCGCCGAAGCTGCATTGACGTATATGTCCGTGATGCGTTCGTCCTTGTGCCTGTCGGTTACAAGCATCACCCGGTTCGCCCGCACTCTTTCCAGCCCGACTGTCCCCATCAGCAGGTTCGACAGCACGCTGCCCTCGATGTACAATCCGTTCTCCGGCAGCTCGTTTATGTCGGATGCGTTCACCACGTTCGGGTGAGTAATCAGAGTATCACACGCGCCCGCCAGCAGCCGCGCCGCCGGGGCCGCGTCGCCCGCATGCCCGCCTATCTCCGCCCCGATTCCCGTCGGCACTATCATCACAGCATTAAATTCCCTGCTGTTCTCCACCTCCCGCCGGACAAGTTCGAATATGGGCCGTTGCTGTACTAAGCTCTCATCCTCTAAACCGCTCAAAACACCTAATTCGCAGTGATACCCTTTCGGCCCGCTCTCCGTTACCGCAAATCTTATAGGTATCCCCTTGTTGCCCGCCCGTTTGACCACCGCCTCTTCGAGATATCCCAGCACCCTTCCGCCCCCCTTATGAGGTGGGATATCTATCTCCTGCTCCTTCAGTATCATTTTAAGTCCTTTCTATAAAGGTCGTCTTCCATTCCTTGGCCCCGAACCACTCCTTGGTTATCTCCTCGGCCACCTTCTCGTCAAACTCCTTGCACGTAAATACGTTCACATACACCGCCTTTAATATGTCTAACGTATGAACCACAATACTGCTTGTCAGTATGAATTGAACCGCCGATGTCCCCTTCGTATGCGGCAGCGTCTGCTTCTGCTCCTCCGGAACGTCCATATCGTCCCACCAGTACCGGTCTGACCTCTTCATATCTATCGCGTTGCAAACCTTCTCGAAGTAAGCGTCCAGACTTTCCCGGTTGAACGTCGACGCGTCGCACCCGTGCAAATCCATTATCAACTCATATCCGTATGGTTTGTCTTTCTTTTCCATCTTCGTGTC
>CP070830.1:1172480-1177738 GCA_020344865.1 Planctomycetota bacterium
CCTTCACCGGCGTCTTTGATGGGAATGGCCATACGATATCTAACTTTACATACGATTCAAATGGGATAAATCGCATAGGACTGTTTGGTTATATCAATGACCCTAACGCGGAGATAAAGAGTCTTGGGCTGATAGACCCTAATATCAACGCCGGTAGCGGTGGCCCGATGGCTGGGTACCTTTATCGTGGAAATATCACCGAGTGCTACGTTGAGGGTGGCAGCATTTCTGGAGGCCCATACATAGGTGGCTTGGTCGGATTATGTGAGTTTTATGGAACAATTGAAGGTTGCTATGTGACGGGAGATGTGTCAGGAAGTGATGAGGTAGGAGGGCTGGTAGGACATAACGAAGGAAGGGTTTCAAATTGCTATGCAACGGGAGCAGTTTCGGGAGACGATATGGTAGGTGGATTGGTTGGGAAGCACCGTTGGCAGATGTGGAACAGCTACTCTACAGGGAATGTATCAGGAACGGCGACGAAAGTAGGTGGGCTCGTGGGATATTGTGCAATGCCGACTACCGACGTGATTAGTTCGTACTGGAATACGGAAACGAGTGGACAGTTGAGCAGCGCAGGCGGGACGGGCAAGACCACGGCGGAGATGAAGGACCCGAATACCTATATTGGGTGGTGGTGCGATTTGGTGTGGACGATTGACTCGGGAGTTGATTATCCGCACCTTGTGTGGGAGCAAATGGCGGGAGATATTATAAGCAGACCAACGGGATTTTACGGTGGGGGCAACGGTACAGAGAGCGACCCTTATCTAATCTATACGGCGGAGCAGCTTAATGCCATTGGGATAATTCACTGTGATGCTGACAAGCACTTCAAGTTGATGTCAGATATTGATTTGAGCTCGTTTTCCGGAAGTGAGTTTAACTTCATTGGAAGTAACCCGCTACCTTTCGTGGGGGTATTCGATGGTAATGGGCATACGATTTCAAACTTTAGTTACGTATCAACGGGGGATTTTGGAGGATTTTTTCCATATGTGGGTGACAATGCAGAGATAAGAAATTTGGGATTGCTGAATCCCAATGTTGATGCAGGTTCAGGAAAATCTGTTGGCTCAGTGATTGGCTACCTGCACGGCGGTGGAACTGTTAACAGATGCTATGTTGAAGGTGGTACTGTTATAGGCAATGATAATGTGGGGGGGCTTGTAGGATGCAATGGCTGGGAAGAGGGGGGGGAGGGGGTAGGAACTAAAACAAAAAGATATTAAACGTCTAATTTAACCGGGAAAGATGCCGCAGCGGGGGGGCTAGTCGGTCGTAGCTATGGAACCTTAGTAAACTGCTGCTCCATGGGGAGTATTACAGGGCATAATTATGTTGGTGGATTGGCAGGAACCAATTATGGAGATATTGTGGGATGCCGTGCTGTGGGAAGTGTTTCAGGCCACGCGAAGATAGGGGGGCTGATAGGGGGTAACTTTGCAAGGGTGAGCAACTGTTACTCGATGGGAAGCGCTTCAGCAACGGTGGATGATGTGGGGGGATGGGTAGGATATCATGAAACGGGTGGAGAGATCTCCAAGTGCTTCTCAACGGGGCAGGCTTCTGGCAGCAGTTTTGTTGGCGGCCTATTAGGGGAAAGCTGGGGTGTTGTATCAGATTCTTTCTGGGATGTGAATAGCAGCGGAATGGACACTAGTGATGGTGGGACAGGATTAACGACGGTTGAGATGCAGACGCGGAGCACTTTTACGGATGCTGGTTGGGATTTCGTGGGGGAGTTAATTAACGGGCCGAATGATATATGGGACATATGTGAGGGGACGAATTATCCGAAGTTAGTGTGGTCCATACCGGCTGGAGATTTTGTGTGTCCGGACGGGGTGACATTAGTAGATTATTCTTGTTTTGCGGGGTCGTGGTATGCGGGGCCTGGAGATGGGAACTGGGACCCGAACTGTGATATATCGGAGCCGAACGATAATGTGATAGACGGGCTGGATTTGAAGGTATTTGTGGGGAACTGGCTGGAAGGGATTTGACGGTGAATGCCGGGGGGCAGAGAGGTAAGGAAGCGGCAGGGCCGAGTTATGAATTTAGAATTATGAATTATGAATGATGCGGCGGGCAGGGGTGAGGGGAGGAGTGTTTTTATTTGTCTTTTAGCATGTTGATGTCCTTTAGCCAGGCGATGAAGCTGCCGGTCCATTGTACGGTAGAGTGTCCTTTTCCAAGTCCCAAAGTGAAACCATGTCCGCCCTTGCGGTAGATGTGCAGCTCTGCGGGTACGTTGTTTTTGCAAAGCGTGTGGTAGAACTGGGCACAGACGTCCGGAGGCGTTACAGTGTCCTGCTGGCCATTGACTATGAACATAGGTGGGAGGTTTTCGGCCGTGGAGACCTGTTTTTCAAAATGCGGCTCTATCCAGGGATAGATTAAAAAAGCGAAGTTCGGGCGGCTTTGTTTATTCTTCTCGTCGGGGCTCAGACACAGAGACAGTGCCAGGTGCCCGCCTGCGGAGAATCCGCCTACGCCGATTTTGTCCGGGTCGATCTTCAGTTGTTTCGCCCTGCTGCGAAGGATACGTATCGCTTCGGCGGAGTCGGCGATTGCGGCAGGAAGATATTCTTCCTTAGACATACGTTCTTTGCCGTCTTTGCCCGGCGAGTTCGTACGATATTTCACGACGAGGGAGGTAATGCCCCGTTCCTTGAAAAACAGTCCGATGTCGTGGCCCTCGGTATCGAGCCAGATGTCCGTATATCCACCGCCGGGCAGGACGACCATTGCGACTCCTGTATTTTTTTGAGGGGACGGGCGGTAAATAAAATAGGTAGGGGTAGAAACGTTGCTGTAGACACGGCAGGTGCCTAAGGGGGCATCGGGATGGGTGTAATCCTCAGAACGCACGGTGTTTTGCAGCTCGTAGGTTATGGGATTGTCCCTGATACCATCGGGCCATAGAAGCTGTTCGGCCGGAATATCAGCATGGCGGTGGGAAGATGACAGGGTAATAGACAGGCATGTAAGTACAGAATAAATAATGAGTCTGTTCATTTGAAAAACCCTTACTATAGAAACACGAATAGAAGTTAATAGAGATTATACCGCTCGCCTTCGAGAATGCCAGATTCAAACAAGGTTATTGCCGGAAAGTGAACAGGGTTGGAGATGAATATTTTCGGGGGTGGGATTTTGCTGCAATAAAGGGGCGGCGGGGTGCGTCTATAGGTTGTGGAATGGGGAGAATTGGGAAGCAGTTGATATAAAGGTATGTGAACGTATTTTTAAGGAGCAGTATAATGAAAAGGTCAGTGATTTTTGTGGTTGTGGCGTTGACGGTCCTGGCTGTAGGTTTAGCGAGTTTTGCCGGGGAGAAAGGGCGCGGCAAAGGGCCAGGGCGACGCGGGCCCGGAGCGAGGCGGCATTGGATGCACCGGTGGGCTGACGTGAATGCGCCGGCGGATGCGAATTCGCCCTGGGTACAGCGACGCGCGGAGATGCGCGAGAGGACGCAGAAGGCGTTCGAGAAGAGGGTCGGACGTCTTAAGGAGATACGCGAGATAGCAGCGGGCGAGGGGGCAACGAAGACGGTCGAGGCGCTTGATAAGCTGATAGCCGAGGTAGAGGAGAAGTTCGAGAAGCGGCAGGAGCGGATGGACACCAAGGGCGGATGGAGGAGAGGCGGACGGCCAAGGCATATGGGTCGGGGGCCTCGCGGGATGAGACATCGCGGCCGGCGGGGTGGACCGCCCGTGGAACCGCCAGTGGAGTTAGAAGAGTAATCAGGCTGCAGCGCGACAAACCGGAATGTACAGATAATGCCCGCATGCATGCGGGCATTTTTTTTGCGCGGGCGATGAAAGACTCAGGAGCCCGGAGACAAGACAGAGACAGACCGGGGCTTGCGCATTTTGAAGCAAACATAATCGGCTGCCGGTGGGCGGAGAAAGTCGATTATGGGGGATAATGGGCAGGGAGAGCGTAAAGGGGAGAAAACGGAGGTAAAGGAGGTGCGAAATTTGACGAAAAACGCGGGTACAGGGGATTTGCGCCCCCTAAATCA
Source organism: Planctomycetota bacterium (assembly GCA_020344865.1). GTDB lineage: Bacteria > Planctomycetota > Phycisphaerae > Sedimentisphaerales > Anaerobacaceae. The sequence continues at coordinate 1,176,511 of CP070830.1, forward strand.
GGAATTACCCCCCGCGCAACAAGGGCGGCATTGACGTATACTTAAAGAGCAGGAATTATAGGACCAAGCGGGCTTAGAGCAGCAACGGAAAAGCGATTAAGGCGATATTGAGATGTTCCGTCAATTGAGGAAAACGCAGCGGCATCAGATACTAATAGATATCGATACGCAAAGAGACTTTCTGTTAGGCGGGGGGCGGGCTTCAATAAGGAACCACAAGGAGGTCCTTGCGAATGTTCGGAGGATGATGGCCTGGGCGAGACGGAAGGGAATCCGGATAATATCGACTTGCGAGACGCACCGGAACAACAACGGTTACAGCGCATATGACTACTGTCTTGACGGGACGGCGGGGCAACAAAAGATACGGTACACGATACTGAACAGGCGGGCGAGCTTTGCGGCGGACAGCCATGGTGCCCTGCCATTCGACCTGTTATTGGCGAACAGGCAAATCATCTTTCACAAACGGTGCTCGGACCCGTTTGATGAACCGCGGATTGACAGGGTGCTCAGCGAGGTCGAAGCGGATGAGTTTATCCTGATTGGGGCGGCGGCCGAAGGCGCGGTTAAGGCAACGGCATTAGGGCTGCTACGACGAGGCAAGAGGGTGAGCATCGTTGTTGATGCGGTAGGTCTGTACAATAAAAGAGATGCGAAGTTAGCATTTCAGATGATGGAGGCAATGGGTGCGAGGCTGACGGATACGAAGGAGGTTGCCGGCGTGTCGCACTTGAAGGGAACGAGGATTTGTGATTGCGAGAGCTGCAAGGTACTTAGGAGAAGTCGGGCACTCGAGATTGGCGGGACGAACGAAGGATATGAATATTTTCGCTGGAGAAGTGAAGCAGGTTAAGAGAGACTTTGGACGGCTATTTGACAGGGGTTTTTTGTGGGCTATTGTTCGCCGAGGTAAATAGGACTGGCTTTGGGTATGATTCGAGGGTTGATGTTGAGAAGCTTTAAAGGATTGTAGAAGGTCATATCGATTATTTCATCGGAGGTGGCGAGCTGCAAGGAGGCAAGGTGGCTTGCGCATTGCGGCAGGGTCGCAGAGGAGCCGACAAGATGATTTCCTTTTGGGTTATAGAGTCGGCCGGAGAGGTCAAGGACGACTTTCTGGCCGAGTGTTTCGTAGGTTCCGGGGGACAGGCCGGCAATTGGCGAGGCGTCTGATACGAGGATGCAGCGGGCGGGGGTTTTTGTGCGGATTATCGATTTTATGACG
>CP070830.1:1177838-1189623 GCA_020344865.1 Planctomycetota bacterium
GCGAGTATGGAGAGGTGGAGGATTATACGATTAGCGTTACGGGCGGCCCTACAACCTTCACGATTGCCGGTAATGTCTCTTCCAGCGCGGAGCCGATAAGGGACCTCGAGGGCGTGACTATGGGCGGTCTGCCGGGCGATCCGGTAACGGACGTCAACGGCGATTATACGGCCACGGTTGACGCAGGCTGGAGCGGGACGGTTAGCCCGACAAAGACGCAGTGGAGCTTTACTCCGAAGGTATACAGTAATGTTCAGGCAGATGCTCTTAATGAGGACTACACGGGGACCGCGACGGAATGCTACAATTTGAGTGCTCCAGACTACGCGTGGTGGGCAGCTAACGGTATGCCGGCCTGCTGGTGTTATCGCAAGCAGTGCCATGGCGATGCCAACGGCGAGGCGTTCCTCGGCAAGTGGGTAACGATTGCCGACAACGACGTGTTGAAGGCGGCATTTGGTCTAGTGGTGCTGCCGCCGAACGGCGCATGCGCCGACTTCAACCACGAAGGGTTCCTCGGCAAGCGGGTTACCGTTGCGGACAACGATATCCTGAAGCTTTACTTCGGCTCTACGGCCGTGCCCGACTGTGATGAGAACCACGTCAATGCGTGGACTAACTGAATCCGTTGAGGCGGGTGGCATATTAGACGCCAGACACAAGAGCAGTTGGGGGGTGGGTTTTTAGTAGTAGTCTTTGAAGGCGGCCATCCAAGGTGCGATGGAGTCGAACTCCTCCGGTGGCGGGCCCCCATCGAGGTCGAACTTTCGATTCCACTTTAGCTTCCAGAGCTCCTTTAGTCCGACTTTTCTGACGGACTGGTCGAGGAAGCTGCCGTTTATGTATCCATCGTGTCTGTTGATGCAGAAGCGAATCATGTACTTTGACTCGGTCGGGGGTGCGAGTTCGTCGGAGTGTGTGGGTGGCGGGTCGAAGTGCTGCGGCCATCCATCAATCCACCTGCAGTCGAGGAAGACGGGTATAAAGGCGGAGTTTCTGACGTTGGCGGTTCTCCATCTTCTCTGGGGGTCGAGCCAGTCGTATTCCTCGGGGTAGTTTTCGAGCCAGCCGTTAATACCGAAGCTGCCGTATCCTTCGCTACCGAGCCAGCCGGAACCGGTCCAAGCGTAAAAGGTGGCTCCGCGTGCGCCGTAGATGGACTCGCTGCCGGGCCTCACGGCCTCGGGGCAGAGTCTTACGTCGTAGTCCTTGTAATAGGGCTGGAGGACATTGAGCCACCATTCATTGTCGATGTTGCTTGCTCCCCAGCCGGACCAGAACCGGCCATCGTAGCTATCGGTGTACATAAGAGTCGCAGCACACATTTGCTTGAGGTTGGACTGGCAGAGGACAATCTTGGCTTGTTTTCTTGCGCGGGCGAGGGCGGGCATCAGTATGGACATAAGGAGGGCGATGATTGCGATGACTACGAGCAACTCCACTAATGTGAATGCTTTTCTTGCGCGCATGGTTGTGCTTATCCGGTTAGACTCCTTCCAGCACTATAACAGTCACCCTCGCTAATGGTATAACTGTTCCGCCGAGCTACATTATCAGGTAATTATAGGTTTTTTTGGCCGGAAGTAAACATCATTTTACGGTTTTGTTTCGTCATTTTGCGCAGGGGCAATTCATGGGCGATTTTTATTTTATTTTTGGCCGTAGCGCTTGCGGTAGGCGAGAGGGCTCATGCCCTTCTCGCTGCGGAAATAGCGGGCTATATTCTCGACACCGGCGTGTCCAAGGGCGAACGCTATCTGGGCTATGGACAGATTGGTCTCGACCAGCATCCTTGCAACCTGTTCGACGCGGGTGCGCTTTATTTCTGCGAGGACGGAACGGTGGAGCTCCCTTCGGAAGCACTGTTCCAAGGTCCGGCGCGAGACGGCCACGGCCTCTGTTACGTCGCTGACCTGAATCATTTCTTTCGCGTGACGGCGGATGAAACGTACGGCGGCAGCTACGTCACGGTCCTCCATAGCCAGGATTTCGGTTGATTGTCTGGTCACTACGTGAGTCGGGTGGACGACGATGGTGCGGTCGTGGTGCTTTCTTTTTTTGCGCGACATCATTTTGTCGAGCAGCTCGGCGGCCTCGTATCCGGACCTCTGGGTATTGAGTGCGATGCTTGAAAGGGGCGGGCTGGAGAGCTCACAAACGAGCTCATCGTTATCGACGCCGATAATGGCCAACTCTTCGGGGACGTGCAGGCCCGCGATTTTGCAGGCCTCGACGACATCGCGACTTCGGTCGTCGGTGCATGTCATAAGACCGATTGGTTTTGGAAGGGACCGGAGCCAGTCCGCCATAGAGATTTGTTCATCCTGCCACGAGCGGTGGCCTCGCGGCCTGGGCTGTTTGTAGAGGTGGGTATGAAAGCCAGCCTGTTCGATTCTCCGGCAGAAACTCTCTCCTCGACTTCGTGCACCGAACATATCCTGAAAACCACAATAGGCGAAATTTTTGAATCCTCGGTCGAGGAGATGCTCAGCGGCCATCCGGCCCATTGCGGCGTTGTCGCCGACGATGTTTGCGGCTCCGGCGACGTGGTCTTCGATATATGGAGAGGCGACGGCCGGCAGACCGAGCTGGACAAATTCGCGTGGTCTTTCCTGCTCGATGATGATGATGCCGTCGGCATCTAATTCTTTTTGATGTGATAAGGCTTTGAGCCAGTGGGCGGGATGCCTGTAGTAAGGGGGCTTGTGGTAGAAAATCCAGGGCCCGTGGAGGCGAGAGTATTTTGCAATTCCGCGCAAGAGGCCCCGGCAATAGGCCCTTGACGTATCTATGAGCAGGATGACTTTTCTGACCTTTGCCATATCGTCATTTATACACTTTCGAGGGTGTGGAGGGCAATTTTAAATTTTTAGAAATCGGGGTTGCAGCGGTGTTTAGATTTCGCATATTCGGGAGGGATTAGCGTGGTTGGAGGGTGGTGCGCATAATGATGAAAGTTAAACGCAAAATGACGTTTTGTTGCGTTGGGGAGAAGTGTTATAATATTTGCAAGCGCGTGCGGTTTGCGTGTGCCGGATTGTAGAGCCTCGTAGTCGTTTGAAGAGGGAGCAGGTCGTGTACGCGGCTGGAGCGAGGGCTTTGTCCGGAGGAATCAAGCATTCGCATCAGGACTGACGTAGTGAACGGCAGCACAGTCAAGTCCTAAAGCTGGAGCGAGTCAGGTACGCATTTTTGATGGAAAAGATTTGAAGGTTAGTGGCGCTTGTGGAGGGGGTATGCGTTGAGTGTTGAAGATTAAAGTGTTTTTGCAGTGGAGTTAAAGGAAGGCTGGAGTTTTCGATTATCGAAGGAGGATTATCATGTCTAAGAAAGTTTTAGTGTTAACGGCTTTAGTTTTAGCATTGTGTCTGGTCGGTGTCGGTCGGGGAGCAACGGAATCTGTTCGGAAGTGCTGGTGGAGCGACTGGGGGACTACGCACGACTGGAACGAGCCGAACAACTGGTACACGATGGACCACTACTGGGAGGATTCCGACGGAGACGGTGCGAGGGATTACGGGGAGACGATGTGGTTTGTCAAGGTGGACCCGAATCAGGTGCCGGACTATAACATCCCGGCGAAGGTAGGCAAGGCAGGGGCACGGGAGGTCTATCCGAGGGCTCTGCGTGACTATGTGTTAGGAGGCGGTCCGATGACGGATCCGACAATCGGTCCAGGCATGGTGGCGGAGGCGAACTATGTGCAGGTTGGCGGTGGAGAGAGCTTTGACCCGAACGTAGGCGGGGGCGCAGAGGACCCCGACCCCAATCACGATGACCCGAACCGCAGTCACTACCTGTGGATGACGGGAGGGACGCTCGAAGTTGGGGCTTCGCAGACGTGGGAGGGGTACGAAGTAGAGTACGGCTACGGTGAATTTAACGGCCAGTGGGCAACAGGCAGGTTTTCGCTTGCGGTAGTGCCGAGCGGGACGGGTGGTCCCGGGTACGGGACATTTTACATGAGCGGCGGTACGGTTAATCTCGGCGGGCATATGGAGGTTGCCGCGTGGGGAGCTACGGGACTGCTGGATATGACGGGCGGTACGATAAATATGGTGCAGGGTCTTTATTGTCCCTCGAGTATATGGGGGGGGACTCCGGGCACGATAAACCTGCATGGCGGGGCTATAAACGCGCGTTTTTACAAGGTTGCGGGCGAATCAGGCTCATTGGACATCACGGAGGGCAAGCTGACCTTAGAGGGGGACGAGACGGGAACGATGAGCAATTACGCCGGCGGCGGTGTGGCTAATGCGTCTGTTACGGTGTACGGCGTTGGGCACGGTGAGATTGTGAGCGACCCGTGCTATGGCGACGCGGTCGGCAAGCGTGCGGCGTTGAGCATAGATTACGATTCGGCGACGGAGGGTAGGACGACTGTGTCGGCGTCAGTTACCGGCCCTGAGCAGGCATGGGCTCCGAGCCCTCCTGACGGCGCGCTGAGTGTAAAGGGCCCGCCGAGCGACCTTCCGCGTCCTATTCTGAGCTGGTCGGCGGGCGACGGAGCGGGCACGCACGATGTTTACTTCGGGACGAGTTTCGCCGAGGTAAACGATGCGGATACATCTTCGGGTGCATACATAGGCGACCAAGGTGTTGGCGATGTTAACTGGACGGTGGACAGGGACCTCGAAATACTGACGCAGTACTTCTGGCGGATCGATGAGGTCAATGTGGGGCCGGTGAAGGGCGAAGTGTGGGACTTTACAGTGGCGAACCTGGGCAAGAGCTCTTATCCGAGTCCATCCAATGGTGAGGAGGCAGTGGCGACGGACGCAGGTATGAGCTGGGCGCCGGGGATTTACGCGGTGACACACGATGTTTACTTCGGGACAAGTTTCGACGACGTGAACGATGCGACGACATCGGAGGACCCGAACGGCGCGTTTATGGGCAACCAGTCCGGCAATACATATGATTTTAAAACCTATGATCCGAACGCGCTTGTGTTTTCGACGACTTACTACTGGCGGATTGACGATGTCAACGGTGCGAGCAGGTACCGGGGCGATGTGTGGAGGTTCACGACGGGGGCGTATCTTACGGTGGAGGATTTTGACTCTTACGCGACGAATACGGAGCTGTATGCGGCGTGGGATGATTACTGGACGAACGAGAGCGGCTCGGAGATATTTGTGGAGAAGGAGGCGACATTCGTTAGAGAGGGCAACTCGCTTATGTTTGACTACCTGAATACGTACACAGATTACGGCAAGCAAGTGGGTTCTTTCATCGACGCCGATATCGCCGACCTGGCAATCGGGAGCGACTGGACGGTGAGCGAGGCGAAGGCACTGGTACTGCACTTCTTCGGCAAGTTAGGCAACAGCGCTACGGTGAACGACAAGATGTGGGTTGAACTGGAGGATACGAGCAGCAACGCGGGCGTGGCGATATACGACGGTGATTTGAACGACATAGCGGTGCCGGGGTGGCAGGAGTGGAACATTGACCTCGGGGTGTTCGACGCATGCGGCGTAAGCCTGGCGAATGTGGACAAGGTCCATATAGGTTTCGGCAACTACTACCGTACGGGTCAGGCCGAAGAGGGCGGCTCGGGAACCGTATGGTTCGACGATATTGGACTGTATCCGAGAAGATGCGTCGACACTGCAGCCTATCCTCACGGTGATTTGACGGGCGACTGTATGATAGATTACTTCGATGTCGAGGTTATGGCGGCAGACTGGCTGGCACATGATTACAATACCATCGGCTTCGACGCGACATTGAGGAATTACGACGACCCGAATTCATCGTGGACGACAGACGGTCATGACGGCAACGCGCTTCTGATTATGTCAGCTCCTGAGGATCTTGAAACGTTCTGTGCAGACGAATCCGGGCAGGTGCTGCCATATGTCGAGATTCCACCGTTGAATTTGAATTCTAATACGGTAACCATGTCGGCATGGGTGAAGCGAGACGGCGACCAGTGCGACTGGATGACGGGCATAATATTCCAGCGAGACGGGGACACCACTGCGGGCCTTTGCTTCGGGAACAAGGATGCTGTGCGGAACGACCTCGCATTCAACTGGGACGACATGCAGGACGCGTGGAACTGGGATTCGGGGATAAGTACGCCGAACCAGCAATGGTTCTTCGCGGCTCTTGTGGTAGAGCCGGACCAGGGGACGATATATCTTTACGACGGGACGTGGTCGTATAACACGAAGACCACGACGCAGGGCTTTGCGCCGGAACCTTTCGCGGGCGTGACCTGTATCGGTCAGGACATGCACCGGCAGCCTCGGAACGTGATAGGGTGGATAGACGATGCTCGGATTTACAACTATTCTCTGAGTCAGTCCGAGATTCAGAGCATAGTTACGACGGGAGAGCCCAACGACCCATTCTGCTGGTACAAGCTGGACGAGGGCGGTGGGCTGGTCGCGCACGACTCGGGCAGCGGTGGTATGATATATCACCCGGTGCCGTCGGCGGCGAACTATGTTGACGACGAGCCGGAATACCATCGGTACGTGAACTTCAAGGACTACGATTATCTGGCGAGAAACTGGCTGAAGGAGGTTCTATTTCCGTAATATTCAGTGAAGACAATCAGAACACATCACACCAGCTTGGGGCCCTTACGAAGCAGGTACGGGCCCCGATGCTTTTTCGCATTCAGGTCGGCAGATAAGGGAAATTGAGGCAAAAAAGGGAATAATTAAGGTAGATTGGCGTTTTATGACGATTAGAGGAGTGGACGGGCAGCCTGGGGGCGTAGATTCGCCTGCCGGGGGCCAAAAAAATTAGTTGCAATTGTTGACAGGGTCTATATAATGGTGGCCCAACAGTTTTATTGGCGATTATTAACGGTTATTTAGGATTTTTGTGATATTTGGGGAGACAGGAGCGGGCGAGAGTTCAGTGGCAGCATTTCAAACCAACGAGAGCAGGGATGCAACGGGGGTAAGTGCTGCGGCGAAGGTGTTTGCCGAATATAGCGACTTTATTCGTGGGGTAATTCGTTACCGAATAAATGATGAAGCACAGGCAGAGGATTTGTTTCAGGATTTCTTCCTGACATTGGTTTTGAAGCCACTGCCGGAAGGTATCCGGAACACTAAAGGGTATCTTTATAGAAGGATAATCAATAGTATTGTGAACGCGACTCACAGGGTTGAGAACTACCGGGCGCGGATTCGCAGGTATGCAGAGCGTGCGAAGTATTCAGACACAGAATATGATCCGGAGAGCGATTTGATAGTGGCGGAAGAGACGGACAGGATGCTGGAACTAATTGAAAGTCGGCTGCCGGCGAGGGAGGCGGAGGCGGTTGAGCTGCGTTATAAGGAGGAGATGAGCGTGCCGGAGGTAGCGAGTGAGATGGACGTTGATAACAGGACAGTGAGCCGATATATTTCGGTTGGGCTGTGTAAAATTCGGGAGATGCTGGCGTTAAGTCATGGGGACTAAAATGAAGACCGGTAATTTAAATTCGTCGTGCAGAGATGCTGAGCTGTATTATTATGAGATGCTCAGCGGTGAGGGCGCGGGTTCGGTTCCGGCGGGGGTTGAGGACCACATCAGGCGGTGCTCACGGTGTCAGGAGGAGTTGGGGCGGCTCGAGGGCGTGCTGTCAGAAGACGGCAGTCGATTGAAGCCCGGCGGTGTGGGGGCGAGCACAAACATTGTGGGGCTACTGAAACTTCACTTAGCATATATAGGTAAACGCGTGAGCTGTGAGACTGTGAGGCCATTTCTTGCGAGTCTCTGCATCCCGGAATTAGAAATCAGGATACCGACTCCAATAACGGCTCATCTACAGCGGTGCCGGCGCTGCTCGGAGGACCTTGAGAGGATTCGAGGGCTGAATCTTGATGTTGAGGGGCTTCGTCATCTATGCGAGGTTTTTGCAGGGGTCCGCAGCGGAGAGAAGATTAGCGAAGGGGACGAGTTAGAGGATGTTGTTCGAGAGATTGTGGATCGCGAGGAGCCCGAGATTGTTACAATATACCACATGGAGGAGCCGGCCAAGGCAGAAGGCGAGAGCAAGGGGGACGAGGTTTACGGTGGTTATCCGATAAGGGTGGAGGTGGTCGAGCCGGAAGTGGCGGCATCCTGGATTAATTTTGGCGAGGCTGTGAGGCAGAGAATATCAAGGGTTAGCTGGAGGCCGTATGTTAGGGCCGCGGCTGTAATCGCAGCGGTGGCACTAATGGCTACTGTAATGCTGAATACGCCGGCGGCGAAGGCGCTTACTATCGGAGAAATTTACGATGCCGTCGCCAAAATCAGGAACGTCTATATTGCGAAGTATGTGCCGGGGAAAGAGGAGCCTGCACAGGAGCTGTGGGTGTCACGAACATTAAGTATTTATATGACTAAAGCAGCGGGAGAATTAGTCTTGTGGGATATTCGGGACGGAGCGAGAAAAAGCAGGGCTACGTCGGGCGGACGGAGCGAGACGACTCGCCTGACGGATGATGTTATCGCGGATATGGAGGGCAAGATAGGAGACTCGCTTGGGCTGGTGCCATTTTATGACGTATCGGAGGTTCCTAAAGGGGCGGAATGGGTGCGCGTATCCGGAGACGAACTGGAATTTGCGGCGGGAACGGAAGTATATGATTTGAGGTGGGCCGCGGAACCGGCGGATGAAAGGATTGTATTGAAGAAGTGGCGATTCTTTGTGGATGGCGGGACACGGATTCCGGAAAGGATAGAGGTTTATACGCAACTGCCTTTCGAGGAAGTATACGGCTTAGAAATGGTGATGACGGTCAAGCTTCTGACCGAGGGCGAGATGGAAGAGGCTGTCAAGGCAAGTTCTTTTTAGGCGGTCGAGGGCTCGTCTTTGACGTGTGGGGGCTGAAGGTTAGGGGGCAGGTTAGAGACGGCTAATCCTGAATGGTGGTTTTGCTTTGGGACCAAAGGGGGGAGATGTTTTTGTATGAGTTCGCGGTTTTTTTAACGAGCAGGTCGTCTGCGTCGCGGCGCTCGACGTGGCCGGATGCGAAGCCAACGTTGACCGTCTTTCTCGGGTGGCGGCCGTTTACGGCGTCGTCCTCCTGGCCGGGCCACAACTGCCTGGCACTATTAATCCTGAGGCCGGGTATATATGCGGTATCCTCTATCCGGGTATTACCGAGGGCTTCCGGGGGTGAATCCGCCGCGTGCCACCAGTTTATCATGCTGTAGCCGCAGTCGACGAGCAGGAGGGTCCCGGCGGGCTGGCGGATGTCCGATGTACGGAGCGGCGTACCGTTAAAATCGTCATCATCGAGATAGATGTTGGGCTTAGCGAGTTTGCACATAGACTGATTGACGCCATAATTTCCGTGGAGGATGTAGTTTTTAAGATGGATGTTCGTAATCTTATTGGCGGGACACCAAAGCACATTGGTTTCGTCTTTTCTGCGGTGGTCTGTTGTGTAATTAAACCACCACCATCCCTGAGAGTCGAGCATTTGGTTGCCGGGATAACCGCCGGGTGGAGGAACGCGTTTAAAGTGAAACGCGTGAGGGAGAGTCCGGTTGTCGGTCTCGTACATCGTCAGGCCAGCGAGCAACTGTTTTATATTTGAAGAGCACAGGACGGACTTGGCCTGCTGTCTAGAACCTCGGAGCACAGGGAGCAATACGGCCATAAGGAGGGCGGTTATCGAAACTACGACAATCAGTTCGGTGAGTGTGAAACCAGCGCGCTTCATGACTACTTATTTTAGAGGTATTTGTGTAAAATGTCAAAATAGATTGAAAATCTTATTATCGGGGGGCTTATGACCTTACATGTGTTGTTGGGCAATGGGGTTGGGGTGGCGCACAGTGTGCTTGAGCAAGTGCGCGATAGAAAGGCATTTGCCATGAATACAGGCGGCAGGCATGCGTAGAAAAAGCTGACGAATCGCCTCGGCGGACCGGTTAACCGCATGCCAGCATGTAGTAGGTGATAGCCTCGCCAGTTGTTGCGCAGCCGCCGGGGGGGTCGTCAATGCACAAGTATTTGTGATATCTCGGCCAGACATCCACGGTGCAACTGCCGTTTTGAGCAGTTGCACAGCCCCAGCGCTGCTCAAATACATAGAAGTAGCCGCCACATTCTCCCGCGACGTAGTCACACTTGATTTGACTGTAGTTCTGGATGAGGTTGTTGCACTTATAATATTCCTCAGCGCCGGTTATGGCGGTAAGTTCGTCGTAGGTGATTTCATCAAACTGACCGGTAATGGGCTGGTCGGAGACCAGGAGGGCGGTACCTTCGGTCCAATCCATACCGAAGAAGTTGATATCGGTGCGATAGTAGAACTTATCGGCGACCAGGTCGACAATCCAGACGTATTCGTTGTCGATTCGTTCAAAGGCGACGAAATGGTCATCGCCGGGGATATGCAGAATCGCCTCGCAGCCGTTTAGCTGGCGGAGGGTTTGAACATCGGCCCTGACGGCGCGGCAATAGAGGCCAAGGGACTCAAGAAACTGTTTTATCTGATAAAGGCTGGTGTCGCCGTTGGGGTCGTTTACCAAATGAGCAAGCTGGTCATCGGCAACGGAAATGCCGAGTTTGACGGCAACATACTTCGAGGCCGCGGTTGCGCAATTTTGCGGCTGGGTGCCTTCGGCGGCCAGGAATGCAAGTCTTTCGGCGAGGAGCAGGTCTGTGTCAAGCATATCGGAACTGCGATAAACCTGGGGCTCGTCGGCCATATAGGAGTGATATTCGATGAGGGTACCATCATCGAAGTCAACGGCGAAACCGTCGGCGGCGGGGACATCCGAATTGACGGATGTGATATCCCAGAGGTCGCTGGCCAATAGTGCGTCCGAGGCGAGGTCGCGGCGTTCTATTAAGATGTTTGTTGGGACCCATCGGCCGGCCAGAAGCTGGTAATTAGAGTACTGTTTTGAAACAAGCGAGCCGGAGGCGTCTGTCTTCGAACAGGAAAGTACGGCGTAATTTTTGTCGACATCGAGCACGAAGGTGATGTCCGAGCCATCGGAGTTTATTATAGTGAGGTGTATCTCGGTCCGGCCGTCGACGATTTTCTCGACGGCGGACGACTGGACGGCGGAAAGGTTCTCGTATGTGTAAAAGCCATATCCCCAAGGTATGATTCCTGCCGTAAGGGGACCGTTGACTGCTCGCGGCAGGTGGTCGGCCGCGTCAACCGTCGCATGGTTGGCACCAGGAGCATAAATGGTATACTTTTCGCCATCCCACGCGAATACGCGTCGTCCGTTCCAAGTCAGGTTAAATTCGTCGGTCATAAAATTGGCTTCGAGGTCTTTGCCTGGTTTAACCGAATCTGTTCGGGACTGGACGTTGATTTCCCAGTAGAACCTGTCTCCATTGAACCTGACGATTACGTCCGATTGCATGGTATACTCGTTGGAGAGCTCATAGCGTACGTTGAAGGGTATGGCGTCGAGCTTCATTTTGCGCAGTTCGTCGGTTAGTTCCCTTTTGTAGGGATTACTTATGTATTCCTGGACCTTTTGCCCGACCTGGTCGTTAATCTGGTTGGGGTCGGTTGTTTTCGGCGCCTGGTACTCGTCGTGGGTGGCCTCGATTGTACCGGCGGGGAGCCAGGTTTTTCGGGGCTGGGCTGTGAGCTGCTGGAAGATTTGGAGAATTTCGCTTGCGTCCAAGTCTCTGTCAGCAAAAGCAGCAGTGCTTAGGGACAATATACAGGGAATTACCAACAGGAAATACTTTCTATTCATACACACCTCCTCAGAATGACTTTAAGACAAAAAAATGGCCCTGCAGGTGCCATCCTCCTGGCACAAGTGCTCCATCTGCTTGTCTATAACATATGGCAAACCTAAATTA
>CP070830.1:1189723-1195157 GCA_020344865.1 Planctomycetota bacterium
ACGTCAGTCGCCGAAACTTGCTGTTGTGAGTCTCGAATGAGCTAAAGGAGAAAAAATCATGAAAAGGCAAGCTCTTACATTACTCGACCTGCTAATCGTAATCGCAATCATAGCTCTGTTTACCGCCGTACTGTTACCTGCCCGGGCCGCGGTCAGGCAGAATGCCTATCGGATGGTCTGCGGCTCCAATCTCTCCGCCATCGGCAGGGCGATGCTCTCCTACTCCAACGACAACCGAGAGCAGTATCCCAAGGCCGGCTGGCCCAACAGCCCCTGGAGCACGGACGGAGAGCTGCGACACTGGTACGACCAGATCGGCAGGCAATATGGCAAGCCGGGCTCGCCCGTAACAATTACCGCCAGTTTCTATCTGCTTATAAAGTACGCCGACCTGATACCTCAACAGTTTGTCTGCAGGGGAGACCTCGGAACCAGGGTCTTTTCACTCTCCGACGTCAAGGACGGTATTCTCCCCCCGGAAGTTAACGATATTACGCAGGTCTGGGACTTCGGCGCCAAGCAGGACATGAAAACCGGATACGTCGCCGGCCAGTATTGCTCATACTCCTACCATATGCCTTATTATAGAACTTATTACGAGCCGGGCTTTCCCGTCACTCCGGCAAGTCATCCCGCCAGCCCCCTCTGCGGAGACAGACGCCCCTACCTCGACAAAAACGCCCGGCCTTATCTCGAGGGTAAATGCTGCGGTGGCGACCCGGATGAAGAATGTCCGACATGGCACGCGGACGATTACTACTACGACCCTGACAGGACCGGCAACTCGGCCTGCCACGGCCGAGAAGGCCAGAATATCCTTTTTAATGATGGCCATGTCCTCTTTGCCCAGTACCCCAATGTCGGCATCAATAACGATAACGTCTGGAAAAACTGGATTACTACTGATGTCCCCGAAACCCCCGCGGAATGGCAGGTCTATCCGACGCCGTATTGCGATATACTTGACGGACCCGGAGAGCAGACCCCCATGGGCAAAAAAGATTCCTTCCTCGTCAATGAGCTGAACCAGGACATCTAGTATGCCGGAAACCATTTTGTTGAAAATAAAAAAAAGCTCTTTGCCACTGCGAAAATAAGGAGCGGAAAAATGAAACGAATAGTCCTTATAAGCCTTGTCCTGCTCGCCGCCGCGTCCCAGGCCGCCCGCGGCGAAATCATACTTCTTTGGCCCGACGGCTCCGGTGATTATCCCACTATCCAGGCCGCAATCGATGATGCCAACGATGGCGACGTCATTTACCTCTTCCCGGGCACCTACACCGGCCCCAACAACACCGACATCGATTTCCTTGGTAAATCCATCACCGTCCAGAGCGTCGCGCCGGAGTTCCCCTCTATCGTCGCCGCCACTATTATTGACTGCAACGGCACCGAGGCCGACCCCCATCGTGGTTTCGATTTCCAAAATTACGAGGACGCAAACGCCGTTCTTGCCGGTCTGACAATAACTCGAGGCGCGCCGGGAATCATAATCTCGTATTCCAACCCTACAATCGCCTACTGTACTATCACCGGGTGTTTCTCTCCCGGCCGGGGCGGAGGAATCTACTGTTCCGAGTCGGAACCTGTGATTATCAACTGCACTTTTACTAACAACTCGGCCGACTATGGGGGGGGCATCGAGTGTTTCAGAAGCACAGCAATCATCGAGAACTGCACCTTCACCGGTAATTCAGCCCGGTTCGGAGGCGCCCTGCACAGCGAAGGCACTTACTACTATGGCAGGCGGCTTCAGATTGCCAACTGCACCTTTACTGGCAACTCGGCTGCCGAGGGAGGCGGCGGAATTTGCTGTGACGAATCGGACGACATTGAGATTGTTGACTCCGTGATAAGCCACAATTACAGTGCCGGCGGTGGCGGCGGCGGCCTTATGGGATGGGGGCCCGGAACTACCTTGACAATTACAAACTCCACTATCAGCCATAACACGTCTCAGTACAGCCCTTCCGAAGGTCGCGGTGGCGGAATCTGGTGGGGCGGTTCGGACATTCATATCAACGGATGCACCATAAGTGCCAACAAGGCCGCCAGCGATGGAGGTGGTGTGTTTTTCGATATTTACGGGTCCGCCCGCGTCTCTGCCACAATGAAAAACACAAGAATATCCGGCAACCGCGCGGGTAATAACGGCGGCGCAATCTTCGGCGGGCCTCCAGACCTTACATTTTTCAACTGCATTGTCAGCGGCAATGCGGCGTTTGAATCCGGCGGCGGCCTGCACTCCGCCGAGGGTGGTCGTATGCCCGAGATGATTAACACTACTATCGCTGACAACTGGGCCGGACTGTCCGCCGGCGGAATATATGGCTCCTGTCCCGACAGTCCCCTCGTTATGACAAACAGCATCCTCTGGGGCAACGCCGACAGTAGTGGCACCGGACTTCTTGCTCAGTTGCGGTCTTGTGGGACACAAGCCGACGCTTACGCGATTTTTAGTTGCATCCAGGATGACAATCCCGACGATGCCAACATTCCATTCGGCGCAGACCCCAACTTCAATATTGACGACGACCCCTGCTTCATTATGCGAGGCTTTTGGGCCGACGCGAACGACCCAAACGTTATTGTTGGGCCGAACGACCCCAATGCCGTCTGGGTCGCTGGTGACTATCACCTTCTCATTGATTCACCGTGTATCGATGCCGGCAGTTCTGCGGCGCTCCCTCTGGCCAAATCTTTCTCCATCGATTTTGACGGCGAGCCGAGGGTCACAGGTCAGGACGTTGATATGGGCGCAGATGAGTTTGGCCTCGTCGTAATTGTAAACAGCCCGCAGCAAGCCGATGTCTGGGTGGGGGCAAGTCTCCACGAGATTAACTGGTATAGCTACCAGACGGCCGGTACCGTCGACATCTCCTATAGCGACGACAATGGGGCTTCCTGGGTCCCCATCGAAGCCTCCGTTCCCGATACAGGCTCTTACACCTGGCAGGTCCCCACCTCGGTCGATTCCACTCAGTCTCTGGTTCGGGTCGTCCCGGCCATACCAGAGCCCAACGTCATTATCATAGATAGCGCTCCCTTCACAATACACCCCGACTTTATCCATCCCGCCGTGCCCTCCGAATGGCCGTCCTTAGCCGGTGGTTTCGACAGGTCAAGCCTCAGCGCCAACCTCGGCCCCGAGGTTGGATGCGTCAGGTGGCAGTTCCAGACCGATAGCCCCGTTGTATCGAGCGTTACCGCCGGCCCCGCCGGCAGGACTCATATCGCATGCGAGGATGGAAAGCTCTACACCCTTGATTCTGCCGGCGCGCTGGTTTGGACCTTCGATGCGAACAGCCCCATTTTGTCCGCGCCCACCGTAGGGCCGGATGGCTCAATATATGTGGGCACTGAGGATGGTATTCTTTACGCCGTCAGCATCGCAGGAACCGTCCGATGGACCCACAGGACCGGCGGCTTTATCTTCTCTTCGCCCGCCGTCTCGACGGATGGCGATATCTATGTGGGCTCTGCCGACGGCCGCCTTTATGCCTTGGCGAATAACGGCACACTGCTCTGGACTTTCCAGACCGATCCCCGCGGCGCCGGCGTCCAGGGCCCCATCTTCGCCTCGCCGGCAATAGCCCTCGATGGCACCGTCTATATCGGCGGCCTGTATGACCCGAACCTGTACGCCCTCGACCCGAACGACGGGACAGTTAAATGGGTCTGCAATTTTGAGCATACAATTCTTGTCCAGTACGACGAGGATCTGACACCGGAAGAGGTAAATGTGGCCAACTGGCCTTTTGCCTCTCCGGTCGTCGCTGCCGACGGCACAATTTACCAGGGCCTGCTCTTTGACGAGGAAATCTTTGCAATCGAGCCGGTCAACGGAACTGTCTTATGGACTGCAAATTTCGCTGCCCCCAACATCGAGGGTTTTGACTATTGTTACTACCTGCGCCCCTGCGAGTGGCGGGACTTGCCTCCTGATTACTTTTATGACTGGACATGGTCTCGAACGTACTCTGAAGTTTACCTTCAAAAGTATCCATCTGTCGACGGCTGGCTTGAGCCGGCTCTGGGACCGGACGGCACGATTTATCTCAGCCTTGATGAAGACCCCTTCCTCCGGGCGGTGGAACCCAATGGCACCGTCAGGTGGGTCAGGAACGTCGGCATAATGGGAGGATTCACCCTTGCTGTCGGTGCCGACGGCCTGTTATATATCGCTTCCGATGATGGTCATCTTACCGTCCTCGAACCGGACGGCACGGAAATAGCCCGATTCCGAGGCGATGGTCCCCTGCAATTTCCTGTTATAGCAGACAACGGAACAATCATAATCACTGATTCCAACAACACTGTAAAGCAGATAGCAGCCTCCGGCTGTGACGGACTGCCCGCCGCACTGCACAGGCCCGAAGACCTCGACGGCAGTTGGATGGCCGACAATGTTGACTTTGCGATGCTTGCCGACAACTGGATGGAGTGCGTAGAACTACTGGTGGACCCTCCTGACTGGGAGACACCTCCTTACATATTGCCCTTTTCCGACTTGCCGATATATCTTCAGGGCGACATAGACAGGGACTTCGCCGTCAGTTGGCGAGACCTGCGACTGCTGACCGACCGATGGCTCACCTCCGACTAAAACCGATATCACACCCAGCCCGCGCGACGCTCAATGACCCGCCCGTGTCCTGGGTGGCTAACAAAAAATCTGCGCCCATCTGCGTTTAAAAACCAATCAAATCCGCAGCTCATTTCATGACTGCTGACACTTTTTTAAAATTTTTTAACCACTTTGCTAAAAACGACTTACGAGTATCCAGCATCGAGAATCGAGGATCTAATCCGCAACATCCGCGCGCATTCCTCCCATAGTGACAGGGCCCTGTGCACATAGACGTGCGATAAGCCGTTTTGAATTTGGGTCATTTAGATTTTGATATTGTTTGCGCCGTGAGGCGTCCTGTGGATGATTTGATGCTTGTAATTTGCTATTTCAGCCTGCCAGCAGGTCTTAGCCATCGCAAACCGCTTTTTTGAGGCGGTAGCCCGAATAAACGAAGGTCCTCTCAGGGGAAAATCGGGGGATTTCGGGGGAAATCGGGGGAAAAACGGGGGGAATCGGGGTATTTTCGGATTAAATTAGGGTGACTCCGGCACTTTCTTCATAATTTTTCAAACATTCAAACACTTCTCCAACCACCCCCCCTCCGTTTTCCGCCTAAAAACAAGGGCACCCTCTCCGAGCCCCAGTCGAAAAACCCCCTTTTTCCCCCATAAACGACGCCGCAACGTTGTCACCCCGATACCCTTTCCTGTCATTCTGGGCAACCTACACAACTTAGGTAACCACACGGCCCTCCAGCCGAACCTTTCTGCGCATGCCCCGTCATCGCCTTTTTTACAAACCTGATTGTCCCCCACACTCTGCCGTAACTGTTTTTCAGAACAATACTTAAGGCAGCATACC
>CP070830.1:1195257-1200780 GCA_020344865.1 Planctomycetota bacterium
GAGAAGTATGGTCTTTCGCCCCGGTGAAAATGAATACGCCATTGATTTCAGTATAGACCTCACAGCCCGCGATGCAGAGGTCGTATTCGAAGATACCAAGGAAGGTATGTTCGCCATTCGGGTCGCTCACTGGCTCAGAGAAAACGAAACCGGCCAATACCTCAGCTCCAGCGGCGGCAGAACGGAAGAAAATGTATGGGGCAGGCGCGCGCGATGGGTACGTTTAGAGGGCGAGAAAGACGGAAAGACAATCGGCATTGCCGTTTTCAACCATCCGGCCAGCGTCAACTACCCCACCTACTGGCACGCCCGCGGCTACGGGCTCTTTGCCGCCAATCCCCTGGGCCAGTTTGTTTTCGATGAGAGCCGCCGGCAGACCAACCCGCAGCCGTTTGAGCTTACGCTCCAGCCCGGCCAGACCGCACACTTTGGATTTAGATTGCTCGTTTACGAAGGCCCGAGGACAAGAAAACAACTTGAACAGCGATTCGATACCTTCGCCGAATAATCACAGACGAGGACGATTGATATTTATTTGCCCGGACGTGGGCCAGAGACCTGAAGAAGCCTGCGCCGCGCCCAGCCTTGTTGCCCAAGAAAATCCGCGTTGCGCGAACAAATAAATATGGAAGGCTTTAAAATTAGCGCAGGCCACAGGTAATAAAAGCCTGATAGCGGAACTGCAAAAACGCCTCGAACTTTACAAGCGTAGGTAGGCACACTTGCAGCCCACCTGATATGCCGGGCCATTTTGCTTAAACAGCATTGAGATTCGGGGAGAGAACATACGTTCATCTTTGGCCGGCGACAGTGCCGCGATAGGTTACCACTTTGCCGAGGCTGACCATAATGCCTTCGCTTTTTTTGTTTTTCTTTCCGGTTACACATACCTGGAGCGTGTGCTTTCCAGGGGTGAGTCCCGTTAACCAGACGGCGGTAGACTGGTCGGCACGCTGCCACTTCTTCGGCAGGTACATGTCGCGCGTGCCCATGGATTTTCCGTCGATGAGCACCTCCAGTATGCCCTGATCATAACGCAGATCTCCCTGGACGTAGACGACATTTCCCGTGAACTTGACCTCCATAACATCGCCCGGCTGTGAAGACCGTCGCATGCTTTCATCTCCCTTAGGGAACAGTTTCCATTGGCCTTGCCAGCTAACCCGTTTGTCGGTCACGGTAAACATATCAGCAGGTTGCAGGTTTGGAAAGGAGACTTCCGCGGGACCATCGGCCCGAAAAGGCTGTACCTTGATTTGGATGCGGTCACCAAAAATACTCCCTCCGTTTGCAGCGACATTTTCCATGGCGAGTCGCGCACATTCTCTCGATGCGGACTCGATTGAAAACGGTGTGAAGTGAAAATCAGTGTTCATGTGGCCGGCCATAGCTGTTTTAATTCCCTCGGGAAGATTATTAAAGCCCAGCATCGTACCTATGATTCCGCCTGCGTTTGCGGGGTTGCAGTCCGAGTCCTGTCCGCAACGCGTACATATTTCCACAGTCTTTTCAAGCTCGCCGTCTCCGTAGAGCAGTCCTATGGCGATATAGGCTCCGTTAAGGCGCGCCTGAATATTGAATTTCCGTTTTACCCCCCAGGGGCACAGGTCGCGATTGTATTTATTTTCAATCTTATGCCAAACCGCCTTCCAATCGTCGGGATACTCCTCATGCCATTTGAGTACGTCGCGAATGATTTCATGGTATCCGCTGTCCTCGGGCAGGGCATTCAGGCCCGCCCTGACAATGCGATGCGGGTCATTGTCAATGAAGACGGCCGCGTACATTGCCGTCACAAAGTATCCGCCGTAAACACCATCACCATAATTCATCAGATGGCCGGCCCGGTCACAGATTCTCTGAGTGGCCTGAGGCAGGCCGGGGCTGATTAAACCGATGAAATCGCATTCAATCTGAAAGTCAATATCGTCGGCATGTGGGTTGTAGAGCGGATGACCGGATTTGTCCGGCGGTATTCCTGCGAGTATGTTCTGCCGGCCCTGACCATTGGCGTGCCAGAGCAGGAAGCCACCGTAAGCAAACTCTTGGGCAAAGTCTGCTGCCGAGGCATTCAGTCCGTGGTCGACCACCGCCTTCAGTAACGCCATGTTTACGTACATATCATCCTGGCCGGGCAAGTATTCTAACCCTTCCGGGTCGAGTGCTAGCGCACCTTCGATAATCCTGCCCTGATATTCGAATTCCGTCGGCCCGCCGAAGGAAACTCCATAGGCTTTTCCAACCCAGCCGCCGCGAATCTTGTCCAGCAGTTCAGTCTTGGTCAAGGTCGCGCTGGCAGGAAATTCGATACAACTATCAAATTTGCCTTGTTCCGCTGCACACCCTAAGAACGTGACACAAAGTGAGATAAATACAAACGAAATACTTAGTTTCATTTACAAATCCTTTCATGTGCATTCATAGTCACGGACTTTTCAATATTTCGCCCTGAAAGGCTTATCACCGTACACGACAACGTAATTGAGATTCAATTTGGCCTTGTCCGTCGGGTTCAGGACTTTCAGCCGCACTTTGTGCCTGCCGGGCGAAAGCTGATACCGCCAGAACGGCGTAAACCTGCGATGGATAAACTTCGTAGGAAGCTTCGCCCTCTCAATAGACTTACCGTCAATAATCATCTCAATTTCAAACACATAATCCTCCTCACCGACCTTTTGTGCGTTGCCCTCCACCGCAAACCCAATCCCGTCAAATTCGAACTCAATCTCGTCGGTCAACTGTTTCCCAAGAGATATCTGCTCCTTCGGCCAATGCCCCTCGAACGCAACCTCTAAGGGAACCGCCTTCGGCTCCTGCACCTTTATCGTCACATTTCCGCCGCTTACCTGCCCGCCGTTCCTCTCAATCACTTCCACCGCGTGTTTAAACGACATCTCGTAAGCGTCATTCAACGAAATAGTAGTATACTTAAAATCTATTGGCTCAACCTCCGCAAGTCCCTGCTTCCAGTATGTCGGTATCTTCTTATATCCTTTCATCGCCGCCAGAATCCCGCCCGCCGATGCCGGATTACAGTCGGCGTCGTCCCCACATCGGGTCGATATCTCGTATGTCCTCGTAAAATCACCGTCCCCGTACAAAAGACCCATCAAGACCCACGCCGCGTTAATCTTCGCGTCTATATTAAACGGTTTAAACACGCCTCGCGGCGAGCCTATGTCCTCCGCCCATTTCCGGTGAACCTTAAACCACGTTGCCTTCCAGTAGTCCGGCTCGGCCTTGTGCCATCGAATAACGTCACTCATGCATTGAGCAAACTTGCTTTCCGGCGGGATGGTTTTTAACGCCTCTTCCACGACATAGTCTATATCGTCCGACACAAACGCCAGTGAATACATCGCCGCGACATACACCCCGCCGTACCAGCCGTCCCCATAGTTCATAATATGCCCGACGGTATCACAAACTTGGGCGGCCGAATTCACCATCCCCGGACACATCAGCCCTGCAAAATCCGCCTCAATCTGAAAATCAATATCGTCCGCACACGGATTGTTCAGCCAGTGCCCCGACGCCGGCGGTGCAATCCCGTTCAAAACATTATAGCGTGCCGTCTGGTTCGCAAACCAAAGTTTATATTCAGCGTTGGCAAAAGCATCCGCAAACGACTGCGCCGGCGCATCAAGCCCCTCGTCCTCCAATACCTGCACGAATGTAAGGTCCATGTAAATATCGTCATAGGCCCCCGGGTCCTTCTCGTACGTCTCCTTCATATAACCGTCGTACCACGGAATCTCCTGATAATCCTGTATCATCGTCCCGTTATACTGAAACTCCACCGGCGTCCCGAAAGTTACTCCTATCACCTGCGCCGCCCACGCCCCTTTTATCTTGTCTTTCAACACGTCCACCGGCATCGTAACTGTCTCCTGCCGCGGCACAGTCGCGCACCCGCAAACCACCACCAAAACCATCGTGCACAGAATTTTCCCTGCTCTCATTTGCTTTCTCCTTATAAATACACAGTTCAGGATTCGCTTCAACCGCCTTGGATTATAATTCAGCCGACAATACTCCACAAGCTCTTTCGTCGCCAACACACTAAGTTCCGTTCGCATCCGAGGCTGTGAATCAAAGATATCGGCAACGTAATAATGCTCTGTAACACCTTCTATATAAAGAAGTTACCACTCGTCATTCAAAGTGGTAATTTTTTATGCTGAATTTGACTTGCGTTATGATACAATATAGCCGGATTGTTGCCCACGAAACTTAAGGGTAGAGGATGATGAAAATGTCTGATTTCCCGAAGATTCTTTTACTCACACTATTGTCTGTCATATCTTTAATTGCCTCGGCCGAAGCGGCCCCTGTAACGGGTGATTTGAGTGCTAATGGTATAGTCGGCCTCGAAGACCTGAAGATTCTTTGCGATTACTGGCTGGACGCAGGCTGCGCAGCCCCCGATTGCGAAGCTGATCTCGCCGGTCCGGCCGGTGTTAATATGGATGACTTCACGGTGCTGGCAGACAACTGGGGCAATGTCCGCACCATTGACCGGGCCGACTACGCCGACCGCCTCCGAGCGCTTTGGCTGGGAGAGTGCATCGCAAACTGGACGGGAATACAAACCGAAGGTGACCGCAGCAGCCCGCCCTTTTATGACGATTCGGATTGGGGGCCCGGCGGCTTTGACTTCATACTCGACCAGGACCCGTGGTATGCGGATGACGATACGGACATCGAATATGTCTACTGCCACCTTATGGACCAGCACCAGACAAACATGCTCTCGCCCCACCAGATAAGGGACGGCTGGATGGCCCACATAAACAGCTACATATGGGTCTCCGACGCACAGGCCCGCAGCTTAATGGACTCCGGCTATACAACGCCGCAGACGGGAATGCTTGCGCTCAATGACTTGGCCCTGATGATTGACGCCCAGCTTACCACGGAGATTTTCGGCATACATGCACCCGGCATGCCTGATATGGCTCTGAGAATGGCCAATCTGCCCATTCGCACCGTTGCCACAGGTTACGCAGCGCATGCGGCACAGTACTTCATGATGCTCTACTGCCTGGCGGCGGACGTGGATACAACCCTCTCGAAGAAAGACCAGGTCCTCTGGCTGGCCGATGAGGCCCGCAGGTACATTCCCGACACCTCCAAGTCAGCGGACATCTACGACTTCGTCAAGGCCGATTACCTGGCCAACTCCGACAAGGACGACTGGGAATCGACACGCGACAAAATATACGACCGATACCAGCTCAACGCCGCTTCAAACGGCTTTAGATATCAGACATGGTACGAGTCCTCGGTGAATTTCGCCGCCGGAATCATGGCCCTGCTTTACGGCGAGGGCGACTACAAGAAAACCGTGAAAATCGGCACGCTGTCCGGTTGGGATTCCGACAATTCAACCGCTACCCTCGGCGGCCTGCTCGGTTTTATGTATGGCTACAGTGACCTTGTTGCTGAGTTTCCAACAGCAAGCTTTTCAGACCGCTACTGGATAAACCGCACCCGCGACAACATGCCCGACTACCTGCCCGC
>CP070830.1:1200880-1204557 GCA_020344865.1 Planctomycetota bacterium
CCAATAGCTCGAGGTCATCGCTGTTGGTAACGCAGTCACCGGTAATGTCGGCCGTCACCAACTCCGAACGGCAATATGGCGGCCAGATTTCAATACGGTCGAACCATACCGTACCTGAGCCGCCGGGAGTCTTGCTGTCTTGCCCACCCTGCGGTCCGCCGAAGCCTATATGTACCTTGGCGATATTCGACAGGCTGACGTCGCAGGCATCGAAGATGCCTAAGTCGATACTCCACTCTTGGTAGTTTTCTTTTTTTACATCGTTCGGGTCGCCGTCATATCTCGCGACACCTTTGTTACTGCTTGTATCTTCCAGCTCGACCCACATCCTGTCCTCAGTGGTGGCGCTATTGCCCGGCTCACCGGCAAAGACCAGCCACAGTGCTTTGGCGCCGCCGGCGGTCCAGTCCGAGCCGACATCCAAATCAATGGTGTCGGCGTCGATTCGAGAGCCTATTTGCTTGCCTGCAAACGTGTAAGTATTGAGGTAGTCGAACCTCAGCGAGTTGCCTTCGTAAACAAGGTCCGCGTCCTTCTCAATGAATATTTCTGAGCCGGTACTGTTGGTCCAGTAGTCGTCCCAGACATCCCAGAGAGCACTTGTGTTTACGTACGAGTCAAAGTCGTCCACTACCAGATGGTCGGTCGTGGTGAAGCTCCAGACATCACCGGCCCAGACGTTAACGTCGGCGGCCAGGTTCACCTCATCCACCGCCCAGTAGTAGGTCGTCTCGAATTGAATGGCACCGGGGTCGTAGCTGTTGGCTCCCGGCGTTACCGGAGTGATAAGCCGGTCGTTGACGTCATTAAAATCAGTGCTGAAATATAGCTTGTGTGAAACCGCCTCGATTCCCGGCGTCCAGCTAAGGACCAATAAAGGAGGCACCTCTGTGGCTCCATCGGCAGGGAAGGGACTGGTCGCTGCTCCCGGGGCCACCTTGAAGTTCCAGATGATGCCTTTCCACTCGGCTACATCGGAAGCATTGACCTCATCAATTCTCCAATAGTAAGCTGTGTCCAATATAAGAGGTTCGCCGGGGCTGTAGCTGTTGGTGTCCAGGTTGTCTATAAATGTTCCGCCGGTGCCGTTGTTAACATCGTTGAAGCTGCTTCCGAAGTACAAGTCGTGCGAGGCTGCATTATCTCCGGGCGACCAGCTAAGGGTAATTATTTGTGGCTGCCAGGTTGAGCCGCTTGATGGCTTTTCGTTCCAGGCGAGATTCGGGTCGCATGTCATGGCTGATAAAGTAGTCTTGCCGGGGTTGGTTACATCATAGTCAACTTTTACTACAGCCCGCAGATCGGCCTGGGCCGGATAGTTGACGTCGTCTGTAATAATCTCGCCGTGGTTGACATCATACGCTGTTATTATGCCCTTGCTGATAAGTATGGGTACGGTTCCCGTCCAGGATTCTGCATCTTCGTGGGCATCGACGCCAGGATTAAACAGATAACCGTTGGGCACCGTCAAATCCGCATCCGCAATGAAAACGCCATCGGTGATGTCAAGGGAGCAATTGCCTTCGCCGCCGATCCAAAGGTTTTCGGCGTACATAGTGCCTCCATGCAGCTTTACGTCTCCGGTCCCTATCGGGGTATCGCCCCATGTGTTACCGATATGTAACTCATAGATATTGGCCTCGCCGCCGGTCATATTGAAAAATGAAGGATTCGACTGGTAGAACCCGACATAAATCTGGTCAGCGACCTCGATATAACCGTCGCTCATGTTGAAGGTGCCGGTAGCGGTGTCGTACTCTCCTATCTGAAGGTCCTCGCCGATGATAATCGTACCGCCGCTCATATTGACAACGCCGGTGCCCCCGCCATAATCCGCGACGTAGAGGTCTCCGCCTGTGGTCACATCGCCGCCGCTGATATCAAATCGATAGTTACCTCCCACAAAACCAAACCCGATGTAAGCATCAGCATTCAGCTTTCCACCTGTCATGGTTACGACGGAATTGCCCTCTGCCGGCGGCTCATTCCAGCCGGTGGTCAGCCACTCACATGTTGCGTCTGTATTAGCATCGATAATCAGGCCGTTGTCCTCATCAACATAGTAGGCCTCAAGTTCCGCCCAGTCGCCTGTAGTAGGCACTCCATTGGGGTCCCAGTTGTTGGCGTCATTCCAGGATCGGTTGCCGGTGCCTTTGTTATTGTCCCAGAGGTAGTCAGCCGCCAGGGCGTTGCCGGCCAGAAACAGCAGCAAAACAACAGAAATTAGGAATAGTAGTCTTTTAGACATGGTACTCCTCCTTTGAAATAAAAAATGTTAAAGTGTCATTTGGCTACAAGCCAAAACAGTTTTTTTCAACGAACACACAACTCCTTAGAATTGATACCCACCTCCCTGTGGCTCCGCCAGCACAAACACTTCAAAAACTGGTTTTTAGGACATGCGCCTCCTCTATAAAAAAATTCTAATTTTTGCTCTTATCTTACGATATCTTATCAAACTGTTAATACTCCGGGTATTTTGCCATCCATCGCGGCCATACGGGCGTCTGGTCCGTTTTGAATCCACGGCTCCACTTCAGCCGCCATAATTCCTTAAGTCCTATCTCCCTGACACTCATATCGGAAAACAGCCCGTTAATGTCGCCGCTGTGCCGGTCGATACAGAATATCTTCATCGCATTTTGGGCCCAACATGCGCTGCCACCGTCGTACTGGTCCGGATACTCGGGAGGCTCATCCACGTGCAGGGGAAAGCCATCGACGTAAATGCAGTCCGCAAAGATGGGTATGTTACCTCCACCCCTGACGTCCGGCGTCCTCCACGCATACTCGCTCGGAAAGCCCCAATATCTGCCGTCTGGGGTTTCAGGTGGATTGGAACACCACTCGTTTATCCCGTAGCTGCCCATCGCACGAGTGTCCCACCACGCGCCGGTCGCGTCAAAAGGCCCCCAGGCCGAGAACGTCGTGCCCGGGCACCTGTTACACATGTCGGGGTTCAGGGATTTTGCGGCCATCGGACAAAGGAAAAGGTCGCGGGCTTTTGAAGTCTTGCCCTTCTCTATCCCGAGATACGGCAGCATTCCTACCATCCAGTAATCTTCCGGACTGCTAATACTCGCCGGGAAATAGCCCTCATTGTCGTGTGCAAACAGTTGAAAGGCAAGGCCCCATTCGTGCAGGTTCTTCTGACAGATGACGCCCTTCGCCTGTTTCCGCGCCCCAGCCAATGCCGGCATCAATATCGACATCAGAAGCGCAATAATGGCAATCACAACCAGCAGCTCGACCAACGTAAAAGCTGCGCGGCTGTCTCTATACGGGGTGTGTGGACTTTTTCCCACAGGGGCGCTCATACGTCTGTTCACGCCTTAAACATCGCTATATACCATATTATTCTACACTACCGGCAAAATACTGTCAAGAGGTTTTTCGCGGTTGGCGGGCTGGCCGGGCCCGGCAGGCCAAGCTGACGTATGTCATTGTAAAATAAGAACTTGTAGAACTCGCAGGGGCATTGGCACGGACCGCCCAGCGACGGCTGCACAACCGTTTCTGTTGTGAGGGGAGCGCTTATCGGATATAATTCGGTTTTTGACCTTGAGGCATTTTGCGCTGGTACGGCCCTGTTAACGAACTCACACCCAGCTAATATGAACTGAAAATCGAATAAATCCAGATTTATTTAGGAGAGCCAATAAGATGAAATTGCGAAC
>CP070830.1:1204657-1207285 GCA_020344865.1 Planctomycetota bacterium
AACCTGCGACGACAACCTCATCGCAAAGCTGGTTGAAACCTACCGCAACCACGTCCCCAAAATAACTCTCCCCTCCGACTCCGAATCCGTCCTCAGCCGGCTAACCGACAAATTCACCCTCGCCCTCCTGACCGACGGCTTCCTCCCCGCCCAGCAGCTAAAAGTCCGCGCCCTCGGCATCGAAAAATACTTCAAGTCCATCTTCTACACAGAGCAGCTTGGCCGACAATTCTGGAAACCTTCTCCTGTAGCTTACGAGAAAATAATGCAGGACTTGAATGCAGCGCCCCAAGCCACCGCCTGCGTCGCCGACAACATACAAAAGGACTTCATCGCCCCCAACCAACTCGGCTGCAAAACCATCCAGCTAATCCGACCAAACCGCATCCACTCTGAACCCAACGAAGACCCCCACGCCGCCCCTCAACACATCATCCAAAACCTCTCCCTCCTCCCCCCCCTGCTCGAACAACTTTGAATCTTCTCTCGTCGCGCCTGCGCCGATTCGTTTCGGAACAACCCAAGTAAATCTGGGTAATCTACACAACTCCGGCAAACAAAATCCAACAAAAACAAAGCCTCAAAAACATTACGCCCCGCGCCCGAAAACAACACCCATAAAACCCTCAAAACCGCCCTATCGCCCCGAAAACCCCGTTATCACGTTTTTTTTGTTGACTTAGAACTCCTTTCCGGCGATAATATATGGTCTGTACACCCTTTATAATCCGTTTTGTGAACTCACAGTACTCTAAGGAGCTTAAATATGCCGCCAGGCAAAAGACAGCAGACCAACACAGCGCTTTATACCACAATAACCTTCGTCGGCCTTTTCATCCTCGCGACGGTTGCTGCCGTTATTTTTTACATGAAAACCGAGGATTACCGGACCGAAGCCGCCCGTCTGCAAGCCGAAAGGGACGAGCTCGCATCCAGTGCCGAAATCCGAAAGATAGGGACGCTGGTCGGTGAAAAGCAACCCAGAAAAACCAGGCTTGGCACAATGGTCGACTACCTCGACGAAGCAGTGACCCTCATCCTCGGCGGACTGCCCGAAGAGGAAGCATCCGCCCAGGTCAAAGTCGATACCGCAAACAGGAAGGTAAAAGACATTATAGAGCTGGTCTCTCAACCGAAAGCTCCCACTAAAACCGCCGAAGGTGCCCCAACCAACCAGTTCGTCGAGCTGCTGACCGGCGGACAGTTCCCGGCCGCAACTGAAACCTTCGATGAAACCATGAAAAATGCACTGCCTCCAGAAAAATTGCAGGAACTCTGGGAATCCACCGTAGCACAGATGGGAAACTTCAAAAGCCAGTTAGGCACGCGAACAGAAAAACAGGATGACTTCAATATCGTCCTCGTCACCTGTGAATTTGAAAACGGTGCCCTCGACGTAAAAGTTGTTTACAACGCCGAAAATCAGGTCGCCGGACTGTTCTTTACACCTACTCCACCGCAGGTCCTCCAAAGCTACCAGCCCGGTGCTGAGCCTTCCGGTCAGCAAACGCCCTTCATCGAAATTGCCGACCCTAACACTACTGGAGTTATAAGAATCGCCGAAAAGCTAAAAGCCAAACTCGACAACGTTGCAGGCACGGCTAACGCCACCGCCGCACAACTCGAAGACCTCCAGAACCGTTTCGACGACGCAATGGCCGTTAGCTTCGAAAAAGAGCAAACCCTGCTCGCCGAAAAAAAGAAATATCAGCAGCAGGTCAATGACATCAAGCAGGACTACGACCAACTCCAGGAACTTATGAGGCAAACCACCGACCAGCAGGTACAGACCTTGATGACCCAGCTCGATGAGGAAAGAGAAAATCGAAAACAGACCTACCAGGGACTGCTCAAAACGCAGGCCGAGCTAAAAATGGCGCAGGATAGAATGAAAAGAACCCAGGGAATGCTCCAGGCCATTGTCCCGCTGCCGGATGCCGAAACTCCCGCATATAAGCCCGATGGAAATATAATGCTCATCGACGACCCGACCAAGATTGTCCACCTCAACATCGGAAGCAACGAAAGGGTTTATCGAGGTCTTACATTCTCCGTGTATGACCGCAATATGCCGATTCCAAAGGACGGAAAGGGTAAAGCCGAAGTCGAAGTATTCGGCGTCGGGGAAACATTCTCTGCTGCGCGCATTATACGCTCAGAAATTAAAAGGCCTATCATCGTCGGTGACATTATCGCAAACCTCATCTGGGACAGCCAAAGGACAAATGTCTTTGTCATAGCTGGGGACTTCGACCTCGACGGCGACGGTAACAGCGACCTTAATGCTGTTGACAGCCTCAAAACGCTCATTCAGAAATGGGGAGGCAGGGTCGACGATAATGTGTCCGTCGAAACTGACTTCGTAGTGCTCGGCACCCCGCCACGGGTTCGTAGAAAGCCTACCTTCGAGCAAATGGAAGTTGACCCCATCGCAATGCAAAGATATGAGGCCTCGCTGCTCAGACTCGATGATTATCAGCAGGTCCAGCAGAAGGCAGAAACCCTGCTGGTTCCCATATTCAACCTTGAAAGGTTTCTGTACTTTATCGGCTACAAGGAACAATCGGGCAGGCCCGGCGCATTTTAATTCGATAATCTACTTTGTTGGCTCCACGCCTATTGACGCAA
>CP070830.1:1207385-1211317 GCA_020344865.1 Planctomycetota bacterium
GTTTACCGCTTCAAGTGAGCGATTAGAGCCGGACCCTTTACACAATAGTAAGCTTGTCTCGAAGTTTATTAACTGTTTGATGTGGGATGGTAAAAAGAGCGTTGCCCAGAGCGTTTTTTATGATGCTATGAATATTATATCCGAGAGGATGAAGGGCACTTCATCGCCGTTTGCTAAAGATGGAAAGAAGGTACCCGGTGACCCCATTGAGGTGTTTGAAACCGCCATTAATAACGTAAAGCCATTGCTTGAAGTTCGCAGCAAACGTGTCGGCGGGGCTAGTTATCAGGTTCCTATGCAGGTCAGACCCAAGCGCCAGCAGTCTCTTGCCTTCAGGTGGATAATACAGTCGGCCAGGGCCAAAAAAGGCAAGCCTATGTCGGAGCGGTTGGCCTCCGAATTTATCGACGCTTATAATGGGCATGGTGGTGCGATGACAACTCGAGAGAATGTGCACAGAATGGCTGAGGCAAATAAGGCGTTCGCACACTTTGCTTGGTAATAGCAGGCCTTTTCAGCTGCCACGGAGAGTTCGTTAACCGTGGCAGTTTTTTATTTGTATCCAGAAGATAGTTTACGAAAAGAAATGAAGCCCCGGTGCTGTATCTGATAGGGATTTTTTGATGCCGAGTAATCTGGAGAAATTACGTAATATCGGGATTATGGCCCACATAGACGCGGGCAAGACGACGGTTACTGAGCGCATACTGTATTATACGGGCAAGACGTACAAGATGGGAGAAGTCCACGATGGCACAGCGGTGATGGATTTTATGGAACAAGAGCAAAAAAGGGGCATCACTATTACCTCGGCCGCGACCAAGTGCCCGTGGAAGGACTTTGAAATCAACCTTATCGACACACCGGGACATATCGACTTTACCGCTGAGGTTGAAAGGTCACTGCGTGTTCTCGATGGCGCGGTAGCGGTGTTTGATGGCAGCGAAGGCGTGCAGGCCCAAAGTGAGACTGTCTGGAGACAGGGACAGAAATACACCCTGCCTTGTCTTTGCTTTGTGAACAAGATGGATAAAGTCGGCGCCGATTTCGAAATGACCATACAGAGCATTCATGATAAGCTCGTTGCTAGTCCGGTTGTGTTACAAATTCCTATCGGAGCGGAAGATTCGTTTGAGGGGATCGTAGACCTGATAAAAATGCGGGCGATTTTCTATAAGCCTGAGAAACTGGGCGCGGTTTTTGAGGAGACTGAAATCCCGGCCGAATTGCAACAGACTGCGGAGCAACAAAGGAGGCAAATGGTCGAGCTTGCTGCCGAACACGACGAAGAGCTAATGGACTTCTACGTCCACGACAGGGCGATTGACACTGAAATGATAAATAGGGCGATTAGGAAGGCAACCCTGGCAAACAAACTCCATCCGGTTTTTGTTGGTTCGGCCTTGAAATACATCGGTGTGCAGAGATTGCTTGATGCCGTCGTAGCGTACCTGCCTTCGCCTCTGGACAAGCCCGATATAATTGGGTTGGGCTCGGGACGTAAACCGGCCGATAAAAAAAAGAAAATATCGGTCAGGTGCGACAGAACCGCCAGCTTGGTTGCTCTTGCATTTAAGATTACCAGCGATGTTCATGGCGATTTGCACTTCCTGAGAATTTATCAGGGGACCTTGAAGGCGGGCACGAGAGTCTTGGATGTAAATCGCAACAAAAAGCAAAACATAACCAGGATATTTGAGATGCATGCCGACGAGCGGAAGATTCTGGACTCAGCTGGCGCCGGCGATATTGTCGCGGTGGTGGGATTGAAGGAGACCCTTACAGGTGATACGATTTGTGACTCTAAGCACCCCGTCTGTCTGCCGAGTATTGAGTTCCCGGAAACTGTTATTAGTATGTCGATAGAACCCAGGAGTGGTACTGACGCCGCAAAGTTGTCGGAGGCATTGGCTGCTCTGAGGAGAGAGGACCCTACTTTCGAGTCTAAAGTAGACAGCGAGACAGGTCAGACAATCATCAGGGGCATGGGTGAGCTGCACTTGGAGATACTGCAGCACAAACTAACCACAGAAAGGAAGCTTAATGTCAGGGTGGGCAAGCCGAGGGTCGCCTATAAGGAGGCCATTTCAAAATTGTCGCGAGCCGAGGGCCGATTTGTGCGCCAAACAGGTGGTCGCGGCCAATACGGGCATGTCGTTTTGACAATTGAGCCGCTGTTTACCGAGGACGGGCACTGGAGCCGAGATATTGAATTTGAGAGCCAGGTGGGCTCGGACAGGGTACCGAGAGAGTATATCCCCGCTGTGGAGAGGGGCGCCAAAGATTCTCTAAACAGCGGTGTACTGGCAGGCTATCCTGCTGTAGGAGTTCGAGTTACGTTAATTGATGGCTCGTTCCACTCAGTTGATTCGTCGGATTTGGCCTTTGAACAAGCTGCTGCGATTGCGGTGGAAAAAGCAGGTAAACAGGCGGGGCCAGTTCTGCTTGAGCCGGTAATGCGGCTTCAAGCAATTGTGCCAGAGGCCAATTTTGGGGCAGTACAGGGCGGTTTGCTTGGCAAAAGGGGGCTGATTACGGATTGTCGAGTGCATGGGAATATGCGTGTAATTGATGCTAAGGTACCTTTGGCAGAAATGTTCGGATATGCCAGCGAAATTAGAGGTGTGACGGCAGGACGGGGTACTTTTACTATGGAGCCGCTAAGCTATGAAAAGGTGCCTGAGCAGATTGCAGGGCAAATTACCCTATAAAAAGCATAATTTTTTGCATTTGCATGGAAATTTCTACTGACATTTTATTGACGGCCATACATTTATGTGATATCATTCAGGTTTTTCAGCCGTAGCGAGCATTGTCAAGGACGACTTTGCGTTTACGAGTTGGGCTGTTGCATATCTGCAAAGTAGTGGTCAGGGACGGTTAATATAGGTACTCTAGGAGATATAGGGGTACACCAAGGCCGATAAATGGCTTTGGAAGGGTCATAAACTGGTCCGAACCCCAATTCCTTAAGGAAGGCGAGTTTATTGGCTTGGCGCTTAGACGTTGATGCTTGACGGGGCAGTTGAAGCCGGTCAGTAAAAAGTGCCTTTCCTGCCAAAAACTAAGCGACGTAGATTTAGCGGCCAGCAGGTAACCATACGCTAAAAGCTGGATTTTTTGTTTTGCGTTTGGTTTATAAGCTGATAGCATATAAGCTTTTGTAAATTTTGAGCTTTCAATCTGCCAGGGTGTGCTCGCACACCTAAGGTGTAGAGTAAGGCTATGGCTACTGAGACTGAAAGAATAAGAATAAAAATGGAAGCCTATGACCACAGGGCTCTTGATGCGTCTGCTAAGGAGATAGTTGAGCACGCAAGAAGGACCAATGCCCGTGTAAGTGGGCCGGTGCCGTTGCCTACGCGGATAGAGCGATACACCGTCCTTCGAAGTCCCCACATTGATAAAAAGTCGCGTGAGCAATTTGAGCTAAGGACGCACAAGCGACTTATAGATATTCACGAGGCAAACGCACGAACGGTGGAAGTGCTGAACCGCTTGGTGGTACCAGCCGGAGTCTTTGTCAAAATCAAGGCCTAAGAAAAGGGAATAATGGGCCTTTGTGTTGTTGGAGCGTTCGGTTCAATGGCAATGCTTCTGGGTAAAAAAGTAGGAATGACGCAGACCTATGACCAGATGGGTGAGTCACTGCCCGTTACGGTTATACAGGCTGGTCCCTGCGCTGTTATGCAGGTCAAAACGGTAGATACTGACGGCTACAACGCAGTCCAGATCGGATATGACGATGTAAAGCCGTCGCGCAGGAAGAATCCTGAAATCGGACACGCTCAGAAAGCCAAGGTGGCGCCCAAGAGATTCGTCAAAGAGATACGTTTGGCTAACGACGTCGAACCGCAGTATGAGGTTGGGGACTCTATTACCGTCTCGGTCTTTGTGGAAGAGAAGTATGTGGATGTCACGGGTACTAACAA
>CP070830.1:1211417-1214689 GCA_020344865.1 Planctomycetota bacterium
CGCTTGGCGTCGCCCGAGCCCTCCACAACCGTCGCCTCCCCAATATCGCTCAGGCCAAGCAGCGTCCTTTTCACCGTATCCATCGATATACTGGGCAAAACCTCCCGAACCCTCTGATAAACACTCTACGCCGAGTGATGTTCATCCATCTCGAGCAGTACCTTATACACCGCCGTACGCTGTGGCGTCACTCTCAGGCCTGCCGCACGACACTTCGCCTCAAATGTTTCCATCCTGACCATAGTTCAAGCACTCTCCCCTCAATCGTTTGTGCTTAACGCAATTCACCTTCCACCAAAGCCACTTCAATCGTGCTTTGCGAATCCCTTACAGATAACCGCCGTTATCTTTTGGCAGCTATACCATAGATACTACTATATAGTACTAATTCCTATCTGTCAACAATGTTCTTCAAAATTTCTCCTTTATTTTGCGTATATTTTCCCCCCGGCGCAGACCTACACCGCCTATAAAAGTCTCCTATAGAATGAGGTGCCGTGCGTAACTACATGGCCCTAGGATATGAATAATTAGCCGCAAATCAAGGCAATTAACAATATCGGCACAATGCCTTGGCCGGTAAAAAAAAGATTTGTTTTTCTTCGCCTAAATCCCGCTTTGCAGCCAAAAAACTAATACCCTGCTCACATCAGCGTCAACATAAAGAAAGTAGCGGGGCGCATAATCCGGCAAGCGATTAAATACACGCCCGCTAAGTGCCCCAATAGCAATTGACTTCTTCTATAACAAGCTGTTATATTGCAGACACTATAAAAATCGCGCGCCCGTAGCTCAGTAGGATAGAGCGTCGGTTTCCTAAACCGAAGGTCGCAGGTTCGAATCCTGCCGGGCGTATTCCCCCAATCCATCTGTTGTCAAATTCTCCCCCTGTTTTCGCTGTGGATAATCGTGGTTTGAGACTGCCCAAGCAGGAAAAGTGGATGACCGACCACTTGGGCAGGGTAAACGCCGCCGCAATGATCGGCGTCGGCGCCGCCTTCGACTTCCATTCCGGAAATGTCAAATGGGCCCCTGAGTGGATTTGAAGGCTCGGCCTTGAATGGGCGCACCGTCTCGCTCAGAATCCTAAACGCATGTGGCGAAGGAATCTTGACAGCTTTACATTCCTCGGCAATGTAATTATGCAGCGCTTCGGCATGCGTTTTAACAATGGAAACCCTGTCCGAAAAAGGCCCCTGGAAAACTGATTGCCGATGCGTATAAGTGTCTGGAAATACTACCCGCGAGACCTCCTGCGCCAGAACAGAGCCATCTGTTACGACTTGCTCGAGCACTCATAAAAACCTAATCCAAAGAATCTGATGTTCTCGCTTCCTATATGACGCAGCTCAGACTAATTTTGCCTCTGAGTTTGTCAGTCAGGTTCCGCAGGTGAAATACCGGCATTGTCAGGCGACTTCGGTTCTTTTACGAAGTTCCACCAAGGTCCGTCTAATCCTCGGCAATGCTCGGATGGAGGGCCGGCCGTCGGCCCTCCTGTTTTTTTATACACCTTTTATATACAATACTTTTACGTACCGCATCCGTACGTTTTCAGCAAAAACAGGTCTGAGCGCCGAAGTGACTTTTTTTAAAGCCTGCTTCGCAGACGGCATGGCGCCGAATCAGCTATACCCTATAACCTGGTCTTCAGGCAACCCTGCATAAAGCAGCAGTCAATGTTCCCACACTGGCCGTCTGACCTCCCAAAGCAGGCGGTGTTTCCCTCCGCTTGCTGGATGGCGTGGATCAGCTCTGCCTTCTTCATTTTACCGGGTGTTATGCCGAGATTTTTGGCCTTTTCCTTTATCTGCGGCATCTTTATAGATTTCATTAAGACGTTTGCCATCGGCGTTTTTTCTCCTTTTAGCCAAGCCTATCCTTATGTCTCTGTCCGTGCCTCAATCCGCCACCTTCCGGCGGCCTCGGCACACTCGTACTGCTCTATATCGGCCATTCTAATAATTGCCCTTACGCTTTTTCCTGCCCGCTGCCGGCCAAGGCAAAAAACAACGAAGCCCGCATAATACAAAACGCCTTTTCGGACTAACAGCGCTTAGCAAATCCCCTCTTCTCCGCAAAGCCCCGCCACCTTACAGAATTCATTACCTGCACACCTCCAGCGTTTGAATGAAGCTGCAAACCTGCTAAAGAGCAACAACGCAAAATAAAAAAACTATTTTAACTTGATTGGCAGCCCCTTGTCCCGCGATTTGGCCGCGAACTCCCGCAGCTCCTCCAGCAGCACCTGCATCTGCTGGCTGTTCTCAAGCAGATTTTCATACAATCTGCCGTCGTTCAAAAGCATCCCGGCGCTGCCCTCGCCCGAGTTTATCTTCCCTAAAATCAGCCGCAGCTCCGACGCCGTCTTGGCTAATTCCTCACTTGTACCAACCGCCGCAGCAAAAAATTCCTGGAACTCCTCGAGTGCGTCCGAAGCCCGGTCTGATGCATCGGACAAATTCGCCAGCGTCTTTTTAATATTTTCCTTGTTCTCCACATCACCTATTATGTCGTTCACGTTAACCAAAAGAGCATCGAGCTTGATTGACAATGCCTCCAGTTTCTTTTGGCTCTCTTCCGGGAAAAACTCGCTCGTCGTCCCCGTTGTCCCCTGCAGCAGCATCTTATCACGCAAAAACCTCGTCTCATAACGGTTCGGGTCTCGCGGAACCAAGGGCGCTGCAGGGTCGACACTAAGCTCGATATAGCTGCTGCCAAGACCGCGGGTCATCAGCTTGACCTCAACGTTCGAGGGTATGTTCACATACTTCCTGTTTATACCCATGACAACAAGTGTCTGATGATACTTCAGGCCCGTTTTTAAATCTTCGCGTATCTCAGGCGCCATGACCCGTGTCACGCTGCCGATTTCGTACCCACAGAACCGAACCGGCGTATCCTCCTGAACACCAGGTGCCGTCGGAAATTGAACGCGCACCTCGAAAGACCTCCACCCACTGACAAACACAGGCAAATCCCCAAAAATAAATATCAGCCATACAAGCGCGCACACAGCTGCCACCACGAATATACCAACTATAATATTCCGCGTTCTCTGGGTGGTTTCATAGTCGCTCACTTCTTGTTTCCTTTCAAATCGGTCCGGCCCTCAAGAAACAATTCTCTTATCGCACGCAGCGGGTAACCACTGTCATTAAGCTTCTTTATCAGCCTGATTCGCTCGATGCTCTTCTTGTCAAATAGCCGCCGCCCGCCCGCCGTAACTTCCGTCGGCTCAAGCAGACCGACCATCACGTAATATTGCAAAG
>CP070830.1:1214789-1219101 GCA_020344865.1 Planctomycetota bacterium
CAGAAGCCAAGCATTGGCTGCAATATAAAGTGGAAACAGGGAAACGAACCGGAGTATGCACTGTAGCATCAGTGGTAAAACAGGCACTTGGAAAATAACCGGTGTCTCGGCAAGACTATACGGGGTATCTTCTTGAAATAAGCGAATCCAAGTCTGATTGGCCTTCAGACGACGTCCAGCCGTCATCTCGGAGAATTCAGCCCATAAGCATCACACAGGATACGTGCAAAATGGTCCGACCAGAACCGTTGTTTGTTACGTATTTAAAATAGCAAGAAGTGTTGTGATAGATAATCGCCGGCGAAACCAATTCGGCGGACGCAAAGGAAATGGTTGAATTGGTGCGGGGCAAATTTTTGCCTAATGCGGTTTTTCTCTTCCACGATACAGGCGAAGGCGAAGTGGACGAGGCTATCGGAGGAGTAGTTCCCTTCCTGAAAGAATATATTGCAATGAACAGCAAGGCAACTGCATACGTATGTGAAGACTATGTGTGCAATCAGCCCGTAGCTACAACTGAAGAACTCAATAAGATGCTTGGCGGCTACTCATGGGGAAAAAGAAGATAATGTTGCATTTGCATTTGAAGAAATTACTTCGCTGGATGTGATTTACTGCTAAGCACCAGCCCTGATCGTAGAAATTCTGGGCACCGGTGGCTGTTTTTGCGGTTTTGTGAGGTGCTCACATTAGTTGCTGATTAGGTTAGGAAAAAAGTTGTTTTAGTGGTGGCTAAGCTGTAAAATAGAATATGTAAGTAAGGGGAGAAGGTATGTGGCCCATCTGTATGACAGGAGGAGCCGGGTGATGGGGCTAAGGGAGACTTCAAGAAGTAGGTCGCGGCGGGTTTTTCTGGTGGTTGTGGTGTGCGCTCTTTGCCGGGGGGCGTTTTGTCAGCCGTGGTCGGGCAGCGGGGAGGCCAACGAGCCCTATGAGATATGGACGGCGGCGGAGATGCAGGCAATCGGGGCGGACGCGAATTACTGGGACAGGCACTTTAGGCTGATGGCGGACATCGATTTGGGCGGATATACGGGGGCGAGCTTCAATATGATAGGTAATATGAATAGACCTTTTACGGGGGTATTCGACGGCGACGGGCATACAATCTCGAACTTCACTTACAGCTCGATGGACGTGTATGCAGGCGGGCTGTTCAGGGTGGTTGGCGACGGCGGGGGAGAGATACGAGACCTGGGTTTAATAAACCCGAATGTTGCCGGGGGTATGGAAGAGAACTGGAGTTCGCTGGTGGGGCAGTTGCGCGGCGGGATGGTGAGAAACTGTTACGTTGAGGGCGGCGTTGTTTCCGGATGGGGTCATCTTGGCGGGCTGGTCGGATGGAACGGGGGTACGATTAAGGACTGCTATATGAACGGTCACGTTGTTGGCGACTGGGTTGTGGGTGGACTGGTTGGAGATAACAGCGGGATGATTTTGAGGTGCTACGCAAGCGGGAGTGTGAGCGCACTTGGTCAGGTCGGCGGTCTTGTTGGGAGTAACTACGGAACTGTGAGCAAGTGCTATGCGAGGTGCAGCGTGTGGGGTTCCGACGTATACGGTCACGTTGGCGGGCTGGTCGGCGACGGCGGCGCGGGAACAATCAGCAATTGTTATGTGAGGGGGAGCATTTCGGGGACTGTACTCACAGGCGGACTGGTCGGCTATAACAGCAGCGACATCTCCGACAGTTACTCGGCGAGTATTGTTGTGGGCGATGACGATATCGGCGGGCTAATAGGCCGCGACGTTTCGGGTTCTTACAGCAAATGCTTTTGGGTTGTGGATGGCAATCCCGACATGAACGGTATCGGGAACACAACCGACCCAGATGTAACAGGTGATTCAAAGGCAAACATGCAGGTGCAAGAGACGTTTACGTCGGCCGGGTGGGATTTCGTAGGGGAGAGCGAGAACGGGACGGAGGAGATATGGAGGCTTTGTACTTCGGGGACGGATTATCCAAGGTTAGCGTGGGA
Organism: Planctomycetota bacterium; assembly: GCA_020344865.1. GTDB lineage: Bacteria > Planctomycetota > Phycisphaerae > Sedimentisphaerales > Anaerobacaceae. The sequence goes on from CP070830.1 coordinate 1,216,769, forward strand.
GTTTTTGGCGGGCGACTTTGGCTGCCCGGACGGTGTGGACAAAAGTGACCTGCAGGTCTTGTGCTCGGAGTGGCTATTCGAAGGATTGTCGTCAGATATGTGGCCGGCGGAGGGCGACGGGCTTGTGAACTTTTTGGATTGGGCAATTCTGGCGGAGGCGTGGCAAATTACAAGAGATTCTGAGGCTCTCGTGGATTTTGCCGAGCAGTGGCTAAAGAGGGATGAAACGCTATCCGACATTGCTCCCCTCGACGGAGACGGGATAGTCAATATGGTTGATTTTGCAGCTTTAGCGGATGGGTGGGCGGCGGATTTCTGACGCCTTATATGGGGCCGGATCGAAAGTCAAATTGCGACGGTGCCCTGAGGGTGGCGGATAGTTTGATTGCGAACGCAATATGGCGAGGGTTACTTAGGTAGAATTTCGTAAATGCTGGATGCCCCTTGCGGTAGTGTTGCGCCGGGGGGAAACAAAAGAGGGGAAGAGATTCTACTCTATTAAATTTTGGTTGTTATCGACAAGAAAGCAGGAATAAGGGTGGGCCCACGATTCGCAGGCGCCTTATAAACCACTACGTAAAGCACTTATGGATAAGCACTTATGGAGATGACGGGCCTAACGTGAAAATAGGCACAATTTTCAGAGAAAAACGTTGACGTGGTGCGTAAAGTCACATATAATCTCAGGTTACGTGTAAGGAGGCGAAAGTACCGCTACGAGGAAGAGAACGCGGTTATTAATTAATAGAAAGGGTTCGAAAATGCAGAGTAAAACAATTTGGTTGAATTTATTATTACTGTTGTCCGCACTCTGTCTAACGGGGTGTTTCTCGTCCAATCCCGCAGACATAGAGGCGTTTTCCAAGCCGACCAAGGTTATTGTAACGGCAGAGAAGTACGTTATGCAGCCGCCGGACGAAATCCAGATATTCTGTACGAAGGTACCTGAGATTCACGAGCAAACACAGCGTATTCGGCCGGACGGCATGGTGAGCTTCGAGGGAGTGGGTGAAATGCGGGCGGCTGGCAGAACACCAAAGGAACTAGCCGATGTCCTGCGAGAGCGAGTTATGCTGCTGTATGCACTGCCGGGAGAAAATCCCATTGACGTGCGAATAATGGTGTATCGGAGCGGTTTTTACTACGTTCAGGGTCAGGTGTATCTGCCAGGTCCGAAGATCTACACCGGACGAGATACAGTTTTCGATGCGCTATCCAATGCCCAGCCCAATCCTATGGCGTGGCTGGGCCGGATTCAGGTAATAAGGCCGTCGAGCGAAAAAAATATTCCACCGAAGATTTTTGAGGTGGATTTTGACCGTATGGAGGCACACGGTGATATCAGCAAGAACGTTTTGCTTCAGGAAGGTGATATAATTTATGTTCCGCCAACAGTTATGGCCGCCATAGGACTGAAGGTGGAGGAATTTGTGCGGCCGATCGGACGAGCTTTTTCTACCGTGAATATTGTTGAACCGGGCAGGCAATATGACAGGTAAGCATTTTGTATAATTGCTTCGATGTGATTGTGGTGCACACGAAGTGAGGTAGCAATGCAGAAAATTGGCCAGCGAAACACAATGAATATAATTCATTTTGTCAGCACCGCATGGTTTATATTCTGCACAAGCTATGTATCTGTTTTAACCCTCCAGCAGGCCGGCAAGAGCTGGTGGGTGATTGTGTCACTTTCGGGTTATTCGACACTCCTAGCATTTCTGCTGATAAGCCTGTATTTATTTGCGATATTCCGCGGAGTAGCACGCAGCCAGAAGATACAGGTAGAGCACCCGCTGACGACCACGCGATATTACATGGGATTCTACGTTGCCGTACCGTTTTTGGGCGGTCTGGCAGGTACACTCGGCATGATAGGCGAGGAAAGGTTAAGCCAGTTTGTTTTGGGGATTGCGCTGGGAACTATTTGGGCAACGTTCTTGGTATGGATTGTGGTTGACCCCGCAGCAGGTTTTTTGGAAATGCTTGTTCCATCGAGCTGGAAGCATCGTCTTGAACGTCTTGCAACCCTGCGCGCTTGGCGCGAGGAGCAAGAGAAAGAGCGCAAGAACATACTTGCCGAAGCGGGTAACCGCGAGCGTATGGAGAAGAAGCGGTGGCACGAGATTCTTACGCCGTATGCTGAGACATTGGCACAACTACAGGCGAAAGGACAGCCAGGCCATGAAGAGGTGCGAGACGAAGCAGTTGGAATTGGGGTTAGGGCGTGGCAAATAGGAGGTTTGAGCTGTATGCGGGAGCTACACTCAATGACTACTGAGTTTTGTAGGACCCAACACAAGGATTTTACGATTATCGATTATCTTCCGTTCTGG
>CP070830.1:1219201-1223118 GCA_020344865.1 Planctomycetota bacterium
CCATTAAATCAAGGTCTTCCGTTCCGACCACACAATCACCCGTTATGTCAGCTATAGCCTTTTCCGGAACGCACCGGGGTGGGTAAAGCTTGATATCGTTGAAGTATACTAAACCGTCACCGGAAGGTGTCGTTTGGCCTACACGTGGGCCGCCAAAGCCGATATACAACTTGGCAACATGCGTCAGGTCCACACCCTCGTCGGTAAACAGTTGCAGGTCGATATTCCACTCGTGCCACTCCTGCTCATTTACATCGTTGGCATCGCCGTCGTAGGCTACTGTACCGACATTGCCGTCTTCATCTTCAACTGCGACATACATTCGGTCATTCTCTGTAACGGAATTGTCTGAACTGTCGCCATAAAAATAAAGCACCAATGATTTAGTTACGCCGCCGGTGGTCCAGTCCTTGTCGATTTCTAAATCGACAATGCTCGCTTCGGCCTCAGAACCAAGGCTTTCATCAACGTTGTCGTATTTATACTCCATCTCGTAACCGTCAGGCTCAAAATTCTGGTTTGTCTGCATGGCAATTTCCGCGCCTGTGCCGTTCGTCCAGTAGTCCTTCCACACTTCCCACAAATCTGCATCTTTTGAATAAAAGTCAAAGTCGTCCACGATGCGATGGTTGGCGACCTTGAAACACCACACCCTGCCTTTCCACGTATCGTCACCGTCGAACTCATCAATACGCCAGTAGTAGGTGGTCTGTATTGTCAGGTATTCAGGCGGGTCGTAGCTGGTGGTACCCTTTGTCTCGCGATATATCCCGCTTAAATCGGATGTATCAGCATCGTTCACATCATCAAAACTCGTTCCCAGATACACATCGTGTAATACGGCGCCGTCTCCCGCCGACCAGCGAAGAATGGCATTTATGGGCTGGCCTTGGGAATAATGGACAGGGCTGGGATTATAGGCCTGCTCCAGGTCCGCCGTGGCTCCCGTCACCGTCGTCGTGTCCTCCACTTCGTCGTAATCAACCTTTACGTACGCCCGGCGACCATCAGGGGCAATATCGCCTTCTATGACATCGTATATGGTAATACGCTCTTCGCTAACGAATCTGGCAATATGTTCCGCGTAACTGCCGTCTATTATTATTATACCCTCGGTGAAGTCTATCATGCTATTATCTTTATTACCTGAAGAGCCAGCAGGTTCTCTCCCTTCACTTGTTATCCATTCGTTTATATAGAGATCGCCGCACCTTATCGTACCACCGTGCATCTTTAATACACCTATTGCGTCATCCGACCCTTCGTCAGTGCCGGGAATACATAAGGCCCAGCCGACGTTAATCTCACCGCCGACCATATTTACCTCACCGAGGCCTCCCCAGTTTCCAATTACCATGTCCCCGGCTACGTTCACCACGCCGTCGACCATGTTTACCTCTCCTACGCCGTCCGTCCCCGCTATCTCCCATCGCATCGACCAATCAGGGTAATTCATATCGCCTATCGTCAGGCTGCCGCCCAAAATGTCAAGATAATACCACCACCCCAAGCCTTCCTCCCAGCTGCCGCCGGGCCCCCACAGGCCGTAGCATTTGGCCGCTACGTTCGAATCAATCACCGGAGTCGGGTCTATGGTGTAAGTGTACAATATATCCGGCCATTCTGTCTCTAACACTCCCTTGCCAATGTAAACCGTGTCCCATTGGTTCGGCTCATTGCCCAGTACCACGTTACCGTCATTCCAGTACAGCCAGTTGTTCGGCCCGTCCCAAAAGTGATTGTTGGTATCCACTGACTGGTCGCACCACCACACGTTTTCCCCATATGCCGAATGGACGCCAAGAAAACCAAATACCAAAACCAAACAGATTAAGAGACATGATTCTTTAAACACAATATTCCTCCTTAAAAATAAAACCTCACTATATTCGGCAACTCGCACTCGCCGAATTGCTCAAAACCTTTATACCAACTACCTCCCCGCTATGTCAAGAAAAATTCCACAAGCATGTATCGTTTTCTACCCGGCCGGCCTTGGAAGTCCATCCAGAGGACAGGGGACATGGAGCGTGTTTGGATAAATCGGTATGAAGGAGACGGAAGGTGTGTTTTTTTGAGCTGCTCGGTGGAGAAAGTCGGACTTAAGGAGTTGTTAGAGCTCAAATGGCAGAGGACTTTCGATTTGCACTTCAGCGGACCAATACGGCCGGAATGGATGCGAAGCTTCAAAGACTATTAAAAAAGTATCATGCAGAAAGTATGCGGGGCATATGCTGAATTATTTCGGTATAGGCCCCGGTTGTTTTTGACCTGGCAGTTAGCGGATTTGAGGGATATTTTATAGCGCGGGGGGGCAGTTTGCTTAAAATGTAAAAAAATGTTGCAATTTTGCTTTTTAGGGGTTATTATCTTAGCGGAACGTGCCCGTGTTGGGAACAACTGCAACGGGGCGAGGTTTTTCGCGAAATGGCTGAGCCGGCTGGAAATAGCGATAAAGGCAGCGATACGGCTGTGAGCAAGGTTGTGGGTGACTATGTTAAAGGGCTGAGCGAAGAGCACCGGCTTTTAGTGGTTGTGAAGGCGCAGTTGTATGATGGTTCTTGGGAGCATATGCTGGAAGATTTGCGAAATCGCCTTTCGGGTAAGCCATATATATTTAAGTTAGCGAACCGGGTTAGAGATGACATTGAACGGGTTGAGGAGATGCAGCGATTTGAGGCCGAACACGGCGTGGATTTGGCCGACTATGTTGATTTGTCGTAGTTTGAGGGCGGGCAGGATGGTCGAGTGGTGATGAAGAAAGATAAGTTTTGTTTTTGGTGAGGGTCGATAAAGATGCAGAAGAAGATTGGAATGGAAAAGGTTTTGACGGCGGTTTTTGTTGTTTTGCTTGCAGCGTTTGTCGGGGCGGCTTTCGGAGAAGGTTACCAGCCGCTTGTATCGGCGGAGCTGCTTCGGCATGGCAAGCTGGAATCGGTGTGGGAGACCAAGCTGCCAATGAAGAAGGGGGAGAGCTTAGAGCAGTTGTACATTCTGGGCAATCGCATTTATGGGCTTTCGGACCGGAACTATATGGTTTCACTGAATCGTGAGAAGGGCAGCGTGATATTCAGCCGGGCGGTCGCGCCGGCGGGTCTGCCGGTGGTCGGTCTGGGGCTTTACGAGGGTGAGCTTTTTTCGATAATCGGGAACGACCTGGTGCAGATGAATCCGGAGTTCGGCACCGAGCTCAGCAGCAGGCGTCTTGCGTTCGGAATAGCCTCTCCTGCGGTTCGCAACAGCGGACATTTTTACATTGCGGGGACTGACAGGCGTATTCGGGCTTTACGGTCGGAAGATAAGGTGAAGGTCTTCGAGAGCGGGGCCCAGAACGATTCTCGTATTACGTCGGTTATCGCGGATGAAAATTTTATTGTGTTCGGGACGGACGGTGGCAATGTGGTGAGTGTAGAGTCCGGCCGGCCGGTGCAGCAATGGCAATTTGACGCAGCGGACAGCATAGCGGGCTCGGTAGTAAGAGACGGGGACTCACTGTTTGTCGCGAGCAAGGATACAAACATTTACAAGCTTGATGTTCATTCGGGCAGACTCGTCTGGAAGTACCAGGCGGGTGTCGTCCTTGACACGAGTCCGGTGGTGACGGGCGGTGTGGTTTATCAACGCCTTCGTGAGAAGGGTATGGCGGCGATAGACAAAGAGAGCGGCCGGTTTATGTGGGAACTGGAGGGGGGCGCGGGTCTGTTAGCCGAGTCAGGCAAGAAGGCATATGTGATTACGCATATCGGGGAGCTTGTGGTGATGGACAATAAGAAGGCGAAGAGACTGTATTCGGTCAATTTTTCGGGGGTTTCGCTATACGTGGTCAATTTGGCGGATTCGAAGATGTATATTGCGGACGGAAGCGGCAGGATAGCGTGTATAAAACCGACTGAATAATTCGTGGCATTTAGGTGTCG
>CP070830.1:1223218-1226438 GCA_020344865.1 Planctomycetota bacterium
CGACAATATGGCTGGGTGGCTTATGAAGCAGGGCAAAATCGATGCGGTGATAACAGGCGCCGACCGAATTGCGGCAAACGGGGATGCCGCGAATAAGATCGGTACTTACAGCCTGAGTATTCTGGCCAGAAAGCATAATGTGCCTTTTTATATCGCTGCGCCGTCAAGCACGTTCGATTTGAGTATCAAAAGCGGGGCCGAGATACCTATAGAGCAGAGGGGCGCCGATGAGGTCAGGTTCTTCGGCGGTACCAAAGTTGCGCCCGATGGTGTTGATATTTACAGTCCTGCTTTCGATGTAACAGAGGCGAAGGACATTGCCGCTATCATCACCGAGAGGGGGGTGATAGAAAAACCAACAGCAGGAAAAATCGCTAAGCATTTACGTCACAAAGGGTCATAGCTTAGTTGCTACGTATGTGTGGTGCGCTCAATGCCAGCTCTAACGGGGTTAATCTACGGCGGTGACCTCTTTTATTTCGGGGATTTGTTCGCGGAGGATTCTCTCGACGCCTGCGGTCATTGTCATCTTCGCGCCGGGGCAGCCCTGGCAGGCACCCTGGAGGCGCAGCTTGATATTATTGTCGGCATCGGTTTCGACGAGCTCGATATCGCCGCCGTGGGCCTGGAGGGCCGGGCGGATGGTGGATGCGATTATTTCCTTTACCTTTTCTTCGAAGGTCTGGTCGGCGCTGGTTTCGCCGCAGCCGCATTGTTCACACATAGTAAGTCTCCAAAATTTACTTGTAAAACATCATTATAGCAGGAATTTGCCTTTGGGCCAGCTATTTTTTTGCAGGATTGCTAATTCGCCTGATAATGGATTACAAGCAGCACAGGCAAAAGACGGTAGATGAATAAATGCGGTAGAGTTGTCGTTGAAATTTGCGTTGAATCAGGGGAGGTTATCGGTAGAATGGAAATAGATGAGAGAGACTACAAAAATTGCAATAGGTGTAATTGGCGCTGGAATTTTAGTAATCTATGCGCTAATCGTGGCGTATACCGATATCGCTGATAAAGTCAGACTAATCTGGCACCCGGCCTTAAACCTGGCAATTGTGATAGGCCCCATATATGCTTTTTCCCTGCTGCTGGAATTTTTAACCATTGCGAGGATAGCGTATTACATTTGGGTCGTTCTTGTTATTTTAGGTTCGTTGCTACTTGTCGTGATAGGCATGTTTACATCGCGGTCGGATAACTTCGCCCGCGAAACGACTCTGATAATTTTGGGAATGGTTGTTTTCAGTATCCTGTTGATAGCTCCCTTCGCAATCGGAATAAGCGGACTTAAGGAAAGGGTAGGGTAAACGTCTGCGCCGAAGTGAGAATTATGAAGAGTGAAGCTGATGCTCTGCGAGGTTTTTTTTAGTTTGACGGGGAAAGCTGGTCGGGGGGTTACTGAGGAAACAGAGTAGGGTGGGATTTTGGCGGGTAGAAGACACCAAGAACCATGAACTGTTTTGGGCGCTGCCACATGTTACCGACGTAGAAATAGGTATCTTTCTTGGGGCCGCAAAGCTTATCGAACCATGTCTTTGTTATTTCAGACAGCAAAACGGTCTTGTTCTTATACCTACGACGCCAAGTTCGGTATGCTTGCATTAGTTCCCAATCATGTATCATAAGTTTATGGCCGGGGCAATCAGGAGAGTCAAGACATTTAAACTTATAGTAGAAACTAAAAGGTATCTGTTCAATGGGATCCAACTTTCTATCGAAGAGATGATATTGATTGTATGCAGCTCGGCGCTTCTTTTCATCCCTCGGAGTAGTTTTGCTAATTTCGAATCGAATATCAGTGGGTTTGAAAATACCCAGGGATTTACGGGCAGGGACGTCTTGCAATATTTTACAAAAGGACGGAGATAGAGTTTTTAAAACGATTTTCTTCCGTTCGGACCAGTTGTTCCTGGTGTCCAGACGGCCGAGTATTTTGATGGTGTCTTGATCGACTTTATAGCTCTCGATGCGTTTATCTCTTGCAGGTCTCTGGCACTTAACGGAAATTATACTATATTTCGGGAATTGTCTATTGTAGTCGAGAAGCCTAAATGGTATAGGGTAGAGTCTTATCCATTCGCCTGTTTCCAAATCAATGCCAGCGCAACAGTTGGTTTCTTGATATTTTCTTGAAGGATTCGGTGGAGCTTTGATGGTGATTAGGACGCGTTTGGTTTTGGGTGTGACCATATTGCCCCGCGTATTAGTTTAGAGATGAATTATTTGAAGGCCGTTGCCATTTCGTTGTTTAATCTTTTTGGCGATGAGCTTACGGTGGCATTTGGCCGCAAGATGCTCGAAGCACATTAGACAGCAGATGTTATTCATAGCATATTTATAGGCGGTTTCGATGGCGTCTTTCCTGGCGGCGAGGTAGGCGTCCATTTTTTTGAAGAAAGTTGAATAATCGCGAGTTGATTTGAGCTTTTGTCTTATAGGCTTAGGAGTTCCGAGGTCGGCGAGATGAACATACTGAATCTTGGCGCGGTTTAGTCTTTGAGCGAGTTCGTTTTTTGAAAAGCCGGGTTTTCTGGAGAGGGGAAGTTGCCTGACATCGAGGACGCAGTCGACACTATTGGTTAGTAAGTTAGCAATAAAGCCATTAATGTTAGTACCTTCGTATCCAACTGTGAATAAATTCCTGGGCATAATGCTAAGCCTGAATGCAAAGAGACAACGCAGTTAATTATATCATATTTTTCGGCAGGATAACAAAAAAACTGGAGTGTTTTGCAGTTAATGGTCCAGGATATGGCTTCTCAAGGACAAGCGGGGCAGGGGGGGTAAAAAAGTTGTTGCGGAGGCCATAAAATGCCGAAAAAGGTTGACAGCGGCTTACAGGTTTTGTAAGCTGTATTTGTATTTGTGTGAAAACATGCAAATACAGGCCTGAGACATCCCGACGTGTCGGGATGGTTACGGGATTACGGCAGGGCCGTGAACCTTCGTATGGTCCGGTCGCTTTTTTGTGAGAAAGAGTGATTGGCCAGCCGGAGTGGCCCAGCGGCGCCGTAGTTGACCGGAATGACGAATATGGCGTTTATCAGGAAAGGTACAGGACAATGGGCAAGTCACGTTCTTCGGCCAAATCGGCCGGCACTCAAGACAAATCCGGACTTAAGGCAGGCGCGCAGATAATCGTCGATACGCTTGTCAGCGAGGGTGTGGATACGATGTTCGGGTATCCCGGCGGTGTGGTGCTGCCTCTGTTTGA
>CP070830.1:1226538-1231345 GCA_020344865.1 Planctomycetota bacterium
CCAAGAGATGATAATCGCCGTCAACCCAGGAGTTGTCCCAAATATAGTTCGGTGTACCGTTGTGATTCCAGTGACCCGGCTTAACAAAGCAGGGGTCGGCATCAATGTTGCCCGTTCCCGAATTGAATGTTGACCAGTTGCCGACAAAGACATTATATCTGCCGCCCTGGAGGTCAGAGTAGTTTAGGGTACGTGTACAGGGACGGTCCGGGTGTGCGCTTGTTATGGCTATTTGCGAGCCAATCTCGGCCAGGTTGTCCGACAGGATACAGTTTGTCACAGCAGCAGTGCTTTCGGAACAGTGTATTGCCCCGCCGGTGCCGGCCGAATTGCCGGTTATGGTGCAATTCGTAATTTTGGGGCTGGAGCGCGAGCATTCGATACCGCCGCCGGAGCCTGAGGTATCGCCGGCGTGGTTGCCGGTTATTATGCAGTCAGCGATAACAGGGCTGCTATCCGAACACAGGATTCCACCGCCACTTGTGTCGTAACCGTTTGTGATTGTAAAGCCACGCAATACTGAGTTTGCATCTTCACCATTGTGAAAATAGAAGGCACGGCTGAGGTTTTGGCAATCTATTATGCAGGATTCGGGGCCGCTTTCGCTTCGGACGATGATGGCCTTGCCGAGAAAGTCGATGTCCTGGTTTCGCGGGCCGGTGTAAATACCATCGGCGACGATTATTTCGTCACCGTTGCTGGCGGCATGGATAGCGGCCTGGATGTTGTTGAAATCTGCAGGACCGTCGTCGTCGACGGTGATAGTTCCCGCCTGAGAGGGAATAACAAAAATCAGGCACGTGCAAATAAAGATTAATGCCCTTATTTTTCGGCTCCTTTCATAAGGTTTCCTCCTTGTCCGCTGCGTAAGGTGCGCAAAAGTCACCTTCTTTTGCGTTAATTTTGTTCCCTTCTCCGGGGCCCAATTATGGAAGTATTATACCAGAAAGAGGGTCGAAATGCAAGGAAAAAATGCCGGTAAAAAGGGGGGATCCGGCTGCGGTGGATAGTCTAAAACGGGTTTGGGGATAGCAGGGATTATTTGCGTTTTCTGAGCTTTTTGGGCCTTGGTGGTGCCGGGGGCGGTTGGAGTTTTAGGTCCGATAAAAAGGACGGCGTGATGTTTTGGCGCATGGGGACATTGGTGTGGTTAATTAGGAGATGGGCGCAGGGCGCGGTCATGGGTACACGATAAGCAGTTTCGGGGTAAACAATTACGACTGGAGGGATTATTCCTGAAAAGAAGGAATTCGATTGCGCCGATAACTTTGGTGTGCTTTCGTTTTGGCACGGCGGTATTCGAGTGAGGACTTATGGGGCATTACACATCCAGCGGCGCAAGGCGGCAAGCAAGCGGGATGACGCTTGTGGAGATGCTTCTTGCCATGGCTATTCTGGTGGTGGTTTTCGCGGCGGTAGTGCCGCAGATACGCGCGATTCAGAACAGCTGGGGTTCGAGGCGTGAGATGGTCGAGGTCATTCAAAACGGTCGAGTCTTAATAGACCATATCATCTTCAATTTAACTCAGGCGAACAGGATAACGGCGGTGAGCGGCCCGATGCAAAAAAGCGGGTACATTGAACTCGAGGACCAACACGGCAATTCGAGGTGGTACGAGATCGGAGCGGGCGGTTATATCGAGTATGGTCCGGCGGGGAATCTGAGCGAGTTAGCGGGGCCGGTGAGTGAATTGCGATTTACGTGTTACGATGCGTACGACCTGGATACGCCAATAACGGATGTCAGCCGGATTCGAAGCGTGACGGTGCATTCGACATTTACGAACTCCGCTTCGCTGGGCAGGGACCAGACGTTTGTGGGGGAGGCTTACCTTCGGACGAACAGATTAGACGGGGGCGGCGGACTAAACATTACGGAAGAGGATGGGTCGGAGTTAGAGTTTGATACAGCGAACGGAGAACTGCCCGTTGTGTGTCAAATAGATGAGGACAATTATCTTTGCGTTTACGCGGGTCCCGCTGGAAATGGGTGGGCGGTGATTCTTACAGTGGACAGGGTCAACTGGACGATTACGAGAGGTGTGCCGTTTATATTTTACACTGGGAGCAACTTCGACTACCCGGCCCTGGCCCGGGTCGACACGGTAAATTACCTTTGCGTTTTTACAGGACAGCAAGTCGATGGTTTTGCGGTGATTTTGACTGTAAATGTTTCTGCGGGCAAAGTTGAGTCGGGTGCGCCGTTCGAATTTGACGATGAGAACTGCGAAATGGCGGCTCTGAGCCGAATAAACTCGACTGATTTTCTGTGCGCGTATACGGGCCGGCCGGAAGATGGCCTGAAGTGCGGCTGGTCGGTAATCCTGACGGCAGACGGCGGGTCGAAGACAGTTACGATGGGAACGCCTTTTAAGTTTCAGGATGGCGCTATCGTCGAAGGCTGCGAGCTGGCGGACATAGACGGCGTGCACCATTTGTGCGTGTACGGGTACGACGAAGGAGGGGGCACGGCATATGAGGCAGGCAGGGGTGTGGTACTGACTACGGATGCCGGGGCGGGGACGATTACGACAGAAACGGCCTTTGACTTTGAGACGATGGGCAAGATAGTGAATGCCGATGTGTGCAAGATAGACACGTACCACTACCTTTGTATCTACAACGACAATAAGGGTCTGGACGGCCAGGCGGTGGTGCTGACGGTCGATACGGGCACGTGGCTGATAGGCAAAGGGGTGACTCTGACGTTCGAACCGGACCAGATACACTTTCCTTCGCTTGCGTGGATAAGCGGGAATGATTTTCTCTGTGCATACGGTGTATTTGGCAATGTTGGTATGGCACAAGTTTTCAGGGCGGATACTGAAACGGACTTCGTCAGCTGGGGGCCGGCGTATACACACGAGCCTGACAAGGGGAAGAGTCCTGATTTGGCGAAGGTGGACGAGACGCATTTTCTTTGTGTTTACACGGGCCCTATGGATGACGGTTACGCGGTAATATTGACTTTGGAATCGGAAGTATTACCGTAGGGGTTTTGAGGGGGGCGGCAGGGGTTATTGGCGTTTTCCGTGCTTATTGGGCAAAGGGGGGCTGGTCGCTTTTTGCTTTCGGTCGCCGGGTATGTTTATGAGTGTGATTGTGTCGGTGCCTTCGAAGGGGGTTCAGTCGATAAGCTGGCCGGAGACAAGCAGCTCGACCTCGGCGGGTGTTTGCAGGTCAGAGAGTAATTCCTGGAGGGCAGAGCGGCTGAACTTGGCCATAGCAAGTCGGCCGTATGATACCACTTTGTCCGGCGGGATTTCGTCCTCAAGGAAAATGCTGTTGGGGTCAATGTCGGCGGCGCTGCAGTCTTCCGGCAGGAGGATGTAGCAACTTACCCATCGACCCTGGCTTCGCAGATTGAGGGTGTTGGGGCTGATGCGGACTTGTGCAGCTAACGGATGGATATATTCGTAGGCGCCCATATCGATACGCCCGCCGATTACACGGGGCCTGCCGTCGAGGTCGGTTTCGTTCGGCTCAGGGATGTAGTTGGGGTCGCCGGCATCGATGCAGGGAGAAGTCGGCAAGAGGCGATAATCACCGTCAACCCAGATGGCGTTGGGGTCATTCGGCCCGACGATGATGTTGGGGTCGTTGGCGTCGGCCCAATAGCCGGGGTCAACGAAGCAGGGGTCGGCATCGATGTTGCCCTGGCCGGGGTAGCCGCCCTGGACATTACTGAATTTAACGGACGACCAGACCGTATCAGCGTCGCTTAGATACCAATAATGACCACCGGGGTGGATTTCGTCAGGCGTGTCACCCCATAAGATACAATTCTCGATTGGTGTGTCTGGAGGCTGACCGGGCTCGCCATTGAAGGAATAAAAATGATAATGAGGGTAGTTGATTGCACCTCCATGGTAGGCGCTGTTGCCGGTGAATGTGCAGTTTATAAGCCGGTTTGGAGGATTCATTATCGCGCCGCCGGCATTGGCGGAGTTACCGGTAAAGAGGGAATTGGTAACCTTTTGGGTAGCTCTATGGTTGTACAGAGCGCCGCCGGAGTATTCCGCCCGGTTACGTTTGAAGATGCAGGCATCGACAGTAACTGTGCTTTCGCGATTGTATACGCCGCCTCCGTCTTCGGCGGAGTTGCCGGTGAACGTACAGTCGCTTATCGCTACGTTACTATCGATGATGTACATTGCACCCCCAAAGTAGGTCGTGGAGTTGCCTGCGAGAGTACAGTTTATCAGTGTAAGGCTGCTGTCCTTGCAATAGATTGCGCCACCACGAAAGCCGGCTGAGTTATCGGCGATAGTGCAATTGACAATAGTCGGGCTGCTGTTGTTGTCGCAGTAAATGGCGCCACCTCTTTCTGCGAAGTTGCCTTTTATCGTGCAGTCTGTAATAGTCGGTGAGCTACCCCGGAAGCAGAGACCTCCGCCATTTCGTGCGGTATTGCCGGTGATTACGCAGTTGGCTACCGTTGGGCTGGCCGAAGAGCAATAGATTGCCCCTACCCCAGCGCGCCCATTAGTTACGGTGAAGCCGTCAAGCAGTGAATCCGCTCCTTCGCCGTTGTGGAAACCAAAACCGCTGTCTGTTCCGTTGCAGTCGATGATGCAGTTTTTGGGGCCGGATTCTGAGCGGACGGTGATGGCCTTTCCGAGAAAAGTGATGTAATTGTTACCTTCGCCGGTGTACGTGCCGTCGGCGACGATTACGGTATCGCGGTTATTTGTTGAATCGATGCCTTTTTGAATAGTGGCGAAGGCATTTTCAGGGGTAAGACCATCATTGTCGTCACTGCCGTCATCGTCTACGTAATAAATAGTCGCCGGTGGGGACAATATCG
>CP070830.1:1231445-1237167 GCA_020344865.1 Planctomycetota bacterium
GCGACTTTGACGACGGCAGAAAATCAGTTGAATTTTGCTCTATAGGCCCGGTTCAGAGCATACCGGCGGTCAAAAACGAGCTAACAAACAAGCCGCCGCAAACGCCACGTTTCTCTCATCTGGTTTTGGATTTTACGCGGCTGTGCAACAGCAAATGCACCTATTGCGGGATATGGAAAATGAAGGACGGGCCCGAGCTTGGTCTGGAGGCGATTAAGAAATTGTTTTGTTCTCTGAGTCCCTTTGGTTTATCGTCCTGCTACGTCACAGGAGGCGAACCGTACATATCAGACAAGATTGTGGATATCGCCCGGCTGATGCATACGTATCTGCCAAAGTGCAGACTCTCCGGCGCGACGAACGCGGTCCAGCCGAACAAAATTTTGGAGCGGATGCAGAAGATTCTGGATATCGGTGTCGCTCTGGAAGTGCATGTATCAATAAACGGCAGCGAAGCGACGCACGATGCGACGAGGGGAGGGCCGGGTTTCTTCAAGAAAGCGGTGTACCTTTTGGAGACGTTGAAATCGGCGAAGCTGCCGGTGGTTGCGTCGATGAGCCTGATGCCGCAGACGATTGCAGACTTGCCGTACATGCAGGAATTCTGCGGCGAGAGAGATATTCGGTTGATGTTTTCCTGGGTGCGGCAGTGGGAGCGCTACGGCACGGTTGACAACCAGTACTCCAGCTGGCCCGAGCGGATGAAATGCAGGCTTAAGGAAATCGAATATCTGCCGGACACATTCGATTGTCCGGGACTGTCCAAGCGGCTTGTAGTTACTCCTGATGGAAGGGTTTATCCCTGCGAGGTTTACAACCAGAAGATTCTATTAGGCAACGTAAATGAAGAATCACCGGAGTCCATGCTGACATCCGGCCGGGCCGCTTCGATTGCGAGATTTATCGCCAAAAAGGGTTGTACGTGGTGTCAGGGTGCCGGAGAGGTTGAAGGGTCGCCGAAGTGGATGCTTATGGATTGCTATCGCCGCCACTCGCAGCAATACGCCTGTCTGACGGAGCGCTTCCGGCAGGCGGTTCATATGCCGGCCAATGAGTCAAGGAAAGTTATTGAAAGCATATTGAGTGAAAAATCAATTCATCAGATTACGGCATCAACCGACCAGCAAAGTCCCCAGATAACAAGTGACAAGACAAGTAAGGTGCGGATTTCGGCCATAATTTGCACTCATCGCAATCCCGAACTCTTGGCCCTGACAATCGAAAGCTTGCTAAATCAGACTTTGCCGCGCGACCTTTTTGAAATCATAGTTGTCGATAATAATTCACAGGACCAGACGAGGCAGGTCGTGCAGCGCTATGGCGGCGTTCGTTATGTTCTTGAGGAAAAACTCGGTCTTTCCCACGCACGCAACGCGGGGATTGAAGCTGCGCGCGGCGATATAGTCGCCTTTATTGACGATGACGCCGAAGCCTCGCCGGGATGGCTCCAGGCACTGCTAAGGGTGTACAACAGCGTCCCCGAGGCATGGGCCGTAGGAGGCAAGGTGCTGCCTATCTGGGACGTGGAAAAACCGCAGTGGCTTACAGAAAGATACTACCGGTCGCTGAGTCTCGTGGAGTGGGGCCAGTCGGCCCGTCCGTTGCACTGGCCGGAGCGTATCATCGGCACCAACTGCTCGTTCAGACGGCGGGTGTTCACCGAGATTGGATTGTTTGACACAAGCCTGGGCAGGCTCGGCAGGGCGCTGCTCGGCGAGGAAGACAGGGAGATTCAACAGAGGATTCACGGACTGGGCCATCTGGTCTACTACACACCCAGGGCGATAGTCCATCACCACGTGCCTGCATCCCGCATGACAAGAGAATATTTCGACCAGCGTTCCAAAGGGACACTGGTCTGCGAAGAAATTATGGCCTTACGTTCACAAGGCAAACACGAGCAGGCCTCGCAATTATCCAATCGCCTGCGCGAGAAGGCAATGCGCTGTGATATTATCCCGACACAGCAGACGGCACTGGCGGAGTCCAGCCTTCGTCTGGCGCAGTTCAGGGACAAACATCGCGGGCAGCGGTGCGTGATTATCGGCAACGGTCCAAGCCTGAATAAGATGGATTTGTCCTTTCTTAAGAATGAGATTACCTTCGGTATGAACCGCATTTATCTGCTGTTTAATAAATGGGACTTCAGACCGACTTATTACGTCTCTGTAAACCCGCTGGTCATCGAGCAAAGCGCCGGCGAAATATACAAAATCACTTCGCCCAAGTTTCTTAGTCTCAATGGCTTGCCGTATGTCCAGAACCATCGAGACAACATCTTTTTGCGGAGTGTTCGCAGACCGTCTTTTTCGACAGACCCTCGAAACGGACTCTGGGAAGGGCACACCGTTACCTATGTGGCCATGCAATTAGCATATTTCATGGGTTTCAGTGAGGTAATCCTGGTTGGAGTGGACCACTATTTCAAAACCAAAGGCGCTCCCAATAAGGAAATTGTATCACAGGGCAACGATGAAAATCACTTCCATCCGGATTATTTCGGCAAGGGGGTTCGCTGGAATCTGCCGGACCTCGAGAAATCCGAGATGGCCTACAGACTCGCCAGGCAGGCCTTCGAGGCAGCCGGGCGCCGGATTATAGATGCGACGGTTGACGGCCATCTGACGATTTTTCCAAAGGCCGATTACAGAGAAATCTTTTTCCAGCCGGCACATCCGGTTAAGAGTGTTAAAGTCGGCCTAAGTGCCGAACTTATAGATACTGAGTTTGAGGACTATTTCAGGAACAAAAGTGAAAGCATCGAGCCTTTGACCGCGACGACATCACCAAAGTTCGCTCCTGCGGATATTGTTGAACAGAAGCAGCGATATCTCGTCTCAGCCATAGTTTCGACCTACAACTCGGAACGTTTTCTACGAGGTTGTCTGGAAGATTTGGAGAACCAGACAATTGCTGACAGGCTGGAAATTATCATCGTCAACAGCGGTTCACAACAAAACGAAGAGGCGATTGTCAAAGAGTTCCAACAAAAGTATGACAATATCGTTTATATCAGAACAGAGCAGCGCGAAGGGATTTACACCGCCTGGAACCGGGCTATCCGCGTCGCTCACGGCCAGTTCATTACAAATGCCAACGCCGATGACCGACACCGAAGGGATGCTTTCGAAATTCTGGGCCGTGCCCTAGAAAAACATCACGATATATCGTTGGTTTATGCTGACTGTTATGTTTCTTCAACACCAAACGAGACGTACAATGAGAACTCTAAAAGACGCATTTATCGGTATCCGGAATTTTCCGCTATCGGCGCAGCCCTTTACTATCAATTCGGTCCACAGCCAATGTGGCGAAAAAAGCTTCATGAGACTATAGGCTATTTTGATGAAAGCTATAAGGCTGCCGGGGACCATGATTTCAATCTTCGTTTTGCCTCACACTTCAAAGCTCTGCATATTGCTGAACCGTTGGGGTTATATCTTGAACATCCTGGAGCTATCAGTTTCAGAGATGACATAATGTCACAGGAGCAAAGACGAATTGCTTCGACTTACAGAAACGCTGAAACAATAGAAGGGCTTTACAAGCAGGCCGGAATCGCATGCGATAGTCCCGAAGAAAAAGCGCGAATCCACCTGGACATGGGTATTAGGGCGCTTGAATATTATCCACCGTGGAAGGCAGGTGAACCTGAGCGCAATTTAGAGTTTTCATTACAGTGCTTCCAGAGGGCCGCAAAACTGAAGCCCGACTGGGTGGCGGCCTATAATAATTCCGCAATCGTGCTCGCTTCAAATGGGAACTTTCAAGATGCCGCAAAACTTCTCCAACAGGTATCTAATTCGAGACAAGATGCCACTATAGATTACAATCTTAAACTTATCTCTGAAGCGTCACCATCGCACAGAGCCTGGAGTGGTGCGAAGCTGATTCCTTCCGGCCTTTCTTTGCCATCGCAAAGAGACCTTAGTCACCACCAAAAATCCTCAGCACCACCCGCTGAATCGTTGGTACGCCTGCAGCAGAAGGCCAGCAGCAAAAGTGGGAAGCTGAAAGTTCTTTTTTACTTTGATAGAATAGGTAACTTCAATGAAAGCAGCCCCGCCGGCACGGTAATGGCAATACTAAACTTTGCAAGAGCACTGGTCCGTAACAGGCCCGGCGCGTCGATTAATCTAACCGGCAATCTTGTGCGTTATCCGGAGCAGTATGAATCCTTCCAGATTATTCCGCTGCCGCAGGCTGACAAAAGAAGCGACTTTCTTGCAGGCTATGACGTGGTGTTCTTCGCGACGCACATCAGGTATTTCAAAGGCTTAATCAAGCCTTCCGGGCAGATTTGGGTGCTGTACCAGCACTGTTGGGAAGCGGATGACCCTGTATCCCTTGCTCATATGAATGACTTCGACGCCGTGATTTGCCTTTCCGAACTGCATAGGGCCTGCCTTCGCAGTCAAGGCATTGGAGCAGAAAAGTTAGTGACTGTTCCCAACCTTATTGATACCGAGATATACTCACCCAAAGATGTCAGCAGGAACAATCACTCTATAATGTACGCAGGGGGTATTCATCCGCATAAATGTATCCACACGTTGCTGGGTGCTTTCCAGTTAATCCGACGGCAAGTGACTGATGCGGAGCTGCATATTTACGGAGACGGAGCAATGTGGCGCGGCGGTGATGACTATGGAAAGCATCTGAAGAGCATAAAACCGCAAGGCGTATATTTTCACGGCTAAATTGATAATAAGGATATGCCGCAAATCTATTCAGGGCACAGCATACTCTGCCTGCCGTCCAAGCTGGAAAGTTTCGGGTTGGTAACCGTCGAAGCACAAGCTTGCGGATGTATACCGGTGGTACACAACGTTGGAGGTGTGACGGCTACACTGGTTGATGAACAGACAGGTTTTCTATATTCGCCCAACAATGTTGAAAAACTGGCCGAGGCCATACTAAAAGCTATGGCAGCAATTGACACCGATTCATCCATCCGCCAGAGAGCCATCGATTTTGTAAGCGATAATCTCAGTATGGCCAGAGCCGCAGAGTATATTTCCAAGCTGTGGGACAGACTCAATCTCGCCGAGCAAATCAAAACGGTCAGAGACTCGTTCGAAAGTAACAATCTTATTGCGGGCTCAGCCTCAGATGCCAACGTCAAAACCCGAAAGCAGAAAAGTACCGGTGAACATAAAGCCGCTGATGGACAGATAGTGATTCCATACAATGAGTCCGGGCTGAGAGATTCCTTGGTTTCGGTGATAATGCCCGCATACAACGCCGCCGAGCACATTGCGGAGGCGATTGAAAGCGTGTTGATTCAGAATTACAGAAATTTCGAGCTTATCATTGTTGATGACGGCTCGACAGACAACACCAGAGATATCGTTGCCGGCTTCAAAGACGAAAAAATCAAATACTTCCACAAGCAAAACGCAGGGCCTTCAAGTGCGCGCAACTTCGCCATAAAGCAAGCGAGGGGACAATACATTATGCCTCTGGATGCAGACGACATGATGACACCGGATTTCATTGCTTCACATCTTCAGGAGTTCAAAAAGCATCCGGAGGCCGACCTTGTGTACAGCGATGTCCTGTTGATTGATACAAACAGCAATCCAATAAGGGTGATGAAGAAGCCCGAATATCAGGACCGAAGGCATATGGTCAGAGACCTGCTGCGGGCCGGACACCCGATAGTCCCGTTCAGGCTCGGAATAAGAAAAAGCGTTTTCGACAAAATTGGGCTTTATGACGA
>CP070830.1:1237267-1241500 GCA_020344865.1 Planctomycetota bacterium
CACCTTGCCGGATAACTCCACACCCTGCCACAACTACCACCACCGGCAAAACCAGCCCGAACACAAGTCTTCCCACGTGCTCACGCATCCCAATTCCCTTTCTACGACATCCCTGCCTGCTAATCCTCCTATTTTATACAATCATTCCCCCTCCATTGCAAACCATACTCTCTGTTTGCCCCCGTTACCCCCTTATAAAAACTAACGGGGCTTATACCGAACCTAATCTGTATAAGCCCCGTGTTGGTGCTAATCATTCAGCCGATAGATAAAACCTTACGGCCAGAAGTCCTGAACCATCCAGTTGTCCGCCAATATCGCGTAGTCGGCGAAGTTCACCGCCCTTTGAAGCTTGGGTTCCGGGTCAACCATGTTCGCAATTGATGGCACCGCCCTGTAAACCTCTGTCGGAGTGCCTGAATCAGCCGCAATAAGGCCAGACCCATCGTCAAACTTGTACCAGTACACCGGCGCCGGCTCGGGCTCTGCTGTCTGATAAGCCAGGTAGCCAACTTCAACGGAATTCAGGTCGTAGGTGTAGATGCGGACATCATCTATCGCGCCTACGAAATAAGACGGTTCGTCATTATTATCGTTGCCAATCACAAAGCCATTGGCAAAACTCTGCTGCATTGGATGCTCTACCCAGTTCCTTACTCCCTCCAACAGTGCGCCGCCCTCGGGTCTCGCATAAAGAGTGCATCCCTCCGGGTTCACTGCCATGGCGACGAAGGTCCACGTCCCGTCCACCACATCAACTTCAGCGTCCCACTTCCAGGCGTCACTCAGACAACTCCAGTCGTAGCCTAAGCCGTCGGGGCCGCCCGAGTCCGAACCGTAAATACCAAGCTCTGTGGCCTTACCTTCCTCGTCACACGGGTATTCTCGGCTGCACACTATACCTACCCACCTGTCCATACCAACAATTGGCTTTACCCAGGCCGTTATTGACATGGATTTGAGGCCGTAAAGACGCGGGTCAGTAACATCGATGTTAAGGCCCTCGTTAACTTCTATCGCGCCACCCATATAGCCGGTCACCCAGTGCGAAGTTTCATCCGGGAAACCGGTTAATATGGCCGGCCGGTTCTCGGTGGCGGTGTTGCCGTCGGTCAGGAGCCAGTCTGTCACCATTATATCCAGGTCTCCATACTTAACGCTGCAGTCCCCGGTAAAATCTCCAACCGCTTCGGACACCTCAGGCCTGCATCGCGGCGGATACAGCCTGATGTCGTCGAACCACATGCTGTTGACAACGTCGTTCGTCCGCTTTTGGTCTGCCTTGGCCCCGCCGATACCGATGGTGAACCTGTCGATGGCCGTCAAGTCCAAGCCGCACGCGTCGAAGATTGCCAAATCGATGTTCCACTCATGCCAGTAGGGACTAAGTACGTGCATAATGTCGTCCGCCGGGTACAGGACATAGCCGGTGTTGCTGCTCGTATCTTCGAGCTCGACCCACGGCCAGGCTTCCCTATAATCCAGTTTTCCGCCCGACTCGTTTAACACCGTGCCCTCGTCGCCCCGCATCTGAAGCTGCAGCGCCTCGACCCCGCCGACCGTCCAGTCCGAGCCGATTTCCAGCTCGCTCATATCCTGTACGTCGAAGTATACACCATCGTCTTTATCCGAGCTCCTGTACTCGCAAAGTACCGCCTGTGGGTTAAACACCCGGTCGAGAACGATGTTCACGTCTTTCTCAATGAACATTTCTCCGTCGCTGCCGTTAACCCAGTAGTCGTCCCACACCTCATAAAGGGCGCTGTTGTTAGCATACGACTCGAAGTTGTCCGCCACAAGGAACGCACCTACAGTGAAGCCCCACACATCGCCCGTTATTATATGGCTGCCGCCCGCGCTCTTCTCGTCGATTCGCCAGTAGTAAGTCTCGCCTACGTCAAGCTGTTCGACTATCGCATAAGTTTCAGTGCCGACACTCAAAGTCGTTTTGTACTCGAACGAGCTTGTAGTTGCGTCGGCCACAGCAGCCGCGTCCGTGCCGAAGTAAACATCGTGGTTCTCGGCGTCCGCTCCCGCTGTCCAGCTAAGCTCCAGGCCCAAAAACGGTACGTCCACCGCCCCGGCCTCCGGGCTTGGGTCATACGCGTGGCCTTCTACCCTGAAGCTCCAAACGTCTCCCTCCCACGGTGGGGCGGGTATCTCGCCACCGGGAGGTGTGCTGTTCACCTCCGTTATCTTCCAGTAGTAGGTCTGACCTAACACAAGAGGCCCCGAAGGTGTATAGTAGTTCGGCTCCTGCACGCCCTTGTATATGCCCGTCGTGTCGCTCGAGTCCGCGTTCGCCACTGCCGTCTCATCGGCACCGAAGTAAACCTCGTGCTCGGCCGCCCATAGACCGGGCGTCCACTTCAGTGTCGGATTCTTCGACACAAGTTCGGCTCCGTCCCCGGGGTTCGGGTCATATGCTGTTGTCGCCCATTGCCAGCTCAGACGGACGTTATCGACCCACGCCCACACGCTGCCGGGGTGAGTCAGATAGGACGGCGAGCCTATCTTAATGCCTAACTTCTCGCCGACCGCCGGGTCGCTGTCGGTGACTACATATACCGCCTCTAAGTCGTACTCCCAGTCGTCAAGGCACTGGTCCGGACCGCCGCCGCAGTCGTGTTCGTAACCCGTCACGAAGTGAACCGTCTCGGCTAATGATATGTGCTTCCCGTCGGGAGCGCACACGTCCTCAAGATAGTAGAAAGACGCCCTGATGGGCTGCGACCATCCTTCCTCGCTCCACCATGTCATCCCGTCGAAGGTAAGCTTGTACTTGTAGCCCACCGTGATGGTCTCGTCTGTAAGCTGATAAGCGTTCGTGCCCATGTCCATATACGCCACGACATTCCCGTCCGGAAATACGTGCCAGTCACGACAGTCGTCGCACATCCCTTCTACACCGCAGTTTACGTCCACGCCCGACCAGTCCGTCGCGGCGCCGGCTTCTTCACCGCCCGTCCAGCCTAATACGCCGTCCAAACCGACGTGACACGTCACCAGGTTGACCTCGTCCGCCCACTCGAAGCTCGGGTTTATCACCTCGAGGGTCGTCCGGCCCTGAACTGCCACGCTTAGACTAAGCAACAGAATAATAGATAAAAAACTTCGTCTCTTGCTCATGATATTCTTTTTTAAAAATGAAACATTAAAAGACCTCTTTGGCCAACAGCCAAAGACCCCTTGTTCTCGAAAGCTGCGAACCTCCGTGCAACGAGCACGAATAACCTTCGCATAGTATCATTTAATTCGCACCTGTCTCGAACAACTTTCAATTTCACAGATGACAAAGACCGAAACCGGTCCCTGCACCTGTCCGGAACTATAATCTCAAGTATTTTCTTTTTCCACCTTAGTGGATGTGTGAATAGTGCCGGCATTCTCCTCGCCGCCCCGCAATCTTCCTTAAATTGTCTTTCCACACACCCAACCTCCATCTTTAGGATGCATCACCACCCAAAATGCTCTGAATATCCATCCTTAAAAAAGCCTAATATCCACACCTCAACTATGCCTATTTATACCATCTTGCTCTGATTCTGTCAAGGAAAAATCCACCCCAATCACTCCTCCCCCTCCGACCACTCGTTTTTGGATTCACCGCTGGCTATCGCCCTCTTGTCCGCCGGGTACTCGAACATGTATCGACCCGAGCCAACGTCAATTATCGTCGTATCATCTTCCTGGACGGTCTTGGCAACACCCTTCACCCTGTCCAGTGGTCTGCCGCCTTCCTGCACATCTTCTACCTTGGCATCCGGTAACCTTACGGTAGCGGTGGTGTTCGCGGGAACCTCGATATCGACTGTTATTGTTTTATCGGTGAGCTTCCAGCAGGATTCTATAGGTCCGTACATCGAGTCCAGTCGTGCTTTTGCCCAGGTCAATCCTCCGCCCGGCTGCGGCTGAACGATGATATGCTTATAGCCGGGATTTTCCTCATCAATCTCAATACCGGCTACTACCCCGTAAAGCCACGCACCAATCGCACCATACGCATAATGATTGAATGAGTTCATCCCCTCGTCCTGGAACGTCCCGTCCGGCTTGATACCGTCCCACCGCTCCCAGATTGTCGTCGCACCTTTGGTAATAGGATATAGCCACGATGGATACTCCTTTCGGTTCAGCAGCATATACGCCTGCTCAAGATATCCGTTCTTGCTAAGCGTATGACATATCAGGGGTGTCCCCAAAAATCCAGTCGTGATATGTTCAAACTTTTCG
>CP070830.1:1241600-1245290 GCA_020344865.1 Planctomycetota bacterium
GACACATTTGCTTGAGCCTCTCCAGCCGAGCTATGATGACTCCTCCAGGCTGAAGAGGCTTTTTTTATCCCCCTAAAACACGCGAATTTCGCCCATTTCTTCCCTAAGCCACCGCTGCTTTCGGCCGATGTTATGATACTACCTACTACTAATACTGTTGCAGGGGCCGAGCGATATGACCTTTAATACGCTAAATCAGATAATCGACCAGAACTATCAGCCTTCGGTGGACTTTCCCGCTGATACCGACACCCTCTTCTCCAACCACAAGAACATCTATCAGCGCAGAATCGAGAAGAGACAGCGAAAGCTCCTTCAGAAAATAACGTTCCTCCCGGCCTTCCTCCATCAGGGCGAGAGAGTGCTCCAGGTAACAACCGGCTGTTCGCCCGTCTCCTTCGTCGAACAGTACTTGACCGGTGCCCTCCTCGTATTCATCGTCAGACGTGCCCTCTTTGTCTTCACCGACAGACGCATCTTCCACATCCCGACCATGTCCAACTTCTCATATCGCGGCTCAATAGCGCAAATCTGCTACGCCGACTGCAATAAAATCTACACCAAGGGACGAACTCTCGTCGCCGAATACAAAGATGGCACTAAGGAGAAATTCCCCTGCATAGCCGCTCGAGAAAAAGCCAAAGTAAAATCCCTGCTCCAGTCTGTCTGCCTCGACGGACCCGAGAGTCCCGCTCAGCACAGGACCCACCTCTGCCCGCGATGCACAAGCACCCTCATCGAAGACACCTTCACCTGTCCGGCCTGCCGGCTCCAGTTCAAAAGCAAAAGCCGAGCAAGAAAACTCTCCATCATTTTTCCCGGCGGCGGATACTTCTACACACGCCACCCCTACTTCGGCCTCACCTACGCACTCGTCGAAACCTATCTCTTGCTCTTGCTGCTCATAACGCTGCTCGCCCTTCCTGAAACCCTCCCTGCTGTAATCTTCCTGGCCCTAATATTGACCCTCGAAAAATCAATCACCATTTACCACGCGAATCGCTACGTCGAAGAGCTCATCCCACTACAGCACGACGTCCAACCCAACAGAACCCCCGCACCGCAGGCCGCTCACCACGAGCAGAAGAATATCCACGCTGACCTCGACCAGAATACCCTCACCCAAATCCTCTCCACCCGCTAAAAACATACAACCCTGTTACCACAACTAAAAGCCTCACCGGGCTTCTTCCACCGGCACTAAGCGCTTCAGCTCCTCAAACCAGTTCAGCACAACGTGAATACAGGGAGGCTTCAATTCTTCCGATTCCTGAATCATCAGGAACCGCCCATCTGGTGCCACGTCATAATCGTGATATAGGCCAACCACTCGATACTGTCCTTCGAATAGAACCTCAGAGCCGGTTACCTTGAACTCTGGCTCAGTCTCAATCTTCGCCGCCGTCACTCTCTCACCGTCGGCACTACGATAGAATAACTCTTTCCCGTCCAGTGACCACAGTGGCTCGTAACCGCCTTCAGTTGAAATCCTGACTTTGCGCCCCGGCCCGGGATAAGGCTCCACGTACACCTCCCACCACCGCGTCTCGTCCGAGGCATAGGCAACCCACCGTCCGTCGGGAGACCACACACCCTGTCTCTGCGTATTATTCCTCCGTATGAAGGACCTCAGTTGACCCTCTCCGCTCT
This sequence comes from Planctomycetota bacterium, assembly GCA_020344865.1. Taxonomy (GTDB): domain Bacteria; phylum Planctomycetota; class Phycisphaerae; order Sedimentisphaerales; family Anaerobacaceae. The sequence goes on from CP070830.1 coordinate 1,243,251, forward strand.
CCTCCAGGGTGAGCACCCAGATGTCAGTCACACCCATGAGCAGTTTCTTCCCGTCAGGTGACAAGGACGACGGACCCCGCCAGTTTGCAGTTGTGAGCAGCTCCGCTTCCCCGCTGCCGTCCGCACTTTGCCTAAATAGTTGAAACTTTCCAGCTCCTTCGGACGTGAATACCACTTGCTTGCCGTCCGGTGCCCAAAATGGAACAAAGCTGTGTCCATCGGATGTAAGAGGGTTCAGCGTATGGCGCGCCACGTCGTATATCCAAATGTCAAGGTTGTCACCATCCGCCATACTAAAGGCCAGCTGCATTCCATCTGGGGAAATTGCAACGCTCCAATAGTGGCCTGGGTTCACCCCCGGCAAGGGTTCGACCCGACCACCCCTGTCCACCCAGACCGGCCTCAGCTCAAAACGACGCGCTTGGACCGGGACATAGACCAGCGTCCCATCTCGGGAAATGGCAAACTGTGCCGAGAAGCTGCCGCGAGGAGTCATGACATCAGGGACGACCGGAATGCTAGAACCGCTCAACTTGAGATGCTCGATATCAAACGGCGCCGCATACAGCGTCTCATCACGACCATAAATAATGTGCCCGGTCGACACATATCGCGCATAAGTTCCGCCTTTGAACAGCATATGTCGCTTGCCCGTCTCCAGCGAGTATATCTCTATCTGAAACTCATCAATTCTGTACGATCGCGCATTAGTAAACAGCACCGCCTTGCCGCCCGGCAGGATTTGTGGCCACCGGTGCCCACGATTCGGGTCTGGCATGGTTAATCGCTCTAACCCCTCTCCAGACGCCGAAACCCGCCACAGGCCCCCGCTGCCGGGCGAGAAAATGATGCTGTCGTCAGCTCCCCAGCTGCCACCGCGGAACCACCGACACTCACCCGGGAAGATAAAGGGCGCCCCACCCTTCACCGATACCTTCTTGAGCTTCCCCTCGAAGAGGTCAGCAAAACCAATCCATTCCCCATCCGGCGAAAAGAATGGGTTAATCGCGCTTTCCGTACCCGGCAGCGGCCTGGCCTTCGGTTCGTCCAGCTCGCGCAAATAGAGTTTTCTTCTTCCGGCACTGTCTTCCCCAACGTAAGCTAATCGTCTCCCATCCGGCGACAGCGCCAGCGCATGGTGATATAAGGCTTCAAAACCCAGTACCATCTCCGGATGGATAACAAAGTGCCTTACCGGCTGCCTCGGTGGCGTGGGCCGTTTTAGGTTCCAAGTTAACAGACTTGCGACCATAGCAACGAGGACCAGAAAAAGTATTCCCACTACCAATCGCCGCAATCGCGCAGGTCGTAATTTCTCAACCGTAGGGACTGTAACCGTTAGTAAGCTTAGCGTCTCGCTGATTTCAATGCTTGCGTCTCCCATGTCCCGAAGTCGCTGACGTGGCTCCTTCTTTAGACAGTGACGCAATAGTGACCGGATATTTGCTGGCGTGTTCTCCGCCAGCGCCTGCCAGTCAGGCTCTGTCTGGAGGATGTTAGCCAGCGTGTCGGAAACCGTCTCGCCTTTGAAGGGAATTCTACTGGTCAGCATCTCATACAGTACACAGCCAAACGACCAGATGTCGCTCCGCTTATCAGTCTCCTTACCCCTTGCCTGCTCAGGGCTCATATACGCCGGCGTCCCTATCACCCGTCCCGGCTCAGTGACAGTTGTTTGCTGGTCTAATGCTTCTCCGCCGACCGCCTTGGCCAGGCCGAAGTCCAGAACTTTGACCTTACCTTCCGGCGTTATCTTGATATTGCCCGGCTTAAGGTCCCGATGTATCACATCATGCTCGTGCGCCGCCGCCACCGCTTCAGCTATCTGCAATCCTATCGTCAGAGCCTCCTCTAACTTAACCGGCCCGCGCGCTATCCGCTCCGCTAATGTCTGCCCCGCAACATATTCCAGTATCAGATAACCTACACCCTCCGCCTCTTCCACCTGTTCGTATATTGTGGCAATATTCGGATGGTTCAATGATGCCAGAACCTTCGCCTCGCGGGCAAAACGCGACCGCGCCTTGGGGTTCTCCATCA
>CP070830.1:1245390-1249251 GCA_020344865.1 Planctomycetota bacterium
GCCCTGATATCACCCAGGAAAATCCTAATTCAGCCGCTCTTTGCCTCCATTGGTCGAATTTCTCAGGCGGGATGTATTCGGCAACTTCAAGGGAATCTTTCGACGGTTTGAGATATTGTCCGATTGTGATTCTATCACAGCCGACTTTGCGCAAATCTTTCAGCGTTTCCTCAATTTCAGCATCCGTCTCTCCCAGCCCGAGCATAATCGAAGATTTGATGTGAGTGTTCTTGTACTTTTCTTTGGCCATTTTGAGTAAGTTTAATGACCGTCGATAGTTACCGCCGCCTCTCACCTTTGCATACAGAGGTGCAACGGTCTCTATATTGTGGCTGAACACAAATGGCAGTGAATCTTGCAGGATTTCGAGGGCCTCGGCCTGGCAGTCGCGAAAATCAGGTGTTAGTATTTCGAACTTCGTATCGGGCCACCTTTGCCTTACTTTGTTGATGCAGTCGCGAAAGTGCCCTGCGCCGCCGTCCGGCAAATCATCGCGGTTAACGCTGGTAATTACGAGGTATTTCAGTCCCATCCGTGCGGCCATCTCAGCGACCCTGTCGGGCTCGGTGTGGTCAGGCGGTTCAGGCCTGCCGGTTGCTACCGAGCAGAATTTGCAGTTTCGAGTGCAGACATTGCCCAGAATTAAAACCGTTGCAGTGCCTCTGCCCCAACATTCTCCGCGATTCGGGCAATTGGCATTGAAGCATATTGTCTGCAGGCCCAGCGAGCCCAGTAATTGGCTCGTTTTATTGTAGGCTTGTCCCGCCGGCAACGGCCGCTTCAGCCATCCCGGCAGTCTTGCTCGCTTTTTGTTTATGAGTCGTGGCTGATTCGATACGGGAAAATGCTTCGTGATAATTTGGCCTAATTTCTGCTTTACCTCGCTCATTGAATAGTGTTTGCCGGTCTCTTTCAATGCCGACGTTATTTTCACACCGTTTATGCCGCACGGTACGAAAAAATCAAAGATACTCAGGTCGTTTTGTATGTTTATTGCCATACCGTGATAGGTTACTGATTTAGATACGCGCACACCGATAGATGCGATTTTTCTTTTTCCCACCCATAAGCCAGGCAGACCCTTCCGCCTTTGGCAACGTATCCCTAACCACTCTAACAGTTCCGAGCCTATTGCTTCTAATTCTCTTATGTATTCATTAATGCCAATACCAAAATCTTTCAGATTTAAAATCGGATAAAAGACCACTTGTCCCGGATTGTGTGCCGTTGCGCCACCGCCTCTGCGGATATCAACTACATCGATACCTTCCTGCGCTAATTCGCTGCGCCGAACTAATAGCTTGTTGGCATCCTGCCTGGCGCCGAGAGTAATGACAGGTGGGTGTTCGGCGATTAGGACGGTATTTGGTATCTGGCATAGCACCCTTCTCTCGCGCAGTTCGTGCTGCAATTGCAGAACTTCTCGGTAGTCGGCCAGCCCGCAATCACGTATCTGCAAGCTGCGAGTTTGTGTCTTTTCAGCTAATGTCAACATTGCAAGCTACTATTTTCGTACATTCCGTGGATTTTGCAAGTTCTGCGATTATTGGTCGAACACAGTGCGTTTCGCGCCAAATATTCCCCAGCGTACCTTGATCCGGTTGTAGAATAGGTTATGCTATGACACTATCTATGCGGGGCAACGAGTTCGAGGCGGACGGAATCTTCAAATACTGAACCTTTTTCAAATGGTCTCTGTTCCTCACCGAGATGTTAAAGCTGACCCTTCTCCTCCGCAGGCCGAAAGTCCTGTCTAATGTTGGCACGAACACACGCCAGCCAAGGTTGTGACCATCACTCCAATCAACAAGTCCTTTGCCCTCATTATTATGCTCTCCTTCAAAGCTCTGTTACGTACAATTACTTTACAATGCTGGTATGGGCGGCATCGAAGAATTTGCGGGCGCCGCTTTCGAGTTCCAGGATTAGGCCTTTTTCCGGATCTATACCTATGCAGTTGCCGTTGAACTTCTTGCGGTTGTAGAGAAGCGTTACTCTGTGACCCAATTGGATACTCAAATCACGCCACCGGTTCGTTACTTTATTGCTGTCTTTTTGGGCCGTCTCAAGCCAGTGGTCCAACGAAGCCAGTAGTCTCTTGGCCAGCGAGTTTCTATCGACAATCGAGCCGCTTTCCATATCGATGCTCGTTGCCGTCTGCTGCAATTCGGCAGGGAAGGATTTTTTCTTTTGGTGACAGTTTATTCCTATGCCAATAATGTAAACAGTACTTCCATCAATTGCTTTTGATTCAAACAGAATGCCCGCCACTTTCTTGCCGCTTAGAATGATGTCGTTTGGCCATTTTATTTTCGTTTGCTTGTTGGCCGGTTTGCCAATGGCCTCAGCGACCGCTACTGCACAGGCGAGGCTGAGCAATTCGGCATTGCATTTACAATCTGTTAAAAGGATTGAACAAAGAATACTGTCCGCCCGCCCGCTGTGCCATTTGGTACCTGCTCTGCCCCTGCCTGTTGTCTGTTCTTCGGCGAAGATTGCAAGCCCGTCGTTGGCTTTGTTTCTGGCGTATTCAGCAGCGATGTCGTTGGTGCTTGGAGTGCTGTTATATACGAGTATTTTCCGCCCTATACGCTTGGTACTCAGGTTGGTGCCTATTATGTCCGGGTCGAGCCGCTCGGTTGTTGGCATAGCTTCATTTTACCTGTCGAGTGCGATATCAACAGCTCTTGCTGAGTGGGTGATTGCGCCTACGGCGATTCGGTCGATGCCGCAGTTGGCGATGGCTGAGACGTTGCTTAGTGTTATGTTGCCTGAGGCCTCGAGCAGCGGCTTTTTGGTCTTGCCGCACATCTTGTTTCGCATATCTACGGCGTGTTTTAGCTGCCACTGCCCCATATTGTCCAGCAGTACAATATCCACACCTCGAATCTTCAGCACGTGATTGAGCTGGTCATCCACGTGGTCGACCTCCACGGCGATAAATTTGGCCCCTTTTACCTTCTTGGCCTCATCAATTATTTTTTTGAGTTTCGGATAAAAGTTTCTGCCGAGTTCGGCCAGATGGTTGTCTTTAATCAAAACAGCGTCATACAGTCCTAATCGGTGGTTGTGCCCGCCACCGCAGCGGACCGCATACTTTTCGAGGATGCGCCAGCCCGGCATTGTCTTGCGAGTATCATAAATCTTTGCTTTGGTTCCCTGGACAGCGCGGACAAATTTGCGGGTCGTCGTAGCTATTCCGCTGAGTTTCTGCAGGAAATTGAGCATGACCCGCTCGGCGCTGAGCATGGAACGCAGCGGCCCCTCAATCACACCTATTCTGCATCCGACGTAGGCCGGCTCTCCGTCGTTTACCAGTACCTTCAGCTTTAGCCTTTTGTCATAGCGCTTAAGAATCTCTTGGCCAACGTCCATCCCGCATACCACTATTTCCTCACGCGAGATGATGTTCGCCTTGGCCATCGTTTCATCTTTGAAAAGAAGCTCGCTGGTCATATCACCTTGGCCGAGGTCTTCGGCGATTGCCATCTCAATCAAGGGAAGTACTTTTGTAATGTTAAGTGGTCTCATGTAACTTTTTTCCTTTGTCTTTTCTGTTTTTTTGCTGCCAGGTAGCTTTTTTTCCGTCTTTGACCTTCAATCAGTGCAAACTCCGGCAGCTCTTTTAATTCCCGTAGCTGGTCTCGCAGGAAAGCCGCCCGTTCGAAATCCAGCACTTCCGCTGCCTCGAACATTTCTCTCTCAATCTGGCCGGCCAGCTCGACCTTTTCATACTCGCTGGCGCCGAACCGCACGGCCTCTTGGGCCGTCTTCCTTGCTTTTACCTGCTCCGCCAGACTTCTGCGAATTTCCTTCTTTATCGTCTCTGGTGTAATGTCATGCTCTTTATTGTATTTTAAC
>CP070830.1:1249351-1252294 GCA_020344865.1 Planctomycetota bacterium
GCGAGCACTCGGCCCGCGAACTGATGGACCTGATTGCCGAGGGCACGAGAATTTGCGGCGACCCCGGCATCCAGTACCACAGCACAATCAACCGCTGGCACACCTGCCCCAATTCCGGCCCAATTAACGCCTCAAATCCCTGCTCAGAATATATGTTCCTCGACGATTCAGCCTGCAACCTCGCCTCCCTGAACCTCATGAAGTTCCTCGCCGAAGACGGCTCATTCAACATCGAAGCCTTCAAAAAGGCCGTCCGCCTCTTCATCATCGCTCAGGAAATCCTCGTCGACAACGGCAGCTACCCCGATGCCGCCGTCGCCGTTAACAGCCACCTGTACCGCCCCCTCGGCCTCGGATACGCCAATCTCGGCTCCCTGATTATGAGCCTTGCCCTGCCCTACGATTCCGACCAGGCAAGGGCCCTCGCCTCGGCCGTAAGTGCCACACTCACCGGTGCCGCCTATATAGCCAGTGCCGAAATCGCCGCAGCAAGGGGCCCCTTCCCCGAATTTGCCAAAAATTCCGATGCTATGCTACAGGTCATAAATATGCACCGCCAGCACGCCTACGACATCCCCGAGTCCCACTGCCCCGACTACCTCCGAAACGCCGCCAAGGACGTCTGGGACCAGGCCTTCGATGCCGGCTCCAAGGTAGGCTTCCGCAACGCCCAGGCCTCCGTCCTCGCCCCCACCGGCACCATCGGCTTTATGATGGACTGTGATACCACCGGCATCGAGCCCGATATAGCGCTCGTCAAGTATAAGCTCCTCGCCGGCGGCGGTATGCTAAAGCTCGTCAACAAGACCGTCCCGATGGCCCTCCAGCGGCTCGGCTACGGCGTCGAGGACATCAAATCCATCTGTGACTACATAGACGACGGCGAAACCATCGAAGGCGCCGACAAGCTCAACCCCGACCATTTACCTGTTTTTGACTGTGCCTTCAAGCCCCGCAACGGCAAGAGGCACATCTATTATACCGCTCATCTAAGGATGATGGCCGCCGTCCAGCCCTTCATCTCCGGCGCCATCAGCAAGACCATCAATATGCCCCGCGAAAGCACAACCGAGGAAATCGCCGCCGCATATAACGACGGTTGGAAGCTCGGCCTCAAGGCCGTCGCAATCTACCGCGATGGCTCCAAGAAGCTCCAGCCCGTCTCCACCAAAAAGCACAAGCAGGCCAAAGCCGTCGCCCCCGTCGAGGCGCAGGCCCAGGCCAAGCCGTTTAGACGTCGCCTGCCGGACACCCGGCAGAGCATTACACATAAATTTTCTGTTACGGGGCATGAAGGCTACCTGACGGTGGGGCTGTACGAGGATGGACAGCCTGGTGAGTTGTTTATCACTATGGCCAAGGAGGGCAGCACCGTCGGTGGCCTTATGGACGTTATCGGCACCTGTACGTCGATGGCCTTGCAGTACGGCGTGCCGCTTATTACTCTCGTCGACAAGTTCCGCCACGCCCGCTTCGAGCCGGCCGGTATGACCTCAAACAAGGATATCCCCTTCGCAAAGAGCCTCATCGACTACATCTTCTGCTGGCTCGGCTGCCGTTTCATACCCGGCTACGCCGAGAAGAACACCCCCAACCGCGCTGCGCCCCCGACTCCGCCCGAGACTAAGGACACCACCACCGCCAAAAAGCTCGTCGAGAAGACCAAGGACCTCGCTCAGAAAATCGCCGAGGCCAAGACCACAATCAAGGTAAAGGAAAAGCCAATCCAGCTAAAGCCCGAATCTCTGACGGATAAACTCCCCATCAAGGAGGCCTCCCCGCCCCCCAAGGGCAGGTTTGCCAACCTTGCCAATCGGATAGGTGCCCTCGTAACTTCTACCGTTACCGAGACCTCCGGCCAATTGCAGGCCGAAAGCGCTCTGATGCAGCAGTTCAACGCCCAGTTTCAGCATTTCTCTGACGATGCCCCCGCCTGTGATATCTGCGGCTCAATCACCGTCCGAAACGGAACCTGCTACAAGTGCTACAACTGCGGAAACTCTATGGGCTGCTCTTAAAAACTTATTAAAAACTAATAGACTCGCAGGTGAGCTTTCTCGTCCTGCGAATGAAGGGGTAACCAGATATGGGTGACAAGGGCAAAAGAGATAAAGCAAAAAGAGAACAGCGCAAAAAAGCCCACCTTACTCCCAAGGAAAAACGAAAATTAAAAAGAGAAAAGAAGAATAGATAATCGCCCACCGCTGCCCGCAAACTGTTTTCCCGCCGAATCCTCGAGAAGCTGCTACCTTGGTCCGGCAGCAGGGGACCCACGCTCGCTTACTCCTTTTTACGAGCCTCTTTTCTTTCTTCTTCTGTTTTACTGTGACCGCATTCCGGGCATCTGTCCGCAAAGTCGTGCGGTACAGTACCTCTCATGAATGTATGCCCGCACTTTTCGCATTTCTCGGCCCTGTAACCCGTTTCCCCGCCGCATTTAGGGCACACAACTCCGGGCGCAGCCATTATGTTGGGGTCTTGGTGTTCCTCCAAATACTCGAAATAATCCCTTCGGTCCATCTGCCATTCGTGTCCGCAGCCTTCAGCGGTGCACTTCAGCCAGTACATTACGCCGGGCTTTAAGCTCTCCGGCCCGTCAGTCTTGTCTCGCTGCGTCAAATAGGTTATCACCCCGGCCAATACAAGGCACCCCATGATAACCCCAATCATAACCGCCTTTTTCTTACTCTCTTCCATACCAAAATCTCCCAATAACCAACAATAACACAATTACCACCTTATAACCACAGTCCTTTCTGTTTTTGGCTTGTCGCCCCACCACCTGCGATAATAATGTCCATGGCCCCGCAATTCCTCATCTTCACCTCCATGCAAAATATATAGATAGTTTGCCTTAAGTTCCGCCATGTTACGACTCTTGTGTCTGTTGTGCGTCGGGTCAAAAGGAATCCACCCGTACCCTCTTAGAAAGGCTTCAACCCA
>CP070830.1:1252394-1255960 GCA_020344865.1 Planctomycetota bacterium
ATATTAAGGAATCGGACAAGGCCCTTGCGTTTATAGTCTCATCAGTGCTGGTTGTGATTGGGCTGTCGATAGTATTGAAGCTAGGTTCGATTCTGGCGGCGATGTCGCTTGGCGTAACAATTACGAATGTGGCGGGCAGGCGCCGGCAAAGCGCGTTCGAGCTTGTGGAGAAATTCTCGCCGCCGATTTACGTTTTGTTTTTTGTTTTGGCGGGTGCGCATCTTGTGCTTGAGGAGATAGCGGGGTGGATGATAGTAATGGTGGCGGTTTATCTTGTCGGCAGAACAACGGGGAAGATGCTCGGTTCATGGTTGGGTGCGACGTGGTCGAAGGCGGCGGAGGCAGTTCGCAGGTATCTCGGATTTTGCCTTTTGAGCCAGGCGGGTGTTGCCATAGGTTTGGCGATAATATCGAGTCGATTGTTCGAGGGCCAGACGGGTCATGCGATTATTGTGATTGTGATGACGACGACTTTTGTGGTTGAGATATTGGGTCCTATGTTTGTAAAGCTTGGGGTCAGGAAGGCGGGCGAAGTGGGGCTTAATATCACCGAGGAGGAGCTTATCGCGACTTACAAGGTCGGGGACGTGATGGACGTGAGGGCGCCGATTATTACGACGGGCATGTCCCTGCGTGAGGTCATTGCGGTGGTAAGCACAACGGACAGATTTTACTATTCTGTTGTTGACGGTGAGAACAAGTTGGCAGGCGGCATTACTCTGGACAGTATCAGGAACACTTTCGCCACTCAGGAGTTAAACGACTGGCTTGTGGCACTTGATATTATGGAGCCGGTGGTTGCGAAGGGTGTGCCGGAGATGTTGCTGGAAGAGGCTTTTGAGGAGACGAGGCGGCTGGATATAGAGCATTTGCCGATTGTGGCTTCGAGGGAGGATGAGCGGTTTGTCGGCGTTTTGAACTGCCGGGCAGTTCACCGGTCGTTGAGTGCGGAGGTATTGAGCCGGCAGCAAAAAGCCGATAGTGTACACAGGGAGTCTGTTTTGCGAGACGGCAAGGACGAAAGAGGTGTGTGAGGCTCGTGAGCGGCAAGATGAGCCGTTGTGGTATCGAGCATATTTGTTTTTTTCGCGATCGATATGATTAATACAGTTATTATTGCGAGCAGCGAGGTATTCGGGCAGTTGAACCTGGTTTTGTTATTCGGGTTTGTTATTTTGGGGGGAGCGTTTGGTTCACGAGTCTTTCAGAAGCTGAATATTCCTCAGGTTGTCGGCTGCATTATTGTGGGGGTAGTTTTAGGTGAAGTGTTTGGGGTGATTAGCCCTGCGATGATTGAGTCGCTTGAGCCTTTTACGATGTTTGCGCTGGGGCTGATAGGTTTTATGATAGGTGCGGAGCTTCGGGGCGATGTCTTTAGGAAGTACGGAAAGCAGTTTTTTATTATTCTTTTCTCGCAGGGCATAGGTGCTTTTTTGCTGGTGGGTGTCGGTGCTTCGCTGGTAGCGTGGCTGGTGACGGGGGATGTGCGCAACTCGATTGCGTTAGGGCTTGTTCTTGGTGCTATTGCATCAGCTACGGCACCGGCTGCGACAGCGAACGTATTGTGGGAGTACAAGGCGCGAGGACCTTTGACGGCGGCGGTTTTGGCGATAGTAGCGCTTGATGACGCCTTGGCACTGGTGCTTTACAGGGGGGCGGCGACAGGGGCGAAGGCGCTGGCGGGCGCAGGGGGCGAATCTGTTTTGGCGACGACGGGCTTGCTGTTGGGTGAAATCATTGGTGCGGTGGTATTGGGATTCCTGGCGGGTGTGCTGTTGTACTGGCTTTTAAAGCTTGTGAGGGCGGAGGACAAGATTTTGGAGTTTGCGCTAAGCTGTCTTTTGCTTGTGGTCGGGATTTCGATGATACCGGGGCTTGACCCGATTTTGCCTGCGATGACATTGGGTATAACGATTGCAAATTTAATGCCGCGTGAGAGCAAGGGGGTTTTCGGGCTTGTTGGGAAGTTTTCTCCTCCGGTCTATATTGCATTTTTTGTATTAGCGGGGGCACATATGGAATTCGGCAGGATGGCCGGGTGGGTGGTCGGGATGATAGTGGTTTATACGTTGTGCAGGGTGGGCGGCAAAGTCGCAGGTTCCTGGTTTGGCGCGAGGTATTCCGGTGCACCGACAGTGGTTCGCAAATACCTTGGAATTTGCTTGCTTCCTCAGGCCGGTGTGGCCATAGGGCTTGCTATTCTGGCCGGTCAGCAATTTGGCGCGGGTTTGGGTAAAACCATCATTATGATTGTAATGATGGGCACTTTTTTGATGGAAATATTTGGTCCGATGTTGGTAAAGTTGGGTATTAAGCGTGCGGGGGAGGTCGGAATGAATGTTACCGAGGAGGACCTGATAAAGTCCTACACGGTTGGAGATGTTATGGATAGTGAGGCGACCAGTATCGCGCAGGATTTGCCGCTGCATCGGATTCTTGAGGTTTTCAGCACAACGGAGAGTGTATATTATCCGGTTATTGACAGTCAATCCCGGCTTATAGGCATAATTACAATCGCCGATATAAAAGAGATGTTTGCCAACCAGGACGTTGCCGGTTGGCTTTTGGCGTGTGATGTCGCCGAGGGCGTACTTGACAAGACAACACCAAAGAAGGGCCTTGAGGAGGCGATGGAGCGGATGCTACGGTATGATTTGGAAAGTATGCCGGTGGTAGCGGGTGATGACAGCGAGAAGCTTGTCGGTGTCTTAGACTATCGCAAAACGCTGCGGAAGATAAGCGCAGAGGTCCTGCAGAGGCGGAAGCAGGCTGACGAGGTGGCGTTGGTGCTAGGTTAGCAGCGTGCGCGAGAAGTGAGAAATTACGGTGGAAAGTTGAAGCGGTTTAATCTTTCGAAAAAAAAGAGGCTTGCCAAGGGTGAGCAGTTCAAGGCTGTTTTGGCTCGGGCTGTTTGTATGAGTAACGGGCTGCTCAGGCTGTATATGGCGGAGAATGACTGCGGTTATCCGCGATTAGGTATTTCTGTTGGCAGAGAGTGGGGCGGCGCTGTAGTTCGCAGTCGGTTGAAGCGGGTATTAAGAGAAGTTTTTCGTCAGAGCCAGGACGAGATTCCAGCCGGCTTTGACTATTTGGTTATGCTTAGCCGCAGTCGGTCGGATAAATCGGATAAGGCCGAGCGGGCCAGAGAAGTTGTGCGGCGGCTAAGTTTCGAGCAGGCGAGGGCTTCGTTTCTGACTCTGGTGAAGGCTGCGGCAGCTAAAGCCACTCGGGAGGAGTAAGAGGTGTTTGGGCGGATAAAGGAATTGAGGATGTGCGGTTTTTAAGCGGCTGTGGCTGTTAGAAGAATATGTGAGGTGAGTTTTGAGTGATAAAGGTGGATTGATGCCGATAGGGGCGGCTGCAAAAAAGGCTGGCATTTCGCGGCAATCTTTGCAATATTACGTGATGGTCGGTCTGCTTGAGCCGACGGAAGTTACGGCGGGCGGGCGACGGTTGTTTGATGAGCAAGATATTGACCGAATTAAATTGATAAAGAAACTGAACAAAAGCGGCTATCCATTGCGTGCCATAAGGGAATTATTTCTGGAAGGCCGGATTCATTTGAA
>CP070830.1:1256060-1259098 GCA_020344865.1 Planctomycetota bacterium
CAGCCGCCGATTCTTGGCTACCCTGTACCATTTCAAACCCAACCCTGACAGTCTTGCTTTCGCCCGATTCGGGCCAGAGTTTCTCTCCGGTTGCCACATCAAGAAGCGCCGTCTGAGCATCCAAGAACCCCTTATAATAATCAATGTCGCCCATTTTGTTCAGCTCGTAATCTCCGACCGCTACTAACAAGACCATATCGGCGTCGAACGCTGCGCCAACCTCTACGGCCGAGAGCAGCGAAAAGTTGGCGTTATTTGAGCGGAACCTGGACAATTCCTTATAGCCGGTGAGATGCTCGGCCTTAATTCTGACTTTCTTTTGGAGATTCTCATTTATTGCCTCAGTGAGATAGTAGCGCAGGTTGACCTGCGCCCCGAGCCAGCCGGGCTCATGAACAAGCACCAGAATCTTCTCACCCTTGCGCTCACAAAGGTCGTATTCCGCGGGGACCTTTTTCTCGTGTTTGGTCGGGCTGCCCGCAAGAGCGACAACCCCCCCAAGCTTGCATCCGCTGTTGGGCAAAAGCATCACCAAAGTAAAAAGTACAATCAGTTTTCTCATTTCTCACCTGCCAACATCTCTTGCTTCTTTACTTAGCCTTGTCTGTTTGCTGCTAGCGCCTGAGTCAAAGTTACTGCCCAGCCAGCGGCAATTACGACAATAAAGGCCAATACTACGTATGTAATTTTAACTTTTAAAAAGAAACGTTCGAGGAAACCAAAATATATCCCAAAAACAGCCACAAGAAAAGCTAAAAATGCCGAAATCGCCAGCAAACTGCACAATAATGCACCGGCCGGCTGGATATAAAACGCATCTAAAATTCGGCCTTGAGCAAAGGTTACCGCCGAAGTGGTTATCCCGCAACCCGGACACGGCAGACCATATTCTTGCTTGAAACCACAGGGGAACGGCCACAACGTGATTTTATAACGTCCTGACACCCAAAACAGACCGAACGAAGCGCCAACCGCCAAAAAGACAATTCCAGCTGCGAGCCGCTGTCGAGAAGAGGCGCGACGGTAAATCTTCGGCTTATTTAGCTGTTGGCTTGCTTGCATAACTGCGTTAAAATAGGGCGGTTTAAAAGCCCTGTCAAGCCCAGAGAAGGAAAGGCCGGATATGGTATTGGAGCAAAGAGATTTAAGCAGGATGCTGGAGACAGCTATCGTGGCGGCTCGCCTGGCCGGACAGCGGGCCATGGAAGAAATCAACTACCTCAAGGTCTCGATAAAGAACGAAACCGAGCTTGTAACGCAGGCCGACGCTCGATGCCAGCAGATAATCGTGGACCGCATCAAAGAGACCTACCCGGACCACGGCTTCCTTGCCGAAGAAACCGGTGAAGGTGAGATTTTCAAGCAGCCACCCAGAGGAACCGAGCTTCTATGGTGGGTCATCGACCCGATAGACGGAACCAACAATTTTGCGCACCGCATGCTTCTCTTTACCATAAGCATAGCGGTAATGTACCGGGGCGAACCGATTGTGGGTGTCATCTTTGAGCCGGCCACCGACTCGATGTTCACCGCCGTCAAAAACGGCGAAGCACAACTGAACGGCAGGAAAATAAACGCAAGCCAGGAAAAAATGGACAAGTTCTCAAGCGTCGGCCTGGACAGCCATTTCGATAACGGGCTGCCGCCGTGGGTCGGCGAAATCATCCGCAAGACAAGGTTCCGCAATCTAGGCACGTCCGCACTGCAGCTTGCCTATGTGGCTAAGGGCGGCCTCGCCGCCACTATCGTCAATTGCCCCAAGATATGGGATATAGCGGCGGGCCTGTTGATTGCCGAGACCGCGGAAGCTGTCGTGAGCGACTGGCAGGGAGCAAAAGTATTTCCCGTCGATTTGGAAAACTATCAGGGAAAGGAACTGCCTGTAGTAGCGGCTAACAAAAAAGTCCACCCGCAGATTTTACAGCTTCTAAAATCTAAAACCGCATAATGGTCGCGGGAGCTTACAAATATATCGCCTGAAATTCTCAAGGATTGACCGCCGAACGCCCCCATTCGGCCTTGTTACTATGCGGTCTTAGCGTCTTCTTCTCATTAAAAAGAATCCGCCAAGCCCAAGAAGGCATACCGTTGCCGGCTCCGGAACCGGGTTTGTATATACTGTCTCCCAGTCGGGATTGTGGGGATACTCTTGATATACCCAGCCATCTGGCCAGCCACCGGGTTCGCCCTTCCAGAACCACGCATCAGTGGCTGGCGACCCCAAACCACCGTCAAAAATGGCTGTATCAATATAAACCGGCCACTCAGGGTCTAACAGAGGGTCTCCGTCGTCCCACTTAAAAAACAGATTATAACTGAACCACTCGACATCGTTAAAATCGGTCGGATTAGTCTGGCGAGGTCCGTAGAGATAGACCGTCTTTTTGTCTTCCGATATCGCCGTCTCCCAGTCCGTCCAGTCACCAACGCTATAAGTATAAGTCCGCTCCGGTGCCTTTTCGAAAACGAGGCTTTCAGCCACATCCGGCACATCCGGAATATAATGCGCAATACACGTTATCGACTGGTGCCCGTCCAACTTTGTGCCCCACTCTTCCTGGTCGAAAACGATTGTAGCTGATGCAACCGAACTCAAAGCAAGACACACCAGGGCCCCCAACGCATAACTTATTAACATGCTTCTCATTACCTTTCTCCCGGATAGTCATGCGCATTGCGCAACGACCACCCTTGCCTGACCTAAAATACCACAGGCGCCCGGACTCAAAAAATGAGTCTTTCAGCCTACTCCAACTTAAAAATACACATCTATATAGCTTAAACCGACATCACATCTGCCGGCCTGTCATACATAAGCGCACACATCAAGCGCTTCTCCTCTTCATACAATTGGGTGTATACTTAGAGTGAGTCTTCCGCCCCACTACTAATAAACGGCATTATAACATCTTCAAGCTGCGATGTCAAGCGAAAAATCGCAGATTTGTTAAAGCAAATGAGCCGAATAACTCATCTTGGGTCGGGCACCGGGTGAAGCACGGCGACCTTCACCTTGTCGCCGCTGGAATAGACGTTAC
>CP070830.1:1259198-1269126 GCA_020344865.1 Planctomycetota bacterium
CTGGGGACTTTATGCCGTTCCCGCGGGCGAATGGAAAGGCAAGGAAATCGGTGGTATCGGCGAGTGGATTATGAATAATGCCCAGATCCCCGTCGCCCAGTACGAGCAGCTTGCCGGGCAATTCAATCCCGTAAAATTTAACGCTGACCAGTGGGTTCGAATCGCCAAAAACGCGGGAATGAAGTACATGGTCATCACCTCGAAACACCACGACGGCTTTTGCCTCTGGGACTCGAAAGTAAGTGACTATGACATAATGGACGCCACGCCCTTTAAGCGCGACATACTCGCTGAGCTTGCCGAAGCCTGTAAAAAGCAGGGCATCAGATTCTGTTTCTACCACTCAATTATGGACTGGCACCACCCCGATGCCCAGGGGCCCCACTACCCGACTTACAACACCGGCAAAAAGAAAAATCCCAATTTTGCTCGCTACGTCGAGAACTATATGAAGCCGCAGCTTCAGGAGTTGGTGCACAATTACGGCCCGCTCGGGATACTGTGGTTCGACGGCGACTGGATTCCTGAATGGAACGAGCAGTTCGGCACCGACACCTACTATTATGTTCGAGCCCTTCAGCCGGACATCATCATAAACAACCGTGTCGGCAAGGGCCGCCAGGGCATGGGAGGCATGACAGAAGAAGGCTACTTTGGTGGTGACTACGGCACCCCGGAGCAGGAAATACCACCGACGGGCCTGCCCGGCGTCGACTGGGAAACCTGTATGACGATGAACGATACGTGGGGCTTCAAGAAAAACGACCACAACTGGAAGTCCTCCAAAGAATTGCTCCACAATCTCGTAGACATCGTCAGCAAAGGCGGAAATTATCTGCTTAACGTCGGCCCAACCGCCAAAGGCCTGATTCCACAGCCCAGCGTCGAGCGCCTGCAGCAGATGGGCGACTGGCTTAAAGTAAACGGTCAGAGTATCTACGGCACAATCGCCAGTCCATTTAGAAAACTCGAGTGGGGACGCTGCACACAGAAACAACTCGCTAACGGCGACACCCGACTGTACCTGCACGTCTTTGATTGGCCGACCAACGGAAAACTCAAACTATCCGGCCTCGACAACAAACTCTTAAAGGCCTTTCTGCTGGTTCGGGGCGAGCACTCCTGGCTGCGGACAACCCGCAAAGGTAATGACCTTATTATCGACGTACCGTCACAGGCGCCTGACCCGGTGGTTTCCGTCGTGGCGCTCGATATAAAAGGTAAACCAATCGTCATCGAAGCACCTGAAATCCTCGCCGACGCCGATATCTTTATCGATACAGCCGAGGTTACAATAAAAGGTCGTATCGAAAACAGCCAAATTCGCTACACCCTCGACGGCACTGAGCCGCTATCTGACTCGCCACTGTACAAGCGGCCTATACGCCTGAAAGACTCAGCGACAGTCTCGGCGAGTCTCTTCCGCAACAACAGCCCCATTACCGGCGTGACAAAATGCACGCTCCGAAAGGTCACACCGCGACCACCCGAGAACATTGAGGCGCCGGCCCAGGGGCTCTACTATGAGTATTACGAGGGCGAATGGGACAGACTGCCCGACTTCGACAGCCTCCAAGCTAAGGCAACCGGTACCACTGCGACCTTCGATATAGACTTGCGCCAGCGAGACGAGAAATTCGGCTTTCGCTTTCGCGGCTATCTCAAAGTGCCCCGTCCGGGAATATATACATTTAATCTCGAGTCAGACGATGGCAGCAGGTTGTACATCGGCGACGAGTGCGTCGTCGACAATGACGGCCTGCACGGAAGCATCGAAAAGTCCGGCATGATAGCACTCGCCAAAGGGATGCACCCCATCAGGGTCGTATTCTTCGAGAGAACCGGTGGCGAGAACCTTGAAGTGTACCGTTTTGGACCGCAACTGGAAGAACCGGATATACTGCCATCGGAGCTGTTTCATTCTGAAAATCAAAAGTAACCAAAAGATAAAACGTGAACCAGGATTGGTAAGGAGTAAGTTATGAAGCTCAGACCCTTGGACGAAAGAGTTGTAATAAAGCAGTCACAAGCCGATGAGAAAACATCCGGCGGAATCATACTGCCCGACACCGCAAAAGAAAAACCCCAGATGGGCAAAATCGTGGCCGTAGGACCGGGTAAACTGCTCGACGACGGCAAACGGGCCAAAATGAACCTGAAGAAGAACGACACGGTTCTTTACCCGAAATATATCGGAAACGATGTCGAAATCGACGGGGATAAATACGTCATACTCAAAGAAACCGATATCCTCGGAATCGTCGAAAAGTAAACGAGGTTCGCAGTCAATAATTCGGGAATTACGAATTCTAAACCAACAATAAAAAACGAAAAGAGGTAATAAAAAATGGCAAAGCAATTAATGTTCGACAATACGGCGCGGACAGAGCTAAAGGATGGTCTGTCACAATTGGCTGCAGCGGTCAAGGTCACGCTGGGCCCGACCGGTAAGAACGTCATCCTCCATAAGAGCTGGGGCTCGCCGAAAGTAACGAAGGACGGTGTTTCGGTCAGCAAGGAAATAGAGCTGCCCGAACCGTTCAAGAATATGGGCGCAAAGATGGTCAATGAGGTCGCCAGCAAAACCTCCGATGCCGTCGGCGACGGAACAACAACATCGACGGTCCTGGCGGAGGCCATCTACAACGCCGGCCTGAAACATGTAATCGCCGGTGCAAATTCGATGGCCATCCAGCGAGGAATAAACAAGGCCTCCGAAGTTGTCACCAAATTTATCGAGTCCGTCAGTGTCGACGTCAAAGGACACGGCGATATCGCAAAAGTCGCAACCATCAGTGCCAACAACGATGCCCAGGTCGGCGAAATCCTGGCGGACGCCATCGATAAGGTCGGCAAAGAGGGCGTCATCGAAATCGAAGAAGGCAAAGGTATGGAAAACGAACTGTCCGTCGTCGAGGGTATGCAGTTCGACAGGGGCTATATATCGCCATACTTTATGACCAGCGCCGAGACGCTCGAAGCCGTCCTCGAAGACGCGTACATACTGCTGCACGAAAAGAAATTATCCAATGTCCGCGAGATTATCCCGCTGCTTGAGAAGGTCGCCCGGGTTGCCAGACCGCTGTTAATCGTTGCCGAAGACATAGAAGGTGAAGCCCTCGCGGCCCTCGTCATCAACCGTCTGCAGGGCATCCTGAAAGTCTGCGCCGTCAAGGCCCCCGGCTTCGGCGACCGCAGAAAGGCAATGCTGGCCGATATTGCCGTTCTGACGGGCGGTCAGGTGATTACCGAAGATTTGGGCATCAAGCTTGAAAGCATCGAGCTTTCGCAATTGGGCCAGGCCAAGAAAATCGTCGTGGACAAGGATACCACCACAATAATCGAAGGGACAGGCAAAGCCAAAGACATTAAGGCCCGCTGCGAGCAGATTCGCAGTCAAATCGACAAGACCACAAGTGACTATGACCGTGAGAAACTGCAGGAACGCTTGGCCAAATTGACCGGCGGCGTCGCCGTCATAAAAGCCGGCGCCGCAACCGAAACGGAAATGAAGGAGCGCAAGGACCTGCTCCAGAACGCGCTGCATGCAACAAGAGCTGCAACCGAAGAGGGTGTCGTGGCCGGAGGCGGCATCGTATTCCTTCGCGCCACCAGCCAGTTGGAAAAAGCCCGGGCAAAGGCCAAAGGCGATGAGAAAATCGGTTACGATATTGTAACAGAAGCACTCAAAGCGCCGACAAGACAGATAGTCGACAACTCCGGCGACCAGGGTGATGTTGTTGTCGCCCAGCTGCTCGAAAAACTGCAAAAGCAGGACAACATAGGCTATGACGCCAATTCGGGCAAGTTTGTTGATATGTTCAAAGCAGGCATCATCGACCCCGCAAAAGTCGCCAGAACCGCCCTGCAAAGTGCCGCATCCGTCGCCGGATTAATGTTAACTACCAACGTCCTGGTGACCGATTTAAAAGATAAGGACAAAGACAAAGAGCCGATACCGGGTTCTGTAAGATAAAACACCGTCGCCCGTGACTCCGCGCTGACGTCACGAACCGCGAGAAACGACATTATGGCAAAACGGGATTATTACGAAGTTTTAGGCGTCGGCAAAAACGCTTCCGCCGATGAGATTAAACGCGCTTACCGGCGGATGGCCATGAAGTATCACCCCGACAAGAATCCCAACAACAAAGAAGCCGAGACGAAGTTCAAGGAGTGCGCCGAGGCCTACGAGGTCTTAAGTGACACCGAAAAGCGCCAGCGCTACGACCAGTTCGGACACGAGGGTCTGCGCGGAATTGGCATGCGCGACTACGCCCACATGAGGTGGCAGGACATCGGCAGCATATTCGAAGATGTCTTCGGCTTTGACGACTTCTTCGGCGACATCTTCGGCAGGCGGGGCAGAAGCGCACGCCGCGCCGGACCGGCAAGAGGTTACGACCTGGAAACCTCCGTGGAATTGACACTTAACGATATCGCCGGTGGAACCGAGAAAACAATCGAATTTACCCGCCAGGACCTCTGCACCGAATGCAGCGGCAGCGGTTCCGCAAAAGGCAGCACGCCAAGCCGATGCACGACGTGCGGCGGAAGCGGCCAGGTTGCAAGGGGTGGAGGCTTTTTCCAAATGGTTTCGACCTGTCCCCAATGCAGAGGTGCCGGCCAGGTTATCACGAATCCCTGCAAGGCATGTAAGGGCACCGGCAGAACCCCTAAAAAGAGAATAGTAAACATAAAAATCCCGGCCGGTGTACATGAGGGACAGGGCATAAGGGTCGCAAACGAAGGCGAACCGGGCCGCTCGGGCGGGCCGAGAGGAGATTTGTACTGTTACGTCAGAATAAAACCGCACGAATTTCTGCACCGGGACGGTAGCGACCTAATCGCCGTTGTACCCATAAGCTTCACACAGGCCGCCCTCGGCGCGACAATCGATGTGCCAAGTCTCAACGGACCGAGACAGCTCAAAATCCCGCCCGGAGCACAATACGGAAGCATCTTCAGAATAAAGGGCCAGGGCCTGCCCGATATGAGAACCAAGCGAGTCGGTGACGAGCTCGTACAAATCACCATCGAAACGCCCACAAAACTCAACGCTCAACAGGAAGAGCTGCTGAGAGAATTCGCAAAGACCGAAAACAAAACCGTCTCCCCCAAGGCGAAGAGCTTTTTTGAGAAACTCAAAAAGCACTTTGGTAACAATATATGACAGCCAAAAGAAAAGATAAATCAAAAGAGCAAAAAAAGCTCAAGGCAGAGCAAGGCGATGCGGAAGAGTTCCGCGCCCAAATACAAGACCTGCAAAGCCAGAAAGACGAGGTTTTTGAAAAGCTGCAGCGCCTAAGTGCCGACTACGCAAACTTCCAGAAACGAGTCCCCAAGCAAATCGCCGATACCATCGCCTACGAAAAGGAAAGAATAATAAAGAGTCTTCTGCCCGCATTGGATAATTTCGAGCATACACTTCAAAACGCAAGTTCGGCCGAAAACGTCGACGCTGTTGTCAAGGGTGTACAGATTATCTATGACCAGATGCTCGATATCCTAAAAACGCACGGTGTGGAGGTGATAAAGGCGCTTGGTGAGAAGTTCGACCCCGCCACGCACGAAGCAATAATGCAGAAAACCGATCCTGCCGGCCAGGACAGTGCTGTCCTTGAGGAATTCCAAAAAGGTTACAAACTCAACGGCCGCGTCATCCGCCCAACCAAAGTCATCGTCAACAAGCTGCCGTCGGAACAACAACCCCAAGGCGATCCACACCAGGAAAAACCGGACCTGCAGAAAGCGGAGTAACTATCGTGCCGACCTACGAATATACATGTGATAATTGCAGACACTGTCTTGAGCGCTTTCAGTCCATAAAGGCCAAACCGCTGCGAGTATGCCCCAAATGCGGCAAAAGTCGCCTCAGACGCCTTATCGGCGCCGGCGCGGGCGTAATCTTCAAAGGCTCTGGCTTCTACCACACGGACTATAGAAGCGACAGCTACAAAAAGGCCGAGAAAAAAGAAAAAGACTCCACTGCAACCAAACCCGCCGAAAAAAAGACCAAGACCGAAGCCAAAGCTAAACAAACCGAAAAGCAAACCAAACCAAAGGCAGCCGACGACAAGAAATCAGCATAGTGAGCTTGTCTCGTTGGGCTGCTAAGTGGGAAAAATCGTGGACGCACACCCATACCCGGTACTGCAGATTAAGTCCCCCATTCAACACTAACGGACGCTACTGGTGCTCCACAAGCAAGATAATAAGATGTACCCTTTGGCCCTCCTCCGGCTGACTCGACCGCTCTTTCATCGCCTTTTCGCTCGAAGTTAAGACCGGCTTTGGTATGACCGTCAAATCCGCCTGCGCATCATCGATTGCGGCGAACATCTCCTTGCCCGGCGACAGCTCCTCCATCTTGTTCAACACCGCAAAGTCCCTCGCCACCGCGATGCGCGCAGCAAGAGAATCCTGCTTAACAATCTCAATGACCTGCCCTGTGCCAACCGATTCAACCACCACCTGTTCACCAACCCGGTCGGTCTCAACTACCAACCTCGCCGAATCGAACTTCTGCCAGATATTGTCCAGGTCGGCCAACAGCAGACGCAGAGCCTCACTGCCGCAGTTGATGGTATATACTCGGTCGTTCCCATGCCTTTCAGGGCTTATCCTCTCTAAAAGCCGATTATCCTCTATAGCCCTGTTAATAGACGCCTCAACAATCGCTAACTCTTTTGTCTCCAGCTCAAGCCTGCCGGTAAACTCCATCTCGGCCGGAGCGGGCTTGAGAGCCCGCTTTTCAGTGACCGCCGCAACTCTAACTTCGGGTTTTACCGTCTTCAGTTCCCCTACCGGGCGCTCCCAATCCTTAACAGCGACCGGCCTCTCTGTGTCGCTATCAGAAGAGACAATCGTGTAAACAACCGCGCCCAAAACAGCCACCAACCCGACCATGGCCGCAACAGCAGCAACCTTGCGTAAAAGCAAATGCATCGCCCCGACCTGCTCTATCCGCAGCGGCGGCTGAACTATCGGCGCGCTTCTTCCGAGTGAAGCCTTTATCTGCTCGGCCATTCCCGCCGGTGCCTCCGCACAAGGCAGCGACCCCACCAGGACCTTGCAGTTCTGAAGTTCCCGCAGGCGCTGTGCAACTCGCTCATCGTGAGCAATCAGCCGCTGGACCTCAGTCTCCTCCCTCGCGTTAAGCTCACCGTCAATCAAGCCGTTCAGTAACTCGTCTATATTCAAATTATCCGTCATTGCAAATGGCCTCCATAACCTCTCGCAGCTCCCCTCTGGCCCTGCTCAATCTGCTTTTGACCGTGCCAAGTTCAGTCTCAAGCACTTCTGCAATCTGAGAGTAATTCATTCCCTCAATGTCCCTCAAGACAACCACTGCCCTTTGTTCATCGTCTAATCTCGCAAGCGCTTTCACAACCATCTCGCACAACTCTTTGTTCTGAGCCACCGCAGCCGGGTCGGGAGATGCGTCATCGGTCAAATACGTCTTCAAAACCTGCTTCGTCTGGGCGTCGTGCTCACTCTCTTCTGCATCAAGGCTCCTGAACCGCAGTCTCGAGCTTCTCTGGCAGTAGTTCAAAGTCAGATTAACGGCTATCCTGAACGCCCATGTATAAAAGCTGCTCCTGCTCTCGAACTTGTCAATGTTCTCTATTATTTTGACAAATGTGTCCTGCGTTAGTTCCGCCGCATCATCGGTGTTTCCACATATTTTCAATACGGCGTTATATATGCGATTCTGATACTTCAGTATCAGCCGCTCGGTCGCCTCAGAATCGCCCTGCCGGCACTGCTCGACCAAATCCGCATCGTCAACGCTTATATTTGCCGTTTCCGGCTGCACGGCTGTCCTCTCTATTAGACCAGCTTCTGACCAAAAGGTTCCTGTCAAAAATACCCAAAAATACGCCTAAACAGCAGCGTATATTCGCAAATCCGCCCCTTTCGGTCAATCTATTTTAACCCCGGACACAATATAATACGCATACCTCCGCCCGTGTATCCCTGCCGGCAGGCAAACCTCAAAAAAACAACCGGGGCCCGTGCCGAAACAATCAGCACAGGCCCCGAACAGGTGCAAAACCAACTTGGTCCTATATTAACGCGGTTCAAAAGCTGACAGATTCGGTTAAGAACAGTTAAGTTGCAGCCTTTGAAGATGCTGATTATAATCACTATCGGCCCTGCAGCAGCCTCAGATTTTTGGCCCCGGCGATATTCGCTACGAATTGCCTTGAGCAACGGAGAATGCGTGTGAAATACTCTCGCAACAACTGCTGCGCTAAGCGGGGTGAACCATTGAGATTTGAAATGATTTTGTTTTCAAAAAAGGAGCCTAAAATGAAGACAAAAAAGTTATCCACCCTCGTAATGAGCGCCTTGCTCTTGGTAACATTAATTAATTCTGGCGCTGCGGCGAATACAAAGAAAGACAAAAAGATTTACTACGAGCCCACCTGGGAATCTCTCATGCAGCACGAAGCCACCCCCCAATGGTACCGTGACGCCGTTCTCGGATTTTATTTTCACTGGGGACCTTACTCGGTGCCCGCGTTTTCCTGCTCCGGCTACTGGACAATGTACATAAAAGGCTCCCGCACATACAAACTCGTCAAGGAAAAGTACGGCGAGCCGGGGCTCGAGTTTGGCTATAAGGATTTCGTTCCGATGTGGAAAGCGCCCAAGTATGACCCCGATGAATGGGCAAAGCTCTTTAAGTACGCCGGCGCCGACTTCGCCGGTCCCGGCGCCGAGCACCACGACGGCTTCGCCCTGTGGGATACCGAATTTGACGAATGGAACTCTGTGGACATGGGCCCGGGCATAGACATCGTCGGCACTTTGATTGAGGCCTGTCGAAAGCAGGGCCTGAAGACCTCCGTAGCGCTTCACAACTGGCGCACTTACATTACTTACGACACCGGCCGAAGGCTCTGCCCCAAGGGCGTCGATGTCAACAATGAAAAATACACAGGCCTGTACGGCCCCATCCACGAACCCACACACGAAAGGCCAATAAACAATGAGTATCCGGGAGCCGACTGGCCCCATTCACACTGGGAAGAGCGCCTCAACAAATGGAAGGAGCTCGTGGACAAATACCAGTTCGATCTGGCCTGGTGGGAGCACATGGATTCCGGCAATCCACCCGACTCGCTAAAAAGACAAATGCTCGCCTACTATTTCAACGCCGCGAAAAGGTGGGACAGGGAGGTTGTAGTTACCTCGAAGAAACTATGGGCAAACAGAAGACAGGACCTTCCTCCCCAAATTTCACCGTTGAATCTTGAAGTCGGATTCCTGCCCAATCCCCGGCCGCAAAAATGGCAGACTGATATCCAACTCGGAAGAACCTGGGCATACACGCCACGCGTCGGCTGTAAGGACCTCGATGAAATAATAGACATCATCGTTACTAACGTCAGCAAAAACGCCCTGACTTTTTTCAGCGTTGCTCCAAAGGCCGATGGTTCACTCCCCGAAGAGCAGGTTGAAGGATTAAAAAAGCTCGGTGACTGGATGGCAATCAATAAGCCCGCCCTTTATGCAACCATACCTGCGCCTTTTGACAGGAGCGGAACCTTTAGAAGTGAATACGGCTCAATCAGGTTCACCAGGAAAAAGGAATACCTCTACGCCATCGACCTCGAAAGGCCCAAAGTGCCCCTTGTCATTCCCAACGTAATGCCGTTGGAAGGCTCCGAGATATTCATGCTGGGTTCTGACAAGCCGCTCAAATGGCGCCTCGAAGAGAGCCAGGACGACTATGACGATGAGTATGGCGATAATCTCGTGATTGAGCAAATCCCTGACCCCCTGCCCTGCGATTACGCATGGTCTTTCAAAATCCAGGTCCTCGATAAAAGCTGGTAAAAAAACTTCCTTAAAAGGTTTCTTTTTTACCGCTGCGACTTGGGGGTCATATTTTCCCCCCCTTCTAACCTTTCCCACC
>CP070830.1:1269226-1282182 GCA_020344865.1 Planctomycetota bacterium
ATATGCCTTGAATGGTCCGCTCCCCAAAGAACAGTATTTCCCGGCGCTATCGGCATTCGTCGAAGGCTGCATCGAACAGCAGCTATTCGTTGAAGCGCTCGATGCGTTGGATGGCACTCACCCTTGGCAGCTCTCAAAAAGTGAAAGCGTCGAACTCTTGCTCCTCAAAAGCCGAATCTTTCGAACAATTGGCCTGCTGGACAAAGCTGTTGCTGCTCTTCGGGATAGAGCACAGTACCTGCCTGATCCACAGTTAAAGGCCAAAGTATCTTTCGAGTTGGCAAAGTGCTATATTGCCAAAGCAAATCTCGAACTTGCCCGCAAAACACTGGCCGAGATTCTCATTGCTGTCGAACCCGGCCCCTTGGCACACGAGGTCCAGCGGGAATTGGCCTATGTCTGTTTGAAGCTCGGCCAATATGCTCATGCTATATCTGTTTGTTCACAGCTGTTGGAATTGCAGCCTTCGGCGCAGATAAGGCGAGATGCCTTGGCTATGCTGGCCGATGCTTATAACCGCCAGAAAAACTATGATGGCGCGACATTGGCGCTTCTCGGCCAGCCCAGTGCCGCCCAAACAACAAATGAAACATCAGCTCTCATACACCAATCAAAAACTCAATAAGTACGGGATAGTTTAATGAAGCCGACAAGCAGAAGATTAAAGCAGCATTGCAAAGCAAAGCGCAAAACTCTTTTGGGTTTGAGCTTTAGTTTCTGCCTCAAATCTCTTCCGACTGTGTGTTTGGCTTGTTGCCTTTTAGTCTCTGTCTCCAGCGCGGAAATCACAACGCAGCAGCTCGACCCCACTGATTTGCTCATGTCGCATTCGTCAAAAACTTCAAACGACTCTAATACAACGCATGTTGAAAACGAGCCACCTGCGATAAAACCACTTGCACAGCCCGCAATGCATGTCGTTGAGCACCCCCCAGAGCAAAAAGAGCACCCCCCAACAAATCCGGACTTCCTTATGATTGCCCCTGTAAATTTTGCACTTAATGTTCAGCAGGAATCGCCGCAGGATGACTTTATTCTTGCACCTAACCCCAGGACTTTGCTCACGCGGCAATTGTGGAAGCAAAGAATTTCTTTTGTTGAGGATGCAAGTGACCAGCAGAGCAAAAATGAGCTCAGGCGGATAATCGAGCAAATTCGCTCCGTCGAATTCGACCCGCCAAAAGAGACCCTCGAATCTGCCCTTCTTAATGAACTGATATCGGCGGCCGAGCCCGACGACAAGACGCCGGACGATGAGCGCCAACCCGATACTCAGACCACCTCCGGCGGATTCTCAGATGCCGAAAAGGATATGCAAACCGCCGGGACGCTGCCGCACCCGACAATAACAAACCAGACTTTGCAAATGCTCGAAGATGTAACCCGGCACCCTGAACAGTTAAACAATCCCTTCGAGCTGGCGGAGGTCTTGTTTCTCAGCGGACATCCAAAACAGGCCCTCGCCTGTTATCAGGAGGCCCTAAAGCGCAAAAAACCGCAGGACGCCCGCTCGGCTGATGACAGAGCCTGGATTTTATTTCAAATCGCTAACTGCCTCCGAGATATAGACCGCCCGTCGGCAATGGAAACCTACAGGCGGTTAATCGTCGAATATCCGGATTCACCATGGACGGAGCTGGCCAAAGCTCACGACAAATTGGTTGATTGGTTCGACAAGGATAAACCTTTGAGCTTAATCACACTGACCGGCTCTGAACCCGGTCAAGTTAGGTCAAATATGGAGTATGCAGCAGGTGAGTAAAACCGACGTGAACAATACAAAGCAAGTCTTTCAAAGTCGACAAACCGCAAACGTATTGATAGCCGACAGTGACCCACAGTTTGCTCGATTGATGCTCGAGATTCTGGCCCGCAAGGGAATTCGCGGAATTGTTGCAAAAGACAAAAAAACCGCCGTCGACTTGCTCGACAAGGATAGTTACGACCTCGTGTTCACCAGTAATCAGATAATCCCGCGGCCCGGCCTGTCCCCAAATTCACAGGTCAGCTTAGAGTTGATTCGTAAAATAAAAGCCGATTCGCCCGAGCTGCCCATCGTTATGACGGCAAATGTAGAAAGTCCGGAAGAACAAAACCATCAGCCGACCATCGACGCTGCCGTCAGCGCCGTCCGGGCGGGATGTTGTGATTTTCTAATCAAGCCCCCCGAGACCCCGAAGATAGAAACTCTCTTGAATAAGTTCCTGCCCACCCATAGCGTCTCTACCCTGGATTCCGCCGAACAGGACACGCGGACCCTTTACAGAATTGTCGGCAAAAGTGCCAAGCTGTCACAGACCATCGAATTAGCCAAAAGAATAGCTCCTACCTCTGCGCCGGTCCTCGTAAGCGGCGAAAGCGGGACGGGCAAGGAGCTGGTTTCTTTTCTCATCCATCATAACAGCAAAAGAGCTCAGGGCCCCTACGTTAAGGTCAACTGTGCGGCCTTGAGTGACTCGCTTCTTGAGAGTGAACTATTCGGCCACGAAAAAGGTGCTTTCACCGGGGCCTACACGCAGCGCAAAGGCAGATTCGAAATGGCCCACGGCGGCACGCTGCTCTTGGATGAAATTACCGAAACGCCGCCCAGATTTCAGGCCAAGCTCTTGCGGATACTTGAGCAGCAGGATTTCGAACGTGTCGGCGGAAACGAGAATGTCAGAGTCAATATCCGGGTAATAAGCACTACCAATAGGGACCTGCTTGAGGAGGTTTCGTGCGGCCGCTTCCGTCGCGACCTCTACTATCGAATAAGCGCGGTCCGCCTCGTTATTCCACCTCTTAGACAGCGTGCCGAAGATTTGCCGGACCTCGTATGGCATTTCGTAAACCTACACGCGCGCGAAACGCAGCGCACCATAACCGACCTTGACCCGGCAATGATGGAACTCTTCGAAAAATATCATTGGCCCGGAAATGTCCGCCAGCTGCGAAATGTTGTCCTGACCTCATTGGTTCTGGGCCTCGGTCGTACACTGTCGCTCGCAGACGTCTCGTGGCTCTTTGACGAATTACAGCCCCTTCCTCAGGAGGAACCATCCGATTTTGTAGAACAATCGAAAAGTACCGACCGCGCCAGAGTAACAGCAGCGCAACTGGGGGGAGTGCCGCTGGAGAAGATAGAACGACAGGCAATTTTAGATACCCTCAGCCAAACCGCGGGAAATCAGACTAAAGCCGCAAAGGTATTAGGCATAAGCGACAGAACCCTGCGGGATAAAATCCGCCGTTATCGACAGCAGGGATGCCTGCAGTCAGTTTCTTAAAAGTTAGTCGAGGCAGAAAAATGGCAGACGCAGACGATAAAGAAAAAAAACAGGATCAGCAGGATTCGAATGCGCAGGACCCCGGCGACGAGCCGCAAAGTAAAAACGTAGAGCCTGAGAAGACCGGCGAAGAACAGGAAAAAAGCGGCGAGCGAGCCGAAAAAACCGACCGCAAAGCCTCCACCGGCGGCATATTGCAGTGGGTGATAACAGCCGCCGCCGTACTGCTTTTCGCAGTTGCCGGCTTCGCGCTCGGTCGGTTGCTCAAAGGTTCGCCGCCACCCGAGCCCGAGACCGCCGACCAGGACGAATCTTCTCAGCAAATCGAATCTGACCAGTTGGAGGACCTGATAGTAGATGATGCGTCGGCGGATTCTCAAAATACCTGGCACTTTCCTTTAGAACCGGCTGTTGCGAATCTCGATGTGCCCGGTGTGACACGCTATGTGCGGGCCACTTTGATCCTCGAAATAAGCCCGCAGGTAGACCAAAAAAAGGGTGAGGCGCTTCTTAAGCAGAAAACGCCTCTCCTAAAAGACTGGCTAACCATCTACCTTGCGAGTCTCAGCCTCGAGGATATTAGGGGCGATAGAAACCTAAAGCGCATTCAATCGCATATACTCGATTCCTTCAACGAAAAACTCTTCCCAGATGCAAAACCGCAAATCAAGAAAGTTCTTTTTCAGGAATTCGCTATACAATGAGTAATAAGCCTGAAAACAGCTTGAGTAAGGAAAAAATACAGCGACTGCTTGCCGCCATCGGTTCCAGGCCCGCAGAGGACACCACTAAGATAGAGGCTGTCGAGTACGATTGGCACCAACCGCGCCGTTTCAACCGAGAGCAGCTCACGAGGCTCGACGACTTCGCAAAAAAGCTATCCAAGGTAATTGTTAAAAAGTTCAGCGCCCTGTGCCGGGGAGACTTTGGTGTCAAAGCTGATTCAGTCACCCAGCACTTCGCTGCTAAACTACTTGAGCAGGCCTTGAGCGGTGAACAGAATGATTACTTCTTGGCTTTCGGAACCGCTCCGGACCAGCCGTGTGGAGTAATTGGAATACCCCCCCAGGCCGCCTTTGTCTTGGTAACACAATTGCTCGGGGACACTGATTCCGAAAAGGATTCCAAAACAGAATTGTCCCAGCTGGAAGAGTCACTTCTGTTTGACGTAGCTTTCGTCATCGTTGAAGCGCTCTCCGACGCCCATGCAGACTGGGCCTTCCAGCCGGCCAAGAATATCGTCCGCGGACTGCTGTCGCTTGACCTGCAGGGAACAGAAGAATTCTGCAGGATTCCTTTCAATATCCAAAAGACCGACTCAGATGGCGCTGAAGCTTACATCTTGATGCTGTCCGACACCCTTGAACGCATCGTGGGGAAAAGTGGACAGCATGCGGACCAGTTCCCGGCCGAGAAAATTGCAAAAGCAATCCGAGAGCACCTCCAGAAAATGGCTATCTGCGTTACCGCACGGCTCAGCTCTACCGTCCTTAACTTCGAAGAACTGATGAGTTTGCAGAACGGTGACATATTGCTGCTTAATAAAAGAGTCGACGAGCCGGTCGAGCTGGTGGTAAATGACAAGACATTTTTCCTCGGCAGGCCCGCAAAATCAGCCGGAAACTATGCCGTCGTAATCACAGAAACCGTCTCGCAATGAATGTTAAATATAAACCTTTTTTAGAGATGTTCACTAATTGATAAGGAATCGAAAACATGCCAGAAACTGAGCAAGCCGTAGAAGAAAAACAGGACCAGCAAAACGCCGCAGAACAGGACGATTCAAAAAAACAGGCCCAGGCCGTTGACTTTCCTGAGGCCGGAGCAACTGAGGCCGAGGGCCCCGGCGGGAGTATTGACATCCTTCTCGATATCAATATATCCGTCATGGCCGCTATCGGCCGCACTGAGATACCCGTCCGAAAACTCTTACAGCTCGGTCCCGGCTCCGTACTGAAGCTTGACAAACCTATCGACGAGCCTGTGGATTTGTACCTCAGGGATACAAAGTTCGCTACCGGAAATGTCGTGGTCGTCGACGACCAGTTCGCCGTCAGAATAAATCAGATTCTTGGACTTGGCGACTCTCCCGACAAACAGCCCGAGTCGTAAATCAACGGCATTTGAAAATAACGCTTCGGAGAAGCCATAAAAATGGCCCTTGCTAACAAATCAGGTTCACCGGGATTGCGGCAAGTTCATTTGCCGGCAACAGCAAACCAGGACTCCTCCGATACGCCTTTGTTCTCCCATAGCAACATTGTCTTGGCTGTCGGCCTGGTCGCCGTCCTCGCTACACTTATAGTCCCTTTGCCTACGCCCGTGTTGGATATGCTTCTGGCTTGCAGCATATCGTTGGCCGTGGCCGTATTGATAATTACACTGTCCTCGAAAGAAGCCCTTGAGTTGTCTGCCTTCCCTTCCCTGCTGCTCTTTGTAACGTTGTTTCGACTCTCCCTTAACGTCGCCTCAACAAGATTGATTCTGCTCGAGGGGTACGCCGGAAAAATTATCCAGACCTTCGGCTCGTTCGTCGCCGGCGGAAGCTTCGTAGTCGGACTCGTCATCTTTCTCATACTTGTTGTCGTCCAGTTCATTGTTATCACAAAGGGTGCCGAGCGCATAAGCGAGGTCTCCGCGCGATTCACACTCGATGCTATGCCCGGAAAGCAAATGGCAATAGACGCCGACCTCAACGCAGGGCTTATCACCGAGACACAGGCGAATCAGCGCAGGGCCAAAATTGTCAAGGAAAGCGAATTCTACGGCGCAATGGATGGAGCCAGCAAATTTATACGGGGAGACGCCAAGGCGGGTCTGATTATTACCGCTGTGAACATCATCGGTGGTATAGCTATGGGCTACTCGCGCGGCATGACAATTGGAGGCGCAGTAAAAACTTATTCCATCCTTTCTATCGGCGACGGCCTCGTCAGCCAGATACCTTCAATAATAATATCCATAAGCTCCGGCTTCCTCGTAACTAAAATCTCATCACAGCACAGCGTCGGCCAGGACCTCTCTAAGCAGTTCCTCAGGACCAGTCAGCCCCTTGTAACCGCATCGTTTATCATCGCCGGATTGGCTCTCGTGCCGGGCTTGCCTAAAGTGCCATTCTTACTGTTGGCTGCTGCCTCTGCGCTCGCCGCACGAGCCATATCCAGGCCCGAGCAGATGCTTAAGAAAAAGACCGAAGCTGCACCCCTCCACGAAAAGCCGGACAAGCAGCCCGTCGAAGAACTCCTTGACACCGACAGGGTCTCTGTAAATGTCGGTGTGCGATTGATTAGCATGGTGGACCCACGCAAATCCAGCGCTATCTTCGACCGCATCGGTGCCCTCCGCAGAAGGTTCGCCCAGCAGCTCGGTATAATCATCCCTCTCGTTCGTCTCCGCGACAACATCAGTATCGAGCCGACTGCCTACGAAATTAAACTCTTTGACCATACAGTGGCAACGGGCCGGCTCGAGCCCGACATGCTGCTCGCTATGGATTCTGGAAACGTGCAGAACAAAGTCGAAGGTAAAAAAACTAAAGAACCCGTCTATGGACTGCCCGCCTTGTGGATTACATCGGCCAACAAGGAAAGGGCCGAGTTAAACGGCTATACCGTCATCGACCCCGAATCTGTCTTTATCACCCATCTGTCTGAGACCCTTAGAAATCACGCCGACGAGTTACTGACACGTGAGGATGTCCAGCTTCTCGTTGACAGACTTCGCAAAACCCAGCCCTCTTTGGTCGGAGAAGTCGTTGGCGAGCTTGTCCCTGTTGGGCTGCTTCAGAGCGTTCTCAAAAACCTTCTCCGAGACAAGATACCCGTTCGCGGATTGACTGCCATACTTGAGTCGCTCGGCGAGAACGCCTCTAAGACCAAAAACTCGGCTGTCCTCACCGAATTGGTTCGAAAGTCGTTAAGCAGGACCATAACTGAGCAATACAAGGACCAGAACGCCAAAATCTCCGCCATAACGCTGGAGCCTGCCCTCGAACATCAAATGACAGAGGCCTTGCAGCAGGAAGCCGACATGTTGACTCTCGCATTACCGGCAGAGACGGCGATGGATGTAAGCCAAAGAATCGCGCAGGCATGGAAAAAAGCTATGGACGCAGGCAGGGATAAGACCGTCCTGCTCTGCGATTCCAGGCTCAGGTCTCCGCTGGCAGCTATGTTGGCTCGAACAGTGCCGCCCCTGCCCGTTATAGCTTATGATGAAATTGTCCTCGGAACCGATGTCGAACCAGTGGAAACAATATCAGGCCAGAAAATCCAGCAGACTGTGCCGAGAGAACAGGAGCTTGTTGAGACCCTAAGATGAGCCGCCGCGCCAAAAATAACTTAAGTACGATAGAAAGGACTTATTGATTGTGCCGCTAAACGTCCGCTCAATTGCGGTAAGTGCCGCTGTGGTAGCTTTCTTTGCCGTTGCCATAGCTGGCTCAATCTCCGCGCTTGCGCCCTTCACCTGCTGTAAGAGGGCCTT
This sequence comes from Planctomycetota bacterium, assembly GCA_020344865.1. Lineage (GTDB taxonomy): Bacteria > Planctomycetota > Phycisphaerae > Sedimentisphaerales > Anaerobacaceae. The sequence goes on from CP070830.1 coordinate 1,276,978, forward strand.
GATAGGCGCGGTACTTGCTTATATAGCGGCGACTTTAGCGGTCAGGGCAATTAACGCTATTTTGATAAGTGCTATGATTACAAAGCAGATAGATCGAGAAAGGCAAAGCAACAGTGGCGGGACAGGCTAAGGAGATTCCCCGAAAGCAGCTTTTCAGGGCTGGCCCGGCGCATTTGAAGACCGTCGCACTGCGCGCGTACTCCGGCCAAAAAAAGCAATCCGCCCAGGACCAGAGAATTACCAGCTTTCTCCCTATGGTCCATAAAATAGTGCAGCAGGTCGTAACCTATCTCAGACCGCCATTGTCATTTGAAGATTTGGTCTCAGCCGGAACCGTCGGTCTCGTCAAGGCCGCTCGCGATTACGACCCCCTCCGACAGGCCGAGTTCAAAACCTATGCTTATATTAGAATCAAAGGTGCTGTCCTCGATGAGCTTAGAGGATGGTCCTTTGTCCCCGCAAATCTGAATAAAAAGGTGCAAAATGCGCTCGAGCTAAGCCGAAAAATCACCGAACAGACGGGCTCTGCCCCCTCCGACGATGAATTGGCGCAAAAGCTCGGCATAACCGTCGAAGAGCTCTACCGGACTTTCGAAAATGCCCGAGCCCAGCATTTCCTCTCTATCGATGGCTTCGCAGACGGCACGCCGGTACTCGGTGACCTCTTAGCCTCAGCCAATACAACCACCCCCGATAAGCAGATGGAACATGCCGAGCTTATAGATAAGCTCACAGAGGCCATACAGCAGTTGCCCGAGAGAAAACGACAGATTGTTCTGCTCTACTATCAGCAGCATCTGACTATGAAACAGATTGCTGAGGTCTTCAGTATTACGGAGCCTCGCGTAAGTCAACTCCACGCAAGCGCTCTATTTAACCTTTCCGTAAAATTGAGGCAATGGAAAGATGGCAGATAATGATTCCTCTATAATAAAGCCGGTCGAAAGCCTGCAAAATATTGGAACTCTAAAACCCGTGAAACGTCGGGAAGAAAGAAAACGCCGACAGTACCTGCAGGAGCAAAAAAGCGAGCAATTTGAACAACAGCCGGACGACTCCGCCGACCAGCAGAACCTCGCCGGTCAGTCCGCTGACCAGCAGGCCAACGGCAACCCCGATGATACCGGAATCGATTATTGTGCATGAGGTCATAAACTCTTTTCCCGCGAAGATAATGAAAGGTTGGGATAACAAATGATACAGGCAACAGCACGCATCTTAAGGGCCGACAGTGTAAAAGTCGAAGGCCGGCTCTCTCTTGATCTCACACAGGCTCATCCGCAACTGCCGAGGGCCGCAGGCGCAGCCTCAGCACAACCGCAGGTTCGTATTCTCGAAAACCACCCTGATTTTGCCGTCATAGAAATAACCTGCTCCTGTGGAGCAAAAACAAACTTAAGATGTGAATATGCTGCCGAGTCGCCTCCCGGCACCGCCCAAGCGCAAGGCAATAAACCTACGGCGGACGCAAATTCACTCAATACTCCGAAAGCGGCTTCCCCTGCCGACAAGGCAAAAGAACAAACAAAATAAGGAGAAAAGTCCCATGAAAACTAACAACAAGAACGTCGTTTTAATAGTGCAAATACTGCTACTGCTTGTGCTGTCCGGCTGTGAAATCCCAAAAGGACCCGTCAAAGTTGTCTTTGCGCCGGAGCCTGCTACCGCCCCTCCCAGCGGTGCCGCTGCCAATAGATTTCAGGAGTCTGCCCCGCAAACCCAGACCGCCGTAGAGTCCGCCGTCGAGATGTCCGAAAAGTATGCCGCCCTCTCTGAACAAGCCGCTGCAATGCAACAGGAAAATCGGAACTTCCTCGCCGAAAACGAACAGCTCAGTCAGCAGCTCCACGCCTCACAGAAACAGCTGCAACAGGCACAAAAGGAGTTGGCCGAAGCTAATGACCTCCTGATTGAAATGCGAATTGAATTGAACAACTGGAAAACCAATGTCCTTGGTTTCCGCGACGAGATGCGCGACGCCGAAAAGGCCCAGCTCGAGGCCCTCTTTAAGATACTGAACGTCCTCGGCGCGAAGGTAAAACCGGAGTCGGCTCTGGGCCAAGCGTCACCAGGCGAACAATTACCAACTCAGCTCAGCCACGCGCAACCACAAAAATCCCTGACTGCAGGACTGTCAAATGAATAGCTTAAAAAGAGTATCGTTCATAATAGTGACGCTCCTTTCAGCTGGTTGCCGGTTCTATAGCGCACCTGTGCCCCTTGCGGACCACTATTTTCTCAATCCCGACAAGAACCTCTACGCCGTCGGCAGGGTCGCTCTAATCCAGTTGAATAACGATTCGAGTTACCCTCAAATAGCCGGTGATACCACCGAAGCCCTCTACCAGGCACTCCAGAAAAAACAGGTCTTCGGCGTTACCCTTGTCCACCAGGACGACCCAGCTTGGCGCAGCTTACAGTTGGACCTCGACTCGAATTATACACTTGAGCAGTTGGCCGCTGTTCGAAGGACACTAAACTGTGATGCGATATTGACCGGAACTCTCACGGAATATCAGCCTTACCCCCATTTGACCATAGGCCTTCGCCTTAAGCTTCTGGACCTCAGGGATGGAACTTTACTCTGGGCCCTCGAACAGATTTGGGATAGCGCCGATAAGGCAACCGAATATCGCATAAAGGACTATTTTCTCTTTCAGGTCCGTTCCGGTTATGAGCCTCTCCGCGAGCAGTTGGTCGCTGTAAGTTCGCTCAAGTTTGTCAAATTCGTGGCTTATGAGGTGGCTGAAACGCTAAATCCTTAGGTTTATGGTAGGGCCGTGAACCTGATAAATTCGTCTAAAAACGGCATTGACTTTAGAAAAAAATGAAAAATTGCCAAAAAAGCCTAAAGTTTTTTGAAAAACCCGCGAAAAAGACTGAGGCGTGGAGGTTTTGAAAGAGAAGGTACGCAATGAAAATAGATGCTGACAAAATACACGATATTCTCACACAGTCGTCGGCGACCCAGCCCAACTCTACCAGGCCCGCACCCGATAATGATACGGACGCATCCTTGCAGGTTGACTTCGCCGCTTTCATTGACAAGGCAACACAAACTCCCCCGGCGGATACAGAGGCTGTTCAGCACGCGCAAGAGCTTTTACTTTCCGGCGATCTCGATACCTTGGAAAACTGTCGAGAGGCCGCAGAGAACATCACAAAGTTTGGCATATAAATACGAAAGCATTGAACGCAAGGCCGACCACGGATGGTCGAAACAGTGCGCCTTAAAGGATTATTTTGCGGAACGGCGAGGATGTTTGGTTTGTTGGCCACCCCCAAAACCCATCACCTCGCCTCTTTTTTTGCTCTCAAAATAGGACCTGCATCTGAAAACTATGCCTGAGCCGACAAATAAAGGTGCTGAAACCACCATAATCGCCAAATTCAAAAAGCTCTGGAAATTCTACATCCTCCAGAGCCTCTTGGCCGCTGCCGCCCTTGCTGTTCTCGTTCTAATCCTCGGCAAAGATAAAATGGTCATAATCAGCGCAATGGGCGCCACCAGTTTCATCGTCTTCGCAATGCCAAAGGCCGCCTCCGCACAAACGAGAAACGTCATCGGCGGCCACCTTGTTGGACTCGCCTGCGGAGCTGTATTTTACTTCACGGCACTGCCGTATTTCGTCGAGTACCCATTCGCAGTTGCGATTGCCATCTTCCTTATGGTCGCTCTGGACGTCGAACATCCCCCTGCTGCCGGCACAGCGCTGGCCGTGGTCATAAACGAAGTCTCACGAGATGCCTTCATCACCATAATGGTAAGTACGCTCGTATTGTCTCAATGCCGCTACTATCTAAGAAACTACCTAAAAGACCTGGTTTGAAATGGTCTCCTCCGCTTGATTGAAGCCCCTTGTCTGCGAGGCTCGGCCTCAGACGTAACAATCAAAAGTCAGCCCCGTTTCTTCCCGCTGTAATGACAGCTTTACTGTGCCCGACCGGCTTGCGTAAATCGTTGCTTGGTGGATTTCATCCTCAAATTTACAGTCGATGACGGCTTTATCGAAATGGCAATATCTGGTATCCGGGCGGCTGCTGCTCACATTGCGGCGCTCTTGGCGTGGATGGCCCGGACGCCAGATGCGCTCCCTGCTTTCTCCGAGAGAAATGCTTCTCACCACCCGACATGTTATTCTCTTTACCATTTCATCACGCCCCGACAAAACCATCGTAGCAAACTAAGGCTCATAAATCAAGCAAAATCACGCCCCCACCGCGCTCACAGCCGCACACCTGCCTTGCCAAATCCCCTCGCGCGTTCCGAACTCCGCTATTATAGGACGCACCGAAAGTTTATCATGGATGTACCCCGCCTTTATGCCTAAAATACATCGCGTTCTTGCGCTATTTTACTAGGGAATCAGCAAAATGCAGATTATTGCCCGGTGCCCGAGATGTAAATACAACTGGCTGCTCGGCGAAGAAGCCGCCGACCGGAGAATAAAGTGCCGCAAGTGCAGAAAGCTCTTCAAAGTCCCCAAACTAAGTGACGTGCCGAAGGCGGTCAAGGTAATAAAGACTGCAAAAGGCACCATTTACGTCGACCAGAACGGAAATACCTATGCCTGAGCTAGCCCCTGCTCGATGACAATTCAGGCCGCGCACCCCCCATCCGTTGGCACCCCGCCGCCGCGACCAAAATCCCTCCTGCCGGCACGAAAAACGCTAAAGTATCGCCAAAACCCATCGAGAATAAAATGGGTTGGTGTGTTGAATTAGATGTAGTGCTGCGCCCTTGGCGTTATAGTGAGAAAAGTCATGGACTTATGGGCAAATTGACACAAGTGACCGGGCCTTACGAATGCCAGTATCCCAAACACAGGTAGAATCACAAACCTTTGACCTCTCGCAGGAAGCGATTGATGTCCTCTGTGACGAGATTACCTCGGCTGAAGCTGACGCCCGGCACTCCCCCCTCGAACCTCTTTATGTCAGCGATGAACAGGCCGTAACCGCTTCTAAAACCGCCGAAGAAAAAGATGCCTACCTCATTCCTTGCGACACCGCAGAAGTTTACATCGAAGCAATAGCCAAAGCCGAACAAAAGTTCGGCGCCGATGCCAAAGACGCGATAGCACAGCTAAAAGGCAAATCACGCGAAAGAGAAGAGCTCTACATAAAAAAGCTAAGCAGCCTCAAAACCAACGCCGAGAAAACAATAGCCGGGCAAAAAGCAAAATCCCACGCCCGATTTAAAGA
>CP070830.1:1282282-1287282 GCA_020344865.1 Planctomycetota bacterium
AGCACTCGAGGCCGCCCTTTAGGCTGCAAGAACCCGGACACGGAAGACCGCAGCTTCGGCCGCAACTGCCACAGTGGGAAGCGCGGTTCTCATCGAGGGCGTGATCGGCACCCTGGAGACTTTCGGCACAAAACTGCATCAAAAGCTCTCTCTGAGCAGTTGGTAGCTGGCGGTGGATTTTTATAAGGTGCTCAGTCGCGCTTCTCATGAGCTTTTCATGTGCTCGACTTACAGTTTCGACCTGGTCAATAATTGCTTTGTCAGGGGCAGACACATCTGCAAGTATCGCAGCAAGTGCTTTTTGTTCGTTGATTAGAGCCTGGGCCAGCTGACCTCATCTCGCATCAAATCGTTTTTCGAGTTCTATAGTGTTGTCCGGCAGTGTATTGAGCCACTGATGCGATGATTCTTCTTCTGCTATTGCGGTCATACGGGCAATGGAAAACGACACGGCCGCGGAGACGAGCAACAGCGTCGTCAGGATTATTTTCTCAGCGTGTTTCATTATTGGGTCTGCTCCTTGTCTTTTTCCAGTTCGGGTTCGTCTAAAACCGACCAAACGAATCCATTTGACCATTCGAAACCAAGAGCATCGACGTATTTCGGGGCATCGGTCGAAGCTGCGGTTGCCGGAGGCTGGTTCGGAACAGTCCATCTGACCAGAATATAGCCAAATCCGATACCGATAATGATTGATGCAGCCACGCGAAAAGCGAGGATTAGCAGCCTTGCGCGTGGAAGATAATCGGTGCGGAAGCGGCGTTTAGTGAGTTTATCTCGGGCGACCAGAGTGCCAACACGGCCGGCTACGCTGTGGGCGGTGGTATCAACATCCCATTCAGCGAGCGCATCCCAGGTACATGCCATTTCCTGCCAGCGTTCAGCACAACCTGCGCAGACTGCGATATGCTTTTGCAGTTGCCTACGGCGGCTGGAAGCGAGTGTGCCGCCCACATACTCAACCAGTTCTAAATCTTTTATATGTTCCATATACCTCGTCCCAACAATTAAACGAATTCAAGAGCCGTAAACCTGCGGGCTATTCAGCAAAATCCTTAATTTTATTAAGTTTATTTCTTAGATTGGCATATGCACGAACCAGCAGCGACTCAACGGCCGACTTACTCCAGCCGGTAACGTCGCTAATTTCACTGTGACTGAGACCATTATATCTATGTAATATGATCGCCAGGCGCTGGCGTTCTGACAGTTCCATAATGGCTGTCTGTACAATTCCAACAAGTTCCTGCTTTTCAACGCTGTCACAGTCCCATTCGACGTACGAGTCAGGCTCGAGATTCTACCAAGGTCTGGCAGAGCGCATCAGCCTGCGATGCTCGTCCACACAGAGTTTGATGGCAATAGAACTAAGTCAGGTGGTGAATTTGGCTTTGGGCGTATATTGGCGTGCGGCCTTCCACGCCCTCAAGAATGTTTCCTGTCCGATATCTTCAGCCAAGTCCCAGCTTCCCAAGAAACGGTAAGCGAGGGACAGAATCCTATCCTGGTGTCGGCGTGCCAGCTCTGCGAGGGCCGTAACATCGCCGACGCCAAGCTTGGCCATAAGTTCCTTATCGCCTGCTGTTTGGATGTTCATTACAACTTTGCGAGAACAAAAAGGGTATGCTTTGATTACAGATGGCAGCTTCTTCCCGGTTTAAATACGCCTTCAACTATTATAACATATCTGCGGAGGACTTTTTAAAAAATTTTTGCCTCGTTAGATAGTTAGAAGCAAGTAGGAGTTACTCCTATACTGCAGCTGTCACGCGTAGAACCGGCAAAATGAGGCATTACGGCGATACCGGCGCAATTTTTTACCACAAGTAATCAGGGCATTGATTTTTCGGCTTGGTGGCTTTGGCAGGTAAAGTTGCTGCCGCAAATGCTTTAGAATCCTGTCAAGGCGGGGGCAAAGGGTAACTGTAAAGCGAAGGGGATTGTTACCTGTCGCCTTTAAGGGTCTGATGGGGGAGTTTGTTGAGGTGAGGAGGTTTTTTTGAAAAAAGGGGTATTTTTTAAGACTTTGGCGTTCGGGCGGGGGCGGTAGAGGTGGGAATCGGCTGAAAAGTAATAAGTCAGGGCGGGAAAAGGGCGATATTAAGTCATAAGGAAGAAGCCGGAAGTACGTAAAGACAAAGTTTTTGGGCGTTTAGTGAGCCTGAATTATGGGAGACGAAAGAGTGGCCAGCGCGCTGGAAGAGTTATGGGTGTGGGTGAGGTACGGGTGGAGCCTTGACATTTGCGGGGCGGCCGAGAAGGGAGGCACAGGGGTGGTCAGATGCATATTGTCGAAGAGGCCTGAGCTGGCTCACCTGCGGGACAAGGTCGGTGAGACTGCACTTCACAAGGCGGCGGACAACGGATGGCAGCGTATAGCGGAGATGCTGCTTGCGAGCGGGGCGGATGTGGACGCGGTAAGCCACAAGGGACATACGCCTCTGCACCGGGCGGCGCGGGGACATAAGGGGATGGTGGAGGCGCTGCTTGAGGCGGGTGCGGACATTCACGCGAAAAGTAATAAGGGACATACGGCGCTGCACAGCGCGGCGGCGCGAGGACAGCTTGCGATAGCGGAGCTTCTGGTACGTGCTGGTTCGGACGCCAATGCAAGGGACAAGTGCGGCAGGACACTTCTGCATGTGGTGGCGAGCGAGGGACAGAGCAAAGTGGGCCCACTGCTTATCCGTAACGGGGCGGATGTAAACGGCAGAGACGGCAGGGGCGAGACAGCACTTCATGTGGCGGCGCGAGTCGGCTGCGGCGATGTTGTTAAGCTGCTGATGGAAAGCGGCGCGGATGTAAACGCCAAGGACAACGAGGGGGCGACTGCGGTTCATAACGCAGCGCAGGAGGGGCACAAGGCTATAGTTAAATTTCTGGTCGAGCACGGGGCGGAAGTAAACGCGGTGAACAGCAAGGGGCATACGCCGCTGCATCGGGCCGCGGGCAAGCACGATGATGTTGTTGAGTTTTTGCTGCGTCATGGCGCGGAGGTGGACGCAATGAGCAGGAAGGGTCATACGGCACTTCATCGCGCGGCAGCGCGGGGCCAGAAGCGGATAGTTGAGCTGCTGCTGTCGGCGGGTGCGGACGCGGGGGCGAAGGACAAGTGGTGCAGGACGGCGCTGGACGCGGCGGTGAAGGAGAAGCAGCAGGAGATAGCGGAGCTACTTAGAAGTCGGATGAGGGCGGCGGTACACGCCTGAGCGGGGGCAAGTCACTAAGGGGGGAGAGATTAGAAGCACAAATCTCGAAATCCTCCGCAGAACACTTAGCGGTGGGAACAAATCCAATGGTCCAAATGCCCAATTCAAAAGCGGGGGGGACTGCTGAGATTACGAGAAAGTGTTTTTCATCTTGAGGATTAACGATTAAAATGCGGAGGACAAATATTTCTGTTTACAGGAGATTTTCTATGAAAGCGTGTTTTATGAGCAAGCGGTCAGCAGAAGTGGTTTTTGCGTGTGCGGTATTTTCGCTGGTCTTTGCGGGGCAAGGTGTCTGCAAGCCGAGGGTAAGGGACGAGGTCAAGATACCGGACGTGGGCGGGTATCTGACGCTGGCGTGTGATTTTCATATGCACACGATATTTTCGGATGGGAGGGTCTGGCCAGAGATTCGAGCGGAAGAGGCGTGGCGTGAGGGGCTGGACGCGTTTGCGATTACGGAGCATATCGAGTATCAGCGGCATGAGAAGGATGTGCGGACGAACCATAACAGGTCGTACGAGATAGCGAAGGGCAGTGCGGAGTCGCTTAGACTGGTAATTATCAAAGGGGCGGAGATAACACGTGAAATGCCGCCGGGGCACTTTAATGCAATTTTCCTGAAGGACGCGAATGCGCTGGACGTTGAGGAATGGCGGGACGCTATAAAGGAGGCGGTTGAGCAGAAGGCTTTTGTGTGGTGGAACCATCCGGGCTGGAGGGGACAGCAGCCAGACGGCAAATCCATCTGGTACGAGGAACATACGGAACTATATAAGAAGGGATGGATGGACGGGATAGAGATTGTGAACGATGATGAGTACTACCCTCTGGCGCATAAGTGGGCTTTGGAAAAGAAACTGACGATGATAGGCGGTTCGGACGTTCATACTCCCACGGGACTGAACTATGATTTCCATACCGGTGAGCACAGGTCGATGACACTTGTCTTGTCAAAAGAGAAGAGCGAAGGAGCGATTAAAGATGCGCTATTGAACAGGCGGACGGTCGTTTACTGGCGTAAGAACCTTATTGGTGAGGAGAAATATCTGCGGCCGATATTCGACGGGTCGATTGAGATACTTAATCCGGAGGTGACGATTAAAGGGAAGGGGTCGGCGTATGTTCAGATACTGAATAAATCGGAGGTGGATTTTGAATTGGAGTCGGCCGGGGAGGTGGAAGAGATTTCGGCGCCGGGGAGTGTTACACTTTACGGAGAGAAGGTTAATCTGCTAAGGATAAGGGGAAAGAAGGAGGATGTGTCAGGGGAGAAGGAGATGCGGCTGGCGTACAAGGTGAAGAACCTCTGGGTGGGGCCTGAGGAGGGGCTTCGAGCCGAGCTGGTTATAAAGGTCAATCTTGTTCCGGCAAAAAAGAAATAGAAGCGGAGAATCCAAGTAAAGAGACAGAAAGGCCACATCGATTAAAGAGAGCTTGGGTAGGCTCGGGGGCGGTATGGGTGGATTTAGAGGTAAACGGGAATGGGACAAGCAGGGCTTATCAATCAATGACTGTGGGGCGAATTCGCTCGCCGACTTTCTTAAAATGTGAGAGGGCGCTTTCGCGGTCTTCGAAGTCTTTCAGCGTGAACAGGAGCGTGGTCTGGCCGATGCCGATCTGGTCGCCGTCGGCGAGCGGCGTTTGGTCGGAGATTTTGCTGCCGTTGATGAATACGCCGTGCCTACTCTTCATGTCGAGTGCGTAATACTGGGCGCTGTCCTTGTCGAAGCTGATTTGCATGTGTTTACGGGAGACGTGCTCATCGAGGACCTGGATGGGGAGTGCCTC
>CP070830.1:1287382-1291104 GCA_020344865.1 Planctomycetota bacterium
AGGCCAAACGGCACCTTCCGGTGACGGTTTAGTATACTTCAACGATATCAAGCTTTACCCACCCCGGTGCGTTCCGGAAAAGGCTATAGCTGACATAACGGGTGATTGTGTGGTCGGAACGGAAGACCTTGATTTAATGGCAAAAGACTGGCTCGAATACGACCACGATGTTTATCCGACAGAGCCCGCCCCGACCGGTCTGGTGGCCTGGTATGAGTTTGAGGACAGCAACAACATTGGCTGGGATAGTTCGGGCAATGAACTGCACGGCGACCCGTGCGGCGATGCAACTATAGTTTATGATGCCGGCGGTAACGGTAAATTACCTGGCAACGTACTGAACCTGGAAAGTGCCGGAGCCTATATCAACTGCGGCAGTGACCCCATGTTCGATATCACCGAGTCGATTACTCTTGCGTGCTGGCTAAAGGTCAATTCGTTCGAAAGCTGGTGGGTGCAAATTTTGTCACGGGGTCAGGACTCGTACCGGCTTGCCAGTAAGGATGGCTTTGACTGGCTGGAGTTTGTAATTGAAGGTGTGGTTCCAGATTGGCACATTTACGGAAGTATAGACGTTGCCGACGGCCAATGGCACCACGTTATCGGCGTGTATGAGCATAACGTAGCGGCGTATTTATACATTGACGGAGTGGTGGATGTATCTCAGGCCATGAGCGGTGATATAATCCTCAGCGAAGCTGATGTGTGTATCGGGAGCAATGTCCACAGTCCTACCAACTTGAACGGGTGGATGGACGATGTACGCATTTACGACCGAGCGCTATCCCAGGCGGAGATACTGTATCTTGCTTCGGAAGGGGCGAACAACGACCCGTATTACAATCCGGTGACATCACCGGCGAACATATATGACGAGGAGCCTCAATACCAGAAGGCGGTTAACTTTATGGACTATGCGATTATGGCAGATAACTGGCTTGACGAGATACTTTGGCCGTAATCTGCACAGATAGGAGTATTAACAGTTAATAACCCTCAAGTTGGATGTTAATCTGTGCCTATATCAATTAGATGAGATTTTATTTTGAGGAGGAGCATTGTGTTTAAAGAAGCATGTCTCTTAATTTGTCTGGTTTTGGTATTTGGTTTTTTTAACGTGCATTCGGCGCATGGCCAATGGGGGCCGCCGGAGGATGGTGATGTATGGTGGTGCGACCAGTCAGAGGACCCCAATAACCACCTGTGGAACGGGCCAAACAACTGGGCTTACTGGGACGAGGGTATCGGAGACGTGGTACTGGGCAATGAACCGAACTTATCGAACATGGTGTTTATTGGCAAGGGTGTGCTTGAGAAACCCTGGCCGGAGACATTGTTCGAGTACACCATAGACCCGACTCCGGTGATTGATTCGAACGTGGCTGCCAAGTGTTACGCCCTATGGGGTCCCAGCGGTGAAGAATTAATAGGGTGGTACTATTATCTTAACATTTTGGGCGGCAGCCTAACGATAGGTAATATGAACGCCCCTGAGTATTCGACGCGATGGGAGATAGCAGGTACGGACGGCTCAGGTGATGTAAACATGGTCGACGGCGTGGTAAACGTAGCCGGAGACATGACTGTCGGGAACTGGGGAGGCCTTGCGGATGTAAATATGACCGGCGGTGAGATTAATGTCAAGTTCGCCTTATGTATTCCTGGGGTTGACTCCGGCGACGGTGAAAACAAAGAAGCGGAAGGTACACTAAAGCTGAAAGGCGGGACAATACGATGCGGGGGGCTTTATCTGAACGAATGGGCGACGTTCCCGGACGATTACGACTGGACGAGTGAGTGGATGAGTACTTCGACGAGAGAGCCTATCACCGGTTCACCATATGAAAGCACGATAGACCTTTCGGGAGGTACGCTGATAATAGACGGCAGCTATGGGGACCATATTGCCAGATTTGTAACCAATGGGTATATCACGGTTTACGGTGTGGAAGAAGGCGATATTGCACCTGATGATCGCCGGGCATATGTAAACGTTGACTACGACACGGTTGAGGACGCGACGACGGTAACGGCGGCCACAGCGGACCCGGAGCAGGCCTATAATCCCCGGCCTGCCCATTATTCCGAAGATCAGCCTATAAATGTTAATCTTCGCTGGTCGGCGGGAGACGGCGCCACCTCTCACCATGTGTATCTCGGGACAAGTTTTGAAGATGTGAACGAAGCTGACACGTCGGATGAAAGCGGGATATATCGCGGCACACGGTCTCTTACCACCTACGACCCGCCTGAATTCCTGAAAATACAGACCACCTACTACTGGCGTATTGACGAGTTCGACGGGGCTACTATGTGGAAAGGCAGGGTGTGGTGTTTCACGGTCGCCAACTATCGCGTCGTGGATGATTTTGACTCCTATTCAAATGATAACGCTTTATACAACGTGTGGAAGGACTACTGGACGAACGGCACAGGCGCGGAAATTTACCTTCAGAGAGACCAGGATTTTGAGCCCGACGGTCATGAGATGGAATATAATTACAACAACGTTGATGAAGGCCTTGGTTCAGTGGCCGAAGCGAGTATTGATGATTTAGGAATCGACAAGGACTGGACCACAGGGGGAATAACCAAATCGCTGGTGCTTTATTTTTATGGCGACCCAGCCAATTCCACTACCGAGAATGACCAGATGTATGTCGCGGTTGAAGATGCAGACGACAGTGTTGGTGTAGTACCATACGATGGCGATGCGAACGATGTAAAGAAGCAGGAGTGGCACGAGTGGAACGTTGACCTGCAGGAGTTTATCGACCAGGGTGTGGACCTGACAGATGTTGCCAAGTTGTATATCGGTTTTGGGGGACCTCTGGGAGGCCAAACGGCAGCGGGTGGTGACGGCACGGTATATTTCAACGATATCAAGCTTTATCCGTCGAGGTGCCTTCCGGAAAAGGTTCAAACCGACTTCACAGGTGATTGCATAGTCGGTATGGAAGACCTTGATTTAATGGCGGGTGACTGGCTGCTGAGCGACAGCTCGGTTACGGTAGTTCCCCCCGCTTTTGCCCCGCAGCTTTGGTACAGGTTTGATGAGGGTACGGGTACCATCATCCACAACGACGGCAACTTGCCCGGACTTGACGGCAACTTCCCCGGGCTTTATCCGGTATGGGTCACTCCGGGAGCACCAGCGGTTGATTCCTGTGACCCCAACTTTGCGATGTACTTTGATGGCTCTAATGATTATGTAGAAATCGACTACAGTCCGGAGCTATCGCTCAACGACTTTACGGTGTCGGCCTGGGTAAATCTCGCCACCGAGCCGTCCGGGGACGGAGCTGGAGTCATTGGAACCCGTGTCGGGGTAGATAACACCTTCGATTTGAAGGTCCAGGAAAACAAAATCCACGGAGATATCGGTGACGGCATCGAATGGATTAACATATACATAGACATCAGAGCAGGAGACACGGGGAGCAACGGACAGGGAGGTGATTTGGACTTGGGCACATGGTACATGATAACCTATGTGATAGATAATACGAATCAAGAGGTTAGACTCTACCTGGATGGTGACTTCAAGAAAAGGATAGCTATTTCCGGGACACCATTACTGATGAAATCCGATCAAAAGATGTGGATCGGCCAGACCGGTTATCCCGGCGAGGTGATGGATGGCCTGATTGATGATGTCCGCATTTACAAGCAGGCTCTGTCGCAGTCGGAGGTACTATATCTGACGGGCGCAGAGGGCACTG
>CP070830.1:1291204-1294460 GCA_020344865.1 Planctomycetota bacterium
GCAGATACAGTCGCCGATTATTGTGCTTCGCAGGTGGCCGACGTGCATCTGCTTGGCGATGTTGGGGCAGGAAAAATCAACTACGATGGTCTTGGGCTTGGAGGCACTTTCTATGCCGAGGCGATTTCTTGAGTCTTTGTTGACTTCAAGAAGTTCATCAGCTAAGAATTCGGCTTTCAGCCGCAGGTTAATAAAGCCCGGCCCCGCCACCTCCGGCGTTTCGCAGATGTCGTCGACATTAAGGTTTTCTACTACTTTTTCGGCAAGTTTGCAGGGGTCGGTTTTAATCTCTCTGGCCAGAGCCATTACACCATTTGCCTGATAGTCGCCGAATTTGGGGTCTGTGGCGGGACGAACGTGGGCCGTGCAACCCTTCCTGCCTGTTGCGGCGGTCATCGCGGCACTTATTCTCTCTTCGAGTATGTCAACAGGACGGGTCATCGTTTAGGCGGTCCTTTCCCATTTGAGCCGCTCGGCGTCACCCCACAACAGTTCCTAATCGTAGTAGTCTCGATTAGTGCCATCGAAGATGTGTATCACGACGTCGATAAAGTCCAACAAAATCCACCTTCCCTGCTCGTATCCGGCCCGTCCGAAACGCTGCAGACCGCATTCTCGTGCGGACTCGCTGATTTCATCGGCGACGGTACGCATCTGCCTGTCACTTGTGCCGGTGGCGATTACGAAATAATCGGTAGCGGGCGATTTGCCCCGCAAATCCAGAACCACGATGTCGCTGCAGTGCCGCCCTGCCGCCACTTCCGCCGCAGCCAGAGCAAACCTGCGAGCCTGTGCGTTGCGCTTGTCAGTCAAATTAAATCCTCATTTTTTTTGAAAAGATACGGGGCGGCCGATGCGACCACCCCGAATAGATTACATTTTATCCCAATTTAAGTCAACCGGTCAGGCCCGCTCAAGCAAGTCGACCAGTTGGCGAATCAAGCCTGCAATAATGGGAGCGAACTTGACGATGACGCCGGCAAAGACGACGCTGACCATGCTCATCAGCTTAATCAGGATGTTCAGACTCGGCCCTGATGTATCCTTAAAGGGGTCGCCGACAGTATCACCGACTACGCTTGCCTTGTGGGCATCTGAGCCTTTGCCGCCGTGGGCACCCTTCTCGATGTACTTTTTGGCGTTGTCCCAGGCGCCGCCAGCATTGTTGAGGGTAACGGCCAAGACAAAACCGCAGGTAAGCCCCCCTGCCAGCAGCCCCATCAGCCCCGCCACGCCGAGAATCAGACCTGCAATGACAGGCACGAGGATGGCCAGCAGAGAAGGCAGGACCATTTCCCTCTGGGCGCCTTTGGTTGAGATGGCAACGCAGCGGGCATAGTCGGGTTTGCCGGTTCCCTCCATAATGCCGGGTATTTCTTTGAACTGCCGGCGCACTTCATTGACCATATCGCCAGCGGTTTTACCCACGGCCTTCATTGTCATAGCGCAGAAGATAAAGGCCATCATGCCACCAATAAAAAGCCCGCAAAGCAGTTTCGGATTCATTATGCTCAGGTCATAAGCAGCGACAAAATCCGCTATCGACGCTGTTGTGGCATTTACGGCCCCCTCGATTTGCTGGCCAACGGAACCCTTGAAAAACTTTACCTTACCAACCATATAAAAGCCACTGTCGCTCTCCTCAGCAAGACGCCCTATCCAGACTCGGACCCTCTCAATCATCGCCGCCAGAAGCGCCATCGCAGTTAAAGCCGCCGAGCCGATTGCAAAGCCTTTTCCCGTGGCAGCGGTCGTGTTGCCGAGAGCATCAAGTGCGTCGGTTCTGCCGCGAACTTCAGAACCAAGACCGGACATCTCCGCGTTGCCGCCGGCATTGTCGGCAATCGGCCCATAGGCATCGGTCGCCAGCGTGATTCCCAGTGTCGCCAGCATACCAACGGCAGCAAAGCCTATTCCATAAAGACCGATTCCCATGTCCGAGAAGCCGCCGGCCAGGCCGAACGCCAGTATAATGCAGATAACAATAGCCACTACTGGAAGCGCCGACGAATACATTCCAGTCGCAAGACCATTTATAATCGTCGTAGCAGCACCCATTTCAGCCTGTTGTGCCACGCCGCGCGTCGGTTTGTACTCATCGGACGTGTAGTATTCGGTAAACTGGCCTATCAGCGCACCAGCCGCCAGGCCGGAAACAACCGAGCCAAACAGCCCCCAGCTTATCCAGCCGGTTTTGGCCATTATCGCAACGGCTACAACAATTAGTATAGAGCTGCTTAATGTTCCGATGAGCAGAGCATGTAAGAGATTCTTTTGCGTTGCATCCTCCTTGCAGCGGACGAGGAAGATGCCGACGATGGAAAGCACAATGCCAATTCCGGCAACGAGAGTCGGCGCCAAGACAGCCTTTAACGGGTCCATTCCTTTATCGGCAAGGACATTCATAGACAAAGCCGCTCCGAGTGCCGCCGTCGCAAGTATCGAGCCGCAGTAACTCTCGAACAAGTCCGCACCCATACCTGCAACGTCCCCGACATTATCACCGACGTTGTCAGCGATTGTCGCAGGGTTGCGGGGGTCGTCTTCGGGGATACCGGCCTCCACTTTGCCCACAAGGTCGGCTCCGACATCGGCGGCCTTCGTATAGATACCGCCGCCTACACGGGCGAACAGTGCCTGAGTGGAGGCGCCCATACCAAACGTAACCATCGTGGTTGTTATCTCAACAAGTTTGTACTCCGGCTTCATCCCGGCTCTTACCAGCGTAAGACCAAGAAATTCCAGCCCGTTCCTCATGTGTTCGGCCGTATAGATGAGCTTGTCGAGAATCAGATACCAGACCGTGATATTGAAAAGGGCAAAACCGACGACAATCAGGCCCATTACCGCACCGGAGCGAAAGGCAACCTGCAGCGCGCTGTTCAGGCTGCTGGTCGCGCCCTGGGCTGTGCGGGATGAGGCGCTTGTTGCCGTCTTCATACCCAAAAAGCCGCACAGTGCGCTGAAGAAACCGGCCGTCAAGAACGCTATAGGCACAAATGGGTTCTGAACGCCAAGATAGGCCAGAACCACAAACAAAACAAAAAGAATCAAAAAGACCAAGGCCACGACCTTGTATTGACTAAACAGATACGCATAGGCGCCCTCACGGACGTGACCGGCGATAGTAACCATAGTCTCGTTGCCTTCCGGCGCAGCCATCATCTTCCTGTAGAAGACATAGGCGACGATTAGAGCGACAACCGAGGCCAGAGGGGCAATTCCCCAGGTCAGGGGAATGCAAGTGGCGGAAGCC
>CP070830.1:1294560-1297690 GCA_020344865.1 Planctomycetota bacterium
AATTAATAAGGCCGAAACTTATCCACCCAAGGAATTGCGCCAGCAGATGCAAAAAGCTCTCAAGCCTCTCCGGCCCAATCGCCAAACCAAGAGAAAATGCAATCGTCCCACCAAGAACGGAAAAGAACGCGCACGTCAGCCCGTATCTTATCGAGCGCCTCGGCTTGCCCAGACAAAGCCCAATAACCATAACGTCCGCGGGAATCGGAACGCATATCGGCTCGGTTAAGGCGAGCAGAATAAGAGCCGGCACGCCGAATCGTGTGTCGGCCCAGTGCACCACCCAATTGTACAACCGCCTGTGCAACCGCCACCGCGAAACTGCTTCACCCTGCCCCCCTGTCTTGGCATTATCATCCATTCTGTCACCGAACATAATTTTTGTATTAAAAATAAGGCCGCCCTGTTACAATGTCAACGAGCAAATTTCGCTCTCTGAACCGAATCACGAAACCATGGTCGCCAGAGAACAAATCACAGACCTCAGCGACGGATTGCGAGTGCTGGCGCCGGCCAAGATAAACCTTAGCCTGCTCATAACCGGCAAACGCCCGGACGGCTTCCACGAAATAGAAACCATAATGGCCAAGGTCGACTTGTTCGACGAAGTCCTCATCCAGCCGGGCCAAAAATCCGGAATCGAACTGGTCTGCAAAGGCCCGTATTGGGCACCTCAAGGAAAAGAAAACCTCGCCTACAAAGCATGTGATATGCTCCTGAAAAAGTCCCCTTCCCGAACCGATATCAGAATCACTCTGACCAAGAATATTCCAGCCGGGTCGGGACTGGGCTCGGCAAGCAGTGACGCAGCCGCGACCCTAATCGGGGTCAACAAATATCTTGGTCTTAATTTGCCCGAGCCCCAGCTTGCTGAACTGGCAGCCGCATTGGGCAGCGATGTGGCTTTCTTTCTGGGCGGCCCACTGGCGTTTTGTACCGGAAAAGGTGAAAAAATAAAAAAATTAACAGAAAATTTTAACTTCTCGGCTTTGCTCTTGCTGCCTGACGTAAGTGTTTCTACGAAAAAGGTTTACGCCAATTACAACCATAATCCCACCATTTACCAAAACCTAAGCGCACAAATAAACCGCCATCTTGAAAAAAACAGGATTGATTTGGCGTCAAAAATGTGCGCAAATATGCTCGAAACAAGCTGTTTTAGTCTATATAAAGAACTCTTTGATTTGAAAGCTAAAGTTGAATCGCTGGGTATCGCTCCTTTGTGCCTGAGCGGCAGTGGTTCAGCTATGTTCTGTATTATTGAGGACACCGAAGACAAAACAGTCAGGGAAAACAAGCACAAACTCCTGGAAAAGACCGGTTGCGAAAGCATTATCGTGAGCAACAACGGATGGTGAACTTTTAAGCGAGGCAAAGAAAATGGAAATCACTGAAGTTAGGGTCAAATTAGTCGACAACAAGGACGACAGGTTAAAAGCTTTTTGCTCGGTGACGATGGACAACGAGTTTGTGGTCCGCGACATCAAAGTCATCGAAGGGTCGGGCGGTTTCTTCGTCGCCATGCCATCAAGGAAAATGAGCGACCACTGCGAAAAATGCGGCGGCAAAAACCATCTCAGAGCCAAGTTCTGCAATAATTGTGGAACGTCGCTCTCGGAAAACCGTGCAAGGAAGGACGGCAAGGGCAGAATGAAGCTCCATGCCGATATCGCACACCCGATCAATGCAGCGTGCAGGCGAAAAATCCAGGAAAAAGTTACAGCCGCCTTCAAAGAAGAGGTGGAAAAATCAAAGCAGCCCGGTTATAAACCGGTCGACATGGATACACCGGAAGAAGATATCCCTGAAGTAATCTCGTAGCTAAAAACCAGTGCGCAAATTCGTTTTGCCCCTGCGCACTTCATTAAGCTCAAGGCACCTATGCGGTAAGGTCCTCAAGAACTCTATCAAGAGCGATATTCAAGCGCTCGTTCAGTTTGTATTCACCCTTGTTTATCCGCTGGCGGACATCCAAAACCTTCTTTCTGCGAACTTCCGGCAGGCAAGCTATCTTTTTCAAGACCTGGCCAAGTGGCGTAGTATTGATGTTCTCAAGTATCTGCTCCATAAGCAAATCATCCTCTCCTACCGGCTCTTCACCGACAAAATCTGACTGACGGCCTCCGTCTCCGATAAGACCCTCAAAATCGAACTCTGGCATTAACGTACCTTACTTGAAAAGCCTCAAGCGAAAACATCCGTTTCTCCGCCCGAAAGGCCATAACACTATATCTTGTATGCCCCTAAATCCATTCGAGGCACTAAACGGCCTTTACAGTACTGCTATCGACACAAGCACCGCAAAAACTTTAGAAAAGTTTGCCTTCACTTGAACCGCCAAAAATCTAAAAAGCCACATCGGTTTACAGTAAAAAACCCCATACCAAGGTCAAAAACCGGCTTCCGAAAAAGCCTATTTTCACACCAATACCAACTACAAAAGTTTATCTGGGAAAGATAGGCAATACACAATATATAGTGATTGCCGAAAAAACTGCTGAAAAGCTGAGATGCTAACTGACAGAACGCCGCCAGCAGCAGAACACCCCCTTAGTTTCAATAAAAATATTTGAAATCCAAATCTACGTCCCACGCATCACGAAGGCCCTTCTTCTTCGTGAGTTTGACCTTCACACACTGCAAATTCGCCCAGCGAAGCTGAATCGTCGAGAGGAACTTCGCAAATTTTGTTATGTCAACCTCTTTCAGAACCACCTTGGCATTTTGGCTTCTCTGTCCGCCTGATGTCATAATCACTCCTGAACTTAGCCTGTAATTGGCTGATGGTATCCTGCACAGACTGGCTGTTTTTTCAACGGCGACTGCGTAATCAAATTCGGCCGTCGCTGCCTCAGCACCGGCAAACTCAAGCCGTTCCGGGTCAAGGGTCAAAATCTCTGCTATTATCTTCTGCGTCTTGCCGTACTGCGCTTTCTCGGCCTGCCACTTGTTTTCTGCATCCGGCAAATACACACCCCAAACCAATAACGACCATAGAGAGACTATGACCGGAACGCCTGCATAATACAGAGTGGGATTTTTATATAACTCCTTCATCCAACTTGTCCTGTCTCATTTCTTGGGCGCCACCGTTATACGGAAATTGTCACGCCCGCCCTTTGCATCGAGC
>CP070830.1:1297790-1304584 GCA_020344865.1 Planctomycetota bacterium
ACGAACTGCCCACCGGCGTGCTGGAGATGGTAAAAGTTTACGTTGCAACTAAAAGGACGCTGTCAGTAGGTGACAAAATCGCCGGGCGCCATGGCAACAAGGGTGTGATTGCCAAGATTATGCCGGAAGAAGACATGCCGTTCCTTGAAGATGGCACGCCTCTTGATATACTTCTGAATCCTCTGGGGGTGCCGAGCCGAATGAACGTCGGTCAGATTCTGGAGACTCATCTTGGCTGGGTTGCGAAGGTGCTGGGCTTTAGTGCTATTACGCCGGTTTTCGACGGTGCCACCGAAGATGATATTCGAGTATTGACAGAAGAAGCAAACGAACTCATGAGAGAACGAGCCGAAAAATATGGATGGAAGAAATTTCAGCCCTCTCGCGGTGAAGAGAAGGATAAGATTGCGTTTATTAAGGAACTTTTGTCTAAGTATTCTTCAATTGACAACAAGGTGGGCGGTAGGGCGGAGTTTTTGAATGAGAAATTCCGGGGCAGCGAGGGTTATAAATGGCTTCGCAGGATTTACGTAGAAGGGGTATCTTGTTTGGGTGATAAATTTCCGCGCCGAAGGTTAAAAGTGGTTCGAACCGACGAGGGGAATGAATTTTTGACAAAGACGCAACTCAACGCACTGGAGGCAGGGCTCATAAACAAGTATCGTCCGTCTCTTAATGCAAGCGAAGGGAAAAAAGAAACGGATAAAAAACTCGGTGGGCTTTTTGATGCCTGCGTGAAGGAGATAGAATCTAAAAATGGGTGGCTCCAGCGTGACACTGTTGAAAAGTACAATGAATACGTGAAACAAGCTCCTGAGTTTAAGGGAAAAAGCCAAAGAAAGGAAAGTCAGATTGTTTATTTTCTGGGAGTGCCAGGGGCAAGCGTTGAGCGAGGATTTGACGGATATATTGGGGTGGCAGGCGAAAAGCTATCAGAAGATCCATCCGCACAAGGTGGGAAAACGAGAGTAGGGTATCATTTCTCCGGCAACTACGGTAAAGAAGGTAATGGAACGGATGCCAGTTTACTGGATAGATACTTGGATGATCTTTACAGGAGGAAAGATGAAATTGAAAAGGAACTATCTGGGAAGTATCGGAGAGCCTTTCAACCTCCACCTGCTGACGAGTTTTTTGTGAATGTCCCGCCTTCGCTAAAGACACAATTGTACGATGGCAGGACGGGCGAGCCGTTCGACCAGGCTGCCACCATAGGATGCATTTATATGATGAAGCTACACCATCTTGTTGATGACAAGATACATGCCAGAGCGACCGGGCCGTATAGTCTGATTACCCAGCAGCCGTTAGGCGGCAAGGCCAGAACAGGCGGACAGAGGTTCGGCGAGATGGAAGTTTGGGCACTGGAAGGCTATGGAGCAGCTTATACCCTCCAAGAGATGCTGACGGTTAAAAGCGACGATGTCGAGGGTCGAACAAAAATCTATGAATCAATGGTCAAAGGAGCAAACAAACTTGAGGCTGGTACGCCGCTTTCCTTTGACGTGTTGTGCAATGAAATAAGAGGATTGGGATTGAACATTCAGCTTGAAAAGAAACGTCTCGGAGGCACTACGCTGTAAGGTCATCAGAAGTGAGCAATGTGTTGATGAGGTATAGCAAAGCTAAGTTGGACGGTTTTTGGTTTCAATCGACTTAAGGAGTTGGCCTTAAATGTTGGTAAATATTTACGATCGCATTAATGATTATGGTCTGGTCAAGATTTCGCTGGCGAGTCCCAACGATATTCGGAGTTGGTCTTTTGGCGAGGTGCGCAAACCCGAGACCATCAATTATCGTACTTATCGACCGGAGAAAGACGGCCTATTCTGCGAGCGGATCTTCGGTCCTGAGCGAGATTGGGAGTGTGCTTGCGGAAAGTACAAAGGCACCAAGTTCAAGGGGATTATTTGCGACCGTTGCGGGGTCAAAGTCACGCACAGTCGTGTTCGACGCAAGCGAATGGGACATATCAATCTTGCAGCCCCGGTTGTTCATATATGGTTTTTCAAGGCCATACCAAACCATCTTGGCACTCTCTTGGCTATGAAAGCAGCCGACTTGGAGAAGATAATCTACTTCCAGGACTATGTAGTTACGAGTTCGGGGCAAACTCCATTGAAGGTGGGCCAGTTGCTTAGCGAAGAAGAATGCCGCGAGGCGGCAAACAAGTACGGCAGCTCGTTTAAGGCTTTGATGGGCGCCGAGGCTATCAAGGCTCTGTTGGCAAACCTTGACCTGGATACCCTGGGCAGCGAACTGAGGACTGCCATAGCCAAAACCAGCAGCAAGCAGAAAATCAAAGACCTCACGAAACGTCTTAAGACAGTCAACGCAGTCCAAAATAGCAGTAACAACGCTGAGTGGATAGTTCTCGAAGTTATTCCGGTGATTCCGCCGGATTTACGTCCCTTGGTTCTTCTTGAAAGCGGCAACTTTGCAACCAGTGATCTGAATGACCTTTATAGGCGAATTATCAACCGTAACAATCGTTTGAAGAAGCTGATGGACCTCAATGCCCCCGAGGTGATTATCCGCAATGAGAAGAGAATGCTGCAGCAGGCCGTCGATTCACTGCTGGACAACGGCCGGTGCCGCAGACCGGTCCTAGGTAGCAACAATCGACCTTTGAAGAGCTTGACCGATATGATCAAGGGCAAGCAGGGCCGGTTCCGTGAAAACCTGCTCGGCAAACGCGTGGACTACTCAGCCCGTTCGGTGATTGTGGTGGGACCTAATCTTAAGCTTTATCAGTGCGGCTTGCCGAAGAAGATAGCTTTGGAGCTCTATCAGCCATTCATTATTCGAAAACTTAAACAGCACGGTGTTGCCGATACAATCAAAAGTGCCAAGAGAATAATTGAGCGCCGCGATGAACAAGTATGGGATATTCTGGAAGAGGCCATTCATCAGCATCCTGTGTTACTTAACCGGGCCCCTACTCTGCATCGAATGGGTATTCAAGCCTTCGAACCGATTCTTGTCGAAGGCAACGCGATTATGCTTCACCCCTTAGCTTGCAAAGGTTTCAATGCTGACTTCGACGGAGACCAAATGGCCGTGCATTTGCCGCTGAGCATCGAGGCGCAGGCTGAAAGTCATACCTTAATGATGCCTACCAGCAATATTTTCTCTCCGGCCAATGGCGCGCCGATGGTTGGACCCTCTCAGGATATGGTTATGGGCAACTATTATCTGACCTCTTTAGTCCCCGGCGAAAAGGGCGAGGGCATGGCGTTCCGAGACACGTTTGAGGCAATAATGGCCTACGAGATGGGAAAAACCAGTCTACATGCAGGTATTAAGGTGCGAATCTATAAGGAAATAGTGGGAGTTGGTGACATGGGTTGGAGGGAACAACAGGTGCCCGAGCCACGCGCTAAGCAATATGCCTTGGTTGAGACGACGGCTGGAAGGTGTATATTTAACGATATGCTGGCTGAGGAGATGCCGTTTTATAATATGACCATGTCGCAGAAGAGCTTAAGCCAGGTAATTAGCGATTGTTTCGACAAGGCTGGCAGCGCCAAGACGGTGGATTTGCTTGACCAGATAAAGGATTTGGGCTTCAGGTATGCCACGCTTGCAGGTCTGAGCTTCGGACTTACAGACCTGAAAATACCCGCGGCCAAAGAAAAGATTATCGATGAGACCGAAAAACGGGTTAGCAAAATCCTTAAGAATTATCAGGCCGGTGTCCTCACAGAGGGTGAAAGGTACAATCAGGTTATTGATGCATGGACACATGCCCGCGTGGCCGTTACCGGCGAGATGATGCGCGCCCTTAAGGAGGATACCAAAGAAGACGGCTCTCCGTACCTGAATCCGATATACCTTATGAGTGATTCCGGTGCAAGAGGGAGCGTCGATCAGATTCAGCAACTTGCAGGGATGCGGGCGTTGATGGCCAAGCCAAGCGGCGAGATTATCGAGACACCAATCAAGTCGAATTTCCGTGAGGGCTTGACCGTTCTTGAGTACTTTAGCTCCACCCACGGAGCACGTAAGGGCTTGGCGGATACGGCCTTGAAGACAGCCAATTCCGGTTATCTTACCCGCAAACTAATAGACGTGGCCCAAAATGTAATTGTTACCGAGCGCGACTGCGGAACCTTACAGGGAATTACGAAAAGCACGGTCAGCAGAGGTGAGCAGATTGACGTTCCCCTTTCTCAGCTTATCGTTGGCCGAACCGCCAGAGATAATATTCGCAATCCGATAACTGATGAGATGATTGTTTCCGAGAACGAGGTTATTACACTCGAGGCGGCAGCAAAGGTTGAGGCCTTGGGGCTTGATGCCATAAGGGTCAGAAGCCCCTTAACCTGCGACAGCGCGCTTGGCGTTTGTGCGAAGTGTTATGGGTGGGATTTGAGTACCGGTGGTCTGGTTGAAGAGGGTTCGGCCGTTGGTATTGTTGCCGCGCAATCAATCGGTGAGCCCGGGACCCAGTTGACGCTACGTACTTTCCATACCGGTGGAGTGGCTTCCAGGGCCATACTTGAACGCGAACAAAAAGCCACACAAACAGGAGCGATCCAGTATCGCGACATTAACGCCGTTTCCTTCAAGCAAGATGACGGAACTGAGCAGACAGTAGCGCTCAAGCGTAACGGCGAGATAGCTATTGTTGACGCGAAAAAACGAGAGCTCGACAAGTTCAAAGTACCATATGGTGCTGTTGTTTTGGCTGCGGATGGCCAGAAGGTGAAATCCGGAGCCAGACTCTTCACATGGGACCCGCACCGTACGCCGATTCTGGCTGAAGTGGCGGGCGTGATCCGCTTCGTGGATATTATAGAAGGTGAGACGATTCGGCTTGAAGAAGAACGAAAAGGTCAAATCGGCAGGCCCGTCGTAATCGAGCATAAAGGCGATACACACCCCCAAATTATCATAGAGGATACCAAAGGCAAGATACTCGATGTTCATTACCTGCCTGCGGGAGCCAGGATTGAGGTTAATGAGGGCCAGCAGGTCCAGGCGGGCCAATTGCTCGCTCATCAACCGAGAGCAACCGGCGGCACACAGGACATCACTGGGGGCCTGCCGAGGGTCACGGAAGTGTTTGAGGCTCGCAAGCCCAAAGACCCGGCGGCTATGGCAGAGATTAGCGGCAGGGTCGAGTTGCGAAGTGACAAGCGCAAGGGTAAAATGACCGTTATAGTTCGCTCCGAATCCGGAATGGAGAAAGAACACCACATTCCGCGCGATAGGCACCTCAATGTCCACACAGGAGATACGGCGGAGGCGGGAGACCCCTTGACAGACGGGCCGTTAGTGCCACATGATATTTTGCGGATTAAAGGCGAAGAGGCATTGCAGAGGTATTTAATTGCGGAAATTCAGAATGTCTACCGTTCCCAAAATGTAAATATTAATGACAAACATATTGAGATTATCTGTTCCCAGATGATGCGCAAAGTTGAGATTGATTCCGTTGGTGACAGTTCGTTTCTGCCGGGTGAGGTCGTTGATAAATTCACATTCCGAGGAGAAAACGAAAGATTGGCCAATAGTGTCAAGATCACCAAGGTCGGAGATGCGACGGATTTGCGTGAAGGTCAGGTCATCAGCAAGGATGAGCTTGCCGATGTAAACGATAAGGTTGAAACGCTCGGTGGCTCGCCGGCAAAAGGAAAAAAACCGAAGCCTGCAACGGCTAAGACATTGCTTTTGGGCATAACGAAAGCTTCGCTGCAGTCCGAAAGCTTTATCGCAGCCGCGAGCTTTCAGGAAACAACCAAGGTTTTGACTCACGCTTCGTTGTCTGGTATGATGGATAGGTTGCGAGGCCTGAAGGAAAACGTGATACTTGGCCATCTTATACCGGCCGGTACTGCTTTCAAGCCGCATCTGGATATTAAGGTCAAACACCTTGCAGAAGCTCCGCTGCCGAAGGAATTTGCAGAGGTCCAAGAAGTTAAAGAGGCAGAGGCGCGGGCGGAAGCTGCCATTAAAGAGGCCTTGGGAATTGATTGACAGAGTCGTTAGAAATCGAAAATTAGGTCGAAAGTGAATTATGCCTACTATAAACCAGTTAGTCAGACGTCCAAGAGCGAAATCGAAAGGTCGAAAGAGAATATCTGAGATTAGCGGCTCGCCGCAGAAAAGGGGAGTATGTTTAATTGTGAGAACTCAAACGCCGAAGAAGCCCAACTCCGCTTTGCGAAAGATCGCCCGCGTCAGATTAACCAATGGAAAGGAAGTTACAGCCTACATACCAGGTATTGACCATAACCTGCAGGAACACAGTACGGTTGTGATTCGTGGCGGTCGGGTCAGGGATTTACCGGGTGTTAGGTATCATATTGTCCGTGGTGTGCTTGATTGCGCCGGTGTTGCCAATCGCAAACAGGGCAGGAGTAAATATGGTGCAAAGAGGATGAAGTGATACGCCTTGTAACGTCGGGCGTATCTTGCGATGCGCAATAGTAAAGAATTATGACGGTGAGAATTAATAATGGCGAAAAAGTTTACCGCTTCAAGTGACCGATTAGAGCCGGACCCTTTACACAATAGTAAGCTTGTCTCAAAGTTTATTAACTGTTTGATGTGGGACGGTAAAAAAAGCGTTGCCCAGAGCGTTTTTTATGATGCTATGAATATTATATCCGAGAGGATGAAGGACACTGCAACCCCGTTTGCCAAAGATGGCAAGAAGGAACCTGCCGATCCCTTTGAAGTGTTCGAGACCGCTGTTAATAATGTAAAACCATTGCTTGAAGTTCGCAGCAAACGTGTCGGCGGGGCCAGTTATCAGGTTCCTATGCAGGTCAGACCCAAGCGCCAGC
>CP070830.1:1304684-1310793 GCA_020344865.1 Planctomycetota bacterium
CAAGGCGAGGGCGTTACTGGGGGGAATAATCGCTGTACAAAAAACCAAGGGACTATGAGCGAAACGGATGTAAAAGCGCAGGAGCAAAAACCAACAATATCGGTGCTGGCTCTATGGTCTTTTAGACTTACTATTGTTAGCTTTGCCATTCTTGTTGTTGTAACCATTCTTATAATTAGCCCCCCGTTACATAGACGACTCGATTGGTTATATTATCTCATTCCTTATTTGGTTGTCGCTTTTCTATGTAGTTGCCCCACGGCACTGGTTCTTGGGATTATCAGTATTTACAAAATTAGAAAGTACAAACTGAAAGGAATAAAGTTAGCTACTGGGGCACTGGCGATCAACACAGTAATACTTACCGGAATAATCGCAATTACATTGTTGGTCGTCCGCCCAATAATTTACCGAATGGTGTGTGGCATGAACATGGATGGACTTGGAATAGCTCTGCAGATTTATGCAAACGATTTTGATGGTAAATATCCCACTTGTGATAAGTGGTGCGATTTACTTATCGAACACGCAGATGTATCTCCAACGCAATTCGCTTGCCCAACGGCAAAAAAAGGACCCGGTAACTACGCTATTAATCCGAATTGTGAGCCGAACTCGCCGAACGATGTAGTGCTTGTGTTTGAGACAAAAGAGGGCTGGAACCAGTATGGTGGGCCAGAGACATTAGTTGGTGATAGGCACTGGTGGAAAGGTTCCTGCGTTTTATTCAACGACGGACGTGTCATTTTTATACCTACGGAACGACTTGGCGACTTAAGGTGGAGGTTTGAGGATAGTAATAGTGCCGGAGAAGGTGTTTCTAAACGATAAGTTAGTTGATATCGACAAGGTCGCAGATTCGGACCCGGAAGCAGAATGGCAAGAGACAATAACCAAGGCGAGGGCGTTACTTGCGGGAATAACGGCAACGCGAAAAGCCCGGAAACGGTGAGCGAAGAAAAGCCCAAGTTTGAAGAAGGGCTTTTGGCGGAGCTGATATACAGGGCAAGTGATATAAGCCAGCTGGCCAAATGGCCGTTGCTTTTCTTGGCCTTTGTATGCTGGTCGTGTGCGGCGGTAACCTGGTATGCAAGCGAAGACTGGCCCCGATTTGTTGACAAGGAGGACATAAGTTATGTGATGAGTTTCCTGTCGCTGACGGCGAAGCTGGTGGTTGTTTTGAAGTTTTGCCTGGTTATATGCTTTATCATCGTCTTGGCCAGCCTGGTATTATTTATATTTTTATTTTTTGAAAACCGTATCTCAAGAATGCTCAGGGAGGCCGTTAACGTTCTTCTGTCGAATTCGTTCTACTTCGGAGTGGCTTTGATATTTGTACTTTTGACCACCGCAGGTAAACACCAAGCGGCCGGGCAAATAGCAGACACTGGGACTCAAAAGATACAATGCACCATGAACTTAGAAAAGCTTGGCCGCGCGCTAATCTATTATACGAAGCAGAATTACCATCACTATCCGCCGCCTGACAGATGGTGCGACCTTCTGATAAAACATACTTGGGTGACAGCGGAAGACCTTCGGTGCGCCGGGGCACAAAAAGAGCGATGTCATTATGCGCTTAATCCGAATGCGGAGCCGATTTCACGATATGAGGATTTTGACACCTACCTCGAAAGTTACTATTATGACAAGAAGCACCGGACACCTCTTAATATGGAAGAGGTTATGGCTTGGCGTGCCGCTTACGACGCTGAGTGTTCAAATAAAAAGGGCGTGCTGCCCAAAATGGTGCTCTTGTTTGAAACAGAGGCTGGGTGGAACCAGTCCGGCGAGTATGAACTATTGACCACGGAAAATCATGAAGGAAGGGGATGCAACATTTTGTTCAACGACGGACGCGTGCAATTTGTACCAACAGAGCGTCTTGGGGACTTGAGGTGGAGGTTTGAGGACAGTAATAGTGTCGGAGAAGGTGTTTCTAAACGATAAGTTAGTCGATATCGACAAGGCCGCGGTGTCGGTTACGGACAGCGGGCTGTTGTACGGGGCGGGTCTATTTGAGACGATGCGAAGTCATAACGGTGTCGTTTTTTCGCTGAAAGACCATTTGGACAGGCTTTTTTTCAGCGCCAGAGCGTTGTCGATACAGACTTACGACAGAAAATATATCACTGAGGCGATTTACAAGGTTTTGAAGGCCAATAAATTAAGCGAGGCACGTCTTCGGCTGACTATAACCGGCGGTCCGATGTCGGCTCCGGAGCAAGAGCGAAAACCCACGCTGCTTATCACTGCCACCGAGCTTCGGCCATATCCGAAGGAATATTACGAGAAAGGGGTGTTAGTAGTACTATCACCCTTTAGGCAAAATACGACCGAGCCGACGTACGGTCACAAGACAACGAGCTACTTTTCGCGGATGCTCGCTCTTGCCGACGCACACCGTAAGAGGGCCGCGGAGGCGTTGTGGTTTACGGTGGACAACCGCTTAGCTGAAGGGTGTATAAGCAATGTGTTTCTGGTGAAAGACTCGGTTCTCTACACGCCGCCGATTGGGACGCCGGTACTTGCAGGGGTCGCGAGAAAGACGGTGTGTCAAATCGCAGTGAAGAATTCCATCAAATTAGTAGAGAAAACTCTCTCTATAAACGATGTGCTGGATGCGGACGAGATTTTCCTGACGAATGTAATTATGCAGATTCTGCCGATAAGCAGTGTAGAGAAGCACACTGTAGGTGACGGCAGGCCGGGTGAGATGACAAAAAAGCTGCAAAAAATGTTCGATTTAGCTATAAAGGCCGAGTGCAGGCAGAAGAAATGAAGATAAAAGATATAGCCGCAGAGATAGAGAAAATAGCGCCGCTCGAGCTGGCGCAGGACTGGGACAACGTGGGGCTGCTGATAGGCGACGAGAAGTGCAACGTAAAGAATATTCTGCTGACCATCGATGTTACAGGTGAAGTCGCTGCTGAGGCGAAGAAATTAAAGACGGATTTGATTATAAGTTACCATCCCGTTATCTGGGACGGGTTGAAGCAGGTAACCGTCGAGGGTACGAGCGGCGTTGTGTACGATTTGATTCGGTTGGGGATTTCGGTTTACTCGATACATACGGCTCTGGACTCGGCCGTAGGAGGAGTAAATGACGGTCTGGCGGAGATTGTCGGGATTGTCGATGGAGAGCCAATCGGCGATTACGTTGAAAATCCCGGGGGAGATAACTACAAGCTGGTCGTGTTTGTCCCGGTCAAGGCGGCGGCGAAGGTATCAAACGCGGTCTTTGCGGCAGGTGCAGGTATTATAGGCAACTACAGTCATTGCGGCTTTACCGCCGAAGGTGAGGGGAGCTTTGTGCCTCTGGAAGGCGCGAAACCTACCATCGGGAGGAAAGGCAAAATAGAAAAGGTCCCGGAGATAAGATTCGAGACGGTTGTGCCCGCAAACAGACTGTCAGAAGTCATATCGGCTTTGAAAAAGGCACATCCCTATGAGACGCCAGCCTTTGACTGCTACAAACTTTATGAGAGCCAAAATAAATTCGGGTTAGGCAGAATCGGCAAGCTGGCCAAGCCGATGCAGTTAGACAAAATCATTGCAAGAATAAAGAAGCAGACCGGCGCAAAGGCCATCGGGGCAATTGGCCGGGGTAAACGCCTGGTAAAAAAGGCGGCCGTCTGCGCAGGCTCGTGCGGAAAAATCATAAACTCGGTCATCGCGGCAGGATGTGACCTATACGTTACCGGCGAACTAAAACACCACCACGCGCTGGCGGCACAGGAGGCAGGCCTGACATGCGTTTGCCTGAGCCACAGCGTCTCGGAAAGATTCATACTGAAAAAATTTGCAAAACAGTTGCAAGGCAAGCTCAAGCAGGTAAATATCAAGATAAGCAAGAAAGATGCAGACCCATTTAGATGGAAGGAACTATGACGGAAGAACACGTTGAAGAACAAAGCAACTTGTCAGAGACGAAATCGAGCGACGAGCCAACGGCTGAATCAGTTGTGGAGGCGGTCTTATTCGCAAGCGACGAACCACTGAGAGAGGCCCGCCTGGCCGACATCGTGGGAACCCGGGTAACGCAGGTTCGCCAGCACATCAAAAGCCTGAACGAGAAATACGAGGCAAATAAAAACGCCTTCAGAATAGAACAGGTGGCGGGCGGTTATCAAATGATGACGCTAAGCCCTTACAACCACTGGCTTAAAAAGTTACTTCGGGTGCGGGACGAAAGCAAGCTCAGCCCCGCGGCACTGGAGACGCTTGCGCTAATCGCGTACAAACAGCCAATCATCCGGGCCGATATCGAGTCGGTCAGGGGCGTTGCCGCCAGCGAGATGATTCGCAGCCTGATGTATAAAGGATTAGTCAAGATTGTGGGGCGGGCCGAAGTCTTGGGAAGGCCCATGCTGTACGGAACGACGAAAAAATTTCTGGAAGTCTTCGGCCTGAATTCGCTCAAAGACCTGCCGAAAATCGAAGAGCTAAAAAGACCCGATTAGGTAAATACACTAACCAAGTCACTTATGAGGCTTTAATTATCTGTTGTGCGGTCCGATGTTGGGTTTTTTGTCTTTGGGCAGAGGATTTCCCCAGAAGTCCCGGCCGCCGTTGTCGGGGACAGGGATACCCGCGGCAATACAATGTGAGCCGGGCTTTAGCTTATAACCTACGAGCGAGTCAAAGCCATTTTTGCCACTTCCCGGATTGACGAGCATCGGGTCGGAGGTGATGGCGTGGGCATCATCGGGCGGGTTTACATGATTGCCATAGAAAACATTATTTGAAAAGACATTGTTCGTGCTTTTACCGAAACCGGATTTGTGCCTATACGTTCCGTCTTCATTGCGACTGTGCTTAGCGGCATAACTGTACCGGGCGGTCCCGTCCGCGTAGAAGATATTGTTGTAGAAATGCGTGTTGTCGGGCCAGCCTTCCCAGTCGTTGTAGAGAACAACCGGGATGTCCAGGTTTGGGCCTATGTATATGACATTGTTGTAGATATAGGTGTCTTTGACGCTGCTGCCGGTTATGTGAAAGGTGCGGGCTTTGTCGTTTTGGCTGATATTGTAGCGGACAATGGTTTTGAGAGTACCGACGGACCATGAAGAGACGGCGGGCCCACAAATGAGAATAAATCCACCATCGTTATCGTGGCTGTAGTTATACTGAAAGAGGGAATTGCGGCAGTTGTAATCCGAGTCAAAGCCCTGGCCGTCCTTTGTACCTTTTATGTGCGAGACTTCGTTGAACTGGATGACGGTGTCGTCGCTGCTCCAGGGCCAGATTCCGGCGGCATAGTCGTCGCAGCGCTGTCGGCCGCCGCGAACAACATTGTACTCTACCAAACAGCCTTCGCAGCCCCACGGTTTGATGCAGTCGCCGCCGCAATCTTCTATGAGATTGCCGCGGATGACAACATTGAGGCTGGGAAACCAGTTACGCGAACGGTTCGTGAACGATGACCGGCCGCATATGCCGTTGCGGTCGGTGCGGACAACGTGGCAGTTTTCTATCAGCAGGTCATCAAAGCGAGATGGGGTCTTTCCCTTACATTGCCAAAAGATGCCGCAGCCTTCTGTTGACTTGTCGAGGCTTCCGTTGACGTCGTGGACGTAAAGGTTCTTTAAGTGGATGTGATGCAGTGTGCCGGAATTATCAGCCAGGACCTTCACCCCAGTGCGCCAGTTTTCGCGCGTCGGGCCGAGGTTGGTAATCTCGAGGTTGCTCACCTGCCAGTACTCGACATTTTGCAGAAGCAGCGTATCCAGCACAGCCCCCCTGCCGTCGATGCGGGGCTTATCGCCGTCACCGTACATATCGATGATTATGGGTTTACCCTGAGCACCCGAACCTTGTGGTTTTAGCTGGCCGGTATAGGTAGTACCGGCCTTGAATAGAACTTTATCACCCGGCGCAAAGACAACCTTGTTTACACGGTCAAGGCTTGCCCACGGCTTTTCGGGTGACTTGCCGTCGTTATTGTCATTGCCCTTTTCGCCGTCGATATAATACATCGTCCGGCCCGGTGAGTTAAACCGCTTTTCTTGGCCAACGGTCGCGGCAGCCATAGGGGGCGCAGCCAGCACTGCTGCAACCATCAGAAAAGTAAAGAAAGTATTAGTTTTTGCCTTCATTTGCTAACTCC
>CP070830.1:1310893-1314684 GCA_020344865.1 Planctomycetota bacterium
TGAGCGTGAGCTTGACCGGCCCAGACCGAGTATAAAGCATTTGTATGAAGACCCACAGGGTCAACCTTTTATCGAGAATTATTTGGTCCTTGTCGTAAGACAGGTTTTGCTTAATCAACTCGAAGAGAAGATTCAATCCCGTTACCGGTTTGGCCTTGACCACATGCGTACTTCGGAAAGATACTTTAGCCGGTCGGTCAGCTTACTCGTGGCTTTGCAGATAATAAATTCTAACGCTTCATCGGTTGATTTAATCGTCAAACAATGCCTTGATACGATGCCGTATGGCAAGCACGACATTATTGATTATGTCAAGTATGCTGTGCGGGCGGCGAGGAGCATGTTTGACGGTCGCGTTGTAGAGGCTAATCTTGAAAGAATACGTTCGAATTTCCGACCTGGTCTTGTGCCGCTCGGGGCTGAGATAGAGTTGAGCGACCTCGGCTATGCGGCCGTTGAGCCCCAGAAAAGCGCCAAAAGGGCCTCCGACCCCATATATGATGATTTCCGCTATTTTCATGATTTTTGTATGGATGTTCTGTCATGGAAGCTGGGAGGCTATATCGATGACCATTCAGGGTCAACCGAACAGGTGCGTAGGCTTGGATTCCTTGAACTGGCGCCGGGCAGACTGAACATTGCCGGCGAACTGTCCCGGCCGGCAACCGCCGACCCGTGGCTCCTTAATCAGTTAGTCCGTGAGATTGTTGCTTTCTATAATGTGACCCCCCACAGCTTGCATCTTTCCTTCCAGCTTCGCAGGAATCAAATCGGCAAGCAAAAGGTACTGCCTTTACCGTTTGTCAAGTGTCTCCTCGTGCTTGGCGGCGGCCTGCAGCAGAAAGACACCGGAAGACTCTGGGTTTCAAGAATGGGCTATGATGAGATAACACAACGCGAATATGGCGAAGAGCTTGTCTTTGCAAGGACGAGCAAACGCAGATGGTATCTGGGTGGAGATGAAATCGCGGATAGGCCCCCCGCGCAGGCAACTGCATATGTCCAGCAATATAAATTTATTCGCCTGGACAAAAGAGCCAATTATGAGCCGTTGATACTGTGCCTTAAAGGCCTGCAGTTGGCTTATAACCCGGCTGACTATCTAAGTACCGAGCAACTGAGAAGCAGCAAAAGGCTCCAGCAGCAGTATCAGGACTTAAAAAAGTGGGCTGCCGAACCCACAGAAATTAGCCCCCAGACAATAAGCAGGTTTTTAGATACAGTCCAGACCGGCTTGATGAACGAAGGACATCGCCGTCCGACCCATAAGTTGCACTATATCGATTGGGCCCTAAGCGCCCTCGATGTTCAGCTTCGTATGTTCAATAAACAGCTCAAAAAAATGCAAACCTATAGCGTAAAATTTAAAAATATATAGCTACGAATTTCCCTGAAAGACACGCCGAGCCACACATCCGGAAGCAACGCCGGAGCTTTCACGAATTTATTTAACCGCCAAGAATAAATTAAACAATATTTTGAAAAGTCTTACTAATCCCTTTACGCCCTTATGTAGATGCTCTCCTTCTCATACTCTTCAATTAAAGTCCCAATAAGCTCTTTAACGGAGACGATTTTATCTACCCGATAGGCATTAGCTCCCGCAAAAGCAAATCCATTTTTGATATCACCTTTTTTTGCATTCGTTAACGCAAGACCAATACAGTATGGCACATTCTTAAAATCACAAGTTCTCAGACACTTCCAGGGGCACTTAAAAGGCATTTTGACTCCTGATGACACATCCTTAAGAAACTTATTTTGTATGGCTCTACCCGGCAATCCGACAGGACTGTCAATTATCACAATATCTTCTTTTTTGCAATTTATATACGCCTCCTAAAATTCCGGGGAAGCATCGCACTCATAAGTTCCAACAAACCTGGTCCCCAACTGCACCCCCTGAACTCCTAACTGTACAAATTTATGAATATCCACACCTGTATATATCCCTCCTGCGGCGATTACCGGAATGCTCTTGCTAAATTGTTCCTGGTAGGGCTTTACTGCAGAAATCACCTCTGGCAGTATCTTTTCTAACGTGTAGTCAGGATTATCGATCTGCTCTTTTTTGAAACCGAGGTGCCCCCCAGCTAATGGGCCCTCTACAACCACGGCATCGGGGATATAAGAGTATCGTTTTGCCCAGCCTCTAAATATAATTTTAGCTGCTCTCCCAGAGGATACGATAGGAACAAACTTGGTAGCAAGTTTTTCCAGTCTATCTAGCGGCAATGTTTTAGGAAGTGCTATTGGGAGTCCTGCACCAAGAAAAAGCACGTTCACCCCCTCGTCCACAGCGCATTGCACGAGGTCATCAAAATCTGAAAGGGCTACCATTATATTTACACCGATAATGCCGGTTGTCTTAGCTCTTGCCTTTCTTATCTCTCTCCGTAAGGCCCTTTTGTTTGCTTCATTGTAATTTGTGTACCAATCAGGTTCAAATTGACCAATTCCAGCAGTGGCAATAACTCCAATACCACCCTCATTTGCAACAGCTGAGGTTAAGCTTGACAAAGAAATACCAACGCCCATACCGCCTTGAATAATTGGTATATTAGCTTCCAGGTCACCTATTCGCAGTGTTGGTATCTTTCTTAAACTCATATATTATCCCACCATCAAAACCATGAAGGTGATATGCTTATACACTCTTTCTGGCCCTCAGTCAACAAATAACGGTATCTTGACCAGTTTTCAACTATGGGGTCAAGTGATCTTGGCGGGCAATGACACGATAGCCTTACTTTCCGGTAATTAATGTCTCGGCTTCCGTATCCCTCTCTCGGATGGGAAAAGGGGATACGTGGGTTTGACGATATGATGTTCAGCTTCAGCAGGGACGTACTTTGACCGCACAAGGACGGTCCTTTTCGCCTTTTCCAATCTCGTATTCGACCTTCTGGCCTTCATCAAGGGATACTTTGCCCTCCGACTGGATTTCCGAGTGATGGACAAATAAATCGTCGCCGCCATCATCGGGAACGATGAAACCGTACCCCTTCCTTTCGTTGAACCATTTTACTGTACCTGTATTCACGTGTTCTTCTCCTTAGGTCCCTGTATTGGGCCCATAATCCAAATGCC
Source organism: Planctomycetota bacterium (assembly GCA_020344865.1). GTDB lineage: Bacteria > Planctomycetota > Phycisphaerae > Sedimentisphaerales > Anaerobacaceae. The sequence continues at coordinate 1,313,984 of CP070830.1, forward strand.
ATTGTCTTTCATCGGGAGGATACGTCGGACGACGCGATTTTCCTCACCAACCCCTTATCAGACCGAGAAAAAAAGGGAAGTAAACAAATATAAAACAATATTCCGCCGAGACTCTCTCAAGTTGATAGATTCTTTCTCTGTGTTCTCTGCGGTAAAATACGCAATCGAAAATAAAAAGGCAAAAGTTTTAAATTATCGTTTTTACCTTTTCGATAGCAAACTTGGCCACTTCATCGTGGTCAAATGCCATGGGCTTAGGTAGTTTTTCGATGTCGAACCACCGTGCATCTGCCGCATCATCACCAGCTTTTATGCTGTCCTGTCCCTGTTTGGTTATGCCCATGAATGCTACTGTAATTTGCCTGCCCCTCGGGTCGCGGCCCACCTTGCCGAAGGTATGCAGCTGTTCCAGAGACACGCACAATAACCCCGTCTCTTCCGCCAGTTCTCTGGCTACGGCGTGCTCGAGTTCCTCATCAATACCCACAAATCCGCCGGGCAGCGCCCATTTGCCTTTGAATGGGTCTTTGCCGCGTTTAATCAGCAGCAGTTTAGCTCGGCCCTTAATGAAAGCGAAAACGGCAGCATCGACGCTGACCATGGGCCTTGGCCAGTCATAAATATATTTGCCTTTTTTAGTCATAGTGGGTACACCCACCTTCAGCTTACTCACTGGTAATACGTAATAATTTACTATGCCA
>CP070830.1:1314784-1317885 GCA_020344865.1 Planctomycetota bacterium
CGAACTCTACAACCTCAAAAAAGATATCAGCGAAAAAAACAACCTTGCCGAAAAAATGCCGCAAAAAACCGCCCAGCTTCGAAAAATGCTCCACAACTGGAGAAAATCAGTCAACGCCCGCATGCCAGAGCCAAAACCCGGGTAACGCCCAGGGCCAAAAACTGCAACAGACAACAGAACACCCCGAACATAAAATGCACATAGACAGATATGCGATACCAATGTAAACTCAGTCTCATGAAAATCGTCACCAAAATTTCTATGTCATCACTAATTTTATTACTGGTAATACTTTTATTCAATTGTTCAACAGCTAATGCCGGCAGCTCGTCTGTGAGGGTATGGGCTGAACCGCTCGTAATCCCAACTTACTTGGTGGCCCCGCCTGACCAAAATCCTATGTTCTACAAAGGCGAGGTCTATCAGGGAGCAAAGAAATCCATCTACCCTTATCCGTTTCAGGACAAGTTGACCGACACCCGCAAAGACAAAACCTACAACGCCCTTTATCTGGAAAACGACTATGTAAAAGTTTGCTTTCTGCCCGAGTTGGGCGGCCGGCTCTTCTCCGCCCTCGACAAAACCAACAGCTACGACTTCTTCTATCGCCAGCACGTCATAAAACCCGCACTCATAGGAATGCTCGGCGCCTGGATTTCTGGCGGCATCGAGTGGTGCGTCCTACACCACCACAGGGCCACGACCTTCATGCCCGTCGATTACGCACTCACCGAAAATCCCGATGGCAGCAAAACCATCTGGCTCGCGGAAACTGAGCGCCGGCATCGTATGAAGTGGACAATCGCCGCCACTCTCTACCCTGACAAGTCTTATCTCGAAGTAAAAGTAAAGATTTTCAACCGCACACCCTTTCCCCATTCGTTTTTATATTGGGCCAACGTCGCCGTACACTCAAATCCCGACTATCAGGTCATCTTCCCGCCCAGCACCCGGTTCGCAACATTCCACGCCAAAAACCAGTTCTCACACTGGCCGATTTCATATGAACGCTACAACCGCGTCGATTACACAGATGGCGTCGACGTCACCTGGTGGAAGAACCACCCTGAGCCGACCTCATTCTTTGCTTGGGACCTCCAGGAGGACTTCTCCGGCGGATACGACCACGGAAAAAAGGCCGGTGTAATTCATATAGGCAACCACCACGTGGTTACCGGCGCAAAGCTGTGGGAGTGGGGCCCCGGCCCGAGAGGCCAAATGTGGGACAAAATACTCACAGAAACCGATGGCCCCTATGCCGAGCTTATGGTCGGCGCCTATTCCGACAACCAGCCCGACTATAGCTGGATAAAACCATACGAAGTCAAGACCTTCACCCAGTATTGGTTCCCCATTCGAGAGATAGGTAGCGTAAAAAATGCGAACCTGTGCGCCGCCATAAACCTCGAACTACCCTCCGAAAATATTGCCAGATTTGGTTTCAATACAACCTCGCAATACCAAAAAGCCACGGCCCTGTTGACTGCAAACGACAAGACAATATTCGAACGAAAGATAAATATAGCCCCCGACAAACCGTTTCTAACAGAAGTTACCCTGCCCACCGGCGTCAGGCAAACCGACCTGAAGGCCTCCCTCATCTCTTCAGAGAACCACGAGCTTATCTCATACAAACCCGTCGAGAAAGAATATGACCCGAACCTGCCCGATGTTGTTAAGCCGCCGCCCGCCCCCGAGGACATCAACACGGCCGAGCAACTTTACCTCACGGCCCTGCGCATCGAGCAGTTCCACAACCCGACCCTCGACCACTATGCTTACTACGAAGAAGCCCTCAGAAGAGACCCTAATGACTCCCGAGTCAATACGGCCCTCGGCATCGACTACAACAAACGCGCACTCTTTGCAAAAGCCGAGGAAAAACTGACTCGCGCAATCCAAAGAGTCTCCTACAACTATACCTCACCAAAAAATAACGAGGCGTATTACCAGCTCGGCCTGGCCCTGAAAGCACAGGGAAAACTCGATGCTGCCTACGACAACTTCTATAAAGCAACCTGGGATTATACCTTCCACACCGCCGCCTATTACCAGCTCACCGAAATCTCCTGTATAAAACAGGATTTCACAACCGCCCTCGAACACATCAACCGCTCACTTGCTACAAACCAGCTAAACACCAGGGCCTTGAATGCCAAGACCGTCATACTTAGAAATTTGGGACAGCTTCAAAAAGCCAGGCAAGTAGCATTGAAGGTCCTCGACATCGACCCACTCGACTTCTGGGCCATCAACGAACTATACCTCATCGAAAAAACAAAGGCCGATGAAGTACTTGAAGACCTCAGGACAAAAATGCGAGATGAAGTCCAGTCCTGGCTCGAGCTCGCCGTCAACTACTCCAACCTCGCCCGCTGGGACGAAGCGACAGATGTACTTTTGCGCGCCGTCCGAGCGAACAAAAGTCCGCTCAATAGTTACCCCCTTGTCTATTATTATCTCGGCTACTTCTATCAGGAAACGGGGGACAGCGATAAAGCCTCAAAATACTACTCTCTGGCAGCCAAAATGCCCCCCGATTACTGCTTCCCTCACCGTACCGAGTCCATCGATGTCTTAAATAGTGCCATAAGCCATAATCCATCAGATGGCCGTGCTTGGTATTATCTCGGCAACCTCCTCTACGACAACCAGCCCGAAGACGCAATCAAAGCATGGGAAAAATCCGCTCAGCTCGATGACAAGTTTGCCACCGTCCATCGAAATCTCGGCTGGGCCTACCATAGAACCGAAAACAACGTCAAACAGGCAGTCGCTCACTACGAAAAGGCTATTAGCTGCGACAGTACTGACCCAAGACTCTACGCCGAACTCGACGTACTTTATGAGCTGGAGGGGACCTCACCCCAAAAGAGACTTGCTTTATTGGAGAAGAACCACAACACCGTTATCCAGCGAGATGACAGCCTCCTTCGCAAAATTATGCTCCTTGTACAGGTCGGCCGATATGACGACGCCATCCAATTTCTCACGAACCACCATTTCCACACCCGGGAGGGCGGCGGCCAAGTCCACGATGTCTACGTCGATGCTTACTTGCTCAGAGGCGCCGAAAAATTCAAAAACAAAAATTACTCTGA
>CP070830.1:1317985-1324337 GCA_020344865.1 Planctomycetota bacterium
AATTCGACCTGCCGGTGACGGACATAGGCAAGCTGGCTATTTCGCTGGTGGACGCGGCTACGATTGTTCTTGGGTCTTCGACGGTGCTGGCAGGTGCTCACCCTGTTGCGGCTTACGCGGCGGTTTTGGCAAATGCGCTTCGGCCTAAGGCAAGGTTTGCTTCGATTATTGGTTCGTACGGGTGGGGCGGCAAGATGGTGGAGCAGCTTACGGGGCTGATTTCGAACCTCAAAGTAGAAATTCTCAAGCCGGTAATAGCAAAGGGATATCCTAAAGATGATGATTTTGAAGCCCTGGAGGTGCTGGCCGATGAGATTCTGGCGAAGCACAAGGAACTTGGAATTGTCGATTAGGCTTTAGATTTGTATTGAATGCGAGAAACACAGAACAATAAAACGTGAAAGGGAAAGATTATGGCTGAGAGACTTCAGGTATATAAATGTAATGTATGCGGCAACATTGTGGAGGTTCTGCACGGAGGGGCGGGCGAGCTGGTTTGCTGTGGTCAGCCGATGGAGAGGCTCGTTGAGAGGACGGCCGACGAGGGCAAGGAAAAGCACGTGCCGGTGATTGAAAAAGTTGACGGCGGCATCAAGGTAAAGGTCGGCAGCGTTCCTCACCCGATGGAAGCCAAGCACTATATCGAGTGGGTCGAGCTGCTCGTCGACGGCAAGGTATATCGACAGTTCCTCAAGGCGGGTGACGCACCTGAGGCGGTATTTAATGTCGACGGAGGTGCGGTCAGCGCTCGCGAGCATTGTACTATTCACGGGCTGTGGAAAGGAGAGTGAGAAACGATGATAGGCAAGAAGATGGAAGAGGCCCTTAACGGGCAGATTAATGCCGAGTTGTACTCGGCTTACCTGTATCTTTCGATGGAAGCATACTTTGGGTGTGAGAATCTGGCGGGATTTGCAAACTGGATGAGAGTCCAGACAAAGGAGGAGCTGACGCATGCGATGAAGATTTACGATTACGTGGCCGACCGCGGGGGCAGGGTCATATTGTCAGCGATAGAGAAGCCCCCTGCCAAATGGGATTCGCCAGTGAGTGTTTTTGAAGCCGTCTATAAACACGAGCAGAAAGTAACGGGGCTTATCAATGATTTGGTGAACTTGGCCGTCGAGGAAAAAGACCACGCGACAAACAGCTTTCTGCAGTGGTTTGTAACCGAGCAGGTCGAGGAAGAGGATAACGCCAGCACGGTATTGGGTCAGCTGAATCTAATCAAGGACAGTCCCCAGGCATTGTTTATGATGGACAAGGAAATGGGCCAGCGGGTGTTTACGCCACCGGCAACTGAAGGAGAATGAAAATGGGCATTACTTTTAACGCAGATGAAATTTTTGAGATGGCAGAAGAAATCGAACGAAACGGTGCGAAGTTTTATCGTGAGGCGGCGGAGAACGCGTCGGACGAAAAGATAAAACGGATGCTGCTGGATATGGCCGTAATGGAAGACGGTCACCTGCATACATTCGAGCAGATGCGGAAGGAACTCGGGCCTCGGGAGAAGGAGGCGATGATTTTCGACCGTGACAATGAAGCAGCGCTGTATTTGCAGACGATGGCTGACGGCCGGGGCCACGAGGGCAAGGTAAGTCCGGCGGAAAAACTGACCGGCAAAGAGACACCGCAGGAGGTACTCAGGACAGCAATCGATGCCGAGAAGAATTCGGTTGTTTTTTATGTCGGCTTGAAGGACTTGGTGTCGGTGAAAGCGGGCAAGGACAAGGTCGAAGGCATCATCAAGGAAGAATTGGGCCATATGGCCGCGCTGAAGAAAGAACTGGCGGGTTTGAAGTAGGAAAACACGTTTAGGTTTGAGTCAATTGGTCGGATTTAAGATACGGTTGAGTTGTGGATGTTAGATTTAGAATCGCTTTTCAAGCTAAGTTACGGTATGTGTATAGTCAGCTCAAAAAAGGAGGGCAGTGTCAACGGCTGTATAGTCAATACCGTGTTTCAAATTACGCCCGAGCCGCCGATGGTGGCAGCGAGTATTAACAGGGAGTGTTTGACCCACGAATATATTTCGGCCAGCAAGGTCTTTGCTGTTTCTATTTTATCTCAAGCGGCGCCGATGCAATTTATCGGAAAGTTTGGTTTTCGGTCCGGCAGAGACACAGATAAGTTTGAGGGGATTACGTATAAGACGGGTCAGACGGGCGCGCCGATAGTCTTGGATAACACGATAGGCTTTCTTGAGGCCGAAGTTACGGAGAGCATCGACGTTGAGACACATACGCTGTTTATTGCAAATATAGTCGCCTGCGAGGAGCTTGACGATGGGCAGCCCATGACATATGCTTACTACCGTGATATTAAACACGGCAGAACGCCCAAAACCGCTGCTACATACGTCGCGGTTGAACCAAAGACCAAGTCCAAAGAAGGAGTCTAAAGTATGGAGAAATATAAATGTCGCTTGTGCGGGTACGTTTACGACCCGGCTGTAGGTGACCCTGATAACGGTGTGAAGGCCGGGACTGCTTTCGGGGACCTGCCGGGTGACTGGGTATGTCCTGACTGCGGCGCGGGCAAGGATGAGTTCGAGGCGATAGAGGATTGAATATCGCTGCGCATAAACCGTGTGTTGTTTCAGCCTTCGGGCAGTTTGAGGAATAGCGGCTATGCAGAAAATTCGGCCAACGGTGATTCCGGAAGAGATTATCTGTGCTGAGATACCGGCGCCGCCAAACGGAATGATAGTTTTCGGGGCATCCGGCGACCTTGCGCGCAGAAAACTGATTCCCAGTTTGTTCAGGATTTTTGAGCGAGGTTTGCTTAGCGAGAGTTTTTATCTGTTGGGCTGTGGCAGAAAGAAACTTTCCGACAAGGATTTCCGCCAGAGCGCGATACAGGCCATCAGGGAAAAATCCGGCGATACAGGGGCCAAGGAGTTGGAGCCTTTTATCAATAGGCTGTATTATGCAAGCGGCGATTACAACGACCCTTCGTTCTATGAGCATATCGATAGCAGAGTCGCTGAGTTAGACCAAAAGCACGAAACCCAGAACAGGTACGTCTTTTACTTGGCGGTGCCGCCGTTTTTATACGGGACAATAGTCGAGCAGCTCGGACCGCATTTGCACTGCAGACGCAGAGGCGATTTGAGACAGCGGGTCAGACTGATTGTGGAAAAGCCCTTTGGCAGGGACCTGCAAAGCGCTGTGGAGTTAAACACCAAAATCCAGAAGTGTTTCGACGAGTCGCAGATATACAGGATTGACCACTACCTGGGCAAGGAAACCGTTCAGAATATTTTGATGTTTCGGTTTGCGAACGCGATATTTGAGCCGGTCTGGAACCGCAATTTCATCGACCATATTCAAATTACGATAGCCGAGTCGATTGGTGTCGAGCATCGCGCGGGTTATTACGACAAGGCCGGGGCTCTGCGGGATATGTTTCAAAATCATATGTTGGGAATGCTCTCTTTGGTAGCGATGGAGCCGCCTGTGTCGTTCGAGGCGGACAGCATCCGTGACGAGAAGGTAAAACTGCTGCGTTCGATTCGGACGTTTGACCCTGATAGCCTAAGTAGCTTTATGGTTCGGGGCCAATACGGGCCCGGCACCGTGAATGGCGAGCAGGTGGCTGGCTATCGCCAGGAGGAGGGAGTAGACGCGGAGTTAAGGACCGAGACTTTTGTGGCTGCAAAGGTGTTTGTTGATAACTGGCGGTGGAAGGGAGTGCCTTTTTATCTGCGAACCGGCAAGAGACTTGCTTGCAAAGATACGGAGATAGCGATTACCTTTAAGCAGGTTCCCCATTCGATGTTTGTCTCTGCGGGCCTTGCGGAGATGCCGGCCAACGTACTTGTGCTACAGATACAACCCGAGGAAGGGATTTCTCTCAGCTTTCAGGCAAAACGGCCGGGCTCGAAGGTGTGTATGAGCACACTTAGAATGGACTTCAGCTATCGTGAGGTTTTCTGAACGGAGGCGCAGGAGGCATACCAAAGGCTGCTGTTGGACTGTATGGTCGGTGACCAAACGCTTTTTATAAGGCAGGACAACGTGGAGGTTAGCTGGGGGTTGCTGACGCCGGTTCTCGAGGCCTGGGAGAACGCTGATTCTGTACCTTATCAGTACCCGGCGGGCAGTGAAACTTTTGCCGAAGCGGACGCCATAATCGAAGCGGACGGAAGGAGCTGGCGAAAACTTTCAGGGCTATAGCGGGACTTTAAAGTCGAGGGAAAGTACAAATGGACATATTTGACTTTGCGATGGAGAAAGAGAAGCTCAGCGCGGACTATTACCGGCAGCTTTCGGAGAAGACGGAGAACAGTGGGCTGCAGAATATCTTTGGTATGCTGGCCGGCGAAGAAGCCAGGCATTACGATGTGGTTTCAAAAATGAAAGAAAACACCGCCGTCGAGGTTGCGCAGACGAGTGTCTTGTCGGACGCGAAGGCGGTTTTCTCGAAGATGCGGGAATCGGCCGAGAGGTTCGATTTCGATATCAGCCAAACAGAGCTTTATAAAAAGGCCCGCGATATCGAGAGTCAAAGCAGGGATTTTTATCTGGAGAAGGCCGCGGAGGTTACAGAAGAGCATTTGAAAGGGCTTTTTCTGCAACTGGCCGAAGAGGAGAAGAAACATTATTTCCTTTTGGAGAACATAATCGAGTTTGTATCCCGACCGGAGCAATGGCTCGAAAACGCCGAGTTTTATCATTTAGAGGAATATTGACCGGGTGCTGCGGTTAGGCGGCACAGGCAGAAAGCGAGTTGCATGTGTGGGACTTCGTCAACCGAAGTCAGGGACGATGTATCGATTGTGCTGTGCGGGGAAGCGGGGCAAGGCATTCAGACGGTTGAGTATCTGCTGACGAGAATTTTCAAGCTGGCCGGCTATAACGTCTTTGCAACAAAAGAATATATGTCGCGGATTCGCGGAGGGATGAATTCAACTGAAATAAGAGTCTCGCAGAGGCGGGCCCGCGCTGTCGTTGACCGAATTGACATTCTTGTTGCTCTTAATGCAGGGGCCGTACGGCACGTTGAAAAGAGGCTTTCGTCTAAGACAATAGTTCTGGCAGAAAAGAGAGAACTTGGTGAGGAATTCGGCCGACGCCCGTATAAATTTATTGATGTACCGTTTACAGAGACGGCTTCGCGCATCGGCAATAAAATTTATTCAAATGTGGTAGCGGTGGGGACGATTTGCGGTGTGTTTGGCGTGCAGCTTGCGGTAGTTACCGCTTGCGTCAAGCGGTTTTTTTCTGCGAAGACCAAGGACGTTGTGCAAAAGAATACTAAAGCCGTGAGAGCGGGTTACGTGCTTGGGAATGGTTTATTGAATTTGGCCGGAATCAAAGTTGACGTAGGCAGCGATTCGAGTATTAAAGAGGAGCTTCTTTTAAGCGGCGCCGAGGCCGTGAGCCTGGGTGCCATAGCGGGTGGCTGCAACTTCGTCTCATCTTATCCAATGTCGCCATCTACGGCGGTGCTGGTCTTTCTTGCCGGGCGCGGCAGGGATTTCGGCATCATAGCCGAGCAGGCGGAGGACGAGATTGCTGCAATGAATATGGCCATCGGCGCCTGGTATGCAGGTGCGAGGGCAATGGTGACGACTTCAGGAGGCGGCTTTGCGCTTATGACGGAGGGACTCAGCCTGGCGGGCATTCTAGAGAGTCCGATTGTCATTCACTTGGGTCAGCGGCCCGGGCCGGCTACGGGACTGCCTACGCGGACCGAGCAGGCAGACCTGGAGCTTGCTCTTTACGCGGGACATGGTGAGTTTCCGAGGATTATTCTGGCGCCGGGCAGCATTGAGGATGCCTTTTACCTGACACAGCGGGCGTTTAACCTTGCCAGCCAATATCAAGTGCCTGTCTTTGTGCTGACCGACCAGTATTTTTTGGATTCTTACTATAACACGGCCTCTCTTGAATTATCAGGTTTAGAAATTGACCAGCACGTTGTAAAAACGGCGGAAGGTTACAACAGATATGAGTTGACCGACGATGGCATATCGCCTCGTGGTGTTCCCGGCTTCGGAGAAGGTCTGGTTGCAGTAGACAGCGACGAGCACGACATAGAGGGGCACATTACCGAGGACCTTGATTTGAGGGTTGCGATGGTTGACAAGAGACTGAAGAAGATGGATTTGATTAAAACCGAGGCCATTGAGCCTGAGTTAATAGGGCCGGAGGATTATAAGACCCTGGTAGTGTGCTGGGGTTCGACTTACCACGTTGTAAGTGAGGCAATAAAAAGTTTAGGCAGTGATGATGTCTCGCTCCTACACTTTCGACAGGTGTATCCCTTACATGAATCGGCGGCTGAATATCTTAAAAGGGCGCGGGAACTTGTATTAATTGAGGGTAATGCAACTTCTCAGTTC
>CP070830.1:1324437-1330439 GCA_020344865.1 Planctomycetota bacterium
ACCAGCGACACCTCCACCTGCTCATCACAGTTGTCACTCACCTCCCAGCTCACCTCAATCCTGACCATCCTGTGGTTCGGTGGCCAAAGAACATTCGGCTCTACAAACAAACTAAACTCCGGCGGCGTAACATCCTCAACCGTAATCACCACCTCATTGCTGTCAAACGCCCCCGCCTTGTCCGTTACCTCTAAGATAATTAAATGCTCACCCAATCCTAAATTGCACTCTATAACCTCCCCGCTGCCCAAGTAAATGTCGCTGTTTGGCTCGCACACATCTATCACCTCGTACCAGTCAAAGTTATTTATATCATCATTCGTCCCGGCCGTGGAATCCGCATCACTCGAACAGCTCCCATCTAACACTACCCTCCCCTCACAATCCTCTCCCGCCTCAACTACCCTGTCCCCTCCAGCAACACATGCAACGGGAGCAGTATTCGAAATAATGAACTCGTACGCCCCCATATCAATCCGACCACCAACTACTCGTGGGTTGCCATCAAGGTCCATCTCATTCGGCTCGGCCGCATAATTCGGGTCACCCGCATCAATACAGGGTGAATCTTCGCGCAAGTGATAATCGCCTTCCACCCATACATCTCCTGTATCCCAGAAGCCGGCCTCAACAAAATGCGGCAGGATGTCGATATTGCCGTCTCTCCAACTAAGTACCGCCCCAGAGCCGATATGTATATCATCTTGACCACCTTGGATGTCACTGTAACTTATTGATATACTAGTGCCACCGCCAAGAGATACTTGTGATCCGCTATTTGCCCTGTTGCCCCAAAGCACGCAGCCATTCACCGCCGCAGAGCCTTCTTCAGCACAGCGTATCCCACTTGCCGAGTTACCGACGATAGTACAGCCGCTGATTGCAAGTTCGCCTTCATAGCAATAAAACCCACCGCCGGAGCTAGCTTTATTGCCACTGATAAGGCAACCGACGATTCTTGAATTGCCGCGCCTGACTATTGAGAAAATCCCGCCACCCAATTTGGCGGAATTATCTGTGATAATACAGTTGGAGATGGTAGTAGGACCGAATAAACCATGGATAGCTCCGCCCCAGCCTGGGTCTCCATTAGCTGAGTTGCCTGCTATAACGCAGTCAGTGATTGTCCCACCATAGCATGACACTCCTCCCGCCCATGCCGCGGTATTATTGCTTATTGCGCACTTGCTTACTGTGGGACTACCGCCATAGTCCAAATAGACACCGCCACCGCCATTTACGTAGTTTGTCCCTTGCGCCGTATTATCTGTTATTGTACAGTTTACGACCACCATGTTGCTGTCGGTACAGTAAATACCACCTCCCAGATTGGCCGTGTTTGACTTTATAGTGCAATTACGGATTAAAGGACTACTCTGGTCACAACAAATTGCCCCTCCGTACGTTCCATATCCTTTTCTGATTGTAACACCGTCGACAACAGAATTCGCATCTTCACCACTGTGGAAAAGGAACCCCCTGCGCCGTGCAGAACTTGTACCATCACAACGGATAACTGTTGACGCAACCGCAGATGCGTCATTTGGGTCCGTGCTTCTAACGGTGATGGCCTTTCCGAGGAAGTCAATGTTTCGGTTTCCGGGGCCTGTATATGTGCCCGGCTCAAGTACTACCTCATCACCGTCATTGACATCGTCTATTGCCGCCTGTATCGTTGGATAATCCCCGCTCCCGTCCGCCCGTACCGTTATCTTCCGGCAATAACCAACCTCCGCACCCACGCAAACCACCGCCAAAACCACTATAACTACAAAAATACCGCCCTTACCGCCCGATTTAGCCATTTTTTTAGCCTCCATTGTCATTCCCCTTTCCCTCTACCAATAGGGTGTTAATATTTCTTCATCACCCATCCCTGAGCCTTATTTCCAACTTTCGTCCCATTATACCTAATTTCCAGCCGAACGCAATACTTTTCCCTAAACATTTACTATTTTCTAACTCTGTGAAATCCGTGGTTAATATGCCCCAATCCCGACAAACGCACAACACAAAACTCCCAAAAAAACATTCGTGTTCATCCTCCGTAAAAAAAGAACAAGGTTCTATTTTGGCTTCATGCTGGCCGGACTCCGGCCAACTGACAAAGTCAGCAGGCTAGCACAGAAACTCGCTTCGAGAATAGCCGCAGACTTTGCCTGAACCGGCCATCTAAGATGGCCCCTGAAGCCAAAACCTCTTCGTGGAAATTCGTGTTTATTCGTGGCTAAAAATCAGCGTCAATCTGTGTCACCTGTGCCCAAGGTATCCGCGCTATCCGTGGTTAACTCCTCTCTTACCCATCTTCCGCGAATTACCGGATTAACGAACCATTCGCTCTCTTGCCAAAGCTGCGCTGGTAATTAATCTATGACATAGCAGAAAAACTTTTCCCCCCGTCTCAGGATAAGCTTGCCCTTTTTGTCTTTGGCGCTCAGAACTGCCATTTCTCCGGGACGAGGCATGTCAATGGTCGCGATTTCTTCTTCTTCGGGCGAGGCAATCGCCAATATATGGCTGGTGGCAGCGTATATCCACTCGGCCTGTCCGTCCCCGTCAAGGTCGCCTGCCGTGAAACATGCGGCCGCTCCGGACTTTGCGCTGAGGCGTTTTTCCCACGCCACCTTACCTTCCATGTCGAATGCCATGGCGTAGAAAAGGCTGTGCCCCGTACCTTCATCATCGCCTTTCGCGCCTATACCGAAAATCTGAATAGTATCGTTAACATCGACTTCGGCTGCTTGAATGGGAATGACAAAAAAGTTTTTAATTTCAAGAACATCCACGCTTTTGCCGTTGCTGTCGAAGATGTGAACACCCATGCCCCCCGTAGCAATGACTGTCCCCGGCCGCCCCTCTTTGGCTCCGATTATGGATTGATATGGGACACTGCCTATGTCCGAAGCCTTCCAGAGCCGCTTGCCGTTTTCATTGACGCCGTGTAACCCCCCGTAGCCCTTAGTGCCAACGACCATCTCATCATTTCCGTCACCGTCAATATCTCCCCAGTGAGCGCAGTTAACACCGTCTTTGCATACATATGACCATAGCTTGTTCCCGTGCCGGTCGACGGCCCTTACGCTGAGACCTCCATTCCTGTAGGCTAACAGCACGGACTGGCCCTTTATTCGCCCGCATTCGATAGCCCAGAACCAGCCCGGCAGTTCGACGGTTTCAATCTCTCGCCCGTTTACGTCAATAACATGAAGATTGGCAGGGTCATTTGCGTCGCTGACCAGAAGCTCAGGTTTCCCGTCAACATTCCAGTCTCCGATGCACATGCCCAGCGCATCTTTAATTGAAATTTCCCAAACAAGGTGCATTTTTAGTGAGTTGGCCTTGCCCGATACCCCACTCGCAGCAGCCTCCCGCTGCATTTTACCTGTGCGTGCACTCTCAACATCCCTCTGGGCGGGGCTTCCGGCCGCTCTAACCGGCCTGCTGTGGTCCCTCTCAAGCAGTTTAATACCCACACGGATTTGCGTGTAAGGCTTCTCCTGCCAGTTCTGTTTGCCTCTGTACTTTAATAATGATGCCTTTGCATCTTTCTCCTTCAGTTTTTCATAAGCCTGTTGAGCTGCCGAGAAAGGATACCGCTCATCTCTCGCCGACTGAAACAGAACATATGCCCGGCCCTTGGCTTGCTCTAATGGCGGCAGGCTCTCAGGCTCAAAGCCAGACATCGCAATAAATGAGCCCGTGGCTAAACTGTCTGCCTGCAGAGAATAAGCATATCCCGCCAGGCCCGCCGAAGACCAGCAAAGGGTGAATATATGATTGTTGTTTACTTTGTATTTGTTTTTAATATCCTCAATGACCGCTCCGATAAACTCTTCGGTTGAGAACTCCTGTTTTTCCGCTGGTACTTTTTCTGTCGGCCACGTGACCTGCTGCTCAGCCGTCCATTTGACCGGAACAAGCTGCGCTAACAGATAGTTCTTTGGCAATGCTTTCTTGTAGATTCGTTTGACAAAAGATTCAACCTCGCTCCCGCCCTCGTCCCCAGCCATAACTATTATAAGCCCGAAGCCCTCTGCCGGCGCCGCCTGTTCATACTCCCCTATAAGAAAGTAGCGCTTGTTCGTGTCCCCGCCCGCCAAAACGCTTGTACTCGCTACATCACTGACATCATCCTGAGCCAACGCCTTCGTCCCGGAGCACAAAATGACCCAAACCACTATGACCGCCCACAAGAAAAAATTTTTTCTATCTGCCATATCTGCTCCCTTACCTGACATCGTTTTTCTTTGTCAGGCCCACAAAACGTCTGTGCGGTGTTCGTTATCGCTCTGTAGCAATAACTCTTAACCGAGATTGCCAATTTAGCTTGTTTGAAACGCCTTTTTGCCTTCCAATTCCGTCATAATATCAAGATTCCCTTCGAATTACAACTATTAGAAGACCTTTTGAAAATTTTATTGCCAAAGCCGCCGAAAATTGAAATACTTGCCCTCATGAATCCTCACTCGGAGTGTTCTAAGTGCTGAGATACCTTGCGGACCGTTGGCAAATGGGTTATAATCAGTATAGGCCCTTACAACGGCGTGGATTTTATGGCCCCGCGGTATTCGCGGCGAAAATGCCTTGAGGATAGTGCGTGAAGTACTCTCGTAACTGTTTCTAAAAACGGTACACGCCGGCCGCATAAAACCTGTAACTTAAAAATAATGACTCGGAAAATCAAAATGGCCTGAGCAGAGAGGCAATATGATACTCGTACCTTATAAGGTTGACATACCATATGATAAAAGGCCGGTTATGAACTGGCTTATAGTTTCAGTTATTACCATCGTTTTTATCCTCCAGTTCCAGACCGCCAGAAGTCAAAGTGAACAAATCCGCCGGCAGCAGGAAGCAAGGCAAAAAGTCGAAGAAATCGAAGTCCAGGACCCCTTTGAACCGTTCATCTTGTATGGTTGGACAACCGCAGGCCTCTTCGGACATATGTGGCTTCACGGCGGCTTCATGCACGTGATAGGCAATCTGATTTTCTTGTGGCTCTTTGGAAATGCCATCTGCTCTAAGATAGGACATATATATCTTCCGATTTATCTGCTCCTTGGTATCACCGCCGGAATCTTTCATCAGACATTTGCTGGTGGCCCGGCTATCGGTGCCAGCGGCGCGATAAATGGCGTCGTAGGTATGTATCTCGCCCTTTTCCCCGAGAATGCTATAAGCTGTTTCTTTGTCTTTTTCCTACCGCCGGTTTGGTGGACACCCATCATAAGAACATTTACCGTCTCGAGTATTTGGATGGTCCTTTTTTGGTTCGCCTTTGACATTGTCGGTCTGATTTGGGGCGGCGGACACGTAGGGTATTGGGCCCACATCGGTGGTTTCGTGTCTGGCTTCGGCCTCGCCACTCTTATGCTCCAGCTGAAATTGATTGAAATGGAGCGATACGAAAAGTCGATTTTCCAGTTCGTACTTGGGCGAAAAACAAAGGACTTGGAGGAGCCGGGCGGCGCTGTCAGCTTCTGGGAGAGGCAGCTTTTGCAGACGGAACAACAAACATCCGAAGAAACACCGACCGACACAAAACAGCCGGCGCCTGCCCCCTTGCCCACTCCGCATGAGCAGCCGCCCTCCGCACACGCCCCTCCGCAGGCCCCCGCCCAACCGGCCAGGAAAACCAAACCAGACCTTCTCCGTATAGCCTGCCCGTGTGGCACCAAACTAAAGGTTCCCCTCGCTATGGCGGGCAAAACAGGAATCTGCCCCACATGTGGCAGACGTCTCAAAATCCCCGGCCGAAACCTCGTCCGAATCGCCTGCTCCTGTGGAAAGCATTTTAAGGTCCCCACGACTATGGCGGGCAAAAGCGGTGTATGTCCGAATTGCAATACCCGCCTTAAAATCCCCCAAAACCTCGCATCTCACCGCCCCCAATAGCACTGATGTCGCGCACGGAAATTGAAATCAGCCCGTACCGTCAACCTCGAATGACTCGAAAAACTCCTGCGCCTTCTCTTCAAGGACTTCGGGTAAATTACTCTTTA
>CP070830.1:1330539-1334729 GCA_020344865.1 Planctomycetota bacterium
GGGGTGTCCCAGTTTGGCTGTTCGGTTTCGGTCAGCGGTGATTATTGCTTAGTGGGAGCCGAGGGTGACGACGACAATGGAATGTTCTCGGGCTCGGCATATATATTCAAACGAGATGGCACGAGCTGGATAGAGCAGCCCAAGCTTACAGCAAGCGACGGCGCTGCATCAGATTTCTTTGGCCGTTCGGTTTCAATCGATGGAGACTACTGCGTAATTGGGGCTTTCGGCGATGATGATAAGGGAAATATGGGTGGCTCGGCGTATATATTCAAGCGAGATGGGGAAAATTGGACTCAGCAGGCCAAGCTGACGGCCTCTGACGGCGCTGCTGAGGACCGGTTCGGGCTTAAGGTTTCAATAAGCGGCGAGTATTGTGTGATTGGAGCCTATGGTGATGATGATAGAGGGGATTACTCAGGCTCAGCGTATATATTCAAGCGGGACGGGACAAGCTGGACAGAGCAGACCAAGCTTACCGCAAGTGACGGCGCTGCGTCAGATTACTTTGGCGCGAGGGTTTCTATCAGCGGCGAATATTGCGTGATTGGTGCTTATGGTGATGATGATAAGGGAGATAGTTCCGGCTCGGCGTATATATTCAAGCGGGACGGGCCAAGCTGGACCCAGCAGATAAAGCTTACCGCAAGCGACGGTGGTGCTGGAGATTTATTTGGCAATTCCGTTTCAATAAATGGCGACTATTGCCTGGTTGGGGCCTTGCGCGATGATGACATGGGGGAGAACTCGGGCGCTGTATATATATACAAGCGAGATGGTACGAGCTGGACAGAGCAGGAAAAGCTTACGGCCTCTGACGGGTCTGGTTTGGAGGAATTTGGCTGCTCGGTTTCAATCAACGGGGTGTATTGTGTAATTGGTGCAGATAAAGATGACGACAATGGACTTAACTCAGGCTCGGCGTATCTATTCAGGCGTGATGGAACGAGCTGGACAGAGCAGGCAAAGCTGCTCCCCTCAGATGGCGATGACGGCGATTACTTTGGCAATGCGGTATCAATCGATGGTGATTACTATGTGGCCGGGGCATATCGGGATGAAAACATGGGTTGGTGGATGCCAGGGTCGGCGTATGTGTTCTCACACGAGCTGGGAGGATTGGTCGGGCTTGAAATAACAGGGCCGAACGAGGCACCCGTTAACTTTACCACCAAGTACAAGGCGATTGCGCACTACGATAACGGCTGCACGGAGGATGTGACTGATTTCGCCGAGTGGCTTGTTGAGCCGGAGGCAATAGCGAGTATCGAGGCCGGGCTTCTTCGTACGGAAGATATAAACGTGCCCGGCGACGTTAATATTTATGCCGAGTACACTGAAGGAGTGCTTACCTTTTATGCTCAGATGACTGTTGATATTTATCTACCGGAGGTTTTGTACGTTCCTGCGGACTTCAGTACCATTAAGGCAGCAGTTGGTGCGGCGCGCAACACCGACACCGTCCTCGTTGCGGATGGTACCTATACCGGAGATGGCAACCGCGAAATCGATTTCGGCGGCAAGGCTATCACAGTCCAGAGCGAAAACGGCCCTGACAACTGCATCATCGACCATGGTTTTATTCGTGGAATCGGCTTCCAGTTCCATAGCGGTGAGGACGGCAACACTGTTGTCGACGGTTTTACTGTTACGAACACTTATGGAGGAGTTTCCTGCAAATATAGCCGTCCCAGGATTATCAACTGCATAATCACGGGTAATGGCAAGACGTTCAGTGGAGGAGGTGGTATGTACTTTTACCGGAGCAGTCCCACGGTCTCGAACTGTATCATCAGCAACAATAAATCGGCCGATGCTCCGCCCTATTTTGGCAGGCCGGCTGGTGCCGGCATCTACAGTGCGTATGGCAGTCCGGTTCTTACGAACTGTGTAATAAGCGATAACACGGCTGAGGGCAGCGAGGGGATAGGCGGCGCAGTCGTCTCTGCAGCGAGTACACTGGTCGTTAGCAACTGCACGATAACCAGTAACTGGGCCGGTGATACGGGCGGGGCATTTTACTGCTATGGAGGTAGCCTGACGATAAGTAACTGCATTATCCGAGATAACTATAGCGGAGACGGTAATGACATCTATCTGGTACCTGACTTTGGTACTGATATTCTGGTTGAATATAGCAATGTGGAAGGCGGCTGGACTGGAGCAGGGAACATGGACGCCGACCCCTGTTTCGTTAACCCTTATAACGACGATTACCATTTGCTGGAAGGTTCTCCCTGCATAGATGCAGGCGACCCCAACTACGTCCCGGAACGAAATGAAACAGACCTCGATGGCAATCCCCGCGTCAGGGGATACGCTATTGATATGGGCGCTTATGAATACCCCCTGCCGCTCCTCGCACAAATCCAGATTCGACCCAGGACACTAAATTTGCGAAGCAAGGGCAGATGGATTATGTGCCTCATACGGTTAACCCAGGATTACGATGTAGCGGATATTGAGCCGAACAGCATCTTACTTGGAGATGAAATTGAAGCCGAGGGGGTATGGTTGGGGGATGAATTTGCTGTTGCGAAGTTCAGCCGGAGTGAGGTTCAGGAGATGCTCGGCGGGGTGGAGACACCGGGTGAGGTGGAACTGGTTGTGAGCGGTGAACTTAGTGACGGGACTATATTCGAGGGTACGGATACGATTAGAGTGATAGACGTAGGCGGCGGCAAGAACACCGAGCCGCCCGGCAAGGCCCTAAAACAGCTCAATAGAAACCGCAAGCGAATCAAACGGCTGTGAATATAAGGCTTACGGACCTAACCCGGCGATAAATTTTATTTTGTGACGCGCTTTAGTTGGATGTCGGCGAAGTCGAGGAATCTTTGCCAGTCGTAGAGGGTGACATCGTGTTTGCCGGGGCGGATGTGATAGCCGATGGTGCTGGTTACGGGCTTTTCGAGGGCGGGCATTTCATTAGCAGCCATACCGTCAGTACCTAATAATCGATAGACGGCGTCGGCGTGCTTGGCGGCAAGGAATTCTCCGCGCGGGTCGGCCCACAGGTCCTCTGCCGCACTGGCTATGTATACCGGGCGAGGGGCAATCAACGCAATCAGCATATGCTGGTCTACCGGCAAGTTATCTTCGGCGCTGTTGTATTTATTGAAATTGTCGCAGAACCAGTGCGGGAAGCTGGTATTGATGTGGGCAACGGTTTCGCCGAAGCGGCGACGTGACAGTGCCGCCCCGCCGCAGCCGGATTCGTTCGATATTACCAACGCGAAACGCTCATCCTGCGCGCCGGCCCAGAGGGCGGTTTTGCCGAGGCGCGAGTGACCCATTACAGCAACCCTTTTGTTATCGATGTCCCGGTCGGTCTGGAGATAGTCCATCGCACGGCTCAGGCCCCATGCCCAGGCGCCAATCGAGCCGGCCTGGTCGGTGGCGGGTTTTGTCCGGCTTTCGTTGCAAAATAGCGGGTGGACGCCGTTTTTGAAACCGTCGTCGAAGTCAGGGTCAAGGTCGCCGTAATAAATTGTGGCGATGGCGTAGCCGCGCTGAAGAATCACCTCAACGGGCCAGCGGCGGGCCCTGACGCCGCGAGACGCTTCGGTCGCCCTGTTATTTAGGACGCCGTAATCTTTATTATCCCGCATCCACTGCTTCGAGAGGTTGATGCCGGGGTCCGTATGAATCGAATGGTTTCCGTAGAAGTTAAGACCCAGGAAAAGTGGTACGGGTCTTGGGCGGTGATTGGGGATGTAGATGAGAATATCCATCTTCGGCCCGTCTTTATTGGGTGTGAAGTGAACGCTGATTTGCCTGCGAGTAGCTTTTGAATCAAGCGCTTCGGTATCGACCGAGGCGACAGTAAAATTCATTCCATCCGGCCGGGGGGGCAGTTTACCGTAGACGTGCTGCTCAAATAACCTGAGTATTTCCGGGCGGCGACGCCGGAGCCACGTGTTCGCATCGGTCACCTTAGAGCCGTCCGCAAGCAAAAGGGGGTCCGGCAGGGTATATTCCGGCACCTTCGATTCGTCATAGTTGACATCTAAAGCTTGAGCGACAACCGCAGACAGCAACATAATAAGAAATGTCAGTAAGATTTTATACTTATGCCGTATATACATAGTTGTAGCTCTTTAAGGGAAAAACATTATCTCAAGTTAGATCCTAAGTACTCGTTCCATTCTGGCTTATTGCAATTCTGATGCCACCATTTACTCCATCTA
>CP070830.1:1334829-1338683 GCA_020344865.1 Planctomycetota bacterium
CGAGATGGACGGAGAGGGATGGTACGGCGTATATCATACGAAGCCGGTGTCGGGGCATTTTCTGGTGGAAGCGGATTTTGCAGAGGACGAAAACGTGGGTCTGGCGCTGATACAACAGAAGGGTGGCAAGCCAGATGTTGAGAACTATACGATGGTAACGGCGGACAAAGAGGACGGCGTTGTGGTGGTTGCGGTCAGGGACTGCCAAGGGGGGAAGAAGGACTTGCTGGATAATACGGGCGAGTTCAGGAAAGAGCGAGGCCGGAGGCGGCGGCGACAAAAGAACGATGATTATAAACATGTGCTGAATGGCGAGATGTATTCGGTCAGGTTTACCGAGACGACGAAGCGGGTTCGGATATTCAGGGACAGCGGGCCGGGTTTTTTCCATTATTACTACGGTGTTGGGCAGACAATACACGGCCAGCGGGCTTGCGGGTGGATGGAGCTGACGCCGTCGAAGGACTGGGGTAAGCAGCCGCAGAAGTATTATGTGGCACTGGTCGCGCTGGGTAAGGGAGAAGCCGTATTTAAGAATATAAGGGCGGTGCAAAAGCCGACGGCCGACCGGGACGATACGCAGACCGGCTTTAATATCGTCCGCCGGGAGTACAACTGGTCGGGATTTTTCGGCGATGCCGTGGTGGTGACGTTCGGTGATGAGTTTCCGTATCGGGACAGAGATTACAAGTTCACGGCGTGGTCGGAGATGAACTACATACCGGCGTGGCATTTGAATAATCAGCTTCTGTATACGTACGAATTTGTGGAGACCTGGGGCGGGGGCAGTCCGGGCTGTCACGAGCCGATGTCGGACAGGATAAAGCGGTGGACGTCCGTGGAGATTGTCGAGGACAACGCGGTGCGGAAGGTCTTTAAGTGGTATTATGTTCTGTGCAATCCTGATTACAAGGTGCCGGATGATGATAAGGGCGAGCAGCTGCCGGAGGTTGAGGAGTACTATACGTTCTATCCGGACGGCAGTGGGACGAGGCATATTATCTATATACCGAAGCTGGATACGGATTTTCGTGAGCCGCATGAGCTGGGTGAACTGATTTCGTGTGCTGGTTCTCAGGCGCATTCGAAGCCTTTCTATGATTCGCCGGCGCTGACATTAACGAACCTTCAAGGTGATGTTGAGAAGGCGCATCCGGGAATTAAGCTGGACTACGGCTCGCACGTAGACGACTGGCAGCAGATGATTATGTCGGTGCATTTGAAGGACATGCCGGATGTGTTCGCGGTGTGGTCGACCGACCCGGCAGTACCCGAAACTTATTCGGGGTATCCGATACGGTACGAAATTGCGTGGCAGAGCGTGAACGGCCGCAGCTCACACTGGCCTGTGAACAAGCGTCCCTTTACCGGTGACAACGGCAGCGGAGGCACGTGGGAGGCGGAGGTGTCGCATTCGTGTCTGATGAGCTGGGGCGTGCGGGACGGTACGGACTGGAAGGACCATTACAAGACGCGCTCAGACGGCAGAAAGTATCGCCAATGGGTTGCGCTGATAGGACTCAATGATAAGGGTGACCTTGATGGGGCCCGCAAGAAAGCGAAATCGTGGCTGTTCACCGGTGATATAAAGATGCTGGATGACAGCTGCCGCTTCGTAAAGAACGACGTGGCGAAAAAGGCACTGGTGTTTGAGAAGATGGAAGACCAGATGAAGTGTCACTTTGAGATCGAGCCGAGGGATTCGGTGCTGATTAATCCAGCTATTGTTATCAAGAACTGGCGGCACCAGCCCTGCGTGCGCGTGATGATTAACGATAACGAATTGTCGAGGGAGCAGTATAAGCTTGACCAGCAGAGCGCCGATATCCTGCTGTGGATTCAGACGAAGATTGAGGATAAGACGAGTATTATGGTCGAAGGACTTGGTGCCGGACGGGTATAGGTGGCGGCATCGTGAGCGCATTAGAGACAAGACAATAGACACAAGAAACGAGAGTAAAGGAGACAGGAGTAAGAAGTAAGGAGTAAGAAGGAGGAATTTGGAGGGTGAAGATTTTGGGCGGGGGAGTTGCAATAGAACTGCATATTGTGTTATTATGACGTCACGCAGGAAGTGCAGTATGACAGGCGAATTTCGCTTAGTGTGAGCGGCAGGCATGGATAAGAGAAAATGCAAGGGCTGCGGAGAGGAGTTTAAAAAGTGGGCGGAATTCTGCTCCAACTGCGGGGAAGCGATGGAGAATTACTCGCGTCCGGCAGGATTCTGGATAAGGGTCGGCGCGCATATCATCGATACTGTGGTATTTATCCCGCTGGTGGTTGTGGCCTTCTGGAATATGTTCAGAGTGAAAAGCATGTTTGTGTTAGTCCTGATAAGTGTGCCAGGGCTGATATATAAACCTTTGATGGAATCATATTTCGGGGCAACGCTGGGCAAGATGGCTTGTCGGATCAAGGTCATCAACGACAACGGCAAGAAGCTCTCTCTGGCTATTGCATATGCTCGCTTTCTTCCCTTTTTCGTGTCAGGAGTCATTACCCTGATAAATCAGGTGATTTTGTTTTCATCGCCGCAGTTCGAATCTGTCCGGTCATTCGTAGAACTCGGTCAAGCGCAAGAGAAGGGCTTCATGCACTGGCTTGGTACTTTTGTGAGCATATTCATAATGGTCGAATGCGTTTTCGCGGCGTTTACGTTCAGGAAACGTGCAATACACGACATGCTGGCGGAGTCATTCTGCGTCTATAAAGAGCCTGGAGACTGAGGCAGCACCGGGCGGCAGGCAAGGGAGGCGGGGGCAATTTTTGGAGGAAATCGCGGAAAACCGCAATAAAGCAGCTATAAGCCGTGATAAACCTGTAAGAAGTGTTGTTAATCGTGGTTCAATATGATATAATAAGCCGCTCAGAATAGTCTATGTGAAAGGATTTGGCGTGGGGAAGTCCCGTAAGATTATAGTTGTGGTAGTTGTGTCGGCAGTGATTTTGGTCGGGGCGGGGCTGATGGCCTGGAAATCGCGCAAGTCGAAGCAGGCGGAGACGGTGCGTATAGAGAAGGCCGAGCGCGGCGAATTGACGGAGTTTATCAGCGCTCCGGGTGAGATTGAGCCGCTGAAGAATGTGGAGATAAGCGCGAAGGTTTCGGCGCGGATAGTGGAGCTGCCGTACGAGGAGGGCGATAGGGTAACCTGTGGGTACCCGACGGCGGAGCCTCCGGTTGGCGCATCGGTACTGGTTCAACTGGACGCGAGAGACTTAGAGAGCCAGCTACGTTCGGCACAGGCGGGCCGTGCGGCTCAGGCGGCTCAGGTCGAGGTCGAGAAATCGGGAATCGCGAGCCAGCGGGCGGCGCTGGAGGGATTGGCAGCGTCACTGGAAGAGGCCGAGCGGGATTATGCGCGGAAGAAGGGCTTGTTGGAATCGCAGGACATAAGTCAGTCGCTTTTCGACCAAGCGAAATACAGAGTCGATGGACTGAGGGCGCAATTCGCGGCGGCGAGGCATACGCTGGAGTCGGCAGAGTTGAATCTGGTGGTGCTACAGCACAATCTCGAGGCTGCGGATGCACGTATAGCGCAGGCGGAGGAGGCGCTTAGCTACACGACTATAAGGTCTCCGATAAACGGTGTGGTTACACGAATTAACGCCGAGGTCGGCGAGGTTGTCATGACGGGGACGATGAACAATCCGGGAACAGTGATTATGGAGGTGGCGGACCTGTCTAAGATGTTAGTTGTGGCCCAGGTGGATGAGGCGGATATCGGGGAGCTAAAGGTCGGGCAGGAGGCGAAGGTTTACGTTCAGGCGTTCGAGGATGTCGAGCTTAAGGGTGCGGTTGATTCGATAGCTCTTACGCACAGGTGGTCTGAGAACCGGACTAAGTACTTCAGGAC
>CP070830.1:1338783-1344491 GCA_020344865.1 Planctomycetota bacterium
CTCGGCCAAATCGATATCGATTATACGATGCTCAACCACACCCAGAAAATCAGCTACTTTTTTTGCGGCCTCGACTTCGCGCTCGTGCCGCTGACCATAGCGGAAGGTCAAAGCAAACAAACGAAAGCCCTTGCTGCCTGCAATAGCCAGTGTAGTGGCTGAATCAAGGCCGCCACTGAGCAGGACAACCGCCTTTTCGTTTTTTTCCACCATTACACTTACCCTTGCCAAACTTAAGACGGTTCATTATACTCATTGGGCGAGATTTTTGCGAGGTTTAGAAAGGTGAGTGAAAAACCCGAACTGGAATTGTTTGAGAACCCTCATCCGGAGCGGGATTATTGCGTAACAATAAGATGTCCCGAATTCACCAGCGTCTGCCCGCGTACGGGCCAGCCGGATTTCGGTGAGATTGTCATCGAATATTGTCCCGATAAACTATGCATAGAACTAAAGAGTCTGAAGTTCTATATGCAAAGCTACCGCGATAAGGGCATTTTTTATGAGGCTCTCACAAATGAAATATTGAACGATTTATCTGGTGCGTGCGGACCGCGATGGATGAAAGTTACTTCACGGTTCAGTCCTCGCGGTGGCATAACGACCGAGGTAGTTGCGGAATATAAACCGGAAAAATAATCAGAGGTTTATTAAGAGGTGGTAAAATGACTATATCGTTTCACTGCGAACATTGCGGCAAAAAAATAGAAGCACCCGATAGCGCCGGCGGCAAGTCGGGCAAGTGCCCTGCCTGCCACGGCAAGGTACACGTTCCCAGTCTGGACTCAGATGAAGAGCTCAGGCTCGCACCCTTGGATACAAAAGATTTAGCGGAACAGAGGCGTCTGATGGACGAGACGCGCCAGATTGAACAAGAGATACTAAGTGAAACAGTCGTTCCGGAAGGCTTAGTTGAGCCCGGCATTGACAGTTTATCACCAGATACAAGCGAAAAAGAATTAACGAAAAACATAATTGTCTATCTGCGGCAAATGGCGGATGGTGAGCTGGACCAGGCCGAAAGACTCTCTAATGCAATTGTGCCCCATGGCAAAAGGGCCCTAAAGATTCTCGACAAAATAGCACTCAGCGAAATACCTGAGCCGGAACTGGCCGATATACCTCAGCAGGTGCTTTCGGGGCTGGTCAGGACGCTTCGCAACAGGATAGGTTGAGTTTGATATAAAACATTCTGCGGGCGGGCCTAAACGTCTCAAAAAAACACTTCAATTTGCGCATATCCCACGATTTTTCCGGTCTATAAAATTAACCGGCCGAGCAATCCCTCCTATTTGGCCCTCAAGGACATTATTTCTTATATTTTCTATGGAAACGATAAAAACAACCGGGTTGAGTTTCCTATTGCAGCTCGGGGGAAACTTATAATGGCTAATGAGAGAACCCTAGTACATGTCACCCATGAAGTGGTAGGGAAAATCGGCGGCATAGGGGCCGTTCTCCAAGGTTTTTTCACCTGCAATTCCTATCTTGAGACAGTTGACCGCTCAATTATTGTCGGCCCGCTGTTTACCACCGAAGGTCCCGCATCAGAACGGCTTGGTGCAAACAGCGAGGTCCTGTATTCATCTATGGACGGGCTTGTCAATACGGGGTATGCTCCTGCATTCCAGAAACTCGAAGACTCATACAACGTGGGCATAGTCTACGGCAGGCGTACATTCACTGATAAGCAGACAGGTATTAAAAGCTCACCGGAGGTACTGCTCATAGACGTAACGCATACCGATAAGGGTATTACTAACGGATTCAAAAGACGCCTGTTTGAAGAGTTCGGCATCCGCAGCGATTTGTATGAAAATCTATGGGAATATGAGCAGTATGTAAGACTGGCACCTGCGGCAATTGCGGCGCTAAGGGCAATCTGCGCTGTCAAGGATTCGACGACGGTTGTTGCCCACGAATTCATGGGAATGCCAACGGCACTTGCAGCCATTCTCGAACCTACGTCTGATTTCAAGACCGTTTTCTATGCTCACGAAGTGGCAACAATGCGCCGAATCGTTGAAACACATCCCGGCCACGACACGATGTTCTACAATGTCATCAAGCAGGCCCACGAAAGCAGACTTTACGTCAACGAGGTGTTTGGAGAGCAGCACTCTTATTTCAAACACGCCCTGGTAGAGGCTTCCCGGTATTGTGACTCGATATGTGCGGTGGGCGATTATGTCGTTGAGGAGTTGAGGTTCCTAGCGCCGGAATTTGAGGTTGTTGATATCGATATAGTTTACAACGGCGTACCGGCATACCAAATCACCGCTTGTGAAAAGTTACAGTCCAAACAGAAACTTCAGGTGTATTGTGAAAAGTTATTAGGTTATAAGCCGGATTTCATCTTTACGCACGTCACAAGATTGGTGCAAAGCAAAGGGCTGTGGCGCGATTTGCGCGTGCTTTACAAGATAGAAGAAGAGTTTAGAACGCAGGGCAAAACCGGTGTTCTGCTCGTACTTTCCACTGAGACCTGCCCGAGGCACAGCCGCGACATTCATAATATGGAGTCGGCTTACAACTGGCCTGTCGCCCACCGTGAGGGATGGCCTGACCTCTCGGGAGGTGAGGCAAATTTCTATACGGCGGTGCAGGAATTCAACACAAGAAGCCGCAATATAAAAATTATTTTTATCAACCAGTTCGGCTTTGCCCCGAGCAGCTGTGGTAAAAGGATGCCGAAGGATATGGAATTCATGGACATCCGCAGGGGAAGCGATGTTGAATTCGGCCAAAGCATTTACGAACCGTTCGGTATCGCCCAGCTTGAGGCGCTGACTTTCGGCGGGATATGCGTATTCAGCAGCGTCTGTGGGTGCGCCGGCTTTCTGCGTGACGTAGCAAGGGGAGAAAAGGTCACTAATGTTATTGTCGCCGACTACACTGACCTGGGGGGCAGAGCGTACGGCGATATCGAGGATTTGGTTAAAATTGACCGGCTGGTGCGCGACCAAATAGAAGAGAGCGTCAGCGAGAAAGTCGCGATGCAAATATGCTCCCGGCTGCCAAAGAGCGAATCCGAGATTGAAAGTCTGATTCAAGCCGGCTATTCGCTGGCAAAAGACATGAGTTGGGACGTAGTCGTAAAAAGCTATCTGCTGGGCAGCCTGCAAAAGGCCCAGCACAAACAGCATACCGACAGCGTCTATATCAACGCCTGATTCAAACCAAGCCATTCCTTAATTCTCAAATCGCGCAGAGGATTCAGTTTCTGACTTCGTGCACATCTCCGCACAGCGCAAAAAACACGTCATCGTCCCGGCAAAAGCTATTTTCTTGACCGGGCTCACCTGGCTCATTAAACTGTGCAGCTGTGGATGTTCCCAATAGAAAGACAATAATAGGAATTTTGGGTGGTGTGGGCTCGGGCAAAAGCACCGCCGCGGCTGAGTTTGGCAAATTAGGCTGCGCAATAATCGACGCCGACGAAATAGCTCACAAACTTCTCGATGAGCTTGGTGTACAGGAACGAGTAGTCAGTTCGTTCGGTCAAGGAATCCTGGACTCGGCAGGGCAAATCGACCGCAAAAAATTAGCTGATATAGTTTTTGCCAACGCTCAGAACCTATCGGCACTTAACGAGATAATCCATCCTCTCGTGCTTGAACGGGCGGAGCAACTTATAAAGCAATTTAACAGTCAAGCTGAGGTCAAGGCCATTGTACTGGATATGCCTCTTTTGGTGGAAGTCGGCTGGTCTGAGCGTTGCGACAAACTGATTTTCGTGGACTGCGGGCAGCAATTAAGGGTCGAAAGGGCCGAAAAAACAGGGGTGTTCAGCAAAAATGAGCACAAAATTCGAGAAAATTTTCAGATTTCTCTGGACAAAAAGGTAGCCCTCGCCGACAATATCATTGATAACAATTCTGGCTTCTCGGCCTTGGCCGAGCAGGTCGCTAAGATTTTCTCATATATTACGGATAATGGGTAAGCGGGGTTTTTTAGTAAAAAACGCTTGCAGAGTAGTATCCATTTTGATATATTAATTCTAATTCTGTTCAAAGTTCAAATCCTATTGAATTCCTACGGGACAGTTTTTCACGCGAATCCCAACAGTTTTGCAAGGTGCAAAAGGAGTGATAATGGCTAAATCCGGAAAGAAACACAAAAAGAAGAAAAAGAAGGCGACGGCCGAAGGCCAAGGCGCAGTCGGAGAAACAGTCAGCGAGGCTTCGGACCAAAATGAAGGCGGAGTAACGACCGCCGTTGCCGAGGATGAAGCTCAGAAGTCCAAGAAGACTTCCGAAGAATCCACCCATGCCAAGTATGAGCGGATTAAAAAAGGCAACTTGTATTTAAAGGACTTGCAGAAGCTCACCGTAGCAGAGCTGCACGACATTGCCAAGAAAGAGGACATCCAAGAATACAGCGCGCTCAAGAAGCAGGATTTGATTTTCAGGATTCTCAAGGAGCGTATTCGCCAAAATGGTCTGATGTACGGTGAAGGCGTGCTTGAAGTACTGCCCGACGGTTACGGATTTCTGCGGAATCCGGATTATAACTACCTGTCGTCACCGGACGACATATATGTCTCGCCTTCCCAAATCAGGCGCTTCGGTTTGCGAACCGGAAACCTTGTATCAGGGCAGATAAGGCCACCGAAAGATTCAGAAAAGTACTTTGCCCTTCTGCGTGTCGAAGCGATTAACCATGAAGACCCAGATATGCTCGCGGAAAAGGTGGTGTTCAGTGACCTGACACCGCTACATCCGGAGGAACGCTTCATAATGGAGACGACCCAAGAAGAGTTGAATATGCGGATAATCGATTTGATAACGCCAGTAGGAAAAGGCCAGCGAGGTCTGATTGTCGCTCCGCCGCGAACGGGCAAGACGATTCTGCTGCAAAAGATAGCTAACGCCATCAGTACGAACTATCCCGAGGTCAGGCTTATAGTGCTTCTGATTGACGAGCGGCCGGAGGAAGTTACTGAAATGGAGCGAAAGACCGCCGATGACGTCGAGGTTATAAGCTCGACCTTCGATGAGCCTGCAGCGCGTCACTGCCAAGTGGCGGAGGTAGTTATCGAGAAGGCCAGGCGGATGGTCGAGTACGGGGAAGATGTTGTCATTCTGCTGGACTCCATAACGCGTCTTGCACGTGCGTACAATACGGAGCAGCCGCACTCGGGTAAAATCCTGACGGGCGGTGTCGATTCCGGTGCAATGCAGATGCCAAAGAAATTCTTCGGGGCGGCAAGGAACGTCGAGCACGGTGGTTCACTGACTATTTTTGCAACCGCGCTGATAGATACCGGCTCCAAGATGGACGAGGTGATTTTCGAGGAGTTTAAGGCAACGGGTAATATGGAGCTTCACCTTGACCGGCGATTAGTTGACAGGAGGACCTGGCCGGCCATAGACATCAGCCGGAGCGGAACCCGAAGGGAAGAATTGCTGCTCGACGCAAAGGAACTCGAGCTCGTATATCGGCTGCGAAGGGTTCTGAGTGAACTAATGCCAATCGAGGCAGTTGAGTTGCTGAAGAGCAGGCTTGGTAAGTGCAAGAGCAATGCAGAGTTCTTGATGACGATGAATCTGGATTAGCCAGGAGTCGGTACCAAGGCGAAAAGGGGCTGGATTTTGCTTTCCGTTTAGGGCTCTCCACTTCGCTACTTGTCGCAGGAATGACAATATTGGTTTTGTTTTGTCAGGGGGTGACGGGCTGTTCATTTCGTAAGTCTTAGTTTTGGGTGA
>CP070830.1:1344591-1347339 GCA_020344865.1 Planctomycetota bacterium
ATTTTGTGACGCGCTTTAGTTGGATGTCGGCGAAGTCGAGGAATCTTTGCCAGTCGTAGAGGGTGACATCGTGTTTGCCGGGGCGGATGTGATAGCCGATGGTGCTGGTTACGGGCTTTTCGAGGGCGGGTATCTCATCAGCGGCCATACCGTCAGTACCCAATAACCGATAGACGCCGTCGGCGTGTTTGGCGGCGAGGAATTCCCCGCGGGGGTCGGCCCAGAGGTCCTCTGCCGCACTGGCTATATATACCGGGCGAGGGGCAATCAAGGCAATCAGCATATGCTGGTCAACGGGTAGGTTATCTTCGGCGCCATTGTATTTATTGAAATTGTCGCAGAACCAGTGCGGGAAGCTTGTGTTGATGTGGGCGACGGTTTCACCAAAGCGGCGGCGTGACAGTGCCGCCCCGCCGCAGCCGGATTCATTGGATATCACCAATGCGAAGCGCTCATCCTGCGCTCCGGCCCAGAGAGCGGTTTTGCCGAGGCGCGAATGACCCATTACAGCGATTCGCTTATTATCGATGTCGGGGTCGGTCTGAAGATAGTCCATTGCACGGCTCAGGCCCCATGCCCAGGCGCCAATCGAGCCGGCCTGGTCGGGTGCGGGTTTTGTCCGGCCTTTGGTATAGAACAGCGGGTGGACGCCGTTTTTGAAACCGTCGTCGAAGTCGGGGTCGATATCGCCGTAATAAATAGTCGCGAGAGCGTAGCCGCGCTGAAGAATCACTTCAACCGGCCAGCGGTGCGACCTGACGCCGCGGGACGCTTCGGTCGCCCTGTTATCTGTGACGCCGTAATCTTTGTTATTTCGCATCCACTGTTTTGACAGTGTGATGCCGGGGTCGGTATGAATCGAGTGGTTTCCGTAGAAGTTAAGGCCCAGGAAAAGTGGTACGGGTCTTGGGCGGTGATTAGGGATGTAGATGAGGATGTCCATCATAGGGCCGTCTTGTTTGGGTGTGAAATGAACGCTGATTTGCTTGCGAGTCGCTTTTGAATCAAGCGCTTTGGTGTCGACCGAGGCGACAGTAAAATTTATTTCGTCCGGCCGGGGGGGCACTTTACCGTAGACGTGCTGCTCAAAGAGACTGAGTATTTCCGGGCGGCGACGCCGTCGCCACGTGTTCGCATCGGTTACCTTAGTACCATCCGCAAGTAAGAGCGGGTCCGGCAGAACATACTTCGGCACCTTCGATTCGTCATAATTGACATCTAAAGCTTGAGCGACAATTGTCAACAGCAGCGTAATAAGAAATGTCAGTACGATTTTATACTTATGCCGTATATACATAGTTGTAGCTCTTTAAGGGAAAAACATTATCTCAAGTTAGATCCTAAGTACTCGTTCCATTCTGGCTTATTGCAATTCTGATGCCACCATTTACTCCATCTAAGAGCCAACTCTTGCTCTGATATGAATATTCCACCCTCGTTTCGTAAAGTTAAACCGGTGATTCTTCTTGCCGCGACATTGAAAAAGAAGTTTCCTGCGCAGATTTGCTCCATAACAAAAGGCAAGACCGAGCGCCCCATCTTGATAATATCTAAACCTGCAGGTACTCTATCAAAGTAATCGTCTGTGCGAGAGGAAAAACAAACCGGCGGCTGATGCGCTTCTTCTAACCACACTATAAGCAGTTCATCAAATCTTCGCCTTGTCCTCGCGTAATTTTTTCTATCAGCATCAGCAACCTTAAACACTTTTGATATACTTGAACAGAGGTTTAGATCAGGATAGATGTAGTTGTTTCTTTCAGGCACTCCGGCTTTTCTGTCGGATTGCTCATCTAATTTGCTGCAGCCCGCAGTCAAAATACACAAAAGCACAAACCAACAGACCATCATTATCAACACAATTCTGTATTTCATATTGTTCTGCCCGATGGAAGCATAAAGGGACGTTTGGCTTTGCTCCGGTTGTCATATCTAAGAAAAGCCACTTTGATTTTATCATAATAGATATAGACAAGTCAAATTATGTTATGGATAAGGCAAAGGCCAGCTTGTATTTCAAGCCGGCCTTTGTAAATCCTAGCGATACCTACTCTCGCCCGTAAGGACTACCGTCGGGCGGACGGGCATCGCTTTACAGTTCCTGTTAGACTTATTCACTACCGGGCCTCTTTCGGCAGCTTACAGTGCGGTGTTTACTATGTCGATGATTTCCTGGACGAGTTTGGCGTGTCGCGTTTCGTCGTCGGCGATTTTTTTGAATGTGTCCTTTACCTGCTGTTGGGTGACCTGGGGGTCGGAGCAGACCCTGTTGTAGAAGCCGGCTGTGCTGGTCTCGTAATCTTTCATCAGGCGGAAATCCGTCAGGATTTTGTCTTTTGTCGGTTTATCAGTCGGCATATTTGTCCATCAGTTCCATTAACCACTTTATGTGTTTTTGGGTATCCGCGATGAGGGCCACGAGGAGTTTTTTTATTTGCTCGAAGTCGCTGTCTGAGAGCTGCTCGGGCCAGTTTGCGCGCTGGAGATAGTCGGCGTAGACGCTGTTAGTTATCTGCTCTTCGAGGTCCAGCGCCGTGGCGAGAACACCGCCGAGTTTTTTGGGGCCGGCGGGCCCTGGTTCTGGATTGTCCCGCTTGTTTGCGTTATCGTCCATAAGAGCAGCCATCGATTAGCCCATCATTTCGTGCACAGCTTTTTTTAAGGGAGGCAGTTCATTTTCGATAATGTTCCAGATTCTCTCGATGTCCACGCCGAGGTAATCGTGAACCAGTATATTACGAAAGCCTA
>CP070830.1:1347439-1354059 GCA_020344865.1 Planctomycetota bacterium
AATACGCGCAGCCTAACCTCGAAACCTCCACCCGTGAGATTCTTTCCCATCTCACGGGTGTGCCTCGCCGGCACGCTTGGGCTAATCCGCCACGCCGCTGCTTAGCGTCAGAGAGTTGCCGTTAAAAAACCACCAAATCCGCAACTGCCCGACAGCAAAATCCTTATCGTAAACGCTTCACACGCCGATGCCGCCACTTGTCGCTCTTCAGCTTGATTGTATCCGTCCCGTAGAACTCTACCCCGTCCGTAAACACCCCCTCAACCGTTACCGCAAGCTCCTTCTCTGCATCCCCTCCGAGCGCCCCGCAGAACCCCGCCCTGTCAAACGCCGCCACTATTCCGTAGTTCCCGTCCCCTTCATCGACAACCTCAATCCACTCCGACTCCACCCCAACCGGCTCGGCGCCCATAGGGCTGTTCACATCGACATCCTCAGGCAAATACCCTTCCGGCAAAACAATGTGCGCCTTCACCCACCTGCCCTTACTCTGACAATTCAGCATCGCTGGCACAAAGTTCATCTCTAGCTCAACCGGACAAGCCTGCCACCATAATTTCGGATAATCCGGCAATGCGCACATCTGCCATATATCTTCCGTCCCGTTTATCACCTCGCCTACAAAATCCCAACCCGCGTCCGTAAACGTACTCTCCGTCTGCATCTCCACCGTCGGCAACCCAATCCCCCCGTTGCTGCTAAACTGACCACTCGTATTTACATCCCAGAAAGAACTTTTTACCGTCCCTCCAATGTCAAATCCAACCAGACCCCCGACATCATTTGCCCCTGTAACCACTCCATGGGAATAACAGTCGAAAACCTCCCCCCAGTGTGCCCCGATCAATCCGCCAACTTTCTTTCCTCCAGTAACATCACCACCCGCATAACAGTTCCGAACTTCATCAGAATTATGTCCTACTAACCCACCGATACGCCATCCTGTTGCCAACACCGAACCGATTGCATAACTATCAGTGATTGGGCCAGCACTCCACGCTACAAGACCGCCAACGTTGGAATACCCTACAACATCGCCCGAACAGTAGCACGAAGAGATGTTACCTATATTGTTTGCCACAAGGCCCGCAACATTGTATTTACCCTCCACGTCGCTAGTAGAATAGCATTCAGAAACAGAACCGCTACTATATGCAGCCAGGCCGCCTACTGCATCAGCTCCCCCAACTGTTCCAGACGAATAACACCCCAATATCTCTCCCCTATTGTATCCGACCAGCCCGCCCATATTGTCAAAGCTTGACCAGCCGGGATAATCTCCCATAACTGTGCAAGTTGAGTGACACTGCGAAATAACACTATAGTAAAGATTCTGTCCTGCCAAACCACCTACAGAATTATAACCACCAACATTGCCGGTCGAACTACAGTTGAAAAGAACTGCACTGTTTACGATCCCCACCAACCCACCAACATTGTTCCGCCCCCTTACTCTTCCTCCCTGAACGAAACTATCTCTAATACTTCCTTTCGATAAATAGCCAGCTAGCGCCCCGACGTTGTCTCCACTGCCCCCTTCGACATTAGGATCTAC
Organism: Planctomycetota bacterium; assembly: GCA_020344865.1. GTDB lineage: Bacteria > Planctomycetota > Phycisphaerae > Sedimentisphaerales > Anaerobacaceae. The sequence continues at coordinate 1,348,995 of CP070830.1, forward strand.
AAGTCCAAGATTCTTTATTTGAACGTTCGCACCAACAAGAGCACCAAATAGGCCTATGTAGCGTATTCGTGTCGACTTGTATGTAAAGCCTGAAATTTGGTGTCCGTTTCCATCAAACACACCTCGGAAAGCATTATCAAAATCATACCCGATAATAGTAAAGGAGTCTCCGGTATAACCGCTCAAATCAATGTCTTCCATCAACCTGAAATACTTGTCCAAATCGCACGGGACCAGCCCAAGTGTTGAAAGTTCTTCTGCGGTATAAACTAAGTAAGGCTTCCCCTCCGTCCCCATGCCATCTAAGTAATCAGACAATCCTGTAGCAATGGGTGCACCCGGCATGCTCTCCCACCAAAGATGTGGATAACCTACGCCATCATCAATTTTCCATAATTCGTCGCACCCCCATCCAATATAATTGTTTGCGTCTTGCATGTCTGTCGTTGTCCTTCCATATCCACCCCCACTATCCCTCTGACCACTTGTATTGATATCCCAATAAGAACCATAAACCGCACCCTCATATGTCTGACCAATGAGTCCACCTGCGCCGACATTTCCGGAAACGCTCCCCGTAGAATAGCACCTGGATACTATACCAGGCCAATTATATCCAACCAGCCCACCGACAATTTCGTTGCCGGAGACACTACTACTCGAATAGCAGTCCGAAACCTTACCATAATTGCGCCCAACGAGCCCGCCGACATATTCGTCTCCCGTGACAATCCCGCTTGCAAAGGACTGGGACACAATGTTCCCATTATATCCAACTAGCCCACCAACACTGTCGTCGCTACCTTCAACAGTCACAGTGGAATAACTTCTCGAAACTTCCGCGTATGCGTTCCATCCTACAAGCCCGCCGACACCGTAACCATCACCCAAAACAGTTCCTCCCTCAATCCAGCAGTCACTTACCTCTCCACTACGCAGGTAGCCGACCAAGCTACCAACGTAATTACCGCTTCCTCCATCAACGTTAACATTAGTTAAACCAACCTCTCTTATTTCCCCGTTATTGCCATGTACCCCAATGTATCCGAAGAGGCCCACATAATTCCTGCCTGCTGTGGCGCATGTGAAGTTCGAAATAACATGTCCATCACCATCAAAAATACCTGTGAAAGCCAACGCATTGATCCCCGTCCCAATGATATTGAAACTTGTCCCTGTATATTCAGACAGGTCAATGTCCGCCATCAGCTTAAAATATGAGTCCCAGTAATTGGCATCCGCCCCAATAGCCTGCATGTCCTCCGCCGTCCGTATCTGGTACGGGTCATTAGCATCACCACTGCCCACCCATGGCGCACCCAGCGAAGCTGAGCTAAACGCGCACACTACAACCACCCCAAAAACAACGACCCGGCCGAAATCCAATCTTCCCTGCACGCTGTCCTCCATACGCCTCATTCCCTCTACCCTTAGGGTGTTAAAATTATTTCCCGCATTCCGCTTCAGACCCCTTATCTCACCGAAGCCTTCTACGAAACACGATTCACCATCCACGATCCACTCTTTAACTTCCACCCATCCCTGAGCCTCTTTTCCAGCTTTCGCCCCATTATACCCCAATAAGTAATTGACTACAACTCTTTTCGCTAAACATTATCTATTATTTTCTTACTCTGCGAAATCCGTGTCTAATCTCTGTTTCAGTCAGCTTCACAATGGGTGCCGGCCGTCCGGCCCCGCGGAAGATGGCAGTAGGTTTACGCAGATGCCCGCATCGAGAAAACCTCTGCCAAGAACGCCAAGCTGACTGAGCATCCTGTTATCCTGTCTCAAAACACTCGTGAAATCCGCGATTAAACTACCCGAAACCAAACCAATAATCAACACAAAAAACCCAAAAAAATCCTAAACTATCACCCCACATGCCCAAAAACCGCCGGTTGTCGCCGTGTGCAAAAAAAAGATGGTGCGCCAAATTACGCACCATCTCTCAACTCCTTCGAAAAACCCGCCGGAAAAAATCCTACTCCTCACCGCCTCCGCCGGGACCTCCACCGCCCCTTCTGGGAACAAGGGTAACGTCAATGTACGTCAGGTTGTTCACGTAATCAATCACTGCCTCGCCGCCGCCGGTTGTGTTGTGATTCTCGCTGCCGGCGTTCGGGTCTTCCTCGGAAAGCAAAATCTGAGTAACCGCAGCGTCGAACTCCGTGTTAAGCGTAATCTCCGGATTGCTGTCGTCAAGACTGAACGTGATTCGGTAGTGCCCCGGACCGTCCGCCTGCTTACGCGTGTTCCAGTTGTAACCGTAGATTACCTTGCCCTTGACATTCACCTCCGATGAGTACGAAGCATAGTCCTGCCCTTCGCTCGGCACCCACACAACGCTGTTAAGATAAGTTGCGCCGATGCCGTCGCCATCCCAATGGTTTACGTCCCAAACCAGACCAAGTTCCTCATTCGGAATGGGCGCGTGGTTTACGTCATAAGGATATACCAGAAGCTCCTGGATGGTAAGACGGGCACAACCGCTGTATACCGTCGCAAGGTCGCTCTGATATGTAGCCAATGTCGTACCCCATATCTCAGTCGTACCAAGGCCTTCCAGCCATATCATCTCGTAACCCGTCATCGGCGCCGCCGAGATGTCCTGATATAAAACCGTCTCTGTGCGGATTATCGCCTTGTCCGTCCAGTCCTTGGCCTCAAGGTTGTCGCCCCAGTCAATCAGGCTGACCTTAAGCACAGGGTCCGTCCCCGGAATCAGCGTCAGGCTCTCGGCCTGCCAGTCGTTGTTCGGGTCCCGCTGAGGATATACCTTCACCGCGTCAACTCCCTCAGGAGGACAATTGGCCTGGTCCACTGGATTGCATACCATTTCCACCACATTGCCGTCAATTACCTCGTACCAGACATACCAGAAATCACCCACACAGCTCGGCTCACCTAAGGTGCCGCGAAGCGGCTTGTTCACATCGTCCGACCATATCACCGGCAGCGATAGATTGTTACCGCTGTCCTCTGGTTCCTCTTCTTCGCCGACCGCCGGCTGAATGCACAAAACACTCAAAAGCATCCCAAAAACCAGCAGCCATACTACTTCTCTTTTGTTCTCGTTCATCACATTCTCCTTCTGTTCGTTTCTTTCCTGTTCCGCTGCGGACCGCCCGCAGCAATAAAAAGTATTTGTCAGTCCCTTGTCTTCCCGTCAGTCCTTTTGCCTACTGCTGCGTTGTCCCATTGGCATTCTCCTTTCCGGCGCATACGCCACTGACTTCAGCGCCCCCCGCACTGCGTCACCTGCCGGGATGGGCGCACCACCTCCCGCAGGAAACCTGCTATATCTCCTTGTACAAAAATATTACGGCTCTCTGGGCTAGACTATCGTCGCCCCCTTATGGGCATGGTCTTTACTTAAGAGGACTTGATTACAGACCTTTACCTCATCCAAAATACGTCCGTCCTAATCCTCTTTGGTAAGAAAACGCAACATAACCGCACCCCTGATATCTGTCAAGAAAAAAATAAAAAAAAATTCGTGTATACCTGTGCCCAGGGTATCCTCCCCCGGCCGACACACGATGGACGAAGGACGCACGACGTGGGCCGACCAGAGCAGTCTCCTCTGCGGTCAAACCCCATCTTCCCCAGATTACCACTCGCCACTCACCACTCAACTCCCCGGTGTCTTGTGTCTATTGTCTGGAGTCTTACTGACCCCCGACCCCGGACCCCGACAAATTTTTCCCAAAAAATTTGTCTTTCTTCAAAACTTTTAGCATTCCTTCAAAACTTCGCGCCCTGTTTTTTGTAAGTTTCACCTAATCTTTTGTAAATTTTCAAACGTTTTCACACGTTTCCAGCCACCCCACCCCAATTTTTCGCCCAAAAACAAGGGTGGCTATCCGGAATTTCACGTTTTCACCCTCATTTTTGCTTCAAAAATGAGCGTGCTCGTATCGAGCATCAAGCCCATTTTCCCCCCAAAAACGACGGTCATCGACCGTCATCCCAGGCACAGCGGAGGCCCCCGCAATCCGGAATTCAAAACTAACCCTTCACCCCCACCTCTCACAAGTCATTGATGTGCAATGGCTTGCGCCAACTTGTCCCGACTGTTGTCTATCCACTTTGCTTTGCGCTCAATCATCCGCAAAAACTCCAATCCGCTAAAATGGCCAAAAAATCCCGTTGCCGCAATCGGCAGTATCGCCTCCGCTATCATCGTTTCTACCATCAAATCAAAAAGCGAATCCAACCTATCCCTTTGTAAATCAACGACTTGCAGATACCCATCCAGAAACTGAACAAGCTTCGCCTGGTCAAGATAATCCGGCCAATCCGCCGGATTAGGTCGGTCGCCTACTATCGAAAACTGAAGCATACCATTAGCCAAATCTGTCACCCTTGGCGCCACCTTTACTGAGTCAAAATCAAGCACGGCAGTCAGTTTACCCCCATTAAAAAGCATGTTTCCGGGGTGCCAGTCCCCATGCACTACCTGCTGCGGCCACGAATCGAACCCAAGTTCACTCACTCGCACGCTCGATGCGTTATAAAGAACCATCAACGCCTCCGCCGTCTGCTGCAATTTCTTACCCGGCCTGGCACCTTTTTGCGTACCCGTCGTTCTTAAGTGCCTGCGAACGATGTTTGAGTCGTGAAAACTGCCCTTCGGCAGGTTGGCTTGGCTGGCAAAATCAGCTAAATACTCGTGAAACCTGGCCAGTTGCCTGCCCGTATCAACAGTGGCTTCTGCTGAGCCATCGTAGCGATAGCCTGTAACAAACTGGAAAAGCTCGTAAATATGATGGTTTAATTGCAGGACCGTATCTTTCTGGTCACGAGTAGCAATCAGGTCGGTAACAGGAAACTTTTTGTCTGCCAGGTGATTCTGGACAGAGTGTGCGAAATTGACCCGGTACAGGTCGTCCTTTCCCTTCGGCCGGCGCTTCAACAGGAACTTGCCCTGCTCGGAGATAATGACCATTTTTGGCGCGCGCTTACTGCCGGCAGTTAGGTGCTTTACCTGATGAATTACGCCGATGTCGTAGTGGCTGAGGACCTGAGCGAGCTCCTCGGATGAAAAATGTGCGCCGCCTCG
>CP070830.1:1354159-1360592 GCA_020344865.1 Planctomycetota bacterium
CCGTGCCCTCTTGTTCAGTTTGGCTGAGAAATGCGTCACTGGCATAAAAACCTCTCACCTTGCAGTGTTCCACAATCTCAGGTATGCCATTGATATGGTCTAAATCGCCGTGGCTTACTACAATTGCGTCAATCCCATTTATTCCGCTGTAGTCAAGAAAGGCCGTTACGGTTCGTCTGCCAATATCACTTTTGTAGAGCGAACCTGCGTCGAACAAAATATTCTCCCCGCCGGGCAGCTTAGCCAATATCGCTTGTCCGTGCCCGACATCAAGACAGGTAAGTTCTAAATTGTCCCGGTGGGTCCTTTGCCATTTTGCAATACCTAAGAAAGCAACCATTGCCAAAACCATAATCGTACACGTCGCTTTTCTTGGCAGGGGGCGCCGAAAATAAACAAAGGCCCTAAAAAAAACGAAAACATAGAAAAAAATTATCAGTCCGATGGGCACACAACCGACGAGAATTTGCGAAATACCCAAATCTGAAATAAACTTTACCGCCCCAATCAGCCACTCCGATAGCCCAGTCACGACAAAACCTGACACCGTGCTCAACGTAGGCAGCAGGAAAAATAAAATTATCTTCAAAAAACCCAACACCAAAATCGCCCAGACAAACGGAAAAACCACTACCGTCCAGACACTTGCCAGCGGCGTGATTGTGTAAAAATGATATAACAGAATGCCCGCGCCTCCCAGCCACGCCGCAAAGCCCACCGAAAAGAGCGCCACCACCGCCTTTCCAAGTCTCTTAGCTGAGCGTCTCAGCAGGCTCACATCCTCCAGCGGAATCTCCCAGAACCAATCCCCCGTTGTCTCGTGTAAAAAGTTTGCAACGCTTTCATTGAAGACCAGAATGCCCAGCACCGATGCGAACGACAGTTGCCAGCCGGCCTCGAACAAGCCCGTCGGCCTTACAAGCAGCAAAATTATCGCCGCCAACGATAACGTGTTGAGAGGATTCGAGTATCGTCGAAATAAAAATGACAAACAGAAAACAAAACCTATAACCGCCGCACGTAGCGTAGGCGACCTCGGCGGAACAACCAGCAAAAACACGCATATCGCGATTATGCAAATGATGGCCCGCGCACGCTTCATCAAACCCGCCGCCTTGCACAGCCACCACACAGTCGCCATCAATATACCTAAGTGCAGCCCCGAAAGGCTGATAAAGTGCAAAAGCCCTGTTTTGCGAAACGCCCTGTAAGTCTCATTGTCGATATTGCCCCTGTAGCCCAACAGTAAAGCCTCGAGCAGCCCTCGGCTCTGCTCTTCCGCGGAAAGCTCACCGACCAGCGCGCGAGTGGCCGACTCCCGAAGCTTTCGCTTTGCTCGTGTAAAAATACCCGAACTGCCGCTTTCCAGAACCTCAATCCCATCCCGTGACTTGACCGATGCCCCGACAAATACATTTTTCCTCGCCAGGTGCTTCGCCGTATCGAATTGCCCCGGATTGCTCGCTGCTTCGAATCTGTCCAGCCAGCAGTACATCTGCACAAAATCGCCGGCCTTCAAATCCAACACCGGCTCGGCAACCTGCACCCGCACAGTGCCGCTAGCCTCCGTCCAGCCGTCAACAGCCTCCACCTCCTTTACCTTCAGATAGAAACTGCTGCCCGGGTCCGTCTGTCTGAACCCTGCAAATTCCCACCGCTGCTTATCAACGTACGGCTCTGTCAGAATCACCCCACGAATCGTCGCGAGCTTCTTCTCGTCGCCAACCAAGTTTCGAATGTAATCTGGTGGCGCCCGATAGTAACTCGCCAGCCGAATTCCGCCGAGACACACAAAGCAAACCAGAGCCGTGTATCCGATTAGATAGGGGATAAATGCCTGCTTCCTGCTCTGCAACATATACAACGCAACGGCGGTCACCATGCACAAAACCAGCAGGACCAGCCAAAGCTGTGTCGGCAAATCGCGTGTGCTTTGTATCACAATCCCCGCTATCAGACCCGTCGCTGCAAACAGCAGGGGTGCTGTACTTACAACCTGCCCATGAAAATCCCTCCGCCACGCAAGCTCTTTGTCTATAAACTCTAATTTCCGCCGTACCGAATCCATAACCACAAAGATTACAGGCTCAATACCCAGGACTCAAGACTAATTTCGCCTTGATAAACGGCCAAGACTGTGGCAAGGTGTGATGGGGGCAATGTCTACTGCCTTCCGCTACAGTTGTATATATTCCTTCGGTTTGAAGTTGGTCTCCATCGTCCAGGCTGTGGCTCGCCCGTTCTTCAGACAATAGACAATCAAAACATCATACCCCTCCCTGTCCACCCACTCCTTCAGGAAAGGATAATCCTTCACGACCTGCTTTTTAAGTTCCAGGTCTTCCAACACCTCCACCGTGCTCTCAATCCTCACCTGCCGCCGCTCCTCGGCACTGTAAAAACACATCTCAACCTGCGGATTAGCCGACAGTTGCCTGTGAACGTCCTTGTTCTCGCCGGTATTAAAGATAATGCCGTTCTCATCCGCCCTGTACAGCATCATCATCCGCACGTGCGGTTTATTATCATCAGCCGTGGCAAGACCGAAGACGGGATTCTTTCGGATAAATTCAAAAACCTCTTGCCTGGTCATTGGCCTGCCCCTCACTTTAAGATTCAGCCGTTATCTTCTCCTTGCCGTTCATATACGGCCGAAGAACTTTCGGTATCGTCACCGAGCCGTCCGCATTCTGGTAAATCTCTAAAATCGGTATCAATATCCTCGGTGAGGCAATCACCGTGTTGTTTAGCGTATGGCAAAAAACATTCTTCTTTGTCGCCGGGTCCTTGTAACGCAGGTTCATCCGCCTCGCCTGAAATTCGTAAAGTTTACTTGCGCTATGCGTCTCACAGTAGCCGTCTCGCGATGGCATCCACGCCTCAATATCGAACTTTTTCGCCTGACCCCTGCCCAAATCGCCCGTGCACACGTTGGCCACCCGATAGGGCAGCTCCAGTGCCTGCATCACCCCTTCGGAATTGGCCAATATCTCCTCGTGAAACTTCCCACTTTCCTCCGCACTGTTTTTGCAGATGACCACCTGCTCGACCTTATCGAACTGATGGATTCTGTAAAGCCCGTACGTGTCCTTGCCCGCGGCACCAGCCTCCCGCCTGAAACAGCTCGAAAGTCCCACATACTTTAGCGGTAGCTCCTCCGCTTTTAATATCTCACCCATTCGATAAGCCGTAAGAGACACTTCCGCCGTCCCCGCGAAACTCAGTCCATCGTTTTCCATTCGGTACGTCTGTTCTTCCGAGCCCGGGAAAAATCCCGTCCCTATCATTGCCTCATCCCGCACCAGAACCGGTACCGACAGCGGCACATAGCCTTTAGCCACCATAAAATCCACCGCAAACCGCAGGACCGCCCAGTGCAGCAGCGCCCCGTCGCCCTTTAAAACATAATTTCTAGTCACCGCCAGTTTCACGCCCCGTTCGATATCGATAATCCCCAAAGCGGTACCCAGCTGCACGTGGTCCTTCGGCCCAAACTCGAACTTCCGTATCTCGCCCTCTTTCCTTATCTCAACATTCTCCGTATCATCCTTACCCAGCGGCACATCCTCATCGGCCGGCTGAGGAACCTCTAACATCAGCTTATCAAATTTGGGTTGCTCTTCTTTAATGCGTAGCTGAAAAGCCGATTCATCCTTCTTGAATTTTGATAATTTATCTAAAGCTGCTTGTTTTTCTTCTCCTGACAACCTAGGGATTGCTTTGCCAATTCTGTTTTTTTCTGTTGTGACATCTTGTAATCTCTTTTTCGCATCTATTAATATTCGGTCCAAGCGCCGCAGCTCGTGTAAATCTACGTCAAAGCCCTTATCTTTTGCTGCCTTTTCGAACTTTTCCGGATTCTCGCGTATTTCCTTAATATCAATCATATCTATTCCTGGTATCGCTTGATTATAACAACATTATTCTGTCCGCCGAACCCGAAAGACTCATTCATCGCAACGTCAATCTGCATCTTCCTCGGCTCGTTCGCCACATAATCAAGGTCAAGCGCCGGGTCCGGGTCATTCAAATTCATTGTCGGCGGTGCTGTATTATCTCGTATCGCCAGAACGCACGTAATCAATTCGGCCGCGCCCGCCGCGCCGATTAAATGTCCCAACATAATCTTGACGCTGCTCACGGGAGTGTTCTTGGCCTCTTCCTTGAAAACACCTTTACTCGCCTTGGTCTCTATAGAATCGTTTTCCGTTGTACCCGTGCCGTGCGTGCTTATATAGCCCACATCTTTGTAACTGATACCCGCATCAGACAGCGCCCACGTCATCGCTTGTATCGGCCCTCGCCCTTCCTCGTGCATATCGGTGACCCGGAATGCATCGCTGCTGCTGCCGTACCCTACCACCTCAGCTAAGATTTGCACACCTCTTTTCTTAGCTGAAGTTAATGATTCCAGAATAAGCATCGCCGCACCCTCACCAAGCACAAAGCCGTCCCTGCTGATTGTAAACGGCCTTGAAGCCGTCTGCGGGCTATCATTCCTTGTCGATAAGGCCGTCAGCCGGTTAAACCCCGTAACACCCAACGGGTGTATCATCGAATGTGCGCCGCCTGCAATCACAACATCCGCGTCGCCTCTGCGAATCATCATCATCGCCTCGCCCACTGCCTGAGTACTCGCCGCGCAGGCCGTAAGACAACTCCTCGTCGGCCCGCGGGCGCCGGTAAGCATCGATATATGGGCTGCGGGCATATTCGGTTCCTGCTCAAGCTCACGCATCGGGTCCATCCGCCCGAACGCAACCTCCGCCCACTTACTCCAGTCCATCTCCTTCTTGTCACTGTCCCACCCCTCCGCTAAGGCGGCAAAGAATACATCATTATCAACCGAACCTTCACCCGCCCCCAAATAAATCCCCAACCTGCTCCGGTCTATCCCGTCACTCGGCTCGTTTGTCTCAATATCAATTCCCGCCTGTTTGCACGCCTGGGCCGCTGCGCCTACAGCAAAGCCGCTGCCCCTGTTGCCGTGTCGGTGAATGTCCGGATTTCTCGTATAATTGGCCGGGTCATAATCTTTGACCTCTGCTCCGAACGTCGACGGAAAAGTCGAAGCATCGAAAATGGTGGTCTTGGCCATCCCGCTCTTGCCCGCCAATATCGCCTGCCAGACCGTCTCCACATCGTGCCCCAAAGGACAGACAATACCCATCCCCGTTATCACTACCCGTTCAGTTGTACCTTTCTCAATCATCTAATCCGTCGCCTCACCGTCAAAGCTCTTTAGCACAACCGCCGCCGTTTGTCCGCCATAAGTATAACTGCAGCAAAGCGCATAACGAATATCCGTCTTTTGCGTTTGTTTTACAATATTCAGATTGCAGCCGTCAGCTTTTCTGTCGCAATTCTTCGCGGCTGGTATCTTGCCCTCGGCCATCGCACGAACTGCCGCGATAACATCAAGTGCTCCGCTCGCCGCGCCTGTATTACTTAGCATGCTTTTAGTTGGCCAGACGGCGATTTTCTTCACCGCCTCGCCCAGAGCAGCCTCAAGTCCCCTTGCCTCCGCCATGTCATCTGCGGCTATCCCTGTCCCGTGTGGGACTATCAAATCCAGGTCGTCCGGCTGTATCTGTGCATCCTCCAGTGCCTTTTCTACTGCTATCTGAATCCCCTTGCCGTCCGGCTCCAGATGTTCATACGCCGGATTTATACCATTGCTGCTGCCGACCCCAGCTACCTCCGCATAAATCTTCACACCTCGGCCCTGAGCCCTTTCCAGACTTTCCAATACAACCACGCCAGCCCCCTCACCGAAGACCGACCCCTTTGCGTCGGCGCCAAAGGGCCTGCACGCCGAAGCTGGCTCGTCATTATTTTCGCTCGTCGCTCTTCTAAGCAGGCACTGGCGAATCATAACAATTGGATTTACTTTCGCCTCAGCCCCGCCGGCCAAAGCAACATCGCTGTCGCCCCGGCTGATAATCTGCGCCGCCTCGCCTATCGCCAGATGAGCACTTGCTTCCGCGCAGGTGATACTGTTACTTGGCCCCTCGATATCGTGAATAATACCTACATGACACGCTAACATATTCGGCAGATACTTCAAAAGCCACAATGGTGTCACCTGTTCGAGTCCCTCCTTGCCCCATTTCTTGATGTCGAATCTGCCGTCGGTGATGCTTACCGCAACCGCTGGCGAGAGCTCAACCAGATCACAACTGATACGGCCTGCCCCAAAATTAATACCCACACGCGATGGGTCAACGTTGATATTGTCCGGGTCGATTCCTTTTGTAACGAGTCCGCTGCTTTTCAGAGCCTCATCTGACGCCACCACCGCCAGTTCAATATCTCTCGACATCAGCTTGGCGGCCTTGCGATAACTCTTAGGCAGATAGGACTGTATCTTATAATCCGGTACCTCCCCGGCTAGTTTGCAGCTAAAACCCACAGGGTCAAATGCCGTAATCTC
>CP070830.1:1360692-1363811 GCA_020344865.1 Planctomycetota bacterium
AAATAATAAAGGAATTACGGAAATGACTTATAACACAACAAGTAACAGATTTCGCATCACCCTGACACTCCTGGCAGCGCTGCTCTTTCTCGCAGCGGGCTGCGCGAAAAAGCCGGAAACAACAGCAGGGCGGTTCGACTACCGCCACATCGAGCTTGATAACGGCCTCGATGTCATCACGCTGGAGGATTTTTCCTGCCCCATTGTAGCCGTGCAGATTTGGTATCACGTCGGCTCGAAAAACGAACAGCCCGACCGTCAGGGTTTTGCCCATATGTTTGAGCACATGATGTTTCGCGGCACCGACAAGCTCGGCCCCACCGACCACTTCGCATTCATTCGCCGTGTCGGCGGAACGACCAACGGTTATACCGGATTCGACCGCACGGTCTACCTCGAGACCCTGCCCGCAGAGCAGCTTGAGCTCGCCCTCTGGCTCGAGGCAGAGCGAATGACCTTCCTAAAGATTGACCAGGAGGCCTTCGACACCGAGCGAAAGGTCGTCGAGGAGGAACGCCGCATGGGCCTCAACCAGCCCTACGGAACCATCGTGGAAAACCTCCTCGCGGAAGTCTTTGAAGTTCACCCCTACCGCTGGCCGCCAATCGGAAAGATTCCCCACCTCAGGGCCTCGTCCGTGCAGGAGCTCCGCGACTTCTGGCAGCGGCATTATGTCCCCAGCAACTCGACGTTGCTCATCGTCGGCGCCGTCAGCCACGCCGACGCCCGGCAGCTGGCAAAGAAGTACTTCGGCTGGATACCTCGCTACGACGAACCGCCCAAGGTAACCGCCGTCGAGCCCAGACCCGAGCAGGCCCGCTCGGTAACGCTCGATGAGGACAACGCGCCCGCCCCGGCCGCGGGCCTAGTCTACAAAACAGTACCAGTCAGCCACACCGATTCGGTCGCACTCGATATCCTCGCCGAGATTCTCGGCGGCGGAAAAAGCAGCAGACTGTACCGCGAGCTCGTCGCCGAAAAGCAGCTCGCCGTCCAGGCCCAGGCGTTCTCAATGTCCTTCGAGCAGGATGGCGTCTTTGCCGCCGGCGCGGTAATGACGCCTTTCGGAGGCGACGCCAACAGTGTCCTCGAAGTTATTCAAGGCCATATCGACCGCTTCCGAACCGAGCCGGTCACCGACCGCGAGTTGACCAAGGCCAAAAACCAGATGCTCCGCAGTCTCGTCACCGGCAATCTCACCATCGAGAGCAAGGCCCGCATGCTCGGAAGCGCCGCCGTCGAATACGGCGACGTCTCGCAGGTCAACCGCTGGCTCGATGACATACGAAAGGTGACCGCCGACGATATACTTCGCGTCGCAAACGAGTATCTCTCGCCGCACCGAGCCTTGAAGGCAAATGTAGAGCGAAACCTTCTCGGCGCTGCCGCAGCCGTCATGGGTAAAAAAAGCGAGGAAGAGCAGTCCCCAATCACCGCCGAGCCGGAGCTGACCGCTCCCGCGCCAGGCCGAGGCGGCCTCGCACGCGCCGACGATCACCCCAAGGACCCGCCCTTCGGCAAAATCTCCCCCGCCAAGCTGACTCCGAACTACACAAGCAGCAAACTGACAAACGGTCTTAAGGTCATCGTCGTACCCAACCACGAGGTCCCCTTCATAACCGTCCAGTTGGGACTCCTGCCGGGCGCCTGGACCGAGGACAAACCCGGCACCGCCGCAATGACCCTCAGCATGCTCACCAAGGGCACGACCAAACACACCGAGGGCGAGTTGGCCGACGAGCTGGAGACCTACGCAATAAATCTTTCCGGCGCCGGCGCAATGGACACAAGCACCGTCAACCTAAGTTGCCTTACAGAGCACATCGGCCGAGCGGCCAAATTGCTCGCGGAGGTCGTCTTGTCCCCCACCTTCCCCGACGAGGAATTCGAAAAGCTCCGCAAGCAGGTCCTTACCTCACTCGCCGTCCAGTCGGCTGAGCCGACCTACCAGGCCAACAGGCAGCTTCGCCGCAGCCTGTACGGCGAGCATCCCTACTCGCGCACGGCGACCGGCGAAATCGAGGACGTAAACGCGCTCGCCGTTGACGACTTAAAACAATGGTGGGCCGGATTCGCCCGTCCGGATATGGCCGTCCTCATATTCGCGGGAGATATCGACCCGCCGCGGGCATTTGACCTGACAGATGAAACCTTCGGCGACTGGCAGGCCGCCGGACCAAAGCCGGATATAGAATTGCCGCAGCTCGCCAAGCCGGACCAGACGCACATATATCTCGTCGACAGGCCCGGCAGCATACAGAGCCAGATTCGAGCCGGCCAGCTCGGCATCACACGCCACGATGAGGGTTATTTCGTCAGCCGCATCGTCAGCAACTATTTCGGCTGGGCCTTCAACAGCCGCCTAAACGAGACCATCCGCGTGGCGAAGGGCCTCACCTACGGCGTCTGGGGCGGCTATAGCGCGAACCGGTTCGCCGGCCAATTCAACGTCGGGACCTTCACCAAGACAGAATCCACCCCCGAGGCCGTCCAGGCCGTCCTCGACGAGATTCAAAGACTCAAAACCGAAGCCCCCACCGACGAAGAGCTCGAAAACAGCCGCTCGTACATACTCGGCAGCTTCGTAAGGCAGCGCGAGATACCCCAGCAGATTGCAGGCGACCTGTGGCTGATTGAATCGCAGCAGCTCGGCGCCGATTATCTCGAAAGGCTCCTCGCCGCAATCGCCGCGGCCGAGCGGCCCGACTGCGAGCGCCTCGTCCAAAGCACCATCGAGACCGACAAGCTCATCGTCGTTGTCGTCGGCGAGGCCGAAAAGCTAAAAGACCCCCTCGAACAAATCGCCCCCGTCACCGTCATACCCGCACAGCAGCAAGGCTCATCTGCCGACGCGCCGTCGTAAAGTTAACTTCCGCTCACGCCCGACAATCCTGATGGTATCGGTACCTTCGAATATTGTCCCGTCTGTTAGCTGGCCTGAGACGAGCAGTTCCACCTCGCCGGGCGTTTGCAGCTCAGAGAGTAATTCCTGAACTGCGGAGCGGCTGAACTTGGCCACAACAAGCCGGCCGTATAATACCACCCTGTCCGGCGCGATTTCGTCCTCGAGCAGAATGCTGTTGGGGTCGATGTCGGCAACGTTGTAATCCTCAGGCAGA
>CP070830.1:1363911-1370191 GCA_020344865.1 Planctomycetota bacterium
GCAGTAAATGTCCGCGGCCCCTAATAATCCACCAAAAAAGATGTCCAGATTATTTCCTTGACATCCCCACCCCAGCATGCTAAGTTTATAGCAGTCTTTAAGGACTATTCTTTGGCATCCCTCGGAGAATAGCTCCTAATAAGAAACGAGGGAATTTTAGTAAAGGCCGAAGTTAAGGGCCTAAGGAGAAGATTGTGGCAAAAGGTAAAGTAAAATGGTTTAACGAAAGGAAAGGCTACGGTTTTATCAGCCCGGATGAAGGTGGTGAGGATTTATTCATCCACCGCTCCAACGTCGAAACAAAGGGAGGTGGGCCGTTGCAAGAGGGCCAGGAAGTGGAGTACGAAGTTGGCGAGGGCAGAAAAGGCCCACAGGCGACAAATGTGCGTCCCGCCTGACCAGGATTGCAGATCACAAGGATGAAAAACCGCAAGGTCCCGCCCAAAAGCGGGGCCTTTTTTTATCACCACGCATGGAAACTACCTTTTGCTGCAGTTCGCAAGATACAAAGGAAATGGATGTCCCCAAAGCCTGAAAGGTCGCGGCACAGAACCATCAAGGCAATCTTGCCGCTTTAAACTTCCACCCCACACACAAGCGCATAACAAAAAGTTTATCCCCCGACGGAACGTTCTGTAATCCACCTACACCGTTTTGTGGTCGAGGAATCCTTCGAGCCTGCGGCTTCTTACGGGGTGCTGAAGCTTGCGTATGGCTTTTGCCTCTACCTGCCTGACGCGCTCTCGCGTGACTTTGAAAATCCTGCCGACCTCCTCGAGCGTATAAGTGTAGCCATCACCGATGCCGTAGCGCAGCTTGATAATCTCGCGCTCACGGTATGAAAGCGTCTTCAGGACCGTATCGATTCTCTCCTTGAGCATCTCCTGCGCAGCAGAGGCCACCGGCGAATCCACATCGTCGTCCTCGATGAAGTCGCCGAAATAACTGTCATCGCTCTCGCCTATGGGCCGGTCGAGACTGATGGGGTGCTTGGATATCTTCAGGACCCTTCGGGTCTCCTCAATACTCATCTCGGCCTCTTCGGCGATTTCCTCAATACTCGGTTCTCTGCCGAGTCTTTGAAGCAGCACTTTGCTGGCGGTCCGCAGGCGGCTCATTGTCTCTATCATGTGAACCGGAATTCGAATAGTCCTCGCGTGGTCGGCAATCGCCCGGGTAATCGCCTGACGAATCCACCACGTGGCATACGTGCTGAATTTGTACCCTCTGCGGTATTCATATTTATCAACCGCCCTCATCAGTCCGGTATTGCCCTCCTGGATTATATCCAAAAAGCTCAAGCCGCGGTTTCGATATTTCTTGGCGATTGAAACCACCAACCGCAGGTTCGCACTTGAGAGCATTCGTTTGGCATGCTCGTACTGGTTGAAAACACGCTCGATGGCCCGCAGCCTTTTATCGAGCTGCTTGGGGGTCTCCATCGCCAATTCCTGCAGCCCGGCCAGCTCCTGTTTCATGGCATCAATGTCGTCCTCTCTTATATCCTGGTTAGGCCCGGCACCAATAGTCTCCTCTAACTGGTGCATCTTCCGGCAGATACCGTGCAGCTTGTTTTTCATTGGTTGAATTCTGCTCGTTCGCAGGCTCAGTTCTTCGAGCAGCGTCGCAACCTTACGTTTGTTCCGGTGCATGCACTTTAGCACCGTCTTGTCGGCACTCTTGCCTCCATTCCCGGAGGAGTCCTTCAAAAGCTTGTTGAACAAAGATTGGTTCTTTTTTAGCAGGCTGTTCACCGTCTGAATGTTGCCCGGCAGACGCTTCTTTATGACCGACCTGACCAAGTTCTCGGCCGTGCTTATCTTCATCGTCCTGTCAAAGCTCAACATGCCCTCGTGAACCTGCTGAAGTATATCCACCGCGTTCCGGGCGCAGTAATCGCTCTCAAGCATCTTTCTTCTAAAGCCCATACGTGCCATCTCTATCTTGCGAGCAAGCGAAATCTCCTGCTCCCTTGTCAGCAGGTCGATCTCGCCCATTTGTGTCAGATACGTCCGTATCGGGTCGTCGATGCGGCGAGTGACTTCAGCCTCACCGACCAACTGTCTTTCGAGCAGCTCATCTTCCTTGAGCTGTTCCTCCTTGCTCGGTTCTTCTTCGCCCTCAGCCGCTCCAAATTCCTCTTCTTCGTGCTTCTCCACGTCTGCTTCGTCAAGAAGGTGGATTCCCATCTCGTCAAGAGTCGCCAATAAGCTGTCGAGGCGCGCCGGGGAGACGATATCATCGGACAGGTCCTCGTTCATCTCTTCGTAGGTGAGATATCCCTTTCTTTTGCCCTTTTCGGTAATTGCTTTTATTTGGCGCTCAACATCATCCGCCTTGGTGTTCGATGACGCCTGGGCGTCGGCCTGGAGTTTTCGTGTCTCGGTATCCGGCCTATTCGCTCTTAGACTTTTTCTTGCCACAATCGGCACCCTTACATTCTCATAATCAAATCAAATTCTAATCAACTCAAACTAAAACTCGGATTAACCAGCCATCCAACACTTTGCGTATGCTCTTATCCTACGGTCACTTACGAACAATTGTTCACTCTACCATCCCTACGTTACGCGGGTCTCGCCTTGTGGCACTTTCAGAGAAAGACCTCAGGAAATTTATTTGGTCTTCCGTTGGTTTTACCCGGCTTTTTTTCTTCTGTTCTTCGGCGCTCTTTACCGCCTCCAGGGCCCCGCTCAGTCGCAATTCGAAATTGCCCTTTTCTTCTCCCGTCTGCGCCAACTGCACGATAACAGAGCCTGCCTCGGTCGATTCCGCTCTGGCCAGTACCTCGGCCAGAGTCGCTGCGGGTTTTTCGCTCAGTAAGTCGAAAAGTATTTCTGCAATTTCCTTGTATATCGGTACATCAAAGACGTCGCGGCTGATATTCCGCTGTACAGTCTCAAACAGGCCGGGCTCATTTAGCAGCACTTCCAAAATTTCCCGCTGGGCCGCGGCGAAGAACCCTTGGCCGAGGTCCGCAGTTCGGACTTTCCTGTTTTCGAGATTATAACTTGCAATTCTCTCGGCCGTCTTGAGTCTCTTGCGCAATTGAGAATTTATCTCCTTGCCGTCCAGACCAATAATCTTCGAGAGTCGATTAACAATTAGACCTCTGTCTATGGCCGACAGATTGCCCGCATGGACGGCCGTTGCTATCGTCTGTAAGAATTCCTCCACTGCAGCTTTGTTGTCTACGAGCGTATCGTCATTTTGGAAAGCCTCTGTTAACCTGTTCCATTTAAACCGGAAGACATCGACGGCCTCATCTACCAATTCCTTGAACCGTTCTTCGCCGTCACTTAGAATAAAGTCACACGGGTCTTTCCCAGCCGGCACCGAAGCAAGGCTTATATCTATATGCTGGGATAGACAAACCTCAAGCGCCCTGTTGGCCGCTTCGATGCCTGCCGTGTCACTGTCAAAGACCAGAACCACTTTCTTTGCATAACGCCGAAGCAGCCGGCCGTGACCGCTTGTAAAACTCGTGCCAAGCGTAGCAACCACGTTTCCGCAGCCCTTGCTGTGTGCCATTATGCAGTCGGTGTAACCTTCGACGACAACCGCCAGACCCGTCGAGCCGATATGGTGCCGTGCATGCTCAAGACCATAGAGGCAATTACTCTTGTCGAACAAAGCTGTTGTGGGTGAATTTATGTACTTCGCGCCCGCCTGGTCAAGGGTGCGCCCGCCGAAACCAATCACCCTGCCCGTTACATCGGTAATGGGAAACATCAGCCGATTTACAAACTTGTCGGCGAAGCCGGCGCCTCCCATCTGCGGCACAATAAGTCCGGCCTGTTCCAGAAGCTTGCTCGGAATACCTTTGCCTTTTGCCGCCTTGAACAAATCATCATTCGAGACGGCGAGACCGAGACGCCATTTTTTTATACTTTCCGGTGACATTTGTCTCTCGGCGAGATAGTCTCTGGCGCGTTTACCCTTTTCCTTGTCCGCAAGATTTCTCTCAAAATACGCCGCCGCCCAGGCGTTGACCTTCGCCAGTTTGCTCGGGTCAACATCCGTCGCCTGGTCTTTGGTCTTGGGAGTTTTGGCGACCTTTAGCTTTATCCCGACGCGTTCGGCCAATCTCTCTATCGCCTGGGAGAAACTGAGGTTCTCCCGCATCTGAACAAACTTGAATACGTCGCCGCCAGCGCCGCACGCAAAGCACTTAAATATCTGCTTGCCGGGGTTGACGTAAAGACTTGGCCGATGATCATCGTGGAAGGGGCACAGCCCGACCATCTCCCTGCCTTTCTTCTTCAGGCTCAGGTGCTCGCCGACAACATCAATAATGTCGTTCGCCTGCTGAACCTGATTAACCACCGACTGGTCAAAGAATCCCGGCATATATGCTTCTGTTAACCCTCAACAAGACCTTGAAATCCAATCATTCTACACACGCACAAAATCCCTGAAACCGTCATGCTGCACTCTAAGCATTTTAGCTGGGTGAAATCGCTTTGCCCTCAAAGTACCGAATCGACTGAAACCCGCCTTCCTAACGGTATAAAGGCTCTGGCTACCTAAATATAGGATGATTTGACAAAAAGTCAAGTGATAAGGCCAAAACCCCATTTTTAATACTGTTAAAGGCCACTTGTAAGTGTTTTGGACACTTGGTGAGATAGAACTAAACTGACGTGCAAAGCGGTTAAGACCCGCCCGCCGGCAACCCGAACTGTCGTTTTCCTACCTGTCCGTAAGGCCGAAAAAGGCCTCGCTGGTGGCGGTTACGGCCTCTGTGAAATCAGGCAAAGGCACCTTCTTTAAATCAGCCAGGAATCTCGCGGTGTGAACCATAAGGGCCGGCTCGTTGACTTTCTGCTTTCGCATCGGCTCGGGCGACATATAGGGACAATCGGTTTCGAGCATCAATCTGTCAAGCGGAACGGCTTCGGCGGCCTGCTGTTTTATGCGGGCGTTTTTGAACGTCACCACGCCGGTGAATGAAATATAAAAACCACGGTCGAGCAGAATTTTCGCCTGCTCAGCAGAGCCGCTGAAACAGTGAAAGACTACTTTTTCAACGCCGCCGCCGTGCCGCTCCAAAATATCCAGAGTCTCCTCGAACGCCTTCCTGCAGTGGATAATTACCGGCAGACCCAACTCGGCCGCGACTTCCAGGTGTTCAGCAAACACCCTTACCTGGTCTCGCCTTTTTGAGAAGTCGTAGTGATAATCCAGCCCTGTTTCGCCTATCGCAACAACTCGTTCATTTTCTGCCAGCTTTTTCAGTTCTTCGATTGTCTCGGCCGTTACAGTCTTTGCATCGTGCGGATGAATCCCTATGGCCGCGTACATCTTATCGAATCTGCCAGCCAGCTCGATTGCCTTTCGGTTCTCTTCGCTGTCGGTGCCTACGGTTATCCAGCTTGTGACACCCGCGGCTATGCTCCGCTGCAAAACCTGCTCAATATCACGCGCCAGGTCATCAAAGGTCAGGTGACAGTGCGTGTCAATCAGTCCCATAGTTTTTAATCCACATAAGACCTTGCTCAAAATCAAGAGCGACTACGTTATTCTTAAAATATTTCATGCTGACAGAGTACCCTGTCGACAAATATGGGCTGTCTTCCGGGAGAATTATAATTTCAGCATTCGTTAAAATCAAACTTCCTATTTTAAGTCTTCTGACTATTGCTCTGCGGCAAGGCAGTTTGCCAAGAAATCCGGAAAAGAACCTGCCTTTCTTAATTTTTGCGGAAGCCCTGATTTCTTCCGGCAGCTTTCTCCACATATCCAACGTGACAACCATTCCGTACCTGCCGCACGTATCGAACACAATACGGGACTGTACGTCTTCGACAGGCATGTTAACCATAAGCCGACCATTTTCAATCTCGAACGAATAGCTTTCCCATCTTTGCGGCTTTTCCGGCACAAACGGCCCTGTGAGTGCGAACGTTGCTTCTTTTTTTATGTTGTCAAACACTATATACTTGAATTCCCGCATCAAGCCAAGACCAACCAATGCTCCCTTCTGCTGCCATACCGGCAAACCGAGAAGTCTAAGCTCCCATTGTAAGTGCAGGTACCTGCAA
Organism: Planctomycetota bacterium; assembly: GCA_020344865.1. Lineage (GTDB taxonomy): Bacteria > Planctomycetota > Phycisphaerae > Sedimentisphaerales > Anaerobacaceae. The sequence continues at coordinate 1,369,956 of CP070830.1, forward strand.
GGTGGGTTTGTGATTATTGCCTCACCGAGCTGAAGAGACGGAAGATAGCAGATTCCAGCGTACGCCGATGACCAACTTTGTCTGCCTGTAGGATATATGGCCAGGTCATTTTCGAGTAGTGTAAGGCTATTCGTTAAAACATAACCGGCATCGCCCGTGTCAAGCCAGATGCTGTATACCTTTCCATTTGGTAATATGCCCGGGACCACAATAAGGTCCAAGAAATCAAAGTAGAA
>CP070830.1:1370291-1374149 GCA_020344865.1 Planctomycetota bacterium
AACCGGCAACCGTGGTCCTGCTTGGCCTGGGCACATTATTCTTCCTTCGAAAGCGACGCTCTTAAAGCCAGGTGTTGTTTTACTAAAACAGCCGATTTTTTATGAAATCGGTTCCACTCACAGCAAGACATGCCCGCAGCGTTGCCACCCTCCACATTCAGGGAATTAATACCGGATTTATAAGTTCACTTGGCCTCGATTTCGTTACCGCTCTATATGAGGCCATTGCCAAGAGCGCCTCCAGCTTTGGCTTCGCCGTCGAGGACAATGACAAGGTACTCGGCTTCGTAGCTTTTACCACGAATCTCAACAGGCTCTACAAATCCATCATAGCCAAAAAAGGCTGGCGTTTCGCGCTGCTCTTAGCGGGGAAAATGTTCTCGTTTAAGAAAATCAGGAAAGTCTTCGAGACGCTCTTTTATCCCAGCCGGGTAAAGAAGATGGACCTGCCCGACGCCGAGCTGCTTTCCATCGCCGTCGACCCGGAAAAATACCACAACGGACTCGCAACAGAATTAGTCCGCAAAAGCCTCGAGCATTGCAGAAAAATAGGACTCGACAAAGTCAAGGTTCTTGTCGCGGCCGCAAATGAGCCCGCAAACAAACTCTACCGCAAGTGCGGATTCAAGCTTGTCGGCCAAATCGATAACCACGGGGTAACCAGCAACATCTACCAAGCCGCCACTGACACCGCACTATTGCAAAACTCCAGCCCTAAAGACTCAGAGCCTTCTATCCGGCCAATCCGCTCAGAAAAAACACATCCAGTCCTTCCGCCACTTGAGCCGGTTGCGGTAGGCTTCTTTGCTACTCCCAGACCAAAACTGCGACGCAGACGAAGCGCTTGACCCCGAACTTGTCTTCCGAAAAGGGTGAGAGACGGGATTTGAACCCGCGACCCCTGGATCCACAATCCAGTGCTCTGACCAGCTGAGCTACTCTCACCATAAATCCTGGTCGCTTCGCAGCAACAAAAAAAGGTGCACCGAGATATATATCGGCACACCTTCATATTTTACACTAAGCCGAATTTATGTCAAAAACTCTACTACTTATTTCTAACCGCCGCCTGAGCAGCCGCCAGTCTCGCTATCGGCACCCTGAACGGCGAACAGGACACATAATCCATCCCAACACGATGGCAGAAATCAATGCTCGCCGGCTCGCCGCCGTGCTCACCGCAGATGCCCACTTTCAATTGTTTCCGCGTCTTTCTGCCCAGCCTTGTGCCCATCTCCACTAACTTGCCGACACCCGTCTGGTCGAGCGTCTGGAACGGGTCGGCGGCATAAATCCCTTTGTTGACATACTCGCCGAGGAACTTGCCCGCATCATCCCTGGAAAAGCCCATTGTCATCTGCGTCAGGTCGTTCGTACCGAAGCTGAAGAACTGTGCCTCCTTCGCAATCTCGTCCGCCGTCAAAGCGGCCCGCGGCACCTCTATCATCGTCCCAACCATATAGTCAACCTTCGCTCTTCTTTCCTTGAAGACCTTCCCGATTTCATCCACAATCTCGTCCTTGACCAGCTTCAGTTCTGAAACCGCACCGGCCAGTGGAATCATAATCTCCGGCTTGACCGATACTCCCTTTTTCTTGACGTTCAGGGCCGCCTCGATAATCGCCCGCGCCTGCATCCGGCACATGGCCGGATAAGTCACCGCCAGCCGACAGCCCCGATGACCTAACATCGGATTAAACTCGTGCAGCTGGTCTACCTTATTCTTCACAACCGCCGGTTTTACCTTCAGCCGCCTCGCCATCTCCGCCTGGCTCGCTGCGTCCTGAGGCAGAAACTCATGCAGTGGCGGGTCAAGCAGCCGAATTGTTACCGGCAGACCCGACATCGCCTTGAATATCCCCTCGAAGTCGCCGCGCTGCAGGGGAAGCAGCTTTGACAGCGCACCTTCGAACTGCTTCCTGGCGACCGCGTGCTCCTTTTCAATCGCCTTCTTTTCCTTCTGTGTCTCCGCCGCCTCGAGTTCGCCCAGCATCGCCGCGTAATCATCAGCCGCCAGAATCATTGAACGAACCGGCCAGATACGCTCGCCCTCGAAGAACATATGCTCCGTCCGGCAAAGTCCGATGCCTTCCGCCCCGAATTCTCTTGCCCGTCTGGCGTCCGCCGGCGTATCGGCGTTCGTCCGCACGCCGAGCCTGCGAATCTGGTCGCATATCCTCATAAACTTACCGAAGTCACCGCTCAAAGTTGGCGGCACTGTCGCCAACTGTCCTGTCATCACCTCACCGCTCGTACCATCAAGACTAATCCAGTCCCCTTCCCTCACGGTCAATTTGCCGACCGTTAGGTTTTTGTTTTTGTAATGGATATTCAGGCTGCCCGCACCCGCCACGCACTGTTTGCCCATACCACGCGCGACCACCGCTGCGTGACTCGTCATCCCGCCGCGGGCAGTCAAAATTCCCTGCGCCGCGTCCATCCCGCCGATATCTTCCGGGCTCGTCTCTATCCTGACGAGAACAACTTTCTTGCCCTTGTCCCTCCATGCTTCCGCCGTATCGGCCGTAAACACAACCTGTCCGACAGCCGCACCCGGCGACGCGGGCAGTCCCTTGGCTATAACCTCGCGTTTCGCCTTCGGGTCAAAGTGCGGATGCAGCAGCCTGTCTAATTGCTCCGGCGTCACCCGCTTGATGGCCTCCCTCCGTGAAATAAGCTTCTCGTTGGCCATATCAACCGCAATTTTGACCGCCGCCTCTGCCGTCCGTTTGCCCATCCGAGTCTGCAGAATATAGAGTTTGCTCTCCTGAATCGTGAACTCCATATCCTGCATGTCCTTATAGTGCCTCTCCAGTTTGGTCATCAGTTTTGTCAGCTTCCCGTAGGCTTTTGGCATTATCTTGGCCAGTTTCCTTAGCTCCATCGGCGTCCTGATGCCGGCCACAACGTCCTCGCCCTGGGCATTCATCAGGAACTCACCGTAGAATTCCTTCTTGCCCGTGCTCGGATTGCGAGTAAAGCAGACGCCCGTCCCGCAGTCCTCGCCCATATTCCCGAACACCATTGCCTGAACATTGACCGCCGTCCCCAGAAGGCCCGTAATGTTGTTCAGCTTCCGATACGTCACCGCCCGCGGCGTCATCCACGAGCCGAACACCGCATTTATCGAATGCGTCAGCTGGTCCCGTCCATCCTGCGGAAACAGTCGCCCGATATGTTTCTTGTAAACGGCCTTGTATACTTTAACAACCTCTTTCAACTGCTCGGCGTTCAATTCATTGTCCACTTTGACCTTTGCTTTCTTCTTCGCAGTCGCCAGCACCTCCTCAAAATGCTCATGGTCACATCCCATCACCACATCCCCGAACATATCGATAAACCGTCGATATATATCGTAAGCAAATCGCGGATTGCCCGTCTTTTTGATAATCCCCTCAATCACCGTATCATTCAGCCCCAGATTAAGCACCGTATCCATCATCCCGGGCATCGATACTGCCGCACCGCTGCGGACGCTCACAAGCAGCGGCCGGTTCGGGTCGCCGAGCTCCGCCTTCATTGCTCGCTCTAACTTGGCAATGTTCGCGTCCACCTCCTCGCGCAGCCCCTTAGGCCATTTACCCTTGCTTTCATAATATGCGCGGCACATCTTTGTGGTAATCGTAAAGCCCGGCGGTACCGGAACTCCCAGATTTGTCATCTCCGCAAGGTTCGCTCCCTTGCCCCCCAGGAGCTCCTTCATGGTGGAATCGCCTTCCGAAAACATGTACACGTACTTCTCTGGCATAGTGATCCCCTCAATTCACTGGGGGATGAGAAACCGGGATTTTATAGTTGCGTATTGCCGGAAACCGTCAGGATTCAACCGTACATCATCGCCGAGGGTTCCTGGCCCTG
>CP070830.1:1374249-1377070 GCA_020344865.1 Planctomycetota bacterium
ACCCATCCCCATTGCCTTCGCCCAGTCTATCCAGCCGGAAAAATGCTTGCCCTCCAGTTTATTTCGTTCGACCCGCTCGCCGCCCGTTTCAGCGTATATGGCGTGCAGATTCAACCGGTGCTTACCCGGTATCAGGCTAAGCGCCTTCTCCAAATCCATTCGCAGCTCATCTGCCGTCCTTGCCTTCCCGGGATAACTTCCCGTAGCCATAATGCCCCCTCCGGCCAATCCCTCATCGCTTTCGAATCCGCCCACATCATCTCCCTGCCAGCAGTGCAGCGAAATTCGTATCTCGCCCAGCTGTTGGATTGCCTTTTCGGTATCAATCCCCATATCAGCGTAAAGCTCCTTCGCCGGCTCGTACGCTTTTTCGATGCGTTTGGAATAGCTCATTTTGCGCTACACTCCACTCTGAGATTTTTGGTATGCTTTCAAAAGAGCATCTTCTGCTTTCTTGTTCCAGATACCCTTAACCAGATACTTGCCAACGTCGGGCATATCCTCGCTGAGCCTTGACAGCTCCGTCAGGCCCAATCCCTTACAGGCCGGATAAACCATTATCTTACCAGATATCCGCCTTTTTTCAACCGCCCGAATTCCATCGCCTGCCCCATCCAGTCCGCATACGGCGGCAACCGAGACATCGGTGTCCAGGTGTCGGGATTCAACCTTGGCCAAGACGCGCTTCATATCCTCGAGAACAGAGCCGCTCGTTCCAATAAAATACAATTGCTTTTCGATATAAGCATTCAGGTCGATTGTTGCGGTAACATCAGCAGGGATGCCGGCGAATATGTTTATGACTGCACCTTTCTCAGCGGTTTTAACTGACGTGGACACAAGTTCAGGCATGGGTGCCATCACTACCGTGTAGTCGAAGGATTCTTCAATTTTATGAGTTCTGGGATTGTAAGGCTCATACCTGATATTGTTTTTCTTGGCCAAGGGTTCGGCCAGTTTTGACAGTACAGCGAGTCGGTTCTCGTCTATATCAGCCGCAAAAACACTTACACCTCCAACACCCTGACAGATATTTCGTATCACGTGCATCGTTCCCATAGGCCCGCCCGCGCCTACTACATTAATCTTGTCGCCGACCCGGACCTCGCCCGTCTCGGGGATACACGCCATAGACTAGGCCGGGTCCAGCCCTGTTGTGCCGACGATGCGAACACCGCCGTAGTGAACTCGGCCCACCGGCGCGACAACATCCCTGCCGAATCTGCCGCCGCAAAGAACGATATTAACGAGACCGCCCGGAGCAAGTTTTTCAAACAGAACCTCGAGCGTATTTGCCTTGGACCCAAAATAGATTACATCATCATAGGCGGCACCGGCAATTTTTGATATGTCCGCGGCTGTGGTTATTGCAATATCCAGAAGCGGTGGCGCCGCAAACTTTGAGACCCAGGTTATTTGTCCCGGCCGGCCGTAGCGATTAAACAATTTATCAAACACATCTTCTGTGAGTTCAGTCTCGGCGACAACCAGCATCCGGCCATCTTGTTTCAGTCTTCGCCGTTCTTTCGTAGCATAGGCATCTTCAACACAGGCCCACGGCTCCACTAAAGCTATCGCTGACGCAGAAAGGCCTTCCGAAACTGGTATTAACATTAAGTCACCTTCTGGCGACGTGATGACCCTTTCATCCATCAGGACATACTCCTGAAGAGCTCCTTCAAAGTTATAGCCGAAGGAGGCGTTAGAGCCGGTGGTGGGCAGCCAGCGGTAGTCGGTTTCAACAAGATATCGCTGACCGGGCTCAAAACTCTCCACACCCGGGCCAACCTCCGCGATTCTCACCACCGCCTCGTGACCGGGTACGGTGGGGATATCTGCGGGTGCGTAGCTTGGAATCTCCTTCAGTACACCGGGGTCAATGCCGCTGACTATTTCAGTTTTGCGGGCGTGGGATGAAAACTGCTTCAACAGCTTGAGGTCTGAAAAGCACAGACCAACCGCCTCAACCCTGCAAAGAATGTGATGCCGGCCGGGACGGAAGACTTCTTTGGATTTATTCAAGACCAGCTCGTCCGGACCAACCAGTTGCACGGCGTGTTGCGTTTGCGGCAGATTTACCTTGTTATGTGCTTTCATAATGAGTTGCCAACTTTATTTAATATCTGCTGAGGAGTTGCACTTTCGCTCAAGTTACCAAGGACACCTTCGTTCTCGACCTCAAGCGAACGACCGAGTTTTTCAAAGAATTCGTTTTTCTCCGCGACAGTGTCAAAATTATTCTCCGCCCATTCGCCCGTATATCCCAAGGCGGCTTTTTGCTGCAAAACCGAATGGGCATAAACGATATAGGCGCCTTTCAAAAATACTCCCGACACAGGCGAGAGTTCCTCGGAATTAAAATCATCAACAAATTTCTGGCCGGGACTGTTCATTTCCGTACCGACCACCGCAGGCAGACCCAGCTTCTCGGCCAGTTCCACAACATCGTAAAGATTTTCCAGCTTTTGGTCTTTTATGCCCGGCGTGTAATTGCGGTGGGGTATGAAGTTGATGGCCGCAGCGCCGGCGCTGACGGCAACTTCGACAAGCTCTTCAAGGGCCTGTTCGCCCTCACTAAGTCCGTCCAACCAAGTCATAGTAGGGATGCCGCCGGCGGCAAGCACAAACCGATTGAAATCAGCCATAACCGGAAATGAACCCTTGTCCGGCGCCACATAGCCAACACCACCTTGCTTCATTGTCTTGGCTCGAATCATATTAAGCAAATCTATTGCCTCGGCTGCCTCCACCGATTTGGCTTCGCGGCCCAGCTTTTGAACCCAGAATTTGCTCAGAGCGTCGTCATCCCCGAAAACTTCTC
>CP070830.1:1377170-1382243 GCA_020344865.1 Planctomycetota bacterium
CCGAGCCTGGTTCCAACTGACAACAGCCAATGGAAATGGGCCCGGGTAGACTCGAACTACCGACCTCACGCTTATCAGGCGTGCGCTCTAACCAGCTGAGCTACGAGCCCGCAGGCTAACCGCAGTCATTAGTTAGCTATCGGGCATCAGCCCTAATTGGCTTTAGCAGTCGGTTATAGCTATATAGTTAACAAAGAGCAACAAAAAAGCCGCTGCTTAAAACTGCCAGCGGCTTCGATTATACATCGGCGTTTGCCTGTAACAGTTTTAGAGCAACATAAAACAGATTATAAAGATTTTCATCAAGACCCTAACCTAAAACATTTCCGGCGGGCTGTTACGTAAATCAGCCTATACACCTTACAAATCCCAGTTTATTGCGCTATCGACACGCAGTCAAGGTTTTTTTAATGTTTTTTTCAATTTTCCTCTTCTGCTAAATTATCTACTGTCAATCCGGGCAGATTGTTCTTCCAGTTGTTAAAAAACGGGTTTTTTCGCGTTTTTTTGCAGAGGTGGGTGGGGCAAGGGCCTCGGGCAAAGCGGCTTAAGCTGGGGGGTATCGGGCCCAGCCATTTTGCCGATTTTGGGCTTTGGGCGTGAAAAAATGACGTAACGGCATTTTTTGTGTAACATCGGGCCCGTTTTCGGGACTTGTATATTGACGGCAGGTAATCTGCAGGCGCATTAATCCGCCCCTTTACCTTTGGAGGCGAAATTGTAGCGTAATTGATTCTGATTTTTGCCAGACAGGCGTAATTGTTATATAATTGCATGGGTATTTGTCAGTCGGTTTCGTTCTTCAGAATTGAATCGAGAACAGGTAGATGGCTCGACAGCGGAGAATAGTGGGTGTTGGCGTAGCCTTGGGTGGCTTTACGCTGGTGGAGCTGCTTGTGGTGATATCCATCATATCGATGATGATGTCTATTCTTCTGCCCTCATTAAGTAAGGCCAGGGAAGCGGGCAGGCGGGTAGACTGTTTTTCGAACATGCGCCAGCTGATGTTTGCGTGGAATTTTTATTCCATGGACAACGAAGACAAGGTGCCTTCGCCCAGTACTTTCTGGAATGATTCGCGGGTTGATCATTTCTGGGTTGCTGACGGGCCCGCCTGGCCGAGTAATGATGTAGGCAATACTGAGCAGGCGGTGGAAGACGGCGTTCTGTGGCCTTATACCGAAGAGACTTTGGGCGTGTACGAATGCGGGACCGACAGGTCTAACTTTCTGCGGGATTATTCCATATCAGGTACGATAAACTGGAGCCTGGACAATATCAAAAGCCCGAGCAGAAGGATGGTTTTTGTGGATGCGAGCAGCTGCTGGAAATGGATACATAGCGCCTACGGTCCTATTAACTGCTGTCCAAAACCTCCCGTTTGGTACCGATGGGACGACCCACATCATTGCCAGCAGATAACGGCGAGGCACAGCGGAGGATGCAATATGTCTTTCGCCGACTTTCATTGTGAATACTTCAGATGGAAAGACCCGCGCACGGTAAAGTTTGCGAATCGGGAGATATCGGCATCTGAGGCGTCAGATGACAACCCTGATATACAGCGTTTGCTTGAGGTGCTCATTGGTGACGCCGCGCTAAAACTATTCAGGTGAGGCCGTGCAGAAGTTATCTACGTACCGAGTTGACAGTTTTCAGGTTGGAATTATTTGGGGATGTCGAAATGTTTTTTAAGGTGCCTAACTGGCTGCGGTACGAGGTTAAACACCACTGGGAACGATTGACTGTAGAGACAAGGAGATGGATTAACGCACACCCGGGGTTAATTTTGGGTGTGACCACGGCTTCGGTGTTTGTGCTTTTGGTCACTATTGTATGGCTATCGTGGCCTGAAAAGGTCGTGGAAGAAGTTGTGGAGAGCGAACTGGCGTGGTTTTGTGACCTGAACACCGGGGAGCTTTTCGTCTCGCGAAGCGAATTAGCTGGTCCTATCGAGGCCCCTTCCGGGCCGCTTCCCTGCGGTCGTCCGGCCGGGGTCAGGGCATACGTATTTAGTTATATCGACGAGCCAAATGAATCCGAACGTTTCATAGGCTTTTTGGAAAGGCCTAATCCTGCTGCCGCGGACGCTTATACTTCTGGTGGTATTGATGGGGGGACCGGTGGCGCTAAACAATGGGGGCGGGGACGGCTGATTTGCATGCTCGGTGACGGTCGGTGGGTCCCGGCCGACAGCAAGCAGGGGCAGGCCATTCTAAGCCGGGTATTCATGCCGAACCATCTCGGCAAGCCTCCTTATTATTGTCCGCCTGAATAGGCGGTCATTTGGCGTCCAGCCGCTTAAAGTGTTCCGTCACTTCAGCCAAGATAAGCTCGGTGGCCTTGTTTAAAGGGCCGGGCAGGTGTGTACCGGCGGCGTTGGTATGTCCTCCGCCGCCGAATTTGGCGGCGATTTCGCGGACGTCAATAGTGTCGTTACTTCTGAGGGAACATTTAATCCGTCCATCTGCTAATTCGACGAACAGGGCCGCCGCTTCAACCATGCCTATGCGACGGCATTCGTCAATTAAATTCTCCGTGTCGTTATATACGGCGCCTGTCTGCTCAAAATCGACCTGTCGGAGGTACTGGGTTGCGAAGCGGCCGTCGAGATGTAATTCAAGCGTATTGAACATCGCGGCCATCAACCTGAAGCGCTGGGGCGAGAAATTTTGGTACAGGGTGTAATGGAGTTGGGTCGGATTCGCGCCGGCCTCTATTAAATCCGCGCAGGTTCGGTGAACCCTGCTGTCTGTATTGTTGAACTGGAACCAGCCTGTGTCGGTTGCTACAGCTACAAAAAGTGCTCGAGCGATTTTTTCTGTTACCGGCCATTTGGCGTATTTGAGCAATTCAAAGACGACAAGGGCTGTGGCCGCGGCGCTGGTGTCAACCATCTCGCCGTCGCCGATTTCATCGGTGGTTACGTGGTGGTCGATTACAAGGATGGGTTTGGTATTTTGTCTGAGAAACTCATCGAATTTAGGCATCTGGCTGTAGCTGTTGGTGTCGATAATCATAATCAAATCGGCTTCGCCGAACTGGCCCTGACCGAGCTGTTCGATGGTGACATCTTCGCCGAGCACAGGTACTTTTTCGGCAAAGAGAAATTCGTACCATTCGGGTATTTCCGACAGCATAAGAAGCCGGGTCTTTTTGCCGAGGGCAGTAAGGGCTTCGTGCATTGCCATCACAGAGCCGCAGGCGTCCCCATCCGGCTTGGTATGGGTCGTCAGCAGAATGGTTTTTGACTTGCCAATCAAATCAACCGCTTTTCGAAGGTTGTCATCATTCATCATGTGCTATGACCTCTGTAATATTGTTCGACTGCGTCCGGAAATTTCATTGCCTTTTTTTGCTGAAGTCAGGCAGCCAGCATGGCCTGCGCTATTTCGTTTGACTTTTCCTTTCCGAAGAGCAGCTCGACTAATTTTATTGCGAACTGCAGGGCCGTTGCCGGTCCCTGGCTGGTAATACGGTTGCCGTCGACGGCGACTTTGCCATCGGCAGCGTTAGTTAACTGCGAAAGCATCGATGGATAACAGGTTGCCTTTTTATTTTCTAAAAGACCGTGGTGCTGCAAGACGACCGCCGGCGATGCACAAATCGCTGCGTAATACCTACCCGATTGTGCCTGCGCTTTTAGAAGGATGGTCAGTTCATTGCTGTCTCTTAAGTTTTCCGCTCCTGGCATACCGCCGGGAAGGACAATTAAATCGTAGACGTTTTCGGTGCAATCTGAAATAAGCGCATCTGCCTCTAATTTTACGCCCCGGCTGGCAGTAACCTGCTTTGAGCCCACCGAGGCAACAGTAACATCGGCCTTTGCCCTTCTTAGAACGTCGATAATAGTAACGGCCTCCAATTCTTCAATCCCGTCTGCAATTGCGATTAATACTTTCTTAGACATTGTAAGTTCCTGTGCTTATTGTTTTGCCAGAATTTGCCTTGCCTTCTCGCAGTCTTTTGCGATTTGTTCGCAGAGCTGCGATTCGGTCTTGAATTTGTGCTGGCTTCGTATTCGCTGCAGCAGGTCCATAGCGGCGTATTTGCCGATAAGGTCTCCGACATCTTCTTTCAACAAATGCGCTTCTATTAATAGCGGAAAATCCTCGCCGTATGTTCTTGCCTGGCCGATGCTGTAGACTGCGGGCAGGTTTTCTTTACAGGCGATAGCGGCGTCAAGGGTCTCAGCAACTTTAACGAAGCCGGCGTAAACGCCCTCGCCGGGGATAACCTGATTGGGCCTTTTCATATTCAGCGTTGGGAAACCGAGTTTTTTGCCTATGCCGCGACCGGGTATGATTTCCTCAGCCAGCCGATACGGTCTTGCCAAGGCAATAGCGGCATCTGCTACATGTCCGCTTTCGAGCATATAGCGAATCATCGTGCTCGAAACTCTGACAGTCTGGCCTGTTGAGAGCGTAACCTGCCTTGAGCCGACTACCGAGACCTCAAAGCCGTGCCGGGCACTAAGGTCCTTGAGTGTCTGGATACTGCCTGCCCGGCCGGCGCCGAAGTTAAAATCGTCACCTTCGACAACCAGGCTTGGCTGAACATTGTCAACGAGAAACCGCCTGACAAAATCTTCGGGTTGCAGACTAAGGAGTTCACGCGTGTCTTTTAAAACGATAAGGCAATCCACGCCGAGTTCAGCGAGCAGATGCTTTTTGAGCTCAAGCGGGGTCAGTACGCCGGGCGCCTTTTCCGGATGCAGTATAGCGACCGGGTGCGGCTCGAAGGTCATGGCTATCAATTCGGCGGCCTTTTCGTTAGCGGCGCACTTTGCGGTGGCCAGAATCTCCTGGTGGCCGAGATGAACACCGTCGAAATTTCCGATAGTCAGGACACAGCCTTTTTTAATTTTCTCAAGCTCTGATATTGTTTCGATGAGTTTCATCGCTGTTTGTCACTTATTCCATAGGGTACTTAAGTTGAAACTGAGTTCGGATTTTGTCCATAGTCTTCATAATCTGAATTGATTCGTCCAACGGCATAACTTCGCTTTCGAGTTTTCCAGCGCGGAGGCACCGCATAACTTCCCGTGCCTGATGGTCCAGTCCGTAACCTTCG
>CP070830.1:1382343-1388049 GCA_020344865.1 Planctomycetota bacterium
GATATTTCGCATTTCTGCCGGCGTTCCACTGAAGGGTTACGTTTCCGGGCACACCCACAGCTTTATTAGCCGGTCTCGGACGCCAGGACTGGTTAACATCAAGGACCAGCCAATGGTCCAGAAACCTCGAGGCAAGATTCCATTTTTCCATTGATTCTATCCCGTCGGGCTCTAAGTCGTTATCGAAATCCTCGGTTCCGTCATAGTTGTTCTCGCAAAGGGTGCCAAAATAGGAGCTTTTGCTGCCTATAACAATATCAAGCCCGACCTGAAGGTCCGCCTCAAGCTGCACTTCGGTCGTCTCTCGCCCGGTGAGCCAGCCGAACGTCTTGTAAGGCTGTATCGCATACTCATACGTCAATACGTAACCATCCACCGTGGTCGCCATGTCGGGTATGTACTCGGGCGCAAGCGGGTTGTCATCATTATAATCCGGCCACTGCGGAGGCACACACCACCAACCGTCGTTATTGTCATTGCCGGTCATCCACTGCTGCGCATAATCATTGCCGAGTTCATTGCCTTCGTCGTCCCAAACCAATTGGTATGGGAACATGTCGCTGTTGTTTGCGTCGACATATACCTCCACAAGGTCATATTTGTTATAATCACTCCCGTCGCAGTAGCAGTCTCCGAAGACATGGTCCGTGTCTATAGCCGTCACTACCACGTAGAGGCGGTTGGTTGCCGGGTTCCAGAGGGCGGCCCAGTATGCGTCAAAGAGGTCATCCGGTTCTGGAACACCCTGGTTGTCGGAATAATGCAGATTCAAGGGAAGCCATTTCGCATGGTCCCATTCGTTGGGGCCTATCATCCCGTCTATGTTCGGTTCCCCGACCATGATGTAGTATTCACCGAAGAGGTCCTGGCCCTCGTACGCCGATGCCGTTGTGGATAAAACAAGCACAGACAAAGACAAAATGAGAACATTCCTATTCATATGTTTCCTCCTTTCATAAAAAAAACTTAAAAAAGACAGACGTTAGAAAAGCCTAATACCAAAACAAGAGAGAAATTAAGAGACATGATTTTCTTAACACAATGCTCCTCCTTAAAAATAAAACCTCAGTGCATTGCCAAACCACACTCGCCGGGCTGCTTAAGACCTTTATACCAACCGGCCCGCTATTGTGTCAAGAAAAAATCCGGAGGCCTTTATAATTTCCCGGCAAACAGCTAAAAACGCCTAAGGTCTTTATATAGAAGCACTTACAGATATTCCGCCCCCCACCGAAACCCGCTAAATTCAGCAATATATCTATGTGTTAGAGGTAAAAAAAGCTTGCAAAAAAATCTTTTTGAGCCATAATACTGACTCAGATAAATCGAAGAAGATTTACTGAGCAAAAGCCCGGCTTTGTGCACCTTACAAGCAGTGCGTGAGACTTGGGTACAGAGTAAGGGGTATGATAATGGAAAAACGGAGAGCGTTTACCCTCGTGGAGCTACTGGTTGTAATAGCCATCATTGCGCTATTGATGTCGATACTGATGCCGGCACTGGCACGGGTAAGAAAGCAGGCAAAGGACGTCCTGTGCATGTCGAACCTGAAACAGTGGGGGACTATCTTTTCCATGTACACCGGTGACTACGACAGTTATTTCCATGAAGGCTGGCATGGCAGCGGCCCGGCCCGGCACTGGATGAGCACCCTGCGCTCATACTACAGCAATGAGTCCGAGCTGCGGTTCTGCCCCGCAGCGACGAAACCCCGCTCCGAAGGGGGGCGCGGCGTATTTTCGGCGTGGGGAATCTTTCTCGGGGGATGGAGCGGCTGGGGAGAAGATGACTTCGGCAGCTACGGGATAAACAGCTGGGTCTGCAATCCTCCAGAGGGAACGGAGCCCTATCCAACACCGGAAAAATACTGGAGAACCGCAACTGTCAGAAGAGCCGCTAATACACCGCTATTCCTGGACGCCTGGTGGTTCGATGGCTGGGCGGAACCCTGGCACGCCCCGATACCGTTCGAGGACACATACATCTCCGGCAACTCGATGGAGGCGATGGGGGATTTCTGCGTAAACCGGCACGGTGGGTATCTGCACGGGCTTTTCCTGGATTTCTCTGTCAGGAGAATTGGACTGAAGGAGCTGTGGAGGCTTAAATGGCATCGCACCTTCGAAACGAGCTATCCAGCGCCCATATGGCCGGAGTGGATGAAAAACTTTAAAGATTACGACTAAACGCCTATACGCTACACACCCTTCTCGCGTCTGCTGTTTTGTCTCCGGGTCCCGGATTTAATATGTCTGTCTCACCGGCCCCGCTCGCCCATTACCCCTTACCGCTCAGGAGGCGAATAGATGCTCCTTGCTCGTATCTTACAAGCGGTTCGTGAGACCCGGGTACGGAGTGCAGGGGGCAGGGTGGAATTTGTTGACGGAGGTGTTGTGGGGGGATATGATTTCGGGCAAAGAAAGAGGGTGGAGGGGGCAGGTAAGTAGACGGGTAAAGGAGCAGATAGGAGGCGGGTGAGATTGGGTAAGGAGCAATTCGGAAGATGACGCTATCGAGAGAAGGCGAGCGAGGCATAGCCGAGACGGGGAGGGTTGTATCCATCGACGTATTTCGGGGGCTGACGATTTCTTTGATGATATTTGTCAATACGATAGGGGAAGCAGGAATTAGGAATGTTCCGTTGTGGCTGAAGCATGCGCCGAGGGACGTTGACGGGATGACGCTTCCGGATATTGTGTTTCCGGGTTTTTTGTTCGTGGTCGGTATGGCGATACCGTACGCGATTGGTGCGCGGATGAAGAGGGGCGAGAGTATGTTCGGGATTTGGAGGCATATTCTGGTTCGGACATTGAGCCTGCTGGTTCTCGGGGTTTTTATGGTCAACGCCGAAGGGGGATATAATCAGGAGGCGATGATGATACCGGTGGGACTCTGGGCGGTTCTGGTATTTGTCTGTGCGATTCTGGTCTGGAATTCTTATCCGCGGACGGAGTCGTTCCGGCGATTTATTTTTGTGGGGTTGAGGGTACTGGGTGTGGCTGGCCTGGCGGTTTTGTTTACGGCGTATCACGGTGAGCACAGCAGGTGGATGGGGCCGCGATGGTGGGGGATATTAGGGTTGATAGGATGGGCTTATCTTATCGGGTGTGTTATTTATGTCGGCGTTAGTCGAAGCTTGGCGGCGCTTATCGGGGCGTTAGGTGTTCTTACACTCGTGAACGTCGGGGTGCATTCGGGGCGTTTGGAGCTGCCGGGGGTTTTGAGCTTTTTGCAGGGGCAGGGCGGTAACGCGGCGCACAGCATATTAGTGGTGGCGGGGATTATCGTATCGCAGATATTTTTAGACGGCGAGGGCACGGCGAGCGTCGGAGCGAGAATCAAACGGTTGATTTATTTTTCGGCGGGACTTTTTGTCTGCGGATACTTCCTTCGGCCGGTGCAGGGGATATCGAAGATTCAGGGGACAGCGACGTGGTCATTATATTGCGGGAGTATTAGTGTTGCGGTCTTTGTGTTTCTGTACTGGGTGGTCGATATTTTGAAGTTTCGAAAATGGTCGGCGTTTGTGGGGCCGGCGGCCCGTAATCCTCTGATGGCATATATCCTGTTTTATATTATTTATTACTTTAGCGCCTGGCAGGCGTTTTTTAAGCTGCCGGAGAGCATTAAGGAAGGCATGGTCGGGATTTTGTATGCGATATTTTTCTCCGGGCTTATACTGCTGGTAACAGCCTTGTTGAGCAGATTACACGTGAGGTTGCGTTTATAGGACATTTTTTGAAGCGATTTTCGGTGTGAAATTGGCATCGCGCGGGGCACAGCCCTAAAAAATTGGTTGGTTGGGGAAATGGGGGTTGCAAAGTTTTGGGAAGAGGGTATGATACCGGGTTCTTGATTTGATTTGGTGAATGGGTTAGAAGTGGGTGGCCTTAGAATTGTGGCGTACGGCCGCAGGACTGGAGAATAGTCAGTGGAAAATCATCGCAAGAGCAAGATTAAGCGGCTGCGGAAGATGGGATTTAGAGCGCGTGCGCGGCGGAAGAAGGGCCGGCAGATGTTCAGCCGGAAGAGGCGGGTGGGGCGGACTATTAACTGCGTTTGAGGGGAATGAAAAATAGCGGATAGCCATTTCGTGATTCGTGGGTGGTGGTTCGTGGCTCGGATGGGGAAATCAAGGGTTAAAATGTAAGGGAGGGTACGACGTTCGGGGGCAGGGAGAGCAAAATGGGAGGGGAAAGTATTTTCAGTTCGGTTGTTGTTGGGAGTTATCTTCATTAGCTGAAGGCGTTTCCTTGGCCGCCACTATGTTGTATCCCAGTAAAGATGACAAAACACATAAAATATTAAAGACGCCGAATCCACCAAATACCCCACCAACGCCATCATAAAACGTGTCGAAAATCTTAACTTCACCTCCCTGCAAATCAAGAACGATAAGGCAGACACTTGTTACAAATCCAAAGAGAACACCCAGAATTATTTGTTGAGCGCGTGGCGTTTTTTTAAGAATGCAACTGTCGACCAGAGCGAACCCAATAATTGCCCCCAAGGGGACGCCTGCGAGTAGTGGGACAAAGACTACTAAACCCAAGCCCTCACAGCCTGACCATTTTAAAATCCAAGCATAAAACACGCACAAATAGCCCAGAATCATAGCAGTGATGAAAGAACATATTATTCCGCCAAGGTATTCTATTAGAAATCTACATATTTTTTTAGCTATAGACATCACCATTTGTTACCTTCCTTAGTTTGCTATATATGTCTGGCACCAAATAGTGAGCAATATTGTGTTGGCCAAGGTCTACTGTCAGGACACTAAACACTACATCTTCCATATATAACGCGGGCCTTTTGTTTTTGCTGGTCTTAGTTCCATTGTTAATTTGCCGCCGCATATCATATGGGTGATTATAGCTGGGGGTTGTGGTAGTTCCAGAAGTTTTTGTAATAGTTTGGGTGGGAGTTTTTTTGGCTTGCGTTTGGGGATGGTTTGGCTGATGATATGGTAGGTTAGTGAACAGGTTACGGTGATATAGTTTGAATTTAAGGGTAAGAAGAGATGACAGAAGTTCCGCCGATATTACTTTCAGCAATTATATGCGAGCGGGTGATATTCGATAAGTTATCGGGGATGCCGAGCATTATCAATATTATCCAGAACGTGAACGCTCCGAAGTATCCTGTGCGGTATCCATCGCTGGTTTTCTTCTGCGAGCTGACGAACGGGCACGGCAAGACGAAGACGAGAATAAGACTGGTTGACGACGAGGAGGATGATAAGGTGCTGTTCGAGCAGGAGGGGACGGTGGATTTCAAGGACGTGAGGCAGGTGCTGAGCCTTGCGCTTAATCTGCAGGGGATAGGGCTGCCTCATCCGGGGGAGTATCGGTTTCAATTGTTTACGGAGGAGCATCTGTTAGGGGAGAGGCGGATTCAATGCAATAAGGTGACAATGCCCCGTCGCGAGGGCGGCGCGAGCGGAAGCACAGATGGGATGGGTGGATGAGGTAAAGGTCGGCTGATTGGGATATATTTGAAGGTTTTTTAACCTAAGCTCGTTGAAAGGGGTGATTGAGATGAAATGTGGACGTCGGGAGTTTTTGAAGGCGGCGGGTAAATCGGCGGCTGGTGCATTGTTTTCATATGGTATGTTAGGGATGGGTTGTAAGGAGCGGCCGGGCGAGGTGGCCGTCGAGCCGTATCCGAAGCGGATATTAGGCAAGACAGGAGAGCAGGTTTCGA
>CP070830.1:1388149-1390692 GCA_020344865.1 Planctomycetota bacterium
ATTCCGAGCGTCGATAGAATTGTTGAAGCTGTTAGGGCGATTTTGTAAATTTGGCGATGAATTCGACACAACGAATGACAATAAGTAAATATTGCTATAAGAGGACTTTAGAATGGCAAAGGAAGTAAGATTGCCGCAGCTCGGCCAGACAATGGAAGAGGGTACTATCGTTGGCCTTACTGTCAAGCTTGAAGATGAGGTCAAAAAAGGCGACGTGATTTTCGAGGTCGAGACGGATAAGGCAACGCTTGAGGTTGAATCGCCTGCTGAGGGTTTTGTAAAACACATTCTTGTTGAAGTCGGCCAGACTTTACCAGTCGGTCGACCGATTCTCGTCCTTGGCGAAAAGGATGAAAAGGTCCCGCAGGGCTTCATCGATTCGCTCAAAAGCCAGGCCGTGGCCCCGGCCCCTGCCGTAGCAGCCCCGGCAGTTGCCAAAGTGCCCGCTGAAGATGCCTCTGGTTTGGCGGAACCGGCCGGAGCGACGGCTAAGGTAAAGGCTTCACCGAGGGCGAAGAAATTAGCCAAAGATTTAGGTGTGGACCTGGCGATGGTGACCGGTACAGGCCCGGCAGGCAAGATTACCGAGCAGGATGTCAAGGAAGCCGCCGCGAAACTATCTGAAGGGATGACAGCGGCGCAAGAGCCGAGACTGGGGGCGACGATACGATTAAACAAACCGCAGAAGATAATCGCCCAAAAGATGCTTCAGTCCAAGCGCGAGATACCATGCTACTACCTGAATGTAGGGGCCGATGTCACCGAACTGGTTGAACTGCGAGCCAAAATAAACCAGACGGGCGATTTGAAAGTATCTTACAACGATTTTATTATTCGTGCGGTCGCAACGGCAGTGGAGAAATTTCCGATTATGAGCGGCCAACTGGCCGGTGACGCGATAAAACTGGCCGACGCAATTAATGTCGGTCTTGCGGTCGCGGCTCCAAACGGACTTATCGTCCCGGTCGTAAAAGACGCCAACAAAAAGGACGTAAAACAAATCGCCGCAGAAACGCAGGCCCTTGTTGAGAAGGCCCGGAATGAAAAATTGCAACTCAGCGACTTGGAAGATGCCTGCATTACAGTCAGCAACCTTGGTGGTTTTGGCGTAGAGTCTTTTATTCCGATAGTGATTCCCGGCCAGTGCAGCATCTTGGGTATCGGCAGGATTACGGATACCTGTGTGCCGGATGGCGGCAAAATTGCTGTTCGCAAATTAGTCAGCCTGACGCTTTCAGTGGACCATAAAGTTGCCAATGGTGCGTATGCAGGCCAGTTCCTGGACTTCGTACGCAAACAACTCGAAGATACCTCTGCATTTGATAACTGTTGAGGCTTGGTGCATTTGCACCACAAACAATAAAATTCTTATTAATAATACCTAAGTTTGGAGTGACGGAGTATTAGTGATGGCAAAGAAAATTAAAGCAGTGCGCCTGCCGAATATAAAAAAGGCGACGCCAAAGACTCCCGTCATCGGTGTTTTTGCGACCAGTGACCCCCGTATTGACCGGGCGAGTCGGATTCGATGTCAAAACATCGCGCAAATGGCCGCCGATACTATAAGCGGCTCGGAGATCCTGCCTGATAAAACACCGGTGCCAGTGGTATATTCTACGGTGTTGATTGATGGCGAGGCACAGGCTGACGCTGTTGCTCAGCAGTTCCGCAAGGCCGGTGTGGATATTTTAGTGTGCGTGCCCGATACATGGGCCTTCCCGCAGCTTACAACAATCTCGCTGCTGCAGCAGTTTCCCGCCAACACCCCTATTAATATCACATGCGGCAATAGCGGCCCTAAGCCTGGTGTGGTTTATGCACACGCACTTAATGGTGCCATCAGCCAGTACGGGCGGATGGTCGCTTTAAATGTCGGCAACTGGCCGGATACCGGCATGAACCCTGTGATGAGCAGGCAAACCGCTAAAGACTTGATTGATTGGTGTTACGCTGCGGTAACGGCCGTGGCTTTACGCGGCCGAAGAGTTGTGATTTTCGGCCACGATTCTATGGGTATGGAAACAGCCCTCGCTCACATATTGTCGACAAGGAACACCTTCGGCATCGAAATCACACGTCTGGATATGAAGCTTTTGGCCGATATGCTGAATAAGAAAGCCTATAACGAAAAAGAGCTCAAATCGCTGCGAGGCTGGATTGACAGATATGTGGGAAAGCGCCTCGAACTCAAGGACGAAGCAGATAGTAAGCGATTCAATCAGAGCCTGGCAATGTACTTAATCATCCGCGACCTGATGGCTGAGTTAAATGCAGTCGGCGGGGGATTTATGAGTCAGTTGGAATGGGGCAGCGACCTAAGAGGTATACCGTTGCCGGTGGCCGATGTTGCCGAGTCACTCTTCAACAGCACATTCGACCATACCGGTCGCAAGGCCGCGATGCCTTATGCCACCGAGGCCGATGTCCAGGGACTTTTGACGATGCTCTTTATGACTTACCTCAGCGGCGGAAATCCCCCCCTATTTATGGATTTCAGAAAGGTATGGGAGGGGGGCGAAATCAAACAGCTCGCCAAAAAAATC
>CP070830.1:1390792-1394164 GCA_020344865.1 Planctomycetota bacterium
GCCATACCGTGTACTATTTTTTTAACCTTGTACTGTGATAAGAGTTTCACTACCGGCCGAACATAGATTCGCGTCGGCTCCAGCAAAACATCACCCAATACATCGCCGTCAAGCCCGTCCGCCGTATCTGTCATTTTCAAACCGAGCTTTTTAAAACAGATAGTCCTAACAAGCGTATAGCCGTTGCTGTGAAGTCCGTTCGAGCCAAGCCCGAGAATTACGTCGCCCTTCCGCACGTTCCTTCCGTCGACGATTTTTCTTCGCTCCACCACCCCCACGGCAAAGCCGGCCATGTCGAAGTCGCCCGCGCTGTAAGTATCGGGCATCTCGGCCGTCTCGCCTCCAAGCAAAGCACAGTCGGCCAGTCTGCAACCGGCAGCGACACCCTTCACCAGCTCAGACACCACCTTCGGCTCTAATTTGTTTACCGCCAGATAATCCAGAAAGAACAATGGCTCCGCCCCCAAAACCAGCATGTCGTTGACGCTCATCGCCACCAAATCTATCCCTACAGTATCGAACTTTTTTATCTTGCCCGCCAGTTGAACCTTGCTGCCGACGCCGTCCGTGCAAGCCACCAGAACGGGCCTCTTGTAATTTCTCTTGAACAGCCTTTCGTCGTAATCCAGTCGAAACAGCCCCGCAAAGCCGCCCTTCAGCTCCATAACACGCGGCCCGAACGTGCTCGCCACCGATGAATAGATTTCAGCGGCGCTCTTGTCGCTGGCGTCGATACTCACCCCTGATTGTTCATAGCTTATGAATTTACTCATAACTCTTGCCTACCATCGAACATACGCATCTGGTAACGCTCGAGAGAGAATTTATTTACCGCGGTATCCACAGGTATCCTGTATTGCCCGCTCCAGCACGCCGTGCAGTAGTGGTCCGCCGGCAGGTCCGCACAGGACAGCAACCCCTCCAGCGACATATAACCGATACTGTCCACTTCCAGAAACTCCTTGATTTGTTCCAGGTCGAGGTTGTTTGCCAACAGCTCTTTTTTGGTCGGAAAGTCCACACCATAAAAACACGGATACCTCAGCGCCGGGCAGCTTACCCTCATATGGACCTCCTTCGCACCGGCCTGACGCAGTGTCCTGATTTTGCCTCGTGTCGTCGTGCCGCGGACTATTGAGTCGTCCACCACCACGACGCTTTTGCCGCCCACCACCTCCTTTATCACTGCAAGTTTAAGTCTTACCTGCAGTTCCCGCAACTGCTGGCCCGGCGAGATAAACGTCCTGCCTACATAGTGGCTCCTGACCAGTCCCATATCGAACGGTATCTTGCTTTGTTCGGAGTATCCCACTGCCGCCGACGTACCAGAATCCGGCACAGGCACCACAACATCGGCATCAGCAGGGTGCTCTACGGCCAATTGTCTTCCGAGCTTCTTTCTGAACTCGTGTACGTTCTCGCCGAAAATAACGCTGTTTTGCTTGGCGAAATAAACATGCTCGAAAATGCAGTGCGCCGGCGTCACGGTACCGGGCGTCACAAAAAACCTGTTGCTCAAACCGTCTTTGTCCAGCCGGACGATTTCGCCGGGTTCGACCTCACGGATGAACTCGGCATCTATTGCGTCCAAAGCGCAGCTTTCGCTGGCAACAACGTAAGCGCCTTTCTCGGTCTGGCCGATGCACAAGGGCCTGATGCCGAAAGGGTCTCGCGCCGCCTCAATCCTGTCAGCGTACAAAAATATCAGACTGTATGCTCCTTGCAGATGATTTAGCACATGGCCCAGCGGGTCGGGATTCGCTACATGAGTTGGCTTGGCAAGCAGATGGATAATTACTTCAGTATCCGAGGTGGACTTGAAAATGCTCCCGTGCGCCTCATACTCTTCCCGCAACAACGCCGCATTTATAACATTGCCGTTATGCGCCACCGCCACCTGCCCCCGAGAGTACTCACTCAAAAGCGGCTGGCTGTTCGTGGGCTTGCTGGAACCCGTCGTCGAATATCGAACGTGGCCTATGGCTATCGGATTGGCGAGCTTCTCCAAAAGGCCCGTGCTGCTACGAAAGACCCTGCTCACCGTGCCCATGCCGGTGTAGCACTCGATAAACTCGCCGTTGCTCGATGCTATCCCGGCCGACTCCTGTCCGCGGTGCTGCAGACCAAACAAACCGAAGTAGGTCTTTTCAACCGCCTCGGGGTCTCCGAAGATTCCGAAAAGACCGCAATTCTCTCTTTTCTCTGAAATCATACGCTCTACACTGAATAATCGGGGTTTCAGACAATAGCCGGCCAAGGCAATAGTCTAATGAATCGCCCCGGACAAGTCAAACTATTGCTCCCTACGACCGGGGATACATGAAGTCGGGCATCCGTCGAACTTTGCCTGTCTTATCCACGCAGACAAGGACACTACTGCCCTCCGCCAGAAGTGCCCCATCGCTGCCGCGGGTCAGCTTGTACGTATGCTCGACCTTGCTCGCGCTGATATCTGAACACCGTGTCTGCAGTTGCAGCTCCTCGTCATATCTCGCCGGCTCACGATATTTCACCGCAAGCTCGGCGACCACAAAGAATATACCCGCTGCTTCAAGTTCCTTATAGGCAAGGCCGTTGGCTCGAAGCAGCTCCGTCCTGCCCATCTCAAACCAGAGCGGATAGACGCTGTGGTGAACCACGCCTCCTTGGTCGGTTTCCGAGTAGCGCGGTCTGACCGTTATCGTATGGTCCTGAATGCTTATTCGCTTTGGAAAATCCATATCCTTAACTCATAAAACACGGAAGCAAAAAATCTATCACCGGCCGAGTTCCGCATCATCCGCCGAAAACCAGCCTCACAGTCGCCTGCCGAGCGCCTCGAACATCGCCAGCACGTTCTCTGTCGGCGTATTACTTTGAATGTTGTGAATCGCGGCAAAAACGAAGCCGTTCTTCCCGCTGAATGTCTTGACCCGTTCAGCAACCTCTCGCCGCACCTCATCGGCTGTGCCGAACGGCAGCGTCCGTTGCGTGTCAACACCACCGCCCCAGAAAACAATCCTGTCACCGTATTTCTCCGATAGAAGTTGTGCGTCCATACCTTTGGCGGAAGTCTGAACTGGATTCAGAACATCGAAACCCGCCTCTATGAATCCCTCGATTAACGGCTCGCACCCGCCGCAGCAGTGCTTCATCGTCTTCCATTCCGTGTTGGCATGTATCCAGTCATTCTGTTTCTTGCTGAACGGCAGATTAAGCTCCCTGTATCCTTCCGGACCGCAAATCAGCGTGTTCTGCGCCGCCAAATCCGTCGCATCGAGGATAATAACCTGCACCTTGTTACCAACGGCCTGGTATATCCGCCCAAGA
Organism: Planctomycetota bacterium; assembly: GCA_020344865.1. Classification (GTDB taxonomy): domain Bacteria; phylum Planctomycetota; class Phycisphaerae; order Sedimentisphaerales; family Anaerobacaceae. The sequence continues at coordinate 1,394,102 of CP070830.1, forward strand.
TTCTCGATGGCAATCTCGGCCTGACCCGCGAAAACCTCCTTTATATACTCCTTTCGCGTGACC
>CP070830.1:1394264-1397528 GCA_020344865.1 Planctomycetota bacterium
ATATATCCTTCGATTAGCTTTTTGTATTTTTCGCATTTCATAATTATTTGACCTCCTCTAATATTGGAGCAAGGTCCTTCCGTAATATTTTATAAGCACGGTGCAGCCATACCCTGACCGTACCCGGCCGTTTACCCAGTTGCTTTGCTATCTCCACCGCAGATAGCCCCCCAACAAACCGCATCAATATAAACGTCTGAAACTTCGCAGGCAATCTCTCGACCCGCTCCCTGATGAAATATCTCTGGCCCGCCGTCAATCTGTGACCACCTTTCTCAGCCGCCTTTGCCTCCGCAGACTCAAGCCCCGTCGCCTTACACCCCAATGAATTCTTGCAACGAATCCTTCGTCTGATGGTATTGGAGCACTGCTGCACAGCTATCTTGCTCAGCCACCCCGCAAAACGCGATGGCTTTTGTAGGCTGCGAAGTTGTGAGTATGCCTTGATAAAGCTCTCCTGAGCAATGTCTTCCGCTTCAGCCGGCTCACCGACCTTACTCATTGCCAATCCCACAACCATATTCCAGTACCTTTCAACGATTGTCCCGAATGCCGCCTTATCCCCGCCCAATGTGTCGCTGACAAGCTGTTCGTCGCTGCTCATGGATTGATTCAAATCGTCTGCCATCAATTCTTTCCTAAGGATAATCTGTGCCATTCTACAATATAGAACGCCGGCCTGCCAAAACCGTTACACCCCCCCCTGTGAAATTTGTGGAAAATGGATGTGGACTATTTGGTGGATAATTTAATATCCCGTGGATTTCACTCACTTGAAGCGGATCAATGGTAGAATTCTACCTCCCAAATGCGAGAGATATTGCCAGGCGTCCCCGTTACCACAAGCCGAATCCTCTCCGACCGGAACTCAGAAAATCTCCACACACTCTCCACCCTCGAATTACTCACAATCCGCAAACCCTCCACATCCTCCCAACCGCTCCCTTTACCTCGCTGCAGCTTGAAGCGACTGATCGAATCCCCCGATTGCTTGCCGTCAAACCAGCCGCTGATTATCCGAACGGCACTAACCGTACGCGGCTCGTCCCAGGAAAACGTAATATAGTCGGGAATCTCATTTGCGCTGCTCAGCCAGCGCTGTCCGTTGTCCTTTATATCATATCGTCCGTCATTGATGTTTTCCTTGGGATATCGAATCGCATCATAGTTGGATGAGACTTCGATCTTCGCATCACGAGCAAGATTACGCCCCGCCTTTTTGAGCCACTTTGCAATCTCCTCGCCTTTCATCATTGCCTTTAGCTGCTCAAGATACTTCTCATAAACACCACGGCCGGCAGTGTTGTATTTCTTACAGAGTGAAACAGCCATCCCGACCACTTCACCCATCATACCGCAGGTTCGCATTACCCTCACAGCTCCCAGCGCTTCATGCGTAACACTGATGTCCCTGCCGGCCATGAAAAGATTTCGTATATTACGAGAGTACAGGCACCGATAAGGAATCCAATAAGGCTTGGTGTAATGCGTGTAATATGCCTTGGAGATAAACTCATCACCCTCGAAACCTTTATCATAAGATGGATGTGGCAGATGCAGGTCAATACTCCACGTCGCAGGAACACACCCGTCGGGATATGCCACACCGCCGACTATATCCTCCTTCTTGAGAATAATGTCCCCCAGCAGCAGCCGTGACTCTCGCTTGCCCGAAACATACGCCGCCCAGTTCAGCTTGTGGTTGGGATACATCTTTCGAACGTTCTTCAGCGCATCCCACGCCCCGTACATCGCCCTGAAATTCAAATCCCGGATATACTCTCCCTTTTCAAACGGATCATAATAAAATCCGCTCTCCCAGAACCAGCACCCAAGGTCCCGTTCTTTTGTGGGAAATGGTTTATCACTCAAATCCAGCGCCCAGGGACATCGCTCAAACACCACAGGCTTGCCTGTATCTGCAATGTTCCATAGGTTACAACGCCCCATATGCCCCTTTAGTGTCATCTCGTAATCGGCATCTGCTAAGTAACCGACGCATCCGTCACCAGTGCAATCTGCGAAAAACTTGCCTCTAAATCGCACCCTCTCCCCGCTTACCGTCTGTTGAGCGATTACTTCCCTGATTGTGTCCCCTCGCATCTTCACTTCATTTACACGGTACTGCAAAAACAACGAAATATTCTTCTCCGCGCGGACTATCTCAATCCTCCTCTCGTCCTCGTACAGTTCTGGCGTATTCTCGGCCCCGTAATGCGCACGCCGTTCCGGCTCCAGTTCGCGAACAATATCACCCACTCGCGGGTAAGGTTCGAAGCTCGTTTCCCCTCCCAGCCACACCCTTACCTCCGAGCTGTTGTTCCCTCCCAATACCGGCCGGTCCTGAATCAGAGCAACCTTCACCCCGCGACGCCCCGCCGAAAGCGATGCACACGTCCCCGCAATACCGCCGCCAACAACCACTAAATCGTACTGCCCACCGTCCTTGGGTTCTCTCGGCAGCCCTGTTAGCAACCGGCGCCAATTATTCATAACCGGATCATCGTTAGGTGGTCTGAAAGCAAAGTCTTTCGTAAAAAAGATAGCATCACACCGTCCCTCGAATCCCGTCAAATCATGCAGAGTAACCGAAAAGCTCAATTCTTTTATATCTACCTTCCCGCCATCCTGCCAGTGCCACTCGCTGCCCTCCGTACCGAAAGTCGTCTCCAGTTTCCGGCCGCCAACATATAACTCGAATCGCCCGGGACTGCCTTTAGCCCCCCACGGCCCAACCCAGTCACGAGTCCTAACCCATACCTTATATGTACCCTTCTCTTCAAAAGTAACCTTCTTGGTCGCATCAGCTACGGGCACTCCTAATCCATGCGCCAGCAAAAAAGGCGACCCCATCTCGTCCATAAACTGCTGGTCAACAACCCATCCGCCCGGATTATCAAAACTCTCTGCCTCAACAAGAACGCTCACCGGCGAACCATAGCAATTCACACCACAGCTAAATAGAACCGACACACACAATACGACTACACGCCACTTACAAACCAATCCCAACTTAAAACACCTGAATCGTCCCGTAAAATCCTGCATCTTTTCTACTTTCAAAATCGCAAATCAAAGTAATACTGAAGGAAAACAACTTACAAAAACTTGTTATGAATACTAATCCCGGCTGAACGCCGGAATCGGATAGAAAATAAACGGTATAAGACTCAGCCCTATTCCAAAGGGAATACTTCGAATGATACTTTTCGTTACACCTAATGATATTACTATCCAAAGTGCTGCCTGTACTATGAGGCCAAC
>CP070830.1:1397628-1400334 GCA_020344865.1 Planctomycetota bacterium
ATTGTCTCATCTGCGGTGCGCTTGTCGTAATTTTATCTCTCACGACCTCCGTCCGGCCCCAGCAAATACGGGAGACCGACGAACACACGTTGCTCGGCAATGCAAACCCGTTCCTGACCGGCGTAAATAGATTGTATACCGTTATCCTGCCGCTCGATGCCGAGTCTAACAAAGAAAGCGCGGTCTGGGAAAAACTCCAGACAAAAATCGAGCAAAAACTAAACGAAGCCGGCATCAAAGTAGTCTCTGCCCCCGTTTTCGATTCGGGATTGAGGGCCTATGATATCCCTGAGCTCAGGGTCTATATTGATATGTTCAAATCCGCCGAGCACGAGCAGTATGTCTTCCGTATCCAAACATCACTGGCCAGAGCGGTCTGCCTGACGGAGAAAGAAAGCCTCCTGTTCAAGGCCGATGTCTGGCGCGTCGCCCCGGCGATGCAGGCCGCATCCGACGAAACCATGCCCGCTACGGTTACGGATGTCGTCCTCGAACAGACCGAAGAGTTCATTCACGCCTATCTTGTAGCCAATCAGCAGCCGCCCCGGCCCGCCGACACCGACAACAAACATGCTGTCGGGCGCAGAGCGGGCACAGAACAAGCCAGCCCCCCGGCTAGGTCGCCCCAGGCCCGCTACAAATACGTCGCATCAAAAAACAGTAAAGTATTCCACAATCCCGATTGCCAGTGGGCAAACAAAATAAACCCCGAAAACCTCGTCGGTTATAACAGCAGAGACGAGGCGACAAGAGCCGGCCGAAGACCCTGCAAAACCTGCAATCCATAATTCTTTCTAAGCTTACATCCGTCGTTAATAACTGTAATGGAAAGGCTATGAACAAACAAACGCTCCCCGAGAACGAGCAACAAAGTGTTATTAAAGGTCGACTGGCGTCGATTGATGCGCTCCGCGGATTCGACATGTTCTGGATTATCGGAGGCGAAGCGGTTTTCGCGAGTCTGCACAGCATATTCAAAGGCCCGAAAACCGGTTTTATAGCGCGGCAGCTCGAGCACGTCAAGTGGGAGGGATTCCGTTTCGAGGAACTCATATTTCCCCTGTTTCTCTTTATAGTCGGAACGGTTTTGCCGTTCTCTGTCTCGCGCCGAATCGAGCGGGGACAGAGCCGCCGCACCCTTTACCTGCACATCTTCAAGCGAGCGGGCGTCCTTATTTTGCTCGGGTTAATCCTCAGCGGTCTTTTGCGGTTTAACTGGCCCGAGATGCGATGGTCCGGTGTGTTGCAGAGGATAGGACTATGTTACTTTTTTGCGGCCCTCTTGGTAATGAACACAAAGTGGCGTACGCAATTGGCAGTTGCAGCAGCCATTCTGCTTTTATACTGGGCTGCGATGACATTGATTCCCGTACCCGGCTACGGTCCGGGCGTCATTACCCCCGAGGGTTGCCTGTCATCGTACATCGACCAGAACCTGCTCCCCGGCAAAATCTCCGAGCAAAATTATGGCTACGGTGCCAACGAAGGAATAATTTCCACCTTACCCGCCATTTGCACTACGCTCTTGGGCGCCCTGGCGGGTCACTGGCTCCGCTCAAAATACTCCCCCAATCGCAAGGCCGCATCCCTCGCCGCAGCAGGCCTTATCTGCCTGCTCGCGGGATACCTCTGGGGAATGTCCTTTCCCATAATAAAGAACATCTGGACAAGCTCATTTGTCCTGGTTTCAGCCGGCTATAGCTTATTACTCCTCGCATTATTCTATTGGGTCATCGACGTCAAAGGATACAAGAAGTGGGCCTTTTTCTTTATCGTCATCGGAATGAATGCGATTACTATATACTATATTCAGTGGATTGTCAGCTTTGATACAGTCGCAGCCTTTTTTGTTGACGGGATTGCCCGCTGCGCCGGCCTGGCTAAACCGCTTGTATTGGCTTCGGGTGCGCTGGCGGTCAAATGGCTGCTGTTATTGTTTCTGTACCGACGCAGGATATTCCTTAAGGTTTAAAGCAGGAAAGGAGAATGATGAACGACGAAGGTGAAGTAATTTTTCGTGAAGTGCAAAAATTTGCGTCGTGGCTTCGCGGGGTCGTTGCTCTGTCGACGGCTGCCGCAGTGGTATTCAGCATGTTTGCTTTGAGGCAAGAGTCCTTGCAGCAACCGCCCCGCACAGCGCAGGTTGTTGTGCTCATAATTCTGGGGGTACTTTTGCCAATAGCAATCGCGCTTCTTTTTTGGCTCTCGAAACTGCAAACGGAAGTTCGCACAGATGGTTTGTATGTCCGTTTTTTCCCGTTTCATATCCAATTCAAGAAATTCACTGCAGAGGACTTGAGCGAACATTATGCGAGAACATACAGACCTATCCGCGAATACGGCGGCTGGGGAATCCGCTGCGGCCGGCGCGGTGGCAAAGCTTATAACGTAAGCGGCAACAAGGGCGTCCAGCTCGTCTTCAAAGACGGCAAACGCCTGCTCATTGGTTCTCAAAGGGCCGATGAATTAGCCGAGGCGCTTAGCACACTTACTCAAACCACTTAGCGCCCTAAAGCCGGAGCTTCTCGTTGCATTTTGCACGTCCGTGAGTTATCATCACTGTATCGAATTCGTATTTAGTTTTTTCAACCCCAATGAAAAGATTCCAGTTCATAATTTGCAAGGTAATGCAGAAGGAGGCCTACTTTTGTGCCGCACGCTCGAAGTACACCATCGATATAGTCCTTATGCAGCAGGGCCTCCATG
>CP070830.1:1400434-1403231 GCA_020344865.1 Planctomycetota bacterium
AGGTCGGTAAAAGGCCGGGCATCAAAGTAAGTTGTCTTTCCGACTGGCACAAGGTTATAGACTGGTGGTTTGACAAGTACGGCAAGTACGCGGTGGCGGTCAAGTCACTGAACGCGTATTAGCGCAAGATGGATTACGAGAAAGTACCCGCGGAAAAGGTAGAGGCGATATTCAAGAAGAAACTCGATGAACAGGAACTAACGGCGAAAGAGAAAAAGGCTCTCGAGGACCACCTGTTCTGGTATGCGGTAGAGAAGGCAACCGAGTCGAATCTTCCTGTCAAACTGCATACGGGCTATCATGCGGGGAACAGCTATATGGTATTGGGGTGGGTACAGGACAATCCTGCGTCAGCGACGGATTTGTGCCGGATGTCGCCGGAGACGAGATATGTTTTTATGCATATATGCTATCCGTACTACGAGGAGATGATTTCGATAGCCAAGCACTATCCGAACGCGTATATAGATATGTGCTGGGCATGGCTGATAAACCCGGTTGGCGCGAAAGATTTTTTGAAGAAATTTCTCGTTACGGCACCGGCGAACAAGGTCTTAACGTTCGGCGGCGATTACGTAATAGTGGAACCAGTGTTGGGGCACGCCACTATAGCCAGAAGGGGGATAGGTTTGGCTTTGTCGGAGTTGATCGAAGAAGGGTGGTTAAGTGTGGATAATGCCCTGGAGCTGGTTGACACAATAATGCATGGAAATGCGCGGCGGATTTTCAATCTGAATCAAAAAATGGAGGTGTTGATGAAGGTAAAATGGGGATGATGCGGCCGTCTCCGTTGCTATACGGCGCGGCAAGGGAGGGGGGAAGTTGAGGGGTGGAGGAGGACTTCGGGGGCGGAATCGACAATGACTCGCCGCAGACAAGACCGGCAGGTTATGGCTAATGTAAGTTAGGCGGTTTTGGGAGAAGAGCTTGATTTTTGGCCGATTTCGGCGGTCGAGTGCGTTTTTTGCGTCAGAATTGGCGTAAAAATTGTGGCAATTGTGCAAAAAAATTATTGTCATTGAGATGTTTGACGATTAGTATGTTATGTTTGTTTGTACGGATTAACGGCTGCCAAGGCCAAACAACGAGGTATATAAAATGGTTTTGACAGGATAAGTGAACAGTGCAGCGTAACGGGATAAACAACCTGTGCGGCTGCGCTATCGCGCAAATGGTAGCCCTGGACCCGATGTTTCTGCTTCATTGCCGGGAAACGAACAAGGATTGTTTTAGCAGGAGGCGGCTGATGTAGTGTAACGTGTGCTAAAACCTTTGTTCGTTTTTGGCGTGTTTTTGAAGTGGAAACTTGTGAAGTTTCCACTTTTTTTTAGGTTGTTTTAGTCAGGAAGAAAAAGGAAAGATGAGTCAGGAATTACTAAGAATTGTCGACAACATCGCAAGAGACAAGAATATAGAGAGGGAGTCGATATTTGCGGATTTGGAAGAGGCGATGGTCTCAGCGGCTCGGAAGCACTTTGGCGAGCCGGAAGGCGAAGTAGTTGTCAACATAGACCGTGCGACTGGCGAGATTACGGCGTTTAAGGAAGGTGTCCAAATCGACATAAGACGACTCGGACGGATACCCGCACAGACGGCAAAGCAGGTGATGATACAAAAGATAAGGGCTGACGAAAGAGACAGTATCTACGCCGAGTTCATCAAGCGAAAAGGAACGATTGTGAGCGGCTCGGTAGTACGATACGAAAGCGGCACGCTTATCGTCAGTCTGGACCATCGTGCGGAGGGCTTTATGCCGAAAGGCGAGCAAATAATGGGGCAGACGCATCGGTCGGGCGAGAGGATTCGCTGTTTGATTCTGGACGTCAAAGAAGTTGCCAGTCAGGTCAAGATTATCCTGTCGCGTACGCATCCCGATTTTATCCGCAGGTTATTTGAGCTGGAGGTACCTGAGATTGCGGAAAACGTCATCGAGATACGTGCGCTGGTGCGAGAGGCCGGGTATCGGACCAAGGTTGCGGTTGCGTCTCTTGACGAGAAGGTTGACCCGGTCGGGGCATGTGTTGGTGTTCGCGGCAGCCGGATAAAAAATATAGTCGAGGAACTGGGCGGAGAAAAAATAGATATCGTCCGCTGGAACGAATCTTCGCAAGTGCTCATCGCCAACGGCTTGATGCCAGCAAGAGTCAGTGAAATCGCGCTGTGCTTTGAGTTGGGCAGGGCCACAGTGGTCGTGGATGAAGACCAACTCAGCCTGGCTATAGGCAAGCACGGACAGAATGTTCGGCTTGCCGCGAGGCTGACCGGCTGGGACATCGATATACTGACGCCGGAGGAGTATAACCAAGGTGTTGAGCAGCTGGCGAGTTGCGTCAAGAGTGTCAAGGAGGCTGACGACACGGTTGTCGACAAGCTGATAGCGCTTGGAGTCATATCGGTTCTGGATTTAGAGGACGTAGGGACGGAACCCTTGATCAAAGAGTTGAATATTGACCCCGTTTTAGCAGAGAAACTGATTGAGGCAGCGGTCGAGGAAGCGAAACGTTTAGCGGCCGAGCCGAAAAAGAAGCAGGCAGAAGGTATTTTGCAGCAAGAGGTGGGAGCGACGGATAAGTCGCAAGAAGAGGAGACGCCCCTGCAAAATAGCACAAACGGCAGCTCATAAGAATCGGAGATATTTTGGCTGTTACAAGAGTTTACATTTTAGCGAAAGAGCTTGGCGTAAAGAGTTCTGCTATTGTACAAAAGTGCCAGGACGAGGGTCTGGACGTTAAGAACCACATGTCTTCGATTTCAGCCGGCTTGTCAGCGACTATTCGCGAATGGTTTAGTGAGGGCG
>CP070830.1:1403331-1407287 GCA_020344865.1 Planctomycetota bacterium
CCTTAAACTAAGAACATCCCTTGCGTTTTTCGCAAAATCGTTCAGTGTGGCAAGATGCCCGGCCACACAGCAAGGTGCCGTGTGCACCGAACCTTTTTTGTTGAGACTTCTTAGAAACATGAAGCCCGATAAATGGAATATCAAGCTGCTGCCGCCGAGTTCCTCGCCCTGGTCACCAACTAAGGACCCCTCCCGGCAAATCGCAGTGTTAATGAGCGGCGGTGTCGATAGCAGCATTGCGGCCCATCTTCTCAAAGAAGACGGCTGGGCCGTTTTAGCAATTACAATGAAAATCCCTATATCGCCCGGCTCAAGTAGCCCCGCCTGCTGTGGGGCCGATGCCCCCTCCGTCTGCAACCAACTGAGCATACCGCATTACTTCGTCGACGTTACCGAGCCTTTCGAACAACTTATAATAAAGCAGTTTCATCAATCCTATGAAAACGGCCAAACTCCGAATCCTTGCGTCGACTGCAATACATCGCTCAAGTTTTCAATTCTTTGGGATTTTGTTCAGAAAAAATTCGGCATCGACCGCCTCGCCACAGGCCACTACGCCAAGGTTTCTAAAACCAACAATCACACGAGGCTTGGGCGGGCAAAGGACAAGGCCAAGGACCAGAGTTATTTTCTTTACGGCATCGCCGGGGAAAGACTTGCCGGCCTTATTCTGCCTTTAGGCGAATTGACAAAAAATCAGGTCCGTTCAATCGCCGCTCAACTGAACCTAAGCGCCGCTGATAAGCCTGAAAGCATGGAACTCTGCTTCGCCGGACATGGCGACTATCGAGCGGCCTTGTCCGCACCCGAGGCTAACCGAGGCGGTGACATAACCGACATGCAGGGAAACAAGATTGGCACACACAAGGGAATCACAAATTACACCCTCGGCCAGAGAAGAGGTGTCGGCTTCGCCGGCGGCAAGCCACTCTATGTCGGCAAAATAAACGCCCAAACAAACACCATCGCGCTCGGCACCAGAGACGAAGTCAGCTTCCACACCATCAGGGCAGACCGGATAAATGTTCTTGTCCCCGAAGAGCTGATTAAAGACAAACTGCTGTTCGGCAAGATTCGCTCGTACGGAGATTTGTCTGCCTGCAGGGTGATTGACGCAGACGAAGGCGAGATGACGGTTAAGTTCGACGAGCCGCAATTCGCACCCTGTCCCGGCCAAAAACTCGTCCTATATAACACCGACGATTATATCGTCGCAGGCGGCACTATAACAAGTTCCTGTTAGCGACACCCTGCGGAATGCGAATTAATCCGTCTGCTTATCAACCGAGACGTACCCCCGCTGCCCCTCACTTATATAATTCGGCTCTGATGAGTCCTCACTCAAGTCTTCGTATCCAGCCTCCGCGTCCCGCTCCATCTGCTCCCGAATCTTTTCATATTCCTTCAGCGTCATCATCACCTCCCGCGCCTGGCTTCCCTTGTATTCGCCCAGAACGCCCGAGGCCGCCATCATCTCTATAATCCGCGATGCACGCGCATAACCGATATTGAGCCGCCGCTGCAATAGCGAGACGCTTCCCCGCTGCGTCTCCAAAACAATCCGCACCCCCTCGTCAAAAAGCTCGTCCCTCGTCATCTCGGCCGTATCTATCCGATTCAGTTGTGTAAGCTCCGGATGGAACTGCGGCTCGGCAATCTCTTTTAGGTGCTTGACGATTTTTCGCACCTCCGCCTCGTCAACAAACGTCCCCTGGGCACGAATCAGGTCGCTCGTGCCGGGCTTCAGAAACAGCATGTCCCCCTGACCGAGCAGCACCTCCGCCCCGTTCTGGTCCAGAACAATACGACTGTCCAGCCGCGCCGCAACACGGAAACCTATCCTCGTCGGCATGTTCGACTTTATCAAACCAGTCACAACCGTCGCCTGCGGCCGCTGCGTCGCCAGCACAATATGAATACCAATCGCACGGCTTTTCTGTGCCAGCCGCACCACATAAGCCTCTATCTCCTTCGGTGCCGTCATCATCAAGTCCGCAAGCTCATCTATAACTATCACGATATAAGGCAGCTTCTTCGGTATCTGCGCCTCCTCCTCTTCGCTGCTCGGCGCAAGCCTCGCGATAATCTCCTCCGCGCCAAGCCTGTTGTAATCACCTATATTCTTTACCCGCGCCTCCGCGAAAAGCGCATACCGCTCGTCCATCTTCACCGTCGCCCATTCGAGAATCTGCACGGCCCGCTGCGTCTCCGTCACTATCGGGCACATCAGGTGCGGAATCATATTAAAGGCCGTCATCTCGACCATCTTCGGGTCAATCAAAATCATCTTCACCTCATCCGGCCTCCTGGTCAGCAGTATCCCCGTTATAATACTGTTGATACAGACACTCTTGCCTGAGCCCGTCGTCCCCGCAATAAGTAAATGCGGCATCGTCGTCAAATCCGAAACCAGAGCCTCGCCCGACGAATCCTTGCCCAAAAACAGCGGTATCGCCATCCCCCTCGGCCTGCTGCCGGCAAGCTGCATCATATCCTTCATCCGGACCTTCTCCTTCTCGCTGTTCGGAACCTCTATACCTATCGTGTGCTTGCCCGGTAGAGGCGCTACAACGCGTACCGCGCCGGCGCCGAGCGCCCGCGCCATATCATTCGCAAGTGCGGATATCTGGCTTACCTTGACTCCCGCCGCAAGCTCCAGCTCGAACATCGTAACAACCGGCCCCGTATCCGCCGAAACCACACACGCATTAATATTGAACTCACTCAAAAGCCTCTCCAGCGCGCTGGCCTTCGCCTTGACTACCTTGCCCTGTACCGCTGCAAAACTATACTCCGGCTCCGCCAGCAGCTCCAACGGCGGCAGCGTGTAATCCTCATAACTCGGCGGCACAAAAGGCTTGTCCTTGCGCACCGGCGAGGATATCAGCCTAAATTCCCCCGGCCTCGCCGCCTCATCGGCAGGCCCGACTCCACCATCAACCTGCTCGGCTTCCGCCTCCCTTTCGAATCGCAAAGGCTCGCCACCCGCCAGCAGCGGCTTCTGCCTCGCACTTAATTTCTGCCATATCTCGCCCAGCACCTCCGACCGCCGCCTTGCCGCCGACCACGCCGGTGCCGCCACGCCCAAAAACCTCCTCAGCACAAAACTAGACCAGCCGAAGAGTATCAGCAAAAACGTGTCCGCCAAAAGCGCCATCCCGACGACCCACGTGGTCAAAATCAGTATGAAAGTGCCCAGCCAGGCAAAATGACCCCGCAGAAACTCCGCCGCTGCAATCCCAAGCACCCCTCCCGAACCAACCGGAAAGTTATACACCCGGTGCGGCCACAGACAATAAAAGCTGCTCGATGCCGCAACAGTCACTAACGCCAGACCAATCCCGCGAAAAACAGGCTGGCTTATCTCCCGGCCCGCAAGCTTCGCTACGAAAAAACAGACCGCCGACACCAATACGACAAAAATCCCCGGCCCAATATAGTACATCAGATAGTAAGCGACAAAGGCTCCTATCGAGCCGCACCAGTTCTCCGCCGGGTCGTTGTGAGGCCACGCGAACCTGCTCGGCCAGTCCCCGATATCGAAACTAACGCAACTGCAAAAAACAACCAACACCGCCGCAATAGCAAGACAGCCACCCGCCAGCCCGTATGATTTGCTCTCTTTAAGCACGCCAAAAACCTCGCTTGTTACCTACATTGTTTTTCGCAGTCTAAGACTTCCAACTGGCCCGTCCTACGAATCCCGTACGTACGAGATAAAAACCAAGCCCTCAGGTCCGATAAAAACCAGACTCTCTGGCGTATTTGGCTTTTTGTCCGCCGTAGGACTTAAGATATATCGGCAGCAATTCCGCCTTCTCTGCATAATTACCCCACTCAAAAAACCCCGCGCCACTCCGCCCGCTATAGACTCATCCCCCAAGCATTCCGGCGAGGCATCAACAGAATCCGCAGGCCATTGACTTATCCAAAAAGTTCTTGGGCCCCTGGGTCGA
>CP070830.1:1407387-1415552 GCA_020344865.1 Planctomycetota bacterium
CGAGTATTGAGGAAATCGCCGAAGAGGCCGAGATGAGTATTGAGGAGACCCGAAGGGTCCTGAAGATATCCAAGCACCCCATCAGTCTCGACCGGCCCAGAGGCGAGAGCGATGACAGTTATTTCGGCGACTTCATCGAAGATGACGATGTGGATTCGCCGGTGGCCTCAGCTGCTCAGGAAATGCTCAAGGAGAGAATCGATACGGTCCTGAAGACGCTTTCGTACCGCGAGCGCGAGATTATCAAGCTGCGCTATGGAATCGGTGACGGCTACACGTACACGCTCGAGGAAGTCGGCAGGATTTTCAAAGTCACGCGAGAGCGCGTCAGGCAGGTCGAAGCAAAGGCCATACGCAAACTACAGCACCCCGTAAGGAGCCGCAGGCTCGAAGGGTTCCTCGACCACAAGACAGTGTAGGCAGGTTACAGAACGTTACGTCGGGGGATAGACTTTTGCTTGTGCGCTGTGAGGGCGGAAGTTTAAAACTGCAAGCTCACCTTGATGGTTCCGTGCCGCAGCCTTTCAGGCTTTAGGGACATCCGTTTATTTCGTATCTTGCGAACTGCAGCAGAAGGGTGTTTCCTGGCGTGGCAATTGGAAGAGGGATTGACAGCTTGGCAATAAAAAAGGCCCCGCTTATGTGCGGGACCCTGCGGTTTTTCATCCTTGCGACCTGCAATCCTGGTCAGGCGGGGCGTACATTTGTTGCCTGTGGGCCTTTTTGGCCCTCGCCAACTTCATACTCCACTTCCTGGCCCTCTTGCAACGGCCCACCTCCCTGTGTTTCGACGTTCGAGCGGTGGATGAACAAATCCTCACCGCCTTCGTCCGGGCTGATAAAACCGTAGCCTTTCCTTTCGTTAAACCATTTTACTTTACCTTTTGCCACAATCTTCTCCTTAGGCCCTTAGCTTCGGCCTTAACTAAAATTCCCTCGTCTTTTATTAGGAGCTACTCTCCGAGGGATGCCAAAGAATAGTCCTTACTAACTGCTCTAAACTTAGCATGCTCGAGTGGGGATGTCAAGCAAATAATCTGGACATCTTTTTTGGTGGATTGTAGGGGGCTATAGACATTTACTGCAGGTAAATATCGGGGCGCGGAGCAACCTGGTAAGCTCCTTAGCGCACCGTATTTCTTATCCCTTGGCTGCTATTGTGCCAACGGTTCGTAGAACTTTTCGGGTCTTTGGCCGAGGATGTTGATTAGCGTGCCGAGCTTTTCGATGTTGCACTTTAAGCGGTCGCCCGGCCGGAGGAATTTTCCTGTGGCGAGGGCGACGCCGGCCGGCGTGCCAGTGGCTATAACGTCACCAGGCTCAAGCGTCATTATATGGCTCAAAAAAGAAACGATGTCGGGGACGGGGTAAATCATCTGCGAGGTGTTGGCCTTCTGGCGGACTTCGCCGTTTACGGCAAGGGTCAGCTCGAGGTTTTGGACATCGTCGATTTCGTCGGCGGTAAGAAGGTACGGCCCCAACGGCAGAAACCCGTCGGCCCATTTGCCGTTGAGCCAGTCATAGAATTCGTCCCACTGTCGTTCGGCCCTTGCGGTTTTGAAGGTGACGCTGCGGGCTGATATGTCGTTGCAGATGGTGTAGCCGGCGACAACGTCAAGGGCATTTTCGGGTTTTATGTATTTGGCTTGTTTTCCGATTACCACAGCCAGTTCGATTTCATAATCTACTTGTTCGCTGTAAGCCGGCCAGGGTATCTCCTGCAGTGGGCCAATCACGACCGTCGAAGGCATCAGGAAAGGTCGAGGCACGGTGGTCTGGCGTGGTGAGTCGGACAGGCCGAGTTTAAAGCCGCGTTTCATGCTCGCTTCTTTGATATGTTCGCTGTAGTTGCCAGCCAGTGCGAGTACTTTGCCCGGCCGGGGTATAGGCGCAAGCAGTTTGACAGAGTCCAGGGCTATCGAAATATCAGAGCGGGTGGTTAGCTCAGCAAGTTTTGCAAGGCAGGACGGGCCGCGCTGGAGGATTTCTTTTATGCTGCGGGGGGCATTTTCCCACGTCCAGGCCGAGGGGATATCTATAAGACCATCGTCGGTAAGGATGCCGCAGGAAATTGAGCTATCTTTGGAATATGTAACTAATTTCATCATTTTTCCTTTCGCATTGTTCCGGAATTTGTGCCCGGCGATAGTAGCAAAAAAACCTTGATTTTGCAGCAGGAAAACTTATAAATGTTAGTTTGAACGTAGTAAGTGCGTAATATGTATCACATCAGTCGGTTGGAAGGTCTAAGCAAAGACTTGTGCAATTAATGGTTATGAGTTATGCTTTAGGTCAGTTTTTGGGGACTTTAAAATATGACAATAAAAGAGATTTGGACAAAAACGGGCAGTTGGATTCGGGCTCATAAACCGGCCAGGGTGGGCGACTTCAGGCCTGATATAGATGATGACGGGCTGATTAGCCAGGATAGTCAGGCGGGTGCTGATGAAGCCGGCGAAAAGCGCAATCAGGTCGTGGTAAAAACGGTTCAGCCGAAAGGCAAGGCTGAGTCGCTTGAGAAGCTGCAGGCTGGCTTCGATAAGTTGATTGGGCAGTTGGAGGGAATCAACAGTCATTTGAGTCGTCAGGTCGCCCAGAATGAGGACTTGATGGGGCGAATTGAACAGCTGCCGAAGCTGCTGGAGAGCTTTCCCGCAGTGGTGGAAAACCAAAAGCAGTTGACGGAGCAATTGCTTGAGCAGTTAAAGCAGATGGCAAGCAAGGATGAGCAGTTCATAGATGCGGTGGGCAAGATACCTGCTGAGACTGCCAAGCAGACGGATGCTTTGGTCAATATCGACCATCAGCTCGCGGCCGCGGCCGATACCGATGTGCAAATGACGGAGAGCCTTAATAAATTTAATGAGGCGCTGCAAAAACTCAATGAGAGTACGGTCGGTCATACCGATAGTGTGATGCAGATGAGCCGGACCTTCGCGGCCAGCGACAGGTACCTCAAGTATATAATGTCGAGACAGCGCAAGAGCTTCTTGTGGATTTTCATGATAGCCATGGGCATTTGCGCGGGTGCGATATTGATACTGGCGGGGATTATTATTTATCTGAGGCAGTAGGGATTTTGGCGTTTTCGGGCGGAGCAGGCGGAGGCGGATTCGAAATTTTGCAATGTTGAAAATGAAAGACCCCGGCTTGGCCGGGGTCTTTCTTAGTTAGAACGCGTTTTTTCAGAGGTGGGTGTTAGCCCTGTTGTCCTTCGCGATTTCCGTTTTTATTCTGGGGTTTGCTTGGGTCGGGACCTCCATCGTTCTTTTCAATAACCGAGATTGTGTCGGAGCCGGAGAAGGTGTCGCCGTCAGTTGTTCCTAACAGCTTCAACGTCAGTGGGCCTTCCTCCAGATTTCCCGCTGGTATGCTAAATTTAGCTACCAGTTCACCCTTGTTATCGGGGAATGTGATGTAAGGGTTGTACTCGATTGGACCATCGTAGAGCTTAACGCCAGTCACGGAGTAATACGAGATTTCAGCGTGGACTGTGAGGACGTGCTCATCGACCCCCTCTTCCAGCACGATTGTGTCGGGTGCGACCATTACCGCGATTTCGTCGGCGGCAAAGGCCAGTGGCACACAAACGGTTGCCAGAAACAATGTTAGTGTTAGTGTCAGTAGTCCTTTCATAATCAGCTCCTAAAAAAATTAATAAAACCTTCACCCGAAAGTGATTTCTTGGCTATAGACAGATTTGCTCTAACGACTCCCCAGGTGTTGTTGCGGACGATACGCTATTACAGTTCGGGCGCAAAGTCAAGAGAAAAATTCTCTTAAGCAAAAAATTATTTTTCTATTTCCCGGTACTTAGGTAGGATTAGGAAAGATTAGTTGCTTTTCTGATTGGCGGATTTAGGATTTAACGAGCGGCCGTGGTTGGACAGACTGTGACAAGGACCGGACCTGCGGCAAGCGCGGGTCATCTTACTGGTTCAAGGTGGCGGCGGCTTCTATTTCGAACAGCAGGTCTGGCCTGCAGATGTCGCAGATTGCGGTCAGCCAGGGCCAGGGGAGGGTGCCTTTGAGGACGTTGAATATTTTTTCGACGTCGGTTGTTTTGCAGTAGGCGACGGCCTGGACGACGTCGGAGTCGGCACAGTTCATATCCTTTAGGACCGCGCGGACATTTTCTATTGTGGAATTAATCTGGCCTTCCGGGTCGTCGATATTTGTGGTCCTGCCCTCGGCGTCGATGGAGGCGGTGCCGGAGACGAAGACAGTTTCGGCGGCGGGGGTCGCAGCCTTTGACGCGCGTGAGAATGCCGAGCCGTACTCAAGGGCGCAGTGCTGTTTTCCTACTGCGGGCAGGTACTGGACAGAGTCGGTCGGTTCGAGTATGGCGATAAGGTCCATTGCACATTGGGCGCCGCCGGCGGGGGCGAGTCCTATGCCCGTGCTGGCCGGCATTGACTGACGGGTATTTTGGCCGATGATGCCGCGCTCGGTGAAGAACTTGTTTCTGACGCGGTTGAAGTCGTCGTACCACGAGAGGATGTCGGCGAGCCACATCCAGGTGCGTGCGACGGAGAGCATGTCCGTGCCTGACTGCTTGAGGATTGCTTCGCCTTTTTCGAGCATGGCTGCCGCCTGCTGCGTGGGCTGTGGTGACTGAGGGGCAGAGATGTTGGAAAGAGCAAGATAAGTCCGGTTAGGCAAGCGAAGTATTCGACCGCAGCGGATGCCATCGAAATCAATCACATAGGGAGTGGTGTCTGCGGCTACGGCGTGGACCTGGACGCCGGCGATGGGGCCGCAGCGGCCTTCGGTGCAGACCAGGATGCTGGGAGCAACACCATCATCGAGAGCGCCGTATTCTTTTAAGCGAATGTCGGAGATGGTTTTCATTACATCCTTAACTGCGAAGACGCGTTCCTGAAGGATTGCGGCTTTTTTCGAGCGGAGGGTGTCGGCGATCTCAGAGAAGATTTGCTGTGCCTGCCTATCCGGAGGCGCATTTTGGTCGGGGGCGGCTGAGATATAGATTTCAGTCGCCGAAGGGGACTCAATTGTACGTGTGTCCAGGTTTACAGGCATTTCGGTTTGTCACCCTTATGGTGGTCCTGTTTTCTGTCAATTCACAGGCAGCTGTAGCAGCTTAGCAGTAAGCCCAGGAAAAATCATATTTTAAGTATCGTTGATAGGAAAATCAAGCTTAAGTGCAAAATGGCTGACATCGGCTTTTTGAAAGATAATATGAGGGCCGAGGTTATCGGACGGCAGTTGTTTGACTTTTTGGGGTGTTATTCGAGTTTTTGCCAGGGTTCACCATAGAGGGCAGGCGGGATTGCTTTTGGTGTGGCGGCGGTGATTGGGGTGACGTCTGTCGGGTCTTTCGACGAACGGATGAGGCGTGCGAGGGCCTCGCCGGTTACGGGGACGGGCTGGGTGACAAGCTCAGGCATTTGATACAGCTTTATGAAGGAATCGTAAAATTCGGGGTCCTTTTGCGGCAGGACGAACGGTCTGTGTACTGAGCCGTTGGGGTCGACGTAGCTGAAGAAGGCCTTTGAAAACAGGCCGGTTGGCCTTTTGCTGGAGAAGACAATCCAGCGGTTGTTACTGGACCACGAATGCCAGGATTCGCTTTGGTCGCTGTTGCAGGCGAGCCGCTTGAATCGGGCGTTGTTTAGGTCCATCAGGTACAGGTCGCTGCTCGGCTGGAAGGTGGGAAAGCCGCTGTAGTTACACATGCAAAAGAGCAGGTATTTGCCATCGGGGGAGATTCGCGGCTGAACGATGCTCAGGCCGGTCTGTTTGGCGGAGAGTACGGTTTCGAGCTCGCCCCATGTGTCGGTTTCGATGTCGTAGCTGATTCGGACGAGGTCGTATTTGCTCTGGTCGTAGTTTTCGGGCAGGAACTTGGTGCGGTCGGTCCATAGTATCGGTGCTGTGCAGAAGTAGAGGTAGCGGCCGTCGGGTGACCAGGTCGGGAAGGTTTCGAGGCGGTCTTTGCTGGAAATTTCTGGATTGGTTTTTAGGGACTTTGATTCAGTAACGTAGTAGCCCAGTGCGGAGTCGAGGTCGAGGACATCACGGACCTGTCGTGTGGTGGTGTGGAAGAACTGACGGACATTATAGATTGTGAAGGTTATCAGTTTTCCACTTGGGTGCCACGCGGGATGGCCCATAGGCGGGCCGAACTGTGTTCGCGAGTCGATGTTTGATGCGCGGCCGTTTTGGATTAGCAGCATAGAGGGGCCGGTAAAGGCGCGGACGTGCATTAGCATTTTGTCGGTTCTGTTTGCGAGGAACGTATGGCAGTTGACACAGCCGCGGCCGAAGTATTTGCCGTGCAGTACGAGCGATTCATGGTAGTTGCTGAGGCTGCGCTGGTAGATGCCCATTTCGCGATAGGTGCTGTAAAGAGGGCGCATTTTTCTGTAGACGAGGAAGCCATCAATCGGCTCATGGGCAATTTGGTTGGTGATGGTTGAAAAGTGGTTCCATTGGTCGTTTTGTGTCTTAATAAATATGTCAAAATATAATTGTTCGCCTCGGTTTAGATTAAGAAGGTTGTGCCAACGGCTTTGCGGGATGATGATTTTGGGTGAGCGGCCGGAGATTTCGATTGGTTCGCCTTGTTTGGAGTGTATCTTTACATAGTAATGTGAACCGGTCTCCTGCACCACGAAATTCAAAGGTGCGATATTGGGGGGGATGGTTGTTGCCGAATAGTCGGGACTTATAGAGGCAGCGCGAGCGATGGAGCGGTACTGTGTTATTTGCACCTTGGTATCTCGGCGCGCGTATAACAGAGCTGTCAGCAATATGACAGGCACAGATATTAACAATAACAATCGACGGCGTTTTTTCATTTGTTCACACCTGAGAGCCCGAAGGTCGCGTAGAAGAGGTAACTGTCGCCGTAATCTTTAGCCAGTTTTTTGAGGGCGGCCTGCCTGTCTTGCTCATAAGAATTGACAAGCTGTATAAAGTCATTGAAGCGACGAAGAGATTGCTGGCTGATTTGGCGGCCGCTGAGGCTGACCTCTTTTTTGGTGTTGTATGTGTACAGCAATACCGCCTGTTCGTAGAGCGGCGGGATCTGCGGATAATCGAAGTCATCCAGGCGGGGCAGGTTCTGGACGAATTCGTCGAGCCGGCCGGTCAGCAGGTACAGGGCCATCAGATATTCGAAGGCCATCCGGTTTTGTTTGTTCTCGGAGAGCAGGATTGCAAACATCTCTTTCGTTGTCAGGAAGGAGAAGTCGTAGTCATTTGTCAGCATCATTCGGCGCAGATGCCGGACCCGGTCATCCTGTGAAAAGCTTGTGTCTGAGTCGAGTCGCTCGAGACGAACATCTGCCCAGTCGTTGTAAAACAGGGTTTTACGTAGTGCGCCGAGGTAGCTTCGTGCAGCGCCCGAGTTGTCCTTTACCATATTTATTAGAGCGAGTCGCTGGAGGAGAAGGGGGCGGTCGCCGAGGACTTCGAGGGATTGTGTGGCTTCATGCTCGGCCATATTGACGAGACCAAGGTCAAGGTATGTGTCGAATCGCTTCCAATGCGCGGAGATGTGCTCTTCGGCGGTGAGCAGAAGGACATCGGGATGCTGAGGATATGCGAACATGTCGTATGGCAGCCGGCCGGTATGGTAAAGAGCACGGTTGACTGCGTGGATTACGAAATAGGTCTGGCGGTTGTGGCGGGCGGCCGCGAGAACCTGCGGCCAAGCCCTGTGGCAGGCATAGTAATCAACCTCAAAGAAAGCTTTTAATTTTTTATCGTGAGAAATCAAAACAGCGGCGCCGGCAATTGCAAACAAGAGGCACGATTGAATCAACCATCTGAATGCCGGTGTGCCAGTATGACCCAGGGGCATCGTCGAGTCTGGTTCTGACTTAACTTTTTTCCTGACAAAGACTCGCCAGAGTGCCAATGAAAGTACGGCCAGCGGTAATAGCAGGTAAAGTGCGTGGACTAATATTGTCAGTTTTTGACGGGCGGGCATGAAGGGGGTCTTCCAGGGGAAGGTCTGCCAAAAGAGAAAGAGCAGAGCGCTGCCCGGGTGGATGGCACGGACGCGGAAGATAAGAGTGCCTATCACATACGGAATGACAGCGGCAGAGACAAGATAGATGAGGCCCATAGGCCAGCTGCGCTCGAAAAGCAGTTCGTGGATGACACAGAGGGCCGCAAAGAGCAGATAGGCCGGGCCC
>CP070830.1:1415652-1418479 GCA_020344865.1 Planctomycetota bacterium
CGCCGATTTTGTTGAACTTAAGATACGCGAGGACTGTTCCAATCGCGGGTGGGAGGTCAGCCGCCGATATGCACCCGGCTATTGCGGCTGGGAAATGGAAGCCCAGAGGGAAATATTCAGTCACTTTCCTGATACTTTGGGAATTAATCTTGCAAATAGCTGTCTGATGATACCGGAGAAATCACTGTCGTTTGTCTGTCTGCTAAGCAGCGACAGAGATTTCAGCAAGATAAGGGTGGGCAACTGCAAAAAATGCAGGCAACAAGAGTGCCCATACAGGTCAGAGGCGTACAAAGAAGGGAATCGGGGGCATTTGGCAGTTGACTACGACCAGCCCGGCAATATATAGTGGCTGAGCGTTATTAAGTAGTATTATGTAGTACAGGAGAAACTATCATATGGATGTCAAAGATATTTTTGCGATACTGACAAAGGCGATAGTCGAGGGCGACAGCGAGCAGCTCGTAGGTTTGGTCAAGCAGGCCATCGACAAGGTGGACCCTCTGGAAATGGTCGAGAAGGGTATGGCGCCCGGGATGACCGAGATTGGCAGCAAGTTCGGGGAAGGCCAAGTGTATCTGCCGGAGTTGCTGATGGCGGCTGAGGCCTGGGAAGAGGCGATGAAAATCATAAAACCCAGGCTTATCGAGACCGGCGCAAGCATGAAAAAACAGGGAACTGTCGTAATTGGAACTGTGCAGACGGATATTCATGAAATCGGCAAGAACATCCTCGCCAATCTGCTTACTACGGCCGGATTCGATGTGCACGACATCGGCTGTGATGCCCCCGCAACCAAGTTCCTCAACAAAGCAGAAGAAGTGCAAGCAGACATTATCGCTGCATCCGCAATTATGTCCACGACCGTGCCCTACCAAAAAGACATCATCGATTTACTCGAGTCCAAGGGCCTGCGCGATAAGTACGTCGTAATGGTTGGCGGCGGCGTGGTAAGCCAGGACTGGGCTGATAAAATTGGAGCTGACGGGTACGGCGAGTTGGCGTCCGACGGAGTCCAAGTAGCGAAAAAACTCATCTCGCAAAAGAAAGGAGCATAAGCCGTATGATAAGCTTTTTAGAAGTACTTCAGCGGGCTACGACAGGTCCGATGATGTCGGCCAAAGAATACGATATGAAGGTCTTCATCCCGGCCGTGCGGGAAGTGGTCAAAAAGTACAAGATAGAATTCGACCCAAAGGACCCCTGTCCACATGATGACGACCTCGCCGACCGTATCTATCAGGCGGGAGTGGAGCTGTACTCCAAAGTCGGAACATATTGCACCGATACAGAGCGGATAATTCATTTCACAGTCGAAGAAATAGAACAAGCGGTTGACGAGTGCCCAAAGGTAGTGTATTTCGGTGAAGGCCCCGACAGGATCGAGTGGCACGGTCGTATGCCGGATGACAATAAACTGCCGCATTGTCATGTTGGCTCCGGCACTAATACCACGGAGGACGTGGCACTGAAAATGGTCGAAGCCTATGGCCGAATCACCAAGGCCAAAACCACGAGTATCCCGTCGTTAACCACCGTCGGCACTCTGAGCGGCTCGTTGGGCTCACCAATGGAAGTATTGGCCGGCATCAACATGATGCGTATCGCCAGAGAAGGCCTCCGCCGAGCCGGCCGGCCGGGAATGGCGATTATTGACCTGCATCCATCCTGTGCGTCAGGAATAGGCACGATTGCATCGAGCAATCCCGAGTTTGGCGCGCGTAAGTCTGATGGGTGGATAGTAGCACCGCACGCGGAGTTAAAGATAAATTACGATTCGCTCAATCAGGTCGCCTATCTGACAAGTTGGGGCGCGAACATCGGTCAGGAAGCGGGGCCCATAATGGGCGGCTACGCAGGAGGTCCGGAAGGAACCGCGGTAGTTACTCTCGCTTACGCTTTCCACGGCATCCTGGTAGTGCGGGCGACTTACCACCTTACCTACCCGATTCAAATGCTTAACGTGTGCTCAACCACGCCTGAGATGATTTATGTAATCAGTACGAGCAGTCAGGCCTTTGCCCGTAACATCCGTGCGCCGTATTACGCTCTGGGTTACGCTTCAGCCGGACCAGCAACCAAGCAGTACTTCTATGAGGCCGCGGCTTACCTGCTGGCTATTCAATCATCCGGAATCGGCATTGAAGACGTGCATCCCAATAAGGCGGTGGGAACTAATCAAGCCCTGCCAATCGACAGTGAGTTCACATGTGCTTTCGGGCACGGCAACGTCGGCATTACCCGCAAAGAAGCCAATTCAATCATCAAAAAACTGATGGAAAAATACATGCCTAACATCAAAAGTGCACCAAAAGGCAGAGATTTGTACCAGTGCTACGATTTGGAAACGATGAAGCCGGATGATGAACTGCTGAAGCTTTATGATGAGGTAATTAAAGAACTCAACGGGTACGGCATCAACTTCAAGTAGGCAAAAGTATGATAATAATCGGCGAAAAGATTAATTCCACTCGAAAGAGCGTAAAAGAGGCCATCTCCAAGAAAGATACCGCCTTTCTGCAGAAGCTCGCCCAAGACCAGGCCGAGGCCGGCGCCGATTACTTGGATGTAAACACCGGTGCGTTTGTTGAGGAAGAGACCCAGTTGATGGAGTGGCTGGTACAGACAGTCCAAAATGTAGTTGAGCTGCCGCTGGCACTTGACAGTGCGAATCCTGATGCCTTGGAAGCAGGCCTGAAAGTTGCTGCCGGCGGCAAGCCCATCATCAATTCTATCACGGCCGAAAAAACCAGATTCAAGAAGGTTTTGCCGTTGGTATTGCAGTACGACGCCGGTGTTCTGGCCCTGGCGATGGACGACAGCGGAA
>CP070830.1:1418579-1423835 GCA_020344865.1 Planctomycetota bacterium
GAAAGTAATCATGGCGTTCTCGAATTGCGTTAATATAGGAGGCGAAGTCGCTTATATCAGCATCACAGGCCATTTCGAGTTTGTCAATCCAGGCGTTTAGCGCAGGAAGGTCCTCGACGGCCAAGGCTCTATCCGGTCGAAAAGCTGCGTAAACTTTGACTTCGAAACCCTCGTCTCGTATTCGTTTATGATGTTCCAATGTATCGAGCGGCCCTTCAGTGGTACATAGAAGCTTAACATTGGCCTTTCGAATTATGTTGCGAACGCTGAACTGCGGAGTTTTCAGCATTTGGCTGCAAGTCTGGTAAATTTCTTCAGCGGTTTCGGGATTCAGCAGTTTGTCTTTGATACCGAAAGGACACCGTAATTCCATATGTGTCCAGTGGTAGAGCGGGTTTCGCAGGGTGTAAGGAACTGTTTGCGCCCATTTTTGGAACTTCTCATAGTCGCTGGCGCCGCCGGTTATGTACTTTTCGTCTATGCCGCTAGCCCTCATAGCGCGCCACTTGTAATGGTCGCCGTAAAGCCATATCTGCGTAAGATTATCGAACTGATGGTCGGCGGCGATTTTATCCGCCGGCAGATGGCAATGATAGTCGTAGACAGGCATGACTTCGGCGTATTCGTGGTAAAGAGTCCTTGCGGTGTCGGTTTGCAGGAGAAAATCTTCGCTCAAAAACCGGGATGTCATTTTGCGGTCCTTAATTTAACTCTAATAATGGCCGGATGATACACGAATTAAAAGGTGCGGTCAACTGAGTCTACAGTCCGACGAATATGGGCTAAAACGACAGCAAGAGCATGTCAAGTCGTCTGCGGCGCCCTAAAAACCTCGCGAAATAAGCGGAAAAGCGCAAAACTTACACAAAAGATGGCTGTTTTTGATATTTTTCATTCACCTAATTAAGCCAAACGTCCGAAAATTAAAGGCACGGTAAGAACAAGAAGCGAGAAGGAGGTTGAAAGCCTCTGCGGACGTAAACGAGCTTCAACTTCGCCGTATATAGTGTCTTGAAAGTAGACGCCCGAATTTGACGAAGAAATACGATTGGCTCATGCGGCATCAAGCTTGGTGGGCCGTGAATCAGGGCAATGGGATTTCACTTGGTTTTGCCGTAATTTGACGGTGAGAGAATTGGTGGCTAAAGAAAGGGGGCAGCAATGCTCAAAGCAAAAGACATCATGACTACAGATACAATCAGCGTAAAGGAGACCACGCCAATACTCGAGGCGGTGGAACTTCTTGCCAAGCATGACATCTCGGGTATGCCCGTGATTGAGGATGACAACACTTTGGTGGGGGTGCTTTCGGAAAAAGACGTGATAATACTATTCTGCGACAATGAAGAGGACGAAAAGAAAACGGTCGGCGATTTTATGACGCAGCCGCCGATATATTTCGATGCGGAGGACAGCGTGAAAGACGTTTGCGACTTCTTGATGAAGAACATCTTCAGAAGGGTGCCAATTGCGATTAAAGGCAAACTGGTCGGGATAATAAGCGTAAGAGACGTTCTTGAATGCGCGCTTAAAAAGAAAGCGGCGCGGTAATGAGGGTGGTGACACAGCAGAGTAAAAAAATCCCATCGAAGCCTGGGGGAAACAGGTAGCGCGTGGCATGTGAGGAGTTCGCCCTCCGGTAGGGGGTAAAAGCTGCGAGTTGCCCTTCAGTAAACTCAGGACAGCAGGTCAGGGGGATGTTTTCAAAAGATAAGAAGACGGAGGAGTCGGAACGCCGATTAAGCTTTGATTGTTTTTTCGATGGATAGGGCGGTGATGTAGTCGGGGAGCTTGTTGAGCGTGGGGTTGGCTTGGTAGGCGGAGATTATTGATTTATCAGGGAAGGCGCCGTGTTCGGCGATGAGCCGGGCCGCAAGCTGGGGGAGCTGGTCATCGGAGAAGCCTTTTTGGGCAAGTTCGGCAGCGGCGTCTTTTAATTTTTGGAATTCGGAGCGGCTGTCATAGAAGTTAAGTTGCAGCTCGAGCTCCTGGGCCAGGCCGGAGGGGATGCGGTCGATGGTATACTGGATTCCGATTGGGTTGTACATTTCGGTTCTTTCGGCTATGAAGGCGAGGCAGGCGTCGAGGTAGGCATCGTATTTGTTGCGGTTGAAGCTGCCGAAGCTGCGGTTTTTAAGCTCTTCGCGGAGCAGGCTGCCTGCGGCTTCTGTGAGGCGGGACTTGTTTTCTACGAGCAGGTCGTGGAGGACTTCGTAATAAGCGTTCAAAAGTAATGCTGTTGAGTTCATTAGCGGGCCGCTTCGCTCCTTGCAATGCCGTTTTTCAGGCTGTGTATGTTGAGGCGGCGGTTTGGCCGCCCCGGCCGGTCCAGTTGGTGTGGAAGAACTCGCCGCGAGGCTTGTCAACCCGTTCGTAGGTGTGCGCTCCGAAGTAGTCGCGCTGGGCCTGCAGGAGATTGGCCGGGAGTCTCTCGTGGCGGTAGCCATCGTAGTAGGCGAGGGCCGAGGTCATAGCGGGTACGGGGATGCCAAGCTGGATGGCCGTAGTAACAACGCGCCGCCAGGAAGCCTGGGCCTTTTCGACGGCGTTTTTGAAGAAGGGGTCGAGTAAGAGATTGTCGAGGTCGGGATTTTTGTCGAAGGCATCCTTTATTTTTCCGAGGAAGACCGAGCGGATGATGCAGCCGCCACGCCACATCAGGGCGACGCCGCCGTAGTTGAGGTTCCATTTGTATTCGGCGGCGGCCGCACGCATGAGCTGATAGCCTTGGGCGTAGCTTACGATTTTGGAGACGTAGAGCGCCCGACGCAGGTCGTTGATAAAAGCATTCTTGTCGCCGGTGAATTCGGATTTGGGACCCGAGAGGACTTTCGAGGCGGCTACGCGTTTTTCCTTCAGTGCAGACAGGCATCGCGCGAAGACTGCCTCTGCGATGAGGGTCAAGGGCTGGCCGAGGTTGAGAGCCTCTATGCCGGTCCATTTGCCGGTTCCCTTCTGGCCGGCGGTGTCGAGGATGAGGTCGATTACCTCATTGCCATTTTCGTCTTTGAAGCCAAGGATGTCGCGGGTGATTTCGATAAGGTACGAGTTCAACTCGCCCTTGTACCATTCGGCGAAGACATCGTGCATCTGCTGGTTTGTCAGGCCGAGGGCCTCTTTCATGAGCTGGTAGGTTTCACAAATCATCTGCATGTCACCGTACTCGATGCCGTTGTGGACCATTTTGACGAAGTGTCCTGCGCCGTTTTCGCCGACCCAGTCGCAGCAGGGTTCGCCGTCGTCGGTCTTTGCGCAGATGGCCTGGAAGATGGTTTTTAGGTGCTGCCAGGCTGTTGGCGAGCCGCCGGGCATAATTGACGGGCCGCGCAGCGCTCCTTCTTCGCCGCCGGAGACACCGGTACCGATGTAGAGTTTGCCCTTGCTCTCGACGTACTCGGTTCGGCGAATGGTGTCGGGGAAGTGGCTGTTTCCGCCGTCGATGATAATGTCACCATCTTCGAGGGCGGGCAGAAGCTGTTCGATGAAGGCGTCGACTGGGGCGCCGGCCTTTACCATG
The DNA here is from genome assembly GCA_020344865.1 of Planctomycetota bacterium. Lineage (GTDB taxonomy): Bacteria > Planctomycetota > Phycisphaerae > Sedimentisphaerales > Anaerobacaceae. Next base: position 1,422,097 of record CP070830.1, read on the forward strand.
AGCATGACCTTGCGGGTTCGTTTTAAGTTTTCGGCAAGCTGTTCGATGGAGTTGCAGCCGATGATGTTTTTTCCCTTTGCCCGGCCGTTGATAAAGTCATCCACCTTAGAGACGGTACGGTTGTAGCAGGCGACGGTGAAGCCCTTGCTTTCCATATTGAGGATGAGGTTCTCACCCATTACCGCCAGGCCGATTAGTCCTATGTCTGCTTTTGACATTTTTGTCACCCTTCTATAAATCGTATGCCGTGCTATCTTTCCGGTATAGTCGGTATTGTCCCGTCGGCGAGTCTGTATAGTTGTTCGCCGGCGCTGCGCACGAGCAGTATTGCCTTGTCTTCTTTGTTTTCATAATTGCGTATATCAATCTGCTCCGGGTCTATATAGCCCAGGTTAACGTCTCGACAGTGCTGCCTGTCGATGTCCGTGGCCAGTGCGACGTTGATTCTCGGTCTTTCGACGCCATCGACATAAGTTCCGATGCCCTTGACGTGCGTAGAATGCGCCAGGACTGCCCGCGGGATATCGGTGAATTTTTCCATTTGTTTTAGAAAGTAATCTCGAGTGTGATAGCCGATTTTATCAATAAATTTTCCGTGTGTGAAAGAGATTTCGTTGATGTGGGGGGCGTAAATGATTAGTGTTCCTCCGTCGGCTATGACAGGTTCGAGCTTGTACATAACTTTTCCGGCGGTCCACATATCGTCATACATTTCGGGCGCTATACCGAGAACGGTTTTGAAGGGTTTGGTCTTATGAACGATGTGGACTTTAGCTGAGAGTTCAGCGGCTTTTTCCCAAGCCGGGGCGCAGTCGCCGACGAAGAGGCCCTTTAGTTTGTCTTCGGCAGCCACTATTGCAAAGAGCTTATGGGGCATTTTTATTAAGGAAGCGGCTCTCTCGACCACACGCCGGGTGGGTGTATGAATGTTTCCGTTTACACAAGGGTTTGTAATGACGGCGCCGAGCCAGTGGAAAAAGTTTATAATTTCGGAACCGGCGATTCCGGGGAAGATGTACTTGTGCCCGCCGGAGAAACCCACGACTTCGTGTGGGAAAACAGGGCCGAGGATAAAAAACTCATCGTAATCAAAAATTAATTTGTTGACGGCTACACTGACCCGCTCTGAGAACAGGCCGTTACTTATCTGCTGGATTTCGGCGGCTGAAATCTCGCCTATTGAAGTGAACGTTTCAGAGTTTTGCCATTCGTGGTTGAAAAATTTTACGGAGCCGTATCTGGTTTTGCGGTCTTGCAGCGAGAGATTAAGCCTTGCGCAGATTTGTTCTTCACTCATTGGCTGGTGAGTCCCGAGGGCAATCAGGACGTCGAGGGCCTTTGCTTTCCGGCCGAGCCAATCATAAATGGCTTTGAATATCTGACCAACGGGGCCGGAGCGGGTGTTATCCGGGACAATCACTAAGACCCGCTTGCCGGTATAGTCATTCTGAGCGAAGAATTCCGCGATTGCTTCGTGAGCTTGGGCGTCACTGAGGAAACCATCTTCGGCTTGTCTTTCAATGAGCATTTTATTTCCCCCAGGGAGGCGTTTCGGGCAGGTGTGCGTCGAATTCCGCGATTAGTTTTTCTTCGTAGTTTCCGGCATATTTAAGGTTGATAAATTTATCGATGGCCTCATCGTAAAACCTTTTCCAGCTTTGTGTCTCCTCGCCAGGGACGATTGGGTAAAACAGGGCGTTATTTGCCCTGGCGGCCCTCATGTCGCCAGGTGCGTCACC
>CP070830.1:1423935-1439496 GCA_020344865.1 Planctomycetota bacterium
AAGAAAAAGTTAGAGCAGATTCATCCAGATGAAGCGTCCATGCTCATAATTGAAGGTGTGTGGGAGGCGCTGCAAACGAAGGAGTGATAAAGCTTCTGCGCAAAACGATAAAACGACCAAGCCGTTTCGCCTGGGGGCGCGCTTGGAAAACGTTTTAGTGGATTATATCGGGGCTTTGGGGTAGAATTTTGCGCTCGGCAGATTTAAGTCTGCCGGCCGGACGCTTTTTGGTTTGCGAAGGCAGGTTGAGCGATGCGTAAGTACAGGTTTCTGCTGGTTTTAGCGGTTTTGTCAGTCGCGGGGTGCGGCGGCGGTCGCGATGAGGGCAAGTTCAGCGAAGAAGAGATGGCGGCCATGCCGTTGGCGCAAAGAGAGGGTCTGCCGGAGGCCTCAGGGGGATTTGTTCTGGCGGTGGGGGGCGAGACCATCAGCGCAAAGGAGATAATGACCGAGGCACTATTAGAGTATTGCCGCCCGGTTGCACAAAGAAGCAGCCTCGAGCAATTCAAGGAGCAGATAAGGCCTCCGATTGAACAAATCATAGTAACTAGAGTATCGGACATACTGCTGCATCAAAAGGCCAAGCAACGGGCGGGAGACAACGTTGAGGACCGGTTAGAGAAGGTAGTGGACAGGGAAGTGAGGGAGTTTGTGGCGAGCTTCGGCTACGACCATGCCAAGGCCGAAGAGGCCCTGAAGGCGAGGGGGATGGACTGGAAGGAGTTTAGAAAGTATCAAAAGAGGCTGATTCTCAGTCAATCGTATATAGCGTCGCAGCTGCCGGAGCAGACGGCTGTAACATACAGGGAACTATTGGACGGCTACAATGAGATGAAAGAGCAGGTATTCGTCAGGCCGGCCGAGATAACATTTCGGCTGATTGATATCGAAGTGGCCAAGATAGAACTAAACGACCCGAACAAGAGTCGTCACGAACAGGCGAAAGAACTCGCCGAGGGACTCGTCAGAGAAATAGAGAGCGGTCAGGATTTCGGCGAGCTGGCAAGAAGACACTCACACGGGTACAGGGCCTCGTTGGGAGGTTTGTGGAAGCCGGTACAGCCGGGGTCGTTAGCCGAGCCTTATGATATTCTTGCGAGAGAGGCGGAGAGGATGGAGGCGGGCGAAATTGCCGGGCCGGTCGAGGCCAGCGGGCACATCTTCATAATGAAGCTGGAGGATAAGGCAGCAAAGAGTTACGAGCCCTTCGAAGAGGTTCAAAAAGAAGTAGAGGCCACGATACACGTGGAGCGCCGAAGGAAGGCTCTGGACGAGCTCAACAGGAAACTCGTGGAAAAGGCGGTGGCGAGAGACCGGGACAGGTTCGTGGATTACTGTCTGGAAGAGATTTATCGAGTCAGCAATCTATAATTAAGACAAGAAGAAAAGCAGTTCAGATTCGTATCGGTATTAAGAAATGGAAATTGTGGCGCACGGCATAGACCTTGTTGATTTTCCCCGGATAGAGGAGATGATAGGGCGGCACGGGGAGCGTTTTTTGGGGCGGGTATTTACGGCGTCGGAGCGGGCGTATGCCGACGCGAACAAGAACGGGGTAGAGAAATTGGCGGGTCGCTTTGCGGCGAAGGAGGCGATACTGAAGCTGATGGGTACGGGGTGGCGCGGCAAGATTGCTTGGACTGACATAGAGATAGTGAACAACGAGTCGGGTCAGCCGGAGGTTACTCTGTGCGGGGAGGTCGAGAAAATCGCGGCGAAACTCGGAATCAAACACATAAGCATAAGCATTACGCACACGGCCAACTTCGCGATTGCCTCGGCAGTCGCGCTGGCACAGTCAGATGAAGGCGAATGATTTTGACTGCATTGTAATAGGCGGGGGTCACGCAGGCGTAGAGGCCGCACATGCCGCGGCGAAAATCGGTGCCAAGACCGCTCTTATCACCATAAGCAAAAACACGATAGCAGAAATGAGCTGCAACCCGGCGATAGGGGGACTGGCGAAGGGACAGATTGTGCGCGAGGTCGATGCCTTAGGAGGCCTGATGGGGCTGGCGACAGACGCAACGGGGATACAGTTCAGGATACTGAATCGTTCCAAGGGGCCGGCGGTACAGTCGCCGCGGGCGCAGGCAGACAGGCACAGGTACGCGGAGTTTATGCAACGGAGACTCGAAGGGACCGACAATTTGACGATTGTCGAGGGGACAGCGACAGAGATAATCACGGAAAAGAACAAGGTGCGGGCAGTGGCATGCAAGGGCGGGGCGGTGTACAACGCTCAGGCGGTGGTTGTTACAACCGGGACGTTTCTGGGCGGAAAGCTATATGTCGGGAGCGAGTGCTGGTCGGGGGGCAGGATTGATGAGCCGCCAAGCGGGGAGCTTTCGGAGAGCTTGAAACGGCTGGGGATGAAAGTGGGGCGGATGGCGACGGATACGACGCCGAGGCTGGACGCGGCGACGTGTGATTTAGACAAGCTGGAGATACAGGCGGGTGACAAACGGCCGGCGCCGTTTTCATTTATGACAGAAAAGATAGAGCGGACGCAGGTGCCGTGCTGGATTACATATACGGATGAGAAGATACACAAGCTACTACGCGACAATCTGAACCGCGCTCCGCTTTCGTCGGGGCAAATAAAGGCGCGGGACCCGCGCTACTGTCCGAGCATCGAAAGCAAGGTTGTCAGGTTCGCGGACAAGAGGCAGCACCGGATATTCCTGGAACCGGAAGAAGAGGAGGTAAAGACAATTTACTGCAACGGGATTTTTACTTCGATGCCGAAGGACGTGCAGGAAAAGATGCTGAAGCTGCTGCCGGGGACGGAGAACGCCCGCATCATTCGCTATGCGTACGCCGTGGAGTATGATTACTGTCCGGCGGTGCAGCTAAAGAGCAACCTCGAGACCAAGAAGATAAGGGGGCTGTTTTTGGCGGGGCAGATTAACGGAACCAGCGGTTACGAAGAGGCGGCGGGGCAGGGTATTGTAGCCGGCATAAACGCCGCGAGGAAATTACGAAGCGCCGAGCCGGTAGTCCTCGGCAGAGACCAGGCGTATATCGGGGTGCTGATAGACGACCTATTGACTAGAGAGATTGACGAACCTTACAGGATGTTTACTTCGCGTGCTGAGTATCGGCTATCGCTGAGGGCCGACAACGCGGACAGAAGACTTACGAGAATCGGCAAATCGGTCGGGCTGGTGGACGAAAAGAGGTGGGAGAAGTTCGAGAATAAGCTGGAAAAGACTGATAGGCTCAAAACCTATTTGCAAAAAACGCGCTCGGACGGTCTGAGCCTATGGGAGCAACTGCGCCAACCAGATAATACCGCCACAGAGAAGCTGGTAAAGAGCAGCGTTAAAGAACGGCTATTCGGCGCTGACGGCAACGACGAGGCGGCGGAGGCGGTAATAATCGATGCAAAGTACGAAGGCTATCTGACCAAGCAGGAACGGTTGGTGGCGGGTCTGCAAGTATTGGAGAAGAAAAAGATACCGGCGGAATTGGATTACGAAAAGATTACACATCTTCGGACGGAGGCGAAGGAGAAGTTGTCTGCGCTGCGGCCGGGGACTGTAGGACAGGCGAGCCGAATAGGCGGCATCACGCCGGCTGATATAACGGTGATTCGAATCCACCTGAAGAAATACCACTAACCAATCAGCGATGAGGCGCTAAGGGGGAGCCGAATCCAATCAGCCTCCAGAAAAAGTGCTTGCCCACTCGCAATAAAGTGATGAGCGATTGTCGCGTCTGTCGCTAGATGTAAAAAGTTCGTTGGAAGCCAGTCGTAGCTAATCCGCCAATCACGGCGATTGTAATACTTAGTATAAAGCAGGCAACAACGACCGACGTCTGAAATATTGATTCTTTCGCAAGGGTATTAGAAGGCGGGAGTTGTTAATAACTGAAAACAACACCGAAAGACCGATGATGAAAGCTGCCTCCGGCCAGCGTGCTTTAATAACCGCGAGTGTTTTTTTATTTCGGTCATTTTGTTAGCTGGAAGTTTTCGGGTCCGACGAGCTGTCTGATTTTCCTGCAGAAGTCCATATCCGGATTGACGGAGAGCTCTCTGTCGGCGGCGGCGTAGACCCTGCCTTTATCGGTTTTTACGGCGACATACAGAGGGCTTTGTCCCCTGTGGCTCCGGCAGATACTCTTTATAGCCAGAATCTTGTCTTCGGTAACGTCCTTAGCGTCCAGACGGATTCTTACCTTGGCGGCGAGTTTCTCTCTGACGTCGTCGAGAGTTATAAGCTCGATAGCTATGATGTTTGGTTTTTCTCTTCTGAAATCGAGCTTTCCCTTTACAAAAACGATTGTATCCTCGGCTAATAAATCGGCGAATTGATTCAGCACATCGGGGAACATTACGACCTCGACCTGGCCCTGTAGGTCTTCGAGCACGAAGACGGCCATTTTTGAGCCGGCGTTTCGTCCCTTGCGGGTGATGTGATACCTTTTCTTCGTTATTATTCCACCGATTAGTGTTTGCCTGTCCTGCCTGGAATCAGCCAATCGGGAGGTGTCGATTGTAGAGTAGAGGTTTATCGTCTCGGCGTGGTGGCTTAGGGGATTGCTGGTTACGTAGAAGCCGAGGACCTGTTTTTCGAAGGCCAGCATTTGCGGCTCAGGCCAGGGCGGGACGTTGGGCAGGCGCTGCGCATCTTTGGAATAGTCCTGCTGCTGCATTTGTCCGAAGAAGTTCATCTGGCCGTTTTGCTTGTCGGCCTGGAAGGTCGTGCCAATTTGCATCGCCTTTTCGAGGCCAGCCATCATTTGCGCGCGGTTACCGCCGAGTCTGTCGAAGGCACCGGCTTTTACCAGGGCTTCGAGGACCTGTTTGTTGGCGGCCCTCAGGTCGACGTTTTCGCAGAAGTGGAATAGGCTGTGGAATCGTCCTGTCCTTTCGCGGGCGGCTATGATTTGTTCGACGGCCTTTTCGCCGACGCCCTTTACCGCAGCCAAGCCAAAACGTATTACGCCTTTCTTGTTATCACCGTGACCTTTGTAAAGGGGCGTAAAATCGACGCCGCTCTCGTTGATGTCGGGGGGCAGAATCTCGATATCCATACTGCCGCACTCGGCGATATAATCAACTATTTTGTCGGTGTTGTCCATTTCGTATGTCAGAAGCGCGGCCATATATTCAACGGGCCAATGGGCCTTCATATAGGCGGTCTGGTACGCTATGAAGGCATAGCGCGTCGAATGGCTCTTGTTGAAGCCATAGCCGGCGAATCGCTCGATAAACTCGAAAATCTGCCGGGCCTGTTGTTCTTTCAGGCCTTTATTGGCGCAACCTGCAATGAATCTCTCCCTCTCCTTGGTGATTGTTTTGGCCTTCTTTTTGCTTATTGCCTTTATCAGGCCATAGGCCTCGCGCAGGGGTATATCGCCGAGGCGGTTGCAGATTCGCATGACCTGTTCCTGATAGACCATAATGCCGTAGGTCTCATCGAGGATTTCTTTCATGATGGGGTGCGGCAGGTTCCATTTTGCGCCGTGTTTACGGTCGATGTAGTCCGGGATTAGTATCATAGGGCCGGGTCGGTAGAGTGCGTTGGCGGCGATGAGGTCTTCGATTCTGTCGGGCTTCATTTTAATGAGCATGTCCTGCATTCCGCCGGACTCAAACTGGAAAATGCCTTTTGTTCTGCCGGTTGCGAACAATTTGAAGACCGCAGGGTCAGTGAGGTCGATTTTTTCCAGGTCGATATCCTCGCTGTGCAGGTTTTTGACCAGCTGGCGGGCCCGCTCTATTACGCTGAGTGTCTTTAAGCCCAAAAAGTCCATCTTGAGCAGGCCGACTTTCTCGACCATGGGGCCTTCGTACTGGGTTATGATGTCGTCGGAATCGGGCGCTTTGTAAAGCGGGAGAAAATCAGTAAGCGGCTGGTCGGCGATGACGACTCCGGCGGCGTGCACGGAAGCGTGGCGGGCGAGGCCTTCGAGTTTTTTGCAGATGTCGATTACTTTCTTTGTCTGCTCGCTCTGCTCGTAGGCCTGCTTTAGCTTCGGCTCGGTTTTCAATGCCTTATCGATGGTCATATCGAGAGAGAAGGGGACGAGTTTGGCGAGCCTGTCGGCTTCCGGAAGAGGTACGGCGAGCACCCTGCATATGTCGCGTATAACGGCCCTGGCTTTCATTGTTCCGAAGGTAATGATTTGAGCGACGTGGCCGTATTTGCGGCGGACATAGTCGATGATTTTCGGCCTGCTGTCTTGGCATATATCGATATCGATATCGGGTATTTCGTTGCGCTGCGGGTCCATGAATCTCTCGAAGAGCAGGTCATACTTGATGGGGTCGATGTCGCACAATCCAAGACAGTAGCCGACGAGTGTTCCGACGCCGCTGCCTCTGGCGCCTACGGGGATATTGTTTTGGTGTGCGTAGTTGCAAAAGTCCCAGACGATAAGAAAGTAGCTGGCAAATCCCTTCGATTCGATTACGTCGAGTTCCCTGTCGAGTCGCTCTTTTACCTGGTCTGTGATTTGGCCGTAGATTTGCTCTGCCTGCTTGTAACATAATTTGGTGAGGAACTCTTCCGGCGTCGAGCCGTCGGCGGGTTTGAAGCTGGGAGCATGGCGGGTTTTCAGGTCGAGCTCGACATTGCAGCGCTCGGCAAGGGCCAAGGTGTTATCACAGGCCTCGGGGACGTCGCTGAAAAGCGTGCGCATCTGTTCGGGGCTCTTCAGGAAGACATCCTTTGGGTAAATCATGCGTCCCGGGTCATCCGCATTTTTGCCGGTGCTTATGCAGCAGAGGCAATTGTGCGCATCGTGGTCATCTTCCTGAAGGAAGTGTACGTCATTGGTTGCGAGCAGGGGCAGGCCCATTTTATTGGCGAGGTTTATCAGCGCTTGTCTTATATTCGGGTCGTCATCTTCGTGGTTTTGGATTTCGATAAAAAATCTATCGGGGCCGAATATTTTTACATAGGCCTCGGCGGCGGCCAGGGCGGCTGGTTCATCGCCGTTTGCCAGAAGGCAGGCAAGTTCGCCCTTGAGGCAGGCCGAGGTGGCAATAAGGCCATCTTTCAGGTCGGCAAGGATTTGCTTGTCAATTCTGGGGCGATAGTAGAAACCTTCGGTGAAGCCGATGCTCGCAAGTTTCAAAAGATTCTTGTAGCCGGTGTTGTTCTCGGCCAGAAGTATCAAGTGGTATGCGGCATCGGTGATGGAGCTTTTCGTCCTGTCGAACCTGCTTCGCGGGGCGATGTACGCTTCGATGCCGAGGACAGGCTTGATATGCGCGGCGTGAGCCTTCGTGTAGAACTCGACGGCACCGAACAGATTGCCGTGGTCGGTGACGGCGACGGAATCCATCTGCAATTGCTTGCAGTGTTTGAACAGATTGTTGAAAGATATGGCACCGTCGAGCAGTGAGTATTGGCTGTGCAGGTGAAGATGCGTAAATCCTTTATTTTGCATAACTTAGGCAAGTCCTCAACAATAAGATTGCGCAGTTATGATAAGGGGCGGGCGTAACCATGTCAAGGGCGTAGGCACTGGGGAGGTTTATTTGGAGGTGTACCAAGCCCAAAAGTGCTGGGCGATTAAAAAAAGATTGTTTACGATGATTTTTCACTTGACATTTTGTGTGTGTCTGGATACGCTTTGTGGCCGTTTTTTATAACGAGTTTGATATATCGTGCAGGCACAGCGGATTTTGGCGGTGTGCAGCGCAGAGTTATTTTGGAGGAAGCGCCGCGTAGGGCGTTTGTTTTCACTGAACCCATATGATTCCCGGGCGTTAAGCGCGTGGCTTATAGGCGCCGGGGGATTATTAACCATATCTGCAGGAGTAAACAGAAATGTCAGCGGAAAAACAAAGAATGTGGTTTGTACTTTCGGCGGTGCTAATGACAGCACTTTTGGCTTCGATTAGCCTTGCGGCAGAGGAGTCCGAGCCGAAACCAGTTACATTAGAGGGCTTTGTGAACGTCTGGAGAGATGCCAACGACGTGATCATATCGGTGCAGCTGGACACGGACGAAGAGATCTACGAAGTGGTACTCGACGAGAAGGGCATAGAGCTTGGCGAGGAGCTCGAGGATGAGGAAGTCGAAGTTAAGGGCGTAGTTTCGGAAGAAGACGAGCAGAAGTGGCTGAAGGTTCTGACTTACAAGGTGATTGAAGAAGAGTACGAGTAGCGCCGGGCTGATTTAGTGCGCTGGGACCGCGAGGCGGTTTTGCGCCGCTGCGGTTAAGATGGCTGTTTGCGGCACTTTTTTGGCCAGGCAGGCGTTAGTTCTGAGTCAGGGAAAACACTTGCGGCAGGACCAGGGCGGCACTATAATGATTTTGTAAAATTTGGATGAGCCAGGGGAGCCGGCCGGGCACTGGCCCGGTGAGAAGCTGAGAGACCCCGAGGATATCGGGGTGACCCTAAGAACCTGAACAGGTTAGCACCTGCGTAGGAAGGCACAAAAGAGCTGTTTTGAAGCACTCCTTTTTGCAGGAGTGCTTTTTTATTAGTGTTGTTCCAAAGGATGAAAAGAAAGGGAACGAAAATGATAGAGGTTGATATTTCAAGAGTGATTATAGAAGAGTACAGCAAAAGACTGACGGAGCATCTTGAGAACGATGTGGTTGTGGTCGGTGCGGGTCCTGCCGGCCTGGCAGCCAGTTACTATCTTTGTAAGTCCGGAGTGAAGACCACTGTGGTGGAGAAGAAACTTTCGGTCGGCGGCGGGATATGGGGCGGCGCTGCGGGCTATAACGTCGTTACTTTTGAAGACACAGAGATTTTGGATGAGATAGGCGTAACCACAAAAAAGCAAGGGGGCTTATACACGGCGGATGCGATAGAATTTGCGACGGCTCTGGCCTATAAGGCCAAGAAAGCGGGGGCGGAGATATTCAACCTAACGGAAGTCGAGGACATCGTGCTGAAGGATGAGACTGTCAAGGGCGTCGTCGTCAATAGTGCAAGTGCGCGTCTGCTCGGGCTACACGTGGACCCTTTTTGTATCTGCGCGAGATTTGTTATTGACGGCACCGGTCATCCGGCCGAGTTAGTCGGCATGCTGAAGAGGCGGAAGCCGGAGCTTTTCCCGAGGGAACTACAAGAGTATTTTATGAACGTTGAGACTTCAGAAGCAGGAGTGGTAGAGAAAACGAGCGAGGTCTTTCCGGGCCTTTATGTTGCGGGCATGTCGGTGTGCGATGTGTTCGGCCTGCCGAGGATGGGGCCGATTTTCGGGGGCATGCTGAAGTCCGGGAAGAAAGTTGCGGGGCTAATAAATGAAAGACTGCAATCTTCCAACGCGTGAAGAGTGTTTCGACATAATCGAGGAATTTCATGTTCCGTCGCGTGTCTTGAGGCACAGTCTTGCTGTGGCCAAATTGGCGGTGTTTTTGGCTGAAAGACTGCGAGAGAAGGGCATAGGGGTGAATGTTGAGCTTTTGGACAGGGCCTGCCTGCTGCACGATATTGCGAGGGTGTGTGATTTCAAAGAGTTAGATTACGGCAAGTTCGAGCAGCCTGTTACAGAACAAGATAAAGCAAAGTGGATTCAAATAAGGGCGATGTACGGAGGAATGGGCCATGAGGAGGCCGCGTACGATATTCTAAAGCAGAAGTATCCAAGGCTTGCATTAACCATAAGAAAACACAGGTATATGGCAATGCTGGACGAGAAAGCCAGGCCGGATACGTTGGAAGAAAAATTAGCCTATTACGCGGACATGCGAGTCATGGAAGACAGGATTGTGCCGCTAAAAGACAGGCTGGAAGACGGTCATAAAAGAAACGTTCATTTACATGGGACGGAGGCCCAGAGCAAGATTAACACGGCAAAAGTCGACCCTTTAATTTATAGGTTGGAAGCGGAAATTTTTGACAAGCTGGATTTGCAGCCTCTTGGCGTTACGGATGAGTTTATCGACTCATATTGTGGTGGGCGCGAGCCTAAGGAATAAGCTACTCTGCAAATTATAAAGCGCGAAGGTGTGTCTGCTGGAGCTGGTTTTGTTTTAGGCCGGATGGTCTGAATTGTGGGGGATTCGGCCTGCAGCTTTTTTCCAGGAGCGCCGCTGCGTTGCCCTCAAGCCGGAAAATACGGTAACAGCCAGCATGATAGCAAATGTTGTGGTAGTGAACCAGTATCCCCACGTTGCGGTCTGGACATGGGCTATTTTAATCACGACTGTCCCTATGGCGAAGGATTGCAGGAACATTTTTATCTTACCTGATACGGTAGCGGCAAAGTTGATGCCGCGCGCCTCGGCAATATGTCTTAGGATGGTAACATAGGCCTCTCTTGCGATAATGATAGCGGCAACCGACCACTGAATTACGGTCATTGTCAGCGGTTTGAAGTCAAACAGTTTGGGCTCGCCTATTAGGGCAAAACAGATGAACGCACCGCAGACAAGGACCTTGTCGGCGAGCGGGTCCATCATTCGGCCGAACTTGCTGGTGACACCTAATCTTCTTGCGATGGTGCCGTCAACCATGTCGGTCAGGCCGGCCACTACAAAGAGGATGAAAGCTATATCGAGGAAATCCGGGAAGGGCCGTTCGCCCTGAGCGTAGAAGCGGGGCGAGTAGAGAATCATAATCAGGAATATGACGGTTAATATGAATCGGCCGAAGGTCAAAATGTTTGGAATCTGCTTTACCATTATTCCAAGTTTACCGGCGCCAGCAGCATGCTTCAATATTAAATTTGTTTGACGATTAAATCGTAATCTTTTGCCGCAGTCACTTTTGTATCAACGAATTGTCCGGGTTTGACTAAGCAGTTTTCTATGATACAAATGCTGTCGATATCGGGCGCCTGACCATAAAAGCGTCCCCGGCCTATCCCGTTGTTATCAACGGAGTCGACTAGGCAGGAAAGTTTGCTGCCGATTCTCTCGTTGTTTTTTTTGAAAGCGATTTTCTGCTGGGTCAGCATGAGCTGCTCAAGGCGCTCTTGCTTAACCTGGTCGGGTACTTGATTGTGCATCTCTGCGGCGGGCGTGCCGTATTCGGGATAGTATCTGAATGAGCCAAGGCAGTCGAACCTAGCCCACTTGACGAATTTCAGCAGCTCATCGAACTGGTCTTCGGTTTCGCCGGGGAAACCCACTATTAATGTTGTTCGCAGTACGATGTCGGGGAGGTTTCTCCGCAGGTTTTCAACAAGAGAGCAGATGCGTTCTTTGGTGTCCGGTCGGCGCATATCCTTGAGTATTTTATCGTTTATGTGCTGGATGGGCATATCTATGTAGTGAACAGTCTTTTCGCTTTTGGCGATGGTTTCGATTAGACGGTCGGTAATCGCTGCGGGATACAGGTACATCAGTCTAATCCACGCTATGCCGGTGATTTTTTCAAGCTCACCCAGCAGTTTGCTTAGGCCGTTTTTAAATTTCAAATCCCGGCCGTAGTTTGTTGTATCCTGGCCGATGACATTTAATTCGATTGCACCGGCCCGAACCAGTTCGGCGGCTTCGGCAAGGACTTCTTTCCGGGGTTTGCTCCTGAATCGGCCTCTTATTGCCGGTACTGTGCAGAAAGAGCATCTGCGGTCGCAGCCTTCGCTTATTCTAAGGTATGCCCAATGGCCGGGAGTAATGAGCAGTCTGGCCCTGTCATCAGCGACTTTCTGCGAGGAGGTCTGTAGATAGGCGGCACTTTTGTCGCGGTGAAAGGTTTTTTTAATAATCCCGGCTATCGCATCTCGCTGACCGAGGCCGACGATTGCATCGATACCGGCGGCCCGGTTGAACAGTTCTGTTCGGAGTCTTTCACAGAGGCAGCCGGCGACAATTACTTTTTTCACCTTTCCGGCCGTTTTACAGTCCAAAGCATGTCTTATGGCCTGGAGGGCCTCGTCTGCGGCGGGGGCGATAAAGCCACAGGTGTTGATGACGACGACATCGGCGCTGTAAGGCTCGGCGGTTATCAAAAGGTCAGCCTGGGCGATTTTGCCCAACATCTTTTCGCTGTCGACGATATTCTTGGGACAGCCCAGAGCTATAAAGCCCACAGTTATGGGTTCTTGAGGGGTTTTCTTTGGCATATTTCGCTAAAAGTAGCAGAAAAGTTCCATCCGGTCTAATGTTTTGGCTCGAAAAGGGTAAGGGCGCTGTTTTTAGACAAATTACTTGCGGATGAGTAAAGCGGATATATACTATTTGTTGAGGGTCAAGGTTAGGGCCAACGGGCAAGCAAATGAGATGTCCGGCTAAATCGAGGTGTAATAGTTATTTGTTGGTTAGAACTGTAGTATCTAACCGAGATTGTTGAGATTTACGTTTAGTGAGGGGTTTTTTATGGATGACTTAAATAAAAACAAGATGGCCGCAGGTGGAGACCCCAATGCCCCGATTCCTCTTGACGAGGATGATTTTGGCGGCGCGAGCGTTTCACATTCGCCCCTTAATTTGGGCGGCGGCAGTGTGGCAGAGGCCCCAAAAGTTGTGCCAGCGGCAAAGCCGGTGATGCCGAAGCCGTCCACACCTGTAACAAAGCCGGCGGAGAAAATTGCAGCTACTTCTGAGCGAATAACCTGCATGAAAACATTTTTTGCTAAGCTGCATGTCGGCGCCATTGAGTTTCTGGATGAACAAATCACCAACTGGCTAAAGAACAATCCCGGCGTTACCATTAAACGAACCAATACGGTTGTAGGTGAAATCCAGGGCAAAAAGACCGAGCCTAATATTATAATCACCATCTGGTATTGAAAGCTTGCTTTCGGAGGGGGGCTGAAGACGCAAAGGCATGCGTAAGTGCGGGTTTTTCGGTAATTGCGGTTAAGGAAGAAGGCTAAGGGGTCGTGTTAGAGTAGTTTGTTTATTGCGGCGGCAATATCCTTCTTGCTGGTCAAGCCGACCCATTTATTTTGTACCTGGCCTTCCTTAAACAGAATAAGGGTCGGTATCGCATTTATCCCGAATTCCATAGCACTATCACGAGCATCGTCGGTATTTAGCTTGCAGGTTTTTGCCTTTTCGGCGTACTCACCAGCAATTTCTTCGATAATAGGGGCCATCATCTTGCAAGGTCCACACCAAGGCGCCCAGAAATCAACCAGCACCGGCACGTCAGAGTTATGAACAACCTCGTCAAAATCGGCGTCCGTTAGCTCAATTACGTTACCTGCCATTATTTTATCCTTTCTGACGTCGCCATTTTGCGGTCTTTCGCAAAACGGGTCTGACCTTATTCAAAAGCCCTTGAACTCTTTACCGAAAAGCGACAGGCATTTTATTTGCTGAGACGGGCCGTGTCAAACATTATTTTGCTGTTGGCTGTTTGTAGTCTCTTGGGGGTCGTTTGTTCTGTGTGTCCTGGCTGGACTTGCCGGTTTACTTTTTGGTGGTGATTCGGTGATAGGGATGGGCGGTTGTTTGTGCTGTTGGATTTTAGCAGTCTGCTTGGTGTCGGCTTCGGTGACCTCAAGGATAGCATTTTGCACGGCCTGTTCGGCGGGCTCTTCGGTTAAGGGTCGTAGGTATATGGAATTCGATGATTTCGGCTGCTTAGCCCAGACCAGCTTCTCCCGGATTAATTCGAGAAGGGCCAGGAATAATCCAACCATTACGACGCGGTTGGCCTTGGCCTGAAAGATTTGCTCAAGGGTCAGGGGCCCTTCGGTTTGCAAACGGTGCAAAAGCTCTATCTGATATAAATCAATGGGCGTGTCGTCCTTGATGTGGCTTATGTCGGCCGCTGCGCTGGTGGCCTCCATAATTGAGCCGAAGGCTTCAAGCAGGTCCCAGACACTGACCTGTTCGATGTCAATATGCGGCTCTTCGGTGGGCCTTAAGTGTTCGAGAATCGTATCTGGCCGGGCGAAACGCTTCTTTGTTTCGTCGGCGGCGGTACCGAGAAGATTGGCGGCGTCTTTGAACTTTTTGTATTCGAGCAGCTGGCGGATAAGCTCTGTACGCGGGTCGGTCAAATCCTCGGCGCCCAACTGCTCTGGCTCTGCCCTTGGAAGCAGCATTGCGGATTTTATCTGCATTAACGTTGAGGCCATTACCAAAAAGTCACCGGCCACGTCAATGTCGAGATTTTGCAGCATTTCAATGTAATGGACATATTGGTCGGTTATTTTGGCGATGGGAATGTCGTAGATATCGACTTCTTCTTTGCGGACCAGATACAGTAATAAATCCAGAGGTCCGGCGAAGATATCAAGATTGACGCGATAGTCAGCCAATTACTGCTCCTTTTGCTCATCGGGCCCAATGCCGGGCTGAAAATGTGCGGATTTTTTGTCAGCCTGCAAGACTTGCTGTGCCCTCTGAGCCTGGTTGTCAAGAACCTGCAGTTCTACCTTTGCAAGAGAAGGAACCGGATACATGGCAGAAAAGTTCTCGCCCGTTAAGACCGATTCGATTCCAAAATCAGCGAGTACCTGCTTTGCCAGGCTGGCTTCGGCGGGGTTCGTGTACTGCGCGACAGTGACGAGCTTATCGTCCATACTTATCCTCTTAGTCCAACAGCATCCCGGGCCCTGGCGAGCGTTGTGGCCGCTACTGATTTTGCACGTTCGGCCCCGCCGGCAAGGACTTCTCTGACATAATCGAGATTGTTCTCGAGATGGACTCTTTTTTCCCGGAAAGGCCTGAAATAATCTATCATCAGCTCAGCAAGGCGCTTTTTGGCCTCGCCGTAGCCCATGCCGCCACTGCGGTATCTGTTTTCCCAGTCTGCCAACTCGTCGGCTGGGGCCACCAGTTTTAGAAGTGCGAAGACGTTGCACTTGTCGGGGTCTTTGGGGTCCTCGACGGGGGTTGAGTCGGTAACGATTCGCATAATCTTCTTTTTGATGGTTTTTTCTGGCTCGAACATCTCTATGGTGTTTCCGTAACTCTTGCTCATTTTTCGGCCGTCGGTCCCCGGTATGACGGCAACAGACTCGATGATATGTTCTTCGGGTATGGTCAGGATTTCGCCATAGGCGTTGTTAAATCGGATCGCTATATCACGGGTGACCTCAATATGCTGTTTCTGGTCTGCGCCGACGGGGACTAAATTGCTGTTGTAGATTAGGATGTCGGCGGCCTGCAGGACGGGATAAGCGAACAGGCCGTGGTTGGGGCTCAGCCCCTGGGCTACTTTGTCTTTAAAGCTTGTGCAGCGCTGCAAAAGCCCCATGGGCGTCACGCATGAAAGCAGCCAAGTGAGCTCGGTGACCTCCGGCACATCGGATTGGCGCCAGAAGACGGTTTTTTCGGTGTCGAGGCCCAGGGCGATGTAATCGGTTGCGACGTCAAGGGTGCGCTGGGCGACATCGGCCGGCGAAGGATTGCTGGTGAGGGCGTGATAGTCGGCGATGAAGTAGAAGCAATCATGCTCAGCCTGGAGGTTGAGTTGCTGGCGCATTGCGCCGAAGAAATTACCTATATGCAGTCGGCCGGACGGCTGTATGCCTGACAAAACCCGCAAGGTTAAGCTCCTGATATAAAGAATACGACGATGTTAGTAAAATCTTGGCATAAAAATAATCTTTACCGGCGTATTTGTCAAGAGTTTTGCCCTAGCGATAAATGTGCTCGAGAAAATCGATTTGACCGCACATTGCGGTTGATCTCCATAGCTGATTGTTGTTCTGGCTGTTTAGCCCACGAGGCCAAGCC
>CP070830.1:1439596-1449442 GCA_020344865.1 Planctomycetota bacterium
CACTCGCGGTTTATAATTGCCAAGAATACTATTCCAAATGTAGAAAACACGGCTACCAGACCAATAGCCGTCGACGAAAACTTCCAGTCGTAAGCGTAGTTGAAAAAAGCACTTAGCAAAAACGCCAGGAACAGCACAACCAGCGCCGTGCTTATGACCGTCCAGTCGGGCTCGTCCGAGGCCGTCTCCATTACCCCGTGTCTGATTGCCATCAAAAGCGCGATAGTGCATATATAATGGGCCAGGGTCACCGCACCCGCAACGCCGAAAAACTTGGCAACTATGAATATCGGACGTTGTACAGGCTTGCTCAAAACAGTCGTTATGGTTTTATTTTCAATCTCCTCCGCCACAGCACCCGAAGCAGAGAATATTGCTATGAACAAGCTGGCCAAAAATAACGTAGATAAGCCTATCTCGCGCAAGAGTTTACTGTCATCGCTCATTGTGTACATAGTCATGGGCGGACTTATAATAAACAGAAACAGAGCGGTGACAATTATGATGGCATAGACGGGTTGTCGAAGCGTTTCTATGAAAGTATTCTTTGTTATAGTAAAAAGCTTATTCACTTTTCGCTGCTCATGTAGCCGTTATCAGACCTGCCGGTCGTCCGGACCGGACGATATTTTTTTATAACCGTCACTATACCGAACCGATATTTACCCTTATACTACACAGCTACTAACTCGTAAAGGGTTTATATATCATAAGTAAATAATACAAAATTTATGAGCGCTTTGTTCGAATTAGAAAAAGCAGGATAATAATGACAATATCATCCAAACGCGCAGAATATGTGGCTCTGGCCTCTCTGATTTTCAGCGTTCTGTCCTTCGGCATCGCCTTTTTTGTGGGCCGATGGAGCGGATTCGCCCCAGTCTCCGCACTCAGCTGGTTAATCCTCTCCGCAGTTCTTGTTTGGCTTGTTCTTGTTATTCAGTTCCATCAACGCGCCCTCGCCGAGCAGGAAAAGCTCGACATCAGCCAGTTGGCGAAGGATGAGCGGGCTTCCACCATTTTCCAGGCGAAGGGCGAACGGGCAACCATGTTCGCAGTTGCTCAGCGCCGCCTCGAAATTCTGGAAAAGTGGTTCATTCCCGTATTTGCGGCCGCCATCGCCGCTTACCAAATAGCCCTCGGACTGAACCTGTTAAACGCCATTATGACCGCCGCCGAGCGGGAGACTAAACAACCTTTGGTCTGCGCTATTTGTATGACGGCCATCGCGTTCGTCGGCTTCCTCATCTCTCGATACGCCACTGGTATGTCCGCCCACCCTCAGTGGAAACCTTTAAGGGCCGGCGGCAGTATTCTTCTCGCAGCAGCCATACTATGCTTTGCGCTCGCTATCGGCCTCACGCTCGTACAATTCAGGATTCTCCCCCTCCTGAACGTAATCGGCTTCGTCGTTCCTATACTGCTGCTTGTACTCGGTCTGGAAACCGCCCTAAATATAGTCCTCGACATCTATCGCCCGAGGCTGAAAGACCAGTACAGCCGAAGCGCCTTCGACAGTAGATTGCTTGGTATTATAAACGAGCCCGGAGGTATTTTTCGCACCCTCGCAAGCACCATCGACTACCAGTTCGGCTTCAAAGTCTCTCAAACATGGTTTTACAAACTACTTGAAAAAGCATTTCGTCCCCGCGTCTTGTTTGCGGCCATTACGCTTTACCTGTTGAGCTGCATCGTTGTCGTAGCTCCCAACGAAAATGCAATAATAGAACACTTCGGCAATCCCATGAAAGATGCCGACAGTGTGAGAATCGTCGGTCCGGGACTGGCATTTAAAAGACCCTGGCCCATCGATATTGCCTACAAATATCCTACGAAAAAGGTTATGGAACTCAGCATCGGCTTCGTCCCAAAGCTCGACCCCAGAACCGGAGAGCCGGAAGCCGGACCGCTCTTGTGGGGCGAAGCGCATCATCATGAAGAATACCTCCTGCTCGTCGCTGGCGAACAGATGGGCGAACAACTGGCCGCCGGAGGCGTGCCCGTAAGCCTTCTGATTGCCGCCGTCCCCGTCCAGTACAGAATAAAGGATTTGTACTCTTTCATTTATAATCACAGCGAACCGGAGAAACTCCTTGAGTCCATCTGTTATCGCGAGCTTACAAGGTTTGCGGCCAGTGCAAAGGTCGAGGTCGATGACAGCACGGATATGGATAAGAGTCTGCTTGGAGCCGGCCGAGCTGAAGCCAAAAGAATTTTAACAGAAAATATTCAGACCGCTGCAGATAACGCCGG
This sequence comes from Planctomycetota bacterium, assembly GCA_020344865.1. GTDB lineage: Bacteria > Planctomycetota > Phycisphaerae > Sedimentisphaerales > Anaerobacaceae. Next base: position 1,441,850 of record CP070830.1, read on the forward strand.
ACTCGGTGTCGAGATTGTATTTGTCGGCCTTCAGGGTATCCACCCACCGCCTGAGGTCGCGCCGGATTATCAAAAGGTCATAGGCGCGGTCCAGAAAAAGCAGGCGGCTATACTTAGCGCTCACGCCCGCCGCAACAGACAACTGAGCACTCTTGCAGGCTCTGTAGCTGATGCCGATAGGCTTTACGACCTTGCTGCTGAATACCAGGCCGCCAAGGAGCAAAACGACTCCGAGAAAATCAAAACCCTCAGTAACGAGCTGGACCTGGCCTTCACACAGTCTAAGGGCAATATCTTCAAAACACTCAGGCAGGCCCAGAGCTACGCCTTCGAACAGGCCGCACTCGCCCAGGCTACAGGAAGAAGATTCGACGACCAGCTTAAGGCCTACAACGCTGCAAAAGAAATTTACAAGCGAGAGCAGAGATTGGCCGTCTTTGAGGAGGCTCTGGAGAATATTAGAAAGTATGTTATCGTCGGTGACCCGAACGACTACCAGATTTTCGAAATCGACCTTCAGGAAAAATTAACGCCGAGTCTGTATGATTTAACAGGTTATGAGGAGAGTAGTAGAAAATGAAAAACATAGTCATTACAATCTTCATCGTACTGATAGTTGCTATTATGGCTTTGTACCTTGTCTCGTTTCAGGTAAGGGAAATAGAGTCGGCCCTGGTAACGACCTTTGGCAAGCCGACACGCCAGATGACGGAGCCCGGCTGGTACTTCAAATGGCCCACACCCGTCGAACGAATCTATAAATTTGATTCCCGTCTCAGGGTCTTCGAAGGAGACCTCGGAGAGACTACTACAAAAGCGGCTGTACCGATTATCGTAAACACATACGTAGTCTGGAAGATTGCCGAACCACTGCAGTTCTTCAATGCCGTCGGAACCCTTAGCGAAGCCAGAAACAAATTGCGAAGCCAACTCGCTGACACCCAGAACAAAGTGGTAGGAAAGCATTACTTCGCTGAGTTCGTAAACAGCGACCCCGAGCAAATAAAATTCGAAGAAATCTCGGCTGAAATGCTCGCCGACCTCAAGCAAGCCGTCAGGGCTGACTACGGCATTGAAATCAAAGACCTCGGCATCAAACAGCTCAAGGTCAACGAAGAGGTCACCAAAGACATTTTCGAGCGAATGAAAGCGGAGAGAAACCGCCGGACCGAGGCGACAGTCGCCGAAGGAAACGCCGAGGCGATAAAGATAGGAACCGACGCCGATTCAAAAAAGACCGAGTTGCTTGCCGCCGCCGAAGCAAGAGCGAAGGCAATACGCGGCGAAGGAGATGCTGAAGCCGCAAAATTCTATAAAATGCTCGAGGCCGACCCCGACCTGGCGATGTTTCTCAGGGATATCGAGGCGCTCAAGAAAATACTGGAGAAAAGGTCGACCGTTGTGTTAAGCACGGACTCGGAACCGTTCAAACTACTCAAGCAAATGCCCGACATCAAACCTAAAAAATAATAACGCCGAACTGATACCTTTTGGCACAGTACCAAATAACAATAACTGAAAACTAAAGACCGATTATGGCAGAACAATATAACCAGGATAATAAAGACTTAATCCCTGAAGCGCCTCAGATACGCCCCCGCGAAGAGCTTGACGCCGCGGGCAAATCCCTCTCCGAAGCCCTGAGAATCAGTTTCATTATTCTTAAGGTGATAATGGTTGTTCTGGTCATTATCTTTCTGGCATCCGGACTTAGAACTGTTGGCTCTAACGAACAGGCACTTGTCTTGCGTTTCGGGAAGATCAGAGGCATCGGCGAAAACAGAATCCTCGGGCCGGGCCTTAAATTGTTATTCCCGTACCCAATACACGAAATCGTCAAAATCCCCACCGCCAAAAAGCAAACCCTCCCAATCAACTCTTTCTGGTACTTCCAGAAGAACCTGGATGTGCTCCCGAAAGGCCCCAAAACCAGAGAACGGGTCCCCGAGACCCTAAAGCCCAAAGAGGACGGTTACTGTATTACCCGCGGCGAACAACAAAGCCGGCTTGTCCCCGGTGCCACCGGAAGCGACTACAACATCGTACATTCGAAGTGGCAGCTGACCTACAGTATAGACGACCCGGAACGCTTTTTCAAAAACGTCTACATCGAGGACATAAAGCCCGGCCAAAGTCACGCAGACGTCATAGAAAAAAGCGTGACTCCTTTATTAAAACCGCTTGTCGAGCATTCGGTCGTAAGCGCAATGGTAAACTATACTATTGACGATGTGATTCAAAACCCCGGCTCAATCTCAAAAAACGTCCAAAGACTTGTCCAGCAAAAGCTCGACAAAATAGAAACCGGCATAAAAGTCATATCCATCCAGCTCACCGAGAGAATTTGGCCCAGACAGGTCGATGACGCATTCCAGGCCTCAATCAGGGCAAGGCAGGCAAGCCAAAAGGCCATCAGCCAGGCAAAAGGCTATGCCGAAAATACCCTTAACGAAGCCGGTGGCCCCGTCGCCGACAGGCTTCTTAAGGCCCTCAGGGGCCAAAATCCCGACGAGCAGGATACAGAGCTCCTCTGGGCGCAATTAGCTGGGCAGGCCCAGGAAAGAATCGCTGAGGCCAGGGCCTACAGAACAAAAGTCGTCGAAACCGCCAGGGCAAACGCCGAGTATTTGCAACTATTACTGCCCGAGTACAAAAAAAGCCCTGAACTGGTCATACAAAAAATCTATCAGGATGCCATAGAAGACGTACTCAATAACGCAGAAGAGAAAATGATTATTCAACCCACTAAAGGTACTAAAGGCACCGAATTTAGAATCAAGTTAAACAGGGACCCAACCATTAAACCAGAATCCGAGGAATCAAAACAACAGCAGAAGTAACAGGCATTCAAATCATAATGAGAATTATTTATCTGTTGGTCTGTGATAGCTGACAGAAGGTAGAGAATTGAATATGGCTCACGAGCACTTACATTTCAAAGACGACATTGCTGCCGAGCACACCCAAGGAAAGCAGATTCGCGTAAGTATGGCCCTGCTGGGAACTTTGGCCGGAGGAGTCCTGCTGATAAACAGCGGCATCGCCAGGGTTTTTTATGGCACCGGCAGCTTCAATACCGAACTGTTGGCTATGGCCGGCGCAATACTCCTCGGCGCCCCCATCGTCCTGCACGCCGTAAAGAGTCTTATAAAAGGACAAATGCACATGGACGAGCTGGTCGCTCTGGCGATAATAGCCGCCTTTGCGACCCAGAAATATGCCACCGCCGGTATCGTCGCCTTCTTTATGCTTCTCAGCGAACTTATCGAGACAAGAACCGCTCTCGGAGCCCGCGCCTCGATTGAGTCATTGATAAGACTCACGCCCAAAAAGGCCAATCTTGTCGAGGCCGATGGCTCGGAAAGAGAAGTTAAAGTCAGCGCACTTAAGCCCGGCGATTCCATCCGCGTCCGCCCGGGCGATAACATACCAGCCGATGGAGAAGTGGCAAAAGGACTCAGCTCCGTCAACGAGGCAACCATAACCGGTGAGTCTCTGCCCGTCGATAAAGTCCCCGGTATGCAGGTCTTCGCCGGCACCACCAACCTCACGGGCGCTCTGGACATTACCGTAACAAAAGCCGGCAAAGATACGACTCTTGGCAAAGTACAGTCCCTCATTATGGAAGCCGAACAGACAAAGATTCCCATTATGAGGATAATCGACCGCTACGTTAAGTGGTACACACCAACTATACTCATCATTGCTGGAATAGTCTTGTTCTTCACGGAAGATGTCAACAGGGCGATTACCATACTTGTTATCTCCTGTCCCTGCGCATTGATTTTAGCGACGCCCACCGCGATGGTTGCGGCGATTTCGGCCTCTGCAAGGCTTGGCATACTGATTAAGAACGTTTCCGACCTTGAGATTGCAGGTAAGATGACGGCGATGGTGTTCGACAAGACCGGCACCGTAACGACCGGTCGGTTGTACGTGACGAAGCTGACACCCGCTAAAGGTACCGAACCGGCTGATTTGTTGGCCGTCGCCGCGGCCGCCGAGAAAATGAGCAAGCACCCCGCCGCAAGGGCCTTGCAGGAGGTGGCAAAAGAGGCCAACCTAACCTTGCCTGAGACAGATGACTTTAAAGAAACCCCAGGCAAAGGCATAACGGCCACCGTAGATTCCGCAAAAATTATTGTCGGTAGAGACACATTCCTTAAGGAAAACAACGTCGATATTAGCACCGTCTCCGACCCGGCCCTTCACGAGGAGCAGGGCTTTAGCACTCTTTACGTCGCAAAGGACTCTAAGTGCGTCGGCTGGATTGGCCTACAGGACAAAACCAGACCCGAGGCGACACACGCCGTCGATGAGCTGCTTGATATGGGCATCAAAAGGGTAACTATGCTCACGGGAGACCGCGACGAGGTCGCAAACCGTGTCGCCGCCGAACTTGGCTGCACCGATTTCAAAGCCCATTGTCTTCCGCAGGACAAACTCGCAATCGTAGAGCAAATCAGAAAGGATGGCCACACCGTAACCGTTGTTGGTGACGGCATCAACGATGCGCCCGCGCTTGCGGCAGGCGACCTCGGCATCGCTATGGGTGCAGCCGGCAGTGATGTTGCCATAAATTCCGCCTCCATCGCCCTTATGAGCGACGACCTGAAACGCCTGCCTTTCCTCGTCAGGCTTTCACGAAAAACAAGAAATGTCATCAACCAGAATCTCGGCTTCGGCATAATGTTTATCATTCTTGGTGTTATTGCTGCTTCTGCTGCGTGGCTCCCCGCTGTCTATGCAGCTGTCCTGCACTTCGTCGGTTCGCTGATTGTTGTCTTCAACAGTGCTCGGCTTGTCCGCTACGGTGAGGAACTCGACCACGCGCCGGCTTAGAAGTGATGAAAAGCTAAAAAGGAAAAATTCTTTATCTCTGACCATGGAATACGCAGTTGAAACTTTCTCACTGACCAAAATCTTCCCCGACTGGTGGGGACGGGAAAAAGTCTGCGCCGTCGACGATTTGAATCTGCAGGTCCGGTACAATGAGGTGTTCGGCCTTTTGGGCCCCAATGGCTCAGGCAAAACAACCACCATAAAGCTGCTGCTCAATCTGCTCTATCCCACGAACGGAAAGGCCCTTGTACTCGGCGGCGATAGTACAGAGCCGCAAATCAGTGCCCGAATCGGCTTTATGCCTGAAGAGTCCTATCTTTACAGGTACCTCAATGCCCGTGAAACGCTGGACTTTTACGGCAGATTATTCGGCCTGCCCACAAAAGTCAGAAAAATGCGAATCGAAGCCCTGCTGGACATGGTCGGCCTAAAGGCCGTCGCCAACAGACCCGTCGGCACTTTCTCAAAAGGAATGGCGCGCAGAATCGGCCTCGCGCAGGCCCTCATTAACGACCCCGACCTCTTGATTCTCGATGAGCCCACAACGGGTCTCGACCCTATCGGAACAAGGCAGATAAAGGATTTAATCCTTGAGCTTGCAAAACGCGGCAAAACAGTCCTGCTCTGCAGTCACCTGCTTGCTGATGTCGAGGATGTCTGCGATAGAATAGCAATTCTCTATGGCGGCAGAATCCAGTCTGAAGGCAGGGTAAGAGAGCTCCTCCAGCAGACGCACAAAACGCAAATCACTGCCGGGCCTCTTAGTAAAAACGCCGTCGAAAAGATTAAGCAGATTGTCGAGCATGAAGACTCCGACTGCGTCGTTACCTCCCCGATGGACAAGCTCGAGACCTTTTTCATCAAAACCGTCGCCTCCGCCCGCGAGCAGGCCCAGCCGACAAGTGGTGTCGTCTCGGACGGTACTTATATCAGTGATTTCCTCACCGCCGAGCACGCCGAAAAATCCCGGCGGGCCGAGATACTCGACAAACTCGTCTCCACATCCATTTCGCCTCAGACGCCGCCGGAAACTCCCGCAACAGAAAAGCCTACACCGGTCGAAACCTACGAGCAAGAACCCGATGAGCAGTTGCTTGAAGAACTTACGCAAAAGCCCGAACCGCCAAAACCAAAACCCGTTGTAAAACCACAGCCGGTCGAATCCGAAGTTGCCCGACAGAAGCAAAACAAAAAAAGCATTTTAGACGAACTCATGGACCCCTCAGCGCCCCAAAACCAACCGACCGACCAGGCTGACAAATCCCCCACAGGAGGCGACAGCAATGCGTAGTATCTGGGCCGTCGCCACGAACACTATAAGGCAGGCTCTGCGTATGAAAGTCGCCTTCATCTTTACCATCCTGCTGCTCGTTCTGCTGCCCGTCATGGCATTCTCAATGCCTGGTGATGGCACCGTCAAAGGAAGACTGCAAACCTTCGTAAGCTATGGACTGTCGCTTACCAGTCTGCTGCTTTGTCTGTTAACGATTGTCGTATCAGTCTACTCGCTGACAAACGACATAAAGCAAAAACAGATATTCACCGTCCTCACCAAGCCTGTCCACCGCTTTCAGCTGCTCCTCGGTAAACTGCTTGGTGTTATATTGTTGGATGTGCTTCTGTTGGTCCTCTTCTCGGCCATAATATATACCATCACTATCTACACGCCGAAGCTTTTGAACGCCGGTGAAGAGGAGCTTGTCTCGCTCGACAACGAGTTCTTCACCGCCAGGGCCAGTTTGACCCCGCCTAAAATCGACGTCACGCAGGAGGTGCTCGAAACCTACAATAAACTAAAGGAAAACGGCCAGCTGCTGCCGGGCTCTTCGAAAGAAGATGACATCTACATACTTACGCTGCGAAAAGAGCTCGAAAAAAGAGCCGTTCCGGTGGGCCGCGAGTTGCTTTGGCAGTTCCAGAACGTTAAACCTCTTGACCCGAACCAGAGCCTGTTCATAAGATTCAAATACGATGTCTCCGTAAGTCCGCCCGACCTGAACGTCTACGGCAGGTGGGTAGTCGGGGATGACCGTCAAATCAGATACGGCACCGAAATGAAAACGCCCGTTTATACCTTCGACCGCAAGGACTTCATTCGCACTTTTCATGAGATAGAAGTGCCCGCCGACGCCGTTGCCGAAGATAATTATTTGGCCGTCGGGTTCTTCAATCCGCCGTTAAACAACACCGTCGTAATCTTCCCAACTGAGGGCGGCCTTGAGGTGCTTTACAAGGCCGATTCCTTCACCGTCAATTTCATAAAGGCTGTCCTCTTAATACTTCTTAGATTGATTTTTCTCGCCTGCTTGGGCATATTGGCTGCTTCTTTCCTGTCCTTTCCCGTGGCCATATTGTTTTGCCTTATGATTTTTCTTACCGCAACTATAAGCGGCTTCGTCCTCGAATCCTTTGACGCTCTGAGCAAAGGCCTCTCTGGCCTTTATTCCTACACCGTAAGACCGGTCGTTTTACTCCTGCCGCAGTTTGACAAGTTCAATCCGACGAAGTTCCTTGTACCTGCAAGGCTTTTGAGCTGGCCCCTCTTGGCCAAGGTCGCCGGCCTCATGGTATGCGTCAAGGCAGTTGTGCTGCTGCTGCTTGCTTTGTTGATTTTTACTTACAGAGAAATGGCAAAAATTATAATCTAAAGAAAGTGAATGTATCAAAAGAAGATGCAATGGAGAAGCACTTAAATAAGGGCGGCTTAATTTTAGCTTCTTGTTCCTGTTATGCGATTGCGCGACACAATAA
>CP070830.1:1449542-1453768 GCA_020344865.1 Planctomycetota bacterium
AGTGCGACCAAAGTCCATTCCTGGTCAAGCAGGATCAGGCCAGTATGCCAGTCCCAGGTCCATCCTTCCGCGAACTCGTTCATATCCGCGCTCCAGAAGTAGCACAGCTCGTGGTTAATTTCCCATGGTTCCCATCCATAGTACGGGACGCCGATTGAGCCGCCGCTGCCCAGGCCGATACCGGCACCAGTACCGGGGGCATTCGGGTCACAGGGGTCACTATAGAAGCAATACAGCACGCCGGCATACATTTCCTGTTCGCCGTCCCTCTTTACCCATGCTGAGAGCGTCACGGTATTGGAGTTGAGGTTAAGGGTGGGCAGTTCGATGTAATCATCAAATCCGTCGAAGGTCAGAGCTCCAGTACCCTCAACACTACAGGGGTCATGATGGGAGCTCGTGGACTGACCGGGATTTTTGTCATCATCATAAAGTAAGCCGTGGTTAGCATTTCCGGAGATGTCGTCAACCTGCCGCTGCGGGTCGTCATCGTCCATCGGCCAGTGTCCGACGAGGTTGGAAGCACTGGGAGCGGAAGCAGTAGTATCGCCGATACCACTGATGAGCCAATCACGGTTCACAAACAAGTCAAGGTCATCATAATCGACGAGGCAATCGGCATCGTTGTCGAAGTTGCCTTGTTCGAAAGAGGTTTGCTGAAGGCATCTCGGTGGATAGAGCCTGATATTGTCGAAGTGGACGGTACCTGTGCCGCCGGAACTCTTGTCGCCGAAGCCGATGGTCAACCTCTGTATATCCGTCAAATCGACGCTGTTGGCCGCGACAAATTCTTCCAGATCAATGTTCCACTGCTGGTATCCCTTACGTCCTTCGGTCAGCTCATTGACATCGGGGTACAACACCTTACCGGTGCTGTTGCTTCCGTCGGTCACCGCCACATACATATCGTCAAGAGCATTGTCCGCGTCGCCCATGAATGACAGGGTCAGCGCCTTAATGCCGCCTGCAGTCCAGTCCGACGTGATGTCTAAAACAGTGATATCCGCGTAAGCCTCGGAATAGTACCCGTAGGAAGCAGTTTGATTGTCGTATTGGAACATCATGGAGCTGCCGTCTTCAACGAGGTTTGCATCCTTTTGGATGAAGACTTCCGCGCCGGTGCCATTGACCCAGTAATCGTTCCATACATCCAAGAGGTCGCCAGTGGTGGCGTAGGTGTCGAAGTCATCCACGACAATGTAGTTTACCGCCGTAAAGCTCCAGACCGTTCCTTTGAGTAGGGTCCCTGCAGTCTCATTTACCTCGTCAATCCGCCAATAATAGTTCTGGCCTGCCATAAGGAAGCCGGGGTCGTAGTAGTTAGCGTCCTGGTTGCCCTTGAAGACGCCCAGGGTAACCGAGGTCGTGGCGTTTGTCACGTCGTCTCTATCCGTTCCAAAGTACACGTCGTGCGAGTTGGAATCTGTTCCCGGTGTCCAGCTAAGGACGGTTCCGACAAATGGTACATCAGTTTCTTTGTCTTCCGGGTTTGGATTTGTGGCGTAGCCGGTGACGGTAAAGTACCAGATATCACCTTTCCAGCGGTTGTTCGGCGGAACAGGCGGTTCTGGGCCGGTGTATGTCGTATTGACCTCATCGACTCTCCAGTAATAAGTCTTACCGAGCTCGAGCCCATTGGCGTCGTAGTTCAGGACACTCCAGGTGTTTGAGTCAATGTCCTGGGCACCAAAGAACACACCTGAGGTAGTTGTGTCGGCATTGTTGACCTCTTCGAAACTCGTTCCAAAGTATATTTCGTGCCCATTTGAATCCTGAGTCCAGAAACCGGGACTCCATGTAAGAGTCGGCTGCTTGGCCACATCATCTTCCTGGTTTTTGGGTGATGGATTGTAGGCGAGAGTCGCCCAGTCCACCCTTACCCTGACATTGTCGAAGAATCCGTATCGGTTGCCCGGATCCGGATTATTGGCCGCGATGAGTTTCCATCCAAGTGGATATCCAATGGCAGGATGTTCTGCAGGAATCGTAACTGTAATAGACAGGTCCGTAGTCCACTCCCAACAAGCATCATCGTAGACAGCCAAGCCTCCCTGAGGACCACAGTCACAGTTGTTCAACGGCACATCTATCCTCGGAGCGAAAAAATAGCCTTCGACCATCTGCTTTGTCGGGTCATTCCAGGCGTCCGTTCCACCGTCATCATAGAACAGTGATGAACGAGCATACTCGCCCGGCGGTTCCTCGGGGCGGTAGTCAAAGGACATTGTGTACCTGAGCCCGGCAGCGATAGTTATGTTCGGGTCGTTTGCGTCATCACCAACCTGATATACACCGCCCTCCGTGTTCCTAATGTACAAAAACATACACTCATGGGTCGGCTCTATGCAGTGACAGTGGGTGTCTGTGGTACAGCCGCCGGCACACCACGGGTCAATTCCCTGAAAACCCGAACCGAAGGGGATCCAGGCTGCGATCCCGGAGATATCGGTGTGTACATCGGCCTGATTACCGTCTGCAAGAAGCTCAAAGCTAAGGTTGTATTTATCGGTGTCGAGGTCGCCTACTGCAGCTGCATTCTCGAGACATAACCCAAGCGCCAAAACAAAACAAATAACAAATACAAGTCTTTTACACATTTTGTTCCTCCTTAAAAATAAGGTATTAAAAAACGTTCTTTGGCTGCTTAGCCAAAACAATATAATTTTACAGGTATGAACCTTCGTGTACCGAGCACGATTAACCTTCGCATCTGGCTTGATTCGCACCTGCTCGAGGTGACTTTTAGAATTGAGTATTTTCTCTCGGTACACAGACCTACCTCCAAATACACGAGCTGGGGTGCAACCACACCTCCTGACAGATTGCTACACACACCCCACCTCCAGGAAATCCATTTCTTGGCCCGAAAAAACAACTAATTACAATCGTAGAAAGCCGAAAGATGCAAATTTGCTTGACCATTTTTATATCAGCCGGCAGGCTTTTTGTCAAGAAAAATTAGGGCGATTGCAGCGGTTTTAACGAATTTGTGTGTGGGATGCGCAAGCCATTTATAAACAAGGACTTACGGTTTTAGGGTGCGTCTCGCCGGCAAAAATGTATGCGGTAAAGTCTGGATATTGCTTGCAGGAGGGGCTGATGTTGGGTATAATGATGCGTTGATTTAGAAAATTTGGCAAAAAAGATGGGATTTTTGGGAACAGGAGAGGGAAATTGCGCATCTATAAGACAAGTTAACGGCAAAAGAAGTTGAAGAATTAAGGAGTTCCAATATGGGCAGAGAAAAGTGGGTGTGCACCTTTGTAAGCCGTGTATGGGGCAGGACAGGTACGCGGACGGTTAGGGGGTTTACGCTGGTTGAGCTGTTGGTGGTTATAGCCATTATAGCATTGCTTATGTCTATACTGATGCCTGCGTTGTCGCGTGTGCGGGACCAGGCAAAGGGGGTGCTTTGTCTTTCGAACCTCAACCAGATGGGGAAAGCCTTTGCGATGTATCTGGATGATTTCGACAACGCATTCATGACGAACTGGACAAACCAGACGTTTAATGATCCACTGCCAGCGCATAAGCGTTACTGGATAGAGGCCCTGCGGCCCTACTACGGCAATGTACACGAAGTTCGCTGCTGTCCGAAGGCGACGAAGACGGGCACCGAGTTGGGTCTGGGTCCGTTCGGTGTAGGCGGCGGTACGTTCTCGGCGTGGGGTGTCTTTCCGGCACCAGAATGCGGCGAGCAGTCAACGGGCTGGGACTTCGCGGTGGCATGTGATTACGGCAGTTACGGTGTAAATGCCTGGGTGAGTAATATAGATGTTTCCCAGACGTGGGGGGTTTCGCTGCGCGACATTCACTGGCGGCACGGCAACATGAAAGGCGCGGATAAGATACCTTTGCTTGGTGGGCACAAATGGCTTGACTGCTGGCCTAATTATACCGACAATCATCCGGAATACGACGGGCAGTCTTGGGACGCGGACGCGGGCAGTCAGATGGCCCGTATCTGTATGAACCGTCACAACGGGTATGTGAACTGGGTATTCTGCGATTACTCTGCCCGGCCGGTGGGGGTCAAAGAGCTTTGGAAGCTCATGTGGAATAAGGATTTTAGGACAGACGAAGGGCCGACGCCTGCGGAATTCGACGCGGCCGGTGACGGCTGGATGAAACCATTTAAGGATTACGAGTAAGGAAAATTATTGGACAATAAAAAGGCCGGCCGATTGAGACCGGCTTTTTTTTGTTGTTCTGGGCCTCGGCGGGAA
>CP070830.1:1453868-1456643 GCA_020344865.1 Planctomycetota bacterium
ACCGGATTTTCAAACGAGACCCGGACAATCCAATCGACGAAAACAAAGTTGAGCTACCCCCCTACTATCCGGACCACCCGATTGCCCGGCGGGACTGGGCGAACTATCTCGAATGCGTTCAGGTCCTGGATAAGAAAGTCGGTAAAGTTCTTCAGCGACTGGAGGAAGACGGGCTGGCGGATAATACGATTGTGTTTTTCTTCGGCGACCACGGCCGGCCACACCTTCGAGGAAAGCAATTTCTCTACGAGGGCGGGATTCACGTTCCCCTGATAGTTCGCTGGCCCGGCCGGATAAAGCCGGGCACGGTCACGGATGATTTGGTAAGCGCGATTGACTTGGGCCCCACGTCGCTAAAATTAGCCGGTATTGAATCTCCCGAGCATATGCAGGGACAGGCATTCTTTGGGCCGGGCACCAAGAAGCGCGGATTTATCTTCGCGGCCCGCGACCGCTGTGACGGGACCGCCGATAGAATCCGCTGCGTCAGGACCAAGCGATACAAGTACATCCGCAATTACTATCCCAATCGTCCGTACATGCAGTTTAATCTCTATAAAAAGCACCGCTATCCGATGTGGACGCTGATGCAGATTCTCTACGCCGAGGGCAAACTCACACCACAGCAGCAGCTTTTTATGGCGTCCACGCGGCCGGAGGAAGAGTTCTACGATTTGGCCAGAGACCCACACGAGCTTAACAATCTCGCCCACAGCCGCGAGCATCAAAAGTTCGTCCAGAAGTTCCGGCAAGTCCTCGACAAGTGGATTAAAGGCACCGATGATAAAGGGGCCATTTGCGAAGAAGCAAGCATAGGCGTCAGGGCCTACAAGGAAGTTCAGAAATACTACGAGCCGGAGCAAAAAAAACGAGGACTGCCCGCCAACGCACCACCCACAGAGTATCTAAAGTACTGGCAAAAAACGTTGTTTCCCGAAGGCTCTGAAAAATAACCCGTCTTTGAACAGCGGGTAGTGTCTGCCAAAAGTGCCGGCTAAAACAACCGGCAAAAGCCAACCAGTAAATTCCTGCCCCAAGATGGTACCTCTATTATAAATGGCGGATATCCAGCTTGACTTTCCACCGGATTGCAGGTATTCTTATCGAGGCAATTGGCCCCCTATTTGGGTAGAGATACCAAACGGCTTATAACCACTTGGTGACCATGCGTTGGAGCTATTGAAGATAGTTAGTTGAATATGGCGCGAAAGGCAAAAAGTTCAGAGGCGGTGAAGCAACCCACTAAGCCAGGGGAACATTTCGAGGATATGCGCATCCTCGATGAGCTCAAGAATTCATACCTTAATTATGCGATGAGCGTTATAGTCTCTCGCGCCCTACCCGATGTCCGCGACGGCCTGAAACCCTCGCAGAGGCGGATTCTGGTTGCGATGAACGATTTGAATCTCGGCCCGCGGAGCAAGCACCGCAAGTGCGCGAAGATAGTCGGCGATACCAGCGGCAATTACCACCCGCACGGCGACCAAGCAACATACGGGACGCTCGTACGGATGGGGCAGGGATGGAACATGCGGTATCCGCTGGTCGACCCGCAGGGCAACTTCGGCAGTATTGATGCTGACCCACCGGCGGCTATGAGGTATACCGAAGCCAGATTGGCAGCGCCGGCCATGGAAATGCTCGAGGACATCAACCACGACACCGTCGATTTTGTCCCGAATTATGACGAGACCCGTTCCGAGCCGACTGTCCTTCCCTCGAAATTCCCTAATCTGCTGGTTAACGGGTCGACCGGAATCGCTGTGGGAATGGCTACCAACATCCCGCCGCACAATCTTTCGGAGGTCTGCGAGGCTCTGCTGTTGCTCATCGAGGACTCAGACTGCGGATTCAAGGATATCATCAAACGCCTGCCCGGCCCGGACTTCCCCACCGGCGGAATCATCTGTGGAAAAAAGGGAATTATGGACGCTTACACCACCGGCAGGGGACATTTGAAAGTCCGGGCGAAGGTTGACATCGAAACACCAAAGAAGGGCAAAGAAAGAATAGTAATAACTGAAGTGCCCTATATGGTGGTCAAGACCACAATTGTTTCCAAGATTGCGGACTGCGTCCGCAACGGGCAGATTGCCGAAATCGCCGACGTCAGGGACGAATCCGACCGACGGGGCTTAAGAATTGTCGTCGAGGTAAAGAAAGATGCTGACCCGCAAATCGCATTGAACAAGCTGTACCGATATACGTCTCTGCAGACGACATTTGCCATCGCCAACATTGCACTCGTTAACAACAAACCCGAGACCCTGAACATCAAAGAGACTCTCAGATGCTTCATTGAGCATCGCAAAACCGTCGTTCGCCGGCGGAGCAGATACCTGATGAAAAGATGCAGAAACAGGGCTCACATCCTCGAAGGTCTTATTCTTGCTGTAAGTGACATCGATGAAATCATCGAGCTGATAAAAAAATCCCCCGATGCGCCAGCGGCAAAATTGAACCTGATGGAAAAGCCGCTGCGATTGGCAGTCTCAGCTACGCTTCGAGAAATTCTGCCTGCGTCTTTCGTTGATGAAAAGAGCAAATCCGAGCAGTTCCTCACCGGCCCACAGGCCGATGCCATTTTGACGATGCAGCTGCAAAGACTGACAGGGCTGGAGATGAAAAAGCTCGCCAAAGAATATGCTGAGCTAACCGAGCAGATAGAGGGCTACGAGGCAATACTGGCCAGCGAGCAGGTGCTGCTGGATGTCATTCGCGAAGATATCTACGAAATAAAGGAAAAATACGGCGACAAAAGGCGGACAAAAATTG
>CP070830.1:1456743-1462220 GCA_020344865.1 Planctomycetota bacterium
AAATTACGGCGGGAAATCTTGCCGTCCTTGTTATCCTCGGTTTTCTTGCTGTCTTTCATAACCAGTACTCCTCAAACAACTAAGTAAACATAATATATTTTCATTCTAACAATCGCCTCACGAGGCCAATATGTAGTTACAAGGTCCAACCCTGGCGGTACTGACGGTGTATGTATTCATTTGCCTCGGGCAGATTCGTGACTTTCATACTGGGGCCATCGTAGTAGAGCCTTTTATGCATCATGCGCAGGGCGATGTTTCCGAGCAGGACAACCTCGGTAAATGGACCCGCGTAGTCGAAGTTCGAGCCGGCGGCCTGACCCGTCTTACAGGCTTTCACCCATTCGGCGTGGTGGCCCGGCGAGCGGGCAATTGTCTTCGGCGGTCTGTTGTATTCTTTCATTTTCGATTCCGGTATGATGCGTGCGCCGCCGCCTCCGTGGCTGCCGCCCATAATTTTGCCTTTGTCACCAATGAAGATTATTCCACCAAGCTTGTTTCCCATTTGCCTGCCTTCTTCGAGTTCGGCCGGTCTGGGCGGCATCAGGCCCCCGTCATACCAGGTAAGCTCCACCGGCGGCATATCACCCCTCGCAGGAAACTCATAACGAACGATAGATGCCCGTGGATAACTTTCGGTATTTAGAGTTTTATCCCAGGTTATTTCGGAAACATAGATTGAGGAGCTCGCTTCAACGCTGGTCGGATAGCCAAGGTTCAGAGCCCAAAACGCCGGGTCGAGGACGTGGCAGCCCATGTCGCCAAGGGCCCCGGTTCCGAAATCCCACCAGCCTCGCCAAAGCATCGGGTGATAGGCTGGATGGTAAGGCCTGTACGGTGCAGGGCCTATCCATCTGTCCCAGTCAAGACCTTCGGGAACAGCCGGAGTGTCTTTCGGTCTTTCGATCCCCTGAGGCCAGACGGCGTGAGTGGTCCATGCGTGCACCTCGCGCACGGGCCCGATGGCGCCGTCGGCTATCCATTCGCAGATGTTGCGGATGTCTTCGCTGGCGTGTCCCTGATTGCCCATCTGGCTTGCGACCTTAGCCTGACGGGCGGCTTCGGTGAGCTTGCGGACTTCGTGGATAGAATAAGCCAAGGGTTTTTCCACGTATACGTGTTTGCCGGCCCTTATGGCCGCCATTGCGATGCACGCGTGTGTGTGGTCGGGGGTGGCGACGACAACGGCTTCGATGTCCTTTTGCTTGTCGAGCATCCTGCGGTAGTCTTTGTAGACTTTCGCCTTGGGATAGGTCTTGAAGGTCTTTGCGGCGTAAGAGTCATGTACGTCGCAGAGCGCGACGATGTTTTCAGTGGCGCAATTTTGCACGTCTGAAGCGCCCATGCCGCCGACACCGACACCGGCGATGTTGAGTTTTTCACTCGGCGGCGTATTACCGGGACCTCCCAGCACGTGCCGGGGAACAATCGTAAAGGCCATTGCAGCCCCGGCAGCACCCTGCATAAAACCGCGCCGGGAAATCTTTTTAGTATGTTTTTTGTTAATTGTTACTTTGCCTTTCATATCCAAACTCCGGCAGGCTGCGTTTACTTTTGATTATTGGCTTTTGGTCTGAAACCGTTCCATCGCCCTTGATATTGCCGAAAACGTATGTTCAAATCTCGCAAAATCGAACTCTTCGGTGCAGCCTATAGCAAACTTGCCATCGCTGCCCGCCTGCTCCATATATTCGCAAGTGTATCTCTCAATAACTTCAGCCGGCTCACCGAACAGGGTCCCGGGAAAGTTTATGCTAAGGACCTTGTCGGGCCAGGCGGCTCTGGCCCGGGCTATTGTCATATCACACATCGGCGGCGGCGTAAAGGCCTCTATTATATCAATATCAACGCCGGCAATACAATCCTTCAGGGAGAGATTATCACCATCGTAATGAGAAAAGGTAAGCTTGCCGGCCTGCTTTAGGATTTTGCTGCCGTAATCGTAGATGGGTTTGCAATATTTATTAAACAATGAAGGAGAAACTATAGTTCCCGTAAGACTTTCAGCATACCAGACAACCTCTGCCGGGCTGTCTGCTGCTATCTCAAGCCGTCTCTTGTAGACTCTGGTCAGTGATTCCTGAAGGGCGTCATACTCATTGGCGTGAAGCATAACCGCCTCACACCAGGTCTCGGTCCCCATAATTTCCAGCATAAGCCACGCCACAGGAATTGGATGAATACCTCCTATAATTAAGCCTCGCTGGCCCATTTTTTTGTCGGCTACGAAAAATTTTTGATAGCTTGGTTCAGACGTGGTGTGGTCATAGAAATACTGCATTACTTTGTAGTCATCCACGGTCTTTATAAAATGTTCTCTAATCCACTTGCTGTCGAAAGAGGGGTCAAAACCGGCACGCTCAGTAACCTGACCAACGGGTGTTTTTATCGCTGTTATGACCTGTCTGTCCCTGCCGCTTCCGGTTTCTTTCTGGTCGATTGTTACGGTATCATCACACTTGTCCTCACACAACCCAGCTACGCCAAGAAGCGTAAGACCCTGCTTCTCGAAAGGATTTCCCTTGCCTGGTAGGGCCGCTTCCAATATCCAGTCGTAGATTGTTAATGGAACCCGGTCGGCCTTACCACCCCTGTACACAGTCATGAGTCTTTCACGCAAGGTCACAGGCTACCTCCTTCGTTAGTTTTTGAATCCTTTGCTTTATTCATCGGCGACTTTTGAATCTGTTTTCCTGGAACGGTCCCGCAGAGCAAACACGGCAAATAGGGTTACAACAAGCAAGAGCCAGCCGATAAATCGGTATACCTGCTGGAGCGGCATCTGGTCATATAGATAGCCCGCAAAAGTATTTCCGGCAAACGTTCCGGCTCCGAAACACGCCGCCGCATACAAGGATTGGCCCGTCGCTCGCCAGGCGGCAGGTACAAGCTCATTGACGTATTCCACTGCTGAGACGATAAAGAGCGAATACGACAGCCCGTGCATCAATTCCACTGACACCGCCAGTATGGGTGTGGAAATAACTGAATACAGAAACAGCCGAACAGCGAACATCAAAACAGCGAAAGTAAGGACTCTCTTTGCACCGAAACGCTTGACAAAGAAATTCGAGAAGAAGTAGAAGGGCAATTCAATCGCGGCATCCAGACCGAACGCCACACCCATTAGTTGTCGAGATGCTCCTATGTCCTTCAGATACACCCCGAAGAAACTCCATACCGGCGCGCTTCCAATGCCGTAAAAGAAGGCTATGACCAGAAAGACGATAAGCCGCCAGTTGCGCAGAACACCGGAAAGGTTCTGCCAGGAAGCCTCACTCGTAGCCGGTACGGCTCTGCTTTTGTCGCGCCTTAGAAAGCCTGCGAGCCAGCCCAGCAGCATGACCGCCATACTTATTGGAAAAATCAAAGTTATGCTGCGCCCGGTAATAATCCAGCCTACTATCGGTGCGCTTACCGTCCAGCCGATTGCGCCCCACATACGAAAACGCCCGTAGGATGAATCCTGCCTTTCCTTTACGTAGTCCAGTATAGTGCTGTCCAGCAATGTACCAATCGGGTTGGTAACAAATGCAACAACGATAGTCCAGAAGAAGAAGAACCAGAAGCCTCCGTTCCACACATAGCCCACTATCGCGAAGGAAGCCAGGAACATCGTGAACAGCAAGGTACGATGGTGTCCCCAGCGGTCTGCAACCACGCCCCACATGGGCTGCACCAGAAACACCATAACCGGTGCGATGCTCATTATGATGCCGATGCGCAGGCCTGATATACCGACCTCATTAAAGTAGACAGCAAGAAGTGGCTGCCAGGCCGCAAGACTGGCGCAATACATAAAATATAAAATTCGCAGGCAGCTCTTCCGGCTTGTTAACGCCTCATAAACTCTCACTGGCCCGCCGGGGTACTGCATCAGTCTTCACCAAGTTGATAACACCATGTCTCCGTGCAATTATAAACGTCATGCACATCGTCCCAGAATCCTCCTGAGACATATATCTTACCGTCCACCGCGGCGGCCGAGCCGCAACAACGTCCCCTCGGCATTGGGTCAACCTGTCCGAAAGTTTCCGTCTCCATATCGAAATAGGCGGCCAGATTAATTCTTTTGCCATCAGCCGGTCTGCCCCCCAGGATAAACAGTTTCGAGCCTACGGCCGGGTCGGTAGAAAGCTGTGTCAAGGTAAATGTCCTCTGGCGGACTCTTGGAATATTCAGTTTGGTCCAGGAATCGGCCTTCACATCGTACTTTAGAACTCCCTGGCTGTAAGTGTAAACTATCTCCGGTTCACCCCGCCATTCGTGCTCCAGGCTGGGTATGACATAGATGTATCCATCGTAGTAAGCACGTGTGGTGAAAGTGGCCGTCTCGGGTATATTTGCGACCCGCTCATAGGTGTCTGCCACCGGGTCATATTTGTAACTGCTTATCAACTCGTCGGCCGGGGGAACATGAATCCTGTGTCCGCCGGAGATGTAGATATAATCACCTACCGTGACGGCAAAACCATTCATTCTCTCTACCGGCATATCAGATAATTGAGACCACTCATCCACAGCAGGTTCATATACCCAAACTCTGGCTGAGCCTTCTAAGCCGGGTCCGGCCCCGCCGCCAAAAAGATAGATTTGACCATGGTATACGGCAGCCATCGGCCAGCCCAGTCCGCCGCACGGGTCGGGTATCGGCTCCAATAAGTCCCAGGAATCCGTAGCCGGGTCATAGACCTGATGCAGATTACTCGGGTCCGTCCACTCCCTGCCTTCAACACCGCCTAACAAATGTATTTTGCCATCCAGCACCGCAGTGGTCATTCCATAGACGTGCCTTCCTATGGGGGCAAGGCGTTGCCATCTGCCTTGTTCAGGTCTGGTTTCACCTGCCACCTGACAACCCGTTGTAGTAAGGCATATCAACAACAGAGCTGAAGCAATCTTTACACTACGGTTAATTTCGGTTCTCATGTTATTTCACCTTTCTATTCTTGTTGTATCATTTATGCAGCTGACGTTTTGCACATTCGACGATCCTATCAACTTCGTGGGACAGGGCTTCGTCAAGCGGCTCCGGCTTGTGTTCGCCCAAAAGCCGATTAACCTCATCTGCTATACGGTCGGCGAATGACTTGGAGCCGTCGCTCTCCCATGCGTCGAATGACTGCCTCGTCCACAACTGGCTGCACAGCCAAAGCTCCTCGCGAAAATGCCTTGCAGTATTCTCCTGAGCAAGATAATTGCCCTTCGGGCCGACCTCGCCGACTACTTTGGTGGCGAGCGTCTCGTCACTGACATCGAAGCCACGAACGACGCGTTTGACATAAGCTGCCAGTTCGTTATCAACACCAAGCCAGGTAAGACTTCCAGCGTGGTCTGTTCCACAGATGCCGCAATGGCCGAACATATCCGCACCGGCGAGAGCACCTAACAGCATACTGGTACCCTTTTCGATGCCGGCCTGGGCGTCAGGGACCTTTGCGTCGGTAAGCCCAACATTTATGTAGACCGGAAAACCG
>CP070830.1:1462320-1468561 GCA_020344865.1 Planctomycetota bacterium
CAGTGCGTTCGGGAGCATTATCGCTTTGAACAGGAAAGTTGACGTTGAATTGGCCCGTACGATTATGGAATCGTTCAGCCGGTTCGGCAAGGCCAGGGGGGCGAGTGGCTTTTTTGCCGAGGTGATTATCGCTCCGCAATTTGAGCAGGAGGCGGTTGAGCTAATCAGGACGTTGAAGGCGTGGGGCGGCAGGGTTCGGCTGATGGAGACGGGCGAGATTGACCGGGCCAAGATTCATGGGGCCGAGTATGACGCCCGGTGCGTGGTCGGAGGAATGCTTCTGCAGAAGCGGGATCTGGTCGGCTGGGAGCCGGCCGAGCTGAAATATCCGACGAAGGCCCGTCCTACGGAGGCCCAGCTCGAGGATTTGAGGATTGCCTGGCTCGCCGCCAAGCACACAAAGAGCAACACCATCGTGCTGGTCAAGAATAGAAAGGTATTGGGCGTGGGCGCCGGGCAGATGAACCGGGTTGAGTCCGGGCTGATAGCGTTCAAGCGTGCCGGCGATGAGGCGAAGGGCTGCGCGATGGCATCGGATGCGTTCTTCCCATTTCCGGATAATGTGGAGAATGCGGCGAAGGCAGGGGTGGCGGCGATAGTACAGCCGGGCGGGTCCAACAAGGATGATGAAGTGATTGCGTGTGCGGACAAGCACGGCATCGCGATGGTCTTTACGGGCAAGAGACACTTTAAACATTGATTTGTCGGCTGCCGGCGGTGACTCGCGAGGCGAGTTACGGTCGGAGAATTGTAAAGTTTCTACTCACTAAAGTAGAGAATATCGAACAAGTCATAGCAGAGATGCGTATATCGCGTAAGATTATTGTCACGCGTCGGTAAAGTGTAGTTTGAAAAATCTACACCTGTCAATAAGCGATAATCATTAGTTGGAGGTAACCAATCATGGAGCGCGCCAAGAAATCCATTATCCTGATTGTTGTAATGTACTGTTTAGCTTTTGTTCATTCAGCAAAGGGGCAGTCGGAAGCGGGAGAAACAAAGGCGGAGGCCGAGCTGCGGCAGGTGGCACTTTTCAAGAACGGGCTGGGATTTTTTGTGTATGAGGTGACATGCCCGAAGAAGAGCGATTCGTTTAGTTTCGTTCCGTGCGCTGCGGCGTCGCACGGGAGTTTTTGGGTGTCGTATCCGCCGAAGGTCGAGCTGGAGGGACTTACGGCGAGGGAAGTGGATATGGAGGAGATGGTGGAGGCGGTGACGGTTGGCGAGCTGCTGCGGGCCAATGTGGGGCGGAAGGTGAGTGTGGTATTTGACGACGAGCAGATAATCGGCGTTATAAAGCATTTCGCGGATGAGAGGAAAGGGCCGAAGCCTGAGTCATACGGGCCGGGGGGTGCGGAGATGGCGAGGGTGAATTACACAGGGGCAAGTTTGGGGCAATCCCGTCTGGTCATAATCGAAACGGACAAGGGGGAGGTCTGCATCGACCCACACAGCGTGAAAAAGGTTGAGTTTCCCGGCGGCAAGGCGGAAAAGCGTTTCGCCAGGAAGAAAAAGTCGATGCAGGTAGGTGTAAAGCTAGGCGGACCTGCGGGGGGCAAGAAGCTTACGGTAAGCTACTTAGCCAAGGGGATTACCTGGGCACCGAGCTATATTGTGGATATAACGGAAGGGGACGAGGCGCGGATTTCGGCGAAGGCCGCGGTGATAAACGAGGTCTGTGATTTGGATGATGTTACAGTGCAATTGATTACGGGATTTCCGAATCTGCAATTTGCCGATATAGTCAGCCCTCTTGCGAAGAAAGAGAATCTGGGCCAGTTCCTTTCGGCACTGGCCAAAGGGCAAAGCGAGGTAGAGCGGCGCGGCGTAATGTATAATGTAGCGATGCAGCGAGCGGGTGCTTTCGAAGAGATGGGCGCAGCAGCTGCTATGCCGGCGTATGGAGCGGCGGAAGCGGGGAAGGTGGCGGAGGACTTATTTCTTTATCCAGTAGAGGACGTTAAGCTGAGTAAGGGAGAGGTAGGATACCTGCCGCTCTTTACTGAATCGGTGCCGTATAAGCATATTTACAAGTGGGAGATACCCGATTATGTCAATGAGGAGGACCGCTATTTATACGGCCGGCGAGAGCAAGAGCGTGAGGCGGTTGAGGAGGTGTGGCACTGCCTGAGGATGGAGAACAAGACGAAGGTGCCGTGGACAACGGCACCGGCAGAGATAGTCAAGGAGGGGCTTATTCTCGGGCAGGACACTTTAAATTATACTGCGGCGGAGGGCGAAACGACGGTAAAGATTACACAGGCGGTGGGCGTCAAGGCGGAGCAAGTGGAGCTCGAGATTGAGCGGAAGCGGGATGCGGCCCGGCTGTACGGCAATCACTATGACCTGGTGACGGTGGAGGGGAAACTTTCGGTCAGGAACTTTCAACAGAAAGCTATTACGCTGGAGATTACCAAGACGCTGTCGGGTGAGGTGAAATCGTCGGAACCTGAAGCGAAGATTGAGAGCCTGGCCCGGGGATTGCGTCGTATGAATGCGGTTAGGGAGCTTACATGGAGGGTCGAGCTGGGTGCGGGCGAGCGGAAGGAACTGAATTATTTATACGAAGTATATGTGAGGCGGTGAGAATCAGGGCGAGTGCGTGAGTGGACCGGACATTCAGGGGCGGTAGTTGCGAAGGAGGTCCATACATTTATTGGCGGTATCGACATCGGGGACGTCGGTTACATTGTAAAAGACACCGCCAGTCAGTTGGTGCTGCGTGAGCGCCCGGTGAAAGTCGGGGAAACTTACCGAGCAGACGACGGGGGTGTCGTTTACCTGAGCCTTGAGGTCAGGCAGGACTTCGAAGGCGGGGGCAAAGCCAGTGTCATCTCCGAGGTAGATTGCCTTTAGTCCCTTTAACGTTGAGGCGGCTTTTAAAAGATGCCGGCCGTTGGCGTGAATGTGGGTGACGCCGCCGTCAAATTGTGCGAATATTTTCTCGACTGGTTCACGTCCCCACTTTTCGAAATAGTCGACAGAGGTCATATGAAAGGGGTCGACGCTTTCGGAGATGATTTTCCCGGGCAGCCACTGTGCGAAGTTGCTGCAGGTCCCGCCGGAGAGCAGTGGCACCATTTCAAAAAAAGTTCTCTGCACGTGCAGGTTAATGTTGTGGGCGAGGTCGATTGCTTTGTGTATCATTTCCGGTCGTTCATCGAGGTCCATATAGGTCTGCGTTGCTCCGATGAGTTCGAAGACGAAGTTCAGGCCGTTAATGAGTATGAAGTGACTGATACCGAACTTGCCTGCGGATTTTTCGACGAACGTCTGCAGCTGTTTTAGATAACGGCGGAACCATTCGTGCTCTGCGCTAAATGACAGATTCTCGAATTGCGACCAGTCACTAAGTACGGGCGGAACCATAGAGGAAATCCAGCCGGTGGTGGTGTCACACAAGAACCGGACCTCGCCGCCAAGGAGGCCGCCGTAAAGACCCTGGTCCATTTCTGACAGGTATGCGGTGGAGATGGAGTCATCGTGTATATTTATGCGCTCTCGCGCGTAAGCGTCCCAGAAATCGGCGCGCTGCTGGATATCGGGATACTGACAAAATCCGGCGGGGTTGTTGGCGGCAAAGTCCTCCAATGCCCGGCTGGGCGTGTTCATTTTGGCGAGGACAATTTGCTGTGAACACTGCTCGTATAGCTGTCTTAGTCTGTTTAGGATTTGTTCGCCGTTGGGGCAATAACTCAGCGGGAAGCTCATTTGGCGACCTCTACCATCGATTTGAGTGTTAGAGGGGATGACATAGCGTCACTACTTGCTTTTTGCCTTTAAACCCGCGGCCTTTCGGAGTTTGGCGGCCATATCGGTTCTTTCCCAAGTGAAGTTGGGGAGGTCTCTTCCGAAGTGCCCGCCGTGCGAGGTATCGGCATAGATTGGACGGGCAAGCTTCAGGTGGTCAATCATTGCACGCGGGGTAAGAGGGAAGAGCTTTGTTACGATACGGCTGATTTTTTTCTCGCTGATTTTTGCGGTTCCCTTCGTGTTAATCAGGACAGAAATGGGTTTGGCGACGCCTATAGCATAAGAAAGCTGGACTTCACAGGCGTCGGCGAGGTGGGCAGCGACGATGTTTTTGGCTATGTACCTTGCCATATAGCTTGCAGTTCTGTCTACCTTGGTGGGGTCTTTTCCACTGAAGCAACCACCACCGTGGCTTCCCCTTCCGCCGTAGGTGTCGACGATGATTTTTCTTCCGGTGACACCGCAGTCTCCTTTTGGTCCGCCTATAACGAATCGGCCGGTGGGGTTGACGTGGTATATGATGTTTTTATCCACGAGCCGCTTGGGCAGGACCGGAAGAACGACTTTATCGATAATTTCTTTGCGCAGTTTTTTGTAGGGGATGGAGGGGGCGTGCTGGGTGGATACGATTACCGTGTGGATGCGGGCGGGTTTGTAGTTTTTGTATTCCACAGTTACCTGACTTTTGCCATCGGGGCGAAGCCAAGGAAGGGTTTTGTTCCGCCTTAGTTTGGCGAGGCGGTTTGTGATGGCGTGGGCGAGCTGGATTGGCATAGGCATAAGCTGAGGCGTTTCGCGGCAGGCAAACCCGAACATCAGTCCCTGGTCGCCAGCGCCCTGCTCTTTGTGCAGTCCCTGGCCAGCGGTCACTCCCCGCGAGATGTCGGGGCTCTGCCTGTCGAGTGTTACCATGACAGCGCAGTTTTCGCAGTCGAAGCCCCATTGTGGGTCGGTGTAGCCGATTTTTTTGATAGTATCGCGGACGACTGTCGGGACATCGACAACGGCCTTCGTTGTGATTTCGCCGGCGACAACAACAAGACCGGTCGTTACCATTGTTTCACAGGCGACCCTGCTTTTGTGGTCCTGTGCGAGCATTGCGTCGAGGACGGCATCGGAGATGTGGTCGGCGACCTTGTCGGGATGGCCCATGGTTACGGATTCTGAGGTGAAGAGGTATCTATCGCTGTCACAATGGGGATTTACGGAGATAGTTTCTTTTGCCATTTGCGGTTTTTCCTTTTTAGTAATCGGTTGCGTTTTTGTTCAAAGCCAGAAGACATATCATAGCGGTTTTAATTGACAGGGTCAAATCAAAAATGATTGGCGGCGCATTGGGGGCTTGAAGATTCAGGTTTATTATTTTGGTGAGTTATTCGTTGAGGATCCAATCGTACTTTATATACTCGATGGTGTAGTTTTCTGTTTCGAGGAAGCCCACATCCTGCTCGGGGAGGTAGTTAGTGATGAAGTTCAGGACGGCGCGTACGGCCGGGGGGTGGTCTTTGAACTTTCTGTCGATGGCGTATTTACTCATGAATTCACTGCCAAACCAGGTCGGCTGGAGGATTGCCGAGAGACGGACGACTTTGGCGTTTCGGTCTATCTCGAATGCGCGGGGGCTCGAGAGGAAGCTTTTTACCTGGTTGTCCAACTGCTGGTTTAGGGTGCGGCCGTAATAGGGCTCGTTTCGAAGAGAAGGGCTCGATAGACTGGCGTTGCAGATGGCGAAGAAGACACGCGGCTCGTCAAATTCTTTGCGGAAGAAGCGGCGTTGAAGCTGTAGAAGGGTGAATTCCTCGTCCATGATGATGAACTTGTAGTCGCTCCATATGCCTTTGATGTGCCTTATGCTGTTGGGCGGCCAGAAGAGGCGGAGGATTCTTGAGGACTCGATAGGATAGTTTTCCAGGATTATGTCGAGCATTTGTATGTTGTAGGCGTTAATCCAGAAGGCGATTTTGTCCTCTCGCGGCCAGGCTTTGTAGTGGTTCGGGTCGAGGTTGTCGAATTCATCGAGGAGCTTTTTGAGGGTCAATTTTTTGTACTTGAGGTTTTTGTAGTCGACCATTCCGGTGTCACTGACATAGGCGGTGAAGATGTCGGCGCACTTGTCGTGGAAAGAGACGGCGGGGGGCTGTTTGGGCTTTGTCGGCTCTGGTTTCGTTGGCTCGGGCTTTGTTGGCTCGGGTTTCGGCAGCTCAATAGTGGTTTCCTCAACGGTTTTAGTTTCGACAGGTTCAGACTTCTCGGGTTGACAGCCGGCGGCGAGAAGCAGGATGGTCAGCGAAGCGATAAAAACAATCAGGTTTTTGGTCATTTTGTCCGGCTTTCCAAAAATACAAATCTGTGTTTTGTGAAACGGGCTTATTCTGCCCTTTATTTTAAGGAATTAAGCAACATGTGCAAGAATCTCGTAGCTCTTTTTATTGTGTTTTTGGTGAGAAGACTTAATTTCGGACATAGGCTTTTACCGTGCAAAATCAGG
>CP070830.1:1468661-1472622 GCA_020344865.1 Planctomycetota bacterium
AAAGCCCGATGCTCGAATATTTAAGGCGGCGGCGGAGAAAATGGGAGAGATGCCCCAAAATATAATGTTTGTGGGCGACCGCATCGACAAGGACATACAACCCGCGGCGAAGGCCGGTATGTGGGCCGTTTTGAAAGCCGCCTATACCAACATCGGCAAGCAAATCCCGCAGGGGATATGGAAGGTAGATGAGCTTGCCGAGCTGCCGGCCCTGATAAAAAGAATCAACGCGGAATTAGTGTAAATTAAAAACCGATTTTTGTATCAAAAGCCCCGCTCACGGTCTATAATTGCCCCAAAGCTCAGTCAGGAGTATAAATGGGTAAACGAAAACATACTGATGCGGCATATCAGAGGTGCATAAACCCGGACTGCGCGGCGGAGTTCGACTGTGGGCAGACCTTATTTAAGTGTCCCGAATGCGGCGAGCTGCTCGATGCACTGTATGACTGGGACAAGGTAGAAGTTCCAGGCAAAATGAGCGACTTCGGCAAGCGGTGGGCGACGAGGGACAATCGGCTGGACTTTTCCGGCGTGTGGCGTTTTCGGGATATGCTGAATTTCTGCGCCGACAGCCACAAGGTAACAATCGGAGAAGGACAGACGATATTACAGCAGAATTGTGCGGTAGCCGAGCAAATCGGGATGCGGCCGGACCGACTTTACCTGCAGTATGAGGGGCTTAATCCATCCGGCTCGTTCAAGGATAACGGCATGGCGGCGGCGTTCAGCCACGCGATGATGGTTGGGGCGAAGTCCTGCGCCTGCGCGTCGACGGGCAATACTTCCGCTTCAGTCGCGCTTTATGCACACAGTTGCGGCCTGAGATGCACCGTTTTTATAGGTTCCGGCCGAATCGCTTTCGGAAAGCTCAGCCAGGCCATGGACTACGGCGCGCAAACCATTCAGATACAGGGCGATTTCGACGACTGTATGAGACAGGTTCAGGATGTCTGCACGAAGCTCGGGCTGTATCTATTAAATTCACTGAATCCATTCCGGCTCGAAGGCCAGAAGACCATAATGTACCGAATAATCGAGCAGCTGGGCTGGGAGGTGCCGGACTGGATAATAGTGCCCGGCGGGAATCTCGGCAACTCCAGTGCGTTCGGCAAGGCATTTTACGAGCTGAAAGAACTCGGGCTGATTGAGCGGATACCGCGAATGGCGATTATCAACGCAACGGGCGCTGATACGTTGAATGATCTGGTCAATAATAAAAAGCTGGCCTGGAACGACGGCAAGGTTGACCAGAAAGTCATCGACGAGTATTACGCCGATTTGACGGCTCGTAATTTCTCGCCGCATACTTGTGCCTCGGCGATAGAAATCTCCCGGCCGGTTAATCTGAAGAAATGCCTGCGCACCATTGATATCTGCGACGGCATCGTGCGTGCCGTAACAGACGAGGAAATCTGCGATGCAAAGGCGATTGTAGGTAAATACGGCCTGGGCTGCGAGCCGGCTTCGGCGGCGACAATAGCAGGATTACGGCACTTAATAACCGAGGGTGTCGTCGGCACCGATGAGCGGGTTGCCTGTGTGCTTACGGGGCATCCGTTAAAGGACCCGAACGTAACGGTCAACTACCACAAGGACAAACAGGGCAAGTTCAGCAATGCGCCGATAGAGGCTCCGAATGACCTCGATGAGATAATCAAGCTGATAAAATAACGGAGCTTGTAAACTGGGTACTGATTTGCCCCGCGGGGGGCAAAATTGGGTTTGTTTTGACCAAGTGTCCATAGTTCGTTTTCTGCTGTAATGTGTTGCTTTTATTGAGGTTAAGAATCCGCCGGGGGCGGGGGAAATTGGTTTTGTTTTTCATTATTCTTGGATAGTGATTAGTGGTTCGTGGGTCGTAGGATTTACGCCGTTTTCCCCCGATTTCCCCCGTCTTTCCCCCGATTTCCCCCGAAATCCCCCGATTTTCCCCGGCCAAAACCTGGTGATTGGTAACTGGTAATTGGTAAATGGTAACCGGTTATTGGTTAATGGTAATTGGTAGATGGTAACTGGTATTTGGTTTCGCATTGGTGGGTTTATTGAGTTTTGAAAGAGTCCGTCGGGACGCCGCCGGATCTTCGCTGAAGCTTCGACGCGACAGGCTCGGATAGCCCGGTCAATGTTGGGGTGACTCTCGCG
This sequence comes from Planctomycetota bacterium, assembly GCA_020344865.1. Classification (GTDB taxonomy): domain Bacteria; phylum Planctomycetota; class Phycisphaerae; order Sedimentisphaerales; family Anaerobacaceae. Next base: position 1,470,807 of record CP070830.1, read on the forward strand.
GATGATTGAAATTCGAGGTGTTTTTGACAGGATTGACAGGATTAAAATGTTGTAAATAAAGTAATTAGAAAAATTTGAAGTTTTTGATTTTGTGTTGTCAGTACATGCAAATATGATCGCTTTTTAATCGCGGAAGACACGGATTTACACGGATGAACACGAAATTACTAAGGGGAAGGGAATGATTGATTACTGATGAGTGAGGAGTGATTATTGAGTTGCGGTCGGCTATAATTAAGATGATGAGGTGACTGCGTTATCGTTTCTTTCTCGATATCACCGCACCAAGGCCGAGCAGTAAGATGGTGGCGGGCTCTGGTACGGCGCGGAGATTATCCCAGTAGGCAAGATAGTTTATATAAGTGTACCCGTCTACTTGTGATTCCAAGCGGAGTTCAAGATTGTAAACACCCGACAACGCAGAGACATCAATACTTTCATCAAAGTACTCACCTCGTATATCAGGAGAAGTACCGGTAGAAGCCCAGTAAGTGTCACCGTTCAATAGTACCTTAGCCTGTCTTTGGTCCGGGTCGAAGGGGTCATTATATGTCGTGTCTAATCTTACATCGAAGATTATGTCGGTTATCCCTGTCAGATCGAAGGCTTGAGAAACGCTTATGTAGTCTCCCTGTGAAAAAGTTGCGTAGGGGTAACTAGAGAGCACCAAAGAATAAGAACCCTCCGAAGACCAGTTTGAGGTGACCCACCCGCCCATATAAAATTCATTGGTATTAACCGTCCAAAAGCTGGGGGGGGTGGTTTTAATATCATTAATAATACCATCGTATTCAAAGCCCGGGTTATCAATTACGGTGGCTTGTGAAATACATGCTGTCAGCAACACCAATGCCGACACAAGGATTGATTGCTTTCTCATCACTCTATCTCCTCGCAATAACTCCTAAGCTGATATGATTATACAGATTTAACTTTGGCAATCAAGGAAAAAAGGATTAAATTATTGCCGTTTAGGGCCGTGTAAGATATGCTGAGAACCTATGCAGAAGGCCAGAAAAACAGGTAATTGTTAGAGTGGTGTGGTGAGAGGGAGAATTTGAAAGGGGAAGTTATGGGAAAGTTGTTATGGGTGGCGGTAGTTATTTTGTTGGCGGGCTGCGGTCAGGCGATTGGCCCGGGCAGCGGTGAATATCTGGGTTCGCAGCGGGTTTTCGAGAGAAATTATGAGCCCGGCGAGGAACGGACAGCGTTCGTTGACCAGCCGGTCGTGAGGGTCAAGGATTATACGGTTGAGCGTTACCGGGCCGGATGTATGCGTTCCACAGATGATTTTGTAATAAAAGGCGGGGTAGTGACCATTGCGGGAGACAAGGACACCGAATATGAGATGAGGGGCACGACGGGAGCTGACGGCAACGAATTCACGGTTATCTTTATTCCGGGGAGTCCGAGCGGGACGGGATACGGCCTTTTGATTGACGAGAGGGGGAGGGTTTACCGCCGGGCGCTGAACTTTCACTACGCGTACTCCGGCGGTGATATGATGGTTTATGATTTTGGTGCTACGCCGGAGGATTTGCGATTCTTCGAATTAAGGAGAGAGAAGGTCAAGGCCAAGGCGGGATATTTGAATTATGAGATTATCTACGGCGGTGCGGATGGGGAGAATATTAGGATGACGTATCGGGAATATACGAGCGAGGACTTGGCGCGACCTGCGTTCTGTCAGGACCTCGTATATGAGGTGGGGTCTGAGGAAATTCGCTTCAGAGACACGAAGATTCAGGTTTATGAAGCGACAAACAAGAAAATCGTCTATGCGGTTGTATCAGATGGACTGAAGGAAATGTGACTC
>CP070830.1:1472722-1477285 GCA_020344865.1 Planctomycetota bacterium
AGAAGGCCACATCGAAGAATTCATGCTCGAGGAGCTTTTTATCGAGCCGGCCGAGACCGAAGCCAATGCATCGCAGGGTGTTTGTGTTATCAGTTACGGCGAGCTGGAGGTGGTCGCCTTTTATACCGACTTTTCTCGGCTGTGAGGAGAGGCGGACTCCTTTTGCCGCAAAGAGCGGCTTTGGGTTTCCCTGTCCGAAGGGCGCAAGCATCTGCAGCTCGGCTACGGCGTCCTTGGTGAACTGGCCGAGCGAGGCGAGCGCATCGATATCCAGCTTGTTGACCGTATCATCGGAGCTTAGGTTTTGTTTGGCGTAATTCTCAAGTTGTTCGGCGAAGTCGCTGATTTTTTCTGGTTCTATGGTTATTCCGGCGGCGGCTTTGTGTCCGCCGAAATCGACGAGGTGCTGTGAGCAGGCGGTTACGGCAGACAGCAGGCAGAAGCCATCTATGGAGCGTGCGGAGCCCTGCGCGAAGCCATTTTCGGAAGGGGCGGTGTTTATGAGGATTGTGGGTCGGTAGTATTTGTCGACGATTCTGGACGCGACGATTCCTATGACGCCTGTGTGCCAGTCGCCGGATGCGATGACGATGGTCTTTTGGTGCGGGTGATGGAGGTTTTGTCGGACTATCATTTCGCAGGCCTGTTTGAATATTTTTCTCTCCAATCGTCGTCGCCTTTCGTTCTGGTCTTTGAGGTATTCGGCAATCTGGACGGAATGTGCGGGGCTTTCGGTTGTCAGCAGCTCGACGGCGAGTCGGGCGTGTCCCAATCTTCCGGCGGCATTGAGCATAGGCGCGATTCGAAATCCGATGCTGAAGCTATCGAGCCCCTGACCGGTCAGGCCTGCGGATTCAATGAGGGCCTGCACGCCACAGAGCTCACAGTGCGGGATGGACCTTAGGCCGTAGCTTGTGAGAATCCTGTTTTCGCCTCGGAGGTCTACGATATCGGCGATGGTGCCCATGGCGGCGAGAGAGGTGGCACTTAACATAAATTCGCGCAGGCGGGGCTGGAGTTTTTTCCCGGTCTTGAATTCGTTGGCAACTGCCCAGGCGAGTTTGAAGGCGACCATTGAGCCGGATGAATCCTGATTTGGGTAGGATTGCTCGAGCGAGGGATGGACGATTGCGTGTGCCGGAGGTAATTTGGCGGCTGGCTGGTGGTGGTCTGTTATTATCAGTTCAAGGCCCAATTGGCGGGCCAGTTCGGCGGAGCCGAAGGCGGTTATGCCGCAATCGATGGTGATAAGCAGTTCGGTGCGAGCCTCGGCCAGTGACCTGATAGCATCCTCGTTCAGGCCGTAGCCTTCATCGACGCGGTGGGGGATATAATAATCAACATTGGCATTCAGGAGCGTTAGAAGCTGCCAGAGGATAGCGACGCCCGTGATGCCGTCGACATCGTAGTCTCCGTAGATGGTGATTTTCTCTTTGTTTTTGATGGCCTGCTTTATTCGCTCGACCGCCGGTTTGGCTCCGGGCATCAGCTCAGGGCTGATGAGGTCGGTTAGCTTAGGCCTTAAGAAGGTTGAGCCTGTGTCGACGTCGGTTATTCGGCGGTTGATTAGGACCTGGGCCAGGAGGGGTGAGACCTTCAGTGATTTGGCGAGATGCGAGGCGTGTGGGTCTGGAGGGGCTATTACCCATTGTTTTTTTTGGGCCTGGCGGCGTGCTTGACTTCGCTCGCGGTATTCCGGCGTTAGCAGCGGTTCAGGAGGCCTCTTGGTTTGCGTCCGTGCAGAAATTTGCATTTGAACTCTGTCCTATTTTTTTACGAATATGCTCATATATCAAAAAGACGTGCAGATTGCAAGGATTGTTTTTCAGGCTCGCGTGTAGAGGGCGGATGTTTACGACGATGTATTCGCCGGTGATGAAGAAGGCGTCGTCGGTTTGTCCTGTGGGGGCTTGCCGGTCAGCTTTTCGAGTCGCTGTTGGGCTGTGTTTGCTGTCTTGGTGTCGTTGTGCTTGGTGCAGATGTTGGTGAGTATCCTTTGGACTCTGGCCAGGGTCATATTGTTGAGGCGGATGCAATCTTTGCATTCAGGGTTGAAGTCGGTGCAGGTCTGGCAGGCGGAGCATTGGGTGAGGAGCTTTTCGGCCTTTTCCATATCCTTGATTGCGGCGAGCTCTTTTTGGACTTTCTCATCTTGTCGTAACTCGTCGTGGGAGGTTACGGCTGACCTTGTCACTTCTACACCTCTGAAGTTTCTGACTATACGGCGGTAGAGCGTGTACGCCTCGGCGGGGTCGGTTTCGCGGAGCTTGTCGGCCTGCTGGATTTGCTCTTTTATTTTGGCGTCGATGGTTTCTATTATTTCGGCGGCGATTTTGCTGTCCGGTGAATCTTTCCTTCTGGACTCGATTCTCAGTCGGCGGTAGGCCCTTAGGAAGTCTCTTCCGCCGGAGAGCTGCAGCCGGAGGTCTTCGAAGGGACCGAGCTCGACGCCATTGAGGAACGGCGGCGGGGCCGCTTCCAGGGCAGCGACGATAGCGGTTTCGAAGTTCCAGTCCATAGGGTGGCCCTGCCATACAAGTTTGCCGGAGCTATCTATGACGAAGGCGGTGGGGATGCCCCGGCAGGAGAAGTTGTCGCTTATGGCGGTGTCCATAGCGATGTGGTAGTTGATATCGCTTTGCTTAAGGAAGGTGCGGACGTCACCGGCGGATTTGTCACGGGACAGGCCGATGAAGATGACACCCTTATCGGCGTACTTATTTGTCAGTTCAACCATGTGAGGAATGGACTGGACGCATGGTTTGCACCAGGTGGCCCAGAACTCGACGACGAGGACCCGGCCCTGGAGGCTTGTGCCTGAGGGCGGGTCGGGCGTGAGCCAGTTAGTTATATTGAGCCTCGGGGCCTTCTGGCCGACGATGGTCGCGGCGGCACATGCGTTGTAGGTAAAGAAAATTACAAACGTGAGCAAAATTAGCATTGTTTTTAACTGCATGGTTTTCATGTTCAGCTTATTGAAACCTACAGGATTCTATTGAATTGGGTTGTATTGTGAAAAAATATTCTCGGCCTTAAGAGCAGCACAAATCATTTTTGACTACCCTTTTTCTTTTGCAGGGTTACCCTTTTCTTCTGACTGGCTTTGCCGCTCTTTTTCTCAATTTTCCGCCAAAACTCAGCCCACTTTTGAGGATTATCAACCCTAAATTCGATGTCGATACCGAGCGAGGTGAATTCATTAAGAATACTGGCTGGCAGGAAAATGCTGCGTGTGTATAACTCTTCGTGCGGTTGCACGACAATAATTAGAACAGCATTAACCTTTTTCAGAAGTCGGCGCAAGGCTGTTTTTTTTGGCTCAAGTTTTTGGATTATACTTTTTATTCTATTCTCAAAACCGGAATTTCCGTGGGCGTGTTCCTCTATAATCCATTCGCCGGCAGAAGTTCTTTTGGGCCTCCCCCTCTTATCTTTTATAACCTTGCCATCTCTGCCCCTTATCAAGCCTCGTCTGCAGGATGAATCGGGCTCAATACCAAGAGCTTTGGTTACACTGTCCGGGTCGAGGTCTTTGGCCCATAAGGCTAAGAACACGTATCTAAACGTGTCTGGGAATCTTTTGTTTGTAGAACGGTTAGCCTTTTTAACCATGGTCATTCATTCCCTCTTTTTAGGGGTCTTGGTTTTCAGCTTCACCTTGTATTTGGTCGAGTTGGATACCGAATCGGTCGAGTTTTTTCTGACCTTCGTCGTACTGGGTGTAGGCGTTTCGCAGGTGTTTGCCGAGTACTTCCCAGGTTGCGCCGAAGTCGGCGAAGGAGGCGTTTAGTTTTTTGAGGTTTTGTCTTATTTCTGCGGCCTGTTTTTCGATTTGCAGGCCGTGCAGGCCCATCACCACGGTCATAAGGTAGGCGTACAGCAGGTTGGGGGAGACGGGGATGACCTTCTTATCGAGGGAGTACTGGAGGATGTCCTTTGTGTCGGAATCGTATTTGACGATTGTCTCGTAATAGATGTTCTCGGCGGGGATGTACATTATCGCGAAATCGAGCGTGCCCTCGGCGGGTCTTATATAGTCGGAGGCGATTTTGTCGATGTGGTTGGTTACGTCTTTGAGGAACTGCTTTCGCAGTCTGGCTTTTTGCTCATCGGTGTCGGCCTTTACGACGGCCTCGAAGGCGGGAAGGGGGAACTTGGCGTCGATTGGGACGGAGTAGTCGGGCATTTTTACGAGGGCGTCTACCTTCTGATTATCGCGGAAGGTATACTGCAGCTGGTAGCTGTCTTTGGGGAGGATATTTTCGAGGAGGTTCTTGAGTGACCACTCTCCCATCTGGCCGCGGAGCTTGGGGGAACTGAGGATATCCTGGAGTCTTCTTACTTCGGTGCCGACCTGGAGCATTTGTTTGTTGGTGCCCTGGAGCTCGCCGATCTGGGTGTTGAGGCGGCTGAGGACCTGCTGGCTGGACTGGATACTCTGGCTTATGGTCTGCTGGCCTGTCTGGAGGGACTTCTGGAGGGTGTCTTTTGTGGTGTCCTGGGCGGCCTTTATCGCTTCGAGCTGCTGGGCGAGAAATCCGATGTTGGCGGCGTGGGCGGCGG
>CP070830.1:1477385-1480375 GCA_020344865.1 Planctomycetota bacterium
TCTTCAGCGGCGGCACCGAAGCTGATAATGGTGAGCAAAGAAGCTGGGAAGCCATAAGGGGCGAGCTACAGCGAATTATCGACGCCGAAGATAAAGCCAAGCCGCTCAGTGACGACCAGATACGTGAGAAATTAGCCGAGGCCGGCATCAAAAATCTCGCCAGAAGGACCGTCGCCAAATACCGTAAACTCATGAGCATCCCCGCCGCGAGATTCAGAAAGAGATATTGACTCCGGCGTCACCGGCCGTATCCTCACAAACCTATTCCGCAACAACAATCTCACCTTTTATCGGTGAATAGTTCATCTTTGCCTGTTTCTTGCCGTCTTCAATCACGTTCACTTTATTAAAATAGCACTTGATGCCCGTCCCATCCTGAATTATGGGTGTATTCTGCAGGTGGTAATGCAAATGCGGCTGCGAGGAGTTTCCCGAATTTCCAGAAAGGCCTATGATTTGTCCCGTTTTAACCTCATCGCCGACCTTTACTTTTATACTGCCAAGTTTCAGATGGGCCAGCACCGATACTTCGTGCTCGCGATGCTGAATAAATACCGCGTTGCCCAGTCCCGAATAAGGATTCATTGACCCCGGCACATTATCTCTGACCCCGTCAATCACATCGGTTACAGTCCCATCCGCCGGCGCCAGCACCTCCCTGCCGAAAGCAAAGTAATCTTCATTGACTTTGCCCTCGCCTGTGTGCATTGCACCGTCTTTGCTCACACCAATGAAATCAAGGGCGAATTTCTGATTAGGAACTTCGTGATGCGCGTTCAGCTCCTTGGTGTCGCCGCCCCAAAAGACCAGCCACCTGTCTTTGAAAGGCAGTGATAGCTCGGTCTCGTGCTTCTCAGGGACAGGTATATCTGTAACGATATGCGGCAGGAGCCACAATCCGATGATTTTGTCCTGCATGTCGAGCACCACCTTGATGTCCAGGACCCCACGTTCAAAATATGCAGGGAAAATTCCCTGGTTGGGTGGGATATAACGCGGCTGACCAAGCTTCTGGATTTTCCCGTATTGGGCAGACAGACCCTGGAAAACAGGCGTTAATTTTTCCAGCGGAAATGCATCCAGCATTATTTGGCCGAAATCGGCTTGGATTCCGGGGTAATTAGCTTCATTGATGGCTTCGACCATCCGGCCGACCACCTTCTCAAACCGCTCTGTCGCCGCCTCTTGCCCAAACGCCGAGCTAACAACAAACAACAGGACCAGACTAATAAATGATTTTCTCATTTTTTATTCTCCTCAAACAAAACGCTATGAAGCCTCCCTAACCGTCTCACTTCTTGCCCCATGCTTCTCCGGTCGTCCTTGGTTACGCTGTGTCGCCTCCGTGGAACCTTGCTTAAGTAAGATGTTCACTATGCTCTCTGAGAGAGTAAGACACCACTTCCTCTTCAACTCCTCACTCATTTCTTCGGGAAACCACTCACACCAAAGGCACAAGGCCACAGCACTATTCTCATTTCTAATGAGCAGTCCCCAGCCTACCATATTGTATGGAGGACGACCGGGGCGAATCCAGGCGCAGCTGCCGCCTTTGCCCCCGCTTTTGAAACCGGTTGGCGTCGCGCCAGGGGCGAAGTTCTTCGGATTCCTATCAAAAACGGCGAGCACATTTCTGCTGACGCTTTCACTCAGCAATCTACCGGAGTTCAACAATTCAAAATACTGGACTATGCCGCGAGCGGTTCCGTGCTGCGGCAGCAGATTATCGAGTGAACAAAGCTTGTTTTTGTTATACACTCTCTTAGCGAGTACCTTTCCCAGAACGCCCGGTTCCGGCAGGATTTTTTCGCTGAGGCCGCTGATACCCAGTTCGCTGGGCAGAGCATTAACACGGTCCCAGCCCACACGAGCTGCCAAAACAGTAGTGGCCTCGTTGTCACTGACTCCAATCATCTTGTCGAGGGCCTCCGAGATAGTGCAAATCTCTTTTTCGTCTTCCCGCTTGATGGTTATGGACTCGGATAGCTCAAGTGCACCTGCATCAGCTTGTCGCATGACTTCAAGCAGCACAAATATCTTCACAATGCTGGCAAGACATGCAGGCTGGTCCGCTCGATACTCAATGGTCTCGCCGGTTCTCAGATTCTTACCGAACAACCCCACCTCCGCCGGACACTGCTTGAGCAGGGCAAGCAGCTGTTCTTGTGTCTGAACAGTCTGCACTTCAGGATGCAGTTCGACATCAGAAGGAATGTGAAGCCATTGGCCTTCCTGCACCTCGGCTGTCTTGAGCTCTCCGTCCAGCACATACTCCACCCTTAGAATCTTGGCTTTGCCAAAAAGCGGGTCGCCCGCAATCTCGTTGGATGCTTTTATCGAGAGGGCATTTTCTTGCACTTTCTCTCTTATCTTTTTGGAAACATCCAACCAGGTGTTACCAGCGCCATATCCTGCCCGAATGATATGAAGACCGTTCGCCGCAACGGAATCTGGTGGGGCAGATGGCAGTTGCTCGAAGTTTCCCATCTTTGCTGCGCTGCCCAGAGCAAGTGTAAAACTCTTGCCGCTGCCGAGCTGCAACGACAGCTTAATGGGTAAATAATAGATCGCCGCTATGCCGAAAATTAAAAGCAGGCAGCCCAACAGGCGTTCTAAAATAAATTTTTCCCCTTTGACTGGTTTAGTCGGCTTGCTTTCAGAGATAAGCCCCAGTCTCCAGCATAGTCTCTGTTCCCAAAATGTCAGGCCCCTGGGCCGCAGCGCCGCCAACGCTCCTAACAATATCGAGAACAGCCCTACAATAAGAAATGTCAAGTAAATCGTCTCCATTGTTTGGTCTCCATTTTCCGAACCATTCAGCAACCTCGCATTTGTCTTCTGGATTCAGCTTGCTTATTACGGGGCAAGCTCCTTTAGGTTTTCCCAATATTTTTGAAACTGGTGCCGGCCTGCTTTTGTAATCCTGTACGAGGTGTGCGGCACCTTGCCGACAAATTCCTTCTTGACTTCGACCAGACCGGCCGATTCAA
>CP070830.1:1480475-1483992 GCA_020344865.1 Planctomycetota bacterium
CATTATGCTGGATGGCTACAATATCTTGATAACCGTTGAGGCGGCGATGAGCGATGCGGTGATTTTTAAGGGGCGCGATGGCTGCTGCAGGGACTTAGCAAGCATACACGGAACATACCGGAAGGTCACTGAGACTATACCTGCAGTGCAGCTCATAGGCGAATTCCTGCAAGAGGCCGGGATAATCAATTGTCAATGGCTGCTGGACAGCCCGGTCTCGAACAGCGGACGATTAAAAACGCTGATTGGAAAACTGGCACACGAGAACGAGTGGGACTGGGAGATTGAACTTTTGACCAGTCCTGATGCCAAACTGATAAAAAGCGACCTGACTATAGTTAGCAGCGACGGTGTCGTGCTGGACGGCTGCAAGAGCTGGGTCAATCTGGCCCGGGCCATCATCGAAGAGAAAATCCCCACAGCCTGGGTAGTGGACCTGTCATAAATCAAGCAAGTTTCGCAAGTTTTTCTGCCACGTTTTCGCCTGCCGCGCATTTATAATAGTGATGATAGTTGGTACCAGTTCAAAGGTCTTTGAGGAGAGCAAAATCGGCGCTGATGACGAGAATCGAGTATCGAACGACGGGCGGCTGATAGCCGAGGCCCGCAGTGACCCTGAGGCGTTTGCCCGGCTGTACCGGCGGCATTACGATGTGGTATTTCGCTACTGCGTGCATCGGCTTTTCGAAAGGCACACTGCCGAAGATGTTACGTCCTTAGTATTTCTAAAAGTGGTCGAAAATTTGCACAGCTTCAAAGGTACAGAGCGGCAGTTTCGCAACTGGCTCTATAAAATTGCAACCAACGCCGTTAATGACCATTTGAGGAAAAACGCTCGGTGGGCCGGCTTACTTAAAGTCGCTGGTGAGCAAGCTGACACGAGAGTCGCTGATTGTGAAAGCACCGCAGTGCTTTCAGATAAAAAGCTGGCAATCTTGAGAGAAGCCATGCTCGATTTGCGGCCGAGGTACCAGACTATCATCACACTGCGTTTTTTTGAAAATTTAAAACTAACCGAAATTGCCGAGGTGCTGGGCAGCAGCGACGGGACGATTCGAAGCCAGCTGGCAAGGGCACTTGCAAAACTGCGAAATAAAATGGGCACTTTCCAGCAGGAGGTGTTAGAAAATGACTGATAACGAAACACAATTTGAAGGTCTTCTCCGTGATATCAAGTTCGACGATACCCCCGACCCCGAACATTGTGACAGACTCGAACAAGACCTGCTAACTGCTATGTCAAAGCAACCACCTCGGCAGATAGAAATCTGGAGAATAATTATGAAAGCTAAACTAACAAAACTTGCGGCAGCAGCAGTGATAATAATGGGCGTCACATTCGGTTTGGTTACAATGGTGGAGCAAGGGGCGACGCCTGCCTATGCTGTCGAGCAAACAATCGAAGCTATGAAAAATACCAGAACCGTGCATATGTTATGCAGGGACTGGGAAGGGAATAACATCGAGGCATGGATGAGGTTAAATCCGGAAACGAGGTTACCGGATTATATGTATTTAGACTATCCGTTGCACGATGCACAGATATTATCAACGCCAGAAGGTTCGTATCAATATATCAAAAAGGCAGGAATATTTCAGGTTTCCCAAGTTCCAATTGTGCAGTTTGATGCACGATTGGAGAATATCATTGAGGACTTGGCCGCTAAGATAGCAGACGAACTAAAAGGTAATGACAACATAAGTATTTATAAGGAAAATGACCCTAACACCGGCGAAGATTCGTTAGTTATTATGGCTGAAACTGACAGTGATGCCATCAAAGTACTGATTGACCCCGAAACCAAATTACCCACGAGTATACATATTATTCGCACCAGTAATCTTGGCAATGCCGTTAAAGACTTCGACGAAATATATTTTGATGAAGACCCCCCAGCAGGTTTGTTTGATTTTATAATTCCTGAGGGTGTGACAGTTGTTAATACGGACGAGGTGGATAGACTCGAAGATGATCCTGACTCTGGTATTGAGGTTGGCAATCTGTCGAAGCAAGAAGCGGCAGAATTATTGGCTAAGACGTACTGGAATGCGATAATAAACGATGATTTTGCAGAGGCGAAGAAAGTCCGACCGGCGTTAAACCTGAAACAAGCAAAAGAGGTAAATGAGCGTTATCAGGGTTCCCGTGCTGTTGAACTCATCGAAATTGGAGACCTCGCCGACCAATACGGATGTATGGTAGGTCAAGTTCTGCCTTGTGTTGTGCGACATCGGGACGGAGCTATCAAACAATACAAGCTGATAATCAAATTGAGGCAGATTAATGGACAAAATTCGGCTATAATTGCAGGCTTTTACGGTATGCCGCAGGAAATTCAATAGATAATTGGATGAATACAAGACTTAAAAACGCCGTTGGGTGGTTTGCCCGGCGGCGTTTTTTTTGCGCTGTCAGTTATCGCTCTAAAGAGGTAAAATGCCCTACCTGTGAGAAATCAATCTTAGCGAAGTTAAAAGTAGAAGGAGGCTTGATATGCTGCGCCAAAGAACACGAATCGGCATTTTGACAATCTGTGGTTGGATGATTCTTTTTTGCTCATCTACTCCCGCAGTGGCGCAGGATTTTCACGGTGTCTGGCCGGAGGGTGTCGAGCGGACATGGGTCGGGCCCGAGTACTGGGCGAACCGCTTACAGGATTGGCGCATCTCAAACGGCAGGCTGGAGTGCATAGAAGGCCGGGCCGAAAAGCCCGTGCGGACGGTGCATATCCTCACAAGGCGTCTGGGTGCCAAAGAAGGCGACTTTCATACAAGCGTTTGCACGGGATTGATAAGCAGAGCGGCAAGAGTGTCACCGGACTCTGCGACGGGTTTTTTGATTGGTGCCGGTCCTGAAGTGGACTATCGGGCCGCGGCTCTTGTACATCACAGTTGCGGTCCCGGCGGCGGTATTATTGCCGCGATGGAGGCCACAGGCCGGGCCGTCTTTCGCGATATGACCAAAGAGGGCTATCCGGTACTCGCGGGCGGCAAAAACAGGCCCAAGGAGCTGCCTGATGAGGTTGAGCTGCGGCTTACGGGCAAGCCAGCTGATAAGGGATACGAGTTGCACCTTACAGTCTCAGACCCGGAAACACAGCGCGTTCTCAGTCGGGCTGCGCTGGAAGACGTGGCTTCGGCGCGACTGGCAGGCAACATCGCTCTGGTCTCGCACCCCGGCTCAGGCAAGAACACCGGGCGATATTGGTTCCGCGACTGGAAGGTTTCGGGCAGCAAGGTCGAGATTCACGAGGAGCGGCTGTGCGGCCCGATACTGTGCACGCAGTACACACTACACCGCAATATGCTTAAGATGACCGCCCAGATGATGCCCCTCGGGCCGGATGATAAGCGGACCGTAGAACTGCAGGCCAAACAAAAAGGCAAGTGGAAAACGACAGCAACTACAAAGATTGTCGTTCCCGGCCATACCGCGCCATTTCGTGTTGAGGATTGGGACTCGAAAAAGAACACCCCCTACCGTGTTGTTTACGAGTTAAAGCAGGCGGACGGTTCG
>CP070830.1:1484092-1492490 GCA_020344865.1 Planctomycetota bacterium
AAGTACCGCAAGGAAAGTGACCTGAGAAAACCAAATCCCGGAATGCTGCTGACCGCAGCTAAGGACATGGATATCGACCTCACACAATCCTGGGTCATCGGCAACAGCAGCCGGGACACCGAAGCCGGTGCAAGGGTCGGCTGCAAAACAATACTCATTGAACATCCAGCGCGTCAGGAACAGCCCAAACTGGGCCAGCCAAGGCCGGACCACAGAGCGGTGAATATGAAGGAGGCGGTGAATATTATAAAAAAACACCTTCGTTCCTCCGCCGAACATCCGACTCAGACCCAGCCGGCCGAGCAGACCAAGCAGCAACCAGCACCGAAAACCTACGAAACACAAAGTCCACCTCACTCTCAAGTGCCGAAAACAACCCCCGCTGGACAGAACATCTCCGCAGACCGCATTGAGCTGTTGCTGGACAGCATCCTCACACAACTTAGAAGTATGCAACGCACCGACATGTTTGGTGAATTCTCCATAACCAGATTAATCGCCGGCATCCTGCAGGTAACCGTGCTGTTTTGTCTGCTCATAAGCTTAGGGCTCCTCATGAGACCTATTACACAGCACAGTTCGGTTTTAATCGCGCTCGGGTTCGCCATAGTTATCCAGCTCATGTCGCTGACCTTTTACATAATGCAAAAGCGAAAACAGTAACCTCGCCGCGCGCCCGTAAAGTGAGATGACAGATGCAGGATACGAAATACGAGATTTTAGTCTGGCTTCCCTCTCCTATGGGCGACGCCGTACTTTGCACCCCCGCTCTTCGGGCCATTCGACAGCATTTTAAAGACTCGAAAATCACATTCCTCGCCAATTCGACCGTACAACAGATATTGTCACCTAACAACTTCAGCGACGCGTGGCTTCAGCCGAAACACAATAATCCCTTTGCAATTGCGAAGATGCTCAAGCCCCATAACTTCACACACGCCGTCCTCTTCAAGAATTCCTTTGCTTCGGCACTGGCCGCCTTCTTGGCTGGCATACCCTCACGTATCGGTTACGCCCGAGAGGGCCGCTCATTTATGCTTACCGACAGACTTCACCCACCGAAACTACCTAACCGCAAATTTAAGCCCGTCTCCATGCTCGATTACTATCTGGCAATCGCCTCCTGGCTCGGCGCTGATACCGCCGATAGGAGTCTCGAATTAAACGTCGAAACCCGGAATGAGCAAAGCCTGCGGGCCAAACTGCCCGAACTGTTAAGTCCCAAAGGGCCCGTTGTTGTTATCGTCCCCGGCGGAGCATTCGGTCCAAGTAAATGCTGGCCAAGCGATAGATTCGCAAAAACAGCCGATTGGCTGATTGACAACCACGATGCCACCGTCGTCGTCTCCGTCGCATCCAACCATACCGAGAAGCAAATCGCCAAAGAGATTTGCAATTCAAGCAAACACAAACTCATTAGCCTTGCCGAAATCCCTCTAAGTCTCGGCGAATTAAAGGTCCTTTTCTCCGTCGCCGACCTCGTCATAGCTAACGACACCGGTCCAAGGCATATAGCCATAGCCCTGCGGCGCAAGGTCATCACCCTCTTCGGGCCGAACGACCCCGCCTGGACCAATACCGACTATAAAAACGAAATACAAATAACCGGCGCCGCTCCGTGCGCCCCCTGCACAAAACCAATATGCAAAAAAGACAAGCACCTATGCATGGAATCAATAACCGTTGATATGGTCTGTAAAGCCGCAAAAAAACTCCTCGACGACAACAATGACATGCCTGAGTCAGTGGCCGCACCGAAATTATCAGCGAGCTCGAAAGACTTCTTCATTCACCCCGAATACAAAACCGCTTTTAACAAATTGGGCTTGAACTCCCTAAGCGCCGTATTTTCATTCAACGCCGGCACAAATCTCACTAAAAATAACCTGTCTGAATATCGCACCCGCCTGCAGTTCGAAATAAATTCGCCCCCCGCCACGCTGTTTCTCAAACGTTACGACTCACCGCCCATATCAGTTCAGTTCAAAAACTGGCTCTCTGCCGGCAGCCGAAAAAGCTGCGCCGCTCTTAATTTCGAGCCGGCAAATGAATTGGCTTCGGCCGGCATAGCTACGCCGAAAACAGTATCACACGGCGAACGTTGGGGCAGGCTCTTTGAGAAAAGAAGTTTCGTAATCACCGAAAAAATCCCAAACGCCGAGTCTCTGGAACGAAAGCTGCCCGATTGCTTCAGCTCTCAACCCACACCTGAAAATCTCAGACTGCGAAGAGATTTCATCGCACGATTGGCTGCATTCGTCAAGAAATTTCACCAAACAAAATATCGTCATCGTGACCTCTATTTTAGCCACATATTCTACGCGGATAACGGACAATTCCATCTGATAGACCTGGCCCGCGCTTTTAAGCCACGAATCCTCGCCGAGAGATTCCGCATAAAAGACATTGCTCAGGTTCACTATTCCGCGCCTGCCCCGTACTTTTCAAGAACAGACAGGTTGCGATTTTACATTGCTTACTCCGGCCGGGATAAACTGACCGACAAAGATAAAATGTTCATTAAAAGAGTAACGACGAAAGCAAAGCAGATGGCACGCCACGACATAAAGCATGGAAGACCTGTTCCCTTTGCCATTTAATCAAGGGCACGATTTATTTCGCAATGAAGAAAAAAATTGCACTAATAATAGAACACGCAGATGTCACCCGTGGAGGAGCGGAACGCTCGGCTCTCGAACTCAAAACGGCATTGTCCGACCGGGGACTCGAAGTCGTCCTACTCGCCGCAAGAGGCCATGCAAGCGCAGAAAATATCCATATTCTGTGTGGCAACAGCTTCGGCAAGCGCACCTGTTACTTTACCTTTGCAAAGCTGTTAAAAAAGTACCTGGCAGAAAACCACTACGACATAATTCATAGCTCTTTGCCCTTTGCCTTTGCCGATATTTACCAGCCGAGGGGAGGTGCTTTCGCCGAATCTATCTCCCGAAATGCCGCCAGCTACCGGAACAAATTTCTCACCTCTTTCAAAAAAATCACGGCCTTTGCCAATTCTCGCCGAACTATACTCTTGCAAGCCGAAAAAAAACTTTGCAAAGATGATAATGGCCCTGTGATTGCCGCACTTTCACAGTATGTGGCCGACCAGTTCAAGCAATATTACGGCACAGCTGAGCATAGAATAACAGTCATACCTAACGGCATCGCAATAGATAAGCAAGTTGATACAGCCGAAGCTACCAAGCTTCGCGCACGCATATTAGCTCAACTAAACCTCAGCGAAGCTGATAAGCCTGTCCTTTTCCTGTTTGTCGCCAACAACTTCAGATTAAAGGGGCTCACCTGCCTCATAGAAGCAATGCACTTGGCCACCGGTTACGAAACACCTCGACAGCCGCATCTAATAATCGCCGGCAGCGATAAACCCCACAAATACCAGCAACTTGCCAAAAAACTCAACATCGACCACAAAATCCTTTTCCTTGGGCCCCTCCCACACATCCAAAACGCTCTTTCGATAATTGATGTGGCCGTCCTCCCGACGTTTTACGACCCCTCAAGCAGATTTATTCTTGAGGCTATAGCCGCCGGTAAACCCGTCATAACAACAAAATTTAACGGTGCAACCGACCTGTTCGATGATAATCGCCACGGCAGAGTAATCGACTCCCCCGAAAACACCGTTGCACTTGCTCAGGCTATTAGCTTTTTTACACATACAGGTAACATCCAAAAAGCCTCTCAGGCAATTGCAGAAGATAATCTAAAAGAAAAAATCTCCATCAAACGAGTGGCCGAACAGCTGGAATCCCTTTACAATCACTATAACCCAAGGAAAGGCTAAAATGAGCTTCACATTTTTAATTATCGGCGCATATCTGCTCGGCTCACTCCCCTTCGGCGTCCTTATCGCAAAGGCACACGGCAAGGACCTCCGCGCCATTGGCTCAGGCAACATCG
The DNA here is from genome assembly GCA_020344865.1 of Planctomycetota bacterium. GTDB lineage: Bacteria > Planctomycetota > Phycisphaerae > Sedimentisphaerales > Anaerobacaceae. Next base: position 1,488,014 of record CP070830.1, read on the forward strand.
GAGCCACCAACCTCGCCCGCGCCATCGGTAAAAAGTGGGCCTATCTTTGCTTCTGCCTGGATGCTGCAAAGGGCCTCATCCCAGTATCTGCCGCCGCGTTTATTCTATCTTCGCCCCCGCCCGTAAAAGACCTTTTCCTCTGGCTCGCGGTCGGCTGTGCGGCCGTACTTGGCCACATATTTCCCGTATACCTGAAATTCAAAGGGGGCAAAGGTGTTGCGACAAGCTTTGGCGTCGCACTCGGGCTTTGGCCTTACTACACGGTCTGCTCCGTCTTCGCATTGGCTGTCTGGCTTATAACCGTTGCCATATGGCGATACATTTCGCTCGCTTCTATCACCGCTTCTATCACTTTTCCCCTAATACTGCTCCTGACCATCATCCTCAAACCAGACTGGGATTTCACCAGCCTATGGCCGCTGTTCATCGCCGCCACCGCCATTCCTTTAATGGTAATCATCCGCCACCGACAAAACATCAAAAGGCTAATCGCAGGGACCGAAAGCAAAGCGTTTACAAAACAGCCGCCCCCTTGCTAAAATTAATAAGACTCTACTGCCCGCCCCGTTCCCCCTCATCAGCTTTCTCACGCTTAAGTGGTGCTATAACTTTAATCTTGCTGCCGTGCCCGGGTTTCGAGCTAATCTCAAGCCGCCCCCCCAACTGCTCCATACGTTCGCGGATACTGAAAAGGCCGAATCCACCCGTCTCCCCTGCCATCTCTACGGCCTTCTCAGGGTCAAATCCGACCCCATCGTCTTCAACCGTAACGTGTATTTGTCTGTTAACTCTCAAAATCGAGACTTTTACCTTATGCGCCTGTGCATGTTTAACTACATTTATCAATAGCTCCCGCACGTTCCGGAACAGTAGGACCCGAACATCATCATCTAAAGGTTTGTCCTGGCCGTCGTCCTCAAACTCTGTTGCAATTCTCTGCTTCTTTTCAATCTGCCTGGCAAGCCATCCGGCTACCGCCTTCTCAAAGCCTAATTCATACAGTACCGGAGAACCAAGCTCAAATGTCAATGACCTCGTATCCCCAATCGTCTGACCGAGCGAGTTGCAAACCTCGTTCAAAACCTCGACGACCTTTTTTGAGGACGTGGACTTTCGAAGTTCATCCAGCCTGATTTTGGAAATACCCAGCGACTGACTGATTCGGTCGTGTACAGCAACCGCCAGCCGACGCCTTTCACGCTCTTCGGCCAGTGACAACTCAGAAGCCAGAGACTTAAGTTGCGCCTCATGCTCCAGAAGTCTTTTCTCAGCCCTCTCACGCTCGGTGATATCAAGAGCCAATGATATCACGCCCGACACGTGCCCCTCATTATCATAGCATATCGTATTATTCCACTCGCACAGAACGCTTTCTCCATTCTTTGTAATGTTCTCATTAACGCTCCGGCTTGGCATCTCACCACGCAGCAATGCTTCCACAACGCCCTCCACTTGGCCCCGCGCCCCTTCAGGAATCAGAAAATCAAAGAAGCTCCGTCCAAGAACCTCCTCGCGCGACCAGCCGAACAGTTCCTCCGCCCGAGTATTCCAGTCGGTAATCCGGCAGTCACGGTCCCATAGCACAAAAGCCAGCGGTGCGGTCTCGTACACATTACGATAAAGCTCCTCACTCTCTCGCAGCGCAGCCTCCGCCTTCTCGCGCTTTGTAATGTCACGCACTACCGCCTGCATATAACTCCTGCCTTTGAGTTTAATGCGCGTGAGGTTAACTTCCACCCAAAAAGGTGTGCCGTCCAGACGGTAATGCATCCATTCAAAAATTTGTGGATGACCTTCCATAACAGCGCTGGCTAATTCAAAGGCCTTCTCACGAGATGGTTTACCATCTGGTTGTACCGCAGGTGAAAAATCCTCAGGATTTTTTCCGATAATCTGATTACGTTGTGTACATCCAAATAATTTCAGGGTCCGGTCGTTACAATCCAAAAAACGAGTTCCATGTTCTTCGGTAAAGTCCATAGTAAAAAGTGCATCACCCGCGAATTCAAACAGGCTTTTGTACTTTTCTTCACTTTCTCGCAGCGCCTCCTCCGCCGCCCTGCTGTCGCTGATGTCAATCAGCATCACCATATCGGCTTCCTTGCCCCCGAAGGATATCACTTTCGAATACGTCTCTACCCACTTTGTCTTACCCCGTTTTGTTACCGCCTTCCACGCATAATTAAACACAACACCTTTTTCCCCCGCATGCCTCCTGCGCGCTTGTTCCATAACAAACAAAATATCATCCGGGTGCACTACTTTCGAATAGCATTCTTTCGGACCCCAAGCCAGCATCTCTTCAACCGAGTATTCAAAAATATCCGATGCAGCCTCATTGGCGTATTTGAACATATAATCTTGAATGATGACGATGCCCATCACCGATTGCTCGGAAATCTCCCGGAATTTCTCCTCACTTTCCTGCAAAGCCTCCTCCATACGCCTGCGAGCCGTGATGTCTCTTATGATATGAACGGCCCTAATAACATTACCGTTCTCGTCAAGGACAGGGTCCACCGACGTCATTACCCACATATCCTTTTTCGGTATATACAACTCGACCTGCTCATGATTCTTTGTCTGCTTTGCCTTCTCTAAGGGACACAACTCATCCGGCAAATCCGACTCATGTATCAGCTCATAGCACTTCTGCCCGATCACCTCGTCAAGACTCTTGCCCAGAAACTCCAATGTTGCAGCGTTCGCCTGAACGATTTTGAATTCACTATCAACCAGCATTATCGAGTCTTTTGTCGCATTAAAGATGGTCTGTAACTCATCCAGAGTTTTTTCCACCGAGTCCCCCGCACCGCCGCGACCGGCAACTGCGTGGCTGACGGCTTTTGAGCTTACCTTGCTGGATGGTACCTGTTGCGCCCCTCCACTGGGCCCTTCGTTGCTTGCGCCGTAACCTCGCATAGCACCGTACTTTCCGAGTCAACTAATTTTCGGTCACCGCTGAAAACTCTTTGCGCCCTTTCCTGCTTCAAATGTCAACAATACAGAATATAACAGCCTAATACAAAAATCAAGCGGATTCCTAAGCAATAATCCCGCTAAACAAACTGTGCATTAAACCGCTCTTTACAGCTACACGTCACAGCAGCAGGCCGGACTCTGCAAATGGCCTTGTCCTTTTACTCCCCCCCACAGCCTTAAAACCTTATTCCAAGCGACTACGGTACTACACCGCTGATGCTGGAATAAGGCAAAGCAACCTCAAAGTAGATGCCCCCCGATTCTTAAATCGGTGCTCTTTGCCCCCCGGCACAAATATCACATAATCCTCGCCGAATTCGTATTCCTTCCCTTCATACACAAAGACCCCCTCTCCTTCAACTGCAAATATCTCGTGTTCATGTGGATGCGTATGCAGCGGCGTACACCCGCTCGGCTGTATCTCAAACATACGCATCGCAAAATTATCCGCCCCGTCCTCTTTCGATATCAGCCACCTTATCTCAGCACCTTCGGCACCGTCCACATCCACCGGTTTCTTGACGATATTATCGCATTTTTCTATCTTCATATCTTTCCCTTCTGTCTTGCATGTAGCTCTCAACCGAGCTTCTTGTCTAAAATTTCAGAAACGACCTTTGGATTTGCCTGTCCCTTTGTCTTCTGCATAACCTGACCCAGCAGAAACCCCCGCGCCTTCTTGCTCTTCTTGCCGCCGCCGGTAACATCTTCCACGGCCTTCGCGTTTTCCGAAAGCACCTGTTCAACTATCGCCTCCAATTCACCCGCATCGCTTTTTTGTACGAGGCTTAATTCCTCTGCTATAGTTTGAGGCTCCCTGCCCGTCTTCACCATCTCCTCGAATATGCTCGTAGCTGCCGTGGCGCTGACTTCATCCTTTTCAACCATCCTCGCCAATCCTGCCAAGCTCTCCGCTGTAATGCCCAACTCCGCCACACTACAACCTTTTTCATTGGCTAACTTCAACCCGACCTGCGTAACAAGATTGCAGACCCGCTTCGGCTCGCCTCCGGCCCTGACCACCTCGTCGAAAAACTCAGCCGTCCCGCGCTCAGCTGTCAAAACACCTGCATCATAATCACTTAACCCATACTCTTTGACATAGCGCATCTGCTTCTTTATTGGCAGCTCACACAATCGCCCGCGAATCTCTTCAAGCCACTTCTCAGTCAGCCCAACCGGCACAAGGTCAGGCTCCGGAAAATACCGGTAATCGTGCGCCTCTTCCTTCTCCCTCTGAAGCACCGTAACCTCCCTACCATCGTCCCATCCACGAGTCGTCTTACTGCCCATCTCCATCACCCTGCCCGTCTCGACAAATTCATCAAGCTGTCTCACCGCCTCGTAATCCACGCTCCTCTCCAGTGCCCGAAAGCTGTTCAGGTTCTTGATTTCCACTATTGGCGTCTTGCATTCGCCCCCGTCTTTACCGACCACCAGATTAATGTTCGGCTCGAACCGCATATGCCCCTTCTGCATATCAGCTTCCGACACG
>CP070830.1:1492590-1496635 GCA_020344865.1 Planctomycetota bacterium
GATTAAGGCGGATTTGTGCATTGGCTGCAAGTTTTGCCTTATGGCTTGCCAATTTGGAGTCATTAGTGTCTCTCGGGACGGTAAGGCTGTGGTCAAGTGCGACCTGTGTGTAGACAGAACGACGACCGGTGCACAACCTGCCTGCGTGGAAGCCTGCCCAACGAAAGCACTGAAACTGGCGGACGAGAAGGAATTGGCTGCTGATAAGCGCAAGCTTGCCGCCGGCGAGGCTGCCTTATCGGCCCAGCAGAATAATTACAAACAAAAGCAGAAAGAGAACAAGCAGTGATAACTGTGACGGTATGTGTGGGGAGTTCGTGCCACATTAAGGGTGCGCGGGAATTGATAGCCCGTTTCAACGAGTTTCTCAGCAAGAAGGGCCTTGAAGACAAGGTAGAGCTGAAGGGCTCGTTTTGTATGGAGCATTGCGGAGAGGGGATTAACTGGAAGATTAACGATGAGATTCTAACCAGCTCAGACGTAGAGGGCGGGGTGAAAATGTTGGGAAAAAAGTTGCGGCTGGCTCTGAAACAGGGGAAAACCAAGCGCCCGGCGAAGCGTGCCGTCCGACGCAGGAAGAAGGCATAATATGACACTTCCTAAAAGTCAGACAACTGCGCATACAAGCGCAATATTAGAGCATACGCCCAACGGCGTTCTTCTGGTGGACAGGAAGACGCGCATACGTTTCGTCAATCCGTCATTTAGGACTATGTTCCGGTGTGCCGAGGAGGGGCTTTTGGGGCGATTGGCCAAGAGATTCGTTCACTCTGATTGCTTCGAGCGTGCCATAGCGGCGGGCGGGTCCCTCATGGTCAAAGAAAGCATTCCTGAACATGGCGTCAGCTTTCGCGTGGGTATTTTTCCCATCGAGGGCGAGGGCCTTTACTGCGGCATTTTCATTGATATTTCCGAGGAGGAGAAAGCCAGAAAGGACTTTCTTGACCTGAAGGCCCAGATGCTCAAGAGAGGGCAGGAGGTCATTTCAAGGCAGATGCAAACCGTACAGGAAATAGCAAGGCTGCTGGGTGAGACAACAGCGGAGACAAAGGTGCTTCTGGTGAAACTCATGTCCCTGTATCAGGAAGAGGGTCAGTGATGAAGTTGTTCTACGAGTGGGGTACAAAGCAAGTTGAAAAGAGCGGCGACGAACTATGCGGCGATAATGTTGCTATCGCCCGCCGGGCCGATTCTGTTACGCTTGCGCTTTCCGACGGGCTTGGGAGCGGGGTAAAGGCGAATATTTTATCAATTCTGACCACTCGGATAGTCATGCATCTGACGGAGAATGAGCTGTCGCTCGGCGAGGTTGTCGAGACACTGAGTAAAACCCTGCCGGTATGTGAGGAACGAAAGCTTGCTTACAGCACTTTTGCTATCGGGCAATTTTTTTCTGAGAGCCATGCGCGGGTCGTGGAGTTCGACACACCGTCGGTTATCCTGCTGCGGAAGCGGAAGTTCGTACCGATGGTCTATGACGAGCGCGAAATCGAAGGCAAGACAATCCGCGAATCGGAATTCCGGTTGAAAAACGGGGATTGGGTCATATTTGTCTCGGACGGCGTAGTAAATGCCGGCATAGGCGGGCTTTATCCTCTTGGATGGGGCTTGGACCAAGTCGCGCGATTTCTTGAGGAACACTGTCACCCCGACCTTTCCGCCCAGCAGGTTGCTGATAAGCTAGGTCAAGCTGTTTGGGACCTTTATTGCAATAAGCCCGGAGACGACGTAAGCGTAGCCGTCATGAAGGCTCGGCGCAAGCTTACAGCCACGGTGCTAACGGGTCCGCCCGCGGAAAGCGACAAAGACAAAGCCGTGGTCAGCAGATTCATACAACGGGGCGGCTCACTGGCTGTTTGCGGGGGAACGACCGCGAAGATTGTGGCCCACCATCTGGGTGGCAAGCCATTGGATGTCGACCTGGCAACGATGAAGCCTGATGTACCGCCTTTGGCCAGGCTGGAGGGGGTCGATTTGACTACCGAGGGAATTCTGACTCTTACTCGGGCCAACGATATGCTTCATTCAGGCGCTGATAAGGAAGCGGTGAAGTTCCAGACGGACGGGGCCTCGGCTTTAATGCGGTTGTGCCTGGATGTAGACCATATCCATTTCATCGTGGGCCAGAGCGTCAACCCAGCCCATCAAAACCCCGAGCTGCCCGGCCAATTAGGTATGAAGTTGGCGGTAGTGCGAGAGATTAGCGAACAACTGAGGAGCAGGGGTAAGGAGGTAACGATTGAGACCGTTTAGCTGCATGACGTCGGCAGCAAGGGTGATGAATAGGGCGAACAAGGTTATTGACAATAAAGAAACTTTGCGGTAGACTACCAGGTTTCTTTTGCCTTTAGATGCTCAAGCAGTAAGGAATATCGAAGGAATATCGAACGTGGCAGAAGACGAGAAGCTGATAGAAACGATAGTTAGCCGGTATGACGGCGAGGTCGGGATGCTGATACCGATGATGCAGGACGTGCAGGCCGAATGCGGCTATCTTCCTGTGGAACGGCTGCGCCTTTTAAGCAAGCGGCTGGGAGTGCCGCTGAGCCGGCTGTTCGCAGTGGCGACGTTCTATTCATCTTTTCGCCTTGCGCCAAAGGGCGCGCACGAGGTAACACTTTGTATGGGCACGGTTTGCTACCTGAAAGGTGCCGGAGGCATTTCCGAAGCCATCTGTAAGGAGTTCCGCGTTGAGGCGGGCGGCACGACCCGCGACCGTCTTTTCAGCTTCCAGGCGGTCAACTGTGTGGGTGCCTGTGCGCTGGCGCCTGTGATGGTGGTGGACGGCAAATACTATGACGGCGTTACTGCCGAATCCGCGATTGAAATTATTCAAGGCCTTGAACCGGCTGAGGAGACCGCCGAGACTGGTGCAAAGGAGACTGCGACGTGATAAGTGTTCCTCCCAAGCTCACCAGCCCTTCTGACATAGAAGACCTTGCCAATGCTTTGCGCGAAAAGAGCCGTGTGGCGCCAAGGTCTGTGAGGGTCTGCATAGGCACCGGCTGCGCAGCTAAAGGCTCTCGCAGGCTTTACGAGCTTTTCTTGGAGGCAGTCAAGCAATCGGGAGAGGATATTCGCGTAGAGGCAAAGTGCGTCGGCTGCCACGGGTTCTGCGAGCGGGGCCCTATTGTTGTGATAGAGCCCGGTGAGGTTTTCTACCAGCGGGTTGAAGAGCCCGATGTGCCTGAGATATTCCGTGAAACGGTTGTTGGTGGACGTGTAATTGAAAGATTATTGTATGAGGACCCCGGCACAGGCAAGAAGGCCACGAAAGCGACGGAGATTCCTTTCTATAACGTGCAGGAGCGTGTTGTCCTGGGGCTGAACGGCAGTGTTGACCCGACGAGCATAAAAGATTACATAGCGAGAGATGGGTATAAGGCCCTTTCGAAGGTTCTGACCTCGATGACGCCGGAGGAGGTCATCTCACAAGTGGAGATGGCTGGATTGAGGGGCCGTGGCGGCGGCGGATTCGCCACCGCCCACAAGTGGCGTTCCTGCCGTGAGGCTGAAGGTTCGCCCAGATATGTAATTTGCAACGGCGATGAGGGCGACCCGGGTGCTTTCATGGACCGGTCCATTATGGAAGGCAACCCGCTCTCTGTTATCGAGGGGATGGCCATAGGGGCATATGCCATAGGTGCGGAGCAGGGATATATCTATGTCCGTAATGAATACCCACTTGCCGTTGAGCATCTGAGGACGGCAATCTCACAAGCTCGCGAGATGGGTCTTTTGGGTAAGAACATTTTAGGCAGCTCATTTTCTTTCGATATCCGGATTAATCGTGGAGGCGGGGCGTTTGTATGTGGCGAGTCCACCGCCTTGATGGCGTCGCTGGAAGGGCGGACTGGTGAACCAAGGGCAAAGTATGTCCATACCGTTGAAAGCGGTCTTTGGAGCAAGCCCACGAATCTGAACAATGTGGAAACATGGGCAAATGTGCCTGCAATTATAAACAATGGCGGGGAATGGTTTGCGAATATAGGAACAGAAAAGTCCAAAGGAACAAAGGTCTTCAGCCTGGTCGGAAAGGTGGAGA
>CP070830.1:1496735-1500345 GCA_020344865.1 Planctomycetota bacterium
AATACCCCGGGTCAACAAAACACGGGTCAGCATCAATATTGCCGAGGCCGGCGTAGCCATCCTGTATGTCACTAAATGTTACGTTGGGGGCGCCGTAGATTTGATTATCGGCGTTGGCCCAGATGATGGAGTTTGTTATCTGTGGTTTGCCGTAGTTGGAGTCAAGGCCGCAGCCTGCGTTTTCAACGATTGTGCAGTTTGCAATATTCGCACTTTTCCTGCCGCGAGTTACAAGACCTGCGTCGGTGTTGCCGGCAATAATACAGTTTTTGATTGTTGGCGTGGTTTGGTCGCAGTGGATGCCGGTACCCTGGTTTGCGATGACGATGCAATTTCTGATAGCGGGGCTGGTGTAATCTCCCGTGCAAGATATGCCCGCGCCCTGGCCTTGGTCATTGCCGTCGGTGATGGTAAAACCGGCAAGGACACAATTTGCATCTTCGCCGTTTCTGAACGTTACTACGGGCCCCTGATTGTTGCCGTCGATTACGGTATTGGCGACGATGGTTGCGTCATTGGGATCGATTGAACTGACAGTTATGTTCTTGGCGCTGAAGTTTATATTGTCGTAGTGTGTTCCGGGGTCTACCATGACGGTGTTGTTCGGTCCGGCGGCGTCTATGGCGTGCTGGATGGTTGAGTATTCGTCGGGGACGAATATTTCACCTAATCTATAGATACAGACGTGCAGTGTAACCGGAAATGTTTGGGGGTTGTTTTGTGCATTGGGGTCGGTTACCGTCAAATCACAGGAGTAAAAGCCGTAGTCGAGGCCGTTGATATCGGCGGTAAGTATAACATCGTTACTATCGAAAGGTCCACTGGTTCCGGAATTGACATCTAGGGAGAGCCAGTTACAGTCTTCGGATATTGTCCAATGGAGGGTATCCGAGATGCAGCTACCTATTGAGAGGACCTGGTTTACCGTTTTTGGGCCGTCCAGAAGGGCTCCGATGTCTAATACTGGAGGGACACCGATAAATATGCCTTGCTGCCAGGCCAATCTTGGGTAACAAACACCATCGCACATCTGCCAGACAGGGGTGTTGAAGTCCCATGCGGCGGAGGTAAATGTACTCAGGGTTTTCATCTCGGCGGTTGTCAGACCTGTACCGCCGGCGCTGGTCTTTTGTCCGCTGGTTTCGATGTCCCAGAATGAATCTCTGGTCGTACCGGTATGTCTCTCTCCCACCAGTCCTCCGAAAATACCGATTCCGGAGACTCTGCCTGTTGCGTAGCAGTCGGAAATTAGCCCTTCATAAGCCCATCCCACCAGGCCTCCGACGTATGAGAAACCCGATACACTGCCGGTAGAATAGCAGTTGGATATCGTACCCCCATTTCCCCCCATCAGTCCACCGACTTTTATACCTTGAGTTCTACTGGAGACGGGGCCGGTCGCATAACAGCCAGATACAGTTCCATAGCTCCAGCCCACAAGTCCGCCAACAGCATCCCCAGTGCCCGAAACGCTGCTGGTTGAATAGGAGTTGGAAATTACCGTATTAGGATTGGAGAACCCAACGAGCCCACCAACCTCAATGTTCCCAGTGACACTGCCTTTAGAATAACAGTTGGTAACAGATGTGCCAAAAGCAATACCTCCCACCAGCCCACCGTTAGGATATTTGGTTCCATAGATATCGGCCACGGCGTAGCAGTCGGAAATTAGTCCCCCATAAGCATTGCCCACCAGACCTCCGGCATGTTTTTGACAGCATGTGGCAGCAAAATTTCCGTAAACTCTTCCACCCTCAACATAGCAGCCGGATATGGTCGCGTCTTTCATCTCGCCTACCAAAGCAGCTACGGCCCACCATGTTCCTTCAACATTGGGGTCTCTTAAGCCCAAATCTTTAATTTGTGCGTTTGCCCCCTTAAGAGATTGGAACAGCGCTGTGACGGAATCATCTGTGGAAATATAAGTAAAGTTCGAAATCTCATGGTGGTTGCCGTCGAATACACCGGTGAACATCCCAATCCTATTGAAAGAGGGGTTTCCGTTCAGGCCATTGAAGTCGCTCAGGTCGATATCGGCCATTAGTTTGAAGTGTTTGTTCCAGTCGAGGTAGTTTGCACCGATGGCGTTCATCTGGTTGGCGTCATAAATGAGGTATGGATCGTTAGGAGTTCCGGTGCCGCCGCCGTATTGGCAATAAGCAGTTTGAGTGGCAGCGAACAGCAGAACAAGGTTGAGGAGGATTGTTTTTTTCATTTTTCTCGCCTCCTTTTGGGTTTTTTGGGCGTTATTTTAACAATTTTGCGGTAATTTTACCACAAAGCGGGTTGAAATGCAAGGTTTTTTTGGGGGTTTTTGGAAGGATTGGGTTATGATTTGGAAAAGTGCGTTTTTGATTGATTATTGGTTATGGATGGATTATTATTGACTGGCCGTGAATAATCGATAAGGCTGGAAGAAGGTTATGTACAGATACGTAAGGCTAATAATAGTTGCGACGGCGTTTGTGGTGCTGCTATCGGCTCGGTGTGGATTGACGGCGGAGACGTGGCGTCTGGAGGCCGGTGAGCAGTGGAAGGCGGTATCGGCGGAGGACAAATACGTGCTGGCGGTGGCCGAGATAAAGAGAAAGGTCAATATGGGCGAGACGAAGGCCGTCGCCGAGGCGATAGGGCAGCTCCAGGAGGACTTTCCGGAGATTGCGGGGCCAGACCTGAACGCGTTTTTGGGCGCGGAGATGCTTTATTGTGAGGGGAAATTCACTAAGGCGGGGCGGGCTTACGAGAAGTTTCTGAGTGCGTATCCGCAGAGCGAGCTTTATGAGGCGGTTCTGGACAGGCAGTTCGCGATAGCTACGGCTTATCTGGGTGGTCAGAAGCGGCCGGTGCTCGGTGTATTCAAGATGAGGGGGTACGCAGAGGGCGAGAGGGTGATGGACAAGATTATCGACAGGGCGGGCGATTCGCCATTGTCGATGAAGGCGGCCCTGGCGGTGGCGGACAGTTACGAGAGGAGAGGAAAGTTTGTCGAGGCGCACGAGAGGTGGTCGGAGATATCATCGCGATGGCCGACGGGCCAAATCGGCAAGGATGCTTTGCTTGGTATGGCGAGGTGCAAGCACGCAGCCTACAAGGGGCCGAAGTATGATTCGACGCATCTAATCGGCGCGAAGAGCTATTATGAAAGATACAAGATGCGATACCCGCGAGATGCGGAAGAGCTGGATGTTGACGGGAAACTTGAGCAGATAGACGAGCAGTTGGCGTATAAACAGTTTAGCATCGGCGAACACTATCAGCAGGCGGGGAGCAGGCAGGCGGCGAATCTTTATTATCAGATGGTTTTGGATGATTGGCCGGAGAGTACGGCGGCCGAGATGGCAAGGGAAAGAATGACCGGTAACACGGGCGGAGAAGAGACAGAGAAATGAAGAAGAGATTACAGGTTTTGAAACGGGGTGCCGTCGGGACTTTGGCAGGTCTGGTTGTTTGCGTTCTTTTTGTATGCGGATGCGGGGAGCCGGGGGCGTACTCGAATGAGTCGCTGTATACGGACGAGGTCGGCAGCGTTTATGTGGAGATGTTCGAGAGCCGGAGCTTTCGGCGCGGGGTGGAGTACGAGCTGACCAACGCGGTGGCGAAGCGCATCGAG
>CP070830.1:1500445-1503437 GCA_020344865.1 Planctomycetota bacterium
AACTTCTACGTCAACGATAAGCCGACGGGTGCAGTTGTCGCGCAGCAGCCGTTCGGCGGCTCTCGGGCGTCGGGTACAAACGACAAGGCGGGCAGCTGGCTGAACTTAGAGCGATGGGTATCGCCGCGTGCTATAAAGGAGACATTTTTGCCTCCGCGAGACTTCCGCTATCCGTATATGGCCAAAGAATAGGCTGGGTGTGCATCCTTAAGAGTCTGTAGATACGGGTGTTACGCATTCTGCTGTGGAAAGTACCAAAATTTGTTGCAGAATGTCCTTGACAGTTAGAGGACAAAATATATAACTGTCAGGCGGCAGAAACGCTAAAGATAAAACCGCATACTTGTGAGTTGCAAGCTGCGCCTTCTTTTCGGTTTTTTGCAGAGAGGTTTGTCGCAAGGTACGGGTCTTAGTGAAAGCTTAGTACCTTGCATATAAGGCCTTTGACGCTGCACCCAATATGCACCTTTCTTTTTGGGGCGCAGAGGGTGAAAGCCGGGGCCAGGGTCGTCCGAAGCGTGAGAATCGAGCGTGATTGAGATTCTTCGCTCAGGGAGGAGCCGCGTACCGAGTCTTTCACGCACCAAAGGGCGTTTGGAACGGGAGTAAAGTATGGACACTGACAGATGTTTGAAATTCTCAAGCTTTGCATTTGTTAGTTATAGAATGTAATTAAAATATGGATTTTTGTGAGAAAGTGCACACCCGCATGAAGAAAGGAGGTGAAGAAAAACAAGAGGCGGGAAGGAGTAACGGAGGCTTTAATCAGGAATTAATTTAAGGAGGTGAATACTATGTGCAAGAAATTTATCAGTTTGATGAGTTTTGTTTTGCTGCTGGGTTTGTGCAGTGCGGCGCTGGGCACTACTTACTATGTCAGTCCCTCGGGCAACGACGACAACTCGGGCACGTCAACTCAGGACGCATGGCAGACGACGGACAAGGTGAACAGTATGACGTTCTCGCCCGGCGACAGCATATTGTTCGAGGGGGGCGAGACGTTCAACGGCGGGTTAGTTTTTACATCCGGCGGTACTCCGACATCACCGATAACCCTGAGCTCATACGGTAGTGGCCGGGCGACTATCCAAGGGGACCTGAAAGAAACGGTCCTGTTGGTGGATAATTGTGCGGGATTCGAGGTCAGAGACCTGATATTCCGCGGCTCAGGCAATACCCATCAGAATGCAGACCTGCCTGATTTTCACGGCATCAGGTTCTTTGCCCACGCAGGCAGCGGCGTCAAACACGAATATATTCGCATAGACAACGTAGAGGTCAGCGGTGTTACCAACAGGGGAATCTTTTTCGACGGACTGGATTTCAGCGGCTTCAAAGACGTGGAGGTCACCAACACGGTGATTCACGACATAGGTCTTGAGGGAATGAACTCTTCTACAAACTGGCCGGTGAGTATGGATTCGCACGAGGACTTTTATATCGCCGACTGCGTGGTGTACGACGTCACCGGTATACATGATGCGGCCAGCCAAACCGGCAGCGGGATTGTATTCGGAGGTCTAAACGGAGGCGTTATCGAGTTCTGCGAAGCTTATAATAACGGTCAGCTGAACGCGGCCGGCGGCGGAGGTCCGGTCGGCATCTGGTGCTGGGAATCCGTTAATGTTGTCTTCCAGTACAATGAATCGCATCACAACAAGACCTTCGGCGGCGACGGGGGCGGTTTCGACCTCGACGGCGGCACGAGTTTCTGCACGATGCAGTACAATTACTCGCACGATAACCAGGGCGGCGATCTGATAATGCAATTCGCCCGCAGCCGCTATGCCGGCGACAATGTCTATCGCTATAACGTCAATGCCAATAACGGGACAGGCTCGTGGGAAGGCAAGCCGATGGGCTGCGTGACCTTCTACAGCGATTCGTCTCTGAGTAACGTAGATTTATACAATAACACGATTTACGTCGGGCCGGATTCGCGCGCGGGGGCCATTACGATTTGGGTCTATACGGGAACGTTTACGAACATAAACGTGCGTAACAACATATTCATAACCGAGCCCGGCAAGCCCGTTATCACCACATGGACCGGCGATGAAAACTTTACTTTTCAGGGCAACTGCTACTGGTCGATGGGCGGTCCCATCAGATTTATCCTCGATTCCGACGACAATCCGACCGTTTACGAGGGTTTAGACTGGTGGCGCTCCTACGGCCAGGAGATGCTTGACAGCTCACCCGTCGGGTACGAGTTTGACCCGAAGCTGGCAGATGTAAGCAACCACCCGGTTTTAGGTCCGCACAATCTTACAGATCTGACGGGTTACAAGATAGGTTCAGACTCGCCGGCTATTGACAGGGGTCTGGATTTGCCGACGTTGTTCGGGACAGATGTGGGAACGGCTGACTTTTACGGCAACAGCATTCCACAGGGTAGTGATTACGACATTGGCGCTAATGAGGAGCTTGGCGGCGGTCAGGTTCCGATTCCCGACCCTCCTGCGCCCGACCCCGACCCACCGACGCCGGACCCGATGACGTTTGCGACGGCACCTTATTCGACGAGCTCTTCTTCGATAGCGATGGAGGCCACTACGGCATCAGATACGAGTGGGGTACAGTATTACTTTACATGCACTTCGGGCGGCGGTCACGACAGCGGCTGGCAGTATGATACGGCCTATGAAGATACCGGTTTAACACCAAATACGATGTACACCTATACTGTCAAGGCACGGGATATCAGCAAGAACCTAAATGAGACTGCTGAATCTTCGGCGGAATCCGCGACGACCGATTCATACGCAGGAAGCATTATATTCTCTGACGGGTTCGAGAGCGGTGATTTTGCTGCAGGCGGCTGGGAAGTAGGCGGTTCATCGTACGGCGTTACCAGCAAAGCGGCCTATACAGGCAGCTATGGAGCAAGACTTGGCAAGGGAGCCTGGATGGAGAAAACGCTAAGCACCGTGGGTTACACAGATATTCGGATAAGATATATGCGTAACACGAGCAGCAGCGCAACATTCTT
>CP070830.1:1503537-1507788 GCA_020344865.1 Planctomycetota bacterium
CGGTAGAGGGCCTTGAAGACATTTCCAAGGAGGCCCAGGACCTGTTTATTCAGGCAATTCAGAATATCTCCGAGCCGGCATTGGCTTCCAAATTAGCAGATGAATCACTTAAGAAAGCCATAGTTTTGTCCGAGAAGTTAGCGGCAAAACATGCGGACTCGCTTTTCGACGAAAAAAATGAGAACCATGGCTTTGGTCGAGGCTGCCTCGGCTGTCGAATAGATGCGCGACACGTCAGTAATCCCGCCTATCTCGATAAATTGCTGAAATTGTTCGGCTTTGTCACGGTACCTGTAAATTGGGCCGAGATAGAGTCTCATAAAGGCACTTATGATTTTTCAGCGGTGGACACATGCATTGAAGTGCTCAGCAAAAAGAAATTGGCTATTGGCGCCGGCCCGCTGCTTTGTTTCTCGAAGGAGCATCTGCCCAAGTGGTTGCTGCGCGGCAGTGCGGGATTTGAGAAAATTCGGGAGACTGCGTACCAGTTCGTTTCCACGACGGTCGCCCGATATTCAGGCATTGTTCGGGTTTGGCGTGTTATAAGCGGCCTCAATGCGTTTAATCATTTTGGGTTCAGCTTCGAACAGGTTTTGGAGATGACGCGCGCGGCGAATATGGCCGTCAAGACCGCAAGTGACAGGGCTCTGAAGATAATAGAAGTCAGCAACCCCTGGGGTGAGTATTATGCGACAACACCGGGCACCATACCGCCGTTGGTGTATGTGGATATGGTGGTACAGAGCGGGATTAATTTTGATGCATTTGGACTGCAGATGCGTTTTGGCAAGAACGAGGCCGGTATGCACGTCAGAGATATGATGCAGATGTCGGCGGTTCTGGATTACTTTGCGCCGATAGCCAAGCCGCTGTATATAACCGACGTCGAAGTGCCGAGCGAGAACGGCGCTGGTTCAAGCGACGGCAAAGTGGCTGGGGTATGGCACGAGGAATGGGACCAGTCGCGGCAGGGGCAGTGGATTGAGCAGTTCTATAAGATATCGCTTAGCAAACCGTTCGTTGATGCGGTGACATATTCCAACCTCGTCGACACAAAAGATAGTGCCATAGCCAACAGCGGGCTGCTGACCCAGCAGCTCGAACCGAAGAAATCGTTTCGGACCTTGAAGAAACTGCATGATGTTATTTTTACGTGGTGAATGGTGCCCGAGATTTACAAAATAGGCCGTTGACCAGCATCTTTAGCGGAAGATTAGCCGTGGTGACCGAGAGTTTTATATCGCAATCCGATGTTGAACAAACCAGGGTTCAATCATTTGGTTTTGTTTTTGCAATCTGCTTTGCTCTTTTGATTTCCGCGATTTTTGTGGTTTACGGTTCTGCCGGTCCTGGGCTGTCAGCGGAGATACGGCTTCAAGTCAGTATAAATCCGAACGACGCACCTTTGGCCTCCCTTGTACGGCTGCCCGGCATAGGAGATGTTAAGGCGGCGGCAATAGTCGCTTACCGTGAGAATTTCGGAAGTGCCGACAATCCGACCTTTCTAAGTTGTGATGATTTGCAGAAAGTTCACGGCATAGGACCAAAGACGGCGCAAAACATATGCCAATGGCTCAGATTCGAATAGCAGCGTTAAGTATTGTGTTCGCAATACGGGTCTTATCATGTTTTTAAAACGACCAAATGGTCTATCACTGGTAGTCCTGACTGTGACCTTTATAGGGTGTCCACAGCAGGCTATGACAGAACGGCAAATCACAGATGTAGCGAACGTAATCCACGAAAAGGCGCTGACCATTGACACACATGTTGACATACCCGACACAAATTACGCCACAAAAGTATTTGACCCGGGGATAGACAATCCGAAACTTAAATGCGACTTAGTTAAAATGGATAAGGGCGGTGTTGACGGGGTTTTCCTGGCTGCATACGTAAAACAGAAAGAACGCAATGAGCAGGGGTACAAATACGCCTATGAATCCGCGATAACCCAATTAGCGGTGATTCGTCGTTTGCCCGAGAAGATGTACCCCGACCGCTGTGAACTTGCTAAATCACCCACAGACGTCGAGCGTATTGCAAAAAGCGGCAAGAAAGTTATTATGATTGCCATAGAGAACGGCTTTGCAATCGGCAAAGATGTCTCCAAGATAGAAGAGTTTTATAATCTTGGCGTTCGGTACATCACGTTGAGCCATAACGGCCATAACGATATTTGCGACTCATGCAAGCCAAGTGTGAAACTTGGAGACAGGGAAAGCGAGCACGATGGCCTAAGTGAATTCGGCAGAGAGGTTGTTACGGAAATGAACAGGCTGGGCGTGATAACGGATGTCTCCCATATTTCTGAGAAATCTCTGTATGACGTTGTTAAAGTCTCCAGAGCGCCTGTCATCGCCTCGCATTCTGGATGCCGGGCACTTTTGGACCATCCAAGGAATTTAAACGATAAGCAATTAAAAGCACTTGCAAAAAATGGAGGTGTCATTCAGATTGTGGCGCTTAGCGGCTTCTTGAAACCGGATTCACCCCAGCGAGATAAGTCAATAAGCGATGTGGAAGATCAGTTGGACAATGGAAAAATTGGAATTTCTCAGTTCCTTGCAAAAATGAGAGAAATCGATGCTAAATACCCGCCCTCAGCTGACGTAGGCGTTTTTGTTGACCAGATAGAACATGCCGTTAAGGTTGCAGGAATCGACCATGTCGGTATCGGCAGCGATTTTGACGGCGGCGGCGGCATTCCGGGCTTCAATGACCATTCTGAAGCGTTGAATGTTACCATTGAACTGGTTAGACGGGGATACTCCGAAGATGATATCATCAAGATATGGGGAGGTAATTTCCTCCGTGTCTGGACTGAAGTAGAAAAAGTTGCACAGGAATTGCAAAGAGGCTCTGAGAATGGATGAATGGGAAGTAAGCAAGCCGCTTGGCTTTTGCTCGGGCACAGGCAGGCAAATCGAGTCCGGCCAGGAATACTTTGCCGCTCTGGTCCAGACCGATGAGGGGCTGGCTCGCCGCGACTTTTGCGCTGAGTACTGGCAGGAAAACAAGCCGGATGTGTTTTGTTTCTGGAAGACCAGGCTGCCGGAGCCGGACCAGAAAAAGCACATATTTGTGGACGATGAGATGCTGATGGCCTTCTTCGAGCGGCTGGCCGAGGAGACCGAGCAGGAAAAGGTAAATTTTAGATTTGTGCTGGCGCTGATTCTGATGCGTAAGAGGCGCCTAAAATACGAGTCTACGGAAAAAAAGGATGACCAGGAGGTCTGGCGACTGAGGTTAGCGGGCGGCAAGGAAATCGTCGAGGTGTTAAATCCTCATCTGACTGAGCAGGAGATTGAGCAGTTGTCCTCACAGTTAGGCCAGATACTGCAGGCGGATTTACAAAGTTGAGGTATCCACAGAAAAACCATACGTTACTTCTGCACTTGTTCGCGTCAGCTTTAATGGTCGGTGGCTGCGCGCCGGAGTTAAAACTCGCCGACCGGATTTGTCCCGGCAAGCAAACGGTCGTGCAATCTCTGGATGTTCTGAATACCCATTCGAAAAAGGCGGTTTCGATGAGGGCTAACGGGCAGTGTCGTCTGCGGTACTATGCCGATGGCAAAGAGCATAAGGAAAATTTTCCCGTCAAGTTATGGGTTAATCCGCCGGCCGAGATGTACCTGCAGGGGGATGTGGCGTTCGACGCGAAGGGAATCGTTCTCGGCTCAAATAAAGATGAGTTTTGGCTGGCGATGAAGCCGAAGGAAATTAGCGGCTACTGGTGGGGCCGGTGGTCTGATGCAAAGGGCCCGGAAACGCTGATGATTAGTCCTAAACTTTTACTGGAAGGCCTTGGAATTGTGACGGTTGATACTGACGAAGGTAGCTGGAGACTTTCGAATGAAGGCGGCTTCGACGTACTGACCACACACAGCAATCAAAGGATGATACAAAAAAGGATATACGTCGACTGCTGTGATTATCTGGTTGCGAAGATTGAGTATTTCGACGCCGATGAGCAAGCTATCGCCCTTGTGGAACTGAATAAATATAAAGAGGTCATCGAAGGTTTTTTTGTTCCGGCTGGTATAAAGATAACCACCTATGGCGAACAAGCAGCCGAGGATTCCGTAGAGGTGACTTTTAGCCTGAAGTCAATAAAAGCGGCGAACTTCACCGACAGGCAGCGCGACCGTCTTTTCACCCGACCCGAACCGCGGGGCTTCGAGCATATTTATAAAATCACCGATGGCGAAATGATTGAACAGCCGAAGTAAATACTATGATGTGTGGAGA
>CP070830.1:1507888-1515782 GCA_020344865.1 Planctomycetota bacterium
CGTACGCTGTAAGTGCTATACCAATCTGTCGCAGATTATTGCTACAAACCGACCTCTTGGCCAAACTTCGTGCCTTGCTCAAACCCGGCATAAGTATAGCCATCAGCAGGGCCAAAATGGATATCACCACCAGTAACTCTACAAGAGTAAATGCGTGTTTTGAGCGTTTCACTTTTGACGCCTTATTCTCACAAAATGAAAAATGCATTTTTAATTAATATCCAAGAGCCATTCATCTGCAATGACAGCTATGTCTTCGAAGTAAACCCTGCAGTCACCGTTGATATCGCCATCCGGTTTTTCGGGGCAGTAGTCGGCCGTCCAGTTATCCACGAGCCAGTCGTCGGCCACAATAGCATAATCCAGAAAGTCCACCGTTTTGGTGTAATCAAGGTCGGCCCACAGCGGCACCTGATAGTAGAACCGAACCTCTCGCAGCTTATAGCCCCATTCGGTCGAACCGTAGTTGCCAACTCCCGGCCCGCCTACCGCAGTAATCCGTACGTACTTCGCGGGCACATTACCAAAACCGATTTCCGTGTCATGCATCCCGTCGGTATTGCCATGAGGCAATACGAAATTGGGCTCCGCGCCGTTCATCAGGGTTGTCCAGCTCGTGCCATTAGTCGAGTAATCTATCTGTACAGTCTTCAGCGCCATTGCCGATTCTGCATCGCTGGTTCCATCATGGTTCCAAACCCACATCTCGTTTATGTCGTAGATGCGGTCGAAGGTGATGAGCAGATTCGGCTCATTAATTGGAGGAATTAAATCCCATGGCTTTCTACAATACCAACCGTTGGACCATGTGAAGCTGTCATGCAAATCGTAATTCAATCCGCTCTCGTTGGCGGCCCTTTCACCGGGACTGCCATTAACGCCGGGCGAGCCTTCAGCATCGACCACTCCTATTACTCCGGGATTCCAGCGCAGCCTCGCCCGTGTTGAGAAGGTCCACGAAGGCCCGGTGGTTGGAGATGCCCCATCCAGGCCGTCCACCCGCCAGGTGTAATCAGTAAGATTCTCCAATGGGCCGACTTGGTAGGTGTCCACCTCCGGGCCTATGTTGGCGGCAATCTTCTCAGGCGTCTGACCTGTCTTGTACAGGTATAAATCCTGGCCGGTGACAGCGCCGTTGCCCGGCAGCCATTCCAACTGGAGGAATATATCGACCTGCTTGCCATTAAGCGGGGTGGGAT
Organism: Planctomycetota bacterium; assembly: GCA_020344865.1. GTDB lineage: Bacteria > Planctomycetota > Phycisphaerae > Sedimentisphaerales > Anaerobacaceae. The sequence continues at coordinate 1,509,088 of CP070830.1, forward strand.
TTGTTGCCTCCATACCTTCATGGCAGAACTGGACCTCGCGCAAGATATACCTGCCCCATGTGCCGTATTCATAGTTGCCGATTCCAGGTCCGCCCACGGCTGTCAGCCTGACGTATTTTGCGGACGCGCCGCCGAAGGAAATCGTGTCATTCTTCGTTCCGTCCTTGTTGCCGTAATCGAACACGAAGTTTGGCTCCGACCCGTTCATCAGGATAGTCCAGCTCGTACCATTAGTGGAATATTCGACCTGTACGTGTTGGAGTGCATACTCACCCGCCTCATAGTTCCAGACGTGCATGTCCGTCAGGTCGTAGTTCGCATCGAATTCAAAGGTGATGGTTGGTTCCTCAAAAGCCAAATTCCTTCCATAGTATGAATTGCAGAAGGTATATGTGGGTGCTCCGCCACCCTGGATGAAGCCAAAGTGGGTTTCACCGAGCATATCTGTGCCGTCTACACAGAACTCCGCGGGTCGTCCGCTGGTGTCGCCTACGGGTCCGTTTGCGTCGACAATAGAGTTCCCCCAGACCAGTTTGCGGACGAGCTTTCTGGGCTTTACGATTGTCTGGCCGGCCCCGCTGTCGTACTCGGCGCTGGCTTCCCAGACAGAACCTTTGCTCGTAGTAACCTTGCCCGTGCCGATAAGGCCCCACATATGGCCCTCCACATTGCCGGCGAGCCTTACCTCGCCGTTGGTAATATCCATCGTGACGCCGTCTTTGATTCGAAGGACTCCACCTGTCAGGGTCAATGTCCCACTGACAAGATTAAGTCCTCCTGTATGGATAAATAATTTCTTTGCAGAGGAATTTGAGTCAATTATTACGGGATAATTGGAACCGCTTGCAAGATTAACGACGGCGTTACCGTCCGGCACGTCGGGACTTGCTGATTCGTTGAGCCAGTTATTCGGCTCGGACCAGCTGTTGCCGTCAGTGCCGACCCATTCATTTAGCTGTACGACGTTGGGGTCAACCTCAAAAGTAATGAAGGGCGCTTCGCTACCATCTCCGTGGTCCTCCTTCGTCGAGAAGAAGTCACCTGCGGTATACTTATCAGAGCCGAGTATCATGGTTACTGTGCCGTCCGGGCCGCGATTGTTTAAGAAGCTATTCAGCGGTTGGCCTCCGGCGTGTCTCATGGTAATCGCGGTTTCGTCGCCGTCCGTGTATTCAAGCCAGCCCAGATGAACCATCAGAGGATGGCGTACGATGGGGTTTTTCACTAGCGGCGCGTTGTTGTAGGTAATCGCCAACTCACTCCAGTCGTCGGAGCCGTCCAGCAGTCCGTAAACCGGAACGTCGTAGTCGTAGCCCGGCGAGGCGGCCGGGATAGGCGTTCCGTACAATGTTAAATTGGCGTCGAGAACTGTGTTAGGCCCCTGGCTCGAAAGGTCAAACTTAAGGTAGCCCACATAGTTTTTCGAAAGCCTGATGTAAGTGTTAGAACCGAAGTTTGTACCACCATTAAAGTAGTCCACATACGTATCGGCACCGTTTCCGTCGGCGGTGCTGATGGTCTCGGCAGAAGCTGCTGGACTCATCACCCTTAAAAGCCCTACTGCAACGCACAAAACTGCTAATACGTTGGCTCTCATAGCTTTCCTCCTGAGGTTCGCTAAGATATTCCTTCTTGATTTAATTTCTTCATAAGAAAATTAGGGGTGTGTTAAAAATACGACTATTTACTACTTATTTCATTTACTCTTTTGTGGCGCGGTTGAACCACGTTTTATTAGCCTACAACTTATACGCAGGTGCTGCGGCTTGGCTTCTTCTAGCCTGCCCTCCGAACGGTCTACCACTAATCGAGCGGCAGTCCTGCCGGCCTCGATGCCATCCTGCCTGATAGTAGTCAGGCCCGGCTGCATCCACGACGCAAACTCGAGGTCGGCAAAGCCCACTACAGATAAATCGTCGGGAATCCTAAGCCCCATCTGATTGACGGTTTCATATATCAGTCTTGCAACCCTGTCGCTGCAGGCGAAGATGGCCGTGGGACGAGGGCCTGAGGCAAGCAGCTTGCGCGTTAAAGACGCTACTTCTTCGTCCTTTTCTGTCATCATAGTCACGCAGGTAGCGTTTCCTGCAGATGCAATCTCCTTCTCAAAATACGAGCGTCGCAATTGAGCCCATTTGTAAGAATCATCCCAGGCCAGATGTGCAACGTGCCGGTGTCCGAGTTCAAGAAGATGCCTTGCGGCCAGCCTGGCACCGAGCTTTTCATCGGTCTCGACGGAGTCGGCGAAGGGCAGTTCGTGGTCGATGGTCACCACCGGAAGGTCGCGAGCTTCGAGGTCCTTGACAAGGCGCTTGTCGTAGAGGGGGGCCAGATGTGCCCATAGAATAATGCCGTCTACACGACGGTCAATCAGACGGTGCAGCTGCTCTTGCAGAATATGATTATATGAACCGCCGTTGGTCAGTTGCTCCGAACACCATGCGTGGATATATACATGGTCCGCCTCTGCAAGTGCATCATGAATACCCGCGACAACCTGCGTCCAATAGGAATCGTAAGGCGGGACCATCACACCCATCGTGCGGGTCTTGCCGGTCTGAAGCGCGCGCACAAGAAGATTGGGTCTGTATCGTTTTCGTTTGGCTGCGTCGAGCACACGCTTTCTCGTTTCACTGGAGATTTCTCCCTGCTCTCTGAGCACTCGCGAAACCGTCGTAATAGACAGATTCGTCTCCTTCGCAATCTCTCTCAGGCTTGCAGCGGAAGGTCTTGGCTGCATCATTTGGCCCCTTTCACATTATTTTTCGATAATCATACGACGGCAATCCTGGTTCGCAGCTGATAACGCTTAGACCGAAGACTGTGGCATGAAGCGCCCTCAGCCGCCCGAAAAGGCCCTAAGGGCGCTGCCACAAAAAATCTTCAGATTTTAAAAAGCTTTGCCACAGTTGCCCCATTTGTCAGAAGTTTGTCTGGTAAATCAGGAGCCACTGCTGCGTAAGGACGGCAAAATCTTCAGAGTTAATCACGCCGTCAACGTTCAGGCCAATAATTTCTACGGCTTTGGCGGCTTTGGCGGGTTTGAGCCATCACCGGCACCGAGCAGCCCGAGCGCGCTCTCCAGTTTCCCAGCCGTCTTGTTGATCTTGCGCTGGCATGCCCTTTCGCCTACTATCGCCACCTGAGTCATCGCCTTGGCGTCCTCAACATTTTCATAGTTCGGGTCCGCAGGGTCTAAACCCATAAGGACTTCGTCGAGTAAACCTTTGGCAGTCATTTCCATCGCTAGCGCTTCGTCCAGTACTTCGTTGGCGGAGTCCTTTGTGTTGATTGCTTGACCGAGAAGATAAATCGCTCGCTGAAGCGGGTCGAATGTCAGCGTTACCGATGTGTAGAGGGTACCATCTACATCCACCGTTGTAATATCGATAATATAACCTTCGTCGACATTAGAGTTAAAAATATCGCCCGCAGCAATGGCTGCCTCGACATCGGCGACGCTCCAGTTGCTGTTCAGGACAAGTAATTCACCGCCTGTAATGTCTATATAGCCGTCCAGGATGAACCTCATGTCGTTGGTAATTATCGTACCGCCCATTAGATTGCACCAGCCGGTACTTAGCTTGCCATAGTCATCACCGCCAAGCCATAACTCGTTCAACTCGAGATATCCATCGCCTGAGACGTTGACCTCCATCGTGTTGCCACGCTTCCATCCCCTCAATATATTGGCGATCAGAATACCCTCTACATTGACAGTGCCATGCTCCCCTGCGTCTTGGGTTCCACTGCCAGCGTAGATGTTATTGCGGAACTCTACTTTGGCAGTCGGTTCGATATTCAAAATTGAGTCGGCCCCATAGAAGAGTATCCGATAGAACTTGCCCTTATACGCATAAGTGGTAGCGGAGCCAAGCCAGTGGGGATTGGGATTGCCATCGATATACTCGTCGACGAGGTTCCAACTCTCATGCATCGGCGAATTATCAGGACTGCTGGGAGCACTTTTAAGATAGACAGTCTGGCCAGCGTAGAGGGTGGGGTCCTCGTGCCAGATGTGCGGCGTGTAGACAGCAAATGCGTTCGCTGTCAAAGCCAAAACACAAATCATTACTAACAATTTTGCAAATTTCATCATTGTACCTCCTGACTGTTTCAAAATCATAATCATGTCCGACGCCTCAACCGCTGAGACATCATTCTCACTAATGTCTAAAGTTCTCTTTCCGGCCTTTGTCCTCCTTCAAAAAAATTAGGAACAATACATTTTCGATGTCTCACTAACTGACACATCTTCTTTCTTTTATCTATAACCCCAGTTTGGGTGCTTATACGTCCTGCAAATATTACCGCAAATATTAAACTTATATCTTCAGTATACTCGTCGGAGCTGTATAGTACTTACTCTTATGTAGTAGTTACTATGATAACACTTTACCTATATCGAGTCAACCCCTCTTTGCGCAGAAATCTTACAATACGATTTTCAAGAAAATCGTTTATTGATTTGCTTTATTAAAATGGGCAATATATTGTCTTGTGTCAACGCTTGCCCATATTACCATATCGCTCAAATCCGTTAATTTATCCACAGTAGAAAGATAAAAATCGTTAGGTCTAAAATTCATTTGCTTTTAGAAGTAAGCAACTTATGTTAATGAGTCAGAAACGATGGATCATTGGGGCAGGCAGACTTGCCTGACGCGACGGCTGACGAGTTTAGATATTTTTCAGGTTTTATCAAAATGAACACAAGGGAAAGATGGCTGCAGACTATCTTATTTGGCAAGCCGGACAAGGTCCCGTTCGAGCCCGGAGGAGGACGTGAATCAACCATTAAACGCTGGCATGAGGAAGGAGTGCCGGAGGATATAGAAGATATGGCCGAGTACGCCTATCGACAGGCGGGCGGCAAACAGGACTGGTCAACAGCCGGCGAGGGCTTCTGGGTAGATGAAAGGATGATACCGCACTTTGAGGAGAAAGTTCTCGAAGAGCGCGAACGTACTATGATTGTTCAGGACTGGAAAGGTAACATCTGTGAAATCAGCAAAGAGTACACCTTAGCACATCTGCGAGACCCAATCGATTTTGTCACAAGGAGGTGGATAAAGTGTCCGGTGGAGTCCTACGAAGACTGGGAAAAAATGAAGGTGCGATATGACCCTGATGAGCCGTCCAGAATGCCGCAAGACGCTGTAGCTAAAGCGAAGAGGTTGTCAGCAAGAGAACATCCTGTCGGCTTTGGCTTCTCAGGACCTTTCTGGCAGCTGCGCGAGTGGCTGGGCTTTGAAAATTTATGTATGATGCTGCATGACGACCCTGGTTTTATAAAAGAGATGATTTGCTTCTGGGAGGATTATATCGCCGCACTGCTGGAAAAGGCGCTGACGTTTCTGGTCCCTGATTATGTTCGTATAAGTGAGGACATGGCGTATAAGGGCTTTTCGATGATTTCCCCGGCGATGGTCAGAGAATTCCTTCTGCCGACGTGGCGTCGTTGGGGTAAGATTATTCGCGAGTCGGGCTGCAAGGTTTATCTTGTTGATTCGGATGGATATATAGGTGAGCTGATTGAGCTTTGGATTGAGGCGGGGATAAATGCGTGTCTGCCGATTGAAGTCGCTGCCGGATGCGATATAATTGAATTTCGCAAGAAGTTTGGTACCAGGATGGCCTATATAGGCGGTGTTGACAAGCGAGCTATCGCGGCCGGTGGGCAGATCATTAAGGACGAGATAAAACGCGTCCAGCCTGTTATTGACTCCGGCGGATACATTCCCGGCTGCGACCACGGGGTGCCGGCGGATGTTTCGTGGCCTAATTTTGTATACTATTGCAAGCTTCTGGCCAAAGCGACCGGCTGGTTATAAGCAACTTGTCTCCCATTTGGAATTTGCCACAGATATAAATGCTGGGTGTAAACTGAATTGATATCGAAGGATTAATGAAGATGAACTTGAGAGACTATAAAACGCGATGTTCGATGCGCGTTAATTGAGGAATATACAAAATTTTGTTATAATACAATTATTGAAAAAGAAAGTATGTTGTGATAATACTGAGTCGGTCAAACTATCTTCGACAGATAGATAGTAAATCGAGGCTTAGCGCAGAAGGTTTTAAGGTAATTCTATTTATGGACCGCAGGAAGAAAAAGCAGATTATTTTCGCGGTGATATGCCTGGCTGCAGCGGTTGTAATCACAGCAATTTTCTATAATCCTTTCGGTGGAGTCGGTTCCGGCCTTAAAAAACCTGTACAAATGCGTTGTGTTAAATGCGGCGCCGGTTTTGAAATCAGCAGTAAGCAATATGAAAAGCAGATGACGGAAAAAGGCGCCATAGGTCCTAAGGGGCCGACGGGTCCGCCCCCCGGTCTAAAATGCCCTCAGTGTGGTCAGGAAGAGGCTTATACAGCTGTAAAGTGCAAGAAATGTGGAAATGTCTTTTTCCCTGACCCTGCTGTTTACGCTGACTTTATGGACAGGTGCCCAGAATGCGGCTACAGCGCCAGAGAGGAAAAATATAAGCTTCGCCAGAGCGGAGAATGATATATTGCCCCACCTCAAAAAAGCAACTTCGTACGAACTCACGGAAATCACTCAGGCTGGATGTCGCTCGCTGGTTCTGGGGGTTCTGACGGGCCTTCTACTGATTCATCTGCTGCTTTCCTCTCCGTTTCAACTCCTCCTGTGAGCGCCCTTAGTTCTTCACTTAGCGCGTTCAGTTCCC
>CP070830.1:1515882-1520727 GCA_020344865.1 Planctomycetota bacterium
AGACCAAGGATATGACTTTGTCGTGTGCGGTTAAGAAGATTACCGGCCCTGCAGGGACGGACGTGACATTGACGATAGGCCGCGCCGGTGAGCAGGAGAGCTTTGATATTACAATAACGAGAGGCAAGATAGTCGTTCCGACGATTCGCGGTTGGCAAAGGACCGAAGCGGGCAGCTGGCTTTACATGATTGATGATAAAGACAAAATCGGTTACGTGCGCGTTACGAGTTTTTCCGAAGGGACCGGTTTGGACCTCAATAAGGTCCTTAGGGAGCTTGAGGCCGAGGGGTTGAGGGGCCTGATTTTGGATTTGCGGTTCAATAGCGGCGGGGTATTGAATGCCGCCGTTGAGGTGGCCGACAAATTCCTCGAAGAAGGATTGATAGTCATCACGCGTCCCAAGTCCTGGATTGCATCGACTTATAAATCAGCCCGACGGGCGGGAACACATCCGGATTATCCGCTTGTTGTGCTCATAAATCGTTATTCTGCGAGCGCTTCGGAAATTGTAGCAGGGGCGCTGGCGGACAAAACGCACAACAGGGCGATTTTGGTTGGCGAGAGGACTCACGGCAAGGGCCTTGTTCAGGGGATAGCGCAGTATCCGAAGGAAGGTGCCCAGCTAAAATACACGATGGCATATTATCATTTGCCTTCGGGCCAAAGGGTCGAAAGCAGGGACGAAATGGAGAAGCAGGGCAGGGATGATTGGGGTGTTGGGCCCCATGTTGAGGTCGAATTGAACAGTCTCGAGCTCAAGGAAATGTCTGATGTGCAGAGGGATAATGACGTACTTTTCAGTGCCGGCCATGATGACGGCGGGGCACCTGCTCAGAGACACACGGCCGAGGAGACGCTGGCGGCCGACCCGCAGCTGGCCGTCGGCCTTTTAGTTAGCAAGACCAAACTGATTGAATCTAATCTTCTGGCCGGAAGTATGAACTGAGTTTGGGCTTTTGGGTGCAGATTTGGCAAAGGCAGAAGACATCGGCAAATTTGAGCGTCAGAGACGTGCGAAGCTGACATCAATCAGGAACTTGGGTATCGACCCTTACGGCGGCAAGTATGATGGAGCCGAGCCAGCCGAAGATGTTAAGCGCAGATTTAAGGATGGTGATGATACTCAACGGGCCGCATGTGCCGGCAGGATTGTACTGGCAAGGGATATCGGCAAATTGATTTTTATCACCCTGCGCGACGGTAGCGGCACTATCCAGATTGGTCTTAGCAAGAGCAGGCTCGCCGAACAGTGGTCGCTGGTTAAGCTGCTTGAGCTTGGCGACATAATCGGCGCTGCAGGTGAGCTGGGCAAGACCAAAACCGGTGAGATTACTATATGGGCCGACAGCGTGACGCTGTTGAGTAAGTCGCTTTTGCCGCCGCCGGAAAAATTTCACGGTCTGTCGGATGTCGACCTTCGCTACAGGCAGAGGTATGTGGACTTGTGGGCCAATCCCGAAGTTATGGAGCGGTTCAAGAAGCGAAGCGCCATCATCGCCACGATTCGCGCGTTTCTGCAGGGACGCGGATTTTTGGAAGTTGAGACTCCGATGATGCAGCAAATACCCGGCGGAGCGGCGGCAAAACCGTTTGTGACGCATCATAATAGTCTGGATATGGATTTGTTTTTGCGGATTGCGCCGGAGTTGTTTCTAAAAAGGTTGCTTGTGGGGGGGATGGAGAAGGTCTTTGAGATAAACCGGAACTTCCGCAACGAAGGACTTAGCAGGCAGCACAATCCTGAGTTTACGATGCTGGAAGTATATCAGGCCTACGCCGACTACAATGTGATGATGGATTTGACGGAGGAAATTATCTCTGAGTGTGTGCAGAAGCACTGTGCTGGTAGGGAGGTTCGGTTCGCGGATGTAACAATCAATTACAGGCAGCCGTGGCGGCGCGCCGAGTACGCGGACCTGCTGGCCGAATATAGCGGATGCAGTATTGATGATATGGGTGCTATCAGAGAAAAGGCGCAGGAGCTTGGGCTGGATGAGCGTGCGATGGATGATGCAGTGGTCATCAGTAAGCTTTTCGAGGCCACCGTCGAGGACAATCTTGTTGACCCGACTTTTGTGGTGGACTATCCGGCCGAACTGTGTCCTTTAACAAGGCGCAAGAAAGACAATCCTAAATATGCCGAGCGTTTCGAGCTGTATATTGCGGGCATGGAGCTGGCGAACGCTTATACGGAGTTAAACGACCCTGCTGTTCAGGAAGAGAACTTTAAAATCCAGCTGCGCGGGCAGGAGGAGTCTATGGCGAAGATGGATGTCGATTTTATAACGGCGCTGAAATACGGCATGCCGCCGGCGGGGGGGCTGGGTATCGGAATAGACAGACTTGTAATGGTTTTGACCGGCGCTGCAAGTATTCGCGATGCGGTGCTGTTTCCACTCTTAAAGCCTGCCAAAGAGTGAATCGATTGGGCCTGAGATGCTGAAATTATTCTTGTGGCTGCGATACCTGCGTAAGAGAAAGATTGTATTGTAGAGCATCGCCGCCGTTGCCCTGACGTGTGCCAATTTGATAGAGGTGGACAGCTTGTTTACTGGCTTTATTGCCTCTCTGGAGCAGGCGGATTTCGGTGGAAGCAGGGACATTATGCTTGAGCCCCGCCGAGCCCCTAAATACGATATACTTATTGACAGGATTGAAGAAATTCCCGAGGTTGAGAAAGCAGGGCCCTCACTGACAGGTGGAGGGTTGCTACGTCTTGGTAGCGGGGATGTCCGCGAGGCGTGGATATGGGGAGTTGACGCCAAGCGCGAGAGCAGGGACCGTGATTTGAGGCAATCGCTGCTGAGGCAGAGCCAGCAGGCCGGTGAGCTTAGCTTCGATGTGCCGGGGTATCCGAATGATATTGGCGGCTGGGTTGGCATAGGTGTTATAGCCGAGCCGGATGAGCAGACGGATGAGTATGACCTCGAAGCCGCTCGGAATTTAATGGGAAAGCAGGTAGTGCTTACCACTTCCGGCTACGTGCGAGTAGAGCCGGAAGCTGCGGATGAAGAACCTCGGTGGGAGATTAAGCGGAAAGTGTTGCCATTTCGGATATCGGATATTTTTCACAGTGGAATGTATTACAAGGACAAGAGACTGTATCTGCCGTACGACGAATTTTACAAGCTTACTTTCGGAGATGAAAGTCCTGTCTCTGCAACGAGCGTTAGAATAATCGTGCGTGACGGCGTCGAGCGTGCATCGGTTAAAGCGGCGATTTGGCAAGTATGGGAGCGGTTTGCGTCGGAGGAGCTCGGGCGCGAGCCCGATGCTATTTCCAGGGCCTCGATATGGGGGCGTGAGGGGCATGCGGACGAATTTTATGACGAGTTGCACAAGCAGATGGCGGTGCTGCTCTTGATATTCGGGGTAATATGCTCGGTGACGGTGCTGCTGATATTCTGCATATTTTATATGATAGTGATGACTAAGCAAAAGGACATAGCAATTATTAAAAGCTGTGGGGCGGCGAGCAGTTCGGCGGCGTTTATCTTTCTTGGTTTCGGTACTTGCGTGGGTATAGTCGGCTCGGCACTCGGCATAGTCCTTGGGTATGTCGTAACAAAGAATATAAACACACTTGAGGATTGGGTGCGGATAGTTTTTGGTATGAAGTTGTGGCGTAGCAGCGTGTATATGTTCGAGAAGATACCCAGCGAGGTTAACTGGCCCGCGGTTTGGTGGATAGTCCTGGCGGCGCTAGCGGCTTGTGTCATTGGTGCGCTTATACCGGCGGTGGTTGCAGCGAGGCTCCGGCCTGTGAAGATTCTGCGCTACGAATAGTCGATAGGTATGTATAAAAAAATTTTGGCAATTCGGTATTTGGTCAGAAGGCGGATAAGCTATTTTTCAGTTGCCGCGACGGCGCTGTGTGTCTTTGTGGTTTTCGTTGTGATTACGGTTCTTTCAGGGCTGACGACCGAGTTCAAAACAAATATGCACCGCGCCGTCGGCGACTGTGTGGTCAGCAGCAAGTCGATGGTGGGATTTGGGTACTATGAGGAATTTGTGCAGGTACTTAATGGCGCAGATTTCGTGGAAGCAGTCGCCCCAGTGATAAAAAGTTATGCCATTGTGGATTATCAGTATGGGACGATAAGGCGGGGTGACCAGGGTGTGGAGATTATGGGTGTTGAGCCGACCTCGCACAACAGAGTAACGGGCTTTAGTGAATGGCTTCAGTATGGTAAGGGTAATGTTGGCACCGTGTTTGTGCCGGCCTATGATACCAATCTTGTTGGCTGTGTGCCCGGTATAGGTCTTTTGTTTGACCGTGATTCAGAGGGTAGCTATAAGCTTACTGAAGGGCTTCCGAGCGTAAAGTTTGAGGTGAGCAGCTTTCCCTTGACCGCGAGGGGCGCGTTGGCGAAGGCCGGCGCGGGGGAGGTCAATACGAAGACTTTCTACTGCAGTGATGTTGCGCACAGTGGATTGGCCAGGGCTGATGGCAACAGGATTTACTTGCCTTTTGACGATGCGCAGATGCTTTGCGGTATGGGCACGGGGCGTAAGCGGGTGAATGGAATTCATATAAAGTTTAAACCCGGTGTGAAGTTGGACACAGGCCGAGACAGGATAGCTGGATTGTGGCAGGAGTTTGTAGCGAGCAAGGCGGGCGCCCCCGGGGCTAATCTGCTCGATAACGTAAGGGTGCAAACCTGGAAGACTTACAGCCGGGTGTTCGTGGCGGCGGTGGAGACGGAACAGACGATGATGATTGTTATATTTGGGATGATTGGAATTATAACGGTCTTTGTTGTGTTCGTAGTTTTCTATATGATTGTAAGTCATAAGAGCAAGGATATAGGCATATTGAAGAGCGTCGGAGTCTCAAGGGGAGG
>CP070830.1:1520827-1523467 GCA_020344865.1 Planctomycetota bacterium
CTTAAATAACATTAAACACCTTCTTGGCCTATCAGGCCCCCGTTTGCCAAACTACGGACTGTGCACCACGCACGTCCCTTAAAATACGTCTTCATTGGCCATTATCGATTAAGGTTAACAGCGACTTAAGCTATTTTTTATGCCAAAGTAACTACCAAATATTTAGACCTGTAATATTGGCGATGTAGATACTGATATCACCGATTTACCGCCGAAAACGCCGAAAAAAATTAAAAAAATCGCGTTAACCGGACCATCCTGCCTCGCGCCTCCATAATCCCCCACCATATAAAGAAGTTTTGAGCGCCAGTGACCGGACTCGAAGAGGGTAATTCTTGCTCTTGCTGCTCCGGGGGAGTATATTTCAGTGAAGCAACAGACTGAGTTGCGAGTCTGGAGATTAGAAACGGCCCGGGGCGCCGGTAAGGCGGTACTCTATGCAGCACAACCAAGGCCAGCCTTCTGAAAGAAAGCTGCTCGTATTTAATTGCCACGAGGCGTGGGTCTACCAGCTTGGTGTATTGGGCTATGACCTCGACATAATCGTAGGCCTTAAAGGCCGCTACAAAAAGACTTGGGACCGCCAGATACGCCCCGTTCCTCCGAACTCTCGATTGATTACTTTATCGGACGCTCTGCAATCGCCCACCCGCTACTATTGCATCATAACCCACAATATTACTGACTTGCTGGATGTCAAGCACCGCCCTGAGCCTCGCCTCATAGTGCTCCATTCCACGATTGAAGGCAGGTTTATAGAGGAAAAATCAGCCATCGAGCCGCAAAGAATGAAGGATATGCTCCACGAGTACCTTGAATTAATCGGCGGCCACGCCGTAGCCACCTCTATGTATAAGGGTGAATCCTGGGGCTTTACCGACGACATCGTGACCTTTGGCGTCGCCCCGGATGACTATCTGCCCTATTCCGGCCGCTTGGACTCCGGCCTTCGCATTTCCAACTTCATTAGTAAACGCAAACGCATATTATTATGGGACCTTCACCAAAAGGCATTCGCCGATATCCCCGTCCGCCTCGTCGGACACAACCCCGATATGCCGACAGTTACCGCCGCCAAAAGCTGGGCCGATCTCAAGGAAATTTTGCAGTCTCATCGGTTCTATATCCACACCGCTGACCCGAGACTTGAGGCCGGATACAATATGGCAACCGGCGAGGCAATGGCTGCGGGCCTGCCCGTCTTGAGCAATCGCCATCCCACTTCCCCCATCGAGCACGGTGTAAGCGGCTTTCTTAGCGACGACCCCCAACAGCTCCGCGAATACGCTAAGATGTTGCTTCACGACAGAGACTTGGCGGTCTCGATGGGTAAACACGCCCAAAACACCGTTAGAGAATACTTCTCCCTCAGCAGGTTCAAAAATGCCTTTCTGCAATCTATCGAAACCGCTCGCCTCAAATGCTCCGCCAGAAAGGTTGACCCCTGCGCACTACTTAAAGATATGCCGCCTCTGCGAACTGATTTTGTTCAGTCGTGGTAGGGCCGGGTGTCTCGGACTTGCCTATACAAGCATATTGATGGAGTTGTCGGTGACAAACATCTGGTGCGTCTCGCCGATGTCCTGGTAGCTGTAGCCGTTTTCCATGTATTCATTGGCGGTTCTGTTTTCGAAACTGCCGCCTTCGGGAAAGTTATGCCGCCCGCCCCAGCCGTCCTGTAGCGACTGGTCTTTATAGTTCTGCTGCGCCGATTCATCTGCCAGCATTACGTCGAGTCGTTTTATCTGAACCCCGGAATCCGCCAGGTTTCGTATTACCTCCGGCAGTACCTGCTGAATCTCGTATCTCGTTTGGTTCCTGCTGACTTCCAGCAAACCGGTTATCTCGTCCCCCTGCTCTACGAGTTTGATTGAGACGTACCCCAGTTCCGGCGGATTAAGGCGAATAGTTATCTGCTGGTGGCCTCGGCCTGCCAGCGAGTGAATTGATTCCCGAATCTGCTCGCCAACGCCTGTGTAAACGTTGCCCGACTCGGGATTGGTCGGGCCTTTTGCGGCCTGCGTCGAAGTGCCGGCTTGCTCTAAAACAACGTTTTGGACGTTGCTTTGGGTCATTACATGCTGCAAATTCGAATCGGAGGTATTTTTGTTCGAAGTCGACCCCTCCTGCCCTTTCGACTGGTTCTGATTGCTGGATGTCTGGATTTGTGCGGCGTTTAACTTCTGCGGTGCCGCCCCGCCCGACGTATTTTCGGTCTGCGCGCTGCTCTGCTCAGCGTGAGGCTTTGAATCTTTTTTATCAGGAGCCCATCTCGCTGCTTCTTGAGATATCGTAGCCTGAGTTTGCTGATGATTAGTGACGTCACCCTGCGCTGATTTTTGAAAAGCAAAAGCATTTTTCACCGGCCCAAACGGCATATCTTCCCCCACATGGCGGGATTTTTCCTGGACTGCCGCCGCCTCTTGGAGCTTTACGGCAATTTTCTGACCGCTGCCGGCTTCGGATGTACCGGTCTGCACCGGTTTCTCGCCATCGTTTGTTGTATTGGTTTGGCGAAGTGGCGCCAACCTTTGGCCGTTCATCGCGGCAGCCTGCTGGCTGTGAGCGAAGGCCAAAGCTTCAGCGGTAATCTGCTCTTGCCCGACAGCAGCACTTTTCCCCTCGCCGGACACAACCACC
>CP070830.1:1523567-1531836 GCA_020344865.1 Planctomycetota bacterium
GGATTTGCCTTATCATTGGCTATTATCAACACCTCACTTGGCCCGGCTACCGACTCGATATCAACATAACCGAATTCGATTAGCTTGGCGGTCTGAACCCACTTATTGCCCGGGCCTACAATCTTATTGACTTTAGCGATACTGACTAAAGCAGCAACTCCTTGTGCGCCGCCGACCCTGTAAACCTCGTCAATTTCCAGTTCATGGCAGACTGCTAAAGTCACAGGGTGGATGTCCTCGTCGTATCTGGGCGGAGAGACGACTGCGATTTCCTTTACGCTGGCTACTTGTGCGGGTACGGCAGTCATTATTACGGTCGAGGCCAAAGGCGCCGAGCCTGCGGGTATGTAAATACCGACTTTTTTTATAGGGGTATATTTTATTCCCGGGTGCTTAAAATTGCCGATGTAGATTTCCTTTTGGTATTTTCTTACATTTTCGATTGACTGACGGATTGACGCAAGGAGCTTAGGGTCAATTTGCTTATGGGCTTTTTCCAGGTCCTCTTTGGAAACCCGGAATTGGTCACGAGGCAGCTTAACTTTATCGTACTTTCCGGTGTATTCGGCAACAGCCTCATAGCCGCGATCATCAACGTCTTGAATAATATCCAGTACTTTCTGACGGTTATTTTCGCTTTCTTTATCGAATCCACCAAACCTTGCTTCCCGCAGTAATTTCCAATGGAGTTTTTTAATTTTTTCTTTGAAATCTTGTTGGGAAGATGAGATTAGGATTTTGTCGAGTTGGTGTGGCATTTGGTAGTCCTTATTATCTTGGGAAGTTTTGGTGGCCGTAGGTTCTTGTTGCGCGCTGGAGGAGCAGGAAGTTTTGGTCTTCGTATTTTGTTACGATGGCCGAGATTTTGAATCTGAGTGGTTCGGGGTGGGCGGCCTGTTCTTTCTGGGCGAGTTCGAGCACCTGACAGGGCAGCAGTCTGAAAGAGAGCTGCTGGACGTTTCGGCCGAGGGCATCAAGGACAAAGCCGGTATCGGGTCCGGAATCGCGGAGAAAGCCGGTTCTGTCTGCTATGATGGAGTCCTGTTTTAGTTGGAGGGGCGTTCTTAGCTGCTCGGTTCGGAGGATTTTTCTGGTTGAGAGCTTGGCTATGATATCCTGGGGGATGGCCAGCCTGTCATTTGGTTCGTTGATGGTCAGCCTGGGTCGGCTGGGCTGGGGTTCGTTGGGTTCAGCGGCTTTGGGCTGTTCGAGCTTGCTGAGGGGTAAAAAGTAGATTGGGAAAATGAAATTTTCGTTGTTGTATTTTGTGACTTTGGCCCAGAGTCTGTAGTTATTGTTGGCGCGCTGTTTGGTGTCGGCCGCCAGCTTCTCCAGCGCCATTGACGGCAAGAGCTGGAGGGCGGTTCCGGCCTTGACCGTCGCTATCTGGTCGGTTACGTCTGAATCGAGTTCGAAGGACCATTTGTTTTCGGAGGGGGTCACTTTGCCGTCGACGCCGGCAAGCATGAAGCCATCACGCAGGACGGTTTTAGGGGTTGCTGCTGCGCCAAGCGCAAGGCAAGTTGTGAGAAAGACAAAAAACAGAATCGTCAATTTGCTGCTCATTGGCGTTGTACCTTTTCAAGGTTGAATAAATTTTGTCAGAAAGTCGCTAAGTTGGTGAGGGTCATCTACCCGGTGTATGCAGGCGGCGGTGTCGGAGTCTTCGGTTTTGACCAGCTCGAGCAGCGGCTTCCAGAATCTACCTACCAGTATAATGGGTTTGTCCGGGGGGAGAAAGCCTTTGTTCTTCAGTTCCCAGACCTTTGCGAGTTCGAGCAGTGTACCTGTTCCGCCGGGCAGGACGACATATGCCCGGCCGAGCTCTATCAGTTTATCGAGCCTTTCATCGAGCGAATCGGTAACGATTTGGCGAGTGATGTACTCGTTGGGCGCGGCCTGCTTGAAGGCCGAGCAGGTAACGCCGATGATTTGGCCGCCGGCTTCGGATGCCGCTTTTGCGGCGGCCAGCATAGTTCCGCCGTAGCCGCCGTTGGCGATGGTGAAGCCTGCCTGCGCGAGCAGTTTGCCGGTGGTGTAGGCGAGGGCGTAAGCGGTGTCGCCGGGGTCTGCTTTGCCTGTGCCG
This sequence comes from Planctomycetota bacterium, assembly GCA_020344865.1. Lineage (GTDB taxonomy): Bacteria > Planctomycetota > Phycisphaerae > Sedimentisphaerales > Anaerobacaceae. The sequence goes on from CP070830.1 coordinate 1,525,654, forward strand.
AAAATGGCTATGGTTATTTCACTCATTGTTTTTTTTGCGGGTGTAATTGAGCAGTCCGGCCGAGAGAAGGATTTGTCTTTCTCTGTCGGAGAGGGTCAGCTTGCCGGCGAATTCGAATGAGGTGGTTTTGTCTGTAATCGTAACTTCATCATCGTGCTTTATCGTTTCGAGCAGGTTGTCGATTTGGAGAAGGTCATCGGGTTTTATTTTGTCGTAGTCGGCCGGGTCGGCGAACTCTATGGGGACGATGCAGAAGTTAATCAGGTTGGCCCTGTGGATTCTCTCGATGCTTTTTGCAATGACGGCGCGGACGCCGAGGTACATCGGGCAGAGTGCGGCGTGCTCTCTCGACGAGCCCTGGCCGTAGCTCTGGCCCGCCGCGATTACACCGGCGATTTGCTTTTGCTTTAATTCAAGGGCGCGCTCGGCGAATGTGGATTTGTCCGGTTCGTTGAAGCAGTTGAAGACGACCTTTGCGTATTGGGGGACATTGGAGCGTAGCTTGAGGAAAGGTCCCGCGGGCATAATGTGGTCGGTGGTTATCTTGTCGCCGCATTTAATCAGGACTTGTGCCTTTAATTTTTTCGGCAGCGGCGGCGGCATTTCAGGTACGACAATCGTGGCGGGGCGCAGGACCTGGACTTTCGCGGCCTCGGCCTCGCTTGGAGGTTTTTCTATCATACTATCGTCGAGGGTGAACTCATCCGGCAGGTCGATTTTCGGGTATTCGACGCCGAGCAGTTTCGGCAAATCTCGCGGGTCGGTTATTTTTCCGGTCAGGGCGGAGGCGACAGCGATTTCGGGGCTGACAAGGTAGACCGAGTCGGGGGTTGTTCCGCTTCTGCCGGGGAAGTTTCTGTTAAACGTTCGCAGGCTAACTGCGCCATCGGCTGGTGAGAAGCCCTGGCCGATGCATGGGCCGCAGCCGGATTCGAGGATGCGTGCGCCGGCGGAAATCATGTCGGCCAAAGCTCCATTCGTCGCCAGCATATTCAGGACCTGTCGGCTGCCGGGGGCGACCGCCAATTCGACCATGTTATTTATTCGTCCGGCCTTTAAGACCTTTGCTATCATCATTAAATCGGCAAAGCTGGAGTTTGTGCAGCTGCCTATTATTATCTGGTGAGTCTGGGTGCCTGCGAGCTCGGTTATCTTCTTGACATTGTCCGGCGAAGACGGGCAGGCGGCCATAGGCACAAGGTCGGACAGATTTACTTCGATGATGCGGTCGTACTCGGCATCGGGGTCTGCGGCCAGCGGCCGGTAGTCCTGTTGTCGTTTCTGTGCGGTGAGGAATTTTCCGGTCTGTTCGTCGCTTGGAAAAATGCTTGTGGTTACGCCCAGTTCGGCTCCCATGTTGGTTATTGTCGCTCTCTGCGGGACAGACAGAGTTGATGTGCCCTGGCCGAAGTATTCGACTGCCCAGCCGACATTGCCCTTTGTGGAAAGCCGGCTGAGGAGTTCGAAGATGACGTCTTTGGCGGCGACCCAGTCGTTCAATTTTCCGGTCAACTTGACGCCGAGGACCTTCGGACATTTGAGGTAGAAAGGTCCGCCTGCCATAGCCACGGCCACGTCCAGGCCTCCGGCTCCGATGGCAAGTGCGCCAATGCCGCCGCAGGTTGGTGTATGTGAATCGCTGCCCAGCAGTGTGGCACCCGGTTTTGCGAACCGTTCAAGATGGACCTGGTGGCAGATGCCGTTTCCCGCTCGTGAGTGGTGAACACCGGATTTGGCGGCAACGGTTTGGAGGTACAGGTGGTCATTGTGGTTTTCCGGGCCAAACTGGCTCATATTGTGGTCGACGTAGCTCACCGAGAGCTGGGTTTTAGAGCGGCGGAGACCCATTGCTTCAAGGAATAGAAACGCTGTTGTTCCGGTGGCATCCTGTGTGAGCGTTTGGTCAATCCGAATGCCAACTTCCTGCCCGGCGGCGATTTCGCCGTCGACGCGATGGTCGGCAAGTATCTTTTGGATAAGCGTTTGTCCCAATTTTGTACTTCCTGAAAATCAAGGCACACAATCTAACATAAATGTGGGGCGAAGACAAATCTGATTCCGCTCGTGTTTTTTGATTTTGTGAAGATGCCCTGGAAGTGGTTTGCTGCCGGGCGGCGCATGAAAGAAAGCGGCCTTGTACAATTGAGTACAAGGCCGCTTATTTACGAGCTGAGGTACAGGTCATTAGATGTCTTTGTTCATCTCATTCACTAAGAAGCTGTCTCTTAAACCCTCTGGTGCCTCTTCACCGGGTTTTTCCTTTAGAGTATCGCAGTACGGTGCCGGCTCAACTTCCCATTCATTTGCACCCTCCGGAGGGTTAGTAGAAGTCCAGTTTTTCCAGATGTTGTCGTTGGTCAGTCCTACGTTGGGGTACTTAGCAAACAGGACATGGCCGTCATTGAACAGGACATTCTGCCCTTCACGCTGGTGGCATGCTGAGTTACAGGTCTTGTCGGGGTCGTAGTAATAGTCGTCATCCGGATGCCATGTACAGCATTCTTCGTCGGGGTCGCCCCCGCAGGCCTCCCCCTCAAGAAAAGCATAAGCATTCTTGTCCAGGTAGGGGTTTCTGTCGCCACAGAGTGGGCTGGCTGGGTTGCTTCCCGGGGTTATAGGAAAACCAGGCTCGGTTGCAGTTTTCATGTAAGGCATGTGATAGGAGTAGGAGCAATACTGGCCGGCCACGTATTGGGTTTTCAAGTCCTGCTTTAGGCCGAAGTCCCAAACCATAGTAACGTCATCAACTTCCGGTTCGAGTACACCTTCGTAAACATCAGACAGTGCAAAGACCTTGGTTCCGACGTCGCCCTTGCAGACAAACTGTTTCGGTGTTACATCGGCATACCTTACCAGAAGATAAAAACTGGCGGTTAGTGTTACCGCCGAACCCGGCTTGCCATAGTGTTTTCCGGTCTGGTCGGCCCAGTTTCGCAACTCCCCGTCATTGGTCCAGGTGCTGTTTGGCCAACCCGCCTTCGGGTATTCCTCTTCGTTGTCGTTGGAATAGATGAGCATTGCCTTGCTGATTCCGGAGAGGTTTGTGCCGCAGACCATTCGATAGGCAATCTGCCTTACCTTGGCCAGAGCAGGCATCAAGACCCCCATCAGCAGCGCTATGATGGCAATCACGACCAACAGCTCGACTAATGTAAAAGCCTTTCTTTTCATGATTTTTCTCCTTTAGTTTTTTTCGAGATTCGCGGCACCAGCCGCTCTTAAGCCCGCTTTGGGTATTTTTTATGCATGAATGCAGCTGACTATTGGGTTTTTTCCTGCGATACGCCGCAAGTTGATGACCCCTGCATCATAGAAACTTAAAAATACGGTTTTTGGGCGAATCTCCTTGACCACCTATTTATTTTTGCCTAAGAGCAACCGGCTTAAATTCACCACAATGGGTTTTTTGCCAGTAAAACGTTCATCGAATTAGTTTTCCCTGAAATCAGGGGGTGTCAGCTCACAGCTGCTAAAACGGGACTAAAAAGCGTCGTCTTTTTTGATAGGTGGGTTTGGGATATGAAATAGGTTTGGTAAGTATGATAATGACGACTAAGTTATGATAGACTTCTTCAAACCTACCTATCTTCGTAATAAAGGGTAACACAAAGTGTGTTTTCTGTCAAGTAAAATTCGGTAAATTCCGCTAAGTTTCTTGAAAATTTTTGGGATTGTCTTAATATCTTGGTTTTTAGGCTTTAAACGGCGGATACGAGCTTTGGAAAAGACGTTTGAGAGCATAAGAAGGTTGGTTGAGGGCCATAATCAGGGCCACCTTTTGGCCTTTTGGGAGCAGTTGGACTCGGTGGGGAGGCAGGGTTTGCTTGGGCAAATCGCGGGGCTTGATTTTTCACAAGTGGACGATTGGGCGTCAAATTACGTTAAAAACTCTTCTTCTGCCATTCTGCCCGGAGATTTTGGCCCTGCCCCGTGTTACAGTCTGGAGCCGCCTGATGGTGATATGGCGCGCAAGTATACCGAAGCCAGGCGTTTGGGCGAGGAGTTGATATCGGCGGGCAAGGTGGCGTGTTTTGTTGTTGCCGGGGGGCAGGGAACCAGGCTCGGATTTGACGGGCCAAAGGGGGATTTTCCCATCAGCCCTGTAAAAAACAAGACGCTGTTTCGGATTTTTGCGGAGACAATCGCGGCGGTTTCGAAGAGATACCAGGCGCACTGTCCCTGGTACGTTATGACCAGCCCTCTGAACCACGCAGAGACGCAAGAGGTTTTTCGGTCAAATAATTATTACGGACTTGATGAGGGGGATGTCTTTATATTTCAGCAGGGAACGCTGCCCAATTTTAGTTTCGACGGCAAGATTCTCTTAGCCGATAAGGATGCGATAAGCTGCTCGCCCGACGGGCACGGTGGAAGTCTGAAAGCCCTTTACAAAGGCGGCGCAGTTGCAGATATGAAGAAGCGTGGCGTTGAGTTCATAAGTTATTGGCAGGTAGATAATTCGCTTGTAAATATTTTTGACCCGCTGTTTGTGGGTCTGCATGCGATTGACGAGGCCGAGATGTCGTCAAAGGCCCTGATAAAAGCGGAGCCGAGGGAAAAGATCGGCAATTTCTGTCTGGTTGACGGCAAGGTAACCGTCATCGAATACAGCGACCTGCCCGAGGAATTTGCGGAGAAGCGAAATCCCGATGGTTCTTTGGTTTTTGAACTTGGCAGTATTGCCATTCACATTATCAATCGCAGTTTCGTTGAAAGATTAAACAGCGAGGGTTTTTCCCTGCCGCTGCACAGGGCGGTTAAAAAGATTCCGCATATCGATGCAGAGGGCAGACTTTTTGAACCTGCCGAGCCGAATGGTATAAAGCTGGAGAGTTTTGTTTTTGACGCTTTGCCATTGGCTTCGAAGTCGATTATCCTGGAGACGAAGAGGAGCGAGGAGTTCGCTCCGGCCAAGAATCGGACGGGCGTCGACAGTGCCGAGAGCGCGAGAGAGATGATGATTGCCCGTGCGGCGGCCTGGCTTGAGTCGGCGGGTGTGGCGGTGCCGAGGAAGCAGGATGGTTCGACTGACTGTCTGATTGAAATCGCTCCCAGTTTTGCTCTTGGAAGAGACGATGTCAAAGCCAAAGCAGGTCGGGTACCCAAAATCAAGCGAGGTGATGAGCTCTATCTGGCCTGATAAATAGTTTTTCGACGCAATGACGATAGGTTGGAAAGGAGATGCGTATGAAGCGGCTCAGGATTCTTATAGGTGTTGCATTAGCCTTTTGCCTGCTTTGGATTGCAGGTTGTGAGGAACAAGCAAGAATGGAAGGAGCAGCCGTTGCTCCGGAGATAGACCTTTGTCTTGCGGGCGAATGGGGCTTCCAATTAGACCCGGAGGGCATCGGTGAAGAAGATAAGTGGTTTGAGAAGGATTTGCCTTTGCGAATCAAGCTTCCGGGTTCGACTGTTGAGGGGGGCTTCGGAGATGATATTTCGGTAGAGACAGAATGGACGGGGGATATTGTTGACAAGTCGTGGTACACGGAGGAACGGTATGAGAAGTACCGGCAGCCGGGCAACATCAAGGTGCCATTTTGGCTGACACCTTTGAAGCACTACGTTGGCGCCGCATGGTATCAAAAGACAATCGACATTCCTGATTCCTGGCGGGGTAAGAGGGTAATACTGTTTCTGGAGCGGGCCCATTGGGAGACGAAACTTTGGGTGGACGGGCAGGAAGTTGGGATGCGAAACAGCCTGAGTACGCCACACGAATATGACCTCGGCAGTTTGAGCCCCAGCCAGCACCGCCTTACGATTCGCGTTGACAATACCATAAAAATCGAAGTGGGAGTCAACTCGCACAGTATCTCCGACCATACCCAGACCAACTGGAACGGCATCGTGGGCAAAATGGAGCTGCGGGCCAAGGACCCGATATGGATAGATGATTTGCAGGTCTATCCGGACGTGAAGGGCAAGACCGCGAAGGTGCTTGTGACGCTTCGTAAGACAACTAAGGAGGAGGTAGAGGGGATCGTCATTCTGCAGGCGCAGGCCGCCGGTGGCAAGCAGCAGCACAAGCCAGCCGCCAAAAGGATGCTTTTTACAGCTTCCCTTCCATATACCACTATTGAAGCCCAATACGATATGGGAAATGACGTACTGCTGTGGGATGAATTCTCACCGAATGTGTACGAGATGACGGCTTCAATCGAGGCGGGCAAGTACGCGGAC
>CP070830.1:1531936-1534733 GCA_020344865.1 Planctomycetota bacterium
CGACTCTATCCAATTGAGCTACGGGCGCAAACTCCTACTCTATAAGAACCTAAGCTTGCAGTAGGCTTTATTATTTTTCTTCACTACAACTATTACTACCTAATTATAGCAAAACTTTTTATGTATAAAAGGCGGAAATATTTAGAAGATATTTAATAAAATGAGACTTGGCTTCAGACATGTCTTGGCGTTGAGATTTGAATTCTTTGCCATCGAATGAGCAGATAAAGTAACCGCTATGCAAAAACGATAAAAAATCCCCTTTGAATTCACAGTTCATCGTGAGAAAAAGACAGACCCCGCAAAAAGCGAGGCCTGCATTTCTCATTTGAGCCATCCAACTGCTCGCACCGATTACTCCGACTAATGCGTAATCGTAAATGAATCTATAGCATTTCCATCGTTTGCGTTGATAGCCTCAAAATTAAGAGTGTTCCCGTCAATCTCAACCTTGCCGAAGTGGTGAACCATCTCACAATATTCCACATACTCCGAATAATTAGGATCCGGCTCCCGCAACGGCGCCCCGCCTCCGCCAAGAGTAAGGTGCTGAATACCATCTACTTCGCAGCGGGCGTAATAATGGTTATGGCCGCCGAAAACTATATCAGCACCATACTTCACACACAAAGGATGTATCAGCTTCTGAACAATCTTATCGTCAGGATGTCCGCCGCCCGCACTGTAACCCGGCGCTTGGAGAACAATAAACTTCCACTGCTTGTCCGTCTCCTCAAGCTGCTTCTTAATCCACGCCAACTGAGGACTCTTCTTATTTAGCCTCGCATCATACTGGTCAACAATTACAAACAGCGCCGGCCCGTATTCGAATGACCAGTAAAAACCATCTACAAATGGATATGGCCAGTACTTCCGGAACAATGTCTTAGTAGTTAGCGCCTCATGGTTGCCGACACACCCGTTGATTGCAAGATTCGCCAGCATATAACTCGTGTCCCAATAATAATTAGGGTCTTCATCATTACCATCATCATCAAAATAATAACCAGGTTCGCCACCAAAGTACTCAATGTCCCAGTCTTCTTCTGACGTCCCGGAACCTACGAAGTCACCGCTAAGAAGCGTAAATGTCTGATAACCCGGGTCGCCGCCGACTGATTCATCGAAGGCAGCTACCATCGCAGCGCAAACCTTGTTATGGTCATCAGGATGGCTCCGCGTGTCGCCGTAAGCCAGAAACTTCAATGACGTCGCGTCCTCCGCAGGTGCCGCAGGAAACGAACCAACATACTCATCTTCACCGGCAGTGACCTTATAGTAATACTTGCTGCCCGGTACAAGATTGGTGATTGTAATCTTGTGCTGATGGTCATCCTCGTATTCGTTTGATGCAACACTCCCCGATGCGTAGTTTGTGTCCGTCCCCCACTCCAGACTGCATTCTACCGTCTCACGAAGCTGCCACAGCACCGTCATATCCGTATTTTCACCCGGATAAAACAGGTAAGGCCCCTTGCGCAGCTCCAACGCCTGCAACGCACAGGCCAGCACCAGCAGAATGCACATTGATAGAAATGCTCTCTTAATCATCGCACTCACTCCTTAAAGAAAGGTTAATAAATTTGACTTTTGCGCCGAACCACCCGGCCCAGCATAGTATAACCACGCCCCCAAAAAATGCAAGAAAAAAATTCCGCCCACCTCCACGTGTCATTGCGAGCAGCTTGCCCCTTACCGGTGTGCGCGAAATGGTAGGAATTTTGCGCGAAATGGTATTGACATTGGGGGGGGTATGTGGTAATATTAATATGGAACGGTTCTAAGAAAGGATTTCAAGTTCTTTTTTACGTGTTGGTCTTTTGAAGGAGTTTAAAACGACAGGTAAGCCATAAAGGCAGTTAGGGTGAAATTGGGAGGACGGGTGTTTCGTTCTTAACATATTTTTGGGTTTTCATTTTTGGAGGACTGGACATGTTTAAGAGATTTTTGGCGGGTGTTTTGTTTGCGTCGTTTTTGATGTGCGGAGTGCTGCAGGCCCATACTTTCTGGACCGGCGATGCGAACGATAATTTGTACTGTAATCCCGAGAACTGGGACAATAATGTTCCGGAGGTTAACTACGCGGATTATATGGCGGGCCTAATAAACATTGGCGATATGGAGCAAGGTTATATCGACGACCCCGATTTGAATTCACCGGTAATATTTGATGATTGCAACGCGCCTTATTGCGCGAGGCTCGCCGTCGGCCGCGAAAACGTTGTTCCGGGAACAGGCCTGGAGATTCGAGGCGGGACGCTGAGGCCGATCGAGCTGATAATGGGTATTAAACCGGGCAGCTCGGGTAAAATGCATATGACCGGCGGTGTTGTCAATATGTGGGACTACAGCTACCTCGCCGTCGGCGACGGCGGGGATGGTGAGTTTGTTATGGATGGCGGGGAGATTAACTGTCACCTTAGCGATAGCAGCGGCGGTGAGGTGATTGATTGGGCCGGCGGAGTGATAGTACCAAAATCCGAGAACGGCCCGGGCAGCACGGGTCATCTGCAGCTCAACGGAGGAATTATCAGGTGCAGGTACCTCAAAATAAAGGATGGGGGCACGGTGGATCTTGCCGGAGGGACGTTGGCGACATTGTACCCCCCAGAGGCTTTTGAGGAGTATATAAGCACTGGTGTGCTGACCGCTTACGGCGGCGATGAGCGAACAACAGAAGTGGTAGGTGCGTACGACTGGACGGGTTTTTTTGTTCTAACCGGTTACAAGTATGACCTCGGCCAGGCCTACAATCCCAGTCCTCTTCCCGGGGCAGCCGGTGTGTCTTTGGAGCCGC
>CP070830.1:1534833-1540852 GCA_020344865.1 Planctomycetota bacterium
GACCAAGCCTCTTAAGAAGACGGTGAAGACCCGTACGAGGAAGCTTCTTTTTTGGCCGAAGTACTACTCCGAGAAAATGGTGGACGAGGACACGGCGAAGCTCCAGGACGTCTATTACAAAAGGGGATTCTTGGATGCCGTTGTAAAGGCGCAGCGCCAGTTCAGCCCGGACGGGACAAAGGTCCGCATAACTTTCGCGGTTGATGAAGGGCCTGTTTATACTGTGGAAAGTATAGGGTTTACAGGTATCAGGCACTTTACAGAGAGCGAGTTGCAGGCTGATTTGAGGCTAGAACAAGGACAGGTCTACAGCGAGCAAAAGGCAGATTCGGATGTCAGACAGCTGCTTAAACTTTATCAGGAGATTGGCTTTATCGACGCAGCAGTTGAGCGTAACGTCAGGTTTGTTCCCGGCAACAAGGTAGGTGTTGAATTTGCCGTAAGCGAGGGTGAGCGTTTTCGGATTGGTCGGGTTAGCATAACGGGAAACGAGCGGACACAGGATAAGGTTGTTCGGCGGGTGCTTGATGAGTACGAATTTCAGCCGGGCCAGTGGTACAATGCTCATATGGCGCGTGGTGACGGCAGCGGCGAACTGGAGAGAAGGATACAGGGGATGGTATTAACGGAATCGACGACTATTACGCCTGTCGGCGAGGTTCCCGGTCAGCGCGACGCCCAGGTCGGCATCATCGAGGGCCAGACCGGCATGGTGATGGTCGGAGCTGGCGCGACCACAGATCTGGGCCTTATAGGCCAGCTTATTTACGAGGAGAGGAATTTCGATATCAGCGATTGGCCGGATAGCTTTGGGGAGTTTATCACGGGGCGGGCGTTCAGGGGCGCAGGTCAGAATTTCAGGATTGCGCTGCAGCCGGGAACCGAGGTCAGTGAGTTTTTGGTAAGTTTTACCGAGCCGTACTTTGACAACAGGCCGATATCACTTAATGTCGTTGGTTCAAGTTGGGAAAGGGAAAGAGAAAGCTACGACGAGCAGCGGTTGAAGGGATATGTTGGATTCGAGAAACGATACAAGAACCGCTGGCGCACAAGTATCGGCTTTAGAGGGGAAAATGTCGACGTCGATGACATTGAGCCCGATGCTCCCAAAGAAATCGAAGAAGTTGAGGGCGGCAATGCACTTGCTGGAATCAAGCTTGGCGTCGGCAGAGACCTCACCGATGACAGATTCAATCCCAGCGAGGGCTACAGGTTTGACGCCGGTTACGAGCAGGTTGGAGGTGACCATACTTTCGGCATAGTGAGCGGGACTTACAAACACTACCAGACGATTCACGAGGACCTGGCCGAGCGAAAGACCGTTCTGGTTACCAAGCTGCTTGGCGCAAGTACTGTAGGTGACGCGCCGCCATTTGAGAAGTTCTACGCGGGCGGTTCGGGTCTTTATGGCATTCGGGGCTTTGATTATCGAGGTGTAACTACGCGAGGTTTGCCGACGCCACCGAGCACCAGCACCAAGCGCGAAGACCCGATAGGCAGTGACTGGGTGTTTTTGGCAAGTGGTGAAGTAATTGTGCCCTTGGCAGCCGAGGGTCTTTCGGCATTGGTTTTCGTTGACAGCGGGGCGATTGATACCGGTGGCTATCGTGTTGCGGCGGGGGTTGGGATACAGATAATGATTCCTCAGTTGTTCGGCCCTGTGCCGATGAGATTTGAGCTTGCCGGACCGTTGATGAAGGAAGATGAGGACGATACGCAGGTTTTCAGTTTTTCTGTGGGAAGGCTGTTTTGATTTGCCGTATTTAGTTGTGTAGATTTGTTGCAATGAGGCGTAAACATAGAAAGGGTTTCTGATGAGGTTTAAGGCAGTATTTTTGAGTTCTCTGATTGGCGTGGTTGTTTTGTTTGTGGGGTATCAGCACAGCAGTGCTGGGTCTGCGGGCGATGGAACTCAGTCTAAAATTGGCGTCGTTGGAATTCGGCAAATTTTTCAAGATTGTAAAAGAAATGTAAAGTACCGGGAGGAGGCCACCGCGGCGCAGCAAAAGGTCATCACCGAATTAGACAGGCTCAAAAAAGACATTGAATTTGAAGAGGTCGGACTTAAAGCGTTAAAGGCCGGCAGCAGCGACTATATGGACCTGATGAAGTCGGTGTTTGAGAAGCAGGCAACCTTGCAGGCCAGGCAGGAGTATCATAAGCAACAGATGGCACTGAAAGACCAGAGATGGACAGAACAGCTTTACACAGAGATTTTGCGGCAGACTGCAGCGGTTGCGAACGAAAAGGGATTGGACATTGTTCTTGAAAAGGATGAGCCCGAACTGCCTGCATTAAGTGCTCAAGAGCTTATGATGACCATCAGGACGCATAGCGTACTTTACAGCGGCGGCTGTTTGGATATTACCGATGAGGTTATGAATCGGGTGGACGCAGAGAAGTAACGAGGTGCAGGAAACTTGGCGCAGAAGCAAATTGAGAGGCTTGAGACGGAGAAACAAGTTTTGGGTTTGCTTGTAGGTTTTGTTATAGCGACTTTGGTTTTGGCATGGAATTGACAGTTGGACAATTGGCGCAGCAGATTGGTGCTGATTTGGTTGGCGACGGCTCGGTGCGGATAAGTGGCGTAGGGCCGGTGAAGTCTGGCGATAAGAACACAATCACTTTTGTTAAGGACAGCAAGCACATTGCCAGCCTCGAGACGTCTCGGGCTGGTGCAGTTTTAGTCAGCAGACGTATTGAGGAGTTGGCGAAGCCGCAATTGATTGTTGAGAATGTTGATGTAGCCCTGATAGAGGTCTTGAATATTTTTGCGCCGCGGCTGAGGCAGGTGCCCGAAGGGATTGACCCGACAGCGAAGGTCGCGCGCGATACGAAGATAGGCAAGGGTGCTGCCATTGGGCCGGGCGTAGTTATAGATGACAAGGTTGAAATTGGTGAGAACAGCGTGATTAGCCGCGGCTGTAAAATAGGCGAGAATGCGAAGCTTGGCAAGAACTGCAGGCTTGACAGCAATGTTGTTGTTTATCACAACTGCATAATCGGCGACAATGTGGTCATTCAGGCAAATACCACAATCGGGTCGGTGGGTTTTGGTTACTCCTGTATTGACGGTGCACACCGGCTTATTCCACACAACGGCGGGGTGGTGATTGAGGACTTTGTTGAGATTGGTGCGAACTGCTGTGTTGACAGGGCGAAATTCGGCGACACGGTGGTCGGAGCTGGGACAAAAATCGATAACCTTGTGCAAATTGCTCATAATGTAGTAATCGGCAAGCGTTGCTTGATAGCGGGTCAGGTCGGTATCGCCGGCAGTTCCAAGCTGGGTGATGGTGTTGTATTGGGCGGACAGGTTGGCGTTTCAGACAACATAGAAATTGGCGATGGTGCAATGATCGCCGCTCAATCTGGTGTTACGCACAGTGTAAGAGCTGGGGAACAGCTGTTTGGTACGCCGGCTACTACTAAGCGAGATGCCCTGAAGACTGTTACTTTGACAAGGCGTTTGCCGAAGATGGCTGAGCGGTTACAACGTCTGAGCGAGAGGATAGCAAAGCTTGAAGCTGCAGAAAACGATAAAAGGTGAAGGCCGAATTGCCGGCAAAGGTTTGTTTGGGGGCAAAGAGGCGAGGGCGGTTTTTCGCCCGGCGCCGGTGAATTCCGGGCTGGTCTTTGTACGTACTGATATTACTGAGCCTGTGCGGATTAGCGCTTTGGTGCCGAGCCTTGCCGAGCGAAGTCGGCGCACCACGATAAAGAAGGGTCCAGTGAGCGTAGAGACAATCGAGCATTGTCTGGCTACTGCGACGGGGTTGGGTATTGATAATATGATTATAGAGGTTGACGGCTCTGAGCTGCCGAGTCCGGACTGTAGCTGCGCCGAGTACCTGAAGGTTCTTAAGCGGGCCGGTCTGGTCGAGCAGGACGAGAAGCGCAAGGAGTTTGTTATCAGTGAGCCCGTCAGCATCACAAGCGGAGATGCGTCGATATACGCGCTTCCGTATGGCGACGATGGATTAAATGTTACTTACGATTTGGATTACGGAGGCCATACCGGCATTAACCGGCAGATTTTCAGTTGCAGGGTTACACCTGAAGGCTTTGAGAGAAATCTGGCGCCGGCGAGGACGTTTTTGCTTGAGGTTGAGGCGAAACAGTTTCAGGCCCGCGGGATGGGAACACATCTTAGTCCTCGTGACATTTTAGTAATTGATTCAGACGGGCCCATAAAGAACAGTTTCAGATTTCCAGATGAGTGTGTAAGGCATAAAATAGTTGACTTGATTGGCGACCTCGCGTTGCTTGGTCGGGCCGTTGCGGGAAGGATAGTTGCCTACAAGAGCGGCCATTCGTTAAATCAGCAGCTTGTAAGAAGGTTGTATGAGTTGGCCGAGCGACAAGAGCGGATGCAAAGGCTGGGCACCGACGCCCTTCTTGATATTCGGCAGATTGCCAAGATTCTACCACACAGATACCCGTTTTTGCTCGTGGACAAGGTGGTTGAAGTCGAGGGCGATACGCGAATAAAAGGTATAAAGAACGTAAGCTTCAACGAGCAATTCTTCCAGGGGCATTTTCCCGGCACGCCGATTATGCCGGGGGTCCTTGTTGTAGAGGCGATGGCGCAGGTTTCGGGGTTATTGTTCGCGCAGAAGCTGGAGCACGCCGGCAAGCTGGCGGTGCTCTTGAGTATGGATGATGTAAAGCTTCGCAAAGCCGTTGTTCCCGGTGACCAGTTGGTTCTCACGGCCGAGACGGTCAGGATGAGAAAAAGAACGGCGCAGTGCCGGTGCAGGGCGATGGTTGGCGGCGCTGTAGTCGCTGAGGCCCAAATCAAATTTATGCTTGTGGACGACGAGAAGGTGTAAGAGATGGTACAGGTTCATCCAAGCGCGGTAATTGACCGGGACGCCCACCTGGCTGAGGGAGTCGTAATTGGGCCCAATTGTGTTATTGACGCGGGAGTCTCAATAGGCACCGGTACGGCGCTGGATGCCAATGTTGTAATCGGCAAAGACGTGACGATTGGCAGCGGGAACCATTTCTTTGCTAATTGTGTGATAGGAGGGACGCCTCAGATACTGGGCCTGAGCCTGGATTGTGAGACGGGGGGACTTGTGATAGGTGATAATAACCTAATTCGCGAACAGGTGACGATTCATCCGAGCATATGTCCGGGCAGGTGTACGAAGGTCGGCAGCGACAATCTGTTTATGATTGGCGTGCACATTGGGCATGACTGCGTAATCGAGGATAAAGTTGTGCTGAGCAACTATGTTCAGATAAGCGGACATTGCAAGATTGAGGAAGGTGTTTGGCTTAGCGGGATGGTTTTGCTGCATCAGTTTGTAACTATCGGCAAATGGTGTTATGCTGCGGGCATGGCCGGCATAAACCATGATGTTCCACCGTTTCTGATTGTCAGCGGCCATTATCCGCCCAGAGTTCGCGGCGTTAACAAGCGAGGATTGGCGCGGGCAGGTTTCAGTGAGCAGCAGCAGCAAGCCATAATAGAGGCTTACAAGAAGCTGTATCGTCAGGGCGGTACACTCGCGGAGAATGCGAGGGCTGTGGCCGAGGGGGACGGCATTGATGAGAACGTAAGGGCTATGGTTGAGGCGATAACCAGAAGCAGCCAGCAGCGGTTTGGCAGATATTTGGAGACGTTTAGGCATTAAAGAGGCGCATCGCGCGCAGGATGGGATACGAAAGGAGCCGCGCTTAGAGGCGCCAAAAAGGGCGCTTATAGGGCCGGATACGAAGTGGCAAATAGCACAATACGTACTGCTGTGGTGGGGGCAGGCAAGATGGGGGAGATACATGCAAAGGTCTACGACCAGATGCCCCAAAGTGACCTTGTTGCCGTAGTCGATATAGACGGAACGAAAGCGGAGCGCTTGGCCAAGCTATACGGTGCCGAAGCCTATACTGATTGTGCGGGTTTGCTAGGCAAGGTCGATGCAGTAACGATAGCTACTCCGACAGTGACACACCTAAAGCTGGCGGAGGTGTTCATAGCCAACAAAGTTGCAGCGATGATTGAAAAGCCGTTGGC
>CP070830.1:1540952-1551679 GCA_020344865.1 Planctomycetota bacterium
ACAGGCCGCTCAACTGGCCTATAATCTGTTGGCGGAAGATTCAACTCAATGCGAGCCTGTTCTCAAGGCCTTTGAGAACTACGTTAAAATCGGCGGCGAGCGAATTGACAGGGGGCTCGAGTACATCTACAGCGCCGTGCTAAATGACTGTGGCCTCTCTAAAGAAGGTGAAGAGCTGCTGCGAAAAATAGCCGACCGCCCTGCCGGTCGCTGGCGAAACAGGGCGAGGTTCGAACTGACGGTAAATGCAATACGACAAAAGCAATACAACGACCGAGAGCAAAAAGGCACGTTACTCAGGCAATTTGGCGGCCTTGTCGCTGAAAACAAGGATTGCGAACACACCGGGGCTGTGAAGGAACTGCTGTCGGATATCATCAGTGAAATCGAGGAGTACGAGTCAAGAACAGGTGATTTTAACGAGATGATGCAAGAGGTCAAAACAGCAACTCGTTTTTGCTACGACTGTTCGCCTGACGAGCAATCAAGTTTGCTTTTAGCAGAAGTTTGTGTCCTTGCGGCAGGAAAAGATAAGGAAAAACTCTCTGAAGCTGAGGCACTGCTCGAGAATATCGCGCAAACTGCGGATGTCGATATTATTCGCTGTCGGGCAAGACTGTCAAGCGAGCAGGGTAAATTCGACAAGGCCGCAGGGCTGTGGGCACAGGTCGCCGAAATGCGAAAAAATGAATCTCCCGCAGCAAATCAGAGAAGCTGGAAGTGGTGGCGAGCCAAGTATTATGAGCTGCGCTGCTGGGCAAAATGTCCGCAGACAAATAAGACCGATGTTCTGCATACTATAGAAGTACTCGAAAACAGTTTTGCCGACATTCCCGCCTTATGGGCCGAGAGACTGAACTCGCTAAAAAAGCAAATGGAATGATTAGGTAATCTTAGCAGCAGAAAAAAGTTCCGGCGGATTTTTTGGCCGTAACCATTGAGCCCGCGGATGAGGGGAAAAACCAACATTTGCTTTGCTTCCTATGACCAGGACGGGAAAATGTCATATAAGTGCAAAGGAACCACCGATAACAGTAAAGGGCACTAAACAACTTGCTTAAGCGGCTTGAAACGGCTACAATATGTGTACAGGATTGTTTATGAGAGCAGGCAAACAATAATGGCTAAACAATCGGGAAGCAAAAAATCCAAGGCAATCTGCAGTTTCTGCGGCCGGGCGGGAAGCCAGGCTGATACGTTCATAGAGGGGCCGAACAATGTCTACATCTGCCCGGAATGCGTCGAGCTGTGCCACAACATCATCGAGCAGAACCGCAAGCGGCTCAGCAGGCCGGCGGTCAGTCTCAAAGAGATGCCCAAGCCCAGAGATATAAAGGAATATCTGGACCAGTATGTAATCAGCCAGGAACACGCCAAAAAATACCTTTCTGTCGCGGTGCACAACCATTACAAACGGCTGCTACACACGGACAGTGACGACAGCGATGTGGAAATTGACAAATCCAACGTTCTTCTAATCGGCCCCACCGGCTCCGGCAAGACGCTGCTCGCGCGCACACTCGCCCGCATGTTGAAGGTGCCCTTCGCAATTTGCGACGCGACCACGGTCACCGAGGCCGGATACGTCGGCGAGGACGTCGAGAATTTCCTGCTGCGGCTGCTGCAGGCCGCCGACTACGACATAGAGGCCGCCCAGCAGGGCATCGTCTACGTGGACGAAATCGATAAAATCGGAAAGACCTCCCAGAACGTCTCGATTACCCGCGATGTCTCGGGCGAAGGCGTCCAGCAGGCGCTCTTGAAAATGCTCGAAGGCACCATAGCCAATATCCCGCCGCAGGGCGGCAGAAAACATCCAGAACAATCCTACATACAACTTGACACTTCTCAGATACTGTTTATATGCGGGGGGACATTCGTCGGGCTGGAAAATATCGTCAAGAAACGACTCGGCAAAAAGATGATAGGATTCGATTCGGAAATGGCCGGGCGAACCGATGAAAAAGCCGAGTACAGTGAGATAATCAGAGAGGTGATACCCGAAGACATCATCGAATACGGGATGATTCCGGAAATGGTGGGCAGGCTGCCGGTAATCACCGCCCTTTCGGCCCTCGACGAAAACGCGCTTATAGAGATACTAACCAGGCCGAAAAATGCGCTCATCAGGCAGTACAAAAGGTTCTTCGAGATGGAGGATGCTGAGCTCGAATTTACCGAAGGCGCCCTGCACGCACTGGCTGAAAAGGCCCTCGAGCGCGACACCGGCGCAAGGGCGCTGCGGGCGATTACCGAGGAGCTGATGGTCGATTTGATGTACCAACTGCCTGAAGAAACAAAGCCCGCAAAATATGTCATCACGCGAGATATCGTCGAGGGTAAGGTACAGCTATCGAAGGCCAAGCAGAAGGCAAAGAAAGAATCGGCTTAAAATCGGCCTTCAAAACTACTGTGACTCAGCGCGCCTGTCTTTGAAGGTCGCTAATTTAATATCGGTGGCGGTGCTTGCGGCAACAGCTGCAAGCGCATACTGGGCGTCGGCAAAACAAACATTTCTGTCAATACGCAAAGTAACAACCCTATTGTCGGCGGGCAGGTCTTTCAGGCGGACATCTATCAACTCAGCGAGTTGAGCAACCAAACCACCATAGTCTGGCTCAGCAATTTTTTCTGAGCCGACCGCGAAGTCGCTTGCACCTTCTATTGTTTTTATAACAGTAACAGTGGTGAGCTGCACGCCGGGTTCCAGTTCAGTTTGGGCGAACTCACAGCCATCCGGTACAGCTACGGGGAAATTCTCCGCCTCGATGAACTGACAAACCACCAGAAAAAATATAATAAGCAAAAACACGATGTCGATAATGGGCGTCATGTTAAACGAACATGAGCCGGACGAATCGCGGGGGTTGTTAAGGGCTTTCAGAAACATTTCCCTTCTGTTTGCCTCGCTATTTATCTTAAGCGTACAGAATCGCCCGATGCCTTCCTGGATTTAGCCAGCAGCTCGCTGATTGGCTGTTTTAGTCTCGCGGCAGTCCGGGGTTCAGCTGTGGACACCATTTGCTTTTTTATGCTCCGTCTTATCTCGGGCACGATATGCTCGGCCTCTATCACCGCATCATTTGCCAGGGTCTCAATACGGTTACGAAACACACCGTGTATCGCCAGCGCCGGTATCGCAATAAACAGGCCCCAAAAGGTTGTCACCAGCGCGACCGAGATTCCCCCCGCCAACTGGGCCGGCTGCGGCTGACCACCGGCGGTAACAATCGCGTCGAACAGCTTTATCATTCCAAAAACCGTCCCGAACAGTCCTACCATCGGCGATACGTTGCCGATTAAGTTAAGCCACTCAATCCTGCGCATAAGCCTCGACGCCTGCTCCTGCAACGACTCAAACAGCAGGTTTCGCATCCGGAACCAGTCGCCTTTGCCCTGCGTAACTGCCTTGATAACCGCGACACTCACAAAATCGCCCCTATCGGCAATTCGTTCCTTTAATTTTTCCGGGCCGTACCGCTGCAAGGTCTCTACGGCCTCAGCACTCACACCACAGGGAAGAAGCTTTTTGCGGCGAATGGTAAGACCGTACTCAACCGCAAGGTACACCATAAGAACCGACATCGGCAAAAGGACGAACCAGACAATAGGCCCGCCCGCTATAACAAACTGCTCAAATAAACTCTGCCTGCGGCCCGCTTCGGCCGCCATCTGGCCATAATCGGCACGCACAGCAGCAGTGTCACCACGCTGCGCCGCCTTTCGCAGCGGCAACCCTACAACTATCACCCCCAGTACGACGGCCAACAAAAAAATCAAAAGAAAAATTCTTAACAAGAAGCTCTTGTGCATTGTCAATCGCCCCTTCCGGAATTCCGATTCACCGAATATTCAAGACCCTATCCTTATAAACAATCAAAAGCCGGCGGTAAAGACAAATTCGCCCCCGGTTTGTTCTGCTATCATGCTCAGAATCTTACGGTCCTCTCTTAGAGAACAAAATCCAATGGTATTGATACTCGTGCCCGGCGCGAATCTGGCGAGCAGATTTGCTGTTTTGTGCAGAAATCTCTGCCGGCCCTCGGTTGTCAGCTCAAAACCATCGGTAAGAAAATATATTGCCCCCGGGCGCATACCCATGCGGTCACGGACCTGCACCGCCCTCTCGAGTGCCGTCAGCGCATCCGTTTGCCCCGCCGGCTCGACCGAATCGATAAACTCAAATGCAGCCGACTTTGCCTGCTCAGTTGCGCGAACAAGGCTGCCGCCGCCGAATTCAATCAATCTGTCGCCTCCGAAAAAGATAATGCAAAAAAACTGGTCCGGCTGCAGCCGTGCAATTGACTCAGCCAGTTTTGTTCTGACCCGACCGAATACGCCCAGCATACTGCCCGAACAATCGACAAGATAACAGACCTTACGCTTATCCGTGGAGCTGCCGAAAAACTCAATCGCGCGAGCAAAGGCACCGGCACCCGCCAATGAAAGACCATCTGCTGAAAAAGAAGGATTTGCCAAATTCCGCGAGCGCGATTTTGCAGCACCAAAGACCGGATTGACCGACAACAGTCTGCCCTCATCCTTTACAGATATCGCTTTTGCCGGCCTTTTTACCTTTGGCTTAGGTACTAAGGGTGCTGAGGTGGTAAGCTTTTTTATACGGCTTATTTTAGCCGTCGGCGCAGGCCCTTGAACCATCCTACCTTCGGACCGGGAAAATGTGACAAATCCAAAACAGGTCAGCACCATCAGATGCACTGCGATTGAAGTAATCCACGCCCAAAACGCTGCACCATTGCTTCTCCTGCTCGCAACCATCCTTTGGTTCACAAATACGGCCAAAAAATACTCCGTTATTTTAAGCGAGTTTTATTCAACTACCTCCACTCGCGAATATTCGGGCACCAACAGGTTATATACAAGTATTGCGTCGCCGTTGAGCAGGCGAATACATCCCTGGGAACCCGCAGTGCCGATTTCTTCCGGAATTCTCGTCCCGTGAATGGCAAATCCGGTCCTACCCAGCGCCTCACCCTTGAGACCTTCCAGTCCTATCCACCTCGAGCCCAAGGGATAATCAGCATCCTCAGGTTCATACGTTTTGCCAGACATTGGGTCGGTCCACGTGGGCGATATCAGCTTGCCGTCGGATTTAACGGCCCATAGTCCGGTCGGGGTTTCCATGCCCGGCTTCCCAAGACCCACGGGAAAACTCCGCACAAAAGTGTTCTGAAGATACAAATCCATAGTAAAACTCGAACGATATACCCTGACGTGGAACGGGCCGTTAATTACTTTTATCGTCTCTCCGGCCCGCAGGGCCTCAGGGCGGGCAATCTTGTTAATTTGCATTAAAATTTCATAAGGCACCTTGAATCGTCTGCCAATCGTCCTGAGTTGGTCGCCTTGCTCTACCTCGTAGGCACCACATAATCTGTCCTGCGGGAAAACGACCCTGCTAAACAGCCACTTATTCGCAAGCTCGGAGAGTTGCCTCTTGACAACGGCTTGCTGCCGGCCGCTCATAGGCATTGGTAAGACTTCGTTCAGCCTGTCGCGCGCCTCGATAATTTTAGGCGGCTTTGCGTCGACCAGCTCAACGGCTTCAGCGATAAGCATCGCCACCTGGGAATTGGGCTCAGAGGTGGGCTCCGATGCGACTTCCAACAAAACCGGTTCAGGTTCAGGTGGTTGCATCTCTTCCTTTGCCTCACTTTCAATCACAGGCTGAACAGTCTCGCCTTCATCTTCACCGGAAGAACCGAGACCATAAATAAAAACAATTACTACGGCAATAATCAGCAACGCTGAAATGATATATATTCGCCTCTGAGTCCGCCTTCGTCGCCCCCTCATACGCCTGGGAAAATAAAGAGCCATTTTATTCTCCTTGCCCGTCCTTAAAATAAACCACTTCCTTATCGGTAACCAAAAAATCCACCGGAACATCCGTCTCCGTGACCGGAACCGAGTCTACTATCTGCTCTTCAAAGGCGAAGCCGCATCGCGGTGCTCTGAGCTCATCGTTAATGAAAAATCTGTCGTAATAGGACCCGCCCCGACCAAGTCTATTGCCCTTTTTGTCAAAGCCCAACGCCGGAGTAACCACCAGTTCTATCTCCCTAAACGGCATCGGTACGCCCGTTACAGGATTGCGAAGCCCGCCGACCTCGGTCGAAAAGCCGGTCTCCAGTGAATTTATCCGCACCGGTATCATATGCCTTTGCTGCCAGGAAATCTTCGGCACCGCCACTACCTTGCCGAGCTGCCAGGCATGAAGTATCGCCTCCGAAGTATCCACCTCATGCGGCAGCGATAAATACATCATAACCGCCGCTGCGCGCTGAAATTGCGGCGTCGCAATCAAATTCTGACAAGCCTGACGGCTCTTCTGGTCTCGCTGCTGCTCGGTCATCTGGAGCAGGCGTTTTTGCAGCTCACTGCGCAACTGTGTCTTATCCATGTTAGTTGTCCTGTTTCGGGGTATTTCCCCCGGTAGGTTTGTGGTCTTTGATCAAGCTCTGCAATTTTTGTAAATAACGCCTTATATCTTTTTCATAGCCGATTTCTTTCGGTTTGTAATATCTGGTTCTAACTTTCGCCGAGAGATATTCCTGCGGCACGAAGCCATTCTTAAAATTATGCGGATACTTGTAATCTGCTCCGTAACCCAGTTTCTTAGCGGCCGGGTAATGGCTGTCCTTAAGATGTTGCGGCACAGCTATTGTTTTCTGCGACTTTACATCGTCGACCGCTCTCCAAATGGCTGAGGCGGCCGCATTTGACTTCGGTGCACAGGCGACATATATAGCCGCCTGGGCCAACGCGAGCTGCGCCTCCGGCAGGCCGACAAACTCAGATATTTGAACTGCCGCCGACGCCAAAACCGTCGCCATCGGGTCAGCGTTTCCGACATCCTCGGCGGCACAAACTGCAATCCGCCGAGCGATGAATCGCGTGTCCTCGCCGCCGGCTATCATCCGGGCAAGCCAGTAAACAGTGGCGTCGGGGTCGCTGCCACGCATGCTTTTCTGTAATGCACTTGCCAAATCGTAGTGTGTGTCACCCGTGCCATCGTAGTCAATCACCTTTTGCTGTATCGACTCTTTGGCAACCTCCAGATTAAATTTAATGCCCTTTGGGCGACTCAAATGCCCTTTATTGGGCCTGAAGGGGGTTTTGCTTTGAGCCCTTTGGCCGAGCGATTGTGAGTCATTTTCTTCGTGATGGGCAGCCTGGGATAATACGCCTACCTCTAAAGCTGTCAGTGCCCTTCGGGCATCGCCGTCACTGGCAACCGACAAAAATTTCAATGCCTCCTCATCCGCCTCGACATTTAACTTCCCAAGTCCCCTTTCGGGGTCAGTAATTGCGGTTCTGAGCAATCTTAAGATATCCGGTTCTTCAAGCGGCTCAAAATGAAATACGGTGCTTCGAGAAATCAATGGTGAATTAACCGCAAAGAACGGATTTTCAGTAGTGGCACCTATCAGGATTAACACGCCCTCCTCGACATCATCCAACAGCACATCCTGCTGAGCACGGTTGAAGCGGTGGATTTCGTCGATAAAGAGCACGGTTCTTTGGCCGCCGGTCGCAAGCCTGTCAGTAGCGGCAGCAATTATCTCACGAATATCCCGAACGCTTGCCGCTGGCGCGCTTAGATAATGAAACTTCGCCTTCGTGTAATTCGCAATCACTGCCGCCAGCGATGTCTTGCCTACGCCCGGCGGTCCGTAGAATATCAGGCTCGTCAGCCTGTCCGCTTCGAGCATTCTGGTCAGCAGCTTGCCCGGCCCGAGAAAGTGCCTTTGCCCGAGGAATTCACCGAGGTTCCTTGGCCTCATCCGGACGGCCAAGGGCGCCGCCGAGGCAATATTGGCCTGCTCGGACCGGCTGAATAACGATTTATTACTCTTTTCATCACGCATCAAGCATAATTATATGCAAGATGCGCAAAAGTGTCGAAATGTATTTTAAGGCCCTGCAGCACCGTATTTCGCCACACTTTTTGGCCCACAGGTCGGACAAAAAATCCAAAAAAATGTTTTTTTCATTTGATTTGCGCCCACATCCGGATAAACTTTTTATAACATCCCGCAGAGGATGATAAAAGCGTTATATTCTGTAAAGGTCTGTCAGAACCGAAGGTTGAGGTAGGATATTTTAAGGAGATAAATATGAAGGAGAAGACAATCTTATTTGCTGTTGCGGTTTTGTTAAGCACAGTCGGTCTTGTCAATGCTCAGGAGCCTGAGTTGCATGGAACTTTCGATTTTACCTACATGTCCAGCTACATCTGGCGCGGCTTTGATTACTACGCAGATGACCATAGCGCAATGCAAACCAGCATCGACTTAGACCTCTATGGCACAGGTGTCGGCGTATTAGTTGGATACACAAGGGCTATTAACGGAGGATTCGAAAATTCCCAGCGGATACACGTATCCTTATACTACGGCAACGACCTTTTCGAAGGCGAACCTTACGCCACCAACTATACCACGGGCTGGGTCTATTATGGTTTCCCGGACGAACCCAGAGGCGGAAGCTCTGCAGCCAGCGCCCAAGCTGCCGATATGCAGGAATGGTTTGCGTCTCTCTCCTGGCCAAGTATTTGCCCGGCAGGCATCGTCCCAAGCTACACAATTCTTACCATGTGGCCGTCCGAAGGCAACTCTGCCGCCAGTGGAAATTCGGGATGGGCTCATATCATCGGCTTGGGTTATGACTGGATGATCCCGGGCCTTCTGCCCGATACGCCGGAGCAAGCGCTCCATCTCACCGCAGCAATGGTGTACAACGACGGCGTCGCTCCCGGTGTTGTCATAGGACCCGCGAGTGGAAGCGTCGACCATGACTGGTCACACGCCGTTTTTGGCATCTCAACAGACTTTGCTATTAGTGACAATCTTTCCTTCACTCCGGCCCTCTACTATCAATCATCATGGGAAGATACTGTCAATAGCGAAGACGAAACCTGGGTCACCCTGAGCATGAAGTACAAGTTCTAAGACAGCTACGCCTTGTTCGCAAGAAGGCCGGTCTTTCGAAAGACCGGCCTTCTTATTTTAGCTCCGCAGGCGAATCACGACAGTCGAAGCGCCAAAAGCTACGAGACTGGCACCCTGTTAGCTACAAATCCGGCAGTCTCAATCAATGTATCTTTAGCATCGCTTTCCTTTAAATCAGCCAGTGACTCAACTGCTTTGGCCGCAAACTGCCGAGCCCGGCTCTGCGCATATTCCAAACTGCCGCAAGTCCTTAGCATCTGCACCAAGGGCTTTTTATCTATTCTGAAAGCATTCAACTTGCTTTTGAGATTTCTTTTCTCGGCCTCATCCGCTACATCCAGTAAATGTATTACGGGCAGAGTCAACTTGTTTTTATCAGCGTCGCGGCCGAGCGTTTTGCCCGTTTTGCGTTCATCGCCGATTATATCAAGCAAATCATCGGTAATCTGAAACGCAATGCCGGTATTCAGGCCGAAATCAGACAGGGCGCGGGTCTCGACCTCATTTGCACCGGCTATAAGACCGCCGAGATAGCAGCAGCTGCTAAAAAGAGCGGCGCTCTTTTCGGTAACTATTTCAATGTACTCGGATTCACTCAACTGCCAGTTCTGCCTCTTGACTATCTGCCTCAACTCGCCCTCGCAGATTCGAGCAGCAGTAGCAGCAATGAAGCTGCTTATCTGCGGGCGCAAGTCCGTACACATCCTGAAAATCTTGCTTAACAAAAAATCGCCAAGAAGAACGGCAGCTTCGTTGCCCCAAATAGCGTTTACGGTAGGTGCTGCCCTCCGCTTTTGACCTTCGTCTATAACATCATCGTGGAGCAGTGTCGCATTATGGGTCATCTCTATAATCGCCGCAACACGGATGTGCTCATCCGTGACTTTACCGACAGCCTTACCGGCAAGCAACACAAGAGCAGGCCGAATCAACTTGCCGCCACAGATATTCACCTGCGCGGCCAATCGGCTAATTGACTCATCCGGTTCAGCTGGAACCAATTGCTCAACGATAGCCTCTTTCACACGAGCCAGTTCATCATCAATGAGCCTAAAATCCGGGATTCGGTTCTGTTGGAAGTCGTCAGATGTGCCAGTATGTGCCGGTAACTGCATTGCGTTTTGGTCTTAACGGTCGGTTTCTTCTGCCCTAAATCCGCTACCCCTTTCCATGGGCGTATTCGAAGAATCTTTTTCTAAGCAGTTTAGTAACAGGCCCCGGTTTGCCTTCACCGATAACCCTGCCGTCAATCTCAACAACGCCGATGACCTCGGCAGCAGTTCCTGTAAGGAAAAATTCGTCACAAACGTACAGGTCAAATCTTGTTAGATTACTTTCAACAACCCGGTGATTTTCCTGCTTTGCCAGCCTGATAACGAGATTTCTCGTTATCCCTTCCAGAGCTCCGGCCTGGACCGGCGGCGTATAAACCACGCCGTCTCTAACAATAAAAACGTTGTCACCGGTCGCCTCGGCAACATAGCCCTCGTGGTTATACATAACCGCCTCAGGCACATCATTGTCCAGCGCCTCAATTTTGGCCAGAATATTATTCAAGTAGTTCAGGCTCTTTACCTGCGGCGGCAGCGACAGCGGATGACTGCGAACCGTCGTCGCACTGATTACCTTCATTCCCTTTTCGTAGAGCTCCTCAGGGTAAAGCTGAATGTTATCGGCTACGATAAATATCCTGCCGTTCTCACAGATGAAAGGGTTCAGTCCGAGCGTCCCAATTCCGCGGGTAACCACCAG
>CP070830.1:1551779-1559017 GCA_020344865.1 Planctomycetota bacterium
CTGAGAAGTTTTTCATAATAGCTCTTGTTGTCCTGAACGTACCGTTAATGGTGCTGCTTTACTGCAAATATGACTATATGAGCAGAAGACACACCCTGCCATTAGTAATATTTACAATTTTTTATGCCTCCGCCGGTTTACAGGCGATGGGGGCCTGGCTACAAGGTAAATTTTCTAAAGAAGTTGAAAAACCATCCAAGGCCAAAACCGGTGAGACGACTTGGTTTTTGGCCTTGCTGGCTATCGGTATTTCCATATGCATTCCCAGATTACTTACACCTATTCGCTCAGCAAAGAAGAGTTTTCGAGAGGTTGCCCAATGGCTTGCAACGCACACTGGCGAGAAAGATATTGTGGCGGTTCCCGATATTCGAATCAGTTTCTACGCCCAACGTAAAGGCGTAATATGTAAGGCTGGACAGGTTCCTAAAAAAGCTCATTATATTGTCAGAGAATTCAAGAGCGACGAGGCAATCTTGCCGGGACAGTTAGACAACATAGAGCACGAATATGTGGACCAGGCAGATAAAAACAGAATCATCATATACAGAAGAAGATTGTAAGATGGAGAACGTCTCACATAGAAATAATTATCTGTTTCTGACTTCTGTTATGGCTATAACAGATTTTAAAATAAAATACGACAATTCTGTGTTAGGGTACTTTTGGAGTCTACTTAAGCCGTTGTTGATGTTTGGGACGTTGTACCTTGTATTTTCGGTATTTGTCAGATGGCAGGTCGAAAACTACAGATTGTATCTTCTTTTGGGGATTATCCTCTGGAATTTCTTGTCTGAGGTGACCCTGAACAGCATGGTATTGCTGCAAAGCAAAGCGTCAATACTTAAAAAGATTTATTTCCCACGGTGGATTATCGTCGTGGCCTCTTCCTTGACATCCCTTCTAACCTTGTTGCTCAATATAGGTGTGTTTTTTATATTTTTTGCTTTCTCCGGCGCTCGCTTTCGCATGAGCGCACTGCTTTTTGTCGTCTATTTGGCTGAGCTTTACATACTTGTGGTGGGCCTGGCACTTTTGCTGTGTGCGTTGTTCCCGAAATTCAGGGACATCCACCATATTTGGGAGGTTTTCGTTCAGCTTGGTTTTTGGGCAACGCCAATCATATATCCGATTTCCATAGTGCCGGCGAAATACCATACGTTAATATTTCTAAATCCCGTCGCGAGGATTATCCAGGGCAGCAGACAGGCATTAATCGGGCCGGGCGGTGAATTCTTAGGTTTAACGAATCACATTATTATAGTTTTTGTGGCGGTAGGTTTATTTGCGATAGGTTTAGGAATGTTCAACCGATTGTCACGCAGCTTCGCAGAGGATTTATGATAACTCTTAATGAAGTAAGCAAGGTGTTCCGTTTGCCGCACGACAAAAAAACAACTCTGCGGCAAAGATTCGTCAGTCTTCTTCAGAAGAAGACATATGAAGAGCTTTATGCTTTGCGCAATCTAAACTTGAAGGTCAATGACGGCGAGTTTTTAGGGATTATAGGCAAGAACGGCGCCGGCAAGTCTACGTTGCTGAAAGTCATAGCCAAAGTATTTGAGCCAACCTCAGGGAGTGTATCCACTAACGGAATGATAGCTCCTTTTCTTGAACTGGGGGTGGGATTTCAGTGGGAACTTACGGTCAAAGACAACATTTTTTTCTACGGCGCTTTACTCGGCATGTCGCGGCAGGAGGTCGAGGAAAAGTATGACTGGATAATTGACTTTTCCGGACTGGAAAGATTTGTCGATGCAAAGCTAAAAAACCTGTCGTCAGGAATGCAGGTGCGACTGGGCTTTTCCATTACGGTGAGCGTTGAAAGCCCAATACTGCTGGTGGATGAGGTTTTGGCAGTAGGAGACATGGAGTTCCAGCGCAAATGTTATAGCTCATTTAGGGGATTTAAAAGAAGTGGGCGGACGATTTTATTCGTTAGCCACGATTTTGAGGCTGTTGAAAGATTTTGCGATAGGGTAATCCTGCTCGAAGATGGTGAAATTAAGGCGCAGGGCGGTCCACGGGACATGTTGGGTGTTTACGACCGGGGAAACAGTACTGACCTGCGGAATGCCAATTCTATCATTTAGGAGTAGGTCAAGCAGGTAAGGTTCTTCAATATAAGAGACGGGCATTGGCATGCGTAAGTTCAAGAACAAGTTCGATGAAGCAAAAAATCTGCTCACTTTAGTGGCGTCTCTAAATTTGAAACCAGAACAGCGAATCCTGGACATAGGATGCGGATATGGGAGATACCTCAAATTGCTGAAGGATAACGGGTTCAATAGTGTTGGTATTGATGTTAATGCCTCGATAGTCAAGGCGAACTTGGCTAAAGGCCTGAACTGTATGACGTCGGAGGAATTTGATAAAAGCTCCGATTCTTACGACCTTGTGATAATGTCGCATGTCATCGAGCACTTTCCACCGCCGGAGCTACTCCATTTCATTGAACATTATGTGGAGCGCCTGAAGACCGGAGGACACCTCATTATTGCCACGCCGCTTATGTGGCCGTGTTTCTATGTTGACTTCGACCATATAAAACCATATCCCCCCGAAGCAATTGATTGGATGTTCTGCCTTGACAACCCACAGGTCCAGTTCTGCTCTAAGTACCGGCTTGAACGCATTAGCGTACGAATAAGAAGACAGGCGATATTGCCTTCGTGGGGTCAGAAGCTTTATCTTGAGCAGAACTGGCCGGGGCTATACAAATTGCAAGAGAAACTGTTTGATTTTTTATTTAACATTACCGGCGGACTAATTGGAATGACCACAGGTTGGATCGGGCTTTACAAATACAAAGGGCTACGCAACGAAGTAGAACAGATTGTATGATGACCCGAATCAAACGGTTCAGGGACGAAGTTAGTGATATAGTGTTTCTAAAGCATAGAATTCCTCACAAGCGAACAGTATTGATGATATGAAGTATTGTAGAGACCGAGTGAAAGTGCTTTTCGTCTCTCACTCCTCAGCTATGTACGGGGCGGAAAGGAGCTTGCTGCTTTTATTAAAGAATATAGACAGGAAATATATCGAGCCAATTGTTGCTTTACCCGAACCAGGCCCCTTAGAGGAGGAAATTACGAAGTTAAATATTAAAGTATGGGAGGTTCGCTCCCCATGGTGGGTACGGGATAAGGTTGATGTGCGATCGACAATTCGCTGTGTAATTTCTGAAGTAAAGGCGCTCTGGAAGTTGATCTCGACACTAAGACGCGAAAAAGTAGACCTCGTCTATACCAATACAATAGTAAAGTTCACAGGAGCACTTGCGGCTGCCATTAATAGAAAACCACATATTTGGCATATAAGGGAAATATTGCAGGGGAACCCGGGCTTACACTCTTTACTGCCGCATAAGGTGCTGTTTAAGCTCATTGTGAGCTTGTCAAACAAGGTTATCACCAACTCGAATGCGACCGGGAGGCAGTTTCAATGTCTGGATCATCATAATAAGGTGCAAGTGGTCTACAACGCTGTTGACTCGGAGGCTTTTGCAGTGCCGTCTTCTTTTCCAGGTATAGAGGGAGCAGCACAGGGAGACTGGTTGGTTGCCGTAGTTGCACCTATACAAGAAAACAAAGCTCAAGATGTCGCTATTCGCGCAGTGGAAATCGCCAGAAAAGCAATCCCGAATATTAAACTTCTTCTGATTGGAGAAGCAGACGGAGTATATTTGGAATATCTAAGAAGAACGGCTTCAGAACTCAATGTCTTAGATGAAGTTGTTTTTGCAGGATATAGAGATGATGTTGCGAAGGTTCTTCCCTATTGCAAAGTCCTCCTATCCCCTTCTTTGGTAGAATCTTTCGGGCGCACGATAATGGAAGCAATGGCTGCTGGTATCCCGGTGATAGGGGCGGACACAGGAGGCCGAAAAGAGATAATAAAGGATGGTAGTACCGGTTATCTCGTTCCGGCCAACGACCATTCAGAGATGGCACGCAAGATTATAGAACTATTCCGCCATCCGGATAAAGTAACAATGATGGGCGAGAGGGGGCGGGAGGTCGCAGCAGAAAAGTTTACAGTTGAAAGATATGCTCAAGATATCACAAGGGTCATAACAGAGGTGATGCAAATGTCCTGTGGAGGACAAATAGCAGCCTACCAGGACCAGTGAAGCTTGAAGCTTCGGGCCTATTTGAACATTTAAGAAAGAACCGCTGTTCTATCGGAAGGTTTTAGTTGATGAGGCCAAAGAGACAACAGGAACAGATTGAGAGGCCGCAAATCCAAGAAAGGCCTCCGTATTTGTTAATTCTTACTCGTGCTTTCATTTGGTTTTTTTTGAGGCCAGAGGTTAGAAAATTTGCCAAGGCCGTAAACGCGTACAGGTCCGGTGGTTTGAGGCTATGTTGGTATCGTCTGCTGGGAAGATTCGGCACACCTATACGAGAGCCTTCGTACCGACCTTTTCGAAACCAGCTTTCACGTTCGCAGAGTCAGTTTCTTTTGGCCAAATGTCCTAATAAGCCCGTTATATCAATAATAGTGGTGGTGGATAAAAGGGACGGCAAGTGGCTGGCGAAATGCATTAATTCAGTGGCCAGCCAATATTACGCAAATTGGGAACTCATATTGGTGAACAGTGCGAGTCAGAAGAGCAGTCAGATAAGGTTGGTGAGTACTTGGACATCGCAAGACAGCCGCGTTCGTGCATTTTGTTTAAAGCACAATTCAACAATGGCGGAGGCAACCAACTCGGCAATCAGACAGGCAAGAGGTAAATTCATTGGGTTCCTTGATGGGGATGATGAGCTTACGGCCGATGCTTTGACCTGGATAATATGGACCATAAATAAGCACCCTCAGGCCCGTTGGTTTTACTCCGATGAAGACAAGATATCGAAAGATGAACGCTGCCACAGTCCTTATTTCAAGCCGGATTTTTCGCCTGAACTGCTTTTGTCTAATATGTACACGCAGCACTTTATTATTTACTCCGCTGATGCACTCTCTGAAATTGGTGGGTTGCGGGAATTGGATAGTGGTCAAGAGCACGATTTATCGCTGCGGCTTTCAGAAGTGATTCCGAGAGAGCAAATCGTGCATATTCCCCGGGTTTTGTATCACTGCCGGGAAGTTACAGGGTCACTTGGCACAAAGCAAAAGCCCTCGATGGGCGCACAAAAGGTAGTGGCAGAGGCGCTAAAGCGAAGAAATCTAAGAGCAGATGTATCACTTCACAAGCTTTGTCCAACACTCTATCAGATAGCCTTACAACCTTCACACTTTCCAAAAGTTAGTATCATAATTCCCACAAGAAACGCTCTGGACCTTTTACAAAGGTGCGTCCATTCGATACGAGAGTACACAAACTATCCCAATTATGAGATTATAGTTGTGGACAATCAATCCAATGACTTGAAGGTGACAGAATATTTAGCTGCCGAAAGCTCACAGCGTCACGTTAAAGTATTACAGTACAATAATGACTTCAATCACTCGGCGATGAACAATATCGCTGTAAGTTCAGTGAAGTCAGAGTTTGTTGTCTTTATGAACAATGATGTTGAAATCGTCTCGGACAATTGGTTAGAACAATTGGTGGCTACCGCACAAATTGACGAGTCCGTCGGGACTGTCGGGGGGTTACTTCTGTATCCTGACGGAAAGGTCCAACACGGCGGCATGCTTTTGGGAATATTGGGGCTTGCAGGGCATGCACACAAGCGTATGGAGTCAAATTCAGCCGGATATTTCGGACGTCTCTATGCTTTTCAGGAGATGTCCGGAATAACGGCGGCGCTGGCGCTGGTCAGGCGGGCAGCCTTTGAGTTTGTTGGCGGCTTTAACTCCGAAAGATATCCAACCTCGTACAATGATGTGGACCTCTGTATCCGTCTGCGCAAAGAAGGGTTCCGTTGTCTTTACAATCCGATGGTTCGGGCCATTCACTATGAAGCAAAGACGCGCCCCATAACGGCGGACGAGTTGCATTACCAAGAAAGGCTGATGGCCGACCACTCGGAAATACTTGGCAACGACCCTTTTTACAACCCGAATCTTGCGCTTGATAACGAGCAATTTTCCGGCTTTAGACGATTCCCCGTTGAAGACCAGATTCCAGAGTTGGCTGATATTCCAAGAGGTGAGAGGTGACAGGACCGGCCCCCAACGGAGGTACGAACTCTGTAATCGTCGCAATACCCACCCACAACGCGGGTCGGCAGTTCAGCAAGGTGCTGGAAAGCTTGCAAAGCCAGACCGTAAGAGCCGTCCGGACTCTTGTCATCGACTCTGGGTCCACAGATGAAACTGTTGAGTTAGCCAGGAACCGTGGCTGCGAGGTAATAGCCATTAAGCGCGCCGATTTCAACCATGGCAGTGCAAGAAATCTCGCTGTGGCTAATACCAACACCGAATTTGTTGTATTCCTTACTCAGGATGCAGTACCTGCCGATGAGCATATGATTGCTGAGTTGATAAAACCTATGCGAGCGGACCCAAGTATTGCCATATGCTACGGCCGCCAATTACCTTGGTCGGATGCACACCCCTTGGAACGCTTTGCACGTGAGTTTAACTACCCACCCCAGTCCATTCTAAAAACTAAAAGCCAAATAGCCACCCTTGGTCTCAGAACGTTTTTTTGCTCAAACTGCTGTTCCGCTGTTAGACGCTCGACATTTAACGAACTCGGCGGCTTCGAAAATAACGTAATAGCAAATGAAGACATGTTATTTGCGGCCAAAGCCATCCTTCACGACTATTTTGTCTATTATGCCTCAGCTGCAAGGGTGTACCATAGTCACCGTTACTCCTTACCCCGAATATGGAAACGGTACTTCAATATCGGAAGGTTCTTCGCCGACAACAGGGTGCTCCTCCGGCAGGGCGACCTGAAAGGCTATGGTCTCGAGATGCTGAAGGCTGGCATAAGAACATTCTGGCAAGAACGGACGCCGTATTACATCGCTGCTCTTCTCATGCAATCAGTGGTAAAGGGAATTGCCTGCAAGCTTGGCTGGTATTACCAACTTTTGTCCGGTAGAAAGCGAAATGAGCCTTTATGATAAGTCGGTTTTCAACCAGTCATCTAAGTCATTTCATCGCAACAGATGCCGTTGGCTGGTCAGTTGCTGCCAATAAGCTTCAAGTGGTCGACATTTCCTCCGCTGTAACCAATTGCCGTTGCCCGTACGGAGTTAGTACCGGCGTTGAGGTCTGCTGTTATACTCACTGTGCCCCATGACTCCCAGCTACCCGTGGCTGGGAAGGAC
>CP070830.1:1559117-1568558 GCA_020344865.1 Planctomycetota bacterium
CAATCCTGGCTATCATGCCCGAGTCTTTATCGTTAGCGTTGAATTCGCACAGCACATCGCGGCCGCAATCGCGTCGGCCACATCGTCCGGCTGCGGCACCTGCGGCAAAAACAAAAGCGTCTGGATGGTCTTTTGGACCTGCTCTTTCGATGCCCTGCCGTTGCCGGTAAGCGATTTTTTTATACGTGTCGCGCTGAAGCTTTTGACCTCAACGCCAGCTTCTGCACACTTTTGTAGTATAACGCCTCTTGCGTGTCCCATCAATATCGCGGTCTTCGGATGGGCGTAATGCGAGTACAATTCCTCGACTGCGACGAGCTGCGGCCCGAACCTTTCCAGCAGCGATTCGATGTCCCGGGCAATCTGGTTTAGCCTTGTCTCTACCGGCCGGTCCGCGTCTGTCTGAAAGACGCCTGCTTCAATCAATCTGTCCTTATCGGCGCCAGTCTCCAAACAGCCGTATCCGCAGACCTGCAAACCCGGGTCAATGCCGAGTATCCTCATTTCCACCTCCATGTAGTGGTTCCATCGGGCCCGTCCTCCAGGACAATACCGATGTTATCAAGCTCGGCGCGGGTTCCGTCGGCCAAGGCGAAATCTTTGTTTCTGCGGGCCTGATTTCGCCGCTGAATCCAAAATCTCACCAACTTATCTATCACCTCATCGGAAACCTGCTCCTCGTACTGGTGCTTGACGATTCCGAGCACATCGTCTCCCAGTCGGCCGAACAGGGCGTCGATGGCACTTAAAGTCTGGTCGGTCGTGTTTTGGTCAAGAAGCTTGTTAGCGACCCTGGCCAGCTCAAACAGGACCGAAAGCGCGACGGAAGTATTCAAATCGTCGTTCATCGCGGCTTCGAATTTTACCCTGAACTGCCTTAGCTGCTTTGCCAGTTTCGTTTCGATAGGACCGTTGGGCGCCTGCAACATTCTTTTTCTGACCGCCTTGACAGTTTCGGTCAGTTTTTCGTGCCCGCTGTGCGCCGCAAAGAGGGCCGCATCGGAAAAATCCAGAGGGCTCCTGTAATGGCTGTTTAGAATGAGCTGCCTGACCGCCATCGGGTCATAATGCTTGGTCAATTTCTCGTGAGCGCCTGAAAAGGCCTGTTTGAGAGTAATAAAATTATTAAGGCTTTTCCCCATCTTTTGTCCGTCGACGGTGACCATATTGTTGTGCAGCCAGTATCGAACGAACTGCGCGTCGTTGGCGGCCTGCGACTGGGCGATTTCACACTCGTGATGCGGGAACTGGTTTTCGAGTCCGCCGCCGTGGATATCTATGGTCTTTCCGAGATATTTCATACTCATCACTGAGCACTCGAGGTGCCAGCCGGGAAAACCCATTCCCCACGGACTCGGCCACTGCATAATGTGGTTGGGTTCGGCCTTCTTCCAAAGGGCGAAGTCGGCGGGATTTTTCTTGTCCGGCGAAATCTCTACGCGGGCGCCCGCCTGCATATCTTCGACGTTCCGGCCCGAGAGCTTGCCGTAATCGGCGAATTTCGACACATCGAAGTAGACCGAACCGTTGACCTCGTAGGCATAGTCTTTTTCCAAAAGCGTTTTTACGAGCTCTATCTGCTCGATGATATGACCGCTCGCTCGCGGGCTGATGTCCGGCCGAACGCAGTTCAGCCTGTCCATATCCTCAAAATAGCTCCTTGTATACAACTCGGCGAGCGCCATCGGATGCTTCTTCTCTCTGCGGGCGGCTTCGCCGACCTTATCTTCACCTTCATCTGCATCGTCAGTCAAATGCCCCACATCGGTTATGTTCTGAACATACGTGACGCTATATCCCAGATAGCGCAGATACCGGACCAGGATGTCAAAGCCCACATAGCTTTTGGCGTGCCCCAGGTGCGCATGTCCGTACACGGTCGGCCCGCAAACGTATACGCCGACCACACCCTTCTTGAGGGGCTTGAATTCCTCCTTCGTTCGCGTCAGGCTGTTATAAAGCTTTAGTCTCATCTGCAAAGCACCTCGAAAAAACTAAATCGCTAAAGCGTCCTCTTGTACTTTCTTTTCAGAAGAACGATTGCGGTAGCAGCCATCGCCTCGCCGGCACCTACGTCGCCAAATCCCTCGTTCGTTTTCGCCTTGACGTTCGTCGCCGTAAAATCGATTCCTAAAAGACTGGCGATACACCTTTTTATCTGGGCCTTGAAGGGCGCCAATCGCACCTCCTCAGCATGTATTGTCAGGTCAACGTTGACAATCTCCCATCGCTTCTCCTCCAAGCGTTCTTTGACGTCGAGCAAAAGTCCTTTACTGTCGGCGTTTTTGAACTTAGGGTCGGTATCGGGAAACAATGTCCCTATATCACCCATTGCCGCCGCACCTAACATAGCGTCGATTACCGCATGAAGCGCGACATCCCCGTCGCTATGGCCGGCCAGGCCGTCCTGGTCGGGAATGAGCACGCCGCCGAGCATAAGCTTCCTGCCCTCGAGCAGCCCGTGGATATCCGTGCCGATTCCGGTTCGGTACTCGTGGTCATGCTCTTCTATCACAGTGTCCCCTTTGTGCTCGGCACGTCGGTGCCCACAATTTTGACCGCTCGGGCAAGTGCCTGAGCAAGCGCCTTGAAAATCGCCTCGGCTATGTGGTGGCTGTTCGTGCCATACGGCACGTTTACGTGCAGATTAAATTTACCGGCGTTTGAAAAGCTGCGCAGCATTTCTTCGAGGCACTCAACATCGAAGTCGCCGATTTTGTCCGTGCGAAAGTCGGCGTTATATACGCAGCTCGGCCTGCCGGACAAATCAATGGAGACGTTTGCCATGGTCTCTTCCATCGGCACGGAACTGTGGCCGTATCTGGCAATGCCCTTCTTGTCACCGAGCGCCTTTGTCAGACACTCGCCGAGGCATATTCCTATGTCCTCGACAGTGTGGTGCGCATCGGTCTTTAAATCGCCTTTGGCCTTCACGACCAAATCGATTTTGCTGTGCTTGCTCAGGTGTGTGAGCATATGGTCCAGGAAGCCTATGCCGGTATCGATTTCATATTTGCCGACGCCGTCCAGATTAAGCTCGACGGCAATATCGGTTTCCTTGGTCTGTCTGTGGGTCTTGGCGGTCCTTGCTTGCATAAGAAATCCCTTATTCTGATAAAATCTCTTTCAAGGCGGAAATCAGTTTATCATTTTGCTCAGTCGTGCCAACAGTAATTCTCAATTTATCCTCGAGCTTGGGATAAGCAAAGTATCTGACGTAGATGTTTCGCTTTGCGAGTTTGTCATAAAGTTCAACAGCACTGTTGTTGGTGCACCTTGCCAGAACAAAATTGGCACTGCTCTCGGGCACATCAAAACCGAGGTCTCTGAGCTGGTGGGTCAGTCTTTTGCGCTGTGCTTTTACTTTCTCGATTGTTTCTGTGAAATAGTTGCGGTCCTTTATCGCGGCGGTGGCTGCGGTGATTGCGACCGAATCAACGTTGTAGGAGTCCTTGACCTTCATCAGGCCCTCTATCAGAGCAGGCCGGGCAATACCATAGCCGAAACGAATACCGGCGAGGGAGTAGCTTTTGCTCATCGACCGAAGGATTATCACGTTTTCAAAGTCCTTAACGAGCCCGGCGCAGTTGTGCTGTGCGAAATCGACGTATGCCTCGTCAATCAGCAACACGCCGGCAAGCTCACCCGCCAAAGAGGCCAGCTCGTCAACGTTTACAAAGCTGCCCGTCGGGGCGTTCGGATTGCAGACAATGGTCAGTGCCGCGCCGGTACGAGCCAGCTCGTCCGGCAGGTCGAACTCGCTGTCAAATGGGACCTCAATCGCCCCGCAGTTTTGAAGATTGGCCAACACCGGATAGAGCGAATAGGTAGGGACCGGATACGCCACAGGGCGATTTTCATCACAAAAAGCCTGCAAGGCGATTTTCAACAGCTCATCTCCGCCGTTGCAGCAAATAATATAATCCGGGTCGACCTCATTGACCTGTGCAGCCGCCTCTCGAAACACGCTGCCTGTCGGGTCGGGGTATCGGCGGACCTGCTCCTGCGAGATGTTCCTGATTGCCCTGGCCACGGCGGGCGAGGGCGGATAGGGATTCTCATTGGTGTTGAGCTTCACCACGTCCGTCTCTTTGGGCTGAAAACCCGGCTCGTAACCTTTGGCCCTTTCGATATTTTCGCGAAAATAGCCCATATCTGTTCCGTAACAGGTTTTAAGGTGAGATTATAAGAATATTCGGCTATGAGTGAAAGAGAAGTTTTGCCGCTATCAGTAATACGCCAAAAAACGTTGTCTATTTTTGGCAGTAGTCGATGAGTCGTGCGATTTCGCTTCGCAGGTCCTTGCGGTCGACAATCATATCCACGAAGCCGTGTTCGAGCATAAATTCCGCCGTCTGGAACCCTTCCGGAAGCTCCACCTTTATGGTTTCGGCAATTGTGCGGGGCCCGGCAAAGCCAATCAAGGCACCCGGCTCAGCTATCAGGCAGTCTCCTAACATTGCAAAGCTGGCCGTAACGCCGCCCGTCGTCGGGTCTGTCAGAACAGCAATATAGAGGCCTCCAGCCTCGTCGAATTTTGCCAGCGCCGCGGAGGTCTTGGCCATTTGCCCAAGCGATACAACGCCCTCGTGCATTCTCGCACCGCCGGAGCAGCAAATCGCCACGAGGGGGAGTTTTTCCTCGATGGCCTTTTCGACAGCGGCGCAGAGCTTTTCCCCGACCACATAGCCCATTGAGCCCATCAGGAAATTCGGCTCCATCACGCACAGGATAACGCCTCGGCCCTTGATGAAGGCCTTGCCGATTTGCATGGCCTCTTTTGAGCCGCTTTTTTTCTCCTCGGCCTTCAGGCGCTGCTTATATGTGGTGTCCCTGAACTTGAAGCTGAGTGGGTCTTCGGTAGTCAAGTCGCTTAGAATCGGCTGAAATGACTCTTCATCGGCTAAGTACCTGATGCGGGTCGCGGCCGGGATACGAAAATGATGGTTGCACTCCGGACAGACGTTGAGGTTCTCCTCGACGGTTTTTTTATAGAGCATGTGCTTGCAGCCCGGACACGCCATCCAGAGCCCATCGGGCATATCTTTTCGCGGCTTCAGTGAATAGCCGTTCCAGTCGGGTTTAGCTTTTTTGGTCATAACCATGCCGTTCTTTCTGAGAAGGTATGGGATATCCTACCAAAGATTCGCAGTATTTACCACAAGAATTACTTTGCGGCGTCTCGGATGGCGTTTATTGCGGCAACACGGTCGGTTTGTGAAAATATGGCATGGCCCGCCACGAGGGTATCGGCGCCGTAAGAAACCACAATAGGCGTTTTTTCCGGGTCTATTCCGCCGTCGACTTCCACGCGTATATCGGGGCCGACAATCTCGCGGACTCTAATTATCTTTTTGGCCGCCTCGGGCATAAACTCCTGAGCGCCGAAGCCGGGATGGACCGTCATGACCAAAACCATATCGCAAAGCGGCGCAACCTTCTCGATTGCCTCCACGGGCGTATCCGGATTAAGACATACTCCCGCAGTACAGCCGAGTGCGTGCAGTTTGTCGATTATTTCTTCAGGCTTATCGGTCACTTCGATGTGGAAAGTCATATGGTTGGCGCCAGCTTCGGCGAAGCTCTCGATAAACCTGGCCGGCTCGGTTATCATCAAATGGCAGTCGAAAACAAGGTCATGGTCGTGCTGGCGGAGTTTGGCAACAACCGGCGGGCCGATTGTCATATTCGGAACAAAATGGCCGTCCATAATATCCAGATGCACCATCTTGACCCCGGCCGATTCTATCTCCGCTATCTCGTCGGCCAGCTTTGCAAAATCGCTGCTCAGTATGGAGGGTACGACCTCAATAGTTCCGGCTTTAGGCAGCCTTAAGTTCGACATATCTTTCCTGCTGCAATTGGTATTTGTTGGGAGGTACTCTGCTTAGTGGTTCTATTTCTCATCGAGGATTTCCAGACACTTGAATTTCTTGCCCTCTAAAAACTCCAGCGAAGCCCCGCCGCCCGTTGATATATGACTTACGCGCTGTGCGAGACCGAGTTTTTCTATCGCGCTGGCACTGTCACCTCCGCCGATTACGCTGAGGGCTCCTTTGTCCGTAGCGTCCGCAACAGCCATAGCAACCGCCTTCGTACCTTCGTCAAAGGGCGGTATCTCGAAGATGCCCATCGGGCCGTTCCAGACTATTGTTTTCGCGCCGTCAAGTTTTTCAGCAAAGAGCTTTTGGGTTTCCGGCCCGATATCCAGACCGCGCCACCCCGCTTCAACATTATACGCGGCAACTTTATTCTCGGTGCCCGCTTTGACTTCCCTGGCAACTACACAGTCGACCGGCAGGACTATTTCGCAGCCGGATTCCTCGGCGCGCTTGAGAATTTCGCCGGCTTTCTCAACGAAATCGTCTTCACACAGACTGTCGCCGATGCTGCGGCCCTGAGCCTTGAAGAATGTAAAGGCCATTGCGCCGCCTATAAGTATGCTGTCAACCTTATCAAGAAGATTCTCGATTACGCCTATCTTATCGGAGACCTTGGCCCCGCCTAATATCGCAACAAAGGGTTTTTCCGGCGCGCTTAGCGCTTCTCCGAGAAATTTCAGTTCCTTTTCAATCAGAAATCCAATAACTCGGGGCTTACCCTTCATTACTTCAGGCACGGTATACATTGAGGCGTTGTCCCTGTGTGCAGTGCCGAAGGCATCGTCAACGTATATGTCCGCCAGCCCGGCAAGAGACTTGGCGAAATCGTCTTTGGCCTGGCGCAGTTGCGCATCTTCCTTTGCGGCTTTGTCCTTTATAGTCTCCTGCTTGTGAAAGCGGAGGTTCTCAAGCAGCATGCAATCGCCCGCTTTCAGCGCCGCCGCCTTGCTTGTGGGGTCATCACCGACACAGTCGTCGGCGAAAACAACATCTTTAGCCAGCAGCTCCGAGAGTCTTTGGGCTACGGGCGACAGAGACATCTTCTCATCCCTTTCGCCGGCAGGCCGACCAAGATGGCTCATTAGTATCAATGACCCGCCGCCGTCAAGCACGTGCTTTATCGTCGGAAGGGCCTTAACTATACGGTCGTCGCTGGTGATATTGCACCGCTCGTCCAGCGGTACATTAAAGTCGCATCGCATCAGGACTTTCTTGTCTTTTACGTTTATAT
Organism: Planctomycetota bacterium; assembly: GCA_020344865.1. Taxonomy (GTDB): domain Bacteria; phylum Planctomycetota; class Phycisphaerae; order Sedimentisphaerales; family Anaerobacaceae. The sequence goes on from CP070830.1 coordinate 1,566,231, forward strand.
CCGCGACCGTTTTTTTTGTCATACCAAGCTCCTTCTTTTTTTAAAACGCGGACCGGTAGTTACTTTTAATTTTTATTGATAAGGTATTTTGCCACCACAGCGTTTAATCTGTCTTTTACAGGTTCGTTGAGGGCACAGCTCTCGAGAATTTCCAGGTCGGTTTTCCAGACCACATCGCCGGGGGCGAGTAAAAACGCGCTATCAGGTTCGTATACATCATAAAGCTGTCCGTCCTTGTAATAATAATGAGTGGTGCATATTTCTGTCTCATACGCCCGCATAAGTGGAGGAAGGTCATGGGGCTCAAACCAGAGCTTAATTTCCCTTTCGGCGTCAGCTGTTGTCGCCGAAGCATGAATTAAGTTATCCATTCGATTATCGATAATATTGCCTTTCGCATCCTTGACCGGCACAATTGTTCCGAGCGCCCTGATACAGCCGGGTCTCTCCTCTCTTGCCTGGTGTGGATTTGTCGGGCCTGCTACTGACCTTATAGACTTTAGAACATCGGGGCCCTGATAGACAATCGCAATTACCCGGCGCTTCCATTTTTCCTGCTCAGGATAATGGGCCTTGCCCATAATGTGGTCTATCAGTAATTCATAAAACTTCTTTCCCTTGTGCTCGGCATAGTGCTCTTCCGCAAGGAACCTGGTGACATTGACGACCTTGGCGGCGGCAAAACGCGCTCCTGTGTGAACTTCTGATAACTGGGAAAAAATAAATCCCGTGATGGAATTCTTAAGGGCGTCCGGCTTGATGAGAACAAGCGACTGTTCAAGCTGTTTTTTGTTCATAAGCTGTCACCTGCTTATAAAACCTTTGCTATAGACGCCGTTTCGAGCGGGACTTCACAGGATATCAGAAAGGACCCGTCCGAACAAGGGCGGGTCCACATCATTACTTTACATCTTCGCCAGTTTTTCCATAATATCAACGGTGCGGTTCGAATAGCCCCACTCGTTGTCATACCAGCTGACGACCTTGACAGTTTTATCCTTTACCATTGTACACAGAGAATCGAAAACACTCGAAGCGGGGTCATTGACAATGTCGCTGCTGACTATCGGCTCATCACAATAAACCAGTACGCCCTTCATCGGTCCGTCCGCCGCCGCTTTCATAGCGGCGTTTACCTTCTCTACCGTAACGGGCTTTTTGACGTTGACGACCAGGTCAACAACGCTGCCTACCGGGACAGGCACGCGAATGGCGAAGCCGTCGAGCTTTCCATCGAGTTCGGGAACGACCTTGCCTATGGCTTTTGCGGCTCCGGTGGTGGTGGGGATAATATTCATCGCGGCTGCGCGTGCGCGGCGAAGGTCCTTGTGTATCATGTCGGCGACCCTCTGGTCATTGGTGTAAGCGTGGATGGTGGTCATAACACCCTGCTCGATACCGAATGCATCGTTAAGGACCTTGGCCACTGGCGCAAGGCAGTTGGTTGTACAGCTTGCGTTCGATACGCATTTTACGTCCTTGGTCAGCATATCATCGTTAACACCCAGAACGATTGTCGCTTCGATATCGTCTTTTGCCGGGACGGTCAGAACTACCCTGCTGGCTCCGGCCTTGAGGTGGTCGCCGTATCCGCCCTTGGGTGATTCCTTGGTACGGAATACGCCTGTCGATTCCACAACTATATCGACACCCATATCCTTCCACGGAAGCGCTGCAGGATTCTTCTCCGCCAGTACCTTGATAACCTTGCCGTTTATCACAAGGTTGCCGTCCTTGACCTGGACCGTGCCGGCCCATTTGCCCATCACCGTGTCGTATTTAAACAGATGTGCCAGGCTCTTGGCATCGGAGAGGTCATTGACCGCCGCAACTTCAAGCTCGCCGCCTCTTTCCACAATGATTCTGGTAACGGCTCTGCCGATTCGGCCGAAACCGTTGATTCCCACCTTTGTTGCCATTTGTAAATCTCCTTTTTAATACTGTAAATGGGGTTTTAGACTAACCTAACCGTCTCAAACAAGCAAGAGAGCTACTTTATTGATAACCTCCCCCATTGTCAAGAATTTATTGACGACAATTGCCTCAGCGGCCGCTGCCCGCCTTGCTTCTAGAAAACTCGTGGGCGCCGATGTCGAACCTGCCCCCGACTGGAATCTCTGTGCCGTAGTAATCGTGTTTGCCGGCTTTTATTGTAAAAAGCTTCGCTATATGTACACCATTATCAATAAGAGGTGATGAACTCTGCAGCTTATAGGCCTCAAGACTTGCAAGCTGATGCACATCACCGATTGTCCCTCCGCCGCCCGGATTAACCAGCAGGGGGTCTGTTTCAAAACCCAGCTCTTCTCCATAGTGTATTTCCTGACC
>CP070830.1:1568658-1571228 GCA_020344865.1 Planctomycetota bacterium
ATTCGCTGTTGGGGATTTGGCAGCACGTTGAGAAACTCAACGGCAGGAAAGCCGGCTCATACATCTACCGTATTGCACTGACTGCCAATTCCAAGGCTTGGCGAGACAGGATAGGCAGGGACGGCCAAATCAGCGAAGCCCACGTGAGTGTTGATGGCGCGGCGCAGGAGAAAGTAGTTAATGCAGAATTAGCGGCAGTGGTGAGGCGAGCGATTGCGCAGCTTAGCCCCAAACAGGCAAGGGCAATAGTGATGCGGTACCTGGAGCAACAGGGGTATGGGTATATTGCTCGGAACTTGGGTTGCAGCGAAGCCGGGGCAAGGTCGAACGTATCGAAAGCTTTAGCGACCCTTAGGGACAAGCTTGTGAATTTGACAGACAGGGAGCAATAAAATGAACACGGAAAATATCGAAGAAATCCTAAGGAAGATAGGCAGTGAAAATGTACCTGACGAGGCGCACAAAATAGCTGAAGAGCAATCGCAGAAATTCACTGAAACTTTGACGCCACCAAGACAACGTATTTTGTGGAGTAGTATTATGAGAAGCCCAGTTACTAAACTGGCCATAGCCGCGGTAGTAATCGTTGCGGTGCTTGTAGGCGTACATCATTTCGGCGGCTCACTCGACGGTGCAAGCGTCGCCTGGGCTGACGTAGTCAAAAATGTAGAACAAATTCGGACATCTATATATCGGAGTAAAACCAGTATAGAAGGTTTATCATACGTAAAAGGCGGGGCACTCCAGGAAACAGAAGGATTTGTGTACTACTCAGCGGACCACGGTATGCGAAGGGATAAATACGAAAACGGGGAAAAAATAGTTGTAGAACATTGGATTTCGACAGAAAGAGCAATTGTTACAATTAATCCTCAAACAAAAACATATTCACGTAAGTTCTTCACCGAGGAGGAATTCAGAAACAAATACAACAAGCGGGAGTGGAAAGAGTTCATCAAGCATTTTATGTCCTTTGAATACACGGAATTAGGGCGTGAAACAATCAACGGAGTGGAAGTCGAAGGCATCGAAGTTACTGACCCGAGAGTAATGCTCGAAAGGGGATTTGAAAGTGTTGTTGTATGTCTTTGGGTTGATGTTGAAACTAATTTGCCGGTGCGGATAGAAATGAGAGGTACCGCTGCCAGTGGCTCCATAAAGTGTAAACAGGTTGTGGATGTAGTGGAATTAGACGGAGAAGTTGAGGCTAGTGTGTTTGAACCGAATATTCCTGGGGATTACACGTTGTTTGCAGAAGCTGAAATAAATGACAAAAACGAAGGTATTGCAGTTCAAGGGCTGCATATATTTGCTGAAATTACCGGTGGCCGATATCCAAGCAGTTTGGCTATATTAACGGCGGTTAACGAGCTATGTAAGGCAAGAACTGGTAAGAAGGTAAGCAAAGAAGAAATCGAAAAAGGTATAACTATACAGTCAACTTGCTCTTTCTATGCTGCATTGGACCAAGCAGACAAGGATGTTGCGTACTATGGTGATACCGTCACGGCAGAAGACGCCGATTCGGTGTTGATGCGGTGGAAGGTTTTGGATGACCAGTACAGAGTAATCTTCGGAGACTTGACTGTAGAAAATGTTAGCGCTGAGAGATTGGCAGAACTCGAAAAAGAGCAATTGGAGTAACGAGTGTAGTAGTATGAGTATACAAGCCGGGCTTACATTGGCTCGGCCTTTTTGTGCGCTGTGGTTTTATAGTTTCCAGGCTTTTGCGAATGCTTTGAAGCTGCGGTCGTAGGTCTTTTCGACATCATCGGGGAAGCAGCAGCCGGGAAGCTGCCTGCTGGAGAGATGATAGCTCAGGCACTCACAGCACAGGCCCTTGCGGTCGCAGCCGGGATATGAACAATTGCAGTTCTGCAAATTCTGTTCTTTATTACATTCCATATTTACACCTTTTGAAAAATTATTTAATCGAGTTCTGTTAGATTAGCTTATACAAATTGTAGCAAAATCCGCCCGCAGCGCCAAGCCTACCGCACGGGCAGTCTGAAAAGACTGATACTCAATGGAGCTACTGTCAATTTGTTCTTGATACCGGAGAGCTGTTTTTTCTCGATGACCATATTGGGTTTTTTGCCGGGCTGGTTGTAGGCCATCGGCTCTGAGCCGGCAATCTGGAAGCGTTGACCGGTTCCCTCAATAGCGACTCCTTTTAGGTCCAGGGCCAGGTCATATGCTTTTTTTGTTGGGTTAACGATGCTGATGGTGAGGGCCTTACGGTTTTTCGTCCAGGCGGCAAGTACGTCCAGAGGTTTGGCCTGTCCAGTGACTTCAACAGGTATCGTACCAAATTGCCTGCGATACAGCTTCAGCACCAGTCCGGTCGTGTCAAATGCGGCCCTGGTCTTGGTGGTTTTGATACAGCCGATGACGTTGACGGTCTGGGCGTAGTTGGCCATAAAGACCATATCGCTGTTGCGGGCCATCTCGTGCAGGGCCGCGGCGATGCCGAGCGCGTCCTGCAGATAATAGCGCGTGCCCAACTCGCCGTAGAGGTGCGGCCCGTACCAGTTGTTGTACTCATCTATTGCGATGCGAATGTCTTTTCC
>CP070830.1:1571328-1581069 GCA_020344865.1 Planctomycetota bacterium
CAAGGTCGTTACCAATGCTGACAGGATGAAACTTAAGCTTGCACCCGGCGGCGGCTGGGCCGCAAGAGTGTTTCAAGCCAAATAAATTTCACTGCTTTTATAGAGCAACGTTCAGATAATCCATATAACCCTACTGCAATCAAAACACTAAATAGCGTCTAAAATCTTTAAATTGCAAATCCGTGAAGTTCGTCATATCAGAGACTTAAAAGGCCTGCGGAAAAAGGGATGGGGGGATGTCGAACGTCCAAAATCGAACGTTGAACTTTGAAGGGGCATATTAGATACAAGATAGAAGAGGGGTGGCGAGTTAGGAGTTGGCGGAGGTTGCGGTTTTTGTTAGAATCGCGTGGCAAGAAGGCGAGTGTCATAAAGGACAGGAGACGTTCTGATGAAGACGAGAGTTTTTAGCCGGTCGGAGCATAATCCAATAATATCACCTTTGGATTTGCCGTTTCCCGGGGCGGCCGTTCTAAATCCGGGCGCGACGGAAGATGACGGTGAGGTTGTGTTGCTGCTGCGCGTGGAAGACCATGCCGGATGCTCAAACATTCATACCGCCCGCAGCAAGGATGGCGTTACTGACTGGAAGATAGAGTCGGAACCGATACTGCGTTACGGCGAGAAGGACTGGCGGTATGAGCAGTGGGGCTGCGAAGATGCGCGAGTCACGCACTTAGCGGAAGAGAAGCGCTGGTATATTACCTACACGGCTTACTCGGCGAACGGGGCGGCGGTTGCGCTGGCCCGGTCCGATGACCTTGTTGAAGTTGAACGAATCGGGCTGATTTTTTCTCCGAATAACAAAGATGCAGTGTTATTTCCGAAAAAAATTGACAACAGATGGGCGGTTCTTCACCGGCCGGATGCCGGAGGAATGGAGCATATCTGGTCGGCCTATTCGCCCGACTTAGTGCACTGGGGTGAACCGCACTGTGTTTTGCCGGAGCTTGGGGGCGCCGCGTGGGACGGCGCGAAGGTCGGAGCGGGACCGCCACCGGTTCTCACAGAGCACGGCTGGCTGCTGATATACCATGGCGTTAAGGGTTATGGCGGTCAGCTTGTCTATCGGGCCGGCGTGGCTCTGCTGGATAAAGACAAGCCGCATAAGGTTATTGCACGCTGTCCAAAGTGGATATTTCAGGCTGAGGCACCTTATGAGCTGTCCGGCCTGACGCCGAACGTTGTTTTTCCGACCGGGCTTTTGATTCGGGAAGATGAATTGTGGATGTACTACGGGGCTGCTGATACATATACGTGTCTGGCGACGGCCAAACTCAGTGAAATCATGGCGATTCTAACGAGTTGCTGAGAAGTTTTTGGGGTTTCGATTTTGCGCGCGATTTAGTGTTTAGGCAGCGTGGATTTTTTGCGCTGATTGGAGGCGTGGTAAGGGTTAGGGGGTGGGGTTATGGTGCCGCGCCGGGTGAGCTTTAAGGCTGGGGGCACGTTGAACTAACACGTCCTGGGCACCTATTTTACTTATTTTAACATTTATAGGGTAGTTGAGTCAATGGTTTTTGGTCATGGGGTCTGTTTTTGAAGCGGGCGATTCTCCCTGAGGAGGGCAGGGCTCAAATATTGCTATATTTGGCGAAATTTCTTGACAGGCAATTAGATTTGCATTACGTTGTCAGGTTTAGTTGCTCGTAGGCGGCAGTTTAAGAAGCAGGTTTGTTGTAAGTTTTTTGGAGTTATTTGTGGCTAAAGATTTAGTGCGTGAACTAATCAACGCAGGGGTGCATTTTGGGCATGGCGTCAGCCGGTGGAATCCCAAGATGGCCCCTTATATTTTCACGAAGCGCGGCAATATTCATATTATCGACGTGAAGAAGACGTTAGAGGGATTGCTGGTAGCGAAGAGGCTGCTTGCGGAGGTGGTATCCTCGGGCAAAGATGTCGTATTCGTCGGCACGAAGCGTCAGGCGCAAAAGGCGGTTGGGGCGGTTGCGGAGAAGTGCGGGATGCACTATGTTTCTGAGCGGTGGCTCGGGGGGACGCTTACGAACTTCAGGACGATACGTTCCCGGCTGCAAAGGCTTCAGCAGTTAGAGGCAATGCAGGAGCAAGGTAAACTCGAGAGCGAGAGCAAGAAGCAGGCCTCGCGGCTGAGACGTGAGATGCGGAAGATAAAGAGTAACCTTGAGGGTATTCGGAAGATGGCTCGTTTGCCCGGCGCAGTTGTGGTAGTTGATGCGAAGAAGGAATACCTCGCCCTGCGTGAAGCCAAGAAGCTTGGTATTGGGACGGTGGGCGTACTTGATACTGATTCGGACCCTGATACGGTGGATGTGGCGATTCCGGCGAATGATGATTCAATCAGGGCGATAAGTTTGATACTTAACGAGTTAGGAGATGCGGTGGCGATTGGCAAGACTATGGTTTCTGCGCGGCGTGAGGCGAAGCCACGGCCCAAGCGGGTTCGTTCGCGGAGGCTGGCGATGGCGCGAGCGAGCGAAGGCGAAGCAACCGCGGCAGAGGCGGAGCCCGCAAAGAGCGAGGAGGCTGTTTCGGCGGAAGGCCCGGAGGCTGTGGAAGAGAAAGAGGTTACAAGGCCAGTTCCAGCGGAGACTTCGGAGGCAGCTCCAGAGAAAGCCGGAGCTGAGCCGGAGGGAGCAAAGGGGTCGTGAGAGGATAAAAACAGGAACAAAGAATCGAGGAAGATTCGCCCCTGTTTTAGACGAGCCGAACTCAGACACAGGGGCTTATTTGCAAAGACAGGCGTAAAGGAGTTTTTAAGATGGTGGAAATTTCAGCTTCGATGGTGATGCAGCTTCGGAAGATGAGCGGGCAGGGGATGATGGACTGCAAGAAGGCACTTCAAGAGGCGGGCGGAGACATTGATGGCGCTATGGAGATACTGAGGAAGAAGGGTCTTGCGACTTTAGCGAAGAGGGCGGCGAGAGAGACATCGGAGGGTGTGGTTGTCTCGTGGTCGAGTTCCGACGGGAAGACGGCCGGGCTGGCGACGCTTTGCTGTGAGACTGATTTTGTTGCGAAGAGCGATGATTTTATCAGGGCCGCGGACTTCATCAGGGATTGTATCGAGAAATGCGAGGGCGACTGCGGGCCGAGCGCTATTCTCGAGACGGACGTCGGGGGCACGAAAGGTTCGGATATTATCACCGAGACGGTCAGCAAGACCGGCGAGAAGATAGAGGTGGGCGATTTTGCGCGATACAAGCTGGATGGTCCCGGGCTTATAAGCACATATATCCACTTCAACGGAAAAGTAGGCACCATGGTTGAAATAGAAGCCAGCGACGAGAAGGTTGCGGGCGCCGATGCGGTGAAACAAGCTGCGGCCGACATAGCGATGCACATTACCGCAACCAAGCCGATGGCACTGGATAAAGAAGGGATAGACGGCCAGACAATCGAGCGGGAGAAGGCGATTTTCGCCGAGCAGGTCAAGAACAAGCCTGCGAATATTGTCGAGAAGATTGTGGAAGGCAAGATGAAGAAGTTTTATGCGGAGAATTGTCTTTTGGAGCAGCAGTTTGTCAAGGACGACAGCAAGACGGTGGCGCAGGTCGTGTCCGAGTCGGCCAAAAAGGCCGGCGGCGAGGCGAAGATAACGCGATTTGTGCGATTTGAGGTGGGATAGTCAGAGAGGCAAATTTGAATAGTTTTCGGCGTATTCGTCTTTAGGCGGTCGGGGCATTGTGCAGAAGATGGCGAATGGTAAATATAAGCGGGTATTGTTGAAGCTCAGCGGAGAGAGTTTTTGCGAGCGGGGCGGTTTCGGCATTGAGGGGTCGGCGCTTAGTTCTATCTCTGAGCGGATACTGGAGGCTCGTGAGCTGGGGCCGGAGCTGGCGGTCGTGGTGGGCGCGGGCAACTTTCTTAGGGGAGAGAGCTTTTCAAAGGTGAGCGAAATACCGAGGAACACGGCGGATTATATGGGGATGTTGGCGACGATTATAAATGCTTGCGCGCTGCAGGAGACCCTCGAGAGACTGGGTCAGCCGACGAGGGTGCTGAGCGCGATAGAGGTTTCGGCGATATGCGAGAAATTCATTCGGCGAAGGGCGCTGCGTCATCTCGAGCGCGGGCGGGTGGCGATACTGGCCGGGGGGACGGGGAATCCGTTTTTTACGACGGACACTTGCGCTGCGCTGCGGGCTTCGGAGCTCGATGTGAATTTATTGGTGAAGGCGACGAAGGTCGACGGTGTTTACAGCGATGACCCGGAGAAGAATCCGGAAGCAAAGATGTTTGAGAAGTTGTCCTACGCCGATGTGCTGGAGAAGGACCTCAGGGCGATGGACCATTCGGCGATAACACTTTGTCGTGACAATGATATTGAGATTGTCGTTTTGAATATTTTCAAGAAGGGCAATATAGCCCGGGCCATCCGCGGCGAGCGGGTCGGTACGTTAATCAGCAGTTCGTGACAAAAGAATTGTGCGGAGCTTAGAGATGCCTACCAAACAAATAGTTTCTGAGTGTGAATCCAAGATGAAAAAGGCCCTTGAGATACTCAAGGACGAGTTGAAGTCTGTTCGGGCGGGGCGAGCTTCGACGGGTCTGGTTGAGAATATAAAGGTGGACTATTACGGGACGAGCACGCCGCTGAAACAGATAGCGACGCTGGCGGCCCCGCAGGCCGATACTATTTTGATAAAGCCCTTTGACCCGAGTTCAATCAAGGAAATCGAGAAGGCAATCAAGAACAGCGATTTGAGCATTGCGCCGATTGTGGACGGCAAGCTGGTAAGGCTGAATGTTCCGCCTTTGAACGAGGAGAGAAGAAAGCAGCTTGTCGGACAGGCCAAGCAGATGGGCGAGCAGACGAAGGTGAGCATTCGCAACATGCGAAGAGATGCAAACAAGCATCTCGAAAAGGAGCAGAAAGACAAGGTTATCACGGAGGACGACCTGGAGCACGGCAAGAAGCGAGTTGATGATATAACCAAGGAATATGCCGAGGAGGTTGACGCGGTGGTGAAAGGAAAATCTGATGAGATAATGCTTGACTGAGACGGGGGAAAGTCGGATAGTGTTAAGTGGCTACACGCCCGCGGCTATTGTAAACCATTTTTTCTTTTAGGGGGCAAAGTGATGGAAGCTGAAATGAGCCACAAAGCGGAGAAGCGAAAGAGACCCAAGACCAAGATAGCAGCATGGGTATTGGCCTGCGTTGTTGTTTTGCTTTTGTTATTGACGTTTTTTGTGCCGTGGTTAGTGTCTTCGGAGGCTGGGCGGAAGATGATATTAGCCAAGGTCAACGATTCGGTTGATGGGGAGGTTGATTTTGGTGGTCTTTCGATGGGCTGGTTCACAGGAATCAGGGTTACGGATATTAGCTTCAAGGATAGTACGGGCAGTATTTCGGCGGCGGTGAAGCAAGTTGCGACAAAGCCGCATTACGGGTCGATTGTAATGGGGCGTCTGTCTTTTGGCGAGACTGTAATTGACGAGCCGAGGGTGGAGGTGGACATTGGGGGCTTAGAGCCCAAGGAGCGCGGGGTTTCCGGGGAGGGGGAAAGAGCGGCGGTGGGCTTGCCAATTTCGAGAGTGGACCTTGTTGTCAATGACGGGGGTCTGAAGGTCTTTGACAAAGAGGTGGAAACAGTGGGTCTTTCGCGGATAAACTCTAAGGTGAATCTGCGCCGGCCGGGAAGACGAAGCACTTTCGATATAGATATGGCGGTCGTCAGCGGGGGTGAGGAAGCGAACGTCGCTGCGCGGGGTGGCGTTCGGCCCGGCTACAATAAAAAAGGCTGGACACTGGAAGGCACGAGCGGCGATTTAGCCATTGAGGTCAATGATTTGGAGGTTGGGTCACTGGGGCCGATTTTGGCACTTTTGGAGGTTGAGGTTGAGGGTAAGGGGAGAATCTCGGCTGATATAAACGGCGAAATTAAAGAAGGTCGGCTTGAGAGTCTCAGGGCGGAGGTCAAGGGCAAGGATTTGGATGTAAGGGCGGCCGGGTTGATGGAGGGTCGTTTTAAGACCGGTCGATTGGATATTAATGCCGAGCTGCTACGCCAGAAGCAAATGATAAATATTGAGAACTTAGACGTGCAGGCCGACTGGTTCGATGGGCGAGCCAAGGGAACCGTGCCGACAACTTTCGGGTCGTTGAGTGAGTTTCTGAAATCCGAGTCGAAGCTAAGCGGCAATTTCGAACTGGACGTAGCGCAGCTTTCGCAGCAGATGCCGGGGATTTTACGGCTTAAAGAGGACGCGAGGGTAACTTCCGGCAAGCTGACCGGCAGCATTGAGACGCTGACCGAAGAGGGAGAACGCAAGATAAAAGGCCAGGCCGAGCTCGCGGGACTGGGCGGGACGGTCAGGTCAAAGGCGGTGGCTTTGACCGAGCCGGTAACGGCGCGGCTTCAAATCGCACCGGACGAGGACGGCGTAAAGTTTGACAGACTGGATTTGTCCAGCTCGTTTGCCAAAATTAATTGCAGCGGGAGCAGCCAGCTGCTGAAATGGCGGGGTGGCGCAGACTTAGCAAGGCTTCAATCGGAACTGGGGCAGTTCGCGGACATGAAGGGGTATAAGGTGGCGGGCGAGGTTTCCGGTGAAGGCGAGGTGGCCATGGGGGAGGATAAAGTAATCGCCAACGGCTCATCGGAGATTAAGGGGCTTCGCCTGATTTCGGCAGAGGGGCTGAGCGCGTCGGAGCCGATGGCCGAAGTAACTTTTTCAGTTAGTTCCGAGCAGGCGCGGGAGATTGTTGACATTGATTTTGTAGAGGCAAGAGGGAGCTTTGGGCGGCTTGGTGTAAAAAATGCGTCTCTGCCATTAGCCAAAGAGACGGCGAGGCCGATGAAGGCGCCTGTTTCCGCGAAGGTCGATTTGGCAAAGGTCCAGATGTTTGCGGTTGTGCTGGGAGCGCTGCCGAAAGAAATGCAACTGGCGGGCACCGCCGAGTCGGAGATTACCATAAGCTCCGAAAAGAATATCTATAGGGTCGCGACCGACGCGACAAAGATTGATAATTTGAAAGTTGTTTATCCCGGAAAAGAGCCTTTTGAACAGGAACAGGTATCAGTTGTTTTTGACGCCGAGGTCAGTCCGGTAGAGAAAAGCGTCAATGTCCGCAGATTTGAGCTGATAAGTCCGCAGATTAAAATTAAGAAGGGAGAATTCAGCCGGGTAACGAAAGAAGGCAGGACGAAACTGGCCGGGCAGGTTGATTGTGAGTACGACTGGGCGGCTGTGAGTACTGTTGCCTCGGCCTTTTTGCCTAAGGGCCTGAAAATGGAGGGAAAAAGAAAGGACACGGTTACTTTTTCCAGCGAGTATCCTGCCGACAGCGCAGAGCAGATGCTGGCTAATCTTGATACAGGCGGCAAACTCGGCTTCGAGCGGGCAGAGTATATGGGTCTGCGTTTTGGGCCGACCGAGGTTGACGTTCAGGTCCGTAAGGGCCTGCTGAAGATTGCCCCGTTTTCTGCAGCGGTCAATAAGGGCGAAGTAAGCTTTGCCGGGGAGGCAGACTTCAAACAGAAACCGACGCTGTTAAAGACGCCGGGGCCGATTCAGGTAGTCAAGGAGGTTCAAATCAACGATGAGACTACAAAGAGGCTTTTGATGTATCTGAACCCGGTCTTTGCAGATGCGGTCAATGTCAGCGGCGTGGCGAATTTAGAGTGCGAGCGGCTTGCCATACCGCTCGCAGGAGCGACGAAGAATGACATTGAGATAGTCGGCACCGTATCGATAGAGGAGCTTCTATTACAGGCTTCCCCGTTGTTGGATATGGTTCTTTCGGTGGTTGGCACGCGCGCGGGAGGGCAGGTCATTACCATTCGGCCGACGAAGTTCACAGTTCGGGATGGTTTAGTCAAGTATGACGATATGCAAATGGATGTCGGCAATAATCCGGTGAATTTCAAGGGGGTTATAGGGCTGGATAAGAGTTTGAATATGACCGTCACTCTGCCTTATACTTATGAGGGAAGAACCGTGAGGGTGGGGCAGGCGGATGCCGGAGACAGGGTGTCGGTGCCGCTGAAAGGGACACTGAATAAACCCGAGCTCGATTTGGGTAGATTGCTTCAGGAGCAGCTGCTGGAGAGAGGACTTAGAGAGTTGCTTAAGTAGAGCTATCAGCGGAGTGGAATTCTCAAAACAAAATCAGAACAGTCTGATAGAGTTGCGGACCGCGCTATAAATAAAGAACAAGCCGAAGAAGATAAGAGCTACTGCGCAAATCTTAAGGAGGGTATTCTGCAGGCGCGGGCCAAGGAGGCGCGAGCCTTTGAAGCTTGCCCAGGCGAGGGCGTGCAGCCAGACGCAGTCGACGAGCCAGTGGACGATGGCGAACAATGCGAAGGCCCAGATTCCGAAGCTTCTGGCGGTGGTGGCGAGCGCAAGACCTATGGTGGCCCACCAGAGCAGGAAGTAGGGATTTCCCGCCGAGAGTATGATACCGGCCCAGACGGGGTTTTCATCAAGGGCTTTTAGTTGCGGCGTGTCGGCGCTTCTAAGGGAAGCGAGCATCTGGGCGGCCATCAGGAGCAGGATTATTCCTCCGGCCGTACCGATTATTATCTGGGTGACGGTCGATTTCAGGATGACGTCGAGGCCGAGCATGATGAGGACCATTAGCGGAAATTCGATGATGCCGTGACCGACTGCGAGCGCGAGGCCGGCGTAGCGGTTTCGAGAGCCTGTTGCGATTGCGGTGGCGGTAACGGGGCCGGGCTGGGCGGCTCCGGAGAAGGATATGATGAAGACCTGGATTAGGAAGAGCAGTAGGGTCATAAGGTTGCCAGCAACGGTCGGTTATTCACCGATGATTTTTACAAGGACGCGTTTTTTTCTTTTTCCGTCGAACTCGCCATAGAATATTTGCTCCCACGGGCCGAAGTCGAGCCGGCCATCTGTAACGGCGACGACGACTTCACGGCCCATTATGGTACGTTTGAGGTGCGCATCGGCGTTGTCCTCGAAGCCGTTGTGCCGGTACTGGGAGTAGGGTTTTTCGGGGGCGAGTTTTTCGAGCCAGACTTCGAAGTCATGGTGCAGGCCGGACTCGTCGTCGTTGATAAAGACGCTGGCGGTGATGTGCATGGCGTTGCAGAGGACGAGGCCCTCGGTGATGCCGCTTTCTTCGAGGCACTGCTGAACCTGCGGGGTGATGTTGATAAGTTCGCGTCTGGCCTTTGCGTTGAACCAGAGTTCTTTTCTGTAGCTTTTCATAATTTGTTTTCCTCCAGGAGTTTTTTGTAGACGGCTTCGATGGTGTCGACCATAGTTTCCGGTGCGAATTTTTGTTTTACGGATTCCCTGCCAGCCCTGCCGAGTTTGTCTCTGAGGTCTTCATTTTCCAGCAATTCCGCGCAGGCGGTCGTTAGTTGTTCGATGTTTCTGGGCTGGATGAGTCGGCCGGTGCTCTCGTTTACGACTTCTCTTGCGCCATCGACATCGAAGGATACGGCCGGCTTGGCGCAGAGCATTGCCTGCGGCAGCGTCCGGGCGAGGCCTTCCCGCAATGAGCAGTGGACAAGTATGTCCGAGGAATTGATGGCGACGGGGATTTGGTGGGGCGGCAGCAGGTCGGTGAATTTGATTTTTTCGGAAAGTCCCAACTCGTGAACCTGCTCTTTATAATGCTGCGACAGATTGCCATCTCCGACGAAGAGCCAAACAGCGTTTTGGTATCGCTGCGAGAGCGTTTTGGCTGATTCGATGATGTAGTCGTGACCTTTGAGCATGAAGAGCCGTGCGATAGTAACAAGAACGACAGCATCTTCGGCGATTCCGTATTTTTGGCGG
>CP070830.1:1581169-1590985 GCA_020344865.1 Planctomycetota bacterium
ATCCGCCTTATCAGCCTCCGTATCCTCCTCGACACATTCGACTCATTCACCCCCATAAGCTGCGCAATCTGCAGAAGCGTAGATATGCTTCTTATCTTAATCTTTAGGTTCCAAATCAACAGCGATTTTGGTCATGATACCTTCTTCAGTAAATCTAAAGCTCACATAAAAGTCATTCATCCGGTTCAGGAAATCTATTAAACCCTCGTTTTCATTTACCTCAAGAGGCTGCTTTGGATGGTTGCGATTCCCGTGCACGGAGCAGTAAACTATGTCTCGGGTATTATCATATCTATACTTGCCGCCAGATGGACATCTCATCGTAACACCTTCTACCTTTTTACTCACAGCATTAAGTGTTTTTTCCGTTGCATCATGGCATTCTACTAAGACTCGCACAGGCCCGATATTTTTAAGGCAAGCATCTCGCATGCGCTCCTGCCAACCAACTTTAATAATAGGTCTCAGCTTGTCAAATGCCCTCGGCCTTACCTTTAACTGAAGATTCGCCATATCACTGGCCTGCTTGGTATCGATCGCATCCAATGCCTTTTCCAGGACATACCTTTTCGTAGAAACAATTAGACGATTGGAAGCAATAGCATAGTACAGACGGAATTTGATGACAAATAAGCGGCATGCAAGCGTGTCGATCTCATGCCCTTTATATTCACCGGCTGAATAAGGCTCAATACCGAACTCAGCAAAGCCTCGTCTGCCTTCAGCAGAAAACTTCCGCTGAAGTACTTTTAGCATTTCTTGAATGAATGTTTCGGCAAGAGCCTCATCTTTTAAATCAAGAACCGCATAAACTGGAAGATTAATAGACGAAGCAATCAAGCCAAATATAATTTGCTCCTCAAGACCCATCCAGCCGCTAAACATATTCATGCCGCTCTCAGAAAAGGTAAAGAGCACATCACTGTCATAGAGGTTTATTGACAAATTATCGCCAAAGGCACTGCTTATTCCTGGCATAGTTGGAAACATCTGTTGCTGCATCATCTGTATCTGTCGAGTCATATCACCATCTAAGTTGAATTTCCCGCCAAGTGAAATAATTGTACCATCAGTAATAAGTTGAGTATTTAGTTCAACTGGTTCGCCACCAACTATTTCCCGAAGTTGATTATATATGCTGTTCTCAATCAGGGGCAAAATACAAGTCTCAATCTCAATTTGATTACCTAGTTTGAAACGAATGCCGATAGGGTCAAAATATCTGCTCCAGTAATTGTTGTACCGTTCGACAAATTCTCTGTAATCCTTGGCCTCAACATCTGCAGCCTTATCTATAGCAACACCTGAAATAGGTGTACAATATTGCAGACAATTGTGTACTGTACAGAAAGCTCTTCCGGATTCATTCAAGGAATAGGTGCCATTATCTGGGCACTGAGTTATCTTCTTGCTCAGATATTCTTCATCAACCAACGTCGAGACTGATGCCTGCTTCCTCATCTCTGTTCTATACATAGTCGCCGCATTACCAATCATACGCAAATGATTCTGGCAGATTATCCTGCGCTGTGCTTCAATCTTCCATCTTGCACTAAGCAACTTCCTAATAAAGGAATCTGACATGTAGATAAAGCCATCCTCTGTTTCAGCTGTTCCATGGAATATTGTCCGCATATACTTAAAATCAACGTTGTCAGCCATGGATTTTCTTTTCTGGGAATGCGTATCAATGATAAGTTTCAAGGTATCCATAGAATTTGTGTAAACCTTATAGTCGTCAATATAAGCGGAATGCGAGTTGATGCTGCGGTCGGGTGTCGCAATACTCTGAATGGAGATTCCGTTATAGCTGCTTTCAGTCCGCTTGGCATCAGGATTTGCTTTCAGAGCCTTATCTGCATAACTTTTCATCATTCCATTAAAGACCATCCGGTTCTTTACCTGAATGATAATAGCAACATCACTACCTTCTCTCAGGAATGGGTCGCCGCCGGTTATTGCTACCTCGCCAATAACAAGCTCGCCAAACAATCTGGTAAGAGTGGAGATATCAATGCATAGTTGGTCTTGGTAGCGGGATGGTAAATCTGCATCTCGCGCTGATACACTCATTGCTCTCAAAAGGCTTGTTCCCCATTGCTTGATCAAATCACGGGCAGCAATCTCCTTTGAAATGCTTGTGAAGTGGCAATAATAATTATCATAAGGTATAAGGCGGGCAACAGGAAACATCTTAAAATCTCTGCCCTGAATCATCTCATCGAAAGGATGGGATTTTATATTCGGGCCTTCAAGGCTATTCACTGGAACAGTACTCTCCATCGGAACGGCTTCTCTTCCGGTCATCTCTTCGAGCTGAAGCGATTCCTGTATAGCAAGGGCGCCTGTTGTCATAGCATAAAGGTCCGGCCCGCTGTCGCGCATCCTTTCCGGGAAGCTTCCGAGAAAAATATAATCCGGCAGACCGTATTTCTGCTTGGACTGCAGCAGGCAATACTGGTAGTAGCTGGTGTAAGGACTGTCCAAAACTCTGACCATATAGCATCCTGCCTGAGCCGTTGCCCATTCCTTCAGAAGCTCAGGATTTTCAGTATCTATGGAAGGTAGATGAAGTTCGAGCGATTCAACAAGATTTACTTCAGCTAAAAGCTCGGCTGAATCTCGCGCATAAACATCTATCTTAACATCGCCGCTTCCTTTGAAACGCCCGAGAACTTGTAGGCTGGTGATTTCTAGTTCCTGTTCTATTCTCTCCGGACCCTTCATTTGAGCCTCCGCGTATTTTCTATGGACCTCCCGAAGCTGCTGTCTCAGCTCCTTGTCGAGAGCTTCTAACTCGGCAATCCTCTGCTCCGCTTCATCTATCTTGAGCTGTGTTTTCCCTAATAACACTTCATCATTCTCTTTCTTGGCGCTTTCGCTGATTGATTTCAATGCTTTTAATTCGTTGCGGGCTTCCTGAAGATTCTGGGTTATCTCGCCATTTTTCTCGTACAGTTCTCTCATCTCTTTCTGCAATTGCTCCTGCTCTGGGCTCGAATGATATCGTTGTGACTCCATTACTTTTGTCAGACCCTCAACCATAGACTGCGGCACATGAATATACAATAGATATGCCTTCTCATTGCTGGCTCGGGCAGTAAATACTGTCCTGTAAATATTAACGCCCGCTGGAATTGCAAATTCAGCACAGAATACTCCGACCTCGCCGGCCTTATGATACTTGACTGTTTCCTCTGCTTTGATAGCTTCAGGCCCAATTATACAGATTGCAAAACAGAACATCCTCGTAAGAAAGTGGTACTTTTTCATGACAAGTCTCCCTAAAATCATTTAAAAAATCGCTCTGTAATATTTCAAATAGAATATCAAGTCTATCTTGAAATTCAAGCTTTCTCCCCCGAACCTAACCTAAACCCCCAAAACCCGTAACCGTCAACCTCAAATCCCACACCCTGTCCGCTGCACGCTACTTCTTCTCTACTCCCTTCACTATCCCTTCTATCCTCTTCACCATCTTCCTCGCCCTGTAGAACGTCATCCCCCGCTCACGCGCAATCCTCTTCATCGACCATATCACCTACAGAGGCTCATTTTTTGATCCCTCTAATATCGTTTTTAAAAACATGTAAGGATATGTTCTCGTGAAATTCAATTTCTCTGCTAATTCAAAATAAACTTTCTGATGCTCGGGATACCTAAAGCCCATGGTCGTTAATAGAATTCTTTTCTTGTCAGGCTGTATTGTTTTGTTGCAGACTTCTTTTGGATTGGGCTTTATTCCGCCACTCATACAATCAGCAAAGTACTTTTCTTCTCGGTCATTACCCTCACTCATTTGTTTTATCGCTTTGGTTATAAACCCATCAGCCTTTTCATCTGAGCCGTATTTCTTCTCAGAAATATAAAGAACCAAATACGTATAAGTGTCCATTTCTTCTTGAGGTAATAACGCATCATCTATCGCTTTGCAACTGTTGAGTGCTGTATAGAACTGTTCGTTCGGGTCTGTAACAACAGGATGTAAAGCTATATAATCCTCTCTGTTGCCTTTTTTATAAGCCAAAAGAGCCGGAAGATATTCTTTAACTTCTTCAATCCATTCGGTCGAGTATATCTGCTCTGAATTTTTCAACCATTTCTCCGCTTGCTTTTGAGCTTTCTCATATTCCCCCATCGCTATCAGTAATTCCCATTCCTCTTGAGCACAATCATAGTCGTAAGGCGTTTCCTTTATGAAATTTCTACACTCATTTAACGCTTCCTCGTACATTTTTGCAGCTTTCAGGGACATAAGATAATAGTGTTTTAAATCATATCTTTCCCTGTCCAGATTTTTTGCCTGCTCATATAACTTAACCGCCTCGTCAAATCTGCCGCAGCAGAGCCTGTTAAATCCTAACGCCCCATATCCGTTTGCACACGGATTTTTGCCTTCAACCGACTTTAGAAAGTATTCTTCTGATTCGTTTTGGTCGGCCAGAACTCTGCCTATCAGATAGTACAAAACATTCTTCTCCGGCTCCGTTTCCAGAAGGCCTTTATATTCTGCTATAATATCGTAACTTGGGTCCGATACCTGCTTGGCCTCTTGATATGTCCTGTGCCAGTCGATTCGTATAGGTCTGGCTTCAATACCATAGCGGATTGTTTCGATAAATTCGTTTGTATCAAGCATGCTATACAGAAAATATAAATATTCTGTAATCTCCGGTTCCTGAAAAAGACATTTCTTTAGATATTCAACCGCCGCGTCCTTTGTTTGGTATTCTGCTATACTATTTATAGTGGCTACTAAACCTATCTCCTTCACAAAACTTATTCGCCTTCTGGGTTCCGGTCTCTCAGATGACGTTTTTATTGTTGACGGGAAGGCCTTGAATACGTAGTCGATGTCATCAAAAACATAAAAGCTTTCACCGCAGAGTATTTCCGCTTCGCCGGCGGGTGCGTTTTGTGTATTAACCGAATAGTAAGTCTCCTCCCACAGAAGCAAGGCTGTTTCATCTGGATTGATTACGAATATCTTGTCAGCAAAGGGCCGGGCGAAAAAATTCGTATTTATCCCGTGTTTCTGTTTTGCTATCTCGGGCCAATCACCTGCAATTTCAACTTCTAACGTGCCCTCGCCAACTTTAATCTTCTTCGCTGTCTTGGGTTTTAAAAGATAGGAATTTCCACGCACGGTGATGTTGTAAGGCTTCGACAAACCGTTTGCGAAGTAAACCGCCGTACTAAATCCTTTTGCAAAACAAATAGCTATATAGCCGAGTATAACTGCGAGCAGGACCGCGGGCCCGACGTAAGGTGCAATCTTGGCCGAAAAACTCTTTCTCTTCTTAGTTTCCACGGGCGGTGATGAAATATCATGACTCAAAACAGCTACCTTCGAGTGGAGATTCTTTTGGGATATTTTACGAATCTTCTTATAATCCTTTTTCTTCTTAATATTTGGCTCCAAAGCCAGCGCCTTATCAAGTATCTCCAGGGCCTTTTGATGTTCTCCGATGGCTTGGTAGCCGGTCGCGAGGTATATTAGCATACCTGCCTTTTCTTTCTGCTGTTGCTCCGTGATATGTTGGATATATTTTTCCGCCTCTGCAGGTCGAGATTGCTTTATCAAAATACTACATAGTAACTCACGTGTTTGTTGGTCATCCTTGATAGATATACTCTTGCGAACAGTTCTTTCTGATTGTTCATATAGTCCGTAGTTGTAACATCCTGAACCTATGATAGACAGAACTTCGGCGTCTTCGCCAAGGTTCTTCTCAACCTCTTCGGCTAATTTCAGGAATTGCTCTTTATCATCAAACGCTAAGCGGACTAACAACACTTCTTTTGCCGCGTCGCTGTCTTTGGGGTTGTCTCCATATTTCTTTATTGTTTCTTCAAACACCCTGCTCTTCGTTTCATGCCATTTTTTTAGCGGCATCACCCTGTGTTTTGTGCATGAGCTGCATTCATCTAATACCCGTTTTTTACCCAAGGGTATCAGCGGCAAAAATAAAATCACAAAGTAAGACGTTGTGTCGTAGCTGCTTAGACAACTTTCTTTCCCGCATGCCTCACATATATCCCGCCGTCTGGATAAATTGTCGCTGCCGAAATACGATGTCCCGATACCGTTTACTGTATATGGCATATCAGAATACCTCCAAAAATATACTTGATAAGTACGGCGTATCTGCGAGTTTTTATAAACATTCCCTTTGAAATCTTATGGTCATGAGTTCGTTGTCACCGCTAAATGTCGGTTAAATAATATCTTTCTGTCTATTTTCAAACTAATCCGCCCTGCCTCACCATTCTAACAATTACCTTTCTCTATTTAACCCAAAATCCCAATCCCGTCAACCTCAAACACTATACGCTACCCGCTATACGCTATTTCTTCTACACCCACTTGCCATCTGCCCCTATTTCTCTTATAATTCTTTGCCCTTACTTTCCGTAAATATGATGAAAGTTCTGCTGTTTGAAAGGGATATATTGGGAGATGGGCGGCGGATTATATGAGAAATATTGCACCCTACAACACCATTATAACTCAAATTGATATAGGAGCAGACATTATGAAAGACAGAAAACAGTACCTAACACTTGCGGTTATAATTATTATCCTAATCAGCACAGCCCTCTGCTGGGTCGAATCCGCTTACTCAGATATCCATCAGCACCTCAAGCAGTACTCTATATTGGCTGATGTCAACAGTGTCTCGATTGAGCTAATTATAAATAGTACTCCGGGAGTTCCCATGATTCCCCAACCGGAGCCGAATTTTCCGGCGATTCGAGACAAGCTAAACTCGGCAGGAATCAGTCATGTGTCTCCCACCATGCCTGACTCAAATATCACTGAATCCTCACCACCGTGTCTTCGTATATGGACATACACACATTACTTCACTAT
This sequence comes from Planctomycetota bacterium, assembly GCA_020344865.1. Taxonomy (GTDB): domain Bacteria; phylum Planctomycetota; class Phycisphaerae; order Sedimentisphaerales; family Anaerobacaceae. Next base: position 1,588,044 of record CP070830.1, read on the forward strand.
GGGTAAACCTGCTGCCTTTCACGTACAGCTTGCCCTCGCAAGACCCGTAACAATACCCTCTGACAAAGAAACGCTGTTTTACGCAGAAGTTTGGCATAGCGAGTCAACTATGGGTTTTGCATCTTTGGGGGATGTTAACGACAAGATCAATAAGGCAATCCTCGGCGAGCTTACCGATCTTATTATAGCTGTCAGAGGAGCAAGAAAGCAAAAAAGAGAAAAACTTGGCTTGGATTGAGGTACTGATTTCAGCTCCAACTCCTCACATCAGTCCATTCACCGTCCCCTCTATCCTCTTCACCATCTTCCTCACCCGATAGAACGTCATCCCCCGCTCCCGCGCAATCCTCTTCATCGACCACCCCAGCAGAAAATACTCCCTCGCAATATCCATCTCTTCCCGGCTGAACCGCCCCTTTCATTATTCTGTTGAGGAAATTTATTTAGTTTTAACGATTGATTTTAATTTTTCAATCTGCGCGTCTTTGTTTTGTATTATATCCCCAATCGTTGTATAGGCCATAACATCGGGGTAAAGGCTGTCTTCGGGGTCATTACTTGTATCTGGTCGAATCCACTTCTTAAATGAGCAGATAAAACGAAAGCCAGTGTTCGGCATCTGAAAACTTAAGACATCACCATAACTTGTCGGCTGATTGCCGGTCGGCTCGCCGATAACGGTCCCGAGCTTATTATCCTTTACAATAACAGCAAACCAGTTGCCCGAGCTGAAAGTTTCTGCGGATACTAAAATATAGAGCTTGCCGTTAAATATCAGCTCTGGGTTTGGGCATTTTCGATTATCGCTAGTATTGAATCTAAACAGCGGTTTGTCATAACCTCTATCTTTATGTGTGTTGCTCTGCTTTGCAGTTGCCCTTGAATAACGCACTTCCATAGAGAATCTTCTATACCTTTTTATATTCAGATAGCTAAGGAACTCATCTATGACCTGTGAACTTCCCCCACCATTTTTCCTAACATCAACAGCAACATGTTGTACATTGTGTTTTCTGACCTCCCCAAAAAAGGCTTTGAGCTTTTCTTTATATTCATCGTTATATTTGCATTCATCCAGTGTAAAAATCCCAAGCGACAGTTTCTCGTCGATCTCAAATCTAACCCATGGCCTAGAGGTTTTTTTTGATATAATCTCTGAGTTTTTAATCAGCGGCATATTAACCGTCAATTGTCTCTCGCCTCTTCTAATTGTATATTTGACACTGTCATCTTGTATAAGATTTAATTCATCTAAATATGCTTCACGGATTAGACTATCCCCAGCCATGTATTTAACAAAGTGAATGTTTTCGGCTGGAATTATGTGAGTTAATTCCTCTAAGAGTTTATCAATGGATTTGTCGCCTATAGCAATGATTTTATCACCATGTTTCAGCTTTACGCCGTCGCTTGTCACATATAGCCCGTTATGCAACCATACAAAACCTGCATCGATGATTTTGTTATGCTTGTTCTTCAACGGGCGTAATCTTGTGTGCCCATCCCTGAACGAGACGAACAGTTCATTGATGATAAAGTAGAACCTCCTCGCCTCCATTGGCTCAGTTATGCCGGACCTCATAGATTCGATAAGCTGTTTTTGCTTTTTGCTGAAACCGTGATACGTCTGGGGATGAACATCGCCCAGTACGCCTATAGTAAATTCAAGGTCTTCTGCCATTTCTCTGACGGAGAGGAGCTTGCCAGATGCCACCTCCGGCACAGGCTCAGTAGAATCTGGCCTGAAAGATTGCTTGCCATAACATCCCCCAATATATAAAGCAATCCAAAGAATACACAACAAAGCTTTTAAGCTGTTTTTCACTTTCACTTTAGAAGAAGAATCCTCAACTATAATTCTTCTTTTCCGCCTACTTAGTCAAATCGCCAACCCTTATTTCAAATAGAATACCAGGTCTGTCTTGAAATTCAAGCTTTCTCCTTCAAATCTAACCTAAACACCCAACACCTGCAACCTTCAACCTCAAACTCTATACCCTATCCGCCGTCCGCCATACGCTATCTCTTCTCCAACCCTTTCACTATCCCCTCTATCCTCTTCACCATCTTCCTCGCCCTGTAGAACGTCATCCCCCGCTCACACGCAATCCTCTTCATCGACCACCCCAGCAGAAAATACTCCCTCGCAATATCCATCTCCTCCCGGCTGAACCGCCCCCGGTTCCGAAGACACACCATATACCCCCCGTCACTTATCCGCCTTATCAGCCTCCGTATCCTCCTCGACACATTCGACTCATTCACCCCCATAAGCTGCGCAATCTGCCGAAAGCTGTTCCCGTTCACCAGATACATCGTCATAATCACCCTGTCCATCCCGCCTAACAGCCCAAGCCTGCTCACCAACAGTTCAACCCGCCCCCTCCGCTCGTCCCTGCCCTTCACCACACTCTCCGGCAGATTCCCATGTACCATCCTCATAAACTACCCTCTGCTTCCACACAATAATCAATAATCAATCATCACTTATCATTTCACTTACACCTGCTTGCCGCGTCGTAGTTCCTCGAAGACGGGCGCGCCCTTCGTGCCCCCCTCAAGGCAGGGGGGCACTCTGTCATTCCTTTCTTTCCTGTCCTCGAATATCCCAATCTGGCATGAGTTTTCATTTTGCTATACGCTAAATGCTATCCGCTTCTTCTTGAGTCTTGTGTCTGGTGTCTTGAGTCTCACAATTCCCGCCGTCCCGGCCCCGATTACCCCTGCCTATCGCCCTTAATCGCCCATTTGTTCAATATTTACTAAACTTGAGCCAGATTTTAACACTCTGTGAAACTTTGTCAACCACTTTTTTATATATTTTACAAATTTTTTTCTAAGTTTTCTAACTATCAAACACTTAATCCCAAATCCCACCCCCGTTTTTCGCCCAATATCAAGGCTTACCTCCCAAACCCGAACCTCTCCACCCCCATTTTTGA
>CP070830.1:1591085-1594134 GCA_020344865.1 Planctomycetota bacterium
TATTTGTTGCTTGACAACTCGGTATTTTCAGGCAAAATGTCCTACTGGCTGGATGGCTTGGGTACGCTATTCTTCGATTGGAAATGTTCAGCCGCCGGATAAGGGACATATCAATATAATAGACAAGAGGAGTGAGATAAATGAGAGAAGAAAAAACCAGGAGGCAATTTCTCAAATTAGCCGGCGCAGGGACGGCTGCGTCGCTGGCTGGCTTAAGCGGCTGTTCGCGGACACACGCCCAAAAAAGCCTTCACAGCAAACCAGCATCCAAAAGACTCTTTCAGCTGGGCCTCGCTTCTTACACTTTCAGAAAATTCAGCCTTGACCAGACCCTGACGATGACCCGGCGGCTCGGGTTAAAATACATCGCTCTTAAGAGCTTCCATTTGCCGATGGAAAGCACCGCTACTGAAAGCAAGACAGTGGCGGGGAAAGTTAAAAGTGCCGGACTTAAACTGTATGGTGGTGGGGTAATCTACATGAATAGCGAAGCTGAAGTCCACCGCGCCTTCGATTATGCAAAGGAAGCCGGTATGAAGGTAATTATCGGAGTGCCGAAACCGGAGCTACTCGGACTGGTGAACAAAAAAGTAGCCCAGTACGACATCAAGGTCGCCATCCATAACCACGGACCCGGGGACATGGTTTATCCGACGCCCCAGAGTGCTTATGAGAGAATAAAAGATTTAGACAGACGAATCGGGCTTTGTATCGACATAGGACATACGCTACGAGCCGGTGTGGACCCATCGGAGTCGGCGCAAAAGTATGCAGTCCGGCTGCTGGATGTGCACATAAAGGATATCTCCGAGGCGGCCGCTCAGGGAACCACCGTTGAAATCGGGCGAGGGGTAATCGATATACCTAAGTTTGTCAGAACGCTGATGAATATCGAATATAGCGGCCTCGTATCGTTCGAATTTGAAAAAGACGAGCGAGACCCGCTGCCGGGCGTGGCCGAATCGGTGGGCTACGTCAGAGGAGTACTCGCCACTGTCTAAGTTAATGCTCAATCTTTTATGGGATAATATGGAAAGTTAACGAAACGAAATAGAGGTTTAAAAATGAAACGAAGAATCTTGCTGATGGGTCTTTTAACAACTGTAGTTTTATCTTCGCCGGTTGCGGTCAGAGGCGAAAATGATGTCTTTCGGATTGGAATGATTGGTCTTGACACCTCGCATGTGATTGCGTTTACCCGCGACATCCATAATCCGGACAACAACTATGGCTGCAGGGTGGTTGTCGGCTATCCGGGCGGCTCGCCCGATATCGAGTCTTCTGCAAGCCGCGTAGATGAATATACAAAACAGCTGCGTGATGAATTTGGTGTCGAGATGACAGACAGCATCGGAGAGTTGTGTGAAAAGGTCGATGGCGTGATGCTGATGAGCGTGGACGGCCGGCCGCATCTCGAACAAATCAAGCCGGTCATCGCCGCGAGAAAACCCGTCTACATCGATAAGCCTATGGCTGGTAATTTGGCGGACGTGATTGAGATATTCCGCCTTGCCAGGCAAAACAATGTCCCCTGCTGGTCGAGTTCATCTCTGCGATATTGCCCCGGCATCATTGGAATGAGAAATAACGATGAAGTCGGTGAAGTGCTCGGTTGCGACGCATTCAGTCCGTGCTATTTGGAGGAGCATCATCCCGACCTGTACTGGTACGGTGTGCATGGGGTCGAAACACTTTACACGATAATGGGCCCGGGTTGCGATACGGTTCGCCGTCTGCAGACCAAAGACACCGAATTCGTCGTCGGCCTTTGGAAAGACGGGCGGATAGGCACCTTCAGAGGTCTTCGAGCCGGCAAAAAGGACTACGGAGCGCTCGTGTACGGTACAAAGGGAATAGTTCCAAGCGGCAAGTTCACCGGCTACGGCCCACTCGTCGAAGAAATCATAAAATTCTTCAAGACTGGCAAAGTGCCTGTTCCACCTGAAGAAACCATCGAGATTTTCGCCTTTATGACCGCCGCCGATGAGTCGAAAGCCAGAGGTGGAGCGCCCGTTTCCATTGAGTCGGTCATTGAAAAAGCCAAAAACAAATGCAGCAGGAAAGGACCTGAAATGAAATTCACTGGAGCCGAAGGCGAGGTGAAGCTTATGACCTTGGACCCTGGGCATTTTCACGCGGCACTCATTCAGAAAACAATGTATGACCAAGTCTCACCCACGGTGCACGTCTATGCCTCGGAAGGTCCTGATGTAGACGACCATCTAAAGCGCATCGACGGCTTTAATAACAGGTCGGAAGACCCAACCGGCTGGCAGCAGAAAGTTTACACCGGCGACGATTTTCTTGAAAGGATGCTTGAGGAAAAACCGGGCAACGTGGTTGTGTTATCCGGCAATAACAAGAAAAAGGCCGAGTACATCAAGGCCTGCGTCCAGGCCGGATTAAACGTGCTGGCCGATAAGCCGATGTGCATCGACAGCGATGGCTTCGAGCTTCTAAAAGAAGCTTTCGAATTGGCACAGGATAACGGTGTGCTGCTTTACGATATTATGACCGAGCGCTCTGAGATTACGACTATTCTGCAGAAAGAGCTGGTGCAAAATGAACGTGTTTTCGGCCGGCTTAAGAAAGGCTCCGTCGACGACCCGTCGGTTGTCAAGGAAAGCGTCCACCACTTCTTCAAGTACGTCTCCGGAAATCCAATCAAGCGTCCCCCCTGGTATTTCGACACAACCCAGCAGGGTGAGGGAATCGTGGACGTTACGACTCACCTGTTGGATTTGGTGATGTGGGAGAGCTTCCCGGGCGAGGCTATTGATTACCAAAGAGATATCGAGATAAAAAAGGCCAGACGCTGGCCGACCGAGGTTTCCCACGAGCAGTTTAAAAAAGTTACGAGGCTGGATGATTTCCCGGGTTTTCTAAAGCGCAATTTGAACGACGAAGGTCTCCTGCCGTGTTACGCCAATGGCGAAATAATTTTTACCCTCAAGGGAGTTCATGCGAAAACCTCTGTGAAGTGGAATTTCCAGGCCCCGGAAGGTGCCGGCGATACTCACTATTCGATTATGAAAGGCACCAAAGCGAA
>CP070830.1:1594234-1597171 GCA_020344865.1 Planctomycetota bacterium
AACCACAATTATGTAATAAAACACCGCATTGACAATAATCCCCGCATAATACGGATGGAAATACGTCGATATCAAAGAATACTGGTACGGCCCAAAGCCCCTGCGGTTTATCACCATCCCCCTGGCGACCCTGAAATCCCCCCTGAATATCCCGCTCGTACCCACGTGGTGCCACACGTCCGCCCCGCCCGTTTCTACACCATAAAACTGCCTCGTACGATAAGGATAATTTCGCTCGGCCGCAGGCCTGTGTCGGTCCCTTCTGACGCCCTTCGGCGAGCGCCCGCCGAGTCTCGGCAACACCTGTATCAGCACTGCCAAAAACAGTAAAACAAAAATTATCGCTCGTCGTTTATCGATAATAGGAAAAAACCTCTCCGTCTTGTAAAACCAATAAACCGATGCGACAACCAACGACACCACCAAATACAAAATCACCACCCAGACGCCGCCCCCCCCGAATATTGTAGCCGGCACAGGCTCGAAGCAGATGCTGCTCAGCGCCACTTCCGCGCCATAAAATAACTTGTACGGAAGCACCCCCAACAAAACATAGAAAACCGTAAACACGACCCCCATAAACTCCCCGAAGAGCGACTTAAAGACCAGGTAAAAACACGGCGCACACAGCAAAAACATAAAAGCCGACAGCACAAAAGCCGTCCTAGCTGCCCCGCCGGCCGCAGACAAATCACGCGGAACACGCCAGTATATCAAAACCAACGACACCAAAACAAATGCAATAACGCCTGCTGCTGTCTTGACCTGTCTACTCATCTGCCAAAAAACTAATTCCTTATAATCGTCGTCTTGCCGATCTCGCCGACCAACCGACCTTTTGAATCGTACAGGTTAACGCCCAGCTTGACTGCCTTCTCAGGTACACCGATGTCCTTGGCTGACTTTACCTCCGACAGCACGAAGGCCTTCAGCGGTGTGACAGGGACCTTGTCTCCGACTTTCTTAATCTCTCTGCCATCTTCATCGAGAAGAGCCAGCCGGCAATATCCCTCATAAAAAACACCAAAGTCACCACCGACTTTCAGCTTGCCACCGCAAACCTCCGCCGACAGCGCCTTGCACGTAACGCCGACATCGCTGCAGGCAGCTACAACAACGCCGACAGGCACCTTCGCCGAATACCAGTCATAGCTGAATGTATAGCTCTCACCGGGTTCAAGCGAGGCAAAGGGACTCAGCACCTCGCTTTCCATCAGATAAGGTGTATCGTCGGGCATCTTTTCAATCTGGCTGCCCCAGGCAGTAAGCTCACCCGGACCGTTCAGCCAGAATTCGACCGATGCATTATCCGGGTAGGCCTTGCCCGGCTCGTAACAGAACCGGTGTACGAAAACATAGCCGTCGGTCGCATCTAACGTGGCAATCCACCCCGCCGATGAGTCCATACCAATTTTCCCGACATGGTAGTCGTAATGAACGCGCATCATCCCATTCTCATAGTCCGGTTTGTATGACAGATGCCCGACCAGACCAATCATCACGTTATAGCCCTTGTGATACATACTATCGGGATTAATCGGACAATACGTCCAATAGTTCTTGTTGTGACCATCCCCATGCCTGTTGCTCGTATCAAACTGCGTAACCACCCATACCCCCCAGCGCCGCGGCTTCGTATCGATGTTTTTCATGCTCGCCTCAACTCTGACACGCGTGCAGTCATCGAAAATCTTAAACTTCCGCGAGAACTGTATGCCGCTTTGCATGTCTTTCTCGCTGGTCATCCGAACGGCTTTAACCCGGCCGTTTTTCTTGATTAGTTCTGCCGTATACGGCCCGCCGTCTAATACCGGGTCGGGCGGCCCCGGCCATTGCTGGTCATTGGCTCGCCCCTGAGGAGCCGGCCAAACCTTGTCGCCACCGTAATTCAGCCATTCACCATTTGGACCGAGCCGGCTCGCAGGTATCTCCTTGCCCGCAAGCTCCTCGTTCACCCAGAAAAAATCATAATCTCCGAGCTTGTACTGAATAATCCGCCCCCCTATCTTCGGCACCGCCTGTATCTCGATAAGCTCGTTCTTCAGGTCAATCGAATCCCACTTGCCCGTTGATGCCTGACAGTCCCCTCCCAAACAAACCACCGCGCTCACGACCACCAATAGTCCTAAATAATTAACCTTCATTCTCTTCTCCTTGATAATCACCGCAAATAACAATATTCAGGCTTCCTCATTCGATACGTTTCCTGTAAAGCCTCGTCTGCAGCGCACTTTGCCACGCGGTCCAGTTCGAATCACCAGGCTCATTGCCAATGGCCGCCGTAACCTGATTTATCTTCGCATCCAAATCGTCAATATAATTGACCATATACGCCTCCGGCGTCGCCGGAAGCTTCGGCGACCCGAATTCGTACTGCCCGTGATGCGACAAAATGATATGTCCGAGAGCGTCAAGAATCTCCTTGTCAACCGGTTTACCCTTCGCAGCAAGCGCATCCGCCTTCTTATTCAGCATAAGAAAGCTCTCCGTGATGTGCCCGATTAGCTGCCCCGAGTCCGTATATGAAAACGCCATATCGTAAGCCAGCTCCTCCGTCTTGCCCATATCATGAACAAATATCGCCGCCAGAACCAAATCGTCCTGCACCTCTTTGTAAAAAGGCAGCACCGCACCAGCCACCCGCAGCATATTGTGTGTATGCTCCAGCAGACCGCCCAGATAATTATGATGCAGTTTCACACCGCCCGGCGAGCTGCAGAACCTCTCCATCAATCCTCCATCAGCCAAAAACTCATCAACCACTGCCTTTAGCTGTGGATTTTTTATCCGCCCTACCATCTGCTTTACCTCAGCGAACATCTTCTTGATGTCCTTCGCCGTTCGCGCCAGAAAATCCTCAAGCTGCACCTTGCTTCCGTCAACCACGCTCACATTATTCACAATGATTTGCAGGTTGTTTTGATAAAGTTCGCTCCT
>CP070830.1:1597271-1599865 GCA_020344865.1 Planctomycetota bacterium
CAGAATGCTTTCAGCGAAGAAAAAAGGCGAAGAACCTGAACTAAAGGTGCAATTGTAAGCGAAAAACCATTGAATGGATAACCCAATGGGAATGACCATTACTGAAAAGATATTGGCCAGGGCGGCCGGCAAGAAAAAAGTCGCACCGGGCGAGCTTGTGGACGCATGTATAGATGTAGTCATGTGCCACGATGTTACTACTCCGCCGGCAATTTCCATGCTGGTCGAAAAAGGCATCGATAAGGTATTCGACCCCGAAAAAATCGTTGTAACACCAGACCATTTTCAGCCGGCCAAAGACACAAAAAGTGCCGAACTTCATAAACGCCTCGACGAATGGGCAAGGCGACATAAGATAAAGCACTACTACAAGTTAGGCCGGGCCGGAGTCTGCCATGCGCTGCTGCCGGAACAGGGCCACATTCGCCCCGGCGGGGTGATAGTCGGCGGCGATTCGCACACCTGCACCTACGGCGCATTCGCGGCATTCGGCACAGGGGTCGGCTCAACCGACCTTGCCGCTGCCATCGCAACAGGAAAACTGTGGTTCAAGGTCCCTGCTTCGATAAAGTTCGTTCTCAATGGTTCGCTCGGCCCCGGCGTCTATAGTAAGGACGTTATCCTTGCGATAATCGCGAGAATCGGCACCGACGGCGCGCTTTATAAGGCGATGGAATTTGTCGGTCCCGCATTGACTGATATGTCAATGGAAGCCCGGATGACCATAACAAATATGGCCATCGAGGCCGGTGCGAAAAACGGCATAATCGCCTTCAATGATGTAACAAAAGAATATCTCGACGGGCGACTGAAAGGCAAAACAGACTATACTGTTTTCGAATCCGATGCAGACGCCGAGTATGCAGCGGTCGAGGAGTTCGACTGCTCCAAGATTGAGCCGATGGTCGCGCTGCCGCACCTGCCCAGCAACGGCGTGCCCATCGGCGATTGCGCGGGTAAACAGATGGACCAGGCCTATATCGGCAGCTGCACTAACGGGCGAATCGAAGATTTACGAATCGCAGCAAAGATACTAAAGGGCAAAGAGGTAGCCATTCGCACAATAGTCGTGCCGGCAACGCCCGCCATCTGGAAACAGGCTAAGGACGAAGGGCTCTTCGATATATTTTACGACGCCGGCTGCGTAATCGCAGCGCCCACCTGCGGGGCGTGTCTGGGTGGCTTTATGGGTGTCCTGGCCGCAGGAGAAAAGTGCGTCAGCACGACAAACAGGAACTTTGTCGGTAGAATGGGACACCCTGAAAGCGAAGTTTACTTGGCCAGCCCCGCAACCGCTACGGCAAGTGCGATAGAAGGAAAACTAACCGACCCGAGAAAATATCTTTAAGAGTGAAAGGGGAAAATTATGGAAGCAACAAGAAAGCCGTCAGTAATCCGGCCGGTGCTTGTGACCGTCGCCCTCGTCTGCTGTTTGATTGCGCTTCTGTTGATGGTCGTCACCGGAAAATACTCAAATGCGATACTATTCTTTCAGGTCCTCACGCTGGCCTTTCTTATCGCCGGTGCAATCCTTGCCTGGCGCCGCTACGGCCAGAAGCTTGTCGATTTCGAAGTCCAGAACCGTCTCAGCAAAGAAGCCAGAGAATAACGCGAGATTAGCTATGGCAAGAGCACATGTTTATAAGAGAGACCATATAAATACAGACGAGATAATTCCGGCAAGGTATTTAAATACAGACGACCAGGCCGAATTGGCGAAGCACTGCCTTGAGGATTTGGACTCCGGCTTTGTTAATAAGGTCCAGGCCGGTGACGTAATTGTCGCAGGCGAAGACTTTGGCTGCGGCTCGTCAAGAGAGCACGCCGTCTGGGCAATCCGAGGCGCAGGTGTCCAGGCCGTCATCGCGAAATCCTTCGCCCGAATCTTCTACCGCAACGCCATCAACAACGGCTTTTATCTGATTGAGTCAGACCAGGCCCTGGAAAAAGTCAGCGACGGCGATGAACTTCAAATCGATTACAAAACCGGCTTGATTAAAAATAAGACCACCGGTATAGATATCGAATTTGCCCCGCTGCCCGACTTCGCCTTGAAGATAATCAACGACGGCGGACTGCTGGAGCACATAAAGAAAAACACATGACGGGAGAAGCTTATGTCAGACACAAGAAGAAGGGCGCTGAGTTACTTAGCCAGAGTTGTCGGAGATGTTCCCTCAAAGCTGGTTTCCGGCTCCAAGTTTTTCGAGCCTGAGGAATCGTGGACGCAAAAGGAAACATGGTGGTTCAATCTACCTACGAAAAGGATAAAGACCAACAAAGAGAAGCACTACTACCTGCTCGGTCGTCATAAAAAGAGAAAATCCACATTTGTAATTACAAAGGTACCGAACAAATTCTTAATTGACAATTTGAAAAAGTTGGAAACCCGCTACGATAACAAGGTTATTCTTCATCTCGCAGCGTATAAGGAAAATTGGCTGGTAGATGAGCGGGGAAAAGGCCGGGTGGATTTTTCAAAGTTCGAGCTTAAATAAGTTTTCTAAGAAATCTGTGAAATCCGTGGTTAAAAAAGAAAGGAAAACAGGCGTGTACAAGATAGCAGTGATACCAGGCGATGGTACCGGGCCGGA
>CP070830.1:1599965-1605364 GCA_020344865.1 Planctomycetota bacterium
ATCGGGGAGTCTCCTACAATCACCTCCTGGCCACCTTGCAGCAAAAGATATCGTGGCGAGGCCTTGACGTGATTTTGACGGGCCTGGCTCCGGAGGTTTGTCCGCCGGGCAGGTACAGACCGCCTATGATATACCAAATTGAGCCGGGTAATCTGTATGTCGGATTCAGAGTTGCAAAAGCCCTTGGGCTGGCAGCTGGTGACATCGTCGAAATAGAGGGAAAAACGCTCAGCGTAGCCAAGTGTCTCGCAGAATCCGGAGACGCGGACGATATTAGAATCCAGTGCAATCTGGCCGACGCACAGGACATTCTAAAACTGCCCGGCCGAATCAGTGAAATCCGGGCGGTGGATTGTCTATGTTTTGCTCCTACGGATGACCCTGTATCTATCTTAAGAAGCGAAATTGCCCCTTTGCTGCCGGAGGCTCAGGTTTTTCAAACCAGGGCTATTGCCACAGCACGAGCAAAGCAAAGACAAATGGTAAGAAACCTGTTTGCAATTATTCTGCCGATGGTTGTTATTGCCTGCGGAGCATGGATAGCCGTGCTGGCGATAATGAATGTCCGCGACAGAAACGTAGAAATCGGTATCATGCGGTCCCTCGGATACGGCTCGGGCAAAATCGCGGCGCTGTTCCTCGGAAAGGCTGTGGTAATCGGACTGCTTGGGGCAATTACAGGTTTCCTTTTGGGAACAGCTCTGGCTATGCATTTTGGCCCGGGCATATTCAAGATAACAGCTAAAACAATGATAAAACCCGAGTTCGTTTTGCTTGTCCAGTCACTTGTTCTTGCACCTGTATTCGCTGCGGCTTCGAGCTTTATCCCCGCGACGATTGCAGTAGTGCAGGACCCGGCTGATACGCTCAGCGAGGAATAGATATGCTCTGCCTTGAAAACGTAGCTAAAATTTATCGAACTCGCACAGGCGAGGTCAAGGCTCTGGATGGCATCAGTCTGCGGATTAAAGAAGGCGAATTTGCTGTTTTGAGAGGACCCAGCGGCAGCGGGAAAACAACCCTCCTAATGACCGTTGCGGGGATGCAGCATCCGACCGGCGGGAAGGTTTCCGTCGCACAGAACAACTTGTACGCGATGAGCGCCCAGGCCAGAGCGAAATTCAGGGCAGCCAACATTGGCTTTGTTTTCCAGATGTTCCATTTGATACCCTATCTGAATGTCGTCGAAAATATCGTTCTCGCCAGCGGAGCGGCGGTTGACAAAAACAAGAAAGTTCGAGCGGCTGAACTAATACAACAATTTGGACTGACAGGGCGTAATCTTCACAAACCGGCGCAGCTCAGTGCCGGCGAAAAACAGCGCGTCGCCATAGCCAGAGCGCTGCTTAATCAGCCCAAGATTGTGCTGGCGGATGAACCTACGGGCAACCTTGACCCTGATAATGCCGCAGTAGTGGTCAGATGTCTGTCTGATTTCCATCGTAGCGGCGGCACTGTAATATTTGCCACTCATGGAGCTGAAGCCGAGGGGTTTGCCGATCGCATAATCCATCTGCGAAATGGGCATATCGACCAATCTTGATTATGACTCAGGAAGAGCACGCTGGCTAATCAACTGGCGTTGGAGAAATACCGAATCAACTGGTCAATGTGAAGAACTCCGTCGAAGTCAAGACCCTGGCCGCCCTTTTTGAGTGTTCCTTTTTCACCATCCGGCTCACCAAGACAGTTCACTATGATGTCGGCCTGGCTTAAGTCTTCTTTCTCCGTATAGACATTCGTGGTGGCGACGACATGCATGCCGGCAGCTTTGGCAGCAAGGATACCATTTCGGGAATCTTCGACTACGATGCATTCCTCTGGCTTCAACCCAGTTTGTTTGAGGGCCAGCAGATAAATTTCGGGGTCGGGTTTTTTCTTGCTGACGATGTCGCCGGCCAGGACAAAATTGAATTTGATGTCCTTGAGAATCTGATAGGCGACGGTATGGGCCGCCTTTTCATTGGAGGTGGTGCAGACGCCAAGAATCAGGCCCTTGTCCGTGGCTTCGGTCATTAGTCTTTTTATGCCGGGCCTGAGAGGAAGTTTTCCGGTTTCTATGAGCTGCACGAAAATTTCGGTCTTGCGCTTATGGAGTTTCTTTATAAGGTCGTCTACTTCCTCTGGCTTGACTTGCACGCCAAATCCTTCGGTTTGCAGGTGGTGCTTCATTCTTTCCTTGCCGCCTGCAATCTGAAGAAGCTCGTGGTATTTTTCGACGTCCCACTCGACATCGAAGCCAAATTCTTTGAACGTCTCATTAAAGGCAACGCGGTGGCCGTCCCTTTCTGTGTCAATAATGACACCGTCCTGGTCAAATATAATCGCCTTAATTTCAGCCATTTAATTATCCTTCTTTACTGACTTCTACTTTGAAAAAAACTCCTTTACAATCTCAACTGCCTTTCTGTTTGCTTCTTTTGTTCCGGGTGTGATTCTGAAAAATCCTTCGCTGTCGTACATAGGAGCGGGAGCGTTAAAGAGGAGGCCTCTTTCAAGTGCAAAGGCGGCCACATCTTTGCCTTTCTTACCGGCCTTGGCCCCGTCAAACAGGACGTAGTTTCCGTGCGAATGGAAAATGGTCAAGCCGGGGATATCTTTAAGCGATTCTTCGATAAACTTTACTTCGCTGTTAACAAAGTCTCTTCTCTCCTGAAGAGCTTCTGTATCTTCGAGGGCAGCAAGGGCCGCCCCCAGGGTTATTGTCGTGACATTCCATGGAAGCCGGGAGGCTGAAATCTGGCCTATAACGTCCTTGTCTCCGAGCACGTATCCGAATCTGAATCCCGCAAGACCGTAGGCCTTGGAAAGAGTCCTGAGAATCATAACGTTTTTATATTTTTTGATTAGCTTGACCATTGACCTTTCGAGTCCCGCGAATTCAACGTATGCCTCATCAATTATGAAAGGAACGCCGGTTTTGGCTATTCTGACGAAATCTTTTTCGTCCATGAAGTTGCCTGTTGGGTTGTTGGGATTGGCGATAACTATTACCTTAGTCCTGTCCGTGATGGCGTTGATAATGCCGTCGGGGTCGTATTCGAGCTGGTCTTTATAAATCATTGGTATCGAGACGAGTTTGCCGCCAAGCACATTGCATCTTAATCTGTAAATGCCGAAGCAGGGCGTATGCTGAATGACTTCATCCTCAGGCAAAAGTAAGCATCTGAAAATCATGTCAACAACCTCACAGGAACCGTTGCCAATCAATACATTTTCATGGCTCTCGAGGCCGTTTATGTCTGCGATTTCTTGCCTGATCACTTTGGCGCTGTCCGAATATCTGTTTCCCAGCTTGGCATACTTATTCACCGCCTCAAGGACCTTCTTGGAGGGCTCCAGCGGCGTTTCGTTATGCATCATCCGCTGGAGGCTCATATCCTGCCAGGCAAGCTCGCAGTATTCGGAAATATACGGCTTTAGCCCTTTTATCCACGGCACAAAGTACTGCTCAACGTTTTTCATAAAAACAACTCCTTTGCGAAAAAAAACTTACTTGTCATTTTGAATATTTGGCAATTCATCACCGGTCGAACCATATATTATGACCGGCCAAAAACAGATTATGCCTTGCCGGCACAGCCTAACAGGTCGATCCAATAGTTAATCTTGTTGCGAATTGCCGCTTTGACATATTTATCAACCTTGCCGGGGTCATACTCATCTCGGTGCTCGCAAATATATTCGTATGTGGCATCGAGAAGTGTATGTTTAAGGTCGGTCGAGACATTAAACTTACAGCCGCCCAGCGCGACCAGCTTTTTGACAACGTCCGGCTGCAGCCCCGTGCCGCCGTGTATTACCAGCGGAACCTTCGCTTGGTCTTTGTTGAACAGGTCAAATATGACTTTTAGCCTGTCAAAATCAAGTTTGGGATTCTTGGTTTTATAAATTCCGTGAGCTGTCCCGATGGCCGGCGCCAGTATATCCACGCCGGTCACTTCGACAAACTGCTCGGCCTTGTTTGGGTCACAAAGAGCTGCGTCATCTTCGGCGACCTTGACCTGGTCCTCGACACCAGAGACAGTGCCCAGTTCCCCTTCCACGGTAATATCGCCCAACTGGTGGGCGTAATCGCAAACATCCTTTGTTTGCTTGACGTTTTCTTCGAACACCTGCTTTGAAGCGTCTATCATAATGTTGGTATAGCCGGCGTCAGCACATTCCTTGCATAACGCAACCTCAGGGCAATGGTCCAGATGCAGACAAATAGGAATTGGGGCTGATTCAGCCAAAACGCGGTAAACTGAACTGATAACCTTGGGGCCGATTGCTTTAGAAGGAGTTACAGAGACCTGGACTATGAGGGGCGCTCCTTTTTCAACCGCGGCTTCAACAACGGCCTCCATTTGAATGATATTGGTTATGTTGAACGCTCCCACAGAGTATTTTTCTTCTGTGGCCTTCAAGAGCATTTCTTTTGCATTTACTATTGACACTTTGTGCTCCTTTTAACCCTTCTTTGCCAAGCACACCGGCCGTTTGACCTCTTAACGGCATTCTCCTGCCTTTTAGTCTGCTTGAAAACTAACATGGCATAAAATTAAGCAAGTCTGCCGTTCAACATCAACTTCACTGCGTCTTGCCGGTTTTATAAACCGTCGAATATACCATACCGGCGAAAATAAACAAGTGCTGGTGTACTTTTTGACCGATTTTCAATTTAAGACAGTTGTATTGCATTATTCAACTCGGCAACAGGTGTGCTACCACTGCTGTTGCTTCCGGGTCTTTGCTATCATCAGATTCATACGCGCCTGCTCCCAGTCAGGCCTCAACAAAAGGGCCTTCTCATACTGGGCGATGGCTTCTCCAAATTCTCCCTGTTGAAACATAATATTGCCGAGATTGTAGTAGGCCTCTGCCAGATTCGGGTTAATCTCCAAGGCCCTGGTACAGTGCTCGAAGGCCTTTTCGTATTTGGCCTGTCTGGCCAGAACACTGCCGAGATTATTGTGAGCTTCCGCAGACCGGGGATTAATCTTCAGCCCATCGGCGTAGCACTTAACCGCCTCATCAAGCTGTCCTCGTTGCTCGAAAATAGTACCGAGCGCGAAGCGAGGCCCCACCTGGTTTGGATTCAGACGCACCGATTCAGTAAAGTGCCAGATCGCTTCGTCATACCTGCCCTGCTCGGCCAGCATCTTAGCCAGACTATTGTGCAAACCAATCTGGCCGGCATTTAGTTCGAGGCTTTTGAGGGTATACATCTCGGCCGCTTCCTCGTCGTCTTCGGCAAACGCAATTGTACTCAAGTACGTATAAACTCCGTGGTAATCAGGCCGCTGCGACAGTAATTCATGGCACAGACTTTTTGCCTTGTCATATCTCTTTTGACGAATCAGAGTAGCCGCATTCGAATTGGATAAATGAAAGCCAATCAAATCTTTGGGGTCCTC
>CP070830.1:1605464-1609772 GCA_020344865.1 Planctomycetota bacterium
CAGCTCGATGACAAGTTTGCCACCGTCCATCGAAATCTCGGCTGGGCCTACCATAGAACCGAAAACAATATCAAACAGGCAGTCGTTCACTACGAAAAAGCTATTAGTTGCGATAGTACCGACCCAAGACTCTACGCCGAACTCGACGTACTTTATGAGCTGGAGGGGACCTCACCCAAAAAGAGACTCGCCCTGTTGGAGAAGAACCACAACACCGTTATCCAGCGAGATGACAGCCTCCTTCGCGAAATTATGCTCCTTGTGCAGCTCGGCCGATACGATGACGCCATAAAATTCCTCACAGACCACCACTTCCACACTTGGGAGGGCGGCGGCGAAGTACACGATGTCTACGTTGACGCTTACTTACTCAGGGGTGCTAAAAAATTCAAAAACAAGAAATTCAGCGAGGCCCTTGAAGACTACCACGCTGCCGGCGAATACCCGGAAAACCTCGAAGTCGGAAGACCGAGAAATGATAGTCACGCACCTCAAGTCAATTATTTTGTCGCAACAGCCTACGAAGCCTTGGGCAATGACCAAAAAGCCCAAGAATTCTACGAAAAATCCGCTAACCAGCAGCGAACTTCAAGATGGCCGCAGACCCGGTACTATCAGGCTCTGGCCTTCAGCAAACTCGGCAAACAACAAAAGGCCGCAGAAATATTCGACCAGTTGATTGCCGACGGACAACAAAAGCTCACCGAAGATGTCTCTATGGACTTCTTCGCCAAGTTCGGCGAACAACAAACCCAGCAGTCCCGACTGGCCGATGCCCATTACGTAATAGGCTTGGGATACCTCGGCCAGGGCAAAACAAAGAGAGCAAAAGAGCGGTTCCAGCAGGCCCTCGAATTAAATATAAATCACCTCTGGGCCGCAGCACAACTGTCCGAGCTAAAATAAACGCTAAAGATTCATAGGAGAAACTTATGAACAGACGCGATTTCCTAAAGGCCGCAGGTTTGGCGGCAACGTCACTGGTAATACCAGGATGTGCCGCCAAAAGCAAGCTTCACCCAGCTTGCCGCGGCAAAAGGTTAAACTTCGTCTTTATGTTGATTGACGACATGGGCTTCAAGGACGCCGGCTGCTACGGCAGCACCTTCTACGAAACGCCTAATATCGACAGCCTCGCCGCCGAAGGCATGCGATTCACAAACGCCTACGCCGCCTGCCCCGTCTGCTCGCCCACGCGCGCAAGCATCCTCACAGGCAAGTACCCGGCCAGAATAAACCTGACAGACTGGATTCCAGGCCGCCAGGCTCACGGACCTCGACCGGACGAAAAACTGATTGGCCCTCGTTTCAGCCAGCAGATGCAGCTCAAAGAGCTCACCCTCGCCGAAGCATTCAAAGACGCCGGCTACGCAACCTGCTTCATCGGAAAGTGGCACCTCGGTGACGAAATGTACTACCCCGAATACCAGGGCTTCGACAAAAACATTGCCGGCATCAGCTACGGCTGGCCCGTCGGTGGATACTTCTCACCTTACAAAAACCCCAAAATAAAAGATGGCCCGCAAGGCGAATACCTCACCGACCGGCTAACCGATGAAGCCCTCGAATTCCTCGCCCGAAACAAAGATAAACCCTTCCTTCTCTATCTTTCACACTACGCCGTGCACACACCACTCCAGTCCAAAAAAGAGCTCACCGAAAAGTACCAACACAAAGTCGCCGAAATGCCGCCACCGAAAGGACCTCGATTTTTACCCGAGGGCAGGAAAGAAGCGCGCCAGGTCCAGGACCACGCCGTCTACGCCGGAATGGTTCAAAGCACCGACGAAAGTCTCGGACGCATAACCAAAAAGCTCAAAGACCTTGGCCTCGCCGACAATACCGCCGTAATATTTATGTCCGACAATGGCGGCCTTTCTACGGCCGAGGGCTCGCCGACATCGAACTTGCCGCTAAGGGCTGGAAAAGGTTGGCTCTATGAAGGCGGTATCCGAGAGCCGATGATTATCAAGTGGCCCGGCCGAGCCAAACTTGGCACCGTTTGTCATGAACCGGTAATTAGTAACGACTTTTATCCTACCATGCTCGAAATGGCCGGTCTGCCGTTAAGGCCGACCCAGCACGTAGACGGCCTCAGCCTCGTCCCTCTGCTGACCGGTGCCGCCAAGCTCTACCGAGACGCACTCTACTGGCACTACCCGCACTACTCCAACCAGGGAGGCTCGCCCGCTGCCGCCATCCGCTCAGGCGATTACAAACTCATCGAATTCTACGAAGACAACCGCGTCGAACTCTACAATCTCAAAGATGACATCGGTGAGAAAAACAACCTTGCCGAAAAAATGCCCGAAAAAACCGCCCAGCTTCGAAAAATGCTCCACATGTGGCACGAGTCTGTAAATGCCCGAATGCCCGAACCTAATCCCAATTACCAACCTGAAGAGAGAAAAAGGTTATGAAAGGAATATCCTTATGAACCGACGCGATTTCCTAAAGGCCGCAGGTCTGACCGCAGCATCCATGTTAATTCCCGGCTGCGAAAACACTTTCCAGACCACAACGCTTGCCTCCAGAGAACACATCCTCGCCGGAGTCGACGACCGCATCGAAAAGTACCGCAAATCAGACGCCGTACTAAGACTCCTCGGCCCCGATGGAAAACCCCTAAGCCCCGGAACTTCCGCAAATATCGAACAGACAAATCACAAGTTCCTCTTCGGCTCTAACATCTTCAGACTAAATCGTTGCGAAACTCCGCAGGCCAGCGCCGACTACGCAGACCGCTTCGCCGAACTTCTCAACTTCGCCACGCTACCGTTCTACTGGGCACGCTACGAGCCCGAGAAGGATAGACCCGACGATGACCGGACCAGAGAAATCGTAAAATGGTGCAAGGCACACAATGTAACTCCGAAAGGTCACCCGCTCGTCTGGAACCTCGCCGACCCGAAATGGCTCCCCAAAGACCCGCTGAAAGCTATGGATGTCCAGTTTGAACGCGCGCGCCAGTGCACCGAGCGATTTAAAGGTGACATCGACATATGGGACGTCGTCAACGAGGCCACCCACTACGACAGACCGCACTTCCTTAAGAACGCACCCATCCTCACCGAGGCCATAACTAAAATGGGCGTAGGAGAATACGTCCGCCGCTCATTCGAAGCCGCACGACGGGGCAATCCGGATGCAACCCTAATCATAAACGACTACAAAGTCGAAGACTTCGACCAAAAGGTCGTCTCCAAGCTCGTCGACGACTCCGGCCGGCAGCTCTACGACGCCATCGGTATCCAGTCGCACATGCACATAGGCTACTGGGGCGTCGAAAAAACCTGGAACGCCTGCGAAAAATACGCCAAATTCAGTAAGCCAATTCACTTCACAGAGCTTACAATCCTCTCCGGCAACCTGAAAGAAGATGATGATTGGTTCTCCCGCCGTGAAGGCTGGTTCACCACCGAGGAAGGCGAAAAAAGACAGGCCGAGCAGGTCGCCGAGCTCTACACCCTCCTCTTCTCGCACCCCGCTGTCGAAGCCGTAACTGTCTGGGACTTCACCGACTACAATGCCTGGCAGGGGGCCCCGTCTGGATACATCCGCAAGAATATGACGCCCAAACCCGCCTACCTCAAACTAAAACAGCTCATAAAATCAAAGTGGTGGACAAAAACTGAAACATCGATTGCAAAGAATGGCCAGGCCCGCTTCCGCGGCTTCCACGGCCAATACAAAGTCACTGCCCGAACGCCAAACCGCAAACTATCCGGCTTATTCACCCTCGAAAAAACCACAAAGAAAACCATAAAAGTGAATTTGAGTTGACTAAAGTAGCCAATTAATCATAATTGCCCTTGAATACAAAATGGATGTACCAATGACGCAACCGCAAATCAAGCTCAACTACAAAAACGTCCGGGCAAAAGTCGAGCCCCTCGGCCCCGAGCATGGCATCACCGACGACCAGTTGAATGAACTCGCAGAAAAAACAACACCTCTCATCAAACAGCTAAACGAGCAAACCCGGGCCGGCCAGCCCCCCGGCACAGCATATAGAAAACTGCCCTACGACACCGACACGCCAAAGCAGGTAAAAGAGCTTGTCGCCAAATTGAAAGACGGTTGCCAAAATCTCGTCGTCCTCGGCATCGGCGGCTCCGCGCTCGGCAACATCGCGCTGCAAACCGCCCTCAACCCATATATGTACAATCTCGACGACAAACAGCGCTCCGGCCCGCGGCTCTTCGTCTTCGACAACGTCGACCCAGCGCAGCTCGCCTCATTCCTTGATTCTATCAGCGACGACCTCGACAAAACCGTCTTTAACGTTATCAGCAAATCCGGCCGGAC
>CP070830.1:1609872-1621225 GCA_020344865.1 Planctomycetota bacterium
AGGTACTGTTCTTCAACAACAAGATTCAGATGTTCCCCTCGAACATCGTTGCCAACGCATTCAATTTCGGCAAGCGCGACTTCTTCGAGCTCGAAGCACCCGCCGAAAGAGAAGTGCCCAAAGTAAGCTTCACCTAATACCCGATAAATTGCCATCCTGAGCGAAGCCGAGTCAAAGGTTCTGGCTACCGAAAACAGTAAAAACCGAATGGTAAGAATTAGCTATGTGGGAACTAATACGAGCCAACAAGCGAAACTCCATCATACTTATGGTGCTGATGGCGGCCGTTCTTATGCTGTTGGGCTACATCATCGGCTCACTTTTTGACCCGACCGGGGGCCTTTTCGGCCGGATGATAGCACCCCAGCAACTGTTGCAACAACCCCAGACCGTCAAAACCAATTACGCCGGACTTTGGGGCATCGCCTTTGCCGCTACACTCTGGTTTATCCTGATGCTCGTAAGCTTCTCCTCCGGTGACCAAATCCTCCTCGGGGCCAGCATAGCAAAGCCCGTCACCCATGACGAATACCCTCAGCTTTTCAACATCGTCGAAGAAATGAAAATCGCTGCCGCCCTGCCTGCTATGCCCAAGGTCTATATCATACCAGACCCCGCCCCTAACGCCTTTGCAACAGGCCGAAACCCAAAATCCGCCTCCGTCGCCGTAACCGCGGGCCTGCTCGGCCGACTGAACCGCGATGAGCTTCAGGGGGTCATCGCACACGAAATAAGCCACATCCTCCACCGTGACATCCTCTATGTCACACTCGCCGGCATAATGCTTGGCTCCATCGTCCTGCTCTCACAGATCTTTCTTAGAGGTATGTTCTATAGTTCGATGGGAAGCCGCCGCAGATACTCCGGCGGCAGAGGCGGTGGACAGGCCCAAGCCATCCTGCTCGTAATTGCCATAATCGCCGCCATCGTCGCCCCCATAATGGCGTACCTGCTCTATTTCGCGCTCTCGCGAAGACGCGAATACCTCGCCGACGCCGGTGCCGCCCGCCTTACGCGCTATCCCGAAGGACTCGCCGGTGCCCTGGAGAAAATCGCATACGATAAATCACCCCAGCTCGCCACCGTCAACAAAGTCACCGCCCCGATGTATATCGTCAATCCCTTCAAAAAGAAAAGCCAGATGAAACTCTCCGACCTGACCAGCACCCACCCACCAATCTCCGAAAGAATAAAAATCCTGCGTAATATGACCCACGGCGCCTCCTTCAAGGATTACTCAGACTCCTTCTCCAACGTCACCAACGCCAGAACCCCCGTCCCCCCTACCGCCCTGACCAAAGAAGCCATAGCCCTGCGCGAGGCCTCGGCCGAAGCCAGAAAAAAACAGCGAGTCGAAAAGCAGATGCGCCAAGTCGGCGACATCATGCGAAAAATCAACGAATTCGTGTTTCTGACCTGCCTCTGCGGCATCAAACTAAAGGTCCCCCCCAACTACAAAGCCGACAAAGTAAGATGCCCGCGATGCAAAAGAATCCTCGACCTGCCTAAAAAATAACCGAAAATCCGACACCAAAAGCGTGCTTCTCTTGCCCCAGGATACAGTCGCCCCCCGGTCTTCCCCCCGAGATACCAAATACGATTCTTTGCTTAGTCTATGGGAATCCTCAGCTTCGCCGAGCACTTCGGACAACGAGCGCTCTTGCCCGCGTGCTCTTTTCGGACCCGCATTTTACGGCCGCACAAACAGCTAAAATGAATGTACCCATCCTCAGGTTTTGCCTGCTGCTTTGCCTTGTCAGCCGCTGGCTTGGCCTGCTCCACCAATTCAAATCGCTTCCGCACTTCCTCGCCCTCCTTCTTTGCCTCTTTTTTTTCTCCTTCTTCCTCCTTCACCAGTTCCTCCTGCTTCTCCAGTCCCAGCACATGCAGCAGTGACCTTTCGTCCCTCTCAATCACCACCCATTTTTTCTTCACCATCAAAAACGCCAATGCACCCCCCGCTACAAGAGCCCCGATATGCGCGTAATATACACCGCTCTGCCCCCCCATTAGAGCCTCAAATACGTCAAAAATAAACCACAGCAAAACAATCCAAAGGCCCGAAATGCCGGCCGCCATAGGTCGCGGCAGGAGAAAATAACAGTTCATCGGGTTCTCCGGAAAAATCACGATGTACATCCCTACAATACCACATACTGCCCCCGAGGCACCCACCATTGGCTTGTCTGCGAATGCCAGATGAATTATCCCCGCCAACAGGCCAAGCACAATATAAATCACCAGATACGTCGTATTGCCTATTTTCGAGCACACCGCATTGCCGAACGCCCACAGAAAAAGCAGGTTACCTATCAGCCGAATAATATTCGGGTGCAGCCACATATAGCCAAAAAGCCGCCCTGCCTCCCAATCTCGCAGAACCAATCGGCTCAACGGCCCCGTAACCGCCTGTCGCTCGGCCGTGCGCGCCGCTATATCCACCCGCTTTCTGCCCAGTTCCAACCGGCCCAGCTCATCTTCAAATAGCGGCTCTCTTGTAGCGCCATCTTCGGTTACTTGCTCCTCCGAAGTTACCGCTTGAAAAAGAAACGCCAGTACTACCACCCCTAATACCAGCCAGTTCACCACCGGTCGGCGCTCCAGCAAAGCATCTACGCCGTAGGGTATCACGCTTCAAGGACTCCTCAAGAATCTACCAACTTACCTTTAAGTACATTCTACCGCCTAACCGCAATAATGAAAGCCTTTCCGCTAAATAATTTTGTCCTCCCGCAGGTAAAAAAAAGACTGCAAGTCCTGAACTCACAGCCCCTAAGCCGACACACCCCCTACCGCTGCCTATCTCATAACCCAGCGCTTGCCCCTATAACTCAAATCAGCCTCCGACCGCGCAATCGGGTCCCCGCTCACCGCGTAACTTAATTCAAGTGTTTTTCGCAGGTAAATCTTCACCGGCTCCCCAGCCTCATCCTTTGCCACCGGATGGTCAATTACGACCGTCTCATTACTCAGACCCGCCACGTAAAGCCTTATATTCTTCGCCTTCGGCGCAAAGTCCGGCCAGATAATCGCGATGTCTTTCGTGTTGTCCCGCCCCTGAAGGATCTTACTGCTTGTCTTCTCCAGAGATTCCAGAAACGGATGGCTGCCTTGATGACGCCGCTTTATATTCTCGAAAACCGCCCCCGGCACATCTTTGCCCGCCGGCGTAAGCTCGAACGTATCCGTCATCAGCTCGCACTTCGGATAAAAATTAACATCCTCGTTTGTGTTGTTTGTCAGCGTCAGTATCGTATACCAGAACCGCCGCGGCTCCTTATCGCCGGCCAGCAGAAGCATAATCTCATGCGGATGCTCAAACAACACATCGACCGTCCACTGCCCGGGACCCTGAACGACCGCCGGCTCAGGAGCCCCCGCAGACAAACACACGCTCAATCCGACAATTACAAGACTTACAAAAGCTATCTTTTTCACCATGTCCCACTCACCACCAAATCGCATATATATGTCTTTGCATAAAGCCCAAGGCAGCATCTTAATACCCCATTTTACAATAAAACCGCCCAATATACAAGCATATTTTGTCTATTACCCGATTTACGCCCTGCTGGGCTGTCTTTACTCATACACACTATTCGCCAAAAAACCTTTGCCTGCTGCAGAAAATTGCGTTATTTTATCCCGCAACCGGCTAAATTATGCTTTTAAGTAGCTCACGGATTTTCCTATGCAGCAAGAACAAAAACAGCTCGCACGCCAGATACTTTTGCAGCAGATTGAGATTCTGCTGGACGCTGACGACTCACAGGCCCTCGCACAGCTTTTAAATAAACAAAGAAGCAGCTACATCGCCGAGATCGTCGAACTGCTCGACAACGAGCAGAGGCGGGCTGTCTTCGACGTCCTCGAAAAATCAATCTCCGCCGAAGTGCTCGAAAAGGTCGACGAAGCCACCCGCAGGGAACTGTTCAAGCTCCTCGAAGACCACGAGCTCAAAACCATCATCCTCGAGCTGGACCTCGACGACGCCGCCGACCTGCTCGCCGAGTTGCCGGAAGAGGAGAGCCGCGAACTGCTCGAAAGCATCGCCCCGGAAAAGGCCGCCCGCATAAAGAGCCTGATGCGCTACTCCGAGGACTCAGCCGGTGGTATTATGGACCCCGTCGTAATTAGTGTCCCCGAAAATGCCACCGTCGCCGAAGCCGTCAGCAAAATCCGCGCGGCCGAAATCGACGAAGACTTCTACTGCGTCTACGTCGTCGACGGCTCCGGCCGATTCCTCGGCGATGTCCGTATCAGACTGCTACTGACAGGCCCCGAGGATACAAAGATAAGCACCCTTATCGACCCCGACACCATTTACGTTACCGCCTACGCCGACCAGGAGGAAGTAAAGAACATATTTCACAAAAATGACCTCATCGTCGCCCCCGTCCTCGACAGAGACCATAAACTCGTCGGCCGAATCACGGCCGACCGTGTTATCGAAGTCGCTGGCGAAGAAGCCGCAGAAGACTTCTACGCAATGGCCGGTACCGACCCGGATGAGCTCGACAATGTCTCCGTACTCCACGCCGCCCGCATCAGAATGACCTGGCTGCTCCCTTGTCTCATCGGTACCGCCGTCACCGCGCTCGTCCTTATGTTTTTCCACAGAAAATTCGACTTCGAGAATCTCGCCGTAATCTACACTGCCGCCATCGCCTTTGTCCCGATGATTGCCGCCATCAGCGGAAACGCCGGCCTGCAGACATCCGCTATCGTCGTCTGCGGCCTCGCCACCGGCCACCTCGCCGCTCAGAGGCTAAGCCAGGTCTTTATGCGAGAATTTCGCATAGCCTTGCTTGTCGCCCTTAGCTGTGGCATTATGGGTGCCCTCATCTGCGCAGTTTTGCCCCATCTGCTCGGAAACCTCGAAACCGTTGCCCGGCATTTCCGAATCGTCCTTGCCTTCGCAACCGGTATGTTCTCCGCGATTATGGTCGCCACCACCCTCGGCCTGTTTTTACCGTTTCTCTTCCGCCGTATCGGTATCGACCCCGCAATCAGCTCAGGCCCCCTCGTAACAACGGCAAACGACTCCATCAGCGTCGCTATCTATATGACCCTGACCCTGCTCCTGGCAGGATAAGGAGACCAGATTATGCAGCAGTTCAATGACACCTGTCCCAAATGCAAGAATACCCAGTGCGAAGTCGATGAATTCCGCGCAACCGGCGGTTTCCTTAGCAAAATCTTCGATATCCAGTCGAAACGCTTTACCACCGTAACCTGCACCCAGTGCAGCTACACCGAAATCTACAGAACCAAATCCTCCATGCTTGGCAACGTCTTCGACTTCTTCACAAACTAATGACCTCGACTAACAGGCAGGGTACTCGGTATCTCCGCAGTGTAGCACCTATATCCAATTCTTTCTCACAAAGTCAAAATTATATTTCTGCCGAACCTTAAACACCGCCACATCCTCCGGCAAATCCCTGAAGTACTCGTCCACATCATCAAACAGCACCTCAATCCCTTCCTCCGATATGTACCGGCTTTTCTCCCCCGTTACTTTTATCACATCGTAAGTTACGCCGTATCCCTCCAACTGCTCCGCCACCACATCTTCCGTTCCTTCCGGCCGGTCCGTAACAACATATATCCGGCACCCCGCCTCACGCATCGCCTTACAGAACACCCTGAAAAATTCCGGATACTCCGAAATCGTCCCGTCCAAATCAACCGCTATCTTCATTGCCCTTCTCTCCTGTCCTTTAATCCCCTACATCCGCCAAAATCTTTCACTCAAACTCCTCCTCGCTAGCCTCTTCGTTAGGCTCCTCAACCGCTTCCTCGTTAGGCTCCCCAACCGCCCCCTCCGTCAGCCGCCCTACATCCCTTTCAAGCTGGCCCCGTAGCTGCTCAATTGCCGCCTGCTGCTCGGCCACCGTTGCCTCTAACTGCTCAATCGTCCCGTTCAACTCCTCAATTTGCCCCTCCAGCTCCTTTACCCTCTCTCTCTCCGCAGCTAACTTCCCTGCCAGTTCATCAATCTTGCCAAGGGCCTCATCCGCCTCGCCAACCACCTCATCTCGCTCTTCAAGCAGCGAAACCAGCTCCTCTTCCACCTCATCACAAACCTCCCGCAGCATCCTCAGACGTTCCCTTAGACTGTCCCTCTCCAGCTCCGCTCTCTGCAGATTAGCGCGTACCCTTGCCAGCTCGTTTCTCGCCCGCGCTGCCTCCAATGTCGCCTTTTTCTCCTCATCGCTGTCACAGCCGCTAACAACCAACAAACAAACCAAAATACCAGCAAGTTTAGTACTCACCTTCATCTTCGCCGTCTCCTTACTTCTTCCAAATAGCCCCATACTATTTTCACCCTCCGAATTTGTAGCTCAGCAACTTATATATAAGCTTCGCCGCCAAAAAATCGGGCGACTTGTTTCCCTCATTAGGACACAGCTCCACCACATCAAAGCCGACAACCTCTTTACTTTTAACAACGGCTTTCAGAAGCCCAAGAACATCGTACCACAGCAGCCCACCCGGCTCCGGCGTCCCTACCGATGGCATTATCGATGGGTCGAATACATCTAAGTCAATCGTAACATACACCCTCTCCGTCAGCTTGCGCACGCACTGCTCGATCCAGTCACTCTTGTCGTAAATGTCCTTCGCGAAAAAAATCCTCTCTCTGTCTGCGAATTCCTTCTCGGATGAATCCATGCTCCTTATACCCACCTGCAAAATCGGACATAGCTCTCTCACCCTCGCCATAACGCATGCATGGTTATACTTCGAGCCCTTATATTCCTGGCGCAAATCACAGTGAGCATCTAATTGCAAAACGGTAATATCTCTATCATCCTCAACATGGGCTTTTACCGAGCCGATGCCCACCGAATGCTCGCCCCCCAACACCACAACAAACTTGCCCTGCTTTATGTAGTCCCTAACTCTCCGCGCAACCGCCTCTACCATCGCCTCAGGACTCGACTTTTCCTCTATCGCCTCATCCGTAAATATACCCGACTTGTAAACCTCCGAGTCCGTCTCTATATCATAAAGTTCCATATTCGCCGAAGCCTCTATCACCGCCGCCGGGCCCCTCGCCGCCCCCTTAATCCACGTGCTCGTCTCATCATACGGAACCGGAATTATAACCACCCGGCCATCCTTCACTTCGCAGTATTCTTTGCTCAAACCGCCAAAGTTGGCTCTGTGTCCCATAGTATAAATACGCCTGTCTGACCCGCTCCGATTACAGTGCGTGGTTCGCTTACCCGGCAAAGACCCATCGGCTCCGGCCGCACCCACCGATTCAGTCGAACAGAAACATGGCTATGGCAACCGTTGTTGTCCAAAGGCCGTTCTTGCCCTTTGCTGTCTGCGTCACATTAGACGTCCTTATTATCAGCCCGCTGGACTTGTACACCTGAGATTTTTCCGACCACGCTCTGTCAGGATCCAGTTCCAGACCCAAAGTCGTCCCGAGCATCGCCGCCGCCAGGTCCTCCGCCATATCCCCAGCCTCTCGGTTGTTCATGCCGTACCCGTGCACCTCGCTCAGATAACCCCACTTGTCTTTATCCTTGGGAATGGCAACGCCTACTGAGCTTGCAATCAGCCTGTCGTGCTCGTCCGTGTCTGACCGTGCTATTACACAGTAACATATCTGCCCGGGAATCAGCATCGACAGCCCTCTTTCCCTGCTGATGAATTTGCACTTCGCCGGCAGAATTGACGATACCTGAACAAGGTTCTGCTGTGCTACCCCGGCCCTTCTCAGAGCCTCTTCGAACGACTTCAACTGATACTTGTGCCTGCCGAGCCCCTTCGTCAGGAATATCTTGGTAGGGGTAAGAGCATCCATACTAATACGCCCGAGACCTCAACTTCTTTCCCTGTGACTCCGATCACATCCTTATTGTTTACTTAGCAGCGCCATACCTCGTCACTTGCCCGACGCCGCCACATTGCAAATCCGTTTTCTTCCCCGAAAAGCAAAATCCGGTTCGGCTCGCACGAATTATATATTCCTTCAATCAATTCACAACAAAAATCTAAAAAAAACACGCCCCCGGGCTCAGACCGACCCGCACCCACGCAGTCTGCAAACACTTTTTAACGTCATCACGTCAAATCTGCGTATCCGCACACGCCAACACGCAACCTCTAAAAATCATCAAAACTTAACATCACCGCCGTTGAATCTCCTCCTTGAACAATCCGGACTCCACCGTCACCAAAAAACACGCCTTGAATCTCAACGAAAAACCAATCGGGCATAACAATTGTTTCCCCCCACCAAGGTTGACAAACCGCATCAAAGGCCTATAATATGACTTGTAAGAGTTTGTCTTTACAAATCTTAGGATAAAAAGAAGCTCGATTCTAAGCTGCAATACGTAATAAACCGATTAAATCAAAGACAATTGTACTGTAAAGCCTTGGCATAACAGAAATTATGGTAACAGAACAACCTATCGATGCAAAAGCCGACCCCCGTCGTGAGCCGGAATTAAACAAGCTTCTAAGGGTCGCTATCAAGACGCTCGCAAGCGACCTGCACCTGAAGGTCGGCCAGCCCCCCAAGTTGCGAATTCAGGGCCAGCTAAAAGACACGACCGGCGAGCCAATGACACAACAAAGAATAGAACGCCTCGTCTCTGAAATACTCACGGACGCCCAGAAACAAACCCTGCTGAAAACCGGTACGCTCGACTTCGCTTACGGTATCGAAGACCGAGAAAGATTCCGAATGAACATCTTTCGCCAGCGAGGCTTAATCAGTCTTGCCGCAAGGCGCGTAAACACTGAAATCCTCACCTTTGACAAGCTCAACCTCCCTCCCCCCACGCTCGAAAAAATCGCTAATAGCAACCAGGGACTGGTACTTTCCGTAGGACCTACCGGCTGTGGAAAAACTACAACCATGGTCTCAATGTTGGACTACATAAACAACACCCGCTCCTGCCACATCGTTACAGTTGAAGACCCCGTCGAATACCTTATCAGGGACAAAAAGGCAATCGTTTCACAAAGGGAAATCGGCATCGACGTCCAAGACTTTGAGCAGGCACTGAAATATCTCATGCGACAGGACCCTGACGTCGTCTGCATCGCCGAAATGCGGGATGCAAAAAGCATAACCGCCGGAATGAGGGCTGCCGAAACCGGACACCTTGTCTTCGGAACCATGCACTCCTCAAGCGCCACTCACGCCGTCCAGCGGCTCCTCGACCTCTTCCCTCCAAACGAAAGAGACCTCGCCAGACAAACCCTGAGTACCGCCATCACGGCAATCATCAGCCAGATACTTATGCCAAGCATAAAAGAAGGTGTCGACAGAATACCCGCCGTTGAGATACTTCTCGCGAACCCAAGCACCAGAAAACTGATTTACGAAGGACGCGAATCTGAACTGCCGACACTTATCAGAAGCTGTAAAGAGGAGGGTATGCAGGATTTCACTGATACCCTTGTTCAAATGATACTGAACGGAAGTATTGAGCCAAAAGAAGCATATAAGCACGCCCCCAACATCGACGAACTCAAAATGGCCCTAAAGGGCATCAGGGCTGATATAACCGGTATCTTATGAGCTGCAAACATACATTTAATAAACGGAGTCTTCTATGCCGGGACTATTCCTAAGCGCCATCGAATACGGCGGCTATATTTCAATAATTAAATTTCTCGCTTTTGTCATCCTGTTCTTTCTGTGGTTACCCCTGGTCAGTTGGGTCTACCAGGACGCCGGCGCTGTCAGGGCAAAAGAGAACCTGTGGACTGCCGTCGTCTTCGCAACAGGCGCCGTCGCCGCAATAGTCTGGCTGCTTATGCCGCTCTTTATCATCGGCATGCTCTTCTTCATCATAGCCGTCCTCGCAACTTCTATGAGCTATGTCCTGCACCGCAACGCCAGGGTCCCCGAATTTGACCGCGTCCTGACACCCGAACACATCAAGGGACTCTTCGAAAACCGGCAAAAGAAAATGGACGCCCTTAGTGAAGTCATTTTCATAACGCCCAACAACAACGAGATACCCGTTCCTGAACCCAGAACACCCGAATACTTCGGCTATAAAACGGCCTTCGATGTCTTCTCCGATGCTATGTGGCGCAGGGCAAGTGACGTCATATTTGCTCCCGCTCCACAGGAATACAACGTAGCTTACTATATTGACGGCGCAGCCTTAAAACAGCCCTCCATACCCAGAGACCAGATGGAATACTTCATTCGATTCGTCAAAAACCTCGCCAGCCTCGACCCCGACGAAAAGAGAAAACCGCAAAAAGGAAAGTTCAGAATACATAAACAAAAGGAAAACTACGACTGGGAAATAACCACCGCAGGCTCCACCGCAGGCGAGCAAATCAGCCTGAAGCATATGACCGAACAGGCCATAACAAAACTTGCCGACATCAACTTGACGCCCGACCAGTATAACCAAATGAACAGGCTTCGTGAGGCAAAACAGGGCCTTCTTATCATATCCGGACCCAGAAAAACCGGCGTTACAAGTACGTTTTACTCACTGCTCAGAAACCATGATGCCTTCCTGAGCAGTATATCAACTCTCGAAAGGCAGCCCTCCCTTAACCTGCCGAACATAACGCAAAACATTTATGCGCTCAGCGACACTGGAACAAGTACCTACGCCAAAAAATTGCAGCAGGTCATAAGAACCGAGCCCGATATTGTCGGTATCGCCGACTGCACTGACACCGAAACCGCACAAATCGCCTGCACCGCCGCAAAGGACGGAAAACTCATATATCTCACCATCGAAGCCGAAAACGTCATAAAAGCCCTCGGAAAATGGGTGAAATTAGTCGCAAACAAGCCCCTCGCCGTCGAACCGCTCCTCGGCATAAGCAACCAGCGCCTCCTCAGAAAACTCTGCAACGAATGCAAGCAGGCCTACGAGCCGAACAAAGAGTTGCTCAGAAAATTCAACATCCCGCCTGATAAAGCCAAGGTGCTCTACCGCGCCGGAAAAGTCGTGTACGACAAGCGCGGCAAACCCAGTACCTGTGAGAATTGTCAGGGAACCGGCTTTTTCGGAAGAATGTGCGTTTTCGAAATAATTCTACTGAACGGCCAGCTCAGAAATCTCATCATGCAGGCCAAGTCCCTCTCGGAAATCAGCACCCAGTTCAGGCGGGCCAAAATGCTTTACCTGCAGGAGCAGGCGCTAAGAAAGGTCATCGATGGAACCACATCGGTAAATGAAATGGTCAGAATACTTTCGACACCCCAAAGACCAAAAGCCAAAAGACCCCAACAAAAAACATAAAATGCAAATATCCGGATATTATTACGATAAGTACCATTTATAAATCGGAGAAATTCTAATGGCCTCCGCCGCTGTAATTGTGATTATTCTGGGCTGTG
>CP070830.1:1621325-1623951 GCA_020344865.1 Planctomycetota bacterium
CCGTGATGCCCTTCTTCATTATCTTCAGTATCCGCGGACTGCCGCTCTCAACGCCGATGTGCGCCCGCGCAACACCCGCCTCCTTCATCGCCTCGACTACCTCCGCATCCAGAGTATTTGCCCTCGCCCGAACGTCCCACTGAACGTCCAACCCGCGCTTCTTTATCTCGTCTCGAATATCAAAAATCCGCTCTCGACTGATTGTAAACGTATCGTCATAAAGGAAAATCTCGTGCACGCCGCGCTTCACGCAATCCTCCATCTCGTCCACAACATTGCCCGCGCTGCGATACCGAAACGTCTTTCCCAGATGCGGCCGGTCGCAGAAGATGCACTTCATCGGACAACCCCGGCTCGTCATCGCCGTCGTTACCGGATTGCGCTTCGCTAATACCGACCAGTATAGCGAACTGTCTATCAAATCCCGCGCTGGCTGTGGCAGCTCGTCCAAATTCGCCTCTAACGGCCGTGCTTCTTTAGTGCTCACCTCACCATCCCACATCACGGCCACGCCACGCACCTTACTTAAGTCTCCGCCGCCCGACAGCGTGTTTATCAACTCCGCAAACGCCCGTTCTCCCTCACCCAATACCAGCGAGTCCACCCCTTCTATCGAAAGTGTCTCCTCCGGATACAAATTCACGTGCGGGCCGCCCAAGCTTACGTGCGCTTCAGGACACACCGACTTCGCCGTCCGCACTGTAGCAATCGCATCGATAACGGTAAACGTCATCGCCTGAATCCCTACAACGTCGGGCTGCATCTCCGCAATACGCTCGCCTATCCCCTCCTGCCCCAGACCCACCGCAGGCGCATCAAGCAATTCAACCTCCGCATCCGTCCACGCCTTAAGACCCGCCCCAACATAAAGCAGACCCAGCGGCGGGTACATCCCCGTCTCTGTGTCGACGCTCTTCGGAACGTTCGTCCGAATCATATGCTCGTGCGGTGGACGAATTAGAAGGACCTTCATCAAATACCCTCGAATAATACCTTTGTATTTACGCCTGAATGCAAAGTTCTGTTCAAAACCGCTCGTGCTGCTCCCTTCGCATCGCCGATACCTGGTCCGTCAGCAGCCCCAACATAAATACAATAACCGCGGAAATACCAAGAAACAAAGCCGTCGCAGGCACCGCAAACCGGTACACCCCCTTGACAAGGTCCTGAATCACATTTACGGCCGTCGCAACAATCGCAAGCAGCATCAATATCCCGCTCACCGGCAGAAAAACTCGCAGCGGGTCAAACAATACCGTCAGTCTCAGCATCAGCATCATCGTCTCCGGCCCGTGCTTGAGCTGCTTGACCGTGCTCGTCCCCACACGCTTTCTCGTCTCTATCGGAATCCACTTTATCTGATGGTCGCCTTTCAGCATGGCGAACGTAGACGTCGTCGAAAATGAAAACCCCTTCGGCATCAAATGAAGATAACGAACCAAGACCTCTCGCTTAAAAGCCCTGAAACCCGAATTGATATCGGGAATCTTCTCCTTCGCCAAATAGTCGCCGAACCACCTCAAAATCCTCTTGCCCGGCCGGCGATGAAAGTCAATATGTGAGCCCTTCGTCCTCGCCCCAGCCACCATATCATACTGACCAACATGCTCCAATAGTCGCGGTATGTCCTTCTCGTCCTGCTGACCGTCAGAATCAATAAACACTACCACCTCCGCATCCGTCGCCCTTACTCCCGTCGACAGACTCGCTCCGTAGCCGCGGTTCACCGCGTGCGTTATGACCCTCGCCCCGCGCTGCTCCGCTATCTTGCCCGTCCCGTCATCAGAGCCGTCATCTACAACTATCACATCCCACCCGCTCTCCTTCGCCATCGGCATCAGCCTGTCTAGCACCTCACCAATCGCGCCCGCCTCGTTATATGCGGGCATAATAACACAAACTTTCTCGCTCTTGGCCATGCTTACATCCACCGGAAAACCAAAATTAAAAGACTCACTTCTAACCAAAACTATCGTCTCTCAATCAACAGAACTTTATGCAAACCGCACATAAAACTAACACCGCACCCCACAAAAGACAAGCAAAAACACAAACCTTTACGATAACCACGAATTCTGCGCGATTTCACCATGCTTTTACCCACAAAGCCGACCATAATATCAAAGCCAGTATCCCTTGACAAAATGATAAGCATAAGTTAGTCTCGTGACAAAGCACAGGATGGTCAGGTGTCCTGACCAGTCCTGCAGAACGTAACGGAAAGGAGGTTCGCTATGAGACCCTTTTACTTTGTAATAGTGCTGGCCTTGACTTGCACCGTGGGGTGTGCATCCCTCGAATCTGAGCACGAGGACGAGAAGGAGATTCCTCTTTCGCAGGTACCCGCCGAGGCGGTGCAGGCCGCACAGCGGGCAGTTCCCGGCATCACCCTCGCCGAAGCCGAAATCGAGCAAGAGGAAGGCTGTACCGTATATGAGTTGGAGGGCACCGCAGACGGAATCGAGTACGAAATCGAAGTCACCGCCGATGGCAAGGTCCTCGAGGTCGAGCGACAAGACCAGGACGACGAAGAGGACGACGACGAAAACGACGACGACTAATCGAGACAACACAAAACAACCGCCAGCTTAGGATAACAAGCTTGTCTCTTTCAAGCCGTGCTTAA
>CP070830.1:1624051-1630661 GCA_020344865.1 Planctomycetota bacterium
AGCAGCAGAAGTGGCTGATTGGACTTTGCTTTAGGAAACGCGGAGTCCTCGATATGCCGCATAGTACTCATCAACACTAATAGCCCGGCCAAAGTAATCCTCTAAACAATTGTTACCGATTCCTCCGCCGCCTTACTTGCGCCTTAGGGCATCTCCGCCAACCAGTTTTCGGCAAATACGCTGAAGTCCAACAGATTTATCATATCGTCGCCCGGCTCGGAAATATCGCAATCCTCGTTGTATCCCGCCTCTCCATAAGATGTAAGCCACGCTGACGCAAGCGTCCCGAGGTCCGCCATATCCACCCTGCAGTTAACCCCGAAGTCACCCACCAGCGGCGCCGCCGAAACCGTGCTGATTAGCTTCAAATTCGGCACGGCACTGTGTGTATGAACGCTCAGCATGTAGCTCGTCCAGTCCAGAGGGTCCCCGTGCATACTGTCTGAAAACGCCATCAGAACGCGAGTATCGCCAACATCGGACACAAAGCACGTTCCATCTGTCGTATAGTAGCTGTTGTCGAAACTGAAATCTATTAGCAGGTTATCAGCGCCGTTGTACTCGAAGGGCGTCTGGAACGCGAAATATCTCCAGCCGATAGGTGTTGCTGCTTCGTCACCCTCATAGACCACCGTCCAGCCGCTTGTCTCAAACAGCGGATATCCCACATACTCGCTTTGCGTAGTGTGTTTCATTCGAATCGTCCAGTTGTTCAGCGTCTGCCCCGGTGCCTCATAGATGTTCAGAGCAAGGTCCGTTATTGTCCGGCCGTCACCGATTTCGCTTTGCAGATATATCACCTGTGTTCGGGCATCATCGTTACTTGTACCTAGAGGCCAGTAGGCTATGGTGTTGGTCTGGGGCTCGTATGTCAGGTAGGTATGATTGTCAACCTCGACCGTAACAGTCGCGCTGTCGGAGTCTCCGCCCTGCGGAGCCGTGCCTCCGTCATTGGCCGCGAACTCGAACACATCCTCCCCCGCAAAGTAATCGCATGGCAGGTATTCAACTTCGTTTCCGTTACCGGCCAGAGTGTAAGGCACACCTGTAATCTCGCTTGCCAGTGGGTCTGTCAAAGTCCCGTGCATCGGCAGGCTGGTTATGATAAAGCTAAGCTCGCCCGGCGGGTCCGGGGCACCTTCATCCGCCGCCTCAAGAATTATCGTTTCAGCGCTCCCCGAAACCGC
The DNA here is from genome assembly GCA_020344865.1 of Planctomycetota bacterium. Taxonomy (GTDB): domain Bacteria; phylum Planctomycetota; class Phycisphaerae; order Sedimentisphaerales; family Anaerobacaceae. The sequence goes on from CP070830.1 coordinate 1,625,239, forward strand.
CGAAGCCGTCACGTCATACGCAATCGGCGGAGTCGCGTTCTGCGCCGCAAAGTCCACGCCCCACTCATTGCCGCTCATCGGCAGCCAGTCGGAAGAGCTGCCCGTCGCTGCGCCCTGTGAGTTGAAAATATACGCGGTCTTGCTTGCTTCTATCGTAAAGCTCTGACTCGAAGAAAGATTCGTAAGAGCGTAAATCCCCTCCCCGTTCGTACTCGTCTGCGCTACCGGCGTCGCCCCTATCTTTGCGGTGACCGTCACCCCCGGAACCGGATTGCCCGCCATGTCCGTTACTCGCCCGCTGATAATCTCGCCGCTTCCGCTGATAAACAGATTGTACGCACATCCTTCTACGGCAGTGTACGTATAGGAAGATGTGTCGATAATCGGCAACGCGTACCACGCATTGTCACTGCCGCCCCACCCAAGATTAATATGATGATAAAGCGTACTACTGACATAACCATAGCCGTCGGCCAACACCGCGTGCGACCCTCCGATGCGGCTGACCGACAACAGTACCGGAAGACCCGCGTCCAGATTCGGGTTCATCATCCCCTTTAGCCCCGTCCCTATGTTGTTGCCGCTGTTGTGCCCGAACACACAATTACTGTAACCGAAAGTATCGACCAGAGCCTCCCTCGCGTCGTATGAACTCGCTGATGATGAGCTTGAAGTATAGCTCGTGTTCACCGACAGCCCCGCGTCGTAGCATATCGAGCCGATGGCGCTGCGCTCCGTATCGCCTGTGCCGCCGTCCGGGTCCAGCGTCATATCAGCCCATTGGTAAGCGCCCCCCAATCCGTCACCGCCTCTTGTTGACCAGTACTCCGTTACGTAATCGACCTTAATCTGAAAAACCTGCACACCTATGCCCGCCGTCGGGTATTCGTGATACCGCATAATCTGGGCCATCGCCGTTGGCACACATCCCGTGGGATAATGGTTCGGTGTATAGTAATTATAGCAGTAGTTGCCGCCCTCATCCTCCTGGTCCCACTTGCTCTGCACGAGCGGAGCCACCCTTAATTCGCTCACATCGGCCACGCCGTCCACTTTTATATATTCATCTAATTGTACGCTGTCACCCCCCGCACTAAGCGACTCCAGCCTCGCCCACATACTTTGCGACTGCCTCATCGATTCAGTCGTTGAAGACTGCGCCTTCAGATACTCCATTCTGCCCGCCATATCGTTGCTAACCAGCGCGCCCAACGGATTGTCCTGCGACCGGTCGTATGTTCCACTTTGGCAAAAGGCGATAATCGGCCCCAGACGGTCGTCCGCCGAGACTATTAAAAATCCCGCTGGTTCGAGGCCGACAACGTAGTAAAGCGCCTCGCTGCTCTCATTACTGAACACCTCGACATCGGCGATGGACTGCCCCAGCTCGGTCTCTAATGGACGCGGGTTCCTGCGCAGCCACCCACGAGCTGCGGCCTCGGCCTGATGGATGTCCGTGCCCTTCGCGTATACGGCCGACTCCAACAGCAAAAACGCCGCCAAAACCGCTAAAAAAACGCCCCCAACGCCCGATTTAACCTTTCTCTTGGCCTCCATAACCCTTCTTACCGCTGTTTCGCTTGACATCTTTTCACCATTCCTCCTTGAGTATTACTCCAACCATCGAATCATTATACCACATTTCTCCCGCCAATTCAACCCCTTACCCGCCCATCCACGCCGCCATTAATAAAAAAGGCCGTAGGTCGCACGGCAACCTGCAGCCCTTTGAGCACAGGCACAAGCGCGTGTAGGCTGAGAATGCAGCAACGGGCTATTTCTCTGCATCAAGTAGAAACAGAGTAATGGTCTGGTTTAAGGCCACAGCACTTCTGTCAGCCAGTTCTCAGCCATAAAATCAAAGTCTATGTAGTTGACTATATCGTCATGTCCCGGCCCCGTCGGATTGGCATTAGCACGCCATGCTTCCAATGTAAGTTCCGCGCTGCTCCCTGAGCCCTGGGCCAGATACACGATTTTTGCAGGTGACAGAGCCCTGTTGTAAATCCGCACATCGTCTATCGCGCCGGGGAAGAACCTTCCTGTGTATTGCATCTGGTCGGCTATATGGAACGGAGCATTCCAGGGCTTTGCGAGGTAGTTGTCATAGTTTCTTGCAGCGAGCATAAGGCTTCCATCGTACATGTATATAGTTGCGATATCCGGAGCGACAGTCAGAGCCGTGAATGTCCACTGCTGCGGTGCGACAAAAAGCCCACTATGCCACCCCCAGGACAAACCTGTCCACATGAATGACAATTCGTAGTTTGTTTCCCAAGTGTCAGTGTCTGCCCCAAACTGCAGTCCCGCAGTGTAACCCTCCTCTCCCTCGCCACCGGTTGAACTCATGACGATACCGTCGTAGATATGCCCCTGGGGTTCACGCTTTACCCATGCTGTTATCGTAATCGTATTGGAGTTGGTATCCATCGCGGGAATTTTGACAAAATCATCAAATCCATCAAATTCCAGTGCCAGGTCATTGACTCCCGCTACGGAATGATTGCTGGTCTTGCCCTCAGTCGGGCCGGCACCTGTCTCATCGTCGTAGAGAACACCATGATTTTCATTTCCTGAGCTGTCTAATACTACAGACGATGACGCATTGTCGTCCATTCTCCAGTGTCCTACAAGCCCCGTGTCGTTCGGTGCCGAAGCCGATACCGAACCAATTCCGCTCAAGAGCCAGTCACGAGCCAATGCCGCCAAATCATCAAAGTCAACGTCGCAGTCGTACGTAAAACTGCCCGTTGCTTTATCAACGACACACCTGGTGGTATGCAGCCTTATATTGTCGATATAAACCCTGCCGTCACCGGCCGGCGTGCCGTCGCCTATTATGATACTCATTCCCGTGACGTTACTCACGTCAACACCCTGGGCGTTGAAATCATCCAGAGCCATGTTCCATTCCATCCATCCCATCCAGCCTTTGGCCACGTCATTCGGGTCATCGTATTCGACGGTCCCTGTATTGGTCCCGTCCGTTATGAACACTGACATCGGCTGAACGGCGGTTTGGTCATTGTCCAGGTCACCTTTGAAGTTTAGCACAAGTGCCTGGAAATCCGCGACCGACCAGTCTTGCGCCGGACTGAATGAACGCGACGTTTCTGAATAGTATGGTGAGAAACTATTCTCGTAGACGTACTCCATAGACTGACTGTCGAATGTATAGTTCGCGTCTACACAGGTGTAAACTGTAGCGCTTGTACCATTGGTCCAATAATCTGACCATGTATCGGTAATGGGGTTTGAGCCTCCGACATACGATTCCATATCGTCTATGATAAGAAATTCGGCAACAGTGAAACTCCAAACGTCTCCCTTTATTATCCTGCTTCCCCCCTCACTTACCTCGTCGATTCTCCAGTAATATGTCTTCTGGAGTTCGAGGTTCTCATTCGCTCCGGCGTCGTAACTCTCGTTGCCGAGACTCAGCCTTGGTGGTCGATACTCACTTGATGATGTGTTCGCATTGTTGACACTGTCGTAATCGGTTCCGAAATAAACATCGTGCGACTCGGCATCGGTGCCGGCCGTCCAGCTCAGAATAGCCGTCAATGGAACATTCGTAGCGCCGTCTTCCGGGTCTGGATTCAGAGCAAAACCTGTCGTCGTAAAGCTCCATACGTCGCCCTTCCACCTGCCGTCCGTCGGAGGATTGGGACCGCTGTAAGTCTCATTGACCTCATCCACCCTCCAATAGTATGTTGTCCCGATGACCAGCGGTATTTCCGAGGGTGTATAGCTGTACCGACCATTCGGGTCAGGCCCTGTAACATCGTTCGGACCCCTGTATATGCCGGTCACGTCGAACCTGTCGGCGCCATCCACCTCTGTAAAGCTTGTCCCGAAGTAAACCTCGTGTTCCCCCGCCCACATACCCGGGTTCCAGCTGAGTGTCACATCCGTCGCCACTTCCCTCTGCCCGTCTTCCGGCTGTGGCTTCCATGCCCTGGAGGCATCTACATATGCCAGACGAACATTGTCAATACCTGTGTAGATAGTTGAACCCTGGTCGGGAAAATAAAACTTGATTCCAAGCGGCTTCCCAACATAAGCCATTTCGGGAAAGCTTGTCCAGAGCCACTCTATGTCAACATCATACCAGTTGTTGTCGTTGATAGTAGTAACAGTATACCACTCGCTTGCGAGCTCGACATGGTTTGCCTCACCGTTACCATCAGGGTAAAAGAACGATATCAAATGGTTTGGCTCATAATTCCAGAGGTTTTTGGCGTCATAAGTTACCGTGTAGTGCTTGCCTCCGACTATCGTGTGATCCAGTATTTGAAAGAAGCCACCGCCGCCACTAAAATTATGTCCCCAAGCATATGTTCGGCCGTCGCTGCCGGGATACTTGGCCAGTGTCCCATTGACGCCTGTGTCTGCATCGCCGCAGCAGGCTTCCCACGCGAGCACGTTGTCCAGAGGCCCTTTCCAATCAATCTGTACGCCGTTGATGTCAAGCTCGAAGCTGTGGTTATTGACGTCAATCGACTCTGCCCGCGCCGTCGAACTCAGCGCAAAAACACAAACAAAAATGATTGATAAATACGCCCTTGTTGACATGATACACCTCCTCAAAAATGAAAATTTAATTCATACCCCGGGCCCACAGCCGAAAAAACCGGCTCCCTGAAGGCACGGACCTTCGCGCAGCAGGCGCAAACGACCTCCGCACACTTCGTCGATTTCGCTTCGTGCCTGCTTCCTATCCATACAAACACAATTACCTCCTGCCGCAGGGTGCATCACCCGGTGTGCCTCCTCTTGGGCCCACCAAACACACCCCCTCCCAACCAACTCCGCAATTTACAATATTTACCCCGCCCCGTCAACAAAAAAACCATAAAGAATCTCACTTGACTTTACATCGCCGCCCCCACAAAAAAAAGGCCCCGCCGAAACGGGGCCTGCAATCCTCAGTTGCAACCTCCAACTGCTCGCGCCGATTACTCCGACTAATGCGTAATCGTAAATGAATCTATAACACTTCCATCGTCTGCACTAATAGCCTCAAAATTAAGCGTGTTCCCGTTAATCGCAACCTTGCCGAAGTGGTGAACCATCTCACAATATTCTATATACTCTGAATAATTAGGATCCGGCTCCCGCAACGGCGCCCCGCCGCCGCCAAGAGTAAGGTGCTGAATACCATCTACTTCGCAGCGGGCGTAATAATGGTTATGGCCGCCAAAAATTATATCAGCACCATACTCCACACACAAAGGATGTATCAGCTTCTGAACGGCTCGATCGTCAGGATGTCCGCCGCCCGCACTGTAACCCGGTGAGTGGAGAATGATAAACTTCCACTGTTTGCTCGTCGTCGCAAGCTGGTCCTTAATCCACGCCAACTGAGGACTCTTTCTATTTAGCCTCGCATCATACTGGTCAACAATTACAAACAGCGCCGG
>CP070830.1:1630761-1634615 GCA_020344865.1 Planctomycetota bacterium
CGGCTGTTTCGATGGCTGCCACTGACGGTAATGACCCCAGCGGTGTTGAATACTCATTTATTTGTACGGCCGGAGGCGGCCATGACAGCGGTTGGCAGGACAGCCCCGTTTATACCGATACCGGCCTTGCTCCTGATACCTTGTACAGCTATCGAATTCAGCTCCGTGACAAGAGTATTAGCGCTAATACTACCGCTTTGTCCGCGACTGGTTCTGCAACGACCGACCCTGACCCGTCGAGTTATCTTGTCGGATATTGGAAGCTCGATGAGTCCTCAGGCGGCATTGCCGGTGACGACAGCGGCAATGGTTACAGCGGTACATTAGTCGGCGACCCTGTCTGGATGCCTGCAGGCGGGTGGATTGATGGTGCTATCGACTTGGACGGTGTGGGCGATTATATCCGTATTGAAGCCGAGTCGCCTTTCGATATTACTGATGTTATTACGGTTTCCGCCTGGATAAAAGTTACATCGTTTGATAATGACTGGGCCAGCGTCGTTACTAAAGGTGACAGTGCATGGAGGCTTGCGCGAAGTAACGGCGGCAGCACGATGGAGTTTTCCTGTACCGGCATCAGTAACAATCAGTACGGCTACATCGCCGGAAGTATTAATGTCGACGACGGCGCTTGGCACCACGTTGCCGGTGTCTATGACGGTTCGAGAATTTATCTCTATATTGACGGCGTCGAGGATGTCTCAGAGGCGGCTACGGGCAGTATAGACCTGAACAATTACAAAGTCTTTATAGGTGAAAACGGTCAGGCAACGGGCCGTACATGGAACGGCTATATAGATGATGTGAGGGTCTACCATCGCGCACTTAGCGCACCGGACATATTAAGCACGTACCAGGGCAATCTTTAACAGGTTGATAAAAGAGTTGTAAACTGAGTATTTATGCTATAAGGGCAGGACCCCAAAACAGATATATGCCACGCTCGTAGAGCCTTGAGTGTCGATGAGTTAAGCCAGCTTATAAAAAGCGCAGTCGAAGGACAGGAACACAGCATTATGGCCGGGTAAGGACCTGGTAAAAGCGGTAACCGTAGGCCGGGAGTTCCACCTGCAATGAAGGTAATAGTATCGCTGGCAGTCCGTTCTGATAGAACCGGTTCCCATAAACCGGAAGCTCCACTTTGAAATGGCTTTTGGGCGTAATCAATTCGCCGGACTTCAATTCCAACAGTCCTGACATAGCAATTCCACTCATATCTATTTCGATTGTTTGAGGCAAGGATTGATAGTTTAACACCACCAGTATGCGTTCCGACTTATCGGCAGCTGTCTTCAAAAACGCATAGTATTTGTCGTCCGCATTTGTTACCAGCTTCCGCCGGGTACTCAGCTGATGCAGTGCCGGATGAAGCCGCTTTGTTTTCAGTAGCCAGGTTTCTTCAGCGTCCGGACTGCCTGATCGACGATCGTAAACAACAAGATTACCTATGGCTGCAACTGTAGCCCTCGCCAAGTGTCTTTTTGACAGGCCATCATGATTACTCACTTTCTGGTAAAGTATACCACCGGCTGTCACTACTATGTCGTGGTAGTTTCTCAAGGAATCCTCAATGGGTCGCGGGTCGCCGGTCTGGATTGCACTGAGGATTGTGTCATTACTCCATAATCTCAGCCCATAATCCTGCAGGCAATTATAGTGCCCTTCAGTAATCCACACGACATCTTTACTTCCCTCCGGTTGTCGGAGGGTGTTGCCGTAGCTTGCAACTACATCGGTTATATGTCGATTATTTTTTTCCCAGGTACAGACGATATAGTAGATTGGGGCGTCAATAATCATCCCATCAAGTCCGGTGTCCATCCAGAACCTTACGATTTTTTCGGCTTCTTCCGGCCACTGGTCATTTTCCCAGTTCGTCTGTGGCAGGCCAATATAGTTGCCTTGGTTATCTTTTGCTTGCCACCTTGCCCAAAACCAGCGGCCAGCAAGTTCACTGTACTGCCAGCCCCAGGTTTTTCTCTCGTAGCCCTCGGGTCGAGGCCAATTAAAATAAGGATGTTCGGGCGGTATAGGAGCGTCTGGCTTATCGGCCCACCAAAACCATTTCACTTTCTCGCTTGCCTTCGTCGTGCAGGCTTCAATCCAGTCAGGCGCTTTGATGCTAAAGTAACCTATGTTTATAAAGACAATAACAGCGATGCCCTTTCTATGGGCGATTCGGATGAACTGCCGGAAGTCGTCCATCATGCCGATTTCGGGGTCTATGCGGTAAAAGTTTGTAGCGTCGAGTCCGCTGTAGGCAAAAAGGCCTTCTGCCGGGGCGAATATCTCGATTGCCTGGAAACCCTGTGCTTTTATTTGGTCGAGCTGCTGTGATGCTTTGACAGGATCGATGGAAATCTCGTGGGCGTACGTCCTGCCCTTTTTTAATGTGACGATTTTCAGACCCGCGGCCGTTTCGCACCATCTGTCCGGAATCAGATGCCTGCCACTTTCTTCAAAGCCTGGCGGCGCAGCTTCGGTGGTTATTGACGGAATCAATATCAGCCAGACAAGGCACGCGGCTGTCAGTCTTTTTCGAGCTGCATTCACGCAAACACTCCGTACTTTCCTTTTATCCTCCTCCTGGCTGACAGCAGTATTATTCGCTTACGAGGTCAATCTGCGCCCAGAAGCCCGTTTCCCTGTGCCATCCGTTGGGCTGATTAAAGAGCTCGATTTTAACTGCGCGGCCGGCATAGGCGGAGAGGTCTATACTGACGTCCATCCAACCATCGGTTGCCGTTTTTTTGCCGACAGTGGACCGCATCAATTCCTTGCCATCGGCCTTTACGATGAGTACCCAGTCGCCAATAGGGTCATGTCCGACAACCAGTTTCAACGAGGTTTTCCCGTCTTTGGGAATCATGAGTCTTTTAGACAACACACAGGCAGTGTCTTCGTCCAGCGGATGTGTCCCCAGAACGTTTTCTCTGCCCTGTATCTTTCCGTGCAATCCGAAGTCGACGTCATCTTCTTCACAGTTTACTACGGTCCAGCCGGGGGCAAATTTCTCGATGGCCTTGTCGAGGTCTTGGATTAAGCTCATGTAAATCTTTTGGCGTTCTGCTTTGGTGAAGCGGCTGTTAGCGATTGGGCCCGGCTGCCAGCACTGCTCAAATCTGCTCGGCTTTGGCTCTTTTAGCGGAATCACGAAGACCTCCTGTCCGGCCGCATCTTTCTCGATGCGCCCGCCGGAACGCTTGACCGCCTGACGCACCAGCTTCTCACATACTTTTGTCAGAGTCGGGAAGTTATACGGTGTATGGCTGAACTTTCCTTCCGGGTCGAGGGCGGAGGTGAAACGAGCGGGCAGGTTAGAGAATCCGATGGTCGTAAAGAGGACGCCAGCGGCATTCGAGGGATTGCAGTCGGAATCCTGACCACAGCGTGTGGAAATGATGATAGTCTTGTCGAGGTCGCGCCGGCCGTAGAGTATACCCATGACAATATAGGCGCCGTTGATTTTTGCGTCGATGTTGAAATTGCGCTCCTTTTCACACGAGAACCGGCGGTAATCAGGATTGTCCTGGTACTTGTCTTCGATGAGCTGCCAGGTCTTTTCCCAGTCGTCCGGGTTTTGTTTATACCATTTAAGCACGTCTCTGATGCATTCGGCATACTGACTTTGTTGGGGTATGCACTTTAGACCTGCGCGGACGATTTTTTCCATGTCGGTTTCGAAGAAGGCCTCTGTGTACATACCGGCAACAAACTGGCCGCCGTAAAGGCCGTCCCCATAGTTCATCAATCGCCCGAACTTCTCGCCGAGTTCAATGGCCAGGTTCGGCATACCCGGTGAAATCAGCCCGGCATAGTCTGCCTCGATTTGATAATCGATGTCATCGGCGTGC
>CP070830.1:1634715-1637691 GCA_020344865.1 Planctomycetota bacterium
GAAGAAGATTAGCAGAACAACTTCTTTTACAAAAAATCCTCTTTCGAGTCTCAGAAGCCTGACTGTCCTATATCTTGATGAACGTCTTCTTGCGGTACATCCACCACAGTATCAGCCACACCACCGCAAGCGCTGCCACCTCCCGCACCAATACATACCAGTTGCCGCAAAATCGCTCCAGCCCCCTTACAAATATATCCCCGACCAGCTTAAAATTGAAGACATGGACCGCCATATAAACCGCTATCGCGTTCATTCCAATAACCACAAAGAAAAACGCCCACTTCTTAAATCCCCACACATCTATCACCAGATAGAACAGCCCCAACAGCAGAAAGCTCCACCCGGCCGCATATAGCACCATTGAGCTCGTCCAGATATGCTTGATAATCGGAAATAGCAGCCCCCAGAACTCGCCGACAACAAGACAGCCCACCCCCGCCGCAAAAAGGCCTAAGACCTTAACCGCATCTCTTCGCTTTGAACGCAGCAGATGCCCGCCCATCGCGCCTAACATCACCGAACCGGCGAACCCCAGACTGCTCAACACCCACGTATACGTCAAACCATCACTGAAGCGTCCCAGCACTATGTCATCGATATAAATCGCCAGATTACCCTCTTCCGTCATCATCCCCGCACCATGGCCAGGCACAGGAACTATCGTCATCAGCACCCAGAAACCTAACAGAAGAACCGCCGTGGTCACCATCTGCCAGCCAACATCCAAATACAGTATCAACACCGACGCAATCAGGTATCCCGCCGCTATCGCCTGTAAGGTGTTGCTGTAAACCTGTAGCGTATCCAGATTGTACTCGAGCAGATTGCCTTGCGCTATCATCCCCAAGACCCACAAAATCAGCACGCGCTTGATAATGTGCCGCCAGAGCTCGCCCTTGCCCTGCCCTCGCTCGAGACGCCTGTTAAATGAAATCGGCATCACCACCCCGACAATAAACAAAAACAGCGGCATCACCAAATCCCAAGCTCGAAATCCCACCCACCGAACGTGCTCAAACTGTACAAGCAGCTTGTTCAAAAACTCATTCTCCGTCGCCTTGGCCAGTGCGAATACCAACGGAGCATCACCGTTGATAATCCAGAACATATCGAATCCGCGAAGTGCATCCACCGATACCAGCCTGCCTTTAACTTCCCCGCTGCTGCCATTTGTCTCCATCCCTAAATCTCCTTACCAATTATTGGGTCCCTTTAACCAACCATCTCACCACCGAAATCCGCCGCTAATCTTACACGGCAAATGTCAGTCCGTAAACAATAAATTCAATCGCTTGTCTGCTTGAATTTGTCGTAGCACTCCCTGCATACGATAAGCCGCTTTTTTATCACCCACGGCGATTCCGTCTTCGGTATCACGCTCTCGCACAATGCGCATCTCTCCGCCTTGTCGCCCGGACCTGCGGCCGCTAACGGCTCGGCCCGGCCGAACACCGCCGCAAGGGCATCACTAAAGCTCGTCGCATACACAGTGCATATCGAAAACGTCAAGGCCCAGTAAAGCTCAAACACAAACCGGCAAAGAACAAATATCCCCAATATAATCACAAAACCGAAAACTACTTCGCCTGACCTCGCATTCTCATCCGATATGCTGCTTGTATTAATCTCACCGATGCGAAGTAGCAATAACAGAATTACCCCATTGATGATATTCCACAATGGAAACAGCGTCAGGATACACGGAGCATCATTCCAGTTACTCAGAATGTGAGCGCCCGCAAGTATCCCACCTGATGCGTTCGCCAGTACCGCGAAAAACAACATCACATACTTCTCCCCCTCCGTCTTTCTCCTCGCCGCAAAAACGTGATATATTGAAAGCAGTCCGCCCGCCAAGAAAAGCAGTATCAGAATTACCACCCTGAATGCGTCACTACCAAACTCCGCCACAAGCCAAAACACCTTGCTCCTGAACGACTCGTCGAAAAAAAACAAAAGCAAAAGAGCGACGGTCATCATAAATATCGTCAGCTCATCGTACTTCGGAATAAACCAACGTTGTCTGCTGTGCCTCCACATACTCATAAACCTAATTATACCACTGTTTCGCAATCTGCAAAACCCAAAACAATTAACTCCGCAGGCCAAACACGTGCCGGGGTTCAGCGCAGGAGGCGCAACAAAGTAATCTTGACTTCATACCTGAGATTCTCAAAAGATACTGCCTCCGCTATGCCGGTTGGGCACAGACAACTCCAAACAGGGGTTTGCTGGTCGCGGCCTTTACCCTGAGAAGGAGTGGTCTTCTTCGGACTTTAGCCTCCTGAGCACCGCGATGAAGCTGCTTACCCAGTTGTAATCCAACCTGCCGTCTCCCGCCCGCTGCCTGATAATATCCAGCACCCTGCGCGTTTGCGAAGCGGGTAGCTCCTCCAGCACCCTAGCCCTCTTTAGAAACGGCGACCTGCGATTGGAGGGTAACTGTTCCGCGAGTTCCCTTATTGCTTCCTGGACTGTTTGCCGCGGTGCTACAGGCGGTGATTTTGTTGCGATGCTGCCCATGACACGCCTCCATACCAAAAGGCCCGAATTGGCGGGCCCCACAAATAACACTTTCGAAGACGCCCTGTTCAGGCAATTCTATATTTCCGCTGTTTCGCCGAGGAATTTTATATCACGATCGCTCTAAAGTGAAATTATCGACTGGACGGCCTTTTTGTCAATAGTTAATAACAAAAAAGCCAAAAAAAATTATTTTTTTTCTAATTATGACTGCCCCCACGTCCTAAGTAGGAGCAAAGTGCCCGAAAATTACTATAAACGACACGGATGTCTTCTACCTGAAACGTTCGGCTCGCGTCTCATTCTCTGGCCATTGCCTGGATGAACGCGTCCGCCTCCGCAATAGAGGCCTCCATCTCCTTTATCAGCGATGCGATTTCCGCCTCAACCGAGACCAGCTCATCGTGCAAAGATGCCACGGCCTGTGCGTTCAGATTGTGCTTTAAAAAC
>CP070830.1:1637791-1644088 GCA_020344865.1 Planctomycetota bacterium
CGGGGTGACGATGAATTTCCAGCCAGAGCGTCAATCCTCTTCGACCAGACCGCGGCCTCCCAACTGCTTCTCGACGCGCTCTGGGCCGCCGCCAACCTTGCTATCAAGAAAGTGATAGAGGCGGCGGAGAATCTTTAAGCTGCCCACGCGCTTTTGATTGATAAAAAGGCAGCGCACGCTATAATCAATCTCTGCAAAAAACCGGTTTTCGGAGAGCTTAATTCAAAATGGGTGTAAAAATAGCAATTGGCGGCAAGGGCGGCGTAGGTAAGACTACGGTCTGCGCAGTCTGGGCCCGCCTGTTTGCCGAGGACGGTTTCGACGTGCTGGCCATCGACGCAGACCCCAACACCAACCTCGCTTTGGCCTTCGGGATAGATTCGTCCCAGACGGGTGAGCCGCTTATAAAAATGAAGCAGCTTATCGCCGAACGCACCGGCACAACCGCCGATGCTGTGGGGGCCTACTTCAAGTTGAATCCCGAGGTCAGCGATTTACCCGAGAAGTACCAGGTCAAACTCAACGGCGTAAAATTACTTGTTTTGGGCGGTATCACTCAGGCTGGAGCCGGCTGTGCCTGCCCCGAAGGAGCCTTCCTGAAGGCTCTGCTTACCCATACCATTTTGCAAAGGCAGGAACTGGTTCTCGTGGACCTGGCGGCGGGCGTGGAGTTTATGGGCCGAGCCAGCATACAGGGAATCGACGCCCTCGTTGTTATCGCCGAGCCCGGCCGAAGAAGCATCGAGACCGCGAACAACATCGCAAAAATGGGCCAGCAGCTCGGAATAAAAACCGTCGCCGCAATAGTAAATAAAATTACAGATGCAGCGCAGGCCGAAACGATAAAATCCCAGTTGACCATGCCTGTTTTGGCCAATATAAATTACATACCGGCAGTGCAGGACGCGGATTTACGCAATAAACCTGCCTTTGAGGTCGGTGGTGAACTTGTAAATCAACTGCGACAGGCCAGGAATGAATTGACAAGTTTGATTGAACGCAAAGAATAACTCAGCAAAATCGAGGAAGCTAATGAATTTGAAATACGTACCAACGACGTGTCCATACTGCGGCACCGGCTGCGGATTTTACCTAAAAGTCAAAGATGGTGAACTGGCAGGTGTGGCCCCCAGCAAAACCCACCCCGTTTCGCAGGGCAGACTCTGCGTAAAAGGCACGACCGCCTGGGAAAGCGTGATAGCAGCCGACAGGATAAAAGAGCCTCTGATAAAAAAGAACGGCAAGTTCACCGAGGCCGGCTGGGACGAGGCCCTTGACCTGATAGCCGAAAAGTTCAGCAAACTTAAGAAAAAGTATGGCCCCGACAGCCTCGGCGTCTGGGGTTCGGCCCGCTGCACAAACGAGTTGAATTATCTCGCCCAAAAATTAGCACGCGCCGTCTTCGGCACGAACAATGTCGACCACTGCGCGAGAACCTGTCACTCGCCCACGGTGGCGGGGCTGGTGCGCTCATTCGGCTCCGGCGCGATGACCAACTCGATTGATGAAATAAAAAACGCCGCCTGTGTATTCGCAATAGGCTCGAACACCCCTGAGGCGCACCCTTTGATTGGCTGGCGTGTCCGCGCCGCAAAAGATAAAGGCGCCAAGCTTATCGTCTGTGACCCGAGAAAAATAGATACAGCAAAGTACGCCGACATCCACATCCAGCATTATCCCGGAACCGACATCGCCCTGCTGAACTGCCTTATGAACACAATCATCTCGGAAGGTCTTGAGGATAAACAGTACGTCAAGACCCGAACGGAGGGTTTTGGGGAGCTTAAAAAGGTCGTGGCAAAATACACCCCCGAATACACGTCTCCCATAGTTGGCGTGGATGCCGACTTGATGGTCAAGGCGGCACGCCTCTATGCCAAAACGAAACCGGCTTCGACTCTTTACACGCTCGGCATAACCGAACACACCGTCGGCACCGAGAACGTAATGAGCGTAGCCAACCTCGCGATGTTGACGGGAAATGTCGGCGTCGAATCCGGCGGAGTAAACCCCCTTCGAGGCCAGAACAATGTCCAGGGTGCCTGTGATATGGCCGCCCTGCCGAACTATTACGTCGGCTACCAGAAAGTTGACGACCCCGCCATTCAGGAAAAATTCGAAAAGGCCTGGGGTACAAAACTAAGCCCCACGCCCGGCCTGACCACAACAGACCAGGTCATACAGGCCAAGGAAGGTAAAATTAAGGGCCTCTACGTTATCGGTGAAGACCCGCTCACCAGCGACCCTAACATTTCAGAAGTCCGCGAGTCTCTGGAGAAGTTGGAATTTCTCGTCGTTCACGAAATCTATATGTCACCCACCGCCGAAATGGCCGATGTCGTCCTGCCCGGAGCCAGTTTCGCGGAAAAGGACGGCACCTTCACCAATTCAGAGCGCAGGGTCCAGCTCATCAACAAGGCGATTGAACCTGTCGGCAACAGCAGACCTGACTGGCGGATAGTTTGTGACGTAGCCGCAAGGATGGGCTATCCGTTCAAGTATAAAAGTACCGCTGAGGTTATGGACGAGATAGCCTCCCTGGCGCCGATTTACGGCGGAATCAGCCACGACAGGTGCCGCAAGGTTGGCCTGCAGTGGCCATGTCTGGACAAAGACCACCCCGGAACAAAATATCTGCACAAAGGAAAGTTCACGCGCGGGCTTGGAAAGTTCCACGGCATCGAACACAGGCCCCCCGCCGAGGTCCCCGACGACCAGTATCCGTTCATACTCAGTACCGGCAGGATGAGGTTCCATTATAACGTCGGCACTATGAGCCGAAGGACGCACCTGCTCGACCGTGAGTTCCCATTTATGTTCGTCGAAGTCAACGAAAAGGATGGCCAAAAGCTCAGTATAAGGGACATGGACGACTGTAAGGTCTCAACCCGCAGAGGACAGTTAAAAGTCAAGGCGAGGGTCTCCGACAGGGTCAAGGAGGGCGTTATGTGGATGCCCTTCCACTACGTTGAGGCCCCCGCAAATCTGCTGACCAACGATGCCTTCTGTCCCATAGCACGTACGGGCGAATACAAGGCCTGTGCGGCAAGACTCGAAAAAGTAAGTTAGAAACGCGAGGAAAATGATATGTCCGTTACTTCAAAGATAGAAATCAAAAACGCCTCACTCACAAAAGACACTCTCTCTCGGCTCCTCAAGCAGTTATGCAAAGAAAAAAAACTAATAGCGCCGGTGCGCAACGCTGACCTCGATGATGTCAATTTTCTCCCCGTTACCGACCCCGCTCAGATTTGCTGTGACTATGACAACACAACAACATCGCCGAAGGAGTTTTTCTTCCCGCAGTACGAATGCATGTTCACCTTCTCCGGCGCCTCTCACGACAGCATCGAAACCACCAATGACGGCGAAGAAATTGTCTTGTTCGGCGTCAGGGCCTGCGACGTCAAAGGCATCGAATTACTCGACAAATTTTACGAGCGCAACTTCGAGGACAACTACTACCTCTCCAAGAGACAAAAGTCTGTCTTCATCTCGGTCGCCTGTTCGGACCTCAACGACCAGTGCTTCTGCACATCCACCGAGACCGGACCGGTATTGCAGGAAGGCTTCGACATCCAGCTTCTAAGTTCGGACGATGACTACGCGGTCCAAATCGGCTCTGAAAAGGGTCTCCAGCTTTTTGAAAAACACAAGGACCTCTTCGGTCCGCCTCTTGATGTCGATATAAACAAGCTGCTCGCACAAGCAAGGAAACAAAAGCCCAAATTCAATCTTCAAAAAGTGTATGAGAACCTCAAACAACAAAACGTCGACGAGGACCTCTGGGACGATATCGGCGATAGATGCCAGAGCTGCGGTCTTTGCCTGTTCGTGTGCCCGACCTGTTCCTGCTACTCCGTCAAAGACCAGACAACTCCCTCCGGCGAAAATCGCCGCAGCAGACAGTGGGACGCCTGCTATTTTTCGAGTATTACGAGAATGGCTGGCGGCAACAATCCCGTAAGAACCAGCGCCGAAATGGTCAAACGCAAGTACCAACATAAACTCGTCCAGCAGATAGACGAGTTTGGCACCAGCGGCTGTGTCGGCTGCGGACGCTGCACACTCGCGTGCGTCGGAAATGTAAACTGGCTTGACAACATCATAAAAATCGAAAGGGCAGGCTAAAGTGTTCAATAGTAAGTTATTTATTCCCAGACCGGCAATCATAAAAAACGTAAAGAACCTGACGTACGACACCAGGCTTTACAGGCTCGCCTTCAAAAACAAAAGCAAGGCTAGCAGCAGCACCGAAAATGACTACAGAACCGGACAATTCGTACAGGTCTCCGTCCTCGGTGCGGGCGAGGCACCCATTTCAATCTGTTCGAGCCCCTCGCAGAAAGGCTCTTTCGAGTTGTGCGTTCGCGATGTCGGTCTCGTTACCGGGGCGCTCGCAGGTTTGAAAAAGGGCGATGAGCTGGGGATAAGAGGCCCCTACGGAAACTCTTTCCCCATCGATGAGCTCCGGGGCCAAGACCTCATATTCATAGCCGGCGGCATAGGACTCGCGCCGCTAAGGTCCGCAATAAACTACGTCGTTGACAACAAAGATGACTACGGCCGGGTAACAATTCTATACGGTGCCAGAACAAAAGAAGACATCGTCTTTGCGTCCGAACTGGACGAATGGAGCCGGCAGAAGGCCTTTGATGTCTTTACCACCATCGATAAGCCCCAGGACGGTTGGTCAGGCAACGTCGGTGTCGTAACCACCCTTATTGACAAAGTCAAGAATCAGTCGAACGTGAAAGCCTTCGTCTGCGGCCCGCCGATTATGATTCACTTCACAATAAAAGAGCTGCTGGACGCCGGCTGGGCAGAGCAGGATATAATCACCACACTCGAGCGACATATGAAGTGCGGAGTCGGCAAATGCGGCCATTGCTACATAGGCGGCAAATACGTCTGCACCGATGGGCCCGTCTTCACATACGCCCAGATAAATGAAATGGCAGTTGAAGTCTGATAACAGCTGCCACGGCCATCCTAAATCACAAAGGAGCAAAAAATGAAAAAGCAAATAAAAACATTCATCCTCGCATTTACTATACTTGCTATCGCTGGCTCAGTAACTCTTGCCGCCGACACCAAAATCACCGTCATCCCGAAACCTGCGCAAATCAAGGCCTCCCCCGGCCATTTTATCGTGGGCCAAAAAACAGCAATTTATGCCCAGAGCGGCTGTTCTGACGTTAAAAACGTCGCTAAATATCTCTCCGAACAGCTCAGACCCGCCACCGGACTTAGCCTGGTCGTCCTCGAACAGTCAAAGGCACAAGTGCCTGCTGGCTCGTTCTTATTGACCACAGAAAATTCTGACGCCGCCCTTGGCGATGAGGGCTACGAACTTCTGGTAACCAAAAACAATGTCATTCTGCGCGCTCCGAAACCGGCCGGTCTTTTCTATGGTGTCCAGACGCTCCGACAGCTACTGCCGCCCCAAATTGAAAGCCGAAAAAAAGTCTTGGATGTTGACTGGACGATTCCCTGCGTCGATATCACAGACAAACCCCGGTTCGCCTGGCGCGGGTCATTGCTGGATTGTTGTCGCCAGTTTATGACCGTGCCCTTCGTAAAGCGCTACATCGACCTCTTGGCCTACCACAAGATGAACCGCTTTCACTGGCATCTTACCGATGACCCGGGCTGGCGCATTGAAATCAAAAAGTATCCGAAGCTCACCGAAATCAGCGCCTGGCGTAACAGCGGCCCCGGCCCCCTCAGGTCATGGGACAACCCACCCCAGACCGACGAGATTTACGGCGGCTACTACACACAGGACGATATCAGGGACATCGTGGATTACGCCAAAAGCCGCTACGTTACAGTGGTTCCCGAAATCGAGATGCCCGGCCACTCCTCCAGCGCACTGGTCGCCTATCCGGAATTATCCTGCACGGGCGGGCCATTCAAGGTCCAAAATACTATGGGTATCTCCGACGACGTTTATTGCGCAGGCAACGAGAAAACCTTCGAGTTCCTCGAAGACGTCCTGAGCGAGGTGGTCGAGCTGTTTCCGTCCCTCTACATCCATATCGGCGGCGACGAGTGTCCCAAGAAACGCTGGGAAAAATGCCCCAAGTGTCAGGCAAGAATCAAGGCCGAAGGCCTGAAAGATGAGCACGAGCTCCAGAGTTATTTCGTCAAGCGAATTGAGAAGGTCCTGCTCAGCAAAAACCGCCGCCTCATCGGCTGGGACGAAATCTTGGAAGGAGGCCTAGCGCCGCAGGCCACCGTCCAGTCCTGGCGCGGAATGAAAGGCGCCATCGAGGCCTCGCAGCAGGGACACGA
>CP070830.1:1644188-1648523 GCA_020344865.1 Planctomycetota bacterium
AGATGCGACAGAGCATTCGGGACCTTCACAGTCGCATTGAGCGGATTTCCTCATATGTCGAAGCAGATTTTGAGGATTCAGATATTTGATAGTGTTCTGATTATTTGTGGTTGTGTTTTTGTTTGTTAGAGTGCGAATCGGGAACGGGTCAGTGCGGAGCATTCAGTAGCTATGTCGGCTGTGGTTGGTTTGATTGCCGGTGGTGGTAGGTTGCCCTTTCTTGTGGCGTCCGGAGCCAGAGGGCGGGGATTAAAGATAGTTTGTGTGGGTTTAGCAGATAGTGTAGAATCGGGTTTGGCCGGCGAGGTTGATGTTTTTTACCGTGTTGCGCTTGCCCGACCGGACAGCTGGATTCGGAAGTTAAGGATGCATGGTGTAAACAGAGCGGTTATGGTCGGTCGGGTAGCCAAGTCGAGGCTTTTTACGCCTCGCCGAATTCTACGATATCTGCCTGATTGGCGGGCATTTAGAATATATTACTGGCGGCTGCGCGGTAAGGAGAAGCAGGATGATGTGCTTTTGTGTGCTTTGGCTGACGAATTGGCCAGCGGCGGAATAGTATTGGAGAATTCGATGGCGTACTGCAAGGAACATATAGCGACAGCGGGTGTGATGACGGAACATCAGCCGGGTTCGGGAGTTAAAGGTGATATAGAGTTTGGCTGGCCGATAGTCAAGAAGCTTGGTGAACTGGATATAGGTCAGGCGATTGTGGTAAAGGAAAGAGCGGTACTTGCCGTTGAGGCGATAGAAGGCACGGCGGCGATGATTGAGCGTGCAGGGAGATTTTGCAAATCCGGAGGCTGGACGCTTATCAAGTGCTCAAAGCCAAATCAGGATATGCGATTTGATGTGCCTTGCGTGGGACCTGATACGATTAGAGGTTTGGCTGAGCATAATGGCAGGTGCCTGGTCGTCGAGGCTGGCAAGACGATAATAATTGACAAGCCGGAGACAATAAAGCTTGCCGATGAATTGGGCATAACAATTATGGGGCATTGAATTGCTGCGATTTTGCAAAGGTAGTTGCAATAAAGTGACACCATATGGCTGAATTTCCTTTTCAACCTTTATTTACACACGTTTATCGAAAGAAAGGTCTGGAGGAGTGTCTGCGAACAAATAAAGGTTACGTGCAGATTGACTCTGGGGGATACCGTGCCGGGTTTGACAGGAGCTTTTGTGAGAAGCCGGAGGCACTGGATTTTATAGAAAGGATAGATACGCTGATGGATGGGGGGCAGATTCTCAAAAACGGCGATACCTGCTATGTGTCGAGGCTGATATGGAACGGCAAAGACGTGGTGGTCAAACGATATAATCACAAGGGATTTATCCACTCGGCACGTCACACAATAAAGAAGTCGCGTGCCCTTCGAGGGTGGTTGCACGGACATCGGCTTGGGATGCTCAACATACCGGCGCCGAGGCCACTGGCTTATATTGAGCAGTACAAGGGGTTGCTATTATGGACGTCTTATCTGGTTACACAGTATGTTGAGGGACAGAAACTTTATGATTTTCTACGGGATGGTGCGGTAGGTGAAGGGGAGCGTTCAAAAGTAATTGAGCAGATTGCAGAACTATTTGGGAGGCTGGGCAAACATCGTATCACTCACGGGGACCTGAAGCATACAAATATTCTGACTACAGGTCGTAACGCTGTTTTGACCGACCTCGACGGGATGAAGGTGCATAGGTTTAACTGGGCCTACAAAATCTGGCGGGCGAAGGACATGGCTCGTTTTCTAAGAAAAACGGATTTTCCACCGGTGTTAAACGACTATTGTCGGATGTTAATTTTCGGAAAGAGCAGCGCCGGCGGGAAGTTTGGCGGTGATTTTGAAGAGATACGTGTGTCTGACTGGACAATTCATGTTCGGAAGGATTTTCCCAGACGTGATATTGCGAACTTGATTTTATCGAATGGTCCATCTGCTGAGGGCCAAGGTCGATTTGCCCGAGTTCGTTCTTCTGATTATACGCGTGTGTACAGATGTGGTGTTACTTTTGACGGAGTCGAGCACGAGCTTTATTTGAAGCGTTACCTTTACCATTCGGTATGGGATTTTGCGAAGCGGCTTTTTCGGTTAAGCAGGGCCAACTGCGCGTTTAAAGCTTCGCTAATGTTGGAAAGAAGCGGATTTGATACTCCCTGTGTCGTAGGCCTGTTTGAGCGCTGCGTCGGGCCGTTTCGTACAGACAACCTACTTTTGACCAAGGAGGTCACGGATTCCATGAAGCTGGGGGCGTATCTTTCACAGTTTTGCAATCATGCAGGCAAGCAAAGACTACGGGAGAAGCGCCGGCTTATAACTTCTTTTGTCGAAACTGTGGGACGAATGCATGCAGAAGGCATTTTCCACGGTGATTTGGGGCAGGGCAATGTCCTGGTCCAGGAAGAAGGAAGCGGGTGGAGATTTTTCTTTATAGATAACGAGCGAACGAAGAAGTTTCGTCGTTTACCGGCCGGGATGCGCTTGAAAAATCTGGTGCAGATTAATATGTTTCGGCGCGGCATTAGCAATACGGACCGGATGAGATTCTTCAAGTCTTATCTTCGCGAGAACCCCCATCTTGAGAGTCGCTGCAGCGAGTGGGCACAGAAAGTAATAACGAAGACAAATCGCCGTCTGCAAAGAAAGTTTTTGTTTGAGAACGGTGTTCCTACGCGCAAGCAACTGAGGCGCAAAACCGGCCGTCGTTTGGATAGAGGAACCTGATTTTCGGCGGTTAAGGGCGAGAAGATGAGAATCAGAGCTGATTGGATGAGCTATTTGCATAACCATAGACCAGCAAAAGACCTGCGACTGTCTGGGGAATATCGGCTGAGCGGTTCCACAACTTTCCTTCGCCGCTAAATCGCAGGGTATAAGGACGTCGTTTTATGTTTTTCCGGATTTGCGTGGAGCTAAGTTCGTATAACACCGAGACTTGTCTGGCGCAAGAATTATTTCTATCCCATAACACGGGAAAATGTAGCAGAGATGTTCTTCATAGAATTCCTGTATTGACCGATGGCAATTAAATACAATACCCAGAAGTTTTTTGATTTGTCGTGAGAACCAGAACGGAGAGCGAAACACGAGCCGCTGGGATATTATATTTATTCTTACGTCCGTGTAAAAATTAGGAACTTTTCTTTTGAGTTGACGTTCGACATCTACAAAATAATAAAAAGTATATAAGCCAAAAAACCTCCGATGTGTGTAATCTGAGTAATAATATGGGTTCGAAAAATGGGGAACAGAGACGTGGACTTTACCGTTATCTTTTAGTACTCTTACAATTTCTTTCAGCAAATTTTCAAAGTTCTCAATATGTTCAA
This sequence comes from Planctomycetota bacterium, assembly GCA_020344865.1. Taxonomy (GTDB): domain Bacteria; phylum Planctomycetota; class Phycisphaerae; order Sedimentisphaerales; family Anaerobacaceae. Next base: position 1,647,517 of record CP070830.1, read on the forward strand.
AAACACTCCTGCAATGAATTTCATCAACTGAGTCATCCGGGAAAAAAGGAAGTCCGTTCTCCAGGTCCGCCACTATATCAACATTCGGCAGATCAACTTTGTCGACCCCTATTCTCCCATCTTTCTTTTTGGGGCCACAGCCCAACTCGACAATCAAACTTTTGCCGCTTTTAATAAAACTATCAATATTGGTATTAGCCTCTGCATTCATCGTATTACAAGGCCCGCACAATCAAATCAAGAAAACGCTTTCCAATTACATCGATGTCAAAATTCTTAACATTAGTCTGTCCTTCCCGCCCCATTGTTCTTCTTAATACAGGATTTTCAACCAACTCACTGATTTTGTCAATCCATTGTAAGGCATTTATTGCGTGAAATCCTGTAACACCGTCGCAAACATATTCTGCGTTTATGCCTACCGCAGAAGCCACAACGGCCAATCCTGCCGCGGCGTATTCAAGAATCTTAAAGCCGCACTTGCCCCGCGTGAAATGGTTATCCGGCAAAGGGGCAAGACCGATGTTGCTTGTGGCCAACTCGGCAGCTCGTGATTCCTCGGCCCAGAGGCGTTTTTCGACTTTCATGTTCCGGAGGTCAAAGAAATCATCCGCTATTATCCTCAGAACAACATTGTCAAAACGAGCACCAATCTCTTCAAGAGCAGGCTTTATTTCAGCGAGATAGTTAAGTGTGCTGCTGCTGCCTATCCAGACAAGGCGAATTTTTCCGTCCTTTTTAGCATCGGTTTGCAATTTGTAAGCATTGATATCCAAACCGGTAGGGACAACCTCAACATTGCTATTGGACTTTCGCGCGTATTCGGCCAGGTAAAGATTGCCGGCAATAATCATATCGGCTAATTTAGCGGTCCTGCGAAAAAGTCTAAAATGCGAGCTTTTGTTACTTTCTGGTGTTGTCGGGCTATACATTACCGCATCGTCAAGGTCATAGATGATTTTCCTGCCGTATCTTCGAAGACAAGCAGCATCAAATAAATTAAGGCA
>CP070830.1:1648623-1651688 GCA_020344865.1 Planctomycetota bacterium
GCAGCCCGACGGTCAGCAACTGCATATTCAACGGTATATTAGGCAACGGAATGGCGAACTTTGATGGTAGCAGTCCGACGGTGAGCAAGTGTACTTTCAGGGGCGGCAACCGGCCGGGGATGTACAACGAGTACAGCAGTCCGACAGTAGTCGACTGCATGTTCGTTAATAACTTAGCGATGGAAAACTTGAGCGGCGGGGGGATGGAGAACCACTATAACAGCAACCCGACGGTGATTAACTGCACATTCAGCGGCAACGCAGCCGGCACTTACGGCGGCGGGATGAACAACCTTTACAGCAGCCCGACTGTAATTAACTGTGTGTTCAGCGGCAACCATGCGGGCCTTTCGGAGCCCAACGATGACGGTTACGGCGGCGGGATGAACAACCTTTACAGCAGCGCGATGGTAATTAACTGCACGTTTGGCGGCAACTCGTCCAACAGCAGTGGCGGGGGGATGGCCAGTTTTGCCAGCAGCACGATGGTAAGCAACTGTATCTTCCGGGGTAACAGCGACAGCAGCGGGGTAACCGAGTCTGCGCAGATTGCGGGCAGCGGGACAGTGGTAAACTACAGCTGCATCGAGGGCCTGACGGGGGCCTTAGGGGGAACGGGCAATATAGACGATAATCCTTTGCTGATGGACGTCGACGGGCTGGACGATATTGTCGGCACGGAGGACGACAATCTGCGAATACTGCGCGGTTCTGCGTGTGTGGATGCCGGCGATAACACGGCGGTTCCAACTTCGGTCGATGTAGATATAGACAGATGGGCGCGTTTCGTCGACGACCCGAACACGCCAGATACGGGCAGCGGCGAGGAAGCGATTGTAGATATAGGGGCTTACGAGTATCAGGGCAGGCGCGACTTATACGTTGATGATGATGCGCCCGAGGACCCCTGGCCCGGAAGCGCGGCAGGGAGTGACCCACTGGAGAATGGAACCGAAGAGCATCCGTTCGACGCAATTCAAGAGGCCATCGACGCTGCACAGGACGGGGATACCATCATAGTAGCGGTCGGCACGTATCCGGAAGGCATCAATTTTGCGGGCAAGCTTTTGACGGTTATGTCAACGGACCCGAACGATGCGGCGGTTGTCGCAGAGACCATCATCGACGGCGGAGAGAGCAGCTATGTTGTGAGCTTCGGGAACAGCGAGGGACCGGGTGCGGTCCTTGCGGGCTTTACGATTATAGGTGATGGTATCGGCATTTATCTGCATGGGGCATTTCCGACGATAATTAACTGCACTATCGAGATGGAGGAAGGCGTGGCCATGGAGCTGTGGCACCTGAGCGAGCCAACCCTCATCAACTGCACGATTATGGGGGAGGTGAACGTGCGACCAGTAGTTCGTAATCTTCGGACGGGGCAGATTTACGATTATATTCAGGATGCGATTGACGCCGCGACGGACGGTGATGAGATAGTAGCCGAAGAGGGGATTTATTACGAGAGCATTGATTTCAAGGGTAAGGAGGTGACTGTCAGGTCGAGCAAGCCCGATGACCCGAATGTCGTGGCGGCCACAGTCATAAGCAGCGATGGGAATGAAATTGCAGTGACTTTCGCCAACGGCGAAGGGCCTGAGGCAATACTCGCGGGTTTCAGCATCATCGGTGGACCGGCAGGCATCCGGTGCGAGGGAGCATCGCCGACGATTCTGCACTGCACCATTGACGGCATAGAAGCGGGTGTGGTTCTCAACGGGGGTTCGGCCACAATTCTGGGGTGCGCCGTCAGCAGCGGACGGACAGGTATGAGGTGCGAGAACACATCGGCAACGATTACGAACTGCGAGGTCAGCGGCGGAATTACGGGCATTGTCTTCGATGGCGGGACAGATACGATTACGAATTGTACAATCAGCAGTGTAGATGTTGCGCTTTCGTGCATCGGTACATCACCGACGGTGAACGGCTGTGTGATTATAGGCGGAAATATCGGCGTTTATTGTTACAACGCCTTTCCAGTATTGACCAACTGCACGATAATCGGGTATGAAGTGGCCGCTCTCGACCTATGGCATATGAGCGAGCCGACGGTCACCGACTGCAACATCACAGGCGCGGTAAAGTCTCATTCGACGATTGAGAACCTTAGGACGGGGAAGATATACGACTATATCGCGGATGCAGTCAATGAGGCATCGATTGGTGACGAGCTGGTAGCCGGCGAAGGGTTCTATGAAGAAGAGGGCAGTTTTGCAAGCAAAGGGGTCTTGCTGCGGTCGGCAGACCCGAACGACCCGGCGGTTGTGGCCGGCACTATTGTGATGGGCACCCTAGAGATTGAGAAGTCGTTTACGACAGGGGAGATAGTGGTAAGCGGTTTTACTTTTATTGGCGGGGGCATCAGGTGCAACAGGAGCAATCCGACAATCAAGGGCTGCACTTTTACCGGCAGCCAGATTGAGTGTAGGGGGGGCGGATCCAAGGCCTACATAACCGACTGTACGATTACTGACGTGCCGGTCGGCATAAAGTGCGAGGAGGCATCGCCGACGATTACCAACTGCACCATTACGGATGTGAACACAGGCTTATATTGTATAATGGCGGCGCCGACGATTACGAACTGTACGATTATTGGTAGCGGTTTGTTTTACAGGAACGTCTGGTATGGCACCGTCCATTGCTATGACGCATATCCGACATTTACTGACTGCACGATTGTGGGGGACCCGTACGCGGTTACGCTGCATTACTGCAGCAATCCGACATATATAAACTGCACTATCGAGGGGGAAACTCAGCTCGGTACGGTTGAGAACCTGACCAGCGGGAAGAAATATTTCTTTTTCATTGATAATGCCATCAGGGACGCGGAGTCCGGTGACGAGATACTGGCAGGTGAGGGAATTTATTACGAAAACATCGATTTTCGAGGAAAAGAAGTCAAGGTCAGGTCGCGAGACCCGAATGACCCGGCGGTTGTGGCGGCAACGGTTATCCAGGGGGATTCCAATGAGGGGGTAGTTCGTTTTATACACGAGGAAGGGCCGAACACTCTACTGAGCGGTTTTACGATTACGGGGGGGCGCGGCTCAGATTAC
>CP070830.1:1651788-1654933 GCA_020344865.1 Planctomycetota bacterium
CTGCTTTTCAATCTGAACAAAGCGGTTGAAAATCTTATCTATGTCGTTTGTTCCAATGCCGGGGCCATCATCTTCGATTTCCACAGCGACCATCGTACCAAGATTTTTTGCCCGCACGCTAACGTGGCCGCCTTGAGGGGTAAACTTTATAGCATTACTAATAAGGTTAATCAGCGTCTGTTCTATTCTGTCACGGTCCGCATTGATGATAAGCTCGCAATCAGGTCTATCGGCGTTTAGTTCGATACCTTTTTCATCCGAGAGGAGCGATAAAGCTTTAACCGTATCGGAAATGGCCGACCAAAGGTCAAACTGAGCCAGGTGTAATTTCATCCTTCCGGCTTCAATTTTAGATATATCGAGAAAGTTATTGATGATTCTTGCAAGCCTCTTTATAGTTCCGTTGGCCATTTCAAGAGATTCTCGCAGCTTCGGGTTAAGAGGGCCCTGAACCCCAGCCAAGGCATTTGAGACAATATTTTTGAATATACTAAGCGGCGTCCTTATTTCATGGGAGACGGACGCGGCGAATTCGCTTTTTAGCCGCTCTTGCTCTCTGTGTTCCTCCTCAGCTCGCTTGCGCTCGGTGATGTCCTTGGATATATGAACAGAACCACCAACTTCGCCATACTCATTGATAATAGGAGAAATGGTCACCTCGAGATGGATACCCAATTGACGCTGGAAAAATTCGATTGAACTTGGCTTTCTCGTCCTTAGTGTTTGAGCGTGAGGGCAATTCGAAGGATTATGGTCCGTGCAATTGTACACGTCGTAGCAAGTCTTGCCAATAAGTTCCTGCGGTTCTACACCGAGCGCATCGGATACGGCCCTGTTAACCCTGAGGATTTTGAAGTCTCTGTCCAGGATTAAAATAAACTCTGTGATGGAGTCAAAGGTTGTTCTCCACTCCTGCGCTGCTCTTTTGAGTCTCTGCTCCGGCCGCTTGCGCTCTATCGCATAGCGAATCGCCCGCATCAGGGCATCATCAGAAAACTTACCCTTAACAAGGTAATCTCCGGCACCTTTTTCTATCGTTTGCAGGCCCATTTTCTCATCAGGCAGGCCGGTCAATACCACAATGGCAATATTTGAATCCGCGTCGTGTACCTTTTGGACAGTCCCGATTCCATCACTATCCGGAAGATTCAAATCAAGCAGTACCACGTCGTACTTATTACTGCTAAGATGCTCCAGCGTTTCAGACATAGTCCCCGCAGTCTGTATATTGAACTGCACACCAGGGGAGAATCTGGCCAAAGCCTTCGTTATAAGCCGGCGGTCAACTAAATCATCATCAACCAGCAAAAGATTTATCGGTTTGGAAGCCATAGTAAATTCCCAGACAAGCTCACTTACCTAACCGCCGCCCCAGCCCTGCTTGGGTTGACCACTTAAATGCAGCCTCTGGCCTATTTCCACAAAATCACCTCTCTCAATTCCGGATATTGCTCCGTATCACCATTCTCCGAATGTTATCCGCATCCAACCAACAAAGTCCTATAGTACCTTAAAACCTGTCCCTGGGCCCAATTATCTCATCTTCCGCATCATCTAACGTCCTATAATCAGGAAGCCTTAGCCCAGGCTGTACCTGAAATTTATCGACACATCTGAAGCGCGATTTAAGCAAAAAGGCTTCTTACATCACATCTTTAAGAAAACGGTCCTGCGACATCCTTTGAAAAACGTGAGAAAATAAAGTTAAGATACTTGACATGCCGAAAATATGCGGTATAATACGGCTTTATGGTGGTGAATGTCGGTACTTGGGCTTTGGGGACCATGTATTTTTGCTCCCAAAATAAGGATTATCCTGACGAGCAGTCTAAGCTTGCTTAACGACAACTATTATAGTTTTTGAAGATTATGCCCATGCAGAAGCATAAATGTCCCAGGTGTGGTTATGTATATGACCCTGAGGTCGGACGTCCTGACAAGGGGACCAAGAGGGGAATTGCGTTTGAAGATTTGCCCGAGGGCTGGAGGTGTCCCGAGTGCGGCGAGAAGAAACACAGCTGGCCTCCGTGGGTAAAGGTCGACCCTCCTGAATCTTAAAACAAGCTAATTACGCAAATTCGCGCCCCACGCTCCTTAGTCTCACTCAGCGTTGGGGTCGTCCAGCATTCCCACCAGCGGTAATAAGTCCTTTTTACTTGGTCTGGGTATTTGCAGCGGAGGACTATCCTTGAGCTCGTTAAACCTGTTCATCTCCTCCTGTGTCAGAGGCTCATCCTTATAGATATGCGGTGACAAGAACACAACCAGCTCCGAATTGACTTCAACGATTCTTGTGCTGCGGAACAGAAATCCGACCATCGGCAGGTCTCCAAGGAACGGAACCTGGTCCACAAGCTTGGTCCTTTCCCTTCGACGAAGCCCGCCTATAGCGACTACCTGCCCATCTTTAAGCAAGAGTGAAGTGTTGGTTATTCTCGCATCTACTATCGGTACCTCTGTAGTGCTGGTACCGGTTTCAACTTTTTGCTCAGTATCCACTTGCAGAAAGATTTCGTTGTCCTCAGTCAGTGTGGCCATTACCTTCAGTGTAACGCCCACATCTTTAAAGGAAGTTGCTGACAACTGGCCCCCTTCAGAGGTGTCTATAATCTCATTAAAAGGTATTTCATCCACTGCCCTTATCTCCGCTTTTCGGCCGCTGACTACCATAACCTTCGGGCTGGCCAGTATCTCAAGGTTTGTTTTCTGTTGTAGTAAGTGCACAACATTTCGCACGCTGCCGCTGATAAGCGCAAAATCACCGCCGGTACCGGTGGTATTAAACGCTGTGGCATTTCCTATATTTGCCGCTGAATCAATTGTCGAGCCCAGCCTGCTCGTGAGATTCTGCCTGTAACTTATGTCGTAAAACTCGTCAGAAAGTATATCCCAGTTGACGCCTATTTGAGTATCATCCTCAAGCTGAACGTCGACAATGACTACTTCAACAACAATCTGTCGAGGGGTTCTGTCCGCTTCTCGTGCCTGTTCGATGATTTTTTCCAGATTTTCCTTATTATCCGAAATAATCAGCGAGTTACTTTTCGCGTCGACCGCAATAGTTCCGTATCCCGACAGCATATTATCAAGTGCGGCTTTGAGGTTTTTGGCATCAAGGAACTTGAGCGTAACAGTTTGCACAAAA
>CP070830.1:1655033-1658615 GCA_020344865.1 Planctomycetota bacterium
CTGTCCCGAAAAGAGGCGACAATATTGGCCTTATCCAACAGTTCCTCGGAATGGTCCGAATATACCTCGTTATCCTTATCAATCGACTGAAGCCAACTGTAGCAACTAATGTATGCGTCAAACCATTCGCCTTCCGACTCAAATTCAGCAGCTCTGGCCATCGCCACTTGAAAAACCCGCTCTACAAACGGCCCGGACAGAAGTGCATCTCGCTGCTGCTCATCTGCAAATTCACTTACCCCGGCAATAACCGACAGTACGTTTGAAAGGTCGTTTACGTCGTTGATATCCGCCTCAGTTTGGAGCTTCTCCAGTTCAGCTAACTTCTCGGCATACGCAGCTTCCTGCGCCAACCGACGCCGCTGACTTAAGGCCTCGTAATCAGAAACAATCTCCCCCAACCTACCAATCGCAGGAGTCTGACTCGGGTCAATCTGTTTTATCAAATCTCCGGCAGCGCTAAATTCGCCACTGCAAATCAGTTCACAGGCCTTTCCAACGACGCCGGGGTCTGTCAATTTTGGCCTGTCAATTGCAACCGGTTCTGATTGCTCCGGGATTCGGCAGCAAATCAACCCACAAACAACCACCGCCAAACAGGCCAGGGAAATCAAATATTTATTCTTAGCCCACAAATTTCATACCTCGCTTCAAAACAGTACATCGACAGTTACAAGTTGTGACTTTATAATCATGATCCGTGCCCGGTTATAAACACTCAGATGCTTTTCCGGCGCAGTCCAAAACGTGCAGCTTATGCTTAACCATATTTCTGATAGCTTCTCTGCCCGGGCCGAGGTATTTGCGCGGGTCAAATTCAGCGGGACTTTCGACAAAAACCTGCCTGATTTTAGCGGTAAGAGCCATCCTCAAATCCGTGTCGATATTAACCTTGCAGACGGCCATCTTCGCTGCGCGGCTTATGGCGTCCTCCGGCACGCCCATAGCATCCGGCATATCACCGCCGTATTTGTTAATAAGATCCTTGAATTCCTTCAGCACACTACTCGAACCATGCATAACCAGTGGAAAACCCGGAAGTCGCTTACTGACATCCTCTATTACATCAAATGCCAGTTTTGGTTCAGTCTTAAACTTGTAAGCACCGTGACTGGTGCCACAAGCTATCGCCAGAGAGTCACAGCCGGTCTTTTCCACAAATTCCTCCGCCTGCGCAGGGTCCGTCAGATGCTTGCTTATATCATCACTGCTTACACCGACCACGTCTTCCTCAATGCCCCCCAGCTGGCCAAGTTCCGCCTCGACAACCACCTCGTGGTCATGGGCGTACTTGACCACCTCCCGGGTAACTTTGACGTTCTCATCAAACGGCAGTTTAGAAGCATCAATCATCACCGATGTAAAACCATCGTCCACGCACTGCTTGCAAATCTCGAACGTATCACCGTGGTCCAGATGCATCGCAATAGGAATGTCCGGATTTTCCGCAACAGCCACATCAATAATTCCTCTCAAATAGCTCATACTCGCGTATTTCCTCGCGCCTCTGGATATCTGTAGAATAAGCGGCGCCTTTTCTTCGGCTATGGCATTTATAATCCCCTGGGTAATCTCCATGTTGTTTACGTTGAACGCACCAATCGCATAGCCCCCCTTATAAGCCATCTCAAACATCTTTTTCGTACCGACCAACGCCATAAGAACTCTCCTTACCGAACTTAAAAGTAAAACTCAAAAACCATACTCATGTTTAAAAATATAAACACCGAGAACTTAAAGTACAATGCTAAACACCACAACAAAGAGCCCAAGAGATAAAGCACACGTAGCTTACACTCGAGCGTTGCACACACCTTTCAATAACCGGCCGGGCCGCTCAGTCCCGTATACCTTCTCGGCCCCAGCGCCATCTCCGGAATACCCTGAGGCCATATACTAAAAACAACCGCCTGTCTGTCCAGAGATTCGTCGGCACTGTAGGTAAGGCTGCAATACATCCTGTGATATCGCCTTATCAGCGTTACATCACTTCTCACATTCGCACCGTAGTCAAAATCAAACTGCTGCGAAAAAACTATCGTATATCGCGGGTCAAGCACGTAAGTGGCCGCAAAAGTAAATGCATTCGACCCCTTCTCCTCATCGCCGGCCACATCAATCTCAACCCGCCTTAAATACCTGCTGCCTATATAATAACTCAAATTGGGCCAGACCAAACGCGAAAAACCAAAATTTAATTGCTGAACCACCCCGCTCTGCATATCAAAATACATATCGCTCAGTATCGCCGCCGTATCACTAAGCCGCCAGATATAGTCGGCCCCAAAGTAATCCCGCCTCGGACCCCACCTCTCAAATCTCCCCAGTTCGTCGGTGGTGAGGTCGCCGTTAAAAATCTCAGGTGCTGACAGCACACGCAGCGGCACCGCCGGAGAATTCCAGATGAATCTGTCCGGCCCGGAAGAACCTGCGTCGCCTGAGGGGTCATCCACCCACGTAGCATCAACGTCAAGCCGCATCCAGTCAACAGTCCGCTGCTTGCCCGCGGGGCCCCGCTTGGTTTGCAATCGCTGAGAAACAGCAACATTCAGAATATCACGCTGCCTGACCACTGAATCGTTCTCCTCATAAAAAACGGCCGTTAACTGCGGCTTTATGATATGCCGCAACTGGTCCAAATCCCAAAGCCGCGATTCCACATCATGATACACTTTCCAATATTGCGTTCCGACGCGCAGACCCGCTTCGCCAATCCAGGCCTTATCCTCACCAAATTCGCCAGCATCACTGCCGTCGACAAGCGTCCTCGTAAAACCGCTGCGGTCATCATAACCGAAAGTACCGGCCACAAAAGGCACAATCTTAAAGCCAGCCGCCCAAACCGGCATATCAAGCTCGGCCCGCTGTGACACGAAGGCAAACCGTTGCTCATCTATATCTATAGTATGCTCGTCTCCTATCCTCTGGCGTAACCGACCGAGTTTAGTATCGCTGTACAATGTGAAACGGTCACCGAAAAGCGACTCACCCGTCAAGTGGAACTCACCCGACGGCATTTCTTCAAGCTCATCCTCAAAATCGTTTATCCGCCCCTTGCCCAGCAAAGAAACCGCCCAGTTATCTTCCAAACGCTTCAGATGAACGTAGGTTTCCTGTTTGCGCACGTTAAACTCGCCGCGATAATATGATTCTATAAAATTCTCATCGGATGCATAATCCACACCGGCCGCAAGCTGCCAGTTGTAGGGCAGGAACTGCTTGTGCTGCCAATGAACTCGGCCGCGAAGTTCACGGGGCGGCTCAAGATGTTTTCGGCTGCTGGTCCTGCCGAGCCTGTCCTCTCCTGTGTCTCTTATTACATAACCCAAAAGCCTGCCAAATGAATCCTCGCCTTCATACTCAATTTCCGCACCGGCGCCAAAGCCGCGCTTGCTGTAATAGTCCAATTCAAGAGTACTGTCCACACCCTCTGTCTCCTGCAATCCCAACAGCCGAGACAAGTGCCATCGCGTCTCAACCGATGACCCCCAGGTATTATCATAGCTGGCATGGACGCTCTTAAGTGGAACATCCGGCCGCTGCAGGTCGCTACGCATAAACGGCCAGTGGAAAATCGTCTTA
>CP070830.1:1658715-1663735 GCA_020344865.1 Planctomycetota bacterium
GGCGAAGAAAGCAAAGGCCGGCTTGATTGAGGAAAAGGTGTGAGTGAAAGGATTCTAATGTGCGGCAATGAGGCCCTTGCGGAAGCGGCCATCATTGCCGGTGTTGACGCATATTTTGGCTATCCAATCACGCCACAAAACGAAATCACCGCGTATATGTCGAGACGAATGCCGGAGGAAGGGCGGGTCTTCGTTCAGTGCGAAAGTGAACTCGCGGCGATAAATATGGTCTTCGGGGCCTCAGCCACCGGCAAGAGGTCGATGACGACCTCATCCAGTCCCGGCATCAGTCTGATGCAGGAGGGACTGAGCTATCTGGCGGGTGCCGAGCTGCCGGCCGTAGTCGTCAATGTAATGCGGGGCGGGCCCGGCCTGGGGAACATCGCGCCTGCGCAGGGCGACTATTTCCAGGCTACCCGCGGCGGCGGACACGGTGATTACCGAACCATTACGCTTGGCCCGTCCAGCGTCCAGGAATTAGTAGACTGCATGGGCCTTGCATTTGACCTTGCCGATGAGTATCGAATGCCCGTTATTATTTTAGCCGACGGCATTCTCGGCCAGATGATGGAGCCGGTAGTCCTGAACGGTGAAAAGAGGTGGCCGAAACGGGAGCCGCCGGCGAAGGACTGGGCGCTTACCGGAGCCAGCGGCAGAAAGCAGAACATCGTCAGGTCGCTATGGCTGAAAGAGGGCGTGCTGGAGGAGCTGAACAACAAACTGCACAGAAGATATAAGCAGATTGAAAAAAACGAAGTCATTTGTGAACAGTATGAAGTTGATTACGCGGAAATCGTAGTAGTTGCGTACGGCGTGGCAGCCAGAATCGTCCGAGGGGCGGTGACGCGGGCAAGAGAGCAGGGAATCAAGGTCGGGTGGATACGCCCGATTACCCTTTGGCCTTTTCCAACGGAGCAAATCAGCAAGGCCGCAGAGGAGCTGAAAGTTTTCCTTGTTGTCGAGATGAGCCTCGGTCAGATGGTCGAGGACGTAAAACTCGCCGTGGCCGGAAAGGCGCCGGTATTATTCTTCGGAAGGGCCGGAGGCGCCGTGCCGACCGTCGAGCAGGTTCTGGAAACAATCAGGCAATTGACAATACCGGAGAAAAGGTAAGAGAAGTGGAAACCGTATTCGAGCGAACACCGACATTCAAGGATTGCCCGACGCACTACTGCCCGGGTTGCGGGCACGGGATTGCACATCGTCTGGTAGCTGAGACAGTGGACGAACTCGGCACACGCGGTCGAACCATCGGCATCGCACCGGTGGGCTGTGCGGTGCTGGCCTATGACTATCTCGACGTCGATATGGTGGAGGTAGCGCACGGCAGAGCGCCGGCGGTGGCGACAGGAATGAAGAGAACCAACCCCGACAAGATAATCTTCTCATATCAGGGTGACGGCGACCTTGCGGCAATAGGGACAAGTGAGATTGTCCACGCCGCACACAGGGGCGAGCAGATTACGGTAATCTTCATAAATAACGCTGTCTTCGGGATGACAGGCGGACAAATGGCCCCGACTACTGTTCTCGGTCAGGTAACGACCACCACGCCGCTCGGCCGAAAGGCCGAGGGGGAGGGCTATCCGCTGCAGGTATCGGAGTTACTGGCGGTACTGCCGGGCGCGATATATATTGAGCGCTGCGCCGTGCACAAGCCGGCCGAGGTCCGCAAGGCGAAAAAGGCCATCAAACACGCCTTCCAGTTACAGGTTGACGGAGCGAAGGGCCTAAGCATGGTAGAAGTGCTTTCGCAGTGCCCGACCGCATGGCGGATGACGCCTGCCGAGGCGGTGGAATGGGTGGACAAAGAAATGACGAAGGTCTTTCCTCTGGGCCGCCTGAAGGGGTGAGAATGAAAGCGAATGGTTTTTATGAAGAGGTGATTGTAGCCGGGTTCGGGGGACAGGGGATTATCCTGGCCGGCAGGCTCCTCGCCCAGACCGCAATGAAGGCCGGTAAAGAAGTGACCTACATGCCGGCATACGGGCCGGAAATGCGCGGCGGGACAGCCAACAGTATGGTCGTTATCGCCGATGAACCCATCGCCTCACCTTTGGTCAGCAAGCCCAATTCTCTTATCGGAATGAACGAGGCCTCAGTGAACAAATTCGCCCCCCGCGTAAAGGGCGGCGGACTGGTGATAATGAACAGCTCCCTTATAGACAGCGAGCCGGAGGTCGAAGAGACAACTGATGTGTTGGCGGTTCCTGCCGACGAGATTGCCGTCGAACTGGGCAGCCAAAAATGCGCCAATATGGTCGCCATGGGCGCTTATCTGCAAAAGAGAGGTCTGTTCGGCGCAGATTCGGCGGCGGCATGTCTGGCCGACGTTCTTGCCGCGCGATATCATAAGACGCTGCCGATGAACAGCGAAGCCCTCCGGCGAGGCGCCGAATTTGCAAAAACGCACTCGTGACGCACCGGAAGCTGATTGCGAGGTGTTGCATTGGAAGCGACAGAAAACGAAATCACGCGAGGAGATATTTTCGAGGGGATTTTTACCGGCCGGAAATCTTCCTTTACTCTGCGAATGGCACCTATGATAGATATGATATTTCTGCTGCTGATATTCTTCCTCGTGGCGGCGAAGTGGAGACCACAGGAGGATTTTCTTCCGTTTCAACTGCCGACCGCACAGGCCCAGGACCGGCGAATCGGAAGGCCTGAGCCCCTGATGATACACATCTTCGCGGCGGAGACCGGCTGCCGGGTCCAAATAGGCGCACTTACGACCGTGCTGATAAATGATGAAACCATCGAAACAGACTTGGCCGCGTTGATGGAAAAAATGCAGGAGTGTCTGACGGAACAAAAGAGATATGCCAGCGACCCGATAGAAATCACCTGCGCGGCCGAGGTCAGGTGGGAGCACTTAGCAAAAATATATAATATGTTCTTCGGAGCGGGCCTGACCGACATCACATTCACGATGACGGAGTGAAGCGGGTGGGTAGCTCAAATAAATACGCCACAAAAATGACGGTTGCTTTGCCTGCGGTCGTCTTGTTTTTATATGCAGCGGCAGTTTCAGCCGGTGCGCTGCCGGGCGCGGAAGATATCGAAAGCGCAGCCGAAAATGCAAGACTGACACTCGAGAAGTTTATGCAGGAAAGTTTCGAGCTGCGCATGAGGCACGAATACAGCGGAAGATTTTTAGGGGAACAAGATAAAGAGGAACTGCGCAAACTTGCCAAAGGAGCGAGCAACAAGCTGCTGACAATCGCAGAGGGCCAGCGGAAACTAAAACAGCAAATCGAAGATTACCAGGGTGAGGACTGGGACGAGCGTTACGGAGTGACGGGTCTGTGGCGAAGGGTGTCTACAGACCTTTACGCGACGAAATTAGCGAAATGCGAAACCGATTATTACTTCGGCCTAACGGTCGACTGGTCGATATTTAATAAGGCACTACAGCAGTTAAGGGAAGAAATAATTTCACTCGATACTACTTTTAGCTCGGCCGGTTCGCGTCTTCTGCGGGCGAAAATCCTCGCACTCGCCCAGATCGACTCGGCCTGGAATGTATTAGCGACAGACATACTCAATTCACTAACTGACCAGGCGAACGTGCCCGAAGCAATTTACTTTAGGGCGGCGATAGAAAGACTCAAAATGGCCCGGCTTGTAACAGCGGAACCATTAGACTCGCTGGCCCAAGAAATCACTCAGAGCAATTGCGCCGATGACTTCAAACTTGTTTTGTCGCTGGCGTCTTTACGGCGGCGATACGACCCTAACGGGCTTGAAAAGACCGTATCTCTCTGGCCGCAAACAGAGGATTTTCTCGGCTCACTTGCCCTTGCGGATTTGTCCTATTCGCTCAAGACCGAACAACTAACAGAACAAAACCTACAAAAGGTAAGCATCTTCGAGGCGGAACTCGCAGCTGGCGCCGCCTGGAAAGACAAGGCGCAAGACCATAAAAAACTCCTGTACCAACTCTCGAGCACGAAAAAGTTTCAAACGCCGCTGATACTATACGTAACGGCACTGGCATTCGCAGATACGTCACCAACCAAAGCGGTTAATCTTCTGGTTCAAGCAAGCAGGCTGTCGCAATCGAAAGAAAGCAGCAAGCTGAACATCGAGCTATTTGAAATCGCCGAACAAGCTGCTCAACTGGCTTATAATCTGCTTGCGGAAGATTCGACTCAATGCGAGCCTGTTCTCAAAGCCTTTGAGAACTACGTTAAAATCGGTGGCGAGCGAATTGATAAGGAGCTTGAGTACATCTACAGCACTATTCTAAATGACTGTGGCTTCTCTAAAGAAGGTGAAGAGCTGCTGCGAAAAATAGCCAACCGCCCTGCCGGTCGCTGGCGAAACAGGGCGAGGTTCGAACTTACGGTAAATGCGATACGACAAAAGCAATACAGAGAGCCAGGGCAAAAAGGCACGTTACTCAGGCAGTTTGGCAGCCTTGTCACTGAAAACAAGGATTGTGAACACGCCAAGGCGGTGAAGGAACTGCTCTCGGAGGTCATCGGCGAAATTGAGGAGTATGAATCAAGAACAGGTGATTTTAACGAGATGATGCAGGAGGTCAAAACAGCAGCCCGTTTTTGTTACGACTGTTTGCCTGACCGGCAATCAACTCTGCTTTTGGTGGAAGCTTGTGTTCTTGCAGCGGGAAAAGATAAACAAAGGCTCTCCGAAGCCGAGGTACTGCTCGAGAATATCGGGCAAAATTCGGATGTGAATGTTGTTCGCTGTCGGGCAAGACTGTCATGCAAGCAGGGCAAATTCGACGAGGCCGCAGGGCTGTGGGCCCAGGTCGCCGAAATGCGAAAAAATGAATCTCCCGCAGCAAACCAGAGAAGCTGGCAGTGGTGGCGAGCAAAGTATTATGAGCTGCGCTGCTGGGCAAAATGTCCGCAGACAAAAAAGACCGATGTTCTGCATACTATAGAAGTACTCGAACACAGGTTTGCCGACCTTCCCGCCTTATGGGCCGAGAGATTGAACTCGCGAAAAAAGCAAATTGAATGATTAGGTCATCCAACCTGCCGAAAAAAAC
>CP070830.1:1663835-1668201 GCA_020344865.1 Planctomycetota bacterium
CCAGGCCAACCGGCATCCTGGACATGCAACCTGCCTCTCCGCCATCCGGTCGAAGCCATTCGCACCCATATTCACTTTTCAAAATCCCGATCGCGGGTTCGATGCAATAACAGAGACCGCAACGATATTCTATTATTATATCGTTTATTGGTCGCGGGGTGCAATAAAAGTTCGTTTTGGCTGGTTTTTTTCGCGTTGTTCGCGGTTTTTCACGTTTTTTCGGAGTCTGTGTTAAGCGGTATAAACAAAAAAGTACATCAAACAACCAAAAAATGTCAAAATCGCCTTGCGGGTGTGCTGGGGTGGGCATAGAATAGAACAGAGGTTTCTAAATCAAAAAAAGGGGAAAACGATGTTAGCGAAATTACACAGCGTTACGATTGAAGGAATAGAGGGTATAGTCTGTGAGGTTGAGGTAGATGTCGCACGGGGCGGTTTTGAGAAGTCGCTTATTGTGGGTCTGCCGGACACGGCCGTAAAGGAAAGCATCGAAAGGGTCAAGAGCGCGGTTACAAACTCCGGCTACAGGTATCCGAAGACGCAGTCTTTGATAAACCTTGCGCCGGCAGACGTCAAAAAGGTAGGGCCGGTCTTCGATTTGCCTATGGCATTGGGAATACTCATAGGGCAAGGCGCGTTGGCAGGTTCGGCACCGAAGGATTTCGTCATTGTCGGAGAGTTAGCTTTAGACGGGAGGGTGAGACCGGTAAACGGCATACTAAGTATGGCGACGACCGCGTCGGCCAAGGGCTTCGGTCGGATGATTGTGCCTTTAGACAATGCCAAAGAGGCGGCGGTGGTTCAGGACATCGAGGTATATGGTGTCGGCTCGCTGGCCCAGGCAGTGGGCTTTCTCTCCGGACAGTTACCGCTTGAAACAACCACCGTTGATATCGATGAGCTTTTCAGCAAGGCATCGAACTATGAGGTAGATTTCGGAGATGTCAGGGGACAGGAAAGCGTCAAGCGTGCACTGACGGTCACCGCCGCGGGCGGGCACAATATAATGATGATGGGTCCTCCGGGGGCGGGCAAGACAATGCTTGCGCAGAGGCTGGCAACTATCCTGCCTCCTCTGTGTATGGAAGAGGCGGTTGAAACGACGTGTATATATTCGGCGGTGGGCCTGTTGGACAGGAACAACGCACTGCTGGCGACACGTCCTGTTCGGATGCCGCATCACACGGCGACGGGGCCCGCTCTGGTCGGCGGGGGCACGAATCCGCGGCCGGGCGAGTTGTCACTGGCGCACTTCGGGATATTGTTTCTCGATGAATTTGGCGAATTTCCCAGACGGATTCTTGAAATGATCCGCCAGCCATTGGAGGACGGCTTTGTCATAGTATCACGGGCGAAAGGGACTATAAGATTTCCATCTCAATTTATGCTCATTGCGGCGATGAACCCGTGTCCGTGCGGCTATTACGGCAGCGACGCAAGGAGGTGCAGGTGCAGTCCGGGCCAGATAGAACGATATCTGTCGCGGATTTCGGGGCCGTTGGTGGACAGGATTGACATTCACATCGATGTGCCGGCGATAAGCTTTACAAAGCTGCGGTCGAAGCGAAGCCAGCTCGACTCGGCAACGATAAGGCAGGACGTAACGAAGGCGAGAGAGTTTCAGGCCAAGCGCTTCGACGGCGATAAGGTCATGACAAACGCAAGAATGAGTCACAAGCAGGTTCGAAAGTTCTGCGAGCTGGATTCGGCATGTGAGCAAATGCTCAAGCAGGCAATGCTGGAGTTGGGCTTAAGCGCCCGGGCACACGACAAGATTTGCAAGGTAGGGCGGACGATAGCGGACCTGGCCGGAGCCGAAAGCATCGCACCCGAACATATCGCCGAAGCCATCAGCTATAGAAGATTAGACAGGAAGCTATGAAGCCGCTACGGCGTTCAAAGAACTACTGCACAATACCCACGCCTTGCGGCCCTAAAATCCGTAAACGGGTCTTAGCTGGTCTTCGTTTGGAAGCATTGCGTAGTACTCGCCTCTCGGTCCGGTGTAGCCGATGCCCTGCTTCTTGAGGGGGACCTGGATGATAGAGCCGTTGGTGTTGGTGACTTTTACGAGGGTGGTGTTCATATCCTCGCGGATTCTATCTCTCTCGGCGGCGGCCTTTTGCTTATCCTGCTCGTTTCCGAGCATATAGCCCGCGCCGCCGCCAACCGCGGCTCCTATCAGTGTCGCTTCGGTACTGCCGCCAGCGAGCTGGCCGATACCTGCACCGGCAAGGGCACCGATGGCGGCACCGGTCTGAGCATCGCTTTCGCAGCCGGCGAAAATTACCAAACCTGAGCTTACAGCTACCACTATCAGGATTGTCATTAAGTTCCTAGCCATTTTGCACCTCCTTTTAAGGTCAAACTGACTTACTTTATAATTTGTTTCCATATTCATATTCCACTGCTTTGCTTTCCGGGACGCTTACTGGTCAGCATTTTCGGGCTTCTCCGTTTCAATTTTTTCCAACAGGTTAAGCAGTACTTCGGCGGAATCCTTGTTTTCCAAATCCAGGTTGGCCTGCTGCAAGGGCTCGAGCGCCTCATCGATTTCGCCGATGCCGAGCAACTGATAGCCGAGCAAAAGCTGCAGGTCGGCGTCAGATGTGTAGATTTCAGCCGCCTTGCTAAGCAGGTCGATTTGTTCCAAGAGGACTTCGTCATCTGTATACAGACCGCGAGGATAATAAACACCCTCGGCCTCGGGCGAAACGTTCTCAAGGGCGGACCTAAGAGCATCGGCCGCCTCCGAGTATTGACCGTTGGCAAAAAGGGCCTGGGCATAGGCAAAGGGTAGGACCATATCTTCTGAGGCCAGGTCCATCGCATCGGCGAATTTCTCTGCCGCGGTATTATACTGGCCATCCTCGAAAGCCGTTACACCCTCCTCGAAGTAATTATCAGCGGGTGTCGGCGCGTTGGGTTCTGCGGTCTGCTGGGCAAGTCTCTCGCGGACATCAGCAAAGGTCGTATGGTCAACCACGCCGAGATCATCGGCGGGCTGGTAGGCAACCGATGGCGCCCGGCCATAGCTGTAGTTGTAGGTGTAGTAATTATACGTGTCACCTACAACCTCACGAGCGATTGGATAATAGCCGTACCAGTCGTATGGGTGGCAGCCGTACCAGTAATACCGTGCATATCTGTAATGTACGGGC
The DNA here is from genome assembly GCA_020344865.1 of Planctomycetota bacterium. Lineage (GTDB taxonomy): Bacteria > Planctomycetota > Phycisphaerae > Sedimentisphaerales > Anaerobacaceae. The sequence continues at coordinate 1,666,997 of CP070830.1, forward strand.
CAGTATCCGCCGAGACTGACGAAGACATACCTTCGGTGATGGTAGGGGTAAACATAGCGGAACGTGAAGTACGGGCCCCAACTGTAGTAAACGGGATAGCGATACCTGGGCCAGACTATTCTGTGGCACAATCGGTCATTGCGGTCTCTGTAGACGTGCTCGTAGCGATGCACGTTTCTTGTGCGATGGCGGCGGTCCTTATATCTGGTGGTCCAATTGCCGCCTGCCCATCTGTGTCGTTCGCGAATACGAGCTCGTTTGTCAATCTGGAGCGGCTGCTTTGAGTCGCGAACAACTGTTCTATTCTTGACAACCTCATTTTTTCTACCGGCCACCGCTTTGGTTTTTCTAATAGTCTTTCGGCCCTGCGGAGCAAGCTCTTTCTTACGCGAAGCAACTCTCGTTTTGTCAGCGCTCTTAAGTTGCATCTTTTTGCGAGTGGGCTTCGCATCAATACTCTTTTTTAGCGCTATGCGAGCACGCCTGGGTTTGGGTGCGGGTGCTATGTTGCTTTGCACATTTTGGCTGCTGGTGGTTCGCGGCTTGCGGTCGCCGGTAACCTTTTTGACAGCGGCAACCGCCGGTTTCGGCTTTTTGATGGGCGAAGCTATTCGTGCGGTCCGGCCTGAGTCTATTGGCGCTATCGGCTTGGCTGGTTTTGGCGGGCGCTGAGGCGAAGCTTTTGGCCTACTTGATATCACAGTCTTCAGTCCAGCGCTACTGGAGGTCGGGCCTGCCGGCACCTTGGCGATGGAAGAGCCGCGGGCATGTTTGGCAGCGTCGAAGCTTCCTTTAGCGTGTTTGGCAGCATTAAAGCTTCCGCGCGCATGCTTAGCCGCATTGAAAGAACCCTGGTCGTGTTTAATGGCATTGAAGGAACCACGGGCGTGCTTAGCGGCGTTGAAGCTCCCTGCAGCATGTTTGGAAGCATTAAAAGCCGCAGGTGGTCTCGCGACTTTCGGAGGAGAGGAATTTGCTCTCGAGGATTGCCGCGAGTACGCCTTACCGGTCCGTCCGAAAGCGGGCCGACCCAGTTGCTCTGTTCGGCGATTAACGGATTTAGGCTGGGCGGGTTGTGAACGCTGGACGGCCTTTGTGCTAGCGGCGGCGCCAGCGCCACCTTTTCTAACTTGCTGAGCTCTTGCGTTGCCGCCACGAGGAGCGCTGCCTTTTCGTCCGGCTTTCGCGGCGAAGAGCGGTTCAAC
>CP070830.1:1668301-1677746 GCA_020344865.1 Planctomycetota bacterium
AGCCCCAAAAGACCCGCCGGTATCCCGCTCAACAGCCCGCACACAATACTCAAACCCGCCGACCGCCGTGCACCCGAAATATCAAAACCACCCGCCCCTCCGTCAGAATGCCTGAATTTCAACCAATTGTAAACCACAACATAAATCATAAATCCCCCGAGAATCCGCGCCAGAAGATAACTGTTCTCCCCCGCAAAAACCGAGCTGTTACTAATCGCCACCCCAATCACGCTTCCCGCCGCGGCCGCAGGTACAAGCCATTTAAGAACATCCACCATCAAAACCTTCTCGCGCCGATGCACAATCGTAGCGGACGCCCCGACAAAAAAACTGCATATCATCGCCGCCGCCTGATACAGATGCTGGTTCTCGCCGAACGCAAACACCAGTCCCGGTATAAGAACCACCGCCCCACCAATCCCCAGTAAGCCCCCGAAAAAACCCATCACAACACCTATCGCCGCTAATATCAAATATTCCATCAGCCGTCAGCCAAATAGCTCCGCAAATCTCGCACTTATATCATCGCTCTCGCAAAGCACCTGCCCCACCAGCACCGCCTTCACCCCGACCGACTTTAGCTTCTCAACATCCGCCCGCGTCTTTATCCCGCTCTCGGCCACCAGTTCGTTCTTATTATCCAGCAGCCCCGCCAACCGTCCAGTCGTATTCAAGTCCACCTCCATCGTCGTAAGGTCGCGATTATTAATCCCTAAGACGCTGTACCCCTTCTTCGGAAACCCCACAACACTCCGCACCTGCATCAGCGTATCGGCCCCGTGCACCTCCAGCAGAACCGTCAGCGTCAGTTCCGCCGCCGCTATCATCAAATCCATCAATCGCCCCGCCGGCAATGCCTCCGCTATCAGTAGTATCGCGTCCGCCCCCGCCGCCCGCGACTCGTACACCTGCCACTTATCGATAATAAAATCCTTCCGCAGAACCGGCAAATCAACCGCCTCCTTAATCTGACTCACATACTCCAGCCTCCCCTGAAAATGCTTCTCGTCCGTCAAGACGCTGATAGCGTCCGCCCCGCACTCCTCGTACGTCCGCGCAATCGCCACCGCGTCGAAGTCCTCCCGTATCACCCCCGCCGACGGCGACGCCTTCTTCACCTCCGCTATAACATTCAGCCCCCGTTTGTTGCGCTTCGTGACCGCCTTGTAAAAATTCCGGCACTTGCCCATCGACGCGACCTCGTCGCGCAGCTCCTCCAGACTCCGCGCCTTCCGCCGCTCATCCACCTCCGCCCTCTTATCAGCAATAATCTTCTCTAATATATTCGCCAAGCCGCTCGCGCCTCAACACGCCAAACTAAAATCCAAAACAATCCGGACTCTTATTTTTTCTCTTCCGACACCTGCACATACGCCATCCGCACCTGGTTCAGCATATTGGTAAGTGCCTTTTCTTCCTGCTCGCTCAGGTTGCCCTTCGTCTTCTCTTCCAGCGTCTCCAGCATATCGATATTATACTTCGCCAGGCCTAAGTCCGGCTCTCTCTTTCCCTCCTCGCCCTCCACCGCCAGAACGCCCATGGAAAATAGCGACTGCGTAACGAGCATGCTCAAAAGCGCCGCAAAATCGCCCTTCGGCAGCGGCCCGCGCCGCTCCGGCCCTTTCTTCTCTTCCTTCTCCGCCTTCTCCTGCGCCGCTAATACCTCCTTCTCCTTCTTCGCCTGCTCCTTCCAGTCCTCATCACTTATAATCTTCTTATCGTCTTTCTTTTCTTCTTCAGCCATCTCTTATACTCCTTACTACTTACTCCTACCTCCTGACTCCTTTCCTTTTATACCTTTTCATATCCCTGTCAACATCTCGCTTCTGCGTCCTCTCGGTGATTCTCTTTCGCTTATCATACTGCCTCTTTCCCCGTGCCAAAGCCAGTTCTATCTTCGCTATCCCCTTCCCGTTAAAATAAATCCGCAGCGGCACTAATGTAAACCCCCGCTGCTCCAGCTTAACCCTTATCCTGTGAATCTCACCCTTGTGCAGCAGCAGCTTCCTCTTCCTCGCCGGCTCATGCTTGGCCGCTCCGGCCTGCTTGTATTCCGCTATACTCGCCCCCACAAGCCAGCACTCGTCCTTCTCTATCCTCGCGTACGACCCGCTGAGGTCCGCCTGCCCCTCCCGAAGGCTCTTCACCTCCGTCCCTAACAGAGACATCCCCGCCTCGTAACGCTCCATCAGCTCGAAGTTGCGATACGCCTTCTTATTGACCGCTATCTGGTCTTCTTTCGCCTTGCCTTTACCAGTTCTCGCCGACATCTAAAACATAATAACAACCCAACCCCATTTTTACAACCAATCACCAGCCTATCTAACTGCGGCCTGATTGCCCTGTCTGGTTCATCCATTCTTATTTTCTTCCCATTTCACAAAGTCTCGTACCGCACCTCCTAACGATTGCCCGATTTACTTATTTTATGGTAATAGTTCTTCATATAGCTTTTTTCTCTCTCCTGTTGTTACATTGATTTGATTGATTGTTGTGGAATCTCCATTGTGTTCATGCTTACTGTAGTATATGTAGCTATCGTGTATGCCAGACCAGTTCCACTGCCCACCCTCCCAGATTTTCTTACCTGTGGTTATATCATAAGCGAATATTTTACCAACAGTATTGCCAATGATAATATCATCATATGTTCGTGCAGTTGAGGCAAACCAATCTGGTTTGAAAACTTCCCTCTTCTCCAGTTCCGGAACTGACAATGAATATATCACATGTCTATTCAATTTTTTGAATAATGACTCATCGTAAGAGAACTTGTCTACAGGGGGTACTTTGAAGTGGACTTGAATCCAAGCAAGAACATCAGACTTATAAGGACAAATCGACACCCCACGCGTTCTGCCAAAAATTATTGAATTCAGCACTGTTCCATCTTTTTGACGATAGCATTTAACCGCTCCAGATAATTCAACTACAAAGTATTCTTTTCGTGTTACACCCTCAGGGAAAAGACTGTTGTAAGAGTCTTTTTGTGTCCAACATATTTTGCCATCATCAACTCTCAATCCGCAAATTTGCACATCTGTTAAAGTGTATGTGTCAACCGAAGTCTTTTTTCGGGTTGCTTTCTGTACGCAGAGAATCTTCGGAGAACGCGCTATGGTGGAATGCACACCGGATACTCTCCAAAGTTCTTTCGATTGTTTCAAATCAACACAACACAAGAAATCTACATCGTCCTTTTCGCCTCTTAATAAAACATGCATACTTTCTAAGTATTCGAGACCGCATTTAGTTAAGCCACTCTTATACATGAGTTTCAAATCGCCTGAGCTAAAGTCGCATTGATAGATATCAGAGTCCTTTGTGACCACGAGCTTCTCGTCCATAATAAACCATGGTTTCAGAATGTGCCCCTTGTCTTCGACTTCCCATAGTTTCTCTCCTTTAGATCTTGAAATACAAATCAACCTGTCGGATTGTAAGCCCGCACCAGCGAACACAATGTGGTGATCGGACACTATAGGAGTGCCGAACTTGGGGAAATAATAACTTGTAGCTTTGCAGGATTGAGCAGTTGCTGCGAAGAGGCAAATAACTATTATGAAATTTCTTTTTCTAATGAATGTTCTCATCTCATGAATTTCCCTTTCACCACAACCTCATCCCTCACTCTTCTTGTGTCTGGAGTCTTGAGTCTTCTGTCTCAGATAATTCCGCTTCTGCGTTCCCACCATTCTACCAATTCCAACTCCCATTTCAACCCAAAAATCCCAACCCAATCTCCACTCAATAATCACTAATCATTCATCATTTCAAAGGCTCTCCTTAGTTCTTGCTCCTGGCTCCTTGCTCCTATCTTTGCATTTTAATCTGTAATTTTGCTATTTACATTTTGATTTTTAATCTTCCCTCCCCCTCCTGATACAACCACCAAAATAAACTGGTAAATTCACCGCGATTTAGCTACTATAACGCCTAAGGATTCTCCATTATGAGCGAACCAAACGTTGTCTCCCTCAATGCCATTCGCAAGGCCGAAGAAAGCACAGTCGGCCCCAAGGCCGCCAGCCTCTCCCGCATGATGCGAATCGGCCTTCCCGTCCCGCCCGGATTCTGCGTCACCGAAGCCGCATTCCGACGGCACATAACAGCCAACAACCTCACAGACAAAATTCAATCTGCTCTCGATAAACTTACAAAGGCCAAACCACATGCCGCCGCCTCTCTTCTCTCAGAGCTCCGACACGCCATCATCGATGCGCCTGTGGCCGATGCCCTTCGCGACGATATAGCCAGCCATTACCGCGCCCTCGCCGCCGAACGTCTTGCTGTCCGCTCATCAGCCACCGCCGAAGACCTGCCCGGCCACTCCTTCGCCGGCCAGTACGACACCTGCCTCGGCGTCGCCGACCTCCCTGCCTGCATCGACGCCGTCAAAATATGCTGGGCCTCTCTCTGGACCGACCGCGCATACACCTACCGTCAAACAAATGGCTTTGACCACCTCAAGGTGAATATGGCCGTTATCGTCCAGTCACTCGTCCCCGCCGACGCCGCCGGCGTAATCTTCACCGCCGACCCCCTCACCGGCTACTCAAGCCGAATCGTAATCGAGGCCTGCTTCGGACTCGCAGACTCTCTGGTTTCGGGCAAGGTCAGCCCCGACCGTTTTCGAATTGCCCGCGACACGCTCACAATAATCTCAAGAAACATATCCGAAAAGAAATCCAAATCCGTTCTTGCCCCCCGCGCCGGCGTTCACCAGCAAGCAGTGCCCCCCCACCTCGCCGAACAGCCCTGCATAGACGACACCCTCATCACAAAACTGGCAAAACTGGCCCAGAAGGCCGAAAGAAAATTCGGCTCTCCTCAGGATATCGAATGGGCCGTTTCCGGCAACAGGCTCTTCTTCCTTCAATCGCGCCCTGTTACCTCCAGACCCCCGCAAAAATCCTGGCAAGACCGACAGGTCTGGACCAATGCCGCCGTGCGCGACGTTGCGCCCGATGTCGTCACGCCGACCTTCTGGTCACTGATGGAGCAATGCATCGACCCCCTATTTGGGCCATTATTTCGCGTTGTCGGTGCCGACATCGGAGACAATCCCCTCGCCGGCCTCGTCGCCGGAAGGGTATACTTCAATATCAACACCATTATGGCCATCGTTCGCAATCTCCCCGCCTCGGCGCACACAGCAATAGCCTGCTCTGCTGGCGGTCAGCACATACAACAATTCGACCTCGGTCAGCTTGACATCCCACCCGAAGACCTGCCTGAATTCAAACACTGCCTCATCAAGGCCCTCCTCCGCCTACCGATTTCAATCTGCCAGATTTACCGGCATCGAACCGCAAAATCATTCGCCTTCCTCCAAATACTGGCCCATACTAATAAAACCAACCGCATGCGTGACCTAACCAAAACAAGCAGCACTGAACTTGTCAATCTGCTCCTCGGTACCATCGAAAAGTCATTCAACGAGGTCAACTTGCTTTATGTGTTTGTACCCCTCTCATGGCTCCCCCTCGTCTATGGTTTCTGCAGAAGATGGCTCGGCGACGAAAACGGCCGCCTGGCCAATTCGCTCTTGGCCGGCGCCGCAGATATGCAGGACGTTCAGGCCGGTATCGCCCTCTGGGAACTCGCCCAAAAAGCCGCCGCCGACCCCGCCCTAAGACAAACAGTCCTTTCGGCGGACAACTGGCAAAAGCTGCAGCCCTCACTTACAGCAAGCCCGTCCGCCCGCGATTTTCTAAAAGCCTGGGACGAATTTATGACCCTGCACGGCCATCACTGTCGCGGCGAAATCCTGCTCTTCGTCCCGCGCTGGTATGAAACGCCTGATTACATATTGTCCATCGTCAAAACTTATATCGAGGCCGCCGACAAACATAACCCCCTCAGTGATTTGAACAAAAGGATAAACCAGCGCGAACAGCTCCTCGACGACACCCTCAAAAAGCTGAGAAATCCCCTCAAGCGCATCCTCCTCAAACGCGCAGTCCTCAAAGCCCGCAAAGCCCTGGCCTTTCGTGAGAACGTCAAAAGCGAAGTCGTGCGCCTACTATCCCGCAGTAGAGAGGCGCTCCTCGAGTTGGGCCGCAGGCTCACCGCCGACCAAATCTTTGAAAGCCCCGATGACATCTTCTTTGTAACATTCCAGGAACTCCCTGCCGTTGTAGACAACACGGCCGATTTTGATATTCGACAAACCATTCGCGACCGCCGCCTCGAGTATGAAAAAAATAAATCGCTCTCCCCGCCGCCAGTCGTCGTCGGCCGCTTCGACCCCGACAAGTACACCCCCCCGGAAATCGACACCGACGCCGCGGTCCTGCACGGCATCGCAACATCTCCCGGCGCCGTCACCGGCCCCGCCCGCGTCATCCTCCGCTCCGACGACCGCCAGCACGTCCTGCCCGGCGAGATTCTTGTCGCTCCCTTCACCGACCCCGGCTGGACGCCCTATTTCGTAACAGCCGCCGGTGTAGTCATGGACCAGGGCGGCCTGCTCTCACACGGAAGCATCATCGCACGCGAATTCGGTATCCCCGCCGTCGTAAACGTAGGCCCCGCTACCAAAATCATCAAAACCGGACAAAAAATCCACCTCGACGCAAACAATGGCCACGTCACCATCTCCCCCGACAATCAATCTACTTAACTAACAACTGATGAATAAATGCCGCAACAACCCACACCGCAAAACTAACAACCAGTACTAACCCCACGGCCAATGAAAACAAAGATAACCAAATCATCTGAAAGTGTAAATAAGAATTCGTCAAGTTCATATATGTCTATATGTTCATATTTTTCCATCTCTCGCAATCTTCTTGCCACATCATCATCAATATTGTAACGGGTAGCAAACAGCCCATACTCAGCTTCAGCCTCACAATGGATTAATATCAATTGTCCTTTGCTTATAGCTTTACTGTCTTGGTTAGCGTACATGTTATCATCTCGCACAAAACCTTTTGGGATACTCCTGCTGAGTTTGTTAACCTCAGCAAAGACTTGGTTTTCCAGTTCTGAATAAGGGTACGAAAGTCCACAGCCAATAAGTAGTAAACCAGCAAACAAAAGCACAAATACCAGAATCAGCCTTTCTCTACTAGCCATCTTTCTTTTCCATTCTCCTTATGGCACAAACCGTGTTGTTTTACCCTTTGAACCCAAGGGATGAACGCCTATGTGATCTAGGTACCTGAACCCATATTCAGACCTCAGTTTTTCCACTTGCCTGACTATTCGCTTGAGATTTTCATTTATTTGCCTTGTGCCTGGAACATAGGCTATTTCCGGTGAAGATCCGGCCAATTCCAAAACGGTACGACTGCGGTCCGGTACTTTCTCCAATAACTGCGGCAATTGTTCGAGAGTAGTCTCTTGTCCTTCAAATGTCATTCTGTTTTTACCTATCACCAGCCTGACGTGATACCTCATGTACCCCGGTTGCGGTAAAGTTTCGTCTATTTGATATCGATCGAGGATTTCTCGCATTTTGTCAACCGACAAAGGAACCGCCTGGCCTTGTTTCACAAGTTCTAAGTCTCTCTTGACTTTTGCAAGCATTCTATCAAGCAACGTCCAGGCAAACACATAGGCACTATTGTGTTTCTTGGCAATCTCATAACACGGGTCTATACACTCTAAGCATGTATTTCTTTGGAAATGTTGTTCAAGTTCGTAAAGCTTCTTGAAATCTTTTCTGTCCGGACCGTTCCTTGCAAAAAACTTGCGTATATCAGGCCCTTCAAACTCGTTATCGATTTTGTGTCCACCGCCTTTGTTAAGTTTGACGGTAAGGTTTTTTGCATATCTGCGTAGTTCAGGTAGCTGTGAAGGAAGTTTTTTGCTGTTAGTATCGTTATCTGAGTAACATATCATTATATTGAGACCTTTTGCGGTCTTTTCCGATCCTATCCAACTGCAACCGACGGCAACAACTCCTTTCAAGACATCTCGCATATTGGCGTCGGTGAGCATTTGGATGGCAGGTCCGGCAGACATAAAACCACCAGCTGAAAAACCCCCAATGAACAAGTAGTTTGGGTCACAATTAAAGTTCTTTACAACATCACGGTAAACTCTGCGAATAAACTTGGTATATTTTGGCGTTGGTTTGCCAAGCGGCCGACCATCTTTGCACCCCAGAGGGTATTTTAAGGCGACATGAACATGGCCGGTTACATGATAAGCTGCGATAAATGTCTCCGCCGGGTTAGTTTGTCCTTTACCAGGCCACTCAAATATAATTGGGTATTTCCTATCGGCCCTGAAATCTATGGGGAGAGTAATGGTGTACGTCATGGTTTTACCCTGCCAGTCCTTCAGCGGTTTGCAGGAACGGACATATTCTTTACACGGTTTTAGTGTTTCCACAGCTATAGCACCCAAGCCACGCGGTAATTTTGTGGCTGGCTCAGGAACCATATATGTTCGAAAACAGGCATCAGAACCAGTGGGTGATGAACTATCTCCAGAGGGGCTGCAATAATTCCACCTATGATTTGAATTTGACCATCGCCACAGATCACCACCCTGATAAATGTTTCCACTCCAGTTAATCATCCAGTGCATAGTTGGATCGACACCTACCTCTGAATCATCGTTGTATAAAACAATTCCGTACTGAACACCTGCTGTGAGCATTATTGACTCAGATAGGAAGTCAACAGAATTCCATCCCAGGTCAAATATATGTGAATCAATAGAACCGATAACTAAACCCGACGGAACTCCATTATTAACATTAACAATTGAAACAGTAGTTGGGTAACTTTGGTCACCACGATCTTGGTGTCCAACATATATATCAATATGATCAAGCTGGCCACCAACACCAACCGTAAAAGTTTGGGCATATGAGGTTCCGGAAATGGATGTGTTTCCATTTTTTTGTTCTTGTGCTTGGTCAAGAATTGTGCCCTGTGCCCAATTCGCCGTCAACACAACGACCGTTACATAAACAATTGCTCTCTTCATTTTCTGCTGCTCTCAATAATCACCTCAACGACTTAATTTCTTTTATTTTATCTTCATAGACAACAACCTTTAGCGATGTGCTATTATTTGTTTCATCTGTTTCGGTGACGAAGTCTTCCGTATCGAGAATAACACAGAACTCATTAACACCTTCATCCAAAGCAAAGGGTAAGCTTCTTTCATTCCAAACATCGCCTGCCTTAATTGGGCCGGCTCCGTAGGAACCACTTTGTTGTTTTCCTTTCTCGTTCAGATTCTCGGCCGGGTCACCGCGATAAAATTTGACGCAAAAAGAGGGGCTAACACTGCCTCCCTTGTTTATGATTGAAACAGTAAGAGTATATAATTCTGTATCCGGGTACGGATCAATCTTAAAGCCATCTTTAGCGATGGCTAAATCGATATCACCACGTGTGCCAATGGAGAATATTCCAAGTGATAATAAAATTGCAGCGACAATGATTAGAGAAATGATGAAAATGATCCACCGCAG
>CP070830.1:1677846-1680562 GCA_020344865.1 Planctomycetota bacterium
ATGGAGCCAAAGAGGTCAAAGTCTTTGAGTATATGGGACCACATGATTCCAAACCCAACAAAGGTAATTGGAACATTCCAGTTCAACGAGGGAACCGATGGTTTCGTTGAAATCTTAGCGGATGGCTCAGAAGGACAAGTGCCGTTAGATGCTGTTATCTTCAAGGAGGTTGAGTAAACAGCTACGGGTATAATACATAACCTCAACGGTGTCCGGACAAGCTGCCCACAGCAGGGCATTGGCAGGTCTCACGCTTGTTTTTTTGAATTGTAAACAAATACGTCGCTATGCACTGATTATCGCATTTTTTGCACATGCTCAAGGATTTATTGTAAGTTCTTGTTGACAAAGCAATTAAGCAAGAGTACTTCCTTCGGTTCTGTTCAAAATAGGGCGAATTTTCTTGACAGGTATGGCCGGCATCCAATAAGCTGTATTCAGACTTTGTGAATGTGAACACAAGCACCAAATAGCAGTATATAAATTGTGAGATACCATAAGATTCCAGATGAGACGATAAGGCGTTTGCCGATTTACCTAAGGGGACTGCTGTTTTCATCCGAGCAGGGTCAGGAGCGGGTATCCAGCCAGGGTCTGGCTGATTTTCTGGGGGTTAGTCCGTGGCAGATAAGAAAGGATTTTTCCTATTTCGGCGACTTCGGAACCCGCGGGGTTGGGTATAAAACAGAAAAGCTGACGAAGGAAATAAAAAAGATTTTAAAGCTGGATGCGGCCCACAAGGTAGCCTTAGTTGGTGTTGGTAATCTTGGCTCAGCTGTTCTGGCACATGCAGGATTCAGGTCCTACGGGCTTGAAATAGCGGCAGCATTTGACACAGATTCGAAGAAAATCGGCAAAAAAGTAGGTGGTGTGATAATTGAAGATGTTCGCAAGATATCGACCTTGAGACGAAGAAAGGTTGACCTCGGCATTATCGCGGTTCCGCGTGATACCGCCCAGAAAACAGCCGACGCGCTGGTTAAAGCGGGCCTAAAGGGCATTTTGAGTTTTTCCCCGTGCCATATAACGGTTCCAGCGAAGGTTAAAGTGATAACTATCGACATTGCGATAGACCTTGCCCGCTTGCCTTATTACGTCCCGGCAAGCTGAAATATTTCGACAAGAAACGGTTTTTACGGTTAGTTAGTAAAAAAACACGAGGAATTACATTTGACTATTTGAATACGGTTTTATAAAAGATAGCAACCGTAAGTCGTACCCTCGATAAGGTAAGAAAATGGAAACACTGTTTATAAATGACCTGAAGCCATTACTGGATGCCGTCGCAAAGCAGATGGACCTCTATGTCCCGAAGAAGAGCGGTGACTACTACGTTTTCAGCAGGTATGACAAGGAAGGCGATAAGGGGTTTGAATTTAATAACATACGGACGTGTACGCCGATAAAAGAGTTTTTGCTGCCGGTCTGTGAACTGGCTGCGATGACTCCGGGGCCCTTCCAGCCTGAGGATATCAAACCGTTCGCTGTCTTCGGTCTTAAAGACTGCGATTTGCGTTCGATAGCAATTCTTGACAAGGTTTTTGCAGAAGAGGAGTTCAAAGACCCCTTCTACACAGCGCGACGGGATAAGATGTTTATAATCTCATCGGATTGCAGCGACCCCGCTGAGAGTTGTCTCTGTAATATATTTGACGGCCAGCCGTTTGCGGAAAGCGGCTTTGATTTGAACGTGTCGAAAGTGGCCGACGGGTTTATTGTCGAAGCCGGGTCGCAGAACGGTGAAGATTTTGTGAAAAAATACTCCCAGCTTTTCACATCGGTACCGAAGGCCGTTATGGCCGAGCGAGACCAGCGCAGGGCTCAGGCGCAGAAGCAGCTCCAGGAAAACAACGCCGAGCTTGCGTTCGACAGGTCGGTCAAGGATATAGTGGAAGGCAGTTGGGAAAGCGAGGTTTTCGATTCCGAGGCAAAGAACTGCATCGAATGTCAGGCGTGCACGCGGATTTGCCCGACGTGTCACTGCTTTTACCTCTATGATACCAAGCAAAAGGATTATTTCGCTAAGATGAAGATGTGGGACAGCTGTATGAGGATGGCTTACGCGGCGGTCGCTGGCGGCGCGAATCCAAACGAAGTACTCGGCGACAGGCTCAAACACCGTCTCATGCACAAGTTTGTATACTTCGTTGACAGGTACGGTACGAATATGTGCGTCGGATGTGGCAGATGCGTCGACGCCGAAGCCGGCGGAATAGACCTGCGAGAGGTCCTGAAGAAGCTGAGCCACGAACAGAAAGGCGAGGGCAAGAAAAAAGCGAGAGTTGCAAAATGAACCAGAACCCTTACCAACCCATAAACGGTGAAATTACTGATATCATAGACGAGTCTCCGACGATTAAGAGTTTCGTAGTCGTTACGGAACAGCCGTTTAAGTTCGAGACCGGACAGTTTGTCGAATTGACTCTGCCGGGCGAAGGGGAAGCACCCTTTACTCCCTCGTCATCACCCGGCGATACGGAGAAGATGGAAATTACCATTATGAAGGCCGGCCGTGTGACGGCAATGCTGCACGACTGCAAGAAGGGGCAGAAGGTCGGTATTCGCGGGCCGTTCGGCAACGGCTATCCGCTCGATGATTTCGCGGGCAAAGAAGTCTATATCGTCGGCGGCGGCGTGGGTCTGGCACCAATCAGGTCATTGTTTTTAACGCTGGTTGACAGGATAAAAGATTTCAAGTCGGTAGTCTGCCGATATG
>CP070830.1:1680662-1698445 GCA_020344865.1 Planctomycetota bacterium
CGCGTAGAACAGCAAAGGGCCGAATTGGCCACATTGAGAGAACAACTACACAAGGAAGTCAGCGAGCGCGAACAGTGGGAGCATCGACTGGATGAATACAATAATCAGATTGACCAACAAGTCGGCAAGCTGCGGGCGGCGAACGAGCGACTCGAAGCTGAGCTAAACAGCGTCAAAGATTCCGAAGAGAGATTAAGGGCAGCCAACGAGAACTTACAACAGCAGGTCAGGGAACATGAGGAGGCGAAAAGGCAAACGGAGTCGAATATCAAGCGACTGGAGGAGCAGGCGGCCGAATTGACATCGACAAAGGAGCAACTGCAACAGGAACCGGACAAGAGCAAGCAGACTGAGGAGATATTAAGGACGAATGAGCAGTTGCAACAGCAACTTGCCGAGCGTGAGCAGACCGAGCAGCGATGGCAGCAGTTGTGCAGAGAGCTCGAACAACGGATTAAACAGAAAGGGGCTGAATTAGCGGCAGCGAACGAGAGATTGCAACGACAGGCTGATGAGCACGAACAGGCGGAAAATAAGCTGCGGGAAGAGCACAATCGGACCGAACAACAAACGGCCGAGCTTAGGGCTGCAAACGAAAAACTCCAGGCTGAAATAAGCAACTGCAAGGAGGCCGAGGCGACATTAAAGGCCGCGAATGAGGAACTGCAGGAGCAGATAAGCAGACACAGGCAGTCGGAAGAGATGCTGGAATCGGAGAAGGAGAGACTCGAACGGCAAACAAGCGAGCGAGAGGAGGCAGCGAAAGAGTGGGAGACGGGCCGTATTGCGCTTCAGCAACGGATTGAGCAGCAAGCAGGCGAGCTGGCGGCCTCAAACGCACGAGTTGAGTCTGAACAAAGTAAGCGCAAACAGGCAGAAGAAGCGCTGGCGGCGGCAAATGAGAAACTACGAGAGCAGGTCAAAGAGCGTGAGGAGGCCGAAAAGAGTTTGCGAGAAGAGCACAATCAGACGGAACAACAAACGGCCGAGCTAAGGGCTGCCAATGAGAAGCTACAAGGGCAAATCACTGCAGTTAGACAGTCAGAAGAGCAATGGCAAGGTCGCCAGCATGAGCTCGAGCGGCAAGTCGAGGGGCAGGCATCTGAGCTGGCGGCGGCAAATGAGAAGTTACAGGAAGAGAGCAACAGGCTCAGCAAGTCGGAACAAGACCTGACGGAAGCTCGTGCAAAGTTGCAAGAGCAAATCAGCGAGCGCAAGCAGGCAGAGGAGCAGTTGCAGGAACAGAGGCGCCAGCTTGAGCAAGAGGCAGAGGAATTGAGAGCGGCAAACGAGCAACTTCGGGGGGAAATACAGAAGCGCAAGCACTCGGAGGAGATATTAACGGCCGCCAATGAGAAGCTACAAGGGCAAATCACCACAAGTCGGCAGTCAGAAGAGCAATGGCAACAGTGTCGCAGTGAGCTTGAGGCACAGATTGCCGAACTGACGGCGGCCAATGCGCACGCACAACAGGAGCAAAGCAAGCGAGAGCATCTTGAGAAGGAGTTAGCAGCAGCAAAAAGGGAGCTGCAAGAGGCAATAAGGGAACGTGAACATTCGGAAGAGGAGCTGCTGGAAGAGATTATTCACGCAAAGGGGGCAGGAGGTGGAGTAGGGCCGTTTAATCCTCAAGAACTTAAAGCTCTGAGTGAGCTTGCCAAACGGCTGGCTTGAGTCACGGCGGGCGCCGGCGCAGTGGCAGGCAAGGACACGAAGAGAATTATCCAAGCTTTCAAAAAGGCCTGATAGAAGCATGCAGCAGACTTTTTGAATGTTACCCTTACGGCCAAAACCACACGCGGGTTATGAGGGCGACGCAGCTACAACCCTAAACTGGACTGCAACGGCAAAGTTTTGTATTATCTTCTGGCGAATTATTCATTATGTCAAAAACGTTACAGGGCTTTTGCACATTTGAATAGCAGGAGCGGCGTCAGCGGACAGATGCAGTCGATGAACAAGAGAGAAGTTGTTAAGGAGGCTGTGGAGGGCAGCCGGGTGCCTTATGTGCCGTGGGCGTGTTCTTTTACGGTGGAGGCGGCTGAAAAACTAAGAGAGCACTTCGGCGAAGAGGACCTGGACGCCGTCATAGATAATCACATCGTCAGATTAGGCAGCGACATAGGCTTTTTTGATGAACTCGGCGATGAGCGGTTTCGCGATGCCTTCGGAGTGGTGTGGGACCGGCGGATTGACAAGGATATCGGCAATGTGGAAGATGTGATTTTAGCCGAGCCGACGCTTAGGGGGTATGAATTTCCAGACCCGGTGGACAGGCGCTTTTTCGACGGCATTGACGAAAAGATAAGCAGGTATGAGGGATGTTTTAGAGTCTATCAGCTCGGTTTTTCACTGTATGAGCGCGCCTGGACGCTGCGTGGGATGGAGAACCTTCTGGTGGATTTCATCGCGAGTCCGGAATTTGCGCACGAACTTTTGGGGACAATAGCGGATTACAACATCGCTCAAATTCAAAAGGCCCTCGAATACGATATCGACGCGATATATTTCGGCGACGACTGGGGGCAACAAAGAGGTCTGCAGATGGGACCGAAGATATGGCGCGAGTTTATTTATCCGCAGTTGAAGCGGATGTATTCAGTCGTGCGCAAAGCCGGCAAGTATGTCTTTATTCACTCGTGCGGCAAAGTGGATGAACTATTCGATGATTTGATTGCAATAGGACTTAACTGTTTCAATCCTTTTCAGCCTGAGGTCATGGACGTTTTCGGGCTGATGCAAAAGTACATAGGACGGCTTGCCTTTCACGGCGGGCTGTCGATACAGCGGACGCTTCCTTTCGGTTCGGTGGAGGACGTACAAAAAGAGACGGTGAAATTATTAGATGCGGGCAAGGACGGCGGATATATTTTCGCTCCGTCTCATTCCATAGAGGGCGATACTCCGCTTGAGAACATGCTGGCGTTCATAGATATTCTAAAAAGTCAGAGTGGTTACAGTCGATGACAGTTTCAAAGAAGATTTTGTTAACGGCCCTGGGCTGTTTTTTATTCGCCGCGACGGGGAACTTCTGCGGCGGCGAGGTCACACAAACAAGTCCCTCCGGACGGGCCGTTAAAGTAGATGAGCAAGGTGTGATGAGGTGGCGGGATACCGGTGAGGAAGTCGCACTTTTCGGCGTCAATTACTGCGTAACCAGCGGTTATACTTACCGAGCGATTGGGTACGCAGGGGTTTCGCATCAAGAGGCTATTGACCAGGACGTTGCGCATTTTGCACGGATGGGTTTCGATGCAATTCGTCTGTGCTTCTGGGGTGACTGGCAGGCGTGCGACAAAGAGGGCAACCTGATTGACAACGAGCACCTGCGGCTGCTGGACTATGTGATATATAAAGCGAAGCAGCGCGGTATCTACGTGCTGGTGACTCCAATGATACTGTACAGCCCGCAGTGGCCGGAACCAGAGGGGCAGAACAAGAGCAAGGGCATTTCGAAATTCTACAAAAAGGCCCAGATGAGCACGGACGCTGCGGCCATTAAGGCCCAGCAAAATTACCTTCGGCAGCTTATGGAGCACGTGAACCGGTATACGTACGTCGCATACAAAGACGAACCGGGCATACTGATTTTCGAGATGGTTAATGAACCGGCAAATGCTCCAACGAAAGAACAGACTATAGAGTATATCAATGCCCTTGCAAAGGCTGTCCGTGACACGGGCTGCAAGAAGCCGCTGTTTTACAATTGCAGTCAGACTAAGTGGAGGCCGTATATGGAGGCTCTTCGGGAGTCTTCTGTTGAAGGCGTGAGCTTCAATTGGTATCCGACGGGTCTGATGAACGGATTCAGCCTGCCGGGCAATTACCTGCCATTGGTGGATGATTATCCTCAAATGCATGAGCCTTTGCTGGCATCGAAGGCCAAGATTGTATACGAGTTCGACATTCCAGATGTGGCGGGCTCACATATGTATCCGGCTGCGGCTCGGACGTTCCGCACGGGGGGCGTTCAGTGGGCAACAATGTTCAGCTACGACCCTCTTGCACTGGCTTATTGTAATACCGAATATCAGACGCATTACGCAAATCTCGTATATTCGCCGAACAAGGCGGTGAGCCTGATGATTGCAGCGGAGGCATTTCGCCGGCTGCCGAGAGGCAAGTCATACGGCAGCTACCCTCAGAACACTCGTTTCGGTCCATTTCGCGTGAGCTACGAGCAGGACCTTAGCGAAATGGTCACCGAGCAGGTAATGATGTATTCCAATGACACTAATGCCATGGGGCCGGAACCACAGAAGCTCGAGCGCATAATCGGCTGCGGCTCATCGGCCGTAGTAGATTACGAAGGAACGGGCTGTTACTTCGTTGAGAAGCTTGAAAAAGGCGTGTGGCGGCTGGAAGTATATCCCGATGCGGTCTGGGTAAATGACCCGTACGGCAAACCACGTCTGGACCGTGAGGTTTCTCGCATTCTTTGGCGCAAGTGGTCGATGCAAGTCAATCTGCCAGACTTAGGGCCTGACTTTGCTGTTGAGGCGGTCAACGAAGGTAACTCGTACAAGGCACGGGCAAGGGACGGCAGGTTTTCAATAACGCCCGGTGTCTATATTCTCAAGCACAGGGAGATTGGTGATAAGGGTTGGGACGGGTCAAGTCCTTTTGGTGCGCTCACGTTAGGAGAATTTATTGCTCCGCGCAAAGAAGATAAACCGACGGTTGTTATACACGAGCCATATCCGGAGGCATTGGCCGGGCGGAAGCTTCGCATTGATGCAAGAGTGGTTTCTACAGATGTTCCCAAACGGGTGACGCTGCACGTACGGCGGACGGGCTGGCGGAGGTCGGCGACATATCAGATGCAACGTCAGAAGAACTACCGGTACGTTGGGGAGATACCCGCCAAGCAGGTCAAAGCCGGTCTGCTTGAATATGCTATCGCCGTCGAGTCAAAGGACGAGACACGAACGTTTCCGGCAAATGTCAGGGGAGAGCCGAGCGACTGGGACTTTCCCGTGGTGAGGCTCTGGGAGACTTTGGTGGTTGCAGAAGACGCACCTGTTGTCCTTTTCGATGCCAGGCGTGACAGATACAGGGTTATTTTTGCGGACAGATGGCACCCTGTCAGATACAGGAAAGAGTTTGTTCCGGGACAGACTCCGGCTTCCCTTGCCGTGCGTGTTGAGGTGCCGGATTTCAAGGCTGAGCCGCACGATGTTTCGTTTCGACATATGTTCGGGCACAAGCTGGACGCACGTCGCGCGGGACTGTCCGGGTTTGATACTCTGAAGGTGCGCGTCCGGGCCATCGGCGAGGCGACCAGCGGCGTTGAGATTGCGCTACTCGAAAACGACCGGTCAGCATGGACAACAAAGGCAGCACTTAGTACTGAATGGCAGGATGTTCGCATACCATTGGCCGAGCTGAGGGCCGGGGAAGTCGCCGTCATGCCCCGCGATTTTCCGAGAATATTCGCTTATTGGGAGAAGCCACCGGCAGTTCGCGGGGGCAAGGGCGACCATCTTAACTTAGAAGAGCTTGCCGGGTTACAGGTATCTTTAGGGAAAAGGCTCTTTGAAAATGAGGGTGATGGTCCATTCGGTGTAGAGATAGAAAGTATCCTGCTGGAAAAGGCTAATCCGCAGTAGTGAGTGAAGCTTTTAAATGTTAAGATCTTACAAGTTTTGTAAACAGAGTCCAAGGAAAGGTACATTATGGAATTGAACTGGTTCGATATCGGGGTATTCGTGGCATTCGTCGGAGTGGTGGTGGGTTTCAGCATGTTCAAGAGCCGGCGGGAAAAGACCAGCGAGGACTATTTTCTTGCGAGCCGGGGGTTGAAGTGGTGGCTGATAGGGTTTTCGATTGTTGCGGCCAATATCTCGACCGAGCAATTCGTAGGTATGGCGGGTCAAGGAGCAGGAAACGTCGGTCTGGCCGTGTCCGGTTATCAGCTCCTCGGGGTGGTGACAATTGTTTTTGTCGCCTTTTTCTTTCTACCGAGGTTTTTGCGAGCGGGTATCTACACGATGCCGGAATATCTTGAATATCGTTATAACTCCACCGCCCGCGGGATAATGGCATTTTACATGATGGTAATCTATGTGGCGGTGACCATCACGGCGGTCCTGTATTCGGGCGGGCTGACACTGCACACCATATTCGAGATGGACCTGGTTAAAGCGGTCTGGCTCATCGGAATCATCGCGGCGCTGTATACCACGTGGGGGGGACTAAAGGCGGTCGCCTGGGCGGACCTGTTTCAGGGTTCGGCCCTGATATTGGGCGGTCTGACGACTATGGTGCTCGGATTTATCGCAGTGGGCGGGGTAGGGTCGTTTTTCGAAGGCAGCGGGGACAGGCTCCATATGGTACTTGCGGCCGACCATCCTGAAATACCGTGGACCGCTCTTGTAATCGGGTTATGGATTCCAAACCTGTTCTACTGCGGGCTGAACCAGTTTATCGTGCAAAGGACACTCGCAGCGAAGACGCTGCGAGAAGGCCAGCTGGGTATAATTTTTGCGGCCGGACTCTGGCTGCTCGTACCGTTCGCCATAGTGTTTCCGGGTATAATGGCGGTGCAGCTTTACGGCGACCAACTCACCACCGCCGACCAAGCTTACCCGATGCTGATACGCAATCTAATACCGGCGGGTCTGCGAGGATTTATGTTCGCGGCCATATGCGGGGCGGTGATGAGCTCGCTTGCTTCGATGCTCAATTCGGCATCGACCATCTTCACGATAGATTTGTACAAACGTCATTTGAATAAAGACGCTTCGCAGATGACGCTGGTTATGATAGGGAGAGTTATGACCATAATATTTGTCGTTGTGGGCTGTTTGATTGCTCCAAACCTCGGCGACCCGAGATTCAGAGGCGTTTTCCATTACATCCAGGAATTCCAAGGTTATATTTCGCCAGGGATTGTTGCGGCTTTTGTGTTCGGATTTATATTTAAGCGCGCGCCGGCATCGGCAGGCGTTACGGCGCTTCTTCTGACTGTACCTGTATACGGCTTTCTGCACTGGCGTGTGAGCGAGATTGCGTTTTTGAACAGAATGGCGATTACGTTCGGCATAGTACTTCTGGCAATGGGCATTATCACCGCCGTCAAACCCCTGGGCGAGCCGAAAAGGATGCCGGTACGAGAAGACTTTGACTTAAGACCGTCGCCGGCGGTTGTGTGGCTCGGCGCGGCGGTAATCGCGGGCGTGATTACGTTCTATATCGTTTTTTGGTGAGTTGAGCGGCACAAACTGATGGTGTTTGCAGGGTAACCATTTGTCTTAATTATACCAAATTACGCGGCTTGAAATCAGCAGTTTCCGGCGACAGACAGAGCACTCAACGCAAAAAAGCGGGGCCCATACGGAACTGAACAGTACGGGCCCCGGCGATTTACACAAATCAAAGCAGATAGCTATTACGGTGATTACGGTGCCGGCCAGAGCACAGGTCCTTCAAGCCAATGCTGCGTGATAACATCATAGTCCTCGAAGTTGATTATGTCATCTTCAACGAGGTTGAAGGGTTCGGCATACGGCTGGAAGGGCTGGGTAATCGAGGTTTGACCGGCAAGGTCCAGAATCTGGCTGTGGGGCAGCGCATAATCATAGATACGGAATTCATCAATCTTTCCCGGTACCGGACCCCATTGGTCGGACCCGGCGGAGTCACCAATGAGAACATCGGTATTGTCGGGGTCCTCGGGCTCCAAGGTCCTAAAGAAGGACCTGGCCTGCGCGACCATAACGCCGTCCATGTAGAGACTCTGCAGGCCTGAGAGCGCGTTCTTGGTACCGGCGTAGTGATGCCAGCCTTCGGGCATATCGGCAGTGAAGTCATCATAGAAGAGCTGCTCATTATCTTCGGTGTCGAAATTCCTGGTTGATGTCCGCCAGACGATGTAATAACCGGGCAGCTCTGTCTCGGTATCCCAGTCGGCCTGGGACGCAATAGCGAACATCATGAACCAGTCCGCGCTATCACCTGCGCTAAACGGGATGTCCCACCAGATATCGAGAGTGTCGGTAATCTTCAACCAGAACGAAACGGTCACTTCGTTCATAGGCAGGGTGAAAATATCGTTCGGAACCTCTACGTTAGCGGTGCTGTCCAGATTGAGACAGCCGTTCGCATCGAAGCCGTCGGCGGGGTCCCAGTTGGTATCGACGTTGACGGTACCGTCATTTGCGCTTCCGGAAGAGTCCGCAGCGACGGTGCCGAAGGTCTCATCGAACTTGTACCAGGCCAAAAGCCCGCCGGCACTGGTGTCCGGCGCGGGCTCGGCCGTAACATCGTAGTCACCAATCTCAAGCCAGTACCATGCGAAGTCGTCAAGGTCGAAGTAATCGGTAACACAGTCGCCGGTGAAGTCGGTCGGAACCAGGTCAGAGCGGCACCTCGACGGCCAGACCTCGATATCGTCGAACCACACCGTGCCTGAACCGCCGGGTTCCTCCACGCCAATCTTATCATATCCGCCGAAGCCGATATGAATCCTGTTAACATCTGTCAGGTCTACTCCGCAGGCGTCGAAGATTGACAGCTCGATATTCCACTCGTGCCAGCCCCACACGGTTACGTCATTGGCGTCGCCGTCATAAACCACGTAACCTGTATTGCTGTTCGCATCTTCAAGCTCCACCCACATAATGTCCTTTTCGGTGGCAGAGTTGCCCGGCTGGCCACAGAAATATAGCACCAAGGCTTTGGCGTTACCGGCAGTCCAGTTCGCGTCGATTTCAACCAAGTTGGCGATATCGGCGTCAATTCTCGAACCGACATAGTGACCCTTGTAATACTCGTCGTTGTAGTATTCAAACCCTAACGAGTTTCCGGCGCGAGTGAACTGCGCGTCCTTCTCAATGAACATCACAGCGCCGGTACTATTGGTCCAATAGTCATCCCATACAACATCCAGGTCGATGTAAGTCACGTACGAGTCAAAATCGTCCACGCCGATAAAGCCCTTGGTGGCAAAACTCCATACCTGACCGGGCCAAGTGTTGGGGCTGGCGGCCAGATTGACCTCGTCAACGGCCCAGTAATAGGTCGTCCAGAAATCAAGCGGACCCGGATTGTAGCTGTTTTCACCGGGCGTGACAGGGCTGACAGCACGGTCGTTGACGTCGTTAAAGTCGGTACTGAAGTACAACTCGTGCGTAACGGCCTCAGCTCCGGGCGTCCAGGTTAGGTCGGTGAAGATAGAAATATCCCAGGTGCCGTCACCCGGACTGGGATTGCCCGCTGACGCCGGCGGCACCGTAAATGTCCAGACGGGGCCTTTCCATGTCGTATTGAGCTCATTGACCTCGTCGATTCTCCAGTAGTACTGTCGTCCCCACGCAAGGCTGGGGGGGGTAAAGGTATTGGCGTCCTGGGCACCTTTGTAGATACCGGTAACATCGGCTGTGTCGGCGTTGTTGACATCGTTGAAGTCGGTACCGAAGTACACCTCGTGTCCGTCGACGTCCTGTACGTTTCTTCCGGGAAACCACTTAAGGGTAACGAGGGGGTCGGCGACCGTTTCTCCATCAACGGGGCCGTCATACCAGGCGGCGTCGATTTCGGTGGTAATGGTGGTATAACCGGCAACGTCGGCCTCATAATCGAAGACAAAATCACCCGTTCCGCCGTGCGCGATAACATTCGGGTCGAGACTTGTTATGTTACCGGCGAGAATAAACTTGCTGCCCACACTAATGTCCATCAGGTTGCTAACGCTGTTGAAATCATAAGAAGTAACCCTTTTTCTGTCTTCTTCGAAGGTCGCATTGCGAGGCGTGCCGACCGACAAGCTGTCGGCCTGGAAAGTACCGCGCTTGAGGTAGAAGTGACCGACACCGTAGATGCCGAGGACCAAGTCTCCTTCGGCGACTACAGTACCTCCGGTCATGTTGACGATGCCCCAGCCGAAGTTACCCCAGTTCGGCTCACCGTAGTCGCGATAAGGCTGACAGCCGAGGCGAAAATCACCGCTGTAAGTTGAAGAGTCGACAAGGAGATTCGCTCCGGGGTAAATATTAAGCGTTGGCTGGCAAGGGTCCCACTGGGTATACCAATCACCCAAATTGACATCGCCGGCAGTTGCAGAAGCATCGAGGCCAACAATTACGCCCCAGCCATCGATATAAACGCGGTCGGCGTCCGTCGGCACACCCTGATTCCACCACGTATACGCGTCGTTCCAGTCGAGTTCGACACCGGGATAATCGTACCTGCTCCACAGATCCAGAGCGGGGGCGTTCCCGGCCAGGACCAGCACCAAAACAAAAGATATCAGGTAATAAAATTTCTCAGGCATGGTACTCCTCCTTAAAAAGAATCTTAAAATTTAATGTTCTTCGGCTACAAGCCCAAACGAGACAATTATCCGGGCCCGCAAACTCAAAACATAGGAAATATTCCATTATTACTTTACCAACGGGCTTCGCTTGTGTCAAGGAGAAACTGCCAAAGTTTTGTGCGCATTGGCTCGCTCGCGCAAAAACTGTTAAGTTGCTGTTATATAAGCAGTTAAGACACGTTCACGAATACAAAATTTTGCCGATATTTTATGCGGAGAGGGCTGGTAACGCTTGCGGAAAAGGCAAATCCAACATACAATAACGTATTCACAAGGCAGATAAAATCCGTGAAAGATTATAAAATCAGTGGAACAGAACACCCATTTTGCGCATCATTATAGGTGAGCAGCAAAATGTTAAGAGGAAGAGCTATCATTATGTCGAAGTCAAAAGGTTTTACGCTGGTAGAGCTTTTGGTGGTGATAGCGATTATCGCGCTATTGATGTCGATATTGATGCCAGCGCTTCGGCGGGTGAGGAAACAGGCCCAGGGAGTTCTGTGTCAGTCGAACCTGCACCAATGGGCGACCATACTGCTAATGTACGCGAACGACAACGAGGGCAGCAATCCCGAGGGCTGGAATTCGGGTAAGATGTGGATGACGGACCTGGAGCCTTACTACGGCGGTGAAGGTGACATACGCCTCTGTCCGGTGGCCAAGAAGTTTCTGCACACAGTTCCGGGTAATTATGCCGGCACATTTACGGCGTGGGGGATATGGGGAAATCCTAATTATTTCGGCGGTACAATCCCTTACTGGGCGCGGAAAGGCCTTTACGGCAGCTACGGGATAAACAGCTGGATTCATAGTCCGCGACTGGTCGGCGTGCCGAACTCTTACAACCATACCGAAGCGGATCTTTCGCTCCACTGGAAGACAATCAATGTCAAAGGCGCGTACAATGTCCCGGCGTTCGGCGGGTGTATGTGGGACGGAACCAACCCCGACAGCCACGATGACCCTCCAACCTATGAAGGCCTGCAGATAGGAAACGGTATGAATGTATTTTGCCTGAACCGTCACAGCGGGACGGTAGGCCTGAATTTTCTCGACGGTTCCGCGAGGCTGGTAGGACTGAAGGAGCTGTGGACGCTGAAATGGCACCGGCTGAACGACACCTGCGCGGAATGGACGAAGTGCGGCGATGTTGAGCGGGACAACTGGCCGGAGTGGATGAGACCACTTAAAGAGTACTAAAACCGAGAGGCGGGCGGAGTTTACCTTTTTCAGAGCGCAGGTTCTTTTCTGCCGACGGTCACCTGATATTCCGGGAGGGCCTCGATTGACCGTATCTGCAGCACCGGCCCGCGCGAAAGGTCGGGAATTAACTCCTTCGGCAAATCAATCAGATAAGGGGCATCTTTATAAATCGGGTGAAAGTAGAAATACATTCCCTTGTCGAGGACCTGCGGCACAAAACGCTTCAGACCAATCCACCATTCTGAGCCGTGATACAAATGGTCCGTAGCCAGCGTGCCATCTATAAACGCCATACCTGTATCACCGACGTAGTCAATCTTCAAAAATATGTCGTTCAGCCCCTGCATCGCATCGTCAGGCAGGTTGACGACGGCTTTGGCCCTGCCGACGCGCTCGACTTCAAGGCGAATTTTCTTCTCGGGAGCGCTGAGATGATACTTTGCAAAAATACCGTCACTGCTGCGTCGAATTCTGCCGGCCGAGCTGACCAGTCCGTCTTCGACATCGGGATAAACTGAAAACGTGATTTCCGGACTGTCAATCTGCTGCAATCGAACAAAATCATCATGCCCAAGTACAATCGCCTTCGAGAGAATCAGCCGCTGCTTACCCCACAAGTTCGTCCTGAAGCAATCGAGGGCCTGCTCGCGGGTAAGTGTGGTAATCCTGACCTGCGAGCCATCCTCGGCGGTCAGTTTAATCACAGAGCCTGTTCCCGGCTGCACCATAACATAGCTGAAGCGGCCCTGGTTGTAGCTTCTGCCATCCTGGACTTCGATACTCTTGACGGTCGAGCGGTCAACGGCAAACTCGGGAGTGATTTCTTCGTGGGCGTAGAAGAAGTAATGCGGCCGGCCGTCATTGTCGATTCTGGTCAAGGGCTGCGCTGTCGCATACTTGAGCAAAGCTCCTCCGACGGACATATTGAACGGGAAAATCACGGAAGCATCTTTCTTGAGCGTAAATCCCTTGCCATGCGGTACCGACAGGCTCTCGCCGGGGAGCTTTAACTGGAACTTAACATTCTCAATATCCCGATTTTCGACATGGTCCTGAAAGTTAATCATAAACAGAAAGCCGGAGTTTCCTTTCACACGAGCCGCGTAACGCAGAGTCTCGACATCAGTGGGGTTAATTTGTCCGGCGCGTTCGGGCAGGACGGTGACCATAGGCGCCAGGACCGAACCAAACGCATTTGCGAAGAGGTGCAGTGCTTTAAGGTAATGGTAACTGTCTTTAACCTGACCGAATTCACCAAGCGGCGCCTGGAAGTCGTAAGATATCTTCGGGTATCCGTAGGTCTCATCGCTCATGAAACTATGCTTTCCGATGGGGGTTGCTCCTCCATGGTACATATAATAGCCGATGGCGTTCGCTCCGCTTCCGAGCGCCCTGACGACGAGCGCTTCGACGCTGAGAGGCGTCACGATAGGCCTTCTTTTGTATCTGACCATCATGCCGCCACCCATTTCGGAACTGAAGGATGGATAACGCTCGGTTTTATACTTAGCGGGAGGATAGTCAGGTTTTAACTGCAGGTCCTTGAACAGATACATTTTCGACGGTTCTATGTCGGCCCAGTTCGGGTATGGGTAGGCAGCGGTAACGGGAATGGTTTCATCTTCGATGATGGCTGCACCGCCCCAGCCGGTTGCAGTGTATATCGGCGCAACCAGGCCGGCCTCAATCGCCAGTTTCTTAAGCGTCTTCATATGCGAAACACCGTACTCATTAAACACCGCCGACCTTTCCGCAGGGCTGCCCACTCCCTCAAGAACCCTGGTTTGGTCCATGTCGGCAGCGGTCCATTCCACGGGCCGGTCGGGGTATGTCAGTGCCCACGGTGAAGCGGAATGTTGGTATTCGTTCTCGAGCTGGACACCGATGATTGGTCCGCCGTCCCTGAACATAAGGCCCTCAAGCTGTCTGCCGATTTCGTTATACAGGCGGCGGACATAATAGAGATAGCCCTCATCGTTCGAGCGGACTTCGAAGGGCCTTCCGTAAAGCCAATCCGGCAGACCGCCGTTGCGGATTTCGCCGTGACAAAACGGGCCGATTCGCACGATAGTCCACACGTTGTTCTTGGCGCACAGTTCCACAAACCGCCTCAGGTCCCTATCGCCGGACCAGTCAAAAACGCCCTGTTCTTCTTCGTGCAGACTCCAAAAAACGTAGGTGGGGACAATATCCATGCCGCCCGCCTTGCACTTTAGGATTTCCTCTTCCCAGTATTTACGAGGGTAACGTGAATAATGGAATTCACCCATCACGGGCAGTACGGGTTCGCCGTTTAGCTCCATATAATAGTTTGTGAAGCTGACTGTATCGCCCTGCGGATTAGAGCCTCCGAGCTTCAGATGGCCTCTGAATATCTTTTTCTTCGGACCGGTTAAATCCAGGCCGTAATTATTATCCTCACCTGCGAGAACTTCGGGGCTGGCTACGACAAGGGCAAAAACAACAGTTGACCAAATCAACAAACAATTTCTTACCATTTTTCCAAACCTCACCTTAAAGCTTTTGTTGTCTGTGCGGAAACATTCATTTTAACTAATCTATCAATAAAAACAAGGTGCCACAGGCGTCCTGAAATTGCAATCACTCTGGCCTATTAAGGAGCGGGGGTTGAGTGTTTTGCAAGTTCGGTCCGGGCACGGACGAATCGGTGTGAATTTTAGCGGGAAAAATTGTGAGTTTGAGGTTGCACAAATCAGGGAAAACTGGCATCTTGATAAGGTTCAAGAAGCGGTCCGGGCGACCAAACAGCCAATATCACATAAATTCAGTCAATCGAATGGAGGACAAATATATTACCAAGACCATCTAAAAGGCAAGTTGAGCATCGACGGTTACAAGCACTTCTGTGATAATCGATATAGAGAAGTGAAACTCCAAAGCAAAGTCTGATAAACCACGACAAAGGAAATTAAAGGATGAATACACAGGAGCAGACCAGGCGGGAATTTCTAAAAAAAATCGGTTTGGGCGCTGCATCATTAGGGGTTTGGCAACTATCAGGATGTCAGCTTGACGGCGGTGAAAAATGTGAAAGCGGGCACGGCACTCGCCTTTACAATGAGAAGTATCGACCTCAGTTTCACTTTACGCCCAAACAGAACTGGACCAATGACCCGAACGGACTGGTTTACTATAAGGGCGAATATCACATGTTCTTTCAGCACAATCCCAGCGGAATCAACTGGGGCAATATGACCTGGGGACATGCTATAAGTGGCGACCTTATTCACTGGAAACAATTAGCAAATGCCATCGAGCCGGATGAACTCGGGACGATATTTTCCGGCTCGGCCGTAGTGGATTGGAACAATACTTCGGGTTTGCAAACCGGTGAGGAAAACGTGCTGGTCGCTTTTTATACTTCAGCCGGTGAGTTCGCTCCCGTGGAAAAACCATTCACGCAGAGCATCGCGTACAGCAACGACCGCGGCAGAACCTGGGTCAAGTACAAAGATAACCCTATAATCGGCCACATCATAGGCGCTAACAGAGACCCGAAGGTTATCTGGCACGAACCCAGCGAGAGATGGATTATGGCCCTGTACCTTGATGCAAATGACTTTATGCTCCTTTGGTCAAAGAATCTGCGGGAGTGGAAACAGCTACAGAAACTGACACTGCCTGACAGCACCGAATGTCCGGATTTCTTTGAACTTGCAGTCGACGGAGACCCTACCGATACCCGCTGGGTCTTTTGGGGCGCCAACGGCAGGTACCTGCTCGGGACTTTTGATGGGCATAAATTTACGCCTCAAAGCGGGCCGTTCGAATCGAGAGTAGGAAACTTCTATGCTGCGCAAACGTGGAGCGACATTCCCAAATCTGACGGTCGAAGGATTCAAATCGGCTGGATGGCTGGCGGTGAATTTTCGGGCATGCCTTTCAATCAGCAGATGTCTATACCGTGTGAACTAACGCTTCGCAGATTCAGCGAAGGGATTCGATTGTGCTTAGCGCCCGTTCGGGAAATCGCCAAGCTGCGTGATGCAGAATATTCATGGAAGGACATTGACCTTAAGCCTGGGAAAAATCTGCTGTCGGAGATATCCGCCGGGCTGCTTGAGATTCAATGTGAAATTGAGCTAAGCAACACGGGCTGGTTTGGCTTTAGGCTTCGCGGCACCCGATTATCCTATAATGCGAAGGAGCAGATGCTGCGGTGCAAACGCAGAAAGGTCAAACTGACACCCATTGACGGGAGGCTCAAGCTGCATATTCTGGTTGACCGCACGAGCATTGAGGTGTTCGGCAATAACGGTCGTATGTCGATGTTTGTGTGTTCACCGCTGGAGACCGAAAACAAGTCAGTTAAGATATTCGCCTACGGAGGCGAAGCAAAGATTCACAACTTGAATCTCTGGAAGCTGCGGCCTATTTGGCGTAAATCATAGTTAACTCAATAAAGGGAACTAATATGAAAGAGAAGCGGTTTATAACAATAACGATAGCGGTATCAATATGCCTAGTACTGATTTTGTCTTCGACGGCGAAGGCTTCCAATTTCTATGCTTATTACACGAGGCTGGATTATGATATTCCTATAGAGTCGGCGAGAGACTACATTCCTCAGGAGATGGATGAGGAATCAAGAGAGATACTTGCAAAGATGAGGGCTTTGGAGGGAGAAGAAGAGGAGGATGGGGAAGAAGACGAGGAAGAAGATGAAGAGGAGCGGTGGAGGTCATCGGGTCCGATTACGGGTAAGTACGCCGATATCATAGTGAATTTGTCAGCCGGGCAGAAGTTGGTATTTGGTCGTGAATCGGGCTATCTGCCGTACTGGGAAACCGAGAAGGGTAAATGGTTTATCAAGGAACTCGTGCCAAGGCAGAAAGACATCGCGTGTCTATATTCTTATGCACGCATTATCGAGAACAAAGCGGATAAAGTGCTCGTCCACTGGCGTTACATGCCCGACCTGAGGAAGGTTGGACCGGCAGATGTAGTCCATGAGTACTTCGATATAACACCGGACGGGAAAGTTGTCCGACGGATTAAAAGAGGCACAAAAGAACTTGAGAAATGGAATGACCCACAGAATGTCACCGTGCAGACAATCAAACTCGCTGCTGAAGGAATAAAGGAAATTTCCTTAGAGGAAGCGAAACTTGGGCGGCATGCTAAAGAGCCTGTAGCCGGTTCGCCGGTCAAGACGAAGGTTGTCGGGTCGCCGGCAGCCTGGTGGAAGTTCGATGAGGGGCTGAAGAAGCGAACTTTCGGAGAAGCAGACCTGACGAAAGAGAGTGTCAGCGGCAAAGACTGTTCAATCGTAGGGGAGGCCATCCTGTGGAAGAAGGGAGTATCAGGGACGGCACTGGCGTTTGACGGTTACCATTCGAAGGTTATGCTTGCCGGCTCAGAGGCACCGGCTATCGACGATGAGCTGACGGTCGAAGCGTGGGTAGTGCTGGGGGCGTACCCGTGGAACTGGGCACCTTTGGTTCATCAGTCCATCGTTGACCCGGGCCCGATAGAAAGAGGCACGTACGACGAACACGGCAGGGGCGAACAAAGAAAAAAGGGTGAAGGTTATTACCTTGGCGTCGGTCCATACGGCTATCCGATATTTACGGTCGACGGCAGGCAAGTGGAGGGCTCCGTCAAACTATCAACCTATCGCTGGACTCATATTGCGGGCACGTACGGGGACGGCAGAATGAGGATTTATGTCGATGGTGAGGAGTGCGGTTCCACAGAGGCCGTAGGCAAAATAAACGTGCCCGAGACGAGTCTTGTCATCGGGTTAAACAACCAAAAAGGCAGGGCAACGGACCCTGTTCGAGGGCCTATATGCCACCTGCCTGTAATATACGGCATTGAGGGACTTATCGATGAGGTCAAAATATACAACGTTGCGCTGAATCCATCGCAGGTAGTCGCTTCATACAAGAACCTCAGACCATCAGAAGGACACCGTGACAGTCCCGACCTGCAAAGGCGCATTCTGCCAGGCAGGCCGGGTGCAGCGAAGAAGTTCGGCGCCGAGTATACGGAACTGAAGTACCATGAACTTTGGGACAATCTGTGGCGGACCAGCGGATATCCGGACGTGATAGTAAAGTTTGACAGCATGCCGACCAGTATCGTGTTCTGGCGCGGCGTCAACGGCGGGGTCGGCTGGGTTACCGAGAACAACAAGTGGATGAGCGACCAGAGCGTCGAGACAGGCGGGCCTCATGGATGTTCCGAACATATGGCGGACAAGCAATGCCGCCACGCACACGTCAGAATAATTGAAAATACA
>CP070830.1:1698545-1701372 GCA_020344865.1 Planctomycetota bacterium
CTCTATGAAAAGTACAAAGATAGTCTGCGAACTATAGCCGGGTCGATGCTGCACGATACTCATGCAACGGAAGATGTCCTACATGATGTATTCGTAGCATTTGCCGAAAATGCCAGGCAGCTTGAAGTTCGGACCAGTTTGAAGAATTATTTAATAACCTGCGTTGTCAACCGGGTGCATGATGAGTTTCGTCGCAGGCAGCCACGGACTGTCGAACTGGATACGGCCGGACAGATCAGCTCAGATTCAAGCTGTCCCGAAGGGCGATTAGAAGCTGATGAAGAGTCGCAGATTTTGACAGATGCCTTAGTGGCGATCCCGTTCGAGCAGCGAGAAGTGATAGTGCTTCATTTAAAGGGAGGATTTAAATTCAGGGAAATAGCGAAAATGCAGGAAACATCGGTCAGCACGGTTCATGGAAGATACAGATATGGATTGAAGAAACTGAATGCGATTTTAGATGGGGAACTTGAAAAATGAATCCTCAACACAATACAGAGAAATTCATAAAGGAATTAGTCTTAACGGGCCCAGCAGCCGCCGACGAACGCATTCTTAATGATGCATTGACGGCATATGAAAAATCGGGGAAAACGGAACCGGCCGTAAGAGAGCCGGGAGTTTGGAGAATGATTATGAACAAACCAATCACAAAATGTACCGCGGCGGCAGTGATTATTATCGCCGTGCTATTAAGTCTGGATATTTTCCATCAGTCAACTGCCACGGCATCTCCGCAGGAAGTGTTACAGGATGCGATTGATGCGGTATCTGATGTGTGGTCGGTGCATATGAAGGCGCGAATGCGCACAAGGCCGGGCGATAATTTTTCCAACATAGGTTTAGATTACGATTTCGTACCGATTGAGATGTGGAAGCGTACGGATGAAAATGGGTTGGTACAATGGCGCGTGGAAAAAACCGGGCGTGTTCTTCTTATGGACGGGCAGACAACCATTATGTTCATAAGGCCGAATTTTGGCGTCTTGAGGGAAAAAGTTTTACCGTTGGGCTGTTTTGATTCCTGGTCGGGCCGCTTATTGAACGTGCAAGAGCTATTGGACAACGAGTTACAAAAGGCAAAGAATAATCCCGGGCGGGCAGTCTGTCTCTGGCACGAGGAAGTCGAAGGACAGAAGGAAATTATCCTTGAGGTAGAAGTAGGAGCGTATGTTCCAGAGGGTGACTATTTACGAAACCATTTTATCCAGGAATCCGACCATTTGAAGGTTTACCGATTTGATGCGAAGACAAAATTACTGGAAGGGCTTCAGGTATACGTGCACACCGAAGATGATGATGTATTGATTTTTGAGGTGACGGATATTGAATACAATGCGGAGTTGGACGACAGCGTCTTCGCGCTGGATTTGCCAGAGGATATGATTTGGAGCAGGGAGCCGGAGATTCTGCCGGACAACGAGCGGTATGAAAAGATGACGCCAAAGGAGGCAGCCGAAGCATTCTTTCGTGCCTGTGCGGAAGAAGACTGGGGAGAAGTGCTAAGATTTGAGACTTATTCGAGGGTTCCTGAATGGCTTAGAAAATATGGTGGTCTTGAGATCATATCCATTGGCGAGCCTTTCCAGTCGGAGGGGTATGCCCGTGATGGTTTAGGATGGTTTGTCCCTTATGAGATTCGCCTTAAATCCGGTCGGGTCAAGAAATTTAACTTAGCAATCCGAAAGGACAACCCCGCTAATCGGTTTATAGTCGATGGCGGGCTTTGATTGGTACAATTGTATTTGCGGTATCGATATGGGCCGGGCTGGTTTAGCTCGGCCTTTTTTATTGGTGTCGGAGGGCAAGGGGTCTGGTTTTGGGGGGATTTTGCTTGAAGGCGGGATGTGTTGGTGGGATAATATTGTCAAACAAATCGGGATTGAGAAGATGAGGTGTTACTATGAAGAAGAATAGTGTTATCTCATTCGCCGCGGGCAACTGTTATTCGTATTTGATTACGGACGGCGGGAAGGCTCTTTTGGTTGACCCGCATATTTCGCTGGTGGAACAATATGCCAAGAAGCTGGTCAAGAAGGGTTTGTCGCTGGTGGGTATTTTCGATACTCACACACATGCGGACCATATTTCGTCGGCGGCGATATTGAAGAAGAGATACGGGGCGCCCGTGTATATGAGTGAGCACGCGAAGTCTTCGGTTGCGACGGAGAGGGTCAAGGAGGGCGACGTGATAAAGGTGGGCGAGACGGAGGTAAGGGCGATATATACGCCGGGGCATACCGATGATTCCGTGAGTCTGCTGACGGGGCGGGGCGATGTCTTCACGGGCGATGTGTTATTGATAAACAGCGTCGGGAGGGTGGATTTTCAAAACGGCTCTCCGGAAGATATGTTCGATTCGCTGGGGAAGCTGGCGGCTTTAGCCGGGGAGACTGTGGTAAGGCCGGCGCACGATTACAAGGGCAATATGACTACGACGATAGCGGAGCAGAGAAAGACCAATCCATTTGTCGCTGAGAAGGACAAACAGAAATTCTGTGACGATGCAAGGAGTAAGAAAATGGCAAAGCCTGCAAATATGGATACTATCATAGCCGTTAACCAGAAGGGGACGGCCGAGGGGTTTTCGACGGTGTCCGCAAAGGAGGCGTTTGAAAAACTCGGCGAGCCGAACAGTGTTGTGCTGGACGTTCGCACGGCGCAGGAATTAAGCGAGATATCGGTAAAGCTGGATAATGTAAAACACATACCCTTGCAGTCGCTGGCTTCTTCGGTGGGGTCGTTATCTAAAGAGGCATCTTATTATACCCTTTGCAGGAGCGGGCATCGCGCGACGATGGCGGCGATGGTTCTGATGCAGCAGGGA
>CP070830.1:1701472-1704761 GCA_020344865.1 Planctomycetota bacterium
CGTTCCGTAGGCATGCCACAAAGCGATTTCAACAAGTTTTTCTCCCAAAAAGTTGACCCTCTCAGGAAATGGACTTTGCTCGAGCCCTTTTGGCCGTTTATCAAGAACACCGGCTACGGCCAGGCGGTCCGTATCGCAATCAAAGAACTTTACGGCGTTGACGAGCTTTCCACAAAGACGGTAGCAAAGGTCCAGACTGGATATGAGAAGGTCCGTCAGCCGGGGTTTTACAGACGCATTTTATGTGATTTGGCCAATATTGAGTCCTGTCAGGTAAATAGCGGAGACGGTTTCAGTGAATCGAATATGCCGAAGCTGCTAATGCAGGATATCGGCATTGTTGGCATGCTGGCAGGGCCTAATCTTGAACTTGCTAAACCCGCTGGAGTCAAAGTAAGTTCACTGCCCGACTGGCATAAAGTGATAGACTGGTGGTTCGATAAATATGCCAAATACGCGGTGGCCGTTAAGTCACAAAATGCATACAGTCGCAACATCGATTACGAGAAAGTCCCGGCCGAACAGGCCGATGCCATTTTCAAGAAAAAACTAAACGCTCAATCCTTAACTGCTAAAGAGCAGAAAATGCTTGAAGACCACTTGTTCTGGTACGCCGTTAATAAAGCTACCGCTTGCAATCTTCCCATCAAACTCCACACAGGCTATTATGCGATATGGGATGACAAGAAGCCCCGAATGCCTTTGTCACGGCTTGTTCAAAATCCGGGAGCGGCAACCGATTTATGTCGAACGGCGCCGGAGTCAAGATTCGTTTTCATGCACATCTGCTACCCGTATTATGAGGAGCTTATTTCCGTAGCCAAGCACTACCCGAATGCGTATGTGGATATGTGCTGGGCGTGGATTATCAATCCGGTAGCATCCAAGGATTTCCTGAAAAAATACCTCGTTACTGCTCCGGCCAACAAGATTCTCACATTCGGCGGCGACTACGGCCCGGTGGAACCGGTTCTGGGCCATGCCGTTGTAGCCAGACAAGGCATAGCCCTGGCTTTGTCGGAGTTGGTGGAAGAAGGTTGGCTGAGCTTGGATAATGCCCTGGAACTCACTGACCCTATAATGCATCAGAACGCCCGAGATATCTTCAATCTTGCTGAAAAAACGAAGGTGCTGAAACGTGTACCTTGGGCATGATGAGTTTGTTGAATCCTCCCCGTTTTGTCAAAGCCGGTATTGCTGTTAAGCTGGCTGATTGCATCCTAAAGCAGTTTTAGGAAGTCCTCAGCTTTCAATTGTGTCAAGCTGTCCACTATTAAATCCGCCTGTTTCAGGTCCTCTCGTCTTCTTGTTGTGGTTACGGCGACTACCGCCATTGCCGCTGCTTTTCCGGCTTCCACTCCCTGAACGGCATCTTCCACTACCAAGCAGCGATTAGGGGTTAGGGAGAGTCTCTCAGCGGCTTTTAGAAATGTGTCAGGGTGGGGCTTGCCTTT
The DNA here is from genome assembly GCA_020344865.1 of Planctomycetota bacterium. Lineage (GTDB taxonomy): Bacteria > Planctomycetota > Phycisphaerae > Sedimentisphaerales > Anaerobacaceae. The sequence goes on from CP070830.1 coordinate 1,702,927, forward strand.
GGTTACATCTTCACCGGTGACAAAGGCATCAAGACGCTTGAGCAACGGCACTTGTTCGGTGATGAAGGTAACGTTGACTCGTGGTGTTGAAGTGCCTATGGCCAAAAGAAAGCCCTTTTGTTTGAGGTCATCAATTAGGTTTTTTGCCCCAGGAAGCGAGGTTAGTTTGCCTGCTGCAAGCTCACGGTAGCGCTTTTCTTTCCATTCAGAGAAACGTTCGATGTCTTCCGCGGGCAAATCCTGGCCAGCCAGAATTGGGATTATCTGGTAGTTTTGCATGCCAAAGGTGTTGTAGAAAACCTCATCTGACACGTGAAAGCCCTGTTTTTGCGCCAAATCGTACCAAGCTTGCTTATGGAACCTGCCGGTATCAATAAGAACGCCGTCCAAGTCGAATATTACACCGTTGTTTTTGTTCGCATCTGTCATTTTTTAAGGCTTTATCAGTGATTAAATGGGCACGTGCTTATCGTTTGTCTGATTGTGCCGTGTGCTTTATGGGGTGCGAATCGCCCAAAATCCCCGTAAATAATTGCGACGGCTACAAAGAAAAATGCGTTTTTCACACTTAAGTTGTGTTTTATTTTCATAAGGCAAGGGGAAAAGGAGCTTAATTCTCAATCTAATCTGATTCCCTGCTGCTGGAGCCACTTCTTCAGTTCGCCCATTTCGCTGTCGAAAATCTCGTTGTCGTAGTCCTCCTCCAGTTTAATGATGCTGTTGGCTAATTCCGGCTGGTCCTGCACGGCTTCGGTCAGTTTCTTTTCGAATTCGTCGCTGATATCGCGGAGGTCGTCAAGCTCGATTTTTAGGTCTAAAATGCCTGCCAGTCGGCTTGCTATAGCTTCTACGCACTTTGGGTTGTTGCCCTGTACGTAGGCAGGGATGGTGGCGACGAGGCTTGCCATGCTAAAACCCTGCTCAGCGGCGGTAGAGGTGAGGTATGTTAAGAAACTGGCTGGTCCTTCGTAATTGGTAAAGTTTACTCCGTAATGTCGGAGTGTTTCCTTGATTTTTTCGTCAGAAACGGAGCAAAAGAGCCTTGGTTCTCTTGTGTGGGGGACGAGGCCAGAAACGCTGCCTATGAAATATATTTGCTTAGCGGCGGATTGGGAGGCGAGAGAGAAGATGCATTCAGCGAATTGCTGCCAGTTGAGATTGGGTTCCTTGCCCAAAAAGAGGATGAGGTTGTTGCGGTCATCGTAAAAAAACGTGTTGGTTGGGAGTTCATAAGTCGTTATGAGGCCGTCCTTTATCTTGGTGTGGGGTCTGAAGAGGGCGGTTATTTCCATAGCGCCGGGGAAGTTATATAAATAGAAGTTTTCGGGGTCGATTTGGGCGAATTTTTGGGCGTTTAGTTTTTCGATGAGGTAGTTGATGGTACCGGTAGAGACCTGTCCGCCGTCCATCCATCCTGAGAAGCCGAGGAGGAGGCGAGGTGAGTTAAGTGCTGGTATTGTATGGACTTGCAGTTGGTTCGGCGGCATTATTTGGTCCTTAGCTTATTTAATTTTCGGATAGTTTTAACAGGTGGGGTTGTTTTTGGCCAGAGAAATTCGTGGATATCGGGCGAAAAATGGTGCGTGTGGAAGAGGCCGGATGTGCGCTGGGCTGCGATGAGGGACGTCGTTTTTGGGCTGAAATTGGGGGTTGGAAGGCTCAAGTTTGATAGGGGGCCCTCGTTTTTGAAGCAAAAATGAGGGTGCTTTTAGCGAGAATCAAGCATCGAGTATCGAGGGCATTTTCCGCCCAATATCCGCGAATTTCTCTGGATAAAAACAATCCCACCTGTTAAAACTATCCCAAAAACAAATAAACAAAGGGCCATATAATGC
>CP070830.1:1704861-1714998 GCA_020344865.1 Planctomycetota bacterium
CGATAATGAGCATATCCGGTTTGAGGTCGCATTTTGAGCCGTCGATACTGACGATGCGCTCGCCGGGGAGGGCCTTTCTGACTATTATCTTTCCGTCAGTGATTTTTTCACAATCGAAGGCGTGTGGCGGCTGGCCGGTCTCGAGCATGGCATAATTGGTCGCGTCGACAACGTTGTTGACGGTCCGCAGGCCGACGGCCTCGAGTCTATTACGAAGCCAGTCCGGCGAGGGGCCCACTTTGACACCTTCTATGACTCGAGCGGTATATCGGGGACAGAGGTCAGCATCCTGGATTTCGACGGAGGCAAGGTCAGAGGCAACGCTGTCAGATTCCAGCGGCTCGACGGTGGGCATCTTCAGGGGTTTGCCCGTCGCTGCGGACAACTCGCGCGCGACGCCGATAAGAGAGAGGCAATCGCCGCGGTTGCTGGTTATTTCGAGGTCGATTGCGGCGTCGCCGCCGAGCTGCTGAATGCTCTCGCAGGAAAGCCCGAGGTTGCTTAGAATCCCGGCGATTTGCTCGGCGGATAATCCGGTCTCGATGTAATCGTTTAACCAACTGAGTAAAATCTTCACGGCAAAAACCCGTCAAAAAGCGTTTTTAATCGGTCAATACCTTAACGTGGCGGCAGGCAGATGTCAATTAATTTGAATTCGGGCCTTAAGTGCTTGCCAAGAGGCAGGTTTGGGTGGTTAAATATAGGCAGATGGCGGGATGGCAGGGACAGTTATGAAGCTTGAGGACAAGGTCAACAAAGCGGCGCTAAGGATAGCGACACCGGCCGGTTTTTTCTTAGGTGTGGTTGTTTTTATCGCGGTACGCAATAAGCTCAGCGATGTGTGGTACCGAGTTCCACTTAGCCTATTGGCGGGGGCATTTTACTTCGGGGTAGGATTCGGGGCGGTCATGGGTGTATACAAGATTTGCCGGTGGGTGGCGCGCGGTTTCTACGCAAAAGAAGAATGGCCTGAATGGAGCAATAGACGCGTAAATGTAAGGTGGGGCTGCAGGAGGATAGCAATTGTTCTGACGGTAGCTATCGCTACGAGCTGTGCACTTTTCGGCGGGTCAATACCTTACGAGCAATACCGTACGGCGCGCAGGAACCTGCGAATTCTTCAAGAGCAGGGCGAAGAGTACAAGGGCAAGGCCTATCACGACTATACGGGGCGACTGAGAGCGGAGGACAACTACTGGTTAAATCTGCCCAAGGGCCAGCTGGTGGCACTGTGCTTATTGGGGGGAGTGTGGGGCGGAATGATTGGGTGCGGTGTGGTCTGGCTCGGGTACCGGTTTACCGAGCAGTTTATTGTAAACCTATACAGAGATAAAACGGACCGCAAAGGAAAGAAAGTGGTAAACTTCAAAGGCAGGTCGGGCAGATACGGCGGTTCTCAAGGGAGCTAAAAGCTTTTACAGGGTCTAAATGGTGATAAGCTCACTTTTGTATGCCGCCAAGGGCAGCTTATACAGTCTCCGCTGAAGACTTGGAGAGTCGTACGAAAGCAACAGACTATCGAGGTTGGGGGCGATTATTCCTGCGCTTCGCAGGTACATTCGGCCGCCGGCTGGCTGCAGCCGGCACAAACGCCATCCTCGATGGGGCCGCCGCATGTTTCACATGGCGTGCATCCACAGGACTGACACATTTCTTTACACCCTTAAAAACACATTACCAATCGCTGGTTGACCAACAGAATCAAGAAAGCTGAAATCCGCACGCTTTACAGTGTTATGGTAGGTTGTGATTAGAAAAAATCAATTAAATTAAATTTTTTTTGCGTGCCAGGAAGGCTTACAGTCCCTGCAGCCAGCTATCGGCGAGAGGTGTGTAGTCGCTAAGATTGACAATTCCATCGCCTTCACCGGGAGCGATATCGCCATAGGAGGCCCCAAACTGCAGCCATTGCTGAAGGAAAACGAGCAAGTCGGCGGCATTTACGACATTATCACCACCTTCAGGAGCAATATCACAATCGGGGTTCCAGTTGGGAGAAGCTGGTGTGGCCTGCCAAGCGTCGGCGAAGGCCGCGTAATCCAGGAAGTTTGCTGTACCATCATTGTCTTCGGGAAGGATATCCGCGGACAATCTCAGCAAGAGCCACTGCTCGACAAAGGCTGCGAGGTCGTTCATCTCAACACCATATGGACAAACGAAATCCGCCAACAAGCGTGTCTGCCAAGCCAGTCTTGGATAGTTAAACTGTTCGCAGATATACCAGGTTGTCAAAAAGTTCCAACCCGCATCCGTAAAGGTACTTTCGATTTTCATTCCAGCAGTTGTCATAGGTGTGCCGCCGTCACTTTCGGTCTGGCCGCTTGTGTGAGAATCCCAGAAAGAATCACTAACCGTAGCTCCAAGGAAATGGAAATTATACCCTACGAGTCCACCGACGTTGACATCTCCTGAAACGGCACCGACGGAATAGCACTTGGCAATTTCGTCGGCATTATATCCAAGCAGTCCGCCGATATAATCATCTCCTGATACGTCAGAAGCCGAGTAGCAGTCGGATACCCGACCATAATAGTTTCTTCCCACAAGGCCGCCGACGTAATTACCTCCCGAAGCCTCGCCGGTGGAGTAACAACCCGATATCCGGCCGCGACTGGCGCCGGTGAGCCCGCCTACATGGTTAGCCTGCCCCCCCACGAGACACGACGAAGAAGAGTTTTCAATCCGGCCGTAGAAATTTTCCCCGACAAGGCCGCCGACGACGGACTGGGCCGATACATAGCCGTCCCGAACATGGCAGGCATTTACGCTACCGTGGGCCAGGTGGCCAACCAAAGCACCAACAAACCATCCGGTTCCCGCGTTAACCTGTGGGGCTACCAAGACCAGATCTTTAATTTCCGCATTGGGGTCTTCGATATACCGGAAAAGTCCTATGTTATCCGTTGCTGTGATAGTATAGCTGAAGTTCAGAATGCTGTGGTTGTTTCCGTCGAACGTGCCTTTGAAGGGATTGAACGGGGATCCAATGAGATTGAAAGTTGTTCCGGTATAGGCCGCCAAGTTGATATCGTCGATCAATCTGAAGTGCTTGTCCCAATCATTGGTGTCGGCACCAATCAAATTCATATCCTCAGCGGTAGAAATGAGGTAGGGCTCAGCCAGGGTGCCATTACCTCCGCTATACTTGGCCTCAGCAGGCATCGACAAAAGGCAGACAGCAAGCGCGAGCAGGAGCACTCGGCTGAATCTGCGTCTTTGCTTACACGTAAAATGGTTTCGGCCGATTGTCAAAAACGTAGCACCTAACGGTCCCATTTTCTTACCGCACAGAAACGGAAGGCTGTGCCTCCTCAAACATGACATTATACCACTTATTGCAGAGAAAATCAAGCTTATAGGTGGCCAGCGATTGCGGTTAATGTCCTAAGTACTTGCCTGTGCTGGTGTTATGGCAGTTTGCAGGCTTTTATAGGACGCAGGGCAAATGGGCGGCATTAAACTTGGCTGGATTGAGATACTGACTTTAGCGTTAGAAAAGGGATAAAGAGCATATCCGCGGCAGGAGTCGTCTGTGTGAGCGTTGTGCAAGTAAGGGTTGAACAGAGTCATCAGCAATGATAAAATCGCTCGAAATTACGGACGGACAACAGAGTATTAAGTGGTTTTAGACAAGTTCATAGAAAGGAGTTGCATTGGTATGGAAAAACTGAGACTTGGTTTTATCGGCGCAGGATTCATCGCGAATTTCCACGCGACGGCACTTAAAATGGTGCGCGGAATCGAACTTGTGGGGGTCTACGGCTCAAAGCGGGCGAAGGAGTTTTCCGCAAGGGCGAGGGCGGAAGGGATTGGTGAATGTAAAGTATACCCGAACGTGGCGGAGATGTGCAAGGGCTGTGATACAGTGGCAATTCTGGCTCCGAATCCAGTCCGGCTTGAGATTGTCGAGGAGATTGTCGAAGCCGTAAAAGCAGGGGCGGAGCTAAAAGGCGTTATTTGTGAAAAGCCGTTAGGCCGGACGGTAGCCGAGGCAAAACGACTTGTGGCTATGGCGAAAGAGGCGAAGCTTGCTACGGCGTACTTTGAAAATCAGCTACATATGAAGGCCATCAGAAGAGCATTAGCTCAGCTTGAGCCCGTGCAAAAGGCAATGGGACCGATTGCACTTGCCCGCAGCTCGGAGGAACACGGCGGGCCTCACGAAGGCTGGTTCTGGGACCCGACGCAACAAGGCGGCGGAGTACTAAGCGATATGGGCTGTCACAGCATAGCGGTATCGTGGTTTGTGCTAACGCCTGTGGGCAAGCCGGTGAGGTTCCTCGAACCTGTAAGTATCTGCGCCGAGACGGCCCTACTGAAATGGGGGCAGCCCAAGTATCGTCAGAAGCTGCTCGACAGGATGGGGGTCGATTACGAAAAAATTCCGGCTGAAGATTTTTGCACCGGGACGGTAACGTTTCGCAATCCTGAGAGCGGGCAGCTTGTAAAGGCCCAGTTTACCAATTCTTGGATGTACGATAAGCAGGGTCTTCGTCTTTTGATGGATGGGCTTGGGCCGGGCTATGCTTTTGAGGTCAATTCTTTGAAGTCGCCGCTGGAAGTTTTCGTTGGGGATGCTGCGGCGGAGGCGGTGGCCGATGCCGAGAAGGCCGTCGAGAAGTCGACGGCGTCGCGCGGCCTGCTTGCGGTCCACCCCAATGAAGCGGACCTGTATGGTTATGTCGACGAGTTTGAGGACGTCCGGGATGCATTCCTGGCCGGTAAAGACGGGTTTTTGAACTGGGAGTACGGCCTTGAGATAACCAGGCTCTGCCAGGCGGCATATATGTCGGCCGAGCGGCAGATGACAATCGACCTTACCGACAAGGCAACTCAGAGAAAGCTGGATTCGTATACATCGCTGATAGCACAGGGCAAGGGCGGTGAGGTGTTATACAGACAGAGTTAAGCTGATGGGGCGGGAAGTTTGGGCTTTCGGCTTTGCGCTTTTTGTTTATAATACAGCGGTTTAGTCAAGCAGCAGTACTTAAGGGTCTGTTCTATGGGAAATCGCAATCTGTTGGCAGTTATCGTCATTAGCTTGATTTTGGGGCTCTCGGCCGGGGGGTGCGTCGAGCGGTGGCTGACAATCAATACAGAGCCACAGGGGGCTCTTGTTACGCTAAATGACGAGGAGATAGGCGTCTCGCCGGTTACGGTCTCGTTCGAATGGTACGGCGATTATGACGTCAGGGTAAGCAAGGAGGGCTACGAGACCCTTAAGACACATCGCAAACTGCAAGGGCCGTGGTACGATGCGTTTCCGTTTGATTTTTTCGCCGGAATACTGAATCCGAACAGAATCGTCGATTCCTATGAATGGACATTCGAGCTTGCACCGAAAGAGTATCCAGCGAGGGAAGAGCTAATCCAAAACGCCCAAGAGCTAAAAGAGCAAGTAGAGTAAATCTATCGTCCGACCAAACAGCAAGCGACGCAGATTTCGCCATGTAGATAAATCGAAACCTTAGGGTTTTCTCAAGAGGTACGTTGTGGGAGATGGGTCTGTCGGAAAATCCTGACCTCATCGGCGAGGATTTGTTTCATAGCTTCGTTAGACATCTTAAAGAACTTGGCCAGACTTTTTAGCTGATCTTTTTCGTCGGGTGTGACTTTGCCATCCGCAAGGACCTTTTTGCAGGCTTTGCGAAACTGAACCTCGATGCTCTTGGTCGGCGCAACCTTCTGGCTGGCCAGGAAAATCTTTTTTTCATCTTCGAAGAGATGTTTTGTGGTTTCATGAGCGAGCTTAAGTGATTTGCCAAGTTCCCGGAGCTGATCCTTTTCATCAATGCTAACCTTGCCATCCGCCAGGGCATTCTTGCATGCTATGCGGAACTTAAGCACTGCATCCTTGGCATGCTGCTTCCTGCGGGATTTCAGGAATTTCCTTTTTTCGTCCTCAAAGAACTCTTTCGCGACACTTTTGGATAATTCCAAGGACTTAGCTAATTCCTTGAGCTGGTGTTTTTCATCAGAAGTTAGTTTGGCGTCGGCCAGTGCTTCTTTACATTCAGCTCGGAAGCGAAGTTCAGCGTCTTTCGCTTTTTGGGCCTTGTCCTTTTCAGCCTGTGCAAGCTCCTCGGTGAGCCTATCGACTGCTTCCTGGGCTTTTTCATATCCCTGGAGAGCAGCCTTTCGATACCATTTTATCGCTTCGGTCTTATCTTCGGTGACACCGCTGCCCCATTCATAGTGGACAGCGAGATTAAATTGTCCAGTGTCGTCGCCCTGTTCGGCCGCCTTGCGATGCCATTCGACTGCCTGCGTCTCATCGATATCAACGCCGGTGCCGGTGTCCAGGCACCAGGCAAGATTAGACTGGGCCATAGCGTATCCCTGCTCAGCGGCCCGGCGGTACCATTGGACGGCTTCGGCCTCGTCCTTCGGGACACCATTACCATTCAAATAGCAGGAGCCGACGTGATTCTGCGCCAAGGGATAGCCCTGCTCAGCGGCCTTTATGTGCCAACTGATAGCGTGGACCTGATTTCTTTCAACGCCAAAACCCTCCTCGAAACATCTTGCGAACAACCATTGGCCTTCGCGAACACCAAGCTCAGCAGCCCGCTTCCATTCCGGCAGGCGTTTATCAAAACTCTTTCGTATATACGGCCTGCCACCCTGACCCCCAGCGATGGCACGTTCACACTCAACGGCATCGCCGATGCAGCCTTGGCGCAAAACCTCGAGATCTTCATCCTGGGTGGCCCCACACTGCGGGCAGAACCTTGAGTTGTCGGGAATCTCCTGCCGGCACTTAAAACATTTCATAAAACCGCCCTGCCTAATTAAAATAAACGGTTAGCCTACCATTTTTCCAGACAATAAAATACTGTATCAAGCTAAAAAGTGCAACGCAAAATTTGGCCAAGATTCTTAGCCAACAGCAGCGAATATCAAACAAGGGGGAGAAAAAGTCCGAAAAAAATGCGTGCTGCGCTAAAATCAGCGTCTCGGCGACATAGTCACCTAAAATAGGCGTGTAAGGGCTAATCCAGCGCGGCTAAAATGACGATTTAATGGTGGTCAAGCGACACTAAAACGTATCATACAGTAAAGGCAGAAAGCGTGAATTTACAAGAAGGGTTCAAACGGCTTACGTTTATTGTATCGGCCATTGCCTTCGCAGTGAGCATTCTTTTGGTAAGGCCCTACGATTTACAGTGTGGGGCTGTGAGCTTCCTAGTGCCCTGGGCAATCTTCGGGACCATAACCTACACGAACAGAAGCATAAAAAAATATTGCGGGCGGTATAAGAATACCGTTCGCGCCATTCTTTGGATTCTATGTATTCCGGCAAGCATAGGGGTCTGGCACTTTCACCCGGAACTAACCAATTTCTCGCTTTCGGTCAGGGCCTGGCATGATTTACTGTGGGTACTGCCGTTTCTCGCTCTTTGCGGTATCGGGATTGTGTGGGGCTCACTTACGGCGGGGTGCATAGTCATCGGCGGAACTTTGGTCTGGGTGATTCAGGGTTTCAGCTCCAACCACAAGGCAACCAAAAGCCAAAACCATACCGAATTCTGCTCTCCGCTTCGGCGTCAAGATTTTTCAGAGCAACTGAAGAACCGAGTGCGCCAAACCACATAATACCAGCGCTGGACTGTACGCCAGATTGCCGCAGACCCATCCCCAATAAAACGCACCACTTATATTTCTGTGAAGAATGATAACAGCACGGACCCAAACGCAGCAGATGATTAAGATACGTCAGTCAAGAAGTAACTTTGCAAACGCTCTCTGAACCGGAACAATCGGTACTTCTTGAATAAAAGAACAGCCACAACGGCACAGATGACAAATGAGACCACATATGTAAGTCGCATGCGCCAAGTTTCGAGTCTGTAACTAAGCCGGTCATTGCGATAATCCTGCAACATCTCCTGAGCTTCGGCGTAGGTCACCTCGCCGGCTGCGGTAGCCTCCTGAACGGCCATAACAAAATCCAACTCCGTGGAGTAATCATAAATCTTAGGACTGATGGCATTTAAGCCCTGTCCAAGGAAAAACGCGCAAGATGCCGCCAGACAAACGGCCATAACATGCTCGAGCCAAGTGAAACCCCGAGTCACCAGAGATTTAACAAGTTTTCCCGCCATTTCAAAGAGTCCCAGAGGGCTAATATAGAGGCATTATAAACTACCATCAGCAGAGCACAAGGTTCAAAGAGCTAAGCGTTGGTGGACATTGGAACACCACGGGCTACAATGACAAGGCTGTTAATAGTCGGGGGCGAGTGATACGAGCGGTCACAGCAGATTGTCGCGATACCAGTCTAGCAAGCTCCAGACCCCTTCTAAACGTGACCGCCGGTTCGTAGCCAAGCGTTTCCCGTGCGAGGGTGATATCGGCAAGAGAATGTTTGATATCACCGGGGCGGGGGTCGGCGTAAACGGGCTCTATACTCTTGCCAAGAATCTCGTTAATCATATCAATCGTCTCGTTGACAGTTACCGCTTGGCCGCACGCAATATTCAGGACCTGGCCGGCGGTGTGCTGCGCAGCGGCTGCAAGGAGGTTGGCCTCAACGACATTCTCGACGTAAGTAAAATCGCGGCTCTGCAGGCCATCACCAAAGACGGTGGGAGGCTTGTCCTTCAGTATGGCGGTGACGAAGGCCGGTAGGGCAGCGGCGTACTGGCTCGTTGGGTCCTGGTTTGGGCCGAAAACGTTAAAATAGCGGAGTGAAATAGTCTCAAGACCAAAGACTTTATAGAAAACGGAGCAATAATGCTCGCCGACGAGCTTGCCAACAGCGTAAGGCGAAAGGGGTCTGTCCGGCATCGTCTCGACCTTAGGTAACGTGGGCGTGTCACCATAAGCTGAGGAACTCGACGCGTATACAAAGCGTTTTATGCCGGCATCACGGGCAGCTAAAAGAAGGGTGAAAGTGGCATCAACACAAGGTCTGTGTGTGGCTGTTGGGTCATCAACGCTGCGCGGAACCGAGGGCAAGGCACCCTGATGCAAAACGACGTCGATACCATTCATGGCACGCCGGGCAATTTGTTCGTCGCCCATGTCGGCTTCTATAAACTCAATTTTGTCTAAAATACCGGCGAGATTGGCTTTTTTGCCTGTGAGCAGATTATCGATAACCCTGACAAAACAACCCTGTGAAACCAGCTTTCTGCAGATATTCGAACCAATAAAACCGGCTCCGCCGGTGACCAAGAATTTGTCCATCAAAAGAAGTCCTTCAAACACAGACCTTTGTTCTGGTAATATCAGCGGCTCAGCTTAGCTATATCGAATGAGCAAGCTGCATTTTTTGATATTCATGATAAGACTTGAACTGCTTGGTGAAATAGCCGCCCTTCATAGCCTTTACGGCAAAGAGCACACAGCCGGCTATTTCGGCGTTCACGTCTCTGAGCTCACGAATAGTTCTGGCGGCGGCGCCCCTGCGTGTAGTGCCGGCATTGAAAACCAGAACGGTACCATCGACCAGCTTGGCGAGAATCTTAGCGGCACTTACGAGTAAAACGGGCGGGCCATCAATTATAACATAGTCGTATATTTCCCGTTGATGTTTGACCAATTGTTTCATTTGAGAGCCGCCGAGCAGCTCCGTCGGATTCGATGGCAACTGTCCTGAATCGATTACATCAAAGCCTTCGATGCCGGAGGGTCGTATGATTTCCTGGTAACCACAAAGGCCCGCAAGCAGCGTACTCAGTCCGAATCCAGACTCCTCCTCGGCTTCTTGCTCAGCCTGCGCCCTCGGGAAGACTTCGTGCAATTTAGGACGCCAGAAATTGGCATCAATCAGCAGTACTTTTTTACCCTCTGCAACAAAAGTTGTCGCAAGATTCACGGCGACGGAGGTCTTTCCGTCACCACCTGAGCCGCTACTAACAAGCAAAGCCTTGAGGGATTCGCCGGAGTCGGATAGTTTCAAATTGGTTCGAAGCTGCCTGTATGATTCGCTTATAATCGAATAAGGGGCCTTATGAGCAATCAGGCAGTGGTCTATACGCCTGACCTGCGTGTCCTCAGATGCGTCAGGAACAACAGCTAACAGGGGAATGCGGAGGAATCTGGCCACGTCACCCGGCGTGCGCACGAGGTCGTTGAGCAGCTCAACAAGAAACGCAAGCCCTACGCCACACAAAAAGCCCAACACGGTCC
>CP070830.1:1715098-1719680 GCA_020344865.1 Planctomycetota bacterium
CACCGTCCAGTCCTGGCGCGGAATGAAAGGCGCCATCGAGGCCTCGCAGCAGGGACACGACGTCGTTGCATCCCCCACCAGCCACTGCTACTTCGACTATCCTTACTCAAAGGAGCAGGCCGCATCCTTCCCCAACTGGATGAGCGTCCTGCCGACTAAGAAAGTCTATACCTTTGAGCCGCTCCCCGAGGGCCTGACTGAAGCCCAGCAGCGACACATCCTCGGCGGCGAGGGCAACATCTGGACCGAGGTCGCCCCGCAGGAACAGGTCGATTCGCGCGCCTACCCCCGCCTGACGGCTCTCGCCGAAACGCTCTGGTCGCCCAAAGAACTCCGAAACTGGGACGATTTCTCCGACAGATTGCAGAGCCACTACAAACGACTCGATGTACTTGGCGTAGATTACTATAAAGAAAAATAGCTGTAAGGGCGTCTGTATAAAAACCTTTGATTCGCAGAATTGACTGCAGGCTGGGCTTTTAGTATCATTTGTATAAACGCCAACGTAGCTCAACGGTAGAGCTCTGGTTTTGTAAACCAGTGGTTGTCGGTTCGAATCCGACCGTTGGCTTTGAAATTTGCGGTTTTGCTCTCCCCTCTTAGGTTGTTGTGTCCATTACCGGCCGTTTCGGCACCACCGCCACATCAATAGAATTGACATTCAGTGTGGGAAATGGTTATACTACAAGGACTTAAAGATTCCCGCGCCCGTAGCTCAATTGGATAGAGTCGCGGACTTCGAATCCAAAAGGGCCCTCATAACTCCTTTTAGCACAAGGCTTTAGGATGGCCTTTTGAGCCAAAAATGAGCTTTGCCAGTGGTTAACAAGTAAGTGACAAGTGAACTCTGAGGTGGTTTTCCACTGGCGACTGACACCATTTTGACACCGTTTTGCTCGCAGGTCATGGGCGGCAAGCACAATCCCAGAGCGACTTAGAAACCCATGAGTAATGTCTTAAACCCAACATTCTTGAACATATTGGCGGAAAGCATGATCATCGGATTGAACATCTTATTTTCTGCAAGATTTTTCAGACAGCATACCAGAGTTAGGCCTAGATGCAGCCCTAGGTATTTTTTTACTATGGCTTGCAGTTTGGATCGTTTAGTTCGGCGCATCTAAGCCATTGCTGGCCAAAGTTGTCAAGGTCAGCCCAATCGATAATGCAATCATTATTGAAGTCCAAGCTCAGCCGATCGTCACATCCGTAGTAAAGGTAAGATTTCTGCTGGGGGATATGATAGATGGCTAATTCCAACAAGGTTTGTGTATTACCAAAATAGAGACCTGAAAAAAAGTCTTGATCGAAAAGCTCATATTGAGCGGAATTAAAGTTCCACTGAACATTTCCGTCATCGTAAAGGATCACTTCAAAATTATTCAATTCAGCAGGATCAGGAGGTGGCCACTGGTCCTGGTATGTTTCCGCATTATAATAAAACACGACCCTGTCAGGGAAGAGCTTATAGCCGTAATAGCCATAAGTTGTGGTGTCGAAATCGCCATAGGCCGCAAGTAAATACGTCGTATTGGGGCCGGCACTTATTAACTGGATGATAGAACCGTAGCCCCGGCCGGTAGGTGTATCTCCTGCATCCGTTAGTAGTTCGATATAACCGTCTATGCACATATCAAAGTAACTGTAGGTAACCCCACCGATGGTCACGGAAAAACCTAAGGCTGTTGAACCGGTGTTGGCATTATCCTTGCCAGAATCTACCCAATCCAGGGTTGTAGCGTTGTAATCTTCAAACTCAAAGGACGGCTCCCCGAAGCTCGAGGCTTGAACGCTTGTCGAGATTGCGAAAAGCAGTACCAAGGATGTCACAAAGATTGCCTTAATTGTCATTTTAAGCTTTTTCATAACCGTTTCCTTTCTTCTTTCGGTGTTCTTCCGCTGGCCTTTTTAATCTCCTAAAAAGCTGCCTGTTTTCGCCATTTGCTCATTATCAACCTCGCTCACCTTTTGCCAATTCACAGCAGCCCAAGATATTTCTTAACTACGGCTGGCAGTTTGGATCGTTTAGTTCGGCGCATTTAAGCCATTGATCTGCAAAATTCTCAAAGTCAGCCCAATTGACAAAGCAATCGTTGTTAAAGTCTAAGGTCAGCCAATCGTCACAGCCGGAGTAAAGATAAGATTTCTGCTCAGGGATATGGTACCTCGTTAATTCCAACAAAGTTTGTGTATTACCAAAATAGAGACCTGAAAACAAATCGTCGTCGAAATACCGATAGTAAGCATAATTAAAGTTCCACTGAACATTTCCATCGTCGTAAAGGATCACTTCGAAGTTATTCAATTGACCGCCTGCAACACTATCGTCCTTGTATGTTTCCGTATCGTAATAAAACACCGCCCGGTCAGGAAAGAGCTTATAGCCGTAATAGCCGTAAACTAAAGACATTAAATCGTCATAGGCTGCAAGTAGATACGTCGCAGAGGAGTCAAAACTTATTAATTCACTGATAGAACCCCAGCCATAGCCGGTAGGTAAGTCACCTGCATCTGTTAGTAGTTCGATATAACCGTCTGAACTCATATCAAAATAACTGTAGGAAGCCCCGCCGATGGTGACGGAAAAACCCAAGGCGGTTGAACCGGCGAAACCATAATCACAAGAATCCGCCCACTCGAGGGTTATATCGTTGTAATCTTCAAACTCAAAGGCCTGCTGCCTGAAGCTCGAAGCACGAACGCTTGTGGCTATTGCGAAAAGGAGCACCAGAAATGTCACGAAGATTGCCTTAATTGTCATTGTTAGTGTTTTCATAACTACTTCTTTCTCCTTTCTGTGTTCTTCCGGTCATTCTTAATCCCCTAAGAGGTGTGCCTGTTTTCGCGATTTGCTCATTATCAAGCTCACTTATCTTCTGGCAATTCAGAAGGGAGGGCCAAACAAACGTGTTTTAGGTAACCTGCCCCATGGTAGCCCGAAAACATAAAGCGCAGTGTAATAGATTTTTCACTGCTTGTCAAGACGAAAAATGCGTTTTTCTGAGGCTGGCCGAAGGGGTGCCAATATAATAGGCCGCAAACGTAATGCTTACGGCCCTTTAATTATAATCAAATGAATTGCTAACTTTCCTCCCCGCGTCTTCTTAGCAGTGCCAAGCCGCAGAGGCCAAGTAGAATGATGGAGGACAACGTGAAGATTAAATCGATTCACGGCCGGGCAGTTTTTTGCGGCCCAGTGATATAGGCTGGCGCCATCTTACGGGGCAAAGGTCAGGGCTTATGGAATTGAAAAAATTGGTTGACGGGTTGGGGGAATTGGAATACTTTATGCGGGATCATGCAGAGCGGTGAAGTGGCAGTATACTGACACCGTTAGATTCGGGAACTTTAGACACTAGAGACAGCAACTGCGGTTGTAAAGAACGAGCTGGGCCATACTTTGGGAGATATAAAGATGAACAAGTCGGCGGCCGTAATAATCATTGTGTTAGCGGGACTGCTTATTGCCTGCCTCATAGCTTTAAGTGTAACCAATAAAAGATTAAACTTAGAGAGACAGGAAAAAGTAAGATTAGAGGGGGAACTGAACGCGCTAAGTGAAGAACTAAGGGCGCTCACAGGAGGAGTTGAAACGGAGAGGAAAGCAGCGGATGAATCGGTAGAAGGCCAAGCAGAACCCCCAGAACCAGCGAGCATGATCTGGCTTTAGGTTATGCCTTACGCCACACGCTCTGCGCTATGCGCTTTGCCCTATGCTCTCTGCGCTTTTTCGCCTCCAACCCTGGCCCAGTCCGCACCAGGGCGGGCCTCAAACCTAACGCCGCATAGCGATTCAGCTATGAGTCCTGCGCCACGCGCTCTGCGCTCTGCCCTTTGCCCAAATCTCAATCTACTCTTTTTATACGCTATAAAGACAAAGTGGGTATGCGGCATACCCACTTCATCCCCCCAAGAATCCCCCTTGCCTTTTTCACAGAGTCGGCTTTTATGGGTAATACTCGGCAAAGAACCTATCCCCAAGATTTTTTCCAAAACTTTCTGGCAAGGCATCCTGACCGCCTGCACCAGTTTCATGGACTTCGGTTGGCAATTTGGATAGAGGGGACAAGAGAGTGAACAATGAACGAAGGAACTTCGTGCGATTCTTGACGCAAGACACAGCGTTCGCAGTCTTTAGGCCTCACTTTTCTAAGTTGGGGAAGATCAACAATATAAGTAGGGGTGGCCTGGCCTTTGAGTATATTTCCTTCCAAGGGCAGAAGGAAGACTCGTCAGCCATAGATATCTTCCTGTCCGACCGCAGTTTTCATCTGACCAAAATACCGTGCAAAATAATATATGACATCAAAATAAATGAAGGATACCAGAGATTCGGTGACCCTGTCGAAACGAGGCTTTGTGGGTTGCAGTTTGGGGAGCTTACGCAAGAGAAGGCCGCTCAACTGAACTTTTTCCTCAACAACCACACAACTGAAAGGGCTTCATCCACCAGACTTACAATTAACTCTAGCTCACTTTAGGAACTTTAGGAACTTTAGGAACTTTAGGAACTTTACGCACTTTAGCTCATACGGCCTGCCCTGGCCCAGACTGCACCCTAGCGTTGCAAAAGCTGAGGATG
>CP070830.1:1719780-1722551 GCA_020344865.1 Planctomycetota bacterium
ACTACAATCAAAACAAGTGCAAAAACGCTAACCAAATAAATGCCTTGTGCGTCGGGCAGGTAGCTGGCTTGGCGGACCTTTGCCTCAGCGCCCTTAGGGACCATCCGGCCTAAGACCTCCGAAGCGAACCTACGACCCGCTCTCTCCAAAGCAGAAACGATGGCCTCACAGCTTGCAGTAGCGCCGCTCACTGCATCGACACCGGCAAATGGCTCAGCTTCGAATAGCTCGCGCCCTTTAAGCCCCCCGCGCCATTGGCTCAGAAGGGTAAGGTAACCGGGAGTTTCGTTCGAACGCACTATGTGGAAGTTAATCAGCTTCCCGGCGGTGTCCACATAAACAGCAAGATTAATCTTGCCCCCGAAACCGCGTACCTCCGGCGACAGCTCTTCTGAGCTGAAGATGTATCCGGCCGGTTCTTCCGGTTCCTTGTATACGATGAAGTAGCTTATCCGCGCACCATCTTCGCCAACAGCTGTAGCTTGCTCAAGATTCAGCTGACCCGCCAAGGCTTGAGCCGTGTATTGCGGCAGATGGGGTCGTAAGTGAGCGCTGGCGGCAGCCAGCAGGTTCGAGCACAGAATAGCAGACACACCGATACCAAACAAAGCATAACCGAGCCTGCGTAATCTAAAGCCGACGGTTGTCGCCGAGCAAATCTTCTCCGGCTGGTAAATCTTTAGAGCCGCGGCAGGTATGTTGACCAGCATCAACAGGGCAAATACAAACAGTGTCGTCGTGGCCCCTAATACGGGAACAAGTATAAGACCCGTCATTAGCCCGCCCACTGACGCTCCAAGATGATCGGCCGTTTCGAGCTTGCTTCCGGCTTGGCCTGTCTCAACGCCGATAGAGGCGAGTTGGCTCGCCGCCAAAGGAAAATAGCTGCCGGCGCACAGACCGCAAAGAACAAACGCAGCCGCAAAAACTACATGCGTCCAGTTTTGAGCCGGCAAAAAAGCTATTATCGCAAGGATTATCGCATGCGCACCTACTACTACAAACAGCAGTACCTCAGGCCGAATCTTCAAGGCTTCCCTCTCGCCGCTCTTTACAAGCAAATGCCGGATTGCAAGCGCACCGACGGTCAGACCCACCATAAACACCGAAGAAATCACCCCGATGTGCAGATAAAGCGACCCGAACCGTGTCTGGTACAGGTACATCAGAACAATTACCACCCCAATCGATACCCACCCCGCTGAGAAAACTAAAAATGTACTGTCAAAACTGGATTTAATGCCTTGCTCCCGCGTTTTCAAAACGTACGCAGTGCGCAGCACTGCAAAAACCAAAAGAGGGATAAAAAACGCAAACGCCCCCGCTAGCGCCAGATGCTTAACAAACCTCGTAACCGGCGCTTCCGACTGTTTGGCTGAAAGTAGCAAGCTATATAAATGCGTCAGCGGCCTGATGTCACGATTGACCAGCAGCCTCTCCGGCAAATCCGCGGTTGAGTAGTACTCAAGGGCGGTATTGGCGCGTACCGGCAGATAGACGGAGAGCAGACCCTCAGCGGGAAAGACTTCTGTCCCGCCCTCTATCGCCGCAAACCTCTCCCGCAAAACGCCCGGCTCGCCGGTAAGCTTCTCGGAATCAGACGCAATAAACCACGTCTCCTCACCGGGTGTCAAAACAAACCGCGAGAAGACCTTCTCGAGTGTCAGCTTCGTCGAGGCGCCGAGATTAATTAGCTCGGTACCCATTATGTTCTCTCCGCCTGCCATCCGCACCGCCAAGATACCGTCAGGCCCCAATGACTCTTTAACTTGCTGATAAAATTCAACCGTGTAATACCGGTTCAGAACAGAACTTGTAGCTTCCTCCAGACTCAGTATTACTATGTCATAATATCCTTGCTCCTTGGCAAGCATCGAGCGCACATCGCCGCCGACACGATGCAATCGCTCATCGTCAATCCTAAGTTCCGCCGGTATATACCTCTCGACCTCCTGCACATATTCATTGTCACAATGCGCCCACGCCACGTGCTTTATCTGTGGCAAGCGCAGCAATTCCCGGCACAGTCCCAATCCCGAGCCAATGACAAGAATCCTCTCTGCACCGGGATTTTGGCACAAACTAAGGGCTGCTATCTGACCCGCTGTACTTTCATCCGGCAGCGCCTCGCAGACACTGCCCTCTCGAACCGCCACCCACTGACCTTGATAAATGCCGTAGAGATACTCTGCCTGAGCCGTTTGAAATGAGCCTTTCAGGCTTTGTGCTGGAAGTAGTTTCCTCCATTTCACGGTTCGCACATAGCCCATCAATTGCTTGTCAAGCCCGACAATTAAACAAGCCAGTAAGCAGACTGGCAGCAAAAAAGCAAGTCCCGCGGCGGCTTTATAATATCTGCGTAAGAGCGGGGTGTTGCAGCTTCTTACCTTGGCTAACGCCGCGCAGAATACCGATGCAGAGAGTATAAAAGCGAGTATGAAGAAGACCTTTGCTGAACTTGCACCAAGTCCGAGAAGAAGCGTCACCCCAAGCCCCCCACAAAAGCTGCCAGCCGCTTCCAGGATATACACGCGAGACACGGCAAGCTCCTCGTCCTGCTGGACCCACCGGCAGGCAAGGGGAAATAGTATCCCCGTTATCGCGCTGACCGGCGCGTTAACTAATATCGATAAAAGCAAAATAGTTCGTATCGGCAAAAGGGCGTATGATTGCACGCCCGCAAGCTCACGGGCCTGAATAATCAGCGCCATTGCCAGGACCAACGCCGGCAGATACGCACGGTAAAGAAATTCTATGTTCTTAAGCAAACT
>CP070830.1:1722651-1725211 GCA_020344865.1 Planctomycetota bacterium
CAATACAACAGCCCAAAGGAGTAACAGCATGCGGCTTAGAAAAGGACAGTTGCCAATATTAATCTCGATTCTGTGCGCTTTAGTTGTTTTTTCAGCTCACTTTGTCACAAGGAAAAACTATGAGTTTATCATTTATGTTGGTGTCATAATTGTTTTCCTTGTAATCTTTGTCGTTACAAACGAGAAAGTATATTTTCCAAACAGTGTCTTATGGGGGCTGGTGGTCTGGGCCGTAATGCATATGGCGGGCGGCTCGGTTCACATCAATGGAACGCTCCTGTATAAAATGATGATAATATCGTTATCTGAGCGTTACCCGGTCTTCCGCTTTGACCAGTTGGTACATATCATAGGCTTTGGAGTCGCTACGATTGCCTTGTTTTACCTGCTGAAGCCCCTGCTCCGCCCCGATGTTAAAGGCTGGGTGACATTGTCTGTTGTAATTGTTGCTGCGGGCTTGGGGGTCGGCGCCTTTAACGAAATAGTCGAGTTTATAGTCTCGTCGAGTGTCCCTGAATCCAACGTCGGAGGATACCTCAACACCTGTCTCGACTCGGTCTCCGATTTAATCGGGGCCATGCTTGCCATGGTTGTTATACGACTTACCAACAGGAGTCTTTTTACCGCTCAATAGCCGGGCCGCAGTAAGAAGAGCCTTCTAAATACTTTCTATCAGGGAAATAATTTGTCTTGCGATTATTGTTTTGCTTGCGAGCGGTAGTTTCAACCATTTTGTGTGCGGCGTTTTTATCTGAACGGTTGATTTGTCGGAGCCGATTGCGGCCGGAGAGTTGGCGATAATCATATCGAGGTTCTTGTCTTTCAGCTTCTTTTCGGCTCGTTCTCGTATGGCTTGGTCTTCCAGGGCGAAACCGACAACAACCTGGGACCTGGTTTTGTGTCTTGACGCCCATTTTAGAATGTCTGACGTTGGTTTTAATTCAATGGTCAACGACTTGTTGGTTTTTTTAAATTTCGTTCTTGATGGTTTGGCGACGGTGTAATCGGCCACAGCCGCGGCCATTATTAAACAGTCGCATTTGTTGAAATGTGCTTTTACCGCTTCAAACATCTCGGCTGCGGTTTTAACTTTGACTATTCTTGCCCCATTCGGTGGCCGCTGGGCGGTTGGTGCCGTTACAAGCGTCACCTTGTGTCCGGCCTTAAGTGCCGCACGGGCGAGCGCGAAACCAGTTCTGCCGCTGCTTGCGTTGGATATGAAACGCACCGGGTCGATATATTCGCGGGTTCCACCTGCTGTGATTAGAAAACGCAGACTGCCGGGTCGTTTCTTGGAATGCATTTTGCCGAATGGTTTATCTTTTCTTACGTTTGATTTTAGAAGCCATTTTTGTGATTGCTTCCAAAATATCCTGCGGCTCCGACATCCTTCCGATACCTTCTTCACCGCAGGCAAGCCGCCCGGTTTCCGGGCCGGTTAATTCGAAGCCCATTTCTTGAGCGAGCTTTACGTTGCGCTGTACGGCGGGGTTGTTCCACATATTGTTGTTCATCGCAGCGGCCAAGAGCCTCGGCTTGGCCCAGCATGCACAGAGAACCGTACTAAGTAGATCATCGCATATGCCGTTTGCAATCTTGCCTATGATATTGGCGGTTGCCGGTGCCACAATAACAATATCGGCCCAGTCAGCGAGGTTTATATGGTCGATTTTGTAACCCTCGGACGGGCCCCATAAACTCGTAAAGACCGGCGAGGCGGTAACGGCTTCGAAACTTTTTGGCTGGACCAGTTGGCAGGCATTTGCCGTCATCACCGTTTTCACGTTTGCGCCGCAGCCGCGTAGCTTACTCGCCAGGTCAACCGCCTTGTATGCAGCGACTCCCCCGCTGATACCCAGCAGTATATTCAGGCCGCCAAGATTTGTTTTTTTCTTAGGCATCGTCGGTTTAATTATTATTCAGTTTCTTTGATGCCACTGGCTTTCTGGTCGATGGCTATTTTGTCCTGAAGAATTTCCTGAATAGCGATTTCCATGTGTGTTTTGCCTTCGGCGTCTTCTATTAACGGCCGGCCTCCCTGCATCAATTCGTCCAGCCGTTTTTGAATAAGCGCCGTTAGCTTGAATTTGCCGCCAACTTTGTTGATTATTTCTGTGCTCTTAAGGTCCTCTATCATTCTTTTTCTCCAACGCTATGTTCAGAAGGGCCGGGCAGTGCTGTACTTTCTTTTTGGTGGGACTTGCCCTGCGAGGTTACGACCCTCGTAAGCCCTATGTTTGTTTCTGCAACCCTTCAATAATATGCACCACCTCTTTTATCGCTTGCTCTAAATCATCATTTATAACCATATGCTCGTAGTATTGCCAGGCGGCGGCGATTTCGGTGCCTGCTTCGTCCAGTCTGCCCTCTGCCGTCTCAGCGTCTTCTCTGCCTCTCAGGCTCATACGCTCTGCCAGTTCCCTTTGTGTCGGCGGCAAAATAAAAATCATGGTTAAGTCTCGGTATTTCATCTTTACTTGTTTGCCGCCCTGGACGTCGATTTCCAAAATGACGGTTTTCCCATCCCGCAACGCCTGCTCCACTTCTGCCTTGGGCGTTC
>CP070830.1:1725311-1728151 GCA_020344865.1 Planctomycetota bacterium
AACAGGAAAAAACAGATTTGGAAGACCTCTTCATGAAAATATCCGCAACCGACTACAAAACGCAATAGAAGGACGCAGAAAACTGATGTTCAATAACCCGCTCATACAACGTTATCGTTTCAGCTTAATGCGGCCGCTGCAGTTCTGGCTCTACGTAACAATGTATGTCGTTCTTGTTGCGATATTGTTCTTCCTGAACTACTCCGCCTACAAGTACACCAACAGCTACATGACACTTACGGACCTCTTTAAAAGCATCTACTACCAGCTATTTGTGTTTCAGTTGTTGGTTCTCGCCTTCTGGGGCGCCTACAACTCCGGCACCGCCATAAGAGATGAAATAATCCAAAAATCTTATGATTTCTTCAGAATGCTGCCCATTCCGTCCCTCGGCAAAACACTCGGCATCCTCATAGGCAAAAACCTTGTCGTACTTCTGTTCGCGGCAATCAATTGCATACTGCTTTTCTATACTGGCTTTAGAGGCTCGGTCAATTACATACTGCAAATCCAAATCCTCCTGCTTGTAATTTCCATAGCCCTGCTGTTTAACACGGCAACACTGCTGACATCCGTAAATCCTCAGAAAAAAAAGAAAACCAGCCCCATTGGTTTCATCATCCTCGCGTTTATATTTCTGCCATACGGAATAGGTCTCATCGCAACCATGCTCAACACCGATGACCTTCAAACCTATCCTGCTTGGTTCTACGAATTAAAGGTGCCCGTCCTTGTTTTAATATCTTCCATCTGCCTTTATTTCACCTGCTGGACCTTCACAGGAATACTGCGAAAATTCACAAAAGAGGACCAGCCCCTCTTCACCAGAAACGGCGCAATTTTATTTATGCTCGGCTATCTGCTTGTGTTAGTCGGCCTGTTCTTCCATCATCTTTCACCCCTGCACAAGGAAATACTCATCGCACAATGGGTTATTACCCTCATCCCTGTGCTGCTGATTCCTTTAGTAGCCGAACGCAGCTTCGATAACTACCTCGAACATTGTGGCCTCTTGCAGGCTAGCGCCACCGGCCGAAAACCGGGCCTCGCAACACTCCTGCCTTACTCCAACATATCGCTCGCACTGATTCTTTTCGCCATATGGGCCGCCGGTGCCGCATGGACCTCTTTTGTCAGCAAGGCCGATATCTACCAGTCCCTGCGGTTTATTCTCGTACTTTTCTCTTATTATCTGTTCTTCGCCTTGCTCTTCGAGCTGTACGTCGTATGCCGGCCGCTTTCAGGCAAAGTCGGCCTCTTCCTGGTTTTTGTCGCCATAATATACTGCATCCTTCCGCTGATTCTCTCCGCTGTAATGGATAGCGAAATCATTTACGTCTACAGTCCCCTTGGCTGCCTTTTCGATATGGGCTCTTCAACACCAAAATCCGACCAGACCAGCATCCAGGCCAGCATGCTACTTATCAACGCCCTGCTTTGCATCACACCTATTACCATAATACTCAAACGCTACAAACACATCATCACCACCAGAGAAAACATGTAACTGCCCGACAAACCACCCAAAATGGACAACCCTTTCGTTAACCACGCCGCCCTCGGTTAACCTGTGTTAACCATCACTCATAAGGTTAACAGGAAAATTTCGAAAAGCTCCCCCCTCGCCCTGCCCCCGAATCCGAGGCAAATCCCCTGTAAAAAACAAAAAATTTCTTGCAAAACTGCCGTCCTTACCGCCTAATATATATAGTCGCGTATGCGGAAAAATCAGTGCCGTTGTCTCAGCCGGGACCATTTGAAAAAAACAATAAAATCACACTTCCAAACAGGAAAGGTAATTAAAATGAAACCCGCCATTAAATCACATATCGTCGTACTCTCTGCCGCTGTGTTACTACTCTCATCCTGCACCGAGGTCGCAATCACCGGCCGAAAGCAGTTCAACCTCGTCCCCGATTCGGTCATGCACTCCATGAGCTACCAGTCCTACAGCGAGTTCCTCTCCCAGAGCAAGCTGAGCACGAACTCGGCCCAGACTATGATGGTAAGACGCGTCGGGGCCAATATCCAAAAAGCCGTCGAAAAGTACTGCGCCGAAAACGACCTCTCCGACCGCTTGGAGGGCTACAACTGGGAATTCAATCTCGTCGAAGATAAATCCCTCAACGCCTGGTGCATGCCCGGCGGAAAAGTCGTCATCTACACCGGCATTCTTACCGTCACCAAAAACGAACCCGGCCTCGCCGTCGTAATGGGCCACGAAATCGCACACGCCATCGCAAGGCACGGCGCAGAAAGAATGACCCAGGGCCTTATCGTCGAGCTGGGAGGTATGGCCCTCTCAGAGGCCCTCGCAAGCAGCCCAGACAAAACCAAAAACCTCTTTATGCGCTCATACGGCATCGGGACGCAGTACGGCGTGCTACTGCCCTACAGCAGGACACACGAAAAGGAAGCAGACCACCTCGGACTAATCTTTATGGCAATGGCAGGCTACAACCCCAACGAAGCCGTTGACTTCTGGCAGAGAATGGCCGCCGCAAAGGAAGGCCCCGCACCGCCCGAAATCCTTTCCACACACCCCGCCGACTCGACAAGAATCAAAAATATACAAGAGCTTATCCCCGAGGCGATGAAATACTACAACCCCTAAGCCGCCCTCAACCGGCTTTGTGCATCTCCGGCCTCTTTTACCCTTGACGCCCTCCGAAATCTCCATATAATCTCCATTTACGCTTAGCGTTGCCAACATGGCGATTAATAGGTAACATCTACTGCTTACTAAAATGCGCTTTTGGGTTATCTCCGCTCTAAGGAGCTGAAAAAATGCAAAGCGTCATTCAAGTGACATGCTATCGCGGTGGAAGCCTCCGCGAGGC
>CP070830.1:1728251-1731246 GCA_020344865.1 Planctomycetota bacterium
CACCGCCGTACCGTCCTCGTCCCCATCTATAACCCGCGCCTTGCCGTCCAAATCCGTCTCATTCGGCCCGGCCGCATAATTCGGGTCGCCACTATCAATACAAGGCGATCCCTCTAATAAACGATAATCCCCCTCAACCCAGAAGTCGTCATTCGCATCCCCCGGAGTGCCGTTCGCGTCCCAGTACCCCGCCTCAACAAACCACGGATCCAAGTCTATGTTGCCCTGCCCCACCCAGCCACCCTGAATGTCAGAGTAGGTTGTTAGTATGCCAGCTCCGTTAATTTGGTCAGGAGTATTGCCCCACAAAATGCAGTTTGTCAGCACGGTGTTACTGTCACCGTCGCACCAGACTCCCCCACCATTACGTTGCGTTTTGTTATCGTTGATAGTGCAGTTCGCCACCCTGATACTGCTGCGGTCCGTCGCGTAAATTCCGCCCGCGCGCTCCCCTGAGTTACCGCTGATAGTACAGTTGGCAATTGTCGTCGTCCCCCGACCGCGATACCATCTAATCCCGCCAGCCATATTGCCGCTGATTATACAGTTCATTATTGTCGCATTGCTATACCACCAGCCATTAATGCCGGTTCCTACATTCATAGAGATTTGGCAGTTGTTGATGACCGCCTTGCTGGAATCGTAGATCCCGACGCCGTTGCCTAAATTTGAGCTTATTATGCAGTTGGTGACTGCAGCCTCGCTGTACTCACAATCAATTCCATCTGCCCCGAACTGGGCATAGTTGCCCGTGATTACGCAGTCGGAGATTGTGATGTTACTCGACTCTTCGCAATAGATACCTCCGCCACCGAAGAAGGTTGAGTTGCCGACTATTGTGCACCGGGAAATTGTCGCACTGCTAAGCCACCATAAGCGGATGCCGCCGAGATCCCATTCAGGGTTTGTGTTGTAGCTGATATTGCAGTCAGTAATTGTTGCATCGCCATGGCTCACGGAGATTCCGCCGCCACCCTCCTCGCCTTTATTAAAGATGATTGTGCAGTTGGCAATCGTCGGATTGCTCCACCCGCAACCAATTCCGGATCCCTCATTATAACTGACTGTACAATTTGTGATGACCGGATCGCCGCTGGCACAAAGAATTCCTCCACCCTCATTACCGTTAACTGTACAGTTGCTGATAGTAGGGTTACTGTAAAAGCAGATAATTCCCCTCCCACTCGCGAATCCAAAGCCGTAATTCATGCTTACTGTACAGTTGTTAAGCGTCGCTGTGCTCTCCTTACAGCATATCCCGGCGCCGCCCCGCGCAGTGTTACCTTTGATAACGCAGTTGCTGACCGTCGGACTGCTCAAATTGCAGAATATCGCCCCGCCTAAGGAATGCCAGCCACTTCCAAATGGTTCCTCCTGTGCATATCCATTGATGATGGTAAATCCGTCCACTATCGAATTTGCATCTTCACTATTGCCGAAGCGGAATCCCCGGTGCCGCTCAGCCTCGGTGCCGTTGCAGTCGACAATGCAATTCTCCGCCCCGTTCTCGCTCCGCACCGTAATAACCTTGCCCTTAAAGTCAATGTCCCGATTCCCATCACCTGTGTATGTCCCATCTCCAACAATCACCGTATCGCCATCGACAGCCGCGTCTATACCCGCCTGAATCGTCGCGTACTGCCCCGGCACATAAAGCTTCTTCGCTACCGCTGTGCCGCATAACGCCAAAACACCCGCGATTACCAGAATTTTAGCCGTCTTATCCATTTTCCCTTCCTTTCAAAAATCTATAATTACATCATCCCGGCCCGCGTTCCGCGACCCGGGCGCTCTTCTACCCTCGAACACATCCGCTTGCCCGCAAGTCCATCCGGTGCCCTGCTATTATTAAGTGCACATTACCCCCCGATTTGTTACACTTTTTTTTCAAATATTTTGCAATTTTTTTGCCTTACGGCCGCTTCGCCCGCTATTGCCCGAGGTCGCCTTCCGCCAATAGCACAAGCCACAGCATGCCCATTTCCTCCTGCTCGGGCTTTACATAGCCTTTCTCCCGCGGCTCGACAAATTCCGTTCCAAACTGCTCCGCCTCCTCCATATAGCTGAATACTATCTCACCTTCTGCGTCCCGGCCCTGATTATCACGTACTGAAATTGTTACCCTCTCAACAACATCGTTCTCCATATTAATCGTGTAGATTAGTTGGCCCTGCTCTTTGGTCAGTATTACTTGCGCCTCGTCGCTGCCTCGCATGTGCCTCGTCTCGAAACAGACCTTTTGCTCCGCCGCGTCCCTCCGCACCGTATCAATCGTGTGCAGTCCCATCCACTGCCTCCCCAGTCCCTTGAAGAAGCTGCCCGCCGCATAGCTCTTTACCGCCCGTCCGTCCACATCGTGGATATACGCCCCTGCAGCGGTATCCGCAATCTCCAGCCGCTCTCCCACCCGCAGCTTCAGCCACGGACTATGCCGCTTACTGGCGGCGTACACAAACGGCATACGCCCGGCCCCTCTCACCTGCTCTCGCCCTATCCGGCCCGTTACCCTAAAGTACGTCCAGCCCCTTTTGTGCATTTCATCACGGTTATCAACCACCTCCACTCCGCCCGGCCAGTCGTAGCGGAAATACTCCTCATCGAACATATTGTACTGGTGCGTCACCTGCGCCAGATTGCTCGCCTCGCCACCGTCCTGTCTGGAGATTACCAGAAGGCCGCTGCCCTCGCTCGAAACGTATGTCATCTCATCTTCCCGCCCCTCGACCATCGAGAGAAATTCCCGCAGTTCCGACCCGTCCGTCGGAAGCCGCCGCACCGACAGGTCTTCCCGCCACATCCGGTGATTGTTTATGTATATGGCGTTCTCCGTCCGTTCGAAAAGGTAGTTTGCCTCGTCGTCTTCCAGTCGCTCACAATACGAATATCCGCCCCGCGAACCGTACTTCACCAGCCTCGTCATCACCGGCCCGCCTGCCTGCGAAGGATAGTAATACCAGCACTCATCACTCAGACCGCTCGCCCCCCCGAACCTCGG
>CP070830.1:1731346-1736362 GCA_020344865.1 Planctomycetota bacterium
AATTCTCTTTCTCGCCGATAATTTATATATAACCTTCAGAGCATAAAAGACACGAGTTTTCCGAGGCAGAAATGGCGAAGTCTGAAAAGATAGTGTTGGCCTACAGCGGCGGGCTCGATACCAGCGTGATTTTGCCCTGGCTTAAAGAGACCTACGGCTACGACGTGATAGCCTTTGCAGCGGAATTAGGTCAGGGCGATGAACTGGCCGGTATCAAGAAGAAAGCCCTGCAGTCCGGCGCGGTCAAATGCGTAGTCAAGGACCTGCGCCAAGAGTTTGTCCAGGACTACCTCTGGCCGCTGCTGAAATCCGGTGCCGTTTACGAAGGCGGCTACCTGCTCGGTACAAGTATCGCCCGGCCCCTAATCGCGAAGCACCAGGTTGATGTCGCTCACGCCGAAGGCGCAACTGCCGTCGCTCACGGAGCAACCGGCAAGGGAAACGACCAGGTTCGCTTTGAACTGACCTACATGGCGCTGAACCCATCGCTGAAAATAGTCGCTCCCTGGAAGGACCCGAAATTCAAACTAACCAGCCGGGAGGCGGCGGTGGATTACGCCAAAAAGCACAAAATCCCGATCGACCAGACAAAGAAGAAAATCTACTCTTGTGACCGCAACCTCTGGCACCTCAGCCACGAGGGAGCGGACCTCGAGAACCCCGCCAACGAACCAAAGGACAATCTCTTCGTTATCTCTCGACCGGTCTCGAAAACGCCGGACAAGCCGGATTATGTCAAGATTGGATTCGACAAGGGTGTGCCAGTAAAACTCAACGGCAAAAAGACGGACGGCGTGGAGTTAATTGAAACTTTGAACCGCCTCGGCGGCAAACACGCTATCGGCCAGCTCGACCTGGTTGAAAATCGCCTGGTTGGTATGAAGTCGCGCGGCGTTTACGAGACACCCGGCGGAACCATCCTTGTCACAGCGCACAGAATCTTAGAGAGCCTTACACTCGATAGAGAAACTGCGCACTACAAACAGCAACTCGCTCTGAAATATGCCGACCTTGTTTACTACGGCCAGTGGTTTTCGCCCCTGCGTCAGGCTCTTGATGCGTTCGTGAATGTCACTCAGCAGAACGTCACGGGCGAAATCAAGATGAAACTTTTCAAGGGATGCTGCACTCCGGCCGGTGCGAAAAGTCCGAATACTTTGTACGAAGCCGATTTGGCAAGTTTTAAAATGGGTGCCGAATACGACCCTGTTGACGCAGCCGGCTTTATTCGCTTGTTCGGCCTGCCGATGAAAGTCGCCGCCGCGGCCGGCAAGAAAACGAAAAGTGTAAAACCGAAAGTGAAAAAGCGTCCCCGCTGAATCGGATGAGAGTTTTGTGTCTCTCGCTTCAAGCTCTTGGATGCAAGGAAGCATTGTGGTAGCAATAGATTGGATTTGGCTTGTCTTTATCTTCGCGTTTGGCTGCTGCGTGGGCAGTTTCCTCAATGTTGTCATCTACCGGCTGCCCCGTGACCAGTCTCTGATAAAGCCGCCTTCAGCCTGCCCCACATGCGGCCGGCACATTCGTTTCTATGACAACATTCCTCTGGTGTCGTGGCTGGTTCTGGGCCGAAAGTGCCGTTACTGCAAGGCCGCAATCTCACCGAGATATTTTATTATCGAACTTTTGACCGGTGTGGTCTTCGCCGGTCTGTTTGTTTTATACTTTCGCACCGATTTGCGTGCCGGTGTGCCTCCGCTCTTGCGGGGTGGTTGGTTTGTCTATCTTCTCCATATCACTTTGTTGGCGGCATTCATTGCCGCCTCGGCAATCGACCTGAAGCTGTGGGTCATTCCGGTTTCGATTTGCTGGTTCGTTACGGTGGTCGGGCTGATTGCCTCGGCAGTCGGCGTCTACATAATCGAACCCGGTATAATTCACAATTACGGCCTTTTGCCCAGTGCCTCAGCAGCAACGGCCTCGCTGGCAGCCGGCGCCGCGGTAGGATTGGCCATATCTATGACACTCCTGACAACCGGCATAATCAAAAGAACTTACGAATCCGACCGTGAGGATTCACCGGACGAGCTCCAGGAGTCAGAAAAACCGCAGTACAATCATCGGCGGGAGATTTGTAAGGAAATCACCTTTCTGCTGCCGATTATCATCTGCTCGTTGGCGGTTTTCGCGATTTTCAAAGAAATCGCCCCGATACGCAAATGGTGGGTGGATTTGTCGCAACAGCCTGTTATAGCAGGACTTCTGGGCGGTCTGTGGGGCTATTTTGTCGGCTGTGGCCTCATCTGGGCTACCCGTATTCTTGGCACTCTGGGCTTTGGAAGAGAGGCGATGGGACTCGGCGACGTCCACCTGATGGGTGCTGCAGGGGCGGTAATAGGCTACGGCCCGGTCATCGTGGCGTTCTTCATCGCGCCTTTCTTTGGGCTCACCTGGGCGGGATTTCAACTTTTTTTCAAAAAAATCCGACAAATTCCTTATGGTCCTTTCTTGTCTTTGGGCGTGCTTGCTGTTATGATTTTACACGAATGGATTTTTAGCCGTTTGGTTGCGATATTTTATTATTAGATTTCGATAGAAAGGAGATATCGAATGCAAACCATCAGCAAAAAGATATTAATTTTGTTAGCCGGTATTATACTGACCTCACAACTCTGCGGCTGCACTAACTGGAAGAAAAAATACCAGGCCCTGAACGTCGAGCACCAGAATCTAAAGGGCCTGCTCGAGCGCGAAAGGGCGGAGAAACAGCAGCTCGCCGTACAGAACCAGCAGACAATCGAAGAGCTCCAGAAACAGATTGCCGAACGAAACCTCAGCCCCGGCGAAGTCACCGGTTTTGGTGCCGGTTATGACGTCTCAGTTGACCCCGCCGCCGGAACAATCACCGTCACGCTGCCCAACGCGATACTCTTCGACCCTGGAAGGGCTACGCTGAAAAAGGCAACAAGTACTGAGCTCAACCACATCAAGTCCGTGCTGCAGCAAAACTACGCCGGCAGACTAGTGGATGTCGTCGGGCATACCGATTCAGACCCGATTAAAAAATCAAAATGGAAAGACAACTGGGAACTCTCAGCTCAGCGTGCCCTCGCCGTCGTCAGATACCTCGTCAAAGGCGGATTCTCCCAAGACCGAATTCGAGCCGTCGGCCGCGGGGAAACCCAGCCAATTGCCTCTAACGCTACGGCCAGCGGCAAGGCAAGAAACCGTAGGGTCGAAATCGTCGTTCATATGAGGTGAGTTTCGACGTTCGGTACGTCTCGCTTCCCACCTCGACAAACAAACAATCATAGCCTTTACCTCGGGTAAAGGCTTTTCTATTTCTGTCTCACAAAGACGTCACTTTTTATCTTGCCGTCTTCATCGATGCAGATAGTAATGGCACCATCTTTGGGCGTATAGAACTGCTTTGTTTCGCCTTTGTATGTCTGTTGCCTTTCGTACTGTCTCCGGCTGCAACTGCATATCAATATATCGGCCCCGAGTTCATCGAGAAAATCAGCCTCCAATGTATTCACCGAGCCATGATGAGGAACAACAACAACCTCAGGCTCCAGATTCGGAAACAACCGAAGAAGCTCTCTCTGTGCGACGTTCTCGATGTCCGAACACAAAAGTACCTCGGCTCCCCCAAACTCAATCAACGAAACAACCGATTTGTCATTATCGTCTAATTGGCTGTTTGCGCATACCTCCTTGCTCGGCCAAAGCACCTCTACCTTGGCGCCGCTGCTGAGCCTCAAATCCTCACCTAAGGTCTGTATTTCAAGTCCCTTGTTCCTTAGTGATTCCTTGAGAAATCTTGCTGTGCCCTCTTGTTCACTTTGGCTAAGAAATGCTTCATTAGCATAAACACCTCTGACCTTGCAGTGTTCGACAATCTCAGGTATGCCATTGATATGGTCTAAATCGCCGTGACTTAGCACAATCGCGTCGATTTCATTTATTCCGCTGTAGCCCAGAAAGGCCGTTACAGTTCGTCTGCCAATATCACTTTTGTAGAGTGAACCTGCGTCGAACAGAACATTCTCCCCGCCGGGCAGCTTAGCCAATATCGCTTGTCCGTGCCCGACATCAAGACAGGTAAGTTCTAAATGGTCCCGGTGTGTCCTGTGCCATTTTGCGAGGCCTAAGAAAACAACCATTGCCAGAACCATCGCTGCACGCGTCACCTTTCTTGGCAGGGGACGGCGAAAATAAACAAAGGCCGTAAAAACAACGAAAACATAATAAAAAACTATCAATCCAATGGGCACACGACCGACAAGGATTTG
Source organism: Planctomycetota bacterium (assembly GCA_020344865.1). GTDB lineage: Bacteria > Planctomycetota > Phycisphaerae > Sedimentisphaerales > Anaerobacaceae. The sequence goes on from CP070830.1 coordinate 1,735,582, forward strand.
CGAAATACCCAAATCTGCAATAAACTTAACCACCCCAATCAGCCACCCCGATAGCCCCGTCACGATAAAGCCTAAAACCATGCTCAACGTAGGCAGCAGGAAAAATAAAATTATCTTCAAAAAACCCAACACCAGAATCGCCCAGACAAGCGGGAAAACCGCCACCGTCCAGACACTCGCCAGCGGCGTTATTTCGTAAAAATGATATAACAAAATACCGGCGCCACCCAGCCACGCCGCAAAGCCCACCGAGAATAGTGCCACGACCGCCTTTCCAAGTCTCTTCGCTGAGCGTCTCAGCAGGCTCACGTCCTCCAGCGGAATCTCCCAGAACCAATCCCCCGTTGTCTCGTGTAAAAAGTTTGCAACGCTTTCATTAAAGACCAGAAGGCCCAGCACCGATGCGAACGACAGTTGCCAGCCGGCCTCGAATAATCCCGTCGGCCTCACAAGCAGCAAAATTATCGCCGCCAACGACAACGTGTTCAGAGGATTTGAGTATCGCCGAAACAAAAATGACAAACAAAAAACAAAACCTATGACGGCCGCCCGCAGCGTAGGCGACCTCGGCGGAACAACCAGCAAAAACACGCATATCGCAATTATGCAAATGATGGCCCGCGCACGCTTCATCAGCCCCGCCGCCTTGCACAGCCACCACACAGTCCCCATCAATATACCTAAGTGCAGCCCCGAAAGGCTGATAAAGTGCAAAAGCCCTGTTTTTCGAAACGCCCTTTAAGTCTCATTGTCGATATTGCCCCTGTAGCCCAACAGTAAA
>CP070830.1:1736462-1739163 GCA_020344865.1 Planctomycetota bacterium
ATTCGCAGTCATTGACCAGCACGCACTCCATGAACGCATCATGTACGAGAATTTGCGGAGGCGAATACAAACAAGCAAACTCGAATCACAGAGGCTATTGATACCCGAAAGCTTCGAGTTGACTGACGCCCAAGCGGATACGGTCAGCAGCAAGTCGGATTTGATTGAAAGATTAGGACTTGAGCTGGTACCATTCGGTCCCAGGAGCATGGCCATACAGGCATTCCCATCGCTGCTGGCAAACATCGTGCCGGGTGATTTCGTGCAAGACTTAGTTGATTTGCTATGCGAGAGAAGTGTCGGCCTTGACGCGGAGAAGTTACTCGAAGAGGTATTGAATATGGCGGCATGCAAGGCGGCAATTAAAGCGGGCCAGAAGCTCAGCGACGGTGAAATACAACAGCTGCTGGCAGACAAGGAGAAGACGGATTACTCAAGCCACTGCCCGCACGGCAGGCCCACGACGATAAGATTCTCAATCGGTGATTTGGAAAGGCAATTCAAGCGGACATAAGAATGAAAAGGTTATGGATAGGATTTGCGGCGGGGCTGGCCTGTCTGGCAGGATTTACCTTCTTTGTCGGTCACAAGAGCGCTGTTCAGGACAAGGCATCCAAGTCCAAAGGCATCAATCTTTTGAGCAGGCCCGCAAGAATTGTCTCGCTGGCACCTAATCTGACTGAAATTCTTTTTGCGCTGGGGCTGGATGAAAAAATCATTGGAGTCTCCAATAACAGCAATTATCCCCCCGCGGCTACGAATAAACAAAAGATTGGCCCATTCTGGCAGCCGAATACCGAAGCGATTATAGCGTGTAAGCCGGATTTGGTGGTCACCCTGCGGACGCGGACCGAGCAGCAAAAGTCGGCCGCGGAGAGCTTAGAACGGCTCGGGTTCGGAGTTCTTACCTTAGAGATAGAAAGAATTACCGGGCTTTTTGCGGCGATTGAGGAAATCGGCAGGGCCACAGGTTGTGAGCAGCGCAGCGACGAACTGGTTAAAACCATCCGCAGTCAGTTAAATATCCTGCAGTCGAAGGTCGGCTCAGCCAACAAGGTGAGGGTCCTTTGGGCGGTACAGACTGAGCCTTTGCGTGTGGCGGGGCGAAATACGTTTATAAACGAATTGATTGAGCTGGCCAGCGGAGAAAACGCCATCGGCCCGACTATAAGCCAGTACCCTCAAATAGGCGGTGAAGAGCTTCTGGGCTGCGGCGCTGAGATAATAATTCAGTCAGCAATGGGCGAGCGTAATATCTCCAAGGAGCAGAAAGTCGCAGAAAGGTTCTGGGGCAGATGGTCAAACCTGCCAGCAGTCAAAAACAACAGGATTTATGTTATCGAATCGGATACTACGCTCAGATTAGGACCAAGACTGCCGCAAGGGGCAGAGGCGATTGCGCGTTTGCTGCACCCTGACAGTTTCAAGCAAAGGGGCGATTGGGCAGAGCAGGAGAGGTAGATTGCAATGAAGGAAAAAGTGCTATTTTCATGGAGCGGCGGCAAGGACAGCGCACTGGCACTTTATGAACTTAGGAAAAGGCCGGAGTATCAGGTAGCAGCCCTTCTGACGGTGCTAACCGAAGACTATGACAGAACCAGTATGCATGGTGTGCGGCGGACTTTGCTCGAACAACAAGCCGAATCTCTGGGTCTGGCCCTTGAGCAAGTGTTGATTTCAAAGAATTACTCCGACGAAGAATATGCGTGCAAAATGCGAGAGGTTCTGGAAAGATATGAAGCGGCCGGCGTCTGTGGCGTGGTATTTGGAGATGTCTTTTCAGAAGATGTAAGAAAATATCGTGAAGATAACCTGGCGAAGATAGGAATGAAGGGTGTTTTCCCCCTCTGGAAGAAAGACACTACAGAGCTTGCTCACACATTTATAGATTCTGGTTTCAAAGGGATTACCACCTGCGTTGACTCAAATGTTCTCGACAAAACGTTTGTCGGCAGAGGTTTCGATGAGGAGTTTCTATCAGACCTGCCTTGCGGCGTTGACCCGTGTGGTGAGAAAGGAGAGTTTCATTCATTCGTATATGACGGGCCAATATTTCGAGGCCGAGTAGAGTACAGAGCCGGAGAAGTGGTATTGAGAGACAAGCGGTTTTACTATTGTGACCTAGTACCTTTGCAACCGGCCGGACAATGCCGAGTCTATTAGACAATAAGTAATGTAAAGCAATGGCTGAACTTCTTACAGCGAAGAAACTTGCAATTACGGTTTGTATTTGCCTGGCGGTGCTGGCAATAACAATCGGCTTATGCACGTCCGTGGGGAGCCAAAAAATCTCCCTGTCAAAAGTTGTCAGCGGTCGTGGTGAGACGGCAGAAATCAACATTGACTACGAAATCTTCGTTATAAGATTGCGAAGGGTGATTTTGGCTGCTCTGGTCGGCGCGGCATTAGCGTGCTCCGGCGTGGTACTGCAGGCGATTTTGCGAAATCCACTTGCCGACCCGTACATTCTCGGCATATCGAGCGGGGCGGGATTAGGCGCAATGATTGCGGTTCTGTCGGGGATAACCTGGAGCTTCTGGGGTGGGTCGCCAGTAACAGTCTTCGCATTTGCGGGTGCGCTTGGGACAGTATGGCTCGTGTGGTTCATAGGGCGCTTCGCCGGGAAGTCACAGGTGATGAGCTTGCTGCTGGCCGGCGTGGTGGTCAATGCCTTCTTTTCGGCAGTCATTATGTTTTTGAC
>CP070830.1:1739263-1744138 GCA_020344865.1 Planctomycetota bacterium
CAATGAGGGCAAAATACCGGGAGTAAAAAAAGCCAGTTGGTGATGTTATTTACGATTGCAAAATTACAATCCCCATAAATTGGGATTGACTCGGAGTTTGATTATGAGTTTGAGTGACCCAATAGCTGATATGCTGACGAGGATTCGCAACGCGCTGCGAATAAACAACGAACAGGTCAGCGTTAAAGCGACGAAGATATGTGAAGGTATAGCGGCTGTCTTAAAGCAGGAAGGTTATATTGAGGATTTCGACCGAATCGATGATACCAGACAGGGCTTATTGAGGATTAATCTGAAGTATGACCCGGATGGCCGGCCTATTATTAGTGAAATAACAAGAGTAAGTAAACCCGGCAGAAGAGTCTATTCATCCGTTGAGAAATTGCCTCGTGTTTTAGGTGGTATGGGTGTGGCGATTGTTTCGACGAGCAAGGGTGTAATGAGTGACAGAAACTGCCGAAAGGACAAAGTAAGCGGCGAGATACTTTGTACGGTGAGCTGATGAGTCGTGTTGGCAAAAAACCAATAACTATACCCAAGGGAGTAGGGGTCGAGCAGGGCGGTCTGTGCATCAAGGTCTCAGGCCCGCTTGGCACGTTGCAGATGGATTGTCATCCGCGGATAAAAGTCAAGATTGATGGTTCCGCAGAGAAAGTGGTGGTTGAAAATGAACGTCCCGAAGTACATCAGGACAGACAGTTACACGGCACTACGCGCGCCTTGATTGCCAATATGGTGACCGGAGTCAGCAAAGGTTTTGAAAAGAAAATGGAGATATACGGCACCGGCTGTAGTGTCAAGGAGCAGGGCGGAAAGCTGGTCTTCCAGGTGGGCTTCTGCCATCCGGTACAGAAACCCGTGCCAAAGGGCATAAAAGTAACCATTGAAGCCGGCGCTACGAGGGGCGATGATGTGCCCGCAAAGTTTACGATTTCGGGAATAGACAAGTCTCTGGTAGGGCAGTTTGCTGCCGATGTGAGAAAGATAAGACCACCGGAGCCTTATAAAGGCAAAGGCATCCGTTATGCTGGTGAATACGTAAGACGTAAAGTTGGCAAGGCGTTTACCTCAGGAGCGATTTAGTTGTGATTGAGTCCTTATGAAAGCTGGCAAGATAAAAAGAGCGGCGTTGAAACGTAAATATCGCGTACGAAAGAAGGTCGCTGGGACTGCCGACAGGCCCCGGCTGTCGGTATTTCGCTCGAGTAGACATATTTACGCGCAAATTACAGACGATATCGCAGGCGCGACACTTGTTTCTGCCAGCACGAGGGCCAAGGGTTTGCGTGACCAAATGACGTATGGCGGCAACAAAGATGCTGCTGGAATTGTAGGTGAAGCAATCGCAAAGCAGGCACTCGGCGTTGGCATTAAGTGCGTTTGTTTTGATAGGAACCGATATAAGTTTCATGGCAGAGTCAAAGCTCTTGCCGAGGCAGCCAGGAAAACCGGATTGGTTTTTTGAGTAAAGACATAGAAAACAGTTTGGAGAAAAAGATTGGCAGTACAACCAGTTAAGATACCTGCTCAGGAGGAGCAGCCGTTGGAAGATACGGTCGTAAAAATATTCCGCTGTTCCAAAGTGGTCAAGGGAGGACGGCGCTTCAGCTTTGCGGCATTAGTTGTAGCGGGAGACCGAGCGGGTATGGTAGGTGTGGGTTACGGTAAGGCTAATGAGGTTCCTTTGGCTGTTGAGAAGGCGGTAAAGGATGCGAAGAAGGCCTTGCATAGAGTACCGTTGGTAGGCCGGACGATTCCACACCGCATTGACGGCAGATACAGGGCTACGAAGATAGCGATGGTCCCGGCCAGCCCGGGAACCGGAGTTATCGCCGGCTCCAGTGCTCGGGCGGTGCTCGAGTTGGCCGGGGTCCAGGATGTGCTTACCAAGGTTTACGGGAGCACGTCCGCCAAAAACGTTGTCAAAGCTACAATGGATGGACTTTTAAGGTTGCGCAGCAAGGAGATGGTTGAATCGCTTCGTGGTGTTGAGGTTGAAGCTGTGAAAAGGTGGTGATGGGCTATATGTTGAATTACCAGATAACTTCTATTGCGGGCAAACATAAAAATCGCAGGCGCGCTGGTAGAGGCACAGGCAGCGGACGGGGAAAGACCTGTGGCCGAGGCCACAAGGGCAGCGGCAGCAGGGCAGGGGCCGCGTCAGTATCGCTTTATGAAGGTGGTCAGATGCCCTTGTTCAGGAGGTTGCCCAAACGCGGCTTTAATAATTATAAGTTCGAAACACGCTACAAAATCGTAAATGTATCGCAATTGGAAAGGTTTGACGAAGGCGCTACCGTTGGCATGGAACAGTTATCCAGCGCAGGACTGATTGACAGCTTGAAAAACAGAGTCAAAATTCTTGGTGACGGTGAGCTGACCAAAAAGCTGGAGGTAATGGCACATAAATTCAGCAAAACTGCGGAGCAGAAGATCGTGGCTTCCGGCGGCACAGCCAAGCTGATATAGTTGGCAGTTGGGTGGCACCTTTGCAGAATGTCATTGCTCCAATCAAGGTACCAGTAAAAGAAACATAAGAAGGTACAAGAGATGCTTGGAACAGTATTTAACATATTTAGAATTCCGGACCTGCGAAATAAGGTCCTTTTTACCATAGCGCTGCTCATAATATACAGGGTTGGTTTTCATATTCCCGTTCCTTGTTTTGACCAGGCGAAGATACGAGCTGACGTCGAGACGAGAGATACCGAAACCCCCTTGGGCAGAGCTGTCGAATACCTGCAAATATTCACCGGTGGTACCCTAAGTCATAGCAGCTTGTTTGGATTGGGAATTATGCCCTATATTACCGCATCTATCATTCTTATGCTATTGGGAGAGGTTGTTCCCGCTTTGAAAAAACTGCGTCAGGAGGGCCAGACCGGCTACAAGAAGATACAGGAGTACACGCGCTACCTGACGGTTCTGATATGTGTTATTCAGTCTATGATGTACATGAGGATGTTGGGAGGCTATACATATGCCGGCATGCGCGTCCAGGCGGTGATAATGGGAATTGTCGGCATGACGGCTGGCACCATCTTCCTTATGTGGCTCGGCGAGCAGATAGATGAATATGGCATAGGAAACGGCATTAGTTTGATAATCATGGCGGGTATCATATCGAGAATGCCCTGGGCAGTGAACATGCTGCGACAAAATGTTGACCTTATGGTGGGCGCACCGGTTGGCACTATAGGACCGGCGCAATTACTGTTCTTAATAGCAGCATTCGTGTCGGTTGTTGCTGGGGCTATACTGATAACACAGGGCCAGAGGCGGATACCCATTCAGCAGGCAAAGCAGATGCGAGGCCGTAGAATGTATGGTGGCCAGAGACATTATTTGCCGCTTCGGGTCAATCACGGTGGGGTGATGCCGATAATTTTCGCATCCAGTTTTATGATATTTCCGCCGGTGATAGTTGATCAGTTGGCAAAAATCGAGAGGTTAGGCGGCTCGGTGGTTCTTCAGGGTTTGCAGAATGCCCTGACTCATTCTGCTTATACCTACAATATCTTGTATATGTTATTGATATTCCTATTTGCTTATTTTTGGACGACAGTGCAGTTTCAACCGAAGGAGATGGCCAAAAACCTCCGAGACTCCGGCAGCTTCATTCCCGGGCTTCGCCCCGGCCGCAGAACTGCAGAATATCTGGAACAGGTAATGACCAGAATCACTTATTTCGGAGCCTCGTTCTTGGCCATTATTGCGGTTGTGCCTACCCTCGTTTCTGTATTATTGGGAATCCCCTGGTTAGTAGCAACCTTTCTGGGTGGTACTGCCTTATTGATTGTTGTCAGCGTCTCGCTGGATTTGGTGCAAAAAATTGAGGCCAACCTCTTGATGCGCAGCTACGAAGGATTCAGTGAAACCGGCAGAATTAAAGGAGCGTACGGATGAGAATAGTTTTGTTGGGTGCTCCCGGCGCAGGCAAAGGAACGCAGTGCAAGCGTATCGTTGCCAGGTATGGCCTGATGCATTTGTCCAGCGGGGACATCTTGCGCCAGGAAAGAGCTGCGGGCACCGAACTTGGCCAAAAGGCCCAAAACTATATGGATTCAGGTGCGCTCGTGCCGGATGACATAATTGTAAAGATGATGGCCTCTGCAATCAAGAAGACCCCCGAAGCCGGTTTGATACTGGATGGTTTCCCAAGGACTGTTAATCAGGCTGTTGCACTCGATGAATCATTGGCCTGCAATGGACGGAGAATAGATGCTGTTTTGAACTTGAGGGTGGATGACCCGGTAGTTTTTGAGCGACTTACCGGCAGAAGAAGCTGTCCTCAGTGCGGTGCTGTTTACCACGTTAAGAATCTAAAACCCAAAGTTGACGGGCGTTGTGATAACGATGGCGCCGAACTAATCCAGCGTTCGGATGACAGCCGCGAGGTAGTGACTAATAGACTTAAGACCTACCGCCTGCAGACGAAGCCGGTGGTGGATTATTACAAAAAAAACAATACGGTTTATGATATCGACGCTAACGAGGACGCCGACCATGTAGCATCCTTAGTGTTTGAGAATCTGGATGCGCTTGTCTCGGTGTAGAATTACGTATTTTGCAGCTCGCTACAGGAAGCCTTAATCGCGATGATTAGAATTGTTTAATTAAATGGCTATAACGCTTAAAAGCCGAAGAGAAATTGAGTTGATTCGTAAAGCAGGCGCCGTTGTAGCCGATGTTCTTTCAAAATTACAGGAGATTGCCGAGCCCGGGATTACCACCGGCCGGTTAAACAGCGTGGCTTCACAGATTGTCGCTGACGCCGGCGCCGAGGCCTTGTTTGAGGGCGTACCCAGCCCGACGTCTCGGGAGCCGTTCCGAGGTGCGATTTGCGCCTCGATAAATGAGCAGGTTGTCCACGGA
>CP070830.1:1744238-1746938 GCA_020344865.1 Planctomycetota bacterium
ATCATTACAGACCCATCCGTTCAGCCCGTAGCTGCCGCAGTCACCAGGATAAGCCCACCCTGCGCCCTGGTCATCCCCCCCGCCCGCAAATATCCCCCAGGCCGAATCAGAACGACCAAAGGTTCCCGTCCAGTTATGACTGTCATCCCACCAGAACTTATTCCCGGCTGGGCACACGCGTATATCTTTCTCGGCGGAGCTTTCGCCGGTAGTTGTCGTTTTGTTATAACCCGAGTAGTAAGGCCTAAGCGCTGCGACCCAACCATACGACTTGTCGCCCATCTCCTTGTGGAAATAACCATCGTTGTCCTCGACATACATCGTAAAAATAAGGGACCACTGGCGCAGATTCGACTGGTCAAGAACCACCTTTGCCTGCTTTTTCACACGCGCCAGCGCAGGAAGCAATATCGACATCAATAGCGCAATGATGGCTATAACAACCAGCAGCTCTACCAGCGTAAACGCTCTTCGCCTGTTAACAATCCCCCGACATTCTTGATGTCGATGCTCCATCGTCTCCTCGTCAGACCCGTATTTTCTTAGCCTGCCCTTTTACAGACCCTTTACTACTTCACGCTCTGCCTCAAGGGCCAATAACAAAATCTCTCGCAATTTGCCTTCTGCTGGTGCTCTCTCGCTTTTTCACCACGGCTGTACACAATGCGCTCACCTTTTACAAATCCTGCAGAATTTCGCACCGTTGTTTTAAGGCAAATTACAAAATCTATAGCAATGTCGTCTGGTATTTTAACACTTTGTAGCACTTTATGCAACACCATTTTGCGCAATACTCTAACCATTTTGCGACACCCGACCCCGTCTCCGCCTCTATATCCCCAATAGCCCACTAAAATTCGGGGTTTTGACCCGCACCAGCTCAAACTGAGCTAACCCTCCTCCCGGCAGGCACTTACAAAAAAAACACAAACACACGCCAAACTCCCAGCCCACCTCCAACTACTTACCCCCAAAACGTTTACGGTATTCCAAAGCACTCATCCCCTTCTCTCGCCGAAAATATCGCGCAATGTGAGCAACGCCCGTGTATCCCAAAGTCAATGCGATTTGTGCTATCGACAAATTGGTCTCTATCAGCATCCGGGTGACCTGTTCAACATGAACTCGTCTGATTTCGTCGAGGACCGAACGGCTCAGCACTCTGCGGAACCGTCGCTCCAGCCCGCGGCGCGAAACCGCTGCCACACTCACTACATCCTCGACTTGAATTGGCTCTTTTGCGTGTTGGCGGATGAAGCGCACCGCCCGGGCCACGTGATAGTCTTCGACCTCCAGAACATCTGTTGACTGTCTGGCTACAATATGTGTAGGCGGAACAACTATAGTCTGATTACCCGGTTTTTTCCCTGCCATAAGTTGGCCCAGCAGTTCCGCTGCTTCGTATCCTGCCCGCTCAAAGTTCAGTGCAACGCTGGAAAGCGGCGGGTTTGACAGGCTGCAGACCAGGTCGTCGTAATCAACGCCGATTACCGCCACTTCTTCTGGGACGTGCAGACCTGCTATTTTGCAGGCCTCGATTACCTGCCGGCCCCGGTCATCGTTGCATGCCATCACTCCCACCGGTTTTGGCAGCGACCTCAGCCACTCGGCCATGATGTTTTGTTCAACCTCCCATTGGCGCCTGGCCCGTGACCTTGGCTCTTTATAAACATAGGTCCTTAAACCAGCGTCCGCAATCGTCTTGCGAAAGATTTCTCCGCGATTTCGAATGGCAAACATATCCTCGAAGCCGCAGTAGGCGAAATATCGAAGGCCGAGGTTGAGCAGATGTTCAGCTGCCACTTTCGCAATCGCGCCATCATCGGGAACTATATTAGGCAAACCTGAGAATCGCCTGCTGTAAGGAGAGACAATGGTAGGCAGACCCATAGCGAGTATTTTCCCGGTTTCCTTTTGCTCACGCATGATGATGCCATCGGCGTCCAGCTTCTTCAGTCGGGACAATGTTACGCGCAGGCCGGCAGGCTCTCTATAGAACGGTGCCTTCCAGTAGAATATCCACGGCCCGTGGAGATCAGAATATTTGGCGATTCCGCGCAAAAGACCTCGTCCGTATGCCCTTGCGGTATCAATAAGCAATATCACTTTCCGAGTTTCCGGCATGACTTATAGTTTATGTGTCCTTGACTGGTGTTTCAAACCAATTTTGTATCGTCAGAAATTTCAGGCTCGACGTAATTAATCAATCTACACAAGGCTGTACCTGATTATAGTCTATAACCAGTGCTGCTTGCTTAGGTGTGCAGACTCGCTGCGCTTGTTCTCGCTGCCCCCTGCATCTCCTGCTATATAAGGTGCTTTAACTACTGAGAAATTTCTCTATCTCTTTCCTTGTAGGCGCCGACGGCTGTGCGCCCAGCTTGGTTACCGAAAGCGCCGCGGCTGCGTTCGCGAACTTGACTGCCTCTTTGAGAGCTTTACCTTCAGCCATTGCAACAGCTAAAGTCCCGTTAAACACATCCCCGGCGGCTGTCGCGTCCACGGCTTTTACGCTGAAGCCGCCAACAAGCTCTCTCGAATCCGCGGTCACGACAAATGCGCCTTTTGCGCCCATTGTGACTATGACTGTTTCGATACCCTTGGCCATCAGGGCATCGGCCGCGGCGGCAGCCTCTTTTTCGCTCTCAACCTTAATGCCCGTCAGCAGCTCCGCTTCCGATTCATTCGGTGTCAAGATTG
>CP070830.1:1747038-1755301 GCA_020344865.1 Planctomycetota bacterium
AATCAGTGGGCGATTACACTCGATATTCTAAAGACAGGCAGCAGCAGGGCTATCGCTATGGTGCCAATGATGACACCCAGAATTGTAATCATAAGCGGCTCTATAAGGGCCATAACGCTTTTGATTGAAGCCTCCAGCTTTTTTTCGTAAAAAACGGATATTTTATCACAGACCTCTCCGAGCTTGCCGCTCTTTTCCCCTGCTCGAAGCATCTGGATGATCCCCGGTGCGATTAATTGGGCCTTGTGTCCCTCCTCGCCCAGGGAAATCTGAATCGCCTCTGACAGCTGGTAACCATCCCGAATTTTTTTGTCGGCGCCGCACCAAAGCTCTTGGAAGTAATAATTCTCACATGAGCCCTGCATGACTTCTATCGCGTCAAGCAAATTTACTCCTGTGTTGACCATCGTTGCCATAATACGCATACTCCGGGTCACGACAGTGTCGACAAACATTGTACCCAGTACAGGAGTACGAATTTTTATAAAATCTATCAATTGCCTGCCGGTTGCCGTACCCGCCCAGTAATATAGTGCCGTGCCTGCCAGTATCAGACCCGTCACTACGATTGTCATCACCTGGAAATCGCCAAGTGTCTTCGACAGACCAACCAGCATTTGAGTTAATTTCGGAAGGGCCGCTCCTCTGGATTCATAAATTTTCATAAACCGTGGCAAAACGAAGAACATCAGTGTTCCCGTAGCCGCCACCGCCATCAGCGCCATTACGAACGGGTACGTTAGTGCACCCTTGATACGTTTGCGAGTTTCGGCTTCGAAAGTCAAATAACCACTCAGTACTCGGAGCATTTCCACCGTTCTTCCCGATGCCTCTGAGGCCCTGACCATGCTGATAAACATCGGACTGAAGACCCTCGGGTAGTCAGCAAGCGCTTTTGAAAAATTGTCACCACCTTTGACCTTATCGCAAACATCGGTGATGACCATCTTGAACGCACCGAATTCAGTCTGCTTGGCAATAGCGTCAAGTGCGTCGCTGAGCACTACCCCGCTGTCCAGCATGACGGCCAACTGTGTAGTGAACAGTATGAGTTCCGGCGGTTTCACTCTTGCGGTATGGAGCTGTTGCGCTGAACCTTGTGCGTGACCTTTAAGATGTTCTTTCCTCGCAGCGGAGTCTGAGCCCGTCTCCGGCGTCTCGGCATTGGTTGCACCTTGCCTTTGGCTGCTGCCGGGAGCTTGTTTTGCTTGCCTGGCCGGCGAGTCTTGCGTTTGGTGTTCCTCGCCTTCCTTGAAGGCGTCCGATTCTTCCGCAGCTTTTGTTGATGATATCCTCATTTATTCCTACTCAAACGTTTAACTGTGCTAGACACTTTACGCTTCTACTTGAGCTGTTCGCAGTATTTCCTCGATAGATACGATTCCGGCCTTTACCTTTTCCATACCATCGCAAAGAAGAGGAACCATCTCGTTTTGCAAAGCCGCATCCTTTAGTTTTTTTAAACTCTCCCGGTCGTTGACCATTTCCTTGATTTTTTCGTCAGGCACAAAGAGTTCGTGTATCGCGATTCGACCGGAATAGCCGGTGTTGCGGCATTTCTTGCAACCTACGCCGCGGTAAAAGTTCTCGATGTCACCGCCAATCTTCTCTGTAATCTTTCTAATACTCGCGGGCGGCTCATATTCCGTCTTGCAAGCGGCGCATATCTTACGAACAAGGCGCTGCGCGAGTACGGCAATGAGTGACGCGCTTACGAGATAAGGCGCAACATTGAGGTCCAGCAGACGAGTGACAGCGCCGGCCGCGTCATTTGTATGAAGCGTCGATAGGACCAGATGACCTGTCAAGGCCGCCTGGACTGCAATGTTGGCCGTGGCTTCGTCACGAATCTCACCGACCATTATGATATCCGGGTCCTGTCTTAACAGACTGCGTAATGCGGTGGAAAATCGAAATCCCGAAGCCTCATTAACCTGGAACTGGTTTATGCCCCTTATGTTACATTCCACAGGGTCCTCAACGGTGCAGATGTTAACCTCCTCGTTGTTTAGTTCGGCCAGGGCGGCGTAAAGTGTTGTGTTTTTACCGGAACCCGTCGGCCCTGTTACCAAAACTATACCATTCGGGCAATGGATTAACTGCCTGAAGCGCTGCAGGTTCTCATATGTAAATCCGAGCGACTCAAGATTGAACAACACCTTCTCCGGGTCGATAATCCGGATAACCACCTTTTCGCCAAGGTTGCCGGGCATGACGGAAACGCGCAAATCAATGGGCCTTCCTTCCATGAGTACGTGAATGCCGCCGTCCTGAGGCAGTCGACGCTGGGCTATGTCCAGTTCCGCCATAATCTTGATGCGCGAAACGATTGCAGAGTGCATCTGGTGCGGCGGGCATAGTCTTTCGTATAGCTTGCCGTCGACCCTGTAGCGAACACGCAGCTTTTTGTCGTCGGGCTCAATATGAATATCGCTGGCGTTTTCACGAACGGCATTGTAAAGCAGATAATTAACCAGCTTGACGACCGGTGACTGGCCTGCTACCTGCTCAAGGTTGCTTATATCCTCCGCGATATTTTCTATCAGGGTAAAATCGTCAAGCCCCTCGTCGTCGATGATATCGTCGATAACAAAGACGTTTGCAGCAGGTAGATATGTCTGAAGTGTCGCCTTGATGTCTTTTGCCGTTGCGCAGACGATTTGCACCTTGCAGCGGCTTATACGCTCTATTTCGTCTATCAAAAATACGTTTGTCGGTTCGCTAACTGCCACCGTCAGGACATCGTAAACCTTAAACAGCGGCAGAACGATGTATTCCTCCAAAAATTCTCTCGGTAAAATCTCCAGAGCCTTGGCGTCACATATCTTCGGGCTGACCTGCGCATAGGGCACTTCGTAGCCTTCAGCCAGCGCAGATGCTATCTGATTCTCTGTGCAATAGTTCATCTCGACAAGAAGCTCGCCGAGAAGCTTGCGATGGCCCTTTTCTTTCTGCTCCGCCAGGGCCTTCTCGACCTGCTCAGGCGTGACAATACCACGCGCTACAAGCAGTTGCCCGAGCTGCGCCTTATTTTCCACCGCTATCTTACTCATCGTTTTTCCTTTCGCCCCAGCCTCTTAAGCGGGGCCGAGGCCACACTTGAATTCTACACAAAACTCTTTACCGCCTCGGCAACCTCCGCGTATCGCTCGAACTGCTTATCGAGCCGAGTAACTTCCAGGATTTTCGCGCAGTTTTCATCAAGCCCCGCTAAACGAAGCTCACAGTCCTTCTCATTGCAGTAGTCTCGCGCCCATAGCAGTTTCTCGAGGCCTTGACCATCAATGAAGCCCACGTTGCTCATATCAAGGACAATTCCAGCTGTCCGAGCCGAGATTATTTCGCTAATAGTACTTTCCAGAAGCTCGATAAAGTCTCCATCCAAGTCGCCCTGGAGTTCGACAACCGTAACATCCTTATAATCTTGTCTTTTAACTCTCATCTGATTATGCTCCCTACGGCGGCAGTGCCATATTCCGCAAAATCACCCTTACCATAGATTTCAGCAAATCCACCCTGCATGATGTCCCAGAGTTCATAGACGTTGCTGTCGATAAAGGCCCTTCCAACTTTCTCGTCAAACTGAGTTCCAAGGTTTTTTTCGATTTCCGTTAGTGTTTCTGTCACCGTCATAGCGTTTCTGTACACACGTTTCGATGTCATCGCGTCAAAGCTGTCCGCCAGTCCGATGATTTTTCCTATCAGCGGGATTTGGTCGCCGACCAGGCCGTTGGGATAACCATCACCGTCTACGCGTTCGTGGTGGGACAGTACGCCCGGCACGATGTCACGCATTTGTTTTATTTCACTCAGAATACTCGCCCCTATTGATGAATGAGCCCTTATGTGGTCGAACTCCTGCTCAGTTAATTTGTCTTTCTTTCGCAGTATCGATTCATCTATTCCCATTTTCCCTATGTCGTGCAGCAATCCTGCCAAATAAATCTTGTGTATCTCTTCTTCTTTGAGTGATTCTTCCTCGGCGAGCCTTTCAGCAATCCATCGCGAAATAAACGCGACCCTTTCGGAGTGACCGCGTGTGTACTGGTCCTTCGCATCGATGCTGCTTGTCAGCGCTCTTAAGGCACCTATAAATAATTCCTTGAGGTCTTTGAATAACCTGCCATTCTCGACAAAAACCGCGCAGCCGTTCGCCACTGAGTTGAAAAGCTTCACGTCGGTGCTGTCGAAATCCGGCTTGTCGATTCTGTTTATTGCGACCATCAGTCCTCTTACGCAGTTTCCGTTTGGAGCTACCTGGCCGGCCTCCTTTTGCTTGTTTTGAGAAGGCGGTATGTCAGAAAAATGGTTTTGTGGTTTGCTCTTGCCCCATAAAGGTACGGCGATGATGCTTTTTATGTGCTCCGGCCACTGGTACTTCAGGGGCGAGTCCACTTCACTGTCAAGGAGGGCTTCCTGGCCGGCATTTATCTCGTCGACCAGACGGCCCTTCAGGACAGCCGCCATTTGTTCATCTATATCAATCAGGCCTATCCCCGCCGCCAGTACGAGGCGCTTCTCATCCTCTATCGCCTTTTCCAGCAGTACAGCGATACCCTCGACGCTGATAATCTCGGTCAGATTATCACACGCCATCTGCAGAAAGTTCACATCCGGTTCGGTGACTTTCATATTTGTACTGAGTTTGTGCAGCAGAACCAGCTCCTCGTAGGTCTGCGCCAATTCAGTACTTACCATTTCGATTTGGGCTTCGGCTCTTGCCTGGGCCTGAAAATCTTCCGCCAAAAGGCTCAGCATAGACTTTAGGTAATTAATGTTTGCCTGAACCGATAACTCTGATAAGCCGTCGACATGCTTACAGTCAAGACCCTTCCGGCTGCAGTATTGTCTTGGCTGTTCAGCCTCCGCGGCCGGTATATTACCTAAGTCAATCAAAGCAACTGCGACGACTTCATCGGGCGATTTAAGCACGGTCGCAAGTACTTGGTTGCCTTCACCCAACTGCAAGATGTCGCTGCCGGCATCAGCGTTGCTTATGTCCAACGTTTGCTCCAAGGCCTGACGGCTTGATTTTGTGAGTTGGTCGGGACTCGTTGTGAATTTGCCGCCGTCGGACTGCAAAACCAGTTCGTTGTCGGCGTCGTAGACCGCAAAATTGACGCCTAACTCACTTACCAACCTGCCAAAGCGATTCAATTGTTGCAATTGCAATGAACTTAGGTTTTTACCAACTGTATTCAGCATGGCTGCTTGAGTTCCCAAAACGCGTCATCAATGCCTCTGCATGACCGCCTTTTCGTGCAGAATGTCCTCAATGCTTCTTAATAACTCCTTGGGGCTGAAGGGCTTGCTGAGGAATTCCGATATTTGTAAATCCTCCTTTTGCTCATCTTCGATAGCGAAGCCCCTTGCTGTCAGCATAATTACAGGTATATCTTTCGTCGTTTCATTTTGGCGAAGTTCCCGAACAAGGTCCAGGCCGGTCATAACGGGCATGTGAAAGTCCGTTACGACAATGTCCGGCTGCTGTTCACGGGCCAGCTCAAAAGCGTCAGCACCGTTCTCCGCTGATATGACGTCATAGCCGTTGTTGCGAAGCTTTATCGCGACCACGTGAATGATGTGTATCTCGTCGTCTACGACCAAAACCTTTTTTTCCGCCATTACACTGTCTCCAAAAAAAATGCCCTGAAAAATGTGTCTTATACTTTTGCCATTTGCGCAGTCGCCAAAGGCAGTTCGAAACCGAAAGTGCTGCCCGCACCGACCTTACTGGTGGCAAATACACGACCATTATGAATTTTCTCAACTATTTGT
This sequence comes from Planctomycetota bacterium, assembly GCA_020344865.1. Classification (GTDB taxonomy): domain Bacteria; phylum Planctomycetota; class Phycisphaerae; order Sedimentisphaerales; family Anaerobacaceae. The sequence goes on from CP070830.1 coordinate 1,752,817, forward strand.
TTGACAAGGTTTAGTCCCAGTCCTGTGCCCTTCGCCTGCCCTTTATTCGCTGCGACCCTGTAGAACTTGTCGAAGACGCGTTCGATTTCGTCGTCGGGGATTCCAACTCCGGTGTCGGTTATGTTAACCCGCACCAGACCAGAAGGTTCATCAACATCCGTCTGGATTCTTACCGAACCACCTGCGGGCGTATACTTGATGGCGTTGCTGAGCAGATTGACAATAACCTGGGAAATCATGTCGCGGTCCACATTTACCGGATCGAGAACAATCGGCTTGTCTCGTATAACCTCGATGTTCTTTTCCGCAGCGTAGTTTTTTATCATTTGCAGTTGTTCTTCTATTAATATTGTCAGGCTGGCCGGCTTTTTATCGACCTTAGTCAGACCCGACTCTATTCGTGAAATATTCAGGCTATCTTCTATCAGGCGATTCAATCGTTGGGCCTGACCTTGAATCACCGCGTAAAACTCTTTCCTTGTCTTCTCATCATCGGCCTCACCGTCGCAAAGCATCTCTGAGTAAGCCGTGATGGAAGCAAGCGGTGTCTTTAGCTCGTGGCAGACGGAGCTTACAAAGTCGTTTTTCATTTGGGATATTTCTTTCTCGCGCGTGATATCATGCAGGACCGCGACCACGCTGGAGACCTGCTTTTTTTGCTCATACATACATGAAACAACGCAATCGAATGTCTGCAACTCGTCGTTTCTTGAAAGAGTGATTTCTCGCCTCGTATTTCGTATCTTTCCTTGACGGCTCTGCTGCAGCAAATCCACGAGTTGATTCTCACCTGAGTCTGGTCTGAGGTGGGAAATCAGTTCGCAGACAGGCCTGTGCTGCGAATTTCCAGGGTCGAAATTGAAAAGTCTTCCTGCTGCCTCATTTGCCATCAACAAATTGTCAAATTCATCGACGACGATGACAGCGTCGCGAATGCTGTATATTATAGCTTCGGTATCTCGTCCTCTTTTTTCAAAGATTTGCATCTGGATTTGCAGGTCTTCGATTTGTCTCTCAAGTTGCGCTTTGCAGTCGGTTTCTTTACCAAAGCGATCGTTGACCGCCTCACACAGGTGATTGATTATGTCGCTGTTGCTTGGGCCGATGTAGTTTACTTGCTCGTCCTGCAGTTGCCGGGCTATCGACGTGAGCTCGCTGATTAGCCTTGACCAATGCCAGCAAACCAAAACCACGCCCACAGCCGCGGCAACATAGGATATCGACGCTATGGAGCCCCATCCCCATGAAGTTGCATGTTCGGAAATACCCGAGCTTGCTTTAGTAATCACGGCGCGCCGGGACCACTCGGCGAGGCCCCCTATAAACAAACTACACAGGACAACGCAGGTTACCAGGGGCGCCATCTTGCGACTTTTCGCAAAATGTAAGCCCATCCCATATAAGTTTCTTGCTGGTTTCAAAATAACAGCTCCAAGCTCTTTTGCTGCCTCCAGCATGGATTTTCTAAATGTATTACGGCCAGTCAGTCGGCCAATCGTCGAGCCCTCTGCTTCTGGCCAAAAAATCTCCCAGTTCACTGTCGGGATTCATCTCGATTGCCATTTCGTAGGCTTGCTGGGCCTGAGTTATAGCACCCAACTGTTCGTAACATCGCCCTATCATCAGCCACGAAAAACCTCCATTCCTGGCGTCTGTTCCTATACTATTAAAGCTCTCGATTGCCCGGAGGTAGTCGCCAGATGCGTATTGAGCGCAGCCGAGTAGCACTACGGCGTCGGTATAGCCCGGCCGTAAACGCAGTGCCTTTTGGGCACACATAAAAGCTCGGTTGGATGCGCCCGAACCTAATGCCGCCTGACCCATTTGCAGCCAGAATTCGGCATTGTCTCTTTCTTCGACGGTTAACTTGCTGTAGCAGCTTGCCGCCCTGTCGTAGCGTTTGGCGCTCATATTGCATATAGCCAGCATTCGTAGAAGAGATTTGCGTCTTTGGTTTTCCTGACTCGTCATTTTGGAATGCTGCTGTGACGTCGCGTTTTCTTCGTATTCGGCCAAAAGTCTTTCAAAAATCTCTGCAGCCCTGTTCCATTGGCCGTCGAGAATGTAGCAATACCCAAGAGACTCGGCTATGTCACTGGTGTTGGCCAACAGGGCCGCGCGTTCATAAAGCCGAATTGCTCCTTTAGTATCGCCTTCTCGGGTGAGCAAATCTGCCGTAGCTACTTTTAAGGAAACGTTATGAGGCATAATTTTTATCTTTTCGTTCAGCAACTTTACCGCCTTACTGGTTTTGTTTCGGGCTACGAGTGCGTCGACAACGGCTAAGATGTAATCGACGTCTCTCGGTTCCAGCAACGAAGCCATTAAGTAGTGTTCACAGGCCCTGTCGTAGTCTCTGTTTTGCTCCGCAACAACACCCAGCCAATACCAGGCTTCCGCAAGCTTTTTGTCGGATTTGAGGACAAGGTCAAATTGCTCTAATGCCTTGCTTCGCCTGCCGCTCGCCACCAGTATTTTCCCATAT
>CP070830.1:1755401-1761382 GCA_020344865.1 Planctomycetota bacterium
CATAATTACCTTGCCCTTGCCGCCCAGAATCTCAGCCAGACGCTCGCCGCCCCTCCTGCCCCCGATATAATTGTCCGTCGCCACAAAGCTGACATGGTCTTCGCTCTTAAGTCCGCTGTCGATTATCACCACCGGGATACCGCTGTTTACCGCGTCCCTCACTGGTATCCGCAGCGCTGCATCATCCAGCGGCGCAAGCACAATCCCCGAGACGCCGCGGGTTATGAAATCTTCCACCACCCTTATCTGCGACTCCCGGTCATCTTCTTTCAGCGGCCCCTTCCATATGATTTCCACACCCTGCTCTTGCAGCTCTCTTTCTGCCTTTATCGCCCCTGCGTGAATGGACTTCCAGAAAACGTGCGTCGTCCCCTTGGGAATCACCGCGATACGATACTTGGCCTTACCTGTCTCTTTCTGCTTACAGCCGGCAACAAAAACCAAGACTATGGCAGCCAGCGTGATTAGTCCCAGTACCCTTCTCATAATTTGCCTCTCTTTTATGAGTCTGCTAAACCGTTTATGGGCTATTGCCATATCGTCCAGACAAGTCCCGGCCGTCCTGCCGGCACAGAATGGCAGTATAATGCTTAAGTGCCAAATTACAACCCTGCGGTTCTCTTGTTCCGGCCGGTTAACTCTTATGAAAAACGAAATTCCAAAGGGCCTTGACAGAGGATTCCATTTGGCATATTCTACTCCGGCAGTGGTTTTTTAACGTAATTCTGCTGCCGAGAAAGGAAACAGTGAAAATCTTAGCTTGTATTCCTGCTCGTTACGGTTCTACAAGGTTCCCCGGTAAAGTTCTCGCCAGAGATACCGGCAAGTTCCTCATCCAGCACACCTACGAGCGGGCCTGCCTCGCCAAGCTGCCCGAAAAGGTAATAATTGCCGCCGATGACCGCAAAATCGCGAATGCCGCAAAATCATTCGGCGCAGAATGCATCCTGACCTCACCCGACCACAAGAGTGGCACCGACCGTATTGCCGAGGCCGTTGCCGCTCTGGACGTCGATATTGTCGTCAACCTGCAGGCCGACGAGCCCGAGATAGACCCGGAAAATATCGATTTTCTCGCCCACCTGCTAAACGAGCATCCGGATGTGCCTATGGCCACGCTCGCCGCCGACTTCCAAAACGCCGACCGGATTACCGACCCCAACATCGTAAAGGTAATCACCGATTACAACGGCAGGGCGATTTATTTCTCCAGAGCCCCTATTCCCTATAACAGAGAAAACTCCGGCTTGGGTCAAGTAAAGCAGTACTTAAGACATCTCGGTATTTATGCCTACCACAAGGATTTTCTGCTCAAAATTACCTCCTTGCCCCAAACCAGCCTGGAAAAAATCGAAAAGCTCGAGCAGTTACGCGCCATCGAGCACGGCTACTCAATACTCGTCGGAAAGGTAAAACACGCTTGCGACGGCATAGATACCCCCCAGCAGTACGCCGACTTCGTCAAAAGACACAAAAAATAACCACAGCAGGCACAAAGCCAGGAAGAAGGATTTATTGGCTTCTCTTGGTGAAATTTCGGCCAACCATGCAAATCCTCGATATTACCTCCCATTCCTTCCTTACTTCCCCACTCCCCTGCAACTTCACTCCCTTAAAAGCATGATTATACAAAGCGCCTTTTGTACTATTCGAACAGAACCTTCAGCTTGTCCTTATCACCCGGATTGACTTGACTTGGGTCGGTCCAGACCGCCAAATCCAGACTCTTCCGGCACTGACAATCCTCACAGACAAGCTCACCGCCGCCCTGCAAGACCGCCTTAATGAGTTCCAGGCAGTTGTTTGTCGCCGTCTGCAGATTTGATATTATCTCCTGCAGCAGTGTTTGCTTGTCTTTTCCCCCCTCGTGAGCCCGCCAGCAGTCGTAATCGCTCGCCAGCGCAATCAGTGCGTAGCACATCTGCGCTTCTCTCGCCAGCTTCGCCTCCGGCATCGCCGTCATTCCGATTAAATCGCCGCCCCAGGCCCGATGCATCAGCGACTCCGCCCGCGTCGAAAATTGCGGCCCCTCCATACAAACATACGTGCCCCCCGAATGCGTCTTTACCTCGATTGTCTTGGCCGTCTCTGACAGTTGCTTTCCAAGCCGCCCGCAGACCGGCTGTGCCATCTCGCAGTGTACCGCACCGTAATTCCCGAAAAAGCTGTTCGTCCGCTTGAACGTCTTGTCGATAAACTGGTCAACTACCACCAAGTCCCCCGGCGCGATTTCCTCACGAAGCGACCCCACCGCTCCGCTTGCTATCACGCTGTGAACGCCGAGTTTCTTCAGGGCGAAGATGTTCGCTGCGTATGGGACCTCACTCGGAGCAAGTTTGTGACCCTCGCCGTGCCGATTGATAAATGCAATCTTATTCGCCCCCAACTTGCCGACCATTATCTTTCCGCTCGGCTTTCCGAAAGGCGTTTCAATATCATGAAATTCCGCCTCGCCGATATCGCCGGCCAGAGCCTCACCCAGCCCCGTACCACCTATTAACCCTGTCAATCCGTTCGCCATTTGTCACGTCTCCTTGAAAACGCAGCTATGTTACAAACTCGCTTCTGCATTTACAATACGCAAACCCCGTTTTTGCCACCCCACCAACACAAATACGTCCGTCGCCTCCCAAAACCGAGTTTTTGACTTGATTTCGAACGTTACTCAGGCTATAATAAATTTCTTAGGATATGCCCTCACAGTTTATTTGGCGGTTAATGGGTGATGAACAGGCACTTTGGGAAAATAGGCGTGTTTAAGCACACAGCCACTCTATCTCTGCTACTACCTCACCGCTCGTTTCTGGTATTTGCACTTCTATTTGGTACAACTATTTGCTTCTTCCAGCAAGTCACATCTGCCAACCTTAGCAGCCCCGATGCCAGACAGAAGGTGGTCGATAAACTCCTGCAGAAAAGCCAACAGAAAAAAATGCACGCCACCTCTATAGCCCGACTTAACGACTGGCCCCTCACGGAAAAAATAAACCAAAGCATCTTCGAGCTGATGGCCATAGACGACTACAGAATATATACCTACAAAACCTGCAACATCAACGCCGCCATATCCATCGGTGCCGACCTCATAAGAAACACCCCGCCATATGACCTCAATGGTGCCGGACTGACCGCAGGCGTATGGGACGGCGGCGCTGCCAGAGACACACATCAGGAATTTGACACCCGCATTGACATAATCGATGGTGCCTCCTATTCCGACCACTCGACTCACGTCGCAGGAACCATCGCCGCTGCCGGTATTGTGACCAGCGCTCTTGGTATGGCGCCGAACGCTTTGATAGATTCTTACGAGTGGAACAGCGACGCCTCAGAAATGGCCTCCCGCGCGATGTCATACCCGCACGAACCCGGAACCATACAAATCTCGAACCATTCATACGGCTTCATAATCGGTTGGGAAAACTCCTATTCACCGCCCCGATGGTACGGAATCTGGGGACAGAGAGAGGATGCCTACTTTGGCATGTACAATACCGACACCGCTGACTGGGACAGCCTCTGCTACGACGCTCCTTACTTTCTCCCATTCAAAGCCGCAGGAAACGACCGCTCAGACAACGCACCCGCCCCGGGACAAACATTCGCCTTCTATGACCCCCCTCCTCCGAAATGGCAGACAAAAACTTACGACCCATGCACCGACCCCTATGACGACGGCTATGACAACGGTGGATTCGATACTATCATGACAGTAAGCAACGCAAAGAATATCATGACTGTCGGCGCGGTTAATGACGCCGTTTCCGCAGGCGTCCGCGACACCAGTCAGGCTGCTATGACCGGTTTTTCCGGCTGGGGACCCACCGACGACGGACGTATAAAGCCGGACGTTGTAACAAATGGAACAAGCCTTTATTCCCCGACCGCCGACAACGACAGCAGCTACGCCTCATGGAGCGGCACCAGCATGGCCTCTCCCAGCGCCGCAGGTGCCGCTGTCCTGCTAACAGAATACTACAACCGGCTTTTCCCGGCAGACGCCATGCGAGCGAGCACAATTAAAGCCCTTATAATCCATACTGCCGACGACCTCGGCAACTCCGGACCCGATTACAAATTCGGATGGGGGCTAATCAATGCTCATGCCGCCGCCCAGCACATAACCGACCACTATGACTCTCCGGACGCGAACAAAATTGTCGAAGGTCTTTTGGATGATGTTAACACACTGGCCGCCCACGCATTCGAAGCCGGCACAGCCAGCCTAGTCAAGGCGACTTTGTGCTGGACGGACCCGCCCGCCGCCGCCATTCAGACCTTGGATAACCCCGCACCTCGCTTGGTAAACGACCTCGACCTGCGCCTCATCGACCCGAACGGCTCGACAACTTATTATCCGTTTGTGCTAAACCCCGTCGGCCCAAACGACCCCGCTGCCACCGGCGACAACTCACTCGACAACGTCGAGCAAGTAATCATCTCCTCCCCGACTACCCCCGGCACTTACATCGCCCGGGTAACCTACAAAGGATTGCTGATAAACGGCCTCCAGTCTTATTCCCTCATCCTAAGCGGCTCCTCACTGACCGACTTCAACGGCGACCGTTCCACCGACCTTGCCGACTTGGCCGTCCTCTCATCACACTGGCTCGACAACGAGCCCTCCTTGGATATCGCCCCTCCCGGCGGCGACGGCATCATCAACTTCCTCGATTTCGAAATCCTCGCCCAGTCATTAAACTAATCCGCACCTCACTCGTTCACACCTCAAAATAAAAGAAAACACCTTGTTTGCCGACCGCCCAGCCGTTAAAATGGACTCATTCGACAACGGGAAGGATTCTTGCTTTTTGTCACGAAGCAGAAGGTGCGAACGTGGAAAAACACATTTTCTTTGTTTTGGCCGCCGCCCTTTTTGTAATACCGATGGCGCCCTTGCTTGCTGGTACTTACTACGTCTCGACCACCGGCAGCGATGCCAACGATGGAAGCCTCTCGTCGCCCTGGCTTACCATCCAGCACGCCGTCGACAGCGTCGGCCCCGGCGACACAATCTGCGTAACCGGCGGTGTATATAACGAGCTCGTAACCTTCAACAATTCCGGCTCGGCCGCTGGCGGATACATCACCCTCAAAAATTACAGCGCCCAGACCGCCGTCATCGACGCCACAGGCCTCACCGGCTCCAACCCCGCACTCATAAAAATCCAGGATAAGCACCACATAATAGTCTCCGGCCTGGAACTGCGTAACCTAAAAACAACTAACAAAAGCACCACCCCCGCCGGAATCTGGCTCCTCGGTGCCGCCCACCACATCGAACTGCACAACAACCTCGTCCATCATATCGAAAACACCGCCGCCGGCGGAAACGCTCACGGCATAGCCGCCTACGGCTACAGCTCCGCCTCCTCAATGAACAACCTCGTTATCAAAGGCAATGAAGTCAGAAACTGCATCTTGGGCTGGAGCGAATCTATGGTCCTCAACGGCAACGTCGAAAACTTCATCGTCGAGAAAAACCTCATCCACGATAACGACAACATCGGAATCGACTTCATCGGCCACGAGGGAACATGCAGTGACCCCTGTCTCGACCAGGCAAGAGACGGTGTCTGCAGAGGCAATACCGTCTACAACATCGACTCTTTATCGAACCCGGCCTACGCCGGCGAACGGTGCGCCGATGGCATCTACGTCGACGGCGGCAAGAGAATCATCATTGAGAAAAACATCGTCCACCACTGCAACATCGGCATCGAGGTGGCAAGCGAGCACAAGGACAAGGGAACAAGCAACGTCATCGTCCGAAACAACATCATCCGCCACAGCCACTCCGGCGGAATCTTCATCGGAGGATACGCCGCCAACAGAGGCTGGGCCAGAGATTGCAGCATCCTAAATAACACCCTCTACAACAACGACACCGACGATTGTGGCTGGGGCGGCGAAATCGTCATCCAGTACCACTGCTCAGACAACCTCTTCGAAAATAACCTCCTCTCCGCAGCCCCCGACAG
>CP070830.1:1761482-1766852 GCA_020344865.1 Planctomycetota bacterium
CTGCCTCCTTTGCTCGTCGTCGACCGCTCTCGCCAATTGCCCCGACAGTAGCAAGCAGAAATACCACGCAGCCCAAAACAACAAAAACGTCTTTTCTTGTAAATGTTGTTTTCGATTTCATTTTCTTTCACCTTATCTATAATTTCAGTAGTCTTCAAAATCCCGCATCCACACCGGCCAGTAACTCGGCTGCATCCCTCCGCACGTGGTCCAGGGCCCACACGTGTTATACTCGCGATGCCATTTCAGAGTCCACAACTCTTTAAGACCTATCCTTCTGGCGGACAAATCCAAAAACACGCCGTTTACGAAACCCCTGTGGCGGTTCAAGCAGAAGTCGACCATTGGCTCAAACAAGTTCCACTGACCCTCGTACGCCGGAGGTGCGTCCCACTGCCCCGGCCAGCCATCAAGCCACTGCCCACCTAAAAGTAGCGGCACCTTATCCGCACCGGCCACATTCACAGTTCTCCAGTTCCTATCATCACCATACGGATACCCTGCACCTGCCGGTGGATTACAAACCCACCCGTTCATTCCATAGCTGCCGTAATCACCTGCCACATACGGCAGCATGCTCGGCATGTCATCATCAAAAACGCCCCAGGCAGCAAACGTGAAGTTCCACTCGAAGCCGCCCTCACTCATCGGTAACACAGCCTCCGGGCAGCACCGCAAATCTGGATTCCTGTAGTAAGGCCGCAGAGCCTCCATCCACAAATCCTCTGGCTCAGTCTCCAAACCTATGTACCCTCGCATGAAATACCCATCGTTGTCAGTTGCGAACATCGAAAACGCTGACCCCATTCGCCGAAGATTTGAAAGGCAAGCCGCCTCCTTCGCTCGCCTGCGACCCCGGCTGCCTATAGCACCAAGTGTCATTAACAGGAATACCACGCAGCCCAAAACGACAATAACGTCTTTTCTCGTAAATGCTGTTTTTGATTTCATTTCCTTTCACCTTTCAGTAGTCTTGAAAATCCCGCATCCACTCCGGCCATAAGGGCGAGGGGGCATCTGTATTGAACTTACGGTGCCATTTCAATCTCCACAACTCTTTAAGCCCGACCTTTCTGGCCGATGCATCCAAGAAGCTCCAGTTTACATACCCGCCGTGACGGTTCATGCAAACACACTGCATGCCAGGACCATCAGGGCCAAACCAGGACATGCCCTCATACATGGGGGCCTCGTCCGTCTGACTCGGACGGGTCTCAAACCACTGGGCACCGCCGACCAGCGGTATATCAGCCGCACCGGCTACGTTGGCAGTTCTCCAGTAAACATCTTGTCCCCACCAAATACCCCCTCCGGGCGGTGGGTTACAAGTCCAGGCATTATTACCGTAACTGCCGTAATCACCTGCCACAAGCGGTGTCATGCTCGCATCGTAATCATCAAAAACACCCCATGCAGCAACCGTTAAGTTCCACTCAAAGCCACCCTCACTCATCGGTAACACAGACTCCGGGCAGCACCGCAAATCTGGATTCACATAGTAAGGCCGCAGGGCCTCCATCCACATATCAGTGTTCAAAGTATCGGTTCCGTACCAGCCGCGCATGAAGCGCCCGTCGTTGTCAGCTGCAAACATCGAAAACGCCGAACCCATTCGCCGCAGATTTGAAAGGCAAACCGCCTCCTTCGCTCGCCTTCGACCCCTGCTGCCAACCGCCCCGACTGTGGCGACAAGAAAAACACCGCAGAGCACGATGAAAATAACATCTTTTTTACTGAAACCTGTTTTTGAGCTCATCTCTTTACCCTTACGCTTTTTATTTGCCGCCTTGTTTTTACCTTGAATCCACCTGACTCATCCGCGACTGGGACATTCGGCTCGTTCGGCTCGCCCGGTCCGTCGAGTACAGGCTCCTCGCCGTCGCACGTCTCTTGGCTTATCGCCCAGACCATATTGTTTGCATCGCTCACTATTATCGTACGACCCGGCGCTATTGTAGGGTGGCTCAGCCAGCCGTTACCTTCGAACCACGCGACCTCTTCACCGTTCGGGTCAACCACGTAGAGCTTCTTATCATCACTTGCAGCATAAATCAGCCCGTCCTCGCCCGCAGTCAGTGTAACCGAGCCTAATTCACCAAGTTTAGTGGCCCACTTCATGCTGCCGTTGGGGTCATCTGCCCGAAGATAAGCATCCTCGAAGCTCACGTAAATCGTCCCGTCGGGTCCTACCGCAGGCTGTGACCAGCAGTACGAATAGCGTATCGCCCCTACGTAACGGACTTCGAACTGTCGCCCGTCAACTTCAACATACTCCGGTGGCTCGCCCGGACCGTACCAAATCACCACGGCGTCCCCCCGCCCATAACGCAGCTTCAAACGCCACAGATTTGTGGACCAGACAATAGAACCCGTCTCAGGCTCAATCGCGAAAAGATGCGTGTCGAACGCAGGCGACATATATATCGTCCCATCCGCCCCAATAGCAGGTGGGGCAAACGGCCACCCCGCCAAATTTACCTCTTGTTCCCCACCCCAATCGTCCGGGACTTGAACCGTATGCTCAAAATTACACGCCCATTTTACGCTCCCGTCTTCCGGATTCAGAGCGTAAAGGTTCGGGTCATACAAACCCGCCACATAAACCGTCCCATCGGCGGCAATCTGCGGCGTTGCAAAAATCGCCCCGCCCAGCGCCCCGAATCCATTCGTCTCAAACTGCCAGCTCTCGCTGCCGTCACGCTCCAATGCGTAAATAGTCCCGTCTTCAGAGCATACATATATCCGGCCTTGAGCGGATACAACCGGGGACGAAAATATCGGCTCTTTGGTCGTATGCGTCCATAGCAGCTGGCCGTTTCTGTCAAGTGCGTACAACTTTCCGTCCGTGCTAGCGACATATACACTCCCGAGCAAGCTCTCCGCGGCCGAGCCCAGAAGCGGCGAATTCGTGTCGTAGCTCCACAGAAGTTCGCCCGTGTCGGCATCAAGCGTATATACTTTTCCGTCTTCGCAGGCCACGTAGGCCTTGATTTTTTGTCCTTTCTTTTGCCCCACAGTGACAGCAGCCGTTACGGGACCCTCAGTTTCGAACGTCCATTTAACACAACCAAACTCAGGTCCGTATTCTTCACCTGCCTTGGGTCCTCGTCTCCAACCTCGCGGTAGTGATACCGGTCCGCTGTAACGCTGAATAGTAAAAATGCCGCTGTCGAGGCACACAACGTTGGAGTCAGGCGTGCCGGGCACCACGGATACAACGCACTGCTCGGAATGGATCTTGTTTGCTATCTCCCATGTATAACTTCCGATATCGGCCGCGCCGGTCTCGACACTCTGCCAGTAACTGCCGCCGTCTTCACTGTACATAATATCCACAGTGCCTGCGCCGTAGCTCGACCATCCAATCTCGTGAGTGCTCCCGGATGCCCAGACGTCACCACCCGCGGGCTTGTTTACGATAATCGCAGGGGCAAACTCGACAGTTACCACTTTGTCGGAAGTCATCGTCACCGTATTCATCCGCTCGCCCGATGTATCATCATCGCTGCCGCTCCAGCCCTTGACCCAATGGCCCGCCTCCGGCCAGGTCTCTATCGTCACGACCGTCCCGTTTTCGTAAGTCCCCCCGTTCGGGTCCGCTATGCCGTTGCCCACGACATTAACCGTCAGCTCAAACTCTTCTGCCCAGGCCGACCCGCATAGACCCGATAGCCCTGCTGCCGCCATAATAATTACCACCATGATTTTTCTCTTCCGTCTCATCTCTTTTCCCTTTCCTAAGAAATTTTCATTCTATTATTTATCCATCATCCGCGCTCGCGCATCAGTCGCGCAAACCGGCAAAAACCAGCTCAGTATCATTGCTTGCGCTCCTCCTGATGCGGCCCGCAAATACAACAGCATTATAGACCAAACTCCCCTTTTATTCAACCAATTTCCCGTCACTGCCTGATCCTCCAGCAACCTCACTTTTAATGCCTAAAACGGCCTTTCTGCTCTCCTGAATCCCACTCGAACTCATCCAGCCACACCCTCGTCCTCGCCCCGTCCTTGAAATTAATCTCAATCTCCACCATAACCGGCAGGTTACTCCGCCCATCCACCGACATCCGCCCAATCGCACTCCGGACCCCCGCGCCCTTCAGTCCGAGTGCCTCCACGTCGATAACCTCGATAATCTCCACCCACCCCAGACTCGTTTTCCGAGAAGGCAGTCTTCTGCCACCTGCCGAAAGAAACCGCTTGACCATCTCCTTCGCCAACGTCTTCTTCGCCATCTCGGTGAGCTCCTCCTTCGGCACGTCGAAACTAACAGGCGCCCTCCGCGTGCGTCCGCCGCCTGTCCACCCCTCCTGCCCTACGCCGATCAAAACATTATTACGCTTGGCCTCTAAGTATTCACCGATCTGCAAATCACCGGAAGGACCGTGAGATATTTCCGCCTCGGATTTATAAACTCCATTCTGACCGGCAAGTCCCTTGCTCATTTTCATCCGGTAAGATACCCATTCCGCCTTCCCAATATTGCTCGCAACCGCCGCCCACGAAACATCCCTTGCTTCGACTGACTTGGCGTACCAGTACGCCGCCAGCAGCAGCACCGCTACAAGCCCCATCACCAGTCCAAGTCGCCCCGCCTCACTTTGCACAATCCTCCGCCATGTACCTACCCTGCTTCTGTCCGCCCTGTCCCGCTTCAGCAACCTCTCCGCCCTCTCCCTTACATCATCCCAAATCCGCTCGTCCACATCGCCGCTGACTTCCACATCCGACCGCTTCAGCAGCTCTTTCAACTTGCGTGCCGTATCCATATTTACACCTCAGCACCAATTATTGACCGCAACTTACTAAGACCATTACGATAACGGCTTCTCGCCGTATTCACCGAAACTCCCTGAAGTCTCGCTATCGCACTCATTCGCATCCCTTCTCTAAGACGCAGAACAATCACCTCCCGCTGCTCAGCCGCTAACTTGCTGAGCGCCTTGCTGACCTGCTGCAGTTCCTCGTTGCAGATAATAGAATCGCGCGGGTCGGCCGTCTCCGGCCGCGAACAATCGCTCGTCTCTAACCTCACCTGCTCCCGATGTTGCCCTCGCCAGACGTTCCGGACCCGATTCACCAGGCACGTCCTAAGGTAACCGCGAAGACTCCCGCTGAGCTTGAAGCCCTCCAATGATTCAACAAAAGAAACAAAAACATCGTGAACAACATCTTCCGCAGCGCTCACATCATTTAAAAGAGCTATTGCCAGTATCAGAAGGTCATCCCTGTACTTGCCGTACACTCGGCGCAGCCCCTCTCTGTTCCCGGACTTGCATAATACCACAAGGACCTTGTCTTCCATCCATCCTGCCTAACTTGAGTAACAATAATGGTTACTCATTTATATAAACACTTACCACACCC
>CP070830.1:1766952-1771193 GCA_020344865.1 Planctomycetota bacterium
AGATGAGGCTACGCCATACGTTCTGATGCCCATTCACAAGGAGACCTATCTTATTGCCCAGTACCGAGAGCGTTTCGAACCACACATCCGCGTTCCGGTGCCTCAGATAGAACATATCGAACAGGTACACAACAAGGGGACGCTCGCGGCTTATGCGATGGAACGCGGGCTGCCCATTCCGAAGACGTGGATTCCAGAGGACCTGTCACATTTTGAGACAATTGCTTCTAAGGTGAGGCTGCCGGCCTTTGTGAAATTACGAGAAGCGGCTTCGGGTGTCGGCATCCAAAAAGTTAACACACCCGATGAGATAAAAACCACCTTTGAAAAATTCATAGAGCATTTCAAACTCAGAGAAAGGGACTATCCGGTCATTCAAGAAGCGGTTGACGGAGACGACTACTGTGTGACCACACTTTTCGACCATGGGAAGATGGTAGCATCGATGACATATCGCGGTCTGCGGGCCTTTCCAGCAGAGCGAGGGGCGACGGTTATGCGCGAGACAGTAGAAGCCCCGGAAATGGAGAAAGTCGCGGCCCAGCTTTTAGGCTCGCTCGGCTGGCACGGTGTGGCAGAGCTGGACTTTCGGTGGGAAGGGACGCCTGACGCAAAGCCATACCTAATAGAAGTCAATCCCCGGTTCTTTGGTGGCCTTATACAGTCGGTCGAATCGGGATGGGACTATCCGTGGCTGCTCTTCCAGCTTGCAGTGGAAGGACACATTGAACCCGTGAAGGAAACTCGGACTGATGTTCGAACGGAAACGCCTATCCTAGCTTTTTTAGCCACTCTTCAGGAGATAGTTGAAAACGAACGGGGTATGGCAGCCCTGAGTGCCTTTTGGGAGCAGGCAAAAGAAGAATTTCGCACAGGCTCGAAGCGCCGGGGCATACGGAAGCTCTTTCTGGGCGTTAAAGAATACTTTGACGTTAAGGCTCGATTCAACAAGGCCAAGCAGCTACTCGAGGAACATAAAGACAACATCTACGACGTTCTGTCGCATGACGACCCCAAGGCTGCGCTGGGTGTGCTGTATCCGTTGGCTGTGTTTTTGAAACATGGAACGGTGAACCTCGAACTTATCACGGGTGAAGGCGGCCCCGGTGATGACGATGAATGACGAGGTAAACTGTAATTTAAGCAAGGTGGCGCCGCCAACTAAGCGCCGGTGGCGTTGGCTCCGCCGCATCGCAATCGTGCTGGCCATCGTGGTCGGCATTTACGTATCGGTTCGTTTTATCTATCCTGTTTGGATACAGGCGCGTCTACCTAAAGATGCTCCACGTATTGCTTTTTCACTGGATAACACGCTCTTGGCTAAGGTCGGGATAACCGACGCGACCTATCAACGGGTGATGGCCGCAGCCGGCGGTCGACTGATTAAGCTACGCCCTGATGCGGCCGGCGACCCCGAAGTAAACCCGGAAGCAGTGAAAATCCTGCTTGAAAAAGAACGAATCGACGGAATCCTGCTCACCGGTGGAGGCGACGTGGACCCAAAGCTTTACGGCGGCGATGCGAACACGACCATGCTGGTTCATCGGCTGCGTGATGACTTCGAAATCGCTCTTATTCGCGCTGCCAGGGAGCGCGGCCTGCCCATGCTCGGAATCTGCCGTGGCTGCCAGATTCTAAACATCGCTTTGGGCGGGACAGTGCGAAACCTTCGCAAAGAACAAGATGTTAAGGACCACCACTTAGTCCTGACGGGCCACGCAGTTGAGCTGGAGCCGGGCAGTAAGCTCGCCGAGACCTTGGGTGTGAGGCATCTGACGAAAGTTATCAGCCTGCACGGTAATGCAGTAGGTGAACCCGGCGGGGGGGTAAGAATCGCCGCAACCGGCCCCGGTGGTGTTATCGAGGCTATCGAGGCGGAAAGCGCCGGCCAGACAGGATGGATTGTCGGCATACAATGGCATCCCGAATTGACACTCGATGACCAGGTTCAGCAGAAGATCTACCAAGTGCTCGTTGGGCGTGCTCGCGAAGTGCGTAAGCGCCGCGTCTCTGCTGAAGGTACAAATCCGGTCTACTGAGGATATTGGGCTGGCACAGGGAGATATGACCGATGAACAAGTTGTTGCAGAGGTTGCCCGAACATTCTTCGAAGCGATTATAGAAAAGGACTTTGATAAGGCAGGGTTAATGTGGTCAGGCGCACCAGGGGCGATTATTGAAAAGTTTTTCGTGGGTGCTAATGCGGTCAAGATAATCTCCGTTGGAGAACCTCGTCCGAACCCAGACCCTGACACGACGTCGATGATAGGCTCGTGCAAGGTTCTGTTAGAATTTGAGGGGCAGTATTTTGAGATTGATGCACATTGGATACATGTCAGACGAATTTCCACTCAACCGGACAGATGGACAATCAGCGGTTTAGGAAGCCGTGTGCAGCCAGTCGAATAGCAAGCAGACTAGATAGACAAAGAATCTGGCCGGGCCGGTTTGGCTCGGCCTTTTTTATATCTTTTGCACCGAAAAGCCGTTTTTCACATACAAATCTGGCGAAAAAATTGTTTTGGGTATATAAAATTGGAATCTGGTGCGTCATATAATTAGCGAACGTTCGTTTTGATGGTATTACGGTAGTCTTTGATGCTGGAAGATAAGTTGCTCATATGGAAGCTAAAACGCGGCAATAAGGATGGTCTGCGTCTGCTCTATGAAAAGTACAAAGATAGTCTGCGAACTATAGCCGGGTCGATGCTGCACGATACTCATGCAACGGAAGATGTCCTACATGATGTTTTCGTAGCATTTGCCGAAAATGCCAGGCAGCTTGAAGTACGGAGCAGCTTGAAGAATTATTTAATAACCTGCGTTGTCAACCGCGTGCGTGATGAGTTTCGTCGCAGACAGTCACGGACTGTTGAACTGGATACGGCCGGACCGGTCAGTTCAGGTGCAAGCTGTCCCGAAAGGCGATTAGAAGCTGATGAAGAATCGCAGATTCTGACAGACGCCCTGGCAGCAATTCCGTATGAGCAGCGAGAGGTAATAGTGCTGCATTTAAAGGGAGGATTTAAATTCAGGGAAATAGCGAAGATGCAGCAAACATCAGTCAGCACGGTCCATGGAAGATACAGA
Organism: Planctomycetota bacterium; assembly: GCA_020344865.1. GTDB lineage: Bacteria > Planctomycetota > Phycisphaerae > Sedimentisphaerales > Anaerobacaceae. Next base: position 1,770,043 of record CP070830.1, read on the forward strand.
TATGGATTGAAGAAACTGAGTTCAATTTTAGATGGGGAACTTGAAAAATGAATCCTCAACACAATACAGAGAAATTGATAAAGGAATTAGTCTTAACGGGCCCAGCGGCCGCCGACGAACGCATTCTTAATGATGCATTGACGGCATATGAAAAATCAGGACCCGAGAAAACGGCTGCAACGCCGAATATATGGAGAGTAATCATGAAAAGTCCGATTACGAAATTAGCCGCAGCGGTGGTTATTGTCGCGGTCCTTATGAGTATACATCAGTTTGGCGTTACGCCTGACGTTGCAAACACGGCTTGGGCAGAAGTATCCAGTAGAGTCACGAATGTCGAGTACGTGCATTTTTATGTAGTAAAGAATTACAAAACCGGCTTTCCTTCTATTCGTGAGGGGTGGTTTGCTCATGGTAAACTACGAACTCGCAGTACCGGAGGGTACGGCAGTTATGGAGCATATCAATCGTTTGATGACGGCCAGACATTTGTAGTTTTTGACAGACACAACAATATAACTGTTGTTGCAGAATCGGAATTGGCAAAACATCAGAACTTTTTTAAAGCCATAACAAGCGGCGACTCTCTGGTGCCTTTCGATTTTTCACAGTTCAACGACAGAACTCCTGCATTAGTAAGTTCGGATTTTTTAATCTACGAGTTTGACCCTCCAGGGGAAGTTGACTGGATCGAAAAAATTTCTGTAACTGTCGGCAGAAACTCGCTCATGCCGATACAGATAAAAACTTATTATAAAGACCGGAAGTGGGGGGATTCTACGTATGACCTTATGGCCCTTGATTTCGAAGAACCAGAAAAACCGCAAGATTTTTTCATCCCCCCTACTGAGACCAAGCCACCTCATGGAGTCGGACAGGTTGTATTAGGCGGTGATGCAGTAGAAATTAAACTTCACAACGCACCGGGAATAGAAAAAGCAATAGTTCGTTTACACACCAAATTTGACGGGCCGGTTGAAGACCTACCGGTACCGTATCGCCAGAGATATACAATAGTGGGCGGGCCTGTTTATTTCATGGAGATAACCTTTGTCCTTGTAGAAGGGTATCGAAGCAGTACAGAACTAAATTGCCCGCTCTGGTTGGATCAAGGAACAAAAGCAGCACTGGGAAGAAAGGATACTTGGCCG
>CP070830.1:1771293-1774189 GCA_020344865.1 Planctomycetota bacterium
GAGGAGTATCATGTCTAAAAAATTGATTCTGCTAATCGCTCTTGTTTTGGTTTTGGGGCCATTCATGAGCCAATCGGCCAACGGCTCAGCGTGTAACATCCTGGCTGACCCGGATTTTGAGCTGGGTGGCACAGGCTGGGACTTGTGGACCTGGCAAAGAGGTGAGGTCGCCATCGAGAGCGAGCCGGAGATACGGCTAAATGGCAACTACCTTCGAGCGTACCGGACCGAGCCCGGTGGTTCCGGCGCCGCCCAGCAGTTTTTGGATGTCAATGAAGGCGACATCCTTTGCATTCAAGGCTGGGTCAGGACCAGTGAGGGCGCCACAGGCGACTGTGCAGTGTTAACCGTATCTTGGGGCGATGAAAACTATGAACCTTCACAGAATAACTTCCTGCGTCGGGACGAGACGTCGGTAATAGGTGAACCCGCATTGACAGGCGAAATCCTCGAGTGGACTTTTGTTCAGATGGAGACTCCACCTGCTCCGGCAGGTACGGTTACGGCAAGGATTGAATGCTTTAACAACATGGACGGTGAGGGCGACGCCTATTTCGATGAAATATCGGCCTGCTGGGGTGCATGTCCGAATCCCAAGGCTAATACGCCGAATCCTTTCAACGGGTCACTTGGCGCGAGCAAAACACCCACTCTCAGCTGGGCACCGGGCATCGATGCGAATTCACACGATGTATACTTCGGCACCGATTATGGTGACGTGAACGATGCAACTATTTCTTCGTCCGAGTACAAAGGCAACCAGGGGGTTGATGTTAACAGCTACAGCCCCGGACTCCTTGAGCTGGGGCAGACTTACTACTGGCGTATTGATGAAGTTAATGAATTCGACCCCAACCTCTGGAAGGGGGACGTCTGGAACTTTACGGTCGCCTCCATAACAGCCTCTAACCCGACCCCCGCTGATGGAAAAGAGGATGTCCACCGTTATCACGCGACCCTACGCTGGATATGGGGGGCAGATGCGAACAGCCACGACATCTACCTCGGGACGAGTTTTAGCGAAGTGAACGACGCCACCCCTTCTTCGGCGGCGTACTGTGGCAATCAGCCGCGCGCCAATACAAGCTATTACCCGGGCTTTCTGGAACTGGGACAGGCCTACTACTGGCGTATTGACGAGGTTAACGAATCCGACCCCAACATCTGGAAAGGGGACATCTGGAGCTTTACCGTAAGCACAAGCACGAACGTATTAGTCAACGTGGGCTTTGAAGACGGTATGACGGCCGAGCCATGGAACGAGGGTTTGATGCCGGATTTATGGAACAAGTTTACCTGGGGCAACGCCTGGGCCGCGTGGAAAAGCGATTCAGCACAGAGTACTTTCTTGGCTCACGGCGATGATAAGCTCTTTGCCGTAGGCGGCTGGGTAAACGAGGGAGAGGACCCATGGGCCAGTGGCGCCGGTATATATCAGGACACCCCTGTCGGCGTAGTCGAGGTCAACGACATAATCGTCGCAAGCGCGTGGGCCAGGACGGAAGTATGGGGATCACCTCTTAGCTCGCTGAAGGTGGAATTTAAAGATGTCAACGGGGTAATAATACATGCGGACGAATCAATCATTATCAACGGCCAACAGAAGCTGAACTATGAAAAATTCACCGTGGTGACCGACCCTGCTCCTGCCGGGACATCATATGCGGAATTTCTGGTACTTGGCGGCTCCCCAGGGACAATCCTGGTTGACGATGTCTCACTTGATATCGGTCTGCCGGTAATTGCCTGGGACCCAAGCCCTCACCATGGAGCAACATTCGTGATCCAGACTACGGACCTTAGCTGGCGAGCGGGTTTGCATGCGGCTTCTCACGATGTGTATTTCGGGACGAGCTTTTTCGAGGTTGACGACGCCAATACAAATTCGAGCGAGTACAAAGGCAGCCAGTTGGTTGATGTTAACACCTATGACCCCGGTCAACTTGCACTTGATACGACGTACTATTGGCGCATCGACGAGGTCAATGGGCCGAATACGTGGCGAGGCGACGTATGGAGCTTTACGACGCTTGACCGTCTTATCGTGGACTATTTTGACTCGTACGCGGATACTACTGCTTTAACGAACGTATGGCATGATTACTGGACAAACGGGACCGGCTCGGAACTATTTCTTGAGACGGAACCGCAATTGACATACAACGGCAACTCGATGGAGTTTCTTTATGACAACACCTACAAGACCAGCGGCAAGTACGTGGGGTCCGAGGCTGACGCGGAAACAGCCAGCCTGGTCTGCGGTTCGGACTGGACCGATGCCAGTGTGAAGGCGCTGGTTTTGCGTTTTTACGGTAATTCGACAAATTCCATTACCGCCAACGACCAGATGTACGTTGCTCTGGAAGACGCAAGCAGCAACGTTGGAGTCATTGAACATCCGGACATGAATGAATTCCTTGTGGAAGAATGGAGAGAGTGGAACATTGATATGGAGGATTTTAATGCGCTGGGTCTGGACCTGACGAATATCAGCAAGGTATACATAGGCTTTGGCGGTCCGCGTGTTGGCCAGAGTCTGGCGGGCGGCGTAGGTAACGTGCACTTCGACGAGATTGAGCTTCTCAAACCACGATGCGTTTCGGGGCTTACTATTGACGAAGGTGATTTTACAGGTGACTGTCTGATTGATGGGTTTGACCTTGAAATAATGGCGCACGACTGGCTTGTCATGGATTACAATGTCGTGGCGACGACGCCGAGCTTGACGGGTCTGGTAGCCCGCTATGAATTTGAGGGAGATGTGAACGATTCGAGCGGAAACGGCTATGACGGGGTGGTACACGGCGCTCCTATCTACCCGGCGGGTGTGTCGGGGACGGCGATTCAGCTTGACGGTCTTCTCGACTACATCTCGATACCCGATTCAAATACACCC
>CP070830.1:1774289-1777930 GCA_020344865.1 Planctomycetota bacterium
CCTGTTTCGTATCCTGGCCGAAAATCACATCCTCTTCGACGTCATAGAAAACGCGGCGTTGGCACAGGGCAACACCCCGAAGGCGTTGGAGGACTATCAGCTTGTCATACTGCCGGATGTCCGCTATCTCAGCGATACTGTCTGCAGCAGACTTGATGCTTACGTGGCAAACGGAGGCAAACTCTTGGCAACGGGTATGACGTCAACTGCGGATGAGAACGGTAATCCTCTAAATGCCATCCGCCTGAAAGCCGCAGGTGTTAAACCTGTGTACAAACTCCAGCCTCATACTAGGGGCACCTATTTTCGTATTCGGCCGGAAGATAAAAAGCAACTGGCGGTCTCGGACCTTTACGCACTCGACATAGCTTACTTGGACAGCGACTTTCTTGTATGTGAACCGGCCGGCGAAACCGAAAGCCTGCTCGGTTTTATTCCCGAGGCAATGTACGGCCCGCCCGAAAAATGTTACTACACGAAGGTAACTGATATCCCCGGCCTGTTGTATTCCCACTTCGGCCAGGGCCGCTGCGCCTTCTTCCCGTGGCTTATCGGTTCCCATTACCAAAGACGCAGCAATCACGTACAATCTTTGCTGGTGATGGGTGCACTTGAGGGCCTTTTGGGACTCGACCGAAGTGTCGTCGTCGAGGCCTCCCCCCTTGTCGAGGTGACTCGTCACGCCGACTCCGACAGCAGGTTCGAGTGGGTGGGTCTGATTAACCATACCGGTCAAAATGGAACCGCCTTTCATAAACCAATTCCGATGTCGGCGATTCCGCTGCAGCTTAAAACGCAGAGAAATGTGAAAAGCATCCGCCTTTTAAGGGCTGAGAAAAAACTCGATTTCTCTGCTGTGAGAGCCGGCTGGATAAAATGCGTCGTCCCCGAATTGCAGCGGTTTGAAATCGTCCTTTGCGAATACGAATGAGGAGAAAAATGGTTTTTCAAAGAATATCAGTTTTGACTCGTGTGAGCTTATTGGTCTGCGCTCTGATAATTTTGCCCTGCGGTTCGGCGCGCAATGCCGGAGATATAGAATAGTTGCGGGAGCTTATATGCGCAAAGAGCAACGAGTAGGAACCAGACATATAAGGATATATTTATGCGTTCAAGTTGTCTTTGCGGCCGTCTTTATCTGTTGCGGTTGCAGTTTAGCACCTCGTGAGCATTCCATTGCGAAGCCCGCCAACGTACTCGCCACCCTTCGGAAAGACCGCCCTCGCCTGATGTTAGAGGATGCGGAGTTGGAGAAATTGAAGCGGCAGTATGCGGAGGATAAGGTTTTGCAGGGCTGCGTCGATTATGTTTTAAACAATGCGGATTTCTACAGCCGAAGGTCGGTTCTAACCTACGATAAGATTGGACCCCGGCTACTCCATGTTAGCAGGGAATGCCTTCGACGGGTCTACACTCTTGGTCTGGCCTGGAGATGGACCGGACGCCAAAAGTATGCTCGCGCGGCAACTGACAACCTGCTTGCTGTCTGTGCCTTTCCGGACTGGAACCCATCGCACTTCCTTGATACGGCCGAGATGTCACACGCTGTAGGCGTTGGTTATGACTGGCTGTATTCTTATTTCGATAACCAGATGCGGGAGGATATCAAAAGCGGCTTAATCAAAAACGGCTTGGAACCCGGCCTGCGCGCGTACGAGCAGCAGTGGTGGCCCGAGTCCGAGCACAATTGGAACCAGGTCTGCAACGGAGGTATGATAATTGGCGCTCTGGCCATTGCCGATTCCGACCCGGAATACGCGCAGCAAATTATCCCTTTAGCCGTTAAATCGCTGCCTCTCGCCCTCAAAAGCTACGAGCCCGATGGTGCCTGGGGTGAAGGGCCTGCTTATTGGAACTACGCGACATCGTATACTGCCTACGCCCTCACGGCCCTCGATACCGCTCTGAATAAAGACTTTGGCCTCTCGAAAACTCAGGGCCTTTTAAAGACGGCGCTTTTCCCAATATACACAACCGGCCCTACGGGATTATTTCTCAATTTCGCCGACAGCAAAGAAAGCAATTCCAGAAAGCCTATGCCCTGTATGTTCTGGCTGGCACGTACGTACGATAATCCATTGTTCGCTGAAGCTGAGCACGCCGTCCTTGCACAGTACGCAGCTACCCCCCAGCACATCATATGGTATCAACCGACCTCGCGAGACAAACCCTATCCTCAGCAGCTCGACCGTTACTTTCGCGGCCCCGTCGAGGTTGCTTTGTTCCGAAGCGCTTGGGATGACCCTAATGCTTTGTTCGTCGGGGTAAAGGCCGGCTACAATCAGGTCAATCACGGCCATCTTGATTTGGGCAATTTCGAGTTGGATGCCTTGGGTGTTCGCTGGGCACGCGACCTCGGTTCCGACAACTACAATCTGCCCGGCTACTGGGACAAGAAAAAAGGCGGCAAACGATGGTCGTATTACCGCATGCGCTCCGCCAGCCACAGCGTCCCAATCCTTGGCGGCAAAGACCAGGATGAACTTGCCGAAGAAAAATTTATAAAGTACCAGACTACTGACTCTTATGCCTTTGTATTAGTTGACCTGACCGGCGCCTACAAGGATTTTGCGAGCAGGGTAACAAGAGGCGTTGCAATGGTTTATGACCGGCGGGCGGTGCTCGTACAGGATGAGTTCCACTTAGAAAAGCCCTGTGAGCTGGCTTGGGGGATGACCACCGACGCGGAAATCACCATTGAAGAAAAATCAGTTGCAAGGCTTGCTCTCCGTGGCAGACAGCTCATTGCGCGCCTGCTTAGCCCCGCTGGAGCCGAATTTATAATCGAGTCGGCTGAGCAGAAGCCTCCCGAGAAACCAAACACTGGTATAAGGCGGCTTGTGGCACGATTACCGCAAGCCAATGGTAACGTCCGGGTCGCTGTCTTGCTCTCGCCGGTCTGGCAGGCAGATAACTTTGTTGAGGACGCACCGCTAAAGCCCCTGATGAAATGGTAGCTCGTTGTTAGTAAGTGAATCTTTGGAGTTAACAAATGAAGGCAAACACTAATACTTTCTTTACTTTTCTGATGGTTGCAGCAGTGCTGGCTGCGCCCGCTATGGCTGCCGCGACCTTTGGCCAGGAAAAGCGGTTTAACTCGCCGGGCCGGACAACGTATTATATCGACAGCGGAAAGGGCGATGACAATAACAACGGCACGTCGCCCGAGAAGTCATGGGCAAGCCTTGATCGTGTAAACAAGGTCGTCTTTGCGCCGGGTGATAAAATTCTATTCAAGGCCGGTACTACCTATACCGGCCAGCTAAAACCACAAGGTTCGGGTGCTCAGGGTAAGCCCATAATCATCGATATGTATGGTCACGGCAGCAAGCCCCGCATCGATGGTAGGGGGGCTGTGCTGGATACGCTGCTTTTGGAAAATGTCGAGTACTGGCAGGTGAGCAACCTTGAGATTACCAACCTTGGCCCCACACGTGAAAACTGGCGCACTGGGGTGAAGGTCCTGGCTGATAATTCCGGCACGCTCCATCACATCCACTTAAAGAACCTTTACGTCCACGACGTCAACGGCAGCCTCGACAAGTCAACAGAAGGCTGCGGAATCTTTTGGCAATGTAAGGGAAAGACCCCATCTCGCTTTGATGACCTGCTGATATAAAACTGCCACGTTGTCCGCACCG
>CP070830.1:1778030-1784156 GCA_020344865.1 Planctomycetota bacterium
CGACATAGCCGCCATCACGGGTCAAATTGATATGCTCTGCGGCATTATTGCCCTCCGCACTGACAGGCGGATAAAGACCCTGCCACAGGACATTTCCATCGGCGTCTGTTTTAACCAGATAAGCCTTCCACTCATCCGACGGCCCGGCCGGATGGCCGGAAGCAGAATAGGGAAATTCATCCCCGGACACGCCGGCGATTATGAAGCCGCCGTCCGGAGTCTGCTGAACACCATAGGCCTCGTCGTGAATATATTTGGCATCATACCCTCTCGGCTGGCCGAAGGTCCTGTGCCACTGTTCTTTTTTGTCAGGACCGACCTTTAACAGATAGTAGTCCCAGTTGACCGTTCCGTAGGAAGGTGACCGTGAGTGACCGGCAAAAATATATCCGCCGTCAGTCGTAACAGCAAAATCATAGATATGCTCGTCGCCTTCGCCGCCGTAATAGCTATGATAAATCTCCTTGCCCTCACTGTCTGTAAGCACCAGGGCTGCATCCTGACAGGTTTTGTCATCCGAATATGTCCATTGATTACCTCCGACTGCAAATCCCCCGGCCACCTCCTGAATCCTCATACCGTGTATCATAGAGGGCAGGATTTTGTCCCACTGTAAGTTCCCCCTCGAATCGGTCTTCATAATCGAGCCTTTTCCGTCATCACATATAAACAGATAGCCGAACCTCGTACCGCCGACATAGCCGGTCCCGACAATCCCCCCGTCCTCCGTTATATCAATCCCCCGAATAGCATCGGTTCCCTCAGCATGATAGGTCTTCCGCCATACTATCTGTCCTTTGCTGTCAAGTTTTACCAAAGCCCGCTCCTGGTCGCCCGACTCAGACAGTGCCCCTCCCACAATGTAACCATCCGCCACCTCAGCCGAAATATTTGCCCAGTCATATTCATTCGTTGCTCCAATGATTTTCTGCCACTGCAAATCTCCCTCGGCATCGGTCTTTACAATAAGCATATCGCTGGCACGCCCCTTTGCTTCATCCGTTATCCCTGTCATCATGTAGCCGCCATCGCTTGTCTGAATGACATGCTGGGGCTTTTCCCCCTTATCGGTGCCGTGTCCTTTGTGCCACTCCATCGCAGGAGCGCCGCCGCCACACCCGGCCGAACCAGAAGGCATTAAATGTCCCTTCGTTTTCAATGAAATCCGTCCCGCCAGCAGTCCTGCAGAATTTGCCGTCAATTTAATGTCTCCTTCCCTCTTCGTTGAGCGTACCACCACCAGGCACAAACCATGAAACGCCTTTCGTTGTTTTGCCTGATAACTTTCATGACTAATAGGATTGCCGTTGCCGACGCAGGCAACCTCGCCGTCACCATCTATCTTAAAGCGAACAAGATTGTCCGCCAGCGGACAGATATTGCCTTGCTCATCAACGATTCTCACCGTCACAAAGCAGAGGTCCTCACCGTCGGCCTTAATCGTTTCTCTGTCGGCAACAAGCTCAATTTTGTAAGGCTCCCCGGCCGTCCGTATTTCTTTCTCGCACAACACCTTTCCTTTATCATCGTATCCAACGGCCTTTATGCTTCCCGGCTGATAAACCACATCGTCCCACTTCAGGCGAAACTCGCCGGCCCTTTTTTCTTTTTTCCCCAATGACCGGCCGTTAACAAAAAGCTCCGCTCGGGCGCAATTCGTATAACAATAAACCGGAGTCACCTGGCCCTCACGTCCCTCCCAGTTCCAGTGCGGCAGCAGATGAATCATCGGCTCATCGGTTCACTGGCTCTGGTACAGATAAAAGCGGTCTTTCTTAAAGCCGCACATATCTACGATGCCGAAATAACTGCTGTGAGCCGGCCACATATCTTCGTAAGGGTCGGGCTCACCGTGATAATCAAATCCCGACCACACAAACTCGCCCATCATCCACCGATGCTCCTGCTGCAACTTAAACTCTACATCCGGAAGGTCTCCGAATCCGCAGTTCGCAATATCATAAGATGAAATCTGCAGCGACTTATCATGATAACCTTTAGGCACTCTTTTCACCGGGAAGTGATACTCGCCGCGGGTGCTGACCGTCGCCGCTGATTCTGTGGACAATAAGGGCTTGTCGGGAAATTGCTTATGAATCTTCTCATACCGGTCCTGCCAGTAATTTAATCCGAGCGCATCAAAACAATCCACTAATTCCCGGTCCAGCTTTTTAGATAGATGAATGCCGGATGTCACCGCCCTCGTCGGGTCCATCTCGCGACATATCTCGGTAAACATCTTCGCATTCTTTTTGCCCTCAGCCGTATCCAGTTCCGGTATCTCGTTGCCGGTGCTCCAGAAGATAATGCTGGGGTGATTGCGGTCCCGCTTCAAAAGGGCTCGCGTATCTTTTTCGGCCCACTCATCGAAAAGTCTGTTGTAACCGTTCGGAATCTTGGGCTTTTTCCATTCGTCGAATGTCTCGTCCATAACCAGCAGGCCCATTTCATCACACAAATCAAGCTGCTCGGAGGCGGGAGGATTATGTGCCGTCCGCATCGCGTTACAGCCCATCTCCTTCATTATTTCCAGCTGCCGCTCGGCCGCTCGTCTGGAAAAAGCAATACCAAAGGGCCCCAGACCGTGATGAAGATTAACACCCTTGAACTTGATGTTCCTGCCGTTCAAAAAGAAGCCCTCCTTTGCGTCTAAACGAAACGTACGAATCCCGAACTTCGTCTCGTACCGGTCGACTGTCTCGCCATCGACCTTGACGTTGCTGACTGCTTTGTACAAATACGGGTTCTTAATGTCCCAGCGAATCGGATTGAAGACCTCTAAATCCTGCACGAACTCCAGACTTGCTTTCTTACCGACGTTCTTCTTGACAGTGTTTCTTGCAACATCCTTTCCTTGGGCATCATAAATTATCGTTTCTAAAACAACATCCTGTGCTTGCTGACTTTGATTTTGTATTTGTGTTTTGACATTAACAGAAGCACTTCTTTCTGAAACCTCTGGCGTTGTGACAAAAGTTCCCCAGTGTTCGACATGAACCGCCCCGGTAAAGGTCAGCCATACATTGCGGTAAATACCCGACCCGGGATACCACCGCGACGAGTTATTTTCATTCTCAACCCGCACTGCAAGCACATTCTTTTGACCGCGCCGGATGTACTCCGTCAGGTCGAATGAAAACGAAGAATAACCGTAAGGCCAGCCGCCAATGTATTGCCCATTCAGCCACACTCTCGCGTCACGCATAACCCCGTCGAACTCGACCCGAACGCATTTAGCATCCGAGGCGATTGTAAATGTTTTACGGTACCAGCCGACACCGGGATAGGGTAAATAGCCCCCTCGGAAAGATACTTCTTTTGTAAAAGGCCCTTCGATAGCCCAGTCATGAGGCACGTTCAGTTTCCGCCAGCTCGAATCATCGAAATCAAGAGCCTGTGCGTTCTTAACATCTTCTTTAATGAATCTCCATCCGGCGTTTAACTTCTCTCTCCTTCTAACCGTTTCTATTCGTGCACAACCGCTAATGATAACTGAAAGTAATAAAACCAATCCAATGAAACGCTTACCCATAACAATTCTCCTTTAATTACCATTCGAATAGTTTCAATGTGTTATCGTAAAGGGTATATCCTCATTCAGCATAGGCGTACTTCAGATTGTGGTTGGCAAAATCAAGATAGCTGATGTGCGGCTTCCCATTCGCATCCAGCGTAATGGCCGTGTACCTGCCCACATCCCCCGCGCTGTCAACCGTCTCGATGTCCCAGCTTGAGTCGTTGAAGGTCGCGTACTTCAAATCGATGTTGCTCGCGTCATAGTAGCTGATGTGTGGGTTCCCCTTGCTGTCCACGGCAATCGATGTGTCGTAGCCCACCCATCCTTCGCCGTCGACCGTCTGGATGTCCCACCTCGAGCCGTTATACGTCGCGTACCTAAGGTCGCCTTTGGGATAATCGGTGTAGCTGATGTGTGGGTTCCCCTTGCCGTCCAGCCCGATAGATGCTTGCAGGCCCACGCCCCCCGGATGGTCGACCGTCGCGATGTCCCACGTCGAGCCGTTGAAGGCCGCGTACTTCAGGTCATAATTGGTCGACTCCGTGTAGCAGATGTGCGGGTTCCCTTTTACATCTAAGGCAATCGATGTATCCCAGCCCACAATCCCCTTGCTGTCCACGGTTCCGATATGCCAGTTCGAGCCGTCGAAGGTCGCGTACATAAGGTCATAATTTATAGAGTCCGCGTAGCTGATGTGCGGGTGGCCGGCGGCATCCAGCGCCAGTGACGTAAAGCTGCCCATAGCCTGACCGCTGTCGACCACTTCGATGTCCCATCTTGAGCCTTTGAAAGCCGCGTACTTGAGTTCTGCCTTGCCTACACTATCGTAACTTATGTGCGGCTGCCCGGCTGCATCCAGCGCAATGGCTGTAAAAACCGTATAGCCCGACCATCCTGTGCTGTCGACCGTCCGGATGTCCCAGCTCTGCCCGTTATAGCTCGCATACTTCAGTTCGCCGTTGGTATAATCCCAGTAGCTGATATGCGTCCGCCCGGCCGTATCCAGGGCAATGGATGTAGTCCGCCCGACATCACAGGTGCTGTCGACGGTCTGGATATTCCAGCTTGAGTTGGCAAGAGCCGGCCGGGTAAGCCATGGCCCTCCCGACAAAACAAGTGCTATACAGATATGAAAAACAAATCGCTTCTCCATCTTCCTGCATCCTTAAAAAACGCTCATCAATCCCCGACATATAAAAATCCCTGTAAGCAATCTCGCGCTCTCAGCATTTATTACCCGCCATTTCCCATCTAAACGGTTAAAATACAAATTATCTCGTAAGAAATCAATATTTTTACAGAATTCACCCTGAACCGGCAAGAATTTTCATTTTCGAGGCAGCTTTGTTGAAGACTTGCACAGGGATATGGTTTTTGCGCCAAGGACTTCTTCGAAGTTCGGCTTTTATGCGGACTATAATAATGATGGCAGGGCGTATGATTGGTTTTTGGGGTTTAGTTTTGAGTGGCAGGAGATTCGGGCCTTTAGGGGGTAAACTGCCTTGGGCCAAGGGTGGGGCCGGCCATTTTCTTATGGTATTTGCGTGCTATTTGGGCTTGTCGTTTGGTCCGTAATAGACGTGTTGGTTTTCGCAGTAGCGCCATTGGTCAGAGTGGACGCCGGCCGGATTGCGCGGTCTATTCTTGTCTTTGAGAAGTTCAAGAGTAGTCTGCCAGTCTTTTATGCCGCTGAGGGTGTCGATTGCCTGAACGTTTTGCCAGCCGACTGTATTGGCAATCTGCAGCGTGTCTTCGGGGGAAAAGCCTCTTAAAAGGCCGCACAAAAAGCCCGCTATGGTCGCGTCACCAGCGCCAAGTGTCGAAGCGAAGTTTTCGGCCTTAAAGGACTCGGCCCACATCTCGCGGTTTGCCCAGAGGCCGCTGTCTGCGGGGGCTGCACTGCCCATACCGCCAAGGCTTTCAGCGTGAGCAGTGCGGAGATACAAACCCCTTATTCCGCATTTGAGCGCGGCAATTTTGACTCCCATTGAGAGGAGCTTATCTGAAATGGCGGTACAATCGGCCGGCTCGTAAAACAGAACCGGGTCTTCGCCTTTGGCCTGGGCCTTTCTCTTTTCGAACAGGTCTCTGTTGAGCATAAAGGCTATCTCCTGCAGGCTCGGCTGGAAGATATCAACAAAGGGCAAGGACCTTCGAAGGATAATTTGCCAGTCGGCCTGTCCGGAAGGGCTGGTCGGGTCGGGCAAGGCCATGTCAAGGCTCGTTGTTACACCGAGGTCCTTTACGCGCTTGTAAATCTCGACGAACTCAGCGCCGTCATTTTCAAACATCCGCTTCATCAAAGGCGGATAACCAAAGTGGAACAGCGAGCACTTTCCGGCAAGGTGGTAGTCGATATCATCGGCGCCGAAGGTGTCGTTCGCGGCCGGATTGTGCAGAACGAATCTGTCAATTCCCGGCGGCGCAAGCACTATGGTATAAGAGGTGTTCTGGTCAGAAACGGTTTTGAGCGCCGCGGCCCTTAGTTTGCCTACCAGTTGTTTGATAACGTCGCCGAATATGTCTTTTCCGACTTTGCGGTTGATGACTACATCGACGCCGAGCTTGGCCATAGCCAGACCCGTATTGGGTACAGGCCCGCCGGCTGA
>CP070830.1:1784256-1787441 GCA_020344865.1 Planctomycetota bacterium
AACCTTACCTTCCTTCTCACTGAGCTTCTTGCAGAACGTAACCGCCTCCCTCCACGACATCTTCTCGACCGGCAGATTTTCTCCCTTGAAATTCGACCGGTTATAACCCATCACCGCCTCCCACTGTCCCTGCGTTACCTCCGTAACCCCAATCCGAAACCCACGCGTCAGCTTAACTAGGTGTCGCAGCTCATCCTCCGCCCTGCCTTTTTCGTCGATGGGACTTCCCATCTCGAACTCACCCGCCGGTATATACGCCAGCTTCATCCCGACCGAGTTGACCACCATGTTCCCCGGCTCGGTGTTCGCCTCTTCGGACCCGCAGCCTCCACCCAGCCCTGACAAAACCATTCCCGCGACCAGTAGGACCGCTCGCAATCGCCTCACCATTAACTCCTTACGCCTTCAAATCCTTCAGAAAATCCACCTCGAACTTCTCGCCTTTCCTCATCATCTCCCCCCACGTCATCTCCCGTTTCTCATACGCCGCGCTCCGCCCCAGAATGGAAATAAGCGTGCTGCGAACGCTCTCACCGACCGTCGTATTCGCATACCTTCCTTTCGTAATGTTCTCATAAAAGTCCGCGATGTTCCTTCTCACCCCGCCCCAGTAAATCTCGGTCGTCTCACCGCCGGGATAAGGCGAGCTGCCACGAATCGACACGTCCCCGCCGTAATTCGTATAAATCGCCCCCTTCGTCCCGAACATCGTGCACACCGTCTCGCCGAAGTCGTCCGTCCCGCCCTGCTTGCAGTGAAATGTCAGCACAACGTCCTTCGCAAAGCGATACACCACCGCGAAGTAGTCCCAGCAGTTCCCAATCTTCCGGCTCTTCAGCCCCCCCGCCCCGCAAGCGCTCACAGCCTCCTCTTCCAGTATCCACGATGCGACGTCTATCGCGTGAATCGCCTGCTCCGTAATAATATCACCCGAAAGCTCCCTGCTCAGCCCCCACCCTCGCAGCCGCGCCTCCGGGTCGTTGCGCTGCTCCAGAATGTTCCCTATCGGGTTCCACGTCAGCCACGTCGGCCCCGTAACGAAGTTCGCCTCGCCGTACATAAGATTGCCGATGTCGCCGTAGTGAACGCGCTTGACCGCCTCGCGATAAAACTCGTCCGCACGCGTCTGAAAATCAATCAAAAGACACAGGTTCTTCACCCTCGCCTTCCTTCCGCTCTCCGCAATCAGATTGCAGCCCCAGACATCTATCGCAATCGGCTTCGCAACATAAGCATGCACCCCCGCGTCTATCGCCGCCGCCGTCTGCTCCGGATGAAAGTAAGGCGGGCTCTCTACTGCCACCGCGTCCACCCCCGCCTCCAATAGCTTCTTATATCCCGACAGCCCCGTAAACCGCTTGCCGGAATCCAGCTTGAACTTCTCGCCGAACGCGTCCACCTTGTCCTGAAAGTAATCCGCCGCCGCCGCTATCTCATACCCCCCGTGCTCGACGAACCGGTCTGCTATGTCCGTGCCCCGCATCCCGCACCCAATCATCCCCAATCTTATCTTCGAGTTCGCCTCCGTGCCGAACGCCAGCTTCGGCTTCATCGTCGCAAACGAAAACGCCGCCGCTCCCGCCCCCGCGATAAATCCTCTCCGGCTGATTTGCTCCAAACCATTACCAACAACCGAATTACCCCGTTTCACCGACATTGCCCTGTTCTCCTTACATTAAAAGCCCGTTGACTATACCGCCCGACGTCCACCACAGGCGGCAAACCACCCATCATACCCCCAACCCAACCCAAAATCAAGCAACTTTTCACCCCTCGAGGCTGTGAACCCCTCGCATAGTCCGCTGCTAAGAAAATTCATTTACCCCCTGACATTAACGAGCCGATATGTATGATAGATGTTGCGAACGGGGTGGCGGTGATAGATAGGGAATGGCTGTCTGGGCTTAACAGGTTAGTAGTATGAACCCATGGTTTGAATTCTTGTTTATACTCGGGGCATTTGTATTTATTTTTTCAGGTTTTGGATGGGGTTGCATAGAAAAAACATATAATCACTTACTAGAAACGAAATTTCCATCAGAGACTCAGGACTTTTCAACACGTCAATGGTGGCGACAAACACCAATTGAGAAGGTCAAACGCTGGAAGAAAGCAACGAAACTAGGAGACGATAAACTGGCGATTGTCGCAAAGCGATGTTATCTTTTAATGTATGTGACAATTGCAGCTGGAATGTGCATGTTTTTGTTAATATTGATCCACATGTAGGCTAAGTTGCCCTCGAGCTCTCAATCATGAACAAATGGTTTACAAGATTGATTATCATACTGCAAATCGGTGGTGGTTTCGCCGGTGTGGTATCAATTGCACCCAATTTTGTCTCGACCGATAGCACACCTCTATCTTTCGTCTTGAATACTATATTTACGGGCCTTTTTCTTTTTGGCATAGTGGCAGGGCTTTCATTAATCGAAAAGCCGAAACTTGGGCTATTACTATCTCAAGTCTATCAGGCGGTACAGATTCCGGCTATCGCTTCCTCGGTCTTGGTATATACGCTTTCATCCGGACTCACGGCTTGCCTTCTCATCCAGCAAGGAGGTGATATTGGGTGTAATCTCAATCTTGGAGTCCAGTATAGATTCATGCTTTTTAGCGGAGTACCTTGGGGATTTGGGATTAATATTCCTCCCTTGATCTTTTTCATTATCTTGCACAAGGCCCAACTTCAGAAAACACAAAGTCAGTCTTAATCCGTCTGAGGCAAATATTGTTGAAACACACTGCTGTGATACATTCGGCGAGCCCAACCGCCCCGCCAGCCCTATCACGGCCCAGCGACTCGCACCAGAGCCAGCACAACTAATAGACACACTAATAGCAGTGCCGCCCGCAATATGCGCAGTTTCTGCGTCTTCGGCTCCACGAGCCGCCACACAAAACCCCAAACTGCAATGATTATCCCTAATCGCAAGATAGCCAACAGAACATTACTCAACACTAATCCATATTACCTATTTTAACATCCGCTGTCAATCCCAAAATGCTCCATCTTAACACCACCGCCCCCTCCAGGCCCCTCCTTATACGCCGCCGGCCGCGACTTGCTCACCACTTTTATCAAAAAAATCCCCCTATCCGCCAAAAACGCCGTTTCCCCACAAACATTAAAGTAATTTTAACAAATCTACCGAAGAAATTTTTTAGACGTTAATATGTCTCCA
>CP070830.1:1787541-1790796 GCA_020344865.1 Planctomycetota bacterium
ACCTCCTTTCTAAGGGATATATTTAGACACAGCTTGTCATTCATACAAGCCGTGAATATGTCAGGCATTTTCGTTGCTGGCTTAACTGTTGCTTGTTTTACATAAAAAAAAGCCCTGCTTTCCGGCAGGGCTTTTTTGTTGTCCATTTCAGGTACTCTATTTAAAATCTATATTTGTTTTATCTGTTTCAAGGAGTTCTGCGATGGCCAGAAAAACCGACCTTATTGGCTACTGTGGCATCTATTGCCCCGATTGTCCCAGCTATACGCATTCCACCGCCAATCTTGCAAGGGATTTACGAAGCGAATTTCGCCGCCACAAATTTGATAAAGTAGCTCCCGTGTTGGCAAAAATCCCACAGTACCAAACATTCAAACATTACGATAAAGCATACGAATTCTTGGGCGCAATTGCTAAAATGCGCTGCAAAGGTGCTTGCAAAGCTGGCGGCGGGGGACCAGGCTGCCCGATAAGAAAATGCGCAACGAAAATACGTCTTCCCGGCTGCTGGAAATGCGATAGTTTCCAGGATTGCAAAACATTAAGGACTCTGGAAGAATACGGTGATACTAACCGTCTCTATCTGAAGAACCTGCGAAAAATAAGACGCATCGGTCCCGCCGCCTTCGTCAAAACTAAAACCACCTGATTCAATATAAGGAATCAAACCTGTGAGGCGAATACTCATCATAATACTAACTTTAGCCCTCTTCTTAATTGCCGCCGGCTGTTCGACATTAAGCCAACCGGACACGAACGCCAGGCCCCTCGAAATCTATTTTCTCGACATGGTCGGCGGCGGCTCCACCCTCATTGTTACTCCTTTGGGCGAGTCCGTCCTAATTGACACAGGCTCCCGCGAGCCGATGCACCGCGATGTTGACCGTATCTGCCGCGCCTGCAAAGACGCCGGCGTCGAGCACATTGATTATCTCATCACAACACATTTCCACACAGACCACTTTGGCGGAATCCTTGAACTCTCCAAAAGAATCCCTATCCGCCGCTTTATAGATAAAGGTGTGCCTCCTCCGCCGCACGAACAAAACACCGACTGGTTTAGAGACCTTTATCCGCTCTACGTACAGGCGACGAAGGGGCAAACACAGGCCCTCAGAGCGGGTGACGACATCCCGTTAAAGAACGACCCGACCGGCGCAATTCCACCCATCCGCCTTCACTGCGTCGCCGCCGAAAAGCTAATCGACGGCTTCGACGGCGATATAGATGCCCCTGTGGCGGGCTTCGAGCCGAAAGAGCCCGACACCACCGATAACGCACGCAGCATCGCACTCGTCCTGACCTACGGCCGATTTAAGTTCTTCGCCGGCGGCGATATCACCTCCAACGTCGAGCACCACCTCACTCACCCCGTCAACCGCATCGGCAAGGTCGACCTCTATCAGGTAACACACCACGGCCTCGACCAGAGTAACAACCCATTGTTACTTGAGGCCCTAAGCCCAACCGTCTGCGTAGCGATGAACGGCCCCAAAAAGGGCATCCAGCCGCGCACTTTCCGTGACTTGAAGACCCTGCCTTCTGTAAAAGCTATTTATCAAATCCACTATAATACCCAGTATGGGGATGAGGGTAACACCTCCCCCGAGTTCATCGCCAACTCCGACGACCCGCAAGAGGGCCGCTACATCAAAGCCGCCGTCCACTCCCAAAAAGCCGCCTTCGAAGTCTCAATCGACTCCGCCGGCCCGACAAACACCTACAAAATCCAATAGCATATACATGGCAAAAAAATGGGGCGGTGCCCGAGCGCAAAGTGTATTCGCCGGCCGCCGCCCGCTTCGAACTGGCAATCTTGCCTTCTTACTCGCTTACCTTGATTGTATCGCTGCCGACAAATGTCGTCTCACCTAACACAATTGTCACCCCAAGTTCCACGTTGCCCGTCGTTCCGTCCAGAATCGAGCAAACCGTATCCAGGTCGAAAAGACCAACGACCCGCTGCGGGTCGTTAACACAAATCTTCACATTCTTCGCCTTGACCTCTGTCCCGACCACGTCCATAGTACAGCTTGTTATGTCCGCCGGGTCATATCCATCCGGTATCACAACGTTGCAGTTGATATACGGTTTTGGGTTATCGTCGCTAAGCCTGATATGTTTAGGTCTTATCTGGACATCCACTCCGATAGTCTCGGCAAGCGCCGCCTGCGCCAGGTATAGACACACCATCGCAGCAGCCACTCCCATAATCAAAATAAACCTTCCAAATCTTTTGCTCTTATTCATTTTTTTCTCCTTTCAAAACAAATCTGCCGCCTCTCCAAATCCTTTTATATTCAACCGCGCCGCCTGGCGCAGTTACACTGCGCGCACCGCAGGCTCCGGTTCGTATACGTACATCGGCGCATAAAAAACCTTCTGCTCATAGGTTCTTCAATCCGCACATCGCTTTACTGGAAATTATATGCCCGCCGCGACTTGTGTCAACTATTTTTTCCCAATTTATTCCCCGGCCCGTACTTAAAATCCGCCGCTTTTTTCGTTATTTCGAGGGCCGCCCACCACCCAGCCGGCCCAATCGACTGCTCCGCCGCTTATGCCCCTTCGATAACAACCACATACTCTCCCTTAATTTTCTCCTCGAGCCCCGCCAAAAGCTCGCTCAGCCGCCCGCGTTTCACCGATTCGAACATCTTCGTTAGTTCCTTCGCCAGCGCCGCCCGCCGGTCGCCGAATACCTCCAGTGCATCCTCCAAAAACCCCCTCACCCGATATGGACTCTCGTAATAGATAAGTGTGTGCGGCGATTCTTTGTCAGCCGCTAAGAACTTCTGCCGTTTCGCCTTCGTCCTCGGTGGATAGCCTCGAAACGTAAAGCTGTGCACCGCCAGGCCTGATAGTACCACCGCCATAACGAATGCCGTAGCCCCCGGTATCATAGTTACCTCTATCCCCGCCTCAATCGCCCCGCGAACCAGCCGAAAGCCCGGGTCTGATATCCCCGGCGTCCCCGCATTCGTAACCAAGGCCACGGCCTTTCCCCCCTCAAGCAAACCTGTAATCTTCCTGCCCGCCTGCCGCTCATTATGCTCGTGGAAAGAAATCTGCGGGTTTTTGAGCTTGATGTCAAAATGTTTCAGCAGCCTCCCCGTCTTCCGTGTGTCCTCACTGGCAACATAATCCGCCTCCCGCAGCGTCTCCAGTGCCCGCTGGCTTATATCAGACAAGTTCCCAATAGGTGTCGCCACTAAGTAAAGCATAACTATCCCTCAAGCTCCCCCATCTCATACA
>CP070830.1:1790896-1795332 GCA_020344865.1 Planctomycetota bacterium
ACATCCCCTTAGAGATAGCATTCAACACGGTGCCGCTATTCTAAAAACCCCCTCCCCAGATGTCAAGTAAATTGACTACTTGAGTCGACTACCCAGAAATTTTTACCGGGCAGACCCCCAAAAAGCATCCAACAGAAAATGAGCCAAGTTATCCACAATCGGTTACGCAAACCTCCGCTAAGCAGCGTAAGTCTTGCTCTGACAATAACATAAGAAATTCCCCCTTAAGGCAGTGGTGGAAGTTGTTTTTTGGGGTATTTTGCGGCTGTGCATTTGAACTCATCATTACTTAGGCCCGATATGGTTGCAAAAATGGCCGTTTTTAGCATTTTGAACCAAATTTTCTATTTTTTGCGTGTTTTTTCGGTTTTTTTGCCAACACATAGCCACAGTTTCGTGTAATATACTACTAATACGGTAGGAATACAGGAGACTGGCTATGAAGCTCTCTACTCGTACCAGATACGGACTAAGGGCCATATTGGAGCTGGCTTTAAACCATGGCAAGGGGCCTTTGCAGCTTAAAATCATTGCCAGCAGCCAGGATATATCCGTTAAATATCTGGAACAGTTAATGGCTACACTCAAATCCGGCGGCATTGTCAGGAGCCTCAGGGGTTCAAAAGGTGGTTATATTCTTGCCAAAGCCGCCAATCAGATTAAACTTAGCGATGTTTTTAGCGCTCTCGAGGGGCCGTCAGCCATAAGCGTCGAGTGCCTCGATGACAACAGTTACTGTCTGCGGGCCGCTGATTGCGTAACAAGGCAGGTCTGGGTGCAGGTGCAGGAGGCTGTGATGGGCGTACTGGAATCACTTACCCTGCAGGATTTGGTTGACAGGGCAAAAGAGAAAGGAAACTTGGATTACCAAATATAGCCGGGAGAATAAATTATGAGTGCCATATTTGAAGATATAACCGCAGCAGTCGGCTACACCCCTTTGGTGAGAATCAACAAACTCGGCTCGGCAAAAGCAACCATTTTGGCCAAGCTCGAATCCAAAAACCCCTGTGGCAGCGTCAAGGACAGAATCGCGCTTTCTATGATAGAAGCCGCTGAAGACAAAGGCCTTATCAGAAACGACACAGTTATAATCGAACCGACCAGTGGAAATACCGGTATAGGACTTGCCTTCATTTGTGCCGCTAAGGGGCACCGTTTGGTATTGACCATGCCCGAGTCAATGAGCATCGAGAGAAGAAAACTGCTTCGGTTATTCGGTGCGGAAATTGTCCTGACACCGGCTGAGCAGGGTATGACCGGGGCGGTCAAAAAAGCCGAACAGCTCGTCGCCCAGAACCCGAATTCATTTATGCCGCAGCAGTTCAAGAATCCTGCCAATCCCAAAATTCACAGAGAGACTACCGCACAGGAGATTTGGGTGGACAGCGACGGTCGTGTGGACGCCTTGGTCGCCGGTGTGGGTACCGGCGGGACACTTACCGGCTGTGGTGAAGTCTTGAAAAAGAAAAACAAGGACTTTAAAGTTATAGCCGTCGAGCCAAAGGACTCACCCGTACTTTCGGGCGGCAAAGCTGGCCCCCACAAGATACAGGGAATCGGTGCGGGTTTTGTGCCCGAGGTCCTTAATGTCGAAATAATCGACGAGATTATCCAGGTTGCGAACCAGGATGCCGTAGAAACGGCGAGGCAATTGGCCGCCAAAGAGGGCATCCTTGGCGGAATAAGTGCCGGTGCAAACGTCTGGGCGGCGGTGCAGGTTTCGCACCGAAAGGAGTTTGAGGGTAAAACAATAGTGACTATAGTGTGTGATACCGGTGAGAGATATATCTCCACCGAACTGTTTGAGTAACAAAGTTTCCTTTTTAGGAGAAACCACGGCGATGCGCAAGAGGGGATTAACCAGTAAGAAAATGGAACGTTTGGTGGGCGAAATTACCCGCACGTATGAGGGCGACATGGGCATAAACTTCATCGATGCAACCAATCTGCCCGTGCGGGACAAAATCCTCGAGATTCTTGATTTGCTCACCGAAATACTTTTCCCCGGCTATACGGGCAAAAGGACGGTTACTAAATCAAACATCAATTTCGTTGTAATTGACATCTTGTGCCACATCTACACGGAACTCTCCGGACAAATAGAGCGGGCGTACAAGTACCGATGCCGGATGGAGAAGTGCGACACCGGTGACTGCCGGGCGATGGCCGAGGACGCAACCGAACATCTGCTGACACAACTGCCGAAGGTAAGAGAGATGCTCAAAGGTGACGTTGCTGCCGCCTTCGACGGTGACCCGGCCGCAAAGTCTTACGAAGAGATTGTAATAAGTTATCCCTGCATTATAGCGATTGCGACGTATCGAATTGCCCACGAATTGTATGTAAAAGACGTCCCGCTGCTGCCCCGCATAATGACCGAGTGCGCCCATGCAAAAACCGGCATCGATATACATCCCGGCGCGAAAATAGGCAGAAACTTCTTTATCGACCACGGCACCGGCGTCGTTATAGGTGAAACCACAATTATAGGTGACAACGTCAAAATCTATCAGGGTGCTACGCTCGGAGCCTTGAGCTTCCCGAAAGATGAAAGGGGAAGGATTATAAAAGGCGGCAAGAGACACCCGACGATAGAAGATAACGTAACAATATATGCCGAGGCGACGATATTGGGCGACGTGGTCATCGGAAAAGGCGCGGTAATCGGCGGCAATGTCTGGCTCAAGGAATCAGTGCCCGCGGGCGTTACCGTAAATACGCCGGGCGCGGATTTAGTCTATGTGAAGAACAAAAAAACAAAAGGAAAATAAATAACGCAGCAGGCTTCTTGAGATATGCAGATACTTGAAAAAATCAACCAGCTAAAAGACTCGCACAAAGCGGTCATACTTGCGCATAACTACCAGCCGGCCGAAATACAGGATATCGCCGACTTCACCGGTGATTCTCTCGGCTTGAGCATAAAGGCGTCCCAAACCGATGCCGAGGTGATTGTGTTTTGCGGCGTCCGGTTCATGGCGGAAACCGCCGCCATTCTATCTCCGAAAAAAACCGTCCTCTTACCGGATGAATTCGCTGGCTGCCCGTTAGCAGATATGATAACAGCAGAGCAACTGCTTAAGCTCAAACAGCAGCATCCCGATGCCCTGGTGGTCTGTTATGTGAACAGCTCGGCTCAGGTCAAGGCCGAGAGCGACTATTGCTGCACCAGTTCCAACGCTGTGGAAGTGGTAAACTCACTGCCGAAGAACAGAGAAATTATTTTTGTGCCCGACCGGTATCTCGGTCAATATGTCATCGAACAGACCGGCCGGGACCTTATACTATGGCCCGGCTATTGCCAAGTACACATCGTAATAACCGAAGAAGATATAGAAAACAATAAGGCAAAATACCCCGATTCGATTGTAATGGCGCATCCGGAGTGTACCGAACCGGTCAAAGCCCTCGCCGACCAGATACTCAGCACCGGTGGAATGCTCAACTTCGTCAGCAAGAGCAAGGCAAAACGGTTCATAGTGGCCACCGAAGTGGACATGATTCATGCCTTGCAAAAACAAAACCCCAACGCCGAATATTTCCCGGCGAGCAAAAGAGCCGTTTGTCCCAACATGAAGCTTATCACCCTGGAAAAAATACTCTGGGCACTGCAGGATATGCAATACAAAATCACGGTCCCGGAACCAATTAGGGTAAAGGCCCAAAAGGCTGTTGACAGAATGATAGAGATTTTACCTGCCGACTAAGAAAGGAATTAAAGATATGGCGGAACAAGCCAAATATCACCTCGAAACACTCGCTTTACATGCGGGCCACAAGGTGGATTCCGATACCCTCAGTCGTGCGGTGCCGATTTATCAGACGACCAGCTACGTATTTAAAGACACTAAGCACGCTGCGGACCTCTTTGCGTTGAAGGAGTTCGGCAATATCTACACACGCCTGATGAACCCCACAACGGATGTATTTGAAAAGCGAATTGCCGCACTGGAAGGCGGCGTGGGTGGTCTGGCGTTGAGTTCCGGCCAGTCGGCTATCTACGTGAGTATTTTCAATATCTGCAGTGCGCAAGGGCACATCGTATCTTCAAATTCGCTCTACGGTGGCACTGTTACTCTCTTTAGCCAGACCTTTCCCAAACTGGGCATCGAGGTCAGTTTCGTTGACCCGAAGGACCCCGAGAATTTCGCCAAGGCTATAAAGGAAAATACCCGCCTGATTTACATAGAGAGCATCGGTAATCCCAAGAACGATGTCCTGCAATACGAAAAGATAGCGGACATTGCCCACAAAAACAATATGCCGGTCATTTGCGATAATACCGTTACCACGCCGATGCTGTTCAGGCCCTTTGATTACGGCATCGACATTGTTGTTCATAGTTGCACGAAGTTTATCGGCGGGCACGGTACGAGCATTGGCGGCGCAATTGTCGATTCGGGCAAATTCGACTGGACCAGCGGACGGTATCC
>CP070830.1:1795432-1799300 GCA_020344865.1 Planctomycetota bacterium
CGCTGACCGAGTGGCGGCCGTGGAACCGACCTGGACACCTGTGCTGCCAGGCGCCATCCCGGTCGCTACCCTGGCGTTGGGACCTGCCGCGCAGCCAACTTCAGAGGTGGTTGACATGGTCTTTATGATGATGGCTGACGGGAAAATCGAAAAGGACGAACTCGGGGTAGTGGTCAAATTGGGTATGGCTTTGGGCTTTAATCCTGACCGAATCCGGACAGTGATTGAGAACATAGTTCTACAGGCACTTTGCAGGAATGAGCGCCGCGGACCGATAATTGTCGACACAGCATGGGGGCAGGTGAGCTGACCTTAGGACAGAAGCAATCTATCTATCAGAGGCGTATCAACGACGGGGGATGACATTCTACAGAGTGAGGAAGATGGTGAAGAGGATAGAGGCAGTGGTTGAGGCGATAGAGCACAGAGAGGGGGCCTCTGAAATCCCAAACAGCAAGCACCAAATTTTAAACAAATTCAAATGAGCCAAGTAGAAATGGCTGATGTCGAGCAAATTATTATCTTGACATTTGGAACGACAATATGTATAATACCGTTCATATTAGGGGTAGAGAAGCTCAGGGAGTTTATGTGGAAGCTCGACAAATACTACTTATTGCCGTTCTAACAATAACAGCCGTACCCGCACAAGCTGTTATTATGGATTCTATCAATACAGACCAGCCAGCGGCAGGTTCAGATTGGTCCCCTGTCAGCGAAGTTGGTTGGGTGTACAGTCCAGATTTCAGCTATACTCTGACCGGCATTCAGACAAGATTCGGCGACACCGGCGCCCCGCCTACGGGTGCTGCGGAAATCACCGTCGAAGTTTATTATGGACTCCCAGGGGCGGGCACTTTACTAAGGTCGGCAAATTTCTACTTCTCTGGGTGGCCCGGTTTCTTTATTGGGGGGTCATTCGAGCCACTCCAAATAGTAGCTGGAGAAGACTACTTTATTGGCTTTCGTAATATATCTTACATGTGGCTTAATTCCGCCTGGTCTGGCACCATGCTTTCCGCTTACGGCGACAATATCAATGATGGCACGTACTCCAATATTATCACAGGCGATAACCATATCCACCCAATTCTTCAATTCCATGGAGTTCCCGAACCATCAACTTTACTTCTGCTTAGTTTTAGCGTGATTCTTCTGAGAAAGAAATTCTGATGGTGAAGAGGATAGAGGGGATAGTTAAGGGGCTGGAGAAGGAAAAAAGGCTGAGCAAAAACTTACAGACGGAAGAGGCGAGTCTGTCAAGTTAAGTAGTGGCAACTACATATAAACCTCTGCCGAAATACTTAGAAAGATCCTAATCTGTTAACTTACCTTCCGTATTTTCCTTTAAGTTTAACCTTTTTTGCTTATCAGATTGAGTTCTCTCCAAAGCAAGGGCAGTAAGTCCCCCGAGATTCATGGTGTCCAACGTCGAGCTTGGAATCAGCAAGATTGAACCGCCGGCACGCAAGCCCTCGTACAGAATGTTCATAGCCCGCAGTTGGAGAGCCACAGGATTATTATGATAAGCTTTTGAAGCCGCTAAGAACTTTTCACCAATCTCGAGTTCCGCTTGACCTAAAATTGTTCTCGACAGGCGCTCTCGCTCAGCTTGGGCCTGCTTAGAAAGGGCATCTTTCAGTTTTTCCGGAATAGAAACATCCCTGATTTCTATTGAATTAAAGTTAACACCCCATTCCTCGGTTTTTTCCTTCAAGACTTTCTTAAGCGTCTCTGCAATCTCCTCACGTTTTGAAAGGATTTCATCGAGCATGTACACTCCTACTAAGTCCCTTAGAGCCGTTTGGACAGCGAGAGTGACAGCTTGATAATAGCTTTCAACTTCGAGGACTGCCTTCTTAGAGTCCCAAACATGCCAAAAAGCGATAGCATCGATGTCTACAGGCACCGTATCTTTTGTAAGTGTAGATTCGCCATAAAAGTCTGTTGTTCGGATACGCATGTCTACAATACGCGAGATGTTGTCAATAACCGGTATGATGAGCAAGAAACCGGGCCCCTTAACCGAATGGAATCGTCCCAGGCGGAGGATCACAGCACGGTCCCATTCAGCCAAAAGTTGGGCCGACATGGACCACAACAATGACGCTGCAATGCCGATGCCGCAACAGACTACGCCCCAACCTAAAGTTCCCGTACGAAAGAACAAAAGAATTGCTGTTCCTATACCAACTGCTCCAAAGAATAATCCCAATAATATGACCGGCATTCTAGTTTTTATTCGGGCCATCTGCCTTGTCATATGTTCTTGGTTTAATTGGCTCATAGTATCCATTGCTCTTCTCCTTTCATTTTTCATATTTTCCATTATTTTTATTCTTTGCTTTCGAACATATTTGCTTCATATGTTGTAGCAATTCCTTAACACTTATGTTCAGCATTTGAGCTCTTCCAATAAAATCCCTGCAAAATGTGTCGACGGTCAGTTTTTTTTCAGCCGCAGTACGTTGAACCGCAGGTTGTGCCCTCACAAAGACGCCGGAGCCTTGTTGAGTATCGAGAATCCCCATCAGGCGTAGTTGCGTATATGCTTTCGCTATAGTGTTGGGATTAACTTCCAAATTCACCGCTGCTTCGCGAATAGTTGGAAGCTTCTCGCCAGGTAATATAGAGCCTGTCGAAATTCCAACAAGAACCATGTCCACAATCTGTCTGTAGAAAGGAACAGGGCTTTGTTTGTCGAGCCAAAACCTTACCATTGTTATAGTATACTAATACACTATTTCAATTAGTCAAGAAAAATTTTTCACAAAATTAAGTCTCCCCCGAATAAGTACTACCGATTGGATTAAGCCCCTGCGCGGCAAATAGTTAGGACGAAGTGCCTGATCCCTATATCATGGTCTACGCGGGTGTTTATTTCCATATCATGATACGTAGTGCTCACGTCATTGAGCTGCGCTTTAGAAATAAAGATATGGGTTATGTAACTGGTGAATGGGAACAGCTTTCGGCAGATTGCACAGCTTATGGGGGTGAATGAGTCGAATGTTGCGAGGAGGATACGGAGGCTGATAAGGCGGATCAGTGACGGGGGGTATATGGTGTGTCTTAGGAACCGGGGGCGGTTCAGCCGGGAGGAGATGGATATTGCGAGGGAGTAGTGGGTGGGGTTTTTAGTTTCTTCTTTTGGTTTTATGAGCTATTGAAGCTTCTGGCTGTAGTGCGGTTTGGGGGATTTTGGTTTTGACACAGGGAGATATCGGTCGTAGTATCCATATTCAAGAGTTGTGGAGAATGTGACTTAAAGGAAGCCACACAATCGATAGTTTGGCAGAGATGAAGGAGGACATTGGACGTGAGCGAACAGACAGAGAAGTCGGGCAGTGCGGGGCGTGCGATTATTACTTTTTCCCGCGGCTGGCAGACGCTGGTGGCGACGCGGAGCCTAGGTCGGCGCGGCGTGGAGGTTGTCACGGGCGATGAATACGCCATGACGGCGGCGTCGTTTTCGCGATACAGCATCGCGGAATTTCGCTATCCCAATCCAACGAGAGAGCCGGAGGCATTTCTTGATGTGTTAGAGAAGACGGTTGTTGAACACAAGCCCAAGGACGATACGAAGCCGTACGTTCTGATGCCCATTCACAAGGAGACTTATCTTATCGCCCGTCATCGGGAGCGCTTCGAGCGGCACATTCGGGTTCCGGTGCCGCAGATAGAACATATCGAACAGGTGCACAACAAGTGGACACTGGCGGCGTATGCGATGGAGCGGGGGCTGCCGATTCCGAATACGTGGATTCCGGAGAATCTGGCGCACTTCGAGTCGATTGCTTCGAAGGTGGAACTGCCGGCTTTCGTGAAACTTCGAGAAGCAGCGTCAGGCGTGGGTATCCGAAAAGTC
>CP070830.1:1799400-1806634 GCA_020344865.1 Planctomycetota bacterium
GCAGCGCATCGATTCCCGCAATTGTTCTGACGGCGCCCTCCTCGACGGCAAGCTCTCGCAGCAAATCGAGTTCCGCAATAGCCTGTGCGTTTACCGCCTTGGCCAAATTTCTTTTATTAACGTTAGTACGCCCCCACTCCCTTGCTTCTTTTTGATTTTGCTGACTAAACCGCGATAGCGCCTGCTGCTGACCCTCGAATATCTTGTTTATATCTTTGTTCGGATCGGCTACAGCGTTTGCATCGGCGGTCTCATTTGTGTCTCTTTCCCGTTTGCGCTTTGCCCTCTCGTCTCGCTCCTCCCGTGGCGGCCCATAGCCGGGTGGTCCGTAGCCGGGCGGCCCATAGCCGGGCGGTCCATAGCCGGGCGGCTGGGCAAAAACCTGGATGAGACTTAAAGAGACTATCAGCAGAACCAACATCGCAATACTTACGCGCTTCACAATAAATCCTCCAAAACTACTATAGCATTAATCAAAATCGGCCCGCAGACTTAGCCTGCCGGGTAACTGCGTACACCATTTATACTATATTATACCAGAAAATGTTTTAGGTCGCTCTCTAAAATCGCGCAAATTTACTGGTTTTTGCGTGATAATGACTCAAGCCGGGCCCGCACAGGACAAGCCGAGATGCTCCGTGATTCTGTCGAACTCATCCAATGAATAGAATTCGATGATTATCTTGCCTCTCTGGCCATTTTTGCGGGTTTCAATGGCCACCTTCGTCCCGAGCTGACGGCTTAGTTCGCCCTCCAGGTCCAAAATATGTGCCGCTTTGGGGCTGGGCGGCTTCTTGAATTGTTTGGCCCCGTCAAGGTATTTTCTGACCAATCTTTCGACCTCTCGCACGCTGAGCCGCCCCGCCAGTGCCCGGTTGGCGAGCTTTTGGCGAAGTTCGTCCGTTGGCAGAGCGAGAATGGCCCGTGCGTGTCCCATGGCCAGCTGGCCCTCAATCAGCATTCTCTTGATTTCATCGGGCAAATCGAGCAGACGCAGGAAGTTGGCAATTACAGAGCGGTTTTCACCGAGCCGCTCGGCGGCCTCGGCCTGAGTTAGAGAAAAGGTGGTTACGTAGTTGTGGTAGGCATTTGCGCGTTCGATAGGATTAAGGTTGGCCCGGTGAATGTTCTCCACCAGTGTAAGTTCGAGCATCTGCTCATCGGTTGCCGTGCGAACCAAGGCGGGTATGGTTTTCAGGGAAGCCAATTTTGCAGCTCGGAAGCGGCGCTCGCCAGCAATCAGCTCGAATCCCGGGCCGGAGGGGCGGACAATGATTGGCTGAATTACCCCGTTGGACTTGATAGACTCGGCCAAATCCTCCAGCTCCTGCTGGTCCCATACCGTCCGCGGCTGGTAGGGATTTGGGAATATCACATCGACGCTGATTTCTTTTAGTGAGCTCTGTAACTCCTTGTCTGGAGGGAAGTTAGCGACCATTGCGGAAGTGGATTGCGATTGGTTTGGCTGGCTCGGCCCTGATGTTATCGGACCTAAAAGCGAGGCAAGCCCCCTGCCGAGATGCTTTGGCTTCTCTCTTTTCTTGTTGGCCATAATGTGTGCTCCTTCAGAACCTGTAGTTGAATCGTGTTTTACTTTAAGGGGCTCCGGCCGAGGTTAGCCGGGAACTTAAATAATGTTTCGGAATTTTCGCGGAAAATTCTGCAACTTTGGCGGGGTGAAAAAACGGTTTTTGGAAAAAAATGTTTCACGTGAAACACTGCACAAGTGAAACCAGCAGGTGGGAATTTGCAATTCTAAAGACCAGGAGCAGAATTTTAAGGCTGTATCGCGGACTGTGTCACACTGGTACCGCATGTCGAGGAGGGTTCACCACCTACCAGGGACATCAGGGATTAACATGTTCGCTGTCAATTCAGATGCTAAGTACAGGGCAGTCTGGTGGTTATGAACGAGATGATTGCGGAGGTTGGTGGCGGGGGAAGGGAGGAGAGGATGGATATGGGGGGAACAGGGGTACAGGATGTTTCACGTGGAACAAGGGGGATGCAGGAGGCGCTCAGTAGAGGTATCAGGGTGGATAATGGGGGGGGGCGGATGCAGGGCAGAAGCTTTGTAAGTTGTTATTTTGTAAGGAGTTAGTTAAAAATATATCAAACAGATTGTAGCGTTAAATGCGGAGTGAATAAACGTGGTAGGAAAAGTGGGTTTTTGGTGGAAAAAAGCGGATTGGGAAGCTGTGTTGGGAGAGGGGACCGTCGATTTTGGGCGAAAAACGCAGGCGGGAAGGGGCATTTTTGGGAGAGCACCCGTATTTTTGGGCGAAAAATGAGGGTGGAGGTGTTGGGAAAGTGTTTGAACGTTTGAAAATTTACAAAAGTTGAGTTCAAACTTACAAAAAACAGGGGGCAAAGTTTTGAAGGATTGCTAAGAGATTTGAATTTTTTGGAAGAAATTGACGGAGAAGGGCCCTCCTTCGCCAAAGCTTCGGCGGGTTCCGCCAGACGGACGGCGGACAAGCTTCGCCCGCCACACAGACGGCGGGTAAACTTCCTCCTTAGCTGGTTCGACCAAGCTCACCACAGGCAAGGCTACGGAGGACAAGTCGCTACGAGGGGAAATGGGGTGATTGTGGGTGCGGGGGTATGAATAGGGGGTTTGCGCCCGCCACACAGACGGCGGGTAAACTGCGGTTCGAGGGGAGAGTGGGATTGTACTACGGATAGCAGTACAAAGGCGGGAGGAATAAAGTGTCGCAAATTGGTGAAGGAGCCACCAGATTGCGACAGGTTTTTGAAACCACGGATGGCGCGGATTAACTCTGATGTGTTGTTGGGCGCGAAAGGGCAAGAAAAAGCGTTACTTTTGGGGGTATAGAGGCATCTATATAACAGAGGCCCAAGCGGGCTAATTTAAAGAAAAGAGGTGACATAACTCTTGACAAAAAGGGGGATTTGTGGTAGGGTTTCGGGGTAGTAGAGCGACCATCGGCCCGCACCCGTTTAGAGCAGGTCTGGAGCATTAACTGTTTGTTCGGAGGATAGTAAGATGCGTGGGGAAAATGGTGTTTTGAGCATTTTAGTGGGGGTTCTGGTATGCAGTTCGGTGGGGATGGCCGGGCAGCAGGTGCTGGAGGTAAGCCCGAGGTATTTGGAGTTTACAGGTTACGAGGGGGGAGGGGATCCTGCTGCGCAGGTATTGTCTATTTGGAACAGCGGCAAGGGGCCGATGAACTGGACGGTCACGCCGGACTGCGGGTGGGTAACGGTAGAGCCGAACAGCGGGAGCAGCATGGGAGAGGTGGACGACGCCAATATCATTGTAGATATTAATGAATTGAGTGCGGGGATATACGATTGTCAGTTGACAGTTACAGGTTCAGGGGCACCGAACAGTCCGCAGGTTGTGGATGTTAACCTTGTTGTGCACGGGCCTGCGATTGGATTGTCCGCGACGCAGTTTGAGTTCACAGCGTATGAGGGGGGCGAATATCCAGATGACCAGATTCTGAGTATCAGCAACATCGGCGGAGGGACTCTGAACTGGACAATCAGCGAGGACTGTAACTGGCTTAGTGTCGAGCCGAACGCGGGCAGCAGTACGGGGGAGGCGGACGATGTAAACTTGAGTGTGGATATATCGGGGCTGGGCTGGGGGACATACGATTGCGAGCTTATTATTTCGGACGCGAATGCGTCGAACAGCCCACGAGAGGTGGGAGTAACTCTATCGATTTACCACGATGACCTGCACGTGCCATCGGAGTACGGGACGATACAGGCTGGTATAGATGCGGCGGTTGACGGCGACAGGGTTATTGTAGCACCGGGCACATATACAGGCGATGGCAATCGTAATTTGGATTTCGGGGGCAAGGCAATCACAGTGCGAAGTGCGAACGGGCCAGAGAGTTGTATCATCGACTGTGGAAACGTTTTCGGTAAGCGGGGATTCTATTTCCATACGGGTGAGGGGCCGAACAGCGTAGTTAGAGGTTTCACAATAAAAAGAGGCAGAAAGGAAGGCTACGACCCGAAGGGAGGCGGCATCTATTGTGATGGGTCTTCTCCTACGATTGAAGACTGTATTATAACTGACAACCTGGCTGCTTACAGTTACTTTGCCGCCGGCGGAGGGATATGCTGTACATCCTCAAGTAATCCAGCAATTATCAACTGCAAGATCAAAAACAACATAACACACGGTCTGAATCCTGGGGATTTTGGATTCCCCGGTGGTCCCGCCTACGGAGGGGGAATCTACAGCAGTTCAGACAGCCATCCAACGATTGAAAACTGTATTATCATTTTTAACACAGCGATAGGTGGCAGCGGTTTTGGTGCGGGCGCGAGTGGCGGTGATGCGCACGGTGGAGGATTCTGCGGGCGAGCAACAATAAAAAACAGCACGATAAGTAATAATTCAGCAGTGGGCGGTTTCGGTGACCCGGCGGGGGTGAGCTACGGCGGCGGAGTATATTGCAGCAGCAGTCCAACAATTTCCAACGGCATCGTGTGGGGTAACAGCGCTTACTGGGAAGCAGGGATTTCGGGCAGTGCTTCGGTCAGTTACAGCGACGTACAAGGGGGGTACATAGGGATTGGCAATATTGACGCGGACCCGTGTTTTGTCGACCCGTGTAATGGTGATTATCATTTGCAGTCGGCTGCGGGTCGATGGGATGCGAACAGCGAGAGCTGGGTGATAGATTTAAGTACAAGTCCGTGTATTGATGCGGGTGACCCAAGTTCGGAGTGGACGGAGGAGCTATGGCCGCACGGTGGGCGGATAAATATGGGTGCATACGGGGGAACGGCGGAGGCGAGTATGTCTTTGTCGAGCTTTGGCAGCGTAGCGGACTTTAACTGCGACTTTGTAATTGATGTGGTAGATTTAGGGATGTTCGCGGATATGTGGCTGGCGGAAGATGTGCCGCTTAAGGAAGACACGAACCGTGACGGTGTGGTGAATTTCCTTGACTACGAGGACGTCGCTGAGAACTGGCTGCAACTGGCACTGTGACGCGGGCAGCATGGGAGAGGTTGTCGGCGGTTAGAATCGGGGGGCGAAAGTATTGAACAAGAAGGGGGATTTTGGTATACTATACGTATTGTTAATGCGTTTTTCCGGAGGAGCGTGGTGAAAGGCCTCCGGATACTCTAAACCGAGTTTTTTGGTGAGAATGAAGTCATTTCTTAGTCGCGAGCTTCTAATTGCCGGGCTGATGAGTGTTGTTTTGTCGGCTGGGGGCGGAGTCTTAGTAAAAGGGGCCGTATTCGATGCGGAGCGAGCGGCTTTTCGGGAGCCGGGTCGTGGCGAGCGGCCGGGGTATGTCGAGGATGAGATAATCGTAAAATTTCGATGGGATGTCGCGGATACCGTGGAAACAGGACTGGCGAATGGCAGGTCAGCGAAGGGGCTTAGATTATCCAAATCGCTGGATGAGCTGAATAAAAGGTACAGATTAAAGAAGGCCAGGCGGCTGGTGAAGGACTTCAAGGCAGACAGGGGGCGGGTAAGGGCACTTCTGAAGAAAGACAAGACACTTCTAAGTAAGAAAGAGAAGCGGATTGTAAACAGGCTCAAACGGGCTCCGAAAGGAGCAAGGGTGCCTGAGCTTGGGAGGATATACAAGCTGCAATTAGAGCTTCAGCCGGGCCAGTCGTTGGAAGAGGCGGTGGCGGCCTACAGCAGCGACCCGGACATCGAGTACGCTGAGCTCAACTACATTGTAAAGATAACCGCAGGTCCGAATGACCCTCTGTATCCGATACAGTGGCCCTTGAACAATACGGGACAGATGTATCCGGAGAGCGGCAGATTGAACCCGCCGCCGGGAACGCCGGACAGCGATATAGATGCGCCTGAGGCATGGGATATATACACGGGCAGCTCAGACGTAGTAATCGCGGTTGTGGACACGGGCATCGATTACACACATAGAGACTTAGATGATAACATGTGGGTTAATCAGGCGGAACTAGGCGGGCAGGCGGGAGTAGACGACGACGGGAACGGGTATATAGATGACATATACGGCTATAACTTCGTGTACGGCAACGGCGACCCAAAGGACGATCACGGCCACGGCACGCACTGCGCGGGTATAATCGCCGCGGAAGGCAACAACGGTCTCGATATTGCGGGAGTGTGCTGGAACGCGAGGATAATGGCACTGAAATTTCTTAACTCGCAGGGCGGGGGTAACCTAGCCGACGCTATACCTGCCTTTTATTATGCGGTGGAAAACGGTGCGGATGTCACATCGAACAGCTGGGGCGGCGGGCTCTATTCGCAGAGTATGCGTGAAGCCATAGACTACGCACACAGCCAGGGCGTGATAATGGTGGCGTCGGCGGGTAATGACAATACCAACACACCTGCGTATCCGGCTTACTACGAGCATGTGATTTCGGTTGCCGCGACCAACTCGAATGACGAGAAGGCACCTTTTTCGAATTACGGGGAGTGGGTCGATATAGCAGCGCCGGGAGCTGATATTCTATCTTTGCGGGCGAGCGGGACAACGATGTCGAAGGTTTATGACGATTATACGGTAATCGCCTCAGGGACATCGATGTCGTGTCCTCATATTGCAGGAGCGTGCGGGCTTTTGCTGTCGGTAAACCCGGTCCTGACGAACGAGGACGCATACGAGGTCCTTATGGAGGGGGTGGACGCGATTGAGGACGGTATTTGCCTTGCAGACGGACGGATTAATCTATTCGAGATGATACTGGCAGCGGCTCCTTCGAAAGGCCGGTTGAATCTGGACCGCGATTACTACACTTGTTCAAGTGTTATAAGTATATCGCTGGGCGACCGAGACCTCGAGGGACAAGGCAGTCAGGCCGTTAGCGTTACGGGAAACGGGGGCGATTCGGAGACGGTTGTACTTACAGAAAAGTCGCCTCCTATAGGTCTTTTTGCGGGGACAATCCAGACGGCTTCGGGTGCGGCCAATCCTGAAGACGGGTTGGTGCAGTTATCCGACGGTGAAATCATAACCGCCACGTACAAAGACGCCGACGACGGCAGCGGCGAGCCAGCGACGACGACGGATACGGCGACGGTGGACTGTGAAGGTCCTTCGGTGGCGAATGTCGAGGTTTATGCGGTCGGGCCCGAGCCGGTGGTGAGCTTCGAGACAAGCGAGCCAGCGAGGGCCAGGATTCTGTGCGGTCCGGCCTGCGGCGGGGACTATATAATTGAGGGTGAAAGCCCGATGCCCGCAACGAGTCACGCGATAAAGCTGAAGGGAGTATCGCCGAAGAC
>CP070830.1:1806734-1811014 GCA_020344865.1 Planctomycetota bacterium
TCGAATCCGTCAAATCCGCCGTCGAGCCGTCGCTATAAGAAGCCATCGCCCGGTATTCCATCGTAGAGTTCTCAATCACATCGTTCGGCCCCTCTATCCAAAACCTCTGAATATCTGCAACTATGCCGCTCTCATAAAGCTCTGTAACCTCCTCGCCGGTCAATGCCTTGCTGAAAACCATCAGCTCATCGATTGTCCCCTCGAAGTAGGCATGGTCACCAACGTCGTTTCTGTCCCCTATAGTGAAAGGCTGGCTGTTGTCGATATCCCCTATTGTCCCTATGTCTGCCGAACCGGCCGCTTCATTGCCGTCAACATAGACTGTTATGACATCGTCTCTGTCATACACTGCCGCAAGATGGTGCCACTTGTTATCATTGAACGTCCCGCTCGTCGTCGCAGCGAAAGAGTTCGAGCTGTTCGAAATCCGCGCTGTTATCTTGCCCCCGTTAATATACAAATCATATCCCGCTGCCTTACCTGCGGCCCTCTTGTTCACAAACATCCCCGCGCTTGTC
Organism: Planctomycetota bacterium; assembly: GCA_020344865.1. GTDB lineage: Bacteria > Planctomycetota > Phycisphaerae > Sedimentisphaerales > Anaerobacaceae. Next base: position 1,807,253 of record CP070830.1, read on the forward strand.
ATGCGCGTCTCGAACCATAGAACTATCGAAAAATCCGTAGCCCCCCCGAAGTCAAGACTCCCCTCATCGCCGACATCCACATACCCGCCTATTCCGTCAAAGCCCAGCGCCCCCCCAACACGACCGCTCACCCAGTTCGGCTCCGAAACAAATCCATGATTACCCCCGACCCAGTCATAAGCTGTTTTCCCGCTACTCTCATTTAACCTCCAGTGCGAAACCAGATCGCCGCCGGGTTCGCCGCCGGGTCCGGACACCCGCAGTGCAAGGCCATGAGAGCCACCGCTTGAAATCACCATAAAGTCGTTACCCGCAGGGACATTACACTGCCCCTGGTCGTTAAGGCCCCATGCTTCCAGCGAGCCGTCCGACTTAAGCGCAATGCTGTGCCACTCACCCGCCGCAACGCTCACAAAGTCGTTGCCTGCGGGCACGTCGCTCTGCCCGTAGTAGTCTGACCCCCATCCTGCCAGCGAGCCGTCGGACCTGACGGCAATACCGTGAATCCACCCGGCGGCAATCGCGACAAAGTCGTTGCCTTCAGGCACGTTGCACTGCCCGACATGGTTCCACCCCCACGCCTCAAGAGAGCCGTTTGACTTAAGGGCTAGACTGTAAGATTTGCCGCCTGCTATAGCCACGAAGTCATTACTACCGGGCACATTACACGCGCCCGCCCAGTTATCACCCCACGCCACAAGCGACCCGTCCGATTTAAGTGCCAGTCCGTGCGATATCCCGCATGAAATCTCTACAAAATCGTTGCCTTCAGGCACATTGCACTGCCCGACCTGGTTTCGCCCCCACGCCGCCAAAGACCCGTCCGACCTGAGAGCCGCACTGTAGAACGCCCCGGCCCCGACGGCCACATAGTTGCTGTCCGTCGGCACATCACACTCTCCGAACTCGTTCCACCCCCAAGCCGTTAACGTATCATCAGACCTCATAGCCACGTTGTGGATAACACCGCCCGCGACAGCCACAAAATCGTTGCCTTCCGGCACAGCGTACAGGCCGTTGCCGTCCGCGCCCCACATCGCTATATAATCGCCAAACACCGCACCGCAGCCGCCCAGAAACCACAAAACCACCACCAAAGCCAGATTTCTTCTAACCGCTTTCATTTTTCCACTCCTTGCACGAAAATTTACCGTTTTTTCCCGAAGGGAATCTCGATACGGCAGCTTCCCTCTTCCGTTATCTCCTGACAAAATTGATACACCAATATTACCATAAATAACTGCCAAAAACAATATTCTTCTTAAACCTGCAAACTCATCGCAATTACATCATCCCGGCAGAGGCTGCGTCCGGATGGACTTTTTATCATTATTTGCGTTTTTGGCCATCCCCGAGACGCAGCCCCGTGCCCAATTCTTTTACCTGCCGTATCCTTCGCCGCTCCTTAATACCCGTTCTTATCCTTATCGTATCAGTCCCTTCGAACCGGCGGATGCTTTTCAAGTACCCTACGACTTTTACGTCAACCTCACCAGAGCCTACTAGCCCTGAGCAAAACTCATCGCGCTGCCAGATAATCTCCAGCATCACCGGACCCCTGTCGCCGCCAATCACCTTTATTCGTTCCGACTCAACGCCCATCGGCTCCACAATCGCAGGCAATTCCGTATCAACTTCTTCAGCCAATATCCCCTCCGGCAACGTCACGTGTGCCTTCACCCAATTACCTCTGCTGCTGCAGTTGACCACCGCCGGAGAGAACTCCACCGATGCCTCCACCACAGCCTCACGAATAGCAACGCTGTGATTCACACCCGTTGCAATAACTGCAAAATCGTTACCGTCCGGCGGATCTGCCTCGCCCCAATCGCTTAAACCCCACCCGACGATGGTGCCGTCACACTTGAGGGCGAGACCATGCTGTGCATCTGCCGCGATAGCAACGAAGTCGTTACCTTCCGGCGGAACGGACTGGCCCCAGTAATCGGAACCCCATCCGACGATGGTGCCATCCGACTTCAAAGCCAGGCTAAAATCGAGACCCGCAGCAATGGCGGTAAAGTCCTTACCCTCCGGGGGATCGGACTGACCCTGAACGTTGTAACCCCAGCCCACGATGGAACCATCCGACTTTTGCGCCAAACCGTGGTAATCACCTGCGGCAATCGCAACAAAATCATTACCCGCTGGTGGCTCAGCTAACCCTTCCCGGTTGCTGCCCCAAGCGACGATATTACCATCTGACCTAAGCGCCAAGCTCGTAACCTCCCCCGCTGCTATGGCAACAAAGTCGTTGCCCTCCGGTGCCTCTGCCTGGCCCTCTTTGTTTCTCCCCCAGCAAACAATGCTCCCGTCAAGTTTAAGAGCTAAGCCGTGTGCATCTCCCGCTGCAATCGCTACAAAATCCTCGCCCTCAGGAACATCAGTCTGACCCTTATCGTTATAACCCCATCCAACAATGCTCCCGTCATATTTCAGTGCTAAGCCATGGTATATACCTGCCGCAACCTCAACAAAGTCGTCACCAGCCGGCGGCCGGTCCTGTCCGTAGTAGTTCCAGCCCCATGCAATGATGGTGCCGTCCATCCTTAACGCTGAGTTGTAAGTTCCGCCGGCGGCAATAGCCACAAAGTCGTTTCCCGAAGGTGGCGTTGCCTGTCCAAAATAATCCCATCCCCATCCCACGATACTGCCGTCGGCCTTCAAGGCAAGACTGTGATTACTCCCTGCCGAGACAGCCACAAAGTCATTACCCGAAGGTGGCGTTGCCTGACCATAATTATTACGCCCCCATCCTGCGATACTGCCATCACCCTTAAGTGCTAGACCATGATAGCCACCAGCTGAGATTGCCACAAAGTCATTCCCAGTCGGCGGGCTTGCCTGGCCGTAGTCATTCCCCCCCCAGCCCACAATGCTGCCGTCGGTCCTCAGTGCCAGACCATGATAGCCGCCCGCTGCAATTGCAACAAAATCGCTCCCTCCCGGCGGGCTCGCTTGACCATAGTTGTCCTCGCCCCAACCCACGAGGCTGCCATCTGTCCTCAGCGCCAGACCATACTTGCCGGCTGCCACAACAGCCGCAAAATTATTTCCGGCAGGAACGTCAATTTGACCCCTGTTATTATACCCCCACCCGGCAAGGCTCCCGTCAGCCTTCAATGCCAGACTGTGGTAAGTACCACCGGCAACGGCGAGGAAATCATTACCATCCGGCGCATCAGCCTGCCCCCGATTGTTATGACCCCACCCGACAATACTGCCCTCTGACTTCAACGCTAGGCCATGGCTAGAGCCAGCCGCGACTGCAACAAAATCGTTACCATCTGGGTAGCTCCCCGCGCCCCAGCCAACCAGCGAGCCGCCCCATGTTGTACCGCACATAGCCATAATTGCCACGATTACCAGAATTTTAGCTGTCTTATCCATTTTCCTTCCCTTTCAAAAATCTATAATTACATAATCCCGGCAGAGGCTGCGTCCGGATGGACTTTTTATCATTATTTGCGTTTTTGGCCATCCACGAGACGCAGCCCCGTGCCCAATTCTTTCACCTGCCGTATCCTTCGCCGCTCCTTACTGCCCGTTCTTATCCTTATCGTATCCGTCCCGTAGAACTCCCGGCCGTTCGTAAGCCACCCGACAACAGTTACCTCAACCTCACCCGCCCCGCCTGCAGCCTCACAGAAACCTCTCCTCTCAAAACCAATCTCGAGCATCACCGGCCCTTCGTCATCACCAATCACCTTCATATATTCCGACTCAACGCCCATCGGCTCCGCCACCGCCGGCTCATCTAAA
>CP070830.1:1811114-1816723 GCA_020344865.1 Planctomycetota bacterium
AGAGGTTTATTTGAAGTTGGATTCGATGCAAAAAACGGGCTCATTCAAATTTCGTGGGGCGGTCAGCAAAATTATGTCTTTAACTGAAGAAGAATTGAACAAGGGCGTGGTGTCTGCATCCACCGGCAACTTTGCTTTGGCTCTGGGCGAAGCTGCGAAATTACGCTCTTGTGAAGTTACTGTTTATGTAGCCAAAAACATCGAGCCTTCCCGACTGGAATTGATAAAAGCCCATGGTGTTAATGTAGTGGTTTACGGAGAGGAGGCCTGGGATGCTGAAAAGCGCGCCCGAGAGGTAGCTGAACAAGAAGGTAAAATTTACGTTTCACCCTACAACGATCCCGTTGTGGTTGGGGGACAGGGCACCTGCGGTTTGGAAATCTCCAAACAGTTACCCGAGGTGCAAGTTGCTTTTTTCGCTGTTGGTGGTGCCGGATTGTGTTGCGGCTCAGGCGGCTGGCTAAAATCTTTCAATCCGGATATTGAAATCATAGGCGTCTCACCTGAAAGGTCTCCGGTCATGTACGAATCTGTCAAAGCCAACAAAATCATAGAGATGGAAACCTTTCCCACCCTGGCTGATACCTGTGCCGGTGGCGTTGATCCAGATACTATTACACTTGAGTTGTGTCAAAAATATGTGGATGAGATTATTCTTCTAACTGAAAAGGAGATCGAAGATTCCATACGGCTTTTATTTGAACATCATCGCCTGGTTGTCGAAGGTTCAGGGGTCCTGAGTGTGGGGGGACTTCTAAAACTGAAGGACTCGTTCAAGGGGAAAAAGGTAGTGCTGGGTATTTGCGGCCGGAATATAGGCTTGGATTTGTTCAAGCAGATTATTGCTTGAATCCACCTGTGCAGTTTCCTGTAATGTAGGGACAGTCACCGACACTGCGAGTGAAATATTATACGCTTCTAACATCAGCCAAGAGTTGCCACATCATATCACCTAGTGAGGCATGTTCTGTCCCACTTAATGTTGGGACAGAACAATTAAGATCTGCTAATATAATTTCCCTGATGCCAACATCGTGCTTAAAAAAACAGCCCCGATTTCAAAATCGAGGCTATTTTCGGTTTTTTCGGTAGATTGAGATATGTGTTTCTTATGCGACGAGACTCTTGGCTGTATCTACAGCCGAGGCGGCATCGGCGGCGTAACCATCGGCGCCAATCTTGTCGGCGTAGCCCTGTGTTACAGGTGCACCGCCTATCATCACCTTGGCTGAGACACCGGCCTCCTTCAAGGCCTTTATAGTCTTTTCCATAGCCGGCATAGTTGTGGTCAAGAGGGCGCTGATTCCAATCAACTGGGTGTCCGTATCCTTGACCTGCTCGGCGAATTTCTCCGGTGAGACATCGACGCCGAGGTCGACAACCTCAAAGCCAGCACCTTTGAGCATCATTGCCACCAGGTTTTTGCCGATATCGTGCAGGTCACCCTGGGCGGTCCCTATGACGAACTTGCCTACCGGTTTTACGCCCGCCTTGACCAGTTCGGGTTCAAGTATTTCCATCGCTGACTTCATCGCTCGGGCCGCGATAAGCACCTCCGGTATGTAAACCTCGTTCTTTTTGAAACGCTCGCCGACAACGTCCATGCCCGCAATTAGTCCTTCCTCAAGGACGCTCTTGGCTGGTGTGCCTTCACCAATCGCTGTTTTGGTAATGTCCACCGCGGTATTCTGGTCGCCCTTTATAATCGCATCCGCCAGTGCTTTCAAATCTGCCATTTCTATCTACCTCAACAAAAAATATTTAACCTGTTTAATTCCATTAATTCCGAAAACCGAAGGAGACATTAGACATTATTCCAAGGCCGAAAACAAGCCTAAATTAAAGTTTTTTAGCTGTCATGGCGTTATCAAAGGTAGGGATATGTTTCGGCGCCTTCTTTGTCCTTCTCTTTTTTCTCGTCTTTGGTAATTGAAGGTATAAAAGGCTCAGGAGTGCAGGGCAGCTTGGCTTTGATAACTACCTCTGCTGATTGTAATGCCTGAGCTTCGGCTTTCAATTTAATCGGCCCGGCCTCGAAGCCGGACTGGATAAAGACCATTGCCAGGCCGTTGAAAGCCTAGTGCCCTGCTCCGGCAAGCAACTCCCTGTTCATCTCACACACGCCGTCATCGCGAGCCATCAACAGTAACAGCTATGCTCAATAAGACCATACCATTGTCTGTGTACATATTATTTCTGCTGCATTGCCCTCGGATGTTGCCCTCAAAATCCGTCACGAGATAGTAAAAAATCGTGTAGAAATAGTAAATCAACGAGAAAATTTAAGTCTTTGTTTTTATTGGGATCAAGCTGTAAAATCAGTTTATTGGGTATCTTGCAAAGAGAGGGCAAATAGAATCCCGCCCTCTCCGTTCTGTTGATTTGTTGTTGAGAGATTTGATTGACGTTGTTTTGAGATTAGCGATTGGCTTTTATGTGTTACCTGGCAGCTAATTTCAAAACCAGTTGCTCGGCGGCTACCTGCGTCTTTGTCTGGCCGGTTTTTATCGCGTAATCGGTAGCTGCTAACTGCTGCAAAATCGAGCCTATCTGCTTCAAGGGCATCTTTCGCACCAGGCTGAAGAAGCTGTCTTTGTTACCCCATATTCTGAGCCTGCCGGCAATTTCTGGGGGGCTTAGACCATCATTGAGCAATACCTTGGCGTTGAACATTCTGCGGAAATGAAATGCGAATCCGCCGATTGCGGTGTACTCAGCGGATTTATCCTGAGCAAACATGCTTCTGAGTCGCTCGATGGCGGCGGCCACATTGCCGGCCAGACAGGCATCAATCACTGCGAAGATACTGAATATCCGATTATGGCCGATAAGCGACTCAACATGTTCGACCGTGATGGTTTTTTGGGTGTGTGCGAAAAGCGCCAGTTTATCAATTTCGCCGTACAGTCGGGGCAGGTCATCACCGGTCAGCTCGATTAGAAGCCCGGCTGCGTCTTCGGTGAGTTTTTTCTCGTGTGCGTCCGCGGTATATTTAATGAGGCGCGGAGGCAGCTGCCATGATTTAGGCTGAGTTACGCTGAGTAATTTACCGACCTTGGGCAGCTTTTTGGCCAGTTTGGTTCGGGCATCCCAATTGCTTGCGGTCAATATGAGTATACCGGTGGGACAGGGATTGTCGAAATATTTTTCGAGTAACTGACGGTTCTCAGAGACGAATTTGTCCGCACCTTTGACAAGGACGACCCTTGTTTTGGTCAGAAACGGCAATGTCCTGAGTTCATCCAGTACCGCTGATGCGGAGACTTGAGCGGGGTCGGCATTGAAAAGCCCGGTAACTCTTTCGTCGTGCTCGAGCAGCGCATCAAGAAGTTTTTCGCATTCAGCGCTAACAAGTGCATCTTCTTTGCCGGCGATTACATAAATCGGCTTGTGTTTTTTTTCGGACTTGCCGGTAGTTCTGGACATTTTTAGATACGGTGTTGTGTCGAGATGCTACTTCGACTTGGGGGTTTTACCGCTGCTCTTTTTTTTGCGTTCAGGTTTCGGGGCTGACAGCAGTTTCTGCTTAGTACCAGCCTTTTCTTTCCAATCCTTTATTTTTTCGCTGGTTTTTGTTTCGCGTCTTTCTTGCGGCGCAGTGGTCTCCGTTACAATCTTTTCGGCGGCGACGAGTTTGTCATTGGATTTGAGCTTAATAAGTCGAACGCCCTGTGTGGCCCTGCCAATCGAGCGGACCTGCTCCAGGCCCGTGCGAATAATCATCCCGCTGGCGGTTATCATCATCAACTCATCCTTATCATGCACGGCCTTGAGGGCCACTACTTTGCCGTTTCGGGCGGTTGTTTTTATATTTATCAGACCTATTCCACCTCGGCTTTGGGGACGGTAATCGTCAAGGCTGGTTCGTTTGCCGTAGCCTTTTTCACAGACTGTAAGCAGCGAAGCTCCTTTCTCCGGTATCACCATATCGACCACTGCATCTTTGGAGCGGAGCTTTATTCCTTTGACGCCGCGGGCGACCCGCCCCATCGAGCGAACATGCTGTTCGTCAAAACGTATGGCCATGCCGTCTCTGGTCCCAAGTATAATCTGGTCGGCCCCAGTGGTTAATTTGACACCAATGACGTTATCATTAGGGTCGAGCTTGATTGCATTGACGCCTGTTGCTCTTGGATTGCTGTAGGCGGAGAGTCTGGTCTTTTTTATAAGGCCGTTTTTGGTTGCCGTGACAAGCTGGCGCGGTTCTTTGTCGCCTTCGCCTTCACCGTCGAATCTGCGGACGTTGATTATTGATGCTATCGTCTGGTTTCCGAGCCTGAGAAGGTTCACTATGTTTCTGCCCTTACTTTGTCTCGACATACTCGGGATATCATAGACCTTCAGCCAGTAGCACCTGCCGCGGTTGGTGAAGATAAGCAGGTAATCGTGTGTGGAGGCCGTGAAGAGGTGCTCTATGAAATCACCTTCTTTGGTGTCTGAGCCGATGATGCCCTTGCCGCCTCTCGCCTGCTTGCGGTACGTATCGATGGGCATTCGCTTGACGTACCCGCTGTGACTTATGGTTACAATAACTTCCTCCTCGGCTATTAAATCTTCTATGTCGAGTTGCTCGACCTTGGCGGCAATTTTTGTCCGCCTTTTGTCGCCGTATTTTTCCTTTATTTCGTAGATATCTTCGCGAATGACATCCAGCAGCACCTGCTCGCTGGCCAGTATTGCCTCGTAGCCCTCAATCTTCTCGGTAAGTTCGGCGTATTCTTTGGCGAGCTTTTTCATTTCCAGGCCTGTCAGTCTCTGCAACTGCATTGTTAAGATTGCATCTGCCTGCGGACCTGTGAGGTATTGGTCGGATTTGCCTTTCTCATTAACAAAAGCCTTGGGCAAAAGTTCTCTCAACGTGGCTGACTCGGCCAGTCGCAGTGGTTTTTCCATCAGGTTCAGCTTTGCCGTCGGCGCATCGGGGGATTTCTTTATCAACTCGATGATTTCATCGATGTCACTTACAGCAAGAATAAGACCTTCAAGAATATGCGCCCTGTTTCTACATCTTTTCATCAGGAATCTGCTTCGGCGGCGAACAACTGTTTTGCGATGTTCAATGAAGCATCTGAGAGTATCTTTGATGTTCAGGGTCTCGGGTTTGTTGTTAACCAGTGCAATGTTGGCGATGGCAAACGTCGTCTGCAGAGACGTATATCGGTACAGCTTATTAAGTGCGATTTGCGGGTCGGCGTCTTTCTTTACCTCGACGACAATTCTCAGGCCCCGCCGGTCGGATTCGTCCCTGACGTCCGCGATTTCGGCAATCTGCCCGTTGCGAACGCAGTCTGCAATCTTGGAAACAATTGTGGTTTTGACCACCATATAGGGCACTTCAGTTATTACTATTCTTTCTTTGCCCTTCTTTGGAGTTTCGATGTCAACCTTTGCCCGGACTTTCAGATGTCCCCTGCCGGTGGTGTAAGCGTCCATAATTCCCTTTTTTCCGCAGATGATTCCGCCGGTGGGAAAGTCCGGCCCCGGCAGACACTTGATGATGTCCTTGAATCCGCAGTCCGGGTCCTCGATTAGCAGCAGCAGCGATTCGCAGACCTCCGAAATGTTGTGCGGCGGTATGTTGGTGGCCATTCCCACTGCGATTCCCGTCG
>CP070830.1:1816823-1820824 GCA_020344865.1 Planctomycetota bacterium
AAGATGTTGATATCGAAATTGAAGGTGACACTGCAACTGTGGTACCGGTTACCTACACGGGTAATTGGGGCCGACTGGATATTAAAAACACTTTCAAAAAAGAAGGCTCGACATGGAGAATCATCTACGGCGAGGAGTCTTATTGATAACCTGCCCTTTGTCCCATGTCTCTGTGGCCGCCTCACCTTTTTCAAGCATCATGAATGCGAGAGTTTCGGTGACTGTAAGATTGCCCTTGCTTAGGACCCTCACTTTGCCGTACCATTGCGATTCGCTGTCGTTGGATAATCCTAAGACCGGATAATCGTCCTTAATAAACGCGCCGGCATATATAACGCCACCCTTGTTTTACCGGTTTAAGCACATGACAGCCGGAAGGTATTTTGGGAAAAAGCGTCTTAAGGGCCGAATATACCGGCTTGGGCTTTCCCGAAAAATCCACCAGCCCCCACGCTTTATTACAGCCCTGGTCCCGGGCCATCCATAAGCAAAGAACATTCGCGCCGCTGTTGGCAAGTGCAATGGTATTCTCATAAACCCGGACCGCATAAGGTACGGTATTGGTTGTGTTGTAACCCGCAGTATGTTCAGGATGGGGATACGTGACACCGAAGAATTTATTTTCCTTTGTAGCGTACTCGCTGATAATGATGGGCTTTTTGCCCTTTTCGCCCTTGCGCGCTATAGCCTGTCCGAAATCTTGCCAGTTTTTTTCGATGCATGATGCGCCACCGTGGCAAATATCACCGTCATCTCAGCTGTGCGTTGACCACGCCGCCAACGCCTCAACTGCATCACTATCCAGGGCGTCAATCCAGTCCCGTGAGTGGTGGGCCCAGTTCAGGTGTGTAGCGCCTGGGCCTGCGATTCCAACATCCGCGAAGTCTGCCTTATCGAGTGCTGCTCTTGTGGCCTTGACAAGATTGCTGTAATTCTCCGGTGATATTCCTTTGCTCCATTGGCCGTCGCTGTCCGGCTCGTTCATAAGTTCGATATATTCCGGCCGAATACCGTGTTTGCTGAACTCCGTAACTTCCTCTAACCACCATTGGGCGAAATCGCCTACGTGTTCTGACTTCAGGTTGCCTTTGCTGTCCTCCCATTTGCGGGGGCCGCGCCACGTCATGCAAATCCATTTGATGCCCAGCGAATCTGTCAGTTTGCGAATCTTCTCGATATCTTCCCACTTACCCCCCCTGCGAGAGCTTTCCATGCGGATGTATTTGATGTTCAGTTCACGCAATACTCTCCTTAATTCGCCGCCTTTCCTGTCGCGACCGACTATCTGCGCGCCGAATCCGTCGAAGCGATGGCTGATTTTACCTGTATCGAAAAGTATATCTGCCTCGCTGATGTCCTCGCCGGCTTGACACGTATTGTCCTTGAGTGATAAAAAGACAGCCAGGCCCATTACAGTAAGAGCGATTAAATTTGGAATTTTTGAAAACGCTTTTTTGCAGGTCATTTTTTCTCTCTTCAAAAAAATTGCTCAATTGGCCTTGACGGCCGTTCACTCCGCCCCGGCTCTCATCACCTCCGCACAGAGGCCCTCGTTTTGCCCCGCCTGCTTGCCACTCCCCCCTTGTTGATTGTTAAAAGCTTTTTTCGGCTCTCCTGTGAACCGCCGTCTCTCGGACTGTACGCCGCATCTCGTCTGTTCAACACCCCATTAGACCACATTGCCCCAAAGATAAAAGGCCATTTTGCGGAAATTTTTTATCATTTTGCGACACCCTCCGCCCTTATTACCCTCGATAGCCGCTACACGAAAATCATCGTAATAGACATCCGGCTTCCCTGACACTGATGTAAACAAACGGGCCTATACCGAGGAATCTCAGCATAGGCCCCGATTCAATAACTAATCAATCGACCGGCTTTACTTCGCCGAACCTCATGGCCACAGTATTTCCGCAAACCAGTTATCTGCCAGCACAGAGTAATCCTTGAAGTTGATAATGTCAGGATTCAAAGGATTATAAACGCCCTCATCACCAACTTTCTCAACCAGATTAGTAGGCAGTATATTCGGAATATAGACTACCCCCTCAATGCCTACGAGACCAATTATTTCTTCCGTTGAAAGACTATAGTTGTAGATGCGAACATCGTCTATAAGACCGTTAAAGTACCTGTTCCCTGACCCGCTTTCCTCGTCCCAGCCAACGTAGGTCAGACCGTCAAACTCTTCTATACTATGGTTCACGGTGTTTGTGGCGCAGCTGTATGTTATGCCGTCACTCATGTGAACCGTCGCCTGCGTCGGCTCTATCACAAGAGCGGTAAACATCCATTGACTATCGGGCAAGACCAAGCCCGTATTCCACCACCAGTTGTTATCATTCCAATGGTACCCGAGGGTCTGTGAATCTCCGACACTAAGGCCGGCGCAGCTGTTGCCGTCCCGGCAAAAAACTATACCCGCCCAGCTGACCTGCGGCGCCTCGCCCTTTACCCAGGCCGATATTGTCACCGTATTACTGTCCAGATTAAGAGGTGGCACTTCCACGTAATCATCCAATCCGTCAAAGTCCAGCGCATAGTTCGGGTCCGCCGCATTCGGCTCTGGTACGCCCGGTGTCACCCATATGGGTGTGAAAGGTTCGCCCGGAAGATTACCGTCGTAGTCGCCGGCGCTGTCTGTCGCAATCGTACCGGCGCCTTCATCAAATCTGTACCACAGTACTGGGGCTCCGCTTGGGCTTTCTGCCGTTGTCTCACCGTCACTTATCATCCAGGTAAATGCAAACTCACGAAGGTCATTCGAATCTACAAAACAATCTCCGGTGAAATCTCCGGAACTGTCCGAATATTCCCCGCGGCACCTCAGGGGCCACAATCGTATATTTTCAAAATACACATACCCTGAACCGCCGGGCGCAGGACTCTCCTTGTTGCCGAATCAAATCGTTATGCTGTTTATATCAGTCAGGTCCAACCCTGCAGAATTAAATTCTTCGAAATTGATGCCCCACTCATGCCATGGGTCCCACTCCTCTTGTATCAGGTCGTTTGAATCTTCGTATACCATCGTCACAGTATGACCCAGACCGTCTTCCACCCTCAGATACATGCGCTCCGGGTCGTTATTACTCGAACCATGGAACCGTAGAACCAGCCCATCTACCGCTGTTAATGTCCAGTCCTGCGATGGGCTGAATATTCGCTCCGACTCGGCATAGTGTGGTGAATACGAATTATCGAAGTAATACTCCATCGAATTACCGTCCATAACATAGTTCGGCTCTTTCTCTAAGAAAATCTCCGAGCTTGTCCCGTTCGTCCAGTAATCGGACCACACGGCGGTTAACTCGGGGGTACCAGCATAAGTATCAAAGTCATCAATCTCTACATAATCCGCCGTCCTGAACCGCCAGACCCTGCCCTTCCAGGGGCTGCATGGGTCCGAAGGATTCACCTCGTCAATCCGCCAGTAGTACATCTTGTCGAGTTCAAGCCCGCCGGGGTCCCAGCTGTTGACATCGTAGTTGCCTTTGTACTCCTCCCAGACACCCGGCGTGTTGTTCGCATCTTCTACCGCGGCCGGGTCATCGCCAAAGTAAACATCGTGTGAAACCGCGTTATCCCCGGGATTCCATGTCAATATAGTTACCGCTGAGACCTCCTGTTCGCCGTGACGTGGATTCGGATTCCACGCTATATTGGGGTCATATTGGAACGCCTCGAGTATAATCACCCCGCCTACTTCATTGTAATGCGTCTCTATCTCCGCGCGTTCACCTCCATAAGCCGTCAACCAGCCTTGGTCTATCCACGAGTTGATATTGTTCATCTGGTCTCCGTACCACGACTCAATCGCAGAGTCATCCACACCCGTTATTATCATAGTACCGCCGGCTACATCCATCGTGCCACCGTCTAATATGGTAAGGCGCCTCGTTCGGACAAGCCCCCCGTTAAATTGAAAGTGCCCCGTGACACTGCTGCCTTTTTCAGTCTTGCAAACTATTACCGCGCCGGCCCATTGTGGGGCGCTGCCG
>CP070830.1:1820924-1823820 GCA_020344865.1 Planctomycetota bacterium
ATATGGTTGGTTTTTGTGTGCTGTGGCATAGCTTCTGCGCTGGAGCCTAATGAAATCCTCGTGGTAGCAAACGGCGACATAGCAGCTTCCGTCCGGCTCGCCCAATACTACTGCGAAAGGCGACGTGTGCCCGTAGAAAATATTTTGACCTTACCTTTAGGAATGAATCTTGCCGACACAATCAGCAGAGCTGATTATGAAGAAAAACTCGCCAAACCGATTCGCGAAAGACTGGCCGAGCCTGAGCTTGCCGATAGAATCAGATGCCTTTTGACGACTTATGGCGTGCCTTTCAAAGTGGGGCCGAGAGGAGCACTGAGCGACAAAAAAGAAAGATTGGAGCAACTGACCAAGCAGAAGACGGATTTAAACCAGAAGCTTGAGCAACTACAAAAAAGCGACGCCGGAAACAACCTCAAAGAAGTTGAAGACACCAAACGCAAGTTAAACAGACTGCAATCCAAAATTGACTATATAACAGGCAGGGAAACATCGGCCAGCGTGGACAGCGAACTGTCCATGGTACTGTTCGGCGAGTACCAGTTGTATCGGTGGCAGCCGAACAAGCTAAAGGATAACGTGTTGGGCCTGCGCTTTAACACCCTTATGGTTTCTCGCATCGACGGGCCAGACTTCGAGACAGCACAGGGTCTTATCGACAAGGCGATGGCAGCAGAGAGGACAGGATTAAACGGCGCTGCTTATATCGATTCGAGGGGAATTACAAAAGACGACAGGCCTTATTCGTTCGGCTACTTCGACCAGTCTTTGCGGGATTTGGCGGTGCTGGCAAGGTTTCGAACCGAGCTGACCATTACACAAGAGCAAACAGAGAAGCTCTTTCAGCCGGGAGAATGCCCCCAAACCGCCATTTACTGTGGCTGGTACAGTCTAGAAAAATACGTAGACGCCTTCGATTTCGTTGACGGCGCGATAGGTTATCATATATCAAGCCTGGAAGCGGTCGACCTTCGAGATGCGAACAGCGGCCAGTGGTGCCCGGCCATGCTCGTCGACGGGATAACCGCCACCCTGGGTGCGGTCTCTGAACCGTATCTGCACTCATTTCCTGAGCCGAAAGAGTTTTTTCTGCAGTTATTCAACGGCCGCTGTCTTGTTGAAGCGTACTACTACACAAAACCGTTTAACTCATGGCAACTGGTCCTGGTAGGTGACCCTTTATACACACCTTTCAAAGGCATTAAGCATCAATAAGGCGGCAAGCCTTCAGCAGAGCCTCGACGAAATAAGGCAACAAGGTAAAGTGCCATAATAACAACAGCAATTCCCGCAACAGAGACAGCTACGTGCGAAAGTCTGAAATCATTACCGACAAGTGCAGAAAACAATTCCACGACCAGCAAAAGCCCGAGGGGCAGCGACAACGCACCAATAAGCCATCTGGGCTCAGGCGCCTTTAGCGGCAATAAGCCCGGCATGTATCCGGTCCAAAGCAGGCTGAAAAGCCCGTAGGCAAACAGAAGAAACATCATACTTGTCAGCGGCATCACGTCCGCCAGACCGCCTCTCATAAAATTTGCCAAGACAAAGATTGTTGCAGCCGCCCCCGCAAGGGCCGCAGGCCAAAAGGAAAAAATCGTAAGCAAAATCAATCCCGTCAGTGCACCAGCCAGGTCCGCAAAAAAATCCACGACATCAGCGTCGCGTCCCACGTAACCCTGCAGCCACTCATCCAGAACACCATAACAAACCACCACAAAAAGCACGCACCAGACTGCGGGTCTGCGCCACTTTACCTTACTGCCCGGACCGAGTGCAAACCACAGCAGAAAGACCAACACAAAATAGGCAATGTAGTGAAGAGTTTTGTCCGATACATGGGCACCATGGAAAAATTTCGGTACGGGTATATGCGCGAGTACAAATATCGCAGGCCAATAAAGCAGCAAGGAAATAAGAATCACTTTTTGTCGCCGCACCAGAGCCATTCAAATCGTCTTAATCGGTTACTTAATGACCAATGATTTTGCAATAAACTTAAGATGGCACGCCAATAACATGTCGATTCTCATTAGCCGGTCCTTACGATTCCATTGATTTGCCGGTTCGAGGAGGAAAAGCTACGTTGTCTCCTCAGAAGGGGTGTAACGATTCGTAATCGGCAGCCTTCTGTCTCTGCCAAAGGCCTTCGGCGTAATTTTGATGCCGGGCGGCGACAGCCTTCTTTTGTACTCGTTTTGGTCAACCATTCGAATCACACGCATGATAACATCCCGCTCAAGGCCCGATTCTACGAGCTGGCGGGCGGATTTGTCGTCTTCCACATAGCCCTTGAGGATTTTATCAAGCAACTCGTAATCCGGCAGTGAATCGCTGTCTTTCTGGCCGGGCCTCAGTTCGGCGGTTGGCGGCCGCGTCAGTACTTCCTGCGGTATGACTTGCCGCTTGTTTACCTTGTTTATGTGTTCGGCCAGCTTGTAGACCATGGTCTTGGGGACGTCTTTTATCACGGCAAAGCCGCCGGCCGTGTCACCATAAAGAGTGGTGTAGCCAACCGCCGTCTCGCTCTTGTTGCCCGTTGTAAGAACCAGAAAACCAAACTGGTTGCTCAGCGACATCAGAATGCAGCCGCGAATTCGGGCCTGAAGATTCTCGTATGCGATACCCTTACTGTCCCAGCCTTTGACCGACGCCAACAGTCGGTCGAACTGTTTCAATATCCCCTCAATCGGGATAGTCAAAAATTCAATGCCCAAATTCTTTGCCAGCCGCTCGGCATCAGCTATTGTCTCCAGGCTGTTAAACTTCGAGGGCATTGAGATACCGACCACATTTTCCGCGCTTAAGGCGGCGACAGCGATAGCAGCGGTCACCGAAGAATCTATGCCACCGCTGAGACCTAAAAGCACCTTCGAAAAACCGTTCTTTTGCGCAT
>CP070830.1:1823920-1826528 GCA_020344865.1 Planctomycetota bacterium
AAACCGATGACATCGACACCCTGTGCTTTTAGTTCCTGCGCCCGTGCAGTAACAGCTATAGTTGCAGAGGGCGGAACATCCTGAGCTCGTCTGCTGACTTTCATTTTTTAAGTACCTTTCAAAAAAACACCTTATTTCGTCAAAAATAATATTAGAAAGAAGAAGACAGGTCAAGGAAATTGGTGAGATTGGGCCGTAGACACCTAAACTGGACCGAATAGTCCGGCACCGACTCTTTGAAAACAGTCACGTGCTGGCTACGGAACTAACCACAGATTAGGGCGATGCACTTTGTAATTTGGAATGTCGGTTTTACGGTAAGTTGGGGGGCCGTAATAAGTGTAGATGTACCTGTTAGGCAGCATATACCCGTTGAAAGGAAATTCTTACCTTCACCTGACAGCAGCCGGATGTTGCTCAAGAACGTCTCCAATTTTCTCTATGAGCTCGCTCAAGTCAAAGGGCTTGACCACATAATCCTTGATGCCGCAGGTTTTTGCCCGCACAATATCCTGCTGCTGACTCCGTGCAGTCAGCATTATAACCGCGCAGTCCTTGCTCTCTGGATGCTTTCTTAAAGCCTCAAGCATTTGGAGCCCGTCCATGACCGGCATAATCACATCAAGCAGAACAATATCGGGCTTTTCCTGTATGGCCTTTTGCAGCCCCTCCTTGCCATTACCCGCGGTTACGATGTTGTACCCATTCATTTCCAGTCTGTCTTGAAGCGTCTGCACAAGGTCCGGTTCATCATCGACTATGAGTATTTTAATTTTGTTGGTCTTCTTTTTTCGTCCGAAAAAATCAAACATATTCGTTCTCCCATGCTGTTGCTGAGACCTCCGGGCCGGACCTTTCAACAAATCAGCCCTCTCCATGGTCCTGCGCCAGCTTTTTCAACTCCCTTATTCCCGTACCAATTACACGGTCAGGTCCTGTAAACATCGGTAAAATCAGCTTCCAACTAAAGCATTTTCCTTTGCCTGCCTTTAGAATTTTCATTGATTTCAAGCCGGTAGATTCATTTGTTTAATTTGAGCTACGAACCAGTGTTTTCATTGCTCGACAGGTCGTCGGAGCAGGAGGCTACGACAGCCGGTTCGTCATTCGAGTCCACAGCATGAACAACGGGTAAATACTTACTAATAGCTGCATGTAACTTCTTGCTGTCGACGGGTTTTGTCAGGAAACAGTCAAACTCGCTCTTTACATGATTTTGCGCATCGTCGGACGGTGAAGCAGCACTCAGGGCAACAACAGGCGTCGTTACTCCTTTCTCCTTTAATTTTTTCACAGCTTCATAACCATCCATTTTGGGCATCTTGATATCCATCAGTATAAGGTCAAATGACTCAGTCGTTGCCTTTTCCACAGCCTGCACTCCATCCTCTGCAACCGATACGCGCATGCCCATTGCTTCCAGCAATAAGGACATGACCGTTCGATTTGAAGGCTGGTCTTCGGCAAGTAGCACACGGCCGGCAAACTGCCGGTAATAGCGACCCTCAGGTTCTTCGCACGGGGGCGTAGACGGCTCACGCGGTTCCAATAGCGGCGTCGACGCGATATCAACACCCGCCGGTATTACCAGAGAAAACACCGAACCCTCATGCGGTTTGCTTGTTACCGAGACCTTTCCACCCAGCAGCTCGACTAAATAACTGGTGATAGTCAGCCCCAAGCCTGGGCTCGTGAACTCGCATTCGTTTTCATCCTTGATTCGCGCAAACGGTTCAAAAATAATCTTTTGCTTGTTAACGGGGATGCCGACCCCGCTGTCCGCCAAGTCGAAGCGGATAGAAGGCTTACCGTTGCAATCTTCAAGAGAAACCTTCAGATGTACGTAGCCTTCATCAGTGAACTTGACTGCGTTATTGGCCAGGCCAATCACGCACTGACACAGCCGGGCGGGGTCCGTACGTATGTTCGCAGGCAGGTCGGTACACTGGAATATCTCGAAGTCCAGCCCCTTTTCGTCAGCGCAGGGCCGTACCAATAAGTCAATCCTCTCGAGCAACTCACTAAAGGAGCAGACAACTGCATTGACATTCAGTTGACCAGACTCAATCTTGGACAACTCTAAGACATTGTCCACCAGAGATACCACACTCTGACCCGCGCGACAGATCTCATTTAAATACTCAATTTGCGAATCGGTGAGCTCTTCGTACCGCAACAACTCGCTGAAGCCTACTATTGCATGGGAGAGAGTGCGAATTTGAAAAGCCATATCGGCTATAAACTGGTTTTCGAACTGCACCGTAGCACTTCTTTTTTGGGCTGATTGCCCGGCTTTTTTCCTAATGTAACTACGGGATACATTTCTTGCTCTTTTAGACTTCATAGCCGTGATCCTCTTGACATTATCTAACCTTCAGGACCCTTCGATATATATTCAGTAAACTTACTTCTCAACACCAACTCGCTTATCGGTGCCGTGTCATCGTTCAATGAAAGCTGCAAGATAGCTTTCTTGATTAATCAACGGCAAGAAGACCGTAAATGTTGTGCCGTGGCCGAGTTTGCTTTCGACCTCTATTTTGCCACCGTGCATTTCGACCAGCTCCTTTGCGATTGACAGGCCCAAGCCCGTGCCGTGGTCACCCGG
>CP070830.1:1826628-1829211 GCA_020344865.1 Planctomycetota bacterium
CTGGTCCGGCTTTGCCAGGCAAACTGGTCAAAACTGTTATCGCTTTGAAAAAAGGTTAATTGCTCGCGGACGTACCGCCTTCGAAGATAGTAAAAGCTCGCCCCCAGGATATTCCATTTAGCGCTCGACGACGAGCCAACAGTCTGCGCCTGGACGGCGAGTCCCTCAATCGTAAATCCGAGGCTTTCGCCGCCCGCATCGCTAATCAGAAAGAAACTCTCTCGGCTTCGGTAGTCTGATTGAGCAGTGTCCTGCGGCCCGGCCGGATACGGAGAGGTCAAAAAACTCTCAAGCCCCTGATTCTTAACCTCTGCAATAATTTCGCCGCCTGCCTCGAACAACGGGTTGTCCTCGAAGCTTAAGCTCTCAGCTACGCGCTCGAAAACAATCTCGGCCAGGTCGATATCGCCGGTGTTCTGGTACACCTCTATATCAAGCTGGCGGTTGTTCGGCAACTGCACTATCCCAAGGACCATATCAGAAAGCGTCCTCGGCTTTATTATCTGCACCCAATCAATCGATGCTGGGAAGCCGCCCTGCGGGCCTGTTGCGAAAGCCGGGCCCGGCCGGCCTATCGGAGCCTGGCCTGTCTTTGCAATCACTCCGCCAACCAACGAGGCCCTCGCATCAAACAATACATCCGAAGAGGCATTCGCCGACAACAATAAGTACCGACAGCGAACCGAGACGATTCCGGAACTGGATTCAAAGACACTGCTTAAAGTAAAGGCATTTTCGTGATACTCCCATTGTTTCTCGCTTCGCCAGCCTTTTCCAACCGGCACCGAGGCCGCCAGACCACCGTAATCTAATTTTATCGGCCCCGACAGTAAAATAGCGGACCTTGACGCGATTATAAAGCGGGCAATGAGCAGCCCGAGGACAAAAATGCCCAGAAACACCACCTTGTCCGCCCCATATTTCTTTGTTTCATCAATTCCGCTCATATAAATAGTAATCATAGTTGCTAAGTGTGATTTTTGCAACTATGGCACCAGGCTGCGATATCACCGTAATTGCCCCCTTCGAAAAGCGGCAAAATCAGCTTTTGCTGCAAATTTAGCCTAAAACCCGTTTTGCTTATTGCCGATTTATATGTATATTTTGAACAAGGAGCCTTTACAGGATGATTCTCGGGGCCCTGAAAAAAACCCTAATTGGGCGCTCAATTTTACGCTTCTGGGCGGGCACCAACCTCGCAAAACGTCGCAAAGTCCGGTCCCAGGCGAACTTGCGACCCAAAAACAAATGGGTAATTTCGAAGCTAATCGAACAGGAAAATCAAATGAATCAAACAGCAATGCCACACGGAACCGAGCCAAGAGAGATTTTACAAGACTTAGTCGAGAAAAAAGTACCGGCCGTTATGTCTTACCTGTCAAAAGGTAAATGGCATGTGGCAAAGGTGGTGCTCACCGAGCTTGGAGCCAATAGGTTAACCGCACAGATTTCGTCGGGGAAAAAACCACATCCGATGCACATCCAGGTGAATCAGCCTGTCGGCATCTCAGTAAAGTACGAATACGGCAAGTTCATTTTTGAGACAGCCGTGGCGGCTCTCGGGCCGCCCTCAGACTCAGACGACTCCTCCAGCGGTGAGCCTCAAAACAACAATCACGCAGCAAGTGGCGGAACGATAGAATTGATGGTCCCGGACCGAGTTGAGATAGTCCAGAGGAGAAGCTATTTCCGCGTTGACGTACCCAAGAGCCTCAAGGTAAATGTTATGTTCTGGCACCGATGCCTAAACGGCAAGCAGCGCACGCCCCCGGAACACTACTGGCAGGGAAAGCTTGCTGATATTTCCGCCGGCGGCGCGCAGATTGTAGTCGATGCCGGGCCAGGGCCGAAACTCAAAACCGGTCAGTTTATCGGCATGCGATTCACACCTATGCCATACGAAACACCGCTGACGTTCGACGCCCAGATTAGAAACGTCCTTCCTACCGCCGACAACCAGGGCATGTGCCTTGGTCTGCAGATTGTCGGCCTGGAAGCGAGCCCCGAAGGCAGACAGATTTTGCAAAGGCTGTGCAACATCGTCGAGCGGTACTATCGTATCAATCAATCCAGCGCCAAAGAGCGGGACTTTCAGCCTACAAGCGCACAGACTAACCCCGCTCTTTAATCGATTCGACAGTATCAACTCAACCGCTGGTGCACAAAGGTGCGTTCCCTCATTCACGGGGTCAAGATGGACCTTCAGGGAAATGGTGAACGGCCCATTTTGGGCCTCGCCGGAAGATTGTCACCCTGTAATAGAACCACTTAACAAAGCCGCTCACCGCAAAACTGCAGAAAATCAATACCAGCGCCGCCTGTCTGCTCCAGATAATCAGCCCGAGAAAAACCAGCGCTCTGATAAGATGCGTAAAGGGCTTCTTGCCTTTCAAATACTGATTCAGGATATGCGGGTATCGAATTCTGCTAACCATTAAAACCGAGACGCCGAGAAGTAAAAACGGCAGGGCGTAAATAATAGCGTTTTCACAGATTACGTACGCCTCGGTGCTTCTGGCCGAAAGCTCCGGCAAAGTCTCCTGATGAAATATCACCAGGCTTACTATCACACCCGCAGCAGCA
>CP070830.1:1829311-1834201 GCA_020344865.1 Planctomycetota bacterium
AGACAAACAAGTTGTGGAACAGGTTTCAGACTGGTTGCTGAATAAGTATACTGCTCTTGACGTTTTTACTACCTATTACATACATTATCCGAATGGCGTACCGGAGGTCTATCCAGGTCTAGAGAGTGCTTTTGAGCTTGACAAAGGCCCATATGGCTGGACGGTCGAAGAGCAATTTGAACACGAGGTATTAGGTAAAGGAATGTATTATAATAAAACTCGTGGTACATGTACTTCTACTGCGGTTGCTTTGACCACTGTTCTTCGAGCGATTGGTATACCAACTCGGATGATTATTGTAATTCCCATAGTGGATGCTTCAAACCCGGGCCAATCCCAACTCGTGGCGCAAGGAATTAGCAATAACCATGTTCGTCAAGTCGTGCTGGGCTGGCTGAGCGGAGCGGGTACAGGGTTTACCGCACATACGTTTAACGAAGTTTATGTAGGAAACGAGTGGCACCGTTTGAACTACAGCAAGTTGGGTCAGCCTATTCTGGATGAGCATTGCTTCGGGCTGCATACTCACTTGTACACTTTCGGCGATCTGAGTGATGCGAATTTAGCACCTACATGGGGCTGGAGATATGGCAAAATCATAACAAGCGATGTTTTTGGGTATTATAACCCTTACACTACGATGACGTTGTTAGACCCTAATACAAAGACAATTGGACCAACGATCTATGTCGATGATGATGCTCCTGCCGACCCGGGACCTGGTGACCCAACAATCAGCGACCCCTGTGAAGATGGTTCAATGCTTCATCCCTTTGATTCAATCCAAGAAGCGATAGATGCCAGCGATTACCGCGATATCGTCATAGTCCAGCAAGGCACCTACACAGGCCTTGGCAATCGCGATATTGACTTTAGAGGCTTGGCAATTACTGTCCGCAGCACAAACCCAAATAATCCTAATGTAGTAGCAGCTACCGTTATCGACTGTCAGGGCAGTGAACTGGAGCCCCACCGTGGTTTCTATTTCCATAACAGTGAAGACACAGATTCGATTTTAGATGGCCTGACGATTACTAATGGCTACGTCTCCGACAGTTGGCCAGATGATAGTGGCGGCGGAATCATTTGCTATTATAACAGCAGCCCTACAATTAAGAATTGTATAGTAACCAACAACACCGCGGAACACCATGGTGGTGGTATTTATAGCTACAGTAGTAGCCCAACACTAATTAACTGCATGTTTAATGTAAACTCAGCAGGTTGGAATGGTGGCGGCATGCACAACGGGCCAAGCAGCCCAAACTTAATCAATTGTATATTTACTAAAAACACCTCAGGCAGTTACGGCGGAGGCATGAGCACAACGTCTACCAGCAGTCCAAGTTTAACTAATTGTACCTTCAGTGGAAACTCCGGTTTGAATGGCGGTGCTATTGGAGTCAGCGACAGCAATACTCTGTTAACTAACTGCATTCTTTGGGGCAACAGTCCCAACGAAATATATGTGGCAGGAGGTGATATGCCCAACATAACCTACAGTGATGTCCAAGGAGGCTACACCGGTACGGGGAACGTCACCGATGACCCGTGCTTTGTTGACGCTGCTGGTGGGAATTTGCGACTTGAGGCGGTCTCGCCGTGTATTGACGCGGGGGACAACACGGGCGTACCTAATGACGTTGGCGACCTCGATAATGATTCGAACACGACAGAGCCTATACCGTGGGACCTTGACAACAGGACGAGGTTCGCAGATGGTGATTGTAACGGGACCGTCGTGGTCGATATGGGTGCGTATGAGTTTGCCTGGGCATACTTAGGAGACTTCGACGGCCAGTGCGATGTAGATGCAGGTGACCTTGGTGTGTTGTGTGAGGAGTGGTTGTTGGAGGAATTGTCATGTGATGTCTGGCCGGAGGGCGGGGACGGGTTTGTGGATTTTCTGGATTGGACGGTCTTGGCGGATGGGTGGGGGGATACGTACGACATATTCGATTTGGCGGAATTTGCCGGGCAGTGGCTAAAGAGCGGGAGCAATTATCTGGTCACCGACATTGCGCCAGGCAGCGATGGGGACGGGGTAACTAACGGCGTGGATTTTGCGGTGCTGGCTGAGAACTGGCTGGAAGGGATGTAATAGCGTTAAGCGTATAGCGGATAGTGGGGTATGGATTCCTGCTTTCGCAGGAATGACGGAGGGAGATTGCCACGTCGGCAACGTAGTTGCCTGCTCGCAATGATGGGTTGGGGGGCATGTAAAGGGTGACAAAGGGAGTGGATTTTGATAGTTTAGAGGTTATAGGGGGCATATAAGGCGTTTAAATGGCGAAAGTCAGTTTTGATAAAAATTATTTTATGAGGTTTGAAACTATGGCGAGAAAAGTAATTCAGCCTTCGGTCTTAGCAATCATGTTAATTACATCTGCGGCCGGGGCGAAAGGTTATGTGGTACAATCGCCGGGCGGACAAGTAGAGGTGACTGTAACCGTCGGCAGTGACGTAAAATGGGCGGTGAGTTTTAACGGTAAAGAGATTCTCTCTCCCAGCGCTGTTTCAATGACGATTCTGGACGGCCCTGTACTGGGCTTGGCTCCGCAAGTTATCGGCGAATCCGAAACCAAAACCCGCCAAAAGCTGTTTCCCGTGGTTCCTGTGAAAAACAGGATTATTAATGATAACTATCGGCAGTTGACACTTAAATTCAAAGGCGATTATGCATTGCAGTTTCGCGTTTATGACGATGCAGCAGCCTATCGGTTTGTGACATCTTTTCGCCAAAAGATAAAAATCAAGGCCGAACAGGCTCAGTTTAATTTCGCCGGCGATTATAATGTCTGGTTTCCACGCGAAGACTCCTTTTTCAGCCATCAGGAACGCGTATACGAGTACCGGAGGGTAAGCGACATCCCCGATGAACAGTTCAGTTCGATTCCAGCTCTGGTAGATTTAGGCAACGGGGAGAAAATGCTCATTACAGAATCTGACCTTGTCGATTATCCGGGATTTTGGCTTAAAGGTGCCGGCAGAAATTCATTCAATGCGATTTTCCCGCATTACCCGCGCAAGCAGAAAAAAGAAAGCGACCGCGATATCAAGCCTGATGATATTGCTGATTACATCGCGGCAACCGAAGGCACACGGAGTTTCCCATGGCGGCTGTTGATACTGGCGAAAGATGATTTGGCGCTGCTTAACAATGAAACGGTTTTCAAGCTCGCATCACCCCGTCAGTTGAAAGATACGTCGTGGATAAGGCCGGGGAAGGTTGCATGGGACTGGTGGAATGCGTGGAACGTCTTTGGTGAGGATGTCACTTTTAAAGCTGGAATCAACACCGAGACTTATAAATACTACGTAGATTTTGCGGCCAAATACGGCATCGAATATATCATTCTCGATGAAGGCTGGTCGGCAACCGAAGATGTTTTGAAGGTTCGTGACGGTCTCGATATGGAGGAGCTTTCTGCTTACGCAAAAGACAAGAATGTCGGCTTGATTTTGTGGATGCTGTGGTGGCCGCTGGACAATCAGCTCGACTCTGCCTTGAAGAAATTCCGGCAGTGGGGCGTAAAGGGCTTAAAGATTGACTTTATGCAGCGTGACGACCAGTTCATGGTCAATTATTATCACCGCATCGCCAAAGCTGCTGCCGGCTATGAAATGCTTGTCGATTATCACGGTGCATACAAACCTGCCGGCCTCCGCAGGATGTATCCTAATGTTATTACCCGCGAAGGTCTGATAGGCCAGGAGTGGACCAAATGGTCCGGCCAGTCCAATCCCGAACATAATGTTACCTTGCCTTTTATTCGAATGGTCGCAGGTCCTATGGATTTCACGCCCGGCGCGATGGATAACGCTCAAAAGGGAAAATTTAAGGCTGTTATGGACAATCCAATGAGCCTTGGCACGCGGTGCCACCAGTTGGCGATGTATATGATCTACGAAAGCCCGCTGCAGATGCTCTGCGATACCCCCAGCAAGTATTATCGTGAGCCGCAGTGTACTGAATTTATTGCTAAAGTTCCCACCGTATGGGACCAGACCTATCCCCTCGACGGCAAGGTCGGAAGCTACGTAATGATGGCCCGCAAAAGCGGCGATGAATATTACATTGGTGCAATGACCGACTGGAACCCGCGCGAGCTTGACCTTGACCTGTCGCTTGTGCCGTCCGGCAAATGGACAATGGAAATCTTTCAGGATGGACCCGACGCCTATGAAGATGGAACGGATTATCGCAGGCTTATCAAGGTCGTTACCAATGCTGACAGGATGAAACTTAAGCTTGCACCCGGCGGCGGCTGGGCCGCAAGAGTGTTTCAAGCCAAATAAATTTCACTGCTTTTATAAAGCAACGTTTAGCTAATCCGTGAAGTTCGTCATATCAAAGACCTAAAAGACCTGCGGAAAAAGGGAAGGGGGGATGTCGAACGTCCAACATCGAACGTTGAACTTTGAAGGGGCATATTAGACACAAGACAGAAGAGGGGTGGCGAGTTAGGTGTTGGCGTAGGTTGCGGTTTTTGTTAGAATCGCGTCGCAAGAAAGCGAGTGTCATAAAGGACAGGAGACGTTCAGATGAAGACGAGAGTTTTTACCCGGTCGGAGCATAATCCAATAATTTCGCCTTTGGATTTGCCGTTTCCCGGGGCGGCCGTTCTAAATCCGGGCGCGACGGAAGATAACGATGAGGTTGTGCTGCTGCTTCGAGTAGAAGACCATGCCGGATGTTCAAACATTCATGTAGCCCGCAGCAAGAACGGAGTTACTGACTGGAAGATAGAGTCGGAACCGATACTGCGTTACGGTGAGAAGGACTGGCGGTATGAGCAGTGGGGCTGCGAAGATGCGCGAGTCACGCACTTAGCGGAAGAGAAGCGCTGGTATATTACCTACACGGCTTACTCGGCGAACGGGGCGGCG
>CP070830.1:1834301-1839120 GCA_020344865.1 Planctomycetota bacterium
GCCACTGCAACAATTGCAACGACTAAAATTAGGACCCAGCATTTTTTGGGCCATTTCATATCGCGGGTTTGCCGTAAACTTCCACTTCTATATAGTGGTTCAGCTCATTGCTGCTGTTGCCGTTGCTGTAGAGGCGGACATAGCGGGCACGAACGCCCTTGGCGTCGATGAGTCTGCCTTCGGAGGTCTCAACGTAGTGCATATCCGAACCGACACCCAGACCGGCGGAGTTGTCGTGGTCATTATTGTAGACGGTCCTCACATTGGTGATAAAATCGGGGTCGTCGGCGACCTGCACCACGACGTCAAAATAGACGCGGGCCTGTTTGTGGAAGTGCCATAGCAAAATGGCGTATATATCGTGTTGGACACCGAGGTCGATAATAACATCCTGCAGAAAAGGTCCTAACTCGACATAGCTTCCATCGGCCGCTTCCTTGTCACCATCGGTTATCATTTCAATCTCGCCGATGATAGGCTCTTCGTCGCTGCTGGCTATCGATTTGCCCAGTGCGACGTTTTCGGTTCCGGCGGGGGCCAGGAAAGGCGGACGCGGCTTGCCCAGCGGTTTCTCCAGCTTCGGCACCTGGATATTCTGGGGCGTTCCCACAAACATCGGCTTGGGCAGTTTAATATCCAGAGGCACCAACTCAGCAGTGCCCGCACCGGCCGTCCCAGCCTGGGCTTTGCCTGTCTCTGTAACCTGCTGCTCTGTCTTCTGTGTCTCGTCAGCAGAACCTTCATCGGAGGACTCTTTGCAGGAGGGAACAAAGAGCAGACACATCGCCAGCAACATAACAACACAAATTTTCACAGTTGAGTTAAGACCATCTTTCATAATTTGCTTTCGACCTCAAAAATTTCACTTAGCTTACTAAAACGCCGACCTTCCAAGCAGGCCTAAATACGGCGTTTCACAGGACCCTATATTGTAATATATTTGAACGATGCTGTCAAATGCCCACAGGTACGAGCACCGTCGGCACAGAAAGGGCAGGAACCAAGGGATTCCTGCCCAGAAGGACAATTTACAAGGCAGTCAGTTATCCGACGCAGTCAAAATGTCCTGCTTCGGGGACAATTCAGCAGCTCAGGTCAAGTTCTACAGCCTGCCCAAAATAAGCGCGAAGACAATCAGCAGTATACAGGCCGGAATCAGCAGCTTGAGGCCTCTCTTGACCGAGGAGCCTTTTGCGTAGTTGCCGATTGCCTTGGGAACAATCACGGCACCGAGCAATCCTATCGCAAAGATTATCCCGAAGACGCTGCCATAAACCGCCGGCTCAAACTTGGCGAACGTGACTCCCACCGTTGTCGGAAAGCACGGGGCAAAGGCCAGTCCCGCACACGCGATGAGGGCACTGGTCCAAATCGCGCCGCTCTTTGTCATCGCCAAGATTATCAGTCCGGCAACCAAAGCTGCACCGGCGATAATAAGGTCACCGCGTGTCGTGATAAACTGAATCTGGCTGGCTATGAGCCGGCCGACCATCATCGCCACGGCAAATACCGAGAGCATGCGCTGCGCGGCGGCGTCAGCCACGTCACCGGCCATGTCGGGAAAGTCCTTGGTGATAATCTCTTTGCCGTAAGGCGCAATCCAGTTGCAAAAGGACGACTCCAAAGCGATATAGCAGAAAAGCACCAGGCCCGCGACCAAAACGGCGGGCTTGCTAAGCAGGCCGACTACATCGCGGAAAGGCAAAAAACCGGCCTTGACGTCAGGGTACTTCGCTATGAGGGCGAAAACCACCGGTATCAAAGCAATCACAGCCAGCGCCGAAACCGCCTTCTCGTAAGTGGTCTTGCGGAAAAGGAAACTCACAATCAGGGGGGTAAGAAAAAGGCCAAGACCAAAAAACACGTTTCCAAGGTTGAGGGCCGCCGCGGTATTCTGACCGCCGAACAGAACCACCGGAATAAGCGTGTTGCCAGCGGTATTGAGGGCCATTGCGCCGAAGCCCAGCACCAGACATGGGATCATCGCGGCCCTATAGGTCGTGCCGCGAGAGAGCGCAAAGATGCACACCGCCGTTACGACAAAGCCGAAGATGGCCACAGGCTTATAACCCATCTTGTCCACAGCCCAACCCATAATCAGCGACGCAACCAGACACATCACCATAAAGGATGAAATGAGCGTGCCGAACTTACCCTGGTGGATTTTCAATCGCGGCATCAGCTTGACACTGATTGACCCGAGCAGTGTGAAGCACATACCCAATCCAAACACACACAATAATGCTACTACTTTCTCCATATTCGACTCCTTTCAACAAACTCCATTTTGAAGAATCTTAGAATATTCTCACTCAAACGAATTAGCCGTCATTTATCCATTTGGATTCGGATTATTAAGTAGGTGTGCAAAATCGCAACCGCCGCAAGCAGCAGCGTACTGTAACGGTGCAGATTCAAGAGGAATTCCTGGCCCTCAGTCCCGAAGAGCGGGAACATACCCAAAACAATCGATAAGATTACGGGCAGGGCCAGAACGACAATCAGCCAGAAACAAATCTTGCGCACGAGGGAGTACTTTGCATCGGGTAGGCCGGCGACGGGCGCTCTGCGAAGGAGTCTCTGCAGCCACGGCCAATCGGTTTTATCAAATCTGCAGTTGTCCGCCCGCATCACGGCCAATACCGCCAGACAGCCCGCAAAGACCGGCGCAAAGGTGGCGTGCACCATCAAGAGGTAACCCGAAAGGTGCTCTTTTAAAAACAGGACGGGATAAAAGCCGGTGATTACAAGGACTACGAAACAAAGCAGGGCCAGAAGATAGACGAGTTTTCTCAAGAGGCCGACGGGAGTGAGTTTCTGCTGAATGAAAATCAGGGTAAAAAGATGAACGAGCGTCCTGAAGATATCAATCAGCCACCATCGATACCCTTTAGCTATTGCTGAGATTACACAATGTGCAAAAATACCACCAAAGACAGTCAAAAATACTATCGCTGCAACCAGACGGAACAAGAATGTACTTGAATCCCAGCCCATGCTAATCTTTCTCAACCACCGCTTTCGTTATGCACAATACTGCTTTCAATACATACAGTAACAAAACTATACCTATGATTGCACACGAACAAAGTGCCACAATTTTTAAAAACGGTCGAAATACAAATGACATAGCAAACAACTTCGTGTAGGTGGGATTAAGATTTTGGAATTCGACCATCTTTTTGGCAGAGCCTTTTTCAACGGTTACAGGCGTATCAACTTCAACATCGCCAAAGAAGAAAGGTGAATTTGCAGAATGGCAATCTCCACAGCCACCAACACCGAGTGATTGAACTGCCGGTCTGACATAATGAGCGATGGGCCAAAGATAAGGTTCCGCCGCCGGGTGGTCTTCTATGACAAGCTGACCTGAATCATCAAGTCGATACAATTTGCCGCCGGAAACGTAAACAGCCCGCCCCTCTATCGCCCCTGAATTCGATGCAAAAGCCAAGTCCTGAGCGATCCTTTCCGTGCTCAACGACGGCCAATCACCAAAACGCGGGAGGGTTTTACCTGCAATCATCTCAGCTCCCTGCCTGACGATTTCGATGGCAATCGGCTCAACATTTTCGCCTTGCATACTG
Organism: Planctomycetota bacterium; assembly: GCA_020344865.1. GTDB lineage: Bacteria > Planctomycetota > Phycisphaerae > Sedimentisphaerales > Anaerobacaceae. Next base: position 1,837,889 of record CP070830.1, read on the forward strand.
CCCCAGAATGCTGGCCAAATCAACTTACAAGGGCCGATCTTGCCGTATTCCTGCTCGGCAAAAACCGGATATATAATATGGGGAAGCGCGATAGGTGACTTATTGGCACTGTGGATTCCCAGAGCATGTGCTCGGGAGGTTTTTGCCCGCATAGTTCTATGTTTTGGACGTATTCCTGAATGACATGTTGTACAGGTCAATTTATCGAAATGAACTGGCGGAATACCTGCATGTTTTGGTATGGGAGCCCCCAGAGTTCCCACTTTCCAAGTCCATTCAGCGCGTGGTGGCTGAGGTATATGGCAGCCTTCACAACTTAGTGGTCCCCAAGTACCCCGTTCAATGTTGTGTTCGAGGTCATTGCGATGACAACTAACGCAGTCCATTCCCGAACTCAAATGAACGTCCTCATCAGATAACCACTTGGGAACTCCATCCCAGAGGTCCAAGGTGTTATTATTACAGTCGGCTGCTCCAAAAACATACACATCCTGATTGGAATGACAGAAATAGCATCGTTTGTCAGGCACTTTTGTGACGAGGTCAAAGAAGACCTGCCCCCTGTGGTCAAAGGCTTCTTTACGATACGTGATGCTGGGCGGAATCAATTTAGGGTCATCCAGCGGCTCTGGCATCAAGGGGTCGTACGTGTCGGGCATGCGGGCTGCCGAGCCGCTTACCGACGCAAAGCCGCAGGTAGCGGCGGCGGCCCAGCGAAGATTCTGGCGGGCTACCTGAACGCCGTACTCAGCCTGATCGTGGGCTGGGTCAGCACTATGGCAGCTCATGCAATTAACTTCGAGTTTGCCGGAGACAAGCTGTCGCATTATTTCATCGGGATTTTCACTGTCGAGCTCTCCCGGTCCGCCGCCGGGCATTTGCCTTCCAAACAACTGAACAAACTGCCATGAAGTCAGACCGAGCTGCTCGGGCCTGAAAGCCCCCGGCCAGGAACGATACGAAAGGGGAACCTGTGTACCGCTACCGGCATCGACGAGTATCCAAGGCTGTCCCGGCCGACCGGCAGGGATATTGGGCTCTGCGGCGTTGAAATGCCAGCCGGCACTTATCTTCTTATAATCGTGGCAAAAGCCACAGGTCTGGCGCGGGGAAAAAGGAAGAAGGGGGTCATCATCTGGTGTTACTTTTTCGCCCTCCTCATCAATCAGCGGTATAAAATGGACAGGAACGGCCCGGCTGCCATCATCGGAATCACCAAGAAGGCCCTCCAC
>CP070830.1:1839220-1842726 GCA_020344865.1 Planctomycetota bacterium
TCTCCGCGCCCGATTCCAACTTCAGCCCCTCCAATTCCCGACATATCTTCGAGTTGTTCAGATAACCCGGCATCTCCTCCTCGAAATCCCGCATCAGATTATGCACGTTGCGCTCCTGCCGCATACTGGGCTCATGATACAGCACCCCCCACCCGTTCGCCCATGCAATCCGCTGCGCAACAAAACTCCGCCAGATGTCCGTCATCCGAAACGAGCAGTACGCCGGCAGATACAATAATCCGAACGCCTCGCGCCACCACGTCGTATTCTGACTGTTAAACGGGCACCACGATCCTTCCCCAAGTGCAACCCGCCGGTCATCCCTGAAGCTCTGCGGCAGAGGCATAATCAGCCGGTAAACAGCATCCACATCCGGATTCTCATTACACAAACCCTGCTGAATCGGACAGTCCACCTCCCGCGTCTCCAGCGACTCGAAAGTTGCCGCCTCGCTATTGACACACTCCAGAGGCAGACCACGCGGCCAGATGTTCGCCTCCGTAAAATAACGATAAACGTTCACCCACCCCGCCCCCTCAACCACCTTAACAGACTGCTTCCGCTCCCGTACCTCCCAGAAATTCTCATTCGCAATATTATCGTCATCCGTCTCCACTATCACCGACGCCCCGTTGCCGATCGCCAGTAAATACCCGATATTCTTTCGGGCGTAGTGCCGCGTCGGACACATCTCCGCAAATTTCAGCCCCGTCTCCTTCTGCCTCTCCAGACTGTAAAAATCACACCCCTCAATCTCGAAATCACTCGGGCTCGCCTCATCCCCTATGACAATAAAATCATACCCCTTTTCGCAGCACCCGCGCGCCAGCTCTCCGAGAGCCTTGTTCGGCCCGCTAATCGACGTCACAACAACACAAACCTTCTCTTCCATCTGACCAAACGTCCTCCCGTCAACTACTACAGCTTACCCGCTAATCGCTCTCTAAACAAGCGCCATAAATTACTGAACGCATCTCCCACTACGCCCGCATCCACATTCGTACTCGGTGCACGATAATGTATCGGCACCTCAACTATCCGCATACCCCGGCAGTACGCCTTGATTTCCGTCTGAAAAAAATGACCCCGCGACCGTATCCCTCTCTCCAAGACCCGTTCCAGGGCCTCCCTAGTAAACATTTCAAACCCGCTCGTCATATCCTTCAGTTTCGTCCCGAGCATAATGTTCGCTAATATACTGCCCGCACGACTGATAAAGTACCGGCTAAACGGCCGGTCCGTAAACTTCCCCCCCTCGCAGAACCGGCTGCCGAATACACAATCATACCCCTCCCTCATCTTATCAAGAAACTGCGGAATATCCTCCGGCTGATGGCTAAAGCTCGCGTCTATCTCCAGTATCCAGTCACATCCCGCACCCAGCGCCTCCCGATATCCCCGCACGTACGCATCCACAACGCACTCGTTCTCAGGCGCCCAAACCAGTTCCAGCTCATCCGGCCGGCCCTCCCATGCCTTCAGCATCTCGAACGTCCCGTCCGTGCAAGCATTATCAAACACGGCGAAGAATTTCACAGACCTAAAGCCCCTCCCCCTGCACTGCTCCAGCACCGCCTCCACGAACTCTTCCGCCCTCGACCGCTCGTTCGCCATCGGGCACACAATCCCCAGCTGGATATCACTGAAACTCACTTCGCTTTTTGACTCTGACACGCCGCCCGCCTTCAAACTCAACTAAAATTCATCAGCCAAACTACGCAAAATAAATAATCCCGATACACACAAGCACCCACGCAACAAACCCGATTTGAAACGGCAGGTCATGCACGATTAGTTCCACCGGCCCCGCATACTTGCCCTTCTGTATCACCGCGCTGAAACGGAAAACACAGTACAAAACCAGCGGCGTCGTATAAACCAGATTGTTCGTCCCGAAAAGCCGAAGCGTCTGGTCGTCCATCGCATACAGCACAAAGCACGCAATCGCCAGCCCGCTCGTCACATCCAGCATGTGCGCAAGTAGCTCCGGCGTATACCCCCCTAGCGTCTGCCGGAACGATTCGCTGTCTTCGCGAAGCTGCGCTATCTCGCTGCGCCGCTTCCCGAACGCAAGAAACATGCACAGCGCGAACGTGCAAATAACCAGCCACGGCGAGATAAATACCCCCACAACAACCGCCCCCGCAACTGCCCGAAGGCAGAACCCAATCGATATCACCACGCAGTCTAAAATCATCACCCGCTTCAGCACCAGCGAGTACAGCACCATTAGCCCAATATACCCCGCGATAATGACCGCAAGTCCCCGCACAAGCACCAAGCTGCCCAACAGCGACACCGCCGCACACACCACCGACATCACCCCCGCCGCACCGACACTCACCGTCCCGGCCGCAATCGGCCTCCCCCTCTTCTCCGGATGCAGCCTGTCCGCCTCGCGGTCGATTATATCGTTGAAAATATAAACTGCCGACGCCGCTAAACAAAAACAAACAAACGCACCCACCGCGCTGCCGAAAGCCACAACCACCTCATTAAACGTCCCCGCAAGCTGCTTGCCGAATATAAACGCCGCGAACACGAACACATTCTTCGTCCAGTGCGCCGGACGCATTATCTCAAGATATTTCATAACTGCACCTCTCGATATTGCCTGCCGATTCAGTTATTAAAAATATCGACATTTGAACCGACAAAGCGTAATATTATATCCCAATGACAGCACACTGTATAGCCCAATGCGTGCGTTTTAACCAATAAGGGACACCGCCAATGATAACAACGGTCATCTTCGACCTCGACGACACCCTCTACGACGAGCTCGATTACTGCAAAAGCGGCTTCGCCTCCGTCGCCGATTTCCTTGCCGAATTGCCCCAGGCGCCCCCCGCCGACCGCATCTTCGATTCCTTATGGCGCGAGTTCAGCTCCGGCAATCGCAAAACCACATTCAACGCCGCCCTCGACGAGCTCGCTATAACCTGCGACGACAACCTCATCGCAAAGCTGGTTGAAACCTACCGCAACCACGTCCCCGATATAACCCTCCCCGCCGACTCCGAATCCGTCCTCAGCCGGCTAACCGACAAATTCTCCCTCGCCCTCTTGACCGACGGCTTCCTCCCCGCCCAGCAGCTAAAAGTCCGCGCACTCGGCATCGAAAAATACTTCAAGTCCATCGTCTACACCGAACAGCTCGGCCGACAATTCTGGAAACCTTCTCCTGTAGCTTACGAAAAAATAATGCAGGAGTTGAACACAGCACCTCAAGCTACCGCCTGCGTCGCCGACAACGTACAAAAGGACTTCATCGCCCCCAACCAGCTCGGCTGCAAAACCATCCAGATAATCCGACCAAACCGCATCCACTCCGAATCCTCCGTCGACCCCAAAGCCGCCCCTCAACACATCATCCAAAACATCTCCCAACTCCCACCCCTCCTCGAACAACTTTGAATCTTATCTCATCGCGCCTGCGCCGATTCGTTTCGGAACAACCCAAGTAAATCTGGGTAATCTACACAACTCCGGCAAACAAAATCCAA
>CP070830.1:1842826-1845418 GCA_020344865.1 Planctomycetota bacterium
AAAACGTAAAAAGTCGGTAAAGTAAAAAGAAATGAGAAAGGGAGTATGCAAATGGGGAGGGTAAAGGCAATCTTTAGAATGTGAATGTCGGTTGTGCGGAAATTAGAATTAATAAGTAAGAAGGGAGAAACAGGATAAGGAGGTTTTTGCCGATGGAAGAAGATGAAGAGCAAACTTCGCCCGGCACTTATACTGTTTTGCTGGTGATATCGGCCATTGCAATCTATGTTGGCGGCATATTCTTTTTGTTTGGACCGATGGCATTAATGATTGATTTAATGCCACGTTGGTTTCGTGGCCCTGCAGGCGCTCTAATAATCTTAGGCTTTGACATCGTGTGGATTATCGCGATGAGAAAACGGGCGTCAAGAGACGAAGAAAGCAAGCAAAGGAAGATGATTCTGTCTTTGTTTGTTCTGCCATTATCCATGTCGGCCTTGACCTGTTGGCTAATAATAAGGGTGCTTTTGGGTTGGCATTAGGCAGGGGTCGGCGGTTTTGCGTTAAGACAGACAAGCGGTAGAATGGTGCGGTAATTTAAGAGGTGATAATGAAATAAAAACTTTATGTTTTAGAAAAAATCAAACAATGAACACTGCCTGTAAAATAAGGAAGCGCGGCATGAGAAAAAGTGCTTTCATTCTGATTAACTTAGTATTGGTATGCGGGCTAAATTCACCGATTTGGGCTCTGGGAACGGAGGATTTTGGAAATAAGCCTTTGCGCGAGGTCGAATATCAAGATTGGAGAGGCATCATGCCGTGCATCAACCATCCTAACCGTGTATACCACCGTTGGGTCAATGGTGGAGAGGGCTTCTATTTCAGCGGTAATACTCAAACGCTTAATGATTATCTGAGAAAATTCGCCGTATTAGATGCGAGTATTCGAGAGGTAGCCATCCGCCCCGGGCCAGCAACCACGTGGACGTTTGATGGTAATACGGTGACCTATGACTGGCAGTTAGAACTCACAGGAGGGTTTTTGAAATATTTGACGACCTTGGATAAAGGAAGCAACATTTGGAGCAAGTGGCCAACTGTGACAGTTTACATTGGTAAAGACATCGAGCTTGAAAAAATAGGAATTCCTGAAGGCGTTGAAGTAATCGAGCTGCGTGATCTGAAGAAGCGCCATCGCGAGGCGCTCTTAAGTAAAGATAAAACGGTTCGCGGCTGGGGAGCCGGCAGGCTCGCCAGGCTTGACCCATATGATAAACAAAGCCTTGAAAGTGTTGCGGCATTGTTGAATGACAAGGATGATTGGGTTCGTTTGAATGCCGCTGGAGCCCTGTCTGTATTTGGAAGGAAGGCTCAGTCGATTTTGCCATCGCTGCGAGAATGCCTGAAGACAGACAATGAAGAGTTACGGAAGCGAGTTGAGCAAACCATCCAAGCAATTGAAAACGCAAAGGATACAACTGATGCAGAAAAGGAGCATGGCATATTGTTAGCGGAAATCACCAAGTTTGTACAATCTTTGCGGGATGAAGAACAATAAGTAAGTCAGGACAGTCCAGCTTGGTAATAATGCATTATGTCCTCTTTGCCACGTTTTGAAAAAGACAAGCATAAGACAAGACCTGCGAGCGTCAACAAGGGCTTGAAAAGGCCGTGAATTGTAAGTATCTTATTTTCAGGCTGTTGTAACAACGGGGGGAGAAAGATTAGAAGTCTGAGTAACTAATTGATTATCGGTCATAGAGGCGGGAATATGGGAAAAGGGTGAGTAATTTATGGTGTTTGCGCATAATAGTATATAGAAGCTGGTACCAGACGAGGAAATTTTAAAAAGTGAATGAAGAGCTGAATAAAGATAGCCGGGCGGGTCTTGCGGCAGGTGACGCCGAGGTGTGGCGTGAGTTTATCGGCCGAGAGATACCGCAGCTTTATCGGATGTTTATGAAGCGCTGGCCGAATCCATCGCTTGCCGAGGAGCTGGTGCAAAGGACGGTCTTCGACGCAGTACGGGGATTCGGCAGTTACGAGCCGTCGAAGGGCAGTCCGGAGGAATGGATATTCGGCATCGCGCGGAACAACATCCGGCTCGAGATAAGGAGACGGGCGAGCAGGCCCAGCGTTGACGGGGACATCAGCAGCTATCTTGAGACGATTGACACAGAGCCCCTGCCCGACGAGATAGTCGAACAGAAGGAGACGGCCGTGATTGTTCGACAGGCGATGGAGAGACTGGAAAGTAAAGAACGAAGCGTGCTGGTGGGCAAATATGTTGAAGGGCTCGGGGCGCGTGAGATTGGGGGGCGGATGGGTATTACAGAAAAGGCTGTGCACAGTCTATTGTACCGGGCGAGGAACTCGCTTCGGAAGGAACTTGAACGGTTGGCACCTCTAAAAAGTTGAGGTTGGAAATTATGAAACGTGAAGAGAACAATCTGGAAAAAAATATCTCGCGACTGGTCAAACTGGCCGGCGATTCAGAGAAACCCGCAAAGGCGTTTTGCGATTCAGTAGTTGAAGGCGCTATGAGTGAGCTTGAGCGAGCCGGCAGAGGCGAAAAGCGCGAGGAAGGGGGTAAGACGATGAAGATTAACTTCAAGAGAATTTTGTCATGGGCGGCCGTGATTGTCATCGG
>CP070830.1:1845518-1856008 GCA_020344865.1 Planctomycetota bacterium
CCTGTCGAATTTCGAAATATCGAGATACTCCTACTGGAACAATAAATCTCCTACATGACAGAACGACGAGTGGGTCCCAGCCCCCCAAGCGATAAAGTGCGCAGGAATGCCCAAGTGATGTCAGTTTATTTAGCAGGTCGAGGCAGAGTTGGGACCAGGTTTCCATTGAGTCGCGGAGGTTTAGGAGTTCTTCGGGGGTCATAAATGCGAGCTGGGTAATCATCTGCTCTTTTTTAGTAACATCGGGTGAGTCGAGGCGCCAGTGGTGTACGATGCCGAGGTGCACGCTGCCGACGTCGTTTGAGTCGTCGTTTAAGAGAGCGACGATGGAGTCGGAGTGTGGGGCGTTAACGGAGAGCTCCTCGTCGACTTCGCGGCGGACTGCGGTGGTGTACATCTCGCGGAAATTCGTATCGAAGAGAGGGATTTCATTGTCGGCGGGGTTTATGTGGCCGCCAATGCCGATAGAGCGGAGGCCGACGAGACGGGATTCGCCAGCGCGGCGGCCTCGGACGTATGAGAGGACCCGGCCGGAGTGACTTATGATAACGTAGGGGATGAGCTGCTTGAAGGATGGGTCGGACTCGGCCCTGGAGCGGGGGATGAAGCGGGGTACGCCGGGGGCGAAGAGGTGGGGGAGGTAGCGGTCGACGTCGAGGGCGAGGCCCTGGAACGTTCCGGCGTCGTTTAGGACCTTTCGGTCGATGACCAATACTTGCTCTTCAGAAGCCATGGGGGGTATGGTAGGGATGATTGGGGGAGGAGTCAAGGCTGCGCTGCTGGGAAAATCAAAGATTAAAATGCAAAAAGCAAAATGACAGAGCAAAAATTAAAAATGGATTCCTGCGTTCGCAGGAATGACAGAGAGATTGCCACGTCGCTTCGCCCCTAAGGGGCACGCCTTCAGGGATGACGTAGGGGAGTTGCGTTTTTTTGGGATTTGCGTTATGATGGTGGGTGTAAAGGCAAATGTTTTTTTTGAGAGGGTATGACGATGAAGAAGCTAATTGTGATAGCGATGACGGCGGCATTAAGCGTGTTGGTAATCACGGTACTTGCGCAGACGGAAGGCAGTCAGGAAGGCGGCGGCGCGACGGAGAAGTCGGCCGGGGGGCAGGAGAGTACGCAGCAGAAGTATTTGGAGGCGATACAAGAGAAGAGGTCGAACAGGCGTTTTTACCGGCGGCCGAGGTACCGGACGAGGAATTATAATTTGCAGGCGGGGGCGGTGAGTGTGGAGCGGCCGGTGAGCGGGAGTATGCAGGATGTTATGAATTATTTGATGCAGAAGGATGAGCAGAACACGAAACGGATAGAGGCGCTGGAGGCAACGGTGGCAAGCTTGGAGGCGGAGTTCAAGCGGAACAGCGGGATTGAGCGGAAGCACTGGAGCAAGGTGGGGGATTTGGAGGACAGGGTGAAGCTGCTGGTGCGGGCGGAGCGCAAGCGGCGGCGGGCAGAAGGTGCTGAGGAAGAAGAGGGGTTGGCGGAAATGGAGGGTGAGGAGGAAGTGGAGAGCAGGGAGGAGTAGGGAAAGACACCAGACGCAAGACTTGCGGAGGGGGTTAGGGAATAAGGCGCGAACTGTTTGCGGTGGAGGGATTATTATATTATGGACGAAGAAGTCTGACGTATGGCCGATAAGAAAAGGTAAGGGCAGTTGGCTGAATCGAGATGGTTGGATTTGTCGAGTCGATAGCGATTGATTTTTGGGGGTATGTGGCGGAGATGTCGCCGTATTTGTTGTTCGGGTTCTTTGTGGCGGGGCTGCTTTCGGTGTTGGTGTCACAGGAGTTTGTTGAGCGGCATCTTGGGGGCGGGGGTGTGTGGCCATTGGTGAAGGCGTCGCTGTTCGGCGTGCCGCTTCCGTTGTGCTCGTGCGGGGTGATACCTGTTACGGTGTCGCTGCACAAACACGGTGCGAGCAAGGGTTCGGCGATATCGTTTCTGCTGTCGACGCCGCAGACGGGAGTGGACAGTATATTTGTTACGCTGAGTCTGCTTGGGCCTTTGTTTGCGGTGTTTCGGCCGGTGGCGGCGTTCGTTACGGGGATAGTCGGGGGGGGTCTGGTGAATCTATTCGGAGGAGGTGGGAAGGGCCAAGGGGAGGGGCCGGGAAAATGTACGGATGCGTGCTGCGGGGGCGAAGGGGGCGGCAAGAAGATTCGGCGGGGATTGAAGTATGGATTTGTGGAGCTGCCTCGGGACATCGGCAAGGCGATGTTAGTGGGTTTGGCGGTTGCAGCTTTGATATCTGTATTAGTGCCGGAGGGGTACTTCGCGGAGAAATTAGGGACGGGGATATTCGCGATGGTGGTGATGATGTTTCTGGGGATACCGGTTTACGTCTGCGCGACGGCGTCGGTGCCGGTGGCGGCGGCGCTGATAATGAAGGGGCTGACGCCAGGGGCGGCGCTGGTATTTTTGATGACGGGGCCGGCGACGAACGCGGCGTCATTCGCGACGATATGGAAGAGTCTGGGGAAGGGGACGGCGATTATTTATTTGTGCACGGTGGGTGGGTGTGCGCTTGTGTGTGGGATACTGCTTGACTGGATTGGTGGGGGAGCGGCGTCGGAGATAGTGAACCGGCCGGGTTGGATGCTGCCGGCGGTGGTGAAGTACGTATCGGCGGTGGCGCTTTTGGGGGTGTTGGGGTATGGGATAGTGAGTGGGAGAAGGGCACATTAGACTCAAGACCCAGGACGACAGACAAAAGAAGGGCGGGTGGTGTTTAGCGTATAGGGTATTGGCCCCGTGGCGCCATCTGAGGGGGCTGGGAGGCAGACGACTGGTCGGAAGGGACGCGAAATTTCAAAGATTACTGAAACTAAGCGTTACATAAAAAAACAAGGGCCTGTACCAATCTAATTGATATAGGCCCTGATTAACATTTTGTCTAAAAGCTGTTGGCTGTCAATACTCCTATCCGTGCAGATTACGGCCACGATTGGTCTTCAAGCCAATAATCTGCCATAATCGCATAGTCCATAAAGTCGATTTTTTCGGCGCTATCGCCCAGTTCATTAAAATTAGTTTCCCTGTCCTGAAGCGGGAAATAGCCTGTACCTTTGGTCGCCAGATATGCGATTTCCGCCTCTGTGAGCACCTTATTATAGATGCGGAAATCATCAATAATGCCGGCATAGTAGCCGTCCCAGCCCTTACCAATCAAAAACTCCTTATCAATTGTACCGGTAAGCGGCACGTTAACATCATTGCCGCTAAGCCACAGCAAACCGTTTAGATACATCCTCAGCTCGCCTGCACCGCCGTTGGCATCGCAGTCCTTGATGAATGTCCAGTGGTTCCATCTGCCCTCATATTCCTTGGGAACGCCTTTTTTCTCGATGCGCTCGCAGTCATCCCATACCTCCGGGCTATATACGTCATTGGGATTGCCAGCACACCAGACAATCATCTCGTCACTATAGGGAACATGGGCATTGATTACTCTGATGCCGTTGGGATCGGCACCTCCGTGAGTCCGCGTACCTTCGAAAAGGTTGTCAGCCTTGGGCTGTATCTCAGGGTTACCATACTGCCAGAGGGCTATGGTTACCTTTGTTGTGATGGAAGCCAAACCCGCGAGCGGGACGTCCACCTGGGTAGTGCTTCCGTCGAAATTAAGGGCACCGTCGATACATCCTTCAGTGACCCAGTCGGGACCGGCGACGGTACCGTCGTATCCGTTGCCGGAAGAATCGACCGCTGTATAGGTACTGCCTTCGTTGTCAAACTTGTACCATATCAACTCGCCGTTGGGCTCAGATACGGGAACGGTAAATTCACTGTCCAGCCAGTCACCCGCCATAATTCGAAGCTCATCAAAACCGGCAATACAGTCACCGGTAGCATCACCCTGGGCAAAGGCGGGAACGCATCTGGGTAAATAGAGCCTGATATCGTCGAAGTAAACGGTGCCATCGCCACCCTCTGCCGGGGCGTATCTATCGCCAAAGCCGATATAGATGGCGGCTATACTCGAGGCGTCAACATTGTTAGCTTCGTCGAAGTCCTCCAGGGCAACGTTCCACTCCATCCAATCCTCAACCTCGAGGTCATTCGGGTCGCCATCGTAGGGCACAACGGCGAGATTGCCGCTGCTGTCTTCGAGGGCAAGGTACATTCCATCGTTGACGGTGGTGGAGTTATTACGGTCACCGCGAAACCAGATGCTCAATGCCTTAGCGCCGGAAATACCCCAATCCTGCGGGGGTGAAAACCTCCGAGCAGACTCAGAATAGTAAGGCGAAAGATTATTAGCGTACAGAAACTCCATTGAGTTGCCGTCATGAGATACGCCCTTCGAAAGGAAGACTTCCGACATTGTGCCGTTGACCCAATAATCCTCCCATACAGCCGTCAGGGCACCGGTGTCCTCGTATGAATCAAAATCCTCGACGACGATATAATCACCCGTGGTGAACCTCCATGTATTTCCCTTCCATTTAGCGGGGCCATTTACCTCATCGATACGCCAGTAGTAAGTTGTGTCCAAAGCCAGCGGGCTTTCGTTGGGCGAATGAGTTGTATTTGCAAGGGCCTGGGGGCCTCGGTATATACCCGCTGAAGACTCATTTGCATCATTAACCTCCTCGAAGCTGGTTCCGAAGTACACACGGTGCTCTGCGGCGTTTCTGCCTGCATTCCATTGAAGGATTACTTCTCTGGGTACATCCACAGCTTTGTTAGCCGGTCTCGGACGCCAGGCTTGGTTAACATCGAGAATCAGCCAATGGTCCAGAAAACTTGTGGCCAGGTTCCATTTGGTTATTGACATTAACCAATCGTCTTCTGTGCCTATGATACCGTCCGGACCTTCTTCGCTGCCATCCCATGCGTTCTCGCAAATCATCCCGAAGTCACCGCCGCCGCCCTTGCTGCTCATAACAACATCAAGACCGACCTGAAGGTCCGCCTCAAGCTGCACTTCGGTCGTCTCGCGCCCGCTGAGCCAGCCGAACGACTTGTAAGGCCGCAGGGCATATTCATACGTTAATACGTACTCATTAACCTTAACCGCCATCTCGGGTCTGTACTCATCCGCAAGTGGGTTGGTCTCATTCTGATCCGGCTCCTGCGGAAGCACGCTCCACCACCCGCCGTTGCCGTCGTAGCCCGTCATCCACTGCTGCGCATAATCCTCGCCGAGTTCGTTGCCTTCGTCGTCCCAAACCCCCTGGTATGGGTCCATGTCACTGTTGTTTGCGTCGATATATACCTCCACAATGTCATACTTGTTCCAGTCCCCCCTGTCTCCGTAATCATCAGTGAAATTGTGTATCGTGTCCGTGCCCGTCACCACCACGTAAATGCGATTGGTCTCCGGACTCCACATCGCCGCCCAGCTGGCATTTGAAAGGTCCGAGGGCCATGCACCGTCTAACGGATAATATAGTTGGTCCAGGTCCAGCCAGTTCGCATGGTTCCATTCTCCGGGGCTGATAACGCCATCGATACACGGATCACCAAGAGCGATGTAGTATTCACCGAACAGGTCCTGGCCCTCATACCCAAACGCCCCGCCGGAAAACACCAAAACCATAACAATTAAATGAAGTGCTCTTTTAGACATGATACTCCTCCTTAAAAATAAAACCTCACTACATCAGCAAGTCACACTTGCTGAGTTACTCGAACACTTTATAACAGCTAAGCCCCTTTTATGTCAAGAAAAATTCCGCAGGCCTCTATCGTTTCCTGTCAAACCACCAAAAACGCCTAACCTGCCTATACAGAAAGACTTACAGGCATTCCGTAACCCAAAAACCCTGCTAAGTTTAGCTAAATATCTCATAGCCAGAAGCAAAAACAGCCTGCAAAAAATCCTTTTAAAACTGTGTTCGAAAGCCAGCCTCGGAAGTCCATCTAATTGATATAGGCCCAGATTAATATCCAATCTGAAGGTTATTAACCGTTAATACTCCTATCTGTGCAAATTACGGCCACAATTGCTCGCCAAGCCAATTATCCGCCATAATCGCATAGTCCATAAAGTCGATGTTCTCATCTTCGTACGCATTAGCCGTACGCGACTGCAACGGGTAATAACCCGTACCCAAGGTAGCCAGATACGCGACCTTAGGTTGTGACAGCTCATAGCCGTAAACACGGAAATCGTCAATCAGGCCAGCATAGGAACCATCGAACCCCGAGCCTATTTCAAAGTCGTCAATGGTGCCTGTCAGCGGGACATTTGCGTCGCCGCCGGTATGCCAAAGGAACCCATTCAAATAGATTTTCATTTCACCGGTTCCATCATTAGCGTCGCAGTTTTTAATAAACGTCCAGTGGTTCCACTGTCCTGCGTAATCGTCAAATTCGGCTTCTTTTTCGATTCGGTCACACTCCTGATATACGGTTTCGGACCATACATCATTGGGATTACCCGCATCCCAGTAGACAATTGAATTGCTCCAAGGCAAATGTGCGTTGAGCACCCTGATTCCGGGGCTGTTACTGTAATCGCGCGTACCTTCGAAAAGGTTATCATCACGAGGTTGTTTATACGGGTCGCCATATTGCCACATAGCAATAGTTATTTGTGCGGTAACAGAGGCAAAGGCTTCGCTGGGAACCTCTACAGAAGCTCCATCATCAAAAACAAGCGCACCATCAATGTAACCTTCGGTGGTCCAGACGGCACCACTGACAGTGCCATCATAGCCATTACCAGAAGAATCGACCGCTGTATTCATACCACCTTCGTTATCAAACTTGTACCATATCAGTTCGCCAGCCGGCATATTTACATCGACGAAGAAATCGCTCTCCAGCCAGTCGCCCGCCAGGATATCGAGGTCGTCAAAATCGGTAAAACAATCACCGGTGAAATCGCTCTGGGCACGTTCAGGAATGCATCTGGACAGATACAGCCTGATATCATCCAAATACACCGCACCTGAACCACCCGGCTCCGTCGCGGGCTTTTCGCCAATCACAATAGAGATACTGTTCACATCTTCCAACGCCACCCCGCCACCCGCAAATTCCTGCAAATCGATATTCCACTCCCGCCAATTCTCGTCCTTGACGTCATTGGCGTCGCCGTCATAAGGTATCATCACAGAACTACCGTCATCGTCTTCCAGTTCCACATACATCGGCTCAACGGCGTTATCCAGACTGCCGCGGAACCAGAGCGTCAGGGCTGAAATGTCGTAAATGCTCCAGTCCGGGCCGATTTCAAAATCTGCCGTATACGCCTTCGTCTCAGAATAGTACGGCGAAAAATTGTTACCGTACAGATATTCCATTGAATTTCCATCACACGATATCGTCGTCGAAAGGAAGATTTCCGAACCGGTCCCGTTGACCCAATAATCCTCCCATACGGCCGCAAGGGCGTAGTCGTCTTCGTACGAATCGAAATCTTCCACAATAAGATAATTAGTCACCCTGAATCGCCAGATATTCCCCTTCCAGGTGTTAATCCCGTTGACCTCATCGATGCGCCAGTAGTATGTCTGGTACAATCCAAGCGGAATTTCGTTGGGAGTGTAAATTGTATTTTCGAAGGCCTGGGAGCCTCGGTATATACCTGCTGAGGACTCATTGGCATCGTTTACATCCTCAAAACTGTTGCCGAAGTAAACCTTGTGTGAGGCCGCATTGAGACCGGCATTCCATCTAAGGGTCACTTCGCTGGAGACATCCACGGCCTTGTTGGCCGGCCTCGGGCGCCAGGCCTGGTTCGGGTCTTTTACGAGGGAGTGGTCCAGGAACCGGTTGGCGTAATTCCACTTTGTTATTGTTATTATTCCATCGGGCAACCCATCACCATCAACATCATCATCAGCCTCCCATGCGTTCTCGCAGAGCATGCCGAAGCTGGTACTTTTGCTGCTCATAACGACATCGATGCCGACCCGTGTGTCAGCCTCGAGCTGCAAGATTTTGTCTGCTCTTCCGGTGTTCCAGCCGAAAGATTCATATGGTGTAAGTGCGTACTCGTAAGTGTAAACATCACCGTCCACGGTAGAGTAAAACTCCGGCCTTAACTCATCGTCAAGCGGATTTTCCGGATAAACCCACTCTACGGGAAGCATAATCCATCGACCTTCGTTCGTATCGTTGCCGCTCATCCATTGCTGAGTTGGGTCCTGGATTTGTTGATAGGGATTAACGTCGCTGTTTGAGGGGTCGAAGTAGACTTCTGCTATATCATATTTATTCCAATCATCAGCGCCCCAGTATCCATCACCGAAGACATGGTCGGTGTCGATACCTGTTATAACGACGTAGATAAGATTAGTTTCCGGGCTCCAGAGCGCGGCCCACCTCGCATAAGAGAGGTCTGGGGGGTCACCGTAGTATAGCTTGTCGAGTTCGAGCCAGTTGGCGCCGTCCCATTCGCCGGGGCTGATATTACCATCTATTACAGGTATGCCGATCGGAATGTAATACTCGCCAACTAAATCCTGGCCTTCGTAAGCAAAAGCCCCGCCGGAAAAGACCAGAACCAGGAGAGTTAAATGAAGTGTCTTTCTAAACATGATACTCCTCCTTAAAAATAAAACCTCACTATACGAGCAAGTCACACTCACCGAATTGCTCAACTCCTTTATACCAACTTGTACCCTTTTCTGTCAAGAAAAACTCCGCAGGCCTGTATCATTTCCCGCGAAAGCGCCAAAAGCGCCTAACTTCCTTATGTATAAGATCTTACAGGCATTCCAGGCAAAAAAACCGGCCAGATTTGGCTGAGTGTCTTTGCGCCGGAGGCAAAAACTGCTTGCAAAAAATCTCTTTAAGCCATACTATTGGGTTGTAAGACCATAGAAAGAGGATTTGCCGAACAAGAGCCCGGTTTCGCGCATCTTATAAGCAGTTCGTGAGACCAATTTACAGAGTAAGGGGTATCATCATGGATAAACGGAGAGCCTTTACCTTAGTAGAACTGTTGGTCGTAATTGCCATCATTGCTCTGTTGATGTCGATACTGATGCCGGCACTGGCACGGGTAAGAAAGCAGGCGAAGGCGGTGCTCTGCCAATCCAACCTGAAACAGTGGGGAACCGTATTTCAAATGTATGCCACTGATAACGACAGCTATCTGGTAGCAGGTTCCTATTGCACCGGCGGCGGAGACGAGGAGAGACTTAAACAGTGGATGGATGCGCTGCGGCAGTACTATATGGACGGGGACTTCCGGCTCTGCCCAGAGGCAATACAACCTGAATTCGAGAACGGTGTTGTCATGCGCTCTCTTGGCACGTTTACGGCGTGGGGAATCTATCCTGAGGACTGTTGCTGGTGGTCGAAAGGCGACTACGGAAGCTACGGTATAAACGGCTGGGCCATGAACCCCGGAGAGGATGAGAGTCTGGGATGGCTTTTTGAAAAGGAGTTCTGGCGA
Organism: Planctomycetota bacterium; assembly: GCA_020344865.1. Lineage (GTDB taxonomy): Bacteria > Planctomycetota > Phycisphaerae > Sedimentisphaerales > Anaerobacaceae. Next base: position 1,854,880 of record CP070830.1, read on the forward strand.
CGCGTCGATGTTAGAGGCGCAGATAACGTACCACTGTTTTTGGACAGCCAGCATTTCGACACGTATCCGACCAACTACTCCCAGGCGCCCGTATTCGAAGGCCAGCCCTGGACATCGACCCAGATGACCGGGGAAATGGAACGTGTTTGCATCAATCGCCACGATGGAGGCGTAAACTGCGTCTTTTTAGACTCCTCAGTCAGGAAAGTCGGGCTTAAGGAGTTGTGGAAGATAAGATGGCACAGGACTTTCCGGTTGGACTTCGACGAGCCAATATGGCCGCCCTGGATGGAAAGACTCAAAGACTACTGAGAATAACTACTCTATAAAGAAGGCGATTGAAGCGTCCCGTGCCTCGGACGTCCTTAGGGGGCAAGCTCCTTACAATGACATAGGCCGTTTGCGCGATGTTAATTCTATGCGGAGACCAGATCCCCGCCAAAGCAAGGACGGGTAGACCCGCCGGAGGCGTACAGGTAGATAGTTAATGCGATATGGCGGGGGATACTTGGGCAGAACTCGGTAAGCAGTCCGTGTCCGATGCGATGAATTCTTGGTTCGTGGTTCGTAGTTCATGGTTCGTAGAAGGTGGATGGGTATTGGAAAAGGTGTTGTCAGGGGTCGTGGGGGGGCGTATACTTGGGGGAGGTCTAAATTTATTATGCTGAAAGGGAAATGAAGATGGCAAGGTATTGGATTGTGTCGATGGTCTCGGTGGGGTTGTTGCTGGTAGTGGCTTGTGAAGATGGGCTGTCGCAGAAGGCGCCGACGGGTAATGCGGCGGATTTCAAGGTCAAGACGTGCCTTCATTCGGTGAGCTACGCGGGATTCTGGCGGGGGCAGGCGAAACTGAGTGTGGAGGACTTTCTGGTGAAGGCGAAGGAGTTGGGGTTCGACGGTGTGATGCTGATGGCGAAGCGGCCGCACGTTTCGCCGCTGGATTACGATGCGAGCGCGAGGCGGGCACTGAAGGCGAAGATTGAGGAGCTCGGGCTTGAACTGGTATGTCTGGCGGGATATACGGATTTTACGGCCGGGGTGGACAAGGCGGGGATTCCGAACGTGGAGATACAGGCGTGTTACGTCGGGGAGGTGGCGAAGCTGGCGCGCGATTTGGGGACGGACATGG
>CP070830.1:1856108-1869727 GCA_020344865.1 Planctomycetota bacterium
GACAGAAATCATACGCTGCGGTGCTTAGGGCCTTTCACAGTTTGCCTGACTACTCGCCGTCGCCGTCCCCGCCGCCATCGCCTTCATCCCCTGCCGGCGTCTGGGACGTTCCTTCCGGCGCCTTGCTCCTCGGTGAGTAGATGCGTGCGACAAGCGCAACAGCACATATAAGAACAATGAGAATAATTAATGCCCAGGCCATAAAATTCTCTCTAATTTTTAATGCCCACCGCCCCACACAATTATATGTCTAAATCTTTTACAACGTCAAGCTGTTTAGCCCGGCGCCTTTCGCCATTCATTGCCGGATTGCTAAAGTGTCCAAAGATACAATACCTGTGGACTGCTCAGTTCGTAAAGCGTGCGCTTGTTGATTCTTAGAATATTGCTGGTTTGTGCCCCTAAAAAACCCGCCAGGGAAAACGGTTTTTCATATTCCACTACCATTGCTTCTTCAACGCCCGCTAATGACTTGACCAGCTCTATCGCTTCGTCCAGATAGCCAATTTCATCTATCAACTTCTCGTCGAGAGCTTCCTGGACACTGTAAATACTTCCGTCAGCCAAGCGTTCTACGTCAGTCAACGTAAGCTCCCCCCTACCGTCGGCAACGACCTGCACAAACCTGTTATAAGCCGGGCCGATTAGCTTTTCTTCTATATACTGCCGCTGCTCATCCGTTACCGCTTCGAATGGGCTGGGCCAGTCTTTTTTCTCGCCAGACTTGAAAACAACCGGCTGAATCCCAAGCTTGTTCTCCAGCAGTTCCTGCAGAACAAAGTGTCCGGCCATAACGCCCACCGAGCCCGTTATCGTCGTCGGCTCTGCTATGATTTTCTCACACGCAACCGACGTATAATACCCGCCCGAAGCGGCAACGCCCTGCATAAACGCGACGACCGGCTTTTCTTCTTCTTGTCTGTATTTCAATATCTCATTGTAAATCTGGTCACTGCCCGATATCGTCCCGCCGGGCGAGTTCACACGGATTATCAGGCCCTTTACTCGCTCATCTTTTCGGGCGACCTTCATTTGCTGGTAGAGACCATTAGCTTGTGTGCCATCTATTATGCCCTCTAACTTAATTACGGCGATTTTGGTAGTTCGCGGCCCATCTTGTATAACCTCTTCGGTGAAGATACCTCTTTGTCCTGCCGCAAAGACCGCGACTACGCCGATTAATATCATAAATAATGCGATATTTGCCAGAACAGACAGCACCAGAATAATGCCCCAGAAAATCCTCCAGCCGGTTCGTCTCTTCGGTTTTTCTATAACCGGCACCGTAACTTGCGATATCGGAGGCGGTGGCGATGATGACTCAGGTTGCCCTGGCCCCGAAAGATTATTGTCCTGCTCAAAATCCATAATATGCCCTTTCCAAAAAACCGACCCCAGCATTGTAAACCGCATGAACCTGCCTGTCAATCATCTCAAAAGATTGCGCGTTAAACCATTAACTGCTGGAGAAAAATCTTGACTCAGCTATCGATTTGGCATAATACTTAGCCTGCTGAATTTAACTCCGTTAGTTAACCAAAATTGGAGGAACGCAAGGTGACAAGCAACAAATCCCGCACGACACGAATTTTCCTGGTCGCATTGGTTTTTGCCTGTTTTACAACAGCCGGGGTGTCGAAAGAATCCTCTGTAAGAATGTGGCAGGAGCCCCGCGTCATTCCTACCTACCTCATCGGTGCACCTGACATCAATCCCAGGTTCTACACGGGCAGAACATACCAGGGGGCACAGGGCAGGGTCTATCCCTATCCGATGCTGGATGTATTGACCGACAATCGTCAGGATAAAACCTACAACTCCGTTTATCTTGAAAATGAGTATTTGAAGATTTCCGTTCTGCCGGAGATAGGCGGGCGGCTGTTCAGCGCGCTGGACAAAACAAACAATTACGATTTCATCTACCACCAGCACGTCGTCAAGCCCGCACTTATTGGGATGCTCGGCGCCTGGATTTCCGGCGGTATCGAGTGGAACTTCCCCCACCACCACAGGCCGTCGGTCTTTATGCCCATCGATTACGTAATGGAGGAAAACCCCGACGGCAGCAACACCATCTGGGTCGGCGAGATAGAGATTCGACACCGAATGAAATGGATAGTTGGCCTTACCCTGCATCCGGGCAAGTCATATATTGAGGCCACCATCAGACCATTCAATCGAACGCCCTTCACACATACTTTCCTGTGCTTTGCCAATGTCGGCATCCACGCCAGTGACGAGTATCAGGTAATCTTCCCTCCGAGCACGCAGTTCGCGACATACCATACCAAGAACCAGTTTGCGCGCTGGCCCATTTCGCATGAGGTCTTCAATGGAATCGATTACACCAGTGGCGTGGACGTCAGTTGGTGGAAAAATCACCCCGAGTGGACCTCCATGTTCGCCTGGAACTATGAGGATGATTTCTTTGGCGGCTATGACCACGGCAAACGTGCCGGAACTGTTTCGGTCGCCAACCATCACGTTGTCCCGGGCAGAAAATTCTGGGAATGGAGTAACGGGCCTCGCGGCTGGATGTGGGACAAAATCCTAACCGAAGACGACGGCCCCGAGCTTGAGCTTATGACCGGAGCCTATTCCGACAACCAGCCGGATTACAGTTGGCTCCGGCCGTACGAAACCAAAATCATTAAGATGTACTGGTATCCCATTCGCGAATTAGGCGGCATCAAGAACGCCAACCTAAAGGCCGCCGTCAACCTCGACCTGACAAAGAAAAATATCGCAAGAATAGCATTCAATACAACCTCCGCCTACGAAAACGCAACCGCCCTGCTGCGCGCCGGTGAAAAGATTATCTTTGACCAGCGAATTGACATAAGCCCGGACAAACCTTTTACACAAGAGGTCGCCCTGCCTGACGCGGTAAAAGAGCATAACCTGCGGGTCTCGTTAAGTTCCGCCGATGGCGAGGAGTTGATTGCCTATACGCCCGTCAAGACCGAAAAGGCCCCGATGCCGGAGCCGGTCAAGGCGCCGTCTGAGCCGAAGGATTTCAAGACTGTTGAGCAGCTTTATCTCACCGCCCTGCGACTCGAGCAGTTTCACAACCCCGCCCTGCAGCCCTATCCTTTCTACGAAGAGGCACTAAGAAGAGACCCGAACAACTACAGGGTCAATGTCGCACTCGGAATCCTTTACTTTAAGCGAGGTATGTTTGAGGACGCCGAGGAATGCTTCCGAAGGGCCATCGACCGCGCTACTTATAATTACACCAGCCCCAGAGACGGCGAGGCCTTCTACTATCGCGGCTTGGTTCAAAAGTTCCTCGGCAAATACGATGCCGCGTATGACGACTTATACAAAGCGACGTGGAGTTACGGCTCTCACACCGCGGCGTACTACCACTTGGCTGAAATCGCCTGTATCAGGGGCGAATTCGATACCGCCTTGGAGCACATCGACCGTGCCCTCGCAACGAATGCATGGAACACCAAGGCGATGGACCTGAAGGCAGCGGTCCTAAGGCACCTCGGCAGATTTGAACAGGCCGCTCAGCTCGCCTCAGATGTCCTCAAGGTCGACCTGCTCGACTTCTGGGCGTTGAACGAGCTCTACCTCGCAAAGTCTGCAATGAAAGCGCAAGACGAATCTGACATACAGTTAAGGACTTTAAACAAAAGAATGAGAGACGATATACAGTCATATCTCGAACTGGCCGTCGATTACGGCAACGCCGGCCTATACGATGAGGCGATTAAGGTCCTCCAAAGGCTTCCTGCCTCCCCCAGCGTCACCGCTGGCTCTCATCCGATGCTCTACTACTACCTTGCCTTTTACCTCGGCAAAAAGGGCGAAGTCGATAAGGCCGAGAGAACGTATAAAGTCGCGAGCAAGATGCCCCCCTACCACTGCTTTCCCTTCCGCCTCGAATCCATCGAGGTTCTTCGCACGGCTTTCACAACTAACCCGGCCGATGCCCGCGCACATTATTATCTTGGCAACCTCTTATATGACCATCAGCCGGAAAATGCCATCAAGGAATGGGAAAAGTCTGTGGCTATCGACGACACCTTCGCGACGGCGCATCGCAACCTCGGCTTCGCCTACGCCCGTGACCTCGATGATGTCCCCAAAGCTATCGCCAGTTATGAAAAGGTCATTGCCTGCGATAAGATAAAAGACGCGAGACCCTACTATGAGCTGGACCTACTCTACGAGAGAGATGGACGAATGTCTGCGAAGGAGAGACTCGCCCTTCTGGAAAGTAACGACGAGATTATTATCAAACGCGACGATGCCTTTTCGCGCAAGGTCATTCTTTGTGTTCAGCTTGGCGATTACGACAAGGCCCTCGACCTGATGATGAATCGTCACTTTCACACCTGGGAGGGCGGCGCAACGGTGCGTGGGGCCTTTGTCGATTCTCATTTGCTAAGAGGCACGAATCACTTTAAGGCTGGTCGATATCAAGAAGCGCTCAAAGATTACCAGACCGCGCTCGAATATCCGGAGAATTTCGAGATGACGACCCCCTACCGGGGCGGGAGGGACTGTCAAGTCTATTACTACATCGCGACCGCCTACGAGGCCTTGGGAGATTCTAAAAAGGCAAAGGAATCCTACGAAAAATCAGTTGCTGCGAAGCAGAGACGGGACTGGTCCGACCTTCGCTATTATCAGGCATTATCTTACCGCAAGCTCGGCCGGGAAAATAAAGCCGCTGAAATACTCGATGGCCTGATTGAATTCGCACAGGCCGAAGCGGGCGTCGACTTCTTTGCAAAGTTCGGAGAAAAAGAGCCCCCCAAGTTCCGAATGGCAAACAACAATTACCTGTTGGGTCTGGCGTATTTGGCAAAGGGCTCAAAGACCGAGGCCAAGGCGAAGTTTGCCGAAGCCCTTAAGCTAAATCCCAACCACCTCTGGGCCGCCGTACAGTTGTCTCAGCTAATTTAAGCTTCGCCCTCGGACCTAAGCCTCTGTGCTTGCCTCTTTTGCGCTGCTTACTAATATTTCTCTGCCCCCGTTTTCACTTTCCGGTTTTTTCCTTTTCTCGCCCGGCCGATGCTTCCATCTGCGGTGCAGCCACCAGTACTGGCTCGGGTCCTCACGCACGAATCTCTCAATCGCCTTTGTGTATTCCGCCGTCACCCATTCCAGCGGGTCTTCTCTGTCGGCCCATTCCTCTGGCAGGATGACGCGATTGACCCCAATCTCAAAGAAGAAACGATTATCAACCCTCCTGCTATACGCCACCCCTATCGGTATATTATTGGTGATGGCAAGCAGACCTATGCTCTTATAGGTGCTTGCCTTGCGCCCGAAGAAATCTACGAATATCCCCTTCCTCCCCGCATCCTGGTCCACGATAAAGCAAAGCGTGGCGCCTCGCAAAGCAATCTCCCCCATCATCTCCGCCGCCCCTTTCTTGTCGATGATTTTTTGCCCCACCCGCTGCCGGACGCCGTACAGATACCTGCTGACGAATTTATTATCCAAAGGCCGCGCAATACTATACACATTAAAACCGAACAGCCCCAGCATATAACCCATAATCTCAAAGTTGCTGTAATGCCCCGCAACCATAATCATCCCGCCCCCTTCTTTCATCAGCCATTTCGCCCGCTCGGCCGTCTTAAATCTCGAATACTCCCGCCAGTTGTTTTTCTTAACCAGTCGCGGCGTGAAAAGAACGTCTATTGCCAGCATCGCGATGTGCTCGAAGCTCCGCCGCCCCGTCTGACGTATCCACTCCTCGTCTTTCTCAGGAAAACTTGCGCGAAGATTGTCCAACGCCCGCTTGCGACCGCGGTCGTAATACCTCCATAAAAGCCGGCCCAGAAAACACGCCGTCCGCAGATTGGCCTCGACATCGAATAGATAAAGAAAAACCACAAGCATCCGTAGCCCAATATACGCAAGCCAGTCCGTAAAGAGGTTCTGTTTCTTCTTGCCTTTCTTTCGCCCAGCCGAATCAGCCATAGACCGCGATTTTAGACTCAAAATCCCTCCTGTCAAGTATTACGATAATAACCGAAAGGCCACACACAACTTCCACGACACGCACTCTCGCCATAAAAACGACCAGGCACAAAGGTCATACCAGCTTCCACCATAACCCGGATTTTTCATATGAAGTCCTACTCTAAGGACGGAATTTTAAAAGTAAGGAGCTCGTCGAGTGTGTTTAATATTCGAATTGTCGTTGAGTCCCCAAGAAAACCTTTGACAACAGCCTGCAGGTCATTATAATTATTCAAAAAAATTTTGATATCACGCTCGGACCCGCCGGAGCAATTAATATTCAGCAGGGCAACTACTTTGAGTACAGCGAAAAAAAAGGTTTCTCGTGAAATAGGCCTGGAGTTGGGTTCTATCTGCAGCAAGTATTTTCTCAAATCAGAGCACCTGCATTACGGCTATTGGACCGACGGCCTTCAGGTCGATGTGGCCAATCTACACATCGCCCAGGAAAATTATGTCAACTTCCTGATTTCCCACATCCCCGATGGCGTAACAAGGATCCTCGACGTCGGCTGTGGCACCGGCCGCATAGCCAAGAGACTCGTTGATATGGGCTATCAGGTGGACTGTGTCTCGCCGAGCCCGTTTCTTAGTAGCCAGGCTCGCGAGCTGTTGGGCAGCACCAGTCATATCTTTGAATGCTCTTATGAGCAGTTGCAAACGGAAAACCGATACGACCTGATTTTATTCGGAGAGAGTTTTCAATATATTGTCCCTGAGCACGCAATCAAAAAGACGCTCGACTTTTTAAATCAGGGTGGCTACCTGCTGATCTGCGACGTCTTCAGAAAAGAGACCCCCGGCGAGAGCCCACTGCCCGGAGGGCATCCACTGACCGTATTTTATAATATCGTTTCTGAATGTCCCCTTGAGCCTGTTAAGGACTTGGACATTACTGACCAAACCGCACCGACACTCGATATTGTAAACGATGTCTTTAAGCAAGTCGTTGGGCCCAGCGTAAACATGGCACAAAGGCTTTTGGACAGCAGATACCCCTATATGTCAAAGTTTCTAAAGTGGTTCTACAGAAAGAAAATTGAAAAAATTAACAGAAAGTATTTTAGCGGCGAGAAAACCGGCGAAAACTTCAGAAAGTTTAAATCCTACCGGCTCTTGCTCTATAGAAAAATTCTCCTCAAACAAACCCGCCGGCTCGATTCCACAGATGCTGATGCCGGGGCCGTCGCTTTAAATCTCCAGGAAAAGACCAAAATCGGCGCCATAAAGACATTAGCCAACTCCAAGCGCATTCGTCGGATTCTAAAGTTTCTAAGCAAGCAGCGGACCTTAGCGCTGATATTGGCATTTGCAGTTGTTGTCGTGGGCAACATCATCACCGGTGAAAAACCTCATGAGCTGTTTTCGCCCGAGGTTTCCGCCACGGCTGTCGCCGGTGCCCTGCTGCTTGTCGCCGGCGTTCTGCTCAGGTGCTGGGCGCAGGGCCATTCGGCGAAGAGCAGCCTGCGTACTAATGGCCCCTACGCAATTGTCCGACACCCCTTGCATCTTGGCTCATTGCTGATAACTGCTGGGGCACTTTTCCAACTCAACGACTGGTTGGACTGGATGCTGGTCTTATCCGTGTTCTCTATATTCTATGGAGCCGCGATTATCTATGATGAAAGGGCACTCGAAAGGCGATTTGCGGGGCGATGGCGCGCATATAAGGCCACGACCCCGGCGATAATTCCTTTCTCCCTCAACTGGTCGTCTCTCACACAAGCTGGTAAATGGAGTTGGAAGACCTACCTGACTACACGCGAATCAAGAGTTACTCCGGTGCTCCTGAGCGTGCCTTTGTTAATAGAATTAATGGCGGCCTTTGTATTCGAGGCCATGCTCGGCATCTGATTCTAATCTGTTTAGCGCAAAACACCTTACCTTGACGAACAGCTCTTTGACGAATACTAACCGCCGTCCACAATTGCCTTTGCTATATCATTAATCGCCCCGCGCGTCTTGCCGTTGGTGTTGTTCGCCAAAATGGAGAATATTTAGTCCTTCCCCCCCGCCGTGCATACCCCCGAAAATGTTTTGGCCTTCTCGATGTACCCCGTCTTGCCGAGAATTTTCCCTTTATACTTTTGCTCTTTGAAATACCTCGCAATCGTCCCGTCCACCCCCCCTACCGCAAGCGACTCTTTGTACAATTGCCGGTTCCTGCTTTTATAAACGTCTCGCAAAACTTTTGTTATGGCATTTGCGCTTAGCCTGTTTTCCCTGCTAAGCCCACTGCCGTCGTCAATGTTGAATTCACTCCTGTCGATGCCAAGTCCCAGCATATATCGCTCAATCAGCTCTCGTCCCTTTGACCAGCTGCCACCCCTGCCCTCCTGCCCCGCCTCGGCCGCCATCGTCTTAACAAGCGACTCCGCCGCTAATCCGAAACTGTCCTTGTTGCACCTCGCCAAGCAGTCACTCATCGTTGTCCTGTACTCCCTGAGTATCTTCATCTTGCAGTTCGCGGGCGCCGACTTTTCCAATAGCTGCCCCTTCGCATCTATACCTGCCCTGCCCAAATGCTCCGCCAACAAATACCCGAAGAATACCGCCGGTCTCTCAATCGCGACCGCGAACGGCCCCGCCTGCCGCCTGCATTTGCCGCGAATGACAATCTTGTTGATTTCTTCGTTTCTGTAAGCCCCCACAGCGCTTTTGCCCTTCCGTATCGCTGTAACTTCATTGACAACATTTACAAAACCCGTCTCCGGCTCGACAACAACTTCCACCCTGCCTCCGGTATTTTTCGTGGTGATATCTATGCAGTTGCCGTTGAAATTCAGCCCGCTCACTTCACACGCATAATAACGGTTCAGCTCGTCTCTTGGCCAGCTCGGGTGCACCCGCTCATCGTCGAATATACTGCTGTCGACTACAATATCATTGACCTTCCTTACGCCGTTTCGTTTTAGCGCCTCTGTTATATCTTCGAACATCCACCCGACCCCCCTGCCGTACTTCTCGTCCGTCGCCTTATCGCCCAAAAGCGGGTCGCCCCCCCCTGCCACTACAAGCGTATTGCCGCACAGCCCCACCCTCGTCCTGAATTCATAATTCGGCCCTAAGTATTTAAGTGCCGCTGCGCTGGTTATTATCTTCATATTCGAGGCCGGTATCATGGCCTCTCTCGCGTTGTGCCGGTACACCGTCTTGCCCGACCCGGCCTCTATAATCTGAATGCCAAATCGAACGTTCTTCTGCGAGCTTTGTTTGATTATCCCGTTGATGCGACTGCCAAGCCCCCCCGCCGCTGACCCCGCCAAACAAATGCTCAAAACATACGCTGCAAATAATTTTTTCATCCCAATCTTCATAAGCCCCCGTCTATTACCATAACTGCCGTCAATATTCAAGCAAAGAACCCTGTTTTTAAGCGATTATCCGACTTTTCAGCAAAACTCCCGCCCGGTCATCTATCGGGACACGGGTACAATTGGTTCCCACCACACCTTCGCAGCACCTAACAGTGTCCCCGTCGCAAACGCCAAATCAACCTGCGCTATTTGATACTCCCCCAATGCCCGAATCTCCGCGCTCTGAGCCTCTGCAAACTTTGTCTGAGCGTCAAGAACGTCCGTCGACGTCCGCAGACCAAGTTCGAACTGCCTCTTCTCCGCCTTAAAAAGCCTCCCCGCCAGAACCGTGTTCTGTCTGCTCGCCAAAATACGCTGCCAGTTCGCCTCAAGCTGGTCCACCGCATCAAGAACCTCGAGTTCGATAAGTGTCTGCCGCCTCTCACGCGTCGACAACCGTTGCCTCCGCTGATAAAATGCCTGCCGTAGGCGGCTCTTCGCCGCCTCATTCCCCAGTGGCACCATAACCCGCAGCCCGAAGGAATGGTCCTCAAATCTCTTGTCGTAAAGCAAATCGTACGCGTCACTCCTCGTCGGACCAAGACCGTTTATATTGTAAGTATAATCCAAAGTCACCACGGGAAGAGCCTGGTTCCGCATAAAGTCAATCGTGCTGATGTCCTTCGCAAGTTCCAGCTCCAGCTCTAGCATCTCCATACGATTCTCAATACCGGCCGCAACCATCCGCTCATCGTCCAGTTCATAATGAACCGGGTCCGGCTCAGTGGCGGCAATTAACACCGTAGGTGTCTGCGTCTCCAACCCCGGCTTGTTCAGAATCTGCTTGAGCTCACGCTCTCTGTCGCGAACGCTGTTCTCCGCCACGATAATCCCTTCCAGCCGCTCAGCCACACCCGCCTCCGCACGTATTACCTCCACCAGCGCCCGCTCACCCAACTCCACAAAACGCCGCGCCTGTTCAAGCTGTGCCTGCGCCAAATCGTACTGCTGCTTCCGCACCACTAGCTCCCGCCGCGCCGCGTAAAGACGCCAGTATGCCCGGTCAACCGCCGCTAACACCCGTATCACCTCCAGCTTCGTCTGCGACTCAATTATCTGCCGGTCATACTCCGCAATACGAATCGAGTGTCTATTCGCCCGGTTCCCCGCATTGCGCAGCAGCGGCTGGCTGATCGAAACCGAAAAATCAGTACTGTATTCAGGGTTAAGCGCTTCACTGAACTCGGAAAAAATCTCGTCCGTCTTGGTGCGCCGGTCAATAACGTCAAAACTCACTGTCCCCCCGGTCCGCAGCGGCATCCGAACACCAAGGCCTACGCCTGAACTGTCTATTTGCGTGCCGGCCAGCTTTGTTGATTGAGGCGTATCCATCTTGGAATACGAAATATCAGAAACAAACGCCCACTCAAACTTCGCCTCCTCTTCACTGACACGCTCCGCCGCGACGGCCGGACTTACAAGCTGAACCTTAAGACTGAGATTATTGACCAGAGCCAGCGCACGCGCCTCCTCCAGCGTAAGCTCGAGCTTCTCCGCCGCCGCTTCATTCACCTCCGCCGGCGGCTCCTCCTCGGCTTCCATTTGTTCCAAATCAAGCACTTCTATCTGACGAACCTTCTCCGCCGGTACCTCCATCTCGTAAAACTCTTCCTCGCTGCCTATTTGTTCACACCCGCCGACTGCCAGCAGAACCAACCACGCAAAAAACACAAAATACTCTCTAACAAAGATTCGTCTACTCATGCCTAAGAGCCTCAATAGGGTCAAGTCTGGCCGCCTTAATCGCCGGAAACATCCCGAAACAAACCCCCACCGAACCCGCAAAACCGAACGAAAGTGCTATCGCCCAGACCGGAATATATGTCTTCTCCAGAAGAGGGTTTATCCCAGCTATCCCTAACGTCAAAAGCTTGCCTACGCCCACACCGACAAGCCCACCCACAAAGCAAAGAATAACCGCTTCAACAAGAAACTGTGTCAGAATTGCCGACCTTCTCGCCCCGACCGCTTTTCGAAGTCCTATCTCCCGCGTCCGCTCCGATATCGATACAAGCATGATGTTCATGATTCCAACGCCGCCGACAAGAAGCGAGATTCCCACGATTCCACCAGCCACTAACGTCACCACAAGTGCTATCTCATTAAATGTCTTTATCGCGCTCTTAAGTGATTCGACCCTGAATGTGTCGTGGTCACCCGGTTTGATTCGACGCGCACGACGCAGAAAAAACTTTATCTCCGCAACCGCCTCTTCGAGCATCTCCGTTGATTTACTCTCCGCCAGAGCCATAATCCACGGCTTGCCGAACTTGGAACTCATCTTAAAAGGAATAATGGCCTCATAGTCCTCCCGACTGCTCCCCCCTAACTCCAGTTGCGCTCGTCGTTCGATGACCCCGACAATGCGAAACGTATTATAGCCGATACGAATCGATTCGCCGATGCAGTCTTTGTCCATCCGAAGCTTGTCGCGCAGTTGAGGCTCCACCAGGCAGACCGGCCGACCCTCATCAATTATCGAAAACTTTCTGCCGAGAACCATCGGCCGGTTTTCAACCTCGTGCCACGATGGTTCCACTCCGACTATACGCACATCCTTTGCAGACCTTTCGCCGTACCGAACGTTCTGTCCCGTATAGCTTATGCGACTGCATCTGGCCAGAGAAGGACAATGATCGAGTATGTCCTCAAACTCCTCGGCCTTAAACCGAAAATGCCACCAGGGAAGATGGCTCTGTGGTCCTTTGTCCGGCCTTTGCGGCTGAACAATTATGGTATTGCTTCCGAATGTCTCGACCTGGCTCAGTATTTGGGCCTTCAGACCTGTCAGCGCCGCGATTACTGCCGTCACCGATGCAACACCAATCACAATCCCAATCGTCGTTAGCAGCGACCGCATCTTGTTCGCCCAGATTTGACTAAGCGCAAGATACATGCTCTGATACAAAAGCTGCACAAAAACAAGTGGTGCCGAAAGCAGTGCCTTCATAACATCTTGCCCTCCCCATCGCCCCTGCCGATTATGTCGTCTTCCGCCGCCAGGTCACTGCAGATATGCCCGTCCTCTAAACGAATTATTCGTTTGGTATGTTTGGCCACATGCTCCTCGTGCGTCACCATAACTATGGTCTGGCCTTCCCGGTGAAGCTGGTCGAATAATTCGAGGATACTCTCGCTCGTCTTGCTGTCCAGATTCCCCGTGGGCTCATCTGCAAGTAAAATGCTCGGGTCGCACACAAGTGCCCTCGCGATGGCCACACGCTGCTTCTCACCGCCCGACAGCTGGTTCGGCCTGTGTTTTATTCTCCCGCCTAAGCCCACCCGCTCCAGAGCCTTCTTCGCGCGTCTTCGCCGCGATAGCCACCCGTCCCGCGAATAAATCAACGGTATCTCCACATTCCTAAGTGCCGTCAACTGCCCCAGCAGCTCGAAAGATTGAAAAACAAAACCTATCCGCTCGTTTCTGACCCGCGCCAGCTCCGCGTCACTAAGCCGCGTCGTGTCCTGCCCGTCCAGCTCGTAGTACCCCGAACTCGCCCTGTCAAGGCACCCCAGCACGTTCATCAGAGTGCTCTTGCCCGAGCCGGATTGACCCATCACCGCCACGTACTCGTTCTCATAAAGTCTCAGGCTGATTCCGTCAAGCGCGTGGATGCGCTCGACACCAACCTTGTAAATCCGCCTGACGTTATCGAGTCGAATTATTAACTTGCCGTTGCCTGCGCTCATTTCTCCGGTTCATTGGCCTCGGCCTGCTCGCTTTCGGCCTCCTTTTCTGCCTCCACCTCCCGCTCATCTTTCAAGTTCTGGTCATGCTTCAGTCCGTCGAGCACCTTATAAGGTCCTACCACTACATTATCCCCCTCGCTGACCCCGGCCGTTATTATCGTATGAGTCAGGTCGCTCGCCCCTATCTTCACCGGCGTTACCACCGCTTTGCCGTCGTTGTAACGGTAAACCACCGTCGCGTGTGTCTTGCCCTTGTCCAGCTCGGCACTGTTGTCCCTAATCTCCAGAGGCAGACTGTCAACCTCGCGTGCCAGCACCGCCTGGCTCGGGACCTTGATGATATCGCTGTGCTTGCGGGTCTCGATATCAACATCCGCCGTCAGACCCGAGTATAGCTTGCTTACATTCGGGTCATTCTCCAGAAGTATCTCCGTCCTGAAGTACTTCGTCCGGTTCTCCGACCACCTGTGCGTTAGCGCTATCGAATCAACCGTACCCTTAAGCTCGACATCCTCGAACGCCTGAACGTAAACCTTCGCCTCCTGACCTACCTTCAGCTCGCCGATATCCGCCTCGTCGACCTGA
>CP070830.1:1869827-1881907 GCA_020344865.1 Planctomycetota bacterium
GCAACCACCGACATTGAAGAGGGCACCCTGCGAAAAATCGCCGATGAAGAGAAACTCCCGTCCCTCGTCATCCCCGATGGCGTCGGCGGAAGATTCAGTGTGTTAAGTGCCGTCGGCCTCTTCAGTGCCGCTATGTGTGGAATCGACATCGATTCACTCCTCGCCGGCGCGAAAGATATGGACGCCAGAGTAAGAAACGAAGACTTTTATAAAAACCCCGCTGCTGTCAACGCCGCCATAAACTATCATTTTTACAACCGCGGCAAAAAAATCTCAGTTATCATGCCGTACAGCTACCACCTGAAAGACCTCGCCGACTGGTACCGACAGCTCTGGGCCGAAAGCCTCGGTAAGGCAAACGACTTGGCCGGCAGCGAAGTCCACATCGGCCCCACTCCCGTAAAGGCCCTCGGCGCCACCGACCAGCACAGCCAAATCCAGCTGTACCGTGAAGGCCCGAACGACAAGCTCTTCACCTTCTTGCAGGTACAAAACTTTCAACAGGACTTAACAATAGGCCCGGCGCATGAATCTGCCCCTGAACTCGGCTTTCTCGCCGAAAAAGATTTGAGTTCTTTACTCAACAACGAAAAAAAGGCCACCGAATATGCCCTCCTCCAAAGCCGTCGCCCGTGCCTGACCGTCCTCTTCCCAGAAGTTAGCCCCTACACGGTCGGCCAGTTCATTTATCTCTTCGAAGTAACCACCTCCTTCACCGCCGCACTGTTCAACATCAACGCCTACAACCAGTCCGCCGTTGAGCTCATCAAAGAAGCTACCTTTGCCCTTATGGGAAAGACCGGCGACTACAAGCCGGACTATTCATACGAAGACTTCACAGAAGACATCCGGACTCTTACAGAAGTTGACGACAAGTTCCTCGTCTGATATACTTCGCCGCTACGCACGTTTGCGGCATATGAAAGGCGCCTGCCAATGAACTATGTAGTTATAATGGCGGGGGGGACCGGAAAAAGATTATGGCCGCTCAGCCGACAGGAACGCCCGAAGCAGGTGCTCAAACTGCTCAACGGCAAAACCCTCCTGCGTCTCTGTTTCGAACGGCTCTCCCCCATATTTGACCTAAGAAACATTATCATTCTCACCAACGCCGGATACGCCGACCTCGTCCGCGAAAACCTCCCCGAGCTGCCCTTCAACAACGTCATCGCCGAGCCGACTGTACGCGACACCGCCGGTGCCATCGGCCTTGCCGCGACCATCCTCACAAAGTATGACCCCGGCGCCGCAATGGCCGTCGTAACTGCTGACCAGCTCATTGAACCATGCGAAATACTCCAGCAGGCCATCAAAGACGCCCTTGTATTCGTAAACAATAACCCCGACAACATGATTACCTTCGGCATAAAGCCGTCCTTCCCAAGCACCCAGCTCGGCTACATAAAATGCACCGTCCCGCAAACCTGCCCGGACTGCAAAAATCAAATTTATACCGTCGAGGCCTTCAAGGAAAAACCCGACCTGAAAACCGCAAACGAATACCTCGGCACCGGCCGGTACTTCTGGAACTCCGGTATGTTCGTCTGGAAAGCAAAAACAATTTTGCAAAACCTCGAAAAACTCCTTCCCCAGTCAACCGAACCCCTCCGCAAAATCCGCGCCAGCTGGGACAGCCCCAACCAGCAAATGGCCCTCCAGGAATGGTTCCCAAAAATGCCCAAAATCAGCATCGACTACGCCGTCATGGAAAAGGCCCAAAACGTACACGCAATAATGCTCGACTGCCGTTGGCTCGATATGGGCTCCTTCGCCGCGCTCGCCGATATCATAAGCTCCGACAACAACAATAACATCGTGGTCGCCGGACAAACCGAGCTGCTCGACTGCAAAAACTCCATCATTGTAACCGAGGACAAGCAACATCTTATCGCTGCCGTCGGCCTCGAAAATTTCGTCGTCGCTCACAGCCCCGACGCCACACTCGTATGCCACATAGACCAGGCACAGAGAATAAAAGAACTGCTCGAACTCATAAAACAGCACGACGGAGAAAAATTCCTCTGACAGATAATACACAGGCCGACAAAAAATGAGGTATCTTGCAATCGATTACGGCGACAAACACACCGGACTGGCAATCTGCGACCCCGGCGAGACCATCGCCTCGCCGCTAACGGTAATAGACGGCCAAAAAGACCTCCTCGACAAAATCGCCCGAATCGCCACCGCTGAGAACGTCGAGGCCATCGTACTTGGCATGCCCCTGAATATGGACGACTCCACTGGTCCCCGCGCAAGAATCGTCCTCGGCTTCGCCGAAAAACTAAAGAGCCGCCTGGCCATCCCCGTTCACTTCCAGGATGAGCGGCTCACAACATTCGGCGCCGAGGAAAAAATCAGCCCCGCAGACCTAACAAGAAAGAAAAAGAAAAAGCGCCTCGACGCCGTTGCCGCCGCACAAATCCTCGAGGACTTCCTCGAACAAAAGGCCTCAAAATAACATCCGCCGAGCAGCTAACCACCGGCCACTGACCGAAGATGACGCTCGATACTCGCCTTCAGAACAGCATCTATCTTGGCACGGCTCTCATCCAGATGCGCACGCGTGTACGCATCACGACTCGGACCCGCCAACGTCTCATCGATACCATCTCTCAAACTCACCAAATCCGCTCGCGCTAACGTCGTTGCATCCTCGGGAACACCCTCGCCCGGCTTGATCACCAGCGCCGTCAGCTTCTCAAGATGCGCACGCTGCAACCCGCGCCGGAAGCTGTTGATGTTCTCACCGCTCCCAAGCTCAGACCAAATCGCTGCCCGCACGCCCTCAAACATCTCAACCATTGTGAAAGGCTCCTCGTCCCGCGCGTATCTAAGCTCTATATCCACCATCCGACTCAGCAAAATCGGGTCGTACAGATGGTTCAGTGGCCTCTTTTGCATCGATAGAACAACATCATGAATCGGATAATCAATCCGCTTCGTCTTCCAAATCGAATCCGTAAAATCCCAGAATCGTTCCGGTGCCAGCTTGTTCAAAAGCTCCGGGGCAAAATCATATGCCGCCTGACCGAATACCTCTTCCTGCAAAAATGCCAGTGCCTCACGCTGCCGCTCAACCGAAACCGGCTCGAAAGGAATCCGACCGTTCGGGTCACCCACGTGGTCACGTCTGTGGTAAATCCCGCCGATATACTTCGTAACTCCCATAACCGCTGTATAATACTGGCCCATCCCGTGGCCGAAAACTCGACGCAGCTTGTGATAACGCTTCCCCTCCTTCTCAAACTTCTCCTCCATCTTGCTCCACAGCTCCTTTGCCAAAGAGACCCGACCGCGGAAATATTCAATCGGGTCATCACCAAGGTCATACCGGCTGCACGTCGGGTCTATACCTCGCGCGCCCCAAAAGGCGTCCTCATCTGTGCCATATGTAAGCTCCGGCTCAGCAACACGAGACGCAATCTCCTCCAAAACCGCCTTCTCGCTCTCACCTCCTTCCTCATCAATCACTCGGTGAGCATACTCAATCGCCCAGTAATCGTAAGGCCCGAGCGAAGTCTGGAAGTACGGCCCTTGCTTCTGTCCCTCGGGTGCTATGTTCGGCGGAACATAATCCATCAGCGAGCCCGTCAATCCCTCCTTGTCCATCAGTTCACTGTCCCCAAGCTCCTCTGCCGAACGAACCATACTCGCCTTGAAATTGTGACGCAGACCCAATGTATGACCAACCTCGTGCGCCAGAAGATGTACCAGATAATCATGCAGGTACTTCTCCATATCAACTTCATTGCTGTCCCCCACAATCCCACGCGCCGATAGCAGACTCCAGCCGAACGCCGCCTGCGCCGCCGAACCACGCTGGTAATCGCAGAAACCTTGAGAATAGTCCCTCCCAATCCCCATTTTCGCCGCGGCCGTCTCGCCAGCCGCCACAGGCTCAGCAAACTCTTCGTACCCCCGAAAAACTGCACGCACGATGTCCGCGCTTATCCGCACGTCCGCATCGTATATCTGACCGGTAAACGGATTCGTCCGCGATGGCCCCACCGCGTAACTGCCGCCCGGCCGCACTATCCAGCGTATCGTATTGTACCGAACGTCCGCCGGATCCCACTCCGCGTCGTCCGCCTGCTGCTTCACTACTATCGCATCCTTAAAACCTATCCGCTCATAAGCCCTGTTCCAGACCAATACTCCTTCCTTTACCGCCTCGCGATACTCAACAGGAATCGTATTCTCCAGCCAGAAGACTATCGGCTGTTTCGGCGGCGACAGCTTGAATCGCGGCTCGGACTTCTCTAGGTCCCACCGATTAATGTAACGAGTATAGGCCGTATCACGCAGTACCGATGTATAATCCTGATGCATCGTCAGAAAATGCCCAACTCGGTCATCGCCTAATCGCGGCTTGTAATCCGTCTCAGGCAAACTCGACAGACTGTAGCGATAAATATGCTGAAAGCTCCGCGGGTCCGCCGCCGTCGGATGAAGTTTCGGCTTCGAGCTCTTGAAGGATAGTACAACATCAACCTCCGTATTCTCGGGAAAAGACCTCAACGCGCCAAAATAGCTCGTCTCCTTGTCGAAACTGTACTCCGTCTCCTTGATATATTCCCTGAAGGCATGCTCCACCATCCCTATGTCCTGAATAAAAAAGCCGCCCGGCTCAACCAGAATACTACCTCGCTCAGGATGAGGCGCGCCCTCTATCTTCGCCCACCCCATAATCGAGTCCGATACACCGCGTGCCACCGCCCGCGCAATCGCCGTGCCCTTATCGGCTCGGTAATAAACATTCTTATGAATAAACAGTACCTTCTTGCCCACCCGCTTGAAGACAAATGGAAACCTCCTCATCATCGCCCCGGAATCGAAATAGTACCCGTCCCCCGCCTCACGCGTCATCGAACACAAAAATATCTTCTCGAACTGCTCCGGCCGTATCTCCATATAAACCTTCCCCTCATCGTCCTTGCGATACAACGTGAAAAGCCCCTCAATAACTTCGAAGTCCTTCACTACGTCCGCAAATGCCTTCTCCTTGTCCTTTTCCTCCTCCTTCTTTTCTGCTTCCTCTTTTTTCGCTGCCCCTTCTTCCTTCTTCTCCTCTGCCTCGCCCTTTACCTCCTCGACTTCGACCCCGGCAGCCGTCTCCTCCGCCATCTCGGAAGTGCATCCCGCCAGACAAAACGACAGTCCCAGAATTAAAACATAATAAATCAAACTTCTCATTTTAATACCTCCTTTAATTTCTCTACCGGACAGCAGCTTCATCTGTTCTCTTTCACAATTATTTCCCACTGGACCGCTTTCATTCTACACCCGGCTGCCACAAGTATAAAAACTGCGCGCCCCTCGCACTCAGCCAGTCCGGCAGCTCCACATTTATCAACGCCCCCACACCGCCGTCACCGCCCATCGCCGACCCATAAACATTCGGTTTATAACCTGTTGGCCGACGGTAAATAACCACACGCGCCTTCTCTATACCCGCAATCTCCTTGGCCCACTCTATACCATCCGCCGGATAACCGATTTTGTCTATCAGCCCCTCCTTCAGTGCCTCTTGCCCCGTGAATACCCGTCCGTCCGCCAGCCCCCGCAGTTCCTCCTCCCCGATTTCTCCTCGACCTTCCTCTACCACGCCTAAGAATTGCTCGTAAAACTGCATGATTATCCCCTCCAGCACTTCCCTTTCTTCGGCCTTCAAATCATGCAGCGGCGACGCCAAATCCTTCAGCTCCCCGCTCTTTATCGCTACTGCCTTCACCCCGATTTTCTCCATCGTCCCCGCCACGCTGAACGTCTGGAATATCGTCCCGATGCTGCCGACGACACTGCACGGCTGCGCAACTATACCGTCGCACCCGCACGCTAAGTAATATGCCCCGCTGCACCCCAAATCGAGCACGCAGGCCACCGCCGGCTTTCCCGTCTCCCGCCTGAACTCCCGCAGACTGTGATACATAACGTCGCTCGCCGCCACCGTCCCGCCCGGCGAATTTATACGCACAACCACCGCCTTGACATTCCTGTCCGCCGCCGCCTTATCCAGCTTCTCCTCGAATAGGCTCACCGGGTTCTCTCCCTCGCTCAGCCAACCGTGCTTGCGCCTGTTGATAAGCATACCGTCAACGTCGATAACGGTTATCTTATCGAAGACAAACATGCCCCTATCCCGCTCTATTTCCGTCTCTTCCAGCCGCTGGCTGCTCGGAATTACCTCCACCTGAAACGCCGTCGGCCCGCACCCCGCCAATACCGCCAACAGCACCAACCCGGCCGAATAATACCACACATATCCTTTAACCATTGCCTGACCTCCTGCTCATATTCCCATTGCCAAAATCTTTCTCATACTTCGTCTTTCCCTGCTTTGCCGTCTCCCCCGCCATTATATTACTATTCTCCGCCTTCTCACCTACTTTTTTCCTCTGCCTTTACCCCACCCCCAATAACCATAAAATCCCCCCGACAACCAAATAATATATCTAAGTCCCCACCTCGATTGCCCCGCGCACCCTGTTTGCCTCCGCCAGCCCTCTCGCAACCTAACAGTTTTAGGCACTCGGATAGCAATCGACCCCTACCAGACCACCATCACATACCCTTCTCAGAAGCGATGAAAAGGCATTACTTCAGCCACCTCTCGCACAATATCTGCAAGTCGGCCAAGTCAACCTTCCAGTCATGATTCAGGTCACACCCATTGCTCCACGGGAACCACTGAATCATAGGGCCGCCATATTCAATCTCAACATTATCCACGTATAGGCACACCCCAATATTCGTACTGCCGCGAAAGCGAATCTGAGTATTCCCTGATATGTAAGGCGTAATATCAAAGCTTGCCGTACCGCTGCCAGTACCATAACCGTAGTTGGCAAGCGTAATCCAGTGAAAACCGCCGTCTGGCGAAACATCCGCGCTTAGATAGCCGATACCCCTTTTTACCACAGTCTCGTAGTCATATCTGAGTTTTGCCAGCACACAACCACTGAGGTCTGCCTCACGCGATACACTTCGAACAGGTGCAACATCAAATCGTCTGTTCATAGGTCCAATTTGCAGCCGGCCTTCACTGCAGACCTGAAGAAATCCGTTCGCCGGACCGTCGATCTCTCCCCACTCCTGCCAGTCACCGGCCCAGTCCTCGCTGCCGTCGTTATTGCTGTACGATACTGTGTTGAATTCATCCCGAACGGTGCTGCTCATCTTGTATTCATTACACCAGTTATTTGCAAATATCGAATAATCAATGAAATCTACCTCCATATCGCCGCTAAGATCTCCATATATCAGGCACGGACCGCCCTCAGAAAGATTGCTTCCAATGAAACACACGGGTTCTCCATTACCTTCAGAAAGACCCACAAGCCCGTCTCTCGCAGCAATATCCAAAAATGTAATCCTTATCTTGCCGTTAAACCGCATCTCCACCTGGAAACTGTTGCCGGTGGGTAAACTGTACTCCGGCACATCCTCGAATGTCACCACAATGCCGCCCTCAACCTCCTTCCATGAAATCGTGCCTCCGGCAGACGGGTCCAAATCATCATACATCGCCGATATCCGGGGGAAGTTAAAATGTGAACTAAAACTCTCAGAGTGGCTTATATCACCCGTCGTAAAGCTGATATATCCGTTGCTGCCGATATAAAACGTATCATACTCGGTGCCGTAAAAACTCACACTCGAATTCAAAAGTTCTACTGCCTCATAATCATCATCTCCAAGCGATACAACATTCCCGCCGGCGGGGTCCACCGGAAAATCTGTCGCTTCGCCGAGGCAGATACTGTAGTAATTGTTAGAACCATCCGGAATGAAGGCCAGCATTCGATACGCCATGTCATTAGACGCAGGGTCGTTCGGGTCAAGGTAATTCGGCTCGAACAGCTCGGTAAAGTAGTCGATGGCCTCAACAATAATCGTGACCGGTATCGGTATTTGCGGCATATATGGATCGTTCGAATCAATCGTTATCCAGCCCTGGTACATTCCCCCATCACAAGAGGCATGGAACACAACGTCAACATCATTCGTATCGCCCGCGCCGACAATGCCGCTCTCAGGTACCAATTCCACCCAGGGCGAACCGAAACTTCCCGCCTGTACCGAATAGTGTAAATCAGCACCTCCGGTATTACCAATGGTCAGCCTTTGAGTCTGAGAGCTTCCTTGTGGAATTACAACACTGTACGAATACGGATTGGCCCATATCTTCGGTTCCGTACGCGCGTTCAGACATACACCGCGTGTCTGCTCTAAGGTCGTGGTCAAATCGGTATATATGATTTCGCCGCAGTAATCTCCCTCTTCAAGTCCGCAAGCCAACTCATTGGGTACTACCTCCACCGTAATTGTTTCGTCGGGAGCCAAAGTGCCATCTGGGGGAAAGATATCAATCCATATAACATTCGGCTCTGCCGCCCAATCGATGCTGTACGGGCCGGTGTTCGTAAGAACATACTCAATATAAGTAGGTACAAACGGACCGCCCGGATGCCCGTAAAACTCAACATCATTAACAGGGGCAATGTCCAGGTACTCCGGAACCCCCGTCCCGACCAGCAGCACCTCGGCATTCGGCTCACCAATGTCGTCGCTGTTTATCAACACCCTCGATTCATAGTCGCCCAAAGAGGCCGGGGCAAAATTTACGTCGAACGGCGGGAGGCTCTCACCGGCACCAAGAATAACGGGTAGCCCGGGCAGATTCCCCAGACTGAATCCCGATGGTTGCACCAGAACATCGTCGAAGTAATAGTGGTAATATGTCCGCCGCTGATAGGCAAAAAGACCGACATATCCCGAATCCGCAACGCTGCTGTCAGTGCCGCTCCACGCCAGATTGCCGTTGAAGTAAACGTCTATGTCAGGACCAGTCAGTTTAACCTTGATAACATTACCCTCGCTGCCGCTGTTTAAATATGAGGAGTATGTCGATGACTGAAGATAGCTCCACGAGCCCGAAACATATTTGCGGACCCAGTAGTTCCTGTTGCCGTCCTCGCTAATCACGTATGCAGAGCCTGTGGAAGCCGGGTAGCTGAAGTCGTCGCTGGCACGCACGATAACGCCCCCCTCATAGCCGCTATACGTTCTTCGTATAGTCGCCTGGAACGATAAGTCCTGCCACTTCTGACCTCGGTACATTGACTGCATCATCCGGTAGTCGTACGCCGAAGCCGGATGATATTCTCCGTCACCGTCACCGTACGGATATACCACGTCCCACACACCGTTGAAATGCTCCTCCCAGTCCTGGCTGTCCCCATCGTTAAAATCCTCTACATAACCTGCGCTGCCTGCCGTCAGCTCAGGGCCGTTTGGATCTACGATACTTATGCTCTCGATTATTAATTCGTGCCGGGGATTGGTGTCCACGTTCATAATCGTAATATGCTCAGTTATCGATAACCCCACAACCACCTCGTTAAAATCCATCTCTCTGTCACATACATCTCCTATCGTATCGTAAATCCCGATCTGACCGGGCACCACCAGCACCTCAAGCAAAACACCAACCGCTTGCTCCGAATCGGTTGTAAGGTCCGTAAAAACAACGTCGCACTCATATGTGTTTGGCTCGAATGAATTGACCTCGGAATTAAGAGATACGGTCACATTCGCATCGCCGTAAGCAGGTAAAGTCCCGCCGCTCAAATCCACCTCAACCCATGAACATGTCGACAACGCACTCCAATCCAGCGAGTTCGCACCTGTATTCGTAAGTGTATAGACTTTGCTCGCAGGAGTAAATGGCCCTTCCTCACCCCCAAAACAAACAAAGTCGTTTGGAGGCGCTATCTCGAGGTCGGAACACGGTAGACCATCAACGCAGACATTATCCCACTCCCGCCCGTCCGTTGAATACGTATAATTATCATACTGCTGGAACTTGATGTGAAAGTCGTTCGTGTAGCCAAATCCTGCATCGTAATCTCTCCTGATGCGCTCCACTTCGGCATCCATGTCGACAGTAAAGTTCTGCCCCGATGAACTCACAGCCAATTCATTGGCGTTCACCACTGTATACCATTGTATGCCGTCGTCACTAATAGCCACTCCGTCACCATTACGATGCCCAGCGAACGTTGCAGGCAGGCTCGTTTCCTCGTCGCTGTGGTCCGCTTGCCAGAACGTAAGTTGTACATCGCACCGGCCGGAAAGACAGAGATGCAAAATAGCTTCGTTCAACACGTAATTGCCGTTGTACCTTGAGTCCATCCGCAGCCTTCCATTGACCACTGCGATACGTCCGTAAGAATTCGAAGAATAGTATTCCCAACCGTCCGACGCCCCCGGCATGCTATAAAAATACTGGCAGTACGGTGGCGGCTGACACGTTGCAGCCTGTGATGCACCAACCAAAAGTCCACCAAGCATTAACGCCAAAATGCTCATGCTTCTCCAGTAATTACGTGATTCCATAACTAAACCTCCTAAAGAATTGTTGCCCCTTTGCACACAAGAATATAATTGGCTGAAAAGACCCATTTATCGAAAACAGACTCCGTGAAATTCGTATCCGGTTGTGTCCCTGTGTCTTGAATAATAGCTGCTCGTGCCATAGGTATCTGTTACCCTGTAATCCGCGCAGACGTTCTCTCACCGCTGCCCCTTTAAGACTTCGTCCAAAACTCTGCACGTCGCTCCTCCACATGTCAGTATTAGGCGGGTGTGGGCCGTTCCCGTGTCCGCCGGATTTAAAAAAAGCTTATTATATTTATACTATCCGACGTCGTTTGTCAAGAAAATTCTTCAAATTTTTCCCAATATTTTGACTCTCTCCCTCAATAGTACCCGGCCCCGTTTAGCTCCCTCGCCTGACTTGTCTGGCCCCTTTTACGCCTGCCGTCAGAGGCGTTCGTACCCAGCCCCGTCCTCCGGGCCGGGGTGAAATCGCGAGCTCCGCTCTTGCTTGCCCCGTACCCGTGTGGTACGGGGTCATTCCCGCGAAATTTATCCCCAAGGGAGCGGGAATCCATTTTTACATTCCCTGTCCTCGAACGTCGTTGTCGGGGTTGCCCTGTATCTTTGCATTCCCTGTCCTCGAATGTCGTTGTCGTACGATACGGAATCCCAGAAACCCAATCACCGCTTACCAATAACCAATTACCAACACATGAGCGAACCGACGCGCCAATCTCCCTCCGTCATTGCGAGGAGGCCGCGAAGTGGCCGACGTGGCAATCTCCACACCAATTACCCCATCACAATTCCGCGCTACGCCCCCGCCTCAACTTCACCGCACCCGGACTCAATCCTGTCCTTGCTGGTAAAGCTGCTCGACTTCTTCGCCGGTCAAAGCTCTGTCGAACATCATAACGTCGTCAATTGCGCCGTTGTAACCGTAGTACCAGCTCCCTCCGGCACCCAATCTGCCAATATTAAAGGGCCTCTCAGACATGCGAGGTGCGTATGAAGAATAATCATCGCTCGTCGCCTTCGGCTGTCCATCAATATATATCTTCATGTAACTGCCGTCCCACGTAGCGGCCACGTGGTACCATGTGTCCAGACTTACAGTCTCCGTCGTCGCAACCTTTCTCGGAGTACCTCCGCCATCAACGAAACCCGCTTGTACTACCGCATCGGGTTGAATCTGAAGCCAGTAATCGTATCCGCTTGTATTGCTCTTTGAGACTATCCGCTCGTAATAGCCGGAATCTGAGCTTCTGTAAATCCACGCACTCATAGACCACGCTGTCAAAGCCAGGCTGGCATCTGTCCCACAGTCAATGTAGTCGCTTGTTCCGTTGAACGTAAGAGCGCCGTCTATTACGCCCGCAGTGTGTAGAACAGATGTATTTTGTTGAGCGGTTCCGTCGTTACCATAACCACTGCTGTCTAACACCGTGGTATCAGGCCCGTCATCATCCATCTCCCAGTATCCGACCAGACTCGCATCCACACACCAGAATTGCCCGAGGATGGCAAAGTCACCAAACTCTGTGGCGCCATTGCGATTGAAGTCGGTTCCCTCGCACCAGTTTGGCTCCGCGCATGTCTCATCCAGCCAATATGACACAAGTATCGCAAGGTCCTCCATCCAAACATAGCCGTCGTCGCTTAACTCCGGAATCTCCGTTCTAAAACGCCAGACATCG
>CP070830.1:1882007-1890630 GCA_020344865.1 Planctomycetota bacterium
GCGACCCGATATCTTCGTATCCTTCTACCTTCATTACCGCTCACCTCCCTTCATCTCCCCCGCCGCCGTTTCAATCGCATCCACAATCCGGTTATATCCCCCGCACCGACACAGGTTATTATTCATCTCCTCTATGATTTCCGACCGGCTCGGCCGCGGGTTCGCCAGCAGCAGCCCGTACGCATTCATTATCATCCCCGGCGTACAGAACCCGCACTGCAGAGCATCGTGTTTAACAAATGCCTCCTGAACCGGATGCAGCTTGCCGTCCTTCGCTAGGCCCTCAATCGTAACGACCTCCTTGCCCGCGACGTCCTTTACTGGCATCCGGCACGACCGCACCGCGCTTTTTCCCACGATAACCACGCACGACCCGCACAGACCCACCCCGCAGCCGTACTTCGTCCCGGTAAGCCCAAGCTCGCCCCGCAGCACCCACAATAGCGCCCGCTCGCCGTCAACGGTCACCGTCGTGGGCTTGCCGTTGAGTTTAAATGAAATCTTTTCCATTGTATCAGCCTCCTTTTTCTTAGAAGACCCATCCCTGACCATTAAATAAAAAAAGCCCGTTTCTCATCGCACCATTTTGTTATACAATTAACCGCCGACAATGCAAGACAGAAATAAACTTTGGCAAATTAGATTCTTAGCCCTCGGACTATGAACGACCGCGAAATTTACAGCAAAGCTGCCCGCCTCCTCAAGGCCGGCCAAAACGTCGTCCTGATAACCGTCATTTCGACCACCGGCTCCACACCCGGCAAAGTCGGCTACAAAATGCTCCTCTGGGGCGAAGACGCCCAGACCCTCGGCACCGTCGGAGGTGGCTTCATCGAAGCCCAGATTATCAATATCGCCAAAAATCTCCTCTCTAAATCCCAGACCCACCTCTGCCTATTTAATCTCGACGGCGCCGCACAAGACCCAAAGCCAATCTGCGGCGGCTCTATCGAGTTGCTCCTTGAAACCTTTGACAAAGACTCCCTCCCCTTATTCAAAGACCTCTCATCCGCCGGCAATCTCGCCAATGCCGCCCTTATCTCATTTATCGCCCCCCCAAAACCGCCCCGGAAAATACTCCTCAAAAACATCGACCGCCCCGATGACCTCTCCAGCCTTAACTTCTCGCCCGAAGCCGTCAACTCGCTAAAGCAAATCGTCGCTAAACAGCAAACAACAAAGACTACTCTACCCGATGGCACGCAAATCTTCGTCGAAACCATCCCACTCCACCCCATGCTCTTTATCTTCGGCGCCGGCCACCTCGCCTGCCGAATCTCAAAATGCGCAGCGTCACTGAACTTCCGAGTTACCGTATGGGACGACCGCCCCGAATTCGCAAACAAAGACAGGTTCCCCGATGCCGCTCAAATCATCGTCGACGGCTTCGATAACGTCCTCGACAAAGTTGACATAAGCGACGACTCCTACATCATCATCGTCACAAGGGGACATACCTCCGACGAGCTCATCCTCGAACAGGCCCTCAAAACAAACGCAAAATATATCGGAATGATAGGCAGCAGGAAAAAGACCTCCACCATTTTAAACAATCTCAAAAAAAGAAAAGTCCCCCCCCAGACCCTGAGCCGTGTCTATTCACCCATCGGCATCTCAATCGGCGCCGTCACCCCCGAAGAAATCACCCTGAGCATAGTCGCCGAGCTCGTAAAAACAAAAAGACTCGGCCACGCCCCCAAACCAGACCATATGACAATAGCCCCAACGAAGCCCCAGGACCAAAAACAATGATTAACGCAGTAATATTGGCCGCCGGCGAATCAAAGAGAATGGGTAAGCCAAAGCCCCTCCTCAAATTCAATGACAAAACCTTCCTAGAGCAAATCATCTCCGTCCTCAAATCCTCCGACATCGACACAATCACCGTCGTCCTCGGAGCACACGCCGAAACCATCCGCCAATCCATCGACCTCTCAGAAACTAATGTCGTCATTAACAACAATTATAAAAAAGGCCAGCTCTCCTCACTGATTGCCGCGCTCCAAAACATCCCCGACGATACCGAAGCCATCCTCCTCTGCCTCGTCGACCACCCCTTCATCACCAAAGACCTCATCAACAGCATCGTCGCCGGATTCAAAAAGACCGCAAGCCCCATCATAGTCCCCGTCTTCAACAAACAACGCGGCCACCCCACACTCTTCGCCAAATCCCTCTTCCACGAGCTGCTTAACGCCCCCGAAGACCAGGGCGCAAGATACGTCCTCTACTCCAATGAAGACAAAGTCACCGAACTCGAAACCACCGAGCCCGCTGCCCGCATCAGTATCGACACCCCCGCCGACTACAAATCCCACTTCGCCCAGGACCCCTGAACTCCGCCCGACCAAAATTTACTTGAATTTGCTGCCCCTTTGCGGTAAACAACGAACCGTGAAAACGATGCACCGAAGCTCCTTTGCCCCTTTTATCGCGAAAGGAACCAAATATGCCTAAGTCTCCTAAAAAGCCGAAAATCCGGCGTAACCAAAAATCCCTCTCCACCCGTTCAATCCACGCCGGCGAGCCGAGAAAAAAATACGCCGACTCCCTAATGACCCCCATCATCCAGACCTCCACATACACCTTCAAAGGCAGCAAGGGCATTGAGGACTATACCAAAAAAGGCAAGGAGCACTTCGAATACGGCCGATACGGAAACCCCACCGCCAAAATCGCCGAGGCCCGCCTCGCAAACCTCGACGGTGCCGAAGACTGCGTCGTCTTCTCCTCCGGAATGAGCGCGATAACCACCACCATCCTCTCTCTCGTCCAGTCCGGCGACCACATCGTCATCACCGACGACAGCTACAAAAAAACCCTCGAATTCTGCCGCTCGTACCTAAAGCAGTTCGCAATCGGCTGCACCATCGTACCATTCGGCGACTACCGAAAGCTCGAACGCGCCATAAAGAAAAACACCCGCTTCATCTTCTCCGAGTCCCCCACAAACCCATACCTCAACATCTTCGACCTCGTCAAAATCAAAAAAATCGCCGACCGCCACAACGTCCTCACCCTCATCGACAGCACCTTCGCCACCCCCTTCAACCAGCGCCCCATTGAGTTCGGAATGGACCTCGTCCTCCACAGCTGCACCAAATACCTCGCCGGACACAACGACATCCTCGCCGGTGCCGTCCTCGGCAGAAAGGACCTCATCGAAAAAATAAGAGACCTCCACAAGTCTATGGGAGGCACCATTGACCCACACTGCTGCTATCTCCTCCTGCGAGGCTTGAAAACCTTTCCCCTAAGAGTTGCCAAGCAAAACGCCACCGCCCTCGAAGTCGCCGAATTCCTCGAGTCCCACCCACGCGTACGAAAGGTCTATTACCCCTTCCTCAAATCACACCGCCACTACCGCGTCGCCACCACCCAGATGGAAGGTGGCGGCGGAGTCGTCAGCTTCGAGACAGTAGGGAACCTCACCACCGCAAAGCACTTCCTCGACCGTCTCCGCCTCTGCTATATCGGCCCGAGCCTCGGCGGCGTCGAGACCCTCATCACGCACCCCGCCCTCGTCAGCTACTACGACTATTCCAGAAAGCAGCGATACGCCCTCGGCATAACCGACACCCTCTTCCGCCTCGCCGTAGGCTGCGAAGACCCCGAGGACATCATCGCCGACCTCGACAACGCCCTGAAAAAATAACGGGGCCTATACCGAACTAATCAGCATAGGCCCCGAATTGGTCCTAACTCACAGATTCACGCTGCGGCTACGGCCAGAGGTACTGTTCAAGCCAGTTAGTTGCCATTATCTCATAGTCCATAAAGTCAATCTGGTCGTCTACAGGCTGGTTCGGATCATTCGGGTCCTTAATCCCAACCACCAAATCAGCTACCGAGTCCAGCGGCACGTATAGCAACTCTTCCATCCCGCATAAGCCCGCAATCTCGGCTATTGTCAGCGTCTTGTTGTAAAGACGGACATCATCCAGCATCCCATCAAAGTACGCAGTGTCAGCTTCAGGGTCTGTCTTGGCGTCCTGACCAAGAACCGTCCAGTCGTCGGTGCCGAATTCCTCTAATGGACCGTGAGCTACTACGTTTGCTGCCATATCCAGGTTACTCCCATCGTAGAGATATGCAGTTGCCTGAGTCGGCTCTACCGCAACAGCCGCAAACGTCCATTGGTTGTCGGGTATCGCCAATCCGGAGTCCCACTGCCACTCCCATTCGTTCCAGAAGTAGCCGAACTCGTTAGCACCCATCGTGCCGATGCCGGTGGCGTGCCTGTCGCCCGACCCTTTCGCGCTGCACACAAAGGCACTCCATGCCGCTGTCGTTCCCTTTATCCACGTTGTTATTGTCATATTCTCCGTCCCGGAAAAATTAGTCGCCGGTGAGTTCGGTATCTCCAGATAGTCGTCCGTACCGTCAAAGTCCAGCGCATAGTTCGGGTCAAGCCTGTCCAGAGCGGGTGCCGTATCAGTCGTCCAGACCGGCTCATCCGCTGCAGGAGGTGAGCTGATGGCAATGTCGTACGCGCTGCCCCACAGCCCGTCGTTGTTCACAACAGTCGAGCTTGGACCGTCATCAAACCTGTACCAGACTTCCGGCGCAGATGCCGGCGCTGCCGGCGAAACCCATTGACCGCTCAGAAGCCACTCGTCCGTCATTACATCGAGGTCATAATAATCAACAGTGCAGTCAATCATGCCGTCAGGACCGGTGAGGTCGCCTTTTGAATTAAAATAGGCCACCCCTTCTACGTCAGTCCGGCATCTCGGCGGATACAGCCTGATGTCGTCGAACCACATGTTGTTCGTATTGCTGTTCGCCTGCTTTTGACCTGCCTTCGCCCCGCCGATTCCAATCGTGAACCGGTCGATGGCCGTCAGCTCCACGCCGCACGCGTCGAAGATTTCTAAATCGATGTTCCATTCGTGCCAGCTGTCCTCAAGTACATGGCCTATGTAGGCCGCCGGGTAAAGGACATAGCCGCTGTTGCTGCTCGTATCTTCCAGCTCGACCCACGGCCAGCCCTCCGCATCATTCTTCAACTCCGAGCACGGGTCGCCACGCATCCAAAGCTGTAGCGCCTTGACCCCGCCGATTGTCCAGTCCGAGCCGATTTCCAGCTCAGTCATATCCTGTACGTCGAAGTACGAACCTTCGGTTTTGTCAGAGTTCGTGTACCAGCAAAGAACCGCCTGCGGATTATCAATGTCGCGAACGATGTTCACGTCCTTCTCAATGAAGATTTCTCCGCCGCTGCCGTTACCCCAGTAGTCGTCCCACACAGACCACAGCTCCGAATTGTTCAAGTACGACTCGAAGTTCTCCACCACAAGGAACATACCCACCGTAAACCTCCAGACATCGCCCGTTATTATATGGCTGCCGCCGGCGCTCTTCTCGTCTATCCGCCAGTAGTAGGTCTGCCCCACCGTAAGCCCTCCCGTTATGGGATAGCTCTCGGTGCCCAAGCTCAGTTCCGTCTCCCACTCCGGCGAGCTCGTCGTCGCGTTCGCCACTGCTTCCTCGTCCGTGCCGAAGTAAACCACGTGTTCCTCGGCCTCAGTTCCGGCCGTCCAGCTAAGCTCAAGACCCAAAAACGGTACGTCTACCTCCCCATCGTATGGACTCGGATTAATCGCATACCCCGTAGTCCTGAAGCTCCAGGCCGGGCCCTTCCAACGACCATCCGGCGGCGCTGGCGGGTTCGTCCCGCTGTAAGCCTCATTGACTTCGTCAACTCGCCAGTAGTAAGTCCTGCCCAATTCAAGACCACCCGCACTATAGTTCAGAACGCTCCAGCTATTACCGTCTTCCGCACCCTGGTACTCAACAGAGCTCGTCGTTGCATCTTGCACTGCGGTTTCATCGGTCCCGAAGTATACCTCGTGGCCGTCTGTGTCCTGCACCCACACGCCGGGCTTCCACCCAAGAGTCACATCTCTCGGCACCTCTCTCGCCCCGTCAGAAGGGTAAGGTCCCCACGCATCCGTAGCCCACAACCAGTCCACTCGGACATTGTCCAGCACTACTTGATATCCGCTGAACCACGGGTCATGCGTAGGAACGCTGAGCTTCACGCCCAGTGTCTCTCCGATACTGCTTGCGCCGGAAAGGGCCGTGTAAGTCATCTCTATTTCCTCCCAACCCGCATAATCCGCCTCTCCCCACGGCGGCGACGTCAGGAATACCTCCTCTTCGGCCAGTATAACGTCGTTGGCCGGTGCTACGTTTACTCCACCCACCGAGTAGAATAACGCTGCATAAACAGTGGGGATGTCTTCGGTACCCATACGAAGTGCGTTAAACGTCAGCGTGTACCGGCGGTTCTCAGAGATGACCGCATTCGGGTCGTCAAGAATCTGATATATTTGACAGCTCGCGTTCGGGTCGTTCGGCTCGTCCGCCGTAACATTGAAGCTGCACACATTACCATCCGCCGCCTCATAGCCATCAACCCACACAAATTCATCGTCGACGAACTGCCAGCCCGCTCCCCACTCCGTCGTGTCCCGCATAACCCAGCCCTTCACACTGTCCCAGCCTGTCAGCTCCGTGATTTGAACGCCGTTGATGTCATATTCAAAGCTGTGGTTGTTGACGTCGATTGAAGCCGACCGCGATGTGCTGTTTACCCCCACGACTAACAAAAAACAAACCAACAAATAAAGCTTCTTACCCATCACACTGCTCCTTAATAAATATCAAAAACCTTAAAGCTTTTTCATCCCCCACACTAAAAAATTAATCCTAAATAAGTACAAATCCTCCTCTAATTATCGCCGATAATCTTCACATATTTCTACCAATCTAATGCGAAGCTGTCCACTACATCCGCGATGCCTTGGACAAAATCGTCGCAGCAACCTTGCCTGCTTCCGCAATTATACCGCTTTTCAGTCCTCAAGTAAACGCCATTTTGCGTCAAAACTTAGCCATTTTGCGACACGCCCCCGCCTAATCCGCCCCATTATCTAATCGTAGTCTTTGAAATTTTTCAGCCACGAAGCCATATCGTCCAATTGCTCGCCTGTGGGCGCAAGCTTGAAATCGTACTCTCTATGCCACTGCAGCTTCCACAGCTCCTTTAGCCCGATTTTGCGGGCCGAGAAATCCATAAAAGCCCCGTTTACATGTCCATCGTGCCGGTTAAGGCAGAAACGTTTCATGTTATTGTTATACATCTGCTCGTACCTGTCGCCCTCAAACAACGGTGGCTCGTCAGAGTGGTTCGGTGCACCCCCGGCCCACGAGCAACCAACCAGCATCGGTATATTGCCCGCCCCTCTATAATTAACGTGCCGCCAGTTAAGAGAAGTCGGATGCTCCCAGATTTCGCACATCGTACGAGGCGGGTCAAAGCAGAACTCATTTATACCGTAGCTGCCGTAAAACTCCTCACCAGAACCATACCTCCACATCCAGACGGACGTCGTCATACCCCGCGGTCCCTCCCAGAGATAACTGATGTTGGAGGCTTCCGGGCAGAAGTACAGGTCCTTCTCCTTCGTGTAAGGATGAATCGTCTCCATCCACTCAAAGCTGTTAACTATACCGTCCCCCGCGTTGAAATAACCTTCGTAGTCCGTCGTGTACAGCTGCCAGATAAGAGCCCACTGCCGCAGGTTCGCCAGACAAATAATCGCCTTCGTCTGCTTTCTCACTCGAGCCAGTGCCGGCATCAATATCGACATCAATAAAGCGATAATCGCTATTACCACCAAAAGTTCAACTAACGTGAAGCCCCGTTTTTTCCTCATAAATGACGCTCCTGTTTTCAAATCTAAATTCTGCTTTCGCTTTACGCTGAATAAGATGCGCAAAAGCCCTTTTCTGTTCCGTAAAACTTTGCTTTTTGACCTGATTTTTATACACCAAATCCACCCTGCCCTATCAATCTTAAGGAATTCGCCCGTCAAAGCAAACGTCACTTTTAACATCTTATTATACAGTATTCAAGTACTTAAGTAAACGCCATTTTGCGTCAAAACTTAGCCATTTCACGACACACTCTCCCGATAACCACCTGCAAAGCCTAATTTGCCTGCCCGTCTAAATCAAAAATTCCTTGCCAAATCCCCTCCCACACTATATAAAATACAAACATGCCGAACGCCCGCAGGGTCATATTGCTAATGGAAACCGCCCGCGCATGCGGCCGCGGAATGCTGCTCGGCATAGCCAAGTACTCACGCCTCTACGGCCCATGGACAATATACAGAATACCTCTCTTCTACAGAGAGCTCTACAGAAAGAGAGAAACCATATCAGACCTTAGGGACTGGCAGGCCGACGGAATCATAATGGGCGACACCTTCTATCCCACCAAAGTCCAAAAAGCCAAAGAAATAATTAAGCTCGGCCTTCCCACAATCGCCATCGCCAATGAGCCCGACATCCCCGGCGTCGTTAATGTCATCGCCAAAAATGACACCATCGGCAAAATGGCCGCCGAACATCTTCTCGACCGCGGACTTAGGCACTTCGCATATTGCGGTTTCAACGATATATTCTGGTCCGTCGAGCGCGGCCAAAGCTTCGCCGACCGGAGGGCCCGGGCCGGCGGCCAAACGCAACTCTACCAACACGCCAAGTGCCGAGGCCCGCACCTCGGGCAGAACGAGCAGGTACTCATGGCCGAGTGGCTAAAGTCCCTCCC
>CP070830.1:1890730-1913911 GCA_020344865.1 Planctomycetota bacterium
GCCTAAAAACGCATAGAGCGTAAACACAATCGCAATTATCGCAAGCGCAGGGCCAATCACTCGCCTCGATGCCTCTAATAGAAGCCCAATCAATATGACACTTATGAAGACATCCCTTGCGATAGGCATACCCGCCCGCATTGATATGCCAATCCAGTCAAAGACAATATAAAGTGCAGAAAGACATGCCAACCCGGCCAGAATATAATTGATAAGGCGGACACGGCTTGACACGGTAAGCATCTGCTGCATTCGCTTGCGTCTTCTGGCCGGAAGCGTCAGAAATATAAGTGTCACGGCGAAAGCCAAATGGACCGCTCGTACCGTTATACTATCCAGTATTACAAACCGAGGCAGCGCCAGTTGAAATAGCGCCCAGGCTGTCGAAATCACTGCAACGACGATTTTGTCAGCATCTCTGTTATTTTTCGAACGTGCCATAAATGTTCTATGTAAAGCCCCCCGCACCTAATCGACCACCAGTTTCGGGTCTATGTATTTATCCAGGCTGGCCTCTTTGTAGTATTTCAAGGCACCTCTGTGAATCGGAGCGGACAGCCCCTTGAGCATCTCTTGCTTTTTCAGGACCTGATAAGCCGGGTGTAGGGACTTGAAGTCTTCAAAATTCTCGAATATCTCTTTAGTTATAGCATACACAATCCTTGGCTCGACTTTCTTCGAGGTAACAAAAGTGGCCTTTACACCGATTGTCTCGATATCTTCTGTATTCAATGCGTAAGGATAAAACGAGCGAGGTATCACCGATTCCGCATAATAAGGATACTCCTTAAGCATCTCATCTACACCTTCACCCCTGATGGGCACGATAAATACCTTAATCCTGCCTGATGTCGCCTCCTTGATGTTCCCGTTGGGATGTCCCACCGTATAGAAAAAGCCGTCCAGTCTCTCATCCTGCAGTAATCCGGGTGCCTCTATGGCCTTGACGTACTCCGCCGACAAATCCTTCTCGCGAAGTCCTGCCGCCCTCAAGATGTCCCTTGAGTTCTGCAATTGTCCCGAGCCGATATTTCCCAGATTTATCCTTTTACCCCTCAAGCCCTCAATCTGCCTGATGCCGCTGTCCTTCGCCGCAATCAGAGTAATCGATTCCGGGTGAATTGAAAATACCGACCTCAGTTCCGTCTGTCTGCCGGCTTCGGACCACTCCGCAAGCCCGTTATATGCCTGGAATTGCCTGTCCGACTGAACAACGCCGAAATCCAAATCGCCGCTTAATACTGCGTTGACGTTGAATACCGAACCGCTCGTCGATTCGACGGTCGCCTTAATCCCGTATTGGTCAAATCTATCATTAACCATTTTGCTTATGGCGCCGCCCGTGGGATAATACAGCCCCGTCACTCCTCCCGTACCTATTGTTACAAACCGCACCTTCCGCACTTTACAGCCATTTAGAGCAAAGCTGGCACTGCTAAGGGCTGCTATGAGTAAAATTAGTTTCTTCATTGTCCTTACTGACTCTCGCTTATCTTGATACCTGCTATTGTAAAAGATAAATTAGTCTGACGAATCCGTAAACTATTTATTCGGCAAACATATTCTTCGGACAGTCACCTATGTCCGCAAGAGCTTTGCTTGCGGATGCGGACCCGCATTTGGTCCGGACTTTAGAGGCGACTGTAATCCTATCAAGAAACCGACAATACGCCGCGAATGTATTTGGGCCACGGACAGAAACTAAAATCGGTACGCCCAACTGTCTTTACAAGCGCGAAAAAAGTGCCGTCCAGGATTTCGTGGCGGAAGAGAATCATTTCATCACCTTCCCAGTCAATACAAGGACGGCACAGAAGGCTTTCTGCTCCTTCAGAAAGGCCTTTTATTTCTTTTTGCTATTACCGGCATATCTGTCAGACTCTGGATGGCGACCGATTTATCGCCGCGGCTTGGGCTCGAGTTTCTTTAATCTCATGAAGCGGCTTCGCAAAGGCCCTCTCCACCGCATACCGATGGCAGGGGCCGCTGTTCCACGTGCAGAACGGATACAATCTCCCGTTCGGGGCCGCGTAAAGTACCACGCAGCGGCGAGAGCGGTCGAGTTCGTAGTTATAGCTGTCCTGGAAGTGCATGGATGCCAGAAGCAATATGCCGAACCGCTCGCTCCTCAAATGCGAAAAGTACCGCTCTTTATCTTTGGTTATCTCGTTGAATTCCGCAAAGTACCTTATAAATTCGAGGAAATGGTCAAACCCCCAGCCCTCGGGTGCCCGGTCCTCGTGGAAATGCTTTTTCACCGATTTCATCGCGTGCATTACTGATATGTTCTTTAGCCACGGATGGTTCTCAATACGCGTCGCCACCTTGTCCATCGCCTGCATCGTAGGCTCAATATCGACGAAGGAAGGTAGTGGCGTAGCTTTATTAGACTGCTTGTCCACAATAAGATATGTCGCACAACCGCAATGTGGATGGCAGCTGACTCTTAAGTGCGGCTCATCTTTGACCACCTCCATCAGCCGCACGAACGGGGCGACTATGGAGAAAGGATACCAGTCGCGGTGCATATCAACAAAGCCGGACTGCTCCTCCAGGCATCGCGCCAAATCCGCCATCGTGAACCGCATCTCAAGCCGCTTCGATTCGTCTATTCGTCCCGTAATAGCCACCGGCTGCCAGCTGATTGTCGTGATGACCTCGACGTTCTCAACGGCAAACCGCAGGATATCTCCGAGATGATGGTCGTTAACACCCTTCACTATCGTCGGCACAAGGGCAACTCGTATTCCGGCTTTACCGATGTTTTCAATGGCCCTTAACTTTGTCTCCAACAGTCTCCGCCCTCGCGTCTGCATGTATATCTCGTCACTCAGACCGTCAAACTGCAGGTACACAATGTCGAGGCCCGCTTCAGCAGCGGCTTGGGCAAACTCAGGGCTTTGGGCGAAACGGACGCCGTTGCTTGCCACTTGTATCTGCGCAAAACCCATCGGTTTGGCCATTCGCACCGCCTCAAGAAAATCGGGATGAATCGTGGGCTCGCCTCCTACATATTGCAAACAAGATGCGGGATGCGGTTTGATATTCCGCCCAGCCTTTAGCATCTTCTCTACCTGCTCTAGTGAAGCCTCATACACACGCCCCGTAGCGTTCGAACTTGCAAAGCATATCGGGCAGTTCTGATTGCATCGATTAGTCAAGTCTATATTAACCATTGCCGGTGTGGATAAATGCTGCTCGCACAGCCCGCACCCCTCCGGACAGTGCGAAGCGTTCTGACAGTTTGGGTTCTCGATACCCGATGGCCTCTCATAGTGTGTCCGTCGCATCTTCAGGAAAAATTCCGCGTCACTGCTTATTAATTCTCTGAAGTCCCCGTGCTCGCTGCACCTTTTTTCCATTAGAACCTGGCAGTCTTCTTGATAAAGCGTAGCATCTATCACTTTAAGGCAGACAGGACACAGACTCTGTGTAGCACATGGTAGTTTCCAGGTTTGTTCCGCAACTTTCTCTGCCAAATGCAACTTCCTCAGAACCATTGCACTTACCTCCTTATATATCTTCCCTGACCTCTTTATTTTAAGTGCTGTCTTCCGGTTCGTCCAAGCATTTTTTGCCCAACTTTTTCTCCGAGGTCACTACTTGGGCTGAGCAGCCTGCCAGGCTCTTATATGCCTTAAACCGCAAATAAAGGGAAAATAGCCCATAAATTACAGACATTACGCTGGCTTCGAAGCGACTCAAGGTCTTTATTTACAGACTCTTAGGACGGCGGCGGCACGGAGCCGCGAGTGCTTTATTTTAATCAGGACCTCGTTGGCCTCCGCCAGCGGGAATTCCTCTATGGTGGGTACGATAGGGATTTGGGCGGCCAGCGGCAAAAATTCCTCGGCATCCGCCCGTGTAACATTAGCAACGCTTTTTATCTCTCGCTCGAGCCAGAGGTACTTGGCATAATCCAGGGCAGGTACGGGTGTCTCCTTACGAATCGCATTTATGACGAGCCTGCCGCCACTGTCCAGAACAGCTAAGGCGTCGCGGACACATTCTCCGACCGGGGTAAAGTCCATTATCCTGTTTAATTTTGCCGGCGGCTGGTCACCGGCGCGGCCTGTCCAGGCCGCGCCGAGGCTTTCTGCTAACTTTGCGTGCTCGGCGGTCTTGGTGAATACAAAAACAGGGCTGTTTGGGAATTTGTACTTGATTATCTGGATTACTATATGGGCGGAGGCCCCGAAGCCAAACAGACCAATGTTTTGGCCGTCAGTAATATCCGCCAGTTTCAAAGTGCGGTAGCCGATTACACCGGCGCATAGAAGCGGCGCTGCCTGCGAATCCGAAAACTTCTCAGGAATCGAATAGGCAAAATCCTCGCCGATTACCACGCATTCTGCATAGCCGCCGTCGGTGTCTTTGCCGGTCCATTTCGCCTGCTCGCATAGATTCTCCTGGCCCGTCCGGCAGTGATTACACTTACCGCAGCTGCAATACAGCCACGTAATACCTACCCGGTCGCCTACCTTAAACTTGGTTACTCTTTTGCCCGTATCTGTTACCGTTCCGACTATTTGGTGGCCGGGTATTATCGGCAGCCTGCCGGGCTTGAGTCTGCCTTCGGCTTCGTCAAGGTCGGTATGACACGCACCGCAAACCGAGACCTTAACTAGGATTTGACTGTCATCCGGCTCAGGCTCCGGCAGATCAACCGGCTCTAAAGGTTTTTCTTTAATCGGGCAGGCTTTGTTTAACACCATTGCCTTCATTTTGAGGTTTCCCGCTTAAGCTGGTTTGCAAAGATTTCGTAGCTTTCGTGACCATAGAGGCAGAATACCACCTTTTCAAGTTTGGTTTGCCCTTTCAGGTATTCAATGGTCGTCTGCAGCATTATCTCGGCACACCTCTGGACAGGAAAGCCGAACACACCGGTGCTTATTGCCGGAAAGGCGATGCTTTTTATGTCTTCTTCATCGGCAAGTTTCAACGAGTTCAGTGTTGCGTTTTTTAACTTTTCTTCCTCGCTCCCTTCGCCGGCGCGCGGCCCCACGGCGTGAATCACATACTTTGCCTTCAAATCACCGCCTGTGGTTTTGACGGCTCCGCCTACAAATGTGCCCTCAATCTTGTCGCATTCCTCCTGGATTTTAGGGCCGCCCTTTGTTCTTATTGCCCCGGCTACGCCGCCTCCGAGAATCAGTCGGGCATTGGCAGCGTTGACAATGGCATCGGTCTGCATTTCCGTGATATCGCCTTCCACCAGCTCTAAAATGGAAGTGCCTGCGTCTACCTTCATAATGCTTGCCTCCTGAACTTTCTCTATAGATTATCCTCTCGCAGGCGCATTAAAAGCAAAAACTCTCCCCCACAGTGAAAATGACATTGATTCTCTGGCGGTGGTAGGTCGGCAAACCAAACTGGGTGTGGGGTGGCTTGCAGCTTAACCGGTATGTTGCATGGCTGTTAAGGCTGCTTCTCGGTCTTCGGCAAACTCAAAAATCGCATCAAGACCGGCGACAGTAAAAATACACTTGGTCGGGACCGAGACCTTGCACAGGATAAGCTGATGCCCTTGGTCTCTCAGCATATTACGCAGTATCATAAGATTGCTGATACTGAAAGAGGTTACTATTTCAACGTTGGAAAAATCCACTATTACGTCACAGTCGTTCCTGTTACTGACCCTCTCATTGATGTTCTTCAGCTCGTTGCTTACGTTCGGTTCGGGGGGCAAAGTAACGACTATAAGACCTTCTCCAACGTTTTCGATTCCCATTGGGCTTGTCCTTTTTTATCGGATATAGTTTTTCCGAAGTCCACACATTATATCGGAATAAGTTTTAACGAAGTTGAGCAAAATAAGATAAATTCCACTTCAAGTTGCCCTTTATTTGCCTAAAAACCGCCTTCGTGCGAATTGTATTTTTATTTTTGTAGCTTACCGCCTCTAAAAGCCGCCCACCCCTTTACAATAGTGCTCGCAAAATGGCCTCGGCTTTTAAGCTTCCTACCTTAGGCAAAGGATGTTCCTTTTTTCAAACTGCTTGGTTTTGCAAAAGCGGCTCCGTTGCTTCTAATCGCTCTTGTACTTTTCCCAGTATTCAGGCATCAGTTCCTTGACCTGTGCCTCCATTTCCTGGTCGCTAATGGCCGTTAGACGCCCGTGCTCATCGTATTGGTCGATCACCCAGCGGGCAAGCTTGTGCACCTTAATCTTGTTTATTCGGTCCTTACCTTTGAGCCCGAAGAATTCATTGACCCAGTGGGTCACGCCGTCGGCGCCGCTCTTATCGGTGATGGCGACACGCGGCGGCCGCCCAAGAAGCTTGCCGGTATCGAAAATGTTATATATTCGCTCATCCTGACGAAGCCCGTCCGCGTGAATGCCCGCCCTTGTGGTGTTGAAGGACCTGCCCACAAACGGATAGTTCTCCGGAATAGGCAGGCCTATCGAACGCATATAATCTGCCAGTTCCGTAATCGCCTGAGTATCGATTCCGCAAAGGTCGCCTTTTATTGCGATATACTCAAAGACCGCGCTCTCCAGCGGCGGATTGCCCGTCCGCTCGCCGAAACCGAACAGCGTTGTGTTCACGAAATCACACCCGTAAAGCCATGCGGTACCGGCGTTGGCGTGCACCTTGTGGAAGTCGTTGTGCCCGTGCCATTCTAACCGCTCGCTCGGTACTCCGCATTCCCGGTTTAACTTGTAAATCAGCTTTGGGATGCTCCTCGGAAGCCTGACCCCCGGATAGCTGACGCCAAAACCCAGTGTATCGCACAGCCGGATTTTGACCGACAGTTCTTCCGGCACCTGCTCGCTCATCTCCATTAGCCGGTCGACGAACGGCAGCACAAAACCCTCTATATCAGCGCGGGTCAAATCCTCTAAGTGGCAGCGGGGCCGAACGCCCGCTTCAAAGGCCGCGTCCACAATCTCACAATAAGCGTCGATGCACTGGCTGCGGCTGCGGAACTTAAGCTTGTGAAAGACGTGGTAATCCGAACAGCTCGTAAGTATCCCGGTCTCTCTCAGCCCAACCTCTTTAACCAGCCGAAAATCTCCCTTGAACGCTCGAATCCAACCCGTGCATTCCGGGTATTTATGCCCGAGCGCCCTGCAGCGGTCCAGCGTCTCGCGGTCATTCTTCGTATACAAGAAAAACTCACTCTGCCGTATAACGCCGTTCGGACCGCTCAGCCTCGACATCAAATCGTATATATGCACCATCTGCTCGATTGTATAGGGCGGGCGGGCCTGC
Organism: Planctomycetota bacterium; assembly: GCA_020344865.1. Lineage (GTDB taxonomy): Bacteria > Planctomycetota > Phycisphaerae > Sedimentisphaerales > Anaerobacaceae. The sequence goes on from CP070830.1 coordinate 1,897,948, forward strand.
TGCCCGTCACGGAAGGTTGTATCGCTTATAAGAATATCCCTGTCTTTAACCGCCCCGAAGTCAAACTCCACCGGCTCGCCGTCAATGTATTCGACTGCAGTGCCCTCGAGTCGAATCAGGGGCGGAAGCTCGTACGGGAACGTATCCTCTAGAAGGTTCGGTTCCGTTGCATCGGTTAAATGATGCTTCTTTCTCAAATTCTTGCTCGACCGTTCTTGTCTTTTTTGATTCACAGTCTATTGCTCCACATCTACTCCCTGCTCCTTGCAGGTATTAGTAATATACTCCACTGCCTTGCCCACCGTCTCAACCGCTAAGGCGGACTCCTCGTCCATCTCAATCCCGAATTCCTCCTCGAACATAGCCACAAGTTCTACGGATTGCACGCTTTCCGCGCCCAGGTCAACCGTAAAACTATGCTTGAGCTTAATCTGCTCTTGGGGCACTTTCAGGACCCGGGCCGTAACCGCTTTGACACGCTCTTCTACTGTTGCCACTGATTTATCTCCTGTCTGTTCTTATCATTTTGATATTTACCTAAAAGGCCTTATCCCTTATCGAAAGCCCTCGGGAGACTTCAACTATTTATCTACTTATTGCTTTTGACACTCTGAGTCTTCAACACGAATAGGCGGCATAGCCGCTGAGGGCCACGGGATTATAAGCCCTTTTGAGGGGTCAATCAAGAAATAACAGAGCAGGAGCGGAGCAGATATGGAAAAGCCCATTTTTGGGCTAAAAAGCCCGCTTCCGTGGCGGCTGCTCAACTCCACTGCTTGTCAAACAGCCACTAAGTCCCTCACCTGAGCCGCTGTTTGTGTTTTTGTTCCGGTCCTCTTGGCCAGTTCTCTTATCGCCTCGCACTGGATGTTTTTACCGTAAATATCGTCCTCGTTCAGTGCATAATCCCTCAGTGCCTTGCTGTCAGCCGCCTTCAGTTGTTTTCTGCGCAGCAGCTCGTTGAAGCTGAGCTTTCGCATAGTAACATCATTCTGGTCGCGACTTTCGGTGTTCTCCACGATGTCAACAAGGAAATCCAGCTCTAAAACTTCCATGCCGCTGCCTAGGTCTTTTCCCTCGGTGCGGATAATTTTCGATTTTTCGCGGATGGTGGTGCCGGCAGCGTTGGAAGCAAAAACGCGCTCTCGCGAAATAGCCTTCAGCTGCGAGGTTTTTAACGATATACCGATACTCTTCTCCTTCAGTGCTGTAAAAGCCTTGTTTGGCCACCGCTGCCAACCATGCTGTTCATCCTCGTCCGCAGTGTGACCCTCCTTGAGGGCTCTGAGCTTGTTTGACCTCGTCTTGACGAGGCTGCTTATGCCGAACAGGGCCGCCAGGACCACGAGAACAAGCATTTGTGTCCAGAACGTCTCCTCCCCTTCGCTGTTACTGGCAATTATGATTGTTTGTGCTAAGTAATGACTCATATTTGTGTCCTTCGTAAGCCGGAATGCTTGCTCTATGTGAAATGTCGGTCTGGGGTGAAGCGGATGTTTAAATGTCCCGGTTTATTTCGCTGTGTAGCTGCTGCAGGCGGACCCGCTAAGATGTAACTTCTGACGAAAAAACCCCGGGGCTCAGACACAAGCAGGCTATCGGCCCTTGTATCAACGGCTATGTTTGCTTTTCTGGACAGTCCTTTTCGTCAGTTCCTTCATCGCCTCGCACTGGATAATCTTGCCGTAAAGCTTATCCTCGTTCTTGGCGTATACCTTCAGCGCTGTACTGTCAATCGTGTCGAGCTGTTCCCTGCGAAGCAGTTCATTGAAGTTGAGTTTTCGCATCGTAACGTCGTTGCTGTCATCGCTTTCGGTATTCTCAACAACGCTCAGTAGAAAGTCTAATTCCAGTATTTCCATGCCGCTGGCCAGGTCTTTGTCTCTGGCCAATTCATCCTTCGACTTTCCCTCGCCGGCCGTCTCGTCAGAAGGGCCTTTGCCTGACGGACGCAGCTCGGCAAGTTTGCTGCTCACCGTCTTTTTAATCTCACCCTTCTTCTCTCTTACACTGTCCCAGGCCATTTCTTATACCTCCATGTTAAATAAAAATCCAATCTTGTTATTCAGGCAGTTTTCCTCACATACCTGTACATCGTGAACGGTTTTGCTTAAAGCCTATGTGGTTATATACTTATTATAGCAGTCCGTCAACTAATTATCGGACTTATTCGGCACAATCCATAAAATATTTCTCCCCATTTTCAACGTGCTTGTAGGTTCATTCTTGGCCGTTTTCAACTAAATGTCCGAATGGCGATGCGGATTGTAATACCGCCATAAAAAAAGAGGCGATGGTTTAACCATCGCCTCCTTATTATTGACCAGTAGATGTTACTCACTGCATTTGCCTGGCCCCTTAGCGCCGTTGTTGTATCGGTTGAGGATAATGGCCGTCTTTATAAAGTCGCGACGTATGTCCCTGGCTTCTTTTTGTTTGATAACATCCATACTGTTGGGGATGCCGTCGTATCCGTCAAGAAGCTCTTCCGCATGGGCAATCGCGTCCATAATATCGGCGGGAACGCTGGCGCCGTTGAGTTCATTAAGTACTGCCGCTATATAATCGTGTGCCAGTACATAATAAACATTACCGTCGCTCTGGCCCTGTGTCCAGAGCACATCATACCAGCTCATACCTGTGTCGAAGAACGCACTGTCCTCACCGTTCGGATCAAGCAGCGCCCATGTATCATCATAAGGTGCTGAACCGTATTTTGAATGTGTCTTCCAGTACCCGTGTGGTAGGGTGCAAGTATCCTCACAAGGCACATTCACGGTGACAATATGGCTGTCCGAGCCGGTCGTCCGCGTGTCGCGCGTTACAAATAAAGCCGTGTTGCAGACCTCATAATCGCCGCATTTGCAATAGGGCCCGATAAGCACGCTGTAGGTAAATATCCCTGGTGTTTCGTCGGCGCTGACCGTACCCAGAAACCTCGGTTTTGTATTGTCGTCGTAAACGTTAACTTGATTGTCGACGTTCGGGTCGTTTGGGTCCGCCGTTCCGCTCGGAGTTGCATCTACCGTCACCGTGTAGTCTACCTGCAGGTGCTGGCCGCGCGAGAGGGTCACCTCGTTCTGGTCCGCAACCTTCTCGATGGTCCAGATATAGGCTGGCTCGCCGGCGCCGGCTGCTGGACCGGTCGCTGCGTGAAGCGCAGGCGGATATGCTGCGACCGCCATCGCCGCGACGGCTATCGTTGCGATTAGTAAACTTAGCCTCTTTCCATTTGCTGTCATAACTTTACCTCCAAATACTTTGGTTAATAATTATGCTTCCTTATGCGACGGCCGCATAAAAGCATGTTCTATCCTTAATACCTTCTTAATACAGCTTGGGTGTCCGATGCCCCACTGCCTCGCATGCGCGGTGCGCCGGTAGCTGCTATAGACACACTGCTTGAGATCCTTCCCGTAGACCTGCCCGGCTCTGCCGTTCCTGCCGCTGGCAGGAAAATCCCCGGAAAACAACGTGTAATTATACACCCTTGTCCCTACCAAGTCAAGGAAAAATAGGGAATATAGGCAAAAAGAGTAAATTGCGCCACCTCATCCAGCCGCCTCTACCGGCTGACGCATAGTGCAAAAACGGCCTTAATAGCCTAAAAAGCCCGTTAGTCAGGCAAAATGCGTTCTTATAGGACCTTTTTCTGCCCTCGCTACGCAAGTAGGTTTTTTTGGGGTGTTTACTCCTCCTTGTCGCTGGCCGGGCCAAAACTCTGCTCGGTTAGTCCGCCCGCGGTTGGCTATATGGTGATTAAAACTCATGTGGCTTTCGCTAATCGTAACTTCAGGGCTGTCTGTAGCCATCGTTAATGTCAAAACCCAGTAGGCCCTGCCGCATGTCGAGTACTATCTTCTCGAATATCGTTTGCCCGATGTCTAAAGAAAGAAGGTCCTCCATACTCGCCGTAGCACACAAGAAGTTGCTCCCGAAGACTCCGTCCAGAGTAACAAATTTACCCTCATCTTCGTCGAAGTAACTGATATCGTGAACGCCTAACCGAGGCTTGTCATAAACAAGATTGCGTCCTGACAGAGTTGGAACCGTAAGCCCCTCAATCTCAAAACCTGGAATCTGAACTATCGCCCCGATGCCGCCCACAGGTACCGAAAAAGCCTGTGTCACTAACGGCCTGCCGTTTTTACCAATAAGGCCTATTCGCTTTGCCTGGTCCGTGGAAATAAAGCTGACCGTGGCCCCTGTATCGAACAGCCAGTTGCCCTTGGACTGCTTCCCTCTATAACCAATCACAATATTGTCGATGACCGGATTGTAAGACAGCGACGGCAAAGGCCGAATATTCTTTGGGTTGTTGGGATTGAGGAAGTTTTCAAACCGAAGCGCAACCGTCAAATCTACCTTCGGTATCGAAGGGTCGCCCGGTTCCTTTATCTCAGCTGCGAAGAATCCCAGATTGTTGGTCGCACCGCTATCAAGGACTACAACCCGCCCGGCCATTACCGGGACGCCCATAATGTCAAGTGGCTGACCCAGCAGGCCCGCCGATTCTCTTTTAACCTGAACTCGCCCGGGACCAAGAATCTTGTAAACGGCCGAATCATGTGGGTTCTTCTCTTCGTAATCGGCCAGACCGATATATAACGGTTCCGACACATCGAAGTATTCGTCTCCGCCGATGCCGATGTCTACAAATCTCGCGTTCGGCTCGACACCTACTCCTAAAAGATTAGCTGTCTCACGTGAAAGCAATACACCCGAACCGCCCGTATCCAAAAAAGCATAATTGACCCCCAAACGCCCGCCAGACCCTAAAGCGGGACCATCAGCCTGACGTTTCAGCAAAAATAAAACCCGGGGTAAGTCAATCGCTGCCTCATGAACCCCCCGCAGGACCAAATCCCTCTCGGCACTGACGCAGACTTGGGTAAAACTCGCAACAAATACCAGCGCCAGCCCTACAGCAAGAATTGCCTGTTTCCGCATTGTCTTGGCCTCCGACTATAGCCTATCTCAATATGTACTTATTTTACGGGAAGATTAGGCATATTTCAAGCAAAATCTTGCTTTTTGGTTGTATTTCAGATACCCTCAGAACCGTAAAAAGGTCGAGGTTAAACGTATCGCAGACTCGAATCTGAAGGGAACAGATTATGAAGAGAACCGCCGCCATTAGTCTGATGACAGTTGCTGTCCTGATTGCAGGCTGCCAGTCCTTTACAAAGCCTTGTTGCGACGCAGCGCCAACCGTTCGCATAGGGTATCTGAATCTTGTAACCAGTCTTCCTCTTTCCGTGGCCGTTGAAAAAGGATTCTTTATCGAGCAGGGCGTTGATTATAAAGCCGTACCCGTTGCATCAAGCAACAAAATCGTAGAAAGCGTAATAACGGGCGACTTGGACTGCTTCGTAGGTGCCTCCGCCGTTCCTGTGCTCGCATCCGAACTTAAGGCCCCCGGCAGACTGAAGGTCTTTGCCGTAAGTGAAATAACAGCCGACCAGCCGTTTGACGCACTGCTCGTCAGAAAGGCCTCACCCATTAGAACTTTATCCGATTTATCAGGCAAAAGAATCGCCGTATTTCCAGGTACCACTGCTACAAACCTGTTAAGAAAGTATCTTGGTGACAAAGACGTCAACACTTCAACCATAACATTTGTCCCTATGTCTCCGGCAAGTCATCTCGACGCGCTTCAGAAAGGCTCTGTCGACGTGATTTACGCCTACGAGCCCACAATTGCCATCGCGTTGTCCACCGGAGATGTCAAAAAGCTGCACGGCTCTGTCTATGCCGATATGCTTTCGCCCAATCCGATATCCGTTTCGGTCGTGAGTTCCAGGTTTTTGCAGCGCCACCCGAAAACCGCGGCAAAGGTCATATCCGCCCTCCAGCGCGCCATGGAGTATATGAGAGAGCAGGATGGAGTTGCGAGGTCTATCCTGGCTGGACAGATGAATCTTTCCCGAGAAGCCGCAAACCGTTGTGTCTTTTTGTATATGTTAGGCCACGAGCAAATCGACTCGGCCGTCTTCCAGCGATTCGTCGATATGCTCACCGAGCTTGGAGAACTAAAGGGCTGCGTAACGGTAGATAGACTTGTATATCGCTAAAAAATTCACTCGCGCGGAACTTTCAGGACGCAGCTTATCGTCTTTGCTCAAAAACTGCCTCCTTAAGGCGAGTCTAAAAGCACACCACCACACGCAAGCGGCTAAGTTGTCTGCCGCATAACCTGCTGTGTTTGCCCGGCCGTAACGCCCCAGTTCTTTGTCCGATAAACGGCGGACTTTTATGATAGGGCGCTAACCATGCCCGCGCCAGAACCGATAACGCCTGCAATACCACCCTATAATCGCCGCACGCAGAAACCGCCGCTGCTGCCGGCTTTATCTGAAAAAGTACCCCTTTGCTTTCACCGATATACTTCTTTCAGAGGGTAGTTGGGTCCTCGGGGAAGCACGATTATGAACGTGCCTTCCGGACCGGAGCTTCTTAGGGTAGTCAGCTTCGTATTAAGGATATCTGACAATTGGTCACTGACCTGAAAATTAGGTCCGCAACTGCAACAAGGTAATTAGAAGATGAGTGTAAGGGGTAAATGCAAAAAGATTCTCCTGGCGGCGGTGTTCGTCGCAGGTTCTGTTTGTGTATGCTGGCTCGCACAGAGAAACATCAAAAATGATGTGGAGCGCAGCGTCTTCGTTATCATTCTGGCGGCAGTTGCACTCGGATATTTTCTCTATAAAATTTTCGGCGGGTCCGTCTCGGAACTCAGGTCTGCAGACAATGAAATGGCGGATGGTGATTTGGATAGCGAAGCTCAGGCTCGTTATGTTGCTCGCCTCGAGGAAATACTGCAAAAGCTCTCGGCGAAGCTCTCGTCTGCCAACTTAAAACTTGAAACGGAAATTGCCAGCCGCCCGACCGACCAAAGGAAATTACAGCAGCAGGTCAAACATCTTAACTGTTTCTACGGGCTCTCCAAGCTTGTCAACACCCCCCAGATCACTTTGGAGCAGATACTGGAGCAGACACCGGAGCTTATTCATGAGGCATACTGCTACCCTGATATCACTTGTGTCAGAATCACTCTGGATGGAGTACACTACAAAACTGATAATTTCCAGAAAAGTGAATTCAGTCAGTGTGCCCCCATAAACGTGCGCGGTGACAAAGCCGGCGCTGTCGAAGCTTACTATTTCGGCAAACAGCTCCCGGGGGATGAAAGCCCCTTGCTCGCCGAAGAACAGGATTTGTTGGAAGCCGTTGCCCAGCGGCTCGGCGCACTTACCGAACGTAAACGCGCTGGAGAAAAACTGGAATTATTCAGAGACCTTATCGACCGTTCGAACGACTGTATTTTTGTGATAGAACCCGAGTGGGGTCGTATACTCGATACCAACTATAGGGCATGTGAGGACCTGGGATATACGCGTCAAGAGTTGCTCGATATGACCGTCAAGGACATCGAAGAATCCATAAAAGATGATTCCACCTGGCAGGAACATGTTAAAGAGCTCAAACTTGAAGGGGACATCCTCATACAGGGCCAGCTTAAGCGCAAAAATGCAACGAAATTTTTCGTCGAAACAAGCCTGAAACTCGTAAGTCAGGCGAAAAAAGACTACATAATAGCAATCACACGCGACATCACCGAACGCAAGCAGGCAGAACAAAGACAGGCGGAGCTTATACAGGAATTGAAGGATTTTGCCTACATTGTCTCACACGACCTAAAGGCGCCTTTGAGGGGAATCAAGACTCTGGCCGACTGGATATCAACCGATTACGCCGACAAGCTTGATGAACAGGGCAAAGAACAAATGGATTTGCTCTTAAAGCGCGTCGAACGAATGCATAACTTGATTGATGGAGTGCTGCAATATTCAAGGGTCGGACGCGTTACAGAGGAAAAAGTGCAGGTCGACCTCAATGAGCTTATTCCCAACGTCATCGATATGGTAGCTGCACCGGAAAATATCGAGATTACCGTCGAAGATAAGCTGCCGGTAATCGAGTGTGAACAAACCCGCATCATGCAGGTATTTGAGAATTTGCTGAGCAACGCCGTCAAGTATATGGATAAGCCCAAGGGCTTAATTAAAATCGGCTGTGTCCAAGAGGATGGCTTCTGGAAGTTCAGTGTCGCTGATAATGGTCCTGGAATCGAAGAGCAGCACTTCGAAAAAATCTTCCGAATATTCCAGACATTATCTTCGCGGGATGAATTTGAGAGCACGGGCATTGGCCTTACCGTCATTAAGAAAATCGTCGAGTTGTACGGCGGCAAAATCTGGCTCGAATCAAAGGTGGGCGAAGGTAGCACTTTCTTCTTTACGTTACCGAAGCAAACAGAGGAAGTAGCGGATGCAAAGCTCCAAGCCAATATTGCTCGTTGAAGATGACGACGTGGATGTGATGACCGTTAAAAGGGCCCTTGCTGACCTCAGGGTCGGCAACCCCTTGGTTCATTCCACCAACGGCGAAGAAGCGCTCGCATATTTGCAGCAGCAAGGCAATCATAAGCCGTGCCTTATACTCTTGGATTTGAATATGCCCAAGATGAATGGAGTCGAGTTTCTAAAGGTCATAAAGGCCGATAAAGTACTGAAAACAATACCGGTCGTCGTTTTGACTACCTCAAAAAGCGAAAGAGACGTAACCGAGATCTTCGAAAACGGTGTCGCAGGTTATGTGGTCAAGCCTGCCGATTATAAAAAGTTCGTGGAGGCCATCAGGACGATAAATCTGTACTGGTCCTTGAGTGAATTGCCAAGTGGGGAATGAGACTATGGAAACTACCAAGTATAAAATCTTGCTGATAGAAGATGATAAGATTGACCAAATGGCTTTTAGGCGGTTGGTCGAGGACCAGAAGCTTCCCTATGATTATAACATAGCCGGCTCCGTCAAGGAGGCTCGCAAGATACTGGACGCCCAAACGTTCGATATTATTATTTCTGACCACTCGCTTGGTGATGGTACGGCGTTTGATATCCTGGGCTCGGTTCAGGATACACCCGTTATCCTTGTCACGGGAGTCGGTGACGAGGAATTAGCTGTCAAAGCCTGGAGGGCCGGCGCCTCTGATTATGTCATAAAGGACCTCGGAAGAAACTATCTCAAGACCGTTCCTGTGACGGTCGAGAATGTCCTAAAGCACAAAAAAATGGAGGAACAACTGCATTTGCTGTCAGGTGCTATTATGAGTACCGATGATAGCGTCTGCATTACCGATATGCAGAATAAGATTATCTTTGTGAACAGGGCATTCTGTAAGACATATGGATATACCGAGCAAGAGGTCATTGGAAAAGACTGTAATGTTCTTTGGATAGAGAAATCTCAAACCGGCAATACTAGAAGTGTCTTCAGAATCGGTAGAAACGCTTGGCAGGTCGGCTTTTACCACAGGCGAAAAGACGGCAGCGTGTTCCCCGTCTCACTTTCCAGGTCAATCATCAAGGATGCGAACAGACATGAGGTTGCGGTTGTTGGAGTGGCGCGCGACATATCCGACCATATACTTATCGAAGATGAGCTCAGAACCGCCAATCAGGAGTTAAAGCAGCAAAACGAGTTATTAATATCCCAGAGGGTTCAATAAAGCCCGCTGCTGTTCTGGGTGACGTCTTCGGCTCCCTCTTGCCGTAGTATTTGCTGATTTGCCCCCGCGTCCACAAAACTCTCCACAGGGGGTACCATTCGGTTCAATATATTGCCGTTGTCTGCCAACCAGGTGTGTATAATCTTTGAGATTTTGCTTTACTGACAGGTTGTGGCCGTAAATAGCGTGAAAAATCAAAAAGGCGGCGGCCGGATTCGAACCGGCGAATAACGGTTTTGCAAACCGTCGCCTTAGACCACTTGGCCACGCCGCCAAAACTCAAAATCTGCCTTAGTTTACGTCAAATCACCCGATTTTCCAATAGAATTCTTCTACCTCAACTCAGAAAGACCAGCTTGAGAAGCATTTTTTTTGAAACATTCTCATAAAATAAGCGTCTATAGTTGTGGAAGAATTGATGGTGTTGGCCGCCTGCTTTGAACTTTTTCCCCGTAAGTTGTTGATTTTGCAGGCTTTATTGAGGGCTCCTTATGTCGGATTAGCGGCTTATGTCCGGTGACATCCGCTTCTTCAGTCTGCCTCGGCCGGCCTTTTTGGCTTTGCTTTTGTAACCTTTTAGTGTATAATGACATAGATAGGGATGTCGATACCTTAAGGCGAGTGCGGACTTTGCTGGAGAAGGGTTTATGTGTTGTAAAATCAGGTTTTTCATACTGTTGTACGGGGGGCTGTGTGGTGCCGTTATCTTCGGCGTGGTCGGCGGCTGCAGCACGCAACACTACGAAGAGGAGGCCAAAAACGAGGCTGACGACCAGGTATATAAGATCATCGATAGCAAGTGGCGTGACAGTTTCGGCCAAAAAGCCAATTACATCGTAAGCGACAGCGACCTGCCCCCGTCGCCGAATGAGATTCGTGTCGATGCAGTCCCTGCTCCGCCGGACACTATAACCCTTGCACAAGCGGTAGCGCTCGCAACCGCCAACAACCGAAACTACCAAAATCAAAAGGAAAATCTCTACTTCTCGGCCCTCGACCTAACAGGCACCAGGCATGATTACGAACGCCAGTGGTTTGCGACCATCGACGGTGCCTATGTTGACGACAGCATTGACGATGACGAGTTTTTCTTGCACTCCAATATTGCAACCAAGCAGGATTTTGTCCTCCCGAGCGGCATCATAATAAGTACAAGCTTGGCCCTCGATTGGTTTAGATATCTTACCGGTGACCCAAGAACAAGTTTAGGCTCAGTACTTACGGCAAGCGTAGCGGTACCATTGCTCGGCGCAGGCCCAGGCAAACAAAAGTGGGAGGACTTACTCCAAACCGAACGCCAGGTATTATATGATATTCGCTCGTTTAACCGTTTTCGCAAAACCTTTGTTGTTGATACCATAAACGCCTATTACGAGGTCTTGCAGGAAAGGGACTCCGTAACAAACGCTGAGAATGATTATAAAAGACGTGTTGAATCAAAAGAGCGCCTTGAGTGGCTCGCCCAAGCCGGCCGCAGACCACCCTACGAGGTCGACCAGGCCGAACAGGATATGTTGGCGGCTTCCGACAGATTTGTCGCCGCTCAACGCAGGTACGAACGTGTCCTCGACGACCTTAAAATAAGACTGGGTCTGCCTACCGATATTGATATCGAGCTCGACCAGAATGAACTAAAGATTCTGGAAGAAATGGGAATAACAGAACCGGCCTTTACCGTCGATGCGGCTATTGAAACTGCTCTGCTCCAGCGACTTGATTTGGCTAACGCCGCGGACCAGATTGACGATGCACTCCGCAAGGTCTTCTTGGCCGCCGAAGGACTTGGACCACAGCTTAACCTAAACAGCAGTATTAACTCTGATAACATTAAATTTACCTCTCCTGAGGGTGAAACTGACTTTCAGAACCTTCGCTTTCACGAGGGTATGTACGATTTTGGCTTTGACGCTGATTTGCCCCTGGATAGGGTGCAGCAGAGAAATACATATCGTGCCGCGCTTATAGCTTTGGAAAGACAACAAAGGCAATATGACCTGGATGCGGATGTTCTCAAGCTCCAGGTCCGTGACGCGCACCGTCTCTTGCTGGAAACAGCGGAGCGATACCGCATTCAGAAAAACAGTTTGGAGTTGGCCGAGAGGCGCGTTGACAGCACTAGGTTGCTGTTGGATGCCGGCCGGGCGACCACCCGGGATTTACTCGAGTCACAGGATGACCTTGTCGTAGCTCAAAACGCCGTAACAGCCGCTTTAGTCGCACATTTAGATGCCAAACTTAGCTTCTTCCGTGATGTTGGCGTTTTGCAGGTCAGGCCCGACGGAATGTGGGTAGAGTAGCAGTTTTCTAATCAAATTAATGTAATGAGAGCAGGCAGAGCACAAAACCAAACCGAAGCAAAAACCGGCAAATTTGAGCTCCCGAAGCGCCTTCGCTTGATTGTTATTCTTGTAGTTGTCATTGCAGTCGTGGGCGCAGGGGGATTTGCATTAGTACGCCGGACATCCGGCCGGCTCAATGGTGCAAATCCCGAAATGTCCACGTTCACCGTGCGCCGCGATGATTTGACTATAGGTGTAACTGAAAACGGCGATATTAAAGCCATTAATACAAAAGACATCAAATCCAAGGTCGAGGGCAAAACGACCATCATCAGTATCGTCGATGAAGGCACTATCATAACTCCCAACGACGTCAACACTGGTAGGGTGCTCGTGGAGCTGGATTCTTCGGACATAGAACAAAAACTCACGCAACAGGAAGTGCAGTTCCTAAGCGCTGAAGCCAGCTTCATCGACGCCAACGAGTCACTTGATATTCAGAAAAAACAAAATGAAAGTGACATCAAAAAAGGCCTGATGGAAGTTAGATTCAAACTCATGGACCTGCAGAAATATCTCGGTGCCGTGGTGGCCCAAAAGCTTGCGTCCGGCAAAACCAATCCCGGCTACGAACCTAACGAAATTCCGTCATTGATTGAAGATACGCAGCTTGGCGGCGAGGCCCTACAAAAACTCCGCGAGCTCGAGGGCGACATCGACCTTAAAGACAAAGAACTCAAGGAGGCCGACAGCAGGCTGACCTGGACCAGGAAACTATATGAGAAAGAATACGTCTCGCGAACCGATTTGGAAGCTGACATATTAAGCCAGAGCCGTAATGAAATTGCCCTCAAAAAGGCCAAGACGGCCAAGGACCTTTTTATCGAATACGAGTTCCCAAAAGAAGCCGAGAAGCGCCTGAGCGACTATGATGAGGCCAAACGCGAACTGGACCGGACCCAGGCCCGTGCACGGTCCAAGTTGGCACAGGCCCAGGCAAAACTCAAAAGCAGTGAGGCAACCTACTTATTGCACAAGGAGCGTCTGGAAAAGCTAAAAGAGCAGCTCGAGGCTTGTACCATAAAAGCGCCGGCCCCCGGCCAGGTAGTTTACGGCTCCAGTGAGCAGCCCTGGTACAGACAGGACAGGATGATTGAGGAGGGAGCCGATGTATGGGAGCGACAAAAGATTATATCCATACCCGACCAATCCGAAATGAAAGTCGAGATTAAGGTACACGAAACCTGGATTGATAAGGTCAAGATAGGTCAGACCGCGGACATAACCGTCGCGGCGTTTCCCGACAAGACTTTTACGGGAAAAGTCCTGAAAAAAGCGCCTTTGGCCGACCAGCAGGGGTGGTTCAGGGGTGATCTAAAGGTCTACGTAACCGACGTCAGCATCGAAGGAACGCACGATTTTCTCAAAACAGGAATGTCGGCAAAGGTAACCATCCTCATCGACGAGCTGCAGGATGTTCTCGTCGTCCCGATACAGGCGGTCATAACCGTTGAGGGCAAGAAGCTCTGTTATTGTCTGACCGGCAGGGGCCAGCAAAAGCGCGAGGTAGAGACCGGGTTGTTTAATGATGATTTTGTAGAAGTCAAGAGCGGCTTGGATGAGGGAGAGAAAGTCCTGCTGAATCCACCTCGCCCTGCCCAGGTAGAGGAAACCGGCAGAGAAGCCTGAAAAACACAGTAGCCACCATGAAGGTCGGAAGGTAACCATTAATGGCTGTAGTGGACATCCGCAAGCTGTCTAAAACGTATCAATTAGGCTCTGTCCAGGTCCCCGCGCTGCAGGAAGTGGACCTGCAGATAGAGCCGGGCCAGTTTGTTGCTGTAATGGGCCCCAGCGGCTCCGGCAAGTCCACACTGCTTAATCTCCTCGGCTGTCTCGACAGACCTACAAGTGGTCGATACTACCTCGGCGGGGAGGATGTCTCCGGACTCGACGATGACCGCCTGTCATTGATTCGCGGCAAACGCATCGGATTTATTTTTCAATCATACAATCTAATCGGCCAGCTGAACGTGGTGGAGAATATACAGCTTCCTATGTTTTATCAGGGCTTTTCCGAACAGGCAAGCGCCGAGCACGCTGAGCAATTAGCCGTGACCGTAGGACTTGCTGACAGGCTCAGACACCGGCCCTCCGAACTCAGTGGCGGCCAGCAGCAGCGAGTGGCTATCGCCCGCGCACTCGCAAATGACCCTGTCATAGTCCTTGCTGATGAGCCTACCGGCAACCTCGACTCCGCAAGCGGCGCCGAAATCCTTGCTATCCTCGAACGATTGCACTCGGCCGGAAAAACTCTCATCATTGTCACCCACGATACCGAAATCGCCGCCAGAGCGCAGCGAATCATACGTCTGCGCGATGGTCAGGTCGAAACCGAACTCGCAAACGAAAACTGAAAAAACATGTTTCTCTTTCGCCTAAAACATATAGTTAGGTTGGGGGCAAAAAGCCTCTGGATGCACCGTCTGCGCTCTATACTCACCACCCTCGGAATCGTATTCGGCGTCTGCTCCGTAATCGCGATGCTCGCCATTGGCGAGGGGGCAAGCCAAGCCGCACAGCAGGCAATCGCGCAGCTCGGAAGCACCAATTTGATTGTCGAGACCGTAAGGCCCCCGGAGGAGAAAACCGACACCGGCGGCGGACAGTTTATTGACGAATACGGACTGACATATGATGATGCCGAATCGATTAGAAATACCATACCGGACGTTCAGGTGGTCGTTCCAATTCGCGAAATCGACCAAAAAGCACGATACCTTACTCGCCCCGAGGTCGCCATAAAAATCATCGGCACAATCCCGTGGTATACCGAAATCTCGCCCGTTAGAGTAAGCCGCGGTCGATTCTTGAGCAGTGTCGATTTGCAGTATCGCCTCGCCGTCTGTGTTATTGATGACCAGGTCGCGCGAAAGCTCTTTGCTTTCGATGACCCTCTCGGACTCGACGTAAAAATTCACGGCAGTTATTACCGGGTCGTGGGAATTGCCTCTCCGCCTGCTCCTGCACACACGACCGCCTCTTTTGGGACTAACCCGCCTGCCGCAGGGGAAACCAGTGGCGTCGTCGGCAGCGTATATATCCCCCTTACGACCACGAGATGCAGGTTCCCCGAGATTAGTGCCCGGTTCACCGGAGGTTCAAGCAGCCGTGAAAAAGTGGAACTCCAGAAGATAACCGTCAAAGCTGACTCCTCCGAACAGGTGTTGCCGTTAAGAGATATTCTCGATGCCTTGCTCGACCGCCTGCATGAAAAGCAGGACTACCAGATTGTCGTGCCGCTTGAGCAGTTGAGGGCGATGGCAAGATTGAAGCGAATATATAGTGTCGTCCTTGGCTCCATCGCGGCTATCTCGCTTCTCGTCGGCGGCATAGGAATTATGAATATCATGCTGGCGACCGTCAGCGAGCGCACACGCGAGATTGGTATCCGCCGTGCCCTCGGCGCCAGAAAGCGCGATATCATCGTTCAGTTCCTCTCGGAGACACTGCTGTTGACTCTCGCTGGCGGTGCCATCGGCATCATCTTGGGCTCGCTCATACCGTCCCTGGTGACATATTTTGGAAATATGCCCACGGTCATTACGGGCGGCTCTTTGGTGCTGGCCTTCGGAATCAGCGCAGCGGTCGGAATAACCTTCGGACTGTACCCGGCCTATCGCGCTGCCAATATGGACCCGATTGAATCCCTGCGGCACGAATAAATCTTTGTTTGCTCGCCGAAACCTCGATCTTGACTTGCGCTTACCGTCCGGTAAACATACCTTCAGCACGGATTTTTTCACACCTGCGCGGCTAGAATTCGCAGACCGAAATTTCATAAAAAATTTTTCAAAAAAAGCCTTGACAAACAGTAGTAATTACTATATAGTACCCCTAACGATGGCCATAGGGCGGCTAAGACGGGTGACGAGGTGAAACTCAGGGCCTGGTGCCCGCATGCGTCTAACGTTGGCTTGCCGGGTTTGGCCCAGGGATAGGGCATGGCATCCTAACCGAAAAGCCTTAAAGGATAATGGGGATTTGCCGGTCTCTATCCTGTAATTATTTAAATAGCGGCTGTGAGCCGGATAGGTGAATAATACCGGTTTTA
>CP070830.1:1914011-1923480 GCA_020344865.1 Planctomycetota bacterium
CCCATCAGGCTTGTGCCCCAGGAACGGACAAACATTCGGCAGCTTACAACATTGGCCGCAATCAATACACTCGCCACTCCTGTTCTGCGAAATAGGCAGCACAGAAGTAACCGTCCTTTTTGCCTTTGTAATCATCGTATCCTTCACTTTCAACGCCATAGCCTTCCCTAGTCAACCGTGACTTCTAAATCGGGCACCTGTCTGGTTGCAAATTATAACTCTTGGCAAAACCACAACAACTCTTTTATCGCACATCTGAAGCTTAATCCTTTACAATTAACCTGAACTTTCGAACATGTGAGTGATAGTGCGCACTGTTTTGTCGCCAGCTACCCGAGAACTGCATCCATCCGATTATTTCGTCTCGCGACTGCTTCAGCCATTTAAGCGGTATCCTCGGGCAATACGGTGATATCTCAGCATCTTCCCAGTCCTCCTGATGAACGAGCGTAAACGGCCCCCACGGCTCCGGTGAATCATACATATACAATTCGCTACCACTGTTGCAGTCAAAGTCCTTCTTCAGGCTCCACGTCAGCAGCAGATATCGCTTGATGGATTTTAAGTAGACCATCTCAGGAAGGCTTATCTTCTTGTGATTTGACAGAACAGGAACCGCCCTCGTCATATCGCCGCACCAGACGGGACCGCCGCTGCCGTCGAAACCACAAACAAATTCCCACGCCTGCCTCTTAAGAATGCGGTCCTTAGGCACCCTGCCGATCCTTAAATGGGAGCCGTTGTCCCATTGTTCGGCTGAAACCGCATAAATAAATCCATCTCTCGCCCCATCGTTATTCTTGCCGAAATTCACAAAGGCAGGCCCGCCGAAGATATAGCCGGGAAACATAGGCTCGGTTATGCTGTTAATATCTGGCGTCCATGTCAAGCCATGGTCCTTCGAGCATACAATAGTCGCATTTGTGCCGTGCTGGCTCTTTTTACCGTATACCGGCGCCTTTTTGCCTAACAGATTCTGAAACGCAAGATACAGAACGCCGTCAACGCAAATCATCCCGGAAGGCTTGGGCCCCTCCCCGCCATTGCCATAATAACCGTACATCTCATTTACCTTGCTGATTTTGTAATTCGGCGGATAACCGGAGAACTTCTCCACATCAAGACCTATCGCCTTCTTGCCCCAGTGGGGGTCGCCCGATGAGGCATAAATCTCACCGTCATCCGCCCACGTCATCGGGTACGTATCTCCCCGTACAGCCGGCCCCGCCCTCTCGAACCAGATGCTATACACCGTACCAAGCTCCCTGACGTCTTCGCCGGGCGCCGGGTTTGGATAGGTAATCTGCTCACCGAGCCACTCAAAGCCTTTTATTACCTCGCTGCATCGCACCGGAGCCACCGCTGAGCCAGCCGACTCTTTACCTTTAGCTTCTCCCAAAACCATCGATGCAACAATCAACAAAAGACCGGCGATAGGATTGATTATCTTCTTCATTTTTCACCTTTCACTGCCAACGCTCGTTACAAAAGACCGTTTCTGCGTTTATAGAAACAGGACCGCAGAAATGTTCAGGAACGCCCCGCCTCTATAAATTTCACAATATTATAAACAGCTCTATTATAAGGAACCTCCACCCGATGCTTTTCAGCTAATTTTATCACCGCCCCGTTCAAAGCGTCAATTTCCGTTTTCTTACCCGCAAGAATATCCTGCAGCGTGGATGATTTGTGCTCCGCCGTAACGGGCACGAGCTTACTATAGAAAACCTCGAGAAAATCTTCTGCCTTTTGCCAGTGCGTCTGGTATCCCGCCGCCGCCATAACACCGAATACTTCTCCGACAATGCTGTTCATTACAGCACGCGTAAATTCACTCTCCGCCAATACGCCGTACGGCACATCCAAAACAGCTCCCAGAGGATTCAAAGCACAATTATACAGCATCTTCGCCCAAAGGTCCCCGGCTATATCTTCGGTCACATTACAAGGTATGTCGCCTTTGCTTATAAGCTCACACAGCCTCTCGACACACGCCGAATCACCACCGAACAAACTGCCGATATGAATCGAGTCCGCATGCACCGTTATATCAACTGTATTTTCTTCGACTCTGCGAAAGCCCGTAATCACACGTGCGTTGTAGACCTGCGCCCGCTCAAAAAAAGACAAAAACACCTCTGCGTTGCCCCACCCATTTTGAAACAATACCATCCTGGCCTGTTCACCAAACAGCTGCTTGTATCCGGAAAGCTCTTGCGCCGCTGTGCAAGTATCAAATGATTTTACACAGACAAGTATGTAATCATAGCTCACGCCCTGGACATCTTCCAACGAGCAGTAACTTGCGAACTTACTCGCCCCCGCGTCATAATCACCAAATATGCCCGTGCGCCTCAGGCCTCTTTCGCGTAAAGCTCGCACCGTAGCTTCTCTGGCAATAATATCAACATCCGCCCCTGCCTTTATCGCACAGCTTGCGACACCAAGGCCAACAGAACCGCCGCCGTATACCAATACTCTCATAACGGCGACCATTATAATCGCACATCCAAAATCTGAAATCCAAAAACTAAAAACTGCAGTCCCCAACCAACATGCGAGAAAAAAACCGCGCACCAGAAAAGCCAGATTCCGGGGAATGTGGGAATCTGGCTTCGGAGGAGGGTGATGAATGCAACTATTGCCCTATCAAGTAGGGCACCGATTTATTTTCGAACTCTCCCTTCGCTGGCCCTGTTCTTTTTGGACCTCGCCCCAGCACTCGTAAACTAGACGCCGGACGATTAGCCTTTAGTTCAGAAATTAAACGTTCAGCTAACTCGCCAACAGTTTCATCCTTTTCCAAAACCTTGCTCATCTTTCCAGCTGCTGCGCTTCAAAACATCAAACCTATTACGTGCGCATAAACCACGTTTTTAAAGCGCTTGCCTATAATCATCCAATGCCCGCCACAAGTCAATCGGGGGCAGGCCTGTTTTTTTTATAGGGGAAAACCCTATACCCCACCCATTAAACAACCCTGAAGCTCCGAAAAGTTAAGAAGAAACCGACACCCCACGGCAGCAGATATAAATAGAATCCGGCCCGGACGCAAAAAAAAGAAGGCATCCACCCAAATAAATCTGCCGCAGACCGAAGTGAGCTTGTTAGCTCTGCAATTTCACGGCGATGCCGGCGGCCCTTGACTGCCGATGCGGCCGACCAACAGCAGTAACAGGCAAGCCCCTGTAATTATTCCGATGATGCTCATTAGCTTGACCAGGGCCTGTCTTACTGCCTCATCCTCAAAGATATCCAGCACATACAACGACGCAATTGCCGCCAGCGCAACAATCGCAATCATCAACGCCCCCTTGAAAATCGCCAACAATCCCTTTGACATAATCTCTCCTTTCTAATCGAAACCTCCGGCTCAGTCTTTTTTCAGCAGCATATCATATTCGGTTTCAAACCGCAGCTTGTGCTTTACCTCTTCCTGCGCCAGCGCCAACAGTACCTCTCTAGTCTGCTCGTCTCTGACCTGGGCTACTATATCGACGTAAGTCCTGAAGGCCGCATCCTCCTTTTCTATCCCCAGCATGAGTATATCCTTGTAATCCATATCCAGCGCCGCGTCAGTATCAGACACAATATACTCGTGCTCAGGAAGAACAACCAGCTCACCTTCCGGCAAGACCCTACCCGTCTTAACAAATTCCAGCTCCAGCCTGGCCTTGTGCTCCAGTTCCTCCTCGGCTAACTCTTCAAAGACCTTACGTATCTCCGAACTGGCCACACGCTTCGCCAGAGCCAGATAAAACCGGTTCGCCTCCACCTCCCTCGCTATCGCAAATGCCAAAATGTCCTCATCAGGTTTTACTTTACCCATCACGGACCTCTTGTCTCAAATCACCAGTCTTCCGTCTTTAACAAATTATACCCCTTTTAGACAAGACCGCCACAAAATTGCTCACATTTGCCTCTTTTTCACCCGATACCCTTGTACTTTTCACTTCTTGCGATAACTTTCCCCAGCATTTGCTCCAGAAGCTCCATTGGCAGACCCATCACATTAGTCAAACTGCCGTCAATCTTCTCAATGAACTCATCGCCGCCTTCCTGTATGGCGTAAGCCCCCGCCTTACCCTGCCACGAGCCGCTTTTTATGTGTTCGGCCAACCGCTCCTCGCTCATTTTTTTCGGATAAACGGTCGTTGTATCGCTCTCCACTAATTCGACCCCGTCTGTCAGCCTGACAAACGCGACAGCCGTTATAACCTTGTGAGGCTTGCTGAATAACTTCCGGGTAATCCGCTCTGCATCTTCTGCATCCGCAGGTTTACCGATTATTTCCCCGTCAAAATCCACCACCGTGTCGGCGGCAATTACCAAACAGTCCGGGAAATCACCGGCCACACTTTTCGCCTTTGCCAGTGCCACCCGCCTGGCGTAAGCGCAGGGCCCAATATGCTCGACCGTAAAAGCTGACTCGTCAATATCAGCAGTTACGACCGCAAATTTGTAGCCGGCCTCGGCCAACAATTGCTGCCGGCGAGGCGAAGCCGAAGCCAAAATGATGGAAACCGAAAGCTCCTCAGCCATAACCGCTTATTTCAGCTGCACGTGATAAACTATCTTCCTGCAAAACGCCTGATACTCCGGCTCTATCTCGTCAAAATCATCCCCGATGTAATGTTCGAATAACTCCAGCCCAACGGCCCGATTCCACCGGACTGTCAGCGGAATGTTTCTGTCCGCCGCGATTCTCCTGTTATGCTCACTGAGCGGCCAGTCGCCTCCAAGACCGTCCAGCAGCAGCCGATGATAACGCCACAGCCTCTTGCCGTAATCCTCTTCCCGCAGAAACCTGACCAGCGCATACGATTGACTGTAAAAGGCCGTCACCGCCTCTTCCTTCTCCGTACTCAGCACCTCTCCCGGGTTTACGGCTATCAACTCTCTCAGAGGTATCATCCTGTTGTCTATCAGCGTCTTCCTTAGCCCGCCTAACCTATACATATTTTTGCTCGGCTCAAAATAAAACAAACCCCCGCTCTCGCTACTGGTCTCAAAGAGCATTGCGATACCTTCGTCAAGCCAGCTTGGCAGGCGAAATCGAAAAAGCCGCTTGTTAAACTGGTGCCAGCCCTCGTGCCCAAGAGCAGAGAAAGTCCGCTCTCTGCCGATATTGTACGCCACGCACGCCCCCTTAAGATAATACGCGCCCGCCTTTATTTTGCAGAAAACTGACGCCTGCCCGCCTGCGAACGCCCGCGTAAACGCCTCCCATTGCCTACGCTCGGCAAATAGATATACGGGAAACTTTGCCGACGCCTCGATAGGCTCAGGCAATTGGCCGTTATAGCCGCGATACGCCGACTCCAAAAACCCAGGCACCTCAGACAACATCAGCGGCTCTAACAGAGTTGTAAAAATCTCATAGTGAGCTGTGGATAGCTTAAGCCCCGGACCATATTCGTTCTGCCAGACCTCGATCGATTTCAGTGCCGGTAGATTCTGCCACCGCAGGTACTCTATCATACCCGCCGGTGCATCAATTCTGCCGGGCTCGTCTGTCTGTGTCGTCTTGACGGAACTCGGGCCCGAACACCCGCCCACGCAAAAGACAACCGTTACCAAAATTAAGACAATCCTTCTGGGCATACACAGCTCAAAAATACAGCACTTGCCACACATTACAGGCCTAATAATCCGCCGCGTCAAGCTTAACAAACAACAGAGTTTTTCCAAATCGGAAAACCTGAATTGAAAGACCGGGTTATCTGCCCAAAAAGAAACCTCCGCACTGAAAGGCCAAAACACACCACCCGAAAGCTCCCCTTGCCTGAACGACGCAAGTCGCTAACCGGCCCCGACCTGCTTATCCAGTTCAGACAGGTACCTTTTTACCTCTTTGCTGTTGCGCAGCTCAAGATATGCCATCCTCGCGGGCTGCACAGCCTCGATGCCGTAGTAATTACCCACTATCCCGGCGTAGACCTTATAAGCTCTCACCGGGTCGGTTGCCCGTAACTTGTCAGCCTGACGGGTTTTCTGCAAAATCCGCCCGTCAATCGTCTTTACAATTCGCTCCGCGACCGCCAACGTACCAGGCTCATCATAATTGTCAGTAAAAGCTTCAATCTCTCGATAAGCCTTGGCAAACTCTCTACCGCCCCAAAGAGCTTTTCTAAGATGTCTAAATGGGCCCAAATCGACGCCGACCAGCAACGGGGGCGGCCCGGCCGACAACGCCGCCTCTATCGCATCCTCAAATTCTTTGCTCCATGGATAACCGCGCCAGACTACTTGGCCCGTGTGACTTACCACCACCGCCGTCGGGTAGCCCCTTATACCGTACCAATCGCTTGTCCCATTATCGATGGCAACATCGTAGTTAATCCCCTTCTCACGGACAAAACGCCGCACCTTCTCGGCAGATTTGTCCTGCGAAAGCGCAATGAGTCTTAATCCTTTATCCTTATACTTATCGCTAAGTCCAACCAGATGCGGGATGTTATCCACACAGGAATGGCACCACGTAGCCCAGAATTCCAAGACATATACTCTCCCCGCTAAATCCTCCTGCGTGGGCGGATTACTGGTTATCCACTCTCGAATTGTAATCTCAGGGGCGTTCTCCCCTACCAAACCATCTCCCCAGCAACTGCCGCTAAGAAATACGATCAAGAGAAAAACTACGACCTTTACTTCTCTCATGCACTATTCATCGGCGTTGTTGCTCGATTAGTTAAATCTTAGCACAAAAAATGATCTTAACAGAAATAGCGCACAAAAGCAAGCAAAAAACGACCTGCGCCGCGCCTGGACATCCCAATTTGGCACCCCCGCAGCCAAAAAAAGCTAATTAAGTAAGGATAAAAAAACCGGGCCCGTCGGATAACTGCTTTAAAAACCCCGTCTATCCTTAGGGCCCTCTAACCTTGAAGACCTTTGTTCCTGATTTCAAGCCAAGTGCGACTTCTCTGTGAGTTTCACGGCCCACACAACGAGAAAACCCACTCGCCGCACAGCAGTTAGACTCTCACACAGCCAAAACCGCTCAGTAAGCGTAAAAATTCGTGGATTCGGTTTCTTCAACCAGCCGCTCCAACTGGTCGCTGCCCAGCATGACCTTAAAACGCATGTCTCCTTCGCCGGCTGCCCTGACGTTAACATGCCATTCTGCCTTAGCCTTTGGTGCAAGTGAAGCCAGTGCCCCGAAACTAATCTTGTTGCCTTCAATCTCGGCTTTCGTCGGTCCCGCTGAAGATATGTACTCCATCCCATCTTCAAGCATACAACTAACCTGAATGTTCGTACCTGTAGCCGAACCCTGATTGGTTACCGATATAATATATTTTTCACTTTGCCCAACCTCGATCGGGTCGGAGACGTCTACGACCTCAAGAAGCATGGCCGGAATACCCAAAACCACGCTTTTGCAGGAAGTACTAACAGTATCCGCACAGTAGGCTTTCGTCATCGCTCTGCTCGTAAACGTCCCGGGCTTGTCAAAATCAAGGGTCATGCTTACTTTCCTTGAACCATTGGGTTCAAGTGTGCCAACATTCCAGGTAACCTGACCCGGCGAAGAATGTGTAAAACGTCCACCGGATGTGGCACTCCTAAAACGCACACCCTCCGGCACCATGGCCTCTATTACTGTCTCCTTGGCTATACCATCGCCCTCGTTCGTAACTGTTATGTCGTACGTCAACGATGCGCCTATGTATTTTTCACTCGGACAACTCTCATTGATTGCCAGAACAGGCTGGCTGATAATCGTCTCGGTCATGTTGGATTCCACCATCTCTAAGCCTCTCGACATAACTACGGCCTTGCTCGCATGCCTGCCGCTCTTGGTCGCATCAACAATCTGCTCAAACTCTCTCGACTCACCCGGGCCCAATGAATCAAGTCTAAACATAAGCTGACGCTCACCCGTTGACGTCATAAAACCTTCCGGCAGCTCATCTTTAATCGTGATATCACAGGCGTAACCGGTCCCTGTATTGCTGACAACATATCTCAGCGGTATCCTATCGCAAGTCAACGATTCAGACGGGGCAAACTTGGCCAGTTGCAGCTTCGGCTCAACGATGTTTACCTTCGCACAGATAGGCCTGTCATAAAAAACCTCCGCACAGCTTGTAAAAGAACCCGTGCCATGAGCAATGGCATTCACGGTAATCATCTGGGAAGCATGCGGTCCCAGCGTCCCTAACATCCAGTGTGCCACCTCATCTTTCATCTCGGTGATTTCAGGCTTCGAACTCTTGACCTTCAGATTTTCAGGAACGCAATCCTTGACAACTACGTTGTGCAGCTCGCTGTCGGTCAGATTCGTCACCTTGATTCGATAATCAAACGGCTCATTCGCACGCACTTCTGCGGGCGCCATTTTCTCCAGACGTGCCGCATCAACGCCGGCCTCACCGACAGGATATGACCGTGTAGCTCTGGACATCTCGACCGCCGCACACGGACTTTTCGCCACTGGCGCCGCCGGTGCAGGCTCTACCGCCTCATGCTTACGCCAATGCCAATGGTCGGCACATTCGGTGTCCGGGTCGCCTCCCGAAAAACGCGTCCAAGTCGCACAACTACAACTCGTCAGAAACAAACCACCAACAGCCAATAATACAATTAACAACCTCTTCATTTTACTGCGCTCCTTTCCTAATTAACAAAAATGCCTTTTAATACAAATCCGACCCCACCATCCTAAAAAAAGACCCACCACCGTCAATCAGGCCAAAGCCCGTTTTTTATATAGGGTTTTTATCACCTCCTCTTATAGGGGAATTGCCTATGCACACTCCGGTACAACTCCTGACAGGCAGGAAGGTCTCTTAAAAAATCAGGAAAAACAGTAACAAATCCACCACCCTAAGGGGTGCGGCCGCAACAACTGAAGGACTCAACCGCCGTTAATTGCCTTAAACGGCGAGCCAAATACCTCGGCGGTAAATAAATAAACCTCGGTAGTCGGGTCTTTCCACGCCTCAGCCGGCAGGCCCGCCTTGTGTGCACAGCAGTATGAAAGAAATTCCTCCTTACCCCAGCCGGTCTCGGTCGCGACCTGAGGCAGAAAACAGCCCGATGCACGCCCCCTCTTTATATAGATACCGTCCACCCCAAGACGCAGACTAAGTGGCTCATCGGTCCGCTTCAGCGGCGATAGAACCGATATCTCGATATCCAATTGGTCAAACTCATCGGCCGTTATCCTGTCCGCAAAAAAACGCGGGTCGCCGGTGGCCGAGGCCCTCGCTATCTCGACAACCAGTTCAACCAACGGCACTTCAGAAGTAAATTGCCCGATACACCCACGCAACCGGCCCTGGTTTTTCAATGTTACAAAGCAGCCGCAGTGAGCATTCAATTCCGGGTCATCCGATTCAGGCTTCGGCACGGCTGCGCCGGTGATAACCGCCTCGACCGTACCGCGGGCTGTCTTTAATAGTGTTTGCTTTTGAGTATCATTCATTTCTCAGCCGCCAAATACCCGTCCCAGCCACTTTAT
>CP070830.1:1923580-1937128 GCA_020344865.1 Planctomycetota bacterium
CTGACCGCTATGGAAACCGTCAACGTAATGGGACAGATATAAACTGATCATTGACAATTAAAAAGTAATCGGTAGTCAATTGGCAAGAGGCCAGAACGTGGACAAGAGAACAAGGGCCAGAGAACTGGCTATGCAGGGGCTATATCAGCTCGACGTACAAGGCGCGGACCTGCTCGAACGCTTGGGTGAGTTCTTCATAGAAAATGACAGCGATGACTCGGTCCGCAAACTTGCATCAGACTGGACGAGAGGAACATGGGAAAATCTGGCACAGTGTGATGAACTGATAGGCGGTGCAACAATAAAATGGCAGTTATCCCGCCTCTCACCCGTTGACAAAAGCATTTTGAGATTAGCCGTATATCAATTGAAATTCTCTCCGGATATCCCGGCCAAAGTCGTGATAAACGAGGCAATAGAGCTTGCCAAAAAATTCAGCACAGACAAATCGCCGGCATTCATCAACGGTGTGCTCGATGCCGTCCTGAAGAAACTAAGAACCTAAAGCCAAAGATTTATAGCCGTGAGGGCAACGTATTGAGGAAAATAGCGGTACTGAACCAAAAAGGGGGAGTAGGCAAGACAACAACCGTGGTCAATACCGCCGCAGCTCTTGCTACGGCGGGCCTGAAGGTTATTGTTCTCGACCTCGACCCACAGGCCCACCTGACAATACACCTCGGTGCAGAACCCGAAACCATCGGGTCCGGCTCATATAAAGTTCTGATTAAGGAAGGTAGGCTCGAAGAAGAACTTCTGTTTGTGCGCCCGAACCTCTGGCTGCTGCCGGCAAATATTAACCTTGTGGGCGCCGAAAGCGAACTTGTCAGCGTCGTCGGCAGGGAAACAATTCTCCGGGAAGCTTTTCAGACAGTTGAGGACAAATTCGATTATTGTCTGATTGACTGCCCCCCCTCACTTGGACTGCTGACGCTAAATGCTCTGGCCGCCGCAGAAGAGGCCTTGATACCGCTGCAGCCGCATTTCCTGGCCCTGCAGGGCTTTGGAAAACTGCTGCAAACCGTCGATCTCGTCAACAAAAGAATCAACCCTAACCTGAAAGTCAAAGGGGTCTTGCTCTGCATGTTCGACAGCAGGGCGTCGCTGCCGGGTGAGGTCAGGGCCGACATTGAAAAATTCCTCGACAATGCGCGCGGGACCAATTATGCCTGGTCGCAGGCACAGATTTTGCCCGTTTATATCCGAAGAAATATCAAACTCGCCGAGGCACCCAGCTACGGCAAAACAATATTTGAATACGAGCCGAATTGTCACGGCGCCGAAGATTACAAGAAAGTAGCTGAATTCCTCCACACCCAGGCAAAACTTGTCCCCGAGACAGGCGACGTCGAAAACATTGCCCAGCCCCCATTGGAAATCAGGCCAATTTCACAACCTGATTCACCCACGCCCCCGGCAGAGCTAACTGAAACGACGGCTGCTCACCCGCTTGAATCCGACCAGCACAAAGAGAATCAAATCTAAAAGCAGATAAGCACCGAATGCGTGGAATTACTGGTTTCTAAAGCTGTCCCCGTAGCCCCAGAGGTTTGCTGATGAACTAATATCACCAAAGCTCTTTCTTTTCAGCTGGTTTTTTCAGGCCCGCCGCATCAGCCTTGGCCCGGAGTCTATCGGCCGCAGGCAACGGCGAGTGATGGTAAAGGACTTGGACCACCTTCCACTGGTTATTCAACGCCTCGACAGCTTCTGCCCATTTATCCGGGTATTTCCTGCTGAACATTTCAGCTAGGTCTAGGCAAGTCGCCAGATACGCCGCACGTGCTTTTTCCTCAGCAATTGTTCCTCCTGCAATTCCGGCTTCGATTTCAGCCTTCATTTTTTCTCGCAGCTCCTTCGCCTGCCCAGTCCGCTTGGACAGCCGCAGGACGTTAGCCGGTTTCTGGCTACGGATTCGATAAACTACTCGCCCGTTGACCACAACCCTCTGCCCGCCCTGTCCAGTTATCACTCGCTCAGCAAGTTCGACAAGGCGGTCGGCGTAACTGGTGATGGTTTCGTCCTGGGGCATCTCCTCTCGTGTTGTGTTCTTATAACGGTCAACAATTTGCCAGCCCTGCGCCATCATCCAGCGATAGCCTCTGATGACGCCGACAATGGTACCGGCAGTAGCAGCATTGCAGTCGGCATCCCAGCCGAAGTTAAACGCCGTCATCAATGTCCTAGCGAAATCCCCACCGCCGTACAATAGTGCCGCAACAATTGACGCAGTGTTGAGCTCGTGCCCGTTCATGTCACGCATCGTCCCGCCGTGACGCGTGTATTTGTCCCTGACCAGCTGTCGCGTCTTGCGCCAATCATCCGGATATTGCCTGTGCCATCGCCGCACGTCCCCGACAATTTCACGGATAATGCTATTGGGATCCAGCGCAGCTACACCGGCGTCGAGGATTTCCGCCATATCGTCGCTGGTAAAGGCGGTCGCAATCATAGTAGTGAAAAACTGTGTTGTCTGAGCGGGTTCTGCGTCAATGGTGACACGCGTGTAGTTCAGCCCAATCCGAGCCGCAGTCTGCGGCATAGCCGGCGCCAACAGGCCAAACGTCTCACAGATAAACTGCCCCGATATGTTAAAATCCGCCCATGGATTCAGCGCAAAAGTTCCTGTCAGAGGTGGCTCAATGCCGATATCCATCAACTGACGGGCGTACAGGTTAGAGCACCAGATGCGCTTATTCACTCGTGATTTCCATAGCTTCGTTATTCGCTGCGGCGACAAGAAAATCTCATCTTCGTGCTGCATTATATAGATGTAAACCCATTCAAGGTCAGTGTCGTCATCTGTCCAGGCTCCCTGTGGGAGGGATGGTATATAAACTTCGACATTGCCGGGCGTGTTAATGTATTTCATCTCATGTTCAAGCCCGTTAAGATTGCCCAGCATCTGGCCGAGCAGCCCGCCGCGAATTTTGTCGATGAGTGTTTCAGCTGGTATCTCGACAAATCCACTATTTTCCCCCTTGGCCGGCACAACGACAAAGACCGCGCACATAATTACAGTGACCAGCAGAAAATGGTGGATTTTCACAGCCATTTTTTTCGTCGAGTTTTCCCTTCTTACCTGTTAGGACTCAACCAATCTTCACATCCACATTCAGTACCGAGTCAGCTTCAAGAACAATCGCTTTGCTCAGAGTCACCTCTAAGCTCAAGCCCTCAAGACTGAACTTAACGGGTAGCCCTTTATTGTCCATATTTGCGGTAACCTGAGAGAGCTTGACATCTTGCTCAAGTTCAAACACGAGCTTGCGAATGGCAAGTTTTCCATGCTTGACTTCAATTTGCTCTGTCTGTCTTAACTTGGTACGTTTTTGTGTGAAAAGGCCCCAACCCTCTGCGGCGGTGAAAAACGAACTATGGTCATCCGGCTGCCAGATTGGTTTAAAGCCAACCACTCCGGCCGGGCCGTCATATATAAAACCCTGGCTGGCCAAAAGAATCGACCAAACACTCATTGCGCGGGCGTAGAACTTACCGCACTCATCATCACCAAACGGGTTGCCGCTGTAGCCCCACGACGCCCAGTTTGTGTTGGTCAGGCCCGTGCGCAAGCGACCATCATAGCGGTCGTAGATAGCACGCGTCACCAGAAATCCTTCTTTCAGCATACCGTACTGGACCATGGTCGCGGCGGCAGCGTACTCGAAGCCGGTCATAGCCTCGTCGGCATACGTCATATGGTCTTTCGGCCGGTCCTTCCCCGGCCATGTTATCATCTGCATGCCCGCATCGTCGTCACCCACGAACTTACGCGGGAGTTGCTCGACACCACGAAAGTTGGTGCGGAAATTGTACTTCAACAGTGATTTCATCGCCGAACGTACTCTATCGGCCGGATAGTGTGGCTCAAGACCAACCTGATTCGCCCACCATTCTCCGAGAACCTGGTCAATATGACAGCCGTTGTTGTAATCCCTCTCTGGTTCGGCATCGGGAATTTGAATGTAATATTCACCGTTCCATAGTGTTTCGTTTTGCCTGGAAGCACCGGATTGCCGGATGCTCCTGTATCGCTTTGCCGATGAGTTGTCACCGTGTATTTCAGCCATTTTTTCGCAAGTTTCCAGCGCCGCAAGGTAGAGCGAACCAAGCCACGTCGTGCTGCCCCCAAGTTCGCCATCGAGTGTATTGTGCTGCGGTCCGGCCAATATCCCGTCTTCATCCTTGTCCCAGGTTGCAATTATATAGTCCATTGCCTTTTTGTATCGCGGCCAGTGTGTGTCAAACCATTGGTTATCTGAACTGCAGAGATATTCGCGGTATCCGCCGAGAATCTCGCCGCATTGGCCGTCAAAAGCTACGTTTCCCCCTGGATGCCGGAACGGAATAGCGCCGTCATTGCGTTGATATCTGAGAGATTGCTCGCGCATCCGCCGGGCAATAGATGGGAAAAGCCTCGCGTGCGCCTGCGCATAATGCCAGACGTGTGCGCAATTGCCGTGGCAGCATCCTGTACCTTTGCTGCATCCCTCCCAGGCGCCGAAGTAGCCGCTCTTAGCCCAGAAACATGTCTTGCTCCGTAGCACAGCTACCTGTGAGCTCATGCGATCAAGCATCCAGTGAGGCAGATTCCCCGAATAGAATGTCCTGTGGTACGAGCGCGTCCGCTCCGTTAGCCTGTCCATGTTTTCCTTCAGGTACCGCGCCGCATCCAGAGCATCAGACCAGAAGTTGGTGTACATATTGCCTTCATGCTGCCATTGCTGTCTCTTGTCACCGTGCCTGGCGTTAGGAAAATACCAGACAAGTGCAAAACGCACTGTACGCTCCTGTCCCGGCCCCAGCTGCAGCGGCACCGCCAAGGCGCCATTTAGCGTCTGGTCTTTTCCCGATGGACCTGCTTGCTTAGGACCAGTTAGCCTGCCATCCTGTGCCCATTGGTCTCTCAGATCATCCAGACTCTCCCATGACGCTGTACCTTCGGCGCCTTCCTCTAACACCGCCAGTGCCATATCACCATAACCGGAGGCATCTTTGCCCATATCCGAGGTCATATGAAGAATCGTTGCGTTGTTTTCATCCATCACACGGTTGCGGTTTTGACCGAGGCCTATCAGCTGCGCCTCGGCTAAAGGCTCATCGGAAATCACAATATGGTCAACATCGATATGTCCCCACCAGTCGTCGACATCATCGACTATTTGAATTTGTGCTTTCTTGTCTCGCAGCTCGCTCAGGTCCCAGGTTGCCCAGTCCATTGCGTCACTGTTGTCACCCGACCGCGTGCGAACCACTTGTCCATCCACCAAAAGGTTAATACACGTCCTGCTTGGATGGTCGCCTCCTGCAACAAGGAAATGAATATACTTTTTATCAATAGTAAACTCTTGTGACGTCAAGGTACCTGTGGGCCCATCCCCTTTTTTCCAGTATGTATTGACAAGCCCTTTCCCGCGAAAACCTTTCAACTGCTGTACGCTGTACGCACCTCTCGCCGGGCCGGCGCCGAATGCCTCTCCAGTCGCCAGCCAGTCACCATAATCCGATGATTCAAAGTCTGCCATGACCGTTCCGCTTTTCGGACCCGGAGAGCGAATTGTGCCAGTAAAGCCCACGGCGTTCTTCTGCGTTGCCAAAAGGCTCACCTCAACCAATCTGCTCGATGGATTCATCACCTTCAGGTTGAATATGGCGCACGGAATCGCCGAATCCTTTTCGTTCAGGGGAATAAGTGGATTGAACGTCTCCATGCTTAACTTTACCGGCAGTTTATCATCCTCGAACTCGTACCAGCCGAACGGATATTCCCCGCGAAAACTAAGGTCTTTCATCGCTTCAAACGGCCCGACCGGGCTTGTCTGTAACGCTCGTATCACCGGCCCCTCGCTCTTTGCCCGCACGCGCACGGCAAGAAAACTATCCGGCAAAATGGCGTGTGTAAAGTTGTTGAAAATCTGCCACGCATGTCGTTCGGCCTTGCCGTTAATTTGAATACAGCCCGCGCCGATACCGCCTATAGGCAGGCTAATAGCGGTCAGATACTCCCCGCGATATACACGCGTTTGCCCCCTGGCAAACACAGACTCTGTCCGCTCCGGAAACGGGTCACCCAGCGACCACTCAGGCATGGTCAGCGCCGCGGTACTCAAGCCTATAGCTTTTAGAAAATCACGTCGATTGAAGTTATTATCCATTTTCGAGCACTCATTGTCACACAAAAGCCAGTTATTTAATTTCCAGGACCACCACCGATTTTGCCGTTTTAAATTCAATCAAAACTATTGTGCAAATATGTCAAACCAACTCCTGGGGATTTTGCAGCTGTTCCTTGATGAGGTTTAGGAACTGTGCTGCATAGACCTCGTCTACGACCGTCCGGTCGACGGCCAGGGTTAAACTTACCATTTTCCGCATAGCAGCTTTGCCATCTTTTGGTACAACCTCATTAATTACATTACCGACAGCCAAGATAGTACTGGCAGGCGGCGGTACAATCCCAACAAAGGAATCAACGCCATAAGAACCAAGATTGCTTAACGCTATCGTCTCTCCTTCCAAATCTTTGAGTGCCAATTTATTGCTGCGTGCCTTTTCAGTCAGTAGTTTTTCCAACCGGGCAATTTCAGCTAGGGTCTTTTTATCCGCCTCCTTTATAACAGGCACGACAAGTCCTTGAGGGGCGCTGACCGCAAAGCCGACATTGATGCAGTCGGCAATCCTGATGTTGCTGCCATCAAGCCTGCCTATCATAAGGGGGTGCTCTTTAACGGCCGTTGCCAGGGCACGAATATAAAAAGCGTTTGTAGTTATTTTGACACCCTCTTGTTTTTTGAGCTTCGGACGCATGCCCATCAGTTCGGTTACATCTGCTTTTAACTCGATGTAGAAGCAGGGCTTGCTCTGCTTGGCTTTTAACATCCTCTCGCCGATGAGCTTCTGGATTCTGGTCCGCGGGATATGGTTCTTCACGAGGTTATCCAAAGACGCCTCTTTTACTCTCGGTTAATGTTAATATTACAAACTGATTCAGGGCCCGGGTAACATAATAGCGTTGCCATCCTCTCCCTGCAAGCGTACAAAGATATCTTTTCCGCTTGTAGAAACGTTCGATTGCTTGTGGTTTTAGCGGTTTCGCTAAGAAATCCGGGTTTAATTTTGTGCTTTTTTGGTATACTGGTGTCCTTAGCATTATCAAACACATGGTGTTCTGGAGTTCGATAATGGCAGATATTTATGACGTTGTGGTTATCGGCAGTGGGCCGGGAGGGTACGCTGCCGCAATAAGATGCGCCCAAAGGGGTGCCTCGGTAGCAATGGTCGAAAAAGAGTTCATCGGCGGTACGTGTCTGAACTCCGGATGCATTCCGTCAAAAGCATTGCTCGCATCGGCGCATACGCTGCTTTTGGCGAAACGAGCAGCGACGATGGGTGTCGAGATTCCCTCGGCTAC
The DNA here is from genome assembly GCA_020344865.1 of Planctomycetota bacterium. Classification (GTDB taxonomy): domain Bacteria; phylum Planctomycetota; class Phycisphaerae; order Sedimentisphaerales; family Anaerobacaceae. The sequence goes on from CP070830.1 coordinate 1,930,992, forward strand.
TGCAAACTGGCCTAAAGTGCAAAGCAGGAAGGATGCCATAGTAGGCGGCTTTCGGAAGGGCCTGACTGAATTGGTGGAAGGCAACGGGATAAAGATATTGCCCGGCCGGGCCATCGTTACGGCGCCCAAGCAAGTCAAGATTGAAACTGACACAGCGCCAATGGAGATAGATGCGGAGAAGATAATCCTGGCAACGGGTTCTGTGCCGGTTGAGCTTCCGTCGGCAGCGTTTGACGGCAAGACCATCATCAGTAGTAAAGAAGCCTTAGAATTGCAGCAAATACCCCAATCGATGATAATCATAGGCGGTGGAGTAATTGGCTGTGAGCTGGCGTGTGTCTATGCCGCTGTGGGGACAAAGGTAACTATCGTAGAAGCGCTTTTGCGATTAATCCCCATGGAAGACGAATGGGTCGGTCGGCTGATAGAACGCGAATTCAAGAAGCTCGGCATCGAAGTGATGACCAATCAGAAAGTCGCTGCCGCTGATAAAACTAATGAGTCCGTAAGAGTGACCCTTGAAGGCGGCAAGACAATCGAGGCGGAGAAGGTACTGGTTTCGGTCGGGCGTAAGGCCGTCTGCGACGAGGAGACTATCGAGGGCTTAGGCTTAGAGATGAACGGTCCTGCAGTCGCGGTCAATGAGAAGATGGAAACTAATGTGAGCGGCGTATACGCGATTGGTGATGCGGTGGGGACAACGTATCTGGCCCACGGGGCCTTTGCCGAGGCGGAGGTGGCGGCGGATAACGCAACTGGTGCTGACGCAAAAATGGGTGATTATTCTTTGATTCCACGGGCGGTCTACACGTTTCCGGAAGTCGCATCGGTTGGTAAGGGTGAAGATGCCTGCAGGCAAGAAGGGCTCGATATAGCTGTCGGAAGGGCGTTTTTCAAGGCAAACGGCAGAAGTGTCGGGCATAATGAGACGGTCGGCGAGGTAAGGGTTGTGCGTGATAAGGCGAGCGACAGAATCATGGGAGTTACGATGGTTGGTGCAGCAGTGACCGAGCTTATTGCTGCCGCCCGAGCTTTGATGGGGAGCACAGAAAAACCCATGGCGGTCAGCTTCCCTCACCCAACGGTCTCCGAAGTACTCAAAGAAGCTTGGGAAGATGCGTTCGGTATGAGCCTGCATACGCCACCAAGACCGTGATGTCAGTACGATGACCAGGCTCGTTAAATGAAGTAAATCGAAATGGAGCAGACAAAACAATACATTGCTGTTGACCTTGGGGCAGAGAGCGGCAGAGTAATGCTGGGTACTGTCAGGGCTAACAAGCTCGGTTTGAAAGAAGTTTATCGTTTTTCCAATGGCCCTGTAAAAGAAAGAGCCAGCCTCAGATGGGATTTTGACAAGCTCTTCTCGGAAGTAAAGACCGGCATCGCCAGGGCAATTAAACAAAGTGATGGTGAGGTCTCTGGCATAGGAGTTGACAGCTGGGGCGTCGATTACGGACTCCTCGGCCAAGACGGCCGACTGTTAGAGAGTCCATATCATTACCGTGACAATCGCACCGATGGAATGCTTCAGAAGGCATTTGAACTGATGGATAAGCGCGCTATCTACGAAAGCAGCGGTGTGCAGTTTATGCAGATTAATACGGCTTATCAGCTGCTTTCGATGCGTCTGGCGAACCCCGAGGTCCTGGCCAAGGCTGGCAAGTTAATCTTCATGGCGGATTTGGTGTCGTACTATTTGTGCGGCAGATCTTATGCTGAATACAGTCTCGCAAGCACATCCCAGCTTATGGATATGCGGACCGGCCAATGGTCAAAAGGGATGTTTGAGAAGCTTGGTTTACCAATGAATATTATGCCCGACGTTGCCCAGCCGGGGACCGTCGTGGGTAAATTAAAGACCGAATTATGTAAGGAGTTCGGATGCGAACCAATCGACATCATAGCTGTTGGCTCTCACGATACAGCAGACGCGGTCGCAGCAATCCCGGCACAGGCGGAGCACTGGGCATACCTTTCAAGCGGAACCTGGAGTCTGATGGGCGTTGAAGTATCTGACGCAATTATTAACGATAAAACTTTTGAATATGCGTTTACGAACGAAGGCGGGGTGGAAGATACAATTCGGCTTTTGAAGAACATAACGGGGCTGTGGCTTCTTCAGGAGTGCAGAAGGCAATGGCGGCGGGATGGGGGCGATTTGTCTTATGCCGACTTATCCACTATGGCGAACCAAGCCGAACCTTTTGCCGGCTACATCGATCCTGACCACAACGGGTTTCTTTCGCCCGGCGATATGCCATCGCGAATAAACAATCTTCTTGTCGAGACGGACCAGAAGATAATTAATGACAAGGGGCAGATGGCAAGGGTAATATTGGAAAGTCTTGCCTTTAAATACCGCACTGTGGCCGAGGCCATTGAAGATATTACGCAAGAGGCGATAGAGATACTGCATATTGTTGGAGGCGGTATACGAAATGAACTGCTTTGCCAGTTTGCGGCCAACGCTACAGGCAGGAAAGTAATCGCCGGGCCCATAGAGGCGACCGCCGCCGGCAATATCCTGATGCAGGCAAGGGCAACAGGACAAATCCAATCACTGAAAGAACTCAGAGAGATTGTTCGTAATTCCTTTGAACTGAGAGAATATCAGCCGCAGGACGTTAAATTCTGGGACGAACAGTATGCGAGAATCAGCAGCCACTGATTATATTCTTGGCGAAGAAAGTCTCCTAAACTGATGAGAATTATATTGGTCGAAGAACTCGAACGAAAACTGGATAGTTTCGATGCTGACGAGAGAACACAGGCATTAAGCGCATTACTTGAAAACGTCCAGGCGGGGCAGGTGATTTTACCTGAGGCCGAAACGGCTGTTAACCTGCACTGCCACACTTTTTGCTCTTATAACACTTACGGCTATTCGCCGAGTAAATTCGCATGGCTTGCCCGCAAGGATGGTCTGGCTGTTGCGGGGGTCGTGGATTTTGATGTGCTTGACGCACTGGAGGAATTTCTTGCGGCCGGTAGAAGACTTAATCTAAAGGCCTGCGCAGGGCTGGAGACGAGGGTGTTTGTGCCGGAATTTTCCACGAGAGTAATTAACTCACCCGGTGAACCCGGAATCTCATACCAGATGGGAGTAGGATTCCCGAAGGCCAAGCTGGAGGGTGAAGCGGCGCAATTTCTACTTAATCTTCGTAAGACCGCACAGCAAAGAAACCGTGATTTGATGAGACGTGTAAATGAGTATCTTCGACCCGTTGAGTTGGATTATGAGCGCGATGTTCTTGTACTGACGCCGTCGGGCAATGCTACCGAGCGGCACGTTTGTCTTGCGTATGCTCGCAAGGCCAAAGAAGTTTTTAACGACGACGCCCTAAGCGAATTCTGGGTAGAAAAGATGGGTCCCGAAGCCGAATCGGTGGAACTGCCGGAAGGCACAGATTTACTTAATATGATTCGAGCCAGGACTATGAAGCGCGGCGGGGCGGGTTATGTGGCGCCGGATAAGGGTTCATTTCCGCTTATGGCTGATTTCAATCGGTTTGTGTTTGGCGCCGGTGGCATCCCTACTATGACCTGGCTGGATGGTCTAAGCGAGGGTGAGCAGGCCCTCGAAGAGCTTGTCGAAGTTGCCGTCAGCGCCGGCGCTGCGGCAATCAACTTCATACCCCATCGTAATTACACGCCGGGCGTCAAAGACCAAAAGCTGGAAAATCTTTACGATGTTGTGGAACTGGCTGAGCAGCTGGGTCTGCCTACAGTGGTCGGTACGGAAATGAACAGTCCCGGCCAGAAATTTGTCGATGATTTTAATTCCGAGGAACTCTCGCCTGTGTCGGGAGTATTTCTTAAAGGCGCCTATATCGTTTATGCTCATTCGGTTTTGCAGCAAGCGGCGGGATTGGGGTATATGAGCGAATGGGCGGAGAATAATTTTAGCTGTGTTGCGGAGAAAAACGAATTCTTTGAAAGACTCGGTCGTTCGCTTGAGGTCGAGAACGAAGGCGTCCTCGGTGAATTTGGTGAAGACGCAACTCCTGAGCAGATATTAAATAAAGTTGGCAATTCATTATGAAAGCACAGAGCAAGGTAAATCTGCCGCAAACGCAACACGCCGTGCAGCTGGTCGGTCCGGATGAGCTGGTCTTGAATAAATCCAAAGAAGTTTTCCCTCCCGGCCCCCATCAGGTTCTTTGCAAAGTTGAGGCCGTTGGTCTGTGCTTTTCAGACCTCAAGCTGTTGAAGCAGTTTTCGTCTCATGCCCGTAAAACTGAGATAGTCAGCGGCATTGACCCCGGCATACTCAAGGAGATTCCAAGCTATGCACCCGCAGATATCCCTACCGTACCCGGTCACGAGGCGGTGGTGAGGATTGCGGAGGTTGGCCCGGGTGTCGAAAGTTTTAAGCCCGGTCAGCGATACCTTGTTGAAACCGACTACCGCTGGCTGCCCACCACCGGCTCTAACGCCTCCTTCGGCTATAACTTCGAAGGAGCTCTTCAGCAATACGTCCTGATGGATGAAAGGGTCATCACATCCCCGGAAGGTGACTCGATGTTGATACCGGTTTCGGAAGGCCTTTCTGCTTCAGCGATAGCTCTGGTGGAGCCTTGGGCCTGTGTTGAAGATGCCTATGCTACGAAAGAAAGGCGAAGGCTGAAACAAGATGGCCGGATGCTCGTTGTCGCTGAGACCGATGTTGCAGACGATGTTTTTGCTAAATTGTTCAATCTCTACGACCGGCCGGGACAAATAACCTGGGTCTCAAAGTTTGCGGCGCCACCGCTTCCGGATATTGCTATAACCACGGCCGCGGACATATCAAAAATTGCCGGTGCCGCCTATGACGATGTAATCTATTTCGGGTCCGACGCAAATACGGCCGAAGCGCTGTTTGAAAAAGTTGCACCGCAGGGTCTCGTTAATATCGTTCTTTGCGGCGGCGAATTCGCCAGTGATGTTGTCACACCGATAGGCCGGGTGCACTACGGCGGTGTTCGCATCGTCGGCACGACAGGACCAGACCCGGCCGAATCTATGGCGTGTATCCCCGAGACAGGCGAGGTCCGAGCCGGTGACAAGATTAATGTAGTCGGCGCGGGCGGGCCTATGGGAACGATGCACGTGATACGAAATATCTGTCAGGGCGTTGGAGGTGTAAGTGTTTTTGCGGCCGATATAGACGAGGACCGACTCGCTGTACTGTCAAAATTGGCCGAACCTTTGGCCAAGAAAAACAATATCAGCTATGAGCCTTACAATCCCAAAACTCAGAAAATTGAAGAATCCTTCGACTACACGGTAGTGATGGCGCCCATACCTGAACTTGTGTCCACGTCAGTTAAAACCGCTGAGAAAGGTGCAGTCATAAACATATTCGCCGGCATCCCTGCGGATGTTACCACAAAAATCGATTTGGACGCCTGTATAGAAAAGCAACTGTATTTCATCGGAACCAGCGGTTCTGTTCTTGAGGATATGAAGCGCGTCTTAGCCAAGGTTGAGTCCGGCCGGCTGGATACCGATGTCTCAGTTGCCGCCGTATGCGGACTGGATGGGGCAGGCGATGGAATTCGGGCGGTTGAAAAAAGGCAGATAGCCGGTAAAATAATGGTTTATCCGGCCTGCAAGGGATTGGGCCTTACAGAGCTGTCGAAACTGAAAGAAAAAATACCAGAGATCGCAGAATGTCTGAACGAAGGAATGTGGAACAAAAAAGCAGAGGAAGTGCTTTTGAAAGCATACCAAAACTCTTAGAGTGGAGTGTAGCGCAAAATGAGCTATTCCAAACGCATCGAGAAAGCGTACGAGCTTGCGAAGGGGCTTTACGCCGATAAAGGGATTGATACCGAAAAGACAGTCCAACAACTGAGCAAGATAGCGATATCGCTACACTGCTGGCAGGGAGATGATGTTGGCGGGTTCGAAAGTAGTGAGGGGCTTGGCGGCAGCGGTATTATGGCCACGGGAAGCTATCCCGGAAAGGCACGGTGTGGCGATGAGCTGCGAATGGATTTGGAGAAGGCACTTAGCCTGATACCGGGTAAGCACCGGTTGAATCTGCACGCCATATACGCTGAAACGGGCGGCGAGCGGGTCGAACGAAATAAACTGGAGGGCAAGCATTTTTCCGGCTGGATAGACTGGGCGAAGGCAATGGGGATGGG
>CP070830.1:1937228-1944798 GCA_020344865.1 Planctomycetota bacterium
AAATCGGGCCGGGTGCTCCGCCCGTTCAAACCGATAAAGGCTGGTTGAATATTTACCACGGCGTTTTCCCGACGATGGACGGCTGCGTGTACCGGCTGGGAGTTGCCCTGCACAAGATCGATGACCCGGCTCAGGTCCTTGGCGTAGGTGACCGCTGGATACTTCAGCCTGAGGACGAATGGGAGGTTGTCGGCTACGTGCACAACGTGGTCTTTACTTGCGGCGCTGTCCCGGAGGAAGATGGGACATTGAAACTTTATTGGGGCGGCGCCGACAAGGTAATGTGCGTCGGGACGGCGGTGATTGACGAACTTGTCGAGTTTTGCCTGAGCAATTCGAGACCTCCGCTTGGTGACTGATGTTGTGAAGCAAGGCTGAACAGTTATCCTCAATGACAAAGGTCATGCAAAAATACGGAGGAGCCGAAAGATATATTACTGGCACAATTTTAGTTTAGCACTGGATAATTGCAGATGACAGGCGAAAATACTGCTGCGGAGACGGCAAAAGCACAGGGGCGACATTATCGTTACTGGGCGTGGGCCGTGCTTGTGGTGGTCATACTGCTAACGGCGGCAGTTCGCATCCGCCTGCTGGACACGCCGCTGGAACGGGACGAGGGAGAATACGCCTACGCCGGCCAGCTTATACTTCAGGGCGTTGCCCCGTATGCGCAGGTTTACAATATGAAGATGCCGGGTATATACGCGGCGTATGCCTTGATTCTGGCCGCTTTTGGTCAGACCCACAGCGGGATTCATTTTGGTTTGCTTGTCGTCAATGCGGCTACGATTTTGCTGCTGTTTCTATTGACCAAGAGACTATTCGGGCCTCTTGCCGGTGTGGTGGCGGCGGGCGCCTTCGCACTGCTGTCATTGGGCCAGCATGTGCAGGGACTTTTCGCCAACGCAGAACATTTTGTCCTTGTTGCCGCAATGGGCGGTTTGCTGCTGTTGGTTCGTGCTGAGGAACGGCAAAGATGGTTTTCTCTAGTGTGAGGGGCAGCGATGCTCGGTCTGGCATTTATTATGAAGCAGCATGGTGCTGCATTTATCGTGTTCGGCGGCGTGTACCTGCTTTGCCACGAGATTAGGCGGAGACCACTCAATCCGAAATTGGTTGCTGCCAAGGGCATAGTTTTTGTGCTCGGCGTGCTGCTGCCCTTTGCTGTAACGTGTCTGGTTCTTTGGGGAGTAGGGGTGTTTGATAAATTCTGGTTCTGGACATTCGAGTATGCCCGTCAATACGTTTCGGCGCTGCCGCTATCGATGGGATTGACGAACCTGCGGTTTAGAATAGTTGGTATTGTTGGGTCGGCCATTTTGCTTTGGACTGTAGCAGGTATCGGCCTAACCAGTTTGCTGTGGAACAGGAAAACAAGTGGCCACCGTTTATTCGCGGCCGGGTTTTTGTTTTTCTCTCTGCTGGCAGTCTGTCCGGGCTTGTATTTTCGCCCACATTATTTCATTCTTTTGCTGCCGGCGGTTTCTTTGTTGGCCGGCATCGGCGCAGCGTATGTCCAGAGCCTTTTCGCGCGGAGCCAATCCACCGTGGTATCGAAGGCGATACCGATGTTGCTGGCTGTTGCCGTGGTCTGTCACGCGAGCTACCAGCAGCAAAACACCCTTTTTCGTGCAAGTCCGAAGATGGTATCGCGGATAACGTACGGCGCGAATCCCTTCCCTGAATGCCTTGAGATAGCCCGTTTTATCAAGGAAAATTCAGCCGAGGATGAGCGTATTGCCGTTATCGGTTCCGAGCCACAGATATACTTTTATTCAAACAGGCGAGCTGCCACAGGACATATCTATACGTACGCATTGATGGAAAACCACAGCTACGCTCGAAAAATGCAGGAGGAGATGATTAGCGAGATAGAGTCAGCCAATCCTAAATTCCTGGTTTTCGTGAATGTGTCGACTTCCTGGCTGGTCCGACCGGATTCGGAAAGAATTCTTTATGAGTGGTTCACCCGATACGCCCAGAGATATTACCGGCAAGCAGGCATCATTGACATTATTTCGCATGAAGTCACTGTGTATCGCTGGTACCAAGAGTGCGAAGGTTACAGGCCGCGATCGAAATACTGGGTTGCGGTCTTCGAGCGAGACCGTCCAGCGCCTTAAACGCCATACGTTCTGTCTCGAAACTCGGCGCTATTTATATCCACAATTTACCTTTATGATTTAATCAAGAACTGTCATAATAGTGTCATGTTTAATGATAAGAAAGTCATTGTTATCATGCCCGCATACAATGCTGCCCAGACGCTGCGGCGGACATATGACGAGGTTATGGCCCAGGAGATAGTCGACCAGGTTATTGTAGTCGATGATGCCAGTCTCGACGAGACCACCGCCATTGCCCGCAGCCTGCCTAAAACGCTCGTTCATACCCACCCCGAGAACCAGGGTTACGGGGCCAACCAGAAGACGTGTTACAGGCTGGCACTGGAGGCAGGCGGCGATATCATTATCATGGTCCATCCCGACTATCAGTACACGCCGAAATTAATTCCAGCAATGGTCTCGATGATTGGCAACGGACTTTATCATTGTGTGCTCGGCTCGCGAATTCTGGGTGGATATGCCTTAAGAGGTGGAATGCCCTTGTGGAAATACGTCGCCAACAGGTTTTTGACTCTTGCGGAAAACATTATGACGGGAGCGAAGCTCTCGGAATATCACACGGGTTTTAGGGCGTTCTCGCGTGAACTTCTGGAAAAACTGCCGCTGGAAAAGAACTCCGATGACTTTGTATTCGATAACCAGATGCTGGCACAGGTTCTTTGGCTGGGTCACAAAATAGCCGAGGTCAGCTGTCCCACTCTGTACTTTGCCGAGGCTTCCTCCATAGATTTTAAGCGCAGCGTGAAGTACGGCATCGGGTGTCTGATTACTGCGATAAAGTATCGGCTGGCGAAGATGAACTTAATCAGGTCAAGATTATTTCCGCACTGATGAAACAAACCCCCAAAAAGCTGCACATTCTTATAATTTACGCCACCTTGGCTGTAACTACTATCATTGCCTTTGAGCAGGTCCGGCTAAACGACTTCATTGACTACGATGACAATCGGTATGTCACCGACAATCCACGGGTCAAGGAGGGAATAACGCGTAAGTCCGTTGGATGGGCACTCACCACCACGGACATCGGTTACTGGCATCCCTTGGCCTTGCTCAGCCACATACTGGATTGTGAGCTTTTTGGATTGGAGCCTTCCTGGCATCATCTAAGCAGCTTATTTCTTCACATCGCCAACACCTTGCTTTTGTTTTGGGTTTTGAAAAGGATGACGGGGGCTGTTTGGCGCAGTGCTTTCGTAGCTGTGCTGTTCGCCCTGCATCCCTTACACGTGGAGTCAGTTGCATGGGTGGCCGAACGCAAAGATGTTTTGAGCGGCCTTTTCTGGATGCTGACGATGGCGGCCTATCTGTGGTATGCAGGACGGCCAAGTATAAGAAGATATGCGCTGGTATTTTTAGCTCTCGGGCTGGGGCTGATGGCCAAACCCATGCTGGTAACTTTGCCGTTTGTACTACTTCTGCTGGACTACTGGCCGTTGGGCCGGTTTTCCCCACCGCAGGCCGAACCAGTAAAATCCGACTACCATAAATCGACGGTATATCGCTTAATCGTCGAAAAAATCCCCCTGTTTGTACTTATCACGGCTTCGTGCGTAGCTACCTATATAGTTCCAAAAAGTCGCGAGACAACTACATCAATGGATTTTGGGCCTCTAAGCTCGCGCATGGCAAATGCATTGGTTTCTTACGCAAGCTACATATGGAAGATGTTTTACCCAAGCCGTCTGGCGGTTTTGTACCCCCACCCGGGTGACAACCTGCCGATATGGCAGGTGATAGTATCGCTTACGTCACTGGCTGTTTTATCCGCAGTTATAATCTACTGGGGACGGCGCAGGAGATATCTTTTAGTAGGCTGGCTTTGGTATCTCGGAACGTTGGTCCCGGTCATTGGCCTGGTACAGGTGGGAGCTCAGGCGATGGCCGACCGCTATACATATCTGTCCGCCATAGGAATTTTTATTATAGTTGTCTGGAGTTCTGCCGAACTCGCTGGCAGGTGGCGCTACGGAACAGTCGGCTTGGGAGTAACGGCAGGCGTTGTGCTTGTGATGCTGCTGATATGCACGCGGGCACAGCTGCGGCACTGGCAAAATAACATCACTTTATTCGGACATACTCTTGAAGTAACCGAGAACAACTACATAATACACAGCAATTACGGAGGTGCGCTCTTCGAGGAAGGTCGCTTTGACGACGCTCTTGCACACTTCAGTGAGGCCCTGCGAATCAATCCTCGATACGCAGATGCCCGCAGGAACATCGGCATTGTGCTACTGAGGCAGGGAAAGATTGATGATGCCATCGCCGCCCTTGTGGAGGTACTCAGTTACAGAGGAGACTGGCCCATAACTCATAATTATTTAGGGCTGGCCCATGCTCAGAAGGGTGAACTTGACCTGGCCGTGCAAAACTACAATGCGGCACTGCAGCTTGAGCCGGATTACGTCGACGCTTACAAAAACCTGGGCGTAGCCCACAAAGAGCAGGGCAAGACTAATGAAGCCATAGACAAGTGGAGAGCAGGCCTTGAAATCGAACCGGATAATCCCGACATCCACTACAATATTGGTCTGGTCATGGCCGAGCAATACAAATACGACGAGGCCGTGAGCCACTTTAACGTCACTTTGGCCGCAAAACCTGATTGGGCAGAGGCACACCACAACATAGGCGCCGTATATTATCTGCAAGGAAAACTCGACCTTGCGGCTCGGCACTGTTCCGAGGCTATCAGACTAAGCCCTGATTATTATGACGCCCATCAGAATATGGGTATGGTTATGACCAAGCAAGGCAAGCTTGATGAGGCTATCAAGCACTTCACTAAAGCTTTGGAAGCGGTACCACCCCATCCCGAGGTACATTATAATCTGGGTGGTGTCTATTATCGGCAAGGCAAGCTCAAGCTCGCTGCTGAGCAGTGTGCCGAGGCGCTACGGTTGAGACCGGATTATCTTTCGGCTCGCGTTACGCTTGCCGGAATACTGGTGGAACTGGGTGAGAATGAGTCGGCTGTTGAGCACTATTACAGGGCACTGCAGCTTGTACCCGACCAGCCCTATGTCCTGAAGAACCTTGCGTGGATTCTGGCCACTTCCAAAGATGTGAAACCTGAAAGGCCGGATGACGCGTTAAAATTTGCAGTGCGGGCCTGTGAACTGACGGGATATACTGAGCCCGAATATTTGGACACTCTTGCTGCTGCATACGCGGCGGCAGGCAAGTTCTCTGAAGCCGTTGAAACTGCGACGAAAGCGGTGAAATTGGCCGAGGCGAAAGGCACTAAAGTGTTGCCCGGCAAAATCCGGCACAGGCTGGAGCTGTATAAAGCCGGTCAGAACTATCTTGCTGAGCCATCAGGCCGAGACGAAGTTGCACCTGAATAATATGGATAGAACGTCGAGCAAATATCACTCGCTCTTTATATGCGTGGTGGTGGCTTTGGCCACTATTATGGCATATGAGCCTCTACGTCATAACGACTTCGTAGACTACGACGACGATATGTACGTGACCGAAAACCCGCATGTCAAGAAAGGGATAACCGGCGAGTCAATTTCGTGGGCCTTTACAACGGGACATGCCTATAATTGGCATCCATTGACCTGGCTGAGTCATATGCTGGACTGTCAGCTATTCGGGACCCGCCCCGGCTGGCATCACCTTACCAATCTGCTGCTGCATGTAATAAACAGCCTGCTGCTCTTTGGTGTTCTTAAACGGATGACCGGCGCAATTTGGAAAAGCGGCTTTGTGGCTACTTTGTTTGCGCTTCATCCGCTGCACGTTGAGTCAGTGGCGTGGGTAGCCGAGCGCAAGGACGTTTTAAGTACCTTGTTCTGGCTGCTGACAATGGCTGCATATGTATGGTATGTCAGACGCCCGGGTTTAAGCCGATATTTGGTGACATTGCTGTTTTTTTCACTGGGGCTTATGGCCAAACCCATGCTGGTGACTCTGCCGTTTGTGCTGCTGCTACTGGACTATTGGCCACTCGGCCGTTTCCAGCTTGAGCACACAGCCAAAGAGTTCGGGAAAGAAAAACGCAAATCTGCAAACAACAGCTGTCAATGGCGGGCACCCTATCGATTAATCTGGGAGAAGGTTCCGTTTATTGGCCTCGCCGGAATATCGAGCATTATAACATTTGTTGTTCAGCGAAGCGGCGGCGCGGTCGTGCGGGCCGGGATGTTGTCTCTGGATGTGCGCGTAGCCAACGCGATGATTTCTTACCTGCGGTATATAAAGAAGATGATATATCCGAGCGGGCTGGCGGCGTTCTATCCTTACCACAGCCTGTCATTATTATTGGCAATTGCCTGCTTTGTGACACTGGTTTTAATTACGGTGGCAGTAATTTATTTGGGCCGGCGCAGGCGTTATCTTCCCGTCGGGTGGTTTTGGTACGTCGGCACACTGGTTCCCGTCATCGGCATAGTCCAGGTGGGGTCCCAGTCGATGGCTGACCGCTATACTTACGTGCCGCTGATTGGCCTTTTCATAATCATCGCCTGGGGCGCTTCTGACATTTTGGCCAAGTGGCGATATCAGAAGGTCGTGCTGGGCATTTGCTCAGCAACAGTACTAACCGGCCTTTTTATAAGCGCGCGGATGCAGGTGCGTCACTGGCGAGACAGCTTTACCCTTTTCGAACATACGCTCGCAGTTACCGAAGACAATTCGATTACGCACAACCATTACGGCGCCTTCCTTGTTGAGCAGGGACGGTTCGAGAAGGCCCTTGAGCAATTCGACCAAGCCCTGCGAATCAGTCCCGGATATCATGTGGCCCGGAAAAATAAGGGGGCAGCACTTATTGATATGGGCAGGTTTGATGAGGCTGTCGCCACATTTAACGAACTGCTGCGGGTTGCTCCTGATTGGCCGAACGCACACTACTGGTTAGGTGTGGCGTATGCTCGCAAGGGCACATATCAGCAGACTGTTGGACCTTTTAAGGAAGCTTTGCGTTTAAAGCCCGACTGGCCGGAGGCGTACAATGACCTGGCACTGGTATATCTGCTGCTGGGAAACTACGACCTTGCGATTGAGAATTACAAAGAGGCGCTGCGGCTCAGGCCGGATTATCCGCAGGCTATTAACAATCTGAAAATAGCGATTGTAAAACAGCGACAACTGAGCGAAACCCAAAAGATACGGGAAAAAACACCCTAACACGAAACGCGCTCAATACCCTGCAAGGCCTACCTGCGTCTTTTATCCATAAGCAGGATAATCTTTTTATATTTCTCGGCAGACAGAGCCTGCCTCAATATCTTGCGGATATCCTGCATAGGCGTTCGCTGGGTGGTGTGCGTGACGACAATATGCTCATTTTTGAGCTTTTCAATAAGCCTTGCGAATTCGTCGATGTGCATATGCCTGCCAGCTTCGGCCCTTTCGGTATGCTCGGTTTCGTAGAAGGTACATTCGGCGATTAGAATCTTACTTTCGGCGATGTAGCTTAGCTGCGAGAA
>CP070830.1:1944898-1963691 GCA_020344865.1 Planctomycetota bacterium
ACCGCGCAACCCCATCCAACAGTGAGCGGACTGTCTCTCCGCCTGCCGCAGGACGCAAGATGCAAGATACGAATCACGAATCACGAGTCACGAAACACGAATCACGAATCACGAGTCACGAGCCACGAGCCACGAATCACGAATCAGAATGGAGGTAAATACTTATGAAGCGAAAAGACCTGAGTGAAAAAAAGTGGGCTTTCTTGGAAGACCTGTTCTATAGCGAGCTCGACGAAAACGCCGTCCTGAAAAAACACAACGTCAGCCGAACGACCTACGAAAGATGGCTCAGGCAGAAACTATTCTCCCGGCAGTTCCGGCAATATTCCGCGTCCCTCGCCCGACGCACCGCCCTCGCCGTTGCAAAAGCCGAAACCGAAGTCGCCGCTCGTCTCGTCGAGATTACACGCTGCCAAAAGGAAGAATCCGCGAGAAAAGCCTGCCAGCAGGTCTTGGCCATCGCAAACCGCTTTTTTGAAACCGTAGCCCGCATAAACCAAGGTCCTCTTAGGGGAAATCGGGGGGATTTCGGGGGAAAACGGGGGAAATACGGGGGGAATCGGGGGGTTTTCGGGGAGAATCGGGACATTTTCGGATTAAATCAGGACGCCTCCGGCGCCAATAACGGTGACCCTGCCCGCAATAAAATCTTCCCCGATATGTCCTATTCCCAGTATAGCAGGATATTAGCCGTCCTTGCCGAAGATGAGGATAAAAAGTAACCATAGGCCGGCCAAACCTCTGTGCCAAAAAGCATCCTGTTATCCTGTCAAAAAAATGCAAAACAAAACCAATTTTCGATGAGTAAAAATGAACATAAAATCAGCTGTAACAAAGGATTACAAAATGAACAACCTGGCAGACCCGGCCAAAACAAAACCAATTTTACCCACCGCAGGCGGGCCGGCGGATTGATAAACCCATCTTTAACAAAGGAATCTCAAAATGATTGCTTTATAATACTCGACCGCTTTTTCCACGTCTGCGATGTCAATATATTCATCCGGCTTATGACAGACCTCCGGCTTACCCGGCCCAAAAACCACTACCGGCGCACCCATAGAAACCAGATGCGGCCCATCCGTCGTAAATCCCACCGCCTTCGTCTCACCGGCGCCCGCCGCAGAACAGAACTGCTTGACGAAATCACAAGCCGGGTCGGTTTCCAATGCCCCAACCTCCCGCACAACTGAAACCGAAGCCTCAAATTCATCGTTCTTTTGCTTCAATTTTGCAAAGATTTTTTCGAAGTCATCAATAATAGCCTGCTGATTTTGTCCCGGCAGCGTGCGAATATCTATCCCGACCTCACAACTATCCGGGACAACATTAACCTCCTTACCGCCCACAATTGTATTGACGCTCATCGTGCACTCGCCCAGCAGCTTATGCGGTTCTGCCTTGATTTTATAACTCTCCAACTCGGCCAGTAAATCCCTCATCGAACCTATCGCGTTTATCCCTAGCTCCGGCGTCGAGCCGTGAGCCGCCTTGCCGAACGTCTGGACCTTAAGCCAAAACATCCCACGATGCGCCGTGACAACTTCGAAGTCCGTCGGCTCAGGCAAAACCACTCCCGCAATATCAGGCAAATCTCCCGCCGCCGCACTGACAAACCTCTTCGCACCGCAGCTGTCGGTCTCCTCGCCCGCCGCACCCAAAAGGATAATATCACCCGCCAATTTAACACCCGAATCGACAATCTGCCTGATGGCCGTAACCACAGCGGCGATACCTCCCTTCATATCCGCCGAACCGCGACCATAAATCCTGCCGTCCCTCTCCGCCGCTGAAAACGGCGGATGCTCCCACTTGACCTCGCCCGGCCCGACAACATCAAGATGACAGGCGAACAAAACAGCCCCCTTAGTCCCGCCCGTCTTTATCCGAGCGACCAGATTCGCCCTGTTTTGGTCCCAGCTGTATACTCGAGACTCCACCCCCGACCGCCCAAGCTCGGCCGAAATTATCTCCGCAGCCGCCAGTTCACCCCTCCCGGCCGTCGTCTCAGCTGCAACCAGTTTCCGCAACAGCTCCTTCATAGAACCGCGATTATACAACCTCACGCAACAAAAGAAAAAACAGAAATTTTTGTTGCGGACTCAAACAGCATTCTGCATAATATACTGTTTGAAAACTACAGACCCAACACGAAGGAGCATAAATGGGACCTGTATTAAATGGGTTGATAAAACTTCAAAGTGTTGAAAACCGACTCCGAGCCGCAAAGGCAAAGCTCGCAAGATGTAGAAGAAACGTAATCATTCAGGAAAATCAAATCAGAACCCTCCAAAACGCCCTCGAAGCCAAACAGGAGGAAATCCAGCTTACCAAAGTCCAGTCCGACCGCCTGGAATTGGAACTTAAAGCCAAAGACGAAGAAATAACCAAGCTAAGGGCCTACCTCAATACCGCAAAAACAAACAAAGAGTATGCCTCGGTCCTCACGCAACTCAACACAACCAAGGCCGACAATTCCAAAGTCGAAACCCAAATACTGGAGTTGCTGAAAGACATCGAGGCCGACGAAGCCGAGTGCAAAGATCTCCAGCAACAAATAGAAGAGCAAAAACAAAAACTCGAACAAATCAGGAAAGAATCCGACACCCTCGCAACCAAATACGAAGCACAAATTGAGGAAATCCAGGCTGAATGGGACAAACAAGCACAGGCTATACCCGCCGAGCCTTTGGAGATATTCAAGCGAGTCGCAGATACATACGACGGCGAAGCACTCGCAGTAGTAGAAAGGCAGGAGGGTAAGACAGAAGCCTACAGTTGTGGAGGCTGCTTCATGGGAATAATCGCCGAGTCTGTTAATCTGCTCCTCAGTAAGGATGATATAATCCGCTGCCCAACTTGTACGCGTATACTTGTGCTTGGGGATTTACAGAACTAACCGACTCAAAAATGCGCAAACGATAGACCTCCGGAACACGAGGATATGTGTGCCCCGTTTTTCTATGCCTTACAAAGGAGTTGACGAATTGTCAAAACAAATAAGGAAAATCGTCGCTTATACAGACGGCGCCAGCAGAGGAAACCCGGGACCAGCCGCCGCAGGATTCATCCTAACCGACCCCCGCGGAACTCGACTACAGGCCAAAGCCTCGTTCCTGGGCCGAACTACCAACAACATAGCCGAATACACCGCGGTCGTAAAAGCTCTCGAAGCCGCCAGGCATATTGGTGCTAAACAAATCAGGCTTTTCAGTGACAGCGAATTGCTCGTAAAGCAAATCAACGGACAGTACAAAGTAAAAAGCGACCAAATAAGACCTCTCTTCCGCCAGACATTTGAACTGCTCGACCAGTTCCAAAGCTGGAAAGTTCAGCATGTCGCCAGAGAGAAAAACCAAAAGGCCGACGAACTCGTAAACAGGGCGCTGAACCTTGGAAAGGACATCCAGATGAATTCAGTGGCCCGGACCGGCAAACAACCAATCCGACTCGGAGTGTTGATAAGCGGCGGCGGCACAACTCTTGTGAACATCCTCGACTATATCAACCAGGGTCTGCTAAATGCCAAAGTCGCCGTCGTAATAAGTTCACGCTCAACCGTAGCCGGCGTGGAAAAGGCGAAAAGCGCCGGCCTTGATGTGAAAATCATCCGCAAAAAAGACTACCCTGACATCGACGATTTCAGCAGGCATATCGAAGAAGAACTCCTCGCCGCCAAAGTTGACCTCGTAGTCCAGGGCGGCTGGCTCTGCCTCTGGAAAATACCCCCTCGGTACGAGAACCGCGTTATGAATATACACCCCGCCCTGTTGCCAAGCTTCGGCGGCAAGGGCATGTGGGGACACCACGTCCACGAGGCCGTCCTCGCCGCAGGCTGTAAAGTAAGCGGCTGCACCGTCCACTTCTGTACCAATGAGTATGATAAAGGACCGACTATCGTGCAGAAAACTTGTGAAGTCAGAGATGATGATACCCCCGACACTCTCGCCGTCAGAGTCTTTGAGCAGGAATGCATAGCGTATCCGCAGGCCATAAACCTCTTTGCCGAAGGAAAAATAATCGTCCGGGACAACAGGGCAAAAATAAAATCGTGATTCGCAAGACCTACCGCAGGCAAGAAGACACAGCACATGAATAAACGGCAAAAAGCCATACTGATAGACTTTACAATCGTGGTAGTTGCCACCGCTATCGCAGTGGTCGCAATGATTAGCTTCAAAGACTGGATCAACCGCTCCGAGGCGACCAGGGCAATGCACCAGCTTGGACAAATAGTCCTGCAATACCGAAAAGAACATGGCTCAGTCCCGCCGGAATCCTATGTAAACAGTATTAGAGAAAACTTGGAAGGGAACGTCCGCCTCGGCGACCTCCAATATCGGGCCAGATGGATAGACTTTGAATCCTCTCCGGATGAGGTCTTGGCTTACACCCAGAAGAACTACCGCTCTCTCTTCCTCGGGAAAGGGTTTATCGTATTAAGGCTTAATGGTACCGTAGAGTGGATGGAAAAACAGCGCTTCGAGACCCTCTTGGCGCAACAGCAGTCCACAATCGAGAAAGAACTCACCCGAAAATAGCTCCGCTTCCCCGCTTAAAAGACCGACAGCTTATAGCAATGCGCGATAAGCAGGCCTAATCTTGCTTCTCTTTCGACTGGGCCACCGCTTCAGCCTCTTCGCCGCTCGGCTCCTCCACCTTCGACCCTTCGAACTTCAAGTGCTCTTCATCCTGTACATCAATTTTTATCAGGTTCTTACCCTTGAACTCTCCTCGCAGCATTGCCTCCGAAACCGGGTCCTCTATGTAGTGCTCAATCGCCCTTCGCAATGGTCTGGCGCCGAATTCCGGATTGTAACCCTTGTCGATAAGAAATTCCTTGGCCTGGTCGGTCAGTTCGAGCTTCAACCCGTGCTCGGTCAGCCGCTTGAATACCTTTGCAAGCTCATAGTCAACGATAGTCTGCAAATCCTCCCTCGTCAGTGACTGGAAAACTATCGTATCATCAACCCGGTTCAAAAACTCCGGCCTGAAGTGGTGCTCAACTTCCTTCTGGAGCATCTCTTTCATCTTCTCGTAGTTGGCCTCGGGGCTCTTCTTGCCGAAGCCAAAACCCGACTGATTCTTTATCAGCTCCGCACCGATATTGCTCGTCATAATAAGAACAACATTCTTAAAATCTACGTTTCGACCGAAGCTGTCCGTCAACCGGCCCTCCTCCATAATCTGAAGCAGCATATTATAGACGTCCGGATGGGCCTTTTCTATCTCATCCAGAAGAAGCACGGCATAAGGCCGCCGCCTGATTCTTTCCGTAAGTTGCCCGCCTTCCTCATAACCTACATAGCCGGGAGGCGCGCCGACCAGCCGGCTCACATTATGCTTCTCCATAAATTCGCTCATATCTACCTGTATCAGTGAGTTCTCGTCACCGAACATAAACTCCGCCAACGCCCGCGCAAGAAGCGTCTTGCCTACACCGCTCGGACCTAAGAATATGAAGCTGCCCATTGGACGATTCGGGTCCTTCAGGCCGCTCCTGCTGCGCCTCACCGCTTTAGCTACGGCCGTTATCGCTTCATCCTGCGAAACAACACGCTTGTGAAGCTCGGATTCGAGTTCCAGAAGCCGCTGCGTCTCTTTCTTCTCAAGCCGAGTCAGTGGCACGCCGGTCATCTTGCTGACTACCTCTGCAATCGTCTCGTTATCCACCACCCCCGTAGCCTCCTTACTCTGCTCGTACCATTCTTTGTGCAGTTCGTTCTTCTTGTCCAAAAGCTGTTGGGCCTCGTCCCTCAACGCCGCCGCCCGCTCATAGTCGGCGCTCTTGACCGCCTCGTCTTTCTCCCTCTGCAGCTTCTCAATCTGCCCCTCTATTTCCGTCAAGTCCGGCGGCGGAGTCATATTCTTAAGCCGCACCCTCGCACCGGATTCATCAACCACGTCTATCGCCTTATCAGGCAGGCATCTGCTGGTAATGTACCTGCTCGACAGCTCTACCGCTTGGAAAAGAGCCTCGTCCGTAAACCGGACTCTGTGATGGGCCTCATAGCGGTCTTGCAGTCCCCTGAGAATCGCCAGCGTCTCGTCCTTGGAAGGCGGTTCAACAATTATCGTCTGAAACCGCCTCTCCAGCGCCCCGTCCTTCTCAATATGCTTTCGATATTCATCTAATGTCGTGGCTCCGATGCACTGAACTTCGCCTCTCGCAAGTGCCGGCTTGAGCACATTTGAAGCATCTATCGCCCCCTCGGCCCCGCCGGCCCCAACCAGCGTGTGCAGCTCATCCACAAACAGCACCACGTTCTTTGCCCTTCTGACCTCGTTGATTACCGCCTTTATACGCTCCTCGAATTGTCCCCGGTATTTAGTGCCCGCCACCATCATCGCCAAATCAAGCACAACGATTCGCTTGTCTTTGAGTAGCTCCGGCACTTCTTTGTTCACTATCTGCTGGATCAGACCCTCAACGATGGCTGTCTTGCCAACTCCGGCTTCCCCTAACAGGACCGGATTGTTCTTTGTACGCCGACAAAGTATCTGGATTAGTCTTTCAATCTCCGTCTTTCTGCCGATTACCGGGTCGAGCTCGCCGTTGGTAGCCAGTTCAGTAAGGTCCCTGCCGAAACTGTCCAGTGCCGGCGTCTTGCTCTTGGGCTTTCGACCGACCGTCGGTCCCATCTTCATCCCAAGACCCACGGGACCGCCCTCCACGCCCGCCCCGAGCAGATTCAAAACCTCTTGACGAACCTCTTCGAGCTTCAATCCCAGATTCATGAGAACCTGAGCCGCTATCCCCTCGCTCTCACGCAAAAGGCCAAGCAAAATATGCTCTGTCCCGACGTAATTATGATTCAGCGCCCTCGCCTCCTCGATCGCATATTCAATGACCTTCTTGGCCCGCGGCGTCTGCGGCAGCTTGCCCATCGTAACCATGTCAGGGCCGCTCTTGACCAGCTTCTCCACTTCCAGACGAAGCTTCTTTATGTCCACTTCCAAATTCTTTAGAACCGTAGCGCCCACGCCGCTGCCTTCCTTGACCAAACCCAGCAGGATGTGCTCGGTACCTATATATTCGTGGTTAAACCGCTGGGCCTCCTGGTTAGCCAGGGCCATAACCTTCCGCGCTCGGTCTGTAAACCGCTCAAACATATTTTACCCCAAAACTGCTTTCACAAAGTACTTGTCCACAACTGCCCCTCGCCGAAAAAGCATTATAGAACAACGCGGGGTCTTGTCAAGCCGTCAAAACTCATTTAAACCCTGATTCGGGACGTTACGTCTGTATAACTATATGCTCGGCGCACAGTTTCTGTTCGTTTACCGGACGTTGGTTCGCCCACAGCTAAAATTTTATCGACAAAAACCGACTCAAACTTTTCACTCCCTTGCCCAAAACCGCCATTTTTATGCATAAAGTGGCACGCCTTTGGTGTGTAAGAAACAAAACCGGAAAAGCGAAATTAGTTCACAAATAGCTTAGCCTCGCCCGCCTTATGGGCCACGTTTGGCTTTGCTGGTTTGCCAGTTATGTCTTTCGGCTGTTAGCTCTTTCCGCCGCCAAGAAGCTTCTTTAGATATTCGTTTTCCCGCCGAGTAGCCTCTAAATCGAAGAGCTTATATTTGATGCACACCCGCAGGTAATCGATGGATTCCTGCAGATTATCGACGTTTTTCTGCAGCTTTTTATGACGCTCTTGCGCCTGTTTGCTGAGCACGGCCGGCTTCTTGTGCCGCGGATCGATGAGTCCCCCGAACTCTTCGACCAGCTCTCTTAGTTTGTCTTCCGGCTTTGATTTTTCCATCACACTCGCACTACGCTCCTTATCGAGCCGGCTTGCCTTTCCGTCACCCCTGCGCAGACTCACAGCGGCCGCTCGATTAACGAACGTGTTGTGCAAAACCTATACCCGAAAGTCCTAAAAACCGGCCTCCCGCCGCTTCCGAAATCATACCCCCCCCAGACACAGCCTTCCGATGCGACTTCAAGTGCCGTCCTTGACCTTTATCCGGATGCGTCCGAAAACAGCCCTTATATGGGTTAAAACCCTGCGTTGCTAAAAATCAACATCTGCTGCCCGCTGCATCTGTCCCCACCCACAACGATTCCAACAAATATCGCCTACAGCCCGCGTTGATTACCGTAAACACGACGATTGGTCGTGGGCTGAAAATCGTACTTATCCGTCGCAAAAAAAGCATTGGGCACACGCAGTTTTCTAGATGTTTTTGTCGGCCCAATTTCCCCTTAGTCTTTCGGATTCATTACCCGGCCGATAAACAGAATGCTGCCCGATTGGTTATCACGAATGAAAAACACAAATGGATGGTCTGCGCGAAAAACAGGTGTCGGTTCGGGCCGGACAGCCGTTACGCCGACAACCACCGCGGTTGCCCCCGCCGCCTCTGTACCCTCTTCGTTGACGTCGACGTAGGCCTTGTGGATGACCGCAGAAATAAAAAGGTCTCTTTTGCCGTTCATCCCCGAAAAATCTGCATCCGCCGAAAAGGCGTCCGTCATTCCCATCGATTTTAGAACCTCGGCCAGAGCGAATTGGCTGGTCATCTTGAACTTGGGGATGGATACGATGACCTCCTGCTCGCGCAGTTCAGCCGTCCAATTTGAAAGGTTTTCCCCGGTGATTGTCTTACCGAAGTCCGTGAGCCCGTCAAATTTCTTCGGCAGCAGGATAATCATGGACAGCTCTTCATCAACATAGGCAAGTTCAAGACCCTGGAAATCCTCCGTCTCCATATATTTAAACTCACCGGTCTGGTTCATCATAGGTACGTTAATCTTTTTTCCATCAAGCAAAGTAAACGGTCCGTCTCTTGTGCTGTCGGCTTCAAACCGCTTGGCCCAGTTGCCCTTAAAGTAAACGGCATTAGTCAAAACCAGCCGTGTCAAGGTATTCAACACGCCTTTGGCGATGAGGTCCCTAATCTTGCCTCTGGTTTTCTTCTCTACCCAGGCGTTTATCATTTGTCGAGCAGTCTCAGTAGTCCTTATGAAATCGACCTCATTTAGCTTTCCACCGTAGCTGGTCTCGACAAGCTCCAGAAACTCTCTTAAAAATCCGTACCGCTTCTGGCCCCACAAAGCGTTGGCAACCGTGAGCTCGTAGGCACCTTTCTTGCCCCGGGCATTAAGGGCCTTTACGATAGTGCCGAACGCAGAATGGAACCGCTTCTGGTCGTGGGTCGACCCCGATGGAAGTTTTGTGTTCACCGTTGTCGGAAAGTGCAGCACGTCTGCCATTTGTGTTTCGGTTCTGCCACGCGCACCAGCATAAGTCATTGCCAGCGCCGTCGAGATGCTGTACGGTGAGAAAAACAGATTCCCCTCCTGCTCGCTAAGTTTCGCGTATAATTCGAGCGCAAACTCATTGGCCCCTTTCACAACAGCCTCTGTCCCCGGCTTTTCAGCCTCCTCGTTGTGCGCGCACATCCCGGCTATAGACACCAGCGCCACCAACACCATAATTACGCACTTAAAGGTCCTCATATTTACTGCCAATGCGCTCATAAAAGCACGAATTGACGCCCATCAAATAGGCTTTTCAACCATTGACAAGACCATACCACAAACATTATAATATATGCTTAATAGATTCAAATTACTCACCAAAAAATTCCTTTTGAAAAAGGGTAATTATGGACCTCGGAAAAGACAGCCCAATATGGCGGTATAAGTGGCACATTGTCATTGTTGTCGTAGTGGTATCGCTCGTATTGCTGTTCTCGGTTTTCACAAACGGCCGCCGCTCCTCTGCGGGTGTCTCGACCGGAGTAACAACCAAGGTCTCAACCGGTGGTTTCATCTGGACCTTCGCCGGTTTTATGATTGTACTGGCAATTTTATTGACCATCCCAAAGGTATCAAAAATCCTCGATACGCTTCAGGAAAGTGACGCAAAGCTCGACAAAATAGCTGAGACGATGGAAAAAAACCGCTCCGTCCTCAACCAGGTCAATCAAAGTGCCAGGCTCAGCGAAACAGCCAAGGCCATCGCCTTCCGGGATGCCGACAGGCAATCCCTTCGCGAGGCCGTCTTCGAAAAGCTCCAGCAGAAAGAATTTGATACCGCATACGAAATGATTGATGAAATTGCTCACGCGACTATATATCAGGAACTCGTCAAGCAGCTGCGAGACGAAGCCGATAGATATCGCGACGCCAGCGACCAGGAGCGGATAAATCAGGTCATTGCACATATCGAAAGGCTCTTCGACAGCTACCAGTGGGCCAAGGCAAGCATGCTGATTGAACGCCTGATTAAGGCCGAGCCCGAATCCGAAAAAGCAAAAGCAATGCGACAGAAACTGCTCGATAGAAAGGACGAGCGCAAAAAGACACTACTGGCGGCCTGGGACGATGCCGTAAAGCGAGAGGACACCGACCGAAGCCTTGAGCTGCTAAGAGAGCTGGACCAGTACCTGAGCCCGAACGAGGGGCTGGCTCTCCAGCAGGCGGCAAGAGGTGTCTTCAGAAACAAATTGCACAGTCTCGGAGTGCAGTTCTCACTCGCCGTCTCGGAGAAGGATTGGGAAAGGGCCCTCGAAACCGGCCATCAGATTATGCGCGGTTTCCCAAACAGCAGAATGGCTGAGGAAATCCGCGAAAAGTGGGATATCTTAAAGCAGAAAGTCAAACAGGAAAAGAAAAATACTTAGAAGACTCCCTTTCTGCTTACCTCGTCCGCCTCACGCGTACTACTTAAAATCAAACAGAGATTGTGTCTTGATCATCGTCACCTGGTCCGGATACGCCGCGAACGTGTGGATGTGCAGTTCCGTCTTTCTCGCCTCAAAATCAACATAGCAGAACGGCTGCAGGCCGCCAATCTCCAACTCAGGAAACTTCACGAACATGCCCCGGTTCCGGGCGAAACGCTCAAGGTCCGTATGGCTCTGACGATACAAATTGGTGCTCATCTTCTCAATTTGAAAATCGGTCATATAGCTTACGCCGCGGCTCAAAGTGCACTTGTGGGAACGCGGACCACGGAAGCGGAAACGCTCAATCAGACCTCGCTGCGGAAGCATCTGCCCCGGCGCGCTTACGACCTCGCTAAGGCACAGACCCCCGCTATGAACGCTGACAACGTGCGTGCACCCCGTAACCCAGATATCAGCCTCGTATTTGCCCGTCTTTAGCTGCCGCTTGGCGTATATCTGAAAAAGCTCCGGGTGCAGTGGTCTTTGAAAAAGACTGAACGTCAGTTCTTCGATAGCTACGTTGATTTGCGGTAATTCCATAAAGTATTCTCAAAAGAAAACATTTGCTGCCAATCGTGCCCTCATTATACGAAAAACGCCCCGTTTATTCAAGCGCAATATCAGTGTTGATAAGGTCGATTTCCGGCCTTATCGGACTATTATTCCGCAAGTTCCGCAGGCTAAAAGACTAACAGCAGTAAAGTTTTTTGCAAAAATTTAATAAACCCTTAACCCGCTGATTTTTTACTGCTGGAAAAAGACGCTGTTGATAACAGTCGCGATAATATCGTAGAAAGCATGAGTCCCGGCCGTAACACCAAAGCCGCGTATCGAAAAAAGCACCGCAAAATACACACCCGCGACCGCCCGAAAACTAAACTCCATCCAGTTAAAAGGGCCGCTCTGGGCGAATCGACCCTCAAGATATACTATGTGATGATGCACGCTAAATAGCGCCGCCGAAATAACCACCGCGAGAATGATGGAGTTCCTTCTACTCAGCCGCAAAACATCTTGGAATAGCATCATCAAAAGGCATATCAAAATCAGCCGAAAAACAAGCTCCTCATAAATCCCCGCCCCTATACCGGTAACAATATTGGCAAGCAGAGAACCGCCCCCCGCCGCATCAGGGCTGCCCTCCACGCTCGCCGACAAAACGACCGCCGTGTTTGGCCCCGGCGCCAAAGTCTTGTCAAACCAGCCAACATCCGCCTCGGACACAACCGAGGTATTCAAAAATAAACTCAGCACAATCAGAGGTACCGCAAGCAAAACGCACTCAACTGCCATCGGCCACATATCGCCGATGCCGAAGCTCCACCGCTTGCGAGACGCCACTTGCAGCGCCGCCAGAATAATCACCACCGTCAACGGAGGCATCATCCACGCCAACCTGCTGCCAAAACCAAGGTATTCGAGAAAATTCTGGAGCCATACAAACGCCACCACTCGCACCTGAGATTGGCTAAGCACATCTGTATTAATGAAAATCGTGCCGAGCTCGTAGAAGACAATAAACGGCAGCAGAAAAACCATGGCGTAAACCGGACGGGACGTCCGTTCAAAATAAGAATCCCGCGCAAAGTTGAGCAGTTGGCCCGTGCTGTACTTGTGATTGCCTTTCATAACAACCGCCTTGTTGCCCTACATAACGTCCCTGTTTTTTGATGCCGCCCCCCAAAAATTGGTTGACCGCATCACTTAAATTTCGCAGAGTTTAACCAAAATAAGCGAAAATTACAACAGCTAAACACATCTGTTTGGTTAGAACGACAATTAAAATGATTACTGAACAATTAACCGAAATCTACCAGCTGCTCCTCGACCGCTTCGGCCCTCAGCACTGGTGGCCCGGCGAGACGCAGTTCGAGATAATCACCGGTGCCATCCTCACCCAGAACACAAACTGGACCAACGTAGAAAAGGCAATAGATAATCTAAAATCCGCCGACCTCTTGACCCCCGAAAAGCTCTACCATCTTGATGTCTCTAATCTTGCCAAAATCATCAAACCGGCTGGCTATTACAACATAAAAGCAAAACGACTCAAAAACTTTATCAATTGGCTTTTTCAAAACTACGACGGCGGGCTGGCGAATCTCGAAAACCTCGACACCGACCGGTTAAGGGCCGAGCTGTTGGCCGTAACAGGCATAGGCCGCGAAACCGCCGATTCGATATTGCTTTATGCCTTCAACAGGGAAATCTTTGTCATTGATGCCTACACCGCCCGCGTGGCCGTTCGTCACGGCCTAATCGAGCCGCAGGCCGACTACGAGCAGCTAAGAGAACTGTTCCAGTCAAACCTGCCGCAGGATTCTCAGCTCTTCAATGAATACCACGCTTTGCTGGTTAAGGTCGGAAAGGAATTCTGCAAGCCAAAGGCAAAATGCCCCGGCTGCCCCCTCCAAAATCTCCCGCATACCACCGATATCGATTCCTTTTAGCAATTATCCCCCCAACTGCACACCAGTCTATTTCCCTATAGCTAAGCAAGGCGCCTTCTCTGTAAAATCCGCAATGATATATTGACAAACAGCTTTTTTTATGCATACTGCAGGTTTTCCTTTTTTTGACATAAGAGAAACTGATAAGTGCTTTGGGAAATTGTGCTCAAAAGGCAAATTGCAACGGGCACATTCGCCCAAATAATAAACGCCTGCTTGTCGCCGCCACCCAAAACCATCGCAGGCAAATTACATTGAGCATTCTTTATCGTGACAGAAAAACAAAGACAGGAAATCCTCCAACGGCTTCTGGCAAAGCAAAAAGCCGGCCAGCTTAAGCCCGCCGACAGATACGATATACCGCCTCAGGATATGCCCGCGCAGGACCCCGTCGAAAGAACACGCAATATCAACGAGGTGGCCACCGGCTACACCCAAACACAGGCCCGACTGGAAGCGATGCGATGCCTGCAGTGCAAAAAGGCCCCCTGCATCAAAGGCTGCCCCGTACAAATAAGAATACAGGACTTCATAGCCGCCATAGCCGAAGGAGACTTCAAAAAGTCCCTCGACATAATCAAGGAAAACTCACTGCTGCCCGCCGTCTGTGGCCGCGTGTGTCCGCAGGAAGTCCAGTGCCAGCTCGAATGCACCGTAGGCAAAAAGTTCAAGGACGTCGACAAGGCCGTCTCAATAGGCCGCCTCGAAAGGTTTGCCGCCGACTATGACCAGAACCAAAACTCCATCCCCGCCGTGGCGCCGCAGACCCAAATGAAAGTGGCCGTAATCGGCTCAGGCCCGGGCGGCATCGTCGCCGCCGCCGACACCAGAAGAGCGGGCCACGATGTCACCGTATTCGAGGCGTTCCACAAGCCCGGCGGCGTGATGGTCTACGGAATCCCCGAATTCAGACTGCCCAAGGCAATAGTCCAGGAAGAAATCGACACCCTCACCAAAATGGGCGTCAAAGTCGTCTGCAACTTCATCGTTGGCAGAACGAGAACCCTGAAACAACTTATGACCGAAGACGGTTTCGATGCGGTCTATATCGGCGTGGGGGCCGGCCTGCCGAGATTTATGGGCATCGAAGGTGAGTCTCTCATCGGTGTCTATAGCGCAAACGAGTACCTTACTCGCGCAAACCTCATGAAGGCCTATCAGTTCGGCTCCGGCGCCGACACCCCAATCGCACGCTCAAAGAAAGTCGCCGTCATCGGTGGCGGCAACGTCGCAATGGATTCAGCCCGGACAGCTGTGAGGCTCGGAGCGGAAAAAGTCTATTTGGTCTACCGTAGAAGTGAAAAGGAAATGCCCGCTCGAATCGAGGAAGTCCACCACGCTAAAGAAGAAGGCGTCGAGTTTCACATACTGCAGAGCCCAAAGCGGATAATTGGTAATGAAAACAGCCGCGTAACCGCTATCGAGTGCCTAAAGTACCGGCTTGGCGAGCCGGACGACTCCGGACGGCGAAGGCCTGTGCCAATCGACGGCTCCGAGTTTAAAATTGAACTCGACACCGTAATTATCGCCATCGGAAACCAGGCAAACCCGCTGATTCGCCAGACCACCCCCGGCCTTCAGTTCAATAAGTGGGGAAATATCATCGTCGACGAAAACTGCAAAACCTCGCTGGAAGGCGTCTACGCCGGCGGAGATATAGTCTTGGGTGCCGCGACTGTAATTCTGGCTATGGGACAGGGCAGAATTGCTGCCGATGCAATAAACAAATATCTCGCGCAAAAGAAGAATGCCCGCACAAACACACCCAAACCCGTCGACCGCATTTGACAATCCGCCTTTCCTTTGATACTATCTTTGTTTCTGCAGTTTTTGAGAATCACTGTAATTAATTTAGACCCGGATATTGGCCAAAGACTAATAAGGAATTTTCAGCAGGTGATAATGCAAATCAAGCCCTTCAAAGCACTTAGGTTTAACGAAACCGTCGTTGGTGATGCGGGAAGCTGCATCGCCCCTCCGTACGATGTTATCAGCTCCGCTCAGCAGCAGCAGCTCTACGAAAAAAGCGAATATAATATCGTGCGAATAATCAAAGGAAAACAACAGCCCTCTGATGACAGCAAAAAAAACCGCTACACAAGGGCCGCAGACCATCTCAACACCTGGCTCCAAAAGGGTGTCTTAACCCAGGACCGAACCGATACTATCTACGCTTACGTCCAGGACTTTCATGCAGCTGGGCGGGATTTGCAGCGCAACAGCTTCATCGCTTTGGCCAAACTCGAAGAATATGGCAAAACCGTAAGGCCTCACGAGCATACCCTCGATGAGCCAAAAGTCGACCGGCTCAATCTTCGAAAAGCAACCGACGCAGAGTTCGGCCTGGTCTTTATGCTTTACGAAGACAAACAAAGCATCGCAGACAAAATAATTGAAAGAGCCGCCAAACAAAAACCGCTTATCGATTCCACCGATGAGCAGGACGTGCGGCATCGGCTCTTCGCCATAACCTTAAAGGACGACATCGAGCAAATCACCAATATGATGCTTGATAAAAACTGCATTATAGCCGATGGCCACCATCGCTACGAAACGGCCTTGAACTACCAAAAACAAACCCCTAACGCTGCGGCCGCTTACCAAATGATTGCATTTGTAAATACCTGCCAGGAAGGACTGCTAATCTTCGCCACACATCGCCTCGTCGCCAGCCTTGAGAACTTCTCTTTCGAAAAATTACTCGCCGACCTGAAAAACCACTTCGACATCAATGAGTTCCCCTTCGATTCGCCACAGGCCAAGACCGAGGCCAAAGAAAAGATGCTTAACCGAATGAAAGCCGAACTTGCACTTGACAAACATGCTTTCGGAATTTACGCCGCAAACAGCGCCTTCTACACGGCGGTCTTGAGAGATAGCAAAATAATGGATTCGGCCGAATCAAATATGAGCTTGCCCTCCAAGGCCCTCGACGTCTCCGTTCTGCACAGACTAATACTCGAGCAGCTGTTGGGTATCGACGAGAAAAAGCTCGCCCGCGGCGGCAATATCGAATACGTGAAAGATACCAACAACGCAATCGACGAATCAATTGCCAAAACCGACCAGGGGCAAAAACAGATTGC
Source organism: Planctomycetota bacterium (assembly GCA_020344865.1). Classification (GTDB taxonomy): domain Bacteria; phylum Planctomycetota; class Phycisphaerae; order Sedimentisphaerales; family Anaerobacaceae. Next base: position 1,961,115 of record CP070830.1, read on the forward strand.
TTTCTTTATGAATCCTGTAACAATGCAGCAATTGAAAACGGTCACTGATGCCGGCGAGAGAATGCCCCAGAAAACAACTTATTTTTACCCGAAAGTCAACACCGGCCTGACTATTAACAAACTGTAGCTCTTTATTGGAGATGGTGGTATGACAGATTGGAAAAACCCGCCCAGGTTGTTCATCCCTGGACCGGTAAAGGTCAACGAAGATGTTTTACAGCAGCTCGCGCGCCCGACACTGGGACACCGGCTCAAAGAGTACTCCCAACTGCACTCAGAGACGGTGCAGACGCTCAAAAAGATGCTTTTTACCGAGCAGAATGTGTTTTTAAGCACCTCTTCGGCTTCCGGAATCTGGGAAGCGTCAATTCGTAATTGTGTCGGCTTTGACGAAACCGTTCTGTGCACCTGCTGCGGGGCCTTCAGCGACAAATGGGCTGACGTGGCAAAAGGCTGTGGCAGAAAAGTCGAACAGCTGAAAGTCGATTGGGGCCAGCCAATCACACCAGAGATGGTAGACAAGGAACTCGCGACCGGCAAGTACGCCGCCGTTACACTTGTCTATAACGAGACAAGTACCGGCCTGACCAATCCGCTCCGGGAAATCAGTAAGATGATGAAACAAAAATATCCCGATGTGCTCGTCTTTGTAGATGCAGTCAGCGCAATGGCCGCGCTGCCCCTCCATTTTGACGAGCTCGGCTGGGACATCGCCTTCGCATCCGTACAAAAGGCATTCGCAATCCCACCGGGATTGGCCGTCGCCGCCGTTAGCAACCGGGCTTTGGAGAAAAGCAAGAATGTCCCCAACAGAGGGTACTACTTTGACTTTCAGCTCTGGGCCAAGTCAGACCAGAAAAACCAAACGTTGGTTACGCCGAATATCCCCCATATTATGGCCCTGAACTATCAGTGTGAGAAATTGCTTAAAGAGGGCATGGAAAATGTCTGGTCCCGTCACGCGCACATGGGCGAGTTCGTAAGGGCCTGGGCCAGGGAAAAATTCGACCTCTTCTGCGAAGAAAAATATGCCTCAAATACCCTCACGACAGTCAAAAACACGCGGGGTATCAACGTCGCCGAAACCATAAAAGCCATACAGCAAAAGCACAATACCGTCTTCGGCAACGGCTACGGCAAGCTCAAAGAGCAGACCTTTCGAATCGCCCACATGGGCGATATTACCCTCGATGATTTAAAAGAGCTACTCGCCTGGATAGACGACGAAATCGGCTGACACTGTGGCAAAATCACCATTGGTTGGCCCCCGCAACGGTGCGAAAAAAACTGACCTCGTGAACCTATCGAAGGCAAAATCGTATAAAATGCGTCTAAATTGCTAAGAGTAAACCGATAAATCACCGGTTTTTGTAAATACGTTAGATGCCCTGATGATAAGGAGGCTAAAATGCGAAGCGGTAATCTGAAAGTGTCCGCACACGGTAAATTAATCTCGGCTTTTTCAATACTCTTACTGTTCGTCAGCCCTGTATCGGCCCTTGCAGAGGATGCGAACAGCATCGACACCCTGCGCCAGATGGGAAAGGCCTTCGCTCAAATCGCCGAAAAGGCCTCCCCCGCTGTAGTGGGAATCACCGCCAGCCAGGTAACAACGCGTGAATACTCCGTAATGCCTGACTGGCCCTTTAGCGACCCCTTTGATGATGACTTCTTCGAACGCTTCTTCGGCCACCCCTCCCCTCGACGACGCCCACAGCAGCGCAGGTATCAGCGGCCTGTCCAGGGCTCCGGATTCATCGTCTCGGCCGACGGGTACATCCTGACAAACAATCACGTCGTCCAGGACGCAGAAGCAATAACGGTCAAACTTGTCGACGGCCGAGAGTTCCAGGCTAAAGTCACCGGCTCCGACCCCGATACCGAAGTCGCCGTTATAAAAATTGATGCCGAAAACCTTGCCTGCCTCGATCTGGCTGATTCCGACGCCCTCGAGGTCGGCGAATGGGTAATCGCCATAGGCAACCCCCTGGGTCTAAGCCACACCGTCACCGCCGGTATAGTCAGCGCCAAGGGTCGAAGCGGTCTGAGTTTCGCCGGGCGCGCCCCCGAGTATCAGGATTTCATTCAGACCGATGCAGCTATAAACTTTGGAAATTCTGGCGGGCCGCTAATTAACCTCGATGGAGAAGTCGTCGGAATAAACACCGCCATCGTCGGCCCCGGTGGAAATATCGGCATCGGCTTCGCCGTCCCTATCAATATCGCAAAATTCATCTATGAAAGGCTCATCAAAGGTGAGCCTGTCACCCGTGGGCTCTTGGGTGTTTATATCCGTGACCTGAACCCGGACCTCGCCGAATCGCTCGGCCTCGAGGAAACCAAAGGCGTTCTCGTCATCGAGGTCAGCGAGGATTCCGCCGCAGACAAAGCCGGCATCAAACGATACGATGTCATCGTCCAAATCGACGGTGAGAAAGTCAAGAAAGCGAATGAGCTCAGAAGCCGTATCGCAATGCTAAGGCCCGGCACAAAGGTCGAATTGGTCGTCCTCCGCGACGGCAGCAGAAAAACCGTCAAAGTCGAAATAGGTGGAAGCTCTGAGCTGGCAAAGGACAC
>CP070830.1:1963791-1977336 GCA_020344865.1 Planctomycetota bacterium
CCAAAAGGCCCGAATTGGCGGGCCCCACAAATAACACTTTCGAAGACGCCCTGTTCAGGCAATTCTATATTTCCGCTGTTTCGCCGAGGAATTTTATATCACGATCGCTCTAAAGTGAAATTATCGACTAGACGGCTTTTTTGTCAATAGTTAATAACAAAAAAGCCAAAAAAATTTATTTTTTTCTAATTATGACCGCCCCCGAAGCCCTAAGTAAGAGCTAACTGACCGCAAATTTAACCCTCTTACTGCCTTCACTGCTTGAGGTGCAACTGGGCGACAGCCCAGTTTTTACTCTTTTCTGTAGAACACCCTGTCCGTCAGTACCGGCCGGCCTTCATCATCCCATCCACGGACGTTTGCGGTTCTTTGTTTCTGCGACGACCCTTTGGGCGATTACCGCATCCTCCTTTACCTGAAAGTCGAACATCCCTAAACAAATAAAGTCCGCCCCGCTCTCAAACGCATACTTAAGCCCTTCCTCAACGCCGATGGCCCCCGCCGCCAGAACCTTAAACGCTATCCACGGTACCTTCACATCCTGCATAAACGCCGCCGTCTCCTCGTGACCGTCGCACCAAAGATTATCGTGAAACTCCCCGCACTTGTTCGACCACTCGTCCCACATCTCCATATATTTTCTGTTGCCTTTCGGATGGGCAGACCAGTACCGGTCATGATGGAATGTCTTAAAGTAAAAGTCCGGTGCCAGCCCTTCCTTCTCACAGAACTTAATCGGCTCCAGTCGGTGCGCCCCTATCCCAACCGGTATATTATATTTTTTCATTATCTCGAACGCCTTGATGATATTGTCCTGCTTCTTCTCGTAATACCAGATGTCACTCGCTCCTCCCCACAGATACGCCGCCGACGCCCCAAGCTCCAGATGCTTTACCAGTAGTTCTTCATACTTGTCTATCTCCGTTGTGATAACATCGGCAATCCATACCATTTTGCCGCCCCAATCGTCCCAGTATTCTTTTAATTTGAACTGCTCGAAGTTATGGTCTTTCAAAACTATTGCGTTGATACCATGTTCCTCGCACTTCTTTAGCGTCATAAATATTCTCTCTTCTGTGTTGTAGTTCGTCGCAAGCGCGTTTACATAATCCAAGTCCCTCGCGTGCATATTCATACTAATCAGATTGCTGCCACTTATCACCCGGCCCATCGTAAGGTTCCCGATGCGCCCGACCGGCATCTCCTTTTGCTTGACAACCACACTTGCGTCATTTAAGTCCAGCGTCTTGAGTCGAGCGTATTCCTGTTTATATATATCCGGCACCGCCACGGCCGTAGCCCCCGATATGGCGTCTAATTTCTTTCGCATTCCTTTTACAAATGGATATGCAAAGACCCCCACTACCGGCAGCCCGCCCAGACTGCTGAGTATCTCTCTGCGACTGAGCTTCTTGCCTTCCTCGTCTCCCGCCCGTCTCTTCCGGAGTAAGAACTCCTTCATTTTCCCCAATCCGAAGACCGAATCCGTCGGGAACAAAAACAGGACGAGAAATGCCGCCATCTCAATAAGAAGCTTATTGACGATAAATGAGTACTCTCCGCCGACAGGACTCGCGCCCATAATTGCGAACGGCGGGTTCGCTAAGTAATACAAGGACAAAAGCAAGAATCCGCAAAGGCTTGCGATTCGCCCGAGGACTCCCAAAATCAGCGCCAGTCCAATCAGTATCAATCCCCAGACATTGACTATATCAACCACCGCCAATACGGCCTTCGTCTCCGCCATCCACCGAAACACTCCCGCCAGTATCCATTCTGAGTTCATCAGATACGAATGAGCCGACCACGACCTGTCAGCTAACTTTATCATCCCCTGATAGAAAAAGTGACTGCCGCAAACCAATCGCAGTACCACCAAAATCCACGCCTGACTCTTACCAACCTTCATCGCACACCTCTTAACCAACGTTTACCATACTTATTGCTCAGCCACACCGCCGAGCCTCATCTCTGACAAAATACCGCCCCCTACCCTTCTCTATACGGCCAGTTCTTCGTCGCTTTGAATGCTCTTTTCTACTACCTGCCCGATTCTTATCGCGTCCCGGATTGCCATTTTGTAATACTCGTTCCTGTTGTCCTCGCTGACCTTGCCGGAACAAACGTACGCGGCGAATATCTCCGCCGCACTTCTAAAAACCGCCTTCTCACTCGGCTGCAGCGAAAAGTAATGCTGCCCCTGTTTTTTCTCTTCCGGACTCATATGCGCTCCTTTCTTGCTTAGTGTTTATTCTTCTGTCCTATTTTACATTTTTACCCCCGATTTTGCACCCCGCTTTTTAATCTTTGCTTTGCCCCGCCCCCCACACCTGCCGCGTTGTAGCTTCAGCCAAGACAGGCTCGCCCTTGCTGTTAGCTGGTGGCGGCGCGGAATTTGGACACGCCTGCGACACTGGCCTGAAAAAAAGGTGTGGCGGCTTCATCAGCCGCCACACCTCGGAAACCAGTCGTTACTCCTCAGCTTAACATTAACATCACTGCGCGCTGCCAGTAACCTCTACATCGTCAATCCGAGCAAACTCTTCCTTCGGACTCGGTGCGCTGGCATTAGAGCGGAACCTTACCTTAAAGGACGGGTTATCATCTGCACCAGAGCTACATGTCTTGTCTCGAGAAACCCAGTCCGTACCTTGGTAGGCATCAAGCACATTCCAACTATCACCGTCCCACCATTCGACATACAGGTACTCACCGGGATCCATTCCCTTTGTCATGCAAACATACTTGACATGAATATTTGTAAAACCTGTGGTGCTCAGCACCTTTTCCATCCAGGCAGTTACCTGCAGCTCCGCTCCATAGCTGCCGCTGTACGCCGCTTGTGTCTTAACCTCTGCGATCCCATCTGTAGTCCAGCCGCCCGTTTCAAAATCGCCACTTTCAAACCCGTCAGAGAACGGTAAGTCACCTGAACCTGTAAGCATAGTCGTCGCCGACTCCGATGTCGACCAGCCGGTCTCGTTCTGATTCGGTGATTTGTCTCGGGCCTTGAGCTGGTAAGTATATTGTGTATTTGGATCGAGCCCCGTATCCTTATATGTCGTGTTATCCTGCCAGCCGCTGTCAGAGCCGCCGGGATTACCGCTCACCTCGTCAAAGTAGTACTCCACACCGCTTAGGTCAGTGGCCGTCGTCGCTTCCATAGATATCGACGTTGCGCCCGTCGCGTGCGGCAAAACGGCCCAGGTCATCGGGTCCGGCTCGGGAGCGTTAAAATCTTCAGGCAGGGTTGTAGCAGATTCGGCCGTTGACCAGCCGGTTTCATTCTGATTGGGCGATTTGTCACGGGCCTTAACCTGATAGGTGTACTGAGTCTCAGCACTAAGTCCCGTATCTGTATATACGGGGCTATCTTGCCAATCGCTGTCCGAGCCACCGGGATTACCGCTCGTCTCGTCGAAATAGTATTCCACGCCGCTCTCATCGCTCGCCGTCGTCGCCACCATCGTAATCGCAGTGCCGCTGGTCGCATAGGGCAAAGTCGACCACGTCATTGGGTCGGGACTTGGAGCAGTGACATCAGGACCGGTACCATAATCACTCGTTATGTACATATCATCAATGTAAACCGTATCCAGCACCAAATTGCCCTTTGTCTGGTCGGTATCTTTAACCCGGATGTAGACTGTCCCGCTTACATCATTTGGCAGTTCATAGCTCTGAACCATGTCATCGTCGCTGGTCTTGCTAACCGTTACCATATCTGTATAGGTATCGTCGTCGGTTGAGTAAGCAAAAACAAAATCATCGCCTTCACTATTAACGCTGTGATAGGCCTCCACGTTGAAGATTACCGTAACCCCGCCGGTCACATCAACCGTCCACTTGTGCTCCAGGAGACTGTACCGCGTGCCAGAGCCGCCGGACGACTCTACTTCCTGAATTGACTCGTAGCTGTCATTGCTGGTCTGAGTATCGACATAAGTGCCGTTTATCGTTCCTGCAACATCTATATCAGCGCCAGCCACTTCGTCGATATAACCCAAATTGTGCACTACTGCAACCAGTTCAATACCGTTGCCGGTCCCCAGATTACGTGAGTACTGCTTGTCAATTGCGTTGTTCCAGTGCTCGTGCACTCCCAAGCTGTCCAGCCCGTTCCCGTCCCCATCGGGGTCGTAAGTAAGGCCTGAACATGGGTCATTGGCCAGAGCGGCCTCGTGAAGATAATCCTCTGTCCCGCTCATATGAGGATAATATTCGGCATCGCAGGGGTCACAGGGGTCCCATTCTTCATACATAAAATCGAACGCGACCGAATCGATCGCCACAGCGTCCTGTGATGCAAACAAACTCGAAGGCCAGTCCCCGTTGAACGGCGACATGTACCACTCCACCGTATCACCGCCTTCATGCGGCGCGCCGTAAAGCGCATCGATAAGCCACAGTATCGCCTTACCATCCATATCGGGATGGCCCATCAGATCCACGAGAGGGCGATATTTCCCCATCCCGGGTTCCGGGTCCGGCAAAAAGGTATGCAGGTCGAGATAATCGTCGTCCCAGTCATGCCACCAGTCCATCGGGGTCCGGATAAACGAGCCAAAGTGGTTCTTCGCACACACCGTAATACCGGCAGCATCATGAGCCTTCATGACCGCGAAATTGATGAAATACTCTGATTCGGCGTAAAAAGTCGGTATCCCTTCGCTGTACAGACCGGAGCCATCGCTCCAGTATATAAAGTCGGTTGTCGACCTTACCGCCAGCGTCCTGCCTGGAAGCCCTACGTAGTCTATGCACACCACACCCGGAAATTCCGCCTGGATGGGTTCATAGAAGTGGTTTGGAAAAGCTCCCAGTGTATCACCAATAAATATGTCGCACGGGTCAACCCCAACTACCTCAACCAGTTGTCTCAAAAGCACCATAAGCATCTGGGGCGCGTTATTGTAACGGTCGTAACCGCCATTCTGATTACCGTATTGGTCAACATTATCTCCGCGATGCCACGTCACGAAATTGACCTTGATGTTAATCTTTTCGCCCCCCTGATAGCCAACATTCCCCTTGCCTGCATTCTGGTTGTAATATTTGAACAGCGCATCCCAGGAATTGGCGTCGTCTACCTCGCCGGTTAGTCGCCAAAGCGACATCGACAGCATACCTTCACATACCCCTTCATTTGTAGCGCTATTATCGAACCAGTAAACGTCATCAATACCGGGGCCGTCCCAGTTTGTGGCATTCGCGTCTCGCACCCAGACGACCCGTCCAGGCTTTATTCCCCTCGCGGTTCCTATCGGATCATTTGGATTGGGGTCATCAGCGAGGAGCATCCTTTCAAAGCCGCCGCTCAGGGCAAAAAATGCAGCTCCGATACTAACAGCAATACAAATCACGCCAACCACCCATCGCGACCGCTCAAAGTAATGGCTAGCTTTACGGAATGCTGTAACGGAGGTAATCGCCCCTATCAGCCAGACCAAAAAACCCGAAGCCAGCGGGAAAGCCACCCGCTGACATGGATATGTCGCCCGTGTTGGTTTCGGAATCACCCGTATCAGAAACCAAACAAGAGCTAAAAGTCCGGTCACGGGAAAAAACCACTTTAACCAGCGATGTTTCCTTAAAAACAGCGGAATTTGTCTTCTCTTTCGTTCTTCCATTGCATTAAACCTCCTTTACCCATCTGACAAAAAGCAACATTTCCACACTGATACCATGCTAAAAAAACAGACTTCTTTTGTTAGGCATAGACCCCCTTTCATAAAAACAACGTTCATAGATTTGAGCGATTTGCAGACGTTGCTGCCGTCAGCATCCTTTGTCCCCTGACACTCGCCCCAAATCTTCCTAACTGCAAACCTCTTCCAAACCGCAAGTCACTTCCTAACAGGTAACTACAGCGATGTCAAGAAAAATTAGTCAGGATTTTTTAGGTTTTAGACGATTCAGGATACGCGCCGTTAAAAAATCTGCAATATCACAAAGTATGATTTTCCGTTTGCTAAACACCAATACGGGCTAAACCAATCCTTGAATTTGAGCGGGAAATGTGAATTCAAGCAGTACCCACTCCCGGCCCGGGGGGTACGAGACCTCGCTTCCGCCGCTTGGCAGACAATCACCGTGCCCTGCTGCGAATGATAGGCGTTTCAGCCGCTAAAAATCCCACAGGCGAATATCATCGAACTGGCCGGTATCGTCGAATGAACCGACCCCGACCCTGCCCCATACAAGGCGCCTGTCGACAGCGGTCATAATCGGGTCGGGCTTATAGTCGAGGAACACCTCAATCGTTCCCTTGTTGACGTCCCGCACCAGCCGGACGGTGTGCCACTGGTCGTCCCACTTTGTCCCACTCGTTCGGGTCTTGGCAATCGAGACTCGCGGCTTGCCGTCCACGATAAAAATTGAGTTGGCGTTTTCGTCCGCCTGGTTGGCAAGGTGCACGTAATAAAAATGCGAAGGGTCCTGGTGCCCGAAAATCAGACACAGGTCGCGATGGTTGTAATCGGCCGTCGTCGAGAGCATTTTGACCTCCAGGACGAAATTTTGCACCACCACCTCCCGAATCAGATTGATGTTATAAGGCGAGCGGACCTCCGGCTCGTAGTCGCTTTTGCCAAACAGGGCCAGCACCTTGCCGCCGCGCCCGTCTTCGATGCGCCAGGCCGCAGGGTCGGTGGCCTGCCAGGCGTCGAGCTTGCCATCTTCAAAGTCGGCTGAAAATAGCGGGCGCTCTTTGCAGGCGCCGCCTGTCCCGCCGCATGTCGAACATCCGCTTGTTGCGGCAAGCAACACCACCGAAAGCATAACTGTCGTCGACAAAATTAATGTTCTCATCGTAGTCTCCTTTTTTCAGGATGAGTCTGGGTTACGAGAATTTACCATTGCGCTTCGACATACGGCCCGACAGGCCCTTTCGGGACAGGCTTGGGCCGGGATTTGAGAATAGCCGAAGCAATTGCAGTATCGCTGCCGTGAGTGATTTTGATGTTCGATGAGTCTGTTTCTACAATCGACACTTTCTCTCCGAGCGCCTCGACAAGCTGAGCGTCATCGCTGATTTCGTTTTTGTTCAGGTTCTTTGCGTTCTCGTATGCTCTCTTGAGTAATTCGGCTTTGAAAACCTGAGGTGTTTGTGCTTCATAAAGACCTGTTCTATCAACAGTTTTGGTTATCGTTTTGTCCTGCGCGTGTTTTACAGTTGCTACGACAGGGCAAGCCAATATTGCGGCGCCGGTTTTAGCGGCCGTGGCTATGGCTTCATCAACCCACTTGTCCGTTACGCAGCACCGAACGGCGTCGTGAACGGCTATAAGGTCGATATCATCTTTGACAAGTGCTAGGCCCTTTTCAACGGTATTAAAACGCTCGGCACCGCCAAGGAAGACTTTTACGTTGAAAAACTGCAGGTTGGGTCCCCATTTGACTGTAACCAATTCTTCGTCATCCGCTGCGATACCTAATAAGATTTGCTTTACGTCATCCCGGTTGGCAAAAAGCTCGACACTTCGCAGAAAGACAGCCCTGCCACCCACATCTGCAAAGGGCTTTTTTCTTTTGCCGCCGAACCGCTTGCTGGCCCCCGCGGCACAAATAATCGCAGCTACATTATCAGGCACTCAAACAACTCCTTAAAGAACTCCCGGTATTCAAAGCTTACAGATTACACATCGCAGATTTTTACGGCTTCTGCCAAGGACGTCAATGGGTCCCGGGTAGGGACAAATTCCTGGCCGACGTAGCCTTTGTAGCCGGTCTCAACAATGGCCCGCATGATGGCCGGGTAGTATAGCTCCTGTGTCTCGTCGATTTCGTTACGGCCGGGGTTGCCGCCGGTGTGGTAGTGGCCGATGTACTCGTAATAATCCCGAATCGTGCGGATTATATCGCCTTCCATAATCTGGGCATGGTAGATGTCGTACAGAACCTTCAATCGGTCAGAACCTACCTTTTTGCATACGTCAACACCCCAGCTCATATGGTCGAACATATAGTCCTTGTGATTGACCTTGCTGTTGAGATACTCAAGGCAAATCGTGACTTTTTTCTCTTCGGCGTGTCCGACAATTTGTTTGAGGGCCGTTACGGCGTTCTCAATTCCAATTTCATCTGGCATTCCGTAGCGATTGCCCGAGAAGCAGATAACATTTGGAAATCCGTATTCGGCCGCGGCGTCGATGCTCTCGCGTATCTTAGCCAGGCATTCGGGATGATTTTCCTTATGACTGACGCCGTCTTTGAGACTGTGTGAATTGAGCAGCGCGCAAACCAAGCCGTGTTTCTTGACTGTCGACAGGTCAGGGATGTCGAGTAGCTCGACGGATTTGATTCCCATCTTCGCCGCAGCGGCGCACAGCTCATCGAGAGACAGCTTCCCATAACACCACCTAGAGACAGACTGATTGATGCGGCCGTTCTTTACGACTCGTTCGACTCCGGCAAATGCTGCCTTAGGAATGGTCATCCCAGCAACTGTGGCCACTGCTGCACCGGCCACACCAGCCAGCATATCGCGGCGGCTTATCTCCTGCCCTGTGTAACAAGATTTTACGTATTTTTCTTCTGTTGACATCTGGGTTCCTTTCGTTGGTTTAATTAAAAAATTAGTATAGATATGATAACCAAATTTGAACGGAGGGTCAACGCCGTTCCGCTTGCCTCCGCCAAGTTGACCGGCCTGAATGGTGACTAAAATTCGATGCCGCGTCTTGCAGAATCCCCTTTATCGAACGGGTGTTTGACGTTTTTCATTTCGGTCACCAGGTCCGCCATGGCAATCAGCTCCTCGCTGGCACCCCGGCCGGTAAGAACGACTTCCACTCGCCGGTCTCTTCTATCAATAACACTCCTGACATCTTGAAGTTTGGCAAGACCATTTGAAAGGCAAAATACAATCTCATCGAGTATCAGCACATCGTAGAATCTTTTCTCGCCGGTTTCAGCCAGCCTCTCAAGCGCGTCGCTGATTGCTTTTTGCGTTTTAGAAACTTGCTGCGGGTCTTCGAAAGACTTGGCCATGTCCCATTCGACATCCAGCGCCTCCACTCGGATTCGGACGGCTCCCAACTGCAGGGCAAAACGCTCGCCGATATCAAGCGAAGGTGGTTTTAAGAATTGATAAATGAGTACCTTGTTGCCCTGACCGGCGGCTCGCAGCGCCAGGCCGAACGCAGCGGTGGTTTTGCCCTTGCCATCTCCTGTATAAATCTGGACCAGCCCTTTTTCCAGCATAGCGGTATATTAAAAGACAGAAGTGAAAAAGTAAAAAACAAAAACACAGAATCGTTTTGCCCTGCTGTCTCTGGGCCTTGTGGTTATTGAAGGAGTTTAAGCTGCGCTGGCCAGCGCATATAGGATTGGGTGGGCGTATGCGTCCCAGCCGGGTGGTGATAATTATATCGTTACGGCCTTGAGCCTTTGCTGGGCATCCGCCTCGCTGTCGGCTTGCTCGCCCGGCCTGAAAGGCAGCGGCTCGACGAACTGAATTGCAACACGGCGGACAAACCTGTTTACATCGTCGACCCGGCAGATGCGACCCGGACGAATGAAACTCGCCATATCGAAGGATTCTCCCGGGCCGAAACGCGGGATGCTGAACCGAGCGGTTAAATCCTGACCGGGATACGGACAGTGTTCGTCTGCGTGGCAGGTAAATGCGGCCCCGCCGCTGCTGACATCAACCATCTGTCCCTGTGTAAGTGTGTCGTTGAAATCCTCGGCGAACCAGACGGGCCAGTGATAACGAAGTCTCCTCTCACCTCTTCGCTCCTTGCCATCTTCCATTTTCAATACCTCAAAAACGTCTTATCTTTGTCCGCTGCAAATCGGCAGATTTAATAGGTGACTTTACAAACGGGTTTCGGTAAAACCGCCGCTGCCTGACCTGATAAAGCTGATTATGGGTGATTTTAGCTGGCAAGGATGAGATGGCTCACTTGAACTTTTTTGCTGTTTTTTGGCCCTGCCACAAGTATATTCCTATAATCATTGGCTAATTACGGGCAGAGGCCGCGGGAGAAAGTGCATTTTATTTAGAGTAAAATGTGCATGACCATCGTTATATTAGTGACAATCGATTGTTCAGATACCGGTGAGACCGTAGATGCTTGAGGACAGAATTCTTGTACGCAAATTTAAGTCCGGCAGCAAAGATGCCATCCGACGCATCTATGAAAAGTACGAAAGTTATTTGCTGACGTTGGCGGCCAACCTGTTAAGTGAGCCGAATGCCGCAGAAGATGTTGTGCAGGATGTCTTTATCTCATTTGTCCAGTCGGCGGACAGGTTTCGGCTGAAAGGAAGTCTGAAAGCTTATCTGGCAACGTGCATCGCCAATCGAGCTCGCGACTACTTGAGGAAAAACAAGCGGCGTAAGACCGTCGCGGTGGACCAGGCAAGCCAGATTGCATCAGATTCGGACGGACCGGTTCAATTGGTGGCAAATAACGAGCAACTGCGGCGTGTAAGTAAGGCGATGACTCATCCGCCGTATGAGCAGCGAGAGGTAATTGTCCTTCATCTGCACGGCAGGTTCAAATTCAGGCAGATAGCAGAATTACAGAATGTTTCAATCAAAACAGCCCAGAGCCGGTATCGATACGGGCTGGATAAACTCAGGTCTCTATTAGATGGTGAGGTGACAAAATGAGGCCAATAGATAACGTAGAAAAGTCAATCAAGAAGTTACGCTACAAAGCCAGTGCCGGTGCACACAGTAGAGTTCTCGATAACATTTTGCTGGCCCTGGAAAATCGCCAACAACCGGCTGTCACCCAGCCGAATATCTGGAGAATAATTATGAAAAGTCCGATTACAAAGGTTGCTGCTGTGACGGTGGTGATTGTCGCAATCGGGTTTTTGATTTTTCACACAGGTCCGGACAAGCAGGATAGCGCTGTCAAAGTTTCGGGGGCTACGCAATCTCCGGCAGAACTGACTACTTTCGCCTCGCTTAGCTTTGCTTACCGCCGGGGAGGGATGGAGGCGGTGGAAGAAATGTGCGACAAAGCTTTTGAAATGGCCGGGCCGCGGCTGGCTAAGATATCGATAGGGGAATTGCTTGAAGAATCTAATGGTAGTTAATCAGAAAGGACAAGACGATGAGACCAATTAACAATAGCAAATTAAGATTTGTGAAATTCATTGCTTTGATATTGCTTATATCAACTCCGATGGTTTTTGCCCTGCCACCAGACCCTGATAACGCAGCTTTACTTTATTATCAGGCGTTTATTCTTTATCAAAAACCTGATGATATGGTGCAGGATATGATAGCGGACCTGGCCAAGGGCAAAATAGAACCAAGTACCCAAACCGCTGAGTTCATAGAAAACCAAAAGGCTGTAATCGGGCTTGCAGTAACTGCTGCCGAACTACCGAAGTGCAGTTGGGGACTAAGATATTCCGAAGGGCTTTCTATGGAAATGCCTTATCTTTCGCAAGTCAGACATCTTACATGGCTCATTATCGCTGATGCAAGAACCATTGCCGCAAATGGCGATTATGAACTGGCGATTGAACGGTGCCTAACCGCTCGCAAGTTTGCTCAACAGATGGCCAAAGAGCCAACTTTCATAAGCCTTCTTCTGGGCATATCAATCGAAAGACATACGAACGAATGCATTCAGGACATTCTCTCTTCAGCAACAATCGATTTGGAAACACTTCAGCGCCTTAAGGCACAATTAGGCGAACTCGACAGCAGAATCAAGCCTATAGAGTTCTTTTTAGAAACAGAACAGGAAGTGATGGCTATGTATATAACTCCGGGAAAAATCCAGGAAGCGCTTCCTTTACTGTGGTTTGAAGATGAAGCCAAGTTTAATAAGGCACGGGAACTTATTCTTTCTGCCGATGAACAGTTCTATAAAAGAAACGCAGATTACTACAATGAGTACTGGGCAGCCATCTTTTCCTCTGTCAAGATGCCATATGAACAAGCTTACGGAAGTCTGGAAAAAGCAGAAAAGAAGGTCGATTGGAAAGATGAAAATCCCGATGCGGTCATAGCTTCGCAGTTAGCACCGGCAACTATGAAGGTCTATAACCTCGATGTAAACAAGAAAACTCTCTCTAACGCCATCAGAACAGCTGTTGATATTTACATAATAAAGGCCAAGACGGGCCAGTTGCCTGGTGTTTTACCTGTGGGTTTACCGGGGGATTTATTCAGCGGAAAAGATTTTGAATATAAGAAGACAGTAAACGGATTTGTGCTTCGTTGTCAGGGCAAGGATTTAGAAAAAGGTGAAATCCATGAGTACGAGTTCAAGGTAAAGAAGTAATTTGTGTATCACGGAGGAAAACCAGGCCGGGTATAATATGCTCGGCTTTTTTTGTGTTTTTAATCAGTGGCTGATCTCTTGGACGAGTTTTGTAAATTCTCGGCCGCGGTGCTCGAAGTTGTCGAACATATCGTAACTTGCGCAGGCCGGGCTTAGCAGAACCACATCACCTTCAACGGCAAGCTGACCAGCGAAACTAACTGCTTCAACTAATGATTTGACAAGCTTGACTTGTGTCTTGAGTCTTGTGTCTTGAGTCTTGCTTATTGCATCGCCGATTTTCTCAGCCGTCTGGCCTATCAGAATGGCGGCTTTGGCTTTCTGGGCCATCTTTTCGCCGAGTTCGTCAAACGCAATTCCCTTGTCGTATCCGCCCGCAATAATAATCACGGGCTGCTCAAAGGCCTCCAATGAGGCAATCGCACTTTCCGACGTGGTTGCCTTCGAATCGTTGTACCATTTGACGCCGTTTTTTTCCGCGACTAATTCCAGCCGGTGCGGCAGCGGCTTGAATTCCGGCAGGCAGGCCTTTATCTGTTCATCCTTGATACCGAAATATCTGGCTATGGCGATTGCACCGGCCAGGTTCGCCAGATTTGCCTTGCCTGGAAGGCCGAATTGCTTCCTAATTTCTTCGCTTGCATCATCGGGCGAAAATTTGATGCACATTCTGCCCGCATCTCGCCTGTATTTCTCGAACCATTCGGCGCCAATCTCGTCTTCACCATTGAAGATTGACACAGCAGGCGAGTTATCATCGGCTTGCTGGAACTTGAAGATGTTTTCCTTCGCATCGCAGTAGGCAGTGAACGTGCCATAGCGGTCAAGATGGTTCGGAGTAAGGTTTGTTAGTAGCGCTACTTGCGGGGCCTTCTGGATTTGTGCCAACTGCTCGATTTGGAAGCTTGACAGCTCCAGCACAACTATGTCATCATCCTTGATTTGGTCCACTATTGTCAGCAGTGGCTCATTGCCGATATTGCCGCTCAGCCAGACTTTCCCTTTGTCATTCCCGCGCAAGCGGGAATCCACGCCTGCCCTTAGCAGATGGGCCGTCAAAGCTGCCGTTGTGCTCTTGCCATTTGACCCTGTTATGCCGATGATTGTCGCAGGGCACAATTCGAAAAAGATATTTATCTGCGATGTGACAAATTTACTCGCCCGCCGGGCAAGCTCAACAAGCTCATTATCATTCGGCACGGCAGGATTGACTACGATAATATCAGCCTGCTCGAAATCAGACGGGTCGTGTGAGCCGAGATGGTATTCTATATCAGGGAATTCTTCG
>CP070830.1:1977436-1986227 GCA_020344865.1 Planctomycetota bacterium
CGGGTACTTTGCATATTCCGGCTGAATCCGCTCTACGCTGATTTCATCAAGACCGTACCACCCGGTTCCGTCGGCTAAACCGCTGAACTGGATACCGAGTTTCTGACCGAGATATGCCTGACCACTTTCCGCGACAAAACTCAGTATATATTCTGTCCATGTACCGGTTACAGGAAAATTCTGGTCTGCTATCATCAAACGCGATGTCGGGTCACATGGGTCCGTAAGATAGTAAAACTCAGCGACAATCTCGTTCGACGACCACGTGTCCATTCCGTAAAACTTCAGATAGTATGTGGCTCCTTCAATTATCTGCTCATCAAGTAGCTGATATATCTCACTGTCGGTCGTCATACCGAACCCGCGATAAGTACCGGTATAGGCGCCGTCAGGTTCCACTCCCGAGTCATTGGTCACATCCTGACTCCAGCCCGGTATCAAGCTGAAATCATCCTGAATCTTCCCTGTGCCCGGCTCCTCGAAACCATGGTTAACTACGGTTAACGCACCATTAGCAACAGACGCGACCACAACCAAAAGTGCAATCGAGAAAATCCACAAGTTCTTTGTTTTTTCCATGCTTTAGTCTCCTTTAGCCCCCCGATTTATCGCTCTTAAGTTATTTAGAACCACTCACTCCTCTGAATCAAGAAAATGTCCGGCAAAAAACCGTTTTATCCTCGATTTTGAAGTTGTACTGCCTCCTGGGCTAAGAACTGACTGTTTCCTCCAATTTTCATCGTTCCTTCCTTAAATTCCTCACAAACCAACTGCATTATATGACCACCCCTCAGTTAAGTCAAGCACTTTTTGCGAAAAAGTCCTACCATTTCGCGCAAAATTTCCGCCATTTCGCGCACAATTTCTGTCGTTTTGCGACACCAACCCGCCCCTCGCGGCGTAGTGCTTGCATGCCTTAGGTGCGGATATCCTGCACTTGCCTGTCATTCCCGCGAAATTTATCCCTCAACCGGCGCCAATCAACTCCTTATCTCACTGACGAAGACAGAATAGCTTAGAAAAAAGCTGGCCCCGAAGAGCCGCCCCCGAACAGTACTCTGGCTATCGAGCGAAGTGTGCTGCCGAAAAACAACAATATCCATATCAAAAGCATCCCCGCGTATAGCAGATATATTCCCCCGCTCATCCACGCCATTAGATGTCGCGGTGTGGATATCAGGAGCGTCGCTAAGTTATGCTCCTTCGCTTCGAGCTTGCGGACTCTCCGCCGGAAAAAGTCCGCCGTGCATTGCCATATCTCCTTCAAACCTTTTCCATAAGGAAACTCCGGCCCCATTTCATTCTCCAGTTCTATCGCCTTCGCCCGCTCCAGACACGCTGTATACATCTGCCTGTTCCTGCCCTCGATTACCATCATCGCAAGCGTGTACAGCGCGCCTAACATAAAGATTACGAATCTCACCCCGTAACCGGCCGCGTTCCCCGCCGCGTCCTTTCCAAAATAAAAATATAGCAGCGCGCACATTATCATAAAAGATAGCAACGCTAACCCGGACCGAAGCTTCAAAAAGAACCGCCACGACTCGAAGCACTCCGAGTATTCACACTCCAGCTCCTTACCGAGTCTCCCGCTGCCGCCCCCATTTTCGACCCCGCTTGCATCTGCCTGTTCGCCTTCCATTATCAGTTCCCCTTACCTTATAATTATCTTCTGAACCTCACTCCCCCATTGTAACGCCCCCCTGCCAAGGTTCAAACCAAAATCCCCGGACCCACAGCACGTGTCCCGCAGCCTGTCGTCCCGGGCTTGACCCGCGCCCCGGAAAATGTGACCTTTTTCCCCTCATTTTTCATTCTTTGAGCATATATACGCCCTCTTTCCTCTGCCTTGAGTCTCAACTCTCACTTTGATTTTCTTCGTCCCTTTTTCCTCTCGTCGTTGTACCAAAATATAAACGCGGTCAGCCCACAAAACCACCATCCGACCAAAGCTATCCAGCACCACATTATCCGTCCCCTAAAAAGCAATTTTGCTAATCTATCCATCGCTGGCATGCTGCCTGGGCTCGTGGCCGGCCATGCCCCAAAAACGACAAAAGCCCAACCGCCCCCCTCATCTACGGCGCTCAACAAAAAGAACCAGCTTCCGCGGGAGCTGGTTCAAACCGGGGCGACCGACACCCTCACCCCTCTAAAGGCCGCCCGTGCTTAGGTCCGCCTAATCCAAAGCGAAATATTAAGCGAGCTGCTGGCAAAAACTGCCTAAAGCATAAATAGGGCCGCGGTCATTTTCGCGCCGCATACGGGGCACACTCTCTGATTGCAGGCTTGGCCCTTGACTGATGGTGCCAGATATGAGCACTTTGGACACACGCATCGTCCGCCGCACCACACGGCAGATGAGTTCCGCCTCGTACCATGTTCCTCAGTTACATTACCCCGCAGTATTTTACTGTTATATGTTGGCATAAAATCAGCTCCTTTCTTTCAACACTTATCCCTTTCACCCTTCGCTGCGACCCTAACGAAAGTATCATTGGCTTCTCTCTTCATCGATAATCCCATATGCCTTAAACGGACTGGTTTTCGCGTCCCCTCTTCAGAATCTTTGCTTTTTTCGGCTTTTACGCGCCCGTTAAAGACGCTCCCCACTGCTAATCTCAGTTCGTCCCATGCGAATGACCTTAGGTGATAATAATACACATCTCGTTCTCGTACCTTGGTTTCTAACTCCGGCGTATTGTGCTCCGCTGTCAGAATTATTGGGGTATCCCGAATGATTGTCTTCAGCAGTCCCGCTGCCTCGTGACCGTCCATCTCAGGCAGGTCTGCATCCATTATTACACAATGGAAATCCACCGCCTCTACCTGTTCAATCGCCTCAGTAACGCTTTCCGCGACCTCCAGTTCGTAGCGTTCACGCTCGAAACGCCCATACTCAAGGTGCAAAAGATTGTATATCTCTTCTGCGACTTGACGGTCAGGCTCAACTATTAGTATTCTTCTTGCCATATTCAAAATCTCCTGTCGATTCCGTTAAGCTATTAACAATCTGCTAACAATCTGCGTGCCAGATGCTCCACATAAAACAAAGGGCCACTTAGTGATTTTCCTAAGTGGCCCTTTGATAAAAGGTTACGCTCTACCTTTGTCCCCGAAAAAGCCTTCTCTTACCTAAATATTGATAAGTCTCCCCCTGTGGAAATGGGGCACATCTTCCCATAAATGGGGCATTTTGCCCCGACCAGTTCTAATCAATTCCGTATTTTTTCAACTTCAGACGCAGCGTCTTCCGGTTTATCCCCAGTGCTTCCGCCGTTTCGCCTATCCGCCCGTCTAACTTCCTAAATGTTCTTTCAATGTGTTCTCGTTCCACATCAGCAAGAGCCTTCGCCTCATCTGAATCTGAACTTGGCGCTTCTTCACGGCTCAGCTCGTAATACCACAAATCACCGGCCTCTATCACCCCGCCCTTGGTCAGTACAACTGCTCTCTCAATCACATTCTCTAATTCCCTCACGTTCCCAAGCCAGTCATACTCCGTTAATACCTGCATCGCCTCCTCAGATATCGCTTTCACGCTCTTCTCCCGCTTCTTGTTATACTTTTTTAGAAAATGATTCGCCAATACCGGGATATCTTCCCTTCGCTCACGCAGCGCCGGTAAAACGATGGGAACCACACTCAGTCGGTAAAACAGGTCCTCCCGAAAAGTCTCCGCCTTCACGCATTCAAGCAGGTCTTTGTTCGTTGCCGCGATTATCCGCACATCTACCTTGATGACCTGCGAGCTCCCTACTCTCGTTATCTCTTTTTCCTGAAGTACCCTCAGCAGTTTCGCCTGAATACTCGTGCTTATGTTGCCGATCTCGTCCAGAAAAACGGTCCCCCCGTTTGCCGCCTCGAACCGCCCGTATTTGGTCTCAGTAGCGCCCGTAAAAGAGCCTTTGACATGTCCGAACAGTTCGCTCTCAAACAGGTTCTCCACCAGCCCACCGCAGTCGACCACAACGAACGGCTTGTCCCTCCTGTCGCTCTGCGCATGAATCGCCCTGGCTACCAGCTCTTTGCCCGTGCCTGTCTCCCCGCTAATCAAAACCGTGCTGTCTGTCGGCCCCACCTGTCGAACAAGCTCTTCAACCTTCTGCATCGACCGGCTTGTCCCCACAACCACCGTCTCGCCGAATCTGTCTTTTAACTCCGCACGCAGCAAAATATTCTCAAGCGAAAGTCTTCTCTTCTGAAGCGCCCGGTTCACTATCAGCCGCAGACTCTCAGGTGTGAAAGGTTTCGGAATAAAATCATACGCCCCCAGCTTCATCGCCTCCACCGCCGACTCCACCGTCGCGTATCCCGTAATCACGATTACCACAATCTCCGGGTCTCGTTCCTTCATCTTCTGCAACACTTCCATACCGCTCAGACCCGGCATCTTCAAGTCAAGGATGACAAGGTCAAAAGATTCCTTCTCAAAAATCGAAAGGCCCTTCGAGCCGTCCTCTGCAACCTCTACCTTGTTTCCACCCTTCGACAGTGCTTGCCGACACGAGTCCCGCATCGACTCTTCATCGTCGATGACTAAAATATTTGCTGCGCCGTTCATCTACTGCTCCTTTCCGTTTACTGGTAACCTGATAGTAAATGTAGTCCCCTCGCCCGGTCTGCTTTTGACCTCTATCGTCCCTCGGTGCTTGGCGATTATTCCGTGGCTTACCGCCAACCCAAGCCCCGTACCGCGCCCCACCTCCTTGGTCGTAAAAAATGGATCAAATATCTTGTCCTGGTTCTTCGCCGGAATGCCGCACCCCGTATCAGTGAATTCAATCTCGATATGCTCATTGTCGCCTGCCATCCTCGTTGCAACCGTCAGCTCCCCTTTGCCTTCCATCGCCTCGGCGGCGTTCAGCACAATATTAGTGAACACCTGCTGCATCTGTCCGACGTCGATGAATATCTCGGGCAGCGCAGAGCAAAAGTCCCTTCTTACTTCAACATTTTGAAAAAGTACCTGTTTCTCAACTAAACTTAACGTCCGCTCCAAAGTCTCGTTTAAATCGCGCTGCTCAACTTTCGGTTCCGTCTGACGCGCAAAGTCCAGCAGCCCCTTTACAATGTCCCTGCACCGCGATGCCTCCGCCACGGCTTTTTCCAGATTATTACGTGCAGTGTCACTATCCTCCAAACCCTCCAACGCCAAATTAGTGTACATCAAAACCGCCCCGAGCGGATTGTTCACTTCATGCGCCACCCCCGCCGCTAACTGCCCGAGTGTTGCCAGCCGCTCCGATTTCATTATCTGCTGACTCGTGTATTCCCTTAGCTTGTCGTCCCTTTCTTTCAGCGAGGATGCCATACGATTGAATGTCCCGGCCAGCTCTCCTATCTCATCTTTGCTCGTGCTTTTTACCCTGTGATTCAGATTGCCCTTGCCCCACTGCTGAGACGCATAAACCAGCCGCTTGATGGGCCTCGCTACACCCTGAGCAAGAAAGCTCGATACTATCAGTGCCGCAGCCATCCCGCCGCACGTTATCGCTAAGAATACCGCCACCGCTCTCGCCCGCATATCCGTAAACTTCTCTTCTAACACCCCGACGTACAGAATTCCTACTATCTGTCCCTTCGTGTTTTTTATTGGTTCGTAAGCCGAGATGTACCAGTCATTCACCACAAAGGCC
This sequence comes from Planctomycetota bacterium, assembly GCA_020344865.1. Taxonomy (GTDB): domain Bacteria; phylum Planctomycetota; class Phycisphaerae; order Sedimentisphaerales; family Anaerobacaceae. The sequence continues at coordinate 1,983,076 of CP070830.1, forward strand.
CTGTCTATCCAAGGCACCCCTCTCTCCAACACCTGTTCGTATACCTCTTTCGATACACGCGTCCCGATTGCCCGCCTGCCGTCCTCCCGCTTGACATTCGTCGATACCCGCAGGTCCCCCTGAAAGATGGTCGCTGTCCCGATGTCCTTGCCCTTGTATTTGACCCCTTGATATACCGTCTCCTTGACCTTATCCACAAGCACGTAGTTGCGATTGAGCAATCTGCCGCCGTACAGCACCCCAATCAGACTCCCCTCGTATCCGAGCACGCCTGCTGCTGCCTTTATCATCATCCCGGAGGTCTCTTCGCTCTTCCTGCTCGGTTTCGCCTTCGCAGTGGCGACAAACTTTATATACGCCTGCTCAGCTAAGTCTGCACCCTCCTTTAACAACTCTTCCTTCGGCACAATCACGGTGCCCGCGACGACCCCGCTACCCGCCAGTATCTCGCCGACTAACGCATCTGCCGATTCGTCGTCGCCAACGGCCGATGGGTTTCGACTTCTAACAACCACACGACCCTCTTTGTCCGTAAGCGTCAGAACATCTAACGATTCAGCCTTCCGTATATTCGCCAGTTCCCCCTGCAGCAGTTCTATATCGCTCTCTAAAATCGCTTCTTTCATAAAGAATCTATGCGCCGTAAAACGAACTATATCTTTAAGGTCCTCCGTTTCGCCGCGATAGATTTCCCTCGCGGAATTAAGGTCGTTTTTTACCTTCTCCTGTGCCTGCCCGATTATTCCCGTACCGATCAGACGCAGACCCACCACGGTCGAGACCAGCCCGCATATGACTATCACCGCCAGAAAGCTCACAATCAGCTTTGTTCTAAGCGACATCTTCATCATTTTTAACGAAAAACTGTCCCTGTTTGCCTCAACCGCACCGCCGCGAGCTTATTTGAACACCTTTACAATGGTAAGTACACCGAGCACTATGGTAAGTACGGCAATGGCAAGCTTTAGTCTCTTCTCGCTCATTATTTTTACGCTCTTGGCTGAAAGTGGCACCGAAAGCACCGCGCCAATTATAACCCACGGAGCAAGCCGCCAGTCAAGCGGGTTTTTCGCCACAAGCACGTAAGCAATCACTCCCACCAGACACGTCAGCCCCTCCGCCAAAGATGTAATCCCTACCGCGCTTTTCCCCTCCACCCCGGACAAAACCTGCCCGCCTGTTACAACCGGCCCGTAACCGCCCCCGCTCATCCCCTTGTTGAACGAAGCTATCAGCCCCAAAAGCGTAATCTTCTTCCAGCTGAACCTGAAATTCTTGTTCAGACACACCAGGATTATTATCCCCATCGACAGCACCAAGCATCCTATATAAAGCTTCAGCCAGAACTTCGGAATATTCACCGCCACGAATACGGCCGCCACCGTACCAATCACGCTGCAGAAACCTAATAGCAGAGCAACCTTCAAATCCAGTGGAACCGTTTTCTTGAAGCTCTCAATATAACCCAGCGGGCTTAGCATCTTTGTAATCTTGAATATGTCTGCCGACTTCGGCTTCAGGTCCACGTTGCCCTCCCGATGGTGGAAAAATCCCGCCAACAGCCCCGATATCAATTCAGATAGCAGAATGACCGGAACAACCTGCATCGGTGAAAAGCCCATCAGCATAAATACCGGCGTCAGTGTCGTCCCGTACCCCATACCCAGCGTCGAGTCCATGTACTCGCACAAAAAAGCAATCACCACAATCGCAACAATCGCCCACAATGACATCTCTAACATTTTCCTTACTCGTCTATCCCGATTCTTCCCTGCTCGTTAAACCACGTCGGCCAGCGTCAGGCCCTCCAGTTTCTCCGCTATGTAATCTCGTATCTCCTTGAATCTTTTTATCAGCTTCTTCTCCTTTGCTAACGGTGTCGACGAGAAAAAGTACCTGCTCACCGACTCCGTCGGTGCCAGTGCCCCGTCCATCACCCTTATTATCTCCGCGATACTTATCTTCGACGCCGGCCGGCCTAATCTGTAACCACCGCTCGCACCTCGCTTCGCCTTTATATAGCCGTTCTGACGCAGTATCGAAAACAGCAGAACTAAGTACTGCTGTGGTATATCGCTCTTCTCGCATATCTCTTCCATCTTTATATACCCCCGCTCCTCGTTCCGTGCGATATGCAGCAGAGCCAGTATCGAATACTCGCTCTTCGTCGTAAGCTTCATTATCGACTCCTTTGGTAAGTAAGTTTATAAACATACTAAACAATACTTCGGCACGCGTCAACCAAAAAATTAAAAAAATCCGCATTTCCCCCCTGTTATTCCGCACTTGCTTTTGTCATCCCGTACTTGATACGGGACCTCTTCACCCTTCAACGTTCAACGCCCCTGCCCCGTGAGATGACGGCAAGCTATCTCTCTGGGGCCTCAATAGACAAATCACTCACCATGCCCCCGTCCTCTCCCTGAATACCCTTGTTATCAAACAGAATAGTAGCTCAGCCAATATTAAATTTCCATGCAAAGAGTTTCCAAATAAGGCCTGAATCCCATTTTTCTCCAAAAAGTCATCGACAATTCATTAAATATAGAAACTTGAACCTCTACGTGTTTAATGCCATGTTTACGAAACCAATTCAGTGTTTCATTGAAAAGCCCTTTTCCAATTCCCGACCTGCGACAACCGGCGGTAACAGCAAGTTCCTGAAATATACCATACTCTTTGATACTAATAACTGGAGGAAATTCTGAAATAAAAGCCAATGAATGACCGACAATCTGACCATTCTGCTCAGCCACAAGAACACACGATTCTTCTTTTGACAGATGGTCTGTAATAAATTCAATCCAGGCTTCATTGTTTTTATCTGTTCTGGGAAAAATCGGGTCTAACTCTTGGTGAAAATCCATCATTTCATTCCAGAGTCCAACCATGGCCGCGACATCGCCTTCAGCGGCTTCCCTTATATTCACTTCCCCTTTTCCCATCTACTTCTCCCTTCACCCTTCGAAAACCTTTATAAGAGTTCCATTAGTTTTTCACCGGCGGCACTAAGCGCTTCAGCTCCTCAAACCAATTCAGCACAACGTGAATACAGGGAGGCTTCAATTCTTCCGATTCCTGAATCATCAGGAACCGCCCATCTGGTGCCACGTCATAATCGTGATATAGGCCAACCACTCGATACTGTCCTT
>CP070830.1:1986327-1992355 GCA_020344865.1 Planctomycetota bacterium
AAATGCAGGCAAAGAGTCCTTGGCCGACGCTGTTAAGCGCGTATTCGGCGAGGAAGGATTCCAAGTTGCCTTCGAGGCAGCGGGCATTGAGGCGACTTTGTCGGCGGCGATAGCAAACATCGAGAAAGGCGGAGAAATTGTTGTGCTGGGCGTCTTCGGAGAAAAACCGTGTATTGATATGTCGGTGGTAGGCGAGCACGAGCTGAGCCTGATTGGAACGTTGATGTACAAACATGAAGATTACATCGAGGCGGCACAAATGATTTCTGAAGGAAAAATCATCACGGAACCTCTGGTCACGAAGCACTTTGCCTTCGAGCAATACGCGGAAGCGTACAAATACATCGAAGCTCAGGGCGATAAGACGATGAAGGTGATGATAGATTTATAAGAAGTGAGGTAAGGGTATTGAAAAGGCGTGATTTTCTGAGAGCTTTGGGTTACGGGGCGGCGGCGCTGGCGATGCCGCGGGCGCTGCTGGGCGGACAGAAGAAATATCCGAATATCGTCTTTATCATGGCCGACGATATGGGCTATGGCGACGTGGGATGCTACAACCCTGAGTCGAAGATACCAACGCCCAATATGGACAAGTTAGCAAGCGAGGGGGTTCGGTTTACCGATGCTCATACGCCATCAGCGGTATGCACGCCGACGCGTTACGGGGTTTTGACGGGCAGATACTGCTGGCGGTCGCGACTTAAGCGTGGAGTGTTCGGAGGGTTTAACCGGCCGTTGATTGAAAAAGAGCGGATGACGGTTGCATCGCTTTTGAAAAAGCACGGGTACGGAACAGCTTGTATAGGTAAGTGGCATCTCGGTCTGAACTGGGGGACGAAGGAGGGGCGGCCGGCAGATATAGAGGAAGATTATGAACAGATGGAGGTTGATTTCAGCAAGCCCATAAAAGATGGGCCGACAGAACGGGGTTTTGATTATTTCTTCGGCACAGCGGCCTGCACCACGGATGACCCACCATTTTGCTTTATCGAAGATGACCATACAGTGGGGATACCGAATATAATCAGTCCGGTCGACCCGGCAGACGAAGACAGAGAGCTGCTGATGGTGCCGGGCTGGAGGCATGAAGATGCCGACATTGAGTTTACCAACAAAGCGACAGCTTTTATTAAACAGCACGTAAAGAGTCAACCTGAAAATCCATTTTTTGTATATCTGCCGCTTTCGGTGCCGCATATACCGTGGCTTCCGCCGGATTTTGTTAAGGGCAAGAGTAAGGCGGGGCCGCGTGGTGACCAGGTCGTGCTCTTCGACTGGAGTGTGGGGGAGGTGGTCAAAACACTTGATAAGCTCGGGATAAGTGATAATACGCTGGTGATTATTACGAGTGATAACGGACCTCGCGAGGGAGTTAACGGGCATAAATCAGTGGGCGATTTGCGCGGCCTGAAAGGCAGCATATGGGAGGGCGGACATCGTGTGCCGTTTATAGCGCGGTGGCCGGGTAAGATAAGGGCAGGGACAACAAGCGATGAGATTATCTGTCTGACGGATTTGATAGCAACATGTGCAGCAATTGTGGGAACGGAACTGCCGAAAGACGCAGGGCAGGACAGCTACAACATATTACCCGCCCTGCTGGGCAATAAGCTTGGCAAACCCATTCGTGAAGCAACTGTCCACCACTCCGGCGCAGGCGTGTTCGCTATTCGACAAGGAAAGTGGAAACTTATCCTCGAATCCAAAGGCGCTGGATACCACGATGGCCCGCCTGAGCGCGGCTCGCCCGGCCAGCTATACAATCTGGTCGATGACCCGTATGAAAAAAACGATTTATGGGCGAAACGCCCTGAAATAGTAAAGCGGCTGACAAAACTCCTGGACAAGTACAAAAAACAGGGTTACAGCCGGCCAGTAAGGAGTCAGAAAAGTTGATGAAGCGCCGTGATTTTTTAAAAATTGCCAGCTTAGGTGCGGCAGCGTTAATGTCACCCAAGATGCTTTTCGCACAACGAAAATCCGAGAAACGGCCGAACATTCTGTTTATCATGTCCGATGACCATGCGGCGCCGGCGATAAGTGCCTACGGCGGATTTCTGGCTGATATTGCGAAAACTCCAAACATCGACCGGCTTGCAAAAGAGGGCATGCGGTTTGATAACTGCTTTTGCACGAATTCCATCTGTACGCCCAGCCGGGCCGTCATTTTGACGGGAAAATACAGTCACAAAAACGGAGTTCTGACTCTGGACGACGAGTTCGACGGCACTCAGCAGACTTTTCCCAAGCTGCTGCAAAGGGCGGGATATTACACAGGTGTTGTCGGCAAGTGGCATCTGAAAACCGAGCCAACAGGATTCAATTATTACAATGTACTGCCAGGCCAGGGTCTGTATTTTAATCCCATTATGTATGAGTCGACAATGCCTTGGTGGAATAAAGAAGGGACGATTTGGTGGGAAGATCTGGAAGCCGTTGAAGAAGGAAAAGGAGGCGGCAAACAATACAAAGGTTATGTCACGGATATAATTACGGATGTTGCCCTGGATTTCCTGAAAGACCGGCCGAAGGACAAACCGTTCTGTTTATTGTATCAGCATAAAGCGCCGCATGATATGTGGGAATACGATGAAAAGCATGCGGAACTGTTCAGGGATGTTGAAATCCCGGAGCCTGCGAATCTGTTTGACAGCCATGCACACCGCGGTATGGCGATTAAACGCTGCACACAAAAAATCGGAAGAAACCACACGCTGTATGAGGATGAAACCGAGCATTTGTCGGGACGCAAACGCAAAAAGAAGCAATATCAGATTTACATCAAGAGCTATCTGCGGTGCGTGGCTTCCATCGACGACAACATTGGGCACGTGCTGGATTATCTCGACAAAACAGGGCTAACAAAGAATACGATAGTTGTCTATACGTCGGACCAAGGCTTTTTCATCGGAGAGCATGGTCTTTTCGACAAGCGCTTTATGTATGAGGAATCGCTGCGGATGCCCCTGCTTATCCGGTATCCGCGCGAGGTAAAAGCGGCGAGTGTGAATGATGATATTGTAGTTAACGCGGATTTCGCGGAGACATTTCTTGATTATGCCGGACTGTCGGTGCCGGGTGATATGCAGGGGCGGAGTTTACGGCCGCTGCTAAAGGGCAGGACGCCAGAGGACTGGCGCAGGAGCATGTACTATCGGTACTGGATGCATCGTGCGCACTTCAACATAGCAGCGCACTTCGGGGTGCGGACCAAACGATACAAGCTAATTTATTACTATGGTCTACCGCTCGATGCAAGAGGAGCCAGAGAAAGACCTACGCGGCCGGAGTGGGAGCTGTTTGATTTGGAGAAAGACCCGAGGGAGATGTATAACGTGTACGGCAAACCGGAATATTCGGATATTGCTGAGAAACTGAAGGCCGAGTTAGTAAGGCTCCGCGAAGAATTCGAAGATGAGGACGAGGTTGCACTAATATGAGCGAAAGATGGGCAAGAGCGAACGAAAATTTATCATGGTCGGCTTAGGTGAGATTCTCTGGGACATGCTGCCAGAGGGCAAGCAGCTCGGCGGAGCGCCAGCTAATTTCGCATATCATGCCCAGGCATTGGGCGGGCAAGGTGTTGTAGTCAGTTGTATCGGCGACGACGATTTGGGCAAGGAGATACTGGGCTGTCTTGACGAAATGAAACTGGACAGCAAGTATGTGGCAGTAGATGGAGGCCATCCGACGGGCACGGTGACTATCAGACTGGATGAAAACGGCAAGCCCGATTACATCATCCACGAGAATGTGGCGTGGGACTTCATTCCGTCAAGTTCTGCGCTATTGAGTCTGGCTGGAGAGACCGACGCAGTCTGCTTCGGCTCGCTGTGCCAGAGGTCAGAGGTTTCGCAGAAAACGGTGCGGAGCTTTCTTACCGCAACGCGGCCGGATTGTATTCGCTTGTTTGATATAAACATACGTCAATCATACTATAATGAGGATGTTGTTCGCACTATGCTCAAGCTGTCGAACGTCTTGAAGCTGAACGACGAGGAGCTTGTGATAGTGGCGGGCTTACTGGGCATCAAAGGTTCGGATACCAACGTTCTCTCGGAGCTGACTAAGCGGTACGAGCTTTCTCTGATTGCGCTGACCAAAGGGCCCGAGGGAAGCCGGCTATATACAGGCAGCAGGGACTGCGAATGCGAGGCCGCTCCAATAGACAAAATCGCCGATACGGTCGGTGCGGGTGATGCTTTCAGCGCCGCCATCGCTATCGGATGGCTGCGAGGCGACGACCTCGACAGAATAAATGCCAAGGCCAGCCGCGTAGCCAGCTTTGTCTGTTCTCAGAGCGGCGCGACACCCCCCCTGGCCGAGGATTTAACAGAAGGGAGATAGAAATATTGAATTTATACGAGATTTTGAATAGACTGTCTGAAGTTAATAAGTATTAAAGAAGGGTTTAAAATGAAGAATTTCAATTACTATCAACCGACGGAAATCAGATTTGGATGCGGTCGTTTAAGTGAAGCTGGAGAGGTGGCAGCCAAGCTCGGCAAGCGCTGCCTTTTGGTGACGGTGCCGGCCTTTGCAGCTCTTGAGCCGGTATTCGATAAGGTCAAGGCCTCGCTCGCGGACGCCGGTGTCGAGGTGGCACATTTCGATGGGGTGGTTCCCAATCCCACAACGGAAAGTATCACTGCCGGAGCGAAGGCAGCCAAGGCCCATAAGGCCGATGTAGTGCTCGGACTGGGCGGCGGATCCAGTATGGACTCGGCCAAGGCTATAGCCGTCGAAGCCAGCCATAAGGGAACGTGCTGGGACTACCTATGGTTCAGTGAAACGCAGCCGACGGAAAAGACACTGCCCGTCATCGCTGTTACAACCACTTCGGGGACCGGTTCACATGTCACGCAGGTGGCGGTGGTCACCAACACTGAAAAACGTGACAAGTCAGCAATCTACAACCCGATTGTCTACCCACGTGTGAGCATTGTAGACCCGGAGCTTATGGTGACGGTGCCGGAACACGTTACCGCTTCAACCGGCTTCGATGTGTTCTGTCATGCGTTTGAAACATATATTCACCCCAATGCCTCACCATATACCGACATAATCGCCGAAGAAGCGATTCGATTAGTGGCAAAATATCTGCCTGTGGTGGTAAAGGACGGAGCAAACATAGAGGCCAGGACAGCGATGGCGTGGGCCGATACACTGGCGGGTCTGTGCATCGCCAATGCGGGCGTGACTTTGCCGCACGGTATGGGTATGGCCATCGGGGGCATGTATCCACACGTGATGCACGGCGAGGCTCTGGCGGTAACGTATCCTGACTTTATGCGTTACACATACCGATCGGCCCTTAAGCAATTTGCCACTGTGGGCCGCATTTTCAACAGTGCCCTTGAATCTGAAAGTGACGAAACAGCGGCCGAAAAATCCTGCGAAGAAATAGACAGGCTGCTGAAAGAAATCGGCATGTGGCTAACGCTCGACGGTCTTAAGGTGCCGGAAGATGAACTGCCACAGTTAGCTGAGCAGTGTCTGGTTCTTCCTGATTATAAGTCCAATCCGAAGGTCGCAACACCTGACGATGTCAGCGAAATACTCAAGTCCAGCTATAGACGTTGAGTAGCACAAAGTTCGCGTAGAACAAGACCTGGTCAGTCTTCCTGCTCGGGCACGAGTATCAAGTCAAGCGAGGTCAAGCCTGTCGCGTGTGCTCCAGCAAGATGAACAGGGTAAGGTGTATCGACACCCTTGGCCCAGTGCCAAAGGATGCGATTGAGAGTGTTATCATCCGGACCATCAATAATATCGAAGTTTTGCTCCAAGCTTTTTTTTGCCCAGTGCCGCTCTTTAGCGTTTAACCGTGCCATCTTCTTATTCATCTCGTCAAGGGGGATTCGGCTGGGCAGTGCCGTATAGGGTCTGAAGTCAGGTCTTTCGGTAAAACAAGCCGTCATAACGGGCGCCATGGCATCCATCTGGTTCATCGGCGGCAGGCCAAGGATACGCTGCATAGTGTGCAGCACGGAAGTCTGGTTGTAAAAGTCACTGACTAATGCACCGCGCT
>CP070830.1:1992455-1995416 GCA_020344865.1 Planctomycetota bacterium
ATCTTCTATGGATTACTCAAAAAACCAAAATTCAGGCTGGCGGAAATGATAAATATGTATAAGAACTATCACTGGTCTTTGACTTTTTCATATTATCTTGGAATCGTATTGGTATTATGGATTAGTATTCAGGTCTATTTCCTCAGAGAGACTTCCATATTACATCTCGTTTATTCTGTCCTTGGCGTTTTGATTATCGTTTTAGCAAATCTGCCGGCCACGAAGAAATGCTATAGAATCAATTAGCCGCCTTTTCTCCCGCCGCCGCTTTTTCCAGACTTTACCTTACCACTATCACCAGCACTTTACCCCCCCAATCACATCCTTCAACCCAAAATCCACAACCCAACCCACGGCTCTCCAGCACCGCTTACTTGCCAGAAGCGCCCGTCTGCAGTATTCTAAAGGCTTCTTTTCAGGTAAGGATGCGAACGATGACATCAATACACTTAAAAAAACTCTGCATTTTCTTTGCACTCGTCACTACCCTCTGTTTGGCCGGTACGGTTCTGTTTTCCGGATGTAATTCCACGCCGGCTGTTGAGCCCCGGGCCGTCGCTTTTTCCTGCGAGGATGCGGCAGTGACGTTTCCTTCGCCGACGTCCGTTAAGCTGGACCCTGATGGTCGCTTCCATTCGCGCTTCCATGGCAATGTCAACTATCTGCGTTACCAGCATGATTACTATAGCGAGGACATGCTCGAAGCGTTTGCCTCACGCCATTACTCCCCGGGCAAACTCCTCGAAAGGGTATGGGATGGCGAGTACGCGGGCAAATGGCTCGATGCCGCAACCCGCACGGCAGTTAATACCGGCGACGACGCTCAGCTGAAAATGGTCGATAACTTTGCCGCGTCACTGCGCCGCCACCAGCAGCCGGATGGATATATGGGTATCAAACTGCCGACGGACCGTGAACTTAATGAGTGGGAAGTAGATTGGGACTTGTGGTGTCAATGGAACGCACTGATTGGTTTACTGACTCACTATGAATTGCGTGGCGAGCATGCTTCCCTTGAAACTGCATCCCGCATAGGTGAATGGATTGTGAAGACCTATGGTCCCATCGAAGATAAAAAAGCAAGGTTTTTTCAGGGCGAGGTTACGGGCGGACTCACGAGGGTTGTCACAATAGGTCAATTGGTTCGCCTGTATCGCCATACCGCCAATGAGGATTTACTCGAATTCGTTGGTCAGGTTATTCAGCATTACCCGCCCATTCGACAAATGCTCTCGAGTGGCGAACCGTACTTGGCCCATCCCTATATGCTCAGCGCTGTTTTGGGCGGCGTAGTCGAATATGCCCGGCTTACACAAGACTACAAAATGTTGGCGAAGGCGGAGCAGGTTTGGGATGGACTGGTAAAAGACCATCTGTTCCCAACAGGTTCCCTTGGAGAAAGAGAGGACCTTGATGATAAGCTGCTAAAGGACGTGCCTGACGGCCAGCTGCAGGAGACTTGCGCTACAACCGAGTGGATATTCTTCACGCAGAGCCTGTATGCCGTAACGGGACGTGCTAAGTACGCCGAGGCGCTGGAGCGTACCTGTTACAATGCGTTGCTGGCGGCGCAGTCTGTCGATGGAATGAAGTGGTGTTACTGGACCCCACTGCGCTACTCCAAAGACTGGTTCCATGGTCCGACAAGATGTTGTTTCTTCTCGGGACCAAAGGGCATCGCGAGGTTGCCGCAGCTCATTTACGCTGTAAAGGATAGCACCATTTACGTTAACTTTTTTGAATCAAGCACCACCACGCTCAACACGACTGGAGGCAAAGTACACATCACACAGCAAAGCGAGTTCCCTGAGACTGGCGCCAGCACCATCACCTTGAAAACTCCCTCCGACTTCAAGGGAGCACTGCGCATCCGTAAACCTCACTGGACAACTGAGTTTCAAATCAAACTGAAAGGGAAGCTCGTACCCAGAGACTGTTATGTCCAGGGCTATTGTAACGTTAACCTCGAAGGCTCAACCGAATATCGTCTCGAGGTGCAGTTCGATATTCCCCTAATGCTTGAGCAGCTCTCTAAGGACAACTACGTCATCCGGCGCGGTCCAGAAATTCTCTCAATTGACGTACGCGATAACATAGACACCTGGCTTGGCGCCGAGGATGATTTAATCACAATCCCACAGGATATTAAACTCGAAGAGATTAAATCCTACAGTAAATATCAATGGCCCGGCCCTGTAGACTCCAGCGCAGGTCGCCGGCGGTATGCGGTAAGTGTTTATGACGATAGGACCAGTGAGCCCCGCACCGTGATACTGACGCCATACGCAGATGCTGGCAACGAAGGAGCCGCCTTCCGTACTGTATTTCCATTGGCCGGCGAGAAAGAATAGAAGCCCTCTACTGCTCGGCCTTTCTCACAATCACCCTTCTCCCAATCCAACCCAAAACCTTTACCCCGTGAGATGGTGCCAGCCTATCTCACCGGGGTCACCCCCAGCCCTCCAGCACCAATAAAAAAGGCCGAGCCAAACCAGCCGGGCCTTCAATGGATCAATCTGGTAACACTAAAAATTCATATCTTCCCTTATCCATAGCCAGCAACTGAGTTCGAGGATAAACACATTTTCTTCATCCGTTGCTCTCAAGACGGGCGTGTATCTGATATTACGATATATACCATCCGGCCAAGTATCCTTTCTTCCCAGTGCTGCTTTTGTTCCTTGATCCAACCAGAGCGGGCAATTTAGTTCTGTATTGCTTCGATACCCTTCTACAAGGACAAAGGTTATCTCCATGAAATAAACAGGCCCACCCACTATTGTATATCTCTGGCGATACGGTACTAACAGGTCTTCAACCGGCCCGTCAAATTTGGTATGCAAACGCACTATTGCTTTTTCTATTCCCGGTGCGTTGTGAAGTTTAATTTCTACCGCATCACCGCCTAATACAACCTGTCCGGCTCCATGAGGTGGCTTGGTCTCAGTAGGGGGGATGAAA
>CP070830.1:1995516-2004807 GCA_020344865.1 Planctomycetota bacterium
AAGCAGTTACTATCGATCGTCAAGGCCAACAAAGTAAAACTGCTTGTTCCGACAATAGATACGGACCTGTCCCTTCTGGCGGAGAACAAGCCAAAATTCACGGCCGCCGGTTGCTGTGTACTCATCTCAGAGCCGGGCATAGTGGATATTTGTCAGGACAAGAGAAAGACATATAAGTTCTTGCTAAAAAACGGCTTTGATACACCTGCTACTATGGGTGTCCGAACCGCACTTGCGAAAAAGAAACTTAGCTGGCCGTGCTTTTTGAAGCCCTGGGACGGTAATGCCAGCAGAGGGACCGCTAAGGTGAACAATCGAAAAGAGCTGCTGTTTTTCGCAAACAGAATACCAAATCCCATCTGCCAGGAGTTTGTTAATGGTACCGAGCACACCTGCGATGTTTATGTCGACCTCGGCATGAAAGTTCGCTGCGTCGTTCCGAGAAAACGCATCGAGGTAAGAGCCGGCGAGGTCAGCAAGGGACAGGTGGTAAAACACCCTCGAATTATGCGAGAGGCTTCAAGATTAGTCGAAACGCTCGGTGCAGGGCCGGGCGTCATAACCCTGCAACTGTTCCTGACTGATAACGATAAGGTGAAGTTTATTGAGATAAATCCTCGATTCGGCGGCGGCGTCCCCCTCGCCATAAAAGCGGGAGCTAACTTCCCGAAATGGATATTACAGGAAGTGCTCGGCAGAAAAACAAATATCCGCTTCGACGGCTTCAAAGACAAGGTGATTATGCTTCGCTACGACGGCGAAGTCTGGCTGGAAAACGTTAACAAGAAAATCAAAAAATGATATTTGATAAGATAATCGGACCGGAAAAGCCGGTTACATGGGTGCTGCGATTCTGGCCAATACTGGCGGTTTCCTTCGGCGGCTCATTAGCGGCTACGTGGTTGTGCAAGAAGGTAGCCATAAAGTTCGGAATCGTCGACAGACCAGATGACCTCGTCAAAACACACAAAGAGCCCATAGCTTATCTTGGGGGCGTCGGCATACTCATTGGCTTGACAGCCAGTGTCCTGGTGGGGATTGGATATCTGCCAAAAACAGATTCCTTTGCTACCGCGCTGAGATTTTTGCTGGGAATAATATTCGGCGGCGCGCTGGCATGTGGTGTTGGTCTTGCCGACGACATATTCGACATAAAACCCAAACACAAAATCCTCGGCCAGATAGTCGCCGCCGTCATCCTGCTGCTTGCCGGTATAGTGCCGAATCTGCACCGCACCACCAACCTGCTAAATCTGCCGATGGGCCATAATCTTGAAGTAATTCTGCAGAGCTTAATCGTGATACTTTTCGTACTTGGTGCAACAAATTCACTGAACCTTCTCGACGGACTCGATGGTCTTTGTGCGGGGGTGACGGCGATCATCACCATTGCCATGTTGCTGCTGTCGATGCATCTCGCGACTTGGGGAGCCAGCGAAGTGGGTGACCCCGTGCGTATCATCATCTGTCTCGGGCTCGTAGGGGGCGTCTGCGGCTTTCTGCCTTTCAACCGATATCCGGCCAAGATATTTATGGGTGATGCCGGAAGTGTGCTTCTGGGTTTCGTGATAGCTGCTCTGATGATTTTGTTTGCCGAGCAAATCCCGCGATGGTGGATGGCCTCAATCGTCGTCTTCGGCCTGCCCATTCTCGATACTGCTGTCGCACTGGTCAGAAGACTACTTAATCACAGACCCTTGTTCGTCTCCGACCGCGGCCATATTTACGACCAGATGATAGATAGAGGGATACCGCTGAAAAAGACTGTCTCAATCTGTTATGTGCTCGCGGCTGTTTATGCGATAATCGGGTTGGCAATGAGCCAGATAAGAACAAGGTATGCCGCGGTTGTGTACGTTTTCGTTTTTGTGGTTTCTGCCATTATTGTATGGAAGAAGGGCTACCTGAAAATGGAAGGCCTAAGGGGAGCGATTCACAAGGAAGATTGACAGATTTTGCGGAACCCCATCCTATTATAACAAATCACAAACCAGGTTCCTCAGTCAATCAATTACCTTCCAGAGCACACCAGCTTGCTCGAATTTATACCTCTGCAACAAGAACTGTGGGCAATAACCCGGCAGCGGTGAAACCACGTACACGGGTGAGCTTTCCATTAACCGTTCAATCGTTTCTTCAGTAAAGGCCGGAGCATTTTCACTGCTGTAATATTTTGAAACTATATTGATATCGACGCGTTCGCTTTTGGCCTGCCGCATATACAAAAGCAGATGGACGATGGTCGGGTCCGCGTAGATTATCGCATTTTCTTCGACACCATTTAAAGCCTCGTTGGCAAACCGTTCAGCTCCTCTATAGCCCGCTTTCCAAGGCTGGAGGAAATAATCGTATTCGTCACGATAGGGCCTCTGTCTCCTTTGTCCGAGAGGTTTGTACATTTTTCTTGCTACGGCCGGAGTGACAAAGTAAATCGGTACCGGCACCATGGCAAACACCATCATTATAAGTACCAGCACCTTGTAACCGTATCTTCTGAGGATAACATCCGCTCCCAAACCTATAATTGTCGCCGCAAGGCAATAGAATGGCAAAAAGAACACATACCTGTCCACCACGGTATAGCGGAAAGCAAATGCAAAATGTAAAACCAAAAGCGCAAGCACAATATTGGCAAAACTCCGACCCGGGGCTTTCTGCCGTAGTGCCCACAGCCCTGCGAATAAAAGCAGAAGGTTCGGCGTCGGGAAATTAAGCAGCACGAACATTATATTTTCCAATACTACCTTAACCGACATAGACACATTGAGCACATTTGCCTGCCACAGCCTGCCGCACATCGCCGAAACCAATGTCGCCTGCAAGTCACCCGAAAGAACAATATTCTTTATTACCAGATACTCATACGGCAGGGCACCTATTACCCACAGCAAAACGATAATGCCAAAATGTTTCGCACCCAGCTGCCTGCGGACCAATAGGACGAACAGAAACACTGTGTAGCAGGCGAAACCGAACACCGCCCACATATGGTTGGCAATCGCCAGACCGTTAAAAAGGCCCAAAAGATACAAATACGCCGGGCGCTTTGCGCGGATATACTGCAACAATACTATCAGCTCACCGAGCATTAGTGCAGCATGTAGTGTATAAACCTCGGCCATTACAGACTGCTGCCAGAAAGTCCAGGAAACGGCAAATGTAACCGCTCCAATCAGAGCCGGCAACAACCTGCCAAGCCACAGCCGCAGCAATAAAAACAGATTCGCAACTGCTGCTGCCCCGAACACCGCAGAAATAAGATTCAGCCGCCAGGCGAACTCCCCAAGAGGTATATGCTTGACGGCAATGCCTATCATTATATAAAGCGGGTGCGACAGCGCAAGGCCCATAATGCCTTCGATGTCGTTATTCCAGATTCGCCAGACGTAAAACGCACTGTCCTGCCAGAGCATGCCCGGCGCACAGGTAAGGCTATAGAGCACTCCCGCCCCAGTCAGTACAGCCAAGTACCAAGGAAAAATGTTATCAGGTGGCACATCCCTGCTTTGTTCAGGCATCTCCTGCATCTGCGCCTACGAAGAAAATAAGCTTACTTCAACTTGACTAATTAACGGTTTTACTTATAGTAACGCCTGTTGGTCAAAAAGAAAGTAATTTTGTCTGCGGATTCATATGGCAGAGCAGGAATACAACGATAATCAGGCATCAGATGGACAAGTGCCGGAGAACATCCGACCTGCAACAAATAAGAAACACTCGCGGGCACTGTGGATACTCGCACTGGTGTTTATCATCTTCGTCGGAACCGTGTTTTTTACGCAGCGCAAAGGGACAATCAACTGGGTCGAGGATTATGAAGCTGGAATCGAGCTGGCAAAACAACTAAACAAACCGGTCCTTCTTACTTTTTACAAATTGCACACCCGTTTCTGCTCGGATATGTCACAAAATACTTATAACGACCCCGACGTCATAAAATATGTTGAGGCTACTTTCGTTCCTATATTTATTGACGTCGATAAACATCCCGAAATCGCCAGACTTTATAATGTTGACTACTATCCAACTCACTACATCAAGCAACCGGACAGCAATAAGCTAAGTGGTCCTCATTTAGGTTATGACGTCCCTTCAGCTTTCATCCGCAAGCTCGAAGAGTTGCTCGAGAAAATGGACGCACCTGAGAGATAGATTGCCCCGTCCAATTTTCCTCCGCTCACTTCTGTTGGCCTTTTATGTGAACCAAAGATTATCTATTGTCGCTGAATCACTCGATATATAGGGCCTGTCTTGACAAAATCATAACGCTCGAGCAAATATGCCGGGCAATACCTCGGCGTCGCAGAAACCACATAAACAGCTTTCTCAGACAACAGTTGTTCTATAGTCATCTCGTTAAACTCCGGCGTGCCTTCTCCGGAACCTATGTTGGATATAATCTTAACGTCCGGTCGCATCCGCTTAATCTGCTGTGTATTCAGAAGAGGAGGAGCCGTTGTCGTATCGGCGTATACAATTGCACCGGGTTCGACCATTCCAAGTATTTCTTCGGCGAATTTCTCCGGTCCTTTGTACCCGGTCCGCCAGGGTCGCAGGAAATATACATAATCATCCCGGTAGGGAATCTGCCGTTCACGTCCACTTATAATTCCCAATTTCCGGGCGATTGTCGGAGCCGCCGTGTAAACAGGCACGGTAACAAAGGCAAGTGCCACAACCAGGCAACCAAGCTTGTTGCCGTGTTTGCTGTTGAGGACTCTGGAAGCTCCGACACCAATCAGCATCGAAATTATACAATACGAAGGAATGAAGAACGCGTAGCGGTCCACCACGGTGTAGCGAAAGGCAAAGACAAAAAACAATATCAATAGCCCAAGCAAAACATTTGCAAACCACCGCCTCGGCGAAACCTTGTACAGACCCAATAGGCCGACAAACAAGAGCAAAACATTGGGCGTCGGAAAATTAAGTGCCATCCACATAAAGTTCTCTTTTACAATTCGACCTGACAGAGAAACGTTAAGAACATCATTCCGCCAGCTTGCGCCGAAAACCGCCGACGCCACAGTCGGCCAGAACTCGCCGGTATGCAAAACGTTCTTCACAATAAGATATTCATAAGGCAGGGCCCCAATGACCCACAATAACGCCATCAGTGCTAAATCCTTTCCTCCGACCTTCTTCTTGACTGCTAATACCACCACAAGGACCAAATAGCATACAAAGGCAAGCGATGCGAGCATGTGATTCGCTATCGCAAGTCCATTGACAAGACTCAAGAGATACAGGTAAACCGTCCGGCCGGTCTTAGAATACTGCAAGAGCATTATTAATTCAAATAGAAGAAGCGCTACGACAAGGTTATAGGTCTCAGGAATAGCGGCGTGCCGCCAGAAAGTATGGGAAAGCCCAAGCGTCAAGGCCCCGACCAGCGCAGCCAAACCACTACCCAGCCACAACCGCAAAAGCAAGAAAAGATTTGCAACAGCCACCGCTGAAATAACCGCTGTCATAATATTAACTTCGTAGCCAAATCCACCGGGGAAAATGTATTTCACCGCGATAGCTAACATATAAAAAAGCGGATGTGACAGCGCAAGTCCAAGCCGACCTTCAATATCATTTTGCAGTACGCGGTACTGTATCACCCCGCTGTCCTGCCATACAGGACCCGGCGCACAGCTGATTATATAAAGCACCGAAGCAGCAAAAAGCACAACGACATAACCGGCTTTAATATTGTCAGAACCTACGAGATTGCCGTGGGCTTTGACCATTTGGTTTCACCTACTTAGTATCGTGATTATTGGTCACACGTCCGGACTATTTACTGATTAAATAGTTACTGTTAAGTATTGGGTATCGGAGCCGAACTGCATCGCGCCCTCATAAGCGGCCGGTATAAGCAGGCAATCGCCCGCCTTGAAGTCGACGCAGACTTCATCAGCCGCGCCAATCGTACCCGAACCGCTCAGAATAATCAGGCATTTCACTTCACCGCGCGAAAGAAGCAACTCATAGTCCTTGTCCTGATGTCCCTTGTCTATCTTGAAGTATTTGCAATCAACCAGACGACCTGCCGTTGTTACCGAAAGGTTGTCACCGGACGGGTCAAAATGGATGCTTTCCAGCGCTTCTTGGATATGTAACTGTCTGGGTCTGCCAGCATCATCAACTCTATTAAAGTCAAAAACACGGTAGGTCGTGTCTGACGGCGTCTGAATCTCAGCTATTATCAAACCCGCTCCGATACTGTGTGCGGTCCCGGCGCCGAGAAAATGACACTGACCGGCCTCGACAGGCACTTCTGCCAGCATATCAGTCACATCGCCTCTTTTTATCGCTTCGGCAAATTCCTCCTTGCCCACACCCTCCTTGAGCCCTTTATAAATCATCGCACCCGGTGCCGCAGATACGATATACCAGCACTCGGTTTTCGGGTCGCCTTTCCCCATTCTCTTACAGGTTGCCGGGTCCGGATGAACCTGCACACTGAGAATATCTTCGGCATCGAGAAATTTAATCAACAGTGGAAACGGCCCGGAGAAATTTTCGTCGCCCATTATCTCTGCAGGATATTTTGCGATTGCGTCGGAAAGGGTTTGTCCTGCCAGCTCCCCGCTTGCAATGACGGATTTATCCTCCGGCAAATCGGCCAATTCCCAGCTCTCTCCGATTTTTTCACCCGCCGGTATGTCTTTACCAAAGAATTCCCGCAGCTTCTGACCGCCCCATATACGATGTTTATAAATCGGTCTGAATTTCAGCGGGTATAACTGCATGCGCGTATTGTAGTTGTGGCTCGGATATTTGTCCACACCGCAGTTTGTACCAAACCCCAAAGCAGGGGGGCAGCTCTGAATCGATACCATAGCCTAAAGGCTAATCATATCAACTTGTCGTCTAAAGGTTTGGATTGCACTTGGGGCAGAAGCCTTCGAGCTGTACGCGCTGGTGGCCGATGACAAAACCTTTCTCCGGACTTCTTGCCATAGGCATCGTTACTCCCGTAAAACAGTGCGTATCACCGCAACTCGTGCACGTAAAGTGCGGATGACATTGCTGTTCAGTGCAGTCGTCCGCAAGCTCAAAATGCCATACTCTTTCCTGCAGAAAGGCCCTGTGAACAAGCCCCGCCCGGACAAAGCTTTCGAGCGTCCTGTAGATTGTTACCTTATCCGGGGCATTCCGGCCGAGCCTTGTTGAAATCTGGTCTTGAGTCAGCGGCTTGTCGACAGCCAGAAGCAAACCCAAAACAGCCACCCGCGGATTCGTCCGGCGAAGCTTCACCGAGCTTAATAGTTTCTTGGCCTTTCTCTTAAGTGCCGTTCCCATCTGTATCCTCCGATTCGGCGTGCACGTGCGGGTGACTGTGACGCCCGTGAACAGGGCACACACCCGCCAGTTCGACATCCGACTTCACAAACAAAAGCGGAAAAACTATGTCACTGATACAACACGGAATCCAGATAGCAATAAACAAAGTTACAAATATTCCAATCGCAGCGGCAGCCGTTATGGTGGAATTGAGATTCATCAGCAGATACGATGAAGATGCCCACGTACTGATTAATATATGGGCGGCGTGTGGGAACTTGGTCCGTGGCAGAAAATATGCGATAAGAACACCTAACAACGCGGCAGGATTGACTATATACCATTCCTCGATAAAACCAAGGTGAATCCTGCGCTCGTGATGTTCAGACTCGACACCCTGAACATGTTCATGATGCTCATCTTCACTCACATTGGATGACTCGTGTCGGTGCAGCTCACCATGTCCCGGAACGTCGAGGCCGAGCAGTCCGGTCCCGATATGCGGGATTACCACGTCGCTAAGGGTCGCGACACCGATAGAGCCGAAATAACCGACAAGCAGCACCAAAACAAACCGCTTGCGCTCGGCATGCAGCCCAAACATCGACGCCGTCACCATTGCGCTTAAAATCACATGGCCGGGATGAAAGACCGAAAACAGCATACGGCCGCTTGCGCCGCTTACGTTCTTAAAAACCAGCATGAAAAAAATGCCCAGCAGAGCCCCGAAAAGGGTAAAAGGTAAATGCCCGCGCAGCTCCACGCCGATATGTTTTGCCTTCTCTCTCAGTGACACGTTTTGAGCCTTTCTTCTGAGGGCAAAATCCCTAAGCCTGCTGTATCATTATAGCTAAATGCAACTAAGTTGCAAGTATTTTTTGCATTTTTTTCGTTTTTTAATCTAGGGGGGAAAACACCCAAAGCTGCCTCAAAAATCAGTATAAGCCCACCAACAGGGGAAAGTCATTGCGGATTTCGGCCCAAGCGAGTAAATTAGTCTCTTTCGCTTGGCGGAAGACGAAAAACAGAAACTTGATGATTAAAACCAGGATATGAGAGCAAAAAGAAAAATCCGTTGGGGCATACTTGGCACGGGTGCTATCGCCCGCAAGTTCGCCGAAGGCTTAAAGCTCCTGCCGGACGCCGAACTGCTTGCAGTTGGCTCCCGGGCCGCCAGGACCGCGGAAAAATTCGCTGACTCCTTTCAGATTCCGCATTGGTATGCCGGTTACGACAAACTCGCAAACGACAGCAAAGTTGATGTGATATATGTTGCCACGCCGCATCCTCTTCATATGGAAAATACCCTGATGTGCCTAAACGCCGGCAGGGCGGTGCTGTGCGAAAAACCTTTTGCCGTAAACGCAAGCCAGGCGACCCGCATGGTCAATACAGCCAGGAATAAAAGGCTCTTTCTTATGGAAGCGATGTGGAACCGCTTTCTGCCGGTCATGGTCAAAGTACGCCGGCTGCTCGACCAAAAAGTCATTGGCGAGGTACGGCTGCTCCAGGCCGATTTCGGATTCAGGGGCAAGTGGAATCCGAAAGGCAGGCTGTTCAACCCGGAACTGGCCGGCGGAGCTCTTTTGGATGTCGGCGTCTACACGGTCTCGTTCGCTTCGATGGTCTTCAAAAAACCTCCTAAAAAAATCTCCGCCATGGCCCACATCGGCAAAACAGGCGTCGATGAGCAGTCGGCAATGCTGTTCGGTTACGATAACGGACAATTGGCGGTTCTTAGCTGCGCGGTTCGGACTGATACACCGCAGCAGGCTTTTATAATGGGAACAAAGGGCACCATCAGTATTTATCCACACTTCTGGAGGACTACATCCGCCACAATTTCAGTCAAAGGCAGGAAAGACCGAGTGCTCGAAGTCCCCCTCGAAGGTTACGGACTGGACCATCAGGCACGGGAAGTTATGCGGTGCCTCCGCGCCGGCAAGCTCGAAAGCGAAGTGATGCCGCTGGACGAATCCATTCAGATTATGAAGACTATGGACAAAATCCGAA
>CP070830.1:2004907-2013953 GCA_020344865.1 Planctomycetota bacterium
ACCATCGCAAGAGACGGCACAAGCAGACTCATGAGGATTACAATAATACTCATAACTGTCAGCAGCTCTACAATAGTAAATGCCGCTCTCTTATTAAATTTTTCTATAATTGCCTTCATTTCCTTTACCCTCAAATAAATTGAACATTTCATTTGCCCGTTTAGTTTTTATGCACTTGAGCTCAAGCCCGTAATGATTTGAATCATCGGCAAGAATATCGCCAGCACGATGGTCATAACAACACCACCGAGAACCAAAATCATAATAGGCTCGAGCAGCGACATTAACGACGCAACCAGCACGTCAACCTGCTCGTCATAATTGTCTGCTACTTTCATAAGCATCTTGTCCAGGTCGCCTGTTTCCTCACCTACCGAAACCATATTCGAGACAATCAGGTCAACCGTCTTTGACTGCTTCAGCGGGCTGGCAAACGTGTCCCCCTGCCTGATGGAATTGTGAACGTTGCCGAGCATATTGGCAAAGACCTCGTTTCCTGCCGTCTCACGAGTAACATTAATAGCATCCAGAATTGGCACACCCGCACTAATCAATGTCCCCAATGTCCTGGTCCACCGTGTAACAGATACTTTACCGCTGAGCTGGCCGATAATCGGTATCTTCAATTTGATGGTGTCCAGTACCACTCTGCCGACGCGAAACTGCCTTACAATTCTAAGCAGAAAAATCAACGCAAACGGCACACCTAAAAGGATCGCCCAGCCAAAGTCATATGCAATCCACGAACTTATATTAAGCACGGTCTTCGTTATCGCGTTCATTTCCTGGCCCTCTAACATCTCAGTAAGAACAGTATCAAACTGGGGCACCACGAACGTCATCAATAATAATAAAATAATGAACGCCGCACTCAAAACCACTATCGGATAAACCATCGCGCTTTTAACCCGTGATTTGAGTTTCTGGGCCTTCTCCATAAAATCAGCCACACGCGACAGGATTAGGTCCAGCACACCGCCCGTCTCACCGGCCGCAACCATATTGACCATCAGACGGTCAAAGCACCGGGGGAATCTCCCCAACGCTTCCGAGAGAGTTGCTCCGCCCTCGATGTCGTCGGCCACATAACCAAGGACCCTCTTGAACGTTCCTGACTTCTGTTGTTCCTCAAGAATCCTGAGCGACCGCAAAATGGGCAAACCGGCATCCTGGAGAGTCGAAAGCTGTCTCGCAAACTGCGTGACAATCTTGACCTTGACCTTCCCGCCGGCGCCTCGCCTGGCTTTTGGCTTAGCTATCGCCCTTGCCGCTGCTTTTTTCCCGCCACCACGCTCACGAACCTTGGTGGGGAAATAGCCCATATTGCGTATCTTGCTTATCGCCTCCTTCTGACTCAGGGCTTCCACTTCGTTCTTTATTGCTACGCCCTGTGAATCCATCGCTTCATATTGAAAAACAGGCATCTGAAACACCTCCTTTGGATTAACAATTAGCTACCGAATATTCCACAACTTCAATCCTTACTTACTACTTATGCTTCATAAGTTGTTTCTTTCACCACCTCATCCAAAGTGGTAACACCATCATAAACAGCTGCCAGCCCGTTATCGCGCAGAAGCCTCATCCCGGCTTTTTGACCGGCGGAACGCAAAACCGCTGTTGACGCTTGATTCATAACCAACTCACGAATTTCATCGTTGAATACCATAAACTCAAAAATACCTGTTCGTCCCCTGTAGCCCGTATTGTTGCACCTGCTGCAGCCCCGCCCGTAGTAGAACTTCTTGTCCCGGACCTCCTCCGGCGCAAGGCCCAATTCCGCCAGCTGAAGCTCAGTCGGCTCGTACGCTGTCTTGCAATGCCCACATATCCTTCTGACCAATCGCTGGCCAACAATGCCTTCGAGCGTAGCTGTAATAAGAAACGGCTCCACCCCTAAATCTAAAAGTCGTGCTATCGAGCTTGGGGCATCGTTTGTGTGTAATGTGGTAAATACTATATGGCCTGTCAGAGATGCCTGTGCAGAAATCTCCGCCGTTTCAAGGTCACGAATCTCACCAACTAATATAATATCAGGGTCCTGGCGCAAAATTGACCGCAGACAACGTGCAAATGTAAGTCCAATGTCAGGCTTCATCTGAACTTGAATCACACCGTCAAGGTCATATTCTATCGGGTCCTCAGTTGTAATTACCTTCGTCTCGATATCATTAAGCTCGGTTAAGGCCGAGTAAAGAGTAGTCGTCTTGCCGCACCCGGTCGGGCCTGTAACAATGATAATACCGTTAGGCTTGCGAATAAGCTGATGCAACAAGTTGAGTTCGTATTGCCGCAGCCCTAATTTTTCCAAATCTAACTGAAGTTGACTTCTATCGAGAACACGCAGTACCACACTTTCCCCGAACATTGTCGGCAGAACACTGACACGCAAATCAACCGGCTTACCCTGAACAGTCAGTGATATTCGCCCGTCCTGCGGCAATCGCCTCTCCGCGATGTCCAGGTCCGCCATAACCTTTATACGGGAGCTAAGTGCCGTGGCGATGTACTTCGGTGGAGGAACCATTTCGTAAAGCACACCGTCAATACGGTAACGCATCTTGTATTCATTCTCAAACGGCTCAAAATGAATGTCCGAGGACTTATCGCGAATCGCCTGCAGCAAAACCAGATTCAGCAGTTTCTTGACGGGATTTGACTCCGACAGCTCTTTTAACTCATCCAGGTCAATACTTTGATTCCTGCCTTCAAATTCCGCAAGAAAACTGTCCTGCTGTATCTCATCTATCAGCTCGTTTATCGCTTCTTTTTCTTCTTCTCCCTCATAATACTTGGCCAAAGCACTCTCCAGCGCCTCAGAGTCCGTCATCTTCGCGGTTACTCTAAAACCCATAAGCGTGCTTAAGTCGTCCGTGGCTCTGAAATTATCAGGATTGTCAAGGGCAACAACCAACTCGTTTTGCTCTTTGTTGTATTCTATTGGGACAATACGATACGTCTTTACCATCTGCGCTGGAACCTTCTCGATTATGTCCGCAGGAACGTCAACATCGCTCAACTTTACGTATTCCATCCCCCGCTGCGCCGCAAGAGCAATCTGCAGTTGCTTTTCATCTATCAACCCAAGTTCAATGAATATCTGGCCTATTTGGACGGTACCATGTCGTTGTTTCTGGATTAGCAGACATTCATGAACCTTCTCTCTGGTCAGAACACCCATTTTTATAAGTATCCTGCCAAGCGGCCTGCCCCGTAATTGCTCT
Source organism: Planctomycetota bacterium (assembly GCA_020344865.1). Classification (GTDB taxonomy): domain Bacteria; phylum Planctomycetota; class Phycisphaerae; order Sedimentisphaerales; family Anaerobacaceae. Next base: position 2,008,132 of record CP070830.1, read on the forward strand.
ATTGGAGGAAGTGTTTTTGCCGTTTTTACCTTTTCCATCTGGCCTTTACCTCAATTCCAGTTCCATTTCAATTCGCCCTTATTATATCACACTAAGACCTTTTTGGCAAATAAATTATGCGTTGGACACCTGGTTATTCGGACTGTCAAGAATGCTTGTTTTACCCCCCTAAAGCACCTGACGCCCGAAAAATCACTCTCTCTATTAATTGCCCCCACAAAAAAATACCAGCCGACCCCACGTCGGTGCTGGTACTTCGCAAAACCTATCCGCTGCACTCACATTAATTAGTCAGTCCTGAGAATCGGCCCCATATCCTCAAACTCTGCTCGTTTTCCTTTTACTTTTGCACCTTTTAGCCTGGCCATAGCCTTGTCCTGCAATTGGCCTGGCTGACGGGCCTTGTCCAGCATCTCTTCCATAGTTATCTTGCCGGTCTCGTAGAGCTGCCAAAGGTGCTCATCCAGAAGCTGCATCCCCAATTTCCTGCCTGTTTGGATACTCGAATCAATCCGGTAAGTCTTGTTTTCACGGATAAGATTAGAAATCGCAGGAGTGACAACCATAAATTCATAAGCGGCAATCCTTCCTCTGCCGGTAGCCAGAGGACAGAGAGCCTGACTGAGAACCGCCATAAGATTGGCACTTAACTGAGTGCGAATTTGCTCCTGCTGGTTTACAGGAAAAACATCGATAATTCTTGTAATCGTCCCCGCAGCGCTTATCGTATGCAGTGTACTAAACACAAGATGGCCCGTTTCAGCGGCCCTGATAGCCGATTCGATGGTTTCCAGGTCTCGCAGCTCACCTACCAGAATCACATCAGGGTCCATCCTTAAAACGCGTCTCAACGCCTCCCCAAAGCTCGGCACATCAACGCCAACTTCCCGTTGATTAATAATAGATTTCTTATGCGTGTGATAATATTCTATCGGCTCTTCAACGGTTATAATATGGCGGTCAAAGTTCTCGTTAATGTAGTTTACCATACAAGCCAGAGTAGTCGTCTTACCGCACCCGGTCGGGCCTGTAACCAAAAATAACCCTCTCGGCCTGCGGCACAAAGCAGCACAAATCTTAGGCAAGCCTATCTCCTCAAAGGTCAAAATTTTCGTCGGGATAAGACGCAAGACCACCGTAATATTACCCTTTTGCCGAAAAACAGACACACGAAATCTTGCTTCCTCACCATAGGCAAAGCCAAAGTCGGTTCCACCCTCTTCCTGAAGTTCCTGCTGGTTACGCTCGGGCGTGATGCTCTTCATCAAGGACACCGTATCATCGGGTTCAAGTACTTTGGTCTCGAGAGACCTGAGCTGGCCGTCTATCCTCAGTACCGGTGCTCGGTCAACAACAAGGTGTATATCCGAGGCCCCTTGTGCAACACAGGCCTGTAACAAGCGATCCATATTGACTGTTGCCATTTGAGAATCCCTAAATAACTCGGTTCCTTTAATCTGTTGCCGTAACTTCCGTATGTGATATCCTGATAACCTCTTCCGGCGTAGTTGTGCCCTTGAATACCTTAATCTTGCCGTCCTCCATCAAAGTCCTCATTCCACTTGCTTGGCAAGCCTTTCGCAATTCCGTAGTAGGCGCCTTTTCAAAGGCTAACTCTCTTATCTCGTTGTTCAGTTCCACCATTTCAAAGGCGGCGATTCGGCCCTTGTAGCCGGTATTCTGACACTTGCTGCACCCGGTCCCTTTGTAAATAGGATGCTTTTTAATATCTTCGGGGGTAATATTGAGCAGGCGCAGAAAGTCAGGATTCGGATTTGCATCTACTGCTTTGCAGTTCTTGCAAACCACTCTTACAAGTCTTTGTGCCATAATAGCCTGTATTGAACTGGCTACCAGGAACGGCTTAACGCCCATATCAATTAGACGCGTAATCGCACTGGGAGCATCATTCGTGTGCAAAGTACTGAAAACCAGGTGTCCTGTAAGTGCTGCTTGGATCGCAATATCTGCGACCTCGCCATCTCGAATTTCACCGACAAGTATAATATTAGGAGCTTGTCGCAGCATTGCCCTAAGAATCCTCCCGAACGTCAAATTGATTTCTTCTTTGACTTGGCACTGATTCATCCCGTCAAAGTTGTACTCGACAGGGTCCTCAGCCGTTATAATCTTCTTGTCAGGCCGGTTAAGTTCCTGAAGTGCCGCATACAGCGTCGTAGTTTTACCGCTACCCGTCGGACCAGTAACCAAAAAGATACCGGTGGGCCTCCTGATTATCCGTTGAAATCGCTCGTAGTCGTCCTGTTCAAAGCCCAGTGCTTGGATACCAATATTGACCGCGTCGGGACGCAAAATTCGCAACACCACACTCTCCCCATGGTTGCCCGGCAGGGCCGAAACACGAAAATCAATATCCTGGCCTCCGATTACACGTTTAATACGACCGTCCTGCGGCAGCCTCTTCTCGGCAATATCCATACCGGATAGAATCTTCAGCCGCGTGATCATTTGTGCCTGCATATTCTTGGGAATGTTATCCTTCTCCAGGCAAACACCGTCAACACGGTATCTTATGCGCACCCTGTCAGCCATCGGTTCAACATGGATATCACTTGCTCGCATATAGTACGCATTATCTATTATAAGATTCACCAACCGAACAATTGGGCCATCATCGCCCGCTCCGGCAGCTTCGGCACGCATAGCTTCCGCCTGTAACTCCTGGCTGGCCTCGGCAAGCTCGGCGGCCGTTGCATCAATACTGTGCTTTAATCTGTCATCCTCCTCGCTCTTTACCTGCTCCAGTTCCTCCTGGATGTACGAACTGATTTTCGAAGGGCTCGCCAGACAGCACTCTAACTCCCTGTTCAAGGTGAACCGAATCATATCCATCGCGTCCAGGTCCAATGGGTCGCTGATGATTAATTTCAACCGGCCGTTATCAATACCAAGCGGCAACACATTGTGCTTCCTCATAAGGTCTTCTGGGATGAGCTTCATCACGTCCGGTGGGATAGTAGTACGGTCAAGGTTCACGTACTCTAAACCGAACTGCTTGGCAATTGCCTTGGTTAGCGTATCTTCATTCAACAGGCCCTGTTCGAGCAATACCTGACCAAGCCGCTCGTTTTTGGTCTTGGAAATCTTGATGGCCTTTATCAGCGGTTCCTTCTGCACCAGCCCCGCTTTGAAGAGTATCTCACCTAAATGCCTGCGCTTCTTCGCCATATTCACCTTCTATTCTGCTAATCCCAGCAACCAATATTATACCATTTTCGAAGCAATTAGTCAAACCTCCAGTTTCAATCGGAGCATATTCAGAGCCGTCTGGGCCGCCCGAAGACGTATAAGCTCCCTATCGCCGGATATAACAAAGCGTCTGGTTTCGCACCCATTATCGGAACCTAAACTGATATATACCAGCCCAACGGGTTTTTGTTCGCTGCCGCCGGTCGGGCCGGCTATACCGGTTATGCCGACAGCGAAATCTGTTCCGGCATTTTTTTTAACGCCTTGGGCCATGGCCTCCGCCACCTGTTCACTCACAGCACCATGTTTTTCAATCAAATCAGCTGATACCCCAAGCTCGCTGCTCTTACAGCTATTGCTGTAGGTTACCCAGCCCTGCTTGAAATATCTGCTTGCTCCCGCAATATCAGTCAGCAGCTTCGCCAGACAACCGCCCGTGCATGATTCGGCCACCGCTATCGTCTTTCCCTGCTTAGCCAGCTCTTTGCCCACCACCTCCGCTAAAGTCTGCTCCCCCCTGCCGTAAACCAGCTCTCCCAGCAGTCCATCCAGTAATTTCTCGTCTTTTTCGGCCATCCCTTCCGCTGTCGCTTTGTCTCCTGCCGTCGCAATAATATCCAGCGTAATCACACCCGCTCTTACTGTGCAGTTAATCAATGGATTTCTGCCGCGCTGGCAAAGGTCACCGAGCAACTCGGCAATCTTCGATTCGCCTGTTCCGAAGCACTTCAGTTTCCGTACAGCAACAGCTTGTTTGCCGGCAAATTCGCTGAGCCTTGAAAGAACAGACTCCTCGAACATCTGCTTCATCTCCACGGGCACGCCCGGCATAACAAAAAACAATTTGTCGTTCTTGCACGCTGTAAAGCCCGGCGCAGTACCAACTCTGTTCTCAATCGCTTTCGCACCGGTGGGTATATATGCCTGAATCGTGTTGGCCTCTGGCATTTGCAAATCTCGCATCGCGAAAAACTTACGTATCTTCTGCAAAAGCTCATCCTGCAGTTGCAAATCGACACCGAGAAACTTCGCACACGCCTGGCGAGTCAGGTCATCGCCCGTCGGCCCCAGGCCGCCCGTTACCAGAACTAGGTCTGCATCCCCGCTGGCCAACTCCAGTCCGCGCACAATTAAATCGACTTCGTCCCCGACCGTATAGCAGCTGACCGCCGGTATCCCTATAGAAAGCAGCTTCCTGCCCAAATACGCCGCATTGGTATCCAGCGTCTGGCCGCTTAAGACCTCATTGCCGATCGTTACGATACTCGCCTTTTTCATAGGCCTTAAATCTCGATTAACGCCTTAATAACGCCGTCGCGATAGCCGGCGACCATATCAAATGCTTCCTGGGTTTGCTCAAGCTTAAACCTGTGCGTAATCATAAAGTCAATACTGATTTTGCCGGAGGCTACCAAGTCAATGGAAGCCTCGGTGCATTCATTTTGCCTTCTGACATTGATGACTATAATTTCCCTCCGGCGCAGGTCATGAACCGCACACGAGATTCTCTCAGTCCGTGGTATGCCTATCAGCATAAGCTTACCGCCCGGCTTAAGTAGCTCGACAGCTTGGTCAATAGTTTCCTGCTGGCCTGCGCATTCGAACACGACGTCCAAACCCTCGGGCCGGCCCTTCAGAATTTCACCGACAACATCTTCTTCGTCCGGGTTGCCGACCCAACTTGCACCGTTCTCCTTCGCAGCCTCAGTGCGTGCTGTGACCTTGTCGGTCACATAACAAGCGCCTGCGCCTTCTGCCTTGGCACTGACCAGACAGCTCAAACCGATTGGGCCCGCACCGAGAATTGCTATCTCGGCATCTCGTGTCAGGTTGGCCTGTCTGACTGCGTATAAACCTATGGCCAGCGGCTCACACACCACGCCCTGAGCTAAAGTGATTTCATGCCCAATGGGAAAGCAGCAATCTTCAGGCATAACTATATACTCACACAAACAACCCTCAACCTGACCCGGACAGCCAAGAAATTTTAGATTTCGACATGTATTTCTCCTTCCCTGCCGGCACTGGTCACAACTGCCGCAGGTTATCGCAGGGTCAACGGCCACCCTATCCCCCCCCCTGACACGGTTAACTGCCGCCCCTACGGCCTTGACCGTCGCCGTGCATTCGTGCCCGACCATAAAGGGATACTCCACGATTTGCGAACCAATTCTGCCTGTCTCGTAGTAGTGCACGTCGGAGCCGCAGACGCCGACTATTTCGACCTTCAGCAGGACATCGCCGTCTCTCTTGATACACGGCTCCGGCACGTCCGTCAGCTCCATCCGCCCGATACCGGTTAGTACTACCGCCTTCACAAAATCTCTCCGATAAAATGCTAACCTTACAGACTGCCAAATTTAAATTCATCTTAATTTGCGCTAATCGAGAAGGCACGACTTTATTACAAAAAATCGAGACTTTTTAGAAGATTCTAAATTGGTACAAATTAAACGCGATTTAGATAAGTCAAAGAACTATAAGTTGTTAGTCCTGTTAGAAAAATCTAAAGAATACAAAAGCCGAATGAAACCATTTAAAAATTTAGTTAAATCACAGGAGCTTTTTTAGGACAATAGGCAAGTTTTAACAAAAAGTAAAATTTTTTCTTG
>CP070830.1:2014053-2031554 GCA_020344865.1 Planctomycetota bacterium
AGCAGCAATGCAATGGCCAGGAACAGCCAGGCTGCAAAGAATTTTCCCAAGACAGCCTGAATAACGGTGATGGGCAAGGTCAAGAGAAGTTCAATGGAGCCGACCCTTCGTTCCTCGGCCCAAAGGCGCATCGCTGTGGCGGGCACCATAAAGACAAAAAGCAGCGGCAAGTTCATGAAAAACGTCCGCATGTCCGCCTGTCGGGCTTCGAAGAAACCCTGCTTAAATGCGAGGTACCCCGCAAAGAACAGGAAGACAACGAGAAAGACATACGCAACGGGGGTTGTGAAATAGGATTTTAGCTCTCTTTTGAATACCGACCAAAAACTATTCATTCTCTACTCCTATACGTACTGGAATCTAACAATTACACATGCAACTAAGTCTTATGCGACCTTCGTTTGGGTTATCTTACGGAACACTTCGTCGAGGCTGCAGTTGTGTTCGGATTTCAGCTTTTCCGGCGTCGAGTCTACAAGTATACTCCCTCTGGAGATGATAATCGCCCTTGAACAGACGGCCTCTACTTCTTCAAGGATGTGAGTAGATACAACAATGCACTTGTCGGCGGCCATTTTCTTTATAAGCTGTCTGACCTCATGCTTTTGATTGGGGTCCAAGCCATCAGTTGGCTCGTCGAGGATAAGCACCTCGGGGTCGTGAATTAGCGCCTGAGCGAGTCCGACCCGCCGCATATAGCCTTTTGAGAGGGTTTCGATGGTCTGATGGTAAACAGACTCAATCGAACAGAGAGGGACAATTCGGTCAAGGGCATTTTTGCGCTGCTTGCCGAAAATCTGCCTTGCGTCGCACACAAAGTCAAGAAAACTTCCGACTGTCATCTCGTTATATGCGGGCGAGTTCTCGGCCAGATAGCCGAGGGCCTGTCTGACTTTGACGGGGTCTTTTAAGATGTCGTAGCCGCATATGGTAGCGGTTCCGGTGTCCGGCCGGAGAAAACAGGCAAGTATGCGCATAACGGTAGTCTTGCCGGCCCCGTTAGGCCCGAGAAACCCCAGAACCTGACCCTTCTGAACCTCGAACGAAACTCCATCGACCGCTACAATTGGTCCAAAACTACGCCGCAACTGCTTAACACTTATCATATCTGTATCCTGCCAAAAGGCTTATAATTAACGGGTCGCTCTTATTGAGTACCCCAATATTCAGTACCCGCCTTCCGCTGGCATCGGCTATTAAAGACAACCTCTATTGGGGTTAGAATTATAAGGACTTTTAGCAACTGGTCAAGACCCTAAATAATGCGTATTTGTTGAAGAAGGGCGAAATTGAGATACCTGGCCGGGACGGACTTAACAAAATTACGAATCTCGGGCGGAATTTAATTATCCCCCATACCGGCGATGGTTGGATGATAGCTTTAAAGATGACTGAAAAATGGGTTTTTTTTGCTGTTTACGGTATGGCAAACTACCTGTGTTAATAAAAGCAGCAGCTTCAGTGTCACGGAGGGAATAGGGTGGGCAGTTTTCGGCGAGCGTTATGTAATCAGATGGATTTACCGAGCAGCCCGAAATTTCTTAGCTGTAATGTTGACGCCGTCAGCAAAAGAGGTATTATGAGTGGTTCTTTTGCGTACATGGGCAGCAAGGGAGATATTTGCCTTGTGACCATTTGAGTTAATAAGTTAATCATCGATAGCCGGGTCAAGGCGGTTTTGGCGGCTAAAAGAAAGGAAGTGAACAATGGCAAAGAAGGTAAGTTTGGGCGTTATGGAACAGTCGATAATGCGGCAAGAGACCATCAGCGAGAAGGAAGCGGCAGAGATTAGAGAGGTATTTGACCGTGTGACACACGTTGAAGGCAAGTATTTGAAGACTTTGGGGCTTCTGAAGGCGAGAGTGAAGACCCTTGGAGACGGAAAACCCTTGATTCTGCACGCTCAGTACCCCACCAAGGGCGATGATATCCTGAATATGGCGAACTCAGCCTTCAGGGACCAGCTCGGCGATGAGTTTGCGCGGATAATTGATATTTTCGATCCGGAGTTGTTCTCGTTTCACCTGGGATTCTCCTGTGAGAAACTAAAATCGGGCGGACAGTTCGACTTCACCAGGGGTTTGTCCGAGGTTCTTCCAGAGGAGGTGGTCAGGCAAAGAATCTTGGACAACGTAGCGTTCGTGAAAAAGACATATCTGAAAAGGGGCGAGATAATTCTGGAAAACCTCGATTATAACCCGAAGGAGGTGAGCGGGGCCTACGAGTACGTCTGTGACCCCGATTTCATTAACGATATATTAACCGCCAGCGGCTGCCGAATGCTGCTTGATATTGGGCATGCTAACTGCAGCGCGCAAAATATGGGCTACGATGACGTTATGTCTTTTATCTACAAGTTGCCTCTGGAAAAGGTCGCTGAGGTGCATATGTCCGGCGCCGGAAGAAAGGATGGGCTCGCTCACGATACACACCATCCCATTAATAAAGAAGGACAGCCGGAAGTTGAATACTTCGAAGAGGCCTTGAAATCCGGGCGTATGACAGGCCTGGCCGCGGTAACACTGGAAACGTTCGAGGACATCATACCACAACTCGAATTATTGAGAAGCGTTTTGCAGCGGTCTGGATATACGATAGCGGGGTTATAAACACAAGGAGGAAAAATGTTGAATGACAACGTTGCGGCTAATCGAGCCCGTGTGGAGAGACTGAGTGCAAAAGGAGTAAACATCCTGGCACCGGAATCGGTCATTGTTGGAGAAGAAGTCAATCCTGACAACGTGGAAGCGGGAGTGGTGGTCGGCCCGGGAACAAAGATTCTGGGCACAGAAACGATGATTGGAGCTGGCACCGAAATCCAGGGTATGGCTATCATCAAGAACAGCCTGGTCGGTAGGAATTGCAACCTGGCTGCCGGGGAGTATGCAGACTCGGTGCTTCTGGATAGGTGCTCCACTGTCGGTTGGGCCAGAGTGCGGGGCCACAGCGCCTGGGAAGAAGAATCCAACAGTTCCCACAATTGTGATACCAAAATGACGGTTTTGGGATACAAGATAACTCTGGGATCGTTAATCAACTTTTGCAATGTCCTTATGCTCGGTGGCACCAGCCCACGCCTGGAAGTGGGAGCGGAAGTCGGGTCCGGGACAATCAATTTCAATTTCCTGCCCTTTGGGCCGACGGTGGGAGCGTTGATCAAACCTTCCACCGTAGTGGGCTCGATGGAATCTCCCTTCCTGGTCTGCGACGGCGCACCAACGAGATATACCTTCATAGGCGGTCATTCCAGTATCGTCGCTCCCGTTGTAATAGGTCTGGGTATCGTTGTCGCTGCCACATCAAGGGTCAACCCCGGAATATATGCCGATGACAAATTGGTCGGCGGCGGAAATATCGAAAAGCCCCTGATACTGGATGTCTCCAAGGTCAGAGTTCTCAAGGACATAGCGCCAAAATACGAGATTCTCATCCGCCAGATGGCAATAACAGAAGCTTTTCGAAGATGGTGCAACGTTCGGGTAGCCTGGGCCAAGAGAAACAATCTGGACGAATTCGAAATAAAGCTGTTCGAAGGCTTTACAGCCAAAGTTGATAAGTATATAAAAGCCCTTGAGGCCTATGGCGATAACATGGCCAAGTATCTGTTGGCAAGCGATGACAACTCCAGGCCCGACAGTTTGGTGCAGAACAAGGCGATCGCCACTAGGTGGAACGAGGAGGTCAAAGCTCAGATCAAAGCCGCCGTTACTGAGGAGACCGGCTATGCAGAGGCCACGGCGGGGCTGAACTCGGAATTGGATAGGGTAACTCAAGAGGGAGTTGGCGGGGACAAGCAATTCTATGGCGCGCTGGCTAAATTGAGCTATTTGAGTACAGAGGTGAAAGCGGCCAGGGAATATTTCTCAGGACTAGTTGAAACCATAGTTCGTCGAGCGAGGACCTAAATGCAGAACGCAAATCAAGGAAGAATTCGAATTTATTCGGTTAGTCGGCAACGAAAGACGTGTCTGCTCAACACCGCAAGGGATCTCAAGGCACTGGCAGGGCGAGCGTGAATGCTTTCTATTCATTAGTGATCGCGATGACGATGTCGCAGCAGGAGCTGGGCTGTTAATACGACTGGCTGAACGGGAAAATATCCCTGTAGACATACTCATTGTTACTGACAGAAGTATGGGCTATTGCAGTCTGGATGAAAAGGAGACAGTATCGAAAATTCGCCGTGAAGAAGCTTTTCAATGCTACCAGTTTCCTGGTGTTCCCAAGGAAAAGATAATCTGGCTTTCCCGCCTGCCATGTTGATGGATACCGTGGCCGACGTCCAGCCTCTTCCGCCGATAAGTTTGTGATTGAGGGCTTTGCGGGCCTGCAGAATGCTTTCACCTACCATCTGCGAAAGATTCGTCCCACACAATGTTTCCTGCCTCCTTCCGAAGACCAGCAAGCGACCCATTGGATTTTTCACGAAGAGTTTCTTATTGGTCTTTTCCATGCCTCCGGCAGCATCTGGCCGGAACTGGGCGGGCCTTTGGACAAGATTCCCTATACCGACGAAATAGCGGTCTACTGTGGTTTTCCAGAACCGCCACAGCTAAAAATGCTTGCGCCTGTATCTTTCCCTGACAAGAAACTCAGCACCATTGCGGCATTCCGCTCCAAAAGACAGATAGGCTCAATAATAGATATTGTCAGACACACCGGTCCTGAACAATACGTAAAGGCACTGGAGTTTAAACTTTATAACCCTCGCCGGTATAGGGACCTGTTTGGAGAAGAAGGAATAATAGACTTCACCGATAGGTAAAATGCTACACCTTTGTTTACTAAACGTCGTAACAGATAAAGATTTGTATACACTCGCTCTGAAGCAAGGATTTTTCTGTCATAGAGATATCAGAGCTTCGGGGCTTTGTCAATGAAGGGAAACTCCGGCAGTCCAGTTGAATAACAAGCAAAAGGTAAGTGCTTCGAGGTGCAGCTTATATACGGGCAAATTCCTGGAAATACAATATAATAATGTTGATTTACCCATCAAAGCGAGTATAATATCGGTTTTTAATTAGGCAAGCAGACACCAAGGGACACCTTCATTAAAAAACAGGGTCTCTGCTTTGAGATTTAGCTCGTTGTCCTGTTAGCTATTCATAGGCAGGGGTTAAGGCGTCTTTACCCCAGCGGATAGTTTAGAGCCGGCAGCCTGAGGAGTATAGAATGTCATCGGAATTTCGCGTGTTATCTGAAGCCGAGATTGTTCAGTTGGAAAAACAAGGGTGCAGTTGCTCGGATTGGACAGGTATCGAGGTCGCAGAGAAGTTCAATCCCGAGAGGGTAAAGTTTACGCATTTCTCCGGCAAGGTGAAGTTAGGCGTGTTTGAAAAGCAGGTGTCTTTTTCAGGGGGTCTTACTAAGCCAGCCGGGATAAGCAACGCGACGATTCACAACTGCATAATCGGCAATAACGTCTATATTGACCAAATCAGAAATTACGTTGCCAACTACGTAATCGAAGATGATGTGCTGATCGAGAACGTTGATTTATTAGCCGTGGAGGGTGAAAGTTCCTTCGGTAACGGGACAGAAGTGGCTGTTGTTAACGAGGCCGGCGGCAGGGAAATACCCATCTATGACGAATTGTCCGCTCACATTGCCTACATAATAGCGTTTTACCGGCACAGGCCGAAGGTAGTTGAAAACCTGCGAAAAATGATAGCTGACTACACGGCCTCTGTAACATCTTCTATGGGTGTCGTGGCAGAGGACGCCAAGCTTATCAACTGCAGAATTATTAAGAATACTAAAATAGGTCCCTCAAGTGTTATCGAGGGGGTCGACAGACTGGAGAATGGTTCGGTCAACAGCTGTCCGAAGGACCCTGTTTATATTGGTGCGGGGGTATTTGCGGAGGATTTTATTGCTTGCAGCGGCTCGAAGATTACCGACGGCACGATAATATCCAGATGCTTCGTGGGCCAAGGTACCGTATTGGCCAAGCAATATTCCGCAGAGAATTCGGTGTACTTCGCTAACTGCGGCGGCTTTCATGGTGAGGCCTGTTCGATATTTGCTGGTCCTTATACGGTCACGCATCATAAGTCGACGCTGCTTATCGCAGGGCTGTTTTCCTTTTTGAATGCGGGCAGCGGAACCAACCAAAGCAACCATATGTACAAGCTCGGACCGGCGCATCAGGGTATTGTGGAGGGCGGTTCCAAGACCGCCAGCGATTCATATATACTCTGGCCAGCAAAGGTCGGGGCCTTCACCGTTGTGATGGGAAGACACTATAGAAATTCGGATACTTCGGATTTGCCTTTTTCATACATGATTGAGCACGAAGACGAAAGCGTTCTTGTGCCCGGTGTGAATTTGCGGAGCGTGGGTACCGTTCGAGATGCTCGAAAATGGCAGAAACGCGATAGACGCAAGAGCCCCAAAAAGCTCGACCACATAAACTTTAAGCTCTTGAGCCCCTATACTGTTCAGAAGATGCTTAATGGCTGCCAGCTGCTCAGGAACCTAAAAGCGACGTCCGGTGAGAACACGGAATACTTCACCTACCATGACGTCAGGATTAAGGGCTCATCGCTTGACCGCGGCATTGAACTGTACCAGATTGCGATAGACAAGTTTTTGGGTAATTGTCTTATTAAGCGGCTGGAGAACAGTCAGTTCAAGGATGTTGGCGAGCTTCGAGCGGCACTGACGGCGGAAGCCTCGATAGGGGCAGGCAAATGGCTGGACTTGGCGGGTTTGTTTGCTCCGGAGGAAGCTGTGCAGAAGATGCTTGATGACGTGGAAGTCGGAGCCATCAACACTCTTGAACAGGCAGCAGAAACCCTTCGAGAGATGCATGATAATTATCAGTCATATGAGTGGACGTGGGCGGCAAACGTATTGCAGCAGCGGCTTGGCAAAACTATCGAGCAAATAACAGCCGATGACATTATCGGGATGGCAACAATGTGGAAGAAAGCCGTGGTCGCACTTGACCACAAGCTGTATGCAGATGCCAAGAAGGAGTTTCACGGCACGGCTCAAATCGGATACGGTCTGGATGGTGACGAGGGGACGAAACGTGCCGACTTCGAACAGGTCAGAGGGGTTTTTGAAGAAAATAGTTTCGTATCTGAAATTGAAAAACATATAATCAGCAAAACGGCGCTCTGCGATGAGCTTATCAGTCGAATGGGAAAATTGCGTTGAGATGAACCATATTTAAGTAAGGTGCAGTTTATGAGAGCAGCAATTCAACCAGACTGTGCCTAAATGAGCGATTGGCCTTTCGCTGCCGAGAGAGTGAGCAAATTTAAATACTCCTTGCATTTGTCAAATCTGGTGCTAAAATACAAAATTAGTTGACACACGCCGACAAAATTGTTACGAATCTCACCTTTCAGAGAAGTTGAAAGGAAGCAAGGTGGGTATCGTAAACGACTTTAAGCAACAAATAATCGCAAAATCGATGTCTGTTGCTTTGCCTTAGGGAAATGACGAACGAATTATTCAGGTAGTCTTTACCGGCGGAATAGGTGGAAACGCTGTGATGGTCCGTCAGAAGATATGCACAAACCTAAAACAAATTGGCATTGAGCTTAACTGAGAAGCAAACGCAGGTGCAAAGAGTATAGAGGCCGATATCAGTGGTTCCGACAGCAAAGTGAGAATTTTTGTCATTCCCACAAATGAAGAAGCCGCTATTGCTCATGATACTTATGAACTGGCCGGGTAGAAAGAGATGATTATATGTCTCAGTCAAACTCCTATGGGAACCTCACACAAGAACAAATAGAGATTCTTGGGAGGCAGGGTTGTTCGGCACAGGACTGGAGCCAGGTTAAAGTTGCCGACGGTTTCAATACTGCTCGTGTAAGGAACGTTCAGTTCCTCGGTCGCGTCCATGTTGGTCGGTTTACAGGCGGTATAAGACTCGCCGGGGGACTTGAAAAACCCAGCGGCATCTACAATGCGACTATCGCCAACTGCATAATCGGTGATGATGTGTACATATCCAACATAGGCGTGCATATCGCAAATTATGACATAGGTCCTAACGCCTGTATAGAAAACGTAGGAACAATGGTAACATGGCCGGGTGCCACGTTCGGCAACGGCGTCAAGATAGCGGTCCTGAATGAGGCGGGCGGCAGGGAGGTCATCCTATTTGATGAGCTTTCCGCCCAGTTCGCCTATCTGATGTGCGTGCACCGGTATCGACCGGTGCTGATTGAGAAGCTACTCGAGATGACTGCCAAGGAGGTTAAGAAAGCCGGTTCGGACACCGGCAAAGTAGGCGCAGGTGCACGAATATGTTCGACTCCAGAAATCGTAGATGTTAACGTCGGTCCTTATGCGGTAATGAAAGCCGCGGCTTCTCTCGTGAATGGAACCGTGCTAAGTTCCGCCGAGGCACCGAGCGTTATCGAGTCCGGTGTTGTCGCGGAGGATTTTATCATTGCCGAAAGTGCCTCGGTAACGGGTTCAGCGCATCTAAAAAAGGTATTTGTCGGGCAGGGCTGCAAGGTCGGCAGCCAGTTTTCCGCTGAAAGCTCACTTTTATTCTCCAACTGCGAAGCGTTCAACGGTGAGGCGTGTTCGATATTTGCAGGACCCTATACGGTGACCCACCACAAATCCACTTTGCTGATTGCCTGCCTTTTCAGCTTCTATAACGCCGGCAGCGGGGCCAACCAGTCCAACCATATGTACAAGCTGGGCCCCGTCCACGAAGGAAAGCTTGAGCGCGGGACGAAGGCAGGTTCGTTTTCATATATGATGTGGCCCTGCAGGGTCGGACCATTCTCGGTGGTGCTCGGCAAGCACACGCGGATTTTCGACACATCAGACTTTCCTTTCGCCCATTTGGAGGCAGGAGCGGATGGAAAGTGCTCAATGATTCCGGGATTATACCTTGCGACCGCGGGAACTTTACGGGACGCTCAGAAGTGGCCGAATCGCGACAGACGCAAGGGCAGCAAGAAACGCGACATGATTTCTTTTGATACTTTCAGCCCCTACACAGTGGGCAAAATGGTAAGAGCCTCTTCGATCCTCATCGACATGCAAAACAGTACAGACAGGTCGGTCGAGGAAGTTTCTATAAACGGTGCGCAGATGAAACGGGTGCTGCTGCGGACGAGCCAAAAGTTCTATAGGACGGCTATAGAAATGTATCTTCTCGGGAAGATACTGGCAAGGGTTGAAAAGGCACTCAACGGCGGAATCAAGGGGATTCGTAAGGCCTTGGCGGCAGAGGCCGACGGCGTATTTAGCCGCGATTGGGTTGATATTGGCGGACAACTGATGCCGAAGCAGCGCTTGCACGATTTAACTGATGCAATAGAAGGCGGGGAGGTCACTGATTTTGCGGCGTTTTGCGGCGAGGTGGGTAAGATTTACGAGGGTTTCGAAAAAGATGAATGGGCTTGGGTCAAAGAAACTTACAAGGAATACTTCGGTCGAGCTTTGGAGAGTCTGACAAAAGATGACCTCGCTGAGGCAGCCGAGTCTTACCGGACGACCAAAATCAGGTTTCTTAAGCAGGTTCTAATCGATGCGGAAAAGGACTTCGGCGGGCTCAGCCGTACAGGATTCGGGCAGGACGGCTCGGCGGAAGACCTTGACGAAGATTTCCGTCAGGTGCGCGGTCTGTACGATGATAATAAGTTTGTTAAAGAGACGCGCGCCAACATCAAAGCGGTCGAACAGCGTGTAGCCGAATTCAAAGAAAGAATCTCGGCCATCTCATGGAGTAAATGGCGATAAGGATGGATATTGAAAGGATTAAAGTAAATTATGGATGTTGAGCAAAGAGTGAGAAAAGTCGTTGCCAGGCAACTTAAGGTGGATGAAAAAGAAGTGAAACTTGAGTCAGACTTTGTCAGGGACTTGGGGGCCGAGTCAATTCAGAGCATCGAACTTGTTGCTTGTTTTGAGGAGGAGTTTGATATCGAAATGGATTAGCAGGCCGCTTTGGCTGTCAGAACGGTGGGCAGCGCCGTGGAGTTTATCAAAAAAACGATAGAAGAGAGTGGTGGAAAAACTCAATAGTTATGGTATCATAGTAAATTTCGAAAAGTGTTATTGAAAGGGACGCAGCATGAGAATGATTATTCAGCCGGATTACGACAGAGTATCTAAATGGGCGGCCAATTATGTCGCCAGAAGGATTAAGGGTTTCAAGCCCACGGATTCAAAGCCGTTTGTTCTTGGGCTTCCCACCGGCTCTTCGCCGCTCGGGATGTATAAAGAGCTGATTGAGTTGAACAAAAAGGGCGTTGTTTCCTTTAAGAATGTAATAACCTTCAACATGGATGAGTATGTGAACCTACCGGAGGACCATCCCGAAAGCTACCATTCGTTTATGTGGAACAACTTTTTCAGCCACATAGATATTCAGAAGAAAAATGTAAATATTCTCGACGGCAACGCCAAGGACCTGCGAGCCGAGTGTGAGAATTACGAAAAGAAGATGAAGGATGTTGGCGGCGTTGAATTATTTATCGGGGGCATAGGTCCCGACGGTCACGTCGCGTTTAACGAACCCGGCTCTTCGCTGTCGTCGCTGACCAGAGAAAAGACACTCACCTATGACACAATCATAGCCAATTCGAGATTTTTTGACAACGATACCACTAAGGTCCCGAAGACCGCTTTAACGGTGGGGGTCAAAACGGTTATGGATGCCCGCGAGGTTCTAATAATTATCAACGGCCATAATAAGGCGCGGGCACTGCAAAAGGTCGTTGAAGAAGGCGTCAACCATATGTGGACGGTCAGCGCCCTTCAACTGCACCCGAAGGGCATCATAGTCTGCGATGATGCGGCGACTGCTGAACTCAAGGTCGGGACCGCCAACTATTTCAAAGACATTGAGAAGGATAATCTCGATCCTGCTACACTCTTGCAGAATTAACCATTTAACGTTGGAAGGACGTGAAAAGCGTTTGCTCGCATCGGCGGGTGTTTAGCCGGCAAAATCAATAAGCGCCTCGACGGCGGTTTTGATATCGCCGAGACGGTCGTCTCCAGCTTCGCGTTCTATCGCCAAGGCACCTTCGTATTCTATCTGTTTGAGGGCCTTCAGGAATTCGGTGCCGCCGACCTGGCCGGTGCCCCAAGGGACTTCCAAGCCCCAGGTTCCCGGTGTCTGGGTGCGGAGGGCGTCTTTGATGTGAATATGTTTTATCCAGGGTGCGAGCGTTTGCACCGCTTCGATGGGACTGCCCTTGTCATACAAAATCATATTGGCGGGGTCGAAGTTGACGGCGAGGGCAGGGTGGTTCAGCTGCTGGAGGAAGTGGCGCAGCTCGTCGGCGGTTTCCTGGCCTGTTTCCATAAGTAGCTGGATGTTTTTTTCTGCGGCCTTATCGGCAAGCATTTTGCACCTGTCGGTGAGTTTGGCGGCACTGTTCGAGTCCGCCGGGTCAAGAAAGCCGAAGTGAAGCGAGAGATATTTGACGTTAAGCTGGGCGGTGATATCTATGGCGTCGAAGACTCGTTTGCGGTTCTGGTCCCAGTACTGGTCCGGGACGATGCCGCCGGTGACCTTAATTGATTCGAGGCTGGAGTAGTCCTCCTGTGGAAAGTTAATCATTGTAGCGGTTACGGTCCAGCTTTCCTGACGGATGCGTTTTAGAAGACTCTGACCATCGCTCGTATTTAAAATGGGTGAGACGGCAAAATGGATATGGCTCAGCTGCGTTTGGTCCGTTAGTGTACGAACCTTATCGAAGTTATTACCGAGCGACCATGTACAAACGCCTATGTGCCAATCATTACACTTAATCATCGGATGGGGACTTCCTTTCCGCTTTGTGCCGACTCGTGCTCGGCAAGGATAAGCTTGACAGAATCACGGGACTGTGCGGGTGTAGTTATGTCAGGTACCTTTTGTCCAGAGACGGCCTTTATAAAGTGGGCAATCTCAAGCGACCAGCCATCTCCAGCCTGAACTTCAGGAGTGAGGGCGTCTCCCTCCGGCGGGCAAATTTTAAAAGCGGGCTCGCGTGTGCAGTCGTAAATAATGGTGGCTTTTTCGAATATTATGTTGAAACTCATTTCGAAACCAAAACTGGGACTCATGACGAAGCCACCCTCTGCGGTAATAACCTTTTGGTCGTCATAAATATACTGTGTCATGACGTGGTCAAAGTCACCGCTCGGGCCTTTGGCGGCCCGGGAATACACTGCTTTTGGTATCCCAAAGACGTACTGCACAAAGTCCGAGTCGTGTATATGCAGGTCGAAAATCGCGCCACCGCTTCTTTTGCCGGCGAGTAACCAGTTGTCCCATGACCACGTCGGTGTAACGCTCAATCGCTGAAAGGTGGCCGCTACCACCCTGCCGTATTCGCCTGAGTCAATAATCTCCTTGGTTCTGACGTACTCAGGCCAGAACCTTATGCAGTGACCGATTTGCAGGATTTTGCCGCTTTTCTCGGCTGCTGCAATCATCTGGTCGCACTCTTGGAGATTCAACGCCATCGGTTTTTCACACAATACGTTCAGTCCGGCCTGGAGGGCTTTTACGGTGAAATCCCTGTGCATATATGTTGGCAATGTAATGGAGACGGCGTCGAGTTTCGCGTCAGCGAGCATTTTGTCGTAATCGGAGTAGAGCTCAACGTCGGTCAAATCCAAGGGTTGTTCGGTTCCTTCAATATTGCCAGCTGTTCCAGCGGTGCCTTTAAGTTTATTTTCATCGATGTCGCAAATGACAGCTAAATTTGTGTTCTCGAGGGCTCGGTAGTTTTTGGCGTGCATATTGCCCATAAACCCAAGTCCGACTACACCAACTCTAATCATCTATTGCACCTCTATTTGAAGATTTTTTTCATTGCCTGTGCTGTTTTTTCGGGCCTGCCGGGCTGGAAGGGCAGCATTTCGGCGGTAACGTAGCCGTCATAGCCGACTTCAGCAAGGGCTTTTTTAACCGATTCGAAATCCACGTCACCTTCCAACAAATCAACAAAACCTTCCACGGTGCCAACCGAGGTCTTGAAGTCTTTGATGTGCACGCGTTTTACCCGCTCAGCAAGAATGCGAATCCACTGGTCGGGATAGCCGGTCAGCAGGACGTTGCCCACGTCGAAGTATGCCTTGACCTTGTCGGAGCCAAAACTGTCGATGAAGTCCCGCATCTCCAAGGGGCTCAGCAGGAACTTGTTCCAGACGTTCTCAATACATATTGCCACGCCTGTCTTTTCAGCGGGCGGCAGTATCTGCTTTACCGCTTCGCAGGCGCGCTGGTAACAGACGTCGTAGGGTATCACCTCGGCATCAGGTAAGAAGAATACGTCCACCGCTCCGGGGACAAAAAGATATGCATCTGTGCCGAGCCATTTCGTAACCTGCAACGCTTTAGAGGTAAAGTCGACAATCTTCGCCCGAGTATCAGGGTCGTTCGCCGTGGGCGAGCAGGTCCAAGTTTCACCGCTTGCAACGCTTGAAATTTCAATACCGGTTTTCTCAGCGGCAGCGGCGATATCCTCGCACTGGGCCTGTGTGGCTTGGTGCGTCAAAACACCCTGGCTAGCAATGCAGAGCTCAATCGCGTCGAAACCGAGGTTTTTTGCTTCGGCCATGGCGTCAGCTATCGGCTTTTTAGCTTCGAGGCCTCCCTCAAACATCCAGTAACTTGCGCTGATTTTCATTTTACGGTCCTCTCAGTAACTTAAACACTTTACAAGGGTCGGCAGTTTTTCAGGTGCCAACAGTATAACCGGAATATGAGTAAAAACCAAGTCAGTATTAAGGTTTTTCTCAAATTGGCTTTCGAGGTTTTTATTCAGTTATTCGAAAGCAGCCAAACGCGCTGGGAACGTGAAAATCGGGTTCTTCAGCGGCGGGAGCGACCCAGCTTATCCAGCGCTCCTGCAGTTTGGAGTTTGGTCCGTGATTGAAGTCAGCACGGAATATTCCCGCTTTGAGCAACCGGCCGGGGCACAAGGGCGGCAAGCCGACAGCTTCAAGGCTCCTTAAAGGAACAGACCCTTCAACTGTATAACCTTCGCTGGTAATCAAGGCGGCCGTACGTACGCCGGGTAAGTCCCAGGAGTTGTCGAACCTGCGGTAGTAAGAAGCGGCATAATCGAGGACGCGGCCAAGAGGGTCAACCTCCAAGCAGAAATACTCCTTTAATTTATCATCACAGGCAAAAAAGATTTCCACACGGTCTTCTGCTGCTACCACAGACTCGGTATCGAACTTTTCCTGGACGACTATGTCCCGGTCATGTGCGGTGAAAGAAAAGTAAAAGTAGTTATCATTACAGAACGCACGGAATTCTGTAAAAGGGGCTGCGTTGTGTTCCCATGGAAAGGAGAAGCCTATTTCGCCCTGTGCCTTGTTCCAGATAGGCTCATTTATTTCGCCATCGACATCAATCTCGGCTTCAGGCATGTAACTAACGTCGTATGTGTGCGGACACGATGTAGAAGCGCAACCTACTGCAGCGAGCAAAAAAATCGCCATCACCAACTTAATCACCTGCTTAACTCTCCCGTCAACTGAGCAGCGGTTTTTCAGAAACAAGCTTTACTATTTGAATCTCAGCTTGTTCCAGGATTTCAGCAGCAGGACCGTTGCCACAACAGCGATAATGGTCAGGACGGCACCTTGCGTATAATTGAGATATATCCACGCACCGGTCGCGAAAAGGGCCGCATAAACGGCAAGGCAGCCGAATACCATACATAAAATACCCAATGGCACGTCCCATCTCTGACCTGATTCGTCAATGGGGTCGTTTTCGCTTTTTGCACGCATCAGGACCGCCTTCCAGCCGGGACCGCCGGGCTGAACCAGACTGTAAAAACTGCGCAACGTTTTTTCCTCTGTGGGTCTCGTAATAAGTGTAACGAGCAGCCATGCAACGGTGGTGATGCCGACGCCGATGATTAATTTCTGCCAGGTGGCCAGCGGCTCAAAACCTATAGCCGTGTGAACAAACTCAAAATAACAGGCCACGAGAAACGATACAACCATCGCTGCCAGCTCGCTGAAGGCGTTAATTCGCCACCAGAACCACCGCAGGATGTAAATCAGGCCGGTGCCGGCACCGACCTGCAAGAGAATGTGAAAAGCCGTAAGAGAACTCTCAAGGTACAGGGCGAGTGCCGCCGCCGCAATCATCATCGAAACCGTTGAGATGCGTCCGACCCGCACCATTTGTTTCTCGGTGGCATCGGGCCTGACAAATCGTTTATAAAAATCATTCACCACGTATGATGAGCCCCAATTAAGATGCGTCGAGATTGTGGACATGTAAGCAGCAATCAGCGACGCCAAAACAAGGCCCAACCACCCATGAGGCAAAAAGGTCAACATTGCCGGATAAGCCAGGTCGTTGGCTATGATGCCCGGATCCACATGGGGAAACGCCTGCTGCAGAGAATCCAAGTCCGGGAAGACTATCAGCGAGCATAAGGCAACGATAATCCAGGGCCAGGGGCGCAGTGCATAATGGGCCGCGTTGAAGAAGAACGTCGCGCCGACGGCGTGCTTTTCGTTCTTGGCCGCGAGCATCCGCTGGGCGATATACCCTCCGCCGCCAGGCTCAGCGCCCGGATACCAGACGCTCCACCACTGAACCGCTATCGGAATAATCAGAACAGAGACAACAAGGTCGGTGCTGCTTTGTGTGCTGAAATCGAAGGCCGGCAGAATCGATAGTTTGCCTTCAAGATTCGCGTGGGCGAGCATGCCTGCCAGACCTCCGACCGCTTCGTGCCTCAGCGCAACTACCGCCGCGGCGAAGGCCCCGACCATCGCACCAATAAACAACAAAAAGTCTGTCAGCAGCACTCCCCGCAGTCCACCCATCGCACTGAAAATCATGGTAACAAGCGCCGCAAGAGCAATGGTCTGGATTGGCGAGAGGTTCAGCATTACGCCGCCAATCTTGATAGCAGCCAGCGTCACCATCGCCATGACCATTATATTGAAGAATACACCCAGATAAATTGAGCGAAACCCGCGCAGAAACGTGGCTGCTTTGCCGCTGTAGCGAATCTCATAGAACTCGATATCGGTGAGCACCTTTGACCTGCGCCAGAGCTTGGCATAGACGAAAACCGTCATCATTCCGGTCAGGAGAAACGCCCACCATCTCCAGTTGCCGGCAACGCCATCCTCTCGGACTATATTGGTGACAAGATTCGGAGTGTCGGTCGAGAAGGTCGTTGCCACCATCGAGAAACCGAGAAGCCACCAAGGCATATTTCTGCCGGACAAAAAGAACTCTGAAGAACTTTTCCCTGCCTGTTTCGAGACGACAACTCCGATGACAAGTGATATGACAAAAAACGCGATAATAAAAAGCCAGTCTATAGATTGTAAAAGCATACAGCAAATTCTCCTAATCTTGTCTAATAAAACGGCACCGCAAGGGCCTACTTGCCGTGCGGTTGGTCTGACCTGTGGATGCTGTATTAATCATCTTTATCTTCCAACGAACAGATTTTGCGGTTATGTTCTACTTGAAACCAGCCAGGATGTCCATATTGTTTCCCTGCCCGTTTTGAAAAATTTGGTGACTATTAACCCTATCGCTTGACACCGCAAGTCAATAGAAAAGGCTGTTGCCTCAAGCCGGAGAAGTGCTACCTTTGCTCTGTTCGACTAAAACGGGCTATTTACGGCTTTTGCGGAACGAGTTTTCAGTACAGTTTTAGCTTGATGGACAATAGGATTGTGGTATTGTGTGGCTTGAGAGTCGAATGTAGTAATCTGTGGTTGTAGATTAGCTTTATGTGCTATATCTGAACATATACAGGAGGACAAAATTATGGCTGCGGAATGTGATAGAAGGGATTTTTTGAGACTCACAGCGACTGTCGGGGCCGGGCTGGCACTCGGTAGTGCGAGCCTCTCAGGTTGTTCAAATCAACTTAAGGGTGTGCCCGCTAAAATCAAGTCCGACCCGATTGACCCGGTTCGCATCGGGTTCGTAGGTGTAGGGGGCATGGGCTCGGTTCATGTCCGGAATTTCCTGAATATAGAGGGAGTTGAAGTTCATGCTGTCTGCGACATAGTGGAAGAAAAGGTCGACCGCGTACAAAAGTGGGTGCAGGAGGCCGGTCAGCCGAAACCCGGCGGATATTCCCGCGGGGAAACCGACTTTAAGCGGATGTGCCAGCGCGAAGACCTCGACCTGGTCTTCAACGCAACACCCTGGAGATGGCATGTCCCTGTCTGTCTGGCGGCGATGGAAGCCGGGAAACACACCGCAACCGAAGTACCCGCGGCGGTGACCCTGGATGAATGTTGGCAGTTGGTGGAAACTTCTGAGAGAACCAACAAACATTGCGTGATGATGGAGAACTGCTGCTACGACCGGGTTGAACTGATGATTCTAAACATGGTGCGCAAAGGTCTTTTGGGAGAGCTGCTTCACGCCGAAGCGGGATATCTACACGACCTGCGGGCACTTAAGTTCAGTACGGTGGGTGAGGGGCTGTGGCGGATTGCGCACTCGATTAAACGCAACGGCAACCTGTATCCGACTCACGGCCTCGGACCGGTGGCCCAGTGTATGAATA
>CP070830.1:2031654-2047213 GCA_020344865.1 Planctomycetota bacterium
GAATGTTCGGCTTGCCGCGAGGCTGACCGGCTGGGACATCGATATACTGACGCCGGAGGAATATAACCAGGGCGTTGAGCAGCTGGCGAGTTGCCTCAAGAGCGTCAAGGAGGCTGACGACACGGTGGTTGACAAGCTGATAGCACTTGGAGTCATATCAGTTCTGGATTTGGAGGACGTAGGGGCGGAACCTTTGATAAAGGAGTTGAATGTTGACCCTGTTTTAGCTGAGAAACTGATTGTGGCAGCGGGCGAGGAAGCGAAACGTTTGGCGGCCGAGCCGAAAAAGAAGCAGGCGGAAGGTATTTTACAGCAAGAAGTAAAAGCAACAGATAAAGCCCAAGAAGCGGAAACACATTTGCAGAACAATGCAAACGGCAGCTCATAAGAATCGGAGATGTTTTGGCTGTTACAAGAGTTTACATTTTGGCGAAAGAGCTTGGCGTAAAGAGTTCTGCTATTGTACAAAAGTGCCAGGACGAGGGTCTGGACGTTAAGAACCACATGTCTTCGATTTCAGCCGGCTTGTCAGCGACTATTCGCGAATGGTTTAGTGAGGGCGAGAACATCACGACAATCGAGACCGCCAAGAAAGTAGATTTGAAGAAGGTCCGACTCAAAAAGAAGCCGAAGGCAAAACGCCCTGCGAAGAAAGCAGAAGCGAAGAAAACTGCCAAGGTCGAGCCCGCTGAAGCTGAACCGGAAGCCGAAGTACCTGAGCAAGAAGCGGTAGCTGAGGAAGAGCCGAAGGAACCTGAGCCTATATTACCTGCCGGGCCGATTTTGGAGAAGCCGGAGCCTGCGAAGCTGAGCGGACCGCAAGTAATTCGAATCGAAGAACCAGAGCCACTACCTCCGCCAAAGCCGAGACCGAGAACCAAGTACTATGAGCCCATCACGGAGCCGCTGATGCACAGCGAAGACGAGGAGGTTGAGCGACCATCTTATGCCGGGACATCGGAGAAGAAGCGAGGGCCACGGCGACACAAGGAAAGAACTCACGGGCGGCGGCAGGACGAAGCTGATGCGGAATCCAAACGGAGGCTTAGATCAAGTAAATGGCGACAGAGAGATATTGAAGAAAGGCGGGCCCGGCTTGAAGCCGCCGGTGGTGAGCGTCTTCGTCTAAGGCCGTCCCGTAAGATCGCCACCAAGTCAGAACGCATGCCATCCATAGTGAGCAGGCCCGTCAAAGCCACTATAAGTGAGCCGATCACGGTGAAGGATTTGTCCGTGGTTTTGGCGGTCAAATCAGCAGATATCATCGGCAAGTTGATGCAGCAAGGCGTGATAGCCACGGCGAATCAATCTATCAACTCCGACGTTGCGGAACTGGTTGCCCTGGAATTCGGCACTGAATTAGTTGTAGAACACAAAAGCACGCTGCAAGAGGAGATACAGTCTGAGTTCGAGCAGCGGGCAAGGAAGCATCTGAAAAAGCGGTCGGTGGTAGCTACAATGTTAGGTCACGTTGACCACGGCAAGACGAGCCTTCTGGACAGGATCAGGTCAACGCAGGTAGCCGCCGGCGAGGCGGGCGGTATCACGCAGCATATAGGTGCGTCTCAGGTCAGCTGGGATGATAAGATGGTGACTTTTCTCGATACTCCTGGCCACGAGGCCTTTACGGCCATGCGGGCCAGGGGCGCCAATATGACGGACGTTGTGGTTCTGACAGTGGCGGCTGACGATGGAGTGATGCCACAAACCATCGAGGCGATACACCACGCCAAGGCCGCGGACGTGCCGGTCATTGTGGCACTTAACAAAATAGATTTGCCGGGCGTTGATGTAAGTCGGGTGTACGGACAGTTGGCCGAGCATGAGCTGACGCCGGTCGAATGGGGTGGCAAGACGGATGTGGTTAAGACCAGCGCGGTTACGGGCGATGGCATCGGAGATTTGCTTGAACACCTGGATTACATAGCGGAATTGCTTGACCTGAAGGCCGATGACACGATTCCTGGGACAGGATGGGTGGTCGAAGCAAAGATGTCATCGCAGCGTGGGCCTGTGGCAACAGTTCTAATCAAAGAAGGCCGGCTAAGCAAGGGCGATATCATTCTGTCCGGCGGCGCCTTCGGTCGAGTGAAGACTTTGCGAAATAGCTACGGCAAGAGCATAAAAGCAGCAACAAGCTCTATGCCTGTAGAGATAAGCGGGCTAAACGATGTCCCGCGTGCGGGGGACAGGTTCTACTGTCTGGATGATATCAATAAGGCGAAGGCTGCCGCTGAGGAAACCAAGGTGCGCTCCAGGGAATCCTCACTGGCGAAACGGACCCAAGTGACATTGGATAATCTGTTCAGCCAAATAGAGGCGGGCAACGTCAAGGAGTTAAATGTTATCATCCGCGCCGATGTTCAGGGCTCGGTGGACGTTCTTACGAAATACTTGTCTGAGCTGAGCACAGACGAGGTAAGGATTAATATTTTGCATGCGGCGCCGGGCGGGATTACGGAAGGTGATGTTGTTCTTGCAGAGGCCTCTAACGCGGTCATTATCGGCTTCAACGTTGTGAGTGATGAGCGCGCGGCAAAGATTGCAGAAGCCGAAGGTGTTGAGATAAGACTTTACAGTGTAATTTACCGCATAACCGAAGATTTGGAAAAATCCATGGCTGGTTTGCTTGAGCCTGAGGAGCAGGAGAAGTCTGTTGGCAGGGCCGTGGTAAGAACGCTGTTTAAGATTTCGCGAGTCGGGACGGTGGCGGGCTGCTATGTGAGTGACGGTGTTGCGAGCAAAAATGCGAAGGTACGTCTGGTGCGCGACAAGATTATAATCAGGGACAATTTGAGTATAGAGTCTTTAAAGCATTTCAAAGATGATGCTCGGGAAGTCAAGGCGGGTCTGGAGTGCGGCATCAAGATAGCAAAGTTCGATGATATTAAGGTCGACGACGTGTTTGACTTCTACGAAATCGTCAAAACGGCGAGAACAACCCTTTAGGGACAAGCGTACCTTTTTGGGAGGTGTGATGCAATCATATGGCGACGAGAAGGCAGGAAAAAGCGGCTCGTGTGACAAGAGAAGTTGTCAGTGATGCAATTGCCAATCATCTTAACGACCCGCGTATAGAAGGATTTGTGAGCGTTACACGAGTCGAGATGGCGGCTGATTTGCGAAGTGCGTATGTGTATGTGAGCATATTTGGCAGGGATGAGGCGGCCCAGAACAAGACTTTTGCGGCGATAGAGCATGCGAGGAGCCGGATACAATCGCTGTTGGCAGGCAGACTGCAATGCAAGTTTTGTCCCGTTCTGCATTTTCGCAGAGACGAAGAATTCAAAAAGACACTTGAAACCATGCGGCTGATAGACCAGGCCGCCAGTGAGTGGAAACAGAAGGATTCTGTTGACCAAGAGCAAGGCTGACTGTAAACTGGCTAATCGGTGTTCAATTCACAAGTATATTAGCAAAGAGAGTCTTTCATGAAAAACAGCAGGGAATATGCGAAGAAGGTTCACAAGCTTTACCGTTCATTAAAGCGTAAATATCCGAAGGTGGAAGCGGCGGCATACGATGAGCCGGCCGAGGCGATAGTGTATGCGCTGTTAAGCGAGGAGATGAGTGAGGCGTGGGCGCAGGCCGCTGCTAATCGGTTTGATGACCAATTCATTGATTTGAATGACCTGCGTGTTTCACGTATCGAGGAAATTTTGGAGGCGTTGGGAACAGATACGCCCGCAACGAGGAACATAGCTTCGACTCTCAACAGGTTCTTGTGTGCGATATTCAATAAGTATAATATGGTCACGCTGGAAGCACTTAAAAAAATGAGCAAGCGCCCCGCCAGACAGGTTCTCGAGAAGATGGACGGTACCAGCCACTTTGCGGTCAATTATTGCACGCTGACGTCTCTTCGGGGTCACGCCATACCTCTTACGAAGAGGATGATAGAGTACCTACGAAGCAATCAGTTGGTCCATCCCGAGTCGGATGAACAGGCGATAGAAGGTTTTTTAGCCAGGCAGATTTCAGCTGAGAATGCATACGAGTTTTACGTCCTTTTGCGGCGTCGAAGTGAAGCGCGCAGGCGCGCGGCAAAGAAAAAGACGACTCGCAAGACAAAAGCTAAGCCTAAAACTACCAGGAAACGCAAAAAGTAAGGAAAGATTTTCGATGTCCGAGAAGGTACTAAAATTAGGTATTCCGGCAGGAAGCCTGCAAAAGGCGACTATTGAACTTTTCAAAAGGGCCGGCTTCAATATCGCCGACTCCGAAAGGGATTTTCTGCCGCGTATAGATGACGAGCAGATTCAGCCAATCTGTCTTCGCGCTCAAGAGATGAGTAAGTACGTTGCCGACGGTGTACTTGATGCCGGCATCACCGGCTATGACTGGATAGTGGAGAACGAATCAGACGTAGTCGAGGTCGGCGAACTTGCCTATAGCAAAGCCACGAGCAAGCCAGCCAGATGGGTGTTAGCTGTGCCTGAGGAATCGAAGGTGGCCAAACCAGAGGACCTTAGGGGTGGTATAGTGGCCACTGAACTGGCCAACGTCACAAAGAAGTATTTTGCGGACAAGAAAATCGATGTGAAGATTGAATTCAGCTGGGGTGCTACCGAGGTAAAGGCCCGGCTTGTTGATGCAATAGTGGAGCTCTCGGAAACAGGCACATCTCTGCTCGCAAACAATCTGCGGGTGATAGATACGGTGATAACCTCTACGACAAGATTTATCGCAAACAAGAAATCCTGGGAAGATAAATTCAAGCGTGAGAAGATTGAAAACATTGCGATTTTGCTTAACGCCGCAATCGATGCCCGCGACCGAGTTGGTTTGAAGATGAACATAAAAAGAGGTGACCTCGAGTCGATACTGAAGATACTGCCGGCTGAGAAGAGTCCAACCATTTCGGATTTGGCTGATTCGGATTATGTGGCAATAGAGGTAATTGTCGAGGGCAAGGTAGAACGTTCTCTGGTTCCGGCGTTAAAACGCGCAGGGGCATCAGGAATAATCACGTATCCGCTCAACAAGGTCATCCACTGACCATAAACGGCCGGTGATGGTTAGTCAGTTGTGGGCGGGTTGAGGTAGATAATTTCGAAGAAAAAACCGTCCGCCCTGCTAACACCATGCAGAACAGACAGACCGAAATATTTCCGCACGGTATCAAACTCGGGCAAAAGAGCGAAATTAAACAAATCAAATCCTGCCTGTGAAAATACGAAATGCGGCAGCGGTGCCCCGGACCCGGGAGGGATACCCTTTGAGACACTTGCATGCTGTTCTCGACTTTTAGCGGTTTGTTTCATCATCCACCAGAAGAATTCACTCGAGGCTGCGGTATCTTCCAGACAGGCGATGCCCACAAGCGAAGGCTCGATGGCCGATTTAGCTGACGCGAACCACTTTTCTGAACCAACTGAAACCGCACCGGTGCTGCTCAGCGTCCGAATGGCGCGGTCAACGGTTGACTCAACGCCGAATATCAAATGAGTGTCGGTTATAGTAAAAGCCATGTTGGGCACTTTGGCGGCAGACGGGTCGCTCGGTGTCTGCATGGGTGTGACCCCCGACTTCCAAAACGGCATAGCGGAGAGGCTGATTAGATAAATTGTGTGACCCAGCAGTTCACGTTTCGCGTCGGGATTGTTCGCCGCTATAAATCTGCTGTGAAGCGTTGAGAGAGACTTTTCAAGTGCTTTACTGTTGCTTGTTGCCACGGCAAAAAGGGTTTCTGTCGGCATTGAATTCTCAGAGAACGGCTTATTGAAGTTCTGGGTGATTAGGATTTGCGAGCCCAGGTGGTCGATAATGTCATCTTTTATTTTCAGGCCCGGCTCATCGGGCGACTCAGACGTTGGAAGCGGCATATACATCCAGGCAGCGGCCTGAGGTGAAAAGCTGTTGAGTATGTTGGCGAGTTCAGCGTAGGCCTTTCCAACATTCAAATTCACAAATGACGTTGAAGAAGTCGACTGTGGAATAAATCTCGGAGGTCTAATCGCAGCAGATTCCAACTCAAGCATTTTGCAAACACCCTTTTTCGAGCCGTTGATTCTCAGAAATAGTTTGCCATTACAGGAGGTGCCTGGGCGTCTGCCAAGGCCAATTGAACCACCGAAGGCAGCGACATTATCAAAACCGAGATTATTTATCCATCCCTGTGCCTCGCCTGTCGTGTCTTTAGCAAGCGTCGTCTTGATGAGCTGCTTTATGTTGACGTAGAAACAGATGTCGTTATACGGCCTCGTGGCTGCGAGGGTCGCGCTATAGTCCGTATCAGCAGCCAGAGAAGGACTTGAGGCGCCTTTGAGGTGCGCGATGATGAACTTAATAAGGTCGAGGTCGGTCGAGGCCATAAAACAATCGTCAATGAAGCAGTGATTTAGTGTTTGGGAAGCTTCATCAACCGATATTTCGATAGTTACTCCCCGGTAGTCTTCGCTTCTTTTCTGATGGCCACCCATATCGATATTCTTTTGGAGCATTTTGTCTATTGCTTCTTTGACCTTGTCGATTTTATCGCCCCACTGGGTTATTATCATAATCTGCGGCTCGTTCATGTCCTTCGCTTGTTCGGCAAGCAC
Source organism: Planctomycetota bacterium (assembly GCA_020344865.1). Classification (GTDB taxonomy): domain Bacteria; phylum Planctomycetota; class Phycisphaerae; order Sedimentisphaerales; family Anaerobacaceae. Next base: position 2,038,197 of record CP070830.1, read on the forward strand.
GAAGGCAAGAGCGACTCTGCCTTGGGGCCACGCATCCGCATCGGAAATTGCTCTAAAAATGTCGTTATCGTCGAGCTCGCCGATTTTTTTACGCCATTTTTCCCTGGCATCTTCGACAAACGCGGCCATCAGCGGGTCTTTGTAGAGTTTATAAAGATTGGTCTTCTCAAACTGCGTTTTTAGCTGGCTGAAATTGTCAATATCCACCAGCCAAATGGTGCGAGGCGGCAGCAGCTCGGCTGTCCTGGGCAAAGCCACAGCCTCAGCAACACCGGGTACACAGATAACTAATATAACGGCTGTGGCGAGAGTTACTTTTGAAGGGGATTCCATCTTAACAACCTTTTTATGAAGTCGACATTCTTGGTGCCAGACTATCTGGGCTTAGTTTTTTCTTTGAGGAACTCAGGCTCGGCCTTATTGTGTCTTCGGTCGGGCTGCAGGTATCGATAGCCGGTGTTCGGATTGTCTTTGTCGTATACAAAGGCATCGCGATTTTCGATAAAATGCTTTACGTAATTGATTGGTATGGCAAACCCGAGGCCCCCAAAGAATATATATCCCATATTTGTCACGCCGATTACCTCACCGGCGAGGTTAAACAACGGTCCGCCGGAATTACCCGGATTGATGTCGGCATTGGTCTGGAGATAGACAAGTCCCTCAAAGGCCCTGTTCTTTGTGCTTATGACACCGTTGGTTACGGTCCGCTCCAGGCCCAGCGGATTGCCTATGGCAAAGACCTCCTCACCCACCCTTATGTTTTCAATGTCGCCGAGGTATGCATATGTGACTACGGTGTCGCCCAAGTCTTCGACTTTCAACAATGCCAGGTCAATGAAAGGATTGATGGCCTCGATTTTGACTTTTTTAAATTTCTTTTTCTCAAAGCCGTCCTCGGCTTTTTGAAAAACGGTGATTTCAATCTTTGTTTCTCTCTCAATTACGTGATAATTAGTTATGAGGTATCCCTGCTCATTGATAAAGAAGCCGGAGCCCATGCCGGCCGGACTTGAGACCTTTACGACGGCCTCGGAGAATGCTTCGACGCATTTTTCAATGGTTGTTTTCTGCAGGCTGGCCGTTCTATACAACTGACCGGGCGGCTGCCACGGTTCAATGGGTTCAGGACCGAGCGTATTGGCATCGACATCCTCAGTTGGCAGTGATGATTCAACAACGGCATATTCGTACTCGAGTACCTTTTCCTTGGGGATTCTAAGAATGTCCACGCCGATGTCCATATAAATGAACTCGTCCTTCTCTGCGAGTATATCGCCGGTTAGTGACTGGCCTTCTTCGAGGACAATGGTATCAGCCCGGCAAAGCACGCAACAGCACGATAGCAAAGCAACAGAAAGGCACCTGATAATTCTACTCTTGAGCATACGAGGTCCGGATTTAAGTATTTTCACTGTGTGTGCTGCGTTAGACACAGCATAGGTATTATAAGGACTTCCCAGTTATATAGCAAATTAAAACCTGCCAACTCAGCTAAAAATCGGCGTTTTCGAGTAATGTATTTAACGAAAACGGAAAAAGCCTCAGGACATGCTAAGCTTTTGGTCTTTCTCCCAAGCCGCCATATATTTATTTTGGCGGTAAAGACCAATAGCTGCAAAACGCGAAATTTTGTTGCAAAATATGCATCATTAGTCAAAATGAAAAGCCGGACGACAAATACGTACAGTAGTATGGTAGTGACCAGAATATGATTTTTACCCTGCAAAGATACATATTTCGGGAGACTTTCAAGGTCTTTGTGGTCGCAGCTATGGCATTGACGCTGGTACTGAGTCTGGGCAGCATCCTCCGGCCGGTGCAGGAATACGGTGCGGGGCCGCGACAGGTGGTTCATCTTATGGGCTATTCCCTGCCAATAACACTAACCTTTGTGCTGCCTATGGCGGCTTTATTCGCGACATCGCTGGTCTACGGCAGGTTCGCCAGCGACAACGAGCTCGATGCGTGCAGGGCAAGCGGAATTTCCCTGATGACCCTGGTTTACCCCGGTCTGGCACTTGCGATTATGGTGGCCACTGCAAACCTCGTTTTGAGCTTCCACGTTGTGCCGGCTTTCGTTCACAGCGCCGAAAGATCCCTCAAGGCTGATGCCAAACAGATACTTTTCCGCAACATCCAGCGAAGAGGCTACTACAAGGTGCCCCCGGACGAACGCTACCTCATTTACGCCGACCATGCCAATCCACAGGACAATATGCTCTCAGGTGTTGTTGTAACTGAAATAAAAGACTCAGCAATAAAAAGGATTGTCACCGCCGAGAAGGCCAAGGTACAATTCATCCCGCACGATCGCTTCAACGACGTCCAAATAACCGCCTACAAAGCCTACCAAATGGACCCGGACGGGGACATGGCGTCCGCCGAATGGGTGCCGATAACAGCTGAATTCGGTTCACTGCTGGGCGATAATATAAAGTTCAAGAAGATAGACGAGATGAAGAGAATCCGCCTCGACCCCATGCGCTTCTATCCGGTTGCGAAATTGGCCCGCGAAGCTTACGCGCAATTTACCGTCGAGCTGTTGACGCAGGATATCACCGCCAAAAAAGACGCCGACCCCAACGACCCCAGCACGTTTTACAGATTGCACAGCGGCCAAAAACTTATCGAACTAACTGCGGCTGAGTGCACCGCCAGAGACGATAGGAAAGTCGAGCTGTCAGGTGAAGTAACCATTTTTGAATTTGACGCGGCCAGCAGGCGGCTGCTGCGGACCATGCACACGGCAAGGGCCTTCCTTCACATCGAGGGCGACGAACTGGCACCGACTTTGACTATGGAAATGTTCAACCCGATGTGGCAGCGGGCAGACGGCCCTGAAGGGCTTTCGGGCCGGGAGATTATTCGCGGGTTGATCCTCCCCGAGACGGTAACAGATAAGCTTGAAACCGCCGATGTTTTAAAGGTTATCCATCCCGATTCAACCGACAGCGCACTGCGGGATTCACCCAGCCAAAGACTCAAAGAGCTGCAGAATAAACTGCACAGGAGAATAAAAAGGACCTTTGCTGAAATAAAGGCCGAATTACATACCAGGCTGGTGTTCGGAATAGGCTGTGTTACTCTTACAATGATTGGCATCGGTCTGGGTATTATTCTGAAAGGCGGGCACCTGCTAAGCGCCTTTGGCGCAAGTTCGCTGCCCGCCGCAGCCTTGGTAGTTTGCATAATGATGGGCAAAAACATTACGAAAAACCCAAGTTCCCGGGCGGGTTCCGGGGTAGTATTGATGTGGGCCGGACTGATTCTTTTATCTGTCTTGGCGGTGGTTATATATCGCCGTTTGCTGAAAAACTAACCAAATTTAATCGTATGATGCTGATATGAAGATACTGGACCGATACGTTGCTAAGAATTTTCTGATTGGTTATGTAATAGCCTTTTGCGTGCTGATAGGCCTGCGGATAATAATTGATCTGTTCGTCAAACTCGATGAATTTACCGAGCATGCCGACCTGGGCACGTTTGCGGTCGTCAAAAACATATTGACTTTTTACGGCCTGCACAGCACGCTTTACTTTCGCGACTTTGCGGGGATGATAACCGTAGTAGCTGCCGCGTTTTCGCTCGGCAAAATGGTTAGGTACAATGAGCTTGTAGCGGTGATGGCCTCGGGAGTCAGCCTAAAACGTGTGATTGTTCCCATTATCCTTCTCTCGTTGTTGATGACGGGTCTTCTGGTAATAGACCAAGAGCTGGTGATACCCCCGCTTGGCGACAAGCTTGTGCGCAGGCAGGATGCTGTTCCAGGCCAGGAGTTCTATGATGTGCACTTTATTGCTGACGGCAAAGGCTCGCTGATATGCTCTCAAGAATTTGACGTCAAGACTTCAACGTTGTACAAGCCGACCATTATCACCAGAACAGAAGTACCCAACTCAGTCATCTGGGAGGTAACCGGTAGGATAGAGGCCGATAAAGCTGTTTACGATTTTCAGACTGGCAAGTGGCTTTTGGCAAACGGTTTCTTCACGGAAAAAGGCTCCACCGAAGGCCGCCGGCCGATACACGTTTACTCCAGCGACGTCGGTCCAAAAGATATCCCCATCAGAAGCAGGGCCAGAAACAAAACTCTTCTGAGTTCGCGACAGTTAGCTGTTCTCGCCGGCCAAAGAACAAAAATCAAGGACATTTCCCAGCTTTACAGTCAGAAGCACTTTCGCCTTACCGACCCTATCATCAACTTGGTGATGCTTATGGTGTGTCTGCCGATTCTGGTCTGCCGCGACCCAAAATCCATGAAGTCGGCGATTATGATAAGCTTCAGCACTACGGCGGCGTGTTTTGTGACAACATTCATATGTAAAATGTTCGCCGCAGAGGTAGTCTTTGACAGAGTGATGCCGGAGTTATGGGCGTGGCTGCCGGTCTTTATTTTTACGCCGATAGCTTTTATCGAACTGGACTCGATGAAAACTTAGCACCGCAACCGAAAAAGGGCGGAGTTAAAAGCGGAAAGTCAGCTTTGTTCCGAGAGCGTGGATGTCGTCCCGGCCGGGGCTGGCTCGGCTTGACTGCCAGACGTAATAGATATCGGCCTTAACATTCTTTGTGATGTTAAATGGTACCCCCAAATAGAACCTGTTGCGGACATATCCTTCTTCATTGAAATTAATGAACACCTCATCTGCCAGATAAGGCTTCAACTTCAACTCGGTAAGCTCGCAGGGTAGTTTGAAGGTGACCTTATTTCTATATCTCCAGATGTCCTCCTTTTCTTCCCTGTCACGATATTCAAATCTTGACCTCGTACTGACGGCGATATCTCCCAATTTGCCTTTCAGGGTAACATTCAGGTGCGGTCGATTTTCCTCCTGCCAGGTACCACCCGTATCCTCATATACCTTCTTAAAGTTGGCTCCCACATCTATCCAGTCGGCAACCCCTTTGTACACTAAACCGATATCAGAGTGATGATGATAGAGATTTCCACCTTCATCGCCAAACCGAAATTGTTCCTCGAATGTCACCGTCCATTCTTTGTCAATGTCGAAATCAAATCCGGCCGTGCTCCAGTACTGAAAACCGCTCTTGTCGCTTGCAAGAGCCGGCTTGGCCAAAAGTCCTACGCATATCAGGCCCGCAAGCAAACAAACTCTGATTTTCAATGACTTAGTCATAACACTGCACCTCTGCCAGGAAGGCCTGTAAGTTGTATTCTTTGGCTTTATGCCGTACGGTTTGTGCTTCAATCGTACAAACTAAACCTTCGTCCCTTTTTTAGGTTTTGTTGCCTGGCGGATTTCCTTGTTTATCCTGACACTGCACCACTTGCGTCCGCACATCGTGCAGTAATCGTCGGTCGGCGATTCGAGCTGCTTGATTTCATTACATGCCTCGGTGTGCATAGCCTCGGCGGTCTGCGGGTCAAGCGATTCAGACAGATGCGTCCTCCAGTCCAGATTCGTCCGCGCAACGCTCAGTTTCCTGTCCCTTTCCGCCGCGCCTTTTAAGCCGCGTGCGACATCGGCCGCGTGTGCCGCAATCTTAGTTGCTATTACGCCGGCCCGCACATCGGCGGCCTTAGGCAGACCAAGATGCTCTTTAGGAGTAACATAGCACAAAAAAGATGCTCCGTAAAATGCTGCCGCGGTCCCACCGATTGCAGATGTTATATGGTCATAGCCGGGGGCAATATCGGTTACGATTGGACCGAGGACATAGAATGGGGCGCCGTGGCAGATTTCCTGCGCTACCTCCATATTGTATTGTATCTGGTCAAACGGCACGTGGCCGGGGCCCTCGACCATAACCTGACAGCCCGCTTCCTGCGCCCGCTTCGTTAGCTCGCCAATGGTCCTTAGCTCTGCGATTTGTGCCTCGTCTGTAGCGTCCGCCAGACACCCCGGCCGAAGACCGTCACCGAGCGAAAAGCAGACGTCGTACTCCTTCATTATGCCGCATAAGTCATCGAACATCTCATACAAGGGATTTTGCTTATTGTGGTGCAGCATCCATTTGGCCAATAGCGCGCCGCCCCGGCTGACGATACCCGCGACCCGGTTTTCAATCAGCGGCAGATGCTCTCTTAATACCCCGGCGTGAACGGTGAAAAAATCAACGCCCTGCTTGGCCTGTTTCTCGATAACCTCAAAGATAATCTTCCAGTCTATCTCTTCAACTTCCCTGCCTTCTATTATCTGGTATATTGGGACCGTCCCGAAAGGCACCGGGCACCGGCCTAAAAGCTGCTCGCGAATTCTATCAAGGTCACCCCCCGTACTCAAATCCATAACCGTATCGGCCCCGGCGTTGAGAGCGGCCTGCAGCTTTTCGATTTCAGCCTCGACCGATGAGCTGACGCTGCTCGTGCCGATATTTGCATTTACCTTCGTAGCGAGCAGTCGCCCGATACCGGCCGGCTGCAAATTGTCTTTCAAGTGCAGTTTATTCGCCGGTATCACCACCCGCCCCGCAGCAACCTCATCCCGAACAAGCCCGGCATCGACTCCCTCTGTCTTAGCGACAAATTTGGCCTCATCGCCAATTGTGCCGGTCCGTGCGATTTGTAATTGAGTTGTCACGATTCAGTTCCCTGTAAAAACAAAAATCGCTTCGTAGTCCACAGGATGCCTTCTCGCGGAAGCGATTTAATCGTTGGCCTCTAATCTAATCACTTTCCTACGCAGGCCTCGCACCGCCAGGCACTTATCCTGATCAGGTTCAAAGGGTTTTATCTCAGGCCCGCTTGTCCATAGGCCACCCCTAGTGAACTGCCCTTATTATAGCTCACTCGCCACCCCCCCGTCAAATAAATATTCAAGCGTATCGAGGGGAATATGCCTTTTTGTGTCGTGTGGGATGAAATTTTTAGAAGTCCCGGCGTCCCTCGTTGACCATCTCCAAAAAGTGCTCTTTAAACGTATACCACCCGACAACCCTGCCTGCTCTGACCTTAGGGCTGTCCTTGCGAACACACAACGCAATTTCGCTGTCGTCAACTTCCACGATGATAGGCCTGTAGTGCTGAAAGCATTCGGGAATACTCGGAGCGGACAAGTGCAAAATAACGTCCGGCTTGTAGGTCGTCAGGGAATAGTTAAAATCGTGTTTGTTGTGGCCCGCGCGCCGGACTTCCGAATGAGCGGGCAAGCGAGCAATATGAGAATCGCACTTGCCAAAAAGGTCAACGCACCTGCGCCGGGAAAAGTATGGAAATACACCGGCATAGCCGACGGCTACACAGGCGTCAGGCTCAGCGATTTTTTCCACCGCCAGTACACATCTGATGTTCATTCGACGGTCGCCCGCCGTTTGAGGTCGTGTGAGCAAGAAAAAATGGTTCCAATTTATAGCGTTCGTTGCAATCACGCATAGTACTGTCAGAGCGACTTGGATCCTCAGCCTTGAAGTAATCACATTACGTTTCATAAAGAATGCCACTGTTCGGTCAATTCCCTGGGCGGCAAGTACGAACAGTCCGGGACTCACGGGCAGCACGAACCGGCTCAGAGGCCAGGCATCTCCCCCAACGTATACCTGATATGCCACAGCGATGGTAAAACACCCGAGAATCAGGAAATGCCAGCGCTTCGGGCGCAGTAGCACCATAGCGGCCAACAGAGCAGGCAGGCCCAGCGTCACCGCCGTCCAGAACGACTGTCTAATACCGACTACTATCCGGTCTGCCAGAGGCCAGCCCGTGGCCTTTAGATAGTACGTGTTTGGCAGCCACTCTCCGTAGAACCGATAGCGCCATAAAAAGTGAATTGATAAAACCAACGCGACAGCCAGTAATCCCGCCACCAGACGAGCACGTCCTTGCCTCACCGAGATGCAGAGAAAAGACAACACAAATAGCATAATAGGAAGAACATCCGGGCGTACGAGCAGTGCCGGTGCAAACCATAACAGCGGCGTGATGCGACCTTGCTTTTCATGGATACACCTGACGCTGTCGGCCAACGCAAATGTCACAAGGCACGTCAGCAGTCCCGTCTCCATACCAAACAGTGTAAAGAAGATAAGGTTGTAAAATCCGCCTACAAGCACTACCGCACAACAGGCCGAGACCGGTGTAAGTCGGCACGAGCGGGCCAGCAAAGCCGTAGCTACCAAACAGCACCAAAGAATCGGGATACCGAGTATCTGAACCAAGAGGCAGGTGCGGGTTGGAGACAGCCGAAAGAGGTGGCAGATTCCCATAATGGCTGTCCATAGAAAAGTCGTATAGCCCTCGACTCGCTCACCCGGGTTCCAAACAAAACCGTGTCCGTTGGCCCAGTTGTCCGCATATCGCATGGAGATCATGGCGTCGTCGAACAAACAGAAATATCGGTTGCCTTCAACGACGAAACTGGTTCTGGCGATGAATCCTGCTGCATAGAAGGTTTGCAGCAGAGCGATGAGTAAAACAACGATCCAGACGGCCCTGTAATTATGGGGCGACGAGATAGGTACAAGCTTACTCGTTAAGTTGCTACTCCCGCTTAGTTCCGCGCATCTGCTATCATTGTTTGAATCTGTAGAAAGCATAATCCTCAACTCTAAGGTGGCAGTATCGGTACATAGCCTGAAAAACTTAGGAAGCTACCAACGACTCCGTCCGCTGGCTATGTTTTGTAAACTGTACCTCTGCTACCATTCTAACTAATTGGTGGCGATGATTCAAGGACTTCTTTAGTTAGGAAATCCTTTTTTACGCAATCAGGTCCGCGGTAGAGGCGTATGTGGGCAGGTGGGGTCAATATTTTGCAGCCGGTTTGAGTTACGAGGACGTCGTCTTCGATTCTGACGCCGAGTTTTCCGGGGATATAAACGCCGGGTTCGATTGTAACAATCTGGCCGGCCTTTAATTTGCCTTTGTTTTCGGCGTTTAGAAAGGGATTTTCATGTATTTCTATGCCGAGGCCGTGTCCTGTCCCATGGCCGTAAACGGGCAAATCGTGTTTGGCTATCACCTCTCTCGCGACTGAATCGACCCGCTTTATAGCGACGCCCGATTTTACCATTTTTATGGCGGCAGTCTGGGCCTTCTGCACGGCGGCATAGAC
>CP070830.1:2047313-2053149 GCA_020344865.1 Planctomycetota bacterium
GTCCATGTAGGAGTTGATCAGGAGCAGCCCTCTGCCCTCGGTCTTGTAGAGATTCTCCCCACTTCGCGGGTCAGGTATAGAATTCGGGTCAAACCCATCGCCCTCATCCGTCATAAAAATCTCAACCTTGTCCGAGCCCACCGAATAGTCAATCTTAACTTCCTTGTCAGGGTTCATCTCGTTGCCGTGCTTAATGGCATTGATAAAGGCCTCCTCCAAGGCAAGATGCACGGCAAATATGTCCTCCTGGCTGAAATCGCCGGCTTCAAGCTCAGATAAAACCTTTTCGCAGACAGTTGTAATGGCAGACGGTCTGCTCTGCACAGCTGCTGACCTACTCATTGGTGTTTTTGGCGCCATAGACTTACACCGTCCTAAAAAAACCCTCCGAGCAGCAAGCGAAGACGGAATCGTACGTCAAACCTGCTGGTACTCTACGTCCAATTATCGGCCAATTTTCCAATTCTTGTGAGCAAAACCCAAAAAGATTGTTGCCTAATCTGCCGGGGCCATGCTCTCGGCGGCATCTTCTACACCCTCGCATATATCGAATATCCTGTTAAGCCGCGTTATTTTAAAGATTTCGTGGATTTTCGGGTCAATATTGCAAAGCCTTAATTGGCCGTCGCATTCGTAAACCCTTTTGCTGACCCTGATTAAAAGGCCTAAAACGGCAGACGAGAGAAACCGAACTTTGGAAAAATCCAAAATGAGATTTATTCGTTCGGCCTGTTCAATAACAGACATGATAGACTCGCCAAGCACCTGAATATCCTTCTCCTCGAGGATTTTTTCGTCGGTAAAGGTAATAATTGTAGAGTTCTTACCATACTCAACACTTATTCTCGGCCTCATCGATGCCATAATAGACTCCCTAAAAGTCCTAAGTTAAGCTTGTATAGTATCTTAGCAGCCCACAGATGTCAAGCATTGCACCTCGGTATAATTTTAGGATTTTGCCATTTTTTTGAAAATACAATTTTTTTGCGATTTTTATATGTTTGACGACAAAAAAACTCTTGCAACGGTAAATGTATCGTTAATAATAGAGAAACGGACACAACAAGTAGATTGTCTTTTTCGGGCGTACACGGCATCTTGAATAAACGGTCCGAAAGTGTTCGTTTCTTAAAAGAATAATGCTGAATTTTGCATTATTTCCCAAGTTTCTCGTAATAAGACCAGGATTATAGTTGGGTCTGCGCCATAAAGGGCACTTAAAAGAGAACATAACCACAGGCGGACATTATCACTTATGAACGTTCCCGCTATTGCTAATTTGGGTATGTTGGGTAAGTTTTCGAATCAGGTATTTCTGCCCTTAAAATCAGAATTCTCCTGATAACATATCCGACCGATAGGCGTATAATGTGTCGAAAATTACTGGAATCGTAGAAAAACCCTTAAATTATTGGTCTTTTTTGAAGGAGGCTAAAAATGAGAATCAGTAGGTCAACAGGTTACGCAATACTTGCAGTCGGCTACATTGCCCAGAATCAAAAGCAAGGGATAGTCTTGTCCCAAAGCGTATCTAAGAAATATAACATACCTTTGGAATACCTGCTTAAGATACTCCAGCAGTTAGTCAGGGCAAATGTACTGCGTAGTAAAAGAGGGCCCCGCGGCGGCTTCAACCTTGCCCAACCGGCAAAGAAAATCACAATGCTGCAGATTATAGAAGCTGTTGAAGGACCTATGATCAGCCAATTGAACCTCATGGAGCAGGCGCGAGGAGAAAAATTCGCAGCCAGAGCCGAGAAAAACTACCAAAAAGCGCTCGCTCAGGCCAAAGGTGTCTTTCAAAAAACAAAGCTCACCGACTTGCTCGAAGGCTAATTCACTTAGCTGCACAATGCACATAAGCGAATTTCAAGAGTTAATCTCGAAGAAATACGAAAAACGTGATCGAGAACGAGGAGTCCCCGCTACCTTCATGTGGTTCGTAGAAGAGGTTGGCGAACTTGCTACCGCCCTGGCAACCGAGGATAAAAAAAATAAAGAGCAGGAATTCGCCGATGTATTCGCCTGGCTTTGCACCCTCGCAAACATAACCGATGTGAATTTGGAAGAGGCCTGCGACAACAAATACAAGAGCAGTCGAAACGAAGGCTTTAAACCAAAATAATCGCTCGAGCGCATTGCCGACCGCGCAGGGTATCTCTTTGCATCGACTCAGAGTTCACGGCCCGGACTCACTCATAAGGGGTCTTCGGGTGTAATCTTCCAGCTGCGCATCGAAATAAGAACAGCCACAAACAGGCAGATAAGCAGCCAGTCCCTGCCCAGCAGGACCAGTGAAAGGACCGGATAGCCTTCGTAGGGAGTGCTAAACTCTTCAATGACTGAATTGACCAGCAGCAACACCAGGACGATTGGAATGAATACCTTGATTGCATAATCCCACCGCGCCGATATCTTCGTAGTAGAGGCATGGTCGATATGGTCGCGCAGTTTTTTTGTCTTGTAGACCCACCCTATGATGATACATTCCAGCAGACCGGCCAGCACAAGCCCGTAGTGGTTAACAAAATGGTCAACAATATCGACCCAGTAAAGACCCCCCTGCGAGGTGAAGATTATGCTCCCGACAAAACCCATTATACAAAGCATGGATACAATAGTGCCTCTCGAATAATGGAACTTGTCCGCAATCCCGGAAGTAAATGCCTCGATAATTGATATTCCTGAAGAAAGCCCGGCCACTACTAGGCTGGCGAAGAATAACATCCCGAAGATTCGGGCGAACGAGGGCAGCAAACTAATTGCTTTCGGAAACGCAACAAAGGCCAGCCCGATTCCCTTGGTAACGACCTGGTCGACGGGTTGAGAGGTCTTGTTGGCCATATAACCCAAAACAGCGAACACGCCAAAACCAACGAATACCGAAAAAATACAGTTAATCAGGCTGATTGCCACCGAGTCCCTGACGATTTCGCTTTTTCTGGGAAGGTAAGAGGCATACGCTATCATGATGCCAAAAGCCAGGCTCAGTGTGAAGAAAATCTGCGAAAAAGCATCAATCCACACTCCGACGTCCTTGAGGCGGTTGAAATCGGGACGCAGGTAGACGACAAGCCCCTCTCTGGCCCCTTCAAGACGTACACTCCAAAACACCAGGATTCCCACCAGGATAAACAGCAGCGGCATGAAGAACTTGTTGGCCCGCTCCAGTCCTTTTTGCACGCCAAGGAACACAATGAACCAGCTTAAGAACCAGACGACTGCTAGGCCGAACAATATCGGGGTTCTAATATCACCTATCTGGAAGGGGGAGGCACTCTTCATCAGGAATTCTGAGAAAAAGAAAGCATCGGTATCCTCACCCCATGAGAGATTAAAAGAGAAGAAAAAGAAATTGAGACACCACGAGATTATCACCGAATAATAGAGCATGATGCCGAACATTACAAACAGAAGCTGCCACCAGCCGACCCACTCCCACCGCCTGTGGACCGTAGCATAGCAAGCCGGCGCCGAACCCCTCATCTTGTGCCCCAATCCAATCTCCAATATCATCAGCGGAATCCCCACCACCACCAGCGCAATAAAATAGGGGATTAGAAACGCCCCGCCTCCGTTCTTGTAGCATAGATATGGAAACCTCCAAATATTACCCAGACCGATGGCCGAGCCAATAGCAGCAAGAAGAAATCCAACGTGGGTTTTCCATTGAGGCCGGTGGTGAGCCAGTTCTACCGCCATCATAGTTCCTTTCCTACTAACTTATGAAAAGTGATGGCGCCGTTGCGGCGGATGGGTGTCCGACGGCGACATGTCTTGAGTTTTCCTTGCGGTTTTTTCGCGTCCTTCCTTGAACGTATTTGGCCCGGCTCAGCATCCTATCCCAAGCAGCGACAGCGTATCGCGCTCAATGATGCTTCTAATATTGCCCCGTGGAACAGTCGGCAGATTCGTGTCTGCAAGCAGCTTATTAAAGCCCAGCAATGTCTCTATACACTCCCCTGCCCTGGCAAACGGAAAGCCGCTGCCGAATAGCAGCTTTTCCATCACGCCATTTTCGTGCGCCCTGACCACGATGTTGTAAACCTCCCAGACCTTGCTCGGACGTATTGTCAAATCCGCGTAGACGTTTTCGTGCTTAGCCGCCATAGACAGTGTCTGTCCGACAAAAGGCATACCCATAGCCCCGATGATAATCCTGAGCTTGGGAAATTCCCTGGCAACCTCATCTAAAAGATAGGGCTGAGCGTACTCCAGAACCGCCCCCGCTCCTAAAGCGCCGCCATTATGAAAGAAAACAGGCAGCCCCAGTTCCTGTGCCGACTCGTAAAGCTTCATCGCTCTGCTGTGAGCCGGATGAAAGCCGCAATTCGAACAATAAAGGACAACGCCCTTAAGCCCGAGTTTGTCCGTTAAGGATGCCAGGTTCTTGGCGTTTGTTCTGTCCCTCGTCGGGTCAACATGTGCAAAGCCGACCATTTTCTCTTTATGCCTGCCGACATATTCGGATAACTTCTTATTGACTTCCGCGACAGGCTCATCCGGAGCGGCTAACACGATGCAAACATCAACGGTCTCCGTCGCCGCTAAATGTTCGGACACATCAAAATCCCCCTCGCCACCATTTATATGCGTATGGCAGTCGACTATCATCTGCCGGCACCTCTTATAATAGTATCGGCTATCAATAATCAATTATCTTACCCCCGTCAAGAACAATTATTTGCCCTGTATTCCGGCAATTTCAACGTCCTTTCCGCCTATCCTGCCTGCCTTACCCTCTTATCCCCCCCTGCTTTGAAGTCTGTTACACCAGAGGACTCTCAGTCTGGAAAAACGATGATGCACTGCGAGGTTGTGCTTGACTGCTAGGCCTTTCGGCCTTAATATGTCACAATCTGTTTAACTCATTTTGCAAGCAACAGGAGCTGTTTGTGGACTGTCCCGTTTGTAAAAATGCGATGATTACACTCGAGCTTGCCGACGTCGAGGTCGACTACTGCAGCGACTGCAGTGGTATCTGGCTCGATGCCGGCGAGTTGGAGCTTCTATTGGGTGCCCCCGAGCAGTCCGGACAATTACTTAATTCCCTCAAAATCGACTCACAATGCGCCGAGAAACGGCGAAAATGTCCCATCTGCCTGAAAAAAATGCAAAAAATCGTCGTCGGCGAAGCCAAACCCGTACTACTTATAGATAAGTGCGCAAAAGGTGACGGCTTGTGGTTCGACAAAGGTGAACTGCAGGATATCCTGAACCGAGCAGAATTGGACAAAGACAGCAAAATCCAGAAATTACTGTCTGATATTTTTCCCGAATAATTCCCATTTTTTTGTTTACCCGGCAGAGATATTACCACACAATATTCCCTTGCAAATTTTTGGAGGCGGCAGTCTTTGCCCGACAGATATGCCTTAAATATAATACACCTGCTTTTTTAAGTGGATGGTTTTAATAAAGAGAGTTAGGAGTTAGCAGTATGGTTGGATTCACGATTTGGGACTGGTGCACCTCCGGATTGTTTTTCTTAGGGCTAATTGCCATCATCGTGTGGGTGCTAAGGCAGAAGGAAGAAACGTCAGTCGATTACTTTCTCGCCGGGCGGGGTGCCGGCTGGATTGCCATAGGCGCATCTATCTTTGCGTCGAACATCGGCTCTGAGCACCTGGTGGGCCTCGCTGGTGCAGGTGCCAAAAGCGGCATGGCGATGTCACACTGGGAGTTCCACGCCTGGTTAATCCTCGTCCTGGGGTGGGCCTTTGTGCCGTTTTATGCGCGAAGCAGGGTGTTCACAATGCCGGAATTCCTGGAGAGACGTTACTGCCCCGCCGCAAGAACGTTCCTCTCGGTTATCTCGCTAATCAGCTATATACTT
>CP070830.1:2053249-2072922 GCA_020344865.1 Planctomycetota bacterium
GGGCAGGGCCGGATGGCGGGTCCGGTCAGTGTTGGAGGGGGTTGCGCGGATGTTGCGAAAAAGTCGATTCCGCCTGCCCGCCTGCGGCGGGTAAACGGCGGATAAAGCTCGTAAGTTGATGTGAGATAAGGAGTAAAAAAATTTTAAAAAATGGGCAGGGGCTGCGCAAAATGCATGCGGATTTGATTGAAGATGGCCCAGTTAGACAGGTCCCATTACAGTAGGCGGCACTGGAACGGGGCAAGCTTGAGCCATCTCACGGGGTAAATAAGCCGGGAGGGTGGAATTATTAAGGCAGATTTGTTATTATATTAGAAATGAGGCTCAGCGGCTTAGCTGAGCAGGGATATACAATGTTATATGGGAAATCCCAGATTAAAGTGATTAAGGATGATAGTATGAACAACTCAACACCGAATTTTTCCCTTAAAGTTGACGGCGTGGAAGGGATTTGTCCGGCGGGCGAAAAACACGCGCAAGACAGAATGGCCGAAGGAAAAATCCCAGTCTTTTCTTGCGAGGGGCCTTGTATACGGGGGGAAATCGCCAGGCTTGCCGCGAACATCGTGGCTAAGGAATCCGCCTACGCTCGGAGTTGCTATGCGGAAACGTTCCTGGTCCCCCTTTCGTCAATGAAGCGTTGGCTAATGGGAGCCGATAAGGTCGTAATGATTGACGGCTGCTTCCTGAAGTGCTTGGGAAGGGTCTTGAAAAACATTGTCGATGAAGAGAGGATAATTCATATCGATTCCCTGCCTTTACACAAGAAGTTTGGGGATGTATTCCTGTATACGGATGTCCCGGAGGCTGAACGGACGGAAGTTGCACAGGAGGTTGCCGATAAGATTTTGACCATGCTGAAAGAAGAACGTGTGTCGGGCGAATAGTGGAGGCAGGCTTCGGAACTTTGTGGAAATGGCATAATTACTGCTGATCCCATGGGGATACCTGGTACCTAAGGCCCGGGTTTACATGAATTAGTTTTGAATGGCCGGGGCGGATAGGCAAATCAAATATCAAAAGTCAAAAAGCAAAGATACAGAGCAAAAATTAAAAATGTTGAAGGTTTATGGGGAGGTATTATAATTTGGGGAGCAGTTTTAGCGGAGCATGTCGTTTGTGCTCTTAAATGTCGTTGTAGTGGAGTGGGAAAAGGGGTATAATTTTGCGGTGAAGGTCGAAGTCATATGATGGGCAAATGGAGAGCAAGTGCAGCAGGGATGTTGTTTTTCGCTTTATTATTCTGTGGCGCGCGGGCTGCGGATGAAGAGGACGGCGAGGTAGATTTCGAGAGCTTTGTAAGGTATTACTACATCAATCCTCAGCCCTATAAAGCACCAGCAGCGGCGAGAAGTTTCCTGTCATCGGAGCTGGCAGCAGGTGAGGAAACGTGCGATGAGGACTGTCGATATTCAGCCGCTTACGCGTTCGGGCGGATTGGCCAGTTAGAACCCAATGTAGTACCAGAGTACCATGTACTTTTTGAGGAGGGCAACCATCAGCAGAGGATATTCATGTTGGATGTGTTACAGCTGTGTGGAGATAAACGGACGGAGGAGTTTTTTATATCCCGTCTCAACGCGGGCAGGTATATCAACGAGGGAAAAGTGATCAAAGAAATGTTGTCGCAAGGGATGCCGTTTGAGTTTGACCCCGTTGACAAAACGATCGAATCGCCGTTAGACGTGGACTTACTTTGGAGGGAATTCGCTATAACCGGCAGCGAAGAGGCTATCAGACATATCATCGGTGTGCTTGGCTGGTTTTACGACGGTGATGTGAGACAAAAGTATATTGCTTGTACAACAAAATGGACGTTGAGCGAGAACTCTCGAGAACATTCACAGGTGGCACACATCTGCAGTGATGAACTGGCCAGAACAACGGATTCGACACGAAGGGTACTGGAAGAGATAGTCGAAGATTTGGAGATTTTTGAAACGCTGAAAAGACTCGAGCGACGCGGCAAAGCGGGCGAGTCCGGTAGTGATAAGATAGAAGAAGGAATTGGGAATCAAGCAGCCGCTACGGGGAGTAAGGCGTGGGCACTTGGCTGTTCAGCAGTGTTAACCGAAAGAAATCACCATCGGCATGACTTACTGGCAGGGGGCGAAATAAACTGGAAGAATATAGGAAAGACGAAGAAGCTAATTGACGAGACGTGGGGAATAACCACGCGAGATGATTTGTTCAGTGACCTGCTGTGGTTAAACGGAGGCGGCAATCGCGAGAGATTTGACATTATGGGGATTTGTGTCGTTGATATCAACGACGGCGAGTATGAAGAGCTTCGTGAAACGTATAGTGATGACGAAGAGATGCTACAAGAGATGGAGGTCGCGAGGAAGCATTACGGCGAATTGCAGGGGCGTGGGATATCGGGCTGGGATTACGCAAGATTCATCAGTCTTTGCAGATGGGGATACATGGTCGGACATCTGGGCGAAGATGAGGCGTGGGAGCTGATAAGGCCGGCGGCCAGAATCCTGCAAAGGAGGTTTGATTCGTGGGAGGAGCTCGGAAGGAACTACCTTGTCGGGCGGGAGTTCTGGTCTTACGAAGAAACTGCTAATAGTGGCTACAGATGCGAAGATGCGTGCCAAAGGCTTTCCGAGATGCGCGACAGTCCGTGGAACAAGTACCCTTGGGACATGGATTTGACGGATACGACAAGGACAAATGGTGCGAGCGAGGCGAAGCCGAGTAAAGAGAGATAGTAATCGACTGGGTTGCTGTGGTGCAAAAGACGGGAAACATTAAGGTCAGGGCGGAGATGATATTTGCAGCGGCTTTGGCTGCGTTTTGTTTCGGCTGCGCCCCAGAATTGAAGACGCTGACAGTGCCTGAGCATTACAAGACAATCGGAGCAGCTATCGCCGAAGCGAGGTCAGGCGATACCGTATTTGTCGAGGGGGGCGTCTACGAAGAGAGAATTACCCTGAAAGACGGCATAAAGCTTGTCGGGGAGGGAATGGATACGGTTATCATCCGCTACAAGGCTGAAGCAGGACCTGTGATTATGGCGGATTGTCTCAGCGGAGTTATAAGCGGACTGACAATAGAAAACACGGAGGAAAGTGAACCAAACTACGAGGCTGCAGGTGTGATTATTGAAGACAGTTCAGTGGAGGTAGTGGGCTGCAGGGCAAGAAGATCTGGTCGAGGCGTATTCGTGAAGGGTAAGAGCCGGCCAGTTATACGTGATTGTATCTTAGAGTCAAACACATCCTGCGGTGTTTATGTTAAAAGCGAGAGTGCTACGGCGACAATAACAGGCAACAGGGTGCGAGCAAACGGAACGTATGGCATCTGCTATGATGACGGCGCCCATGGGACTGCCGAAGATAATACGTGTGAGGAAAACGGACATATCGGCATTTACGTAGTGGGACAAGGAACTGATGTGGTTGTGCGAGGCAATCGCTGCCGGAAAAATGAACTTTACGGGATTAGTGTTGCCAGAAGAGCTTACGCAACTATCGAGAATAATATTTGCGAAGAAAACAAAAGAACGGGCATTTACGCCAGTGACCAGGGAGTCGCGGGCCGTGTACGAAATAACCAATCGAATAGAAACGGAAACCACGGAATATGTTACTCTGGCGGCTCAACTGGCATCGTAGAGGAGAATATCTGTAAGGAGAACAAGGGCACAGGCATTTTTGCTCAAGGCGCCGAGACAGACGTGGAAATGCGAGATAACCAGTGTCTAACGAATGGTGTGAGCGGGATAACGCTCGATGGCGGGGCCGGAGGTCTGATAGAAAATAATACAACGAAAGGAAATAAAAAGAATGGGATTTTTGTGTGTGAGGTGCGAAAAGGAACTGCGGTGAGGAACAATCGATGCTACGAAAATCATAGATCAGGAATTGGCCTTAGACAAACACAAGAGGTCGTGGCCGAAGATAATGTTTGTGAGAGAAACGGTACCAGTGGAATAGTAGTATGGGACAATAATGTTGAGACTAAATTGACAAACAACATCTGCCGGAGCAATGAGGAACACGGTATACGTATCTTGGAAAAGGCCCAGGCCACAGCCGAGAAGAACCTATGCCAGGGGAACCTAAGGGCCGGCATATATGTCCGAGACTCTGAGACAATTGCCAGTTTAAAGGGTAATCGCTGCGTAAACAACGTATCCAATGGGATATGGTTTACATTGGCTGCAAAGGGGATGGCAGAATCTAATTTTTGTAGTGAGAACGGTCGGAGTGGGATAGGTTTCGTTAGCGGTGGGGGTGGACTTGCTGAGAATAATCTTTGTGAAGAGAACAAGAAGCACGGAATTTATGTCGGTGAAACAGAAAGCATAGTTACCTTGAGAAAAAACCGGTGCCGAAATAATTATTCATCTGGTGTCCAGCTGAGTGAAACTGGATTGGTTGTTGGAGATGAGAACATCTGTGAAGAGAATGGGAGTAACGGTTTGGTAGCAAGGGGTGCAAATACTGTTGCGGAGTTGAAAAGCAACATTTGCAATAGCAATGGGGGTTGCGGCATATGGTTCACCAAAGGGGCACAGGGAGTAGCTAATGGAAATGTCTGTGAAGAAAATTCGTGGCCAGGAATTAGGGTTTACGGCGCCGGTCCTGTTGTAAATCTGGAGAATAACAAGTGTAGAGGTAACAACGATGCGGGCATAATGTTTGAGAAAGGTACGAGCGGCAGCGTAACAGCCAACGTATGTGCAGGCAACACTTGGGCCGGGATTGCTGTGAGAGGTGAGAGCGCGGTTCCAGTACTGACCGCCAATCAGTGCAATAATAATGGGGCTTGGGGTATCGTATATTGGGCTGGCGCTGAGCCGAATATGGCGGATGACAACGTTACTGTTGGAAACTGGAGGGGTGGCTTGATGTGCCGAGATTGAGACAGCTACATGACTTGTTTACCGCCGAGTGGTTTTTGAAACATTTTTGGCAAGCGCGAACAAGGGAAGCATAGCGGGGCACGTGATATTGGCGTTGCAGGTGATACTGGGATATGTGGGTCCGTTGTAGCTCACCCTGGGGATCTTCGCACCTAAGGCATGCCCCCCACCTATGGTGCAAGCTAAGGGGTAAAAAGCACTACGCTTCGGGGATTTTATTTTGGGAAAAAAGGGTTGCGGAGGGGCGGGTAGGGGGATATAATTGTTTTATTAAGCGATGTTTAGCGGGCCGCATTTCGTATCCGGCGGACCATAGATTTTTTTGTATTTTGTCAGGGCGCGGGGTTTTTGTGCCTGGAAAGGAGGAGCGAAGATGCAGAATCGATTATTATTCGTATCGGCCATAGCGCTATTGGCGTGGGCGGCGGTAAGTTCGGCAGCAGAATTCGGCTTTAATACGAATCGGGGCGACGGCGGTACAGCGAGCGGAGGAGAAGTTGCTGCAAAGGCAACGAGTCTCGACGCCAACGATATTGTGGTTCCGACGCCGCTATCGGTCGGGATTGATGACTTAGGATGGAAGCGCGGCTGGTCGGACGCAAGCCACGAGGGGCCGTGGCGGGTGGGGATGCGGAAGGACCGGTGGATGGTCTGGGAGGATTACGAGTCAATTGTTTATGTCGGCCGGACGGTGGGGGCGCGTTTGCAGTGTCTATTTATTATGTGTGAGTTCGACAGGTCGAATATTTGTGCGGAGTATCCGACGACCACGCTGGAGGGCGATTCGTGGGACAATTCGGCGCTCGTGGACGCAAATGACTTCGTGATAATGGACTACGTCAAGGACAACGCGGCGTATATCGAGTTCGGGCTGCACGGCGTCGGCCATGAGCACTGGGAGGACGGGAACAGAACGCGGGCGGAATTCGCGAATAAGGACGAGGACAACGCGCCGTGGCCTTTTCCGGATGTGTGGGGACATATGGAGTGCTACGAAAGATTAATCGACCAGTACGGCATATCCTTTCCGGAAAGCTTCGTGGCTCCGGCACATGCGTATTATTACAATCCGAACGACGTGAATGATACGGGGGGTCTTATGAATGCGTGGGGGGTGAAGTACGCTGTTGAAGAGGAAGCACCGTATCTGGTAGACCACGGTCTGATGGTTCTCGAGAGGCAATGGCTGGTGGACTGGAACAAGGTGGGTCAGGCACCGACGGAGCTTGTCTCGGCGGACTACTGCTGGATAGGGTCGCACTGGGCGAATTTTATAGAGGACGAGCCCGCGGACAACCATATAGCGGCGGACAAATGGATAGCGTGGTTTAATATGATAAAAGATGCGCCGGACAGGTATTTGCCCAAGAATACGGTTCAGGCGTTCTCGCAGTATTTGTATCAGAGTTACGCCAACATAACTATAGATGCGAACGGCGTGGAAATCGATAACAGCGGGATGCCGGGCTGGGCGTATGAGCTCGACCTTGTTGGCAATCTGGTTTTGAAAGTGGCGCTGGATGCGAACACGCATGTTTCATCGGCAACGGTGAACGGGGACAATATCGCCTGCTACTACGAGGATAGAGGCTACGGCTATATTATTCTGCCGGCGATGGGCAAGTCCAGCTATACGCTGAGCTGCTCTGTGGGAAGTTCGGAGATGGCGAATTTTGTTCTTAACGACGGCAGCTACAACGTAAACAAGTTCGAGACTTGGTCCGACGCGGCGAGAGTATCGGTACAGATGTACGGGACACAGGATGTAAGCGTGAAGCTTGATATATTCGAGCCGCTGGAAGTCCTAAGCAACACGGAATCACTGGTCGTTAACTCGGTGCAATGGGACGAGCCCAACAGTACGCTGGTCGTGAATGTAACGGCAACCGATAACCAGGGGGTGGAAGGCGACCTTATAGTACTCGGCGGAGCGGTGGGAGATTTGAGCGGCGAGGGCAGGGTCGATTTTGTCGACTTCGGCATTCTTGCGGACCAGTGGTTCGGTCCGCCCGGCAGCCCTTCGGCGGATATTGCGCCGATTCTCGAGGGGGACGGCGTCGTTGACGGGCTGGACCTTGATATGCTGGTCGGGGACTGGCTCGAAGATAACAGCCTGTAACAGTTCCGGCGAGAGGGTCTGCGGCAGTTCTGGGGGATAAAGTACGGACACCCCGTAATAGCCTGTAAATGCGGGGATTGGGGATTTCGCGGCAAAAACAGGGGAAATTTTCTTTATTTTTTCTTGACATTGCTGCAAGTAACTGTTAAAAATGAGTTGTTGTAATCTGTGGATTTTGGTTTTTCAAACTCGAATAGTTTTTAAAGCCGAAAGGAATAAAGGTTCTGGAAGAGGTACGGAGCAGGGGTCGGGGCGCTTAGGAGGTAGTTACGCATTCCCGCCCGGAGAGGTGCCGTGAGGTTGAGATGCAGGAGCGAGGAAGTAATCGGGGCTTTAAGACAGGTGAAAACAAGGTAGAGCGAATGTTTTTTGCTTTTAGGGACAGGTGCGAATAATTGACAAATGTGTGAAGGTTATTCGTGCTCGTTGCACGGAGGTTCGCACCTGGCGAAAATAAACCGGTGTTTTGGCTCGCAGCCAAACAAAAGTATTTATACAGTGTTTTTTAAGGAGGATTATTATGATTAAGAGAATTTTGTTTGTGATTTGTTTTGTCCTGGCGGTTGGTGTCGGCGTCCCGGCCTGCTCAGGGACACCCATTGACGTCAACAACTTCAGCTTTGAGTATTACAAGGACGGCAACCAGGTCACCTGCCATACCGGCCTGGACACAATCATGGCCTGGCAGCAGAACGGCAGCGCTTGGTGTGGTGTTGACCCCTATTGTTTGGGCGACCCCAACTATGACCCGAATTACCTGGACCCGCAGATATGCTACACTTGCCCGACGACGGAGGGCTGTCACTGCTGGGAGGCGACGCACGGGATTGCGTATTGTTACCTGCAGGCCTCGAGCGTCACCCAACCTACGTTTCTGTATCAGAACCTGGATCCGAACGACCCGGACGCGGTGATTTCGGCGGGCAGGAAGTACGTACTGACATTTGACGCTATGAGTGAGATATACAGAGGTACGATTGAATATCTCTATAGTGTCCCGTATTTCTATTACGGTGACGGCGGGGACGTTCATACCATCATTGCCGAAAAGGGATATCTTCTTCCGCTGTGGATAGGGGAGGTAAATGAGCCGGAGCACGAGTGGGTCCCGAACCTGACATTGACGTGGGTAGCCACTGAGGGCCACCCGGCCATCGGACAGACGCTCGGCATCAAATGGCACGCGCCGAACCCGAGTGGGGTGGTCAGGGCCTACATCTTTACAGAGAACGTTCGACTGGAATGGGTCTGGGCGACTGACGCCTTTAACCCGCATCCCGAAGACGGGGCCGAAGATGTCGCCAGAGATGCGAACATGGCGTGGTCGCCGGGCCTGTGGGCGGACCAGCACATAGTCTATTTCCATGAAGACTATAACATGGTTGCCGCGATGCATGAGGACGCCAACCGGGGCATACAGGAACCGAATACATTTGACCCGACGCCGCTGGGCGGGCAGCTTGATTTGGGCAAGACTTACTACTGGCGCATCGTCGAGGTCAACGAGAGCTTCGTTGACCCCATCGGAGGCCTTCCGAGCCCGCCATGGAACGGCGATGTGTGGAACTTTACGGTTACGGGCTATGCCACGAATCCGATTCCCTATGACGGCGAAAAGAATGTGCCGTTTGTCGGTACGACTCTGAGCTGGATGCCCGGGACGGACTCTAACTCACACGATGTGTACCTTGGCACCGACGACAGCGCTGTAGCAAACGCCACAACATCGTCGCCCGAGTTTAAGACAAGCACGGATGTCAACAGCTACGACCCCGGCGCCATGTTGTTTGGCCGGAAGTATTATTGGCGTATTGACGAGGTCAATGAGGCTGGTGGCAGTTATGTGAAGGGAAATGTGTGGAGTTTTACGATAGCACAGTATTATCCCGTGGACGAATTCGAGACGTACGCTGTCACTGCTGACCTGTTGGATGTATGGAATGATTACTGGGTCAACTGGACCGGGGCGACAATCTTCATCGAAAAGGACGTAAACTTCGTCGAAGAAGGTAGCTCCATGATGTACAAATACGAAAATCATCTTAGCCCTTACTATTCGGAGGCTTACGCGGATATCACTGATTTGGAAGTTACTTCGAACTGGACGCACAGCGGCCTTGAGGTATTGACGCTTTCCTTCATGGGCAATAAAGGCAACGCACTCGATGATATGTATGTTGCGCTCACCGACGGCAGCAATCGTACCGGCAAGGTCCTGTACCAGGATGTCAACGAATTAGCCATAGGCTGGACGGGATTCAGGCAGTGGAACATCGAGCTGACTGAATTCGTCGCGGCCAACAGCGTTGATATTACGGATGTAAGCAGGCTTACGATCGGCTTCGGCGACAAGACGCCCGGCGGCACGGGTACGGTGTGGTTCGACAATATCAGGCTGTATCCACCGAGATGCAGGCCCGAGATTGCTTTTGCCGAAGGCAGCTTTGACTGGGACGAGAACTGTGCGGTTGATAATAGTGACCTGGTATTGCTGGCCGAGCGTGACTGGCTGATGAGCGGTGCGGGCGATGTTACGGCTGCGGCGCCGGACAGCGAGGGCTTGGTTGGCTGGTGGCCGCTCGACGACAACACCAGTTCAGGTGATGAGACCCAGCTGGTTGAAGATATTTCAGGCAACGACAACGATGGCGAACTTCATGACCCGGACAACACTCCGGGTTCGAAGACCAGCATCCACCATGACCCCTGCTGTGTTGAGGGGACAGGGTCTTTGACTTTTGACGGGTTTGACGACCACATTGAACTGCCTACGCTCAATCTGAATTCAAACACCATAACGATGTCGGCATGGGTGAAGCGCGACGGCGCGCAGTCTATGTATGCAGGCTTTGTCTATTGCTTCTATGAACCGAATGACCCCTGTGACCCGAATGCCCCCGGCACGGGCGCGGGTTTCGGGCTGGGCAGCGGCGGAACGTATGGTTTCGTCGACTGGGACGCCTGGGAGATTAACCATGAGCTGTGCTACTTCTGGAGCGCGGACATGAACGATTTCGCGGAGGGATGGACCTGGGATTGGCACACCGGGCTGATAGTTCCTGATGA
The DNA here is from genome assembly GCA_020344865.1 of Planctomycetota bacterium. Classification (GTDB taxonomy): domain Bacteria; phylum Planctomycetota; class Phycisphaerae; order Sedimentisphaerales; family Anaerobacaceae. The sequence continues at coordinate 2,063,311 of CP070830.1, forward strand.
CGAATGGGTCATGGCCGCCCTTGTTGTGGAGCCGACAAAGGCAAGCCTGTACATGTACGACGGAGAACTGCAGGTGGCGACGAACTACACGACGCATTATGCGGAGCTGTTCAACGGTCCTACTCATATTGGCGACCAGATGCAGCATCCGGAAAGGTTCTTCGGGGGCAACATCGATGATGTCCGCATCTACAGCTACCCAATGACGCCTGCTGAGGTGCTGTACTTGGCCCTGCAGGGACCCGGCAGCCAGTATATAGGACTACCGTGGTGGCGTACTGACGCAGACGACGACGATACTATTAACTTCAGGGACTTCGGGATAATGGCGGACAACTGGCTCACGGAGCTGCGCTGGCCGTGATTAATCCAAGTTGATTGAAAGCTGTCACGAGCAGCTGATTCGGCACCGATACGGGGCCCATACCGAAAATAATTCGGTATAGGCCCCGTTTGTTTTTTATGAAAGCTATAGATACTTCGGGCACGGCGAAGAGCCGGCGATGGGGTTCGGATTTATTGTTTGCGATTTAGTGGTTAGTATTTAAGATTGTTGGGAGGTTTTGGGGGCAGGAGCGAGTTTAGATGGCCAAAATGACATCACGAGAACGTTTGTTGGCGGCCTCGAGGAGGCAACCTGTAGATATGATACCAGTTTGCCCTCGGGTGGGCTATGCGGCACATTATCATTGCGGCAGCGAGACACCGCAAAATATTCTTAGATTAAAGCAGTTTTATGACTATGACCCGTTCGTTACAATTCCCGGACAAGACCTTCCTTTAGGCAATCCATTCGAGGCATTCAGTTACGCTCCGGGCGTGAACGTCGATATCGAGGTCAGGGACGAGGGGCCGAAGCGCATCGTAGAGCGGACGGTGCATACTCCAGACGGCGATATGCACGAGGTGCAGGTGGTCGTCAATCCCGGCCACAAGGAATATGGTTACGCGCCCGACCCTGTCCACATTGAGTATATGGTCAAAGGGGCGGAGGATTTGCCGAAGGTCAGACATTTGATTGCGCCGGTGAACGCATCGCTGGCGGATGAGTACCACGGATGGGAAGCGGTGGCGGGGCAAGAGGCAGTTACACGCGCATGTGTTTACGGGCCAATCGGCTATCAGGCGGGCAGCGTGATGTCGGTTGAGGATATGATGATAAATTATCTAACGAACCGTGAAATTGTGGTTGAACTGGTCGATATGTTCCGGCAGGCTTTTACTGCACAGCTCAAAGCGATGCTCGAGGGAGGGGTGAGGTATTTCTATTCATCGTGGTTCGCACACTCGCTTTCGGTCGGGTGGTCTCCTCAGATATTCAGAGAGTGGTTTTTGCCGATGATTAAAGAGCACGTGGACTTGATTCACACTTATGACGGCATTGTTGATTATTACGACGACGGCAAGTGCATGGGAATTGTGCCGATGCTGCTGGAGGCGGGGGTCGATGTGCTGGAAACGTGCACGCCGCCGCCCGTTGGGGATTTTGACCTGGCCGAGGCGAAGAAGCTGTGCGGCAACAAAATGACGCTGATGGGATATACTGACCTTATCTATGTGATTCAGAGAGGGACTGTCGAGGATGTGCGAAGGACTGTAGAAGAAGCCTGTAGAATCGGGGGCAAAGGCGACTGTTTCATTCTCGGTACGAGTGATTCTATAAGAGAAAATACTCCGATTGAGAACATCGACGCTTATTTCAAATACGCGAGGGAATACGGGAAGATGCAGTAGTCGGCGGGCCGCTGTACAGAAAGCTATTTGTCCAGCTCGGTTTGATTCGGCTTTTCGCGGTCGGCCTCTCTGAGCGCTTTAACAAGGGAAAACGCCATAATGACAAAGACAACGAGCAGGGGCAGTGATACTACGAGCGACGCGGTCTTAAGCGATTCGAGGGCGGCCGATTCGAAGCCGCCTTTTCTCAGGTCTCCGATGAACATCAATGTCAGGGGCACGAGGGCCAGGGCAAATGCCCAAAAGAGACGGTGCCATCTGGCTGGTGTCTGACCGCTTATCATTTTACTCGAAGCGCATGACGCGAGGGCGTAAGAAGATGAGTTGTAAGTAGTTGACATGAAGATTACGCTGACTATGCAGAACAGCGACAGGAGTATCTTTCCCAGTGGCAAGGAAGCAATGACGGCTATGATTGCGGCCGGAGCACCTTCTGCGGCTAATGTGCCGGTTACCGAGAGGATGTCGTTAATTTCCAGATGAAGCGCGTAGTTGCCCAAGATGACGTAGTAAATTGCGCAGCCGAAACTTCCGAAGAACAAGCTGCCCAGGACTATCTGGCGTATGGTCCTGCCGCGTGAAATTTCCGCAAGAAATATCCCCATAAAAGGCCCGACGGCAATCCACCAGGCCCAGTAAAAGACGGTCCAGCGCCCGACAAAGCCCGAATCAGTCAAGGGGTCCGTCCAGGTGCTCATGCGGATAAAGTTCTGGAACATAAAGCCAAGGCTGTTTGTGCCCATCTTAAGTAGAAAAATCGTGGGTCCCGCCGCCAGGACAAAAATCAAAATACATATAGCGAGGGCCATATTGATGTCGGCCAGACGTTTTATCCCTTTTTCCAGACCGATGTAAACGGTGGTCGCAAAGATACTTGTGACTACCAAGACGACACACACATTCAGGCCAAATGACTGTTCGATGCCGAACAACCTGCTAAGACCCGCAGCAATCATCGGGGTGCCGAGGCCCAGCGATGTTCCGGTTGCTCCAATCAGGCCGACCATGAAAGTAATATCGATTACCTTGCCAATGAATCCCTCGGCATGGTGCGAAAAGACACCGTAACACGAGGTACTCAACCTCATGTAGGGCACCTTTCGTATATAATAAAAGTATCCTATTGCGACGGCGGGCAATGCATAGAATGCCCAGCCGGTCAAGCCCCAGTGAAACATTCCGTAGGTTGAGGCCCATTCAATGGCCTCGATAGAATGCGGCTCGGCGCCGTAGGGTGGAGACTCGTAATAATACGTCCATTCTATTGTGCCCCAATAGAGGATTCCGGTGGCGACCCCGGCACAAAATAGCATGCACACCCAGCTATAGAGGGAGAATTGGGGTTTTTCACCTTCATTGCCAAGTACTATCCGGCCGTGCCTGCTGAAAGAAAGCCAAAACAAAAACACCAGACACGCGAGACCGGCCCAAAGGTACACAACTCCCAAATTTGAAGTAATAAAACTAAAAACGGTGTTGACGAGTTTGGTTCCCTCTTTAGGGTACCTTGCAAGCGGAATGCAAATAATAATAACCAGCAGAATCGATGCTGTGAAAATGGTCCGGTCGACTTTTACTTTTTGCATATTTAGGTTGTCTCGGTGTTAATCCTGAAAAATCAGCATGGCAGGCCAAGTATGAACTTTTAACCAAGTAAATCAGGTATTTGCTTCGTATCTATAATGTAACACCATTCGGTTATTCCCACAAGAGAGAACAGAATCTTAACAGGCAGGGGGCACTAGATTGTATATCAGGAGAATTTTCAAAATGCGCTTGGGGTCTCAACCGCAGAGAATGTATTACAACCAGCTGTGAATAAGGAAGTTGCGCGCTTTTTGTCGAAAATATGCAAAATTCTGTCAAATTGGTCTTGACAGTTAGAAGGCCAAATCCATAAATAATGGCTGGCAGAACCTTATAAGACCGGCACAATCGCCAACGTGCGTTGTGCAATTTGCGCAGGGTGCGTGGTTCAGTAAAATTTTGTGCCTTGACGTTAAGACCTTTGACGCTGCACCCTATTGTTCTTTTTGGGGCGCAGAGGGTGAAAAGCAGAGGTCAAAATAATCTGGAGCATGACAGTTAGGCACCGTTGAGATTCTTCGCTCACCGAGCAGCTGCGTGCCGAGTCTTTGACGCACCAAGGGGTATTTGGAGCTGGAGTAAAGTATGGATACTCTCAGACGTCTGAAATCCTCACACTTATGGCATTTTAATCACGTGATTTAATTGAAATATTGATTTTGTTACAAATTCGTCATCCGTTCAAAGAAAGGAGGTGAAGAAAGACAATGAGCGGCAAGAGCGATAGGAACTTTAATTGCAAGTTTTTAAAGGAGGTGAAAACTATGTGCAAGAAATTGATAAGTTTTGCTTTGGTGCTGGGTCTGTGCAGTATGGCGCTCGGCACTACGTACTACGTGAGTCCATCGGGCAATGACAATAACTCCGGCACGTCAACTCAGGATGCGTGGGAGACGATTGGGAAGGTGAACACGGTGACGTTCAGCGCCGGCGACAGTATATTGTTCGAGGGCGGCGAGACGTTCAGCGGGCAGCTGGTTTTCGACGATGAGGCCGGGACGTCGACGAGCCCGATAACGGTGAGCTCATACGGCACCGGGAGGGCGACGTTGAGCAATCCGACGATGGGCGTTGACGGCAGCCCGAGTACCGGCCTTGGGATTTACGATAACGCAGGCTTCGAGATAAGCAACCTGATTTTGGTAGGGCCGGGCAACGTTGGCGACCGGTGGGACGAGAACATAGGTCTTCGGTTGCAAGCGGACCTCGGTACTGCCGGGGCAAGGGTGGACTATATCCGCATTGACAACGTGGATGTAACCAACTACAGCGGATATGGAATTCTGTTCTACGGCATTGATTACACCGGGTTTCGTGACGTCGAGATTACCAACTGCGAGCTTTATGGCATCGGCAAGGAGGGCATTTGCAGCAAGACCGACAACTGGCCGATGAATGCATCGTCTCACAATGACTTCTACATCGCCGACTGCGTGATGCATGACATCACAGGCGTAGGTACCAGAGGCCCGCACTCCGGCAGCGGTATCAACCTGGCGGCGCTGGACGGTGCTTTGGTTGAATTCAACTTAGCATACAGCGGCGGCGAGTGGTGCATGGCCGAAGGCGGCGGGCCGCTCGGTATGTGGTGCTGGGAGACTGAGAACATAGTCTTTCAGTTCAACGAGGTGCACGACTGGCAGACGATGGGCGGCGACGGCGGCGGATTCGACCTCGACGGCGGCACCAGTTACGCAACTATACAGTACTGCTACTCGCACGACAACTTCGGCGGCGATTTACTTATGCAGTTCGGGAAATCGCGTCCAGCTCACGATTACATCTACCGTTACAACATCAATGCGAATCAGTGCCAGTTAAATCAGATGGGAGCTATAAATTTCTACACGGACACGGGCACCGAGCCGTACAACGTGGAGGTTTATAACAACACCGTCTATGTTGGTCCGGATTCAGCTTCTGGCGCATCAGCGGTAGATGTCTGGTACTGGAAGGGAGGCAGCTACAGTAACATCAATATTCGGAACAACATTTTTATTGCCGAGGCCGGTAAGAATCTGATTTCTTACCAGAAGATAGCCGGCTTTACCTTCCAGAACAACCTTTACTGGCAGAGCGGCGAGCCGCTGGCAATTGACGGAATGGGCACCTTATATACAAGCCTGGCAGACTGGCGTGCGGCCACCGGTCAGGAGATGTTAGACGGGAATCCTGTAGGTATGGAGATTAGCCCGGAGTTAGTGGATGTTCATGACCATCCGGATTTAGGGCCATACAATCTGGCGAACCTGAACGGCTTTAAGCTGAAGTCGACGTCACAGGCCAGGGACGCCGGGCTGGACCTGGAGACGCTTTTCGGAACGGACGTCGGAACAAGAGACTTCTGGGGCAACAGCATTCCGCAAGGCAGTTACTTTGACATCGGCGGTCAGGAGTATCCGGGGGGCGGCTCAGCTCCGGCTCCGGATTCGACACCGCCGGCGGCACCGACGGGCCTTGCGGCCACGGGGACCAGCACCAGCATTTCTCTTGACTGGGCCGACAACGGCGAGTCCGACATGTCGCACTACAGCGTGAAGCGTTCGACGAGTGACGGCGGTCCATACACGCAGATTATCTCGAACCTGAATGACAGCTCGTACACGGACAGGGCGATAGTGCCGTCGACGACTTACTACTACGTGGTTACGGCTACGGATACGTCCAGCAACCAGTCAGGCAGCTCCGGTCAGGCATCCGACAGCGTTACGTATCCGGGCGTGCTTATTTTCTCTGACGGGTTCGAGAGCGGCGACTTTGAGACGGGCGGCTGGATAGTAACAGGCACGGAAACCGATGTTACCACAGCGGCGGCCTATGAGGGAACCTATGGAGCAAGCATCGGCAAGGGTGACTCTATCGAGAAGCACTTAAGCACGGAAGGTTACACAGATATTCGGATAAGGTACATGCGTAACACCATTAACACGGACAGATTTGGCTGTAGTATTGTATGGTGGGACGGGACGGACCTTCACCCGCTTGAGAAATCGGTAGGAGAGCCATGGGGTCTTAAGGACATCATCTGCCCGCCGGTGGCAGATAACAATCCTGATTTCTACATATTCTTCAGGGAAAACGGTCCGGGTCCGCAAGAGCGGACATACGTAGACAGCGTTGAGATTTGGGGCATAGGTGAGGCGCCAACACCTACACCGACGCCAACACCTACACCGACGCCAACACCTACACCGACGCCAACGCCTACGCCAACACCTACACCGACGCCTACTCCGACACCCACACCTACGCCGACACCTACGGGGACGCCGGGTCCGACCATCTTCAGTGACGGGTTCGAGAGCGGCGACTTCACTACGGGCGGCTGGACAATATCCGGCAGCACTGCAACTGTTACGACCGCTGCTGCTTATACGGGCACTTACGGGGCAAAACTCGGTAAGATGAGCTGGATAGAGAAGGCAGTAAGCACCTCCGGCTATACCAGTATCCATGTCAAATATGCCCGGAGAACGGGAGACAAGGACCCTCTGGAGCCCGGAGAAGAATTTACTGCTCAGTGGTATGACGGCAGCGACTGGCATGTGCTCGAGTCGACGCTGGATACAAACTGGGCAGAGAAGGACTGGCTGTGCGGTTCCGGCGCCAATGATAACGCGAACTTCAAGATAAAGTTCACCAGCGGCGGCATGCATCCGAATGCCGAGTATTCCTACCTCGACGATGTGGAGGTTACCGGGACGCAGTAGCGATGTTGTTATCAGCATCAGTCCAGGGATGGCCCGGGAGGCTGATTGATTTAAGCGTGGCGGTCATTGCGGCCGCCACGCATTGTTAGTCAGATGACAAGTTTTGACAGAAACTAAGCCGCTTAAAAAAAGGAGGTGAAGAAAGACAACGGGCGGCAGGAGCAATGGAGGCCTTAATTAGAAATTTTAAAAGGAGGTGAACACCCATGTGTAGGAAATTAGTGTTTTTAGTAAGCATGTTTTTGCTGGTATATGTGAGCAGCGCGGCATTTGGTCAGGCAGAACGTACTGAGATGCTGCTTAGCCATTCGTGGCGTTTTGAGAAGGGTGACCCATCCGGCGCGGAACAACCCGGTTTCGATGACTCCTCGTGGCGTACGGTCACTGTGCCGCACGACTGGAGCATTGAGGACTTGGAGGGGCAGAACCATCCTTTTGACCCCGATGCAGTCGGCGAATATGACACCGGATATACGGTCGGAGGGACAGCCTGGTACCGCGTTAGATTTACGCTTGACGCCGCGGATTCGGGCAAAATCGTACATCTGGAGTTCGGCGGCGCCTACATGAATTCGGATGTCTGGGTAAACGGCACACATGTTGGCAGCCGCCCCTACGGCTATTCGACTTTCTGGTTCGATGTAACAGATGATGTGAATTTCGGAAGTGAGACTGTTGTAGCCGTACAGGTGAAAAATGAAGGTATGAACAGCCGTTGGTACAGCGGCTCGGGTATTTATCGCCCCGTGAGGGTTACGCTGACGGACCCGGTGCATATCAATCACTGGGGCCCGTTTGTCACCACACCGACGGTTTCGACCTCTTCGGCTGACGTTAACGTCGCCACGGAGGTAAAGAACGAGTCGGCCAGCAGCGAGACGGTAACTTTGGAAAGCACTATTCTGGATTCCAACAGCAACGTTGTCGCCACCGACTCTACGGCCGTTTCTATACCAAGCTTAGGGTCATATGTGTTCGACCAGACAATGGTGGTCAGCAATCCGAGCCTGTGGTCGATGGATTCCCCGACTTTGTACACCATGAGTCAGGAGGTGAGCGTGGGAGGCCAGGTTGTTGATGGTGTTGAGACAACGTTCGGTATTCGCAGCATCTCGTTTGACGCTAATAATGGCTTTCTGTTAAACGGTGAGTCCGTGCTTTTGCAGGGTGCGTGCATGCATCACGACAACTATATGCTCGGTGCAGCGGCGTATGAGCGCGCCGAGCAGCGCCGCGTGGAAGCGGTACAGGAGGCCGGATTCAATTGCATTCGTACCGCCCACAATCCGCCCTCGCGAGCATTTCTTGACGCATGCGACAGGCTTGGGATGCTCGTGATTGATGAATCGTTTGATATGTGGAATGAGTATAAGTGGGACCACGTTGATGACTATTCGAAGTATTTTGCCAATTGGTGGGATATCGACCTTGACAGCATGGTGCTGAGAGACCGCAACCACGCGAGTATCATCATTTGGAGCATCGGCAATGAGATTCCCGAGCAAGGAGACGACGGAGCGGAGACAGCCGAGATGCTCGCCAACTATATCCGGGCATTGGACCCCACCCGGCCCATAACCGTGGCGGCGAACAAAGCGGGGTCGGGTATGGACCTCTATTTTTCCAAGGTTGACCTGGCCGGGTATAATTACAGGCCGAACGACTATCTTTCAGACCACGACCGTGTTCCGGACCGCGTTATCTGGGGTTCCGAATCATACGCCGAAGACGCATTTGCTTACTGGAAGTATGTAGAGGACTACTCGTTTATTATAGGCGACTTCGTATGGACGGCATTTGATTACCTTGGTGAAGCAGGTATCGGCTGGACCGGTTATTCGCCCGGCTGGAGGAAACTGGCCCCTTATCCGTGGCATGCCGCGTATTGCGGAGACGTTGATTTGACGGGGTATAAGCGTCCGGCGGCCTATTATCGTCAGGTGCTCTGGAAAACGGGCAAGAATAAAGTCTCGGCGTTTGTTACAAGTCCTGTGGATTCATTACCTGACCAGAGTGGTGCCTGGAAATTGTATTGGGTGTACCCGGACATTCATCCGAGCTGGACGTGGCCGGGATATGAAACCGAGGCCCTGGAAGTTACTGTGTATTCGGAATGTGAACAGGTAGAGCTTTTCTTAAACAGCCAGAGCCTGGGTACTCAGGCGACCAATATTGGAACCGAGTACAAGGCTACTTATTCGGTTAACTATGAGGCTGGTGAACTGAAGGCGGTTGGCTACATTGGAGGCCAGCAGGAAGCAGAGTGGATTCTCCGGACAGCCGGAGCCCCGGCAGAGATTCAGTTGACAGCTGACAGGGGCACCATCACGGCGGACGGGCTCGATTTATGTTACGTAACTGCCGAAATATTTGATGCCAACGGAAACCGCGTCTATGACTGGAATGACGATGTACTGCTGAGCTTTGAAGTACAAGGCCAAGGGACTCTTGCGGGCGTCGGCAACGCCCACCCCAAGGGAACGGAAAGTTTCGAGGGGCCGGACCGGATGACATTCAGGGGCCGCTGCGTGGCTGTACTGAGGTCAACTTTGTATAACGGCACGATAACACTGACGGCAAC
>CP070830.1:2073022-2091417 GCA_020344865.1 Planctomycetota bacterium
CGCAAGATTAAGACGTGTTCGAGGGTCGTGATGCCGCAACTGGCAAAATCAAGTGGACCGGCACACGTCTCGATCTCATTTTCGGTTCGAACTCCCAACTCCGGGCTTTGGCAGAAGTCTACGGATGTGAGGACTCCCAGGAGAAGTTCCTACGCGACTTTGTAGCGGTGTGGAACAAGGTAATGAACCTTGACCGCTTCGACCTCGCACGATCTTAGTATAAACGTTTTCGAGGGCATCTGAAGCGTTTTTGAACGGCAATCGGATGGTCAGGAAGTGATCAGGAAATGATGGATGTTTTGAACGCTCACGGAGGCTATTAGCAACATATGAGCACGGCGTTTTTTTCTGAAGAAAAATGCGCCCAATCCGAGCAGGCAGACTGTTGCGGGTTCGGGGACGGTGGCCGCATTGTAGATATCGGCGACATCCTGGCTGGTTAGAATCGAAGAAAACACCGCAAACTCATCCATAGAGCCATCGAAACTCGAACCCAAATAGCCCCCTATATATAAGGTCGCCTCCGTGTAGCCCTCGGGCTGTTCAGCATAGGAATACGTGTCAAGTAAACTGTTATCCTTGTAGAGATAGACATCCTTTGAAGACGAATCCCTTATCAGGGCGATGTTATACCAGGTATCAAAAGACAGATTTGCGGTGTCGAAGGTGTGAGTCTCGTCATTCGAGCCCTGGTCTCCGTACTCATGGGTGTAGACGATGTCGCCGTTTTTGTCGATAGCAAGCTCAGCGAGCTTTGCAGTGCCGCTGGTTGCGGCGTCGGCCGTAAGGGTAAAGAGGGGCTCGGAGCTGGCGCCGCTCGGGAAGGTATCGGCATTAAACCAGAACGATACGCTTAAGTTACCTGTGAGCAGTAAATCTACAGACGGGCCTATCTCGATTGCGTCGTCAAAACCGTCAAAGTCAACAGCTGTATCTGAATCCCCCGAAAGAGCTCCAGCCGCTCCGAGGTTGACACCTCCGGTGTAGGCGCCGTTATAGCTGCCTGCACGGTCTGTAGCAGTGCCTCCAGAGGATTCTCCAAGGCGCCAGTAACCGAGCGGACTAAGGCCGTCAACGACATCAACGTAGGCACCCTGCACTGCGCAGGTCATAATTGTTGTGAGGCAACACAGCACGAGGACAAAGATTTTGAAGCTCGTGTGCTTTTTCCCTCCGCGATTCTTCATTTTTTCCTCTCCCAATTATTTTAAGCTGTCCGACGCTCTCCGCCATATCAGCCATCGAACAGCGGTACTTATTTTCGGCCATTTATTTCGGCATCTTTATTATGCGGGGGGCCGAAGCCGGTTTTTTCTGAAGAAAAGCGCGCCAAGGCCGAGCAGACAGACAGTCGCCGGTTCCGGCACCGGCTGCATGGCGGCGACTATATCATCGTAATATGAGCTAATCCTGACGGCGTCAAATGTATCCGGGTCGAGGATATCGGGGTCGGCGCTATTGCGGTACCAGGTTTCTCCGGAGTGTTCGACGGCCCGGATTATGCCGGCCACATACCATTCGTTTGCGATATCTATGAACCAACCTCCGCCGGAATCCCATGTGGCAGGAGCGGCCTCGTAGGTGACATAATCGCCTTCGTCAATACCGTCAAAATCCCCGTAGATAACATCGGATGTATAAGTGTCTTCCACTGTAGAGGTGCCGTTGACTTTATTCGCGCCCCATCGCTGCGTGGTATTGTCGCTGCCCGACCATTCGTAGCCATAGGGGTCTCCGCCGGTATAGAGGGTGGCGCCTCTGCCCATGCCGAAGCCGGCGAGGATTCCCGTCTTGTTTGTTTCGTTGGTGGTGGAATAGAGCGAGACATAATTAGTAAGACTTATGGGGTCGCCTTCGGTCGTAGTAAGGACCGCAATTCTCAAATCCGCAAGGCCTATATTTGTTACCTCGTCAACAAGGTAATCGACGCCACCAATCTGCACCGTGGTTCCGACGCCGCCTCCCTGGTGTCTGGTAGTAAGGACTTCGTTGCCGCTAATCATTACACAGGAGGCGTTGGTGCCCCAGCGGCCAAGGACGTTGTCGTGAGGTTTGTCGGCAGGAGTTTGGTCGATATGGACGACTATGGCGAAACATGGAGCGGGAGTTAGCAATAAAAATATCGCTACAATCGCGATAAGAATAACAATTTGTTTTTTCTTAAACACGTCCATTTCGTAATCCACTTCCGGTCAATTCATGACTTTTAAAAGTCACATCCCCGCAACAGGCGAGTATGACAGTATGGTTACCTTCGCTTTATCAAGACAAGGGCGCCGAGTCCAAGCAGGCAGATGGTCGCCGGCTCAGGGACTGGATTGGCCGCATCGTACAGGTCCGACACGTTCTGACTGCTCAGTTCGTAATCGAACACCGCCAGTTCGTCTACTGTGCCATGGAATTTATCAGTATCATATTGGCCGAGGTATAAGGTTCCACTGTTATAGCCCTCGGCCTGGCTGGTATAATTATAGGTATCGTGGAAACCGCCATTTATATACAGATGGACCTGACTTTCAGAGACATCCCTAATTACTACAAGGTTGTACCACGTGTCGGTAGATAAATTGCCCGTTGAAAAAACATGCTGCTCTTGACTGCCAGCATCCACGCCGTACTCATGTGTATAGACAGGGTCACCGCCCTGGTTAAAGCTGATTTCGGCCATTTTCGCCGTGCCCGAGCCACTGGCGTCGGCTACAATAGTAAATACGGGCTCCCTAATGCCGGCCGCCTCTGGAAAAGAGCCCGGATTAATCCACAAAGATACACTCACATCACCGGTAAGGCACAGAAGAGTTGAAGATACACTGGTCATCTGGTCGTTGATTCCATCAAAATCGACGGCGGTATCCGAATCTGAACCGATTACACCGGGTACGGCGAGTGTTGGCCCGTCGTATGTGCCGTTTAGACTATTGCCGGACCGGTCGGTTGCCGTCGTTCCCTCCGATTCTCCCAAGCGCCAGTACGCAATAGGGGTAAGGCCGTCAACAACATCAACGTACGCACCGTGCGCAATCTTAGCGGTTAAGGCTAGAATTAACATTGCGAAAACCGTAACTTTTTTAACAATTGCGTGTCGTGGGTGCATTTTTGTTTTCCCCTTCGCGGCTAAAACTGTTACCTATCTGCGGCGGCTTTGAATCAATGCCAGACCACCCAGACCCAGCAGAGCTATGGTCGCCGGCTCAGGGACTGGATTGGCCGCCTCGTAGATATCCGAGACATCCTGACTGGTAAGTTCAGCGCCAAAAATGGCGAACTCATCAACCGTACCGTTATAGTTGATACCGGGATATCCGCCGATATAGAGAGTACCCTCTGTATATCCTTCCGGCTGATGAGTGTAGTCATAGGTGTCAAGGAGACTGTCGTCGAGATAAAGGTAAACCTCCTTCACCCCGATATCAGCATCCCTTATAAGCGTGACGTTGTACCATGTGTCAGTGGAAAGGTTGGCATCCGAGAAGGTATAGGTCTGCTCACCGGAGCCCTGGTCTCCGTACTCATGTGTGTAAACGAGATCGCCATTTTTGTCGACGGCAAGCTCGGCGAGCTTTGCGGTTCCACTGGTTGAGGCATCTGCCGACAGTGTAAATAAGGGCTCCGGAGAGTTACCCATAGGGAAGGAAGTAGGCTTGAACCACACCGACACGCTCATATCACCTGTGAGCAATAAATCTACAGAAGGCCCTATAGTTACAATGTCATCGATACCGTCAAAATACACCGCAGTGTCAGAGTCGCCACCGAGAACACCGCTTACTCCCAATGTTCCCCCTGTGTAGGTCCCATTGTGGCTACTCGAATAGTCGGTTGCCGTTGTTCCCTCCGACTCACCCAACCGCCAGTAACCTTCCGGGCCAAGGCCGTCAACCACGTCAACGTATGCACCCCGGGCGGGCCTGGCGGTCAAGGCCAGAATTAACACAGCAAAAACAGCAGCTGTTTTGACTAAATCCTGTTGTCTGTGCATTTTTGTTCCCCTCTGCGCAACTGAAGCCGTTACCTATCTGCGGCGGCTATGAATCAATGCCAAGCTACCCAGACCCAGGAGAGCAATAGTTGCAGGTTCAGGAACCGGATTGGCCGCTTCGTAAATATCCGAGACGTTGGTACCGGTCAGTTCATAATCAAATACCGCAATCTCGTCGACACTGCCGTCGTACAAATCGCTTCCGTACTTACCCAGATACAAAGTTCCGCTACCACCACCCTGTGGCTGGTTGGTGTAGCTGAATGTATCCAGATAAGAGCCATCAATGTAGAGCATCACCTCGCTTGCCGTTGTGTCTCTGGTTACCGCAATGTTGTACCATGTGTCGGTGTCAAGATTCGCTGAGGTAAAGACGTGCTGCTCTGAACCACTGCCGCCTGTGCCGTATTGATGCGTATAGACGACGTCACCATTTTCGTCGACTGTAAGCTCGGTCATTTTGGCGAGTCCGGAACCCTGGGCATCTGCTTCGATAACACACAAGGGGTCGGTGGCGGAAGCTCCCGGGAGGACGTCGATATCAACCCAGAACGAGACGCTCATATCTCCGGTCAGGCGAAGAACGTTCGAGGACACTGTAATCATGTCGTCATTGAAGCCATCAAAGTCCACGGCGGTGTCGGAATCGCCATTGAGGGCACCAGTTGCTCCCAATGTCGCGCCACTATAGGTCCCGTTGAGCGTATTGCTTGAGCGGTCGTTTGCCGTATTGCCTGCCGATTCACCCAATCGCCAATAACCTACCGGGCTGAGGCCATCAACCACATCGACATAGGCACCCTGCGCAGTCCAGCTCAGAATAAGGATGAGCAAGATTACCACTGCCTCCTTAAGGCCACTGCCGTCCCTGGGCTGCATTTTGCAGGCAAAGCCGGCGTCTTTGGTCATTATCCTTATATTCCTGTGTCTGGGTGTGTCGGGTATTCCGCAATGCTGGCTTTTATAAGCATAATCGGGCACCACGGGCGGTCCCTGTACAAGGTAATCATCCGCAGCAACCATCACTTCGTCAGCAATTTGAAGAACCTTTAGATTGTGTTGTAATTTTTGATTTTCCATTTTCTTGCCCCCCGCAAAAACCCCATTTTTTCAATTAGCTTCACTGGTATATATTGCAACCACCGTGCCAGGTTATTAAATGACTGGATAAAAAGGGATAAACCCCGGAAAACACGGCGTCAGGCGGGAAATTTTTTTCCGCGCAGCATTGGACTGTCTCGTTTAGCAGGCGTTAGTGAGACAGTTACTTCGTCTTTGCGACAGCAATCGGGACAGTCGGCAAGATAGCCTGTGGGAGGGGATTTTTTGTGGTCAATGTGATGTAGATGTCTCACTTAAGCTAAATGCGACATTCGGCCGGATGAGGCGCAGAAAAAAGAGGTTTGTTTTCGGTTCAGAAAATAGGGCAGAAGGAATTAGTTTTTCGGCGTGAGGAACATTTTCGGGCCAAAAGAAAGGATAAGTGTCAGGCCGGAGGTGCTTAAAAATATTCAAAATTCCGTGACAACAGCGTGCAAAACTGCAAGAGGATGGTATAAAGAGTGAAAAAGACTGCGGAAATGGGCAGGAAGAAGGGTTTGACAAACAATACAATATGAGCAATAATTTCTCAGTACTGTCGGTTAGCGGTACCTTTATTCAATTAGATTTGAGGTTCTGATATGACAAGTGACAAGAAAAAACTGGTGATGTTGGGAACTATTGTGGTGTGCTTCGGTTTGGCGGTGGCGATAACCGCCTATCACCGGCACAAGGAAGGGTCGGTGCCAAGGGGCATTGAGAGCATTAAGCGCGGCGATATGATTTGGGTCAAGTGCGACAATGCAGAGTGTGAGGCGGAATACCTGATGGATAAGAGGGATTATTTTGAGTATCTGGAGGACAACCCCCCTACTGCAGAGCAGTTCGTAGCGATGATGACAGACCCTAACATAAAGGGGGCAACTCCGCTTGTCTGCAAGGACTGCGGACAGAAAACTGTTTATCGAGGGGAAAAGTGCGAGAAGTGCGGGCTGGTTTTCATGCGGGGTACTATCCGGCACGATTTTGCAGACAGATGTCCTGAGTGTGAGTACAGCAAAACAGAAGCGAAGAGGAAGAAGGCCCGCCAGAACCTGGCAGAGTCGGCCGAGTAAAAGGCAGTTGAAAGGGCAGAAGCGCCAAGGTTTGCTCGTGAAGTGCGGTTGGCATGGGTGAGTTTTGGGCATGACAAAGGGCAAGTCCAGTACGGTGGGGAAGGCCTATAATGAGGGCGGGGATACACGTGGCAAGTTTAAAAGTCGAGGTTGTAAGCTGCGCAGATGCGAATCAGACTCTCGCAGGAATGCGTTTTGGTTTTTTGGGTATTGCCTTGAGGGCCGCCTTTATTCTTTCCTGACGTTCGGTGGTCTTTTTGCGCAGAAGAGCCGTGGTGTCAGTGCCTAATGAACGGAGTTTTTTGTATCTGTTCTCGAGGAGGTTTTCGGGCTTGGTACGTTTTAGCGCGGCGAGGGTCTTTACGATGTAGCTTTCGACGTTGTAAACGGTGTCGTGGATGTTTCGGTGTGCACCGCCGAGCGGCTCGGGGATAACGGCATCAATAAGCTTGAGGTTGTACAAATCCCTGCTTGTTAATTTAAGTGCCTCGGCGGCATCGGGGGCCTGGGAGCCATCCCGCCAGAGTATTGCGGCACAGCCTTCAGGTGATATGACGGAATAATATGCGAACTCAAGCATAGCGAGTCTATCGCCGACACCAATTCCGAGAGCGCCACCTGAGCCTCCCTCGCCGATGACGATGCAGATTACGGGAACCTTCAGGCGGGACATTTCTATCAGATTAACGGCTATTGCCTGGGCCTGTCCTCGCTCTTCGGCTCCGACGCCCGGGTATGCGCCGGGGGTGTCGATGAGAGTAACGACAGGGATATTGTACTTTTCGGCGAATTTCATTTTTGCGACGGCTTTGCGGTAGCCTTCGGGATTGGCACAGCCGAAATTGCAGGCGATTTTTTCCTTGGTGTCTCTGCCTTTGTTTTGTCCTATTACGAGTACTTTTTCTCTACCTATCTGTCCTAAACCGGTTATTATCGCGTGGTCATCACCGAAGCACCTGTCTCCATGCAATTCGCGGAAGTCCTTTACCATCAGGTCGAGATAGTCGGACAGGAGGGGTCTTTTGGGATGGCGTGCAACCTGAACTGTCTGCCAGGCGGTCAGCTTTGTGTATATTCGTTTAAGTTCGGCGACCTGTGCCTGCTGCAAGCGTCGGATTTCTGCAGAGTAGTCAATACCCTTGACGGAACTGAGCCTGCGGAGCTCTTTCATCTGGCTGTCAAGGTCAGCGACTTTTTCTTCGAAGTCGAGATAATCGCCCTCGGTGATTTTGCTTTTGTTGTTCGGCATTTCAGTTACCAACTACGTTAGTGAGCGGTACAGATAAGGCCTTTTATTTGATACCGATGAAAATGCTCACAAAAAAAGGCCTGCCAGCAAAAGCTGGCGGCACATTGTCATTTTCTGGCCAAATCCACTGGCCCTTTCTATTTAAAGTCGGCATTCTAACATTTCGTCAGGATAAATCAAAGAAAAAAATTGACATAGGGGGCGGGTTGCGATATTTTTTTGGAGCATTAGTTTTTCAGTGATTTTTTATAAGGCTTTCGCAGTGAAGGAGTTAAGGCAAATAACGGTTATTGGTATGGGCCTTTTGGGCGGTTCGATAACGCTGGGGGTCTTACGTTCTTTTGCGCGTGTGAAGGCGGTTGGCTACAGCCACCGAGCGGCAACCCGTAAAAAAGCGAGGCGATTGGCGGTGGCAAGCGAGATAGCAGACGAGCTAAAGACAAGCGTATCCGGCTCAAATATTGTTATTCTGGCGACTCCTATCTGTACGTTTGAGGAGATTTTCGGTGAGATTGGCGATTCGCTTTCGAGGGGCTGCATAGTAACTGATGTTGGTTCGACAAAGGTTCTGCCGGACCGTTGGGCGGCGAAGAGGCTGCCGAAGACGGTGCGGTATGTGGGCTCGCACCCGATAGCGGGGTCGGAACAAAGGGGTGTCGACTTCGCGCGGGACGATTTGTTCGAGGGGGCACTTTGCGTTCTGACGACGACAAAAAAGACGAACCGAAAAGCGGCAGCGACGCTGAAGAGATTTTGGTCAAAGCTGGGGTGCTGTATAAAACTGATGTCGCCGGCTGAGCACGACAGGGTTTTTGCAAGTGTAAGTCATCTACCGCATGTAGTGGCATCGGCATTGATAAACGCCAACAGCATCGAGGCCTTGAAGTTTGCGGGTAAGGGCTTCATGGATACGTCCCGGATAGCATCGGGGCCGGCGAACATCTGGGCTGATGTTTTACTGACAAACCCAAGTAATACAATCAGGGGGATTGATAAGGTTGCGGGTGAATTAGGGAAACTTAAGAAAGCGATAAAGGCAGGAGATGCAAGAGAAGTCGAAAGACTGCTCCGGAAAGCAAGAAGCAAACGAAGCGCGTTGTTAGAATACAAGATTAAGAGCAAGGAAATGATATCGTGAAACAGTGGCGTTTCGAGGTTTTCAGTCGGGGCGGTTTTGCGGATGTTCACGGCAACGGCGTACTTGAGGAAATCAAAGAGCTTAGGATAGGCTCTGTGGAGGCGGTTCAGTCGGCGAGGGTTTTTCTGATTGAGGGTGATTTTGACAAGAAGTTTGCCGATCGAGTGGCAAAGGAGCTTCTGACGGACCCTGTATGCGAGGAGTATTATATAGGCAGAAGCGGTGCGCCGGCCGGGCTGGCAAAGGCGACCCTAATCGAAGTTCATCTGAAAAGCGGGGTCACGGACCCGGTGGCCCAATCAGTGATGACGGCAATGGCCGATATGGGCATTGAGGCCGGCAATGTGCGGACAGCGAGGAAGTATATTTTATTAGGTGACATCAGTCAGAGTCAGACGGACACAATCGCGAGGAAAATCCTTGCGAATGACTGTATCGAGGAGTTTGTAATCGGTAACGAGGCGGAGCCGCCGAGTCCGCACCTGAAGCCGTACGAGTTAAAGATAGTAGAGTGGCCGGTGTGCGAGCTTAATGATGACGAATTGGTTGCGCTTAGCAAGGAGAAGGACCTGTTTCTCAATCTGGTTGAGATGCAAACGATTCAGAAATACTACAAGGAGCTTGGCCGAGAGCCGACGGATGTTGAACTTGAATCGCTTGCACAGACGTGGAGCGAGCACTGCGTGCACAAGACGCTCAAGAGTTCGGTTGATATGACAATCAACGGTGAGCAGATACACTTTGACAATCTGCTGAAAGAGACGGTCTTTAAGGCTACGAAGGAATTGGACAAGGAGTGGTGCATATCAGTGTTCGCGGATAATGCGGGTGTGGTGGAATTTGATGAGGACTCGGCGGTCTGTTTTAAGGTTGAGACTCATAATCGCCCTTCCGCGCTGGATCCATACGGCGGCTCAGCTACCGGCATCGGCGGCGTAATCCGGGACCCGATGGGAACCGGCTTAGGCGCGAGGCCAATCGCGAATACGGACATATTCTGCTTTGGTCTTCCCGACACGAAGCACGAAGAGATTCCTAAAGGTGTTTTGCATCCGAGAAGGATTATGAGGGGCGTGGTTGCCGGCGTTCGGGACTATGGCAACAGGATGGGGATACCGACGGTCAACGGGGCAATTTATTTTGATGACAGGTATCTTGGCAATCCGCTGGTTTACTGCGGCAACATAGGGATAATGGACAAGAAGAAATGTTTCAAAAATCCCCAGAGCGGAGATGTGATTATAGTGGTTGGAGGCAGGACGGGACGAGATGGGATTCACGGGGCGACTTTTTCGTCGGGTGAAATAACACACGAGTATGAAACAATCTTTTCCCATGCGGTTCAAATCGGCAACGCGATAACAGAAAAAACGATGTTAGACGTACTTGTCCAGGCGAACGAAGCGGGATTATATAATGCCATCACGGACTGCGGGGCCGGGGGCCTTAGCAGTGCGGTAGGCGAGATGGGTAAAGACCTCGGGGCGGAGGTTGATTTGGAGAAGGTACCGCTGAAGTACACGGGGCTGAACTATACGGAAATCTGGATTAGTGAAGCACAGGAAAGGATGGTCATAGCGGTCAAGCCTGAGAATTTGAAGGCAATAACAAAGATTTTTGATGATGAGAATGTGGAGTCAACGGTAATCGGCAGATTCACCGACGATAAGAAGCTGACATTAAGGTACAACGGCGAGAAGGTGGCGGAGATGGATATGGATTTTCTGCACGATGGAGTGCCGAAGTACTCGCGCAAGGCGGTGTGGAAGAGTCCTGCGCTTTCAGAGCCGAGCATAGCGGAAAAAGACAATTACAACGATGAGCTTCTGCAGATACTATCCCGTTACAATGTGGCGAGCAAGGAGTGGGTAATCCGTCAATACGACCATGAGGTGCAGGGGACATCTGTGGTAAAACCATTGGTGGGTGTAACTAACGACGGTCCGGGAGATGGAGCGGTGATAAGACCGAAGTTCGATTCCGACAGGGGTCTTGCAATAAGCTGCGGGATGAATCCTATGTACGGAGATATTGACCCGTACTGGATGGCGCTCGGTGGTATTGATGAGGCGATACGGAACATCATATGCGTAGGTGGGCGGGCGGACAGGATTGCACTTTTGGATAACTTCAGCTGGGGCAACTGCAGAAAGCCGGAAACTTTCGGGCCATTGGTGCGGGCGGCGCAGGCCTGCTATGACGGCGCGATTGCTTACGATACACCATTTGTCTCGGGCAAGGACTCGCTGAACAACGAGTTTTCCTGCGAGGACGGCAGCAAAATATCGATACCATCGACACTTTTGATAAGCGCGATATCGATAGTTGATGATGTCAACAAGTGCATAACTATGGACGCCAAGAAGGCATCGAACCTGCTGTTTATAGTAGGCGAGACGAAGAACGAATTAGGCGGGTCGCACTATTACAAGATTCACAGTCAACTCGGGGCGAACATTCCAAAGGTGGACTTAGAGACGGCCCCCAAGATTGCGCAGAGGGTCGCGACTGCGATAGCGGAGGGCTTGGCGGTGAGCTGTCACGACTGCTCTGAGGGGGGATTGGCGGTGGCTCTTGCGGAGATGGCATTTGCAGGCGGGCTCGGGATAGAGGCAGATTTGCGGGGATTGCCGAGAAGTGATGATTGCTCGCGGTTAGATACACAGTTATTTAGTGAATCGAACTCTCGCTATATTGTGGAAGTACAGCCGGAGAATTACGATGCGTTTGCAAAACTGATGCTGAACCTGCCCTTCGGGCAGATAGGCAAGGTAGTGGAAGAAAAGAGACTTACCATAAAGGCTGAAAGCGGCGAGACGGTGATTGAGACGACCTTGGAATCACTCAAAGAGGCATGGCTAAGGCCTCTTGCTTGGTAGCCGTTATGAAGAAACTAACCATTATAACATTGTTGCTCGTTGTTTTCTCCTATAAATTAGCAGCAGAGCAAGCCCAAGATTTTGCAGAGTTCGTTCGGAATGTTAAGAAGAAGATTACCATCGAACGTTCTTACAAAATCGAAACCGAGGAAGAACTGGTTCTTGCACCTGGCCAGGCAGCCCGTCTTAATTTTATGAACAATCCTGCCGGAGTAGCCGAAATCATCTTTTTCTACGACAATGAAACAGTGCACTTTATCTTTGGTTACACTTATGATACAGAAAAAAAATATGATGGAACCGAGTTAAACTCGGAGAGAAAGAAAAGTTTCAGGGGCATTAGTGCATCAAGAGCAGCACCGCCGCTGTGGATTTTCTACGGATTTGAGCCTAAAGACGACAAGGCATCCGTGAACTTTCGGGCCACTGAGTCGTTTTCGGAAAAGGACCAAGAACAAATAAAAGAGATAGAAGAGATGAGGGAGCGCAGGAATGCTGCAAAACTAAGAGCCATATCAGAATTGGAATGGGACTATGAAGAGAAAATCAAGCCTTTGAAGATTATTATGGATGACGCAAATGATCCGAATATGATTAGGTTGCGAAAGAAATATGATGTGGAAGGGCTTGTTTCCAAGGCCGCGGACGATTACGAAAAACTCAGACTGATAACAAGGTGGGCACAAAAACAATGGAAACATAGTGGAGACAACAAACCTTCGAGGTCCGATCCTCTAACTATTCTCAAGGAGGCATCTGAGGGCAAAAGGTTCCGATGCGTTGAGTATGCCAAGGTGGTCGCAGGCTGCGCGAGGTCATTAGGTATGCCTTCTCGTACACTTGGATTAAAACGTCTTGATGTTGAGACAGCCGAATCAGGTGCCGGACATGTTGTGGCCGAAGTCTGGCTCGACCAGTTTAACAAGTGGGTCTTTGTTGATGGTCAGTATGGTGCAATCGCCGAAGTAAACGGGGATCCTCTCAATGCAGTAGAGTTCCAAGAAGCAATTGCTCATGAGAATCCTGGTTTAAGAATGCGTTTTGCTACAAAAGGAGACGAAAAGAGCTATCTTGTTTGGGTTGCACCTTATCTTTATTACTTTGACTTCAATCTTGATCAAAGATTTTATAAGGCAGAAACTGAAGAGGAGCGGCTTTCCGGTTCGAAGGGCAAGATTATGCTTGTTCCCAAAGGTGCCAAAAAACCTAAAGTGTTTCAAAGAAAACTTCCAATAGAAAACTGTACATATATTTCCAACCCTAAAGCTTTCTATCCACAAATGAATAGGTAAGAAATGGCAGAAGTAAAAGCGATAGTATTGAGGGCGGCGGGGATAAACTGCGATATGGAGACCGAGTACGCCCTTGAAGCGGCGGGCGCGAGTGCGGATCGCGTGCATATAAACAGGATGATTGAGGACAAAGGGCTGCTGGATGGTGTGCATATAGTCGTTTTTCCGGGGGGATTTAGCTACGGGGACGATGTTGCGGCGGGCAAGATTCTGGCCAACCAGGTTATACACCACCTTTCGGACGCGTTGCGAAAATTCATAGATGAGGGGAAGCTCGTACTCGGGATATGCAACGGCTTTCAGGTCCTTGTCAAGGCGGGGATACTGCCGGGTAACAATTCAAGCAAGGGAGGTCAAAATGTCACGATAACTTACAATGACAGCGGCAAATTTGAGGACAGGTGGGTGTATCTTGCTCCGCAGACGGAGCGGTGCGTTTTTATTGAGGCGGCCAGACAGATTTATCTGCCGATAGCACACGGGGAGGGCAAGGTTGTAACTTATGACGATGAAGTTTTGGAGCAACTGAAGGCGGAAGGGCATGTAGCTTTTAAGTACGTGGATGAAAATGGTCAAGAGGGTGAGTACCCTGTTAATCCAAACGGGTCGGTGGATTCGATAGCAGGGCTGACTGACAGTACGGGCAGAGTATTGGGGCTGATGCCGCATCCGGAAAGGCACGTTCGACATACTCAGCATCCGCACTGGTCTCGGTTGGAGGGCAAAAAAGAGGGTGATGGAATGGGGATTTTCGCCAACGCGGTGAGGTTCATAAGAGAGAACTTTTAGCCGCAGTCTTAAACTGGTGCTACACTGCGTCACTTCCTCGCTAATACCACGCCCGGCAGGATTGGAACCTGTCGCTCACTTACGCTCGCTCCCCATAGGGGCCCTGCCCCTCTGGCGTCGCCGGCAGCGCCGGCTCCTGTCACCCCGACGACGTGGGAAAATTCTTTTCCCACACCCTTTGAGGTTCGAGCCCTACAGAAAAAATCAGGGCAGCAAGACCATAAAGGCCTGCTGCCCTGAAACTCCCCGAGTAGGGCTCGAACCTACAACCTAGCGGTTAACAGCCGCTCGCTCTACCAGTTGAGCTATCGGGGAATAGCAACTACAAATCAATACATCGGCTCTAATAGCCATTTTTCATATAAAAATTTTAGGTATTATCTGAAATTTAACCATCTTGTCAAATACCATTTTAATAAATTCGTTTTACCCACTTAGAATCAACCTCTTTACATAGATGTATTTGTCTCTAACAGGGCTTGCAAAATGTATCCAGAGAGCATATAAATTAAGCTGTTATGGCAAAAGACATCGAGAAACAAATCGAGCGGCTGCGGGAGGAGATTCGAGGGCACGATTATCTCTATTACGTGCTCAATCAGCCGAAAATCAGCGACCGGCAATATGATAAGCTCTTTGCCGAGCTAAGGAAACTGGAAGAGGCGAATCCGCAGTTTATAACCGGCGATTCACCCACTCAGCGGGTTTCGGAAAGGCCGCTGGAAGGTTTTACCAACGTCCGGCACGCAGTGCCGATGCTGAGTATGGACAACACGTATAACGCCGATGAGCTAAGGGCCTTTGACGAGAGAGTAACGAAGCAGCTTGGAAGTAAAGAGTATGATTATGTAGTCGAATTGAAGATTGACGGGGTCGCGATAAGTCTTCTCTACGAGGATGGGATTCTGGTTACGGCCGCTACCCGCGGTGACGGCGAAGTGGGGGATGATGTGACCGCCAACGTGCGGACAATTAAGGCCGTGCCGCTCACACTATTGGGCCGCGATACAATCCCAGCCGTGCTCGAAGTTCGCGGCGAAGTCTATATGCCCACAAGCGCTTTTATCGAGCTGAACAAACTTCGCGCAGAAGCCGGCGAGCCGGCCTTCGCTAATCCGCGAAATGCCGCGGCAGGCTCCCTGAAGCTGCTGGATTCAAGAATTACCGCTGCGAGGAACCTTTCGTTCTTCGCATACGCGACCGGCGAGATTTCCGAACCGCTGGCGGACAATCACTATCGAACATTACAGAGATTCCAAAGGCTCGGCCTGCCGGTTAATCCCGATATCCAAAGAGCAAAAGATATCAATGAAGTAATAGATATTTGTTTTAGCTGGAGTGAGAAACGGTTGAAACTCGGCTACCTGATTGACGGAATGGTGATAAAGATCAACCGTTTCGAGCAGCGGGAAATATTAGGCGCTACGGGCAGGGCGCCGCGGTGGTGCATTTCGTATAAATTCGCCGCCGAGCAGGCTGAGACTATCGTCGAATCAATCGATGTTCAGGTCGGCAAGAGTGGCATTCTGACACCGGTAGCCAATCTGACGCCCGTGCAATTATCCGGTACGACGGTCAAGCGGGCAAGCCTGCATAATTTCGATGAATTGAACCGGCTTGGTGTACGGTGCGGTGACACTGTGGTCATTGAAAAGGCCGGCGAGATAATCCCGCAGGTGGTGGAAGTAAAAAAAGAATTAAGGCCGGCCGGCACAAAACCTTTTAAGGCCCCTCAAAAGTGTCCGAATTGTGGCTCGGCGGTGGCCAAGGACGAAGACGGTGTTTATATCCGGTGCCTCAATCCGGGTTGTCTGGGGCAACTGAAGGAGCGTCTGAAATATTTTGCCGGACGCGGGCAGATGGACATCGAACATCTTGGGACGGCCCTGATTGAGCAGTTAACAGAAACGGGGATGGTCAAGAATTTCGCGGACCTCTACAAATTACAGAAATCGGAGCTGGCCGGTCTGGAACGAATGGCCGAGAAAAGCGCCGGCAACGTGATAGATGCGATAGAGGCGAGCAAGACCCGGCCGTTATGGCGATTCATTACGGCTTTGGGCATTCGGCATATCGGAGGCCAGTCGGCACAGATTTTAGCTGAGCATTTCGGCTCGCTTGATGCCCTTATGAACGCGAGAGAAGAGGAGCTTGGGTCTATAGACCAGATCGGGCCGACAATGGCAGAAAGTGTGTATGAATATTTTCGCAATCCGGCTAACCGGACGGTAATCGACCAGCTATTGGCAGCGGGCCTAAGGCCTCAGCAGCCAAAGGCACGTCTCCGGCAAAAGGGAAAATTGGCGGGCAAGACGATTGTTGTCACCGGCACATTAGAGAACTTCACACGCCAGCAAATAGAGCAAGCGATTAGGCAGGCTGGGGCGAAAGCATCATCGAGTGTAAGTAAAAAAACCGATTTTGTGCTGGCCGGAGAAAATCCGGGAAGTAAACTCGACAAAGCCAGGGAGCTCGGCATTGAAGTGATAGATGAAAAGCAGTTTCTACAATTGATAGAGTAATACACGTTATGGTTTCACAAGATGAGAAATATATGTGGATGGCATTGAAGCTGGCGCGGAGGGGTATCGGTTCGGTAGAGCCTAATCCTGCGGTCGGGGCGGTTATCGTCAAGGCCAATCAGATTATCGGCAGAGGCTGGCACAAAAGGTTCGGCGGCCCCCACGCGGAAATAAACGCTCTTGAAGACTGCAAGACCTTAGGCGTCGGTCCCCGCGGCGCTGCGATGTATGTTACGCTCGAGCCGTGCTCCCACTATGGCAAGACCGGCCCCTGCACACAGGCCATAATCGAAGACGGGCTGGCGAAGGTTATTGTCGCAACGGTTGACCCATCGGAGCATGCCAAAGGTAAGGGTATCGAGCAATTACGTAATGCGGGAATCGAAGTACAAACTGGCATCTGCCAGACCGAGGCCAGATTGCTGAATGCCCCTTTTATCAAGTATGCCGCCACCGGAAAATGCTGGGTGACATTGAAATGGGCACAAAGCATTGACGGCAAAGTGGCCTGGGTGCACAAAGGCGATGAGCGACAATGGATTTCCGGCGAACAAAGCAGAAAAGACGTGCACAAATTGCGACGGCGTGCAGGAGGCATATCGGTCGGAGTAAATACCGTAATCGCCGATGATCCGCTATTGACGGCCAGGCCAAGCAAAGGCAAGAAACTCGCGAGAATTGTGCTGGACAACAATTTAAGGCTTCCCTTTGACTGTAATCTGATTAAGACAGCTAAGAAAAGGCCTTTGCTGATATATACGAGCGAAAGCGCGGTACAAGTTAATCCGGAAATTGCGGCGAAAATAACTAAAAAGGGAGCCGAGGTGCTTGCTTATCCGGATACGGAAGGCCGGTCCAGCCTGCAATTTTTACTTGATGAGTTGAGTAAAAGCGGCATCGGTCATCTGCTTGTCGAAGGCGGGCCGAAGGTGCTGACCTCATTTTTAAGAGAGCAGCTTGCCGATGAGATTGTCGTTTATATCGCACCGAAGATATTAGGGGCGCAGGGCAGTATCGATATAACCGGGCCTATGGCCGAATTAGCGCAGGCTGTGGGCTTGCAATACGTCGATATCGAGTGCTTCGGAGACGATGTACGCCTGACCGGCCTGACCGGAAAGGCACTTAGCGATATTTCGGTCTCACTCTGAAAATAATTTGGAATCGAGATAAATGGACAAAAGAGAAGTGGTTAAATTAGCGATTGAGGGACGCAAGGTCCCGTACGTTCCGTGGCAGTGTAATTTTACTTTTGAAGCGGCCGAGAAGCTGCGGAATCATTTTGGCCGGGATGACTTGGACCGGGTCTTAGACAACCATTTCGTCAAGTTGGGCATGAATATGGGTATCTTTACCGCTCTGGGCAACGACCGTTTCCGTGATTTCTTCGGGGCGGTGTGGGACCGCAGCGTGGACAAGGACATCGGCATTGTTGAGACATACGTTTTGCCGGAGCCGACCCTGGCCGGATATGAATTTCCCGACCCGTTAGACAAACGTTTTTTCGAGAATATTCCTGAACTGCTGTCCGAGTACGGGGATTGTTTCCGGGTCTTTAAGATTGGATTTTCGCTATACGAGCGGGCCTGGGCGATGCGGGGGATGGAGAAGCTGATGATGGATTTTTTAGACCATCCGGCATTCGTGCACGAGCTTTTGCAGCGAATAGCCGACTATAACATCGCCCAGATTACCGAGGCCCTCAAATATGATATAGACGCTGTCTATTTCGGCGATGACTGGGGCCAGCAGAGGGGCCTGCAAATGGGGCCTAAACTATGGCGGGAATTTATTCGGCCTCAGTTGAAACGGATGTACTCGGTTGCCCGGGATGCGGGCAAGTACGTTATTATCCATTCGTGCGGCAAGGTGGATGAGCTTTTTGACGATTTGATTGAAATCGGGCTCAATTGCTTTAACCCGTTTCAGCCTGAGGTTATGGAAGTCTTTGACCTTATGAAAAGGTACAGGGGACGGCTTGCCTTTCACGGCGGCCTGTCCACGCAGCGGACACTGCCCTTTGGCTCGGCCGAAGATGTTAAGAGCTCAACAGCCAAACTGCTGGAAGCCGGCAGGGATGGTGGATATATTTTCGCCCCGGCTCACGCCGTCGAGGGCGACGTCCCTTTGGCCAATATGCTGGCCTTTATAGAAGTCCTCCACAAGCAGAACGGATACAAGCGACGATAATTTTGTCTCGGCCCCGGATTTTTTCCTCCTTAAGATAGCTAACTTGTCTATTTGATACTCCAAACCAGCTTAAAACGGATTTTTTTGCCCTATTCTTTACTTGATTTCACAGCCTCCTAGTTTATATAATCATATTATTAGCGAGGAGTTCCAAAGCATTACACTAAAGGAGGTGTCATAATGAAACGGCAATCAATTCTT
>CP070830.1:2091517-2099422 GCA_020344865.1 Planctomycetota bacterium
ACATGTAGTCTCACCCGTTCCCATGACCTTGCCTTCTCACAGTTCTATGTTAACCGGGACTAACCCGCTTTATCACGGTGTTCATGAAAATGTTGACTATCGCCTGGAAAAATTCAACCTTACTCTTCCCGAAGTATTGCGCGAAAAGGGCTATACTACCGGCGCGATAATAAGCTCCTTCGTTCTGGACTCTAAGTTTGGTCTCAGTCAGGGGTTCGATACTTATAACGACCACTTTATCTACCCAATGTCGAGCTGGTATGGCAACGAGCGCAGGGGCGACGAAGCGAGCCGCCTCGCCTGCGACTGGCTCGAAAAACACCAAAGCGACCTGTTTTTTTTGTTCCTCCATTACTTTGACCCTCACCAGGACTATCTTCCTCCTGAGCCGTTTGCGACCCTTTTTAAGGATGACCTTTATGCCGGAGAAATCGCCTACACTGATTCCTGTATTGGTCAGGTCCTGAGAAAATTAAAAGATTTGGGCATATACGATTCAACCTTGCTAATAATTACCTCCGACCACGGAGAAGGCCTTGGCGAACACACAGAACAATACCACGGGTTTTTTATTTATCAAAGTACGATAAAGGTGCCTCTTATTATCAGAGTCCCCGGTGGTCCGAAAGGCAAGAAAGTGCCTGACGTAGTAGGCTTGGTTGACGTTGCTCCTACCATTTGCGGCTTGCTGGGAATTGACACCCCACGCGTTGTCCATGGCAAAGACCTGTCGCCGCTTTTTAAGAAAAGAAAGAATATCAAGAAGAATAAAAGATACATCTACTGCGAATCCCTCCAGGCAACCCAATATGGCTGCGGCTCCCTGCTTGGCGTGGTCGCCGACCGATGGAAGTACATCCAGGCCCCCGAACCGGAATTGTATGACCTTGATAAAGACCCCGGTGAAAGTAAAAACCTGGTTGACGACCACCCTAAGCGCGCCCGATTCTTGCAGGCCCACCTCAGCTCGATTGTAGAAGAGCAGACGCAGACCAACGCGTCCGACGATGGGTTTGTACTTGACAACGAAAGCAGAAGACGTCTCGAATCCCTTGGCTATATCAGCACTGCCGCTGTAGTTGAGAATTTCGACTTTGACGAGACGAAAGACGACCCTAAAAACTGGATTCGCCTGCACCAACAGGTGCAGTCAGTCAGAAGCTACATCAGAGCCGAGCAGTACCCCGATGCTGAAACTATATGCAGGCAGATACTTGTAGAACACCCAAAGTTTAGCCTGGGTTACTTCTTCATGGGTAAAATCAGCTTTGGTAAGAACGATGCTTCTGCGTCAATTTTATATTTTTCCAGATTCTTATCGATGATTGACAAAACAATAAGTCGGCAGCCCGAAAATACTCAACAGGACTTCCTTTGCGAGTGCGCTAGTGTAGCTTACCGGAATCTCGGAACGGTTTATTTCCAGCAGGGAAACTACGACAAAGCACTTGCGTATTGTTCTAAAGCTCTGCAGATAGCCCCCGGCTCCGCCAACACATACTATAATGTGGGCAATCTTTATCTCAAATTAGGCCAGTTGAGTGAAGCGCTCGCACAATACAATAGCGCCCTGGCCTTGGACCCCAACTTTTCTGAGGCTCATTACAATCTTGGCATCACTTTATCACAAATGGCAAGGTTTGATGAAGCCGTCGCCCACTATAAGAAAGCGTTACACTTGAAACCCGATTGGCCTGAGGCGTTCGACCAGATGGCCAAACTTAAAGCAGTGCATCAAACCGAAGACATACATAAACCGGACGAAGCGGTTCAGTTAGCGCAGCTGGCATGCAGACTTACGGGTTACAACGACCCCGGCATGTTAGATACCTTGGGGATCGCCTTTGCAGCCGCAAAAAGATTCCCTGAGGCCATAGAAACCGCTCAAAAAGCGTTGTACCTGAGTCAGTTGACAGGTCAAGACCAACCACTGGCGGACGAAATCAGAAAACGCCTTCAACTTTATAAAAGTAACAAATCGTATTATGAGTCGGTTCCATCCCCACGGAAATAAAAGCATCATTAGCCAATAGGCGACTCTTGCACGGCTTTTACTTAATTTCCGTATAACCCGGTTTCAAAGGCATATAACAGCCCCATCTATCCAACCATCGCTTCGATATACACAATGCTTTCGGCTTTCGGCGAGAACAGCGTCCAATAAACACCCCCCTGAAATAGGGCGCAAAACAAGAGGCAGGTCATTTCTGACCTGCCTCTTTCACGACTAATTTGTTGGTTCCTATCCTATAGGATAAGATTCCTCGTTCTCCGGAGGGCTTATCTCCTGCGACGCAGGAATAGGCCGCCCAGACCCAGCAAGGCTATCGTCATCGGCTCGGGAATATACTTAGCAGCTTCCTGAGTGTAAACCCCGGCCTCAGTAAAGCTGTACAGATAGACCCAGCCTTCTACTGGTACGCTCGCCGAAGCGGTCCAGTACGTTCCTGCTAACTTGGTTTCACCCTGTGCAGCTGCAACAGGCCCGTACTTTCCCGCCGACGGTGTTCCCGTCGGTTCGGGAAGATAACCGCTAAGGTCACTTACGTCGCCCCAGATCTGAGTCAGGCTCGGAGCATCAGGTCCGATGGCAATACCGCTCAAGAGCGCGCCTGGGTCACCGTACAGCGCCCAGTATCCATCATCGTCGAGACCGTCTGAAGTGACGTCAATGTCAAAATCGCCGCCGCCCAGAGGGGTCACATTGATGTCATATGCTGCGCTCGCCCAGGAGGTAATCCCAAGAACCAACATCAAAACTAACAACTTCTTCATAATATACTCCTCCTTCTCATCACGCCACCTTCGGATTCATCATCCTCCACACAAGGATAGACAAAGGCGGCAAATCTAGTTACATTTTTATTAACTTTTTAACCAAACTTTAATCAATCAAACTACAACGATACTCTTAGTTCTTCCACTCATTGATATACGTGTCATCACATTCAGGCACACTGAGTTCCGCCACACCGAAGTATAGCTTCAGGATATCGTTGTCCGCAACGGTAACCCGCTTGCCGAGGAACCCGGCGTGGTTGAAGTCGGCGCATTCACCGTCCGGAGGCAGAGTCGACTGACCAAATGCTGCCTTCAGCAGGTTGTTGTCGGCCACCGTTACAGGCTTGCCGAGGAAGGACGAGCCGTTGGCATCGCCCCTGCACTGCTTTCTGTAGCACCAGCAGGGGGGCATACCGTTGGCAGCCCACCAAGCGTAGTCAGGAGCACCCGCATTGTAGCATTCCGTCGCGGTTGCCGCGTAGTCCTCGCTAAGAGCATCAGCCTGAACATTGTCGTAGCTCTTGCCTGGTATGCTCCACTGCGCCTTCGTCGGAGTGGTCGTGCCTGTAAAGCCTGCATCAACCGTGGCCGTATAATCGCCGTTGATGTCCGTCACAGGGTCGCCCGGAAGACCGGTGATAGTTACACCCTCGAGGTCCTTTATCGGGGCCGCACCCGAAGCGACATTACCGGCAATCGTGAAGGTATCCGCTACGTCCACAAAAATGATTTGTGGCAGGTTCGTTGTCGCCAGAGTCGCGCCTTCCATAACCACCTCACCCCGGCTGACGTTCACTGCGACCGTCAAATTGCAGTCTCCACTGACCTCAACCTTGCAGAGCAGCCCGCTCGCATCCGGAGCGTTGGCTCCGTCAACATACAGAGAGCCCATCTCGATGGTGATTCCGCCAAGCTTGCCAAGACCAGGCTGAGTGTCAGAGGGAAGCTGACACGGGTCCCCAACCGGCGTGCCCACGTCGTTGATATCCCCTGCGTCGTTGATGTCAATCGACCCGGGGAATATCCCATAGCCCTTGTCGCCGCTGACGCTCACACCCTCTTTGTAATCGGTGATTGCGTCAATCGTCTGTCCGGAATCTACAGTGATGTCCAGTGCAAACGCCCGAACAAGCTCGGTCTCGCCGACCGAAGCGTCGTAGTTGATAGCTACGACGGCCGTGGTGCCCTCCTGAACGGGGGTAATAGTCACTACCGCCATTGCAGGAGCAGCGAGCAAAAGCATCGCTATTAACACTATCTTTTTCATAATTAACCTCTCTTTCTTTTCTTCTTTTGCAGAGACACACTCTCTGCACACCTTGGTTTTTCTCCTGCCCAAAAAATTTCGCCATTCATCGCCTGCTCACTTACATCCTGTACCTAAACGGGGAGCACAGCGCACCGGCTGGCAGGAAACGCCGGCTAAGACAATAGCATTCCCTTCTACCCTGTATCCTCCTTTCTCGCCCATCGGCGAATTGCGTGCTACAAGGCTGTAACACACTGATACTAACTATGCGAAGGTTAAACTTAAGGTATCACAACCCCAAAAACAAATCAAGGAAAAAATGCAAAAAAACCAAAAAAATTAAAAACTCCGCCCAAAATACAAAAATTCACCACCAAATCGCTAAATGCCCCGCCAAACGCCCCTCCGACCCCCAAACGCCCACGCCCCCGTTTTTGCCGCAAAAAACGCCCTTTTGAACCGCCTCTAATAGCCGATTCCGCCAAAAAAACAAATTTTTCCGTGATTTTGCCTGTACTTTTGCAATTTCCGCTTCTTTTTGTTACCTTGACCCCATGTACAGGCTCCTAAAAGGCCGGCTTATAGTTGTCAGGCTCGTAATGCTGACGGCAGCGCTCGCCCTCGTCGCCCTCGGAATAGCCGCCATTTACTCCGTAGGCTACCCCACTGAGCCAAGCCCCGCAGCCCAAACGGGCCATTTTGCCAATCTCTGGCAAAAACAGCTCATTTTCGCTGCCATTGGCGCAATAGGCTTCGTTGCAGCAAATTTGCTCAATTATCGCCGCTTCGGCGCCGCAAGCTACTGGATTTACGCCGCTGTGCTGCTGCTGCTGGCTATATTGCTGCTTGACAAGTTGATAGATATACCCTTCGTGCCCGTAATAAACAATGCCCGAAGATGGCTCAGAATCGGTACCGCCTCAACCTTTGTACAGGTCCAGCCGTCCGAGATTTGCAAGCTCGCCTATATCCTCGCCCTCGCCTGGTATCTCCGCTATCGCAGCAATTACAACAACTTCCGGGCGCTAATAGGCCCCTTCGCCCTGACAATACTGCCTATGGTACTCATCCTGCTTGAGCCGGACCTCGGCACGGTACTTCTGATGATGCCGATTCTCTTTACTATGCTCTTTGTGGCCGGCGCAAAGGTAAAGCACCTCGCGTTAATCATTATTATGGCCTTATTGGTCAGCCCCCTGCTCTGGCGCCAGATGAGGCCCTACCAAAGGACCAGAATAAGCAGTGTCCTGCTGCAAAATGACTGGGTCCGCCAAAAGGCCGAAGAGTACCCGACACTCGCCGGCATTATGGTGGGAAGAGACAGGAAATTCACCACTTGGCAAAAGCAGTGGGAAAGCGACTGGGGCTACCACCTGATTCGCTCCAAATTCGCCGTTGCCTCCGGCGGCCTCGGAGGATACGGCTTCCGAAAAGGTCCGTTCGTCAAATATGACTTCCTGCCCTCAAGACACAACGACTTCATCTTCGCTATGATTGCACATCAGTGGGGCTTTCTCGGTTCTCTCGCCGTTATCGGCCTTTATGTCATTCTCATCGGATGCGGACTCGAAATCGCAGTTCGTAATACCGACCCGTTCGCGAGACTGCTCGCAATCGGCATCGTGGCAATGTTTGCGGTTGAGCTAATCGTAAATATAGGTATGACAGTGGGATTGATGCCAATCACAGGCTTGACTCTGCCTCTGGTAAGTTACGGCGGCTCGAGCCTCCTCGTCAGTATGATTTCCGTTGGATTGTTAAATAACCTCGGCCGACGATGGCCATTCACCGTTGCTCCGAAATCATTCCAGTAGCCTCTGCAAACACAGCACTCGCCGCGAGATAACCTTGAAAAAAAAGACCCCTGCCATTATAAATATCGCTAATGATAAAAGGTTTCAGACAGATTGCGTCCCTTACGGCAGTCAGCAGGGTCTTCGGCTTCGTCCGGGACATCGCGTACAGCCACTTCTTCGGTGCCAACGCCCTGCTCGACGCCTGGACCATAGCATTCAAAATCCCCAACCTCGCCAGAAGGTTATTTGGTGAAGGGGCCGCCGCCGCCTCTTTGATTCCCGTCTATAGCGAACAACTCCATAGAGACAAACAACAGGCAAAGCAGTTGGCCGACACGGTAGTAACCGTCTTGTTTGTCCTGCTGGCGGCAATAATACTGATTGCAGAGGCCCTAATCTGGGCTTATTACAAATTCCTCAGCACTACCGGTGAGACCAGACTGGTCCTGTCGCTGACCTCCATAATGCTGCCCTATATGCTTCTCGTCTGTACGGTCGCGATATTGGCTGGCATTCTCCACGTGCACAGGCACTTCGCCGCACCGGCCGCCGCGCCGATAGTCCTCAATCTCTTCATTATCGCCAGCATCTTCGTGACCGGGTGGGTATTCAAACTCCATCCTCGACAGCAGGTCTTCTTCGTAGCCGTTGCCGTTCTCATCGCTGGCCTGACGCAGATAGCCATTCAGGTTCCCCCCTTGCGCGCCGCTGGCGTATCAATAAGGCCCGCCTGGCATATCCATTCCGACGCATTCAAAAAAATCATCCTCCTGATGGCCCCGATGATACTCGGCCTGACGGTAACGCAGATAAATACCTTGGCCGACGACCTTATCGCCTGGTGGTTCTCCGCCTCGCCGGAGAAAGGGACCTCTTTCCTCCTGCTTGGTAACACCGTTGCCTACCCGTTAAAGCGAGGTTCGGTCTCGCACCTTTACTATTCCCAAAGGTTATACCAGTTGCCGCTCGGTGTATTTGGCATATCGTTGGCGACCGCAGTCTTTCCGGTGATGAGCGCTTTCGCGGCGAAGAAGGACCTCCCCGGCCTGGCCGAAACCGTCTCTAAAGGCCTTCGATGCTGCCTATTTATCGCAGTACCCGCCACAGTAGGAATTATAGCTATAGCCACACCATTAATTGCGCTGGCATTTCAGCACGGCCAGTTCACCGCAAAAGACACCGACATGGTTGCCTGGACACTCCTCTTTTATGCCTTGGGACTTTGCGGTTATTTCGCCCAGCAGGTCCTGACACGCGCATTCTATTCTATGCAGGACTCTAAAACGCCCGTCAAAAGTGCGCTCATTGCGGTCTTCACCAACGTTGTTCTCAACCTGACACTTATATGGTCGCTTGGAACAGGTGGTCTGGCCGCCGCAACTGCGCTCTGCTCGTATTTGCAAGTACTTGTCCTCGCCTTGGCCCTTCGAAGAAGATTGGGAAATTCAACACTTGACCGCCTGCCGCAAGCATTCCTAAAGACCATAGTAGCGACCTTTTGCATGTCAGCCGCAATTGCACTGACCCTTTGGCTGTCGAGAAACTGCCCCAATAGCCTGAAGCTTCTCTTCGTAGTCCCTGCAGCGGCGGCTGTATATCTGCTCGCTGCAAAGCTCCTGAATATAGAAATGCTCTCCCTGCTGACTGCAGGCAGGCGAACCGAACAGTAACAATCCTAATACGAGCTAAAAAAACCGCCTTCTATCATATAAGTACCTTTACAGCATAGGCTTAGATACGAACCAAAGATCCCGCACATACCAGCAAAACCTTCGTATAGACAAAGTCTACCGATAATATGTCCCCGAACTGGCGAAATTCGTAGTCTCCGGCGGCACACAACATCGGCTTTATACCTAAAGCAGGCCGCTTAATTGCCCGAAATACGGTTTTGTGGACGTATTTGTATAATGCAGGAACCGCCTTTGTGAGGTCACAAACGCCGTCTTCAGCGTTTGAAGCACCCGCAATAGGTCGTAAGAATTAGCAACGCGGGTCACTGGAGATATAAATGCTCAACAGATGGGCTTTCTCAGTCTCTTTGATTCTTTCGTTCTGCTGCCTGCCGGCACAGGCCCA
>CP070830.1:2099522-2106114 GCA_020344865.1 Planctomycetota bacterium
GTTAAACATCGAAAGCCGAGGCTCGATTCGCTCGGGCTGCGATTTCGCTCCTTCAGCGTTGACAATATTGATAAGGCCGTCTCTCGTCTTAATATTGACCGGACTGTGGGCAAGGTCGTAGGTCTCCGCGGAGGCGCCGCAGAGGCCAAACGCCATCTGAACAACTTTTTAAAAAATAAACTCGCAAACTACCCTAAGCTCCGAAATGACCCGAACGCCGACTGCACCTCCAATATGAGCCCCTACTTGCACTTCGGCCAAATCTCACCCCTCTACATCGCCCTTGAAGTTATCAAAACCAAGGGCCCCGCCAAGGATGCCTACCTCGAAGAGCTTATCGTCCGCAGAGAGTTAAGCTACAACTTCGTCTTCTACAATAATGACTACGACAAATTCAAATCTCTCCCGCCTTGGGTTGTGAGAACCTTGAATTTTCACCGGCGCGATAAAAGGCAATACAACTATTCCCTTGCGGACTTCGAAAATGCACGTACCCATGACCCCTACTGGAACACCGCCCAGAAACAAATGCTCATAACCGGCAAAATGCACGGCTATATGAGAATGTACTGGGGTAAAAAAATCCTTGAGTGGACCAAAACCCCCCGCCAGGCTTTCAAAATCGCGCTGTACCTGAACAATAAATACGAGCTTGATGGCAGGGACCCCAACGGCTTTGCAGGTGTGGCCTGGTGCTTTGGAAAGCACGACCGCGCTTGGGCCGAAAGACCCGTTTTCGGCAAGGTTCGCTACATGAATGCCGCAGGCCTGAGAAGAAAGTTCGACCCCGACCAATATGTTACAAAAATTGACCGCCTCGAGAAAAACCGTTGAAAGTGTTGCTGGCCGGGTATCGATGGCCCTGGTGCCACGCCCCCCCCGCCGATAGCCTGACTTCGAATGACAAATTTATTGTTGCAAAAGTCCCTGCGGGCTAAAATAATACCGTAGGAAGACCAAAGCAGCTACTCTTATTTTGGAAAGGATATGCAAATGAAAAAACCGAGATATATTCGTATCTTCAATCACCTTGAAAAGGGCAGAAAGAACATGGATACAAGAAAGCTCATGGTTGTTATTTGTATTGTGACGGCGGCTTTTTGCGGGTGTGAAATGACGCCGAGGGCCCCCGCCGGGCGGTTTCGAGGTGAGAGGGCGCCCGCCTTTAGCGTTAATGAGGTGCTTCCGAGAAAGATCCTTCGGGGGTCGAACTACCGGCTTGCCGAACATGTTGCGGTGCAGGAATACCAATACGTGTTCACGGTCAGGTCGGACTTCGGCGAGATCACCGCCCGGGGGCGGCATATGCTCGGCCTGCGTCTCCAGGAGCTGAAATCGATTGAAAACGCCAAGAAATTAAGCAGGTATCCGCTTGTTGTCGATGGCATCCTGACTCCGCTGAGAGACAGCGAGAAAGGACTGGATCTCATCATCAACGAGCCATTCGAATCAATCGACCGTGCTCCCGAGGGCCTCAACCTGATGGTCGACCAGTATATGGACCCGGCAGACCGGCGGGCGGGGTCTCCGGCCCGGCGGAAGCTGGCTATAGAACTTGATTGTGACCCTGAGACTCGCAATCCCGTGCTGAAGCATCTGCTGGACGAATTGACGCTTTACGTGGCTGGCGGAAGCCTTCTTACTCAAGGCGGTATGTCTTTCATCCCGGTCCCGGGCATAGGCGCGCTTGCGATGACAGCGCAGATGAAGGAACTAATCGTCAACAGCCCGCCGAGCGTGATAAACAGCAAAATCGAGAGGGAGCTTGAAGCCGCGGGTGTGGAAAGTACTATACGATTTCGATTCCGCTACTCGGGCGCGTTCACAACGTTGCAGCGGCTACAACTGATGGAGCAATTCAGGGCCTTAGAGGGCGTGCGGAATCGGGCGGCTCTGATCGAGGTTGCGGCGAACGCACACACCGAGGCGGAGGCGCTCAGCTCCATCCGTAAGGGCAAGATGTTGGCTGACATTCGAAAACGAAAACAAATCCGGCAATTAAAGTTTGTCGGTTTGTTTCCACTGGCGGTACTCAAAAATGGAAGACATGTCCTGATATGTCCGTACGATTACGTCACAAGCACTTGGGAGGTGGACAACTGTGTTGACGCATACCGGGCATCCAATCCGAATGTCAGTACGGTGCTTGTAACCCCCGGGCGCGTATCGCCGGCCGTCCTCAAAAAGCTTGAGTCAGCTCGCATCAGGGTGGTCGAAGAAGGAACATTTTAGTGATGATAAGGCGGAACGGGCAAACGAAGGACATATCTAATAACTGTTGTTGCAAGAGACTCTTAGAGACAAAGCAAAGATTGGAGTCTAGAATTGAGAATTGAGGTTGAGATTGGCGCGTGGGCCATTGGCTTTTAATGTAAGCAGGATAAGGCATTGCGGATATATGGTCAAAGGCAGACAGATGATGAGATGTTTGAAGCTGTTTACTGTCGGATTGGTGTCGGCATTGGTCTGTTTGGGTCCGGCCGGGTGTGGCAGTCCGCAGCGAAAAAAGTATGAGCCGGTGACAACTGTTCACACATATCAGATTGACGGACTGACGGTGCGAACGGGGGACCTAATCTGTACGAACCTCGCCGAAGAAGAGTCCGTATTAGGCGGGCTTGTCTGGCAGCTTTTTGGGACGCTGGTACCCGGCGAGGTGGACCATATCGCAGTGTATGTCGGGCCGGGCGGCCGTTGCGTCGAGGCCGGAGCAAAGTATTGCGTGACCACGTTCGATATCAA
This sequence comes from Planctomycetota bacterium, assembly GCA_020344865.1. GTDB lineage: Bacteria > Planctomycetota > Phycisphaerae > Sedimentisphaerales > Anaerobacaceae. The sequence goes on from CP070830.1 coordinate 2,102,265, forward strand.
AGACAACACATGGGACTCCTCAAAGATGATAGAAGAGCGCGGACCTCTTCGGGATAACCTCTACGGGGTAGCCTATCCGTTGGCAGGCCTTTCGTTATCCAGCGACGCGGAGGCGGGGATACGAAAAAGAGTTGCGATGTACTGCATCAGGCAGGCCGAAGCTAATAAACTCTACAATCCCATCTTCTTAGACTCAATGACAGAAGATGCCTTCTATTGCAGCCAGCTGCCTTATAAAGCTTATCTTAAGGAAGGGATAGATTTGAATACGGGCAAAGGCATGCAGCATTTGACGGGTATGGAAAGCATCGTTTTTCCTCAGGAAATATGGAGCGGATGCGAGCATGAGAAGGCCTCAACGCGGACGTCAAGGTAAGGAGCGCTTTTTTGAAGTAGGCTACAATCATAGTTGTAATTCGTCGAGAGTATAATGGCTTTGTTATCAGCATTACCATGAGTAAGGAGCTTGATAATGCAAAAGATAGTGACACTACTTCTTCCGTTTTTGTCCTTAGTAATGGGTTGTGCCGGCGGCCAAGTCGCCCCCCAGGTCCGTCTGCCGATAAAAATCGGCCTGCTGGCCGACTCACAGCTCACCAGCGATAAGGGCGAAATCATGGACACTGGTTATAGAAGCAAGTTTATGGATAAGAACGCCGTGGAGGTGGCCATCCGCCCTCCTGCCCTTGAACGCTATCTTACTAAAGAAATGTTAGATGTGGCTCTTGAAAAATTATCGCAAGAGAACGTTGACTTAATCCTGTATCTGGGTGACGGTGCAAATAGCGGGGGTACTGACGAAATAGAATCGTTGTTAGAGTCGCTTGACGACCACCGAAGAAAAAGCGGCATCCCAACATATATAGTTATAGGCAATCATGATTACCTGGGTATAGGGATGACTACCAATGTAATCGATAGGCATATTCTTCTAAATCCCATTGGCCAGACAATTAATCCGGCGCTGTCAAAGTATCAGGTACTCAAGAGGATTAGCACTTTTAACAAAATGAACAATTCCAGCGTTTTTCGTTACAAAGATTACTTGTCTTCTTCAGATCCGAATTTAGGCCACAAGGATGGTCTATATCTTGTTGGTCACCTTGAATACGTTGTGCCAGGGCAAGACTCTGTAGACATATTTCTTGTTGATACCTCTGACTATAAAGACTCGCGTAAACCTGAGGCGGGGGAACTTAAGCATTTTGTTCGGACGGAGCAGTATTACGGCGCGAAAGGCGCGATATCGTTTAAAGATGAACCTGACAAGAACAAAATCTCGCAAATTACTTATATTGAAAAGCTTGCGAGTTCTTCGCGACCGGCGATTAGGTTCATGGCCTCACATTATCCACCCGACCACCTTGACAGAATAAGACTCGCAGACCCTGAGAATGACTTACTTGTTGGTGTTGAGACTACCGGTCACGCTGTTTGGGAGATCCCTCTTAGTCCATTGGGCTTGTCGACTCCCCCTCCCGAACAGCATCTCAAACGTGGCTTGTCGAAGGGCGGAAAGAACTACTGGTTATCCGGGCATACACATGTAAAGAATATGCCCAAGTCCCCCAAAAAATTGGATTGTGGCGGCATCTTTGGTTTCTTTAGTGAGGGAAAATTTGGCTGCATCAACGTCGGGTCGACCACCGACTACAGGGCACACGTGGCTGTTGTCGAAGAGTTCGACAAAAACAAGCCCGGCATGGTCAAAGTTGACAGGATTGTTGGCTATCGTGAGATTCCTCTTTTTGACCCGAAGCGGCTTCGCGACAAACAGTGTTTGAAGCAGATGTTCCATGACATTACACTTTATGGGTTTGAGCATGCCGCCGATGGTGTTTCCTTGCTCGGACTAAATAAGGATTATCAGAAGGGATATTGGACGCAGCAGCACACTAAGGCATCCGTCGAAAAGCTTAAGAGTTTTATCGATAAGTTTCTCGCTGACCACCCTGAATATGACCGGTCCGATGTGACAGCCTGTTTGGGCTTTATGGCCGGGGCTTACGAGATAGGAATTGATCCCAAGCGTTTTGTTAAATAGAGAACAGTCAGAATAGTATCCCGTAGGCAATCTTACTTTTAATGACAAATTTGTTGTCGCAAAAATCCTAGTAGCCTAAAATAATACCGCAGGAAAACCAATACAACTACTCTTATTTGGGAAAGGGTATGCAAATGAAAAAACCACTCAAAATTCTTTATATCATCCTGTCGGTAGTCGTGTTCCTGCTTATCGTGGTCGTGGTAGCTGTTACCCTCTTCGCTGGCAGCGCCGTCAAGTTTGGTGTCGAAACCGCAGGGACAAAAGCCTTGTCTGTTCCGGTGACCCTCGGCGACGTCGACCTTTCAATCTTCCGCGGAAGGCTCGGCCTGCAAAATCTCGTAATTGACAACCCGCCGGGCTACCAGCACGAAAAACTCCTTGAACTGAAAGACGGTCGCGTCGCGGCTGATATGCGTTCGCTCTTGACCGACACCGTTAATGTCAAAGAAATAAAGCTCGACGGCGTAAATGTCGTCATTGAACAGAAGGGCGTCTCCGGAAACAACCTTCACGACATAATAAAGGCAATCCCAAAAGCCGAGCCAGAGGCCGAGCAGCCCGCGGAAAAACCCGGCAAAAAGCTCCGCATCGATAATCTTGAAATCACCAACGTCACCGTCACGGCCAAGCTCCCATCTGTCCCCGGCAAGCCTGATACCGTTACTTTGAAGCTCGACACTATCACAATGACCAACTTGGGAGACGATGAAAAACTGGATACCGCCATACTTATAGGCACGGTACTACTGGCTATCGAATCAGCCGTCGCCGAACAGGGCGCTGGCATCTTGCCCGACGAGATAATGGACCAAATGAAGGAAACCTGGACCGAAGCCGCTACCGAAAAAGGAAAAGAGCTCATAGAAGAAGGCAAGGGCCTGCTCGAAGGCGTCAAAGAACTGTTCGAGAAGAAGGAATAATAAAAAGCCCCTTCGCGATCTAAATGTTCTTCAGCGACACGTTGGCTGGCGATTCTTCTACGGCCTTGCCGAATCTATCCAAACAGTCCGAAAGCTTATCAAAGCCATCTGACCTGATGACCGGTATTGCGCTGTAACCTCTCTTCTCGAACGCGTCGATAACGTATTTCACCGTAATGGCCTCAACATCCCGCCCCGGCTGATACGCCGCCTCCTTATCCCCGTCCGTCTTGACTTCAGACACTACCCCCGACTCTGCTAATTCGTACAGTATCTGCCGGACCAGCCGAATCGGTATCTCCAGCTTATGAGAAATCTGCGATGCACCGGATGGCTTCTCGCCGTTGCAGAAATTCTGCACCAGATGGTGAGCCACCAGAAGTGACAGCAGCCTCTTATAAGAATGACTCACGCTCAGACAGTCCTGCTCGAATTCATAGGTCTCCACGTTCTGGTGTGCAAACGATAGCTCCGCGCCGAATAAAACCACTAACCAGCTTATTTGAAGCCACAGCAGAAATAGCGGCAGAGCCGCGAAGCTGCCGTAAATTGCGCCGTACTTCGCCACCCCAATCTGAAAATTGATATAGGCCCACTGAACAATCTGAAATATCGTCCCCGCGACTATCCCCGCCAGAAGCCCCGACCTGAATCTGACCTTCGTGTTCGGCATAAAAATAAAAACAAAAGTAAACATCAGCCATATAGTGCAGTAGGGAAGCATCCGCAGTAGCAGCGATACCAGCGGCCCCAGCGAGCTGAAGAAAGGCAGCGTAGAAAGCAAACGTCTTACCTGACTGCTTATAACAACAGTCGCGCTTCCCGCCACGGCCAAAAGTATGGGACACAAAAGAACTATCGAAACATAGTCGCTGAACCTCCG
>CP070830.1:2106214-2121125 GCA_020344865.1 Planctomycetota bacterium
CGATAACCGATGACGGCAAGTTCCTCATCCTCCACGTATATCGCGGCACGGATGTCAAGAACCGCGTCTACTACCGCCCCGTGGATTCCTCCGCCCCCTTCGTCAGGCTCCTCGATGATGCCGACGCCCTCTATGACTTTGTTGGTAACGACGGCCCGCTCTTTTACTTCCACACCGACCTCGATGCCCCAAGAGGAAGAATCATCGCCATTGATGTCAACAACCCCGCCCCCGAAAACTGGCGCGAAATCCTCCCCCAGCAATCCGACCCCATCGACTTCGGTGACTTCATCAATAATCAGTTCGTCGTCGCCTGCCTCCACCACGTCCACCACCAGCTAAAAATCTACGACACCTCCGGCAGTCTCGTCCGCCAAATCCCCTTGCCGACACTCGGCACCGTAAGCGGGCTCTCCGGCAAACAGCACCACACCGAGATGTTCTTCTCGTTTACCTCTTTCCTCTTTCCGAGTACGAGCTACCGTTATGATTTTACCACCGACCGCCTGACTGTGGTTCACGAACCCCAAATCGACTTCGACCCCTCGCCCTACGAGACCCGCCAGGTATTCTACCATTCGAAGGATGGCACACGTGTCCCCATATTCGTCACGCACAAAAAAGGCCTCGCCCTCGACGCCAACAACCCCACCTTGCTCTACGGCTACGGCGGCTTCGCCATAAGCCTGAAGCCCTCCTTCTCTGTTTCACGCCTCATCTGGCTCGAGCAGGGCGGCGTCTATGCCCTCGCCAATCTCCGGGGAGGCGCTGAGTACGGTGAGGACTGGCACAAGGCGGGTATGCTCGATAAAAAACAAAACGTCTTCGACGATTTTATCGCCGCCGCAAAGTGGCTGATTGATAACAAATATACCGGCCCCGACAAGCTCGCCATTATGGGAGGCTCCAACGGCGGCCTGCTCACCGCCTCCTGCATGCTCCAGCGGCCCGACCTCTACGGCGCAGTTGTCTGCCGTGTCCCCGTCACCGACATGCTGAGGTATCATAAGTTCACCGTCGGCAGGTACTGGATTCCAGAATACGGCAATGCCGAAGCCGACCCCAACGTCTTTGAATATCTCTACGCCTATTCACCGCTGCACAACGTAAAGACCGGTGCTGAATACCCCACCATCCTCGTAACATCGGCCGATACCGACGACCGCGTCGTCCCCGCCCATGCCAAGAAATTCGTCGCAACACTGCAGGCCGAGGCTTCTCGGAAAAACCCCATCCTCCTTCGTGTCGAAACAAAGGCCGGCCACGGCGCCGGCAAGCCCACCACCAAAAGAATCGAGGAGCTTGCCGATATCTACGCCTTCCTCTTCAAGACCCTAAACGTGCCCTGCCACAAGCCCTGAAAACCTGTCAGCCTGCGCCCAAGCAGCCGCTTATCCCTTGGCCATGTATGGATACCGGAAGTCCCGCGGCGGCAAAAATGTCTCCTTTATCGCACGCGGCGATACCCATCGCTCTAAGTTCAGCCAGCTGCCCGCCTTGTCGTTTGTACCCGACGCCCGAGAGCCGCCGAACGGCTGCTGCGCGACAACTGCACCCGTCGGCTTATCGTTGACGTAGAAGTTACCCGCTGCGTGACGAAGCACCTCCATCGCCTTGACAATTGCCCCGCGGTCCAGAGCGAATATCGCCCCTGTCAGTGCATATGGTGACGTCTGGTCACACACATCCAACGTCTCGTCATATTTACCCTCCGGGTAAACGTACAATGTAAGAACCGGCCCGAATATCTCTTCAACCATCAGCTTCGACTTCGGCTCCTTACTCACCACGACCGTCGGCTCGACGAAGTAGCCCTGCGAATCGTCGCTGCCGCCCCCTATGATAATCTCCATATCGGGTGAGCTCTTCGCGAAGTCAATGTACTCGTTAATCGTCTCGAACGATTTCTTGTCGATGACCGCACCCATAAACGTGCTGAAGTCTGTTATGTCGCCCATCTTAACGTCTTTTATTTCCGCTGACAGCCGTTCCTTCACCGCCGGCCAAATCGAATCCGGTATATACGCCCGCGAAGCCGCCGAGCATTTCTGACCTTGATATTCGTACGCCCCTCGAACAATCGCCGCTACCAGCGCCTCAATATCGCAGCTTGAATGCGCGAATATAAAGTCCTTGCCGCCCGTCTCACCTACAATCCGTGGATAGGATACGTACTTGCGAATGTCTGACCCGATGCGAAGCCATATCGTCGAAAATACGTATGTGCTCCCCGTAAAGTGAATACCGCCCAATCTGACATCATCGAGCGCCGGCGGCCCAACTACCGGACCCGGACCCGGCACCATATTGATAACTCCCGCCGGCATCCCCGCCTCCTCCAGAATCTTCATCAGAAAGTATGCCGGAAGTACCGCCGCCGATGCCGGCTTCCAAACTACCGTATTACCCATAAGCGCCGGTGCCGTCGGCAGATTCCCCGCTATCGACGTAAAGTTAAACGGTGTTATCGCCATTACAAAACCGTCGAGCGGGCGGTGCTCCATGTAGTTCAACACGCCCGGCGTCGATATCGGCTGGTCGCCATAGACCTCCTCCATAAAATGAGGATTAAACCGCCAGAAGTCTATCAGCTCACACGCAGCATCTATCTCCGACTGGTGCGGCGTCTTGCTCATATTCAGCATCGTCGACGCGTTCAGCGTCTGACGGTACTTTCCCGCCAGAAGCTCCGCCGCCTTCAAAAGTACCACCGCACGCGACTCCCACGGCATCTCGCCCCACTCCTTCTTCGCCGCTTGCGCCGCGTCCACCGCCTTCGTAACATATGATGCGTCCGCCTCATGGTACCTGCCCAGTAGGTGCTTGTGGTCGTGCGGACAGCGAATGTCCGCAAGCTTGCCGTTGCGAACTTCTTTACCGCCGATTATCATCGGCACCTCCACCTCCTGTCCCAACATCTCCTTTAGCTTGCTTTGTAGCTCTGCCCGTTCCGCACTGCCCGGCGCGTAACTCAGAATCGGCTCATTCTTCGGCTGCGGAACTCGAAATATACCGTTAAACATATATGCCTCCTTTTATTCCTGCCTGCTTACATTTCAAATCTCAGGACAAAACGAAAACCACTATTCTCCCCCGTCCCACCCCAAAAGTCAATAACCTGGATTTACCAAGCAAGCAAGATGCTCTGAGAGTTAATTTCGACCGAATGTGGGAACTCGAATTTCATTGACCGAAAGTCGCCAGCGATGCCGGTCTGCCGAGGACTGTACGAAACGACCGAAAACACTTTCAATCTTGATAGGGATTTGCTAACCTATGACGGCCAGAAGACATGGCGATGTTATTAAGGCGTACAAACAGGAAATCCGGCTCAGAGTCCGGTTGGCTTTAGGCTAATTTTTCAAAAGTTAAGTTAGGAGAGGTAATCTATGGCCCGGCAGAAAGTTGCCCGCAAAATCACCGTACCAGCCGGATCGCCGCTGACGGAAAGAGACTACGAGCTGTTCCTGCTCGAGGCATATGGCCTTCTATGCCGGCACTCGCTGTATTTTGCTCCCACCGAAGATGTCAATGCCCTGGAGTTGGCGCATCTAATCCCGGAGACACCCGAAACCATATTAGCCATCTACATCGGCATCAATGATTGTGTCTGTAATAAGGCCCTTATTACGCCCTTTCTGCCTCGTCACGAGCACAACAATGTCTTCGTTTTCGACCCAGCCGTCTATTCCGGAGACCAGGACGTGCCTGCCGGGACAATCGATGTTCGCACCATGGTCAATGCCTTTGAGCCACCCAATGAAACTTGGGATTCAACGTGGACCTATGTCGCGATGCAGGACCCTGAACAGAGTTACGAAAACCTCTGGAAGGAAAAGGGTTACATTGACACTATCTCGGCCAAACAGGAAGACTTCACAATGATGACGGACTCATCCAAAAGCAAACTCTGCGTTTTCGTGGCCCCCAAGGTCTTTGACCACCCGGTTAACAGCGCCCGCACATATCTCAAAGAGGCCCGCCGCCGCGGTGACAAGACTGCCGACCAATTTACAATCCCTCTGGGATTGGAACCCCACCTAGAGGGGCTTGTGCCTGTGGTGCTGCAGCGCGGCGAGAAGCTCTTTATTGCTGACCCCAATTTCGGTCCCTGCCCACACGCTTGGAGCAATCTGCACCCTGACAATTCTCAGTATGCGGTCGTGAACGAGAACTCCGCCGTTCCCTTGCAATTGGCCAATGCCAAGCCGCCGCCGAGGCCTGAGTATGCTCAGCGGCTGGTTCCTCCACATGGCAGTGCCGATATGACCATTGACTGCTGGTACCAGCCCGGTCGCATCAAGAGAACCCCCTTACTCCAGGGCCTGGTGAAAGGATAGCTCTTGGCTAACACTAGCCTTTCCCACACAACCTTCACGCTAAAATGTCCTTGTAGTCGGCGCAGTATTCTTTCCGCTTGCACCCACGACAATGACACCCGCGCCAGATACTGTCAAACCTCTCCGCAATCTTACCCACCATCTCCTTCTCATCCGTAACAATCCCCGCCTCCAAGAAGCACTTGGACCATTTGTAGTAAACAGATACTGCTATATCTTCCCTTCGCCACACCTAAGAGATACTCTGCTCAACCCTCAGGCCCTCCAGAACGATGCAGATCTTTTCACCCGCGGAGAACCTTCTGCGGGTAGCTTTCTTGATCTGCCTTATTACAGCCTTGGATTTTGCCGTCTTTCAGATCCTTTCCGCGCAAGAAGACCTATTATGGAGATGAAACTCTCTCCTGACCAAATCCCTTAACCTTTGCCACTTCTGCCGACGGGAAGCACAGTTGGCGCTGTGTCACATTTGCAGAAAATCTGCAAAAATCCTCCGCAGGTTCTTTTGCCCCCTCCTCGTTAGATAATTAGAAACGTGCTTAGGATTAACTCCTACATCGTAGTTATTTGGCCCAATACGGCGATATTAATACAGAAGTGTTAAGTTGGGTAATTTAAGGCTCTATTTTCCCCCGGCTGTTGCCTCTGGCACCGGCTGTTAATCACACCCTTAGGAGATTCGGAGCAAGGTAATGAAAAGTAGGTTTTCTAATTATCATCTGGCTTTCCTAAAGCGAGTAAGTCCGCGCAAAGTTTCGCAAGGCCGCTTTTGGCCGACTGAGACTCTGTGCACAGAGCAGGTCCAGCTGCGGAGGAGGGTTGACACGTGGCTCGCTGCTTGGCAGGCCGTATCCGCCGGTTGCGATTTGCCGGGCAGCGCCCGTTTTTTTGGGGTGGTGCCGGGCGTAAGAAGGCTTTTCGCAGCCGAGCAACCAGTTCCCTTAAGCGAGAGACACAAGGAACGGCTAAGAATTAAACATTAGTAACCGGCAGAAAGGAGATTGCTGATGAAACAGAGTGGCTGGGGGCCCAAAGGACGCCCCTGAGCCCGCAAACAGTAAGAACCAATGGATTGCGAGAACATTTGAGGTCGCTGCGGGCGTTCCGCAGCGGAAAGTGGAGGGGCGTGTATTGAAAAGTTAAGGAGGTTATAAGCAATGTGTCTGTTAACTAAAAAGAAAGTTGTTTGTTTATCAGTTTTGTTTGTCGCTTTATTTGTAGTCGCCGTCTGTTCCCAAGTGGCTCTTGCCAAGAAAGTTCAGACTGCCGGCAACTGCCTCTCCATGCCCGTCATATTTGCGGATGGAGCCACCAAGGTGCTGCGCGGTGTGTACGGCTCGCCTGTTTTTCTCGGAGCGTTCGATGACCCGGATGGCATTCCGGGCTCTGGAGATGAACTTTACCTCCAGCAGGACGAGCAGAACATGTGGCAGGCCGCATCGCTGACATTGACACCCGGCGTAGACCCTGTACTGAACGTAGATTTGATTGACTGGGGTGACAACCTCGAGGCGGTGGACTGGTCGGACAGGTCCAAGGTCCGCGTCGAGGTAGTGTTGTGGCAGAATATTAGTGCCGCCCCAATGGACGGCTTCGAGATGTTCTGGATTTCCGGCGAAGGCCAGACTGAGATGTGGGGCACCAATACGGTGGTGTACGACAGCAATGCGGCGACGGTATACTCCGGCTGCGCCCGTATGACCATTCAGAAGCTTACCAAGGACTTCCAGGACCCGACGCTTTCCCTTACATGGGACGCGGCTGCTGGTGAGTGGATTGGCGATGCCAATCCGGCCACATTCAACGGCGGCGTCTGGGAAGGCGGCGACGGCCCCGGCTACTACTCGGCCGAGATTAACGTCAGCGGCAAGTGCATCTATGGATACAACTGGGACGTCCGCAAGACCGGTGAAGGGCCGGGCTCATATCGCCTGACCTTCAGCCTGGACGCCAACAATGGCCCGACGCTCAATACGTTCTTCGTCGAGGGCATCACTGAGATTATGCTTCCCGCGGAGGAAGAAGCAACTACTGAAGAGGAAGAGCCGCCGACCGGTGGTGGTGTCGCTGCGATTGATTACGCCAATAACCTGACCTACATCGATGTCCACATTGTAGAAAAGTCAGGCGGTGGCGGCGGTGGCGGCAAGCCGAACTTCTAAGATGCCGTTTGTTCGCCAAACGCAAAAGGATTTAGCATGGCGTTGTTGTTTGTTGTTGTTCCGCCAGGCGTCGTAAGGCCCCATAGAGGCGGGCCCAGCCTGGCGGAACACAACAATATGAAAATGCCGCTCACCGGCCCCGGACGTCATAACAGAGAAATTTGTTCTAGTGTAAATATAGGCAATTTAGTTTTGACTTTGGGGTTCAAAATAGGTAAAATAGTGTGAAGCCATTTGAAAAAGGGGCGGTATCCCCCCCAAGGGCAAAACAGATAAAGGACATGACTCGATAACAGATTTTAACAACCTGCGTCGCAAGAGGATTCCGACGTGCATTTTAAATTAAAGTTAGGTGTAAAAGTGAACTTCGTAAAAAGATACATTTCAGTTTCCAGCTGCACGGCAGCGTTTATTGTTTGTGCAGCCTTGTTTCTTGCCGGATGTGCGGCAAATCCAAGTGATTTCCCCCCTCTACCCGAGCAGCTAAGGGAGTTTCAGGATGCCGGCCCCTTACAGCCGCGGCTCGATTTCAACCGGATTGTCAAAGCCAAAATTCCCACCGGACCATATCGGCTCACCGAGGGTGACCTGCTCGAGTTGCAGATACCTTCGGTCCTGCAGACAGCCGCTGCACCATCCTCTGACTCACCAGAGCCCACGAAGCCTTACTTTTGCCGGGTCTATGACGATGGTACTATTACGGTTCCACTCATTGGGCAGATTCAGGCCGCCGGAAGGACCCTGGCGGAAGTTGAGGTCGCCATCACCGATGCGTATTACCCCAAGTACTGCGTCAGCCGCCCGTCTATAGTCGCCCGCGTCGCCGAGTACAGGACCGCAAAAGTTTCTATAATCGGCGCAGTCGAAAACCCCGGCGTCTACGAGCTTCGCACGGACCAAATGTCGCTCGTCTCTCTCATAATGGCAGCCGGCGGTATAATCGACGAAGGCGCGGCCGCAATTAACATCACCACCACAGTCCAGCAGCAGGCAAACGACACCGACGCGGCTGTTGAGGATTACACTGTAACCCTGCCCGTCAAAGGCCTGAACATCCCGTTTGCAGATGTAGCCGTCAAAGAGGGCGATACCGTCGTGGTTGAGCGGCTCGAGCAGCCCGTGTTTAGCGTTGTCGGGCTGGTTAACAAACCCGGCAACTTTCCTTATCCGCCGGATGCCCGCTACAACCTTATGCAGGCCCTTGCCTTCGCCGGCGGATTCAACCTCGTTGCCGACCCGCGATATACTACCGTTCATCGACAAAAGCCGGATGGCACGACGGTCAGCATAACTTTCGAAATGGTAAATGACTCCAGACTGACGGATGCTTCAACCATCATGATAAAGCCGGGCGATATTGTTTCCGTAGAGCATACCGACCAGACCCGTACTAATCTTTTCCTCGACAGGGTTTTCCGGATTAACACCGGTTTCTACTCAACCTTACGCGTGATTGATTAGCAGAAAATGTCTGATTTTAAAAAGATTGGAGACTGGTGTGATAAATAATCTTGATAATCTTAAAAAACCGCGGAATGGTGATTCGGGCTCGGTATTTGATGCGCCACTGCAAGCCGTGCAGGAGACTTTTGTCGAGACAGTCTGGCGGGAGCGATGGATTGTGCTGGCTGCGCTTGTAATCTCTTTAGCAGCGGCTTTTATCTATCTTGCCAAAGCCACACCGATTTTCACGGGTACCTCCAGAATATACATCGAACAAAGCGGTCCTGAAATTGTCAAGGGCCTCGAAAGCGCTATGACCCAATCAAAGAATTATCTCTATACACAGGCCGAACTGCTAAAATCAACTCCTGTACTCGCCCCGGTTCTTCAAAAACCTGAAGTAAAAAGGATGAAGGTTTTTCAAAAGGTTGATGACCCTGTCGTATTCCTGAAAAAGAAGGGTCTTGACGTATCCGTGAGCAAAAAAAGTGATATTATCACTATAAGTAGTGATTCGCCCGAACCCACCGAAGCCGCCGAACTGGTGAATGCCGTAGTTGATTCGTATGTTACGTATCATTCGACCCACCAGCGGGGCACGGCCGCCGATGTCCTGAGAATACTCCAGAAAGAGAAAACCAAACGTGAGGCCGAACTTGCCGCAAAAGCCGACGCTATGGCAAGGTTCAGGCAGGAAAATGCCGTCTCAATTACTGAAAACCTCGATGGTGACATCTTGCTGGAGAGGCTTAACCGGCTTCAGCTCCAGCTGGCTGACCTGTCGCGCCAGGTCACCGATGAGCACCCCGCCGTTAAGGCCGCCAAAGACAAGATTGAACAGATAAAAAAACAAAGTGAGTTGATCGCTCAATATACCATCCTGCACTCTGAGTGGGAACGAACAAAAAAACTCTGTGATATTCTTGACGACCATATAAAGCAGATCAACATCACTGAAGATACCGGCGCGCTTAACATAAATATCCTTGAAGTCGCCCGGCCCGCTGAAGAACCGTCAAAACCTCAAAAAAGTCACATAATATCAATAGCGATGGTTGTTGGTTTGATGCTCGGATGCGGGCTGGCGTTTCTGCACGACTACAGGGACCATAAACTACGGTCAACACCGGAAATAAATACCTCTCTCGGTGTGCCTGTGCTCGGCGTAGTGCCGACTATGTCACGCAAAGAGACCGTCTTTGACCGGGGACAAAAAGTCCGTCTCGAATCTAACTCTCCCGTTGCGGAGGCCTACCGCAATATCCGTACCGCCGTATTCTTTAGTGTCCCGGACGGCAAGGCAAAAACCCTGCTTGTTACCTCTCCCACTGCTGGCGACGGCAAAACAACCCTCGCAAGTAATCTGGCTATAGCAATGGCGCAGGCCGGTCAAAAGACCCTCGTCCTTGACGCCGATTTCCGCAAGCCAATGCAGCACGAAGTTTTTCAGGCAAAACGCGATGGCGGACTCACGAGTCTGCTCGCGGCAAGCCTGTCACTGCAGCGCGTGATACACCCTACCTGCGTGAAGAACCTTGATTTGATGACCGCCGGCCCCGAAGCCCCGAATCCATCCGAAATGCTTAACAGCAGTGCCTTTGCCGGGACTTTAAAGGCGCTCGCCGACCGATACGACCGCGTCATCATTGATTCTCCGCCTGTTATGTCAGTAACTGATGCTCGCATCCTTGCCGCTTTGTGCGACGTGACCCTCCTGGTACTGAAGGCGGACAAATCCACCAGGAAAATTAGCCGGCTGGCCTGCGACGGTTTGCTTAGTGTCGGTGCACACCTGCTTGGTGTTGTGGTCAACCAGGTTTCTAAAACGAGCAGTCGGTACAGTTACTATTCACCTTGTGGCTACGGCTATTACGGCCGAGCCCAAACGAAAAAAGGCATGGAAGCAACTGCCGGCTGACAACCGGCAGCCATTAAATACCTTGTCGGTACGCCGACGGGGGCGGAGTCTGCGCAAAACACAAGTGCCCTTTGGCCGACTGAATACTCGCCTTCGCGGCGGCTGCTTAACAAACAATTTGTCTAACCACTCTTACCATTTTTACCCTAATTACATGGAAGCGTACTTTTTCGTATATCTTTGTTCCTTGCTGCTGGCGCTTCTAGCCACGCCGGTCGCAATTCGGCTCGCACGCAAATTTGGCGCTGTGGATAAACCTGACGTGCGCAAAGTTCACTCCTCACCGATTTTTCGCACCGGCGGGGTCGCCATCTTCATATCAGTAATGTGCCTTTTTATACCGGCTGTGTTTTCGCAAGGCATTTTCGGCTTAAAGCTGCACAGCATCAAAGCCGACACATTTGCCCTGCTTGCTGCCTCAACATTTATGTTCCTCGTCGGCCTGGTTGATGACGTTAAAAATCTAAGGGTAAGTTCAAAACTTGCCGCCCAGTTAATCGCTGCGCTGTGCGTGTGCTACTTCGGCGTGCACCCCCATTCGCTGGAGCTGCCCGGTATTTTTACCCTTAATATTGGCTGGATTGCCTGGCCGCTTACCATCTTCTGGATAGTAGGTGTCACCAACGCCGTGAATATCATTGACGGCCTCGACGGTCTGGCGACCGGAATCTCAGCGATTGCCTGCGGCGTTATCGCCGTCCTTGCAGTCCATTCCGGCCAGCCCGTAAAGGCCGTATTGATGGTCGCTCTGCTTGGCTCTTTGACCGGCTTTTTGTTCTTCAACTTCCACCCTGCGAAGATTTTTATGGGTGATTGTGGCACGATGTTCTTGGGCTTTGTCCTTGCCTCCTCCAGTATCATGTGTGCAGCCAAATCTCAATCGCTGGTCGCTCTGGCCCTCCCGGCCGTCGCGCTGGGTATCCCCGTCTTTGACACGCTCTTTTCAATGCTGCGAAGATTCCTTCAGAGAAGGTCAATATTTGCGCCCGACCGCGACCATTTCCATCACAAACTACTCGACCTGGGACTCGACCAGCAACACGCCGCCATAGTTGCCTACGTAATAACTCTTGTCCTTACCGGTCTGGGTATGCTCATGATGATTACAAAAGGTATTACCACCCTAATAATCTTTGCATGCATCCTGCTTTTGCTCGTCCTTGTTTTCCATATCGTCGGCTCGATTAACCTGCGCAAGACTGTCACCGACCTGCAGCAAAAACGTGTAATCACCAGCAGGATAAAAAATGAAAGAAGTCGCTTTGAAACCACCCAGCTGCATTTTCGACAAGTCAGGACTTTCGACGACTGGTGGAACGTTGTCTCTTACGCGGCAAAGAAAATGGATTTTTCAAGTCTTAACATGAGTCTTACCAACCGCGATGGCACTCCTCGCGCGTTGCTGTGGCGTCAAAATCGCGATGGCCCAGACCATGAGGAATTGTTAAGGGTAGATATTCCCGTCCGCGACCGCAGGGCCGGCTCCTCACCTAATTTGAGGATAGAGGTCTTCAAGAATAGCTCTCTTGAATCCGCAGGTAGAAGGGTGGCCCTTTTTACGAGATTGCTTGATGAATTTAGCATTGCAAATCTCCAAAAGCAAAACAGACCGTCTTCCGATGCCGGCGATTTGATCTCTTATGAAGATTCGGAAGGAATGCACGGCCCACCCCAAAGCAAATCTCCCAACACATGAGGGTTGATTGTAACCTGTCTTCTCGATTATTAGTCCGGTTTTTTGCGCTGTAAACCGAAAACCAGACTGCCGATAACTGATACTTTTATGAACCGCGAAACACCCATAACTGAATTTGGGCAAGCTCGGGCGGAAATTACACCGCCGAAACGCATACTTCTAAAAAAACTTGTCAGCCGCCTCTCGGCCCAAAAACAGCGCTTTCAGATACTTTCCGTTTTGATTTTTGTAAATTTTCTGGCTGCTGTCCTGACATTCGTAACTAACGTGAAGATAGCTAATATCGTTGGTAAAGAATCTTTTGGTCAGATAGCTTACGGCTTGGCTTTGGGGCTTTACGGAGCAGCTGTTGTTAGATTTGGTTTCGATCGGACTTTGGTGCGTGATCTAATACATTATCCTGACAATTTTGGTGAACTCACAGCACGCAGTTTGATACTTAGGCTCATCACGTTGGCAACAGTAACCTTCGGGCTTGTTATATGGAAAATAACGGGCTATAAAACCGCTGATTTGACCTTTGGAGTAATGTTGATAGTGATTGCCTGTACTATCCTTTCGCTTGATTTACGCGCTGTCTATGACAGCTGGCACAGGATGAAACGTCACGCGGTATACAATTTAATCCAAAAATCATCTTATTTTGTGATGGTTTGGCTTGTTATACTTCTGTTTCAGGAAAAGCTGACCGTAAGGTGGGTGGGGACCGCTATGTTATACTCCGCGATTCTCTACCTGATTATGCAGTTTGTATGGGCGTCAAAACGAATTGACTTTCCACCTTTGACGATGAGACTCTTTGCCGAAGCCGTCAGGATGGGACAAAGCAACTTGCTCATCTGGTTCTCCGCCATTGCTTGCCTTTCTTTTGGCTCCTTAAATCAGCTTGTTTTAAAACATTACTGTGGAGCCGCCGAACTGGGCGGATATGCCGCCGCCTGGCAGATTGTCTCAATCGGAATGCTGCTTCTGACTCAGATTGCCAGATTGGGCAATCCCGCCACCGCAAGGGTGACAAACGGTAATATCAATAGCGAGGCCCGTTGCCGTTTTCTGGTCGGGTACTCAGCAGTGATGGTTATGGTGACATTGCCGATTTGCATGCCGGCTTTGATTTGGCCCGAAACAGTTTTGAAACTTGTGTTTAAACCGGAATATGTCACAGCGGCAAATGCACTTAGGTTAATGGCACTGTATCTTATGGTTTTTAGTTTAGGCTTGGTGGCTTCTCAATATGTTGTTTCAGTACGCTTGGAGAAATTATACTTTGTCAGTGTTATTTTAGGCGGGGGGCTGGGGGCCGTGCTGTGCATCGTCCTTATCCAAAGTTATAAAGGTACCGGAGCGGCGCTCGCCCTCCTGATTTCCCACGGCCTGTCAATATTACTCTATTGGATTGTGATACTAAGACAATTTCTCGGCCGGAAAAACTATGACTCAAACTAATCTCGGCCCCACAGTAATCCATTCCGCCAAGATTTTAAGTCCTGTTGTACAATGTATGCAGTTGTAAAAAAACCTGCCCCCATCGCGTCAGACAGTTACCGCAACATCACCTTGGCCAGTCTCATCGCAGTGGGGATCGTGCTTGTCTTCTGGGTCATCAAACGCTCCGCCGCATATATCGGCGTTCCTCCTCTGTGGGGAGGCGAGATTAGCCTGATTATTCTGTCTGCCGTCTTCCTAAGATGGAAAACCGTTGCCCCCTTTTTAAGAAATACTGTTGGCTTGTTGGTCCTGTCTTTCATTGTCCTGCCGATTCCTTTCGTTCTATTGGGATATACGCAATGGGGCCTCCAGGCTCTTGAGGACTATGCCGTTTTCTACTATGCGATATTTATTTTCTTCGGGTATGCAGCCGTAAGCAACGAAAAGACCCAAAATTTCTTTATAAGAATGATTTACTTCGGCATTGTGTTGAACTCATTACACTTTATCCTCGCTCGAATCTTCCCGTTACAGGAAATAGCCCCCAAAATCAATGATGTTGCGCTCTTGGGACACAACGATTCCTGCTACATCTATTATTCATTTGGCCTGGCTTATGCCCTTATCTTCGGTTCGCAACTTAAATTCCATAGCCAGTTAATACTGTGGGCGTCTATCATAATCCCCTATTTAATCCATTTTGAGCGGGCCCCTATCTTGGGATTCTCAGCAGTGGTTATGATTCTGCTGTTTCACAGGAACGTATGGTACAGCGGTTTTGATAATCGGCGTTTTATTACGATAATGGCCGTCCTGCTTCTAATAGCTGTCTTAGCCACTGCGGTAGCCTCCTATGTCCCGGACCTGAAGGTAAAAGAAAAGTTTGACATGCAAAAAGAACTGGTCCTTTCCATCTTCGGGTGGTCCTCCGAACTAAAAGAAAGGGACGGAACCCGAGAGCATAGACTTCAGATGTGGGACGAGGTATGGCACGACACTCTCGAGAAGAACCTGCTCTTCGGACAGGGCTTTGGGCACGAACTGACGGATGTGGAATTCCGCCACCCCCATAACAGTTTTGTGACCATATTGGGCCGGCTGGGGCTGCTCGGTCTTTTTATCTCCATAGGCATATATATCGTCTTCCCGCTTGCTGCCCTTATGCGGCTCGGCAAGCTCATAAATAAACAGCACCAGAGACAGTTATTGCTTTATTGCTGCTTCTGGCCCGCTTTTCTGTCCGGCGCCTTGTTTTCGCCGACACTGGAGGCGCCTTACAGCGCTTTGGTCTGCAATTTCATTTTTGGTGTATTCCTCAGAAATTACGAAACGGCAACTCAACGTGCGTGAACAAATCCACAGTACTTCTAGTCAACACTCCTCGACGCGCCGGATTTCAGCGTACAAGGCGAATACTTACACAACAAAGCCCAATGCGATGATAAACGCTGAGAAAAAAAATGTCAGGCTGTTCGTCTTTGACCCTGCTGCCGGCACGGCCAACCTCGGCGATGCAATTATTAACTCAGCGGTCACTCGCGAGCTAAAAGAAATCTTTGAAAGCCCCTTGATATACACCGCCTCGGTGCACAAACCCATGAAACCACAAGATATCGACCGGATGCGCCAGTGTGAATATGTCTTTATCGGCGGAAGCAACTTACTCGGCAATACGGTCTTCAGGCCTAAGACCTGCCGGCTTTGGAGACAGTGGAAAATATCTTTGCGCGATGCCAAAGCGATTGAAAATGGTATTCTCTTCGGCGTCGGCTGGAGACAGTATGAAGGAAAAACCGGCTGGTACACGACAAGGCTGATAAAACAAGCGCTGTCAGTAAACTTCTTGCATTCCGTAAGAGATGATTTCACCCTAAATAAACTAAAGGCCATCGGCATAGAAAACGTATCGAACACCGGATGCCCG
>CP070830.1:2121225-2137296 GCA_020344865.1 Planctomycetota bacterium
ACAGCCGGCTGGCAGTAAGCGACTCAAAATCCTCGCCGCTTTTTTTAATTGACTGCAGCAGATTGTTGCCATCAATAATCAGTGGCATCTATGTGCCGTCCGCAGAAAATCTTATTTCGCCGCCGACGATTGTTTTTTCGACCCGTGACTTGAGCTGCCAGCCGTTATAGGGACAGTTCCTGCTTTTGGAATGGAATTTGCTTGCATCAACCGTATACTCGGCGACCGGGTCGATAATAGTAACATCGCCCTGTTTGCCTTTGCCGAGCGTCCCCTTGTCGACGCCGATTATCTTCGCCGGCTTCGCCGTCATCAATTCGATAAGCCCCGGCCAGTCCAGAATCCCCGGCTCCAATAACGCCTTGACATAAAGACCCAGAGCACATTCGAGACAGGCTATCCCGAAAGGCGCCGTTAAAAATTCCAGCTCCTTTTCACTTTGCAGATGCGGGCCGTGGTCTGTTGCCAAAGCATCAACGAGTCCTTCGGCAATCGCCTGCTTCAGTGCCTCAATATCCTTGCTCGTTCGCAGCGGCGGATTAACCTTGTAGTTGGTGTCATACTCGGCGCAGCAGTCCTCGGTCAAAAGCAGGTGGTGCGGCGTCACCTCACAGGTAATCGGCAGTGAGTCCTTCTTCGCGGCCCTTATCAACTCAACCGAGCCGGCTGTTGATATGTGCTGGGCGTGGTATCGAACGTGCGTCTTTTTAATCAGCTGAATATCACGCCAGAGCATCGACTCTTCGGCGAGCTTATCAATCCCCGGCAGGCCGAGTATCGTCGAACAATAGCCGGCATTCATCACGCCATCGCCGGCAAAACCGTTATCCTGGCAGTGCTGAGCTATCACCACATCAAACATGGCGGCATATTTCAACGCCCGCAGCATGACCGCCGGATCCTGCACGCCGTTGCCGTCATCCGTAAAGCCGACGGCGCCGGCCTCGGCCATAAAGCCCATCTCCGCAAGCTCAGTTCCCTCTCTTTGCTTGGTGATTGCACCCATTGTATAGACATGGGTTTTTCTTGTCTTCCTTCCCTTGCGGTGGATGTACTCGACATCGGTCTCACTCTCGATGGGCGGGTTGGTATTGGGCATACACACGACCGAGGTAAACCCGGCCGCCACCGCGGCTGCCGAGCCGCTCGCTATCGTCTCTTCCTCCTCGTCACCGGGCTCACGAAAGTGAACGTGGATATCAATCAAACCCGGCGTGACCAGCTTGCCCGCGGCATCGATGACCGCCTCAGCTCGCTTGTCAATCTTACCGACATCTGAGATAAGACCGTTGACTATAAGCACGTCGCACTTTTCGTCGACGCCGTTCGCCGGGTCTATCACCCGACCGTTTCTTATCAGAAGTTCAGAACTCATATCGCTCTCAGAGCAAAATAATCAACCCTTCTGTGCCGCCGCCTGATTGACCAAAAACAATACCGCCATTCTCACGGCAAGACCGTTTTTAACCTGCTCGAGAATAACGCTGTTGCTGCCGTCGGCCACTTCACTTTCCATCTCAAGGCCTCTGTTAATAGGTCCGGGGTGCATAACCAGAATGTCCGGTTTTGCCTTTTTCATACGTTCTACGGTCAGTCCGAAATAGTGCGAGTATTCCCGCACAGATGGAAAAGGATTGCCGCCGAGCCGCTCAAACTGAATCCTGAGCATATTTATCACGTCAACTTTTTCGATAACCTCGTCAAGAGAGTAGCTGACGGTAACCGGCAGCTGCTCGACCTGCCCCGGCATCAGCGTCGGCGGGCCGACGAATATCACTTCTGCGCCGAGCTTTGTCATCGCCCACATGTCGCTTCGCGCGACCCGGGAGTGTGCAATGTCACCCACAATCGCTATCTTCAAACCCTTGAGTGTGCCCTTCAGTTTACGAATGGTATAAACATCCAAAAGGGCTTGCGTGGGGTGCTCACAGAAACCGTCACCGGCGTTAATCACACAGGCATTTATGCTCCTGCTCAAAAATCTCGACGCGCCGCCCGCGTTGTGTCTGACCACAACAATGTCAATGCCCATAGCCTCCAGATTCTTGGCCGTATCCAGAAGTGTCTCGCCCTTGCTGACGGAACTGGCCTTCTTGGTAAACTCTATAACATCTGCGCTCAATCGGCTGGCGGCCAGAGCAAAGCTGTTTCGTGTGCGGGTGCTGTCCTCAAAAAACAAATTGACAACGACTCTCCCACGTAAAGGCGGGGCCTTCTTGACCGACCGCGTACTTATCTGCTGAAAGCCTTCGGCCGTGTCGAGGATGTACGTAATCTCCTCGGCGCTTAGCTCGCGCAGACCGAGCAGGTGCTTGCGGTGCCACTTGAACTGTTTACTTTTTCTTTTTAATGCCATATCCTCACGCTCGCGGTTCGGCCTGCATACCTTCCGTCAGAGCCAACGCGGCACGACCGCTTATTCGACCACCACTTCATCTTTTCCGTCTGATTCGACAAGGTTGACCTGCACCAGTTTTCCCGGGGTAACATCGGCCTTATAGCCGGCGTAATCGGCCTGTATCGGCAGCTCCCTGCCGGCCCTGTCAACAAGAACCGCCAATTTTACCGCCCTGGGTCTTCCCAAGTCAATAAGTGCGTCCATCGCCGCCCGTGTCGACCGGCCGGTATAAAGAACATCATCAACCAAAACGATAATCCTGTCGTCTATATTGAAGCCGATTTCCGTGGTTCTTACGTGCGGCTGGGCCGTACCTTGCGGTGAATTCAGGTCATCCCGGTAAAGTGTTATATCCAGAGTGCCGCACGGGACATCCTTGCCCAGTTCGCTCGATAACAGGCTCGACAATCTCTGAGCCAGAATCTCGCCTCTGCTGCGAATCCCGACTGCGGCAATGTCCACCTGGCCCGGAATTTCGGCAATAATACGACTTGCCAAATCCTGGAGAATCCGCTTTATCTGCTCAGAACTTAGAATTACTTTCATATTTATGGCAAACCCTTGGCCAAAATGAGCCGAAATACTCGCTTGAGTATAGCGGTTGTGCGCCGCAAAGGCAAGGTTTCTAAATTAAGTTTTCACCGAGTGCCATTTTCAACGCTGAAAACGTCGTAAAGCTGTAATCAACCGGTAATTGACTTGAAAAGTGGGCTCATTTTTGGTACAATTAAGACGGTGAGAGTCTATGGCTGGTAACCATAGAGACGCGCTTTCTTGCCAGCGCGCCCCGAAGTTACGTGTTTGGCTTTTTGGAGCAGGCGAATGCCCCAAAAACTGGTCACATTAGTCTTAACGGCTTGTACGGTGGCAATTCTGGCGGCTGCAAGCCCTGCCGCCGCTGCTGAAGGCGGACAGAGCGATAAGACACTACAGCCGCAGGGACTGAGCCGCACGGGCATTTATGGGTTAAGAGAAATTGACCCGAACTTGACAGGGTCTGGCGTCAAATTCGCCATCGTATGTCGAAGCATCACCTATATTGACGGTGAACCACAAAATGACTACCGCCCGAGCATTGATACTAATTGCCTGGCGGACGAACAATTAACATTTCATGACCAGGGTACCCCACCCGCCGGCATCTCTCTGCACTCTACAGCTATCTGCTCCATATTGCTCGGCGAGGACCCCAATGCATTCAACCCACATTTGGGACAATTCTACTATCAAGGGGTCGCACCGGAGGCGCAGGCTGACGTCTACGAATTCTGGCATTTTCTCACCAATAACATATTCCCCGGCTCGCCGCCCAAGGCTGATGTTGTAACCGCCAGCATCGGCAATCAGTTCCAGGACTGGTGGACAAGGGGCTTCGAATCGTTGGCCGAGCGGTATGGTCTGATAGTCGTTGCAGGCGTGGGCAACGGCACGGCCGTACATGACCCCCTGCTTTATCCGGGCGCCGGAGCCAACGTCATTGGCGTCGGTGTGGTCGACTCGGTAAATACCGAGAATCTGGCGACGAATCTGGCACACTTCTCTCTTGCCCATCCCGAGCATTCCAGCATCGGCCCAACGGCAGACAGCCGCTGCAAGCCCGACATCGTCGCTCCAGGCAACTGTCTGGCGGCTGACGGCAACGAGCCCAACAGCTACGAACCGACCGGCAACTGGTCGAGCTTCTCAACCCCGATAGTAGCAGGGACAATCGGGCTGCTTGTGCAAAAAGCCAAACAGGACCCGAACTTAAGTTCGGCTGTGTCACCGGAAGGCGGCAATTGTGTGATAAAGGCCATCTTACTCAACTCGGCAAGGAAACTACCATATTGGCACAAAGGCATGCTGACCAAAGACGATGACCACTCTGCCCCGCTCGACAACATTCAGGGGGCTGGAATGTTAAGCGCCGTCGGCGCTTACGAACATCTGACCGCCGGGCCGGCCAAGCCGAGCGATGTCCCTGCAATCGGCTGGGACAACAACCTCCTCGAAAAAGATGTAAGCTCAGAAAATATTTACAGAATAAACATCACCAACCCGACGGATAAAGTCATTACCGCCACGCTCGCCTGGAACAAGCACTACGACAATAGTTATCCCTTTGAACCGACGCCCGACAAAGACGCTGACCTGCGACTTGAACTCTGGGCCGTTGATACAGAAAACCCCGACAACGAACGCCTGCTCGACTACAGTGACAGCAGCACAGATAACCTCGAGCACATCTACTGCCACGCAGATGCAAACTACAGCAACTATGAAATCGTTGTCTTACACGGCGACGCGGACGAACAAAACGAGATAGCCACAGCCGAGCGCTATGGCCTGGCCTGGAGCGTAAGCGAGACCGAAAAAAGCGACAACATCTTTCTGTATGACCTTAACGCCGACGGCATTGTCGGTGAGCCGGACTTTAAGATTCTGCTCGATAATCTTTTAATAAACAGTGGCAAATCCCCCCAGGGTTACCTGTTCGGTGATATCAATACCGACGGCGAAATTGACGTCAACGACGTCGAAATAATCCTTAACCACAAAGACCTCAAAGCCGACTGGTACACAGAGGACGCACCAAAATAGCCAAGTCTTCATAGGCAGAAACTTCTTTTAATCTTCTTCCATTTCTGGTAAAAATGCCCCACGATATTCTACACCCGATACGGCCGTAGCTATGAAGCTCGTTGTTCGAAAATCACGGTTAAAAGGAACGGTAACGATGCCTGCATCGAAGTCGCACACGATACGCGCAGTCGCCATCGCCTCCCTGGCAGCGGGCCAAAGTACTATCCGCAAGCCATTAGCATCCAGCGACACACAGGCGGCTGTGGATTGCTATCGAGCTTTGGGTGCCGAGATTGATACATCAAATGCGACGCAATGGACCGTAATCGGCACGGGCGGGAAAATCAGAGCCCCAGAGGAAACTATCGATGTGGGCAATTCCGGTACGACGCTGCGCATTGCTATGGGCTCGGCCGCTTTAGCCCAGAGCGGTCAGACTGTTACGTTTACCGGTGACGAGCAAATCCAGAGCCGTCCTGTCGGTCCATTAATGGAAGCCATTACTGAGTTGGGCGCAAAATGTACCAGCCTTAAAAATAACAACAAAGCGCCTATCCAGATAACCGGTCAATTAACAGGTGGGAAAACCGATATCGCCGCGTCTACCAGTCAGTACTTATCCAGCCTGCTTCTTTGCACGCCCTTGGCGGCCAATGACAGTGAAATAGAAGTTACCTTGCTGAACGAGCCGGGCTATGTCCAGATTACACTCGACTGGCTCGATAAACAGGGCATCCAGTACCAAAATGACGATATGCGGCAGTTTAAAATCAAAGGCCGTCAAAGTTACAAAAGCTTTGACACCACAATACCTGCCGATTTTTCAAGTGCCACGTTCTTTCTATGTGCAGCCGCTCTCGCTGCAGATGAGGTAACTTTGCTGGGCCTGGATTTCGAGGATAGCCAGCCGGACAAGGCGGTGGTTGACTACCTAAAGGCAATGGGCGCCGATATAAACATCGAGCCGGATTCAGTGACAATCAGAGCGGCCGCCCTAAAAGGCATCGAAATAGACATGAACCAGACACCCGATGCACTTCCCGCTGTGGCCGTCACCGCCGCTTTTGCCAAAGGGACAACCCGCCTTCTAAACGTGCCCCAGGCACGAGGCAAAGAGACCGACCGGATTAAATGCATGGCCGAGGAGCTGAGAAAAATGACCATAGACGTTGAAGAACTGCCCGAAGGGCTTATAATACGGGGAAGTGAACCTAAACCGGCCGATTTGGCTGGCAGAAGTGACCATCGAATCGTGATGGCGCTGGCCCTGGCGGGCTTAGTAATGGATGGACAATGTACCGTCGACACTGCTGAGGCGGTAAGCGTTACGTTTCCTGACTACGTGGAATTGATGAAAAGCATCGGCGCAGATATTGAATCCAAATAACAGGAGAAAACAATGATAGGTTGTCACACAGGACGATTGTTTCAAGTAACTGTTGCCGGGGGTTCTTACCAGGAAGGCCTAACAGCCGTCGTGCAGGGCCACCCGCCCGGAATGCTGCTAACCGAGCAGGAGATTTACGGTGATTTACTTCTGCGAAAGCCGGGCGCGGACGAACTGTCCAGTCCGCGAAAGGAGCCCGACCTTCCGATTATATACTCCGGCCTGAACGCCGCCGATACGATTGAGGGAGCAGGCAACAGAAACCATACGAACGGGACTCCGCTTTCAATCCTGATTCCCAACCTCGACCGGCATTTCATCCACATCAAGCAATATCAGGACACGAACCGCACCCCCCGCCCGGGCCACGCATCCTATGCCTCATTCATAAAATACGGCCCAGACGACGATGCCATTGGCGCGGGAATATTCAGCGGGCGCTATACCTCGACCATAGTAGCCGCCGGATACGTCGCCAAGAAAGTCCTGAAAAAATGCAGTATAGAGGTCTTTGCCTATGTCAAGGAAATCGCCGGTGTACGATGTCCCGATATGGCTGCCGAGCGGGCCCTTGAGTACACCAATAACTACAAAGAAATGCGCCGCGACCTCGACCCGTTTTACCAGGAAATCTACGTCAAAGGCCGCATAACAATGGAGATGCGGTTTCTGGAAAAGATGAAAATATTAGCCGAGATTGAGCAACAAATCGACGACATCCGCGGCAAAGCCCCCAAAGTAAAGCCCACCAAGGTTCGGGAAAAATACAATGTTCACCCGATAGTGAACTGCCCCGACATTGACGCGGCACAGGAGATGGTCGATGCCTGCAACAAGATTGCCAAGACGGGCGATTCGGCCGGCGGTACAGTCGAAGTTGTAGTCACCGGTGTGCCGGCCGGTCTGGGTGAACCGGTCTTCGATAAAATGGACGGCCAGCTTGGCAAGATGCTCGGCATCGGGGCCGTAAAGGGCGTAGAGGTCGGCGCCGGCTTCGCGGTTAAAGATATGACCGGCAGCGAAAACAACGACCAGATGCACGCCGAAAACGGCAAAGTGGTTTTCGATTCGAATAACGCCGGCGGCATAACTGGCGGGCTTTCCACGGGACAGCCAATCGTTGTAAGACTTGCTGTCAAGCCAACACCAACCATTGACAAGCCACAGAAGACGATTGACAAATACACGCTCCAGAACAAAGAACTCGCGGCCATCACCAGACGTGACCCCACGATTGTGGCCCGTATATGGCCTGTTGCCGAGAACTATACTGCGATGGTTATACTCGATAACCTAATGGCACACTACGGCTACCAGGCGCTTATAAACAAATAACAGGGTTCTTCAGAAATGAAAAAGCCCCGGCAAAACCGGGGCTTTTGTTCGCTATTACATCGTATCTTTACCAAAGAGGATACGCCGGCAATGTTGTTGACCAATCGCTCTCATTTTGATTCGCCGAAAGGTCTCGGACCTTGAAACGGAAGCGCAGGCCCTGATTCGTTCTGCCTACGAGAACGTTCCACGTCGGCAAATCTATCCAACCACTGCTGTAACCAGCCGGATATATCCCCGGAATGTCAACGCACTCGAAGTAATACTGCACGCCCGCACCTTCCGGGTCAGTAGCTACCAACGCCGTCATGTGCACCCAGGCATTAAAACCTTCCCCTGTTTCGTAAGGCTGTCCCCCATTGAGCGCATTCGGGTCCCACATCACGGGCCACGGTGCGTTCACGTCCTCCTCTACTCCTGCCTCAGGGATAACGCCTACAATGCTCGACCAGCCGGTTTCATTACGCCACTGAGACCCATCGCGTGCCTTGACTCTATATGCATACTGAGTCCCGGTCATCAAACCGATGTCGGTATAGGTAGTCTCATTCTGCCATCCGCTGTCATCTCCGCCCGGCAGGCCCGTAGTCTCCTCAAAATAGTACTGCACGCCGCCGCTGGCGTCCGTGGCGGTGGTCGCTATCATTGTAGCTGAAGTCTCAGAGGCGCCGTAAGGCTGAATTGCCCACGTCATAGGATCAGGCGTCGGCGGTGTGCGGTCCACCAGTTCGCCGGCTACAGCATAGCCGATATATGACCAGTCGGTCATGTTATGAGCAGCGTCTCTTGCTCTGACCCTGTAGCCGTATTTCTCGCCGGTTATAAGACCCGAATCAACATGCGCCTCGCAAGGGTCCCAATCCCAAATCCGGTAGACGTCACCCGACGCGAAGTAGTAACGCTCAAATTGATATTCTATATCTGAGCCGGAATTGTCGCGGGCCGTTGTCGCTACCATAGTAATCACGCCCTGGGCCGTGGAGTAAGGCGGAAACGCCCACGTCATCGGGTCCGGTGACGGAGGCATGGCATCCATTTCCAAGAAGTTCTGGGCAAAAAGTGCGTAGTCACTCATGTTAACCACGCCGTCTTGATTCAAATCCTTGCCGTGACACCAGTCGGGGAATTCACAGCCCACGTCCAGCCAGTGCAGGTTAAACCTGTACAGGTCGGGCCCGTCTACATCCCCGTCAAAATCAAAGTCACCGACCAAATCGCTGGTCATAACATAATGATAGCCCATATCCACCTGAGCGTCAGGATAAAAAGACGGTTCGAAACCGTCAAGCACGCCATCCGTGCGGGTTGTGTGCCGGTACATATTCAGAGAGTGCGCGATATCGCTGCCGACATCCACACACGGACTTATGGTTGACTGGTTTGGACTGGCGGCAGGCTGACTTAGGAAAAACTCACCTGAGCCGCCAAAGTTACCCAAATTACCGAAAACAAAAAGCGGGTCGTCTAGGCTGGTCCCGGCTAAATTGCTGGTCTCATCCCAATTGAGGACGCAGCCGGAATCGACGAATACGCCCAGGGAGCCCCCCTGAACGTCGCTATAGCTGACGCTCACCGCGGCAGAGCTTATGTTGGTACCGACCGCTATCTCGTTCCCGAAATCGGCCGAGTTATCCCACAGAATACTGTCAATGATATTAGTATTGCCTCCGTCGGAGCAGTATAAACCGCCTCCGGCCTTGTTCGCAAAGAAAGCCCCTGAGACGAGATTGTCGGCCATCGTGCAGTTGGAGACCTGCAGTTGCGCAAGCAGACTGGCCGCTGCGCCGCCGCCGGACCTTCCGGCTATATTCTCTGCCAGCAGGCAATTGGTAAGTAAGTCGTCGGTCTCTCCGCTGAAGAATACTCCGCCACCGGAGGCCCCGGCTTCATTGCCGACAAAAGTGCAGTCGATAACTTCACCCCACATCCTGTCGGCGTACAGTCCGCCGCCGTCACCGGGCAGATAATAATTACGATTGGGGTCGTACGCGTTCGGGTCGTTGTCCTCGCCGCACGGGTCGGTCACCATTCCAAAGGCATCGTTGTACGTGAAATCGCAGCCGATAACAGTCGCCAAGCCGTCGATGCTCAGCAATCCGCCGCCGCGATACGCCACGTTGGATTCGAAGCTGCTGTCCACGACCCTGGCACTCGAGTCCCTGCAGTATATGCCGCCGCCGAGAGAAGCCTTGTTTCGCCCTACGAAGCAGTCCACAAAGGTAACCAAAGCGGTCCCTTCGGCACAGACGCCGCCGCCGTGTCCCGTGTAGGGGTCAAGGTGGTAATATGCACGGTCATGCTCAGGGTCTCCCTCAGGAGGCGGATTGAAATAGGCATCGAGGTCCTCGTCCGGCCTGACAGCGGTATTGTCCGTTATCGTACAGCCGACAAACGTTATGTTTGAATCCGCCGCACAATAAACACCGGCGCCGTAGCTGGGGATTTGATAGCTTATTTCCGGCTCCATGTCATTGTCCCCTGTCGGCCATGCGCCTCCCTGACCGCTCATCCCGCCGGAAGTGCGGTTGCCGTTGATTGTGCAGTTTATAAAGGTAATCTCGCTGCCCTTGTCGCAGAATACTCCGCCTCCGTATGCGCTGTACCACCGATAGTCCCCGATGTAAGGCTGACCGAAGTAATCCTTCCAGACCGTCCACAATTCGACCCCGGGCAAGAGCTCAAAACTCAGGTCCTCAGGATGGACGTCCGGATAGGGCGGGAAAAGAAAACCGATGTCACAGGGGTCGCCAATCGCCATCGACTCCGTGCTCCAGTTACCGCCGTAGTTGGGCATTCCGCCGGGGTCCGCCCCGGCGCCGCCGGCGCCGCCGTTGCCGCCGCCGGCCTGATTATCGATGATTTGACAGTTTATAAACTTAGGAGCGCTGTTTGCACCGCAGTATACCCCGCCGCCGCGGGCCCAGCCTCCCCACCCGCCTCGACCGGCGTTGTGGGTATCATCGGCACCGCAGCCGCCGGAGGCGTCGCCCCCTCGCATCATATTATCCCTGATTATGCAGTTCTTGATTGTCGGGCTGGCGCCGTTCGCGACCCTGACCGCGCCGCCTTCAACCCCGGGACCGTCTATACCATTTTCACCAGGACAGTTCTCAGGGTCGATCCTTAGGCCAGGCTGCCACCAGCAGTTCTGAATCGTAAAACCATCCAAAACGCAGCGCGAATCCGCATTCTGGCCGAAGTTGATACGACGTTCAACATACTCGGTGCCGTCAAGAACCGTCGCCGACGGGTCATTGGGATCCAGAGACCTCAGCGTTATAGGTTTGTCCAGCAGTATTCCAGGGCCGTACCACACCCCCGGAGGTACCAGAACAATATCACCGGGCTGCGCAGCATGGATGGCGGACTCAATAGTGGGATAGCCCACGTCGCCAACGGTAATAGTACGAGGCATACCGAAGCTTACCGCAACGTGCTTGTTCGAATTCATAAAGACCGTATTGGTTGTCTCGGTCGAAGAATCGTCGTCGGTCCCGCCCCACGCCTGAACTACCCAGCCCGTGGAGGGTGTAGCGGTAATCGTCACCGTCGTACCGGCATAGTATGTATAAACACCGGTGACCGGGTCGTAATCAAGCGGCGTCGGCGAGGTCGGCTCAACCGTACCCAGGCCGCTGCCGACACTGACGGTCAGACGAAAGACAGCCGCTCCAACGACCGTACTGTAATGATAACCCAAATCAACCGTGCCGGCATCGCCCACATTGTCCGTTCTGGTCGTATATGTATCCAGGCCAAGATTTGCAGCGCTGTCGCTGCCCGCGTTCTTCACCGCCGGACTATCATCCGGCTGCCCCGCGGCGGTCTGGCTGAGATAAAACATACCCAGCGGCCCGCTTACAAACAGCGGGTTGCCGTATATATTATTGATGCCGCCCGGAATATTGACTATTTCTGAAGGACCTGTGTAGACTAACTGCGTCCCGGAATCGTAGTAGTCGCCGTGGAGATTCTCATAGAACAGACTGTATTGCACGAGCGCATCGCCCCTTGGGTCTTCCTCGTGTATGGCGTGGTTGTTACAGCCTGCGAATATCGAGTCGCTGATCTGTGGCAGCGAGTCCCAGTTGGAGTATATTCCGCCGCCGTAAACACCCGCGGCGTTGCCGACCAGCGTGCAGTTCTGAATATCCGGCGTCGCGCTGTAACAGAATATCGCCCCGCCGTGTCTGGCCGCATAGTTGCTGCTCAACAGGCAGTTCTTCAACACATGAGTGCTTCTGCCCTCGAGACTGATTCCGCCGCCGGACGCCCAATCGCCGTCGGCCCGATTGTCCCTGATAATGCAGTCTTCAACCTGCAGGGAGCTGTGCAGACAGAACACACCGCCGCCGTTATAGCCCGTGGAGTGATTTCCGGTAATGTCGCCGCCGCTTATCTCGACGTTCGTCGAGACAAGGTCGAGCCCTCCGCCTTCCGTCGCCTGGTTATTGCCGATGTAACAGTTCGTGAAATTGATATCGGCCGCCTCTGCCGAGATGCCGCCGCCGTAACTCGCCTCGTTTGAGACGAAACTGCAGCTGTTAAAGTCCAACGTAAGCAGCGTACCGACATATACGTCCATCGCCCCGCCGAACGTGCCCGCCTCGTTGTTACCGAACGAGCAGTCCGCCAGCGTCGCGTTGCTTTTGCACTTTATAGCGCCGCCGTCGTTCTTGGCCGAATTGCCTCCGAACGTACAGCCACGAATGTCCACACTGCAGCCGGAACCTATATACATCGCGCCGCCTGACCCAAAATCGAAATGGGCATCCCTCCAAAGGTCGCCGCCGTCGTTCGGGTCGGAATTACCGTAGAATAAACACGCCCGGTTCGGGTCGTAACTGTTATGGATGATTATATTACAGCCATTGCCGAAGTATATCGCCCCACCGAGGTTATCTATGAAGTCGCAGTTATTGAGATTAACACTATTCAGACCGGCAAAATACAGGGCTCCTCCCGCGGTAACTCTCTTCTCCGGAAGCCCGTAATACCCCGGCAATCCAATCGCCGCGAAAACCTGATACCAATACGAGACCTCGTAGGCCTTGTTATTCGTGAACGTACAGTTGGTGAGGCTCGCACTTGTGCCTCCATCATAGCAGGCCGCACCGCCGAAAATACTTCCAGTGGCCGGGGCTATACCATCCTGCCCTGCGGGAGGTCGCGGGTCACCCTCGTCACCGAGGCCTCTGGAACCGCCCTGACCGCCGAGGCCCATGGTGGCGATGTTCCCGCTAAAAGTGCAATTCACTATGATTGGATTACTTGGATTAATTCCGCCTCCGGCATAGATTACACCACCGGCCCCGTCACCATGGCCATCACCGGCGTTACCGCCCCCCCCCTGGACTCCCTCCCAGGTCAGCCCGCCATCCGACGTGTTAGGATCGCCGCCGTCGCCGCCGTCGCCGCCGACGCCGCCACGGGCTATATTATTTCTAAATATACAATCTGTAACAACCGGGCTGCTTCCGCCAAGGCAGGCCAAAACCGCCCCGAATCCATCGCCAAAACCGTCCCCGCCGTTACCACCCCACTGGCCGTCTTCGGTTTCCTGCCACTCGCGCGGGTCCGGTATCTCGTCGTCGTCCGGATCTAAATCGCAGGGCTGTACTGGGTTAGCTAGAAGATCAGGCGTCCGGCATCCCGGGTCCTCATCGTTGTCATATTCATAACATCGATAGTAGTACAACGTGCCATCCCGCCCGTCGGCGCCCCTGCCGCCCTCGGCGCCGGTTACCGTACAATCCTCGACTACGCAATATTTGATAGTGGGTGAAGACCCGCCCTCACAGAGAATTGCGCCGCCGTAACCATTGCCAGATTTGTCCTGACCATAATCGGCAATCGGCGGACCCTCGGGGTCCCCCCATGGGGTATCGAAGCACATATGTTGGCCGTTATGCTGAGGAGGCCGCCAAGTCATAGGCTGCGGCAGGCCGAACTCGCCGTCCTCTCCCTTAGGCCCCCTCGCGTACCCGTTTTTGATGGTAAATCCCATCACTACGCTGTTCGGGCCCTCGCCGTTGTGGAACCGGAAGGCACGATTCGCCTTTCCGCTGTCCTCACCCGTGGTGTGTGCCGGCTTGCCGCCGCAGTCAATTACCGTGCCGGCAATAATACCCCAGTCGGGATAGTCAGGATTAATCATGCTCCTGACCGTAATGGCCTTGCCTCCGAAATCGAGGTTGCGATTTCCCGAACCGCTGTATACGCCGGGAGCTACTTCCACCACGTCGCCGTTATGAGCGGCATTGATACCCTTTTGAATGGTATCATAAACCCTTGACCGGGGCGAAACCGAGATTATCGCCGCCGCGCAAAAACCCTCAACAAACAGCAAAATCAACAAGCTAATCAGAATTTGACGCTTCATTTTTTATCATCACCCCAAAAACTATGATATATACTACTGTCATGATTTCCGTAATTGGCGGCCAAAACCGGGATGGCACGCCCAAAAACACACCTGGCGTGCTTTAATCCCAACCTAACTTCTTCGATACAGCCTAATATCAACAAAACCATGCGGTAAACCGCCTAAATCCACAATCCAATACAAATAAACCATCTACTACTATGTGCACACAACTCCGTCATTTGTTACACTTTTTTTCAAGTTTTTTGCCAAAAATTTTACAAATCCTTAAAATACCCCTCACCGAACCAAAAGCACTGCCAACCGGATACCACAAAAATACACTAAATATCGCGGTAACTTACCCATCAAGATGTTAAAAGCTGTCTTCCATCGCAGCAATCGCCTCAGCCTCCTCCTCCTCCTGCAAAATAATGGATGGCTTAACAAGCACTAACAGAATTTTGCTGTCCTTGACGACGCTGCGGTTACTAAACAATCGCCCGATGACCGGTATCTTGCTCACTATTGGCACTCCTGACTCCATCTCAACCTCGGCAGTCAGTTTCTGGCCGCCCAACAGCAGGGTCCCGCCATCAGGAACGCTAACACGCGTCTCAACCCTCGATATCTCAGTCTCCGGGAACAGTATCGTGTACACGTTATCGTCGGTCGCACCTTGCCCCCCCCCTATTATCGGCAGCTGAATATCAAAGGGCTGCCAGCCTAGGAAATCCCGCAGTTCCGTCACGATATTGAGCAGCACATGTTTTTTATCATGCATGATGGTCGGCGTAATATTGAGCAGCGTACCCGACACAACATACCCTTCTTCGTAATCAATTGTCCACCTGAAATCGCCGAAGTCTCCAATCTCCTCAATGTCGGGTTCAATCTCATATGGGTATCTCCTATACCTTTGCACCCTGAAGGTAGCGGACTCGCCGCTCAAAACACTGACTTTCGGAGCTGTCAAACCCTTTGAATCTCTGTGGGCCTGCGTTGCCCTGAGAAGGAAGTGAACCTCGAGGTCATCAAGAAGCAGGTTGCCGTAACCACCTTCGACCATCATCCCCGCAAGAGCCCCGCCGATCTCGGAAATGGCCGTTGGTATGCTGCCGGTAATACCCGTATCGGTTGGGACAGTATGGAGTGCGTGGCTCTGGTCAAACGTAATCACACCCGTCTTGCCGCCTTTGTCCCACCTAAAATCTACGTCCAGGCCGATATCTTCGAGAAAATTCTCCCCCACCAGCAGGAACCTGGCCTCTATGGCCACCTGATGTCCAAGCGACTTGCGTAAATCATTCAACAGGTCCGAAATTTCATTATGAACTTTAAGGCTCTGGTGAACAATAAGCTTTTTATTCTCATAAACCGTTATGGTACCCTCGCCGCCCACGTCGTACCAGCTATCGGGCTCAATCGTCTCCTGGATAAGCATTATCAGGGCATCCGCCCGCAATGTCGCCTCCTGCAGAAGCTCCTCCCTGTCTCTTTCGTCCTCCTCACCCAATTGCTCGGTACCGGCTTCACCCTCTCCGCCGACGGCAACATCCGCGCCGGCTTCCGCCCAGAAATCAGCAGGCCGGCCAAGAAGGTCCGTAACGTCATAAACTAATGTCTTAAGCTCAATCTGAAGTGACTCTTCCGTCGCTATGGTAACTACACCGTTCTCAACGGCGTAACGAAGCTGAGCAAAACCGCCGGAAACCGCCTCCAACAAAAGGTCCAGCCCGGTGCCCAGCGAAATCGCCGATATCGGGTCCATGTTTATGGGCGTAGTCTGGTCAATATCAGCGTTGTCATACAAATCCCGCCAGTTCACAAACACATTCAAGGGCGGGTCAACAGAGTTCTTTATCTCTTCTATCGCCTCACTCAGAGGCATCTCAGACGTCAGTGCCGAAAGGTCGACAATCTCCTCAAGCTGCTTGTAAACAGCTACATCAGCCGGGTTCTGGCCGATTGCCTCGTCAGGTACACGAAATGGACTCGCTACAATTTCCCGCCAATTCTTCGGGT
>CP070830.1:2137396-2154466 GCA_020344865.1 Planctomycetota bacterium
TATCTCTGCACCTGTTAGTATGGGCCCAATCCGTCGGGCTCTCCCGTAGACCACCGTCGCACAAGGTGTATTTACTTTGTCCGCATCCAGCCCCAAACTCCACAATAGTACCTTCTCAGTAGAAAGAGAGTTCGAATCTACCACCACCTGCACAGGAGGATTGGCGATTAACTTAGGCATGATTGGCATCTGTACTCTTATCCTCTCGATGGCGGCAGAGGCGGCTTCTCGTACCCTCCTGTTCTCCTGAGCGTCCGGCCCTTCAATGACAAGCACTACGGCATAGGCTCTTATGGCCTGCTCAAGAATTTCCTCACGTTTTGGTGATGAGAGGACATCCCTGAGTGCCGACCCCAAGGTTTGTTCGAAGGGACGGTCAGGTTCCGTAACAGCCACCACGAGTGACTGTCCATCGGGTGAGACCAGAACCGCAACAGGGAAAGATTTTATCCTCGACGTATCAAGGAATCTCATTGCCGGATGGTCCTTTTGTTGGGCGGCATTTATTATTTCAAACTTGATATTACTGTCCATAAGGGCAGCGTAAGATATCTGTTTGAAGGTGCCTATCGTATCTTCCGGCGTGTCCGCGATTACATAGCCGTAAAGATAATACGGCTCGGTGTCCAAATCCACGAAGCCGATCTCACGAACGTTATATCTGCACGCAAATGCCGGCGGACTTGGCAAACAAGCCCAAAGGCAAACAACCGCAGCTAATTTACATATCCTAATCACCGGCAACTTCATTCTTTGTTTCAAGGGCATCAAGTTTACCTGCGGAAATCTCTTAAACATTGTACAGCGCACGGTTTTGTGGAAAAAGCGTAAAATTGGTTCTTCTACCAACGACTCTATCTTCTGCCGCTGTCAAATAGCTGCAGATTTACGCTTGCCCGTGGCCGGTCACTTAGTACCATCCATCTCTCGGTCTTTTGAAGACACGGTCTACGTGGCCATCAAGAAAGGTTACATTGACGCCACCTTCTCTGCTGCCTGGTTTGCGGCCGTGAGGGAAGGGTGCTTTTTTACGGAAAAAGTCGCTCAGTACCCATCGCTGCCCGAATTGTGCATTAGGAAGCGGATGGTCTTCGTCGTAGGGCTCTGCCAGCCATGTGATGCTGCCTATCCTCAGCTGGCGAGGGTAGAAGAACTTGGGGTCCCGCCATGTCTGACCGGTTGATTCCTTTTTGTTTTCGCTAAAGCTCCAGTAGATGTAAGTAATATTTCCTATTATGCGGTTTTCGGGCGTATCGATTATCGAATCAACACCGCCTTTTGGTATATAGCTGTTTGGGTTCTGGGCGAATTTCTCCATGTAGTTGGCCTGTGGACAATAGAAAGCTTCCATCAGACCGTCATCTCTGTAAGCGCCGAGCTTTTTCAACAAATTCGGGTGGGGGTTGTGCTCGGTTGGTTCCAACGGGTAACGGCTTTTATCATCATCGTGGGCGTACATTATCAAAGCAAGATTTATCTGCCTGAGATTACTGGCACAACTCATCTCATTAGCTCGATATCTGGCTTTTTGCAGTGCCGGTATCAGTATCCCCAACAGTAGAGCCATGATACCTATAACGATTAGTATCTCGACCAGAGTAAAACCAACTGTCAACCGACTTTGTTCTCGCATTGCTCATCGACCTCGCACGCTCGGCTGCTTGGACCACGGTATAAAGGCTGTCCGTACTTAACAATTACCATTATATAGCGATGCTTTCGCTCAAAGGAAAGGTTAATTTATACCAGCCAGCCAGTTTTGAGCGAAGACCCGCAAGTCAGCGCCGTTCACCGCACTGTCACCGCCGGCAAGGTCGGCTCCGCCGCACTCCCCACAGGCACTGTCCATCCAGTACCCGGCAAACATGGAAAAATCAATCAGGTCCACATCATCATCGCCGTCCATGTCACCCTTCAACTCGACAAAGCTGTATATCGCGCCCTGGTTCGTGCTTACAAACAAACTCCCGTCGGCCACCGCCAGACCGTGCACCCTGCCGTTTACCGGCGCGGTCCACAGCGTACTGCCGTCTGCCGTGCTTATCGCCGCTACTTGTTCATCACCCCCCGCAAACAGCGTGTCGCCCGCCAGGATGAGTCCATAAGGATACGGGCTTGGAACACTCCAGACAACCTGCTGGTTGCTGCGGTTGATTTTCAAGAGTGTAGTATCCGTGGAACAATATGAATACGTTGACGTAACAACCAGATGATTGCCGTAGAACGAGGCAACACCTTCATAAGACCTCGTACTGGAATCGTAGTCCCCTACCCACGTTCCGCTGGCACTATAATGCGGGCCGAAAAAGAACTCGCCGTTATTTGTCAACAGTGCATAGCAACCACCCTGTCTGCTGTCTGTGTCGAAGGCCCCAATGTATGCACCGTTACTGCGGTTGAACATAACAGGTGTACTTTTGCCAGCCGGCACATAAAGATAAGTACTCGACGCAAGCGGATATCCCTGCAGAGGCTTCGGTGGTGTTACCGTCCAGACTTCGGTTCCATCTGTTGCGTGCCGAGCACAAAGATACCGGCTCAAACCGGTCTGTGCCCCGGCGAACAAACCCGCTCCCCAATAGGCTACATTATTATCCACAAGAACACCCGTTCTGACCGGGCATACCGAAACCATCCTGCCATTGGCAAACATCAACTCATCGCTGCTGATTGCCCTGTGACTCCACACCAGAGAACCATTTGAATCATTGAGACAATAAACATAACCGTCGTCACTGCCGAAATACACCTTGCCACTGTATACCGTTGGCGCAAACCGAATTGGCCCGCCCGCAAAAAACTTCCAGACTTCAGACCCGTCTGAGGTATCTAAACAAACGACCCTGTCGCTGTTTGACGAGCCGAAGTACAGCAAATCGCCCGCTATAACAATATGAAAGGCGTTATCGACAAGCACTCTGGATTTATTGCCGTAGTACCCCTGCCAGAAATCCTGCAAAGCGGGCGTTTCATCCCAGGCCGGTCGCGGGCCCCGCACCGTAGCGCGCAGCCAGTTCTGCCGCAGGGGCAATTGCAGCTGCTCACTCGTAGCGGCGCTTCTGTAATTGTCATGCAGATGCGCAGGCCAGTCAGCGGCAAGGCAGGTACCGGCCACAGTCACCGCCACCAGAAGGCTACGGAGTATGACATATCTAAATGTTGTCGTGTCCTGACTTCGCATTAAATTCCTGTTCATTAATCCGGCATAAACACCATAGATGTCTGTATGGGGTAATCACACGTACATCCTGCGCTGCTTTCGGGAATTAAAAGTAGTCCGCCAGCCGGTATCATGTTAATCCAGCACCCCGGTCTGGTCTCGTTCGTCATCTGAACGGGAGTACCCACCGGCAGCTCGTACATGTACGGATTGCCATTGCGACCGAGAAGGTGCGTGGCACAGGCTGATTGTGTTCCGCAATTACCCCGACTAAGAGGGAAAGCAGTTACGCTACCGTTACTCAGGTTTACCTTGTAATATCGACTGTACATCGT
Source organism: Planctomycetota bacterium (assembly GCA_020344865.1). Lineage (GTDB taxonomy): Bacteria > Planctomycetota > Phycisphaerae > Sedimentisphaerales > Anaerobacaceae. The sequence goes on from CP070830.1 coordinate 2,140,892, forward strand.
GCTGCCTACGATGACCGGATGCTGGTCCTGCTCGCCGTGGCCTCCGCCGGTGGTGCCCTGGTAATAGTCACTGTTCCACGCCAAACTAAGGTCGCTGAGATTGTAGGCATACTGTTCGTATCTGCAGCCGGGGTCGTTGCTTGACCCTGTGGCAATCACCAGGTTGACATCAGCCGCATAAGAGAGGTAAACCACGTGTTCGAACGGCAAATCAATCGGCTCAGCCATTACTTCGGCACCGGTAGTCTTGTTGAGCTTGACCAGATATTCACTGCTGCCTGACATTAACACACTTGCCTGAACTCTTCCGTCGGGATCATTTATCGCATCGGTGTTACGGCTCTCGATAAAACAGATGTAATCACCGGCCACGACAATTGCAGGATTTATTATTACACTGCCGCCGGACCTCTCGTAGGTCCAGCTTGTGCTGCCTGTGTGCCTGTCCAGACAGAAAAGATAATCACTGGTGGCAATAGGCTTGGAATCATAATAGGCATAATTGATGGCGGCCAGACTGTGGCCTATCAGTGACGCATCCTCTTTCTGCCCGCTGCCGTACACTCGACCGTCTTCCAGAGCCAGATATCCCCAGTTGCGTTTCTCGCCGCTTATCAGTTGCGGTGCCTGAAGATGAATCGACGGCTCACCTGTTCCCAGGTCAAGGCCCACGCAGTTTTGTTTGTGCGCGACATACGCGTAATCACTGGCCAATGCCACCCACCCACAGTCTTTGAGCACGACAACACGAGTTACTTCGGGGATGGCCACGTCCCAGTATCTGGAGCCATTGTAGGCGTCAAAGGCCATGAGGCGGTGTATACCCGGCGTAACTATTAGACCGTCCTTGTACAAAGAAGGCATCGGCCGGTTATGACGGTCCGTGATATACCGGGGGCCGGGCTGACCATACCACAATACCTTCATGCTGTTGTGAAGGTTTGTTTCGCCGCTATTTGCAGTATTAGCCAAATCCGCATAAAAGTGCGTCCACTCGCCCGCATCGGCAACAGCACCTCGAGTCACCTCCGCCCACAAACCATTTGAATCATTGGTGATGTTATAGCTGAGCCCGCCAAGCCAGCTCGCCAGCGCCGGCTGGCTCAACGAATTCGGGCAGCTCGGCGGCTGGCCTACATACGCCGCTCCTCCGGCGGGAGCCAAAACTCTGAACATCTCCGCAGATGAACCCGGACACACGCCTTCGGTGATAATACTGTCGGAAACAACAAGGTTGGCTGAGTAATCGCGACAGTTCAGTCCGGACAGCGAACCGGTAAGTACTGTTACCTGCACGCCATAAATTCCCGCCTCATCAAGATAATTCCTCGCCTCCGCCACTTTGTTGGCATCTTCCTCGAAACCTATAATCTTCAGGTTACTGCGTTTGGCGATTTCATAAGCCAGACGTCCCTGACCGCAGCCGTAATCGATACACACGCCCTTGTTGATTCCACTTGTATTTATTATGTATTCGGCAGCCTGTTCGTATAACGAAGTCAACGAATCCGGAGGGTACGGGCTGGCGCCGCCTGGAAAAGGTTCCGGCCCAAAGTCAAAAGCTGAATAGAATTCATACGTATCGGTAGGAAGACCATTCACATCAATACGATAGCTGTAATTCGTTTCCGGCTTAAGGCCGGTGACAGTCAGTTCGTGGTCTGTCTTTGGCGTCAAGTCCTCAACAGTCTGGTCCAGATTGGGCTCTGCCCCATATTGCAACACCGAAGCAACCGCCGTCTCAGTCTTCCAGTAAATCGTCACTTCCGCCTTTTTGGTAAAGTGCAAATAAGGCCCGGCCTTAACTTCAGCGAGGTTTGGCTCTGGCTCCGGCCCTGCTCCGATGCCGATTCCGTTGGCGTCGTAGCCGCCGAGCGCAGCAATATTGGCATCCGACATCGCTTCGCTGACAAATCCAAAGTTGCCTAATTTACAGGCACCGTAAACCGTGCTGTCGGAATCAGAAAGGATTGTAAATTGCCCGTCGTCTTCATGGCTGTTCGTATAAAGTGATAGATTACCATCTGTCCCTTCTCCGTCCCGGCCGCTCGCTTCCAATATGCCGTCGGCGTATATCTTTCGGTACCACATGCCACCATCAAGATAACGGGTCACAACGAGGCGTGTCCAGGTACTCTGTGGAACTACGCCGGCACTGGTGTAAACTCCCCCGTACCCAACGGCACCATCGTCGCGCACCCAAAGCTCGGCCTCGTTATAATTGTCGCTACCGGTATTATATAAAGGAAGCCAATCCGGGTCATCAATCCTGATATCCAAAATCAGCGTGTACTCATTAACATAACTTCCCCCGCCGTTGGCTTGAAGGTCGTCAACATCAATCCGCAGGTAATCATTCGGGCCGGTTTCTGTACATGTCAGAATCCCTCCTGAGATACTGAATGCTGAGGTGCCGGCCGAAAGGCGCATAAGGCTACCGCTGTCCGATGAACTTTCAGCAAAAATCTCGTCATTTCCATCGAAGTCGGAACTAAAATTCCACTCGGCCCACTCAACCCCATAGGCGGCGCCGGAAGCCAAAAGGGCGAATACAAACGCCAGACAAAACAGGTTCTTTCTCAGGCTTGACTCCTCCGAAAGATATTACTATTCAGAAATGTTCAAACGACAAATTCACTTTCTACTCTAACTTCTTATTATACTCTTAATGACAGTACGTGTCAACCACTTTCCACCCTAATCAATACCCACGGACTGCAGGGCATCTTCAACGCACAATGTCCGGCAAAATCTGCGTTGGTCCTCTAAGTGCTGCATTGAAAAGAGCTTACAGGCAAAGTTTCGGCCGCACATTTGAGGATAATAACTTTACCGTCCACAGTATTGTAGATATCCGCACTGCCCCAGGTGCTTCGATGAACTTCGGATGGAAAGCGAAAAACTGTTGTCCGTCGAAACGGTAATCACTATCATGGGACAACTGACAATCGATGGACGTGAAAGGTTCGAATACTCATCAAGAAACCTTCCCGGGCAAAATGCCGAATCTATCGTCCGAATTGTGTATTCTCAGGAGCACCGTCATGGCAACCTTAAACCGAAGAAACTTCCTGGCTCATTCTTGCGCCGCAATTGCTGCATCAACCGGCATAATCTCATGTCGCAACATGGAGACCTCCGCACAACAGAACGCGCCTTCGCCAGCTTGTTTATCGAAAAAATCTTTCCGTCAGAACCGAATGGCCGTGTCTACCTACTCTTTTTGGCGATTTCGCGATGATTCAAAGCTGCCCGTTGAAGACTGTATCGACAATGCGGCACAAATGGGATTTGACGGCGTCGAAGTCCTGCATATCCAGATGACGGACCAGTCCAACGGCTACCTGCAGAGCCTCAAGCGTCGGGCCCTGACCAACGGACTCGACCTCTGCGGTTTTGCCACGCATCAGGGATTCGTCTCGCCCGACAAAAACTACCGCCGGAAAAACGTGGACCATACCGTTAAATGCATCGAATTGGCCTACCGACTCGGAATACCCACCATGCGCATCAATACCGGCAGATGGGGCACCACCAAGAGCTTCGACGAGCTTATGGATAATCGCGGTATCGAGCCTGCACTGCCCGGCTGCACTGAGGACGATGCCTTCGACTGGGTCATAGACAGCATCGAAAAGTGCCTGCCCACCGCCGAAAAATGTGGCGTCGTCTTGGGCTTGGAAAACCACTGGGGCCTGGCTCGTACCCCCGAAGGTGTCCTGAGGATAATAAAGGCCGTCGACTCACCCTGGCTCAAGGTGACCCTCGATACCGGAAACTTTCTCGAAGACCCTTACGACAAATTGGAAAAACTCGCCCCATACGCCACTTTCATGCACGCCAAAACCTATTTCGGCGGCGGCATATGGTACACGCTTGACCTCGATTATCCCCGCATCGCGCGGATTATGCGCAAACACAACTATCACGGCTATGTCTCTCTGGAATTCGAAGGCAGCGAAAATCCCCAGACCGCCATCCCCAGGAGCCTGGCCCTACTCAGAAAGGCATTCGGTTGACTGACCTGAGACTTAGATTATTAATCTGTTGGAACCGTTCTTATGGCTTGTAACGGTCCTTCCTCACCCTTCAGCGCCCTATTTTTGAATCAGGATGGCAAGCAGGCCCGATACTACACCGACAACAGCCATGAGCATAACCCCTGAAGTAAGTCCGTAGGTATCCAGCCACCAGCCAAAAAAGACACCGGCAAATGCCGCGCCAACATACATCCATCCGTCCATGATTCCAACACCCGTGCCCCCCATTTCCCTGCCGAGAATGTCACCCGGCAGATTGAACAGGGGTGTTTGAACGCCTTGAATCAATCCACCGGATAGGAATATGGCCGCGGCCATCAAATACAATCCCATGGGGTAGTCTAGAATTACCGGCCCTTTAGCCACATAGAATAGAGGCAGAGACCCCAGAATAAACCCTATCAGTATGGTTTGCCACCTGGAACCGTTGAATACGCGGTCGCTTATTATTCCCAATACGATTGAGAAAAATGCACCTCCCAGGCTGGCAAGCGATGTGATCCAGCCGGCCGCAATCAATGATAATCCAAAGCCTCCTTGTTGGACGGGTTCAGCTAAGATTTTTACCATCCAGGAGAGTATACCCCAGCGTATGAAATTGGCGCCGAAGCCGGACAGGTAGGCAAGGTTCATCTTGACATTGGTAAAAGCAATCCAGTATTCCTTACCGCCGATTCGCTTTGCGGGCCTTTTGTGGTTTTTCTGCTCCCATTCTGGTGCTAAGCCGGCATCCTGTGGCGAGCCTTTTCCCAAAAAGCTAAAGCCAATTGCCATTAAAAGCAGAAAGGCCGGGCAAACAAAGAACGCGGAACGCCAGCCCCAGCGACTTACAGAAAAGGTCGCAATGGGAAAAACCAAAAATGCGCCTGAATAGCAAAGGGCGTTGTAAATTCCCATCCATTCGCCCCAGCGGTTTTCAGGAAACCAGTTGTACGTAATCCTCGAACCGGGAGCCCATCCACAAGAGGAGAAGTAAGCGTTTACCACCCAGAATACTACGAAAAAGGTTAGTGTTGCTGACAGTCCAAAACAAACATTCGCAACGACACCGCCAATTGCGCCGACAATCATAATTAGTTTCGGTCCGTATCGGTCGCCTAAAAAACCATTGATAAACTGACCACCGGCATAAGTTAAGGTAAACATGGTTATGATCCAACCGACGGTCTGGCTTGTAAATCCGAACTCTTTTTGCATTTCGGGAATAGCCGCGCCGAGATTGTATTTGCAAAAGTAATAGCAAAGGTAAAGAATCCCCATGGTGAAAAAGGCCCGTAGTTGCCAAAAGCTTACTCCGGTGGCTTTAAGGACCTTGTTGTTGACCGCTTTTTCCATGGTATCCCTTTTTAAAAGATAAAACAACGATTAGATTCTTTTCCATTAGGACGTCCCAACGGCAGGATTGTCTTGACCCGCCCTACCGCATGCTTTTGACAAGGCTTCTCAAATCTTTCCTGACGGCCTCATCCAGCGGGGTTGGTTGATGCTCAGCCATTAGCTTTTTAATGCGTTCTTTGGCGCGGGCGTTAATGTCTTTTGAGCCGGCTTTTTCCCACTCCTCCCGGGACAGCCGGTTTAGAATCTTCGGCTCGTAATAGTCGGTCCTGAGGTATTTGAGGGTCGTTTCGTCGGTCATGAAGTTTCCCCCGAAGCCGGTGCGTTTGATTGCATCTGCGCAGAGCCTGTCGTCGTCAGCAGGTATCCCCTCCAGTGCTTTTAAAGTAAACCCGACAAGCTCCTCGTCGATACCAAGCTGGATGGGACAAAAGGCCATCCCCTCCTGAACATCACCAAAACCGGCGATGCTGGCTGCGCCTGTAAGGGCCGGAAACAGCGTCTGGAAGGTCCTTTCAATGGCTGACTGGGAATCGGCGATATGCGTGTCCGACCACGGACCGTGCACGTCGACCGGCATGTTGAAGATTTCATTGGCCACTTGGATGCTCCCGGCGGTCATCATGGTCGACTCAATCGAAGCGCTGAGCCCCATTCCGGTTCGCCAGTCCATCGTCATGGCAAGGGGGTGCAGGCACATCGGCGCACCGGGATTGGCGGTCTGACAGATAACCACACTCGCCAGAAGCTCGGCATGAAGCAGTTGGACCATGCCGGCCAGCGTGAAGGGCCCCGTCGCCCCGGCAATCGGCAAATTCGCCATGTAAAGAGGAATACCGAACTGGCCGGCAGTTATGAAAACATCGACGGTCAGCTCCGGAAACTTCAAAGGGCTCAACGGTGAATCGAACAGACTGAAAACAGGTCTCTTGCGAAGGTTCTCCCGGCCACCGGCGATAATCTCACCCATCTTTACCAGAACATCAAGGTTCTCCTTGCTGAAGGTTCGGATATTGACGTGCTTGGAGGTGTTCTGGAACAGTGTTTCGAGTGTCACGAGGTCTCTGGTTTTTTCGGGCACATCCTGCGGATAAAGCGGCGAGACGACATTTATAAAATCAAGCGCATCCAGAACATGGTAGAGCTCAGTGATGTCAGATACCAACATATCGCGAAACTCACCCGTGTTTATATCGATAATCTTATCGACCCCACCGCCGTTTCTAAAGACAGGAACCGGCATACCGGTCTCCATAACCACATCTCGGGAAGAGTCTCTGGCCCCGAGGACGAACCGGCTCACAGTCGAGCCCATGCACTTATCCACTAGGTCTGATTTTACTTTGACCACCTGTTTTTCAAAGTCGACCTGGGCTCCGGCGTCTCTGAGCATTTCGAGCGTGCCGCGGTGTTCGACCATAAACCCGTGGCTTTCCAGAATATCCATCGCATTGGCATGTATCTTTTTGACTTGGTCATCGGAGAAATACCTGATTCGCAGCCTGTTGTTCTTCACATTCATTTTACATCAAACCCATTTTTTCAAGTTCATCTGGAACAAGTGTAGCTCTGGTTTTAAGAAGTTCCAAAGCCAAGCCCGTACACCCAATATGCTACGCCTGAAGCGAAGCGAAGTCAAGCGAGATTTGATTGATGCCCCGAAAGACAAATGTAGTGCTTCAGCAAAAATGATACGAATTTAGCTTTGATTTTAGAGACATCTTAGTTCCCATCTTGTGTTATCGCCTTGAACGACAGCTCGTTAGTAACTGGTTGTGACGACAGTCTTTCCCCGTTTCGTACCTAGTTCAACGTTGCAAAGCTGCATCAGATGCATATGGATGGTACACACTTGCACACAGATGCACACAAAAAGTCCTTGACAAAAAAAAACTTATGCACTAAATGCTTATTCTTATAAGGGTTCCGTCAAGGTGCACGGATGAGACTCATAATCCATTCGTCGTAGGTTCGAATCCTCGCGGGCCCAGCGCACTTTTCGGTACAAGGGCGATTAGCTCAGCCGGTAGAGCAGCTGACTCTTAATCAGCCGGTCGCAGGTTCGAATCCTGCATCGCCCATTCAATTCTTGGCTGTTGACAACCGGTGACATCGGGTCTGTATCTGTTGGTATGTCCGTCATTTGTAAGGACTTAGCCCCCCTACCGTTTTGCTCGGAAGTGGTTAACTCCCCCGCTTGCTGATGGTCTATTGAAGACACTGGTTTACAATCAAAGTAAGATTTTTTTGTAAGTTTTTTGTAAGCGCCGACTGGCTGGCCGTCTGTTCCCGTCAATTTCTGGCTTGCTTTGCTTGGCTGAGATAGGTCCGGTAGGTGCTCTACTGCTTCAGATTCTTGGCCTCGTAGCGTATGAGTATAGAGCGACATGGTAAGGTTTATATCACTATGCCTCATAATTGACTGAGCGACTTTCGGGTGTACTCCACTGGCTGCCAGCAAGCTACCTGTTGAATGCCTGAGCGAATGAAAATCTGCATAGCGTCCAGAATCGTCAACGTAAGGGATGCCAGCGTCAGCCAAGTCAGACCTCAGCATCTTTGCTGTTTTTTCTGGCATATTGAAAACCCTGGCATTCGGCATCTTACCGCTTAAAAACCCTCTTAGCTCACCTAACGTGCTTGGTCGCAATGGTAGCCGGTCTTGGCGTCTGTGCTTGCTGTAGGCCGCCTCGATAGTTACAGCGCAGTTACCAAAGTCAAATGAGGATACAGTCAGGCTTCTCAATTCTGACGCCCTGAGTCCTGTTTCAACTGCAATGCGGTGAAGCATAGCTCGCTGCTCGCCAGACATCCCAAAACGCTCTGGAACGGCTTCTGTGGCCTCTAATAGCCTTCGTATCTCATCCGGCTCCAAAGCCCTGCGCTTCCTTCGCTGTTTTGTCACCGTCTCGCATTTCAAGTGCTCTAATGGCGAATCATTAGCTCGTTGGTCCTGCACCATCCATCTGCAAAACTGTTTTCCAGCTTTCAGATAGAAGTTGAACGTCCGCTGTGATATATCACTGTTGTTTTTCAGGTTCTGTAAATAATTCAAAAACCTGCTTGCGGAAATGTCGGTCCACTTGTAAAACTTGCAGGCCGTAAATACTTTTTTGACCGCGTTCTCAGTTTGCCGTGCGTGTTTGGTGGTATCACCCAAAGACCTGCGAAAGTCCGCAATGTGCTCTGATAGCGGCCTGAGCCGGTGCTTTTTATATTTGTCAATAATCCCGGCCTGTGCTTGGTCTGCTTCCCGCTCCAGCTTGGCTGCCAACTGAACCGTCAGGGCCTTGTCCTTAAAGCCCTTCACCCGTTTCCTCGTTCCCTCGGCGGTCTTGTAGTCGATATACCAGCACTGACTCTTCTTTTTGACCATTTTGCCCGTAGGGTCTCTGCTTGTGTACTGCTGTTTGAATATGCTCGCCATAATAAACCACCTTACCTTTCTTGACCTTTCTGGCCACTTTTGCTAAAATACTAAAAACCTCATTCGACCCCTGCTTCACTCCAAAATCCTGCTGCAGGGGTCTTTTTATAATCATTTGCCCTTTCTCCTTGTCCTTTTTGCTACCAGCTCAAGACCCAGTACCTTTGCCAGCTTCGATGCCGCCGGTAAAGTCAAAGACCTTTTGCCATTGACAAAATAACTCAACTGGGCCTCAGACAGCCCAGACCTCTTTGCTATCTCATAACGGCTCATGGCTGAGCTAACCAACGCCCTTTTCAACTGTTTCTCCATATCCTTGCTCATAGTGCCAATTATACCTTCGGCAAAATGCTTGTCAAGTGTTAAGTATAAGTTTTTTTAAAATTTTTTTCAGTTAGCAATATAGCGGTATCTGGTAGCCTTTGTTGCTGTATGCTTCTCAACAGGGTCCAGTTTTCCGTCCTCAACAAACGTCTCCAACAGCTTATATGCTTTTCTGTGCGATAGCCCAACAAACCCCCCTGCCGTGCGAGAGGCCAGGAAGAACGGCCGGTCGCCCACACCTTGCTGAAGCTCGTAGCACAGTTTCAATAAGCACCGTGCTTCTTCCGTGTCATATTCTTCTGCTTCAGGCAAAATTGTTTTGCCTTCCAGTACTCTCTTTATCGCTTGACTTAACATAACATCTCCTTTCGGCCATTTAACTCGTTTCCAAGCGTGAACAAAATCCGCCCAAGTGTCGCTGAACGGCTTCGTTCCAATCACACCGTACGCCCTTCTATGCCATTCTCTTACAATAGGCTCAAGTTTCTTTGCTCGCAAGTCCCTTAAATCCGGTATGGCCTTCAGCCACTGACAAAGCGGGAAAACAGCATCGTTTCGCTGTCCTTTCTTTTTCGGTAAAGTGCCTTCGATACCTTTCTCAACCTCGTTTTTCGTCTCATCATCCAGATAATGTAACTCACCACAAAAACAACTATGGCTTCTACGTCTTTCAGAGTCATGAGTGTCTTCAGAGTCTTCCGTCTCTTCAGGGTCTTCTGTAACCTTCTCTAATCCCCATGCGAGAGGGTCAAGCTCTGGTAGTTTGCCCTCCGGCAGCGGGGTCAGCCACTCGTATTTAGAGCCATTCGGGTGTGTCGAAGGTGGTAGTACAGCATACTTCCTTTCTGATATAAGGTCTATTTTGCCAAACTTCCTGCTCTTGTTCAGTTTCGAGCGAAAGAAAACGTGCATACCCCTTGGTGTTCTTACTTTGGGTAGTCTTTCCGCATAATGAGGGTAGCAGCCCTTCCACACTTCATAGAGATCCATCGAGTCAAAGTCCAGAATTGTAACACCACCGGAAACCTTGCCCCCTACCACCGCAAGGTTCTTGTACTTTCCGTTTGCAAACCACTTTTTCAGGTCGGACACATCTGGTCGAGTTATCTGATACTTCTCCCACTTGAATCCCCTTGGAGGCTTTTTGTCAAAACCGATAGGGATAACGCACCAGCCCCGGCTGTAATACTCCAAGGCCCATTCCAAAAGCGTCTTTATGTGGTCTGGTTTTTCATTCATTCTTTCTATCACCAGCACAACAGTTAAGTTGCCGTTTTCGACACTTTCAAGTTAGATGCCTTTCATGCTGAGTTCGTTGAACGAGTCAACAAGCCGCATGGAGATATGATTCCAATGGAAAAAGGGCAATTTACAGAATGGTGGCATAAATATTACCCAGAACTTCCACCACGTCTGGCCAACGAATGTATATGGCTATATGTGGAAAAAGGGTTTTCTTAAGTGAGCCTGAAAGAGAGTACCCCGATTAGGCTGTTGCCTTACTCCCTGGCCTCGGTGCGGTGATGGTGAGAAGGAAATTTACAAAGCAGAACTAAACTTTATGCTACTACCAGCAATTCATCCCATCTTGTTGTATATCTGTGCGAACGTCTTTTGAAATGAGTTCTCCATGACTGTTCCAGTCCCTCTGCAGCCCAGCGCAGATTACCTTCCGGTAATTTAGCCTTAATAGTATCTACGGCTTGCATAAGTCTCTGCGTTTTTCGCCTGTCAATTTCATCGAAAAGCGTAAGCTGCATTTTATTTTGCAGCTCAAGGCTGCTGAGCAGTACACCGGCTTTCTTAAAACTGCAGCCCTTACGGTACAATTGTTCTACAGCCCTTATCGCGTAAGAAATCAGTTCTGGGGTATAGTTTGTCGGAGAAGGAAGTTTAATTGTCTCTGAATTGAAGTACCTTTTCTGCTTATCAAAGTAGCTTGTCCTGACAAAGACCGTTAGAACGTTGGCAACGAGATTTTCCCTCCTCAGTTTTTCACCCGCCCTTACTGCATAAGTAGCGATTGCTTCCTGGAGTTCGTCAATAGATTCTACGGCTTTGCCGAATGAGCGTGAAACAGTAATTGACTTTTTGGCTGGCGGATTTTCCTCAAGCCTATAGCAGCAAATACCTCTTAATTCATAAACAGTCTTAACTCCTGTAACCCCGAACTTGCTTCTTATCCATTCGATGTCAACATTTTTTAGAGTAAGAGCGGTCTTTATCCCGGCTCTTTTCAATTTCCGTGCGTTTCTATGACCTACGCCCCATACATCTACAACAGCTATTTTATCCAGCAGGTTATCAATGTCAGACAAATCTTTCAGATAAAATACCCCATCTGCTTGCGGTGTTCCCTTGGCAATTCTGTTTGCTATCTTTGCGAGTGTTTTAGTAGGTGCGATTCCTATAGAAACGGGCATACCCGTCCATTTTTTAACGGTTGCTTGTATTTTACGCCCATAATCTGTCAAATTGTCTGCACATCCGGCGAGATTCAGGAAAGCTTCGTCGATAGAGTAAATCTCCATTGCCGGCGTAGAAGTTGATAAGGTCCGCATCACACGATGGGACATATCTGCATAGAGGGCATAATTTGAAGAAAATACTTCAACATCATTTTTTTCTATAATACCTTTGACCTTAAAGGCAGGCACTCCCATCCCAATCCCAAGTGCTTTTGCCTCGTTAGACCTTGCGACGACACAACCATCGTTATTGGATAATACAACTACTGCCCTGCCTTCTAATCTGGGATTAAATACCCTCTCGCACGAGGCATAGAAATTATTACAATCGACAAGTGCAAATATCTCTTTCATAATGCGTGGATAACGTTGGTAACAACACCCCAAACCTCAAATTCACTTCCCGGTTTTATTTCCTGAGTGGGAAAGCTGCTATTTTCCGGTTCTATAGTGATTTTGTTTTTTCGTATTCTGATTCTTTTAACAGTAAGCTCTCCGTTGATATTGGCAATTACAACTTTCTTATCTGCCGGTTCAATCGACCGGTCTACTACTAAAAGGTCTCCCGAATGGACTCCCGCACCAACCATTGAATCTCCTGTAACCTTTACAAAGTACGTAGCTGCCGGATTCTTAATCAGATATTTATTCAAATCCAGCTTTTCTTCTTTGTAGTCATCCGCCGGTGATGGAAATCCGGCAGGAACGTTAGCTACAAACAATGGCTGGCTGCGTTCTGTCGATTGGTCCGGCCTGTAAACTATCTCAACCTTAGTTTCCATAATCCTATTGTAGCTTATGATATAAGGATTGTTCTAATGTAATTTGCGAAAGTTTTGGGTAAGCTTTCAAAAGCCCTTCTGGAACCGCCTGTTTCTGGCCGGAGATTAGAGCTTTTAGCTCCAGGGCATTGGCAAGCTCAGCCCCTTTATAATGATTATTGGCGACAACGGTAAGCGATTCAAAGGCTTCTGCTAACTTGTCGATCCGCTCTTTTATCTGGGCCAGCTCTGTATCATTGTAGTAATAATCATAGGTTTCATCCCTCCCGGCTTTACTGAACCACTTCTCTTCGTTCCTGCCGTGCATCCTGAAATAACCTGTTTTGCCTATGGTACACTGCTGCATATCAAACGAGTTCCGGGAGGTGGGATAGTCCAGATTGCATACTGTAACGCCAAGTTGATTTAGAAAATCCAGAGCGTCTTGGCTTTGCCAGGATTTATGTCTTACTTCTACTACCAAATTAAACACATCAGAGAAGTTCTCTGCTATTTGGGACAAATGCTCCCGACTGGCCTTGTAATCAGCAAAGTCGTACCTGAATTGAACGAGCAGATGTTTCAACTTGCCCGCTTCGAGTAGAGGCGCAAAGCCTGTATGAAACTGCTTCACCGTCTCGGCCTCAATCTTGCCTTCGTGGGTAAATTCCCGGTGAAGTTTTGCGGTAAAAAAAAACTCTTTCTTTACTTTAGTTCTGTCCAGCCAGGATTCACTGTTTCTCTCAACAGGTGGCCTGTAGAAGGTGCTGTTGATCTCAATACAGTCAACAAGTCTGCTGACGTATTTGAGCTGGTCGATTTTAGAGCTGAGATTACTGGCGGGCCGGAGGGTTGAGTCGTCGGTGGTGGACTCAGTTCCACATATGACCATTAGCCGGACGCTTAAAAAAACGAACTTAAGCCTCGGCGTGTAGAGCAATGGCGTATTCCGCCGAAGGCCAATGCGGAGTCGGCCTGCCAGATGGAAGAAGTGCGGATGTGTAAAAGGGCCTATAACCCGAAGAAGTCGCTTGTTTGTTTTGATGAAAGGCCCAAACAGTTGATAAGTGAGCTTTGCAGGCCGATGCTGGCCAAGCCAGGCCGGGCGGCGCGCTACGATTATGAATAGAGGCGTAACGGGGTTGCCAATATATTTTTGAAGTTTGAACCTTTAGTTGGCAAACGGCATGTGAAAGCAACCGACTCCAGGACAAAGAAGG
>CP070830.1:2154566-2159347 GCA_020344865.1 Planctomycetota bacterium
CTCGCCTGCTTGGGCATATTGGCTGCTTCTTTCCTGTCCTTTCCCGTGGCCATATTGTTTTGCCTTATGATTTTTCTTACCGCAACTATAAGCGGCTTCGTCCTCGAATCCTTTGACGCTCTGAGCAAAGGCCTCTCCGGCCTTTATTCCTACACCGTAAGACCGGTCGTTCTGCTCCTGCCGCAGTTTGACAAATTCAATCCGACGAAGTTCCTTGTACCTGCAAGACTTTTGAGCTGGCCCCTCTTGGCCAGGGTCGCCGGCCTTATGGTATGCGTCAAGGCAGTTGTATTGCTGCTGCTTGCATTGTTGATTTTTACTTACAGAGAAATGGCAAAAGTTGTAATATAAAGAAAGTGAAAGTATTAAACATAAGGGCGGCTTAATTTTAGCTTCTTGTTCCTGTTATGCGATTGCGCGACACAATAATCTGGCTCGTCTGTATCCTTCTCGCCATCGCTCTGCTCATCATCGCCGGCGATAAACTCGACTTCATAAACTCTCAGCGCCTCCAAATGAGACTTATAAGCAACGAGCCTCTTGAAAACGCGCCGCCTTCCCTCGCATTTGCGACCGTCGCAATGGGTGCCTTTCGGGGACTCGTCGTCGACGTCCTCTGGCTCAGGGCCGACAGACTGAAAGAGCAGGGACAGTTTTTCGACGCAAAACAGCTCGCAGAATGGATAACAACCCTGCAGCCGCGGTTCCCTTCCGTCTGGCAGTTCCACGCCTGGAACATGGCGTATAACATCTCCGTCGCCATACCGCCATCTCAGCCGGACGAACGCTACCAATGGGTAAAGAACGGCTATGAACTGCTGAGGGACAAGGGCATCCCTCTGAATCCCAAAAGCATTGGGCTCTATCACGAACTCGCCAGAATATTCCAGCACAAAATGGGCTCCGTGTCAGATGACGTACACAAATACTACAAGATTCAGTTGGCTTTGGCCATAGAGCCGCTGCTCGGTCCGGCTGATAACCAGTATTTCGACGCCCTTGCTAAGGCGCCAACAGACTTTCAGCAAATTGCAAAAGACCCCGAAATCGCACCGATAATTGACGCCCTGAAAGCCGCTGACAACACCTTTGCCGATGATGACAAATTCGTTAGCAACTACTTGTCTCTGAGACAAAACCCGGCCAGATTCAATCCCGAGGCCATTAACACAATAGACAATTTCAGAGGCACTGCCGCCCTCCAAAAGTTCGATATCTTCGCCAAAGCCCATCATTTTCGCAACACCTGGAAACTAAACCCTGTTCTTATGCAGCAGCTCAATCAAAGCTACGGCCCCGTTGACCTCACTGACCCAAACAATCACCTGCCCCTCGACTGGCGCCACCCCGACACACACGCAATCTATTGGGCCCTCAGAGGCCTTCAAGTGGCCGGCAAGGAGGAATTCTCAACGGCCGAAATCAATACCGACCGTATTGTAAACCACAGCTTGCAGAGCCTCTTCCGCAACGGAAAAATATTCGTCTATGACCTGCCTCCAGAGAAGCTTGCACAGCAGCCGACTTACATCCCGTATAGAGCCGGAACCTTCGTTAAGGATGACCCCAGTGTACGCCCCACAAAAGAAGTTTTCCTCCGCTCGGACTTGAGAATGTTCGAAGCCGTCAACAAAGGCTGGTTGGCAAGAATAGAAAAATATGAGGACATCGGCGCGTTTGGCAGCCAGGAGTCACTCAAAATCGGTCACAGAAACTTTCTCAAAAACGCCTTGTTCTCCTTTTATCAGGCGGGACATATCCAGCAGGCGGAAAAAATCTACAAACAATTGAGGCTGTTGTACACCTCCGAGGACTTCAATGTACCCTTTATTATCTTTGTAAAAAATCGTCTTCGCGAAGAACTGCAGAACATAGGCCTCAATAATGCGAAAGAAATCGTCCAGATGATGTTGCGCGAAGCCTACTTTAGATACGCCATACACGATGACGACGAGGCCTTCGGCAGAGAAAAAATGGCGGAAGAAGTCCACAACCATTACCAGACGGCGTACTTGGATGAGAACAGAATTGACCTGCCCGACCTTAAGTTGCTAAGATATCTTGCACTTATCGATTTTCTTAATGACGAGCGGTACCCACTTAACCTCAGATTCAGCCTCAGAGGACGCATAAGAATCGAAAGGCCCGAGCTCGCCAAACAATTAGAGCAGCAGGAAGAAAAGTTGCAGAAACAATTAGAACAACAGACCCAGTGACACACGACTTGCTCCGGCTATGCAAAATGCGCTCTCCAGACAACTAACACCTTCGCAAAAAAAGGCCGTCTTCCACATTGAAGGTCCCTTGCTCATACTCGCCGGACCGGGCAGCGGTAAAACCCGCGTCATCACACACCGAATTGCAGCACTCATCGACTCGGGCGTCAAACCTCACAATATCTGCGCCATAACCTTCACCAATAAAGCTGCGGATGAAATGCGCCAAAGGGCAGTCGCCCTTGGCGCCTCCGCCGGCGCCCACATCAGCACCTTTCACTCCCTGTGCGTCAGAATACTTCGCCAATACGCACACAAAGCCGGCATAAGCCCGAACTTCAGCGTCTATGACGATGCCGACCAGACAAGGTGTATAAAGCAGGCCGTCAAGGCCTGCGAGCTCGACACCACAAACTTCCCCCCCGCGAGAATGCTCGACGCCGTCTCCGCCCTGAAAAACAATCTCATAGACGTTGACTCCTTCAAAACCCGGGCCGACGACTTCTTTTCCAAAACACTCGCTAAGATTTATGCCCGCTACCAGACCATACTGACCGACGCAAACGCCCTCGATTTCGACGACCTGCTCTTCAAAACGGCTTTCCTGCTCCGCGACTGTCCCGATGTATGCGCTGAGCTTGGCAACCGCTTCAAGTTCCTGCTCATTGACGAATATCAGGACACCAACCACGCCCAATACAAAATGGCCAAATACCTCGTCTCCACTCATAACAACATTTGCGTAACAGGAGACCCTGACCAGTCCATATACCGCTGGCGGGGCGCCGACATACGAAACATACTCGCCTTTGAAAAAGATTGGCCCGATGCCACCATCGTAAAACTCGAGGAGAACTTCCGAAGCACTCCCAATATCCTCCAGGCTGCCGACAACCTCATTGCGGCCAACCAAAATAGAAAACCGAAAAAGCTCATCCCCACAAAACCGCCCGGCCCTGACATCGTCATCTCTCCCTTCCCTGACGAAATGCAGGAGGCCCAGGGACTTGTTAAACAAATAAAAGAATTCACGGCCAAAGGCGCCTCCACGAAAGATATCGCCGTCTTCTACCGTGTTAACTCAATGAGCAGGGTGCTTGAAGAGGCATTCATCGAAGAAAAGGTGCCTTACCAGATTGTGCGCGGAGTCGAATTCTACAGCCGAAAGGAAATCAGAGACATCCTTGCCTACCTGAAAATCCTCGTCAACCCGGACGACGAACTCGCACTGCTGCGTATCATAAACACTCCCGCCCGTGGCATCGGCAAGACCACCATAGACAAAGTCCGCAGCTACGCCGCACGCCAGAATGTTACCCTTTACGATGCCCTCAAAAAAGCCGATAAAATTGACTCTCTCTCAAAATCACCAAAAAGCAAAATCACCTCCTTCGTCAAAATGATTGAGCAGTTTAAGAAAGATAGCGCCGGCCCCGTCGCCCCCCTCGCCGAACGCGTCTTCACCGAATCTGGCTTGGTAAAATCCCTCAAGGCCATCGGCCCGGATGGCAGAAACGCCATCGAAAACGTCAACGAGCTGATAAGTGCCGCTGCTCAATATGACGACCAGACCGAAGAACCTTCACTGCTCGACTACCTCCAGCAAATATCCCTCTTCAGCGACGTTGATGCTTACGACACCTCCACGGACCGCGTCGCCCTGATGACCCTGCACTGTGCCAAGGGCCTCGAATTTGAAAACGTCTTCATCGTCGGCGTAGAAGATGGCCTGCTGCCGCACGAAAGGTCCAACAGCGACCAGAACACCGATGAAATGGAAGAAGAGCGCAGACTCTTCTTCGTCGGCATGACCCGTGCCAAGTCCGGCCTGAACATAAGCTATGCTAAGTACCGTACCATACGTGGCCACGTGCTCCGAACAATACCCTCGCCGTTCCTTTTCGAGCTCGGAATCGAATTCAACGATACCCCCGCCGAAAACCATTACCACTACGATGATAGCACCAGCCAGGACGTCCCTCAGCTCGCCCCCAACCAGATGGTTCGCCACAAAAAATTCGGCCTCGGCACCATCGAGGAATTCATCGATATGGGCCAAAACAGTGTCGTAGTCGTCAAATTCAACTCAGGACAAACCAAATCACTGATGCTCAAATACGCACCCCTCAAAATAATTGAAAACTCCTGAAAAACACCTAAAATACACCTCACTTGGTTCAAAAAACCGGCAGTAGACGTAAAGCTAACAAAATTTTTCTAAACTTTCGTAAAGGAAGATGTCATGAACCGCCGTGATTTTTTAAAACTGTCCGCAGGTGCTGGCGCAATGACTCTCGTGCCCGGCTGCCTGCTCGCCACCCCCCAGCCGCAAAAGAAAAAACCCAATTTTGTCTTCATTCTCATCGACGACATGGGCTGGACCGACGCCGGCTGCTACGGAAGCACCTTCTACGAAACACCCAACATAGACAAGCTCGCCGCCGAAGGCATGCGATTCACAAATGCCTACGCCGCCTGTCCCGTTTGCTCACCAACACGCGCTTCTATTCTCACCGGCAAATATCCCGCAAGGATAAATCTTACAGACTGGATCGGACCGGATAA
>CP070830.1:2159447-2174169 GCA_020344865.1 Planctomycetota bacterium
ACGCGCTTGCGCAAATACAGAAGTTGCATTCTTGTAGCGTTGACATTCTCTAACATGGTGTCGTTACGATTCCTTTTTAGTTTTTCGGAACTTTGGCATATATTTTTCGATTAGTTTGATGTCCATACGTTTTAGCTCGACGTTTTCGAACATGCTGAGCAGCTCCCAGCCGAGGTCGAGGGTCTGCTCGACGGTGCGGTTTTCGTAATAGTCCTGGGAGACGTAGCGGGCCTCGAACTGGTTGGCGAAGTCCATATATTTTTTATCTTCCTCGGAGAGGGCGGCCTCACCCATTATTGTGGCAAGCTCCTGTGCCTCTTTCCCGCGGGCGTAGGCGGCGTAAAGCTGGTTGTAGAGGTCGGCGTGGTCTTCTCGTGTCTTTCCTTCTCCGATGCCCTTATCCTTTAGCCGGTAGAGGCTGGGCAGTACGTCGACTGGCGGGGCGATGGCCTTTCGGTGGAGGGGTCGGGCGAGGATAATCTGGCCTTCTGTGATATAGCCAGTGAGGTCCGGGACGGGGTGTGTCTTGTCGTCCTCCGGCATAGTCAGGACAGGTACCATAGTGATGGAGCCCTTTTTGCCTTTTATTCTTCCAGCCCTTTCGTAGACGGTGGCGAGGTCGGTGTAGAGATAGCCGGGGTAACCGCGCCTGCCCGGGACCTCTTTTCTGGCGGCGCTTATTTCTCGGAGGGCCTCGCAATAGTTGGTCATGTCGTTCAGGATGACGAGGACGTGCATTTCGAGGTCGTAGGCGAGATATTCTGCGGCGGTTAGTGCGAAGCGGGGTGTCGCTATTCTTTCGATTGCGGGGTCGTTCGCGAGGTTAACGAACATTACGGCCCGCTCGATGGCGCCTGTCTGCTGGAGGTCGTTGATGAAGAACTGTGCGGCCTCGAAGGTGATGCCCATAGCGGCGAAGACGACGGCGAATTCCTCTCCTTTGCCGAGTACGGTGGCCTGTCTTGCGAGCTGTGCGGTAATCTGGTCGTGTGGCAGGCCGGAGCCTGAGAAGACAGGGAGCTTTTGGCCTCGGACGAGCGGATTGAGGCCATCGATTGTGGATATGCCCGTCTGGATGAATTCGTTGGGGTAGTCGCGGGCGTAGGGGTTGATGGGGCTTCCGTTGATGTCCTGGAGCTTGTCGGGGATGATGGCGGGGCCATCGTCTTTCGGCTCGCCGAGCCCGCTGAAGACCCGACCGAGGATGTCCGGTGAGAGGGCAAGCTCAAGCGGTCTGGCGAGGAAGCGGACGGTGCTCTTGCTGACGTCGATACCACGGGTGCCCTCGAAGACCTGGACGAGGGCTTTGTCGTTTTCGACCTGCAGTATTTGGCCGTGGCGGATTGTGCCGTCGCCAAGCTCGATTTCGACGATGTGTCCGTACTTTGCTTCGTCGACCATTTCGACGAGCATGAGCGGTCCGGAGATGTTTGTAACTGTTTGGTATTCCTTCAAAGACAACATTTAGAAAACTCCTGTTTAGGTTGAGGCATTATGTTACCGCCGGGGTCTGTAATTGTCTGGTCTGTTCGTCAATTGTGTCTCTTATTTTCGGTATTTTGTCTGTTTCTTCCTGTGGGATGTATTTCGCTCTGGCGATTTCCTCTCGAACGGGCAGCTTGAAGATATCGGCTGTCTCGACGCCCGCGTCGATTGCGGCAAGCGAGCGGTTTTCGAAGTGGAGGATGGTTTTTAACATTTCGTACTGCTTTTCCATTGAGGTAAAAGTATCGACCTTGTGGAATGCGTTTTGGTGGAGGAAGTCCTCGCGGATTGAGCGTGACGTTTCGAGGGTGAGCCTGTCTCTTGGTGAGAGGGCCTCTGCACCGACGAGGCGGACGATTTCCAGCAGCTCGGCTTCCTGCTCGAGCAGGCTCATCGCGCGGATGGTCATCTGCTCCATCTCGTCGCCTTTGTCTTTGTCCTCGAAGCAGGTGCGGAGGTATTCTTTGTAGAAAGAATAACTTGTGAGCCAGTCGATTGCGGGGAAGTGACGCTGGTATGCGAGTCGTCCGACGAGCGACCAGAAGACCTTTACGACGTGGAGGGTCGCCTGGACGACTGAGTCTGAGAGGTCTCCGCCGGGGGGGCTTACGGCGCCGATGATTGACAGGGCAGCCTCTCGTTGCGGTGAGCCGATGCATTGGGCTCGGCCGGCCCTTTCGTAGAATGCGGCGATGCGGGCGGCGAGGTATGCGGGGTAGCCTTCTTCGGCGGGCATCTCTTCGAGTCTGGTGGAGATTTCGCGCATTGCTTCGGCCCATCGGCTGGTGCTGTCGGCCATTAACGCAACGGTGTAGCCCATATCGCGGAAGTACTCGGCGATGGTGATTCCGGTATAGACGGAGGCCTCTCTGGCGGCGACGGGCATATTGGAGGTATTTGCAATGAGGACGGAGCGTTTCATCAGGGGTTCGCCGGTGTGTGGGTCTTTTAGCTCGGGGAACTCGGTGAGGACGTCGGTCATTTCGTTTCCACGTTCGCCGCAGCCGACGTAGACTACGATTTCGGCGTCGACCCACTTGGCGAGCTGGTGCTGTACGACGGTCTTGCCGGTTCCGAATGGCCCGGGGACACAGGCGGTTCCACCCCTTGCGACGGGGAAGAAGGCGTCGATAACTCGCTGGCCGGTGACGAGGATTTTGTCGGGGGCAAGCCTTTTGGTGACGGGTCGGGCGCTGCGGACGGGACATTTCTGCATTAGTTTTAGCTCGGTTTGAGTGCCGTCGTCTGCTTTGCAAACGGCGATGGTTTCAGTTACGGTGTAATCGCCTTCGGCGATTTTTTGTATTTTGCCGGAAACAGCTGGCGGGACCATAATTTTGTGCTTTAGCAGGGTTGTTTCCTGGACCTCGCCGACGATGTCACCGGTGCCGACCTGTGTTCCATCGGCGACGGTGGGTACGAAGTGCCATTTCTTTTTTCTGTCGAGGCCGGGTACTGCGCTTCCCCTGCTCATGAACTCGCCCTCTGCTTCGACGAGTTGATTGAGGGGCCTTTGAATGCCGTCGTAGATGCTCTCGATAAGTCCGGGTCCCAGTTCGACACTCAGGGGCGCTTCGGTGTCGGTGACGGGCTCGCCGGGCCCGATTCCGGTGGTTTCCTCGTATACCTGGATTGAGGCGAGGTCACCGTGCAGCTCGACTATTTCGCCGATGAGGTTCAGTTTTCCAACGCGGACGACATCGTACATTCGTGCGCCTGCCATGCCTTTTGCGACGACGACGGGGCCCGCGACTTTGATTATTGTTCCCTGTCTTGCTTGAGTCATTGTAAAAACCTTGTGCTTAGTTATTTTGTAAGATGTTTATTCCGGTGGCGGTCTTTAATACCTGGCCAAGCGCTCTTGTTGCGAAGCCTTTTGATTCTGTAGTAAACGGGACGACGAGAACGGCCGGTGTGGGGGCGTTGGTCAGGGCGGCGAAGGCCTCTACGACGACGGGGGCTATGTTCTCGGCGATTACCACGAGGGCGTATCTTTCGGCGATTATTTTTTCGGCGCTCTCGATCATCTGGTCGGTCGTATCGCCCACCGGGTATGTATCAACGCCGAGTGCCGAGAAGGGCATCACGAAATCTGCATCACCTAAAACCGCAACTTTACCTTGCATAATTCGTATCTCGTTATGTAATTCGGTCGAGGATTAGTTTTGTGTCGAGGGAGCTCTTTTTTGCTGTTAATATGAGCCGGACGGTTCTGATTTCGTTTTCCTTGTTCAATAAGTAAGCAATGATTGGTTGAGGTCCGGCGGTAATCTGAACCGTAGAGTTTAAGAATCCGGTCAGGAACTGTTCACACTGCTGTTCGGCCTTTAGAAAAGATTTGTCCGAGGCGAGGTAGCCGGCGGCCGTTTCAACGAGTCGGTGGTAAGGCAGGTGGAAGAACAACTGTCCGTGAGACTCGTAACCGAGGTCGGGCGCTCTTTGGAGCGGTTCGAGCGTGACGTATCCACCTTTTAGGAAGACGTTACGCTCTGCTGTCGCAAGCTCGGATTCCTGCTCGGATTCGGTGAATTTGAGACGGAGCATTGTGCGGATGTTGGCTAAATCAATCTGAATTCTAAAAAGTGCAATGAGAAAGGTGTTCTTTAGCTGGTGGGCCTTTCGAAGGTTGAATTCGGCCTGGGTGCGGTCGATTGCGTAGTCAATGCGACGGATGTCTTTATCCTGGTAATAGGCAAGGACAGCCTGCTCGATGGCATGCTGCATATAGTCCGGCAGTGTGTCGTAGTTTTCCTCTTCGAGGGCTTTTTGGAACAGGTCAGCAGGGACATTGCCGTCATTGCTGTAATCGGCGCCCGGTGGTTTTTGGGTAAGTGTCCGTCTGAGTGCCAAGCGGAGGTTTGCGAAGTCATCCCGGTTGCTGAACAGCTCTACAATAAGCTCATCCAGGATTAAATCGGCAAAGAGCTGTCGCAGCTCGGTTCTTCTTAGCCGGAGGATGTTTTCGAGTTCTGCGAAGTTATGGCCTGCGCGTGGCATGGCGTATTCGGTGGCCGAGAGCAGACTGACGGCGGCCTCGTAGTTTTCCGCATTGGCCATGTCCGAGAGGACAGCGCGGCTCAGCATCTGAGTTTCGAGTACGCGTACCTGAGCGGTCTGGAAGGCGTATCGCCAGTCGTCGGAGCCGACAGACGGATAGGCATGAAAATCCAAGATGCTTTGCTCGGCGATTTCGGTAATTTCTTCGGTCTGCGTGTTCACGGTAAATTATTTGCCATCAGGCGAAAAGCTCCTTTGCCAATTGGATTTCGAGTTCTTTTCGAGCTTGCTGCAATAGTACATCGATTGAGACGTTGTTTTTTATTTTGCCTCGTTTCAGGATGAAACCTCCTGTGAGGTTATTGCGTTCGTTTGCGAGTCTCAGATTACCTTTGAAGCCGGGGCCTAGCTCGCGGTTGATTTGCTTTACGAATTTTTGGTCAATGCGTTTTTCGTTTTTTCCGATGATGATTTCCTCGTCGCCTGTTTCGACGGCCTGGAGCATCAGTTTTGTCATGAGTTTGGAGTATTGGTCGTCGGGGAGGTTCTGCAGTTGGGTGCGTGCCTTGTCGAATACTTCGTCGATAATTTTTCTTTTTTCGGCGAGGAATTTTTTAGCGATATCCATTCTTGCGGCCGCGAGGAGATGTTCCTTTTTATCCTGGGCCGCCTTTTTGGCAAGTATATCTGTTTGTTTTTTATATTCTCCAAGCTGCTCGTCGAACTTGCGCTGCTCATCGGCTAGTTTTTCATCGGCCTCGGCCTTTATTTTTGCTGCCTCGGCATCGGCGTCGGCGAGTATTTTTTTTACAACCTGTTCAGCTTCCATTGTTATCATCCAGTAAATTACACACGGTTAATCTGCCTTATAGTAGTGCAGCGGGGGCCTCGGGCCAGGCGATACCCATCAGTATGATGAACATCGATACAACAAGACCAAGCATGGCATAAAGCTCGACCATGACGGCGTAGATGACACCGGCTTTGAAAGCCATTTCGGGTCTTTTTGCGGCCATCAGGATACCGCCGGAGCAAACCTTGCCCTGGTGAATGGCGCTGACGAGTCCGGCGAAGGCGACCGGCAGACAGGCGGCCAATATTTGCCAACCGAGCTTGACGCTTATCTCGGGCACGCCGCCTGCACCAAAGAAGTTCAAGTTCCGCATTACAAGGAATGCCGCCAGAAAGCCGTACAATCCCTGCGTGCCCGGCAGGACGACCATGATGAACATCTGTCCGTATCTTTCGGGCTTTTCGCTAAGCACGCCAGTTGCGCTTCTGCCGGCGATACCTATACCGATTGCCGAGCCGATGCCCGCCAAAAAAGCCGCCAAACCTGCACCAACGAAGGCCAATGTAGTTCCATAATCCATTGTTTACCTGCCTTTCTTAGTTAGAAATTTGTATTTAGATTTTCTTAACGTAAATGTGTTTGTAGTTTTTTGAGAGGGGCTGGAATAATTTTCCGCCGCCTACAAGGAACTTCGGGAAAAATTCGGCATATTGCAGTCTTAACGTGTGGACAAAAGCGCCCAAGGCGCTCAGGCCCAAATTAGCCGCATGTCCGCCAATAAGAATCAGTATCATTGCTACAATGCCAATGACTTTAGGTACGCCGAAGCTTGAAAGTATATCGACAGCAACCTTTGATATGACGTTTATCGCCATTGCGATGCCGGCGGTCACCATACCAAGCGCCATTAATCTCAGGTAACTGAGGACGTCGCCGAGATAAAATATGGCGCTAAAGAGATTGTACAGTCCCATTCCAATTCTACCTACCAAGGGGCCTTCTCGCTGGCTGAACAGAAAGATTGCCGCAGCGGGTATGAGTGCGAGGATTCCGAAGAATTTTCCGACTTGCGGCGGGAGAACGCCGGCTTTGGCCGCAGTAAAGATGACGATAGAATTTAGCATAACGAGCCAGGTCAGCTGGTCACATACGGCGGCTATGTAATCCTTTTGCTTTAGATTGTGTATGAATGCAATGAGCAAACCGGCCATAATCTGAGTGTAACCGAGCACCAGGGACAAGCCGAAGAACATCATGGGGTTCTCGAGAGGGTCAAACCACATCATTTTTTCTCTTAGTGGTTTCAATGCGGGTACGAACTGCTGGACAGCGTCGCCAAACCATCCGCCGGTAAGTGCTCCGGTTATGAGGGTAACAGCCGAGCAGATTCCGAGCATCCACATGAGCTTTTTGTCGCCCTGAACTTTCTTTAAGAAGAAAACCATCATAGCTACGATAACGAGTCCGTAGCCGGCGTCGGTCAG
The DNA here is from genome assembly GCA_020344865.1 of Planctomycetota bacterium. GTDB lineage: Bacteria > Planctomycetota > Phycisphaerae > Sedimentisphaerales > Anaerobacaceae. The sequence goes on from CP070830.1 coordinate 2,166,207, forward strand.
GCAGAGGGCGAAGAACAGGGCAAAGAACGGCGCGAGGAAAGCCGTTGGGTCGACCTCGAAATGCTGGGGCATGCCGTAAAGGCGTGTTATGACCTCGAAGGGCTTTATGGCATTTTTGTTTTCGATTTCGACGGGTATTTCCTCATCTTCTGCGGGTTCGATTCTTGCAAGAGTGGAGGCTTCAAAGCTGGAGACGATTTTTTCGAGGCGGGGGTAGTCCTTTTGTTTTACCCAGCCTTCGAGGATGACGGTGGATTCTGTTGCGGGGGCGGTGTCTTTGGCCTGTTCTCTGTTTAGTAAATTGGCGTAGTGGTCATAGAGGATTTGGAGTTTGAGTAGATTTTCGGCGAGCCGGGCCGCCTGTTCGTGCATAAGTTGTAATTTTTTTTGTGTTTCGCTGAGCCGGGCGGTGTGTTCGTCAATGAGTTCTGCGACTGTGCCGGTCATCGGCTCGAAGCTGACCGGCTCGAATTCCGCGGAGCGGAGCAGCTTTTGTACGTCGCTTAGATTTTCGTTGATGACGACGATAATGCAGGCGCATTTGTTGTCAGAGAAAGCTACTGTTTCGATTGCTGCGCCGAGGTCGGCGAGCTGCTGTTGAACCTTTTCTATTTGCTGGGAGGGCAGCAGTGCGGCGAGAGTGGTTGTTCTGTTGAGCCGGCCGATTTCCTGGACAGGTGTTTCGAGTGACTGCCAGGGGGCGAGCTGGGCCAAGGTCGCCTGGAGATTCTCACTTTCGGAATTGAGCCTTTCAATTTCTGCTTTTGTTTGCTCGGACTGCTCGATAATCTTCAGGATTTGCCTGTCTTCGACGGTTTTGTTGTAAGAGCTTTCGTCGATAACTGTCCTCGGCGCCAGGGCGCTTAGCAATCCTTTGGGTGCGAGGGCGTAGTCTTTCAGGAATTCTATGGTTTTTTCGAGACGGCCCAGGAGATATTCGATGTCTTTGGGTCGTTCGGCGGCTGCGGCGAGCTCCGGCATATCTTTGGTAACGGCGGCCTGCTGGGCGTTTAATATCTGACAGATGCCGTCGTGCTGTAAGGCCTCAAGCAGTTCGGCGGCCTGAGAGCGGTGGGTGACGAGTATAACTTTTGCCATTTGGGTGATGGCCATTGCGTCATCCTTTTAGGTAGTCGGTTACGGTTTTTACGGCGGGTGGGATTTTGTCGGTGGATTTGCCGTGCAATTGTTTTCGATTTTTTTCGGCCTTGGCGTTCAGGTCTTCGATTTCCGCGAGGGCCTGCTGCTCGGCCTTTTTTACAGCGGCCTCGATGGTTTTTTTTCTCTGCTGCTCGGCGTCAGCCAGGGTTTGCTGGTGTTTTTCGCTCTGGTCCTGGGCGTTTTTTGCTGCCTGAGCCTTTGCCTGTTCGATATTTTTCTGGGCTTGTGTTTCGGCCTCTTTGATTTGTTTTATCAATTCCATTTGAGCCTCTTATATTTGTAAATCCGTTCTAGGCGGCTGATAGACTATTATATTATTCGGCAAATGACAATGCAGAGCCGAAAGAAAAATTACGCTCACAGTAGCTTGTCAACCTTAGCGGCGAGTTCCTTTACGTGGCTTAGTGATTTTTCAAACAGGGCCTTTTCGGATTCGTTTAAATCGAGCTCGATGATTTTTTCGACACCATTTTTTCCAAGTACGACCGGGACTCCGATGAAGTATCCCCCGGCGTTGTATTGGTCTTTACAATAAGCACAGCAGGGCAGGGTGATTTTACTGTCTTTGAGGATTGCTTCGGCCATTTTGGCGACTCCGGCAGCGGGGGCGTAGTAGGCGCTGAAGCCGAGCAGATTTACGATTTCTATGCCGCCCTTTCGGGTCCTTTCGACGATTTGGGCTATTCTGTCTGAGCCGAGCAGCTCTGTCAGCGGAGTGCCGCTGACAGACGTGAATCTTGGCAGGGGGACCATATCGTCGCCGTGGCCGCCCATCAAGACGCAGTTTACGTCGCAGGGGCTTACGCCTATTTCGGTGGCGAGAAAATGGCTGAATCGGGCAGTATCGAGGGCTCCGGCCATGCCGACGACCTTGCTTTTGGCGAAGCCGGTAACTTTGGCGGCGGTATAGGTCATGGCGTCGAGCGGGTTGCAGACGACGATGATGATGCTTTGCGGGGAGTATTGGACTATTTTTTCGCTGACGCTCTTTACGATTTGGACGTTTTTTGCGAGCAGGTCATCTCGGCTCATGCCAGGCTTTCGCGGCAGGCCGCTTGTAATGACAACGACGGTGCTTTCGGCGGTCATTTCCCAGTCTGTGGTGCCGGTGATTCGGCAGTTAAAGGACTGTAAAGGGGCGGCCTGGGCGATGTCGAGGGCTTTGCCTTCAGCAAGGCCGGGGACTATGTCGAGCAGGACTATGTCGGCGAGATTGGCGGCGGCGGCGATGTGTGCGGCGGTTGCGCCGACATTGCCAGCCCCGACTATGGTTATCCTGGTTCGGGTCACATCGTACTCCTTGGTATAAGGCCGAAATTAGGCTAAATAACGGAATTTGGCCGATTATACGCAAAACGGCGCTTATTGCTAACAAAAAACGGGTTTGGTTCTTCGATAAGTGCCAATGATAGGCTTTCGGTTTAGGAGAGAGTTTGTGCTGGCGTATGTTGGCGTGAAAAGGGCCAGGTGGTTATAATTGCACGATTGATTCTTGGAGACAATCGAATGCGAAGATGCCAGGCGTCGTCGTTTTGCAATTGGGAGTGGGTTTAAGAAAGTGCAAATTACGATTGTTTGTGACAATAATGCTGGTAAGGATGGGCTGGAGACGGGTTGGGGATTTTCGTGTCTTGTAAGCGGCGGCGAAAAGACCATTCTTTTCGATACAGGACCGGGCAGGTTGCTGCTGGACAATATGGAGCGTCTGGAGATTGAGCCCGGGAGTATCGATGTAGTAGTTCTATCTCATATTCACGGTGACCATACTGGAGGGCTGGATGGTTTTCTGGGAAGAAATCCCGAAGTGAGTGTTTATCTACCGGTGTCATTTCCGAAGCAAGTTAAGGATGGTGTTGCAAGGTATGGCGCAGAGGTTATTGAGGTGAAAGAGCCGGTCAAGATTTGCAGGGACGTGTATTCGGTCGGGCAGGTTGGGAGGCTGATAAAGGAGCAGGCTCTGGTTGTTCGAACAGAAGCAGGCCCTGTATTGATAGTCGGCTGTGCGCATCCTGGAGTAGCGAAGTTTGTAAATGCATCGCGTAAGTTATTGAATTCTGATATTTTTTTGGTTATTGGGGGCTTTCATCTTGAGTGGGCGGCGGGGGGTAGAATTAGGAGGGTAATTTCGGCTTTGAAGGAATCAGGGGTGCGTTATGTTGGGGCGTGTCACTGCTGCGGCGATAAGTCGAGGAGGCTGTTTGAGGAGCAATTCGGGGAGAAGTTCATAAATCTCGGTGCGGGGCGGATGATAAGGCCGGGTGATTTGCACTGAGGGATTAAGAAGCTGGAATTTTTCGGCGATGACGGCTGATAGTCTTCGTAAATCGGCCTATAATCGCAATATGGCGGATTTAGACATTGTTTGCTTGACAGGGTCGGGGTAATTGTGGATAATAGGATAGAAGAGATTAGAATCCGAAAGGCAGGGCGGCAAAGAGGTGCGTTTAGTCGTAAAGCAAAACAAGCGTAAGGTCAACGAATTTCGGTTCGAGAAGGGTCCTGTTTATATAGGCCGACAGGAGAACAGCCAGGTTTTTCTGCCGGACAGGGCGATATCGAGACAGCACGCTGTGCTATACGCCACCCAAGAGGGCAAATGGATGGTGGAAGACCTGGACTCGGCGAACAAGACATTTCTTAATGACGAGGCTGTTCACAAGTCCGCGGTCAAGACCGGCGACCTTATCCGGATAGCCGATTATACAATTGAGGTGAGTTTCGAGGCAGCGGCGAAGGCGGAGAAACAGATTAATCTGGCCGATACGCTGACAGGAACTGCTCGCGGTCCACAGATTATCGAGAGGAAACTGGGCACGGCGGATGCACCGCCTCTGCGGCTGCCGGCGAAGCGGGCGACGGATTTTCTCGAGGCGAGCGAGGCGATTTGCAAGTCCGCTAATCTTGATGAGCTGCTGCTGGCATTGCTGGATGTTACGTCGAAGCAGTTCGGAGCATATCATAGCTGGTGTGCGCTGCGAGGGGAGGCTGGCGGTCCGATGACGCGTCACTCAGGAAGGTGCCGTGACGGCACAAACCTTGAGCTGAGTGACATCGAACTTCAAGACAGGATTACGCAGGCGGTCGAGAAAGAGCAGTTTCAGCTTTTTATCTTTTCGCGCGACCTGAACAAGGCGGAGGAGGGACAGATCCGGTCTGTTGTGATAGGGCCGCTTATTGGTCCCGGTGGGTGCTACGGTGTGTTGTACGTTGACAATGCCATTCGCGACGAGCACTATAATCTCGGCGATTTGGACTATCTTATGCTGCTTGGCATCCACGCAGCCGCTGCGGTGCGGAAGCTTTAAATCAGTTTGCGCCGAAACGAGCAAATCAGAAACTATATGCCGCCGAGCTTATCTTCTTTTGTACTTGCCAATCAGTTGTCCCTGTCCGAGGATATGTCCTTCCATGGCCTTGAGCAGGGCGGGTTTGTCGGCGCCGGCTTGTAAGTCAAGCATCTTATCGAGTGCGTAAATCTTGAAGAAATATCTGTGGGTGCCGCTTGGCGGACACGGCCCGCCGTAGCCGATTCTGTGGAAGTCGGTAATACCCTGTTTGGCTCCGTTGGGCAAAATCTTTTCGGGGGGGACGTTCTCGGTGACTTCTTTGGAATCGGCGGGCCAGTTGAACAGGACCCAGTGTACCCATGTACCCACCGGGGCGTCGGGGTCGTCCGAAATCAGGGCGACGCTTTTGGTGCCTTCGGGGACGGTGTCCCACTGCAACGGCGGTGAGATATCGTCACCGTCACAGGTGTACTTCGATGGAATCATACCGCCTTCTTCGAAGGCCGAACTCGTGACTTTAATCTCCATTTTGTTACCTCCCACTTCTTCGGTACCGGCCGGTTCTTTGCCCTCGCAGGAGCAGAACAACAGTACCGGTGCTAGTATTAGAATGACGGAATTTTTTAACATGGCGTTTCTCCCTTATCTTTTTAGTCAGACAGCGCTTTTAAGATAACTAATGCTATCGCCGATTCTGTCGAGTGTCAAAAAGAGTGTAGAGAGAATTGCGATGGCCCACATTGTGGGGCGTATCTGTTTGGCCTTGCCGGAGACCGTTTTTATAAGGACAAAAGAGATGAAGCCGAAGGCCAGGCCTGTGCTGATACTGTAGCTGAGGGCAATCATAACGACGATGATAAATGCAGGGAAGGCCTCTTCCAAGTTGGTGAAGTCTATTCTTTTGACTTCTTTCATCATAAAAAGGCCGACCATAATGAGGGCCGGTGCGGTTGCATATAGGGGCACAATCGCGACAATCGGGACGAACAGCAGCGCGAGCAGAAACAGGGCGCCCGTAACTATAGAGGTCAGGCCTGTTCGGCCTCCCTGCTCGATACCTGCCGCCGATTCGACATAGGCGGTAACGGTGGAGGTTCCCAGGACAGCTCCTATTACGGTTGCCACGGCGTCGATGCTCAGTAGTCGGTCGAGCCCTTTTATTTTGTTATTTTCGTCGACCATGTTTGCCTGATGGCAGCAGGCGACGAGTGTGCCGACGCTGTCGAACATATCTATGAAAGTGAGAGTGAAGATGCTGCCGAAGAAGCCCCATTTCAAGGCGCTGATTATGTCGAGTTTGAAGGCGATGGCGGTTATGTCGAGGTGAGAAGAGATGACCTGGTGGGGCAGTTGGATTTTTTTGAATACGGCAGCCAATATTGTAGATGCTATGATGCCGGCGAGGAGGGCACCTTTTATTTTTTTCATTTCGAGATAAAGCATTACGAGCAGTCCGGCGAGTCCAATGAGGATTGTTGCGGTCAGCGGGCCGGACGAGACAAGCGTGATTTCATTTTGTACGATAACGCCGAGATTCCTGAGACCTATAAAGGTGATGAAAAGACCGATGCCGACGGCAATAGCGGCGACGAGGGAGGTCGGTATTGCCTCCACGATTTTTTTTCTGAGTCCCGACAGAGTCAATATCAGAAAGAGTACGCCGGAGACAAAGACCGCACCGAGAGCGGTCTGCCAGTTCATTTTTCCGGAGACCACGAGGTATGCGAAGAAGTTGTTGAGGCCAAGTCCCGGGGCCATAGCGATGGGGGCGTTGGCCAATATTCCGGTGATTATAGTGGCGGCGGCCGTTACTATACAGGTTACGGCTATAAGGGCTTCCTTGTCCATTCCAGTGGGGCTGAGGATGGCCGGGTTGACGAAGATGATATATGCCATTGTGAGGAATGTGGTAAGCCCGGCTACAAACTCAATCTCAAAATTAGTTTTCCTTTCTTGAAGCTGGAAGTATTTGCTTATCATCTGTCTACCTCAACTATGTTTGTCGGCAGTACCTATTCGTATTTCCATTTGAGGACCCACGGGTCTTTTGTTCGCTCCTGGAATCTGGCGAGCTTTCGCTTTAGCTTTTCCAGGGTTTCGATATAGTCCGGGTCGTCGGCGAGGTTATTAATTTCGTGGGGGTCGTTTTGCAGGTCGTACAACTCGAACTTCGGGCGGTGAATATAGGCATCGACGGTGCGTTTACCGTATACCGTTTCGCCTCGTTTTAATATATCCTGCCAGGTGGCGGAGGCGTAAAGGTCAGAGGCGAAGGGACAATCCAGCTTGTGCGCGATGTTCCAGATGAGTTTATGGCGGCGTGTGCGGACAACCCGCATTGGGTAGTACATAGTGATTTCGTGGAAGGTATGGGAAGCGTAGATTTCGTCCCAGCCCTGGGGATGTTGCTGCTCCAGGACCGGCAGGAACGAGCGGCCGTGGAATTCAGGTTTGTCGGGCAGTGCGCCTGCGAAATCGAGTATGGTCGGTGTGACGTCGGCCCAGGTAATCATAGCATCTGTAACGATTCCTTTTTTGCTGGCGTAGGGATTTCGGACGACGCAGGGCAGTCGCATGCCGGGGTCGTAGAGTGTGGTTTTGGCGCCGGGGAAGGCAATGCCGTTGTCGGAGATGTAGAGTATGAGAGTGTCGTTCCAACGGCCGGTTTGTTTTAAGATTTCAATCAGGCGGAGGAGCCCTTTGTCGGCCCTCTGGACGGAGCCATAGTACTTAGCTAATTCTTCGCGGCATGCAGGGGTGTCGGGCAGATAGCGTGGAGCTATCACGTCTTTGGGGTCAAACGTGTCGGAGCCTTCGCGGCGGAAGGGACGGTGCGGCTCGGTCGTGCAGAAGTACAGGAAGAAAGGACTGTCGTCCTGGGCGGCAATAAATTGTTTGCAGTCGTCGGCCAATTGTGCGGGTGAGCGGCCATTAGCCTTGATGTATTGCTGGAAGCGATAAACCTCTTCGGGTGCTACATGATACTTTCCAGCCGATGCGGTACGATAGCCTGCACCTGCGAGCAGGACGGGCAGGCTCTTGATGTGGGGGAAGCTTACAAAGTGGTTATAGCCGTGCTGGTGTCCATACTGGCCGGTGGCGTGGTTATGCAGTCCCGTGAGTATCACTGAGCGGCTTGCGCTGCAACTTGCGGTGGTACAGAAGGCGTGTGTGAATCGAGTTCCTTTTCGCGCGAGCGCATCGAGGCCAGGGGTCTTGATGACGGGGTTGCCGTAGCAACCAGCATCGTCGGTGCCGTGGTCATCGACGACGTATAACAGCACGTTTCGGCTTTGTCCTGGGTGTTGCTGAGCAAAAGCAAATCTGGATGCGACCAGTGAAGCTGCGCCCAGACCAACGGTTTTTAAAAATTGCCTTCTGCCCCAGTAATATTTCATCTCTTGAGCCCTGCGTGGGATATCTTTTTATACCGCAAAAAGCCGTGCGTGAAAACTGATTTTCACACATTTTCCTTGATTTATACTTAAACTGGATTACGCATATAAAAGTGGTGT
>CP070830.1:2174269-2192135 GCA_020344865.1 Planctomycetota bacterium
CATCAGTAGAATCGCCTACGCCCAGACCGACGCCAAATTGGCCGAACTGCAGAAACTGATAATCGACTGTATAAACGATTTGATTGCGAAGCTCTGTAATGACGTTTCTCTAAATGCCGAGCAAATCCGACAGGCCTGCATCGTCGGCAATACCACCATGAATCATATCTTCCTGAAATTCCCCGTCGCCAGCCTCGGCAGGGCCCCGTACGACGCCTACTCCCTTGATGCTCATGACCTGCCTGCCGCCGACCTGGCTCTCAAAATCGACCCGCGCGCAAACGTCCACACCGTCGAAAACATCGCCGGCTTCGTGGGTTCCGACACCACCGCCGTTGCCCTTGCAGTCGAAGTTGACTCGGCCGAGCAAGTGACCCTGGTAGTGGACATCGGCACAAATGGTGAACTCGTACTCGGAACTGCTGACAAGCTCTACGCCGCGAGCTGTGCCGCCGGACCGGCCCTTGAGGGGGCCCGCATACAATGCGGCAGCAGGGCAGTTGCAGGGGCCATCGAGGCCGTCTTCGTAAACGATGATGACGTGGATGTCGATGTCATAGGCGGCCGACCCCCTCACTCTATATGCGGCTCCGGCCTCGTCGATGCCGTCGCCGTCCTTCTCGACCTCGGCATCATCGAACGCTCAGGCCGATTCGTCGAACCCGCAAAATTAAAAACCAGCCTCCCGCCGGCCGTTTTTGCTCGACTAATCGAATACGACCGCCAACCCGCCTTCGTCATCGCTCAAGCCGACTCACAAAAGGTCTTCCTCACCCAAAAGGATATCCGTGAAGTCCAGCTCGCGAAAGCCGCCATCCGCGCTGGCACAAAGCTCCTCCAGCGAAAGCTCCAACTTCAAGATGATGACATAAAACAAATCCTTCTGGCAGGGGCCTTCGGCAATTATATTCGTAGGGAAAGTGCCGTCCGCATCGGCCTGCTGCCCGATGTCCCCATCGAGCGCATCCGATTTGTCGGCAACGCCGCCGGAAGCGGCGCGCAAATGATACTGCTCAGTACCCAATTCAGACAGCATGCCCGCGAACTGGCTCGCAAAATTGAATATGTAGAGGTTGCGCACGAAAAAGACTTTGAATACGTCTTTGCGGACGCTATGGCATTTTAGGTTGAGACTTATACCCCGGCGGTGTAAACCAGCAGATACACCATATATCCGATGTACCCCAGTAGCAGCAGTATCCCGCCGGCCCGTCCGACCCGCCGCCCGATTGCAGCCAGCAAAACGAAGACTCCGCTGACCGCAATCATAGTCCAGTAATCAACCCCGCCGGCAAGTCGCGAGGCTATTTCCCCGAACGGCCTGACCACGCCCGCCGTTCCGACGACCAGCAGCGTATTGAAGATGTTCGAGCCCACCAGATTGCCGATTGAGATATCATGCTGGCCCTTGATAGCGGCAACCACGCACGTTACGAGCTCCGGCAGAGAAGTCCCGATTGCGACAATCGTCAGCCCGATCACAGCCTTGCTCAAACCTACCCGCTCGCCTATGAAAACCGCCCCTCGTACCGCCATGTCCGCCCCCAGAGCCAGCCCCGCCAGGCCGACAATAACAAACAAAACACTTCGTTTCACGTCCTTTTTGCCGCTTGTTGCCTCGCACTGTAAGGCTTCTGGTTCTCTGTGTGACGTAAAAATGGTCAGCACAATCAGCCCTGCAAAGATGCTCAACAGTATAATGCCTTCAGGCCGCGACAAACCCCCGTCTGCCAGCACAGGCCAAAGCAATAACGCCACTGCAATCATCACCGGCATCTCGCCACTCAGTGTCCGCAGTTGAACCCTTATAGGCCGAATAAGGGCCGCCAAACCACCCACAAGGGCCAAATTGGCGATATTCGAGCCGTACACGTTGCCGATGGCAACGTTTCCCACGCCTCTAACGGCCGCCGCAATGCTGGCCGCTACCTCCGGAGCCGACGTCCCCATTGCCACAATCGTCAGGCCAATGATAAGAGGACTCACCCCAAACAGCTTTGCCAGTCCGACTGCCCCATCTACAAGCCAGTCGGCCGATTTCCAAAGGATTACCACCCCCCCAGACAAAAGCAGACATGCCCACATCATATTCATCGCCCGTACTCTAACAAAAGATAACAAAGGCGAAAAGACTATTTTACCCCCGCTCGTCGTTTTCGGCGCCCGCTATCGCAACTCTCGATAGTCTGCTGTCCCGGGCTCTTGAACTGCGAGGGATTCCGATATTTGGCCTTTATAGGAATTGACCGCCTGCGCTAGCGCTTGCCGACGACCAGACAGGCGTTATGGCCGCCGAAGCCCAGAGAATTACTCAAAGCGACATTCACCTTAGCCTGCCGTGCCTTCAGCGGCACGTAATCCATCTTCAGGTCGCACCGCTCATCGGGGTTCTCTAAATTGGCGGTAGGGGGGATGACCGAGTCATTAATGACCTTTACGCACACTATAAGTTCAACCGCACCGGCCGCACCGAGAAGATGACCAAGACAGCTCTTCGTCGAGCTTACTGCAAGTTTGTAAGCATGCTCGCCGAAAACGGCCTTTATTGCCGCGCTTTCAGCTATGTCATTTAACTCGGTACCCGTGCCGTGAGCGTTTATATAGTCTGTTTTCTCTGGCGCTATACCGCCGTCGCTCAGCGCCATCTCCATCGTCTTGGCGGCGCCTGCCCCGTCCGGCAGAGGCGCCGTTATATGATACCCGTCGTCCGTCGCGGCGTAGCCCACAAGCTCCGCGTATATATTCGCGCCGCGCTTCTTGGCATGACCCTCTTCTTCCAGTATCACAACGCCCGCCCCCTCACTAAGCACGAACCCGTCCCGGTCTTTATCGAACGGCCTTGAAGCCGCCTGCGGGTTCTCGTTGCGTTTGCTAAGTGACCTCGCCGCGCAGAAAGAGGCCAGTCCCACCGGTGTAAGTGCCGCTTCCGAGCCGCCGGTTATCATCACATCGCTCTGTCCGGCAACAATGTTGCAAAACGCCTCGCCTATGGCGTGACTGCCCGAAGCGCACGCGCTGGCAACGCTGTAGTTCGGTCCCTGCAACCCGTAACGGATGGCGATGTTGCCGCTGGCCGCGTTGCTCATGAGCCTCGGAACGCAGAAAGGCGAAACTTTCTTTGGTCCCCCCTTTAACAGTCTTATGTGCTGCTCTTCGATTTCGCTTATTCCGCCGATACCCGTTCCTATGATTACGCCCACGCGAAAAGGCTCTTCTTTCGAGAAATCAAGTCCGCTGTCGTTTACCGCCTGGCTCGCCGCCCCAACGGCGAACTGCGTAAACCGGTCCATTCGCTTGCCTTCCCGCTGGTCGACGTACTTCGTTACGTCGAAATTCTTTATCTCGCCGCCGAACTTTACGGGGTACTGGCTGACGTCAAAGGACTCAATGTTGGAAATGCCGCTCTTGCCCTCGCACAATGCTGCAAAAACCTCATCGACCGATTCTCCAAGAGCGGTAACACACCCCAGACCGGTAACAACTACGCGTCGTCTGCTCATAGTGCTGTTTTTCGCTTCTTAGTTACTTCTGGCTCTTGGAACGTGCGATATTCGCGATGTAATCGATTGCGGCCCCGACCGTCTGGATTTTCTCCGCCTCTTCGTCCGGTATGCTCATGTCGAATTCGTCTTCGAACTCCATGACCAGCTCGACCGTATCCAGAGAGTCGGCATTGAGGTCGTTAATAAACGAGGTTTCACGTGTTATCTCGGATTTGTCCACGCCCATCTGCTCACTTATTATCTCGATTACCCTGTTCTCAATTGCCTGAATGTCTAACTCATCGGCACTCACTTCTTTTGCCTCCTAAAACAGGTATACATCTCTTAATATTACCGTAGGGCACCCGACGAAGACCCTGTCGGCAGCTATCTGCTCATTTCTTATCTCGGCGGGTATATTACCGCCTAACAACCTTGTAAACAAATATTTTTTTATTTTTTTACCGCCCTGGTTTTATGACCGTTTGCCAAACGCCTCTCTTCGTTCTATATGCCTTCAGAGCACCTTACATCGCCATTCCGCCGTCCACACAGAGGACTTGGCCCGTGATATAGCCCGCTTCGTCGCTTGTAAGAAATGCTATCGCCTTGGCAACGTCCTCAACGCTGCCGAACCTCCGAAGCGGTATTATCTGTTTTGCCGCCTCTTTTACTGGCTCTGGCAGTTTGTCTGTCATATCCGTAACGATAAAACCCGGAGCAATGCAATTCGCCGTTACGTTCTTTCTTGCAAGCTCGCGAGCCACGGTTTTCGTCAGGCCGATAAGGCCCGCTTTGCTTGCGGCGTAGTTGGCTTGGCCGGCATTGCCTATTACACCCGAGACCGAGCTTAGACAGATAATCCGGCCGAACTTGTTTCGAATCATAGACCTTGACACTACCCGCGTCGCAACAAACGCTGCGCGTAGGTTAACTGCGATGACCTTGTCGAAATCCTCATCGCTCATCTGCATAAGCAGCCTGTCACGGGTAATGCCGGCGTTGTTTACTAAGATACCTATTCCTCCGTGCTCGGATGCTAACGATTCGAGTGTCTCCGTCAGCTTCGCCGTATCGGTAATATCCACACAGCGGGTCTCGCAGCTAAAGCCGGCTTCTTTCACCACATTTTCAAGCTCGCCGAGCTGCTCTGAGTTTATATCCAGCCCGACGACCGTGCGTCCCTGCTTGAGCAGTTCGAGAACAACCGCTCGGCCTATACCCCTTGCCGCACCCGTTACAACTGCCAGTCTCTTCTCCGACATCCTGCTCGATCTCCAACTTTTTAATATCTGATAACTGTGTTCACGCCTCGGTTCTTCACACCGTCTTGGTTATCTCTTGCAAGCTGCTTAAGCTGCTTATGTTCTCGACTTTTATCTTCCTGTTGATTCTTCGCATAAGCCCGGTAAGAACCCTTCCCGGCCCAATCTCATAGAATCTTTCAACATCCTCGGCTGTTAGTCTCTCCATACATTTTTGCCAAAGAATTGGGCAAGTCAATTGCTTTGTCAGCCCTTCTTTGATTTTTTCAGCCGACTCGTAGTACTCCGCGTCAATATTGGCGATAATCTTCACGTCGGAAGGCTCTGAAACCTCGCATCCTGCCAGCGCCTCTTTAAGTGCCTCTGCCGCGCTGGACATCATTTCCGTGTGAAAGGCCCCCGCCACTTCTAGTCGTACCGCCTTTATGGCCCCGCGCTCGCCGGCCAGCTTTTCCGCATGCTCGCACGCTGCTTTGCTGCCGCTTACCACTATCTGCCCCGGGCAGTTGAAGTTAACCGCCGCCAATAGTTCCCCCTCGCCGGCTTCGCTGCAAAGCTGCCTGACCTGTTCCTCTTCGAGCCCGATGATGCTCACCATCCCGCCGTTGGTGGCATCCGCCGCCGCCTGCATCGCCTCGCCGCGCTTCTTAACCAGAATAAGCGCATCCTCGAAGCTGATTACGCCTGCTGCATACAGCGCCGTATACTCGCCCAGGCTCAGCCCCGCCGTTACATCCGCCTTGATGTCTTTCGTTGCCGGGCTTGTTCTCAAAACCTCTAATATCGCAGCCGAAGTTGCGAAAATCGCAGGCTGCGAAATCGTCGTCGTATTTAATCTCTCCGCCGGCCCCTCGAAACAGATGCCGCTCAAATCGAACCCAACCACATCGTTCGCCCTGTCAAAAATCTCCGCCGCCGCGCCAAACGACTGCGCTATCTCCTTGCCCATCCCCACAACCTGTGCGCCCTGTCCCGGAAATAAAAAAGCCGTCTTCATAAACCTTATTCAATAAGCGAGCCTGCAAAGAACCCGAATGCCTTCAGCGACCCTTGAATGCTCCTTGTGGTCAAAACTCAATTACGTTCGCCCCCCACGTCAATCCCGCTCCGAAAGCAACGAATATAATAATATCACCTCGCTTGATTTTGCCTGACCGCGCGCACTCATCGAAAGCAATAGGCACCGACGCCGCCGACGTGTTACCGTATTCCGCGATGTTCAAAAACACCTTTTCATTAGGCAACTTCAGGCGTTTCGCCGCGGACTCTATAATCCTTGCGTTCATCTGATGCGAAATGACCATCGCAATATCGTCAATAGTCACACCGCACCACTCCAGACACTCCATAACGGTCTCGATAATCCGCCGAACCGCCTGCTGGTAAACTTCCCTGCCCTTGATTTCCATATATATCTTCTTCGGGTCGTCCAGTTCCTTGTCCGGCGGATGCAAAGAACCGTACGCCTGGCAGTTCAACGCCTCCCACCGGTCGCCGTCCGATGACATGGTGCTGTATATAACGCCTTTCCGTCCGTCTTCTGCCCGCTCAAGAACTACCGCCCCGGCGCCGTCCCCGAAAAGTATGCAACTCGTCCGGTCGCTCCAGTTCGTAATCTTTGTCAGCGTCTCAGCCCCTATAACTATAGCGTTTTTCACTCGCCCGCCCTCTATGAACTGCTGCACAATCGACACGCCGTAGACAAATCCGCTGCACGCGGCCGCTAAGTCGAACACCCACGCCTTCCTTGCCTGCAGACTCCGCTGCACAAAGGACGCTGTCGATGGAAACACCATCTCCGGCGTAATCGTCGCCACGATAATAAGCTCGACTTCACCTGCGTCTAACTTCGCCTCCACCAGAGCACGCTTCGCCGCCTCCGTCGCCAGATATGCCGTCGTCTCGTCTTCGGTGGTTATGTGCCGCACCTTGATGCCCGTCCGCGTCGTAATCCACTCGTCGGACGTGTCCACCATCTTCGCTAATTCCTCATTGGTCAATTTCTTGGCGGGCGCAAATGAACCGTAACCTGTTATCACCGCGCGGTAGCACCCACCCCGTCCCTTAACTTCCTTGTTCATCACTTATCCTTACTGTAGTCTTCGCCAAGTATTCGATGATTTTATCGTTTATTTTTTTCGTGTGGTATTCTTTGCTCGTCATGATTGCGTTCTTTATCGTCCTGCTCTTGCTTGCCCCGTGACATATAAGGGCCGTCCCGTTCACCCCTAACAGCGGTGCCCCCCCGTATTCGTTGTAGTCGTACTTCTTGTATATTCTTTTCATCACCGGCTTGAATTTCATCGCAAGCCGCAGCCTCTCCTGACCGAGCTCGTGCTGTATCGCCTTAAACAGGCCCTCAATCACCCCCTCCGTCAGCTTCAAAATCACGTTCCCCACAAACCCGTCGCAAACCACCACGTCACAGATACCCCTGAAAATATCTCTGCCCTCGATGTTCCCGATGAAGTTCATGTTCGCGTCCGACCTCATCAGCTCGCGGGTCCTCTTGACAACCTCGTTGCCCTTTGCGTCCTCCTGACCGATGCTCATAAGCCCTATCCGCGGTTTCTCTATGCCCAGCACGTGCCTCGAATATATGCTCGACATCGCCGCGTACTGATAAAGGTTTATCGGCTTGCAGGCGATGTTCGCCCCCACGTCGCATATCGTCACCGGTCCCTCAAACGTCGGAAACACCACCGCTATCCCCGGCCGGTTCACCCGCGGAAGATTCCGCATACGCATCTGAAACGCTGCGATGCACGCGCCTGTATTACCAGCCGAGATTACCGCGTCCGCCTGGTCCATCTTCGCCATCTTCGCCATCACGCTTATGGAGCTCCGCCGCTTCTTACGAAGGGTCTCTATCGGCGGCTCGTCCATATCAATCACTTCGGGAGCGTCCACCACGCTGATTATTCCCTCCCGCGACCTCTGCGGCGGCAGCTGCCCCTCTATCCGCTCACGCGGACCGACAAGTATCAGCTCGTCGTTCTCGCCCAGCCGCTCTATCGATTCCAGCACGCCTGATATGATTTCATCCGGCGCATTGTCTCCGCCCATGGCGTCGATTGCTATTCGCATCTTTTAGCTGCTCTCCTCCTTGCCAAGCTTCAAAGTAATCCTCGGATTCACATAACCGCAGTTGCTGCACGCTGCATGAGGCAGCTTGGCTTGGTCACATTTGGGACAGACCGAATAGTTTGTGGCCCGTAGCCGGTGGTGGCTCCGCCGGGTGCGGGTCCTGCTTTTGCTCGTTTTCTTCTTTGGTAACATTACATACTGCTCCAGGCTCTATTAGCTCGTGGCCTTTGCCGTTTAGCCGTCCTGATAACGCCTAAACACTA
The DNA here is from genome assembly GCA_020344865.1 of Planctomycetota bacterium. Taxonomy (GTDB): domain Bacteria; phylum Planctomycetota; class Phycisphaerae; order Sedimentisphaerales; family Anaerobacaceae. Next base: position 2,182,367 of record CP070830.1, read on the forward strand.
AGAACCGCTTTTAATAATTAACCATCGCCCCTTTGTCAAGCGAAATCTGACCCGCTGACCTTGCCGTCGACCCGGCCGCCCCCCGAACTAAATTTTACTTTACCGTTGAAATCCGTATCGAAATATTGTAGAAAGACTAAATAATTTTTAATGCTTTTAATGCGCTGCCTCAACCGATACAATAGCCCCTTGGCGTCTGTTGTGCAAGGTTAAGCTGGTGTGCTATGGCATTCACCCGCAAAAAAAAGTCGCTTTACGAGGTGGTCGGAAAGGCTTGGTCTAAGTCGAGTTATGACAAGACCTTAGAAAAGCCCCACCCCGCGCCCCCTCCGGCGGATGAGCCGATTTCGCAGCAGGCGGCGAAGCTCTCTGAAAAACTGGCTATGTGGCCGAGAAAACCAAGACTCCTCCAGTTCAGCGCCGGCCGCATAGAAATGTCGATACCCTATGAGCTTGCCGTCGCACTGCTTCTCGGCGTTATTCTGCTCGCTTTGGTGGTATTTCGCCTCGGCCAGTCAAGCTCTCCAACGGACCGGGAAATCGCAGAAGCCCAAGCGGAAACGCCCGCCGCCAGGCCGGTAATACCAGCCGCGACCGAGCTGGCCCAGCCGCCGGAGCCCGCTGAAGAGCCCACTGCAGCAGCTATCGCCGAGAGAATGCAGCAGCCAGAGCCCACTGGTGATAACAGAATCGTCATACAGACCTATCAGCTCAGGCCGCATTTGGTGCCCGTACAGCGGTATTTTGCACGCTTTGGCATCCAGACGGAAATAAGGAAAATCGGCGACTGGTTCTATCTCGTTACCGCCGACAGATACGAAAATCCCGAAAGGCCGGGAACGGATGGCTTCGCGGCCAAACAGAGAATCATCGAGCTCGGTGCTAACTACAAAGCACCACTTGGATATGAGACCTTCGGCGACAAGCCGTTTTACGATGCCTATGGCATGAGATTTGAAGATTGAATTTCAGGAGAAATTGTGAATGTCTGTTGACCCTTCACTCAAAATAAAGGGTGCCTTGAAAAGACACCGTAACGTCCTAACACGCGCTGAGCGCATCGAGAAGCTCACAGAAGAAGAGCGATGGACCGAAGAGGATTCTCTCCTTGGACTCCCGAAGGTCGCCCATCGAAAGAGCCACGCAGGCCGAAAAACAAAAGAACCCCCGAAGGAAGAAGCTCTCCCCGAAGGCGTCGAGGCACCCCCAACGGAAGAAACCCCACCAGAACAAAAATAACCCCCTGTCATTGTGAGGAGCGTGCCCCTGTGGGGCACGCGACGCGGCAACCTCTTCCTGTCATTGCGAGGAGGCCGCGAAGTTTACCCGCCTCTGGCGGGCGAAGACCCTCCGTAGCCCGCCGCGTTTACTCATCTACTCGTTTACTCATTTCCCCTCTGCTCTCCGCCGTCTTGCCTCTTGTCTCTGGCCTCTTCCTGAGTTATACTTTCGAAAAGCTTGGCGTCATTGCCTCAAGACTCTAAAACCAGTAGAGATACCAATATGAAAGACCGCAACAAAACCGAAAACCGGAGAAATAAAAAAATCTCTCGGCGCGATTTCTTAGGCGCCGCCGCAGCCGCCGCCGCGTTTACGATTGTCCCCCGACACGTCCTCGGAGGCCCCGGCCACACCCCACCGAGCGAGAAGCTCAACATCGCCTGCGTCGGCACCGGCGGTCAGGGCATTTCCGATATGAAGATTCTTCTCGAAAAGCCCGCCGTCCACGTCGTCGCCGTCTGCGATGTCAGCCGGTGCGCCGACTACAGTGCTTTTTATTTCGGCGGCACCGCCGGACGCGAGCCCGCCCGCAACATCGTCGATAGCTACTACGCGTCCCGGCAAACCTCCGGCGCCTACAAGGCCTGCGCCGCCTACAAGGATTTTAACGTAATGCTCCACGAGCGAAGTGACATAGACGCCGTCCTCGTCGCCACTCCCGACCACGTCCACGCCGTCGCCTCTATGGCCGCAATCAAAATGGGTAAGCACGTCTATTGCGAAAAACCGCTGACATACTCCGTCTACGAGGCCCGTACGATTGCCGCCGCCGCCCGCCGCCACAAAGTCGTCACGCAGATGGGCATCCAGCTCCACGCGACAACCGCCCTCAAAACCCTCGTCGAGATGTTGCAATCCGGCGTCATCGGCAAGGTTCGCGAAGTGCACCTCTGGTCCAACAAGCCTTCCTCCTCCCCACTCGTCACCGAACGCCCCAAAGAGACGCCCCCCGTCCCGCCCACGCTTGATTGGGACCTCTGGCTCGGCCCGGCGCCGTTCCGGCCGTACCATCCCTCCTACGTACCTTATCGCTGGCGATATTGGCGCGGTTTCGGAACAGGCCGATTAGGCGACATGGGCTGCCACATCTTCGACCCGGCCTTCTGGGCCCTTCGATTAAAATCCCCCGCTACCATAGAGGCCTCCAGCACGCCCGTTAATAGCGCCACTTACCCTCTCGCCTCCGTTGTCCGCTACGAGTTCGCCGTAGATTCAGCTCCCCAGCCGGTAACAATCACCTGGTATGACGGTGGAATCTACCCCTTCCGCCCACAGGAATTGGAACAGGGCCGAAATCTGCCCGACCAGGGCGGCCTGTATATAGGCGAATACGGAACAATACTTGCCCCGCACGGTGCCGGCCCGAGACTCGTTCCGGAATCGAAAATGACTGGCTTTAAGCCCCCCGAACCCTCTCTGCCACGGGATATCGACCACTACGAAGAATGGGTCCGTGCCTGTAAGGGCGATTCTAAACCGCTCGCTGATTTTGACTACTCCGGCCCGTTAACAGAAACCGTCCTGCTCGGAAACATCGCCGTCCGTACAGGACAAAAGCTCTACTGGGACGCCCCCAATATGAAATTCACTAACGCCCCAGACGCAAACCAACTCCTCCACCGAAAATACCGCCACCCTTGGACACTATAAATCTTCTGAACCGCTCAACCTGTGCCTGCCATGGCCTGTCCTCGAGAATCTGCCACCTTTGGCCCAGCAGCAGAGGATCCATCTTAATTCTTAATTCCGCTAAAGGTTCTCCGCTATACGAACCCTTTTTCCCCCACGTGGCGCAGGGCCTCTAATGAGCGCATGCAATTTGTCCGCTTTCGGGAACAAACTCAATTTCCAAATGACAATTTACTGCGTCAGCAATTTTACTTAGCATCTTCAGTGTGTGTCCCTTATAGTCAGCGTCTTCTAACCGGCTAATAACCGATTGTCTGGTGCCGACCCGACTTGCGAGCTCTTCTTGTGTCAGGTTGGCCTGAATTCTAAGCTCATATATTTTTTGTGCTATTTCTACTCTTTTGCCTTCTGCTTCGATATATTTGAGGCGCTTCTTGTTCCCCCTGATATAGCGCCTGTGCATAATTTCAACTGCATCGCTTGTTGGTTTATTTTTGTTTACCATTTTTCTACTCCTGTACGTATGTATGCGCCCGAGGGTCACTCAGATAATTCTCTCTGTAATACACGGCCCTGTCTATTTCACTCGCAGGCACTTCCTTTTCTTTGGAACACCCGTGCGATAACAAAACAATATTTTGCCCCACGAAACTATACAGCACCCGATAGTTAACTTTCCCTCGTTTTACCCTTAGCTCATATATCTCGTTTCTTAAATAGTCGCAAATTGGCCTGCGTAACTCGCAACCGAATTCCCGCAATACGGCAAATCTCTGCGTCCATTTATTCTGCACTTTTCGCGGCAGCCTATCCATCCACTTCAACAAAGGCGCCTCGCCGCTTCTGTCTTTGTAGATTACTATGTCCGTCCTTGGCATCTCTGTAATATAATATCGCAAAATTGTTATAAAAGTCAAGAAAAAAATCACAAAAAAGTGATATTTTTTTCCTTCCTTCTCTAAGCCCCTGCCTTTCAAAGACTTAGCAATGCAACATCTTCAAATATTCTCGACTAACCGCCGATAAATGCATCACCCCATAGGTTCACTCCTACCCGCTAAACTCTCACACCAACCAAATCCTCAATCCCCTTGCCCCGTGAGATCATTACGCCTATCTCACCGGGGCGTCAATCCAATCCCTCAACACTCGCATGCGGTTATTACTCCCTCATTTAATATACCACCCCTGAATTAACAAACGCAAAAACTGCGGCAAGCCAATCCAAAACAATTACTATAACTATCTTCCACGACAGTTTTCCTATTACGGCCAAAATACTAAATATCAATGCCGCCACTAAGGCTAAACGGGCTAATACACGGCTGGCTCTGAAATAACCATCAACCGGCCCGACTCCGCGGAGCCTGGTTAGCATCTCCTCAAGTTGTTGCTCATCCCAAGACTCCGGCGCATAGTCCCTGATAATTGCACCTGCTTTTCCGTGGTTTGTCCCGTACAAATAGTGAAATGTTTCCGCGCCCACCCCCAACATAACCGGCATCAGGAAGACAATAATTTTTACATATCTTCTTTTCACACGTACTCACCTGCCGCATTTACCCATTCACGCTTTTACTCTTCTACGCATCTACTCATTTACTCGCCCCTGCGAGGCTCCGCCCCGGGTGCCTGCCCATTGCATAGAGTCCACCGGACTCTATTGCGGGCTTATCCCACTGCCAAATTTTTCATTTGCCCCGCTTGTCCCAGCGAAGGCTGGGATCCAGTCTCAGTGCCTGTCTCTCTGGGGCCATCAACAACTTAGAGCAAAAACGACTTGCTCCGCCAAGCCCAAACACTCTAACCCAATCCCGACAATCCCGCAACACAAAAATAAAAAAAATAACCCCAACTCTACTTTATCCCCGAGAAGTTTACCCCTTAGCTTGCACCATAGGTAGGGGGGCATGCCTTAGGTGCGCAGAACCCACAATTTGACGGCAATCTCCCCCATAGCATAGAGTCCGTCAGACTCTATTGCGGGGCTATCTAACCGGGGCCGGCCCACGAACCACGACCCACCAATTTGCCCCCACTATTAGCCGACTCTCACGTCACTGCGTCTTCTTCCGCATCAGCTGCTCCAGGTACCTTCCCGCAGCCTCTTTCCCCCCCAGCCCGAACGCCAGCGCCAGGGCAAGGCACACACCGCCGAAGAAAATATTAAACGTCGTCGTCACCAGCAGCGTCGCAATGCCCAGCTCTCCCAGCGCAATCGTCGCCGCAAAGATTATAATCGCCCATCGGCTAACGCCCGCCAGCAGCTCCGGCTTCGGCAAATTGGCGTTCCCGGCCGCCGTCCGGACTATCCCAGATACGAAGCTCGCCAGGAACATACCCATCACCAAAACGAACAGCCCTGCTATCACACTCGGGATGTACGCGAAAAGGCTCTCGAAAACTTCCGATGCCTGCGGCAGGCCCAGTGCGTTCACCACCATCACCAGCACCATGATAATCACCAGCCAGTAAACCAGCCCGCTCAGCACCTCGCCGGGCGTCGCCTTCAAATCGCCCTTGCGCAGCACCTCCGTTATCCCTGCCTTGTCAGCTAACTTATCGAACCGGATTATCTTAAGTACCCGCTTGACTAAACCTCTGATTACCTTCGCTACCACCCAGCCTATCACCAGAATTATCAACGCCCCTAACAGCGTCGGAAGGTACCCTAGCACCTTCGTCAACATCTCTCGGACCGGGTCAAAAATTAGATTTCCCCATTCTATCGCGGCCAACATTTCTTATACCTCCATGTAATTACTTAAGCTCCAATAAAAATCTTTTCTCCTCTCCACTTACGACATACCAAAACAAACTTAATCCTCAATTATAGGCCACCACCTCCTTAACACCCTCTTTAACTCCTTTCCCTGCGTTCCACAACATCGCCATAACTCCCAACTCACACGTTTCACCACCCCTCGTAGCGTAGTGAAGACCCCCTTAGATGACGCAGTCTATCTAACTGGGGCTCATTTCTAAATTATACCCCCACCCTACACACCGTCAACACCTTTTAATATTTGCCCTCCCTGCCCTCGTACCTCGCCCCTCCGCTCTTCACCCTTCAACGTTCGACGTTCAAAGTTCAACGTTGGACGTTAGACTCCTCCTCCGTCTCGTGTCTTGTGTCTTACTTATTTCCGCGAAGCGGCTTCCTTATCGGTTAGCGCTCGGCTCTGCCGGGGGTTGCCCGCGCCAGGAACGCTTTTTCTTCCCTTTCGAAAACCTCCCCGCCGGCCCGCCCGCAGTAAACAATACCGCAAACCGAGTTACCAGCGCTCCTCATAGCGAAGCGGAGATCCCGAGGGTGAGCTACCACGGCCCCACAAGCCCGCGACCCACATATTCCAATATCACCTGCACGCCCGTTATCTGTTTTGCCGTAACGTAAGTGAACCATCCTTGTTGGTTTCTTGATGACACGCCCACCGCACCGGATACCTCATCCCCTTTACCTCGATTTCACCCCTCAGTTTCAGTCCCTTCCAGTCCGTCCCTTTCGGCAAAACAAACTGCGCCTGCCGCACCTTCCCCGCCAGCGGATACCCCGCATCCAGACACCCCCCCACCTTCACCTTCCCGTCCTCGCTGACCAGCTCGACTCGCAACACCCCCGGCACCCCCGCGATACCATCATTCACAAAACCAATCACCAGCCCCGGGTACCCGTCCTTTTCGTAATGCCACACCCACGATGGCCTCACACGGTAGCCCACACACCGGGCGATTTTGTCAATGGCCCCCGGATACTGTCTGTAGTAATTCAGGATTCTGTCGGCCAGGATACGATGCCAGTTCCAGAGCGACCAGTAGTTCGCCCCCACATCCAGAACGTGGTAAATCACATTATCCGTATAAGTCACGCCTTCACGAATCCGCAGCGACTCGGCGGAACCATCGGACATCCCCACCTCAACCGTCGCTGCCGTCCACGCCGGCCGGTTACTCAACGCCTCTATCTGCATATTCTCAATAAAAATCGTGTCCGTCCGAAGCCAGTTATTGCTGCGAACCGTCCTCTCCAGTATCTCCGCGTTGCCCACCTTACTCCAGTCCGGCTGCGTATTCGTCGTCAAAGGCGTCTTCGACCAGTTCGCTAACTGTTGCTCGAACATCCCGACAAAAGTCCGCTCCGCCGTTAAATAATCCGCAAACGGATTCCCCTTGAACGGCCACGTATGCCCCTCGCCCCAGAACCCGTACATATAAGTATCCATATATTCCACAGACGGATGGCCGTTGTACGCATCCGCAAGCAGCCCGTCGAATTCCTTAAACGCCGATTGGAAAAAAGCATTGTCATACCTCGGCTCGTAATGGACTTTACCGGCTAAACCCGTCTCCGTCGTCTTCCCTAATTTCACGAACGGCACCTTCTCCGCCACAAAATCCGGCACCGCATAACCCGGTATATCCGGATTGCTCAGCATCACCCTGAACCCCACCCGTTTGTTGTACTTTTTCGCCATCTCGAAAGTTATCTTCCAGTGCTCGCACAAATCCAGCCTCCCCGGCCGCTGCTGCAAATCCTTCCAGTTCAAGCGAATATACAACTTGCTCCCCAAATCAATCTTCGCCAGATTCTCAATCGACTCGGCTAACGATTCCCCCTCTTTCTTCGGCGGCCCTATCTCATCGCAGATATAAGTTACCAGCCCCATCCCGAAGTTCGGCACCACCGCGCTCGATGGCGTAGTCGCCATAACCACCTCCCACCCCGGCACCAATTCATCCGGAAAAGGCCCCTGATTCAGCCTGTCCTTCACCGCCGGCCCCGAGCCGAAATCATATCTGTCCCAGTTGTGCGCGGCGACATACCCCCCGGCTTTCTTCACGCCCATCAAGCCCGCCACCGAACCCGCCCCGCATAACTTCAAAAAATCTCTTCTATCCATAACACATTCTCCCTTGCCTGCCCCGTGAGATGACGAAGTCTATCTAACTGGGGCCTCGACAGACAAATCACTCACTATCCCTGGCGGCCACATGTACGCGCAGCTCGCATATTCCCCCGAAAAAGCAAAAATCCTCGCGCTTACAAAGCCACAGGTCCGCACAGGTTCTTATCGCTCTTCGCCGTTCGACCGCAATTCTCGCATCTGTACTGAGCATCCTGCACCATCTGCTTGTACCCCTCTTTCTCCTTCAGATGAAATCCATCGTACATAAGAAAACACAGGTGCTCATTGTGAACATCGCTCCCGCAGCTCTCGTTATGACACTTCTTTTCGTCCGCCATATTTATCACCTCCTTAATGCATTCTTAAAAATTAATCCCTATCGCTTCCGAATTACAATCTATAAAATTAATCCCGCAATGTCAATATTATTCATCTCCCCTCCTTGTTTTCCTCTCCCCGCCCTCGTAGCGAAGTTTACCCGCCGTCTGTGTGGCGGGCGAAGACCCTTCGAAGCAAAGCGTAGATCCTCGAAGCGAAGCGAAGATCCCGGACTTGATCCGGGACCCTTCTTAATTCTTAATTCTTAATTCCGCGGTAGCGGCATACCCCTCGAAGCGCAGCGCAGACCCTTCGAAGCCGGATTCTACATAGTTTTAACGACGTAGAATGGCGAAGTAGGGCTGACCCACCGCTATCGTCCCCTACACGCTATACGCTGCCTTTTCCGCCCCTGCTCTCTTGTGCCTTATTGTTTCCCCGAAAGGCGTCAAAATTCAACCCTGAAGGGCTTATCCCCATACACGACAACGTCATTAAGATTTAATTTGGCCTTATCTGTCGGATTAAGGAGCTTCAGCCGGACTTTATGTTTGGCACAGGCAAGCTGATACCTCCAGAATAGTGTAAATCTTCTGTGGTTATACTTTGCAGGGAGCTTTGCTGTTTCAACAAGTTCCCCGTCGATATACATCTCGACTTCAAAAATGTAATTGTCGTCCTCTGTTTCTATTTCGTCGTCGCCGGTAATTGCAAAACCAATTCCTTCAAATTCAAAACAAAATTCATCAGTTAATCTTTCCTTAAGTGACCTCTTTTCTTTGGGATAATGCCCCTCGAACGCTATCTCTAATGGGACAGTCTTTGGCCTCTGCAGATTTATTGTCACCTCGGCATCGCTCACCTTGCCGCCGTTTCTTTCGACCATTTTTAATGCATGGTTAAAGGATAATTCGTAAGCATCGTTTAAAGAAATAGTGGTATACTTAAAATCTATCGGCTCGACTTCTGCTAATCCCTGCTTCCAGAACGCCGGTATCTTCTTATATCCCGTCATCGCCCCGAGAATCCCTCCCGCACTCGCTGGATTGCAGTCGGCGTCGTCGCCGCATCTGGTTGTAATCTCATAGGTCCTTGTAAAATCACCATTGCCGTACAGCAGACCCATCAAAACCCACGCCGCATTTATCTTCGCCTCGATATTGAAGCAGGAATAAACCGCGCTCGGCGGGCCTATGTCCTCCGACCACTTTCGGTGTACCTTAAACCACGTTGCTTTCCAGTCGTCCGGGTTCTCCCTGTGCCAGCGGATAACATCTTTCATACACCGGGCAAAGTTGCTCTCTGCGGGAATAACCTTGAGCGCCTCCTCGACGACATAATCCATATCGTCGGACACAAACGCCAGCGAGTACATCGCTGCTATATACACCCCGCCGTACCAGCCGTCGCCATAACTCATGATATGACCGACCTTGTCGCAAATCGCAGCCGATGAATTGACCATACCGGGACACATCACTCCGGCGAAATCGGCCTCAATCTGAAAATCAATGTCATCAGCGCACGGATTGTTCAGCCAGTGCCCCGAGGCGGGCGGCGAAATCCCGTTCAATACATTGTACCGGGCGGTCTGGTTGGCGAACCAAAGTTTGTACTCGGCGTTCGCAAAGGCG
>CP070830.1:2192235-2199008 GCA_020344865.1 Planctomycetota bacterium
TTCTCTGGCATTTATAAGTAAAAATCTTGTTGTATTGGGTTATTTGATTGCGAGGACGTCGGCCATTGAGTAGAGGCCGGTTTTTTTGTCGGCGAGCCACTGTGCGGCGCGCAAGGCGCCTCTTGCGAAGGTGTCTCTGGTGTGTGCGGTGTGGGTTAAGGTTACGGTTTCGCCGAGCGTGCTGAAGATGACTTGGTGCCTGCCGGTGATATCTCCCGCGCGGACGGCGTGGACGCCGATGGTTCCTTTTTTTCTGGGCTGGTCTTTGCCGGCCCTTCCGGGGACAAGGGCATCGGGGAACTTTTTGCCGGAGGCCTTACAGATGTTCGCAGCCAAGGTCAGGGCAGAACCGCTGGGGGCGTCTTTCTTGAAGCGGTGGTGCTGCTCGACGATTTCCACGTCGTAGTCGTCGCCGAGTATCGCCGCTACTTTGCCGACCTGCGTGAATAAAAGGTTCATCCCGACGCTCATATTTGTTGCGTATACAATGGGGATTTTTTCGGAGGCGGCATTTAATTTATCGCGCTGCTCGTCGGTGAGGCCCGTGGTACCGAGGACCAGGGCGACGCCATTTTGGGCGCAGTGGTCGATACTGCCATCCGCGGCGGCGGGCAGGGAGAAATCGACTACCACGTCGGCGCCAGGCGGGTAAGTACTATCGAGCTTTACATTTATTGGCGCTGCTGAGGCCAGAAGGCCAGCGTCTTTGCCGATGTCGGGATGGCCGGGTTTCTCGACGGCACCTACGATATCGAAGAGGTCGCCTTCAAGTACCAACGCAAGTATTCTTTTTCCCATTCGGCCGGCGGCACCGACGACTATGAGTTTAGCTTTCATTTGAAGCTCCTTTGAGTTGCTGAGGCGCAAAATAAGCCTACAAAATATACCCGGCTGGGCGTGCATTTACAAGGGCAAAGAATATTGGCTTGATTAATCGGGACAGAGAATATAGAATGACGGCCAATTCAGTAGGATAATGACGGCAGTCCTTTCTGAGAGACGCATTTGCGGAAAAGGACCGGGTACTACGAAGGAGGTGCCTTTATGAATCGAAGGGGATTTCTGGCCTCCGGCTTAGCGGCCGGGGCGATGGCGATTTCCATGTCAAGCAAGGGCGGAGCAATGGCACAATCACCGGCCAAGAACAACTTCAAGCTCAAATACGCGCCGCATTTCGGAATGTTTGGGGCACATGCGGGTGACGATGCGGTTGACGAGCTGAAGTTTATGGCGGACGTGGGTTTTACCGCGCTGGAAGATAATGGGATGATGGGCCGGGCGAAAAATGAGCAGGAGAGAATAGCACGGGCGATGAGCCAGTTAGGTATGACCATGGGAGTGTTTGTGGCTTATGGCGAGTTCGGCAAGAGGACGTTTGTCAGGCGACACAAATCGATACGCGAGATGCTGGTAGAAAGGTTGAAGGCGGCGGTGGAGGTCGCAAAGCGGGTGAATGCAAAGTGGTGCACAATCGTGCCGGGGGCGTATGACAATGCGACAGAATGGGACTATCAAACGGCGAACTGCATAGAGAACCTAAAGTACTGTGCGGAGGTGTGCGAGCCGGCGGGGCTTATTATGGTTCTTGAGCCGCTAAATGCGTGGCGCGACCATCCGGGGCTTTTCCTTACGAAGGTTCCGCAGGCGTATCAGATTTGCCGGGCGGTTGGCAGTCCATCGTGCAAGATACTGGATGATTTATATCATCAGCAGATAACCGAGGGGAATCTGATTCCAAATATCGATATGGCGTGGGAGGAGATAGCGTATTTTCAGGTAGGTGACAACCCGGGACGGATGGAACCGACGACGGGAGAGATTAATTACAGGAACATCTTCAAGCATCTTTATAACAAAGGCTACAAAGGCATAGTAGGTATGGAGCACGGCAAGAGCAAACGCGGCAAAGAGGGCGAAAAGGCACTGATAGAGGCGTACCGGACATGTGACGATTTTTAGTCCGGATGGTTTCATAAATAATTTTCCAAAGGTTTTAGAGCAGTTGAAAGGAAGTATTGATGAAAAAAAGAGCAAGTAGCAAGGCGAATGAAGTCTCGCGGCGAGGTTTCATCAAGGCAACCGCTGCGGCAGGCATGGCGGCGGTATTAGGCGGTCAGGAACGGCTCTTCGCGGCAGGTTCGGACAAGATTCGAGTCGGCCTTATAGGCTGCGGCGGCCAAGGTACGCGAGATACGATAAGCTGTTTGCAGTCGGCAACAGGTGTCGAGCTTGTGGCAATGGGCGACCTTTTCAGGGACCGTGTAGACGAGTCGCTGAAAAAGCTCAAAGGCGAAGAGATATCCGGCAAGGTAAAAGTAACGCCGGAGAAGTGTTTTGTCGGCTTCGACGCTTACAAGAAGGTGATTGCGAGCGACGTGGACATGGTGTTGATAGTAACGCCGCCGCACTTTCACCCACAGCAGGTGAAAGCGGCCATCGAAGCGGGCAAGCACGTATTTATGGAAAAGCCCGGCGCGGTGGACCCGGCGGGCGTCCGTACACTCATCGCAGCGTCAGAATTAGCGGAGCAGAAGAAACTATCGATTGTTGCGGGTACGCAGCGTCGGCACGAGGCACATTATATAGAGATTATGAAGCGAATCGGGCGCGGGGACATCGGCGAGATTGTAGGCGGACAGGTTTACTGGAACGGCGGCGATATGGTGGGGTACTGGACATACTACGAGAAGGGTGGGATGAGCGATATGGAATGGCAGTGCCGCAACTGGCCGTGGTTTACGTGGCTCGGCGGCGACCATATCGTCGAGCAGCACGTACACAACGTCGATATTATGCACTGGGCGATGGGTTCGCATCCGGTACAGGTGATGGGCATGGGCGGCCGAGCGGTCCGAAAAGAGGGCAACATTTTCGACCATTTCGCAATCGAGTATGAATTCGCCAACGGGGTGCGGATTTTGGGCATGTGCAGGCAGATAAACGGCTGCCACACCCGCGTAGGGGAAAGATTCGTCGGGACCAAGGGCGTTGCAGACGGACGAGGCAAGATTGAGGGACAGAACGCCTATGTATATCCGGGCGAATCCCCCGACCCATACGTACAGGAACAAGCCGACCTTATCGCGAGCATTCGCCAAGGCAAACCCATCAACGAAGGACGCAATGTGGCGGAAAGTACGATGAGCGCGATTATGGGCAGGATGAGCGCGTATACCGGCCGGGCACTGAAATGGGACTGGGCAATGAACGCTTCGAAACTCGATTATACGCCACCGAGCTATGACTTCGATATTGATTTTCCGGCGAGGCCGGTGCCGGTACCGGGCAAGACACAGCTGATTTAAACATAAAGGAGAAAAAAGGAACGACCATGAAAAACAAGAAGGTTGAAAAGACAGATAAAGTCTCACGAAGGAATTTCATCAAGGCATCGGCAGCAGTCGGGATAGCAGCCACACTTTCAGGCAGGGAACGCTTGTTCGCGGCAGGCTCGGACAAGCTGCGCGTGGGCGTTGTAGGCTGCGGATGGCGCGGGACTGGGGCGGCACAGGACTGCGTCACTGCCGCAGACAACGTGGAAGTCGTGGCGATGGGTGATTTGTTCCAAGACCAACTGGACTGGTCGCTCGCCACTCTTAGCAGAGAGGTTGACGAGAAGGTATCGGTGACCAAAGAAACCAGCTTTGTCGGCTTCGACGCGTACAAGAAAGTCATCGCATGCGATATCGATATGGTCATTCTGGCGACTGCGCCGCACTTTCGACCCGAGCAGCTAAAGGCGGCCATAGAGGCGGGCAAACATGTGTTTATGGAAAAGCCGGTGGCGGTGGACCCGGTGGGCATTCGCTTGGTCATCGCGTCTTCGGAATTAGCCGAACAGAAGGGACTGGCAATCGTTACCGGCACCCAGCGCAGGCACCAGAACCACTACCTCGAAATAATAAAGAGAATCCACGCAGGAGATATCGGCGAGATTCGCTCGGCCCAGTGCTACTGGAATATGGGAGCTCTGTGGGTGGAAAGGGCGAAAGAGAACCTGCAGAAGAAAGAGACCCTCGGCTGGTCGGACCTGGAATGGCAGTGCCGCAACTGGCTGTTTCTGACGTGGCTGAGCGGCGACCACATCGTGGAGCAACACGTTCACAACCTGGATATTGTTAACTGGGCGATAGGGGCACATCCAGTTCAGGCGATGGGGATGGGCGGTCGAGAAGTACGGACGGGACCGGAGTACGGTAATGTCTTCGACCACTTCGCGGTAGAGTACGAGTATCCAAACGGCGTGCGCGTGCTGAGTATGTGCCGGCAAACCGACGGCTGTCATGAGACAGTGGCGGAGCGCATAGTCGGGACCGAGGGAAAATCGTATACGGACGGCAGTACCGGCTCTATCGAGGGGCGGAAGCCATACAAATACGAAGGTGAATCTCCAAACCCGTATGTTCAGGAACACGCTGATTTGATTGCGAGTATTCGCGAGGGCAGGCCGCTTAACGAAGGCAAAAGGATTGCGGAAAGCACGATGACGGCGATTATGGGCCGGATGAGCGCATATACCGGGCGGGCGCTGAAGTGGGACTGGGCAATGAACGCCTCGAAGCTGGACCTGTCGCCGCCGGAATACAGCTTCGATATCGAAGTTCCGGTCAGGCCGGTGGCGGTTCCGGGCAAGACACAACTTATTTAGCAGCTTCGTTGGTTTCGTTTAGAACCGTTTGGCGACTTTTTAAGTATTTACAAGACAGAAGTCGATAAAAATACGTGCGCAATAATCAATAGCGTTTTTTTTCATTTAGATATAGAGGTGTAAAATGGCCAAGAGTTTAATGACAATTGTGATTTTGGCCGGCGTAAGCTCAGGTTTTATCTTTGTTGGCGGCTGTGAAAGCGATGCGCAGACCGGCGCTGCAATCGGCACACTGGCCGGAGCGGGTATCGGACAGTTAGCAGGAGGCAGCACAGAAGCAACACTTATTGGAGCAGCGGTAGGCGGCGGAGCGGGCTATATGATAGGCAACGAACAGGACAAGCAAAAGGCCGCAGCCGAAAGGGATAAACTGCGCGAGGAAATTAACACCGTCATGGTCAAGGTCACCAACAGCAACGGCTCTATCATCCAAGTACCTTTGAAGAAACAGGGCGTCGGTTACGTGGGGCCAAAAGGTGAGTACTACGATAACCTGCCGACGGAGGACCAGCTAAGACCGGTATACGGCTTTTAGAAGGCAAGACGGGCACCCGCGTAAGCCCTTAATTGTCGGCGGTGAGGTACGGCGGGTCGCTGGGGAATCTGATAAGAAAAAGGCGAAGAAAGCATGCAGCTTTTCTTCGCCTTTTTTCATTACGGTGAGCGGTGATAAACTTGTGTTAGGTGGGGTTGTAGGTAACGCCCGCGTAGCCGGGCTGTTTCTGGGGTGGGTTGGGCCACTTGAGCTCTTCAAACAGGAACTCGCTGGCCTGTCTTATCATAACAGCAGGCATACACGGGCACATCTCCAAGGAACCGATTATTTCATTGTCATATTTATTCAAAGTATCCAAGAGATATTCCCAATTCTCACGGGGTATTCCTCCCCTCAAGCCGGGCGGTTCGTGGTCATCAGATTCGCCGTAGTTGTCAGTCAGGTGGAGATGGGCCACTCTTTCGGCCAACTCATCGACATATTGTCTGAAAGTAAAGACGGGGTCGAGATTTGCGTAGCCGGTGTCGAGACAATACGAGATTGAGGGGAATTCCTCACCGAGCTGTTTTAGTGTCTGCAGTCGGCCGGTTTCTACGCTCAACTTGACATCATTATCTTCGGTCATCTTTACGACTTCGGCGGCAAAATCGCCGATGTCGGCCTCCGGGTCGTCGGCAATGCGCAAGCTCCGCAAATCTGTCACAATACTCGCATCAAGCAGCTTTGCGCACTCGATTTGCTCATTCCACTGCTCCAAAGTAGTTCCATCGTTGCGAGAGCGTATTGTAACGAGCATCCCGCTGGTGGCGGCGACGAGTCTGGACCAGTTACGCTTCTCGTAGCGGCACTCGTTCTGGCCCTTTATGTTGGGCCATAACTCCACCCCGAAGCCAAGGGACCTGAGGTACTGGCATTCCTGCTCAAAAGAAAGGTTGTTCTCGCGCCACCAGAAGACCATAGTGGAAACAACATACCTAATTCGCATCACGACATCTCCGTAACAAGGGCCTAAAGGGCGTCTTGGTATCTGAGAGTACTATCGAATAAAAGTGAACAGGGCTTAAGAGTTTGTTAAAAATCGCGGTATTCGCCTGCCAGCAAGGCCGAGTTGATGAAGAAAGAGTCTTTTGGCGATATCTTATGGGCCGATAATAAATGCGAACCCGCCGCTCTCAAGCGGGGCCGGGGGCAGGAAAATTAGAAGAAATTTCATTTGCAAAAGCCGCCGATATTGTTAGAATGAGGTTTTTAGGACGACAGTGGCTATGAAAGAAGACATACATCCAAAGTACGATAAGGTAATGATTCACTGCGGCTGCGGCAATACATTCGAGACGCGCAGTACGGTAAAAGAAATCCACGCGGAGATATGCTCGATGTGCCATCCGTTCTATACGGGTAAGCAGAAGTTTGTCGATACGGCCGGTAGAATCGAGCGGTTCCATAAGAAATACGGTTCAGATTACTTCAAAAAGGCCAAAAAAGAACAGCAGAAGTAGCTGGGTTTAGATGTTATAATAGCGATTAGCGTTGAGCGGAAGGTGCGAATTTCCATCCGCCAGAGGTTATTCGCTATTTTTCTTTTAGAGGGCCGTATTTATGGCTGAAGAAAAAAATACACTTCTGGAA
>CP070830.1:2199108-2209598 GCA_020344865.1 Planctomycetota bacterium
GCTGCCCTGTCAGGTGCTCGAACTCGCCCAGAAAGAACAGGCCGCCCACCCCGAACCACTCAGATTCAAAATCTCGGCCATCGTAACAAAATACGAAGACCAAAACTTCCTGCTCCTCCAGCGCGCAACAAGAACCTACGGCCACCAAAACTTCCCAAGATAATAAGGACTACCAAATGCCACACCAACTCGACAAAATCCTAATCTCTTACGACCAGCCAGACTTTAAATCGAGGTTGGACAAGTCTCGTTTAGAAATTATGAAACTTGCAAGATTTGCCGCTGCCGATGACAGATATCAACAGGTACAGTCCATTCGTCATAAAGTTGCTAAAGAGAAAGACGAAGCTCTCGTTTACTTTACGGAAAAGTTTGACGGCGTTAAGCTGACACCTGACCAGCTCAAGATCACGAAAGAGCAGCTACAGAAAGCCCACAAAGAAGTTGAAAAAGAAAACAAAAAACTCATGTCATCAGTTCGTCAAGCAATTGAAAATGTTCGAAAGTATCAGACCGAGATTTTCATCGGTAACAAAAATATTCATCCTGGAATAAAGTATACGCCCATAAAACGTGTCGGTATTTGCGTGCCGGGCGCTTCTGCCCCACTGCCCTCCACTGTTATAATGACTGCCGTTCCGGCCATAGTGGCCGGCGTAAAGCCGGAGCATATTGTTGTCGTCTCACCGCCGAGGTACAACGATAGTATTCACCCAGTAACCTTGGCGGTTTGCCATGAGTTAAAAATTGAGAATGTTTACAGGGTCGGCGGCGCGCAGGCCGTAGCAGCTTTGGCTATAGGAACAGCAACAATTCCCAAAGTAGATAAAATTGTCGGCCCCGGCAATCAGTGGGTGCAGACAGAGAAACGGGAAGACTTTGGTCTGGTCGGCATTGATTCGATAGCTGGGCCGAGTGAGGTGTTGATAATAGCCAATGATAAGGCAAATCCAGCCTGGGTCGCCGCGGACATGCTCAGCCAGACCGAGCACGACCCTGGTAGTGCTACTGTCTTTACAGATTCGCGAAAACTTGCAGAGAATGTTCTACAAGAAATAACAAGGCAATTAGAGGGGCTGGACAGAAAAGAAGCAACCGCTGCATGCCTGAATCAATTCAGCGTGATTGCCGTATTTAAGAATATGGCCGATGCGATTAGTGCCGCTAACGAGTTCGCGCCCGAACACCTAGAGATTCAATGTGGAAACAAGAGCAGAGAAATCGCCGACAAAATCGAAAACGCTGGCGCAATATTTATAGGCGATTACTCCCCTGTTGCCGTCGGCGACTACTGGGCAGGACCAAGTCATACATTACCTACCGGCATGACTGCAAAGTTTTCGAGCGCTTTGAGCGCAAATGATTTTATCAAGTCGATAAGCATCATCGAATACGATAAAGCCAAATTGGCCGAAAGCGCCGAAGACATCATCCGCCTCGCCGAGGCAGAAGGCCTCGACGCACACGCAAAAAGCATCAAAATCCGACAGCAGTAGGCCCCTCAAACCTCCCAGTACAGCTTCTCTCTGTATCGCCAATAAAACCTCCCCAAAAGATGGGCCCCCACCATCAGTAGATAAATACTGATTAACCTGACAATATAAGGAAAGAGCTGAAACTGCGCCGAAACCATCCTCTCCGTCACAATCTTCCTCGTTATCGCAATCGGAACACAAAGCCCGCAAAACACCAGAACCAAACCGCAGTACTGGAAAAACGTGCTGTATATAGAACCGATTATCAGAACCGGATTAAAAGCCCTGAACGAATCGAACATAACAACGGCGAGCAGCGTCATCGGAAAAAGAAAAACAACCAAAAACAATAAAACCCAGAAAATTATATCACCCTCGACCGCGGCAGGCAGCTCAACTGGAATCAAAAATACCGCACGAAACAAAGAAACCCAAAAACTCTTACCGAACCCTTCAAAACGCGCAATATAGAGGTATACCGCCAAAACGAATATCACAAAACAGCCGAATAACTTGAACAATTGCCCCACCATATCACCCAAACTTGGAGAATTGACCAGAACATCGGGTGCCCGTAGGTTGCCTTCCGCGCTGTCTCGGACGCACAGGGCCAAATACCAATACAAATACAACGCAATAACAATATTTACAATTATGCTCAAACACATAAATAGAACCCCAAAGATATATAAAGGCCCGAACACCAAAGCGGCCGCCTGCATAACGTTCGTCATAATCTTCATTACAAGCGGCAGCCCTATAATAATACCAAGCATCGTCAAACCAGCCGTACTTATTGGGTACAGGAATATATCTATAAACCAGGGCAGCTTGCGCTCAACGACCCCCTCCTCTTCCTCTATTCGTAATCCTGCCTCGAGTTCCCTCATCTCCTCAAATCTCTTATCAGACTCACCCTCTTTAATGCTTGCTTGCTCCGGAGCTCCTCCCTTCGGAGGAATATCAAAAACCAATGGGTCCAAATCCGACCCCTCTGAGCTAACCTTCAAGCCAACAAGATTACCCTGATTTGCGCCCGATTCCCCTTCAGCTGCCGCCGGAATAACAACTATACTGCTGCACTTTGGGCATCTAACTCTCTTACCTGAGAGCTTATCTTGAGCCTTAATTCTCTGACCGCAGCTTTTGCAGCGAAACTCAATCACAATACTCCCTCTGCCTCAATTACCTTCGCTTTGTCGGCCTCCTTCCCGCCTAAGCAGCACAGGTAACTAAGGCTTGTTATTTTTGTTCTCTTGATTTCCCGCCTTGGATTTCCGCTCAACCTCTTTATCAGTCGGTTCGTTTTCGGCATCGCTGGTCGCGCCGTTGCTTGCCAGCCAGTTATACAGTGTCTCCGACCCGCTCGGGTCGAATGAGTGCCCCTCACCCTTAAACTCTTCAAACGTTACTTCCGCCCCCAACCGGCGGTAATACGCCGCCGTCCTCTTGGCCGCCTTCATATTAACATCATTTTCGCCGGCGCCGATATATATAGGCTTGCCGCGAAGCGCCTGCTTACTCGCCAGCTGCACAAACCCCCTCCGGCCAGCGGCAAAAATCACAGCGCCCGCCCAACCCTTCGCGCTCGCCTCGACCATATCCGCACTGTGCCACCCGCCCTTGCTAAAACCCGAAACAAACAGCCGCTTCTCATCTATCTTCAGATGCTCGCCAACGTATTTCTTGACCTCCAGCACGCTCCTTTTTTCGCGCTTAAGAAGGTTCATATATTCCCCCCTCCTCATTTTCTTTTTTGCAGGCACATACCCCATACCTATAACAATAAAACCCTTGCCCCGCACCGCCTGCCTCATAGGCCACGTCGTCGGCTGACCGCTCTGTCCGTGATAGCAGAATATAACCGGCCAGTCACGCTCATCGTTATAATCGCTCGGAACATATACCATAAAATGGTCATTACCTATCCGCTCGTCGTCAACTTCCACTCGCACTTCCTCCCCCGGCACAAATTTCGCAGCCTCCCCCTTCTTCTGCTTACCCGCCCCAAATGCCGCCCCCGAAATACAAACCAAAAAAACAAATAACCAAACCGAATGTTTGTTAAAAGCCATCAAAATTTCTCTCTTATCAGCTCAGTGGCCTTGGCAAGCGCATCATCAATTTTCTTCGGATTCGTCCCCCCTGCCTGCGCCATCGCGGGTCGACCGCCGCCGCCGCCGTCAACTATCGGCGCAATCTCCTTAACTATCTCCCCGGCACTTAAGCCCTTCTTAACCAAATCGCTCGTAACACCCACCAGCAGCGTCGCCCTGCCGTCCTCCTCGAAGCCCAAAACCACTGCCGCCGACTTCGCCTTCCTCCTGAGCATATCGATTGCCGCCCGCCCCTGCTCGGCGCCTGTCGCCGACAACCGCCCGACAATCACCGCCGCTTCGCCAATCCTTTCGGCCTTATCTAAAAGCTCCTTCGCTTCTGCCATCGTGTCCGAACCCTTCTGCCGCCCGGCCGATTTCAGCTCCTTCGTCAGCTTCTTGTTCTCCTTTATCAGCCGCTCGACCCTCTCCACAACCTCTTCGGCGGGAACCTTCAGCTTCGCGCTTAGCTCGTCAACTATCCCGCTTCGCTGCTCAAGATACTTCCCGAGCCCCTCACCCGTAAGCGCTGTTATCCTCCGCACGCCTGCCGATATGCTCTCCTCTTTTATTATCTTAAAACCGCCGATTGCCCCGACCCTGTCAACGTGAGTCCCCCCGCAAAATTCCTTGCTGAACGCATCCCCGACTTTCTCTTCACCCTCGACCCCGATAGCCACCACGCGCACATCATCCCCGTACTTCTCACCGAACAGTGCCATCGCGCCCAATTTCGATGCCTCTTCCCTCGGCATAACGGCGCACGTTACCGGCAAATCCGCGGCTATCTTTTCCCTGACCAAATCCTCAATATCCTTTATTTGTTTGCCGCTCAATGCCTTCGGACACGTAAAGTCAAATCTAAGGTAATCAGGCCCCACCAGACTGCCCTGCTGCGCCACCGACTTGCCAACCACCTGCTGTAGCGCCCACTGCAAAAGATGAGTCGCCGTATGATTCTTCTTTATCGAGTCTCTGTCTTTGCTCACTTTCGCCTTCACTTTCTCCCCGACCTTAAATGCCCCCTCAACAAGCCGGCCTCGGTGAACGACACAGTCCGCCACCCTTGCGGTGTCCTCGACAATGAACCTGCCCCCCTCTGACTCGATAACGCCGCAGTCGCCTACCTGTCCCCCGGCCTCGGCATAGAAACACGTCCTATCGAGAACAATCCCTATATCGTCCCCCACTCCAATACTGCCCTCCCTCTTGAAGCTTCCGGTCTCAATCCACCCGATTACCTTACTGTCGCACTCATCCGCATGGTACTTGTGCAAATCCTCCGTCACCGGAAGCTCAGCATCCGCCAAAGCCACCATAAGCGACGCACCTTTCTGCGCCGCCCTCGCACGCTCTCGCTGCTCTTCCATCAACTCCTCGAATACCGGCTTATCGACTTTCAGGCTTCGCTCCTCAGCCATAAGCTGCGTCAAATCAAGCGGAAACCCGTACGTGTCATAAAGCTGAAACGCGTCCTCGCCGCTTATCGTCTTGTCGCGCTTCTTCGCTGCCCGCCCGGCCGCCGTCTCGAAAATCTCTATCCCCCTGTCAAGCGTCCGACCGAATGCCGCCTCTTCAGACTCGATTACCGTCGAAACATAATCCGCACGTTCTTTTATCTCCCCGAACGCATCCCCCAAACAATCGACAACCACCGGCACGAGCCTGTACATAAAAGGCTCGTGCATCCCTAACTCCCTGCCGAACCGCGATGCCCGTCGCAGTATTCTCCGTATCACATATCCCCGCCCTTCATTGGACGGCCTCCCGCCGTCTGTTATCGAAAACACCAAAGCCCGAATATGGTCGGATATCACCCGAAAAGCATTGTCGATTCTGTTACCCAGTCTGGATGTATATCTTTCGCCGGTGATTTCGCCGATGCAGTCGATTATCGGCATAAACAAATCCGAATCGTAGTTGCTGCCCTTGCCCTGCATCACCGCCGCTATTCTCTCCAGTCCCGCGCCCGTATCAACATATTTAGCTCCCAGTTCGACCAACTTGCCGTCTTCGCCGCGGTTATACTGAATAAAGACCAGGTTCCACAACTCGATAAACCTGCTGCACCCGGCATTGACCCTGCACTTATGGCCGCTAACATCCTTCATGTCACACCTGTCTGGCCCAAGGTCGATATGTATCTCGCTGCACGGCCCGCACGGACCCGTCTCGCCCATCTCCCAGAAGTTGTCCTTCTTACCGAACGCCAGGACCCGCTCGGCAGGTATCGGCGTCACCTTCGTCCACAACCCCTCCGCCTCTTTGTCCTTCGGAAGGCCGTCCTTCTCGTCGCCCGCAAAGACCGTCACCCACAGGCTCTCCCCATCTATTCCCCATACATCCGTTAGAAGCTCCCAAGCCCATTCAATCGCCTCCGCCTTGAAATAATCGTCAAACGACCAGTTCCCCAACATCTCAAAAAACGTGTGGTGATACGTGTCTTTCCCCACCTCCTCAAGGTCATTGTGCTTGCCGCTCACCCGCAGACACTTCTGGCTGTTCACCACACGCTCCTTGCTCGGTCTCCTCAAACCCAGGAAGATGTCCTTGAACTGGTTCATCCCCGCATTGGCGAAAAGCAGCGTCTCATCATCAATCGGGACAATGGGCGAGCTGGGCACAAATGCGTGCTCCTTGCCCTTGAAAAAATCTATAAACCCGTTCCTTATACCTTTCGCACTCAGCACCGTCGACACGTCCTTAACCGCTCACGCCATCTCTTTGGCGGCCAGAATCTTACCCTTCAGTTCCTCACACAAATCCTTGTTCTCGGCCAGATACTTCTTCGCGTTCTCTCTGCCCTGACCAAGACGCACGTCCCCGTACGTCAGCCACGCGCCGCTCTTCTCGACCACGCCGCAGCCCACACCCAAATCGAGCAAATCGCCCTCGTAACTCAATCCGCTGTCGAACATAATGTCGAACTCGCCGTCACGGAAAGGCGGTGCAATCTTGTTCTTGACCACCCTGGCCCTGACTCTCGTTCCGATGGCCCGCCCGGCTTCCTTTATCGTCGCCAGCCGCCTTACGTCTATCCGCACCGAACTGTAGAACTTAAGTGCCCTGCCCCCCGTCGTCGTCTCCGGATTGCCGAACATAACGCCGATTTTCATCCTAATCTGGTTGATGAAGATAAGGGCCGTCTTGCTCCTGTCGATAACCGCCGCGAGCTTTCTCATCGCCTGGCTCATCAGCCTCGCGTGCAGACCTAAGTGCCTGTCACCCATCTCGCCTTCAATCTCTGCCGCCGGTGTAAGGGCGGCGACCGAATCGACGACTATTACATCGACCGAATTGGACCTTATCAGCATCTCGGCAATATCCAGCGCCTGTTCGCCCGTGTCCGGCTGGCTGACGAGCATGCTGCTCACGTCCACGCCGAGCCTCTTCGCCCACGTCGTATCCAAAGCGTGCTCAGCATCAATAAATGCCGCTACTCCCCCTGCGCGTTGCGCGTTCGCAATCACATGCAGCGCAAGCGTTGTCTTGCCCGACGACTCCGGCCCGAACAGCTCCGTTACTCGACCCCGGGGAATACCCGCTCCCCCTAAAGCAATATCAAGTGACAGCGCACCCGTAGGTATCCCCGCAATCCTCGCGTACTTGTGCTCGTCCATCTGCATAATAGCCCCTTGCCCGTATTGCTTCTCAATCTGAGCAATCACACGCTGCAGCGCATCTTCCTTGCTGGTTGGTTCATTCTTTTTTGTCTTCCCCATTTTTCACAATCTCCAACTCCCAAAAACCACAATTCTATTAAATATCCAAAACTACAAACCTTAAAGCACTTTCCACTTTAAACTTTAAACTTCTGCTTCTATTTTAACTTAAAATTTGCCAAAACGGTATAGATAGGCCCCTTCGGCGTCAGCTCGCTTTGATAAACCGAAACCGAGTCAACCGTAATCATCCCGGCCTTAAAATCCTTATATTCTTCGCTCGCCTTCGCCAGCTTGACGCCCGCCGATGACTTCTTCACCCGGCAAATAGTCAGATGCCCCGCAAATTCCCGCCCCTCCTTCGGCCAGCCCGCCGCCGCTAATGGCTCCTCAAGCCCCTCCGCCAGTTGCTTTAGACTATCGCCTCCGGCGCCGGTGCCGACCCACACCACCCTCGCGCTCCTGCCGCCGAAACACCCGACTTGTTCTATATCCAGTTCAAAACTCTTGTGCCGCCCACAAACCTCCTCAACTATATTACAAACCTCCATTAACCTCGCGTCCTTCACCTCCCCCAAGAATTTCAGCGTCAGGTGCACAGACTCCGGCCGGACCCACTTAACATCACCCTTCTTAACATCCGCCCTCTCTCCCAACTCCTCCTGCAAATCAGCCAGCGCCGCCCTCACCTCATCATTAATATCTATCGCTATAAAACACCGCATAACAATCCAGCCGCCTAAAATTGCGTCACCCCCCGCAGAACCTCTAACCTTTTATCGATAGCACTTCTCTCTATCGAACTTAACCCCTGCAGTGAAAATTCACTAATCGTATACGAAGCAACCACCGTCCCGTACGCAACTGCCTTCCTTAGCGATTCAAAATCCGTCCTGCCGACCTTCGCCAAATAACCCATAAATCCGCCCGCGAAGCTGTCGCCCGCTCCCGTAGGGTCTTTTACTTCCGCCGCCGGATACGCCGGCAGTATAAATCTCTCCCCGCCCCCTTTACAAACCAACGAACCCGATTCGCCCTTCTTTATAACCGCGACCCCCGGCCCCATCCCTATAATCTCCTCCCCCGCCTTTATCAAATTGCTCCTACCCGCCAACATCCGC
The DNA here is from genome assembly GCA_020344865.1 of Planctomycetota bacterium. Taxonomy (GTDB): domain Bacteria; phylum Planctomycetota; class Phycisphaerae; order Sedimentisphaerales; family Anaerobacaceae. The sequence continues at coordinate 2,207,463 of CP070830.1, forward strand.
GCCTCGTCCTCATTGATGATAAGACAATCGATTTTTTTAAGAAGCTTCCCCAAATCATCCGGCTCGCCCTCAATCCAGCAGTCCATCGTATCCGCCGCAACAAAAACCGGCTTGTCGACCTGCTCGAGCAGTTGCCTCTGCAGCGCCGGCGCAGTATTAGCCAAAAACACAAACTCACTGTCCCTGAATTCATCCGGCACGCTCGGCGGACCCTCCGCAAGTACATTCAGCTCCAGCAAATCCGTCGTCCGCTTGTTTATATCCTCATGATACGTACCCGCCCACCGAAACGTCTTGCTGTTCTCCCGCACCTCCAGCCCCGCCAAATCGACATCCCTTCCCGCAAAGACCTCCGCCAAATCAAACGGGCAATCCGACCCCACGGCGCCGACCAGCCTCACCGGCGAGAAAAAACTCGCCGCCATACTAAAATAAACCGCCGCCCCGCCTATACAATCCTCGCTGACGCCAAACGGTGTCCTCACCGTATCAATCGCTATCGAACCCGTCACCAATAAAGACACTTACTTACCTTCCTCTAAATCTCAGCCCTTGTTTCGAATTTTTCGATTGTGTTATCAATCCTTCTCAACGTATTTTCCTTGGCCAGCATCTCCACCGATTCGAAAATCGGCAGACTTATCGTCGTCCCGCAAATCGCCACCCGTAGCGGCTGTGCAACCTTGCCCAGACCAACGCCCCTCTCCTCCGCCAGACCACGCAGCATATCCTCAATCGCCTTATGAGTAAACTCTTCCATCTCCGATAGTTTCTCTCGCACAGCCCGAAGTGCCTCAAGCCCCTCACCCTTCAGCAGCACCTTCTTCACCGCCTTCTCATCGTACTCTATTCTTTCGTCCGCCAAAACGATAAATCTGCTCTTGCGCTCGATATCAGCCAACGTCCTCGCGCCTTCGCACGCCCTTATCATCTTCGAAAGTAGTTTATCGTCCGCCGCTACCAACGGAGATTCGACCACCTTCAAATAATCCTTAAAATGCCCTAAGAGTCTCTCTCCCTCAATCACCTTAATATGCTCGGTGTTGAAAGCAATCAGCTTGTCCCTGTCGAACAGACTATTCGATTTCGTCAGACGCGTCAAATCGAACGCTTCAGTCAGCTCGGCAGCCGTCATAATCTCGCGCTTATCCCCCGGATTCCACCCAAGAAGCGAAAGAAAATTCACCATCGTCTCAGGCAGATACCCGCTCCTGAAAAAATCAACCACATTAATCTCCGGCAGCTCCACACCAGCGTATTTCGCCATCGAATCAACAATCGGCATATCCGGCGTCGCCTTGCCCTCAACAAAGCCCTTTACTTCTTCAACCGTAGCCCCTCCGGCCTCGGCAAGCTTCTTAAGGCCAGCACCCCCCATAGCCTTAATTGCTTTCCGAAGTGCTGTAGGACGCTCACGCTTGGAAAGCTTACCGCCACTCTCGCTGACCGTGACCGACATATGAACATAATTGGGCAGCTCCCCAAACCCCAAGGCCTCCCACAGAAGCTGCTGCCCCGGCGTATTCATCAGATGCTCCTGACCGCGAATAACGTGCGTCACCTTCATCAAGTAATCGTCAACCACGCACGCAAAATTATACGTCGGGAATCCGTCGCTCTTCAGTATTATAAAATCGCCAATCTCACCGCTATCAAAACTCACCTCCCCGCGCACCACATCGCGAACAACGACCGTCCCCTTTTCAGGCACCGCAAAACGCACCGTAACGGGCCCTCCCCCCGCCTTGGCCTTCTCGACTTCTTTTTCGTCGGGAAATCTCTCCGGCCTTGTGTAAACAAAACCCTTCTTCTGCGCCTCCGCCTCCTCCCGCATCACCTGTAACTCCTCGGCCGTATCAAAACAGTAATATGCCTTCTGCTCATCAAGCAGCTTCTTCACATACCCATCGTAAATCCCCTTCTCTTTCCGCTCGGACTGCAGATAAGGCCCGTTCGCCCCGCCGACCTCCGGCCCCTCGTCCCACTCAATCCCAAGCCACCGCAAATCATCCATCACCTGCTGACGCGCCGTCGGCGTATTGCGCTTTTGGTCAGTGTCCTCAATCCTAAGGATAAACTTGCCCCCCATCCGCCTCGCAAAAAGCCAGTTAAACACCGCCGTCCGCGCACCTCCCA
>CP070830.1:2209698-2221606 GCA_020344865.1 Planctomycetota bacterium
TCTTGAGCCGCAGACTGGTTACGAATGTGAAGGTTTTTTTGGGAATGTAGTATTTTGCTGCGGCCTGCTATGCGAGGACAATAAACTCAAGATTTACTACGGCGTCGCCGATACTGCCGTCTGTTATGCGGAGATACCTTTGCAGGATATCCTTGCGAGCTTGAATTTGTAGTTCTGCGTCTTTACTTTCTTTTTCTAATCCTCCGCTCGAAAGGTGCTATTACCTTGCCATTTGTTGTAACTTTTAGTATGGTGCGCGCATATGGGTATCGAGCATTCACAATTAGGCGCTAAAGGCAAAATGTTTTTGCCTGTTCGGCGTCTGTATGGCCTTTTGGCTCCCCGAGCTTATAGCGTCATTATGTTCGGGGCTTTGTTTTGCACACTCACAGCGAAGCTCTTTCACGCCTGGCGCATGGCCCTAATTAACGAATACGTCAGCTGGATTCTCGCCGATGTCGCTGTACTATTGGGAATCGAAGTCGTCTTGGCTCTGGTGTGCTTTCGCTGGCCTCGGCGATGTGTCATCCGGACAGCCTGTGTTTTCGCTGCTATCATGTGCACTTGGTCGGTGATGAATGCCGGCTGGCTTATAAGAACAGGAACACAAATCCTGCCCACTGTTCTTTTGCCTTTATTTCGTGACCCGCTGAACGCGTTGGGAATAATTGGCGTTAATCTGGCAAAGATGCCCCGCGCAGCCGTAGTTCTGCTTGCCCCAAGCGCAGTTGCTCTTACCTTTTTCTTTTTTGTTTTAGCAAAGCCGCAGCCGCCTGATTACAACCGCAGACTTTTTGCGGGTAGAATTATAATTTCCGTAGCGATTATTTTTATTGCAGTGTTGGTTCGCGTCACAGTTGCCAGAGAAACATCGGCCCAAATCATTTCTCAAGGGCTGCGATACAATTGTCAATTGAGGGCTGTGATGAGCTTTCTTTTGTCCGATCCCGGCCGGCGTGCCAGAGCCGACTTGGCCGGCGCCAAGCGGAGGATACCGGCCTCGGACCAGATAGAAATCGTACGCTCGCAGAAGCTGCAACGCATAAACTACAACGTGGTCATAGTTGTTCTTGAGGGTATTCAATACAGGTACACATCGCTTCATAGCGAAGAAAATAACCTGACACCTTATCTTGCGACTTTAGCCAAGCAAGGCGTTGAGTTCGTAAACGCCCGCTCAACGCTTACCCACACCACAAAGGTTCTGTTTAGCCTTTTGACCGGTCGGTTCCCTTCGGTCTCTCAGGATATTGCCGAGGCCGTCCCGGCCGCTAAGCCGTATGCCGGACTTGCCACGATTCTAAAACAGAACTTGGATTTTCGAACCGCATTCTTCCAATCGGCGAAGGGCAACTTTGAGTCTCGGCCGGGATTGGTTTACAATCTCGGCTTCGAGAAGTTCTGTGCCAGAGACAATTTGAACGACCCTAACAACTTCCTCGGCTATCTGGCCTGTGACGAGTTTTCAATGTTAGAACCGATTGTCCAGTGGATAAAGGCTGACAACAAGCCATTTTTCCTAACAATTCTTTGCTCGGTTACGCACGACCCCTATGAGGTTCCTGAGTGGTTTGCAACCCCGGCGAAGGAGCCGGAGGAGCGATACCGGCAGGCAGTTTCTTACACCGATAAATTCTTGGCGGCGCTCGATGTTGAGCTTACGAAACTGAATCTTGCAGACAAGACTGTTTTTTGTGTTATCGGGGACCACGGCGAAGCGTTTGGCGAGCACGGCCTGCTCGGTCACGAAAGAATATCTTTCGAAGAAGTTTTGCGTATACCGTTTTGTTTGAGGGCACCGTTGTTGGTGCAGCCGGGGACTAAGGTTACAGAAGCCGTCAGCTCGGTTGATTTGTCCCCGACACTGCTGGCCCTGTTGGGTTTCGATGCCGGCGTCGCGGGCTTTGACGGCATAAATGTGCTGGGGCGGATACCGGGTGACCGCAGGGTGTATTTCTCTGGTTGGCTTCGGGAGAGCCCGGCGGGTTTTGTAAAAGCAAACCGCAAGTTTATATACTATCCCACGACCGAAATGGTCTCTGTCTATGATTTGGACGCCGACCCGTTTGAGTTGACAAGGATAGAGTTGTCGAAGCAACAGGCCGATGAGATTGGCGACGATATTATCATTTGGCAAAAGAATAGTATTTTTCAACTCAAACAGCCGAGGAGCGGCAAAAAGATGGTTTTTGACTCTTGGCTTTGCCGGTGGAACAATCGGATTGCGTCGGCCAAATATCGCCCGCATGTCAAAGATTAGCCTGCGCACATGATTCGTCGGCGAAGTAGCGATTTGCCCAACCCACGACGGTTTATTCTCTCGGCAAGTATGTTGTTTTTTGTAAACATCAGCCAAATCTCTTTGGCATTTAAGGTCTTACGAAGCCTTGTATGTGAAAATGGATTGATTAAGTATAATCGGTGTTTATAAAAAACAACGCATGCTTAAAATAAGGTATTATTTCCTTTTAATGCAAAACCGGTATGGCTGACGTAACTATTTATTTTGTAAATTGTTAAGCGGATACTGCATATCTTTTTGTCTTTTGATGTTTTTGTTGGCATATTTTTTGCAAGGATTGAAGCTTTTCCGCCTTTTAGGGCAAAGATATTGGGCGGGACCTTGTGAAATCGACAAGAAGGAGGAGGAAGGACCCGCCCGATTTCGTAAAGTCGCAAGATTGGTTTTGGTGGTTTAATGGTTGAGGGGAACTGATTTTGCTGACGCAGACTCGGAGCCGCGCCGGAGGAGGGCGACTCCGTTTTTTTGCGCGCTATTTGGTCTTACTTGCCCGGCGCTCCTGGATTGCTTTTTGCCGAGACTTGGCTTAGTTTTGACTACTAAATATTGCTTCCGGGGCGTATAATCGGGCCTGTTATGCAGCGCGGCGTTTATAGAATTATCGATGCCAATTTCAATCGAGCTCGTGAGGCGGCTCGCGTAATGGAGGAATATTGCCGGTTCGCATTGAATTGCGGGGTATTAACCGGCCGGGCCAAGCAACTTCGTCACGAACTTTCGGCAGAAATTGGCAAGCTGGATGCCGGGCGGCTTATTACGAGCAGAGATACGGCAGGTGATGTGGGAGTCGGCCAAACAGTTGATAAGCAGCTTAAACGCGGAGACTTGCGCGATTGTTTTACTGCCAGCTGCAAGCGTCTTAGTGAGGGATTGCGCGCACTTGCTGAGATGGCCCAAACAATAGATGCTTCGGTGGCCAATAAGCTGGAGGAACTGAGGTTTGACGCTTATGCTCTCGAGAAGGATATTGTCGTTTTCAGCGATGTAAGCGAAAAAATCAGACGGGTGAGCCTGTATGTGATAATCAGCAGCAGCCTGCCCGCTGATGTGCTTTCTTTGGCTGGTTGCTGCGCGGCCGGTGGCGCCGATTGCATTCAGCTTCGGGCAAAGGACATTGGCGATGATGAGCTTTTTGCCCTTGCTGCGGAATTTGTGAAGGTTTGCAGAGATGCCGGTGTTCTTAGCATAATAAACGACCGGGTCGATATTGCCGCTACGGCCGGAGCCGATGGCGTGCATCTCGGCCAGAATGATTTATCTATAGAACAGGCGCGCAAGCTTCAGTTAACGCCGTTAATCATGGGTAAAAGCACGCATTCGCTTGAACAATTGTGTGCGGCTTGTGACGAGTTGCCTACGTATGTCAGCCTCGGGCCTGTCTTTTCGACGGGGACGAAGCCTGATGCCAAGGCTGTTGGTCTGGATTATGTGGTGCAAGGGGTGAAGGTTTTGGGCGGCAGCGGCATAGGGCACGTTGCTATCGGGGGTATAGGGGTGGATAACGTTGAGGAGGTTTTGAGGGCCGGGGCGGGGGCGATAGCGGTTTGCTCGGCGGTAACAGAGGTGGCGGACGCGGCAGGTGCCTGCCGGGCGCTAAAAGAGAGGATAATCGCGTTTAAGGGGGGATGATACGGCTGTATTTCTTTGGTTTTTTCGGGCGTGTCTGGGAAGGTCGGGGAGTCGAAAACGCGGATTGGGGCACAAAAACAGGTGTTTGGGGATTTGAAGAATGACAGCTATTTTGCTGGTTGTTAGTGAGTTTTGGCGGTAATTATCCACGAGCGGGCGAGCCTACATTAGAAGGCCCAAAAAAGTTATTGTCAAGTGACGATAAGGCTGGTGCGGGCAGGGTAAGGACGGGCGCACTTTAAAGGACGATTTCGTACGGAGTTTAAGCCTTTTAATCTAAAGAAGTTATGGTATTTTGCAGCGGGCGGGAAAAGGCATGGCGGGGATTGGCGGAGATTTTGTCTGGAATGTTTAATTTAAGGAGAGTGAGAGTCGGAAAAGAGCCTTTGAGTTATCAACATGTTGTCCACAATTCTATAGTGATTGGTCAGGCGTAAATCTGGCTTCCTAATTTGTGTAGATTCGCCAGATTGACAGAAAGTTCCATCTGCCGGGTTCGGGACGAGGGGGAAAATCGTTGTTTTTGGGGTAAAAATAAGGGTGGGAAGGGTCGGTTTTGGGAGGGCACCCTTGATATTGGGCTAAAAATGAGGGTTGGGGTACTGGAAAGGTGTTTGAATGTTGGAAAATTTGTGAAAAGTTTGGGAAAAGTTGCAAAAAAGAGGGCGCAGAAGTAGCAAGGAATGCTAAAAAGTTGGTGCAAAGTTGGAAAATGTTGTAACCACGGATTTCGCGGATGGGCACAGATTTTGAACCACGAATAAACACGAATTTTCACGAAGTGGGTTTGGCTTCAGGGGCCATCTTTGATGGCCAGGTCAGGCAAAGTCTGCGGCTATTCTCGAGGCGAGCTTCTGCGCTAGCTTGTTGACTTTGTCTGTTGGCCGGAGTCCGGCCAGCATGAAGCCAAACAAGAACCTTGTTCTTTTTTTATGGAGGATGGGTACGAATCTTTTTTAGTTTGACGAGATGGGCCCTCCTTCGCCAAGGCTTCGGCGGGTCTGCGCTACGCTTCGAGATTTTTGTGTTGCGGGATTGTCGGAAATGGGGTATAATGGGTGGAGTTTTGCAGATCCGCCTTCGGAAGAGGCAGGAAGAATTCAAAGAGAATGAATACGGAGCGAGGTTAAGGAGCCTATAATGAAATCAGGTCTGGGACGTAAAGGCGTCGTTTTTGTGGTGTTTTTGATGGTTTGCGGGGCGGTGTACGGCAAGCCCTGGCCGGGGAGCGGGGACGCCAATGACCCGTATCGGATACACAGTGCAGCGCAGATGCAGGCGATAGGGGCGGACGCGAACTACTGGGTGGCGCACTTCAGGCTGTTGAAGGACATCGACCTGGATGAATATACGGGGACAAGTTTTAACATCATTGGGACGGACTACGTTAATCCTTTTGCCGGAGTATTTGACGGGAACGGTCATACGATATCGAATTTTACGTATGATTCGAACGGAGTGAATTATGTCGGTCTTTTCGGATATGTCAGTGACGTGAACGCAGAAATTAAGGGTCTCGGATTAACAGAGCCTAATATTGGTGCGGGGACAGGCAGCTACGTTGGTTGTCTTATTGGTCGCCTAGTGGAAGGAACCGTCACAGATTGCTATGTTGAGGGCGGCGGTGTTTCAGGCAATTTTCGTGTTGGTGGTCTGATTGGAAGCACTTACGGCGGTAATATATCCAACTGTTATTCAACAAGCAGTGTTACAGGGGAGGGAGGTAGTGTTGGCGGGCTGGTGGGGGGTACTGTGTTGGATAGTAATATATCCAACAGTTATTCGACGGGCGATGTTACAGGATATCGTGGTGTCGGCGGCTTGGCAGGATCCTTTGAGGGAAATCTACAAGGGTGTTATTCGACAGGTAATGTTACAGGGGAAGGTGAAGTCGGCGGTTTGGCAGGAACCTCTTCCTGGGGAAATATACAAGGCTGTTATTCTTTGAGCAGTGTTACAGGGAGCGGATATTATGTTGGTGGGCTGGTTGGATACATGAAGAAAGATACTTCTATCTCCAACAGTTATTCGACAGGGACTGTTTCAGGAGGATATGAAGTCGGCGGACTGGTTGGCAACATCAGGGAGGGATACATTGAAAATTGTTATTCAACGGGCGGTGTTACGGGTGGAGGAAATTTTGTCGGGGGTCTGGTTGGATATAATGGGGGCGGCTATTATGGCGGGGTGATAAACTGCTATTGGGACACAGAGAGCAGCGGCATAGATACGGGTTATTGGGGGGTCGGTTTGACTACCGCAGATATGCACAGCAAACACACATTCTTTTTGTGGGGCTGTGACGGGGGCTGGACGATTGATGACGGCAACGATTACCCAAGGCTGGCGTGGGAGGGCAAGGCCGGTGAAGTTATAGATGTGGGCTGCGGTACGGAAGAAGAGCCGTATCTGGTTTATGGGGCCAGCAGCATGTATGTGATAGGCGGGAATCAACTGATTTATGAATATAACTATAAGAATTACGACAAGCACTACAAGCTGATGGCGGATATCGACGTGGGCGGATATATATGGACAGGTTTTAATATCATTGGGAATTACAATTATCCCTTTGAAGGGGTATTTGACGGGAATGGTCATACGATATCGAATTTTACATGTGATTCCAACGGTACAGATAGTGTAGGGCTTTTCGGATTTATCCATGACGCGAACGCAGAGGTCAAGAATCTCGGGCTGATTGAGCCATGTATCAACGGCGGAAACGGCTATTGTGCGGGTTCGCTGGTTGGGACTCTTTGGAGTGGAACCGTCAGGGGCTGCTATGTCAAGGCTGGCAGTGTTACAGGGAATGCATTTATTGGCGGTTTGGTTGGACGCAATGATTGGGGCTTAGTCGCCGAATGTTACGCGGAAAGCAGGGTATCGGGGAGCAGCATCGTGGGGGGATTGGTGGGACAAACCAGTGCAACTGTTTCCTCGTGTTACGCAGGCGGAGAAGTCTTCGGAGATAACGCTGTTGGGGGGCTGGTGGGGAGTAATTACACGGATTTCTGGACTGGAACTGGGCGTATTTTAAGGAGCTATTCCAAAGCTCTGGTTTCCGGTGGAGAGAATGTCGGTGGATTAGTAGGATCCTACCAGAGTTATGACTATGGATACAATCATGTAGCTTGTTTCTGGGACAGCGATGTTAATCCTGATGTGAACGGCATAGGTAACGCAACCGACCCGAATGTTGTGGGTCTGCCGACGGCGGATATGCAGACGGAGAGTACTTATACGGACGCGGGCTGGGATTTTGTCGGGGAGGTTATTAACGGGACGGAGGACATATGGAAGATGAACTGTGAGGGGATGAGCTATCCGAAGCTGAGCTGGTGGGAGGCGGCTTTGGGTGATTTTGTATGTCCGGACGGAGTGGATATGTTTGATTTTGGGGTTTTGGGGGAAGCGTGGATGAGCGTGCCGGGAGACGGGCACTGGGACGCGGGGTGTGATATATCCGAGCCGAACGATAATGTAATAGACGGGCTGGATCTGGAGGTATTTGTGGGGAACTGGCTGGAAGGGATGTAATTGGTAATTGAAAAGGAAATGAAGACAAGACTAATCTGCAGGGCATTTTTGATAAGTATTGTCCTTGTGGGCGCTGGGCCGGCGGCAAAGATGGCACAGGCCGCCAGCGAATATGTATTTTCGGCATTCCATAAGAGCAGTCAGAGCCTTTTTATCTACACATCAACGGACGGACTGAACTTCACTCTTTACTCGAGTACCGGTTATACCGGACCGACGGGGGTATTACGCGACCCAAGCATCATAAAACATACGGACGGGAAATATTATGTCGCGTACACTACCCTGTCGTGGCAACGGAAGACGACCAGCTTCGGGATAGCCTCCAGCACGGATTTAATCAACTGGACATACCACACCACCGTTGATTCGGGCTTTGACGACACTGAGAAGACCTGGGCGCCGGAGTGGTTCATCGACTCTGACGGGAGTATCGGAATCATTACCAGCATAAAGAGAGACTCAACAGGATTGTTCGTTCCTTACCTGTATACCCCCACCGACAGCACACTTTCGGCGTGGAATGCTCCTGAAGATATAGGTATCGGGGCGAATTACATTGACACCTTTATTATCAAGGTGGCCGGCACTTATCACGCATTCGTCAAGAACGAGTCCACCAAATACGTTGAGTACGCGACGGCAGCCGGTCTGACAGGTCCCTGGACATGGCAAGGGACCGGCGACTGGGCCGGGTGGGGCAATAATGTCGAAGGTCCTGCGCTGTTTCGGCTCGATACCGGCGAGTGGAGAATCTTTCTGGATTATTACGCTGACAGTGACTACAAGTACTCCACCAGCAGCAACTTAACTATCTGGGATGCGGCCCAAGAGCTTCCGGGATTATCCGGCATTGTCCGGCACGGGACGGTTATTCGGGTTTCAGATGACACAAATGCGCCCGCGGCACCGACAGGCTTAATCGCTTTTCTCGGGGACGGTACCATTGACCTCGACTGGGACGATAATACAGAAGAAGACCTTAACAGCTATAACGTTTACCGAAGCACTGACGAAGAAGGGCCATATTCGCAGATTGGCACAGGGATTTTGGACAGCAACTATAGCGACAGTACTTTTGTTGATGATGTACAAAATTACTATACTGTAACGGCGGTTGATAATAACGGAAATGAATCGGACGGATCGAGTCCTGCCTGGATGCTACATTTTTCGGGAGACCTGGATTTTGATGGAATCGTGGATATGTTTGATTTTGGGGTTTTGGGGGATGCCTGGATGAGTGGGCCGGGAGACGGGCACTGGGACGCGGGCTGTGATATATCGGAGCCGAACGATAATGTAATAGACGGGCTGGATTTGGATGTATTTGTGGGGAACTGGCTGGAGGGGATGTGATTGAGCGTAGCGTATAGTGTTTAGCGTATAGCGGATAGGGTGGAGGGGAGCTATTTTGTGAGGAGGCTTGTCATGAGGTTCCAGAAATTTTTTTCGTTGATTTCGAAGAGGATGCGGGCTTTTTGTGTACCGGCGGGACCTTGTATTTTGTAGCTGAGGCTTCGGCCGTAGTCGAGGCCGTAGTCTGAATTGACGTCGACGTAGCGGGTTTGCCGGGCGGTAATCAAGGTAGGGTCAATGACGGCGGCGGCGGCGATGGTGTCCCAGACCAATCGTGTGTATTCGGGATCGGCGTCGAAACGGGGGGCGTATTTTTTCTTGAACATTCGCGCAATTGGTGTGTCGGGTGCTGTGATGCGGTCGAAGATATCTTTGTTGAAGTGATATTTCTCACAGACGTCCAGCGGTACGATGAGCTGGTCGGGGAAGGGGGCGCGGAGGCAGATTTTGGCGGCTTCGGGGTCGAACCAGAAATTGAACTCGGCGGCCGGGGTGGTATTGCCGGGGACGTCAAAGGCGCCGCCCATGTAGACGACGGACTTTATGAGGGGGATGATTTCGGGTGAGATTCTTACGGCGATGGCGAGGTTTGTGCAGGGGCCGATTGCGAGGACGGTGACCTGGTGTGGGTTGGCCTTGATGGTGTCAATCAGAAAGTTTACGGCGGGGGCATCGACGGGCTTTATTGTCGGGGTACCACCGAACTCGGCGCGGTAGGCGTCGAGGTACGATGCCGGCGGGGTTTTGGCGAAACAGCCGATGTAGTCCGAGCTGTAGCCGAACATCTTTCGCTCGAGCCGGATGTTCTCATAGCGGGACGGGCGGAGCGGCCAGCGGACGCCCATCGCGACGGGGACGTCGGGGCGATTGAGGAGCTCGAGCTGGCCGAGGGCGTAGGCGGCGCCGTCGGGGACCCAGGTGTTGCCGGAGACAATCGTTACGCCGAGCAGGTCTATATCCGGATGGTTTGCCAGCATCATTAATGCCACGCCATCGTCGTACAAGACGACCATATCGGTGTCGAGGATGACCTTAGATTTGGCGAGGGTGACGGAAGGCGCGGCGAGCAGCAGCAGCGTTAGTGCGACGAGTATGATGCGGAAGTTTTTGGCGGCGGGCATAATAAGAACCTTCTTTTTGGTGCGACCTGAATCCGGGCGGTTCAGGGACGCAGGTGCGTATTTTTCATTTGGCGGTTTCATAAGAGAATCGATGCTCCTTGAGGGTGTTATGATATCATTGTTCGTGTCGGGGCACAAATTCCAAATTTGAGTGTTAGCGCAGGCCCGGCATTGCTAAGTTGCGGGAGGGTGTTGTTTTTAGGTCCGAGAAACGAGCCGGGGCGGTGTTTTTGGGTATGGGGACATCGGTGCGGGCAAGTAATAAGGGGCGCAGGACGGTGTTGAAAGGTGCGGAACAGGTATTTTTTGGGGTGAGAGGCGTGATTGGGGGGATTATCGCGGAAAGAAGGGGTACGATTGAGCCGATAGTTTCAAGGTGTTTTGAGAGACGTTTTAAATCAAGGCGCGTTCGATTCTTCCGAGGCGAGGGTGGTTTTGTCGGGGCGCGGTCGTATTCAAGCGAGGTCTTATGGGGCATTGCAGTTTGAAGGGTTCAAAGAGGCGGGCGAGCGGTATGACGCTTGTGGAGATGCTTGTTGCCGTGGCTATTTTAGTGGTGGTTTTCGCGGTGATAGTGCCGCAGATACGCGCGATTCAAAACAGCTGGGGCTCGAAGCGAGAGATGGTCGAGGCCATTCAAAACGGCAGGGTCTTAATGGACCATATCGTTTTCAATCTGACTCAGGCGAACAGGATAAGGCAGGTGAGCGACCCTGCGGAGACGGACGGGTACATTGAATTCGAGGACCACCACGGCGGTGTAATGCGGTACGAGATTGGCATGGACGGTTTTATCGAGTACGGCCCATTAGATAATCTGAGCGAGTTGGCGGGGCCGGTGAGTGAATTGCAGTTTACGTGTTATGATGCGTGCGATTTGGATACGCCGATAACGGACGTCAGCCGGATTCGAAGCGTGATGGTGCGGTCGACCTTTACGAATTCGGCCGGGCTGGGCAGAGACCAGACGTTTGTGGGGGAGGCTTACCTTCGGACAAACAGTATAGCCGGTTCGGGTACGGGGCTGACCGTGACGGAATTGGAGGGGTCCGAGTTCGAGTTCGATGCAGCGAACGGAGAACAGCCAGCCCTGTGTCAGATAGACGAGAGCAATTATCTTTGCGTTTACAAAGGAGCCGGTCTCAAAGGTTGGGCGGTAATTTTGACCGTAGACAAAGATAACTGGACGATTGGGAAGGGTACGCCGTTTAGGTTTTATTCGGGAAGTAATTTCGAAAACCCGGCTTTGGCGCGGATCGACGGGACAAATTACCTTTGCGTTCATACGGGAGAACAGGTGGACGGCTTTGCGGTGATTCTGACGGTGAATACGTTTACGGGGACAATTACGAGCGGTACATCGTTTGAATTTGACGAGGACAATGGCGAGATGGCGGCGCTTAGCCGGATAAATTCGACTGACTTTCTGTGTGCGTATACGGGCGAGACTGAGGCGTCCTATGAGTATGGCTGGGCCGTAATTCTGACGGCTAATACAGGCACGAGAACGGTTACGATGGGGACACCATTTAAGTTCGAGGACGGCGGCACGGTGGAGTCCTGCGCGCTGGCGGACATAGACGGTGTTCACTACCTCTGCACATACGGGTACGACGAGGGGGCAGCCGACAGCTATGAGGTGGGCAGGGCGTTGGTTCTGACTACGGATACGAGCAGCGGGACAATTACTAAAGAAACAGCCTTTGACTTTGAGACGGTGGGCAAGATATTAGAGGGCGAGTTGGGGAAGATAGACACGAATCACTACCTTAGTATCTACAACGACAATAAGGGTATAGACGGTCAGGCGGTGGTGCTGACGGTGGATGCGGGCACGTGGTTGATAGGCAAAGGGGTGACTTTGACGTTCGAACCGGACCAGATACACTTTCCCGGACTTGCGTGGATAAACGGAAATGATTTTCTTTGTGCATACGGTGTATTTGGTAATATTGGG
>CP070830.1:2221706-2230138 GCA_020344865.1 Planctomycetota bacterium
GGTGCGAGATCTTCAAACAGGCAGGCGACTGCCTCATGCCGCGGGAAGGTGTCTTTGCGAAGGTAACGAAGGGCGGCTGGATAAAAGTCGGGGATGTTATGGAGGTGGTTACTGATAATGATTAAGGCAGCTATATTGACGGTCAGCGACAGTTGCGCGGGGGGTAAGAGAGAGGATGAAAGTGGACAGGCAATCGAAGAGAGCTTGGCTGGGTGCGGGTTTGAGGTATGTGAGAGGAGAATTGCGGCGGACGATGCCGAGGCGGTAGTCAATGATTTGAAGTTTCTTTGTGATAAGGCGGCAGTTGAAGTTGTTTTGACCACCGGTGGGACGGGTCTCGGGTCACGTGATGTCACGCCGGAGGCAACCAGCTCGGTGTGCGAGAGAATGGTTCCGGGCCTGAGCGAAATGATAAGGGCCGAAGGCCTTAAGAAAACCAGGAATGCCGTTCTTTCGCGGGGGGTGGCGGGAATTCGCAACAAGACACTTATAGTAAATTTGCCGGGCAGCCCGAAGGGCGCGAAAGAATCGTTGGAGATAATTTTGGATGTCCTGCCGCACGCTGTGGAAATGATGCTTGGCGGCGGGCACTGATAACAGGAGTTATAGAATGGTTTTGCTTGAGCTTTTCGTTGCGTTTTTGAGGATTGGTTTATTTGCGTTTGGCGGCGCCTATTCATTTTTGCCTCTGGTGGAAAGGGAGGTTGTGGAAGGTCACCACTGGCTTGACAAGGCAGAGTTTCTGGAAGTTCTTGGCATTGTTAAGGTCTGTCCTGGCGCCATATCCATTAAATTCGCGACCTATACGGGTTATAAGGTTGCCGGAGTTCCCGGCGCGGTAGTAGCCAACATTGCGAATTTGCTGCCGGCGGTATTGTTTATAGTGATTGCCTCGTTGGTTTATGCAAAGTATAAAGATGTGCCGTTTATAAAAGCGGGTCTGGAGGCGGTTCAATACGCCGTCTTTGCGATGGTTATTGCCGTAGCGGTGCAGCTTGTGGATAAGAGCGAAATTCTTCAGTTGAAGTATTTATTGGTTGTCGTGGCTGCGTTTGTGTTGTTTTTTCTGACGAATATACACCCTGCTTTTATTATCGTCGGCGCGGCTTTGTACGGGGGACTGATTAGGTTGATAGGTCTGACGTAAAGACAGCAGAGATCGCGGGGAATTCGTCGAGAGGCTCTTGCCGCGTGCGGATTAGTTACGCGAAATACTTGCTGCTGATACTTCGATTGTAAACGGGTATTTAGATTGTGTTAGTGCGTGGGCACCTTGTGGGAGGCGATGGCCTTAGAGAGGCCGATGGTGATGGCGGAGATGTGGTTCAGCTCCTCGGCGTTCAAATTGTTTTTGGATGAGCGGTAAATCAGTATGAAGCCCAATGACGGGCCGAGGTGGCCAAGCGGAATTGTCACGGCTGAGAGTTTGTTGATACAGGCTGGGTTGCCCGCAAGGCCCATCGATAGCATATCATCGAGCGTGCATATTTTGTTCGACTTGCATATATTCTCCACGAGTTCGGGGGTGAAGTAGCTCTCCAGCTGCTGCTTCTGAGAGGCGGTTGGGTGGTTCGTCTCGAACATGTGCAGTTCGAAGTTGTCGGCGCTGCGCAGGAAGAAGGCGATGTTCGCATTGGAGAGTTCGTCTTTTATGCATTGGGCGGCGGCGAGAATGAGACTGCTTAAGTCGGTGGTTCCGATGATTGTCTCATAGAAATTGGCGGTGAAAGTTATGGTGTTCAATCTTTTTATGAAGTCCCTCTGGGCCGCGATGAGGTCGTTGCAAAGTATGTCTATTTTTTTGGCCTGCTTTTTGCGATCTTTGTTGAGTTTTTTTGTGAGCAGGCGCAGTCTTTTATGTCGTTGTTGGTTTTCCATCAGCCCTTTGTTTTTCAGCAATTAAATTTACAGGAGCTCCCGGCTTTTTAGTTCGGCTTACCAAAAGGCGGGCTTTAGGAGCAGAAAAACGTTGAAAAGGTGACCGGGCAGTGGCCCTATAAATAATCGATTATCAGGTTCGATGTGGTTGCAGACGTGGTCGAGTTGTCTATCGAGCGGAGTGGCTGCTCTTTTATCTAAGGGCATTTTCGGACTTATATTTGCAGGCGGCCCCCGTGGGCGGCGGTGGTTATGTGTGACGAGTTATTCCACAATACCGGCTACGAATAAAGCTGCGCGCTGTCACCTCGCCATTGGCAAGCTGCTTGTGAATTTATTTGTTTGGGACTTGGTCCTCTCGCGTTACTGCGGTAAGTCGAAAAACTTGTTTCGCATTGCAATCAGCTTCTGTATCATGGGACACACGTTTATTTTGGCAGGCAGGCCTATGACGAAGCAAAAAGAGGCTTATCTTTATGCGGTGGCTGCAGTTTTGCTGTGGTCTACGGCCGCCTCAGCATTTAAGATTTCACTGCGTTATGTGGATGTTCTCTGCCTTTTGTTTTATTCGGCAGTTGCGTCGACGGTTGTTCTTTTTTGTTGTTTGTTGTTTCAGAAGAAAGTTGGTTTGCTCGGCAAGTTGGCCGGGAGGGATTATCTGCATTCCGCGTTTTTGGGCTGTCTTAATCCGTTCCTTTATTACGTTGTTTTGTTTAAGGCGTATTCACTTCTGCCCGCCCAGCAGGCCCAGCCGCTGAATTTTGTTTGGCCGATAACGCTCGTTCTGCTGTCGATACCTTTGCTGAAACAGAAGATTAAGCCAAGGGGTGTTATTGCGGTGGTTATCAGCTTTTTCGGCGTGTATGTAATTTCCACTCGGGGGGATATTTTCGGGCTTAGGTT
This sequence comes from Planctomycetota bacterium, assembly GCA_020344865.1. Taxonomy (GTDB): domain Bacteria; phylum Planctomycetota; class Phycisphaerae; order Sedimentisphaerales; family Anaerobacaceae. The sequence goes on from CP070830.1 coordinate 2,224,488, forward strand.
TGCCAGTCCCACGGGTGTAATATTAGCGGTGGGCAGCTCGGTAATATGGGCAGTCTTCTGGATTTACAATGTAAATGACGGGCGAGATGAGGTCGTGAATTTATTCCTTACTTTTGCGTTTGGGTCTCTATTCATATTTTTTGCGATGCTGCTCTTTGCGAAGGTTGAGGTTCCGAGCCTTTACGGTATGCTCGGAGCAGTCTATGTCGGCCTGTTCGAGATGGGCATTACCTTCCTGAGCTGGCTGAAGGCGCTAAAACTGTCGAAGACGACCGCCCATGTTGCCAACTTAATCTACTTGGTTCCGTTTCTTTCCCTTGTGGTGATTTATTTTGTGGTGGGTGAGAAGATTCTTGTCTCAACAGTAATAGGGATTCTTTTCATTGTGGGGGGTATTGTATTACAGAATGTTTCTCGTTAACTTTTGTCTTGGTTTTTTGGATGTAGTTGTCTTAGCGCTTGTCGGCCGGTTCGCTGCTCGAATTGCCGTGGCCTTTGGGCATCTTACTGTAGTTGCCACGTTCGCGACTGTATCTGCTGGGCCGTGAACGCGTAACTGGTGGCGGCGTAGCCTTCCGCGTCCAAATGGAAGTTTCTGTTATCCACGCGGCATCCTTCGAGGACGAACTGATTGATTTCCTGTCCCTGAGGATGTGAGTCCTGGGTTATGGAAATGATGATATCAAAAGAGCTGTTGGCATCCATGTGTTCGTTTAACAACTGACTGTTTGGATGTACGCTGATGCTGCCCCTTATATTCATAACCCCGACCTCGTCTTCGGTGGGTCGGCGGCTCCAGGATGCATTGTAAGAGAACTCCTTTAGCTCGGGGACTTTCTCTCCGTCAAATAATATTTCTGTCTTGTTCGTCGCGAGGACTTCCGCCTTGGCATTCTGCATACCTTGCGAAGTCAGAAGAACTGTCAAAAGTGCGCCAACACCCAGGCATGATGCCACCGCCAAGCATATTTTCCCAACGCGTTTTTGCACGACAGACACCTCCTTTCACCCCTGACTATGCTGGATTCTCCAGCCGGTTGGGGGTTTCGGCTCTTGTCCAGTTCACTTAGTATAATATTTTAGTATAAGCGGGCTCTTGGTCTTGTCAAGCCATAAAACACTAATAACGTGGTTTTTTTAGGGGTGGAACTGCTTTTGCCATGTGTTATCGGAACCGGCGAAAGTGGTAATAAAGTACCATACTGAGTCTGTCGAAGTATATTAATAGTATGTAGATGGCTGAGGGCGGGTAATATGGTTTTAAAGTATATGACGATGAATACCGGTTTGACGGACGATGAAGCTGTGCGTCCAGGGGGTCCGGTCGTCCAGCAGGCAGCGAATGGGTCGCGGCCGAAGAAGAGGAAGGTGAAATTTTTAATACTGCTGGCGGTTAATATAGTTGTTTGGATTGTGGTTTACAATATTTGGGCGGGTGAGACACAGATACCGCTATGGAATTTTTTGACGACGAACAGGGGGATGGTAACCGGCATAATGTACAACCCGGAGAATCCATGTGCCATAGTGCACGGGGAAGTCGTTCACGAGGGGGATACAGTAAAGGGCTGCAGGGTCGTCAAAATATGCAGGGACGAGGTGAGATTTGAAAGGGAGGGGGAGGTTTTTACCGAGCGGGTACAGTGACGGCCGAAAATCTTTTTTTGGGGGCAGGTTACTTCTTCGGATATATGCTGAGGCCCATGTCAATAAGCAGATAGCGGTGGACGAATCCCGGCTGACCTTCGAAAATTATCCTGTGACACGTCTTACAGCTTTGTGTTTGAGGTGTGCGTCCCAGTTGCGAAGCTAACCGACTGCTCTTGTCATTGATTTCTACAATGCGTGTTGTCAGTGTTTTCTTTGTATTGAGTTTCTGACCACATGATGTGCATCGCCCCGTTATGCGTCGCCAGAAATACTTCATCTTTTTTTCTCCGCGCGAACTTCTTGTTTTTGTATCGCGTGTAATGTGTGGCGATGCCGCGTTAATACCAACAAATACTCTCGGGAAGCGATTTTCATCATTACTCGCTCCTTTGTTGTCTTTTGCATCGAAGTAGCAAAAGATAATACGATAGTACCACCTCTTGTCCGGCGGTCAAGCAAAAACTGAAAATGTCGGATTTTAATCCGCCGAGGTCGGTTGCTTGTCTCCGGGAGTGGTTTTGTAGGGCTTTGGGCAGATATAAGAAAAGCGGGCTGAGGCCGGAGGGAGGAAGAGGAGTTAAAACCTCAGCCCGCGGAGAATCCATTCTAATATAATACGAACACTCAAGAACGAACGTTCGATGAAAAATCCACGGCGGGTTTTTATGATTAAAACAAGGCTTAGTCGTAAAAGAGCGCGGCTCGATATCGCCTTTTACCGGTTAGTTGATTGCTTAGAACATGCATTCAACCGTTTTGACTACCGATTTAGTGGTAAGTTCCTCTGCATTTAACTCTTGCTCAGGCGGCAATTTATTTGCACGGCAGCAGGATTGTTACAGTGGTTCCATCGCCGGGGTGGCTTGTTATCCCGATGGAGCCATTGTTTAGTTCGATGATTCTCTGGGCGTGGGCAAGCCCCATTCCTCGTTTTCTCCCGGCGGGCCTGGCAGAGAAAAATGGCTGCATCGCCTTTTTGAGGGTCTCGGCGTCCATTCCACAGCCCGAGTCGGTGATTTGCAGCTTGACTAAGTCGCCGGATTCGTCATTAGCGGCATCGACCTTTATAGGTCCGGTACCTTCATCGTAGGACTCAAGAGAGTTGGAGAAAATATTCGCGATAGCTGATGCAATCTGGGCGGAGTCTACGAAAGCATTTTCCAGAGCCTTGCTGATGTTAATTTGGATATCCAGTTGTTCGACCTTTTGTTTTTGGACGGTTAACTGTGCGGCTTCGTCGAGCAGCTGTTTGATATCCGTGCTGACCGGTCGGGGCTGCGGCGGTTCGGCAAAGGCCATCAGGTCGTCGATAATTGCAGATAGCCGGCCGGCATTTTCTCGGATCTGTTTTAAGGCTTGTTTTTTTTCGGGGTCGGTCTCGCTCTTGGCTAATATCTGCGCCCGGCCTGATATCACCGAGAGGGGGTTATTCAGTTCGTGTGCCGCGCCGCCCGCCATCTCGGCCAAAGTGGTTAGCGGAGCCGTCGTCGGAATCTCCGACTGGGTTTGTTCGGATGGGGTTTCTGTTGTAGTCTGCGCTCGGCCATCGGCAGGCCCGGTGACCAATTGAGCGAACTGCTCGGCGAACCATTGCTGGCCGGCGGCGGCAGAGGCGATACCTAAAACGGCCCCTGCAATTGAAGTGGTCGTTCTGAAGTTCTCGGCAAGCTGCTTTATTTCCACGGGATAGCGAAGCTCAAAAACAATCCCGCCGATTGCTCTGCCGCCTGCAAGCAGGGGCACCAATTTGGTCCGGCTCAGGTCAAAATCAACGTCCAATTGCTCAAACAGCCAATCGGTATCGGATTGAGCATCTACAATCGCAAAGTCGCTGGCAATCGCCCGGGGTATGACCGGTGCATCAACAGGGGCATTCAAGCAAACGGTCTTTGTTTGCGACGGACTTTGCACGACAACGGCTTTTAGAAGTCGCCCCTCGCGCGGCGCAGCTAAGTATAAACAGACGAGACCTGTTTGGTAGAACTTCTGCCAGCGGGCAGCGAAGTTTTCTGCTATATCAATCGGCTCAGCGAGCGAGTTAATGCTCGACAGGAAATCTGTTGCGAAGTCGAGATTGCTTGAAGCGGTCTGCAGCCGGCGGTTTTCGATTTCTAATTTGCTCTGTTGTTGCGCTAATTGGACGGCGGTGGTATGGACGGTGCTGTAATAGTTGTTGGCTGCGTTTGGCAAATCCAGGCCCAAGACAGCTGATTTTTGCCTGACCTTCTCGGGGAGGTTACGGCGGATTTGCTCTAACTGGTCGGGGCTGATTGTGAGTGATTCGGCTATTGTGCTTGCTGAATCGGTTGAGTCGCAACTGCCGGAGTGGCCGATGCTGCATTGACGGGCAACTAAATCAGCCAACTGCACGATTTGGGCAATTTGTGCTTGTGGTACGTTCTCAGAGATTGCGGTGGTGTCGCTGTGGTGCAGCCAGATGGCAAGCATAATGTGGTTGGGCAGGTGCCATTTTGCGGCCAGTCTTTTGCCGAGTAGCGTATGGTCTGTGCCAAGGTGGCGTTGCTCTGTGGTGCGCGTGGAGGCTTGTTGCGATTTTGCCTGTTCGGTTATGGCGGCAAAACTTCTCGGCATCACCTCATCGAGGGCGAATTTTCCGATATCGTGGAGAAGACCGGCAGTAAAGGCCAATTGCGAATCTATTTCATATGAAACGATGGCGGCGATATCTTCGGCGCAGCACGCTACCGCGAGGCAGTGGACTACAAGCTTTTTTCTAAGGTCCGCCTGGTTGTCATCCCGGCCGAAGGGCGGATAGACCTTCACGGAAAGAAGCGCGTCGCGAATCAGGTGTGAGGGCAAGTCCTGTAGAACCGAGCCGACTGAGATGTTTTCACCTTTGGCACGCGCCTGGCCCTCATGCATGATCGAAAGAATCTTGGCAGAAAGAGCGGGGTCGGATTCAACTATCTCCGCTAGGTCTGATGGTGACCACTGCGGCTGCAGGAGCTCGGGGAAATATTGAGACGCGACTGACGGCAAAGTCGAAAGCGAGTCAAGTTTGCGGACGGCAAGCTCTACTTGGTCAGGTATTGTCGGGTCGGCGGGTTTTTCCAGCATTTAATTTTGTCCTGCTATGTTGTTTGGCCTGCACACTACCTGCTATTTTATCTGCAAGAGGTCGGCGATTTTGTCAATAAGCTCACTGATATTGAATGGTTTTTTGATGAAACCTTCGGCGCCGGATTTTAACAGATGGTCGATTTCATCCTGTTTTACGACGCCGCTGATGATAATAATCCTGATGTTTTCGAATTCCGGGTTTTTTCTTATCGTCTGGCAGACAACATTACCGTTTACGTCCGGCAGCATGTAGTCGAGCAAAATCAGATCCGGGCGGAACCGCTGGGTAGCTATTCCCGCATCGTAACCGCTGGAGGCAGTGTGGATTTCGAATCTGCCGTCTCTGGCAAGAACGTCGGCTATAAGCTCGACGATTTCGGCGTCGTCATCGACGATAAGAACTCTCTTCTTGCCGGACTCAATGTTGTCTAGGGGGATATCGTTTTCCCTCATGAATCTGACTAGGCTCTGGCGTGGAATCCTTCGGAATCTTGAGCCTGGAACGCGGAAGCCCTCAAGTCGACCGGAATCAAAACACCTTATGATTGTCTGCTGGCTTACCCTGCAAATCTCGGCAGCTTCGCCAGTGGTAAATAAATCCTTCATTTTATCCATCCCTCTTCTTTAACCAAAATCTGTCATCATTGGGTTTCCCTAAATTGCCTTCTCGCCCCAATTTAACTACCACACTTTATAATTGTCAAGAATAAAAAAATAATATTGAGAGGCAATTTTTGGCCATGAAAGTTCGGATATTTATGGCTTTTATGAAGAATTGAGGGGCATTTGAAAGTGATGTCAGGTATTTGGCCATGCAGAGGGGAAAATCGGGATAAATTTCTGAATTTGGCATAAAAAGTGTAACTAAGGCCAAAGTTATGGACTTATTTATTGGCTTTGGAAATGTGAGTTAGCCGGAA
>CP070830.1:2230238-2239090 GCA_020344865.1 Planctomycetota bacterium
CGCGTAAATATATCCGCCAAGCGACGGCATAAAGCGAACAACGTTCGTAGGACAGCACGAGCAGTCAAACCACGGCCTCCGAGTCGCAGATTCATTTATACTCTCCGAGGCCAGCGGATTCGGGTAGAAGAACTTATCGCCTCCCAGCGATACCCCCGAAAGAAATCCGTTGTACAGCACCCGCTCCAACACATCGATATACTTGCCGTCGCCGCACAATAAAAACATTCGATGGTTCCACATCGCATTTGCTATCGCTGCACATGTCTCGTTATACGCCGTCTTGTTCGGCAGCTCATAATCATCACCGAACGACTCACCCGCGTGCCGCGCACCGACGCCTCCGGTTACATGTTGTTTCTTCGAAACGACATTCTCCCATATCCGCTTCATCGCCTCGATGTAATCATTATCTCCGGTCAGTGCCGCCACATCCGCCATAGCCGAATACATATAACCTGCACGTACGGCGTGTCCGACCGCCTCGCTCTGCTCCACCACTGGTTTGTGGTCCTGATTGTACGACCCGAAAAGCTCATGTCCCTTTGCGTTCCCCCGCTCATCCAAGAAAAACTTCGCCAGTTTCAAATACTTATCGTCACCCGTAACCCGATACAACTTTACAAGTCCAATCTCTATCTCCTGATGGCCGGGAACGCCGCGATTCTTGCCCGGGCCGAAAACCCGGCACAGCAAATCGGCGTTCTTGACGGCCACATCCAAAAAATCCCTCTTGCCCGTCGCCTGGTAATGCGCCACCGCAGCCTCATACATATGGCCAACGTTGTAAAGCTCATGGCCGCTCTTCAAATCAGACCATCTCTCCTCACTCACACAACAATAAATCTTATCTGCATACTCGCCTATCGTGTTCGCCGTATATATATAGCCATCGTCTGTCTGCGCCGCCGCAATCTTTCCCACGAGTTCATCGACATATTTCTCCAGCTCCGCGTCCGGATAAAGTGCAAGCGAATACGCTGCCCCCTCAATCACCTTGAAAAAGTCTGAATCGTTAAATCCGAAATGACCTCGAAACTTCCCCTCTATCCTGCCCGCCGCCACGTCGAAATTCGCAATGCGCCCCGTCTCTTCACATTTTGCAAAATCATAAGGAATCGTCACATCACGGTTGGTGACCAGCCGCGGTTCCCAAAACTTATCAGAGATTTTTACATCCGTAAAAGCTACCGGCCGAAAAGGATAATCCCCCCCCGCACTTGCTGCGGTGCCTTCCACAACCAAAAGACAAACACCTCCAACCGAAAGCAAAACAAATAATTCTTTACTGCGAATCATCAATCCTCTCTCTGTCGATAACCTCAAGGGATTTACTTAAGCGACCCTGTCAACTCCTTGACACTCTTTTTCTTATTGTCAGCACAATACTTTTTTATACCTTCGACGATTTTTACCGCGCAGTCCGGCTCAACAAAGTTCCACGTCCCTACACCCACAGCCGACGCCCCAGCAATCATAAACTCAATAGCATCCGATGCCGTCCTGATTCCCCCCATCCCCAAAATCGGTATCCCCTTTTTCTTGGCGACCTCATTATAAACCTTATTGACTAAATACACCGCTATCGGCCTTATCGCCGGGCCCGACAGCCCGCCCGTCCTGTTCGCCAGCACCGGCTCGCGCCTCTCGATATCGATAACCATCGCCGTAAACGTATTTATCAAACTAAGCGCATCGGCCCCCGCCTCCACCGCCGCACGCGCTGTTACGCTGATATCCGTAACGCACGGCGACAGTTTCACCATCAAAACCTTCCCTCCCGACACCTTCTTAACCGCCGACGTAACCTCCGCAACTTGCCCCGCGTCCGTCCCGAAACTTATCCCGCCTTGCTCCACATTCGGACAGCTCACGTTCAGCTCGAACCCCGCAATCGCCTCCTCGCCCGCCAATCGTTCCACCACGCTTACATAATCACCGATACTCGCCCCCGCCACATTCACAAAGACCGCCGCCGACATATTCCCCAGTATCCCCAGCTTCTCTTCGACAAACCTATCCAGCCCGATATTCGCCCACCCAATCGCGTTAAGCATCCCCGAATCTGTCTCTACTATCCTCGGTGTAGGATTACCCTTCCTCGGCTTGCGCGTAATACTCTTGGTAATAAACCCGCCTAAGGCGTTCACATCCATAAAATCCGCTAATTCATCCGCGTACCCGCTCGTCCCCGATGCCGTAAACACCGGATTCGCTAACTTCAACCCCGCAAAATCAACCGATATGTCCATTTGTCCTTCCATCGAAACTCTATGTTGTCTTGTATATGTACCAACTCCCTGTTATTTTCTCCACATAGATATATGGCCCAGGACTCATTTGGGGTACTTTGTCTTCATCAGTAATGAAGAGGAATCCTACAGAGTTGTCGACTACACCTCCAATATTAAGTTCAATAACACCTTTGCTTGCTTGGTTAACAAAATTCAAGTGCAACTCGTGAACAGTTGACGCTATAGGTTTGTTACTTGCCAGTTGAGGCCCCGTTCTCTCTACGCTTTTTTCCAAGCCTTGAACTCTTAGTAGATTCGGATCTTCTGAAAATGTCTTCACAATCTCGGTAAATTTCTCTAAGTTGGCTTTGAGATATTCTTTCAACTCTTCATCACATGCCAATCTTAATCGAAGATTTTCAAGCATCCAGTTTTCTTCTTCCGTTCGTACCTCTTTTTCTTCTAGCTGCTCTAGTAGAGAATGTAATACACCCGTAAGTGCCAGAGCCCGAACAGCTTCGAGTTTCAAATCCCCCTTTTGTTTTACAACGTAGCAGTACCAATTTTGACACATGTTTTTATTGGAATACGTTATAGCGAAATTCTTGCGATTCTTTGTCTCTGAAATGATACGGTAATATGTTTTCGTTCCTTCAGAAACCCTCGAACCCATATTCGGCACATCAACATAGTGCTGTAGCATTTCGCCAGTGTAGTATTTTACGTGGTTTGGAAATTCCTTTGAGATGAAAAAAGACTCCACAATCCACTCCGGTGTCCCTTGCTTAGTTTCAGAGGCGCATCCTAGAGATGTTGCCAATAGAATAATAAATAGGACTCCTTGTGTTGGTATTATTCTGCGTAACATGCCATTTACCTATTCAAAAATCAAGACTACGAACTAAGGATAACTTCTTTTGAGTCAAAAACCGGTCCGTCTTCACAGCACAATTTATAAACGCTTTCATTAGAGCCCTCCACTTTACATTCCACCGCGCAGCTCTGACACAGCCCAATCCCGCACGCCATCCGCCGCTCCATACTCACCTCGCAGTCGATATTCTTGTCCCTCGCAATATCAGCAACCTGCGCCAGCATCGCCTCCGGCCCGCACGCATAAACAATCGTATCTCTCGCAGGCAAGTTTTTCTCACCAAGCCATTCTGAAAAGCAGTCCGTAACAAGCCCCTCGTATCCGGCCGTGCCGTCATCCGTCGCTACCTGCGATTTTACCCCGTACTCGGCAAACTCACCCAAAGAAAAGCCCAACTGCCGCGAAATCTCGTCCAGCGGCCTCCGAAAGGGCAGTACCTCCCTCGTCCTCGCACCCGCAAACACCACCACCTCCATCTTGGAAGATTCCCCCGTCAGCACCTTCGCCAAGTATAGCAGCGGCCCCGCTCCCATACCGCCGGCCACCAAAAGGGCGTATCTCTTTTTTTCCGCCACCGAAAAACTGCGCCCTAAGGGCCCAATCACACTCACTCTATCACCACCCGACAAGCCCTTCATCCGCAGACTCGCAGGCCCTACAACACAATAGAGTATCTCGACCTGAGTCTTTCTATCCTTCCTTACAACATCGCAAAAACTAAAAGGCCTCCGAAGAATTATCCCCCGCCGTGCCGCATCAGCCAACCCCTCCGGTATCGCTCCCGCCGACGGCAGGGGGGCTCCGCTCAGGTCCAACTGCGCAAACTGTCCCGGCCTCGCCTCCGCGAAGGTCTCCCCTCCCGCACCACTAAACTCCAACCCGAGTCGATAGAACCTCTGCCCGATTTCTTTATTGGAACGGACGACAGCTTCATACACCCCCTTTGTTGACCCCGCGCCGTTATCTGTCATAAAGACACACTATAAATATCACTTCACTAAAAGACACAACCCGCAACCTGCGCAACTGCTACCCGAGCAAATTGTCATAGACCCGGACACCCTCCACAACCTTGCACACGTGCACAGCATACTTGTCTTTATACTTCGGACATTTCTCAGGATAACCCGTATCCACCGCCGCCTTCAGTTTATCAACACTTCCGGCTTCGACCAATGCCCCCGATGCCCCCTTGTCGCCGCCGCCCAACATCCTCTCACCGAGAACGCCCGGCACCGTCCTCGCGATATCGCACATCGCCTCCAGCTCCGGCCCCGAAATCTTATAATCGTCCCGCAGCCCTATGCCGTCCTCGCGGAATATCCTACCGACCGTCTCGACCTCACCCGCCTTCCACGCATCCAGCATCTCATAAAATCGCTGCTGCGCCCCGAAGACATACTTCAACCGGTCGCACAAATCCCCGTGACTCCCGTTAAACTGCCCAGTAATCTTCTCATAAACCTCCTTGTCCTTTATGTCCGCCAGACAGCTGACATCGTACCCGTCATTCTGCAACAGCGACACCAGCTTCTCACACTCCGCCCTGCGAATCTTATAAGTCGACTTCTCCAGGCCCGGCCGCACCGTACCCGTATCCAATACCACTATCCGAAAATCCGTCGCTCCGGCGCCCAGTTCCACGTAGTCGACGCGCCGATGCTTCGGGTCATAGTGCGTCCCCATATTCTCCCGCGCAAACAGTATCATTATCTGGTCTAACTGACCACAGGGCGAACCAATATAGTCATTCTCAACCGCCTGCGCCATGCCCACTATCTTGAACTTATCCTCGACCTCAATACCGTTCGCGTCGAGCAGCGACAAAATAAGATTAAGGCTCAAAGAGGCCGACCGGCTCATTCCGCCGCCCGGAATATCCCCGTAAACAACACCGTCGATGCCCTCCTTTAGCTCGAAACCCTCCCGCCTCAGAACATACTCCACCCCGTACGGAAAACGCCCCCACGTATTAGCTATCGCCTCCGACTTCGGCTCAGGAACCTCCCCCAGAGCAAACTCGATAACACCATCATTGGGAAAATTCCCGCTGAATAACCTGACCTTCCCGCTGCCGTTGGGCCTGTACGCCAGCCAGATAAAACGGTCCGTACCCACGCCGAATAGTTCCGTCCCGTTATAATCCCCGTGCTCCACGCTCAGGCAGAACCGCGATGAGGTCCTCCTGACCTTCCCGCCGCTGATATTTACACCAGCCTGCTCCGACAACTGCCGGATTCTATCCACCGCTGCCTCATCCCGCGGCGTTATCTCCATTTTGTTACCCTTCCTAAAAACCCTTAAAATCAACCAAAAAACCACCCTCCCCAAATAACACCTAAATCAACTATCCTGGCAAAGCGGCGCAATATATCCGAATCCCGCCAAAATATCAAGCTCGAATCTCCCCACCCCTTACCGCACAACAATAAAAGCCGCACAGCCCAAAAAAAGCCCCTTTGCATCACACAAAGGGGCTCGATGTTAACTCCAGTTACGCTCTCCACTACCAGAAGTACCAATAAAGAGCTAATGTTGCCGCTATCACCAGTCCGCCAAGCCACAAAACCGAACCCGCAGGCCTCATATCAAATTCCTCCCGCACCGGCATCACCTTCGGCTCAGCCAGTGGCTTGGCCAAGGTTATGACGTACATCGTAACAAGGATTACGGCGAAAGTTATGGCCATTCGGTTAAGGAACGCAATCTCCCCGAACTGCCATTGTAAGAATCCGTAAACCGGAACCGTAAGTACCAGACCCGCCACTCCTGCTATCGGCGGAGCCTTCTTGAATATCATACCAAACACAAACACGCCCAGAATGCCCGGTGATATATAACCCTGAAATTCCTGGATATATGTAAATATCCCCATGAACCTCGGGTCTCCCAGCTTCGGCGCTATAAGCATCCCTATAACCACAAACACCGCCGTCGATATTCGACCCGTCCAGATAAGCGCGCTTTGAGATGCGTCCTTCTTCCAGTGACGCTTGAACAAATCCATCGTAAATATCGTCGACGCCGAGTTCAGCATAGAAGCCAGTGAGCTGATGACCGCGCCGCTTATCGCCGCAAATATAAACGCTCTTACACCCTCTCCAACAAGATTTCGAATCAGTAGCGGATAAGCCGCGTCAGTCCCGCTGTCCCCGGTCATCTCCCCGCCGTAGAGCTGCAGCGACATTATTCCCGGAAAGATAATAATAAACGGAATTATAAGTTTGAGCCCCGCCGCGAATATTACCCCAATCTGACCTTGCCTTAGCGTCTTGGCCGCCAGAGTCCGTTGCGTTATATACTGATTAAGTCCCCAGTAATAAAAGTTCGGTATCCACAGGCCAATAACCAGCGCCGTCCAGGGAAGTACTGAGTGATCCTTCGGAAGTATCATATGAAGCTTGTCCGCGTTGGTCTCGAAAAAGTTGCTCACCCCGATTTCCCGAAATCCCAGGAACATCGTAATTGCCCCGCCTATAATCAGAGCCGAGCCCTGGAAAAGGTCCGCCCATGCTACAGCTTTCAATCCTCCCCAAATCGTATAAAGACCCGCTATGGCACCTATCACTAAAACACCATAAACCAGGTGCGTCGGATTCCCAATATCTCCGAATATCGTCTGCAGCGTAAGTCCGCCGGAATATATCACCGCTGCAATCGTAACACCAACGTAAATCACCATCGTGTAAAAAGCCATAATTGCCCGCGCCGTCGGATTGTAGCGATATTCCAGGTACTCAGGTATCGTGAAAATCCCCGACCTGAGAAACTTCGGCAAAAAGAAAATCGCAACAAAAACCAGCGTAATCGCCGCCATCCATTCATAACTCGCTATCGCCATCCCCGCGATACCCGCGCCTTGCCCGGCCATCCCAACGAAGTGTTCCGTCGAGATATTGGCCGCTATCAGTGAAAGACCTATCAAAGGCCACACAAGACCCCGGCTCGCCAGAAAGAAATCCTCTCCCGTCTTCTCCCTCCGGCTCTTGAACATACTCACACCTACAACCACACCGAAAAATGCAATGAATACTATAATGTCAGTACCACTCAATCCCATAATAAATCCTTCCTTTTACAACTAATTCAATTAGCACATCGACTCATCCGCTGAGCCGGTCCGGCTGATTGGCCGCCATTATATTACCCACATCACTAATCGCAACAATATTTGCTAATCTGCAGGCAACCAGACCCGCGCAAGCTCCCGCTTATCACCCATCTCACTCGTATACGGCCGCAGACGGAACCTGTAGCTGTATTTGCCCGCCGGCAGCATGTATTCCGGATGCGTCCTCGCTCCCCAGCTGTCATCGCCGCCCACGCCCATCTGCTTGTAATCGATATTAAGCGTAATGCTGTGGAAATCCTCCGGCAGCTCATGAATATGTGTGGCTTTCTCCAACTGCTCCATCGTGTAAGGCCACGCACTCACGTCAAAAACAGGCATACCAACTACAAGCAGGCCGCTTCCATCTTTATCGGTAAGTGCCGCCCACCGCACATCGCTCCTGTTTCCGTTCTCCTGCGGTCTCACGTATGAGTGTACAAGCCCCTTCACCTTACCCGAATATTCGCCAACTGCTGCGCCCGTCTTCCGGTCCCAGTATGTCTCGTGTGGCCCGCGCCCGAACCACGTCATAGTATCGAATTGGCCCGGTATCATCATCTGCATCCCGAATCGCGGCAGCTCCGGCAAACCAAGACCCCCCGCGTCAACGCTGCTGGCCACAACTATGTCACCGCTGCCGTAAATTGTATAGATAACCTCGCAGGGACAATTCTTGGCCCCAAGCTCCGCCTCTACGATAACCTGCGCCGCCTGCGGCTTTACCAGCTTCGCGCTTACCTTCTTAACTCTCGCCTTTGGCCATGCCGTCCGCCAGATACCGTGACGCTTCGGCATCCCGTTGCCGTTATCATTGTCAATCGGAACGCGCCAGAAGTTTGGAACAAGCGGCGAATCTATAAGCTCACGTCCCTCGTACATCAACGAGTCTAATGAACCGCCTTCCTTGCTTACAATCACCGCCAGCTTATCGCCCGTTACCCTGATTTCCTTTGAGGTCTCTTTCACTCTTAGTGACGGCATCGCCGAAATCTTCTCCTCTTCAGCCTTCGCAACATCAAACGGCACCTCGAACTGCTCCCACGCAAGCACATGCCCCGTGTTGGCCCACAGCGTGTCCTCTCCGAGCGTAAAGATTAACTTCAAATGATATTCCCTCCCCGGTTTCAATTGCGGCCTGTCAAACGGCACTCTGATTTCTTGCTCCTGCTTCGGCGCAGCTGAAAGCCGGGAAAGTTTCCCGCTCTGCAATACCTTCCCGTCCTCTGCCAGTTCCCACGAAACATCCATAAAGTCGAGAGTCACGAAATCGTATTCGTTAAACACCTTGACCTTGCCGGCCAAAAGGTCAACCGGCGTGACATGAACCCTCTGATAAACCTTCTTAACCTCATACAAAGACGGATTCGGCTTACGGTCCGGCTGGACTATGCCGTTGCAGCAGAAATTACCGTCGTTCGGCTTGTCGCCGTAGTCGCCCCCGTAGGCCCAGAACTCTTTGCCGTCCGCCGATACTTTCCGCAGACCCTGGTCCGCCCAGTCCCAGATAAAGCCGCCGATTAGACGCTCATGCGTGCGAATCGCGTCCCAGTATTCCTTCAGGTTACCGACCGAGTTGCCCATTGCGTGCGAATACTCACATAGCACCATCGGCCGGTTGTCAAACTCCAAGGTC
>CP070830.1:2239190-2251804 GCA_020344865.1 Planctomycetota bacterium
GTTATTCGGTTTCGCGTTCTTCGTGTTGTTCTTTTAGTTTTTTGAGCTGTTTTCGATGCGCGATTTTGGCCACCGAGCCCATTTTGTTCGCGATAGTTGTCCCCTCGATGTGGTCGTATTCGTGCTGCAGCGCCCTTGCCAGCAGCCCCTCGGCCTCCTGGCTGAATTCGTTGCCGTCGAGGTCTGTGGCGGCAACCTTGCATTTTTTGTATCTTCTGATTTTCGTATAAACGCCCGGCACCGACAGGCATCCCTCCTCAATCGCCTCAAGCCCACCCGTGGGGGTGACGGTCGGGTTGATGTAGACTTTGACGTTTTCTCTGGTTGAATCCGGCGATATGATAAAAATCCTAAGCGGCACGCCCGCCTGCGGGCCCGCCAGACCGATACCTTTGTGCTCGAGCATAATATCCGTCATTTTTTCGACGAGCCGGCGGATGGTATCGTCGACTTTTTCGACCGGCTGTGCCCGCCCGGCCAGAACCGAGGCCGGGTAGTGCGTGATTCGGCATTTCTCGATATCTATCATTTCTGTCCGGGGCGTTTTATTTCGCGCTGCCTGTCAGTCGAATTCGTCGCCGTCGAAGGTGCTTCCAAGGTAGAGTTTTCTGACCGTTTCGTTTCGGACGATTTCGGCGGGTGAGCCTGCGCCTATCACCCTGCCGTGGTCGATTATATACGCCTTGTCGACCACCTCGAGAGTCCTCTCGACGTTATGGTCGGTAATCAGCACGCTCAGGCCGGAGTCGACGAGTCGGCGGATTTCGTGCTGCAGGTCCTCGACGGTAATCGGGTCAACGCCGCTGAACGGCTCATCAAGCAGAATCAATGAGGGCTCGGTCACCATCGCGCGGGCGATTTCGAGCTTTCTGCGTTCGCCGCCGGAGAGAAACCTTCCCTGGCTCTCGGCGACCTCGCTGAGTCCGAAGTGCTCAATGAGCATCCCGGCCCTGCGCATCCGCTCTTCGCGGGTGATTGACATCGTTTCCAGAATGGCATAGAGGTTATCGCGAACGCTTAGGCGCTGGAAGATACTGGGCTCCTGCGAGAGATATCCGATGCCGAGGCGGGCCCGCCTGTACATCGGCAGTGGTGTCAGGTCCTGGCCCTGAAAGACCACCGAACCCTCGTTTGGGGTGACCATCCCCATAATCATCCTGAAAGTGGTGGTTTTTCCGGCGCCGTTTCGCCCGAGCAGGCCGACGATGCTGCGTCGGGCGATTTCGATAGAGATTTTATTGACAACGGCCCGGCCGGAGTATCGCTTGACCAGCTCGTGAGTCTCGAGAAGAGTCATGTCTGCCATTTTCGTCTCTCACACCTTGTATAGGTAATTCGTCTGTGGCATTATAACAGCACCAATCGGCGAAGCAAACGCTATTTGGCCGTCGGCTCCGCCCGCTTGGAGGCCTTTTGTTCGGCCTGGGGCCCGTTTTGTGCAACCAAGAATAAATGTTCTGGCGTTTCTGCCGTATTTTTGCTATTAATTAGTTTTTGGGCAAAACCAAGAACTGTTCCTGTTTGCTTAAAGGCAGTATATGTTCGCAGTTATAAGTGATGTGCATTCCAACCTTGAGGCCCTGACCACGGTCCTTGCGGATATCGAAAAACGCAGTATCAAGACGATTTACTGTCTGGGTGATGTCGTGGGCTACGGGCCGAACCCGAGGGAATGTCTGGACCTGATTATAGAAAAGACCAGGTGGTGCGTGCTGGGAAACCACGATTATGCGGTATTTTACGAGCCGACGAATTTCAACTATGGGGCCGAGCAGGCCAGCTTCTGGACCCGTTTTTCTCTGGAGGCTGAAAAGCAGGCCCAAATTCGCAACAAGCGGTGGAGCTTTCTGGGACAGCTGCCTATGCGCCGCACGCTCAATGCGAAACAGCAGACCAATTCGACATCCATAGATTTGGTTCACGCCAGCCCGCGAAGGCCGATTAACGAATACATCTTTCCGGATGATGTGTACAGCAATCCGGTAAAGGTAAGCATCCTGTTCGAGCGGGTGGAGCATATCTGTTTTGTGGGCCATACGCATCTGCCGGGAGTTTTCCTTGATGAGCCGGATTTCTATATGCCCGAGGAGCTGGGTGATGTATACCCCATTGTGGAAGGGGAGAAGGCGATTATCAATATCGGCTCGGTCGGCCAGCCGAGAGACAAAGACAACCGGGCGAGCTACGTGTATGTCGAGGACAGCGAGGTCCACTTTGTCCGCCTGAAGTACGATTTTGAAACCACTGTAAATAAGATATTGGCAATAGAGGAGTTGGATAACTTCCAGGCCGAAAGACTGCGGGATGGCAGATGACCGACGATTCTAACCGCGCCTATCGTGGGAACAAAATGGATTTTAGAACTATTCTGGTCTTGAGTTTAGTATGCTTCTGCCTGTTCTGCGGCGTGCTTGTTTTCGAGTCGGGATTTTTTAAAAGCTGCCGGACCAGAAGCGAAGCTGGCTGTATCCTCCTGCAGCAGGCGACGGTGAGTCCTTCTAATCCAGCAGAGGCACCCGGTTCGCGGGATGAGGTCCTGCGGGTAGCGGATTCCACCACTTTCACCGCGGATAACGCCCCCGCAGGGAGCGTTACGCTCGGCTCGATGGATCCCAAGAGCGGCTTTAAATTCCAGCTGGATTTGAGCACGCAGGGCGCGGGCATAGAAAGGGCCACCTTCAGCGGATTCGATGACCGCGATTACAAGGACCCCCAGCCGTTAGAGATTCTAACGCCGGTCCATATTTCCGCCGACAGTCAGGTCTTATCACTGGCAAATGCGAGTTTTGTATTTGTCGAGCAGGGATTGCAGCTGCCTTTGGATAAACTGCACTGGAAAAGCTACGATGTTGAGAAGGGCTATGACGGCACTCAGACGGCCCGGTTCGAGGCGATTGTAAAAACGTCCGAGGGCGAACCGGTCGTAAAGCTGACAAAGACCTACACGGTCGCTCTCGACAACTACCTTTTGGACTGCGAATTGACGGTCGAAAACCTGACCGGCGATGAGCAGAAGGTTCGTCTCAATCTGGCCGGGCCGGTCGGGCTGGGTCGTGAAGACTTCCGCGCAGATATGAGAAAGGCGGTGGCGGGCTTCAGAGATTCGCAGGGCAATGTCACCACCGCAAGGCTTGATTTGAAAAAACTCAGCAAGGCAAAGACCACAGAGGACAGACGGCTGAGCAAGCCCGGCGCGAATTTCCTCTGGGCCGCTGCGACAAACAAGTACTTCGCCGCCATACTGGTACCCTTGCCCGATGAGGGCAAAGACTACTGCGACTGGGTGGCGGACAAGACCGGCCGATTCCATAATCCCGACGGCTATCCCGATACAGGCGATGAGGCTGTCGGAGTTGATTTAAGGATTGCATCAGCCAGGTTGGCCCCCGCAGGCCAGACCGACAGCGCAAGGACATATAAGTTCCAGCTCTACCTCGGCCCAAAGGACAAGAGCCTCTTCGACAAAAACGAGATGTATCGCAACCTCGGTTTTGTACAAACCATAGATTTTCTTGTCTGCTGCTGTCCCGCGGGCATGATTCAGCCCCTTGCTTTCGGCATACTGGCGGTGATGAAGTGGATGTACGGCTTTATCAGCAATTACGGCGTGGTCATCATCATACTGGTCTTTGTTGTGCGTCTTGCCCTGCACCCTTTGAGCAAGAAGAGCCAGGTCTCGATGAGCAAGATGGGCAAGCTCGCGCCGATGGCCGAGCAAATCAAGAAAAAATACGCCAACAACAAGGCCGAAATGAACAAGCAGCTTATGGCGCTTTACCGCGAGCAAGGCGCTTCGCCGGTTATGGGGATGCTGCCGATGTTCGTGCAGATGCCAATCTGGATTGCACTGTATAGCGCCATATACGCTAGTATTGAGCTGCGGGGTGCGCCGTTTCTGCCGGTCTGGATTACAGACCTTTCAGCGCCGGACGCGTTGGTCAGATTCGCCACGATAACCGTGCCCTTATTGGGCTGGAAGATTGATTCATTTAACCTGCTGCCGATTCTGATGGGTGTTGTGTTTTACCTGCAGCAGAAGCTGATGCCGAGGCCGGAGGCGGCTACTACGAATCCGCAGGTCGCCCAGCAGCAAAAAATGATGATGATTATGATGCCTGTGATGTTCCCGCTGATACTGTACAAGGCTCCTTCGGGACTGAATCTGTATATTCTGGCCAGCACCTGTGCCGGTGTTGTTGAGCAGTACTTTATCAGAAAGCACATCCGCGAAAAGGACGAAGCCGAAGCAAAGGGGCTGGTTTCGGCGACCAGCAAGACCGGCGGCAAAGTAAAAAAGAAAAAGCCAAAACCATTTTATAAAATGTAGCGTTTAGCGTGGAGGGTACAGCATATAGCGATGAAAATGCAATCATTACAGAATGCTCAATCCTGTACGCTAACCACTATCCGCTGTAAATGTATCAGCTTGATGACACGATCGTAGCTGTCAGTTCGCCGACATCGGACAATCAAGTGATTGTTCGGATGACCGGACCGAATACGACCGATGTGTTACGCCGGATTTTCAGCCCGCCAATCCAGAAAGACAGCAGTGGCCTTTCACAGGGAAGTATTGCCGTCGACTACGACCTGAGAATTTATGCGAAGCTGTATTTGTTTTCGGCCCCGCATTCCTATACCGGCGAGGACGTTGCTGAAATTCATCTCTTTACAAACGCATCTGTTACAGAGGCCCTGATGTCGAAGCTGCTGGGCGAAGGTCTTCGTCTCGCTGGGCCTGGTGAATTTACCGCAAGGGCCTACCTTAACGGCAGGATGGATTTGTCGCAGGCCGAGGCGGTAAATGAAATCGTCGTCAGCAGCAACAGATTCCAGCTGGCCGCCGCCGAGAAGCTGCTTGGAGGCCGATTGGCCGAGACGACAGCGGAGGTGTGCGAACAGTTGATGGATTGTCTTAGCTTAATCGAGGCGGGGCTGGATTTCAGCGGCGAAGACATCGAGTTTATAACTCGCGAGCAGGCCGCCGAAAGACTCCAGGCGGTCAAGGGTCGGCTTGAGCATCTTTTGTCGGGCTCAATCAGTTACGAGTCGGTGATTGACCTGCCGGCCGTCGGAATCGCCGGCGCACCCAATGCCGGCAAGAGCAGCCTGCTAAACAGCCTGCTGGGTACGCAAAGAAGCATCGTCTCCGAGCAGATTAAGACCACCAGAGACATCCTGACGGGCCTGCTGACTTTGGCCCATTGCAGGTGTGTGCTTTTCGATTGTGCTGGACTTATGAAAGAGCCGGCTGATATCCTCGATGAATTGACACAGCAGGCCGCTATCGAATCACTCCAAAAGGCCCTTGTTGTTGTGTTCTGCGTCGATATATCCAAAGACGATTGGAACGAGGATATCAGGATACGCAGACTAATCGAGCCGCAGGTCCTTGTGCCGGTGACAACGAAGTGCGATTTGCTCAGCGAAGATAAGTTGGCCGGGCGCGTTGCAGAGTTAAGTGAATTGTTTGGCGTCGAATCTTTGGCTACCAGTGTAATAGACGGCACGGGTTTGGAACCGCTGCGCTGGATAATCGACAAAGAAATAACGGCGGCGACAAGCGGTCGTGCGGAGTCGGCCGCTTCGCAGGATGGGGTCGCACTTAACGCCCGACACAGACAGGCCGTAACCGAAGCGATTGAAAATATCAGCGAATCAGTCTCACTCCTGAAATCCGGCAGCGACGAGGTTGCCGCGATGATGCTTCGGACGGCCCATCAGTCGCTTTCGGATATCGAGAGGCAGCACACCGACGAACAGATACTGGAGAGAATTTTCGGTCGGTTCTGTATAGGAAAGTAAGCCGCAGCGCTAGAGCGTTTGATAAAGCGCCAAGCCGCACATCGCTACTTCTCAGGACCGCCTTCTTGTCCCCAGAAGAATAATGTCCCGGAGCGATTGTTTGCCTTTTGCGGCCATCCATTTTTTCTCGAAAGCCGGGTCCTGTACTATCTGCGCTATGGCGGAGAGGCAGTACAGATGGAAGTTGCGTTCGTCCCTCGTGCCGGCAATGACAAATACCGCGTTGACCTTCGGCTCCAGGCCGGAAAAGACAACTCCGTCTCTGCAGCGGGCAAGAAGAATATCAAAGATGTGTTCGCCCTCGATTATTATATGCGGTATGGCCAGGCCCGGCCGCAATACCGTGCTGCCCTGCTTTTCCCTATCGAGAAGCGACTGCAGAATGACATCGGGCTGGACCTTTAGCTTCTCGGCCATCGCCTCGGCGGCCGACCTGAAGAAATCCTCCATTGCCACGCTTTCTTTTATGTCAACAATTGCACACTCTTCGATTATGTTGTCGAACCTGTCCTTTACGATGTCGTCTCTTTCCCTGATGATTTCCCGCAGCTCCGCTTCGAGCGAGTGATTTGTGATTTCCCTGGCTGTAATTCTTTCAACGAGGTGCAGCAGCGCGTATTCTCTGTTTGTCCTGATTCTTCCGTAAAACCAGTAGACGAAAAGACCGCACACGATGAGGGCGAAACTTATAAAAAGGCCCTCCCTGCCCATCTCAAATATCAAAAAGCCGAAGGCGATAATGCCCGTGATTTGCAGCCACGGATAAAAAGGCGCGCGAAATCTCGGCTGATAGTTCTGCAGCCGGCTTTCTCTGAGGATAATTACCGACAGACACGAAAGAATATTCGTAAGAATCAGAACAATCGAGGCCGCCTCCACCAGAATCTCGAGCCTGAGAAACAGCGCGATGATTATAAACAGTCCCGTAATCAGAAGCGCATTGTGGGGGGTTCTGAATCTTGCGTTTATTTTTCCAAAGACCTCCGGCAGCAGCCCGTCATTGCTCAGAGGCACGAGCGACCTCGCAGCGGTCATAATTCCTGCGTTGGCGGTTGACAGAAACGCCAAAATAGCGGCGATAGCGAGCGCAATTTTGCCCCAGTGGCCCATAAAGACCTCCGCCCCGTCGGAAATCGGAGTAAGCGAGCGGGAAAGTTTGGCCGCCTCAACCACTCCGGCCGTTACAAAAATTATAAGGCTATAGAAGACACTGACCACCAGAAGACTAACGACCATACCCATCGGGATATTCCTCGCGGGGTTTTGTATCTCCTCGGCAATACTGGCAATCTTCAGAAGCCCCGCGTAGGAAACAAAGACAAAGCCGATGGTGAAAAACACCGCGGCCATGCCCTTCGGGGCGAAGGGGTCGAATTTCTGAACGTCTACCCTCGGCAGGCCGAGAACTACGTATAAAAGCATTAGAGCAAGCAGGCCGACAACGAGGGCGACCTGCGTTCTGCCGGCTTCTTTGATGCCGACCAGGTTAATGGCAAGAAAGATGACACAGAACACCACAGCAACTATGTGTATATCAACATCCGCAATCAGAACAGTAAAGACGGACATGCCCACCAGCGCAAAGGCGCTTTTCATGGAAAGGCTGAACCAGCTCAAAAGCCCCGCGACCGTTCCGACACCCGGCCCCAGGCTGCGAATAATGGTGAAGCAGTCCCCACCCGCCTTCGGCATTGCGGTTGTCATCTCGGCGATACTGAGCATGCCGGGCAGCGATAAAAGGCCGGCCAGGAAATAGCAGATAACAACCGCCGGGCCGGCCTTGGCATACGCCAGACCGGGAAGGATGAAAAGCCCGGAGCTTATCATCGCGCCGGATGCGATACAAAATACATCAAGCAGATTAAGCTGACGCTTTAATTTCATAATGCCTGTATTCGCTCACCGAGCTTTTCGCTGCGCATTTGAAACGAGCTTTAAATATCAATGGAATGATACTCCGACGCTAAAGTTTTGCAAGAACTCAAATTACAGCCGAGACAATTCTTCCGTCTTCTTTGCTTACAGGCGGGTCGTAAGAAATCGGCAGCCGCACCTTGCGCTCCTCTGCAAATAAATAAGCCGGAGTCGGCGGCTGATTTCGGGTTTCAATTTCTCCTACCTCAAAATCTTTTTGGCCGGCCTTCTCCGGCTTTTAGTAACTACTTTTTTTATACAGCAAAGTTTCGAGGAATCAAAAATAATTTTCTTATTTTTTAAAATTTTTTTATTTGTCCTTGGCTTCGAACTCGGCGTCGATTACGTCGTCTCCACCCTTTCTCTTGACCTCGCCTTCGGGTGGCGGCGGTGGTGGCTGCTCGGCCGGACCGGCAGCGCCTGACGCGGCCTGCTTCTTGGCCGCTTCTTCGTAGAGCACCTTGCCCAGTTCCTGACCGGCGTTGCCGAGGTTTTCAATGGCCTTTTTTATAGCGTCGGCATTGTCGCCCTTTGTCGTTTCCTTCAGGTTGTTGACAGCACTTTCGATATTGCCGCGAACCTCCGCCGAGACCTTATCGCCGTGCTCTTTAAGAGTCTTTTCGGTCGAGTAAATCAACTGGTCCGCCTGGTTCTTCAGGTCGACTACCTCTCTTTTCTTTTTGTCCTCGCCGGCATGCGACTCGGCCTCCTTCTTCATTCTATCGACTTCCTCGTCGCTAAGGCCCGAGCTGGACTTAATCACGATAGACTGCTGCTTGCCGGTACCCAGGTCCTTGGCCGAGACATTCAAGATGCCGTTGGCGTCGATATCGAATGCAACCTCAATCTGCGGTATTCCCCGTGGCGCGGGCGGAATCTCCGTGAGCTGGAACCTGCCTAAGGTGCGGTTATCCGGGGCAAATTCCCTCTCGCCCTGCAAAACGTGAATATCGACGGTTGTCTGGCTGTCTGCGGCGGTCGAGAAAATCTCCTTTTTGCTCGTGGGAATCGTCGTGTTGCGCTCAATCAGTCTTGTCATCACACCGCCCAGGGTCTCCACGCCCAATGAAAGCGGCGTTACGTCCAGAAGCAATATGTCCTTTACGCCTGCGTCGCCGGCAAGAACCGCGCCCTGCAGAGCCGCCCCGAGAGCGACTACTTCGTCAGGATTGATACTTCTGTTGGGCTCCTTGCCGAATATATCCTTAACAATCTCCTGCACTCGCGGGATTCTGGTCGAGCCGCCCACGAGAAGGACCTCAACTATATCGCCGGCTGTCAACTTCGCATCTTCCAGCGCCCGGTGGCACGGCGATTTGAGCCGCTCGAAGATTGGCTCCGCCAGCGATTCGAACCTGCTGCGGGTCAGTGTAATCTGCAGGTGCTTCGGGCCTTTTGCGTCGGCGGTGATAAACGGCAGGTTCACGGTGGCCTCAACCTGCGTGCTCAGCTCGCATTTTGCCTTCTCAGCCGCCTCTTTTAGTCGCTGATGCGCCATCGGGTCGTCGCGCAGGTCAATCCCCTCTTTCTTTTTGAACTCATCGGCCAGGTAGTTGATAAGGGCCGCATCCAGGTCATCGCCGCCCAGATGGGTGTCGCCGTTGGTGCTTAAGACCTCGAGGACTCCGCCTTCCTCCTCGAATCCGCCTATATCCAGTATGGAGATATCGAACGTACCTCCGCCAAAGTCGAAGACCGCCACCTTGGCGTTCTTTTTCTTCTCCACGCCGTAAGCCAGCGCTGCGGCAGTCGGCTCGTTGATAATCCGCTCGACCTTAAGTCCTGCTATAGCGCCCGCGTCCTTTGTCGCCTGGCGCTGCGAGTCGTTAAAGTAAGCCGGAACGGTTATTACCGCCTGCTCGACCTTTTCGCCGAGGTAATCCTCGGCGGTCTTTTTCAAATCCTGCAGAATCATCGCCGAAATCTCGGGCGGGGTGTATTCCTTGCCGCGGACGCCGACCTTCACTAACTCCTCTGCGCCGCCGGTAATCTTGTAGGGCACAATCTTTTCCTCCGATGAGACCTCGCTGTGCCGCCGGCCCATAAAACGCTTGATGGAAAATACCGTGTTTTCCGGATTGGTTACCTGCTGATGGCGCGCAATCTGGCCGACGAGCCTCTCGCCCTTGTCGGTAAAACCTACCACCGAGGGGGTCAGCCGCGAGCCCGAAGAATTTATCAGGACCTTCGGTGCCGCGCCTTCCATCACGGCCACCACCGAATTTGTCGTTCCCAAATCTATCCCAATTATTTTAGCCATGGTCAGCTTCCTTTCGCTTACATAGTTCTCTTTGTACGTAAACCCTGCACATTATGTAATTGCAAAAGCCGTGCCAGCTATGGACTCAGCGCAGGCTGATTTGCCTAAGGTCTTTAATTGCAGCAGGTTATACTTGATTTGCCCTGATGGCGGACTTGGTGCAATTTATGGATTGTGCCATTTTGGCAGATATAAGCGGCCTTGGGCTCGCCCCGGCGGGCAGTCCTATTGCTATCCGTGCAGTGCTGAGCGGATTATTTCGGCCCTGAGTGCGTCTCTGCGTTCGGGGCCGAGCTGCTTTCCGTAGTTTAACTGCAGATGCGCGGGCTGAGTAAGCATAAACAGCCGATTTATGGTCGTGATTGAAAGCGTTTCAGGCTTGTCGGTGCCCCTGCCGGCATCGCTCAGCCCGGACAGCTTCTCTATTGCAGGTGTCGAAGCGCCCATACGCTCGCGCATATTAATACCCATACGCAGGTGACTTAACAAAAACAGCGCCTCCTGCGAGCTTATAAGATGCGCATTTCGCAGAAGCGCCATCGCCCGCGAGATTTTGTCGTCGAGAACTTCCGGCTCTTTTGACAGCAGCCGGTTTCTCGCCGCATTCTCGTACTCAACAATCTCCGGGATAATGGCGTTTTCGAACAGCGATATTATGTCCGACTCCGAGACGCCGAGCGTAACCTGATTGGATATCTGGTAGAAATCGCCCGCCGCTTCGCTGCCCTCGCCGAACAGACCCCGCACAGCCAGGCCCATGTCCCGGGTGGCGTTCAGGAACTTGTCGATTTGGCCGGTCATCTTCAGCGCCGGCAGATGCAGCATTACCGAGACCCTTATCCCCGTGCCCAGATTGGTCGGACACGCCGTCAGGTAACCGTAGCGCGGGCTAAAGGCGTAATCCACCTTCTGCTCTATCATATCGTCGATGCGATTTATCTGCTCGTAACACTGGCTCAGCTGGCAGCCGCCTTTTAGCACCTGTATTCGCAGGTGGTCCTCCTCGTTTATCATTGCTGTGAAAAATTCCCGCTGGGCGATCACCGCTCCGCGGGGCCCCTTGCCGAATGCGTGGTGCCGGCTGATTAGGTGTCTCTCCACAAGGAAATGCCTGCCTAAAAGGGATGTCTTGTCCACGCTTAGATAGAAAACTTTGTCCCCCAGCTCCAGCGACATAAGCGTGTCTTTGAGCTTGTTTAGTATTTCTGACTTCTCAGCGACGGAGCAGCGGCTGAGGAACTTATGCCCCGCTATGTTCCTGGCCAGGCGAATCCGCGAGGATATGACGATATCGGCCAGCGGTCCCGAGCCGTCAAACCATTCGTTTATATTAGCACTTATGTCGGTCAGCTTCATAAGCGATTGTCCGGTCGCTTGTATGAGTATTTACTTTTCTTGCTGATTTATTTTGTCTCGCAGTTCGGCGGCCAGCTCGTAATCCTCGTTTTGCACCGCTGTTTCCAGTTTGCGGCGCAGCTTCATTAGCTCCATCTGCTTTTTTGTACCCTCTGAGGTTTTTGAGGGGACCTTGCCGCAGTGGGATTCCTTGCCGTTATGGGCCTTCCTGATGAGCGGCGCGAGCGATTTCTGGAAGGCCTCGTAGTCATAAGGGCAGCCCAGCACCGCATCCTTGGTGAATTGCTCCAATGTCGAGCCGCAGTGCGGACAGGAGATACTTTGCTTGGTATCGCCGAAAGTCTCGTCGTCGGACGGCTGACTTGCGAGCAGGCTGCTCAGCAGTTCATTTATGGAAAGCTGGCTCTTGACCGCTATGCCCTCTTCCTGGGCGCAGTGCTCACAGAGGTGCGTCTCAGTCCGCAGCCCGTCCGTTATTTCGGTCAGGTGAATGGTCGCTTCTTTTTTCTGACAGTTCTGACAATACATTTAAGTGCGCCCTTTTATATATTATACCAGAATTCCGCATTAAGGTGTTGTCAAATTTACAGGTTCGTCCTGCGGACGGCTTTTTATATATTGATTATATCCGCACTCAACACAGATAATCGTCAATTTTTAAAGACCGCTGTAGGTCCGTTTGCCCCGAACTGCGGCTATTCCTGCACACTTTTTGCCTTCAGGGGCCCGTGCAGCTGGTAATGTGCTCCAAAGGGCCGGCGGCCTTAACCATCGCTGCTGAATTTCGCAGAGCAGCCCCGCTCCTCGCCAACTATGACGGACTCGAGTTTTACGCCCTTCGGCAGCTTGGGTTCGAGCTTCTCGTATATATATTTGGCTATGTTCTCGGCAGACGAGCAGTTATCCTGGAAATAGTCGATTTTCTCAATGGCGGTGCTATCGAGCTCGCCGACGATTTCGTCGAGCGTCGCTTTGAGCCGCTGAAAATCCATTACAAGCCCCATTTTGTTGAGCTCGCCGCTGCTGACCTCGGCGGTGACCGCCCAGTTGTGCTGATGCGGCGCCTCTCTCCAGCCGTCCGGCATCGCCAACCGATGTGACGCCCAAAAGTGCGTTTCTACAATTACCGTAAACAATACAAAACTCCGGTCACCCCGTCCGCCAAATGCTCGCAGGGCGACTTATTGTTGATTCTTTAATTTTTCAAGGCGGTGCCGCACGCGGTCGTAGATATTTTTCGGAATAAGGTTCGAGACGTTGCCGCCCAATGAAGCGACCT
>CP070830.1:2251904-2266316 GCA_020344865.1 Planctomycetota bacterium
CAACCCCATTTCCAAAAGGTTGCGCTACCTGATAGTAAGTATTACGCCCCCATCCTGCGTTTCTTCCGTAGTCCTTCAGGGCAAGACTGTGATACATCCCTGCGGAGATAGCTACAAAGTCATTTCCTTCAGGTGGCGTTGCCTGACCGAAAGTGTCACGACCCCATCCTGCGATGCTGCCGTTGGCCCTCAGGGCAAGACTGTGATCCCCCCCCGCGGAGACAGCCACAAAATCATTTCCCGATGGCGGCTGACCCCGACTATTAGACCCCCATCCCACGATACTGCCGTTGGCCATCAGGGCGAGACTGTGTTCCCCCCCTGCGGAGACAGCAACAAAGTCATTTCCCGGAGGCGGCGCTGCCTGACCAGACCAGTTAGCACCCCATCCCACGACGCTGCCGTCGGCCCTCAGGGCAAGACTGTGAGACCCCCCTGCGGAAATAGCCACAAAATCATTCCCTTCAGGTGGCGTTGCCTGACCATTACGATTACGCCCCCATCCCACGATACTGCCGTCGGTCTTCAGGGCAAGACTGTGTTCGCCCCCTGCTGAGACAGCCGCAAAGTCACTCCCCGAAGGTGGCGTTGCCCGACCATAATCATTACACCCCCATCCCACAATGCTGCCGTCTGTCTTGAGCGCCAGACTGTGCTCCCACCCTCCGGAGACAGCGACAAAGTTGCCCCCGACAAAATCGTTACTGTCAACGACCATAATCCCCCACCCCACAACAGAACCAGCCCAAGCTCGTGTCCCAACTGAATACTGAGCCGCCAAAAGAAGTGCTATTATTACCAGCCGACTCTTTAGATTTGTCCTCTTACACATCTTCCGCATCCTTTAGCCGTGAAATTCTTTCTCACTCGCATATTTACCCTCGTTCCTGCCAGCCCGCAGGGTACGAGCATAAAATTACCGGATTTTCCGCAAACGACCCGGAACATCCCTGAAAAACGCATAAATAGCCTAAACCATAAAGCCGACCTTGTCAAGTGAAAAATCACGCAATCCACACCATCCGCGATTAATCCTGCCCACAAAAAAACAGCGTTGATTAGCATCGTCCGCGGTTAAAAATCAATCAGATGCGCATATGCTTTTCCACCAAAATCGAAAATTTCAATTTTTCTTAATTACTTTATTAACAACAGTTTAATCCTGTCAATCATGTCAAAAACTCCTCAAATTTCACCCCATCCGCGCAAGGCGAGCCAACATTGGCCATGCGCATAACGCTGGACGCGCGAAGCACAACGAATACGTGCCGCTCTTTGAAAATCCGTTCGTGCCCATCCGCGTACTCCTCCTCCGGAAAAAAAGAACAAGGTTTCAGTTTGGCTTCAGACCAGCCGAACTCCGCCCAACAGACAAAGTCAACAGGCTAACGCAGAAGCTCGCTTCGAGAATAGCCGCAGACTTTGACTGACCCGGCCATCAAAGATGGCCCCTGAAGCCAACCTCTCTGTGCCCTCTGTGTCCTCTGTGGCAAAAAAACATCCTGTTATCCTGTCAAAAATCAGGGGGATTTCGGGGGAAAACCGGGGGAAATCCGGGGTAAATCCTCCTCTTAGAATAGATATGACTCATTTGGTCGGCTTCAGAAAAGGATTTGCCGTTCTATGCAAATCAGTGGACTTTAGGCAGACCTTCCGCAGATGTTCACATCGAGAAAAGGCCTGCCGAAGTACACAAAAGCCGTCCAATACTCGGTGTCCTCTGAGTGCTCTGTGGCAAAAAAGCATCCTGTTATCCTGTCAAAAAAAATGCAAAACAAAACCAATTTCCCCCGCCTCCGGCGGACTCATATCCCAAGTTATGACAACAAATTACAGCAGAAAACTAACAATGGACACTAGGCCAAAACAAACCCAATTTTATCCGCCGTCAGTTTGGCAGGCTTGTCATTCCTGCGGAAGCAGGAATCCAGACCCCGCGTCTTGTGTCTGGTGTCTTGAGTCTGGAGTCTTACGAGCCATTTACCAATTACCATTTACCAATCACCAGGCTTTGGCCGGGGAAAATCGGGGGAAATCGGGGGGAAATCGGGACATGTTCGGATTAAATCAGGACACCTCCAGCGCCAATTTCGTTTACTCTGACCACAAACCACGCTCCACGAGATACGATTGAATTGGAGACGAAGGGAATCGAACCCTCATTTCCGCGATGCGACCGCGGCGTGCTCCCGTTACACTACGTCCCCTAAATCATTATATATTCAAGACTTACAACCACCTAAAACTTCCACTCATCATAACACACTATATTCTCTATCGGCTCCCGGCCGGTCTTCCGTCCACCTTCTCCTGCTGGATATCCAAGCGCCATAAGTTCAATTATAGCAACACCTTCCGGAATTCCAAGTACCTTTCTCACCTTCTCCGCATCGAACGAACCTATCCAGCATGTCCCCAACCCTAACTCCGTTGCCTGCAAGGAGATATGGTCAAGCGCTATCGCCACGTCAATCGGCCCGACCGCCTGCCCGCACGTCATCACCAGGTCGCTGTTGCTGCACGCTGCTATCATAACTCCCGCCTTGGCAAACACTTCCGGCCGATTCGTCACCCCCGCTATCTCCCGCCGCTTACCCTCGTCACGCACCACGACGAATCGCCAGTCCTGCAGATTCTTTGCCGATGGCGCAAGCCGAGCTGCCTCAAGAACTTGCGCAAGCTTCTCCTCCTCCACCGGCTTCTCTAAATACGACCTGCAAGAGTACCGCTTCTTTATCGCATCAAGTACCGTCATATCAACACCTTATAACAATTCAATGTCCCCACCCAGCTCTAACAGCACCAAAATCAAAAATGCTTCCCTAACAGCCTCAACTACTTTCTTCACAACACCTTATAACTCATCCACCGCCCCACCCGAATCACCATAATACCAAACAAAAAAATATATACCACCAAAATCATTGACCGATACACTAAATTACTATATCCTTTACACTTAGGGCGATTAGCTCAGTTGGCTAGAGCGCCTGCTTTACACGCAGGAGGCCACAGGTTCGAGTCCTGTATCGCCCACTACTAAACCCTTGCAAACAAATCTCTTACCGCGCGCCCATCCTCCTCACTATGTCCCCTTGCCCAACCTTTTTCCTTGCCCGCCGACCATATCCCACCCGCCAAAAAATCCCTCTTTAACCGCATTTAACAGCCAACACATGCGATATCTATGCAAATTCCGCTCTAAGTCCCATAGGGCACTCTTCAAAAATTCGCTTATCCATAACGCGAACATTCCCATCAATAATGGGCTCGAACTCCATTTGCTTTAGAATGTCCCTCTTAACATCGATTCCAGGCGCGGTCTCAACCAGCAGCAAACCCTTCTCCGTAAGCCTGAATACGCATCTTTCCGTGACATAAAGCACCAATTGGCCTTTACTTATCGCATATTTTCCACTGAAAGTTACCTGCTCGACCTGCTTGACAAACTTCTTTATTTTCCCTTCCTTCAAAATTTTCAAACTACCGTTCTCGACAGATATTTCCAGCCCACTCGCAGTAAATGCTCCCAGATAAACTACAAGTTTGGAATTCTGGGTTATATCAATAAATCCGCCCGGCCCGGGCAATTTAGGCCCAAACTTACTAACATTGACATTACCCTGCTCGTCCGCCTGAG
The DNA here is from genome assembly GCA_020344865.1 of Planctomycetota bacterium. GTDB lineage: Bacteria > Planctomycetota > Phycisphaerae > Sedimentisphaerales > Anaerobacaceae. Next base: position 2,255,545 of record CP070830.1, read on the forward strand.
CCAATCCCAAAAAAGCAATATCAAGGCCCCCACCCTGATAAAAATCGAACTGTGCAGGCTGGTCAATGATTGCATCGGTATTCGCTCCAGCACCAAAATCCCAGTTTCCCGCCGGTACACCGCCAATGATGCCCGGCTCTGCAGTAAGCGTTAGCTGGTCAAGGATTCTTTCTTCATTGGCTATTGATGCTATGCCCTCCGGTACTCCCATCCCAAGGTTCACAACATGTCCCGGCCGGAGCTCAAATGCTGCACGTCTGGCAATAATCTTCCTTTCTGACATCTCTATCGGAGGAATCGCCTCCATCGGAACCCGAACTTCTCCGCTATATGATGGATTATAGTCAGTACCGAAGGTTTGCACGTGGTTTTCCGGTTTTGCCACCACTACAGCATCGACAAGAATACCTGGTATTTTTACGTCCTTCGGTTTTAAGGTTCCGCGTTCCGCCAGCCGCTGCACCTGCACTATTACGGTACCGTTGGAATTCTTTGCCGCCATCGCCATTGCGAGCACTTCAAGTATCAACGCTTCTTTTTCCATAGTGATGTTGCCATCCGTATCAGCAGTGGTGCCTCGCAAAATGGCCACGTCTATCGGAAAGGTCTTGTACGCCAAATACTCCTTCCCGTCGAATTCGATTAGCTCGATCATGTCTTCTTTAGTGACCTTATTTAACTTTCCCGCTTCATTTCTTGGGTCAACGGTAGTACCAAGACCAACCGTAGTAATGGTTCGCGGTTTATGCGCAGCAATGTCCCTGAACATATGAACAATAGGTCCCTGTGGAAATGTGTAGGCCTCAATTTTGTTCTCTACCGCCAATTTATACAGCTTTGGCATTGTGCCCCAGTGCGCGCCGATGGCCCTTTTCAACAGACCTTCATGTCCAAAGTGATTCCCGCCCCTGTTTTCATAGTCTCCCTGCCCGGCCGGGAAAAACAATGTAAGATCTCTGGGCTTGCCTTCAGAGAGATAATTCTTTTCGATAGCTATTGCGACCTCTTCGGCGAAACAACTGCCGAAAAAACCGCTGGTCGAAATAGTATCACCGTCTTTGATTAATCTGACCGCTTCCTCGACGGGCATCACTTTGTTCCTCTTTTTTCTCTGGCCATGAACGTCGTTTTGCACTGTCATATTTTTCCTTCCAGTACTTTTTAGACTTACTCGAGGCTTTTTAATAAACGTCCAATCAGATGTACAAGCCTCCGTTACAGGCAATGGTTTGCCCTGTAATATAATCAGAATCATCGGTTACCAAAAATCTAACCGCTTTGGCTACGTCCTCTGCCTCACCCACACGGCGCAGGGGTATGTTACTTTTTATCATGTCCCTTACTTTGTCAGGCACCTTCTCCGTCATAGGCGTATTGATAAATCCCGGCGAAACCGCATTAACATTGATATTGAATCTGGCGAGCTCCCTAGCCAGGGTTTTGGTAACGCCGATTACTCCGGCCTTGGATGCCGCATAGTTTACCTGGCCGATGTTTACCATCTGTCCTGATGCCGATGACAGGTTAACTATCTTTCCGGCGTTCTGTTCTGACATCATTTTGGCGGCAAACTGCGTGCAGTTAAACACCCCTTTAAGATTTACAGCTAATACTTCATCCCACTGCCCTTCGGTCATCTTCACAAGAAGGCTGTCCCGGGTTATTCCCGCGTTGTTGACCAGAATATCCAGCCTGCCGAACTGTTCCTTTATTGCGTCGAACATCGATTCAACCTCGGCTCGAACTGCGATATTTGCAACGGATACCAGCGATTTTCTTCCGATGGAGAGAATTTCTTCTGCCGTCTTGGCCGCAGAATCAGAATCCATATCGTTTACGACAACATCCGCGCCTTCTTTCGCCAGCATAAGGGCTATAGCCTTACCGATTCCGCGTCCAGACCCTGTTACGAGAGCGACTTTTTTATCAAGCTTCATATTTAAACATCCTTCTTTAGATTTCTCTTATAACATTTCTATTGCACAAGCCATTGACACCCCTCCGCCGCCGCACAAACTGGCAAGCCCCAAGGCCTTGTTTGCTTTTTTCATTGCGTGAATCAACGTTACAACAATCCTGGCACCGGTTGCCCCAACAGGATGACCTAAGGCGATACCAGAACCGTTTATGTTTGTAATATCCGGGTTTAGCTTCAGTTCTCTTTCGCAGGCGATATATTGAGCTGCAAAGGCTTCGTTGATTTCAATTAGTTCAAAATCTGAGATTTTAAGGCCGCTCTTTCGCAGCAGACTCTTTATCGCCGGTATCGGAGATAATCCCATCACTGAAGGGTGACACCCTCCGCTGCCGACTGCTCGAATCTTGGCCAGGGGGCGCACTCCCAAATCTTTTGCTTTTTCGGCACTGGTTATGATAAGACCGGCCGCTCCATCGTTAATGCCGCTCGAATTGCCTACCGTAACCTTACCTGTTTTCGGTACAAATGCCGGGGGCAGCTTTTGAAGTTGCTCAATCGTCAGACCTTCACGAAAATGTTCGTCCTTATCAAAAACAAAGGTCTCTTTCTTTTTTCGAATTTCCATTGGAACGATTTCTTCTTTAAACGAACCATTCTTTGTTGCTTTCTCCGCCCTGTGATGACTCCTTAGGGCAACCTCATCCATCTCCTCTCTGCTGATATTCATATACTGAGCGACAAATTCGGCTGTGTGCCCCATGATATACGGCTGGCCTTTAAACATGCTCAAAGGCTCGCTGTTCTCATCGACGGGCCCATCTTCCGGGTGAGGAATTAAATGAGAGCCGCAGTATAAACCGTGAATAAGAGGGTCGACAAAAGTATGGTCTTGCAGCCGGCACCCCCACCTGGCCATAGGCACTGCATAAGCGATGCCCGACATGTGTTCGGTCCCCCCTGCCAGAATTACATCAGCCATGTCGGCCTGTATCATTGCCATCCCGGAAATTATCGCCTCCATACCTGATATGCACACGCGGTTGATGGTCACCGCCGGAGTGGTGTCCGGTACTCCGGCCAGCAGCGCACCTACCCTCGCTACATTCTTCGCGTCTATCGGCTCAAAACAACACCCGTACCGAACATCGTCAATAATTGCAGGATCGATACCGGCCCTTTTCACAGCTTCCTTCATAGTAACACTGGCGAGCTCAGCGGCGTTACTGTCCTTTAAAGCTTCACCGAATGAGCCGATGGCGGTCCTGCATGCCGAAGCGATTACAACATCTTTCATTTAAACCCCTCGCCTAAAAATAAAGCATTAATTTCCCGTTACATTTTCAATGCTACATAAAACTTTAACTATTAAGAAATAAGACAGCGCTGCCAGGATAACTCAATTGTCTATAATCCCTGCCGTACTCAAAAAAGGCATCAATATCTTTGATAGGAGTGTCTTTTTTTTCAAAATAGATAAGATTTCTATATCCCATCAAGGTTTTTGTGGGTGTTTGGCAAAATTGAGAAAATTTGTTTTTGACTTAGGAGACGATATAGACTCCTGTTGAAGTGATTTTACAGTTAGATTTTTTCCTTTCAACAATTGTTTTTCTTTTCAGCTACGTCTGTTTAATGTATCTTCTCGTCTGCCATAGTACATGTCATCGGCCGTCATATTGCAAATGGCCTCATGATACTGCCCTGTTAGCAATTTGCGGTTTTGGCTTTACAAAAAGAGGTTACTGCACAGGCCAAAAAGCAACCAAAACCCAGTCACGATCAGGACTTAGCATGCCGCGGCAGCTCAAAAACCCTTGCATATAACCCCCTTTCTGCCATAATCACTCATTATTAAATTGCGTTCTGACAACAATGTCCAAATATCGCGATATAAAAATAGAATCGCCGCCAATCGCCGGTTTGCCCTGCGTCTGAATTCCGAGGATAGATGATGAACAAGCTTAGACGCGTCATATTGTGGGCGGCTCTGGCACTGATTACATCCTTTATTTTCCTGTCAATCTACGGGGCTTTCCTCGGTGCCGACCGCGCCAAAAGCTTTTTTAACTCCATTCCCCTTAGCATATATTGGTTGGTACTGGTCTGCCTTTTGATACTCGGCATTGCTGTATTCCGACGTCTGCTGCGCGTTCCTGGCCTACTGCTTACGCACTTGGGCTGCCTACTTGTGCTGGCAGGCTCAATCTGGGGCTCAAAAGCGGGCCACAATCTTCAAAGAAAGCTCACTGGCCTTGACAAAATCACGGAGGGCCAAATGATAATCTTTGAAGGCCTCTCCGAAACAAACGTTATATCGGAAGACAGCGAACAGACTAAAGAACTGCCGTTCTCGATAAAACTAAAGGACTTCCGCTTAGAGCATTATGAGCCTGAATACCTCCTTGTCCAAACCCGCGGACAGCGGCGATGGCTGTTACCTGTCGAAATAGGCACTGAATATTCCCTGGGTGCGGACTTCGGCACAATAGTCGTAACCAGACGATTCGAGAATTTTAAAATAACCTTCGACGGTACTCAAAGAGTCCCCATCGATTCACCTCGGCCAGGCTCCAATCCCGCTTTGGAGGTTCAGATTACGGAACCCTACGGAACAGTTACTACCAAATATGTCTTTGAACGTTTCCCTGGTCATATCCACCCTGAGGACAAACTGCTGCTTAACTACCACAGAATCATCAGCGACTTTATAAGCGAAATCCAAGTCATCAAAGACGGCAAGGTCCTCGCTGAAGAAAGCCTTGAAGTCAACCATCCCGTATATTTCGGCGGGTACCATTTCTATCAGCATTCTTACGACGACCAGGCCGGACAATATACGGTCCTTATGGTTACCTCTGATACAGGTCTGAATATGGTGTACTTGGGCTACCTGATGCTCTGCGTCGGTGTCTTCTGGCAGTTCTGGCTGGGATCCGTATTGAGAAATATTCAACGAAAGAACGATTAGATGGAAATTAAATACACAACGCAGGGCTTACTTATTTACGCTACCATCGCCGCATATCTTCTCGCGTTTACCTTGACCGCGGCCCGGCGGAAAAAGGCCGGTCACTTTCTGTATATGCTTGGTTTTGCGACGGCGGTTCTTTCCTTCGGTTATCGCTGGTACCACGTCCGCCACGTACCGATGCAGAATCTCTTTGAGGTGTTTTTGTGCCTTGGCATGATTTATCCGGTCTCGGTCTTCTGCCGACGCTTTTTACGAGTGGGCGGGTACTCAGCCGATATGCTAATAGGCGCGATAGTACTCATTCCCGCCGGCTTCGTTTTCAACGCCGAGCCGCAGAAACTACCCCCAGCTTTACAAAGCTGGCTCTTCGTTCCACATGTCGCCGTCTATATCATCTCTTACATATTTACGGCAAAAGCAGCTTTCCACGGCGTCTTACAGCTTGTCGGGAAAGCACCTGACACCGCCGCCGACCTCTTAGGCCCCGAGCAAGCAACGTACCAAATGATATGTGTCGGTTTTCCCTTACTGACACTCGGTCTTATCCTCGGCAGTTGCTGGGGCAAACTCGCATGGGGTGATTACTGGGGCTGGGACCCGAAGGAACTTTGGTCGCTGGCGTCCTGGCTGGTCTACGTCGGGTATTTCCATTTTCGCTATATGTTCGGGCGAAAGTACCCGCGCATCAACAGCACCTGGGCAATTGCTGGCCTGACAGTAATCGTAATAACGCTGCTGTGGGTAAATCTCTCCAAGCTATTTACGGGTTTACACACTTACGCGGTCTAACCTACCGGTACCCTATGTAGTCTTTTCCAACGCCTAAGAAGTCACACCCAGGACTATTCCAGCATCTGGAAAACCTCCCCGCAGCGCGATAATTCAGACTGTTTGTCTCGGTTCAGGCCGATTTCCTCGTCAGTTAGATAGCAGGCAGGCTCCGGGGCCCACGGGTCGCCGAAATGCAAGTCCGCCCGCACGCGCAGACTTCCGCCGCAGGCATCAAAGTACTTGCACAACCGGCATCGGCCCTTTACGTATGCCCTGCGGTCCCTCAGGCCCTTTAACAACGGCTCATCGGGGTCAGTCCAAGTCTCACTAAAAGGCCTTTGGCGCACATCCCCCAGATCGTAGTGCTGCCAAAACTGGTCTGGGTGTACCCTGCCATTAAAATCTATGCAGCCGATTCCAACCCCACTGCTGTACAGCCCTCCTCCGTTCCAGGTTAGCAGTTTCCAAACATCAGGCGCCCGGTCATCATTTTGTTCTAACAACTTAAGGTACAGGTAAACTCCGTCGACGTGATTGTCGACCATGAGTATATCCGTTTTCCTGCCCACTTCTTTGAACTGTCTGGTCTTAGCCAGAATTGTGTCGACCACCGCTCTGGTCTGAGCGTGGGTAAGGTCCTCACCTGCAATTCGTTGGCCCCGCCCGCTCGGCACGAGATGGTAAAAGCATGCCCGCTCGACATTCTCTGCTTGGAAAAACTCAAAGAATTGCACCAAATCCTGAACATTTCTCCGCGTCAGCGTCAAGCGCAGACCTACTCGTACATCAGCATCCTGGCAATTTCTTATGCCCTCCACTGCCCTGTCAAACGCCCCGACCGCTCCCCTGAATTTGTCGTTAACCTTACCTATTCCGTCAAGACTGATGCCGACATAGGAAACTCCAGCTTGTTTGATTTTCCGCGCAGTATCAGCGTCTATGAGTGTACCATTGGTTGAAATAACGGTACGCAGCCCAAGCCCAACCGCATATCCAATCAGCTCGAACAAGTCCTTTCGCATCAAGGGCTCACCGCCGGAAAACAGTACAGACGGAACAGAAAACTGCGCCAGGTCATCCAGCGCAACCTTCGCCTCGTTCGTTGTTAATTCGTTGGGTGCCTTATCAGCCCCGCTATCGTTATAACAATGAATGCACTTAAGGTTGCATGCTCGGGTGATGTTCCATACAACAATGGGATGTCTCTCAGATGCTTGTTCAGGTACAATTTCGTCCGTGTGCTCGCCTGAACATTTTTTGCCATAGCGAATCCAGTCCCCCGGCGTGACCTCGCCACAATATAGCTTGCTGATATTTATCATTGATTGTTCTGTGTAAAAATGCTCTCGATCCGTACTACCAACAGGTTCTTAAGAAGGCCGTCTCGTTGGATTCCGAGCCAATTATTGTCGCTGAGTGTAAAGTTTCACTGTTGGCTGCTGTCTTTGTCATCCGTCTCAGTTGATATCTGTTTGGCCTGCTGCACAATACTGTCAACAAACTTTGCAGCTTCGGCCGGGCCGCGCTCTTTGGCGACAGCATCAACATTTTTGATTACACAATGCAAGAGCCTATTGACGATGCGTTTGACCATTGGTTCCATTACTTGCTTGCATGAAGCCTCCTGCCTGGGTCCGACAAAAAACCGGTCCAGTTCCTCCTGAGTGATTTCGGCGAATTTCTCTCGCATCTGACCGATCAGCGGTCCTACATCTTTGGCCCTGAACCAATCCATAAACTCCGCAACGTTTTCGTAAACGATTTGCATGCCTTTGTGGATGTCCTTTTCGCGAGCTTTGCGATTCTCTTCAGCCACTCCGGAGAGCTCATCTATGTCGTAAAGGTACACGTTTTCTATATCGTTCACAGCAGGTTCGAAGTTTAGCGGTACAGCAACATCAATAATCAACAGCGACCCTTTCTTCCTGCGGTCGCACAGTTCTCCAAGCACGTCCTTTCTGAAAAGATAATCCTGCACCGTCGCGGAGGCTATCACGATATCAGCGTCGATTAGTTGGTCATTGAGCTGGCCCCACTTCTGGGCTACGACTCCATACTTATCCGCCATATTACCAGCTCGGTCAAAAGAGCGGTTAACGACCACAATGTTTTTACATCCTTCGTGAAGAAGGTGCTGCACGAGCAGTTCGCCCGTCTCGCCGGCCCCAATAACGACTACTTTGGCCGACGTTACGTCTGCGAACAACTGCGTGGCCAACTCGACCGCGACACCGGCAACGCTGACACGCCCGTCTGTAATTGAGGTACTCGTATGTACCCTCTTGGCAGCGGCGAAGCTACAATGGAAAAGCCGATTCAGGACCTTTGACGTGCTCCGTGCTGCACAGGCGAGTCTATAGCTTTCCTTAACCTGCCCCAGTATCTGTCCCTCACCCACCACCATGCTGTCCAGGCTGGACGCAACAGTCAACAGATGTCTTACCGCATCCTCATCGCGATAAATATACAGCAAATCCCTAAAATCATCCGGCTTGATCCCGTGAAACTCAGAGAGGAACTCTGTCAGCCTGTTATGTGTGACTCCTGAATCGGCGTCTGCGGCACAGTACAACTCAACGCGGTTGCATGTTGACAGCAGAACAAACTCGGCTGGCTGGCCGAATCTGTTTTTTAACTGCCTAAGGGCCGCCATAATCCTGGTTGCGTCAAACGCCAGTCTCTCGCGAATGGCTACCGGGGCAGTTTTGTGATTGAGGCCTACAAGTATAATCTTCATATTTACGCTTTTGGGACCATCGAGGTGACCGGCAGGTCATGATATGCAAAATCATGCCTGGTCGCACCCAGGACAGTCACCCCTAAAATCGCGAATAAAACCAAAACAAACGCCGCTATGGTCACGTATGCCCTTGCCCTGTCTTTCAGTAAAACCAACCTGTGCAATAACAACACTACTGCGAGCAGGACCCAAGTCGCCGCCATGCAGACTACCTTCGCGTCTGTCAGCCACTCGATGATGCTTATCCCCAGCGTCGCAAGGCGCAGCGAAGCAAGACCGAGTCCACTTATCAGCCCGATTGTAATTAGCACGAAACCAGCCCTTATTCCAAAGAGGTTCAAAAGCTGCAGCTTCTCAATGTTTGGTACCCGACCGAGAACCTGCATAACCTGCTTATGCTTGAGCCTGTGCGTACCAAGCAAATAAAGAAACGCACTTGCCGTCGCAAATATCACTGATGCACCACCGAGAATCATCGCAATACCGTGAGCAATCGCCCAAGGTGTGGCAGCCACTGCATGAGGTTCCGCGGCAGGTTCGGCGACGGTACCGGCCATTAAAATCATTGCCAGGATAACCCACACCATCACAGAACCGAACCAAACCTGCTCGATTGCAATACTGAAAAAGAGGTACATCAGCCCAAATACAATAGTAAGAACAATCATTGACTCAAAAAGCCCGGTCAGCGGCACGCCCTTTATCGCAACCGCCCTAAAAACAAGTATGACGGCCTCCAGGACTATCGCCAGGCAGACAAAAGGCATCAGCAGACGACCATACCTCCGGCCGGCTGGTCGCAGTTGAAAAATTCCAACCATCGCCGCCGCAACGTATAAGATTATAACTAACAAGAATATTGCCATCTCGGGCCCTGAAAGTGCAAACATCACTATTTTTCTCCGTTGGTATTTCCAGCTACTGGCTTTCTAACATACACTGGTGACTCCTCAAGTTTCACTTATGCGCCGAACCATAATATGAAGTTGTACGCCCACTTCACTTAACAATCATACCAGATGCAACCCTTGGTTACAAATCAGCCTTTTTAAGGCTTTAGCTAACATTCGGGCTAAAAACGTGAGCAGAAACGCTTGAATCTGCCACGGTAATAATGTAAAAGTCCAGAAACAGCTTGAAAAACTATTTTTTTAAGGCTTCTAATGAAACATATTAGGATTGCAAGCCGAGCCAGCAAGCTTGCTCTGGCACAGACTAACATCGTCAAAGAAGCACTCGAAAACCTATCTGACGACGTAGAAATCTCGATCGTCACAATTTCCACTAAAGGCGACCGTGATAAAAGCGACTTTCTTCACAAGTCTGAATCAGTGGGTTTTTTCACTTCCGAAGTTGAAAACGCACTTTTGGACGGCAGAGCGGACATGGCCGTACACAGCCTAAAGGACCTTCCCACAGCTTATACAGCCGGACTTACCGTTGCCGCCATACCAAAAAGAGAAGCGGCCGCCGATGCATTGGTTGCATCAGATCCGGCGGCCTCCCTCGAAGATTTGCCCCCTGGCACTACCGTGGGAACATCAAGTCTCAGGCGCATCGCCCAGCTACACCATATAAGAGGCGACCTTAAATGCGTCCCTCTGAGGGGTAACGTCGAAACCAGAGTTCGCAAAGTTGCTACAGGCCAGGTTGATGCCGCCATCGTGGCATGCGCCGGACTCAAGAGGCTCGGCCTTGCGGACAAAATATCCGCAGTCCTCGCCCCCGAGCAATTTTTAAACGCGCCCGGTCAAGGAGCTTTGGCGGTACAAGTCCGTGCTGAAGATAGCGAGTTAATCGAGCTGGCCCACCAACTCGATGATAGGCTTACTCGAATCGCAACCGAAGCTGAGAGATTGGTCCTTGCAAGTATGCACGGCGGCTGCAGTATACCGCTGGGCGTATATGCAAGAATTACCGAAGGGCAGCTTAAAATTGATGCGATGATAGCTGACATTAAAGGCGAGAAATACGTCAGGCACTCGAAAACCACTTGCCTCGAGAGGGCTGCAAGCTGCGCAAGAGAATTGGCAAATGAACTGCTGGAAGCGGGCGGAAGGGAAATTCTCGAGCAACTAAGAAGCGGATAAAGAGCTGAGAAAAGGTTAAATACGTGTTCCGATTGGAACTAAACGAGGCCGAAGGGACTCGAACCCTCAACCTTCGGATCGACAGTCCGATGCTCTAGCCAATTGAGCTACGGCCCCAAAGATTTTAAGTGTTTGCAGAATAACAGGTCCGTATACGGTTTGTCAAGTCCTTCGGTTTATGGAAAGTTGAAAAATCTGTCAAAAACGTCATTCTTCCATCAGTCACTGCTTTCGCCCGTGAAAATCACGTCTGTGGCCGCGCTCTGATAAGTTGGAGATTAA
>CP070830.1:2266416-2273750 GCA_020344865.1 Planctomycetota bacterium
CGGTCAAATCATGTTTTCTAACGGAGCCGGTGGCCCTTCCTTTTGTGTGCAAGAGGGCGGTAGCGAGATGCTCTATATCTTTTAGTCCGGTATCGAGGCCGACGGGGCGTGCACCGGGGCCGGATACTTTGAAGCCGTTGTACTTGGCGGGGTTATGTGAGGCGGTCACCTGGACGCCGCCGCAGGTGCCGAGGTGATTGATTGCAAAGTACATCTGGGGGGTGTCAATCATGCCGATGTCAACTACATTTGCGCCGCATGCGCTTATTCCCCGTATAAGGGCATTGGCCAAAGACTCGCTGTGCGTTCTCATATCGCGAGCGACGCAAATGGCCTGCGAATGGGCCTGGCCTCGCGCATAGCCGTGAAGCAGCGACCGCAAGAACTGAGCGGAGGCATAGCCGATTTTCCAGGCATCTTCCTCTTTGAGCTGGTCGGGATAAATGCCTCTTATATCATACGCCTTGAAGATTGCAGGGTCCATTTCGCAGATTCCTAAAGTTGTGGAGCGAAAGGCTTTCTCAGCCAACAGAACTCTACCGTGTGACTACTATACATCTGAGCAGTCTGAAATGTCAACACCGAATACGCGGCGACCGAGATGGGCAAAATTGTATATAACGGGATGAGACGGGGCAGAAACGGCCCTTCTGGCGGGTTTGTTTATTGAAAGACGTTGAAAACGTACGCGAGACAGTAATAAATCCCAATTAGAATGAAGATGACGCCCGTTATGCGGCGAATCCACCGTTCGATTTGAGTCAGTTTGTCGAAAGCTTTGCCGAGAGATTTGGCCCCCAAGGCAAGCAGGACTGCGAACAAAAGGACGGGAAGGGCGGTTCCAATACCGTAAAGTGCGGGCAGCACAACACCTGAGCTGCATTTTACCGAGAGTGGGATGAGGCTGCCGAAGAAGAGTGCGGCGGATATGGGACAGAATGAAAGTGCGAAGACGATACCCAACAGGCCCGCTCCGGCGATTCCCAAGGATTCGGCCCGTTTTTGCATTTTTGCACTCACGGCGGAGCCGGAGATATTTATCTTTATCAGTTCCAGCAGAACCATACCCACGAGAATCAGTATGGGTCCGAGTATCTTATTGATATATTTTTGAAGGATATGAGAGAGCTGTGGTATGGACAGGACACTGGTGACGATGAGGATTCCGAGTATTGCGTAAGTCAGCATACGGCCGAGCGTATAGACAAGGCCGGTGGCGAACACCGTGCGGGTGCTACCGATACGCCTGTCAATGAAGGATATAGCGGCAATATTCGTTGCCAAGGGACACGGGCTGATAGAAGTCAGTATGCCCAGCCACAGCGCTGACAATACGCCTATGATGAGTTCCTGCATCAGTCCGACTCCAAGCAGTTTCTGACCTCGTCCTGGATGTATTGTACGAAGGCTGGTTTACGGCGGACGAGCTCCCATATTTCCTTTAGATTCTTCCAGCCGGCCGGTTTGCCGTTTTCGGTTTTGGCGAGGACGATGGATTTTGTGTAGAGTTGATAATCTTTCACATAGTGTTCGTTGCCGGGGTTCTCGACATTGACCATCTGCCACTGGAGGCTGCCATCGTTGAGCTGCTCGGGGAATGCATCCTGGAGGGCTTCGAGGGTATATTGCTCGAACTTCCTGCAAGTCGTACAGCGGGCATTTCCATGGAAGTAATATACCACGACCTTTGAGGCAGCCGCCTTCGGAGACTGCGAGACTGTAAGAGCGGCATCCGCGCTTTCCGGCGCGCTGGCAGTTGGTGCAGCCGGCTCCGGTCGCGGGCGCAGCTCGCTGTTTATCAAATACGCGACGCTGCCGCCGACAAACAATAATAATGCTATCGTAAGAATCGTTTTAGGTTTCATATTTCATCTCCTTTGGCTGATAGTTTATTGTCAGGAGGCCGTACCTACTCGAGGATTTTTTTGATGTCCTCTACAGAGGGCACTTTACCGACGGATTTGACATTGCCGTCCACCGCGAGGGCGGGGGTCATCATTACGCCGAAGCCCATTATTTCATTGATGTCGGTGACTTTTTCAATTTTGTATTCTATGCCCAAATCAGCTGCTGCGGCCCGGGCATTTTCCGCGAGCTTGCTGCACTTGGGACAGCCCGTTCCAAGAATTTGAATCTTTTTCATTATACACCTCCATTCATATCTGCCGCGAACCATTTCTGCGTTCTGAGGCATATCCTGACCAGCATCAACATAACAGGGACCTCAATAAGCACGCCAACGACGGTTGCCAAAGCGGCCCCGGACGACAGGCCAAACAGCATTGTCGCGGTGGCAATGGCAACTTCAAAATGATTCGAGGCTCCTATCATCGCCGACGGAGCCGCATCAGAGTATCGAAGTTTCAAAAGCCTAGCTAAAGCGTAAGCCAGCCAAAATATAAGATTTGTTTGAATAAACAAGGGAATCGCAATCCAGAGAATTGTCAGTGGATTAGAAAGAATGATGTCTCCTTTGAATGAGAACAACAAGACGAGGGTGACAAGCAGGGCAATTATCGTAACAGGCGTTAGAAAGTGCAGGAATTTCTCATCGAACCAGATTCGCCCTTTGGCGGCAATTATCCATTTTCGGGAGAGGTATCCGGCAGCAAGGGGTAAAGCGACGTAGATAGCAATTGATAAAAGCAGCGCCTGCCAGGGGACAGGCAGCCTGCCGACACCGAGCAAAAATCCGCCCAGCGGACCGTAAAGAAGCAGCATAGTCAAGGAATTGATGGCGACCATCACGAGCGTATGGCCATCATTTCCTTTTGCGAGGTAGCCCCACACCAAGACCATAGCCGTACAGGGGGCTATGCCAAGCAGGATGCAACCGGCCAGATAGCTGCGCCAAAGCGGAACCTGCAGCATCTTTATGCCCTCGAGCTCAATAACCGTCCCGGCTCCGTAGGCAGCGCCAACGGGCAAATCAAGTCCAAAAGGCATTTTGACGCGGTCAACCGCACCAGGGCCAATAAAGGCATAAAAGAGTGTCCCGAGAAAAAGCAGGGAGATGGCGTACATAGTAAACGGCTTTACGGCCCAGTTCACAAAGAGTGTCAGTCCGACAGGTTTGGCGTTGCGGCCGGCTTTCAGGACCTCAGCGAAGTCAATTTTCACCATAATCGGATACATCATAAAGAAGAGACAGACCGCTATCGGAATTGATACCACAGGGGCTTTGTTGACAAAAATAGCCATACCGTCCAATGTCTTGGCAAATCCAGGTGCCAGCTTGCCTAAAACAATTCCCCCCACGATACAAAGCACAACCCAAACCGTAAGATATTTTTCAAAGACGGTCAGACCATGAGATTCGCTTGTGAAGGATGATTCTCTCATTCGTCACCTCTTTTTTGCCTTACGGCATTGGTATTGAGACCACGGGTCTCAATACCAACAGAGTAAGGCTCAAGCACATCACCTTTTAGGCACCTTGTCCAACCCTCAGCCATCTGGCTTCGGCAGAAATTACCAGCGCATAGAAACGAAATCTTCAGCTTACCATTCAAATTTAATTCTCTGCGAGCTTGATAGTTATATCTTTCGGCAATGCCAGACCGGCGGCAACCTGCATCGCCTTGAATAAACCGACCGGCACAGCACAGCCAGCACAGCAGCCCGTGAGGGTTTCACGAACTGCGGTCATAATTACAGACGTAGCACCTGGGCTTATTTCCTGATAGGCATCAATAGGTCCTTTTTCTCCAAGAGTTTGTCCTAAAGGGGCAATCTTGTCGCAGTTTGTATCAAGGTCGAATATCACGTGCTGGCCATCCTCGCTGGTAACACAGGCAGTTGTTACAAAGCCGCAAATCCCGGCATCAATATTTACAATAGCTTTCATTTTACGCCCTTTTATGGATTTTTATGCAGCTTCTTCTCTTCTGCCGTTTTCCTGATACGCTCCATCAATATTTGTGCCTTCTCTCGCTGGACGCGTTCCTCCTCAGTCCTGGGTTCGAGAGAAGGCTGCGTAACTTTCCAAGTAATCTTACCACTTAGCGGTTCTGCTGGGTATGCGCCCGGGTCGTAGAGTTTATATTTTCCAAAAGTTGTAGGTTTTTCCTGATAACAAGACCAAACCGCCTGACGCAGGACCTCAGTGGAACCTTCATTAACCAAGTCTATTATAGTAATCTGCTTGCGGAACCGCTCTACGAAGTCCGTCGGGATGTTGAAAAGGAAGGGGGTGGGGGCATCTGTCGCGATGATTCGCCTGTTCTCATCGAGCCCATTTTTAGAAAGCTGCAACATCGCGTTTCCCACGAGATGCCCCGGCGATTCAGGCCCGCAGACAACTAGGTAACGGATATTAGGATTGGCGACGATATTGCAGATGATTTTTTCTATGCCTATGTTCTCCGTCTGCAATGTTCCGGCTAAAGCCGCCCCACTTTCGACCGCAACGCGAACCAGCCTTTCTATATCCGGAGGTGTATGCTCTCTTGTCCATCGCAGAATCACCACGACCGCCACCGGCGAATAGTCATTGCCCCGAAGGTAGCAACCCTCTTCCGGGGGGTAGGCGGGAGCTGTTTGAGCCTTACTGAGTTCAGCCATTCTCTTACCCCCAAAATGTACCGAAGAACATTCCGACAATGGTGGACATCACGATAACCAGGAGTATGAAGACAAGTGTTTTGCTATTGCCCATGACCTTTCGAATGACAAGTATGTTCGGCAGCGACAGAGCGGGTCCTGCCAGAAGAAGCGCGAGTACGGGGCCGTTGTGCATGCCGAGCTTCATCAGGGCCTGCGTGATGGGAATCTCGGTCAGGGTGGCGAAGTACCAGAAGGTTCCGATGACGCTTGCCGCAAGGTTGGCTCTTAAGCTGTTGTCGCCCACCCACTGTGCGACGTGCTTTTCCGGCAGCAGTACACTAACAAAGCCGACGACGAAAACACCGCCATAGAGAAGCGGTACGAGCAACTTGGTAAACTGCCAAGTGTTAGCCATCCACTGGCGTAGCTCTTCGCGCTCGTACCAACGCCACGCCATAATCAGGACGGCCAGGCCCAGCAGTCCGGCGAGGTACCAGCGAATATGATAGACGGCGATTACCCAGGTTTGCTGCTCGGTCATTTCGGCGATTTGAGTTTTGGGCAGTGTTATCTTATCGCCGGTCT
Organism: Planctomycetota bacterium; assembly: GCA_020344865.1. Taxonomy (GTDB): domain Bacteria; phylum Planctomycetota; class Phycisphaerae; order Sedimentisphaerales; family Anaerobacaceae. The sequence continues at coordinate 2,271,547 of CP070830.1, forward strand.
TATCTGGGCCGAGATTTTGCTCGAGCTGGAACCGGATGTTGTCTTTCGTTTCGTGGATGACGACGGCTTTGAACTCGCGGTAGTCGTTGGTTGTGACGATGACATTGCCGGGGTTGAACCAGTCGCTGAAGACCAAAAAGCCAATCATACACGCAAGGAACAGGGCCGTTTTGCCAATGTGACGGCGGGGCTTTTCTGGCTCGGGCATTTGAAGCGCTGCGGCGGCCTTCGCGCGCTCGCCTTTGCGAAACACAACCGCCATAAGCAGGCCAATTACAACTGAGAAAGCGACGGCGCCGACGACCCGTCCGACACCGATAGATAAACCCAGAACACGGGCACTTAAGAAGATAGCAAGGACGTTTATGGCAGGGCCGGAATACAAAAAGGCCGAGGCGGGGCCGAGACCCGCTCCCAGTTGATAAATGCCGGCGAACATAGGAAGCACGCTGCAGGAACAGACGGCCAGAACACAACCGGCGACCGACGCCACGGCGTAGGCCAGGACGGGGTTTGCATTCGGTCCCAAGTATCGCATGACCGAGGCCTGAGAAAGAAAGGTGATGATAGCTCCGGCGATGAACAGGGCGGGTACGACGCAGGCCAGTGTGTGATTACGCGCATACCACTGCAAAAGGCGGAACGCTTCCTGGATTGCCTGCTGGATTTTGGGACTACCCAACGGCAGGGCATAAGCGACAATGAAAATGCCTAACAGTGCAGCAAAAATCTTCCATTCACGTTTCATAATTTTCCTGTTTCAAGGCAAAACGCTCAAACTACAGGGTGCTGAGGAGCTTTTCGGTGTCTTTTAGCTGCTGCTTCAAACACTCGGCCGTGCATGAAAAGAAGTCGAGAATGCACGGCGTCCTGAGTCTATAGATGACCTTAAGTCCTTCTTTGCGGCAAGCGAGGACGCCGGCGCTGACCATAACCGAGAGGTGGCGCGAGACGTTTGACCTTTCGGAGCCGACGGACTCGGCGATATCGCAGACGCACTGCTCGCCATCTTTCAGGAAATCCACGATTGCTATTCTCAGCGGATGGGCTATCGCCTTTGCGATTTCGGCCTGCTTTTCGAACAATAAGCGTTTTTTCTTTGTCAACGTCATAAATGTCCAGCTAAATGACTATGTGATTATATACTCACATAATAGTATATGGTTTGGTTATAGGCGAATATTTTTTGAAAAATTTTTTATTTTTTATTTTGAGGGAGGGAAAGGAAAGGTATAATTGGTTTGTAGCAAAAACTGGTTTTTGGGAGATAATACAGTGTCGGATGATATTGAGAAAGAGCAAACAAAAGCCAAGCTGGAGAGTTTAAGCAAGCTTATAGACCGTTACGCGCAGAGCCGAGTTCTGCCGCTTTTGATTCCACTGGCAATACTGGCTCTTAATGCGGTTTTACTGTTGTCGGCAGGTGAACTGGCCGGCCTTCTGATATATACGCTTCAGGTGGAGATGTATTGGTTCACGGTCATTCTGTGGGCGGTCATCGTATGGGTACTTGTTTCATCCACGTGGCTGACAGGTAGGTTAGTAAAAAGATACGGCAGTTCGTTTTATAAAAAAGAAGGGGTTATAGAACTGCAAGAAGAAAGAGTGCCAATATGGGTATGGATAACATATGTCGTAACAGTCTTGGGACCTACATTCCTCAGTGCGTTCGGTATTATGCCGATTCGCTGGGCTTTGGCATTGGCACTAACATCTTTCGGTCTATTTATGTTATGCGTAGGCAAAAAACATAAGGAGAAAGCGCTGGGGGCAGTCCTCGGTGGGCTGTGCTTAGCCCAGGCAGGTTTAACAGCCATAGGCGTCCGCATTCCATTTGCAGACGAGGATTGGGTGCACGCATACTTTGTAACACTGATGGCATATATAGTTGTTAACGGCCTGATCACAGCGGTGGCCGTTCATATATATAACCGCGTAATGCTGCGCAAGATAAAAGAATTGAGGCTTGCGAGTGAGCGTGAGACAAATACATCAGATTCATAACAATATCAACAGAGTTGTTCACGAGCCGGTAAGATTGGCCATTTTGAAAATTCTGACCTCGGCCAAAGAGGTCGATTTTAACTTTTTGCTGACCGCGCTCGGCCTGACAAAAGGCAATTTGGCTACGCACATAAACAGGCTTGAATCGGCCGGTTTGGTCGAAGTTAAAAAGGAATTTGTCGGGAAGGTGCCGCACACCT
>CP070830.1:2273850-2284754 GCA_020344865.1 Planctomycetota bacterium
AGCAAGAAGGTGGCCCCGGGTGAAAAAAATTTGTTATTTTGGCTGTGTTTTTGAAGGAGTGGGCGTTTTTTTGGCCGTTTTTTCCGTCTCGATAATAGGAATTGGCGGCAGTGTTCCGGACTTGGCGGAAAATTTGGATGCATCACTAATGAATTTCAGAAGCATTGCAATTTTGTTTTTTACTCGGATTCTCCTATAAATATTTCGTATGTGAGTCTTTACCGTACCATGTCTTATATTTAGGTCACTTGCTATTTCCTCGTTGTTTAGACCCTGGCAGACGAGTTTGGCCACCTGAAGCTCTCTGGGGCTCATGTGGTATCGTCTTTGTACATGGAGCCAATGCTGTTCATTGAGTAAGGCAATTCGCGGTCGCTCAAAAACAGAGCCATCTTCTTTAAAGCCGTCTGTTATGTAATGTTGTGCGTGCAGCATTTTCAAACTCCTTGCGATAATTTGTCAAGCAGACTCTGCGCTTCGGCAACATCTGTTGGTGACAAGCCCCCATATTCAGCGTTCAATTTCAAAGCCCTTCTTACGTTTTCCATCGCTTCATGGTTTTGTCCGACCATAGCCAAGGCTTTCGCTAAATGTAAATACGAAGCGACGGCAGAAGAGGTTCCTTGTGGATACATTTCCAAGCATGTGGTGAAATCGTCAATAGCTTTTTGATAATGACCGAGTTTGTAATATGTCACGCCACGTGTATCGATAAGGTCTATGTATCTGGGCTTTACTTCCAAGCCCCGTTGCGCAAGCTCAAGAGCTTCCTCGCATTTGCCATACTCCTGACACAATATCCAGGCGAGATTATTGATGGCGACTACGTTATCGGATTGAACCGCAAGAATGCGGCGGTATAAAGCGGCTGATTCGGCGTTACGCCCGGTTATTTGTAACAGCACAGCGAGTGCACTCATAGCCTCGGAACAGTTCGAATCATATTCCAAAACCAAGGTAAGGATATTCTCTGCGGCTTTTTGGGCCTGAGTGTTTTGGCTTGCTGTCAAGTCAGCCGCTACTGCAGTAGGCGTATAAGTGTCATTTAAATGGTCTCGGTACCAGTCGCAGACCAAGCGGCTTAGTTGTTCCCATTGCCTGTCCTCTTTAAGCAGGCGCGCCTGTGTTAGCAACGGGGTCGGATCCTCCGGAGCAGACTTACACAGAGAATCAAACTCTTGTCCGGCGTCTGCCTTTCGGCCGGCTCTGTGCAATGCTGCAGCAAGGGCATGCCTTACCCTTCGCTCCCCTGAGGTATCGTCACAAGCCGTTAGCTGCTCTGTGAGCAGATTAACGGCTTTTCCCGCGTCTTCCGCAGCCACATACGTCTCGGCCAGATGTAGTGCAACATCGAGGTCATTTGGGGAGGACTCCAGCAAGGCCCTCAGAGTTGGAACTGCCAATTCCGGGGACGTTGCCGCCTCTGCTCTGGCCTTTAACAGGAGTAAGGACTTGTCATTCGGGCTATGCACGAGGCCTTTTAAAACAGTGTCGATCGCTTTGGCCGACTGCTGGCGGCGCAGCGCAATTTCGGCCACGAGTCCCCATGCTTCGCTGATTTTAGGCTGGTCTTCTGTGATTTTTTGAAGGATGTCCAGGGCTTGGGCGGTAGCAGTTGCAGTTGCTTCAGTAAGCAAAAGACGGGCCTTATACAGATGCAGTTCAGTATCTTCAGGATAAAGTGCCAGGGCGTTACCAAGAATGTTTTCTGCCTGACCCAATGCGTCGCGATTACGGGACGCCAATAAAAGCGATAGCATCCGTTTGGAAATCCCGAGGCTGTCGGGTTCGAGGGACCACGCTTTTTTGATGTTGCTGAAAGCCTTATCGAGCACGCCTGTGTATCGGTAGAAATCACTTATGGCGACCCACGCCTGGGTACTATTGGGCTCAACTGCAGCGGCGCGCTCGAAATCTTCTTCGGCTCTGTCGTCGAGACCCAGAATAGCATATGTCCTTGCGCGAAGAATATATGCAGATGCGTTATTATGGTCGTTTATCACCTGCTGACAGAGCCGGAGGGCTTCGTCAGATTTGCCCTGGCGAGCATTCAGTTCAATTTGCGCCGCGGTCACCGGCAGGGAATCCGGTTGCTGGGTTCTAACCCGGGCGAGTAGGTTGGCTGCCTCCTGGAGTTGATTTTGCTGCATTTTTAACAGTGCCAATGTTAGGCCAGCAGAGTGGTCATTTGGGTCGTCAACGAGCATATCTTCGAGGACATCGCATGCTGAACCTACTTGGCCTCGTTTAAGATAACTTTGTAACTGTAGCTTTTTCAGTTCCGGATGGAACACTTCTTCACCGGCCGCCCGCTGGAGAATCTGGTCTGCACGGTCATATTCGTTCGCCTCGTACAGGGCGGTGACGACAGGAATGATTATTCGAAGGTCGTAGGGTGAGCGATTCAAAGCCTCTTGGTAGGTCGAAATGGCGAGTTTTAACTTCCCCAGGCGTTCATAGGTCGCTGCGAGGAGTAATCGGCCGTCTTGGTCATTGGGATTTACCAGCAGGCACTCCTCAAGGAGCGAGATAATTCTGGGATAGCGGTTTTCGAAATTTTCGGAGGCGAACCAAACTCTTGCCTGCTCATAGCGCCATTGCCATCCTTGTTCACCTTCGATGGCTTTGATTGCATCGACGAGTTGCTGGGCATGGTCGAAATTTGTCGTGACCTTTCGGCATTTTAGAAGTTCGCGTTTGAGAGGTATGTCGTCAGGCATTTCGTTAGCAAGAGTGTTAAGCAGTTGGTAGGCATCCTCATGCCTGTTTGCATGGTTGTAGACGGCAGACAGCAGCAAACCAAATTCCCTTCTGGCGGCAGGCTGTGCGACACGATTGAGTGCGTCTTTAAGGGTTTTCTCACACTCCTGAATTTTGCCCACATCAGCTAACAAAGCTGCGAGGGATTTTACGAGCTTGACGGATTTGGGAAAGGTATTAACAACATCGTATAACTTGAGGATAGCCTCATCGGTTTTTTGCTGGGCAGTTAATAATTCAATTTCCGACAAGATAATTTCAAAATGCGCTGGATAGCTTTGTTTTATCTCATCGATAAGCTGCTGAGCCCTGTGAAACTGGGAGCGCTTCGTGGCAAGTTGAATCTCGAGGGTCTTAACCGCAAGTTCTTTATCGGGAACGCCCTGCAATGCAGCCAATTGGTTTTCAACATCAGTCCATGCTGGCGAATCTTTACCTGTTCTCCTTTGAGCAAGCAGCCTTATCTGAGCCTGAATATACAAAAGAGCTGACTCTGGACTTTCAGGAGACAGTTGCATCACCGCAAGGGCCTGCTGTGCTGCATCAGCCCAGTTTCCCGTTTCAATCAATAATCTGGCAAGGTATGTTCGAGCAGCAATGGAATCTGGTTTTTCAGAAACGAGGGTTCGTAACTGCTGGATGCCGGACTGTTCATCTCCTAATCGGGCCAGTGCCGCAACCAGCATCAGCCGGACCCTTCCAGACTTACCTCCTGATTGAATGGCCTTTCGGTAGTGTTTTACCGCTTCATAACCACTGCCTCTTCTCTCTGCTAAAATTCCTTCAAGAAGAGCGGTGGTTGGAGGAGCAATATCTTTGCGACGCAACTTTGAGATACAGTCATCGGCGAGGTCAAGTTCGCCGCACTGGATATACAATTCCGCAGCGGTGGGCATGAAATCCCAGGGTTGAGAAGCAAGATGTGTCAAGCCTGATTCTGCAACATCGAGTATCTTTGCTTTTGAGCCGGACTTCAAAGCAAGCTGTGCTTTAGCCTTCCAGAAACCCAAATCACCAGACATGTTGTTCTGCAGAAGTTCAAGGTGTTTTTCGGCCTTCTCCAGACTGTTGGCGTCGATAAGCTCCTTGGCGAGCCTCAGGCGAACTAAGTCATCGGATAAATCCAGGTTTTCGGCCTGTTGTAAATCAGTAAACGCTTTATGTTTTTCTTTTGTTCTCAGATGAAAAGCGGCACGAGTGAGGTGCGCCAAGGCCGAGGAAGGATTGTTTGTTATCGCCTGGTCGAACCAGTATTCCGCAGTAGTGGAGAAATCCTGGGGATAGCGCTCAACTAATTGGCCCATTGCCTCATAAGCCTGTACTTGCTCGGGATGGTCATTGATAATGGTCTGCAATTGTTCGGCGGCTTCTTTGAAGTTTCGCTGCTCGGCCATTGATACAGCCAGCATTCTGCGGATTTTCGGATTCTCATCTACCTGGAGATACCTTTCAGCAATGAGCTGCGCCTCAGCAGGTATACTCATCTGCAAGTAAAGAGAGATGAGATTTTCCGCCGCGGCCAGATTGGTCCTGTCAATCCTGAGAATAGTCCTGTAAGAGTTGACCGCCTGTTCAATATTGCCCCGCTCGAGTGGCCTGATATTGAGTTGCGCTCGGGCGTACTTTAACATGATTTCTACATTTGTTTGCTCGACGGCAAGGTAGCGTCCCAAGTTTTCGGCGGCATCCTGCCAGTTTTGACCTTCGTATGCTTTCAAGCCCGCCTCTCTCGCACCGTATGCCATGCGGTTTCGCTGCCATTTCCGAAGGCCAAAAGCAGTTACAGCCAACACACTGAAGGCAATCAGAAGTACAATTGCCAGAATCCAGTTAAAACGTCTTTTCGCCATTTTCATTTTTGTTTCCCTAGTCTGATGTAATTCTGCCTATTTTTAGAACTGGCTAATAAAATTGTGAATGAGTTTTTTAGCGGTTTTCCAACAGACCCACAAATCAAGCTTAAGAGACAATTTCCTGACGTATTCTATGTCGTAGTAAATCCACTCCTGAAAATCCTTCGTCGGCCTTCTGGTCCTACAGATTTGCCAAAGTCCGGTGATTCCAGGTCGAACCGAAAGGCGGGCGTCTCTCCAGTAAGGGCAGAGGGTGTTTTCAGCCTCCGGTGAAGGCCTGGGTCCAACGATGCTCATCTGGCCGAGAAGAACATTTACAAATTGCGGTATTTCGTCGATATGTGTATTTCGCAGGAACCTGCCGACCGTGCTAGTTCGAGGGTCATTTTCGATTCTGAATTGCGGGCCATCAACCTGGTTTATTCTCCGTAATCTGTCCTGCAACTTATCAGCACCCCGCAGCATAGTCCTGAATTTCAGACATTTAAAGTTCTTCCCGTGCAGGCCCTGGCGTTCATCGCCGAAAAAAACAGGTCCTGAAGAATTTAACCTTATTGCCAAAGCGATAAACGGCATTATGGGTGCAAACAAAACAAGCACGATGGTGGCAGCAACAATGTCGGCGATTCTCTTGAGAAATCTGGCATAGGAGCACTTCGGCCAAGTCCTGAAGCTGTGTATGTCGAGAGTTTTGGAGGGTATGACGTGATTTCTGGGTTCAACTGCATAGGCTATTTCAATGTACTCAGGTTTCTTCAGAGTGCCCGGCGAGGCTAGCTGCCACAGCACTCTCTGCTGTTTTGGGGTCTGATTAATAAGGACACGGTTCTGCACAAGCTGTCCTTTCGAAAGTGAAACGCCCGAACCAATAATAGATGTTCTGATGACAACCCCGCTCTCGATTTTAACATTGTGACCAATAATGGTTGGCCCCACTACAACCGCATTTCGTCCGACAGAAACGTCCTGTCCAAATAAAACTTTTCCGAACAATCTGGCCCTAGGCGATACTATTACACCCTCTGCATCCGTGACTCGCCTATGGAATCTATTGTTAGTGCCGGAACAACTGCATTTGTAAACGTTTGGATTTGTTACAAGCAAGCCAAGCAAACCTTCTTCTGTTCCTAAGTCTAATATAGTGCCACCTATGTTGAGGCTCCGCAGTGTCAATGAGTTAGAGAAACAGTTATCAACAAATTCGGAAAAATTCAAAGACAAAGTATCGCTCATGAGTAGCTTGTTTAGGACTTCTGTTCTGATGAAAAGATGGTGCGGCCAGTCAGATGGGACTGGTGCTGTTTGAATCAAATCATTATAGAACCGGCGAAATCCGACGAGATGGCGTTGCGTAGTGATTATCGCTTTCTCGCTGGCGGCCTGCAATTGGGGTAGTACATTCACCGCAACGATGTCAGCCCGGAGTCGAGCCAGGATTTTATACAACTCCCGATGGTTTATCCGGGTGACAAATCTTCCGTTAAGGACTATTAACCATGAATTCGGTTTAGCCGATTTCGCGGCGAGCAAGGAAACAGGCAAACAGGGCTGGTCGTAATATACTTTTTTTGGTCTACTGTTCGTAGCAGCCTTGCGACGGAAGCCCGTAGTGTTTGTAGTGTTTGTGGCTTCGGCATGGGCAGCCCAGCTTCGTGGTATTGCTATGACGTTGCTGTTACGTCGATGGGGAGTATCATGGTTTAAGCAATTAATGATAATATCGTCAAAGGGCTCGCTGCAAAACGCAAATCTAAGCAGCTCCGAGGCTTGGGCGTTATCCCGTCTTGCCGAGGCAGCGCAGCGGTTGTTATTAGCATGCGAGTCTTTATTCTGGTGTATAATGATTAATTTCATCTTTGCGGGAGACTAAAATTTTGGTAGACAGTTTTGCTCGAGGTAAGGTCTCTCAGGATTTCGCTTTATCAGGCTGCCCTGCAGGCAGCAGAAGCATAGTCTTGTTGTTCCTCCTGCGAGTGGTTTTTGCTGAAGTGCGGCCACTATAGTATCCATACCCGTACCGGTTATAGCTATAACTACTGTGCACGCTATTGAGTATTGTGCCCAGTACCCTGACTTTAACCTGGGCCATTCGCTCAAGGGTCTCTTTTAAATCCTGCTCTTCAGTATGGCCGGAGAAGCTGGTTAGAATAACTCCGTCGGCCATCCTTGCCCATATAAGTGCATCAGGGAATGCCAGTACAGGAGAAGTGTCAATAATCACGTGGTCGTACTCTTTTTCGATGGTATTAAGATACTTACCAATGTGAGGCTGTGAGAGCAACTCACAGGGGTCTGAGACATTTCGCGAATCCGCAGTCAGCACATCCAACCCCGCCACAGGTGTGGAGTGTGTAACATTTTCGAAGTCCTTTCCTGTTAGCACCTCCTGTAATCCCGTTGAACGCTTAGGCAGATTCAGTAGCCAGCGGATATCGGGTTTTCTTAAGTCACCGTCTACCAAAAGGACCTTTTTGCCCGCATTCGCCAAACTTGTTGCCAGATTAATGGCAAAGGTGGTTTTTCCATCGCGAACGCCGGGGCTTGTAACAACCAACTTTCGCGGGATACCGCCCCCATTGAGCAGACCAAGGTTTGTGCGAATAGTTTGGTAGTCCGTAGCCACCTGCTGAGGCAATTTTGGCGTGTCAAGATAATCGGGATTAGTAGTAGTGCCAATTATCCGGATTCCCACTCGTTTGGCGATATCGTCAGGGGTGTGGATGCTGTGGTCGCGTTTATCCCTGAGAAGACCAAGGAACATTCCACAAACCAAGGAACCAAGTACGACAGCGGCAGAATACTTTAGTCGTTTGTTTGGGAGTGTGACGGTACTGGCGCGATACGCAACAGAGATTCTGGCGGGGCGTTTTCTTTCCATTTCAAGCTCCTGAATGCGGCGCTGCACGGTTTCGTAGAGGTCCTTTGTGAGGTTTAGCTGGTCCTTCAAGTCCTGAATGGCAAGTTGCTTTCGGCCCAGTTCAATCGTTTCAGTGTCTTCCTGAGCAAGCATAGTCTTGAGGCGCTTTTCGTAAGTAGCGGCCTGCTCCAACTCAGCTTTTATGTTTTCTAACTGGTCTTTGTCGCTTTTGGCCAATTCCTTAACTATCATTTGGTCAAAATTTTTGCCAACTTCGTGGCGGCGTTCCTCGAGTCGCTCCGTAAGCGCCTGCAGGAGGTCGGTCCTTCGCTGAAGCTCCGGGTTAGTAGGCGCTAAAGTCTGTTTTGCAACAATAAGAGACTCTTCGAGCCCAGCGACGTTCACAGTAAGAGTTTGAACCATCTGATCGGCGTTGAGGAAATCATATCGCAGCTTCAACAAATCTTCCGGGTTCATGCCCTGCTCCTTGGCGTTCTCAAGAAGATGCACCCGGGCCTCAAGTGCTATTTTGCGCATTTCGCTCCTTGTAAGTTCAGTCTGCAAGGCAGCGACTCGCTGCAGCATCATCTCCTGACGTCCGTCTAGGGCGTGAGTGCCGTATTCCTGAGCCATTTCCCGGATTGCGCGTCGTTGCCTTTCAAGTTTTCCGGTCAGAACCCTTCGTTCATCTTCGAGGACGGTTAGCTTTCGGTCTCCGCCCTCTGTTTCCTCCGAGACAACTATAGCCATATAGGCACGTACAAAGGCGTTTACTATTTGTGCCGCCTCATCGGCATCGGTATTTTTCATGTTTATTTTTATCAATTCGCTGTTGCGTTCGGCCATGACACTTAGCGTTCCACTGGTTATTGTGCTCCTCAAAGCGGCAATAGGGTCCATGGGTACCCGGCTGTCATCGTCATCTATTAGCGTGTCAAGAGCATTACGACCCCTTTCAAAGAACTTAAGGCTCTTGTCGGCGAGGTCATCAGCTACTCTCAGGAGGACTTTGTCGCTGGTAATAAGGTCGGCTTGGGTATTTTTAAAGTTGGTGTACATTGGAATTACACCCTCAGAGTCTCTATCGCTAAATAGGATGCTGGGGATGACGGGTGCGATGCGAATTGCAGCAGTGGCCTGATAAACAGGTTGCACGCGGAGCCACACGCCTGGTATGCCGATTGCGCACATTAGTACAAACACCACCAAGATTATACGCCATCGCCGAAGTATCGGCACAACCAAGGTTGTGCTGTCATCGTCTTCGATTCTGCCGGGATCTCCAAAGTAGGCAAGGTCTTGTGCAACCGGTCGTTCATGGTATTTCTTTATATTTTCCATTGTTTCCCCTTTGTTTAAAAAATTAGTTTACAGATTTTCTAATGATTACTGCCTGAAGTGTTTCTTCAGGAACGGTGGTTAGTTTCATCAAGAGCCACAGTTCAAAGATAACTACTGCAAGGGCCAACGGCATCATGGCGTATCCGCCGTAATCGTGGAATACTCCCTCCCACTTCTCCCCGGAAAGGACTGTAAATGCAACTGCGGTAATTGTTAATCGGATTGTGTTGCACAGAAGCGCAATTGGAAGGCTGGAGAGAAGGACAATGAGTTTTTCCCACCAGGCTCTCTGCACCAGCAGGACCACCAAGCCGGTAATTACAACGAACGCCATGACCATCCTCAGTCCGTTGCAAGCCTCGGCAACAGCCACAGTGATGCCGTTAAGGCTTATTATGTTGCCCTCTCTCACGACACTGTAACCCAGCAATTCAAGGCAGAAAGCCGCCGAAGAAGTAGCCCAGCTTTGTAAGGGCAGCATTATGGCATTGTGTACTGAGCGTGGCAGTGGGAGCATTAAGCCCAGGAAGAGCAACGTCGTAAAGGTTTTGCGGAAGACCGACCAGCCGAAAACGAGAAGCACCACTGCAGCAATACTTAGGAGAATGGACAGTCTTTCTGCTGAACTATACATAAAGAACAATCCAAAAAGCCTAAGGGCCTGAGACGCCACGAAGACAACAAGACCCCATATAGACGGCCTCATTGGAGTTTTGATTACTTCGTGCCGTCTCGACCACAAGACATAAAGAGCAAGGAAAGGCACCAGCAAGCCACTGGAGTATTCATCGCTTCTCAGCCAGATTCCCCAGAGGTCTTTAAAGCCAGACCAATAAGACCAAAGGAAGGCAACGGCGATGGCCCCTATCACAAGTGTTTTTAGGATATTCGACATTAACTTCTTTGATTTAGCACAGCTTGGTAATGCTGCACCAATCGGATTTTCTGTCGGCTGTGTGACAACGCGCAGTTGATTCACTTTATCCTTTATTAAGGACGCCGTTTTGTTTACCGCACTGCCGAGCCTGCTGTTGTGTTTACACACTACAACTTGATTCTCAATAATACCATCATCAGGTATTACTGCATCATAATCGACCACGCAGCTACGGATTTGGCAGTTCTGTCCGACGGCCGAACCATCCCAAAGTACCGTGTTTTCCACAAAAGAGTTTTTGGCGATGGTGACATCTCTTCCAACTACTGCGGGCCCGAATATTATTGTCTCTTCTGAAATAGAAGCCCCATCCATAACTAAAACAGGTCCGTAAATTCGGGCGCTCCGCGCAATTTTCTGGTTTCCGGCCAGCCAGACGTTGTCTGCACCGCTTTCTCGCCAGGGACAACCCCCCGTGTTTACATTGATGCCGTTGTGCAGATAGCCTGCAATGGCGTCGAGATAGCCAAGTCGGTCACGAAAGTGTCCAATAGGTTTAGACAGAATGGCGGTGTTTATATTTCTGCCCGCCTGTACCATAGCTGGAATCAGGCCTTCCTTTATGTCGTAGTAACCTTCCTTTGGAATATAGTCAAGAACCGTTGGTTCGCAGATATAAATCTCCGATACGTCGCGAGCCATGCCACTATCGGTAACGCCAGGAGCAAACGCTACCGTCATATCGCACTGTTCGATACGGTGAGTCTCCAAGAGAGCATCGATATCAGGTGGTGATGTAATTGCGGCGGGCAGTACGAGCAGCAAGGAATCCTTATCGCCCTTAGCGGCATCTCTGATACATCCGGCTGTACCCACGGGCAGCGGCTCATCCAGGAACTTTAGTTTCATAAACTTTATGTGGGCGACCGACTTGTCCAACAGTAAAGCGTCCCCGTTGGAAAAAATCACGGCCTCGGTTATTCCTTGATTCGACAGAGAACAAAGCAGACATTCCAGTGCTGACTGATTCCCTATGGGCCACAGCGCTGTCGGCAGACGCGATGCCAACAGACATCGCCCGAAATCGCGACTACCCGCAAGTATTACAGCTTTAATATTTCCCGCTTTGACAGATTGTTTTGACATTTCTAAATAAAGAATATAATATCTGTAGCTGTATTCTCGTTTATATGTTTATGTGGGAACGAGCGGTTTA
>CP070830.1:2284854-2289786 GCA_020344865.1 Planctomycetota bacterium
GAATGTTGGCGTTTCTGGTCAGCATAATGTGCGTTCAGGCAAAACTCGGATTTGTCCCCTTCGATATAGCCGAGGCCGAAACCGAGCTTGGAAGCGGCGTTTTGATGGAATACTCCGGGGCCCTGCTGGCCGTTTGGAAGGTCATGCAGGCTATGATGCTCGTGGCACTGCCGCTGTTCTTGGTAATGGCCTTTCTCGGTGGCTTCGGGGTAAGCTTATGGGCGGGTCTCGGCAAGGGTATCGGCAAGTATGTGTTAGTACTGGTTCTGCTAATTTTGATAAAGAATACTAACCCGCGCGTGCGGATTGACCAGGCGATGAAGTTCTTCTGGTCTTACTGCGGGATTGCTCTGGCCGTCGCTGTTATACTGGCGGTAATAGGCAATTATTATGGCATCAAATGGCTGTAAGGTGGATTCATGAATTGGAAAATATGGTCATTAAAAAAATCACCGTGGGTCTTTCACGTTAATACGGGTGCGTGTAATAATTGCGATATCGAAATCGTGAACCTTTTGACGCCCAAGTTCGATGTCGAGAGATTCGGCATCAAACTGGTCGGCTCGCCCCGGCACGCTGATGCACTGCTGGTAACCGGAGTGGTGACCCGCCAGGCGGCGCCGCGACTTAAGGAAGTATATCGCCAGACACCAAAGCCGTGCGTTGTCTTTGCAATGGGCGCGTGCGCCTGTGACACAGGGATATTCAACGCCGGCTATCACGTAGTCGGGCCGGTGGACAAGATAATCAAAGAGGTGGACCCCAACGCAATTATAGCTTATGTGCCGGGCTGCCCCCCGAAGCCGGAGGCAATGATATCCGGTGTCGTAAAGGCGCTGTCCGCTTTATAAACGGGATGCAAATATGAACCAGAAAGAATTGGAAAACAGATTATCGCAGATAAAGGATAAGCTCATATCAATCGAGCAACTGCCGCACGATAGAATATACCTTCTGTGTGAATCTGAAAATAGTTACCCTGTTAACAAGTTCGTATTCGACGATATTGGTGCGAGATTTTGCATCGTTACCGGCGTTGACTCCGACGATTGTTTTGAAATTCTTTATCATTACTCCTACGACCAAACCGGTTGTGTAATCACGATAAAAGCCTTCATCCGTGACAGGGAGAATCCTGCTATTGAGTCCATCGCCCCATTTTTGCCTGGCGCGGAATGGATAGAAAGAGAAATACACGACATATTGGGAATCGATTTTAAGAACCATCCCAATCTGAAAAGATTAATTCTGGCCGATGACTGGCCTGATGGTGTTTATCCACTAAGGAAAGAAGTAAAGAAATGAAAAAAACCGTCAAGAAACCTGTTATTGCGGTTGGGCCGTTTCACCCGCTGCAGGAAGAGATGGAATTCTTTCAGCTCACCGTCGACGGCGAGAAGGTAACCGATATAGATGTAAGAATATCTTATAACCATCGCGGCATAGAAAGAATCAGCGAATCGCTCCAGTTCGACCAGATACCATTTCTGGTTTCGCGTATATGCGGCATATGCTCAGCCTCACACCCGCTGGCCTATGTGCAGGCGGTCGAAGATATTGCCGGGGCAAAGCCGCCGGAGCGGGCACTGTACGAGCGGACAATTATTAACGAACTCGAGCGCATCCACAGCCATTTATTATGGGGGGGGCTCGGTGGACACATTATCGGCTACGATACAGTGTTTATGTGGGCGTGGAAATATCGCGAGCCTGTTCTGGACCTGCTTGAAGAAATCACCGGCAACAGAAACAACTACGGAAACGTTAAAGTTGGTGGTTGCCGTGAAGACATCCCCAATGAGATTATTCCCAGGATACTGAAAGAGCTCGACAAAATCGAAAAGAAAACAGAGATGCTCACTAATGCCGTCCTTGATGACCCTGTTCTGCACGCTCGACTCAAGGGCGTAGGCGTATTAACCAGAGAGGACGCCATAAAATATGCGGTAACCGGCCCTACGGCCCGTGGCAGCGGTGTTGCTATCGACGTAAGGCGCGACGACCCCTATGCCGCATATGGTGATTTAGACTGGAGTGTGATTACTCAAACTGAGGGTGACGTCTTCGCCAAGGCTGTTGTCCGGCTGCTCGAGACCTTTGAATCGATTAAGATGGTCAGACAGGCATTGAAAAAACTCCCCGATGGCCCTGTTACTATGGAGGTCAAGGAGATTCCGCCGGGCGAAGGAATCGGTCACGCTGAGGCCCCGAGAGGTGAAACGTTCCACTATGTCCGCAGCGACGGCGGCAACAGACCGACCCGCCACAAGGTAAGGGCCCCAAGCTACGTTAATGTGCCTTCGTTCAAGGCCTCGTGCATCGGCGGCGATCTCGCTGACGTTACGCTCACACTCGCAGCCGTCGACCCCTGCTACAGCTGCACCGAGAGATTGGCCGCTGTCGACCGAGAAAGCAAGGTTATACATGACTACGAGGCGCTGCTTCAGATGAGTCGTGATAAGACGGCACGAATAAAGAAGGAACTCGGTGTGCCGGGAATAAAGATGGAGGATTTGCAAATTGGATAACACTCTACCTACCATAGTCTTTCTGCCATTGATTGCGGGCTTTGTGCTGCTGTTTTTACCCAACAAGCTAAGACCGCTGGCCAAGTTACTAACACTGATTATTTCAGCCTTTGTGCTCGTCCAGTCCATCCAGATATTCAAGTCGGGCCAGCTTAATTATGCCTGGTCTATTCTGCAAATAGGTAACCTGAGTTTAGACTTGCTGCTTAGGACTACGCCGCTGGGGGCATTTATCTTGATGTTCTCTTGTGGTTTCGGCCTTTTGATAACCTTGTATTCCCTAAAATCGATTGGCCCGGGTGCAAAGCGGGTTAACGAGTATTACGGCGCTGTACTGCTTACAATAGGCGGCTCCGCAGGGATACTGCTGTCTAATCACTTACTGTTCTTACTTGTTTTCTGGGAGATTGTTACTGCCGCGCTGTATCTTCTTTTAGCAACGGGGGGCAAAAACTGTAAGTTCGCCGCAACAAAAAGCTTTGCAATGATAGGAGCATCAGACGCAGCTTTTCTGCTCGGAATCGCGATGGTATGGGCAGTTTCCGAGACACTCGTTATTTCGGAAATAAGCCTGGCGACGGTTTCAGCGGTTCCGATTATTGCCTTTTTACTTCTTTTAACCGCTGCTGTTACCAAGGCGGGTGCGCTGCCGTTGCACACGTGGCTTCCTACCAGCGGCGAACATGCCCCTGCGTCAATTATGGCGCTTCTGCCCGCTGCTATAGACAAACTCCTGGGGATTTATCTGCTGGTGATAGTAGTTCGCGAGATATTTATACTGAAGTCGGCGGCGCTGAGCGTTATCCTCGCGCTTATCGGTGCAGCTACAATTATCATCGCTGTGATGATTGCAATGGTGCAGCACAACCTCAAGAAGCTGCTGTCCTATCATGCTATCAGCCAGGTCGGCTATATGGTACTTGGTATAGCAACGGGGACGCCTGTGGGCATCGCGGGCGGGGTGTTCCATATGCTGAACCACGCAATATATAAATGCTGTTTATTCCTGTGCGGCGGTGCGGTTGAGCATGCAACCGGTACGGCCGAATTAGACAGGCTCGGCGGACTGGGCAAGAAGATGTCCATTACGTTCGGCGCATGCCTGATAGCGGCACTGAGTATTTCCGGGATACCGCCATTTAACGGTTTTGTCTCCAAGTGGATGGTTTATCAGGGTGTTATCAAGATGGGTACGTCCGGTGCGGGCAATGGCAGCGGACTGTGGCCTATCTGGCTGGTTGCCGCCATGTTTGGAAGCGCCCTTACTCTGGCATCATTTGTGAAACTGATTCACTCGATATTCCTTGCCCGTCTGCCCGAGCAGTTAAGAGGCGTCAAGGAAGTTTCGCCATCCATGTGGATTCCGATGGGTATACTTGCTTTATTGTGCGTGTTTTTCGGAATCTTCTATCATGTGCCGCTAAAGATGCTTATTTATCCTGCCTTGAATATAGAACCTGGTACCGTAATTTTCGGCACATGGGAGCCTGTTCTTGCCACCAGCCTGATAATAATCGGCATTCTCATCGGCTGGCTTATTTTAGCCGCCGGGTGGCTGTCAAAAAAAGTCAGGACAGTGCCCACCTGGTACTGCGGTGAAGTACAGGACAATGAGCAAATGATAATACCCGGGACGCATTTTTATAAAACGGTTTCGTCCATGGGTGGTCTAAAGCAGCTTTACACCGGGCAGGAAAAAGGTCACTTCGACTTATATGATCAAGGCGCAAGACTCGGCCTGACCTTTACAAATTTACTGCGACGGCTTCATTCCGGGATTTTACCGACGTACTTGACCTGGGTGACTTTGGGACTGTTGGTGATTCTATTTATAATTTGCGGGATTTGGTGAGGTAGATATGGAGATATTCTACATTTTAATGCTGTTCATACTAATCGCAGCTTTTATTGCGGTGGAAACTCAAAATCTGTTAAGTGCCGTGATTTGTATAGGCGCAATCGGCTTCGGTGTCTCTATCATGTTCTTGTTCTTGCGTGCGCCGGATATCGCCATAACTCAGATTGTAGTGGAAGTTCTGGGTTTGATAATCCTGATTCGCGCCTGTATCTCCCGCGAACTGACGTTTATCAGCGGCCCGAGAGAGTTTTTTGGAGTGGTTGTCTCGGTGGTAATTATCTCTGCGATCTTCGTGGCTGGTGTGATAGTTTTTCGCACACTGCCTGACTTCGGCACGGCTATATTTGCCCAAGCGCCGCAGGCTGCTTCCCGGACGTACGTGGAGGCGGGCCTGCAGGAAACAGGCGCGGCGAACCTCGTGGCTTCTGTCATTCTGGATTTCCGTGCCTACGATACGCTCGGCGAAGCGACCGTGCTGTTTACCTCGATTATCGGGGCGACCGTCATCCTGCGAAAAAAGACTAAAAAGCTGCTGGAGGAACCGGA
>CP070830.1:2289886-2294963 GCA_020344865.1 Planctomycetota bacterium
CCCGGACAGGCAAAGACATGTATCTGGAAAAACCCATAGGAATGAGTGTCGAGCAGGCACAGGTCCTGCGCAAGGCAATAAAGCGCTACGGACGGGTCTTTCAGTTCGGAACGCAGCAGCGCTCAGACCGCAACTTCCGTTTCGCCTGTGAGCTGGCCTTAAACGGCCGTATCGGCAAACTCCATACAATCAAAGTCGCCGTACCTCCCAGTATCAAGACCGGAAATTTCCCCGTTGTCCCCGTTCCGGCTGGACTTGATTACGAGATGTGGCTCGGACCCGCTCCTTGGGCACCATATATGAAAGAACGCGTGGTAACACTGGGTTCGGACTGGGAAAAACTCTGGTGGCATATCAGCGACTACTCCCTCGGATGGATATCCGCCTGGGGAATCCACCACATCGATATCGCTCAGTGGGGTAACGGCACCGAGCTCACAGGCCCGGTCGAAGCAGAGGGCACGGGCGTCTTTCCTGACGAAGGCTTGTGTGACTGCGCTACAAGCTGGAATGTAAAGATGAAGTACGCAAATGGCGTTACCATTGACTTCACCGACAATAATCAAAATCCCCAGGGCGTCCGCTTCGAAGGCGCTGACGGCTGGGTCTTTGTAAATCGAGAAGGTATAGATGCACACCCGAAATCTCTATTGACCGAAGAGATCGGACCCGACCAGATACACCTGCCGGTAAGCAATCACCACCAGCAGAACTTCCTGGACTGCGTTAAGAGTCGCGGCAATCCTGTTTCTCCAATCGAATCAGCGGTTTGCTCGGAAATAGTGTGCCAGCTTGCGGATATCGCCACCAGAACCAAACGCAAGCTCACCTGGGACGCTGAAAAGGAAAAGTTCACTAACGATGAACAGGCTAATATGATGCTAAAACGCGCTATGCGGGCACCATGGCACTTGTAAGAAAAAGGTAAAACAATAATGATTCAAAAATTAAATCTTCGTTATATCGTATTGTTTGTGACGTTTTGTTTGTCATTATACGGCTGCACAGAAAGCGCGGCTGTCTCCAGTTCCGTAGATATCCCTACAGACGAGATTCAGAAGATAGAAGCCGCTGTGCCGACCAAGGCGACGGTCGCGCCGAAGCGGCCGCGAAAACTTCTCGTCTTTAGCCTCTGCAATAGCTACGTGCATAGCGCTATTCCATACGGCAAAAAAGCCATCGAGGTAATGGCAAAAAAAACTGGCGCTTTTGAACCGGTCTTCAGCGACGACATCTCGATGTTCGAGCCGGACAAACTCAAACAGTTCGACGCTGTGTTTCTAAATAACAACTCCGGCGAGCTGTTCCTGCCAAAAGATATGAACAGTCTGCCCCCCCGACAACAGCAGCTCGCCAACATGCGCAACCAAAGGCTGCAAAAGAGCCTTCAGGATTTCGTGGCAAGCGGGAAGGGACTGGCTGGCATCCACTGTGCCGTCTGGTGCTTCTATAGCTGGCCCGAGTACGCCGATATCATTGGTGCCGTTTGGGTCAGCCATCCCTGGCATGAAAAAGTCGGAATAAAGCTCGACGACCCGGACCATCCGCTCTGTGCGACCTTCACCGGCAGCGGCTTCGATATCACCGACGAGATTTATGTCTTTACCGACCCCTACTCCCGCGACAGCGTCCGAGTCTTGCTCAGCCTCGATATGGCCAGGACTCCAGACAAAGAGAAGTTCGAAGGCAAGCGAAGTGATAATGACTACGCACAGTGCTGGGTCAAGAGATACGGCAAAGGACGCGTATTCTACTCCGCCTTCGGACACGACCACGATATATTCTGGAACAAGGCTGTACTTCAGCACTGGCTCGACGGTATTCAGTTCGCTCTGGGTGATTTGCCGGCTGATACCACACCGAAGTAATTACTCGGAAAAAATTGGAGACCCGGCTATGAGTATGAAAATTGCAATGATTGGTGCCGGAAGCGTCGTTTTCTGTAAGACACTGCTCAGCGACATTATGGCCACATCTGCTCTTGCCGACAGTGAATTCGCCCTGATGGATTTGAACGGAGAGAAGCTGCGCCGGATGGAGATCTTCGCTAAACAAATGCTCAAAGACAACAACGTGCCCGGCAAAGTCACCGCGACATTGGACCGCCAGCAAGCCGTCAAAAATGCAGACTTTGTCGTCATTATGATTGATATAGGTGGTGTGGAGGTCTTCGGCCTCGATTACAACATTGCTTTGAAATACGGTGTCAATCAATGCGCCGCGCAGTCGGTATGCCCCGGCGGAGTTTTCCGAGGACTTAGAACCATACCGGTTCTGGTTGACATCGCCCGCGATATGGAAAAGCTCGCCAAGCCCGGCGCGATTATGCTGCAGTACGCCAATCCTATGGCCTCCAACTGCATGGCACTCGGCAGGGCAAGCAACATCAGCTTCGTTGGTCTTTGTCACGGTGTACAAACCACACTCGCCCTTATAGCAAGCTACTGCGGTGTTCCGAAGGAAGAAGTTTCCTACACCTGCGGCGGCATCAACCATATGGACTGGTTTTTGAAGATTGAGCACAATGGCCGTGACCTCTACCCAAAGCTGCGCGAGGTCTTCGAAAGACCGGAGTTCTACAAAAATGAAAAAGTCCGCGGCGAAGTATTCCGCCACTTCGGCTATTTCATGACCGAGAGCACGGGCCATCTTAGCGAATATGTCCCCTGGTTCCGCAAAAACCAAAAGGCGCTCGACCTGTATTGCGACGAGCCGGGCTTTGGCGGAGAAAGTGGGGCCTATTATAAATGGTGCAGGGCCGTCGCCGAAAAATACGCCCAGCACGACCCGCTGGAATTCGAATCCACCAAAATCGAAGAACGAAGCGTCGAGTACTGTTCGTATATTATGGAGGCGGTTGCGACGGGCAAGCCCTTCAGCCTTATGGGCAACGTCCGCAATGATGGCTACATCAATAATCTACCACCCGGCTGCTGCGTCGAGGTCCCCACGTTCGCTGACGACACCGGTTTGCACCCGGTAAGCATCGGCAACCTGCCGCCTCAACTGGCCGCCGCCTGCATGACCAACATAAACGTCCAGACGCTCGTTGTAGAGGCGGCCCTCAGCGGCGAGACCGAATACGTCGTCCACGCGCTGGCCATAGACCCTCTTACCTCCGCCGTCTGCACTCTAAAGGAAATCCGCGAAATGTGCAGCGAGCTGCTCGAGGCACAGCGAAAATGGCTGCCGCAGTTCGAAGGCAAAAAAATCGAGCCGAAGCCGACCATCAGCATTCCAAAAGATTGCAAACCAGCAGAGGTTCCGACGGACCCGGCACAGGCCATCCTCCAGCGATTCATGAAACTAATGGAGCAAAAGACCGATTGACGAACACTTTTTATCTACGAAAGGATTAAGTCATGAAGCGAGACACACAATTGCTTATATGGTTGTTTTTGACGGCACTTGTTTGCTCATGCAGCACTTTCTCATCCCACGAGGACTTTGTCGATGAGCAACAGGAAAAGACCAAGGTTGTCGTCGTCACCGCAGGCCACGACTTTGAGCGTGAAGCTTTCTTTGCAATATTCGATTCTTTCGACAACGTTCAATATGTAGAGGCCGAACAAAAAGACGACAGTGAGATATTCGAGGATATCGCCGGCTGGGACTATGACGTGATTGTACTTTATAACATGACGCAAAAGATTTCACCAAAGCGACAGGCCAACTTCAAGAAACTGCTCGACAAAGGTGTGGGCCTCGTTGGGCTGCATCATTCAATAGCAAACTTCCAGGACTGGCCCGAATATCGAAATATCATCGGGGCAAAATACTACCTGAAAGCAACTACAGAAAACGGTGTAACTTATCCGCGAGGCGAATATGAGCATGATGTGGACATCAACGTTTACGTAGCTGACACGACCCATCCCGTCACTCGGGGTCTGAGCGATTTTGTGGTAAATGACGAGACATACAGCAAATGGACTTTCGACTCAGGCAATCACGTGCTGCTGACCACCGACCATCCCGCCAGCAACAGGCAGCTCGCCTGGGTTCGCAATTATAGAAACGCCCGAGTCTGTTTCATCCAGCTCGGCCACGGTCCACGCGGCTACGCTAATCCAGATTACCGAAGGCTTATCAAGCAAGCAATAGACTTCTGTGCCGGTAAGGATGATTAGAAGCCGCCTCACCAATGAGTTACTTCGGTTCTTGAAACGACTTGCCGGAGGCGAAAAAATCCTACGCCAAAAGGGCCAAACCATTGCAAGTAGCCGAAAAAATTAAAAAAAATACTAATTTTTTTGTCTGCCTGTCCCTACTTTGACAGCTTGGAAGTTGATTCACGGACTGATTGCAAAATTTTTCTCAGAACTTGGTTGATACGGCCAAATGTTGTGGCGGTCAAAGGGCAAATTTTCTTGTTATCAAGCCATAACCTAATGATTAACAAGTAGTTGCAGCTTTTTCAGTCATTATTGCCTTCCTATCCCAAGCAGCGATTTCTCCCGCAAAACGGCCCTTTCTCGCCTCTGACGGCACACTATGGCCCCTTTGGAGAGGTGTTAATTTAGGAAAAATTTACCAAGTCCGATAATTTTGACTTGACTTCTTTGGTGACACTTGATATACTACCGCCCAATAAGGAGAAGTAGGAGAGATTGCCCTTGTTGGACCACGCCCACGCGGGTAAATCTCACCTCAAAAATACGTACTTGATTTTGAGGGTGAGTACTCACCCTTGAACAAAGAATCTACACGGGTGATGAGAGACAAGAGAGACAGTGATTCGACGCAAGGGATAGTGCCGGATATAAACAGAGACGTGGAGAGTAAGCGTTTGCGGTGTTCGCCTGCCAATAAGGGCCGAGAAACAAATTTTCAGCTTGTTGGTTGTTCGGATGCGCTAACTTCTATCCTCGATACTGTTACGGCCATCGCCTCGCGAAAGTGTCCTGTGATAATAACCGGTGAGACAGGCGTGGGCAAAGAGATGGTCGCTCGCCAGATACACCTGTCCAGCGACCGAGCCGATAAGGTCTTTGTTCCCGTTGACTGCACCACCTTGACCGGCCAGCTCTTTGAAAGTCAATTGTTCGGACACGTAAGAGGCGCTTTTACCGGCGCG
>CP070830.1:2295063-2309902 GCA_020344865.1 Planctomycetota bacterium
CGACTTTTCACCAATCTCTATATTGTAGTACTGGATAATTGCACTTATTTCCTCGGTAAAACGAGCAAGACCTTCCTTCGATTGGCAGATATCTTCGGCGACGTTTCTCCTGCGGATAAAATCCAAAGTCTGGTTTTGAAAAACAGTCAGGGTAATATCTGCACCCTCAACGAGGGCGACCAGCACATTGGAATCGACCAGCGGTGCGATTTCTTTCTCATAAAGTGCCCTGGCACAGGCCAACTCGGCCGGTTCAACTGCTTCGACGTTAAGACCCGCCTCATTCAGCGCCTTTATCAGTCTAAGAACCTTTTCATTCTCAGTAGCAACGACAAGAACCCGCTTTGCCCCCGACCTGGACTGAGATGGCACCCCACAGTAGTCCAGCGATATGTTTCGCGAAGGCAGCACGGCACAGTGTTTTACTTCTTTTCGCACGTACTGTCCTATATTGGCCGGCAAATCCTCGGGCAGGTCCATAATCTGCGTAAGCACAGGTCGAGCAAACAACGAAACTACAGTTCGTTGGGCACCTATCTTGTAGCGATTTTTCAAATTTTTAACCGCCTTTGTTAGTATGGCCGGGTCTTTGACAACGCCGTTACTTACCGCGCCGGGCGGGATAGGCTCGCTTGCCGCTTCGACCAACTTAACGCCGTCTTTGGTTTGTCTGAGCAGCGCAAGCTCAATGCTCTCGTCTGAGATATACATACCCACCGACGTCCTGCTGAGCACGTTCAGCGATGCCTTATTTAGGATATCTACTGATGTTTTAGCAAGCCTGTCTAATGATTCTTTAGTGAGCATGTCGAATCGTCCTGTTAATCCTCGTTTTCCTGCTCGTCTTGAGCTTGTTATTAGTTGGAGTACTCGTTCATCTTTATATTGTCTATTCTTATTACATGTGGGCTGTTACCATCGCTTACCGTGATTTGTGCCTCAATAGTGGCGGTATAGCCCTGCCAGGAAGCAACGGCAGCCGATATCGTCAGGTTGTTACTGTTTACATCAACATCATATTCCCCACCGCCAAATTTCTCTTCGCCTGCCAGTACCTCATCCTGAAAACCGTCCGCCCAAGCAGGGTCCCATCTAATCTTGGCCAATGCGGCGTTAAGACCAGCCTCCGCTAACGCCAGAGTCTGCGATGCGTAAATCCTATGCTGCGTAAGCCGGATTTCCGACATGTTTATTTGCAGAATCCCTATCACGAGCGCCGAGACCAGCGCTATCACGAATACGCTCATAATCAGTACAGAACCCTTCTTTCGCGACACCAGCCTGTGCAACAGCTTTACCATCGGGTTTGCTCTTCTACTTTCCGCTTTGTAATACTCCACTTGATTACCCCTCTATCTTCACCGTATCCCGGCAACTACGGTATTGATAATATCGTTCATGATAAAGCCCGGGTTGCTTAATTACCCAACTATTTCGCAATAAATAAAGAAAGAGACAACTCTTGAATAAAACCAACGCCACTATCGGCAGAAATTGTTCTTATCGGACTCTCGTCAGCACAAATCAAGCAACATAAAAACCGAGCTCGGCGTGTCCTATAACTTTAGACTGTTCGCCCTGTAAAATTTTCGCCCTTGCGAGGCTCTCAGGGCAATATAGGGGCACCGATGGTCAATATCGTCGCGTACCCCGTGCCCTCTTCGCCCTTGTAAGCACACAGAAAATGTGCGTCGTCCACCTTGGATAATGCGGGATTAGCTCCTTCGTCGGGGTCATGGACAGTATCGGTGTTCTTAGAAACCATATCCGTCAGTGTATTGACGCTTAGCACAAGCGCTTTGCCTATATTACGTTCGTTACCAGTCCCGCCCGTCGTACCCGCATATGCACAGAGGAAATCATCCTCCTTTATCCAGGCCAGGGCAGGCATTTCACTTTTAGTATCGTATTCGATTGTAGCTCCTTTGCCGATAGCCCAGGTATCGGTATCAAGGGTGAAGACAAAGGTTTTACCCGACTCCTCCTGTCCTCTGTAGGCAGCAAGGTAGTGGTTTTGGTCTATTTTGCACAATTCATTATGTGCTGCCTGCTGTGGGTCGAAGACAAATAGCGAGCCTTCTTGGGCGACGGTTTTTGAAACCGTATCAACCTCAAGAATGATGGCCGCACCGGGCGCTGTGGCGCCGCCGGAATACGCGCATAAATGATGAGTACCGTCTATATCGGCAAGAGCAATGCTGCTGGTGTTGTTCGGGTCAAATACATAGGGCGGCCCGGGGGTAACCGTCTTGGTAGGCAAATCCACAGACAGAACAGTGGCGAAGCCACCGTCAACGCCGGGACCTACCGAGCCTGGATACGCACAGAGAAAATCGGTGGAGTCTATTTGACTTAAGGCCGGAGCTCTGCACTGCTTAGCATCGAACTCAAATAATGTTCCGCCGGAAACTTCCCATGTGATGGTATTTACGGTGAGAACCACCGCCCAGCCGTGGTCAGCGGGTCCGGTGTAGGCACAAAGGTAATTCGTTGCGTCAATGCGCGCCAAAGCAGCACTTCCAAGACCGCTTGGCTCAAATATAAGGGGCGGTCCATCATCAATTGTCCAAGTTGTGGTATCAACAATAAGAACTACGGCAATGCCCTCGCCTTGGACGCCAGTTCCTCTGTAAGCGCAAAGATGATGGGTTGCATCTATACGGCACAGGGCAGGCTCTTCTCGGTTAGCCGTGTCGAACTCAAACTCAGAGCCCGGCGGCTCCGTCACAAGTAACTCGCTGCCAATGCCTAAAGAATTGGTTCGCAGGTAAGCCCGGGCGATAAAGTTCTGGTCTCTGCCTGATGTGCCCGTATTGGTAAATGTCGATTGAACTTTCACGCTACGAATCTGATTGACATCTGTTATGGCCGTATCCAGGTCGCAGGCGTCATAACAGGCAAATTGCAGTTGGCTTACCGGTCCAGCCAGTTCGGAAAGATTACCAGCAGGGCCAAATTGGACATAATTACTGGCACCGACTTCATACCGCATCGTATTGCCATCGCTGTTGCCAAACTCTATGTAGCCGTTCGTCTCGGTCGAGTCACTTACTGCAGTTACTCTGTTGGCTTGAGCTAAATTAAAGGTGATATGGTCCATCAACACCCTGCCGTTCTGGATAAGCTCAACATTCTCCCTTTTTGAGGCCCAGCTGTTCCGGATGGCCCTTATCTGCGGCAGGACAGCGGCGAAAACTATAACTACGATAGCCATCGCCACAAGTACCTCAACAAGCGTCATAGCAGCTTGCTGTCTCTTTCTGGTGGGTATGTAGACCACAAGCTTTTCCATTGCACAATCACTGTAGGCCTATAAAGTCACTTTCGATAATATCGCCTGCAGCAAATTTAATAACCCGCATACTCCGCAAAACTCGCGATATTAAGGTGCCGATTGATAATCGCAAATCAACAGCGCCACAATTTCTTATTCGTGTCCGGCTCCAAGCAGATTTCGATCAGGGATGATAAAAATTGAACACGTCCTATAACGCTACCACCTTTTGGCGACAAGCGTTTTTAGGGTAACTTCCATTTCACCGCTTTCCAACAGGCCGTTTCCGTTCAGGTCATAGCCCACGGAAACCACAATCGACCTCAGGTCCTGGTCAACGACGATATCAGTAACCTTGCAAAGGTACGCGCCCTCTATGTACGACGAGGGGTCGTTAAAATCAAGACCGTAGTTGTAGATTGACCTGGCTCGAATGTCCTCGAGTTTGGCCTCGGCGAGCGTCAGACTGCGCATCCTTCGCTCAACTTTTATGTCCAACTCGTGCGCACTGGTTAATCCCTTGAGAATCGGCACCATCACAAGAGTCAGCAGCATTGCAGCCACCAGGACCTCTGAGAGAGTGAAGCCGTTAGGTGCCCGGTCTTTTCGGTTTTTTGCAATCATAATCAATTATCGATACACTTTACTGCACCGGTTGCGGAAACAACGGTTACCGTAAAACTTCTGCCTTCAGATGAAACTGTCAGTTGGGTATCACTACCAACCAGCAGATTACCTAAGGGCCCAAATTCAAATGAAGTGCCCCCCGTGCAGCTCACCTCTGAGTCAATACTGTATGAATCTACCACTTCACTCGTTGCAAGGTTAACTATGTCATAGCTGGAATACGGCGACGCTCCTGTCATCCTCATGGCATAACCCGATACGTTTGTTGCGGCATTACAGATAGCCAATCGGCGGGCCAGCTTCAAATCGGTGGCAATTTTTCTCGCCGCCGCATCGGCTTTTTGCTGCCTCAAAGTGGCGAACTGCATTTTCGGCACCGCAATAAAGGTCATGACGGCGAGAATCACTACAATTAAAACCAACTCGACTAAGCTAAATGCCCTTCTGTGCCTCGTCATAGCTCCTACCTGCAATATACAAAGAGGATGGCCACGAAAATCCAGTGACCATCCTCGCTCTATTTCGTCCCACGGAAATCACACACCTCCCTGCAAACAAGGATTCCGAACAGTCTCTACAGAGAACGCCGCCCAGCTTCTACAAAAAGATAACACCTACATTAGTATTAGTGTGCATGCGGCGTAACGTGTCCGTTAGCCCCCAGAACATATGCACTGGCGTCGAAGGGGCATTCAGGAGCACCATCCGGGAAGTAATTTGGGTCGGTGGTGACGTCTGTCAACTGCGAGGGAGGCGAGCCCGTATTGGCTGTGTACAGCTCAATCTGGCCGTTCATAATATCAATGTTCGTATCACAGGCTTTCCTCTTGGCGTTCGATGCGCTCGCACCTATTCTCGGGACCGCAATCGCCGCCAAGGCCGCCAGAATCAAGACCACAATCAGCAACTCAACGAGCGTGAAACCTTTCTTTTTTCCCACCATCTTAAGTTCCTCTCGAAATCAATTAAATTCTCAAAAACCGAAACCATTTATCGACATAATTAACGAGTCACTTTTTTTTTTTTAGTTCCGATAAGTACTTTTTTTCTCTCCTAATGCACACCTTTACCGAAGGTCCGGAAAGCCTCTGAGCAGGGCAAAATAATGCGATTTACTCATCTGCTCCCATGGCTTTCCTAAGAGCAGTTCATGCAGCATCGCTGCAAAATCACAGATTGGCACTCTAACTGCTCTCCCCTATACATAAAATATACTCCATTTTTTTAAAATAACAAAAAAATCATTAATATTTTAACCGCGGTACTCACGCATTTAACGTTTATTAGGCTTCATTTGTCTGCCGGTTCCGATAAATGGTACTCTCTTAGCATTCGAAATCACTTCAGATGCGCCATATAATCGAATAGCGGCAGATACACGCCCACCAGAATGAAGCCAACTACCGTACCCATAATAACCGTTAGCGTCGGTTCAAGCTTCACAAGCAACACGTTGATGTTCCTGCTTATATCCTTGTCAAGAAAATCCACGCCCTTGTTGAGCATTTCGGGCAGCACGCCGGCTTCCTCTCCCGCAGAGGCAAGCTGTATAACCATCGGTGGAAAAATCTCATGGTCACTCATCGCCTCAGTAACAGTGCTGCCCGTCTCGAGTCTTTCTTGCAGCTTGCCGCCGATATCCTTGACCGTATGGTTACTCGCAACCACACCTGCAATCTCGAGCGAGTCAATGTACGAAACGCCTGCCGCCGCCAGCATCGCGAAAGTCCGAATGAAACGTGATAGTACTAACATCTTGTTCAGTTTTCCAAAAACGGGCATGTCAAGCTTGAAAGCATCCCACCTGACACGAATTCTGGGATTTTTTGAAAGCTTGCGCCCCAATATTACACATCCAAAAGCTATAACCAAAAGAAACATCCAGCATTCCCTGAACAACACACTAAGACTCAGCAGTGCCTGCGTTGGACCAGGCAGGTTAACATGCAGCTGCTGGTACACCTTGGAAAATACCGGAATAACAAATATGATCAGGTAGATTACAATTAAAAGGCACATAACACCGACGACAACCGGATACGCGAAGGCCGATTTGACCTGTCTGCGCAAATCATTCTGCTTCTCCAGATAAACCGCGGCCATCTCCAGTGTGTGCGACAGTTTGCCTCCGGATTCACCCGCCTCAATCATGCCCAGAAAAAAATCAGAAAACACATCCTTGTACTTGCCAAAAGCTTCTCTCAAGGTCGAACCGGTCTCAACGTGTTGTCTGACATCGGCGATTCTGCTTCTTAGTGGCGGATTTTCCGTCTGTTCTTCCAAAACCTGCAGGCATCGGTCAATCGACAATCCGGCAGAGCACATCCCCGCGAATCGGTGGGCAAAACTTACAACCTCGCTCTGCTTAATCTTGCGCTTGTCTCCACGTACAGCTTTTTTGCGGCGAGCCTTGACAAGAGAATAGCCCAGTGTTCCTAGCTCTTCTCGCAGTGCAGCAAGACTGTCAATGTCGTGATATACACCTGAGAATATGTTTCCCTCCTCGTCCTTTGCCTTGTATTCAAAGACCGCCATTATCTGTGCTCCATATCGACGACGCGCGGCAGTTCCTCTAGGGTCGTGGCACCGGCGAGTACTTCCTCGATGCCGCTTTCCCTCAAAGTCCTCATTCCCTGCTTGTTCGCCTGGGCTCGGATTTCATCGTCACCGCAGCCCGTGATAATCATCCTTCTTATTTCAGGCGTGATGACTAATATTTCATAGATCGCCTTTCTTCCGTAATAACCTGTATGGTAGCAGGCATTGCATCCCTTGCTGCGGTAAAGAGTAACGTCTCCGTCCTTACCCGCCACGTCCTGCATAAGCCCGAACTCTTGCTTTGATGGCTGGTAGGCCTTTTTGCACTTGTCACAGCAGGTGCGCACAAGCCTTTGGGCGACAGCACCCAGCAGGGCCGATGCCACCAAAAACGGCTGTACGCCAAGGTTAACCAAACGTGAGACTGCGCCCACGGCGTCGTTTGTATGCAAAGTACTAAGCACAAGATGGCCGGTTAGAGCAGCGCTTATGGCGATTTCCGCTGTCTCAAGGTCGCGAATTTCACCCACCAGAATAATGTCGGGGTCCTGTCTTACTATACTTCGCAGGCCGTTGGCAAAAGTCATCCCCGCAACCGGGTTTACTTGAACCTGCGTCACCTCGTTCAGGCGATACTCTACAGGGTCTTCAACCGTGACGACATTCTTCTCAGGGGTGTTTAAGGTCTGCAAAACTGAATATAACGTAGTGGTTTTACCGCTGCCCGTGGGGCCGGTTAGTAGTATCATTCCGTACGGATTCTTTATCAGACTTCTAAGCATTTCGTTATCTGTGGGTGAAGTGACTATATCGTCAAAAGACCAAAGCCCTACACTTTTGTCCAGGACGCGCATTACAATCTTTTCTCCCCCGACGGAGGGAAGTGACGATACTCTCAGGTCATACTCTTTCCCGTGAAACTGCACGGTCATATGCCCATCCTGAGGCATCCTGTGCTCGGAAATATCCATATCAGTAAGGATCTTTATGTGCGAGATGACGCCCTGCTGGACTGAAGAGGGGATTTCAATCGCATCATGCAGAATACCATCGACCCTGTAACGCACCCTGAGGTCGTACTCCTGTGGCTCAATATGAATATCGCTGGCTCGGGCGTCTATCGCGCCGTTGATTATTGAAGACACAAGTCTTGTAACGGGGGCGTCAGCAACATTTGACGACTTGAATTTTGTCTTAGCCTGCGTCGATCTCTCGGACGGCGATTGTTTAAGACGCAACGAAACTATGTCCTGCCGCGTGACGTTGCCAACATTGAAGTGATACATTACCGCCTGCCTTATTGCACTATCAGTAGCATAAAGCGGCACAACCTGACAGCCTGTTTTGGCCTCGATTTTATCACGGACCGCTAAATTCAGAGGAGATGCCATCGCAACGTAGAGTTTGTTACCCTCCTTCCTGACCGGAATCAGATTATGTTTGTTGACGGTCTCATAAGAAACCATCTGCGCTGCCATCGGGTCTACCATCTCCGGCGAAAGCGTCACAAATTCGATTCCGCTGCTGAACAAGGCGATTTTGTTAAGCGCATCCTCATCGACAAGCTCATCCTCTTTGAGTATGTCGATTACGCTCCGCCCGGTATCTTGCCGCTTCTCAACTACACTTTGCAGAACATCCTCACCGAGGATGTTTTCCTTGGCAAGAAATGAGAGTATATTATCATCGTCCTGCATTATTAAGGAACTGTCCCCAAAAAGCCAAACTGCATTTTTGGTACTTGTATCGGCATCTGGGCACGTCAACTTAACCGATGGAAGCAACCAGCCCCTTGAGGAAGGTTCCCATAAACAAAAAGGCCGATAATCCATAAACAGCCAAGTTCAGTGCCTAAATGATGTGAAATAAGGTAAAGACCGATTAAGTCCGCGCCAAAAACACTCGATAACAACCGGGACACGATATTTTAAGATAAACAGAAATAGTGGATTTGCTGGCAGGATTGGCTGCCGAAGGTAACCTAACTTAAGCAAACTGTAAGCACTATGGAACAGGAGCGCTCTAATTTATCGACCGCTTGCACTCGCCGGGGACAAACTGCGGACGCAACACTTCAGTTTCTGCAAACTTTGTCGCTGTCGAACCTGACGCCGGACAACCAGGAACAATCTCTAAAGACGGCACTCCATGTCATTATCGAACGTTTCTCCGCAGACCATGGGTATATCCTATTAAAAAGTGATGATACTGGCCAGTTCGAACCCTGCGCTCGTGTACACAAGGACGAAGAGAGCGAACCGGCCGATACGTTCAGCAGTGCCGTGATAGAAAAGGTTTTTCAAACCGACAAGACCATATTGGTCGAAGACGCAATGAATAACGGGGACTTTGCGGGAGACCCCAACCTGCAGAGATTCAATGTAAAAGCAGTTATATGCGCGCCAATGAGGGCAGCTCATTCAACGACCAGCATACTCTACCTGGACAGCTCACAGAAGCAGTGCAGCTGGAACGAAGAGGATTTACAGCTCATAGAGTTTGTAGCCCGCTACACACAACTGGCCTTGGAAGCTGCCCGAGCAGAGCAGGAAAGAGACAGAAATCAGAGGCTGATAGCTGCGGGACAGGTATCCTTGAAGATTTCACATTCCGTTAAAAACATCATACAGTTGGTTTCTGGGGCCGCAGAGGTCATAGATTTCGGCCTGCGGACCAATGAGATTCACCGCGTAAAACGCAGCTGGGACATATTAAAGCCCAACCTCGAAAGGGTCAAAAAATTTATGCTCGATATGCTCGACTTCAGCAGAGAAAGACACCTTGAATTGGGACCATGTGAATTCAACGCCGTGATACAGAGCGCCATCGAATCGCTTAATTCTCAACTCAAGCAAAAAAAGACCAAGCTCCACATCCGCATCGACCAGCAAATCCCGCTCATCGAACTGGATGGCGAGCGCATACACGAAATGGCCGCAAACCTTATACTAAATGCCATAGACATAGTAGACGAGGAAACCGGCGTTGTATCCGTCGAAACCAAATACCTCAAGGAGCAACATGCAGTCCAGCTCAGCGTAACCGACAACGGACCCGGCATCAGCGAAGAGGCCAAAGAAAAAATATTTCAGCCCTTTGAGTCCTCCAAGAATAAACTCGGCACCGGTCTGGGCCTGGCAATAGCCAAACAAATCATAGAGCAGCACAAGGCCAAAATCGAAATCGAATCAGAAATAGGTAAAGGCAGCACATTCAAAGTCATCCTGCCGGCAAAAGTCATAGAGAAAGAGCAGCCGCAGCAGCCCGCCAGCTAAGGTCAGCTTCTTGCTCATCTTCAAATCGTGTATTTCCATCCTGCGCTCACGACCCGTGCTTAATTTTCTTGCAATAGCCACCGCCCAGGTATAAGATTGACGATATACCAGCGCCTGTAGCTCAATTGGATAGAGCGTCGGTCTACGGAACCGAAGGTTAGGGGTTCGAGCCCTCTCAGGCGTAGTTCTTGTGGCATTAAACTGTTTTATTCTCCATCAGCGCCTGACAGAGTAAATTCTTTCCCCCCTACCAAGAGCAGGTTTCCCGCCAAGTCGTCCATTCCCGTCGCAACCACACTTTGCCTTTCCTATATCGGTAGTGATACGTTCTGACAGCCGCATCGGACTCATCCACCCTGAAGATATGTCGCTGTCTTCAGTTGCGGATGAACTCTTCAGCCGGAATACAAGATTTAGACCGATAATTCCGGCAGTATCTTTTTTCCTCAGCCCACCGCTTCTGCGAATTGAGTATCAACCGCTTACATTCGAGGTGAAGCCACAAACGGCGATCGGGCCGATAAACGTTCAAACTCCAACTAAAGTGGGGGCTGTAATTTTACGACCATTGATTTTGTGACTCGTTGGCACGAATTAAGTATGGCTCTTCATCCCATCTGCGGATGCCTATTACAAACGCCAAGTTAATGGTGTCTAAAACGGGGTGGACTGTTGCAGGAAGGGTTATCACAGGAGTCGCAAAAGGCCACCTGCTTTACTATCGGTCCTAAGCAGCGGTCTTAAATGGTGATGTCTTTTAGTAGTATGTGTTAGGAAATCTTGTAATGCGTCAGATAAGAACAGAATTCCCCCGACGGTGCATAATTTTACTTATCCTTTTAATCTGCGGTGCAGTCCCGCTTTGGGCGAATACAGCTGCCAACCCTATTGGAGGTGATTACTCATGCCAGGCACTAAGAGCAATGGCAAGGGTGTACATGGCCTGCGGCGATTACACAAAGGCACAGCCACTTGCAGAACGAGCACTGGATTTCGCAAAGAAGGCCGGCGCCTCGGACTCTGAACTGTGTTTGTGTCTTATTGACCTAGGCTACCTGTACAAAAATCAAGGCAAGTTCGCTGACGCGGAAAAAATGTGTGAACAAGGCCTGCAATTGCAGGAGAAAGTTTACGGCAAAGACCATCCTTACGTCGCGTACACATTGCGGGTCATGGGTTCGACTTATCAAAACCAGGCCAAATATCGAAGGGCTCAGCTTGTTCTGGACCGGGCCTTGGCCATCATGAAGCATAATTACATGAAGGATGACCCCATCATTGCGCCGTTCCAGGTTGATATCGCCAAATTATTGGTCGCGCGAGGTAATTATGAACAAGCGGAAAGCTGTTATCTGGAGGCGCTTGAATTAATTAATAAAAGCTATGGGCCGGACCACCTCTACACGGCAGGCGTGCTCGCCGGTATCGCCAGACTGTACGCCCTGCAGGGCAGGTACTTCGAGGCCGACGTATTGATTAATCGAGCACTCGTTATGCAGGAACAAATCTACGGGCCCGAACACCATCTTTTAACACCGACCTGGCTGACAATGACCATAATGTGCCAGGCAAAGAGCGATTATGCCCAGGCTGAAAAGCTCCTGAATAAAGCGCTTGTGGCGGTGCAGACCAAACGTGGAACCGACCATCCGCTCACCGGCAAAGTATTAAGTATGTTAGGGGCAGTTTATACTTCACAGGGCCAATACGAACAAGCCGAGCAGGCCTGCACACAGGCGGTTAAAGTCCTGGAAGGCTCACTCGGGCCGGACAATGATTACACGGCAATGGCCTTTAATAATCTGGCAAGCTTGTATGTGCGGCAGAGCCGATACTCTGAGGCCAAGGACCTGTGCACAAAGGCTTTGAAAACCTTGGAGCACATCTTTGACAAAAATCACCCCAATGTGGCGCACGTGCTGGAGACGTTGGTCGACCTGCATAAAATCGCTGGAAATGTGGCAAGGGCGACAGAACTCGAGCAGCGAGTGGAAAAAATCCGCTCGCGCACCCAAATCGTCTATGAGCCGATTGCGAAGAGCATCGAATAAGGGAAACTATCCGCCTTTCAGGATGCTGATGCATCCAAAGCACGCTGGGCACTGGACCAACTGAACAGACGCGCGGGCGAAGAACTAACTATTCTTTCCTCGACTTGACCAACGTAACTAACATAGCTCCCGCGGCACCCAAAACTCCCAAACCACCGAAGACGTAAATGGGCATAGCAGAGGCCCGTGCAGTCGACACGTCTGCGTCGACGGGTCTTATATCCTCGTTAGCCTGCAAAGACTGCGGATTTTCAGAAGCGGGAAATTCGCTGTCGGGAACCTTGCCGTGAGAAGGCATAAGGCCCGCCAGGTGCGCCTGCACATACGCGATGAGATTCACGCCGCCGGATTGTTCTATAGATTTTCCGTATTTGTCCAGAACAAACGCCACACAGTTAATTACCGGCCAGCCTATCTCACCATTTAGGATTCCAATGTATTCCACTAACGCATCGAGCCATCGCGAGGCTTCGGCGTAGTGCGTGTCATCGTCGATGTGATTGGCTAAGGCGTCCGCAATAAGAGCCATCCTCTCATCGGAAATTGGCGCCTCCGGAGCGACAAACTCATTGACCACCTGGGCCAGGGCAGCAACACCAAGGGGGTCCGACAAAATAGCGGATGCGTCCTTGAGCCTGGCGGAAAGGTCGCACGGCTGTATATCAGTTGAGGAAAAAAAGCCATCATCTATCGAAATCTGGTTCTCTCCATCCAGTTCAAGCTCATTATACAGCCAATTCATCAAAGCAGGGCATCCACCTTCTTCAAATTCCTCCTCTTCAGCTGCTTGGCCTGCTTCTGTGTAAAGAGGTGCCGGCTCGACATTAATTTGCCCGTCGCTGTGGGGTGGCTCTGGTGGATTGGGTCGTTCCGGTCTGCCAAATCTCCAGCGCCATGCCATACCTTCTCCAATGCCGCGACCTTGATTGCGCGTCCACAGGTTACCGAAACCTTTACCCGTGTTGCCGCTTCCCCAACTGCCCTTTCCGTTACCGCCACCTGGGTTGCCACCGCCTTTTTTAGCGTGAGCACCGCCGTGGACAGGATTGGGGCCTTTGGCGCCGATTGGGTCCGGTACAGTCAGAGGCTCTGCCAAAGTACTGAGGTTCTCGATGGCACCCGCAAAGATATCACCGGCGGCAAGCACTATCCCTTTGCCGGATGGATGATTCACGCCTTTATTCGTCAGTTGATTTATTGCCGAGCTGTCAGCCGGCGGCGAAGCAATCTTAACAACAATGTTACTGTTCGCAGTACCAACAAACATCTGATTACCGGCACCCGATACAACATGCCCCTTTGGCGTTGCGAACGAGCCTGTATTAAAGCTTGTGGTGCCGATAGGGCCTGCGCCAATCTTAATCCCCGCAGGGTTGACCCTGCCGCCAGTTAGAAAAGACGCACCTCCCCCGCTCACACTACCATGCGGATTAAGCTCCGCGTGAGCATGCGGATTGCCATGCGCGTGACCTAAAGCCAGCCCCTTGCCTTTCGGTCCACCCAAAGCTGCCGAAGTTGAAAAACCGACAAACACACAGCATATCAGAAGACATATAATTAGCCGCCAGAAGTTACGTTTTCCCGATAATTCTCGCAAAAATTTCATCACCTTCCTCCAAAGTCCTAAAAATAAAAGTCAAGAACCGTCGTACGCCCCCGTCCCTCTAAGTTGGTAACTCATTTGCCCCTTGGGGCATACTGCCACTTTTTCCAATGGCTTTACACCATTTTACCTATTTTGAGCCTCAAAGTCAATACTAAAGTTGCCTAAATTAACAAAACCGCCAATTTACCTGTTTTTTCGTAGTAGTCCGATAGTTTTAGCTGTTTTTAGCGTTTTTTCGCCGAAAAGGGCTTCGGCATCAGGATGGCTGCGAGGAAACCGCAGGATAAATGCTTTTGTGCGAAAAGAAATAGTAGGATTACGCGTATTACATGCTGGTCAAGGAGGGCAATAAAAAAGCTTGCCGCCGGGAATATTATTCCCAGCGGCAAGCATAATAAACCATATGGCACTGAGGCCTTGCGGCTACTAACCTCCGAGGGCTGCCAGACGAGCCTGAACGTATGCAATGAGACTTGCGTTACCGGTATCAGTCACAGGCTCCATGTACTTATTCGCATAGCCCGTGGACTCTTCAGCAGTGTATCCCATCTCAAAGGTCAGAATGCCGACGTACTCTACGAGAGCATCAATCCATTCTCCGGCCGCAGCATAATACGTGCCATCATCAGTATGGTCCGCGAATGCCGTAGCAATCGAAGCCATCTGCTCTTCGGATGGAGGTGTCGGTGTTGCAACGAACTCATTAACAACCTGTACCAGGCCGGCCACACCAGTACCTTCTGCATCCTCCAGAATCGTAGCGGCGTCCATTAGCCTCGCACACATCTCGCACGGCTGGATGTCCGTAGAGTAGGCAAACGCATTGGCTACAGTGACCTCAATCTGGTCTTCTTCGATCCCGAGTTCTCCGGCCAGCCAGTTCATCAAAGCGGGACAGCCGCCCTCTCCGAATTCCTGCTCTTCGGCTCCTTCGCCTGCCTCTTGATATAGAGGCGGAGGCAGAATCGGGTCTTCAAGTACCCAGGCCCTGCCGTCTGTGATGGCTGGGTTGCCAAGGCCGGCGCCGCGCAGTACGTACGAATCGGGATTGCCATACCAAAGTGTGGACATCGCGGCGGCGTCACCCGCAAACGGCAGCGTGCCATTGCTGACAGCCTGGTACAGCCATTCGGTTATACGAGAGACGACCTCCAACCTGTCACCAACCTCACCTGCTTCCAGAGAATCCTGGAAAGGCGTCCCTTCCGAAGCACCAGCATCGAAAGTCACAGTGTCAAACGCATCGATAACCATCGTGCCTCTGGGCACACAGTCCCAGTATCCTTCTCTGTCACCGCCGCCATTCAACTGCGTTAGCGTTAGATCAGGCATGTACTCCATCCACTCAGCAGACTTAATCTCGACTGGCGAACTAACATCGACATCGCCATCCGTGCTTGCAAGGTAAATTGCGACATCGATGGGGTCGCCTTCATCCCTGTCAACGCCGCCGATTGCTGCCGGCTCA
>CP070830.1:2310002-2318314 GCA_020344865.1 Planctomycetota bacterium
CTCGCGCAAATCGCTCATCCTCGGCCGGTGGTCCTCTCTGCCCTCTGGAGAGCGATTCAACTGACTCAACACAATAACCGGGATGTTCAGTTCGCTCGCAAGGGCCTTCATGTACCTTGAAATCAATGTAATCTCCTGCTGACGCGACTCGACCCTGCCCACGCCAAAATGCATCAACTGCAGATAATCCACCATGATACAGCGTATGTCATAAAGGCTCTTCAGTCTTCGCGCCTTGCCGCGAAGCTCCAGGGGCGTCAGCAACGACGTGTCATCAACATAAATCGGGACTTCATACAATTCCCCACAGACCTCCTTGAGTCTGCCGAAATCCTCCGTGCTCAGCAACCCTTTTTTAATCTTCCGACTGTTAATTTCACTCCTGCTGCACAAGAATCTCTCCGCCAACTGCTGCTTGCCCATCTCCAGCGAAAATATCGCAACCGGAACTTTTTCTACAGCGCCCATATATTCGGCCATATTCAGCGCCAAAGCCGTCTTGCCCATACTGGGCCGACCGGCAACAATTACCATCTCGCCGTTCTGCAAACCGCACGTCTGGTCATCAAGCTCATGATAACCGGTAGCTAAACCAGTAACGTGGCTGCCCTCACGCTTCTCAATAAGTTCAAGGGCCTGTGTGACCAGGTCCCTGACTTCCTCTGCGCGCCCGCGAACCCGCCTGTCCGCAACGGCAAACACTTTCTGCTCCGCCATGTCAAGCTTCTCCGCTGCCTCACCATCTTCCCTGTAACCCAGCTCTAAAATCTCGTACGCCGCCCCTATCATCTCGCGAAGAAGCTGCTTGTCTTTTACAATGCCGGCGTAGTACATCACATTCGCCGATGATGGCACCGAATCCATCACCCTTGCAATATATTCAACACCACCGACTTCCTCCAACTGCTTGCGCTTCTTAAGCTCATCGCGAAGCAGAACCGCATCAATAGCTATATTATCGCCGATGCTCTTTTCATAAAGCCCGATTAAGGCATCAAATATCATACGATGCTCCGTCCGGTAAAACGACTCGGCCCTCAGGATTTCGACGACATTGCTTATGCACGCCGGGTCGATTATCATCGAGCCCAACACAGCCGCCTCCGCCTCTAACGATTCCGGCATGCTGCGAGCAGCCAACGCCGACGCATCAGAGCCACCGTCAGCTCCGGTCCTATACCTTCTCTCTTTGCCCGCCTTGGTCATCTCGTCCATTTTCATCTCCCCGTAACAGCTACACCAGGACAAAAGTCCAACCAGTTACAAAATGAAAAACCAGATAAACTATTTCTCAGAAACAGCAACAGCCAAATCCTCAGCATATCTAAGCCTCACCCGCTTTCGCTTCCTCATCCTGTTTGGCCACAACAACAACACTGACCGTGGCCGTTAGTTCCTTGGCAAATTTCAAGCTTACGCTGTGTGTGCCTACCTCTTTTATATGTTCCGCCAGTTTAACAACATCGTCGGCCACTTCAAAGCCCTGCTCACGCAGATTCGCCGCAATCTCGCGAGGGCCCACCGAGCCAAACAAAACTCCCTGCTCATTGGCCTTGGCCGCGACAACCGCCTCGGCGCCCTCAACTGCCGCCGCTACCTCGGCAAGGCGCTCCTCAGCAACCTTCCGCTGCTCCGCCCGCTTGGCCTTTTCTTTCGCCAGCACCTTTAGATTCGCCTCGGTCGGCACAATCGCCAGACCCTTCGGCAAAAGGTAATTCCTCGCATACCCCGTGCTGACTTCAACAACATCGCCCAGCCAGCCCAGCGACGAAACATCTTCACAAAGCAATACCCTCATATCCGGCACCTCATATCTTCACAACTGTGTACGATTCAGGCAGTAAACGGCAACAACGCCATATACCTGGCCCGTTTAATGGCCTTTTTTACCTTACGCTGGCAGCCGGCGCAATTACCGCTGCGCTTGCGAGAGTATATCTTGCCGCGATGCGTCAACAGTTTGGACAAGGTCTCGATGTCCTTATAATCAACGTACTTTTCGCCCCTGCGGCAAAAGCGACACTGCGTTTGCTCCCGCGCGCCTATGTAACTCGCTTTTCTTCTGCCTTCCCTCTTTCTTCTTACATCTACCATTATTTACCTGCCCGTGACCTCACCAAAAAACAACAAAACTCGACCGTCTGTCGCATCGAGTATTCACTCTAATGCCATACACGGTCCCACAGCGCAACACGAGATTAAAACGGTATATCATCCCCGCTTGCGCCCAAATTGTCAGACTCCTGACCCTCCGGAGGGCTCAGCCGCTCTCCGCCCTGTCCAGCCTGACCGCCCGATGGGCCGCCAAGAAACTGAAAGTTCTCCACTGTCACCCGGTGCTTGCTGCGCTTCGTGCCGTCCTGAGCCGTCCAGGTATCAAAAGTCAGCCTTCCCTCAACAAATAACGCCCGGCCCTTCGTCAAATACTTGTTAATGTTCTCCGCCTGACGACCAAACGCTCGA
Organism: Planctomycetota bacterium; assembly: GCA_020344865.1. Lineage (GTDB taxonomy): Bacteria > Planctomycetota > Phycisphaerae > Sedimentisphaerales > Anaerobacaceae. The sequence continues at coordinate 2,312,466 of CP070830.1, forward strand.
CAGTCCACAAAACAAGTCTCCTGTCTCGCATCCCCATCCTTGCCCGTCCATCTGCGGTTCACTGCCAGCCCAAATTCTACAACCGCCGTCTGGCTCGGCAAGTACGACAACTGTGGGTCGCGCGTCAAATTACCCATTAGCAATACTTTATTTAAACTGGCCATATCCAAACTCCCCTTTGCCGTCAATAATCCAACAATCGTTAATCAATACACGTCACTCGACCTGTTCCAAATCCTCTGTCACCTCCTGCTCCGACTCAGCATTCTCTAAGGTCGCAGGCACTGGCTTGTCGCCCGCATTGTCCGAATCCTCGGCGACCGCCTGCTCCGACTTACGTCCCTCTGCCGCCCCTGAAGCGGGCCTTCGCCTTTGCCTGACTGCCGCTTCGGCCGGAGTATCTTTCTCAATATCAGCCTTGCTAAGATGTTCGGCCGAAAGAATCAATACACGCATGATACGCTCAGAGAGCTGCACGCCCCTCTCAATATCCCCGATTATCCCGCCCTCGGCCATAAAGTAACTGAGGATATACAGGCCTCTGGCCTTGCCGTCTATCTCATAGGCCAACCGCCTGTCCTCCCACTTGCGTATAGAGACAACCTCCGCTCCCGCCCGCTCAAGCACGTTTCTGATAGCCGCATTGACACCCTCCCACTCTGCCGCTGCGTCAGCCGAGTCGACTAAAAACATAGCCTCGTAAAGTTTCTTATCTGTCACCAAGCCAATTACCTCCCATCAAACAAAAAATCAGAACAAAAAACCACATTCACCAATTTCAGTCTTCCAACTTCTAAACCTGAAGCTCACACCATATTAAACCTATTCATTGCTGTCTCGATGCCGTCTTCAATCCAGCACAGCGCCGCGTCTCGCGCGCTCTCAGTTGCCTTACCCAGCAGCGCCTTCTGCGCTTTTGTCGGCCTATCAAGCACATAGTCCACGGCATCTTCCTCGCCGCACGGCCCGATGCCTACTCTCAAACGATTCACGCCCTCGCTGCCCAGCTTCTCAATAACATCCACCAGGCCGTTATGGCCGCCGGCAGAGCCCTTTGCCCTTAACCGAATCCTGCCAGGCTCAAGCGCCATATCGTCGCTTATCACAAGCAAATCACCTAAGTCAAGCCTGTAAAAGCCCGCCGCCGTCGCAACAACCTGGCCGCTGCAGTTCATAAAACGAATAGGCTTCAAAAGTATTAACTTTTTACCTGCAAATCCACCCTCGCCCAAACGGGCGCCGAACCTTCTCTTTCTTACTTCTATCGCCAACGCCTTAGCAATCGAATCTATCACTCTAAAACCGGCGTTGTGCCTGGTATTAATGTAACTCCTGCCCGGATTACCCAGGCCTACAACCATTTTTGTCTCAGGCCTACGCATCTACTTCCAACACCAAAGACGCTATTTGGCCTCTTCCGACGTCTCTTCTTGGGCCTCTTCGCCCTCCTTAACCTCACCAATAACTTCGGGGGCAACTGGTACCTCCTCCTCAAGCTCCTCAGTTGTCTTGGCGGCAGCAACCAAACTACAGGTCACCAAAAGCATTGACGGGTCGCTTACCAGTTTAACACCATCGGGCAGGTCAACGTCACCCGCATGCAAGGTATCGCCAACGTCCACCTCTTTAACCGAAACACTTAAACTCTCCGGAATATCGGTCACCTTGCACTCTACCTCAACATGGTTTGCATGCTCCTCGATGATGCCGCCTTCGTGTGTCCCTTTGGCTGTGCCCTTGAGCTCAATGGGAACTTTTACCTTAACCGTCTCGGTTACGTCAACTCTCATCAGGTCCGCATGCACAATATCCCTGCCCAGATAGTCATACTGCAGGTCTTTCACGATCATCTTTTCTTTCTTTTTGCCGATTTGCACATCGAGGACACGATGCCCGTGGTGTAGTTCTTCGACCAGATTGTGTGCATCCAGTGAAATCGCCACCGGCTCTTGCTTGTGACCATACACTATAGCGGGTGTCCGGCCCTGCCCGCGCAACTTGGCTGCGTGCTTCGAGCCGGTTTGTTCTCTAATTTCACCTTTCAAAAGTAATGTCTTTGCCATAACATCCTCAACTAAATTCAACATCAGCACCCATCAACATTCAAAAGTCATTAAACAGGCTGCTGACCGATTCGTTCCTGTGAATCCTCCTTATCGCCTCACCTAACATCTCGGAAACTGTCAATACCTTGATACTGCTGAGCTTCTCGGCCGCATCGTTCAACGGTATGGTGTCCGTAACCACCACCTCATCAACCGGCGCCTGACTGAACCTGCCGAGCGCTTCTTCGACAAAAACCCCGTGTGTCGCGCCGACATATATCTTCTTGGCTCCCCTCTGCTTAACCAGCTCCGCCGCGCTGCACATCGTACCTGCCGTAGCGATAATATCATCGCACATCAATATATTTCTGCCCTTAACCTCGCCGATTATTTCACGCGCTTCAACCTCGGCGCCGCTTATCCGCTTCTTATGAACAATCGCCAGGTCTCCGCCAAGATGCGAAGCATATCTCGATGCAATCTTCATATTGCCGACGTCAGGTGAAACCACCGTCAGATTATCAATCTTCTTGTCCCTGAAGTATCTGCTCAACACCAGCTCGCCCGTCAAGTGGTCTACCGGTATGTCGAAGAACCCCTGCAGCTGCTGTGCGTGAAGGTCTATCGCCAAAACCCTGTTCGCGCCCGCCGCGGTGATAAGGTTGGCAACGAGCTTGGCGGTAATCGGCACGCGCCCTTCATCTTTTCTGTCCTGGCGAGCATAGCCAAAATAAGGTATAACCGCAGTGACACGGCTGGCACTCGCCCTTCGCAAGCAGTCCAGATAAATCAAAAGCTCAACAAGGTGCTCATCAACCGGCTTGCAGGTCGACTGCAAAACAAAACAGTCTTCGCCGCGAACGTCATCCTCCAGCTTTATGACCTTCTCGCTGTCTGGAAACGTCTCTATCTTTGCCAGGCCGAGCGGAATCTTCAGATACTTGCAAACCGCTTCCGCCAACGCCACATTGCTGCTGCCCGCGAACACTTTCAGATTATCAGCCATAACACCTGCCTCAGCCTTTTTTCCCAAACTTATCTATCTCATCCTGCGAAACCACCATCCCCGGCTTGATATGTGAGCCGTCCTTCAACTCGAGCGGCGCTATCAGTATCGCGCCCGAACCCACATAGCAGTCACTGCCTATACTCGTCCGGCTCACTTTCTCGCCGTTGAAATTGGCCGTTATCGAACCGGCTCCGATATTCACATTCTGCCCTACCGTGGCATCACCAATATAACTATGGTGCCTCGCACGAACACTCTTGGCCAAAGTCGAATTCTTAACCTCCGTGAAAACGCCCAAAACAACGTCGTCCTCCAGAACCGTGCCGCTCCTCAAATAAGCAAACGGTCCGACGCGACAACCTCGCCCGATTGTAACCTCGCCGTGAATATATGTGAAAGGCTCAATCACTGTGTCCTGCCCAATCTCGGCTCTTATATCAATCCATGTATTATCAGGGTCGACTATCGTCACTCCGTTGTCCATCAGTTGCTGCTGAATTCGGCGCTGCATAATCTTATTGGCCTCGGTAAGCTCGGCCCTGCTGTTGACGCCCTTAGCTTCGTCCGGCCGAACCGCCGTAACGGCCAAAACCTTATGGCCCGTCGCGATAATAAGCGCAAGTGCATCCGTCAAATAATACTCACCCTTGACATTGTCGGGCTTTACCTTCTCGACCGCCTCAAAAAGAACCTTGTTGTCAAAAAGATAATAGCTCGGATTGACTTCCTTAATTTTCAACTGCTCACTTGTACAATCACTGTCCTCCACGATGCCCTGGATATTGCCGTATGCGTCCCGTACTATCCGCCCGTAACCGGCAGGTTCGTCCAGAACAGCCGTCGCCAACGTTACCGCCGTTTGGCCCGCTTCGTGCTTTTCTATAAGAATCTTCAAAGTCACCGCTCTAATCAAAGGTCCGTCGCCACAGACTACCAACGTCTCGCCCTCAAAATCCTTCAAGTGCTCCTTGCAACAAAGGACTGCGTGTCCGGTGCCTTTCTGCTCCTGCTGCTGTACCCAGACAACATCTTCCGCGTCGCTGAATCGCTCCCTCACATGCTCAATACCAAAACCGACCACGACGTATATCTTCCCGATTCCGACTTTTCGGCATGCATCGAGCACGTAGGCCAGCATCGGCCGGCCACACACCTCGTGCAGAACCTTCGGCATCTGCGTGTTCATCCTGCTGCTCACGCCCGCCGCCAGAATTATCGCCACTCTATCAGCCATTGCACCCGTTTTAATCTTAACATTTCACTTTTCTCTACCTGAAGCTACCCGGCCAGGACTCGAACCTGGAACGTAGGCACCAAAAGCCCATGTGTTACCAATTACACCACCGGGTAGCAACTTTAAGTTTCCTTTCGAGTCCGAACATTCCTGCAAACAGCATGTCACGGAGACCGTCTTGCGTCGGCCCGACTTGGCTACGGGCCCCATTTTGCCGCTCACCGCAAAATGGAAACCACCTGCCGGAGGCTTGAGTCAGCCATGCCGTGATAACTGCTGACCCCAAAGGCCGCAACCGCAGCCAAAGCTACCCCGTGCGGCAGAGCTCTATAAACCGAAATAAATTACTACACCAGCCAAAACAAATCAACCTTTTTTCTCATTCCAACCCGAAAATACTCACCACGCCCCAAAAACCGGCCCTCCGCCCGATAATCGGCCCAAAAACAATTTGAAACCCGCCCCGCCTGTTCCCGCCACAAAATCCTATACATCCCAACCTCGCCGGAAAATTCCCGCCCGAAGGATGGTCGACCGCTTGCATGGTAAAAAAATTAAAAAGAAAAACTAAAACAGTCGCCCTCGAATTTGGCCGACTCTATCAAAACCGGGGCATTGATAGCCTCATAGCGATATGACTAACAAACAAATTTTTAGGCTATGCACACATGAAAAGTGGAAAAGCCTTCACGCTTATTGAGTTGTTGGTGGTTGTCCTTATTGTCGGCGTTCTGGCGGCAGTGGCAATACCCATTATGCGGGGCAGAATTGACTCGGCCAAGTGGACCGAGGGAAAAACCGCGCTTGGCACCATTGCCAGCGCACTACGGGCGTACGCCGCCGAAAAAAGAGAAGACGGCACGTATGGCGCGGCCCTGCCTACACTTCAAATGTTGGGCTTCAGTGCCGAAGACCTCCAAGGAGCCTATTTCTCCATCACCGATTATCAAGTTACGGCGTCGTCTTTTACGCCGGGAGGCAATCCGGAATTGACCTTTACCCTGACGGCAACTGCGCCCGCTGGAATCACAACTCCCCCAGTAGTTGCTTTGGACGAGACAGGAACCTGGACGCCCTAAAGCGCCAACCGATATCTTGCAACAATCGCCTCTACTTCATAAAACTCTTCAACTTTCTACAAGAAACCTTAAACTAAGAACATTCCTTGCGTTTTTCGCAAAATCGTTCAGTGTGGCAAGATGCCCGGCCACACAGCAAGGTGCCCTGTGCACCGAACCTTTTTACTGTGACTTCTTAGAAACATGAAGCCAGATAAGTGGAATATCAAGCTGCTGCCGCCGAGTTGTTCGCCCTGGTCACCAAAGAACCAGCCCTCCCGGCAAATTGCAGTGTTAATGAGCGGCGGTGTCGACAGCAGCGTCGCAGCCCATCTTCTCAAGGAAGATGGCTGGGAAGTTTTAGGCATTACAATGAAAACACCTGTATCGCCCGGCTCAAGTAGCCCCGCCTGCTGTGGGGCCGATGCCCCCTCCGTCTGCAACCAACTGAGCATACCGCATTACTTCGTCGACGTTACCGAGCCTTTCGAACAACTTATAAT
>CP070830.1:2318414-2326438 GCA_020344865.1 Planctomycetota bacterium
CTCCGCTCGCCGAATTCCACAGCCGCCTTGAAACTCACCTTGTCGCCTTCCAGATTCACCTTCTCGATAGCTACGGCCCCGTACATACCGCTCATGTCCGGATTGACCTTCAGTCTCTGTTTACGATTGCCCCGCTCGGTCGCCACGTCAAGATTCCACGTCCCGATAAGCGAAGCGCCCCTCCGTTTCCCCTCGGCCGCAATCTCTCCCCTCTCAGTCTTCACCACGCCGGTAAGCGTATCACCCTTGACCGTTCCTTCGAATGTCGATTCCCGCTCGCGGTCACGTATTTTGCTCTTTCTCTTGAACGTAAGCTTCTCCCCCTCGCACTGCACATCACTTACCTCATGTTCGCCCCGTCGGCCCTGCCATTCCGCCGCCAGCTTACCCTCCTCATCCGCGCTTACCACAAGCGCTGATGTAAACTCCCGTTCGCCCCTTTTGAGCTTCATTGCCCAGCTCCCGACGGCGCTTGGCATCTCTTTGCTCCGCTCGCCTTCGAGCTTAACCTCTCCTCTCTCGCCAGACATCGTCCCCGATAGCTTCCCGTCCTTGACTGTCCCCGTGAACTTCGACGTCCTTAATTGCCCTTGGCGATTTCGTCGCTCCCGCAAGAAGCTCAGTTGCCCCTCTTCGTACTTAACGTCCTTAAGTTCGCTCACCCCCCAGAAGCTTATCCACTCTCCGGCCCGCTTGCCCTCCGAGTCTTTCCAAAATACCAATATCGATTCCATCTGCCTGCCGCCGAAGTCGGCCTTAACCTGCCACTCTCCGCACAATCTTTCTCCGCCGCACTTCCCCTCCCCGGCCAATACCTCCGCCGAAAACATCAATAAAGCCAAAACCCAGACAAATCCCATTACCCTGTTCGTTCTTACCTGCTTCATAACATATTCCTCCAAAAAAACCTTAGATTTCAGTTCCCAATAGAATACCAACCCACCCCCCAAATTGCAACCTTTATCCTCGCGCCCTCGTAGCCCGGTGCTACCCATCATTAAGACTCTTTCATCACCTCTCGCAAGCCCGCCACCGCAACATCAATATCTTCCGCTCCAATCCCGTAGTGAGTTACCATCCGAAAACGAGCTGGCCTTCCTATACATAATAGCTTGATTCCCTTCTCCTCTAATCGTTTCAGAAACTCCTCAACGCTCAGCCGCCCGCTGACCAGGTCAAAATAAATAATATTTGTCTGCACTGCCGCAACATCAATCGACAACCCATCTATCTGCGCTATCCCTTCGGCTAAGCGCCGCGCGTTCACGTGGTCCTCCGCCAGCCGCTCCACCATCTCTTCCAGTGCGACGATACCCGCCGCCGCGATAATCCCGGCCTGCCGCATCCCCCCTCCCAATACCTTCCGCGTACGCCGCGCCTCTGCGATGAAATCCTCGGACCCGCAAACCACCGACCCCACTGGTGCCGAAAGCCCCTTCGAAAAGCAAAACGACACCGAATCCACACCGCGAGTCAGCTCCTTCACATCCACCCCCAGCGCGATAGCAGCGTTGAATATTCGCGCCCCGTCCAGATGCACCAGCAGCCCGTGCCGCTTGGCCAATTCCGCCACCGAGTCCGTATATTCAGCCGATAAAGCGGCGCCGCTGCACCAGTTATGCGTGTTCTCTAAGCAAATCAGCCGCGTTCGCGGTAAGTGTACTTTATTGCCTCGAATGGCAGCTTCGATGTCCTCCGGCCGCATCGTACCGTCCGCCTGATTCAAAACCGTATGCGGATGTACCCCGCCCACCGCCGACATCGACCCCGATTCATTCAGAAACATATGCGACTTATCCCCCAGAATTACCTCTTCCCCGCGCCTGCAGTGGGTAAGAACGCACACCGAGTTGGCCATCGTCCCGCTCGCCACGAACAGCCCTCTCTCCTTGCCCATACGTTCCGCCGCCATCTCTTCAAGCCGGTTCACCGTCGGGTCCTCGCCGAATACGTCATCGCCCAGCTCGGCCGTGAATATCGCCTCACGCATCGCCGTACTCGGCAGCGTTACCGTATCGCTTCGCAGGTCTATGCTCGCCATAATCCCGTCCTTCCAAAATAATCTGCTCCTCCCTTCTCCGCACCTTTACCCCACCATTCTAACATTTACCTCCCTTACCGCAACCACCGAGTCACGACCCACGAACCACGATTCACGAACCCGCCCCACCGCTTGCATCTTTGCTCTTTGATTTTTAATCTTCGATTTTTTTCTCCCGTACCTCGCCCCTCAAGCCGCCCGCCTCCCGCCTTGCCCCTCATCCATCCGGCCGACCATTAAAAATGGACCGTGAAGTTCACCCGCCGTCCGTCTGGCGGAACACCAGGCTCACTAAAAAAGTCATCATGTCATCCTGCGCGCCCTCGAACGTCGTAATCGGAGTTGATTTTTAATCTTTGATTTCCCTGTCCGGCCGCTCAAAACAACTCCCTCGCATTTTTCACACACAAAATTATTGCCCTTCGAGGACGCATAACATACACTTGTAGCCTGTGGATAAAACCCGAATATAGCATCTTCAGCCACCATAAAAACTCGAAAGGAGATAAAAATGAAGTTACCTGCGCTAATTACTTTATTACTGACTCTATTATTCTGCTCCGCTGCGCATTGCCAGGAAGCTCAAGACCCGGACCTCAGAGAGTTTGAGACTGCCGAAAGGCACATGCATCAGCGAGAGAGGCAGATGGACTTGGAAGCACACGAGAGTGAACTGGATTTCCAGCGGCAAATGCGACAACTTGAGTTGGACGAGCGACGGATGGAACTTGACCGTCGAAGAGCAGCTAAAAAGCACAACAAGCGTTGGAAGCACAAAGAACACGATAATGCGGCACCACTACTAATCGTAATCGCTATCGTCAACATCCTTACAGCCATTTGGGTGTATCAGGACATTCGTAAGCGCGGCGTGGGCTCCGGCATATGGATTGTGCTCGCTCTGTTGACGGGATTGCTCGGCACACTGGTGTACGCCGTTGTACGCTTGGGCAACACTCCACAAACGCCAAAGTAGATGCCATTAAATCCCGGCCCGGGAAAAATCACTACAAGCACCGTATGCGCTGCCCGTAACGCACCCGATGTCCAGGTCTTGTCCGCCGTCCGGTAAGCTGAGATATCAGCAGGCTATGGCCCATGGCCTCCTCCTCGACACACATCTCGTTTTGAACATTTGAATTTAGCCAACTGAAATTTGTTTGTTATTTGATGCTTGTAATTTGCAATTTCGCGCCCCCGTGCCTTCGTGTCTTAGTGGCAGGCCCCCATTTCCCCCGTCTTCCCCAAATTGCCACCAACAACTTCCCTCCCCCTTTGTACCCCCACCTATGGTACAATCCCACTCTGACCCTCGAAGTGAAGTTTACCCGCCGTCTGTGTGGCGGACGCAGACCCCCCTTTTTAACGCTAAATTTTTCTCATTTTTCCAAGTCTGCGCCCCCTTTTTACAACTCTTTAGCGCGCTGGGCACCTGTTTTTTGCAAGTTTGACATACACTTTTTGTAAATTTTCAAACGTTTCCACACTTTTCCAGCACCCCAACCTGCGTTTTTCGCCCAATATCGAGGGTAGCACCCCGGAATTTCACGTTTCCACCCTCATTTTTGCTTCAAAAACGACGGTGCTCGTACCGAGAATCCAGCATCGAGAATCGAGCAACGAAGCTGCCCGTAATCCCTTTCCAAATAATGACTTACATCAATTTTAAAAAATCTCAAAAAAATTTGCTTTTCCAGCCAAAAAACCTCTTGACAAGCCAAACATATGTTTTATACTTTAGTTTGAAACAACTGTTTAAGGAAGAAACTTTATGGCCAATACACATAATTCAAATAAAGCACCCGTCGGTACCCTTAAATCCAGCGAAAACAATAACTTACGCAACAACGTCGAAGAACGCCTCCTCGACACCGCCGAGCAGCTCTTCGCCCGGAAAGGCTTCGATGCCACCTCCGTCCGCGACATCACAAACCACGCCGGCTGCAACGTAGCCGCAGTTAATTACCCCTTCCAATCCAAGCACAACCTCTACCACGAAGTCTTCCGCCGCAGAATGACTGCCATCCGCGACCTCCGCCTCGCCGCCATACAAAACGTAATGTCGCAAACCTCGCCCCGGCAGACACTTACAGACCTCATCCGCGCCTTCGCAACTGCATTCTTGGAGCCCCTCTTAGACAAAACCACCGGCCAAACTTTCCTTAAACTCATCGTACGAGAAATGAACGACCCCCACCTGCCGAAGGATATGTTCGTAAAAGAAATCGTTACACCAACGTTAACCTCGCTCGGACAAGCACTTACGGAGCTTTGCCCACATCTCGACCAAAGGCAAATCACCCTGTCCACCTTTTCCATCGTAGGCCAGTTAATCCACGTTATTCGTATCCGTGAAATGATCGAGACGGGTCAGTTCGCCGGCCTCCAGCCAATAGATTTATCCGAAATAATAGACCACATAGTCGAATTCTCAACCGCCGCCATTACGGCGGCGAACGAGAGGAACGCATAGATGAACAGCCGCATGATAATACAACTGCTTAGTATCACAGCACTTATAGTGCTTACAGGCTGCATGGTCGGCCCCGACTACGAAAGGCCGCAGACCACCGCTGACACCGCCGCCGGATACGTCTACGCCGGCGACTACCCCAAGGATTGCATCGATATTGACACTATCGATAGGTGGTGGGAGCGATTCGCCGACCCCGTGACCACCGAGCTCGTCAATCAGGCCCTAAACAACAATAATGACCTTCAGGCCGCTGCCGCCCGCGTTTTGCAGGCCCAGGCGCTGCTTGCCGAAACTCGCGGCCAGCAATTGCCGGATATCTCGTATAACTTTACCCGCAGCAGAAACAAGACATCTTTTAACTTCGGCGGTGGTAGATTCAGCAATTTGAGCACAACCTTCTCACAAGATCTTACCGTAAGTTATATAATGGACCTTTTCGGAAAGCTAAAGCGAGCCGAACGCGCTGCCTGGGCGGACCTGCTTGCAGCCAAGGCAAATGGGCAGGCCCTGCTCAACGCGGTGATTAGCAGCGTCGTAAAGGCCAGAGCAGACATCGCGACAATTCAACGAAGCCTGGCCATCGCGCGTGCCGACACCGCAAACTGGCAGAGAAACCTCGAAATAATAGAGCGAAGATACAGCCGAGGCCTGGTCGGGCCACTGGACGTTCGCATGGCACGCGAGAATCTGGAGGCATCGAAAGCAGCCGAGATACTCGTGGAACTTGCTCTGATAAAGGCCCGCAACGCCTTGGATGTCCTCTTGGGCCGTCAGCCGGGCTCAAGCGAAGAACTTCCGCAGACACTGGCTGAGCTGCCCGATTTAACGCCCGTTCCTGTGGGTGTGCCGGCTTTGCTTTTGGACCGTCGGCCGGACGTCAGGGCCGCCGAACTGGCCCTGGAGTCCTCCAGCGAGCAAATCGGCATTAGCATCGCCCAGCTGTACCCCGATTTGACCTTAACTGGTACATACGGGCGAAGCGCCGATACCTTCGAGGACCTTTTTATTGATGATACGGAAATATACGGCGCTATTTTCCGCCTTGCACAGCCGATTTTCAGGGGCGGCCAGCTTCGAGCCCGGGTCGATGCCGCAAAAGCAAAGTATGAAGAGTTGGCTTCGAATTACGCGCAGACCGTTTTAACGGCTTTGCGGGAGGTCGAGGATGCACTGGTCAGGGAACAGCTGCTGCAAAGACGGTTAAACGCAGTGCAGTTAAGATTCAACGAGGCCACAGCAGCCGAGAAGCTCGCCGGCCAGAGATACCTGCGAGGCGTAGAGCGGTTGATTACCGTCCTTGAAACCGAACGCAGACGGAGAATCGCAGAGAACCAACTGAACAACCTGAAGGGCGAGCTATGGGCCGCTCGTGTCGACCTGTTCCTCTCGCTGGGAGGCGACTGGGTCGCTGACCCACAACAAACGAACTATCAAGGACGTTTTTATGATTAAGAAAATCAAAAGCAAACTATCAAATATACTCAGAGCAGTTGGTGCGATGCCAAAGCGTCGGCTGCAACCTCTGTTGGTACTGTTAATCCTCGCCGCGGCGATCGGCGCAGCAGTAGTTCTGAAGCTTACGCGTAAGCCGCCGGCAAAGAAAGTCAAGAGTGTTCTCGCTCCTCTGGTTAAGATCCAGACAGTCACCCGGCAGGATGTACCAATTCTGGTGCAGGGCTACGGAACGGTACAGGCGAAGGTTCAGGCAGAGGTAGTACCCCAGGTATCGGGCAAGGTGGTCGCAATCAATCCCAACTTCAGAGATGGCGGTTTCGTCAAAGCAAACGAGGCCTTGATAACAATTGACCCCCGCGATTATGAACTTACTGTCCAGCGAGCCCAAGCTGACGTTGCAAGCGCCGAAGTGGCACTGGATATCGAAAAAGCAGAAGCCGAAGTCTCGCGCCAGGAGTGGGAACAATTAAATCCCGGCACCGAGCCGCCGTCGCCGCTGATTGTCCGAGAGCCGCAAATTCGCCAGGCCCAAACCCGACTGCAGGCTGCCGAAGCCCAACTCGCAACTGCCGAGCTAAACCTCGAGCGCACCAGGGTCTCTCTGCCGTTTGACGGCAGAGTCGTGCGAGAAACAGTAGACCTCGGCCAGTACGTAATGTCCGGCCAATCAATCGGCAATGTTTACAGCATCGAGGCCGTCGAAATCGAGGTCCCACTGGAGGACTGGGAGTTGGAGTGGTTTAACATCCCCGTTAAACCGGTTTCGATAAACGGAAATAGTTTCGGAAAGAAGGGCTCAGAAGTTGAGGTCATCGCCGACTTTGCCGGTAGCACCCACATCTGGCAAGGTCATGTGGTTCGTACCACCGGCGAGATTGATAAGACATCACGGATGGTCTCGGTTGTCGTCGAGATGCCGCAGCCATTTAAGGATGCCAACGGCCGACCGCCGCTGGTACCGGGAATGTTCGTTGATCTGCGAATCAAAGGCAAAATCCTAAAGGACGCACTTCAGGTGCCCAGATACGCCATACGCAGTGGAAACCAGGTGTGGGTCATCAATGGGGACCGTCTGCGCATAAAGCAGGTTCGAATCGCACGCCAGGACAAAGAGTATGCGTATGTAGTTTCGGGCCTCGAGGACAACCAAGCCATTGTGGTAAGTGCCTTGGAAGCCGTCACAGACGGTATGTTGGTCAGGACAGGCGAGCCTGAAACACCGAAAGACGCCAATACACCACTTGCCCTGACAGATGAGAGAGTCAAGGAGACTGACTGAGTGGAAGAAGCGCGCGAAAAAAGTGGTCTGCTTGGGTGGTTTGCATCGAACCACGTTGCGGCGAATCTGCTGATGTTTCTAATCATCGCAGCGGGACTACTGACCATATTTACTATCAAGGTCGAATTCTTCCCCGAGATGAGCCTTGATATGATTACGGTCACAGTTCCTTATCTCGGTGCGACTCCGTCCGATGTCGAAGAAGGTGTGGTAATGCGCGTCGAGGAGGCAATAGCAGCAGTTGATGGAATAAAGCGGATGACGGCGTCGGCCGCCGAAGGCGCGGGGATGGTGTTCGTCGAAGTGGAGGAGTATGCGGATGTCCAGGAGGTGCTGGATGATATAAAGGCCGAAGTCGACAGAATTATAACATTTCCCGAAGAAACTGAGAAGCCCATAATCGCCGATATCACCACACGTTATCAGGTTATAACTATTGTCCTTTACGGCGATGTTTCCGAAAAGAGCCTCAGGAGTCTGGCAGATGAGGTCCGTGATGACCTTACGGCTTTGGAGAACATAAGCCAGGTTGATATAACAGGCGTCCGCCCTTACGAGATTTCAATCGAAGTATCTGAAAAAACTCTGCGTCGTTACGGCCTGACTTTCGACCAAGTGGCCAAAGCAGTAAGGGAATCATCGATTGATGTCCCGGCAGGCTCGGTCAAGACAAAAGGAGGAGAGATACTGGTCAGAACAGAAGGGCAACGGTATTACGGCCCGGAATTCGAGAAGATAATCGTTCTAACCAGAAACGATGGCACCGAGATTCG
>CP070830.1:2326538-2332538 GCA_020344865.1 Planctomycetota bacterium
GGCGAGGACCAAGTACACGCTGATAATGGACGCAATGACGTGGGACCAGAATGTGCGCTTCCGCCCATCCATCGTATACGACTCGGGCTCGCCCCAGCCTGCTGAGGTGGCCGGAAAGGATATTACGCTCGAACAAACAACCGATGTAAACACGTACGAATGGAAAGAGTACAGGGTGGTTCTGGTTGTGCCGGACGGCCATCCCGCCATTGGTGAGCCCATAGGCATAAGATGGTGGTGCTATAAAGACGGCCTTACCGGCAGATGGCCTTTCCTCGACTATATCCGGGTAACGTCGCAGCCGGCTACAGACGCCTGGAAGCCAAATCCCGGTGACGAGGAAATAAATGTAGATTTGAACCTGGAGAAACTGACATGGGAGCCGGGGCTGTGGGCGAAAAAGCACAGCGTTTACTTCGGGACCAACTGGGCCGATGTAAACAGCCGGGACCCCGGCACGCTCATAGCCACCCAGCAGGATGCAAATGAGGTAAACGTACCTATAGAGTTGATTATAGGAGGCGAATACTTCTGGGCAGTCGATGAGTACAATGATACCTACGTACAGGGGCCCAACGACCCGCCAATGCCGCCCTGGACGGGGGAAGTCTGGAGTTTCAAGACAAACGACGGCAAGGCCTATGACTTCAGCCCCGGCGACGAGGCCACCGATATAGCCACAGATGTCAACCTTATCTGGAGCCCGGGTGTCGTTGTTGACCAGCATCGAGTTTACTTCAGCACCAGCTTCGAAGATGTAAACAGCCGCGCTGAGGACGCCAATCAGGGCTTGCAGGGGCCGAATACGTTCGACCCGACACCGCTCGGCGGCCAACTCGCGCTGGAGCAGACTTACTACTGGGCCGTTGATGAGGTCAATGACGGCATGCCCGGAAGTCCCTGGCAAAGCGCTGTCCTCGAATTCACCACAATTGACCATGTTCTGGTTGAGGATTTCAATGCGTATGTCGATACTGCTGAACTTACCGGCGTCTGGAAGGATTACTGGACAAACAGCACGGGCTCGGAAGTCTTTATCGAAAAGGACGTGAATTTCGTCGAGGACGGCAGCTCGATGATGTTCACATACGACAATCAAACCGCTTTTTACGGGTACTATTCCGAGGCATACGCGGATATCAGCTCTCTGGGAATAGACCCAGACTGGACGTACAACAACGTTCAAGCCCTCCGACTGGCCTTTATGGGCCAAGCCGGCAATGCACTTGACCAGATGTACGTCGCCCTGACCGACAGCAGCAACCGTACCGGCAAGGTCATATACCCGGATCCCAATGAGCAGACCCAGGGCTGGAAGGGAATGCAGGAGTGGAATATCTTGCTGAGCGATTTTGTCGACGACAACAGCGTCGACCTGAGCAATATCAGCCGCATTACCATAGGCTTCGGCGACAAGAGTCCCGGCGACACGGGTGCCGTGTGGTTCGACAATATCAAGCTCCATCCGCCCAGATGCGTCCTTTCGAAGGCCCTTGACCAGGGCAGTTTCGATTTGGACGAGGACTGCCTCGTTGATTACTACGACCTTGATGTGTTGGCGCAGCGCGACTGGCTCCTCACCGCTATAGGCAACATTACGGCCGCAGCGCCGAACAATGCCTCCACAAGCCTTGTTGGACACTGGCCAATGGATGATGACGACCCCCAGCTGCAGGTTGACGATACCTCCGGAAATGTGAACCACGGCCTACTCTATGATGACGACAGAGTTCCCGGTCGCAGCACTGCGAAACATTCCGTCGACCCGGGCTATATAGGAAAAGCCCTGAGCTTTGATGGATTCGATGATTACGTTGAGATTCAACCGCTGAATCTTAACACAAACGAGATGACCATAAGCGCGTGGGTAAGGCGGCAGGGCTCCCCGAATATATATTCGGGTATTGTGTTTACCTCCGACCCATGCTCCGACCCGAATACCACCGCCGGAATAATGCTTGGTGCAGACACGGACACCTGGGAAATTAATAATGAACTCGCATACATGTGGACAGGCGATGCGTGGAGCTGGCACACCGATCTGTTCGTGCCTGATTACTGGTGCTTTGTAGCGCTGACAATTGCGCCGGACGTGGCGACGCTATACCTTGACGACGGTTTGGGTCTCAAGGCCGCCAGGAACTATGTAACGCACGACGTAAAACCGTGGTCCGGCTTAGTGCGCATCGGCGACCAGATGCAGTACGAAGAAAGAATCTTCAGGGGTGCCATCGATGATGTTCGCATCTACAACTATACTCTGACGCCTGCAGAGATTCTTTATCTGGCCCTGCAGGGAGCCGGAAGTGCATACGTTGAGTTTCCGGCGTGGCGAGCAGACGCCGACAATGATGATAAGGTCAACTTCAAAGACTTCGGCATTATGGCCGACAACTGGCTGCAGGAAGCGCTATGGCCATAATCAACCAACACAACTATGATGCTTAGATGATGCTTAATTGCGGGGCCTATACAGATTAAGGTCGGTATAGGCCCCGCTTGTTTTTACACTCGCTTGCCCCCATGCAAAATCCACCCTTCGTCCCCTAACTTAACACTTCTCCCGTCACCACAATTACCCACGTTGACAAATCTGCGAGAAGCAATAAAAAAGCCAGATTCTAATACGACAGAATCTGGCTTCGGAGGAGGGTGATGAAAAGCAAGTAGGATAATGACTCTAAAAAACTCCGTTCACCCAATTTACGATTTCTCTTCTTCTTATCTAATCGAATGTCCTCTAAAAAAAACTTTAAATAATTCGTAAAAAAACTACAGCTTTTTTTCCCGCAATCAAACCCTTAATCGTGAAAATCCAAAAATTTTTTGCCGTTCCCTCGAAAACACTCGTATTTGGCCCAAAAACCGCCCTATTTTACGCTTGCCAAACCCCCTGTGTTCTAATATTTTAACGAAAAACCTGTTATTTTCTACTCTCTCGCAAAGTAAGACTTATGGACGCTAAGGTCACGATTCCTGACTTGCTCACCGCCAAGCGCGAAAACCGAAAGATTGCCGCGGTGAGCTGCTATGACTACACCACAGCCAGGCTCGTAGCTCAGACCGACGTACAAATGATACTCGTTGGCGATTCGGCCGCCCAGCTTGTGCTCGGCTTCGACTCCACCCTGCCGGCCACAATGGACTTTATGGTTGCCATCACTGCAGCCGTCCGCAGAGGGGCGCCAAACGCCTACCTTGTCGCCGATATGCCCTTTCTATCCTACCAGCTCGGCACCACAGAAGCGGTCAAAAACGCCGGCCGATTCGTTACCGAAGCTGGTGCCCAGATGATAAAAATCGAGGCGACCAGTGCTTATATCGATGCCATAAAAGCCGTTAGCAATGCTGGTATGGCCGTTATGGCACACATCGGCATAAGGCCGCAGACCATCGGCAGGATTGGCCGATTCAAGGCCGAGGCCACGACCGCTGAAATGGCCCTGGAACTAATAGCACTTGCCGACCAGATGCTTCAGGCCGGTGCCGCCGCACTGTTAATCGAGGGTACCGCCGCAGAGGTGGCCGAGATTATAACCAAACGCAGTGAGGTGCCGGTAATTAGTTGCGGTTCAGGACCGGGCTGCGACGGCCAGATACTAATCGCGCCCGACATCCTCGGCCTCACGCAGGGACCCGGCCCAAAATTCGCTAGAAGCTACGGAAATTTGGCCGACTCTACGCTACAGGCCTTCAAGGAGTACGCCAAAGATGTGCAGAAAGGTCAGTTCCCGGACGCCGACCACAGTTACCATATGAAAGCTGGCGAGCTAAACAAGCTCCAGGAAATGCTAAAGCCCAAAACTTAACCGGCTTTCTCAATCAAATACGCTCGCGCCCTCCTCGCGCTGAAGCGAAATGCCAGAAAACCGCCACATCTTCTCAAACTGCTCATGACTGAGCAGCTTCCTTCCCCCTACCGGGTCTGCCACCGTCACCATCTCGTCCGAAATGTCAAGCACGGCAACACAGTGGTCCGAAAGAAACACGTCCTTCACCGCAACCAGCGTAAACTTCGCATCTCTCAGTTGTTCTACACAGTCAAACTGACGGTACTGACATTCTAAACCCTCCGGACCGTAACGCTCCTTGAGCGCCTTGTAAAGACACCACGGAAGTGTCCCCGTCATTGGACTTGTGCGGCTAAGAACCGCTATTTCACCCTCCTCCGCAGCCAGTCCTAATCCCCTAAGCGCCGTCACCGCCGCCGCCGGTGCGCAGGTATAATTCGTCGTCTGGTAGCATACGCCGGCCGGGTCCACAGTCGTGCGAAGCTTCAACAAACGCCCTTTAATCAGTGCTGGAAAAAGAAACGGACATACCGAAAACCAGAACACAACCACAGCCATCAAAATAGAAACTATGATTTTCTCACTTCTGCGTGGCAAACGCGACAGCGGTGTTGTGATGCCCACAGTAGTCGCCAAGCACAAAACGACGAACTTTATCCGTCCTGCGATGACCCAGGCAAAATGCCGCATGACGCCCAGCGAACCGACACATCTGCCTGCCAGCAACGCCGCGACGACCACAAAGGAAAGAAAGTACCCCACCATCCAATAAGGCCCGCGAAAACGCGAAAACACCCTGCCCAGACAAACACCAAGCACGGCCACCAAAATAACTCCGATAGTCTCGACCCAAGGATTCATCATCCGTCCTCAACAATTCACCACCCCAAAAGACTCCCTTATTATACCAAATCACCCCCCTGTAAATCAAGCAAATTATATCATAGCATCAGCGCCCGAACCGATAGGCGATTGATGATTGGCCGGTTTGGCCTTATAATCAGCGCTCGATTATAGGTCGTTCCATTGGTTGCGTACGAAACATGCAGAAGACAAGGAAAATATACACGGTCAGCGAAATAAACTCCCTCATAAAGGGAGTTTTAGAAAGTAACCTGCCATCCCGCCTGACCATCACCGGCGAAATAACGGATTTCAAAGTCCACCACAGCGGACACTGTTATTTTTCACTGAAAGATGAAGACGCCCTTCTCCCCTGCGTCATGTGGAGAAGCAATTTCAAAAAGGTAAAATTCCGGCCGGAGAACGGCCTCGCCGCCCTCGCCACGGGATACGTTGACGTCTATGTCCCCGGCGGCAAGTACCAGCTCTACGTCGATAGGCTCGACCCCGCCGGTGTCGGTGCACTCCAACTGGCTTTCGAGCAAATGGTCAAAAAACTCCAGGCACAGGGCCTTTTCGATGAAAAGTTCAAAAAACCGCTTCCTTCTTACCCGGATAGAATCGCGATACTAACCAGCGAATCAGGTGCTGCCATAGCCGACATACAAAACAGTATCCATAACCGCTGGCCGTGCGCCAAATTGTTCCTCTACCCCGTGCCCGTGCAAGGTGATGAAGCAGCCGAAAAAATCGCCGCCGCCGTAACAGATATAAACAGACGCAATAATAAACTCAAAATCGATATACTGATTGTAGGACGCGGCGGCGGCTCACTTGAGGATTTGTGGGCCTTCAATGAAGAAGTCCTGGCCAGAGCTATCTTCGACTCCAAAATACCCGTCATCAGTGCTGTCGGCCATGAGGTCGATACCACAATCGCCGACTTCGTCGCTGATGCAAGGGCCTCGACACCCACAAAAGCTGGCGTCGTCGCTGTCCCGGACATCCACGAAGTCCTCAAACATCTGGCCTATCTACAAGAAAGGGCACATTCTAAAGTAGAATCGTTGTTGCGCAACTCCGAGCAGCAGTCAGATGAACTCTTGATAAGACTTGCAGGCTCGGTAAGACAGCTCTTAGCTGACACGCGGGCGAGGTTATACACGATGGACGGACAAATTCGGAAAATTGAGCCGCACCGGCTGTTGAGAAATAAGATGCTCGATTTAAACAACCTGAGCAACCGGGCAAAAGCAGCCGTAAAGGATA
Source organism: Planctomycetota bacterium (assembly GCA_020344865.1). Classification (GTDB taxonomy): domain Bacteria; phylum Planctomycetota; class Phycisphaerae; order Sedimentisphaerales; family Anaerobacaceae. The sequence goes on from CP070830.1 coordinate 2,332,442, forward strand.
TCGTTGAAAAAGTACGCCTGCGCCTCACGGCAGAGACGTCCCTGCTGGTCGGCCTGAACCCAAAATCCGTCCTTCAGCGGGGTTACAGCATCACCAC
>CP070830.1:2332638-2340750 GCA_020344865.1 Planctomycetota bacterium
AGCGAGACCATTCAACAGGCGATACCTTACGAGATTTATTCGCTTGAAAACCAGAAGCCGGAGGATTTGGCGGCGGTGCTCGAGAAACTTATTCAAGAAACCGTAAAGGACAAGGAAGGCAAGATTGAGACGACGGTCCAGCGGCTGGAGGAAAATATTGTTATTGTTCCTGATGCAAATACTTTTTCGCTTAATGTGTACGCGAGCAGGAAGAATCAGGAATGGATAGGGAGTTTGATAAAGACCCTTGACCGCAGGAGACCGCAGGTGCTGATTGATGTCACGCTTGTGCAGGTGAGCAGTACCCACGAGTTTGACCTCGACTTGCAACTTGCTTCCAAGCTGCCTGAGATGGTGCCTGGGGGGTCGATGGATGTTGTTGGGTCTATCACCGACACGTTTTTAGGGGGGACGGTCAAGGAGGCATTTTCTAATCCAGGAAATCTTGACAACAAGTTCCAGGGTTTTTACAGCGACCGTCATGTTCAGGCTCTTTTGACCGCTCTTGAGAAGAAGAGCTACGGCCGGGTCCTTTCAAAGCCGAAGATTCTTGTCAATGACGGCCAGCCAGGGACGATTCAGACAAGCGAAAGGACTAATGTCCCGATAGAGACCACCATTATACCGGACCAGGGCACCTCCCGGACGGCTACCGATTTCAGAGAGTACAGCTCGGGCCTGACACTTACGATAACGCCGAATATCGGAGAAGGCGATTTACTGCTTCTGGAGGTGGAGTTGGTCAGGTCTGATTTCTTACCGAGGGAAAACCTGGAGGTACCGCCCGACACTACTGAAGCCAATGTAAAAACGGTGGTGACTGTCCCCGACGGCAAGACCATTATTCTTGGCGGGCTCATAACACTTAATCAGAGCAAGGGCGGTAATAAGGTGCCGTTGTTAGGTGATATTCCTCTGGTGGGCGGTCTTTTCCGAAGTACGCTTAATACGGACGATGAGGCCAAGCTTTACGTATTTGTCAAGGCGAATATTCTGAGGCCCGACAAGATGAAAGAGGGCCTGCCGGAATTGGAGCAGATATCGGATAGAAGCCGGGTTGCCTTTGAGAAATTTGAGAAGGAGTTCCATGAGTACGAGGACTGGCCGGGCCTGAAACCCAGCCCGATGGACCCGCTGCATGTTCTGGAGGAGGAATAGTTCGAGTCCCTAAATCCGCGGCAGAAAGCCGGAATTTGAGGTCGTGGATTTTGAGTTTTGTTAGCCATCGGGTTTGATTTTTCGTATAAAATAAGATGTATGAAAGATTTATTGGTCCAAACTGCGAAGCGTACCGGTCTTGTAGATGCAGAGCAACTGCGGGAATTTCTCGAGAGCAATAAGGAGAACGGCCGGCTTGACGAGGTTTTGCTGCGCTGTCCGTACTTTACAGAAGAGTCGGTTTTGAAGCTGTTTGCCGCTGCGCTGGGGCGGGAATTTCTGGATGAGATACCTGCGAAGGCGGTGCCAGCGGAATTTATAGAGGCGGTTCCCGCGACGTATGCGCAGCACCATTATCTTGTGGGGATAAAAACCGACGACGAAGATAATGAGCTTACTGTGGTTTTGTCGAAGCCTTTGGATTCGAACGCGCTGGATAATGTCTCGAAGATGACGGGGATGCCGGTCAAGCCGGCGATATCCACGCGGACGGCAATTATGGCCGTAATAGATGTTGCCTATGAGCAAAGGACGACGGTCATCGAAGAGGTGGCGGAAGAGCTCGATTCGCAGAATCTCGACCAGCTCATTGACGAGGTGGCGACGTCGGATGATTTGCTTGATGTTGTGAATCGTCCGCCGGTCATCAGGCTGGTCAATGATATACTTTTCCGTGCGCTGCAGTTGAGGGCCAGCGATATTCACGTTCATCCATACGAGGCGAAGATACAGATTCGTTACCGGATAGACGGTATTTTGTATGATGTTCTGAGTTTGAACAGAAATGTTCTGCCTCTTATTATTTCCCGTATCAAGGTGATGGCGGGGATGGATATTGCGGAGCGCCGGATGCCGCAGGACGGCAGATGCAGCGTTCGGCTGGGCCAGCGTGAGGTCGATTTGCGCATCAGCACCGTCCCGACAAGTTACGGCGAGCGGAGCGTGCTGCGAATTCTGGATAAGAGCACGGGTCTGTTTGCGCTGGACGAGCTGGGCCTGTGGGAGGAGGACCTGAATAAGTTTGATACATTGCTGAACCGCTCTCACGGGGTGATTTTCGTGACCGGCCCGACGGGCAGCGGCAAGAGTACGACCCTTTACGCGTGTCTTAACAGGATTAACTCGGCCGAGAAGAATGTCATAACCATAGAGGACCCAATCGAGTATCAGCTCGAAGGCATCAGTCAGATTCAGGTTGCGAGCAAGAAGGGGATGACTTTTGCGACATCACTTCGTCATGTGCTGCGTCAGGACCCTGATGTTATTATGGTTGGTGAAGTTCGAGATATTGAAACGGCTCGGATGGCGATACAGTCTTCTCTCACGGGACATTTGGTTTTCAGCACACTGCACACGAACGACTCTGCGGGCGCGGTGAGCCGGCTTTTGGACCTTGGCGTCGAGCCGTATCTGGTAAGTTCATCATTGATTGCTATAATGGCTCAAAGACTGGTTCGAAAGGTGTGCCCGGATTGCAGGCAGGCGTACGAACCAACTGAGCGTGAATTGAGGGAGCTTGGTTTTACGAGTGCAGGTGCGGGAGTGAGCGGGCCGGGTGAAGGAAACGGGAGATTTTTTGTCGGGGCGGGCTGTGAGAAATGTTTTCAGACGGGCTACAGGGGCCGAACGGGCGTCTATGAACTTATGCTAATTAGTGAAGAAATCCAGGATCTGATATACAGAAGAGAAAGTGCCGGCGTTGTAAAGAAATCCGCGCTTAGCGGCGGTCTTCAGACGCTTCGAATGGACGGTGCGCGGAAGGTGCTTGCGGGCATAACCACTATTGCGGAAGTATTGAGGGTTACGCAGGCGGATGTGATGTAAGGTCGTGAGCTTATGCCGAGATTCAATTATACAGCGATAGCAGCGGACGGCAAGAGGGTCAGGGGCATGATAAGCGCCGAAAGTCCCTATGCCGCGCGAAAGCAGTTAAGGGGCCGGAGTATTCATCCTACCGCGATTTCGGAGGTCGGTGCGGGAGCGGAAGAAAAGGCGGCGATATTTTCGATTTTTGGAAAAACCAGCAAGACTCAGATAATCGATTTTACCAAACAGATGGCCACGCTGCTTAACTCAGGGATTAAGCTGACCGAGGCGTTGTCCGTGCTTACTTTGCAGGTGACAGATACCAGATTCAAAAGCGCCCTTACCGATATCCGCGACCGGGTTGTAACGGGCGAGTCTTTTACGGATGCTTTGAGCGACCACGGCGACTATTTTGATGTTATATATGTGAGCATGGTTCGTGTGGGTGAGGTCACGGGCTCTTTAGGCGGGAGCTTTGCGACCATTGGGGGTTTTATGGAGAAACGTCAGCGGGTCGAGTCGAAGATTATAACGGCGATGATATACCCGTTAGTTCTGATTCTGGCCTGTACTGGAGCGACTTTGTTTTTGACGACTGTTGTGATTCCGAAGATAGCGGTTCAGATTGAGCGGGCTGGTCAGGAGCTGCCGTGGATTACGCAGCAACTGATGAACGTCAGCTACGTTCTGACCAGCTGGTGGCTGGTGGCGGTGATAGTGGCATTGCTTGGTGTTATCTTTGGCATGAGGCGTTTTCTCAAGACCCAGCGAGGCGCGTATTTGCGGGATAAGTTCATACTGTCACTTCCATTATTTGGCCCTCTTATAAAACAGCGGGTTGTTTCACGTTTTGCCTCGACGCTTTCGACGCTTCTTGGTTCGGGTCTTTCGATGTCTGAGTCGCTTCGTGTTGTCAGCGAAGTCACGGGCAACAGTCTTATGAAGAGAGCAATTGACCAGGCGCGTGAAAGGATTCTTGCGGGTGCTGATATCGCGACGCCGCTGCGGGACAGCGGTGTTATTGACCCTGCAATTGCTCACATGGTGGCCGTTGGCGAGAAGAGCGGCGAGCTGGAGAAGATGCTTAAAAACATCAGCGAGAGTCTTGAGGCGTCTACCGACATAGTTATCGAGCGATTAGGCGCGGCGGTCGAGCCACTCATTATAATTATTATGGCGGTAATAATCGGCGTTATTGCCCTGGCGACGATATTGCCGATTTTGGAAATTTCGGCGGGTAAATTTTAGGCGAATATATTTTGCGAGGTGAACGGCGCATGAGAAAGAAAAAAAGGAGAAAACTCAGAAGCGGTTTTACGATGGTTGAGCTTATGGCGATGCTGATTATCATCGGTTTGCTTGCGACTCTTGTGGTTACGAAGGTGGCGTCTCAGATAGACAAGGCCCGTGTTACGACCACCAAGGCGAACTTAAAGATGCTTCACGCGCAGGTGACGCAGTTTAAGCTGGACACGGGGCGTTTTCCGACGGAAGAAGAAGGCCTTATGGCGCTTATCGAGCAGCCGAGCGATGTTATAAATTATGAGCCTGGCGGTTATCTGGAGACTACGGAGGTGCCTAAAGACGGCTGGGGCAATGAATTTGTCTATGAGGTATTTCCGGAGAGCGGCAAGCCATTTGTGATAAAGAGTTACGGCGCCGACGGCGAAGAGGGCGGCGAGGATTATGATGCCGACCTGTACAGCACCGATGCCTATTAACGGGTGTATTGGCGGATGCGCGGCCGTAGGGACAGATAGCTGTTGCGGTGCGTTGAGTCATTCACCGACTTACTCGTCGAGCCGGTCGGGCTGGCGAGGTTTTACTCTGACCGAGCTGATAGTTGTGGTCTTGATGGTTTCGCTTTTTGTGCTTTTGGCGATGGCGAATTTTTCAGGTTTGCTGGTGAGGAGCTCTTTTAAGGCGCAGGCACATGAGCTTGTTTCGACGATGCAGTCCGCTGTCAGAGCTGCCGCCGAGAGCGGCAGGAGATACGGTGTTATTATCAATATTGCAGAGCAGAACTATACGCTTCGTGAGGTTACTTCGCCGGAGTTGTACGGTGTTCCGGAGGAAGAGGAGATTATCATTACGAACCAGTTGGGTCAGGAGTGCAGGATTTCGTATATTCAGTTTGACGACTGGACGGGAACCGATGAGGACGTATTCAGAGTACATTTTGTAGCGGGGCCTTCGGGCTGGCAGTACGGCGGGAAAATCGTGCTGCTTGACAGAAACGAAGAGCCATATTCGGTCGTGGTTAACAGGATAAGCAGGATTGTTACATTGGAAAAAGGTGATGTCGAGCTTCTGGAGCCGAAGACAAGTGATGAGGTTCTTTTCTGAAAAATCTTCGTTATGTGCTTTGTCGCGCTGCAAGGGTTTTAGCCTGGTAGAAGCAGTAACGGCCTTGATTATACTGGGGCTTGTCTGCTCGAGCGTGCTGGTGGTAATAAATCGCTGTCTGGCCGGAGCGGCGGATTCGGAGCTGCGCATACAGGCCTTTGAGGTTGCGCGTGAGAATATGGAGGAGCTTCTGGCCTCGGAGTCGGTGGCGGAAGCCTCGGAGTATGGTGAGAGCGAAAAGTATCCCGAGATTGAGTGGTACACGACGGTTGAGACGTTTTACGAGCCTTTGACCTCACGAATATGGATTCAGGGGATGTGCTCAGCTCAGTATACCGACACGGCAGGTGACGAGCAGAGGATTGAGTTGACGCACTGGTTAACGGAGGTGTCAAAGGCCCAGTTAATTCAAATGATTAAAGATGGGCAGAAAGGCCTGTCAGAACCCAACGAACCGTCGGAGCCGAATGAACCGTCTGCACCGCTTACGCCGGAGTCGGAGGCGGATTGTTATGGTTTAGCTTTCTGCGAGAGCGTGGTGTGCCATATAGAGGCAGGCACGCCAGACAGGCCTACCTTGGACGAGTTAATTAGGTATGTAAATGAGTGCATGGAATGACAAGCATTTTTTGATTAGCATGAAGACTGTCCTGGGCAAATCGTGCAGCGACCACAGTGGTTTTTCGCTGGCGGAGGTGCTTGCCGCTCTGACGATAGGCGCGATGATTCTGGTTGCGGTGCTTGGCATCTACAGCGGGGTCGAGGGTGCGGCCGGTGCAATCACGCGCAAGCTTGATAGCTCAAGGCTGCCTTCTGAGGTTCTGCAGCGAATTGCCGAAGACCTCGACAGAATAATTGCGCCGGTCTCTGATGCGAAAGCCGCTGATACAAAAATTACCATTGAGAATAAATTGATTAATCTTTATCCGTCAGCACGTCTGACGATTGTAAGAACCATTTATGACAGCAAGGACAAGAAGCAGACATTCGAAGAAATTGTTTGGCAGGCCAATTATGATTTTGACACTGACAGCCTGATTTTGTATCGCAGTCAGAGCGGGATGGGTGTGGAAGACAAGCTGCTGGATGCAGAGAGGGCGAGTTGGGAAAAAGATTATTCATTTGTGCCAATTTGCAGGGGGGTTACTTTTTTTAAGGTGCAGGTTCCCAAGGGCGAAGATTTTGAAGACAGCTGGACGGGAGATTCGCTCCCACCCGGAGTTGTGGTGACGATTTCTTTTGGCGAGCCTTTTAAGACGGTGACAGGTCCTTTGGATGTGCCGGAGGAGGCGAAAATCACGCGCACCATAGCTGTCGACAGGACCAGGAAAATCAAATTCAGATTTGCGAAGCAAGTGACACCTGAGGAAGGTGAGGAGGAGCAGGAAGACGAGGATGAGGAGGAGGGGGAAGAAGAGGAAGTTGAGACTGGCGATTTGAGCAGGACTTTGCGGGACAGTAATGAGTAGCGAGACCACCAAAAACTATAGGATGCAGGGCCGTCGCGGCATTGTACTGCTGATGACATTGGCGCTGTTAGTTGTGCTGTCGGTAGTGGGTTATACGTTGGCCGGCCGTATTGCAGCACAGCGTCACCGTGACCATTATATCATAGATTATCAGGCGGCCCGCTACGGTTGTGACTCGGCGGTAAAATACGCACTTGCGGTGTTGGAGGATATGAACCGTCCAAAGTTGATTGCCCGGCCGAATGAGCCGGATTTCTCGGATTTATTCTGGAAGAGCGAAGAGGAATACAGGGAATATTTGGCCGAGTGGGCCGCCCAGATACAGCTGGAAGGAGGCGCAACGGACAGTAACCTTGGCGACATAAATGATATTAACGATGTCAGGAATCTTTTCGAGGGCAGCGATTTTAATGAGATATACGGTGTTAACGACGTTAATGGCATAAACGATTTTAACGAAATCGGTGGTGTTACCGACCTTAATGACGTTAACCTTGTGAGGGTACGAGGTCCTTACGGTCCGCCCTGGCCATTTGTAACCGAGCCGGTTGAGTTTCAGATTGGTTCTGCCACGGTTCGGATTGAGATTGAGGACGAAAATGCGAAATATCCTATCGGCTGGGCGATGCTCGCCGATGTGGAGACGGCGCGGGAGGCCGAGGCGGGGCTGGAGACTTTCTGTGAGTGGATGAGTGTCGAAAGGGAGCAGATTGACTCTTTAAAAGAACAGTTGGAGGAAATAAGTGAAATAAAACCGTTCAAACTCGAGTTTAAGCCGATAAAGGTAGTTGAAAGAAGGGCATCGCCGACGAGGTCGAGAACAAGAACCCGGCGCGGAAGGCGAAGAGTCGCTCAGAGCCGGACGGTCCGAAAGACGATACCCGCGTCGGTTCATGTCACGGATTTCGCAAAACTTTTCCATAGCGGACTGATTGATACCGACTCGCTTGCCAGACCGACGATAGAGAGCGAAAGCAGAAAGGAGTCAGCGCTGAAATATATGGGGATGTGGGCTTCGAGGAAGGTAAATATAAATACCGCTCCGCGACACGTATTGGAGGCGGCTTTTACTTTCGGGGGGGACGCAGATAAAATCGCGGATGAAATCATACGGGCAAGACAGATAAAACCGTTTGATGATGTGGAAGAATTGAGGAAGCTGCTGTTTAGTTATTCCGATTCGATTGTGAAATGTGAAAAGTATATCACGACGGCCAGTGATTTTTTCACGGTTAGGGTGACGGCTGTGAGTGGTGTTGCAAAGGCATCTGCTGTTATAGCTGTAAGTAAAGAAGGCAAGAAAATGGAAAAAATTGCCGTGCTCAGCGGTTGA
>CP070830.1:2340850-2343605 GCA_020344865.1 Planctomycetota bacterium
ACCTATGATGTCTGGTTCGGCACCGACCCGTGTATGGCGAACAATACGAAGATAGCCTCAAACATCGGGTCTAATAACGTTGATCCATATGCAGGTGACCTTGCTGCAGCGACGTTGTACTACTGGCGCGTTGACACGAATGATCCGGGTAGGGAAGGGATTGACTTCAAATTCACTACGTGGGGCTTAGCTGATGATGTATACCCGGCCGACGGAGCGAAGGGTGTAGACCCTCCTGTCCTTTTAGAATGGGGACCGGACGGGTACGCCGTAACGTGTGATGTTTACCTCGGGACGAGCTTTGCCGAGGTGAACGATGCGACTACGAGCCATACTAACCAGTTCAAGGGCAACCAGGCGGTCTCGGACGTGAACTACAACGCGGGCATGCTGGATTTGCTGAAGGATTACTACTGGCGAATCGACGAGGTCAGCGGCGGCGGGACTGCGATCAAAGGAGATGTCTGGAAGTTCACGACGGGCGCTAATTTTACCTTAGAGGACTTCGACCGTTACGCAACTAACACGCAGCTTTATGCGGTGTGGGACGACTACTGGGTCAACGGCAGCGGCGCGGAACTCTTTATTGTGACAGACGCTAACTTCACTCTCGACGGGAACTCGCTTATGTACAGATATGACAGCGCGTGGAAAAGCGGACCTACGTGTATCGGTTCAGTAGCGGACGCGGACGTAGCCGATATGTTAGTCGGGTCAGACTGGACCATCGGCGGCATCAAGTCCCTTGTGATACACTTCATGGGCAATGCAGGCAACAGCACGACGGCGAACGACCGGATGTGGCTCGAAATAGAAGATACGAGCAGCAACTCGGGGCTCGTGCTTTACGACGGCGATGTGAATAACCTTGCGGTTACTGATGAGTGGCAGGAGTGGAATATCAATTTGGAAGTATATGACGCGTGCGGGGTGAGCCTTGCGAATGTGGACAAGATACATCTTGGCTTCGGCGGTCCGCCTTTAGGAGACTGCAAATCCGGCGGGACGGGCACGGTTTACTTCGATGAGATAGAGCTTCATCCTCAAAGGTGCCGTCCGGAGGTTGTGACATGGGACATTGCCGGAGATGACTGCAAGACAGACGGCTTTGACATTGAGGCGATGTCAGCGGACTGGTTAGTCAAAGACTATGAGGTGATACCGGTAGCGCCCGACCGTAACAATCTGCTCGTCGAGTACCTGTTCACTGGTACCGACGACTACAGTGATACATCCGGCAACGGTCTTGACGGTCAGCCAAGCGGGTCGCTGACGCATGTAGCTAACGGTTATCTGACGATTGAGAATACGGGCGGCTATGTGGATATCCCCTTCGGCGCAAGCAATCCGTTTCACGGCCCGACAGATTTCTCGATATTCATCAATTGCAGGTCAGAAGTCGATACGGATCCGACGGTCCTGATGACTTCGACCGACCCTTGTCTTCCGACTGACTGGGATGACCCGAATGTCAACGTTGACGAAGCGTTTACGACCTACTCTCCGATGGCCCTTATTGTGGACCAAGGGCACACCGGCGGGCCGAGCGCTCCTGATGATATTACTTTCTGGTATGACAACTGGTTCAAAACCGGTACTGATGTAGTAAAAAGTGAGGTAGAAGGCATCGGAAGCTGGCACAGTGTCGCGGTGACCTATGATGCGGACGGGGGGGTTTGCCCAGACGAGCCCTGGGACCCGAACGCATGTCCGCCGGGCAGCGTGACCGGTCTTTTCACCGTGTATCTTGACGGTATAAAGGGGCCTGATTCGGCCAACTTCGACCCCAATATCCCGGCGGATGATGCCAATGATATAGTGCGAATCGGCGATGGTTACAACCCTCTACACCCGGAAGATTTGGGATTTACAACCCACATCGGCGATATCAACGAGATACTCATCTTTGACGTAGCCCTGACCGAGGGCGAGGTGTACTATTTGAGCGGGATAATGGGCCCGACCTACGTGGCGAACACGTCGGTTGCCAACATCGTGCTGAAGAGTCCTCCGGGAGGTCCTTATGACCCGAACAACCCGGACATCGTCAACCTGATGGATTATGGCCTGCTCGGAGACCACTGGCTTGAAGCACCGTTACTGTGGCCGTAAGTGGATAGTTAAACAGGCCCTGGTGTAAGACAGGCCGTTGAGTTTGCCTCAATACGGGGCTTGTGCTGATTAAATTCGGCGCAGGCCCCGTTTGTATTTATATAGGGGGCGTTGGAGAGCATTTTTTTTGATTTGAAACCAAATTCCATCGTTAGCGTAGTAATTTCTATGACTGGTTTTTTACAGGCTACGGTGGAAAATGGGGCACGGAGGGGGCTTTTTTGGGGTCAAATGGGAGGATTTGAGTATGGGTGTCGCAAAATGATAAAAAATTTCCGCAAAACGGAGTTGACTTAATTAAGTGAAAGTGTTATCGTAGTATTTACTAAGTAAGATTGATTACTATATATATTGGCTTTCTTAGGATTTGTAACACAACCTCAAAAAAGAATGATTTTCAAAGTCAATATAGCATAACATAAAGTTGTACGGACGAGGTGTGGTGTGCCACCAAACAGGAGGCAACGGGTAAAATCACCTCGTCGTAAAAGTTGATTTTGTTGTTGTGGTTACAAGCCGGCCGATGGGGGTAGGTGTTAATCATAAATAATAAAGGTGCGAAGGTTATCCGTGGATGGTCCACGGGATTCGTGCCGGGCAAGAAGAATGTACGATTTGGCTATGACGCCAAAGAACCGTTTAA
>CP070830.1:2343705-2348883 GCA_020344865.1 Planctomycetota bacterium
CAGTTCTTCAGGGTCAACATGGGCCTTTGCCATAATCTTCTCTCACCTGTTAACATTGTCGCCTAATTCTTCACCATAATCCGCCGTTTCCCGTTTCCACCTGCCCGCGCACTCTGCCGGGCCTTATTCACCATACAATACCAAATCTGACTCAAAAACTCAACCTTTCATCCTCTATCCACTCCCTCCCCCTTATTAAGTCCACCCCACACCCATTTTGTTACACTTTTTCCCAAACAAAAACCCCCTCGCCACGAAGTTTACCCGCCATCTTTTTGGTGGGTTTACCCGCCGTCTGTGTGGCGGGCGCAGACCCCAGACTCCGATCTGGGGCCCAGAAAAAACCCGCAACCCGCAACTAGTTTTAATTCATAATTCGGCGCAGCCGCTTCCCCCTCCCGGCCGCCGGCTCTTGCTGGTTGCCAATCATCCGCTTGGCGGGTCTCTCTCGAAAACGCTTCTCATGCCGATGCCGCCAGTGCTGATTTATAATCTTTATCGTATCGGCCCCCTCGAATCGCTGCCCCGTCAACAGCCACCCCGTAACCTTAACATCTAAATAGCCGTCCTCGCTTTCTGGCTCGACCGTACAAAATGCCTCCCTCTCAAAGCCAATCTCGACCCCTAACTTGCCCTTGCCTCTAGGCCGCCATCCGGCGCCGTCTATGACCTCCAACAGGATGGCACCGCCCTCGAGAGCCTTGGGGTTCACGAGCACTGGAACAACCCGGCCGAAAAAAAATACTCAAAGAACCTAAACAAAACAAACGGAATCGAACTCATCCCCATAACCCCTGCCCCGTGCGATGACGCCGTCCGTCTATCTAACCGGGGCACCAACCCCGAAAACTAATTTTCTCGTAGCGCAGCGAACACCCTGTGACCTTCCGACCCTTTCACCTTGTGACCTTTTGACCTTGACATTTTACTCTCAAAGATATACAATAAGTTATGAACGGACAGGAGTGTACAGGGTGCATCTATTACTTACCATAAACATAACCATCGAAAAAAGGTATTGTTCTGCAATGCAAACGCGAAAGAACGATGATTAATAAGGGGTCATCAAAATGAATAGACTAATGGGAAAATCGTTTGTCATTATAACAGCATTAATTTTATACCTCGCTCTTGGAACTCCAGGACAGGCAGCCGTGGGAGATGGGGTTGAAGTTGTCCATTGTTTTGACGACCTCCTTGATGGCAGCGGCAACGGCCATGATGCCTCCCTGGTAGATGACGCATACCTGCTGAACGGCATGGTCTATTGTGATGGTAGTGGTGATTACGCTAATATAGGAAGCGGTACGTGGAGTGGCAATCCCTGCGACGGCGGCAGCGATTTTACTATTGCAATCGCCTACGCGTCCTCACAACAAGGAATGGGGGAATATGGCGCCGCTTTGGCTAGCATAGGAGACCCATCCACCGGAGGGGGTTCGGGACATCTGACTATCTTCACAAATGACAACGGCCAGTATCTCGACTGTTGGTATGTCGGTGCAACCGGGGGCATCGGACAGTTCTCAGGTCTGTCTTACTCGTTCTCGGATGGGAGTATGCACTATGCCTTCATCACCTTCAACGCCAGCACGAAATTGGTTCAGTTGTATGCACTCGATGGGGGAAGCGCAATAATAGGCCCCAGCGCCAGTCTTAATATCAATACCACCGGTTCAGGTATGTACCCTCGCCTCGGCAGAGCCCATGACGACCCCTATTACGATTTTGCAGGCGTAGAACTCAACGGACAAATTAGCTATTTCGCCATCTGGAATAGAATCCTCACAACCGGTGAAATGGAAGCGGTAGAAGACCTGTGCGTTCCCCCACATCCGTGCAGGCCGGACAGTCCCTATCCCCCTAACAATGAGGAACATGTGGATTATCGCAATCTCACCCTGGACTGGACGGTTGATGGCGCCTGCGATCCCAATACGACATATGATGTCTATTTCGGTGATAGCTATCCTCCTTCCTTACAGTCTTCCGGCCAGACTAACACCTATTGGGTTGCTCCGACACCTCTCGATAGAGACAAATGGTATTATTGGCAAATCATTGCTCAGGTCCCCGCAGAAGACCCCGTTGACGGCGGCGAGTGGAAATTCAAAACCGGTGGCAAGGCATACAACCCTGCTCCTTATAACGGCCAGACGAATGTACCACTGTCGGCACAACTCAGTTGGGAAGGTGATACTTTTGCCGATTCGTATGACGTGTATTTTGGGACGGACCCGACCCCTGACGCGGGCGAATATCAGGGAAATCAAACCGGAACTAACTGGGACCCGCCTGGTGACATGGACCCCGACACTACTTGCTATTGGACTATAGATGAAGTAATCGGCGGTGGGCCCGTACCCGGTGAGGTGTGGTCATTCTCGACGGCTCTTGAACCGCCGGACCCGACGCAGCTTGGCTTTGATGAAATATTGTTCATCCAGCAGCCCAGTTTCAATAGCAACCATTTTTATACCGACTTTATCAATTTTAATCCGACCGGTCTGTACAATTCGGATAACGGCATCTACCGGTACAATTTAAATACCGGTATGGTTACGCCGGTCATTACCGCTGCGGAAATGCCGGGCGGAACGGGTGTTTTCTATAATTTTGACTTGGATTGGGACGCATCACGTATCGTCTTTGACTACAAGCAATCGACTACCGAAGGTTATCGAATCTGGATGTGTGATATCGATGGTTCAAACCTGACCCAGATTACGACTACCCCGCCTGATGAAGCGAGTAATATCTCCGAATACTACATGCCCGGCTTTAATCCGGATATGGATACGTTTAACTACCACTACGATGATATGCACCCGTGTTTCACGCAGGAGGATACGATTATTTTCACCTCCACACGTTGCAAGATTACCACACTCTGCGACAATCCTGGTACCTTGGTCACACCGGTTCTTCATCGAATCAACATTGACGGAACCGGACTGGAGAAATTAACCGACAGCCCGGTCAGCGAGTTTGCTCCTTCAATGATGTCGGACGGCAGAGTGGTTTATACGCGATGGGAATATGTCGACAAGGATTCGCTCTATTGCAAGGCCGGTTATGCGATGAATCCCGACGGCACCCATGTCAATGAAATCTTCGGCCTGGACCATCACTCCCCGCCTTCGGTGAATTATTTTAGGCAGTGCCCTGATAATCCGAATAAGTTTGTTTGCGTCGGTTCGCCTCACTACTGGCAGGGTGATAATTTAGGGCCCATCCTCTTGATAGACAGGACCAAGGAGGTCAGGACCCATGAAGACCCCTACAACCCAACGCCGGGCCCGGCGGTCACTTATGTCACACCTGATGTTCATATATGGCAGGAACCGGGGTGGAACTTCTGGACTGGTTCCGGTTGGGTTCAGAACAATGAAGGAATTGGGGGTAAACTTTATACCACACCCTATCCGCTCAGTGAGAAACTGTTTCTTGTAACTTGCAAGTATAATAACAACGATTCATGGGAAACGCGTAGTGCATACGGTATCTATCTGATTGATATCAGTGGCAATCACGTAGAGATTCTTAATCGGTCCGGTACGAGCTGCTGGAACCCATATCCTCTCAAGCCGCGCAATAAACCGATAAAAATCAATGCCTTGAAATTCCCCTCTTTCCTTCTGCCTAACGGAGACCCCAATCAGGGACTTGCCTTGGTAACCGATATTTACAAGGGCATGGACGGTGTCGCTCGCGGAGATGTAAAATATCTCCGCGTCAACATAGCGGTCTCTCGTCCATGGTCCTGCCATCGAATTAAATTATGGGGTCCGGAAGCTCCGGGTGGGCAAAAAGGCGAATACTTAAGCAGCGCCGGCTGGGCGGCGGCTTTGTGGCCTCGCGTCCAGTTGGGTATTGTTCCCGTTGAAGACGACGGCTCCGCTTACTTTGTCGTCCCCTCAGACAGAAATATCTTCATGCAGGCATTGGACTCCGAATATCGTGAGCTTCAGAGAGAACGAACATATATCAACTTCAGGCCGGGTGAATTCCGCTCCTGTATCGGTTGTCACGAACGCAGTGGCGAAGCCCCGACTCCTCCCTTTGGCTCCGGCGAAACGCCAATGGCCCTACAGCATGACCCGTGTATTCCGGCTCCGATGCCCGGTGAGGCTGCAGGGACCGGCGACTGGGCCGGATGGGGCGTCAAGGTACTGTACTATCCCTATGATATTCAGCCGATTTTTGACGCAAAATGCACCAGCTGCCACAGCGGCGGAGGCCCTCCTGGAGGCCTTGACCTGAGCGGCGGTGTTACAGAGCATTATACTGTTTCCTTTGACAACCTCACAGAAGGCGGTTACTGCGGTCCGTTGATTTTTGAGAACAATGATTATATGACCACTGATTACACCGAGTATTTGCCGCCGAAATCCTTGGGTTGTTATACCTCATCACTGGCTGATTGGCTTTATACTGACTCAGCCCACAGGGCGAGACTTACCGACCCGGAACTGTACAAAATATTCCGATGGATTGATACAAACTACCAGTTCTACGGCACCTATTACGGCCGCCATCACGGTAGTTACTACGACCATCCAAATTTCAGACCAATGCCAACGGTTGAAGAAGCACTCAGCCCGGTTGCACCATCATGGCATGACTAAAGAACCAAAAGGCGGGATTTCTTTGCCAAATATATATGACAAGCGAAATTTAAAATAAAAAGGTCAAAACGATGAACACAATATTTAACAGACGGTTGTTTGAAGCGGCAACGGTTTTCCTGGTCTTCTCGCTCGCGTCAACTGCCCAGCCTGCTGTAGGAGATTATTATTCCCCGGCAGACGTCATCGCCGATAGTACAGGAGATTATATCTACGTCGTAGAGCGTACAGCAAACCAGGTGCAGCGTATCAGTACCGCAACAAACGCCGTAACAAATACCTACGCCCTTCCGGATGCCCCCACGGGGATAACCATATCTAATGATAACAGTACACTATATGTCACGGCTGGCTCCTCAGATGGAAAAGTGTATGTCATTAATATATCTACGCAAAATATAACCCATACGGTTAATGTCGGTCATACGCCGATGTCACCTGTTCTAAACAGCAGCGGCTCAAAACTTTACGTCTGTAACCGCTTCGATAATAATATATCTGTAATCGAGCTGGTCGGGTATACTCAAACCGCTACTGTTGGTGTCCTGCG
>CP070830.1:2348983-2355179 GCA_020344865.1 Planctomycetota bacterium
ATAGGGCAGTTACCGGCCGACCAGAGACGCACCGCAGGGCAACTGGCGAACGAAACAAAGAAGCAGGTCGCCGAAGCATTCGAGAAGCTGAAAAAAAGCTTGCTGGAGGCCCGGCAAGAAAAGGCAAAGGAGTTTATCGACATCACTCTGCCCGGTCAGCCCGTTAACATGGGGAAGATGCACGTCATTACGCAGACCACGAACGAATTGCTGGAAATATTTGGCCGAATGGGCTTCGCCGTAGCCTACGGCCCTGAAGTCGAAGACGAGTGGCACAATTATTTCGCGCTGAACATCGGCCCCGAGCATCCCGCAAGAGATCCCTTCGATGCCTTTTACATCGATGGAAACATCCTTCTGCGGAGCCACACGTCCCCTGTTCAAATCCGTGTCATGGAGCATACCAAGCCGCCGATTCGGGTTGTTGCACCCGGACGTGTCTATCGCCCGGATACCGTCGACGCAACACACATGTATATGTTCCATCAGCTCGAGGCCCTAGTCGTTGATGAGGGCATTAGTATGGTGGATATGAAGACCACCATCGACCAGTTTATTCGCACTTTCTTCGGGGCGGATATAAAATGGCGGCTCAGACCCAGCTTCTTCCCGTTCACCGAGCCAAGTGCCGAGGTGGACTTACTATGGACGGATAAACACGGCGAACAGGACTGGATGGAAGTTGCCGGCTGCGGTATGGTTGACCCGAATGTTTTCGATGCGGTCGGAATAGACAAAGAAAAGTATACAGGCTGGGCATTCGGATTCGGCATTGAACGGCTCGCAATGATAAAATACGGAATCACTGATATCCGTCTGTTCTTTGAAAACGATTTGCGTTTTTTAAAGCAGTTCTGAATGCAATGGCCCGTTGAATTGCTGTAGATTCCGCTGTGAAAGGACTAGTCGTGACTCTAAAAGGTGTTGTGCTCGCAGGCGGGACCGGTTCCCGACTGATGCCTCTGACAAAAGTTACAAACAAGCACCTGCTGCCCATAGGCCAAAAACCGATGATTTATTACCCCATTGAAAAACTAACCTCCATCGGCATCGAGCAAATACTGATTGTAACCGGCGTCGAACACATGGGGGATGTGGTCGGTCTGCTCGGCTCCGGCAGAGAATTCGACTGCCATTTTACCTACCGTGTGCAGGATGAGGCGGGCGGAATCGCAGAAGCACTGGGACTCGCTGAAAATTTCGCACAGGGGCAACCCGTGGCTGTGATTCTCGGAGATAACATCTTTCGGGCAAATCTAAAAGGTTATGCCGACAAATTCATTGCCCAGAAAACAGGCGCAAGAGTATTGCTGAAGCAGGTCCAAGGTCCCCAGCGGTTCGGTGTAGCTGAAATTTCCGACGGCAAGGTCATTAGCATAGAGGAGAAACCGAAAGAACCCAAGTCGGATTATATAATAACCGGTATATATTTTTACGATGCTGCAGTATTCGATATCATACGAACCCTCAAGCCATCAGGTCGCGGTGAGCTTGAAATCTCAGATGTTAACAGCGCCTATATCGAGAAAGACCAACTGGCTTACGACATACTCGATGGCTGGTGGACGGATGCGGGAACATTCGAATCGCTTAACAGAGCCAATGAATTGGTTGCAAAGAAGCCGCCCCAGTAGCACTAAATGGCGATTGAATACTTGATGACTGTTAGACGGAATGCCAATGTAAAATGAAGGTCGAAGAGACAAAACTCCCGGAAGTGCTTGTATTACAACCGCAGCTATTTAACGACGAGAGAGGCTTTTTCTTAGAGACGTGGAACAGCAGGCGTTACGAGAGCATCGGTATTCCCGGCCCTTTTGTTCAGGACAATGTATCATTTTCCAAAAAAGGGGTACTCCGCGGCCTGCATTTTCAATACCCGCAATCACAAGCCAAACTCATTCAGGTCTTATCAGGTGAGGTACTGGATGTCGCTGTGGATATTCGCGTAGGCTCTCCCACTTTTGGTAAGGGGGTTACTGCGGTGCTTTCCGGCGCTAACCACAGCCAGTTGTACCTTCCGTCGGGTTTCGCTCACGGATACTGTGTTACAAGCGACACCGCACTTTTTGCTTACAAGTGCACCGATTTCTATAATCCGTCCACTGAATGCGGCATCATCTGGAACGACCCGGACCTGAACATCGACTGGCCGATAAGACAGCCTCTACTGTCCACCAAGGATGCAGGCTACTCAAGACTCAAGGACCTGCCGCCTAATAAGTTGCCGCATTACGGGAGACCCTGATGGTAAGTAACGATGCGACCATCACCATCCTGGGCGGCAGGGGTATGCTCGGCTTCGACCTGGCTTCGGTCTGTGAACTACTGGGAATCAAAACTACCGTTCTTGACTTGCCCGATTTTGATATTACGAGTTTCGATCAATTGCAACGAGCTGTTGCCGATGCGAAAATAATCGTCAATTGCGCCGCTTATACCAATGTCGATAAGGCCGAACGTGAGCCAGACCTGGCATATCAGGTAAATGCCGAGGCGGTAGGGCGTTTGGGTGTCCTCGCAAGAGAGGCTGATGTGTGGGTCCTGCATATCAGCACCGACTTTGTTTTTGACGGCAAATCTGACAGGCCTTATGTTGAGACCGACCCGCCAAATCCGATAAACACATACGGCGCAAGTAAGCTCGCCGGTGAGAAGCTTTTGGTTGAAAGCCGCTGCCACCATTGTATAATGCGGCTTGAATGGACTTATGGCTCGCATGGCAACAACTTTGTAAGCAAGCTAATCAAGCGTGCAAGAGCGGCCAAAAGCGTGAAGGTTGTCGATGACCAGATAGGTTCCCCAACAGCGACAGCCGAGGCGGCCAAAGCAATTTGTAGTCTTGTGTCCAAAAAGCCCGAGGGCGTGTTTCATTTTGCAAGCGACGGTTATGTCAGCCGTTTTGATATGGCAAAATTCGTTTTTGAAAAACTGAGTATGTCTGTCGATTTAGCCAGTTGTAAGACAAGCGATTTCGCATCCCCAGCGACAAGGCCCTTGAACAGCCGGTTCGATTGCAGCAAAATAAAATCCTTATTAGATGAGCCAGTCAAACCGTGGCAGCAGCCATTGGAGCAGTTCCTGGAGCAACTATGAGAAGAATTCTGGTTACAGGCGGTGCAGGATTTATTGGAAGCAATTTTGTAAGAATGGTGCTCGCTGAGCATCCTGATTGCCTCGTCGTCAACTTCGATAAGCTCACCTATGCCGGCAACCTCGAAAACCTCACCGAGTTCCTGAATCATCCCAAACACAAGTTCATCAAGGGCGATATTTGCGACGGCGCCCTCGTCGAAAAGATTATCGATGAACACAGGATAGACGCTATTATTAATTT
The DNA here is from genome assembly GCA_020344865.1 of Planctomycetota bacterium. Lineage (GTDB taxonomy): Bacteria > Planctomycetota > Phycisphaerae > Sedimentisphaerales > Anaerobacaceae. Next base: position 2,352,321 of record CP070830.1, read on the forward strand.
TGCCGCCGAAAGTCATGTCGACCGATCAATCACCGGCCCCAAGGTTTTTATAGAAACCAACGTAACCGGCACACTGACCCTCCTCGAAGCCGCACGAGATAAGAAGGTGGCACGATTTGTTCACATTTCAACCGACGAGGTCTATGGTTCTCTCGCTCTCGAGGAGGATGCTAAATTCACCGAGCAAACACCGCCAAGTCCGAATTCCCCCTATTCCGCCAGTAAAGCCGCTGCCGACCATTTGGTCAAGGCCTTCGGCCACACCTGGGACGTTAAATACAATATCACCAGGTCTTCAAACAATTATGGCCCATATCAGTTCCCGGAGAAATTAATACCGCTGATGATTAACAACGCTCTCAATGGCAAGGAGCTGCCAGTGTATGGAGATGGGCTATATGTGCGCGACTGGCTGTACGTTTATGACCACTGCGCCGCCGTATGGAAAGTCTTGACCGAAGCGCCGCCGGGCGAAGTTTACAATATCGGCGGATGCAATGAGAAAACGAATCTCGAAGTGATTGATGTTATACTCGGCCGCCTCGGCAAGCCAAAATCACTCATAAAGCACGTTACCGACAGACCCGGCCACGACAGACGCTATGCTATCGACGCAGACAAGATAATCCAAGACCTGGATTGGAAGCCGTCGGTTGGCTTCGAGGAAGGTATTAACAAAACTATAGATTGGTATCTGCAAAATGAGAAGTGGCTCTCGAACGTCGCCTCAGGCGATTACCAAAAATATTACGAACAAATGTATAAAAATCGCTGAGCAGAGGGAAGGGGCGTCAAATTGATATCAGAATTTATCAAAGGCAAGGCTACTATATGTGTGGTAAATTACAAAACCCCCGATTTCACGAGACTGGCCCTGCGCAGCATCCGTAAATTCACGCGGTATCCATATGAACTCATCGTCGTTGACAACGATTCACAGGACGAATCCCTTCAGTATCTCAGAAGTTTAAACTGGATTCGTCTAATTGAGCGGCGACCGGCGGCCGATGAGCCGGCCGGCGGTTTTGCGCATGCAAGGGGCCTTGATGTCGGTCTTGAAAACTGCGACACGGAATTTTTTGTCTCGATGCACTCCGACACTTTTGTCCAGAAAAACAACTGGCTCACCGACCTGATTAGCCACTTCGACAATGAGGGGACTATAGCCTGCATCGGTTCCGGTAAAATAGAACTGGTGCCGAAGTGGCAGCTTCTGCTAAAGAAGGCGACCGATTTAAGAACCTTCAGGCGCAAATTGCTTCGCGAGAAAGATGACACTGGCAAATACCAGTACTACAATCGTACAATCTGTTGTATTTATCGAGCAGACATCCTGCACCGCGAGAACCTCTCATTTCTCACGGACAGGAACAAAGGCCTGACAAGCGGCAAAAAACTCTACTTCGAACTACTCGACCGCGGCTACAGAACCGTTGAGCTTCCACCGTCGGTAATGGGCCGATATGTCATTCACCTCGCTCACGCCACCCAGGTCACTAATCCGCAGGAGTTTAACCTGCGCAAAAGAACTACTAAGAAATGTCATCGACTTGTTGATAAAGTAATGTCATCAAATGCGATTCAGAGTATACTTACAGATGACTCGCTCGATAAATAAGAGCAGCAATAATTAAGTGCAGCGCAAAAAAATGACCGGAATCAGGTCAAATGTAATTAGTGTGCTGGCAGACTGCGACTTTAGCGTAAAGGTGAGATATGGTAAATGACAGACACCAGGCATAAAATTACGGTAATTGGCCTTGATGGTGCCAGTTTCAATTTCATTGGGCCCTTCTGCAAGACCGGCATCATGCCAAACCTGTATCGCTTCTGGCAAAAATCCTGCAGTGGCGAACTCGTCAGTACTTATCCCCCGGTCACCCCCGCCGCGTGGGTCACCTTCATGACCGGAAAGCTGGCGGGAAAGCACCACGTCCTTGATTTTGAACAGTTTAGATTTAGTGATAACTCCCTGAGGTATAACAGCGCAGCGGACATCCAGGCTAAAAGCCTTTGGGGGCTCATTTCCGAACACAACCGTAAGGTCGGGGTGATAAACGTACCAATGACTTATCCACCAGAAAAGGTCAATGGAATACTCATCGCCGGGCACAACGTGCCGAATCCGTCGACCCAATACACGTATCCGACAGCGTTCAAGGCCGACTTGCTCAAGTGCGTCCCGGACTACCTCAACCACGCTCCGAAACCTCACCACGTGCGGAACGCATCGGCATTTGAGAACATGGTAAAGGAATATATGCGTACGATCGATGATTACCACCAGGCGGTCAACCTCGTTGATGAGAAACTCGACTGGGACTTTCTTATGGTAGTCTTCCCGCATACTGATATAGGGCATAGAATGTGGCCGTATATGAATCCCGAATCATCTCATTTATATCCAGAGCGTCGTGACCGCGTAGCCCGCATTTTCTCAAAACTGGACCACGCTTTGGGAAGTCTATTTCACCTCGCTGAAGACCGCAATGCTGACGTGATAATAATGAGCGACCACGGGCATGGCACTACGCGAGGATGGGTCAGGGCCAACAAGCTACTGCAAAAATGGGGATATATCACTATGGATAATCCCTTCAGGCGGCTGGGCAAGCGAATTTACAGGGAGTACCAGAAGGTTCGTTACAAGGACAAATACACTCGCCCGGCCCGATATGTCGACGAGAAGCTCGGCATTGACTGGTCAAAAACAAAGGCTGTCGTATGCCACGCGGTAATGTGGGGGCACCTGTATCTCAACGTACGCGGCCGCCAGCCCAACGGAATAGTCGAGCCGGGAGACCAATACGAGTCTGTGCGACAGGATTTAATGGAACGCTTTCTCGCCGCGACAGACCC
>CP070830.1:2355279-2362141 GCA_020344865.1 Planctomycetota bacterium
AAAACCACCAGAAAAACCCGCCGCGACCTACTTCTTGAAGTCTCCCTTAGCCCCATCACCCGGCTCCTCCTGTCATACAGATGGGCCACATACCTTCTCCCCTTACTTACATGTTTGATTATACTCCTCGGCCTAAATAAATCAACTTTTTTTTCCTAACTTGCTCGTTAAGTAGGCCGCACCCCAAACAAAATCCTTAAATCCCCCAAAGTGCTCATTAATCTTAGATTTTCCTTTTGGCTACTTTATCTCGTAACCTGTATAGAAGCGTTTGGAATGTTTCTCACTAGGCAGCTCTGAGAAATGCTGCGATGAGAGCCGGGAAGCAGCAGCAACTCGCCCTTTCAAGCCGCCATCAATGCGTTTCCTGCTAATTTAAGTACGTGTGAAATAATGATTCTGGTCGGGCTATTTTGGACGTTTCCCGCACGACTATTATGGGCTAAATCCTTTGAGATGACAGACAGACACACTCTAAAGGCCAATCGGGTTAGATTCGTTTTTTACACCAAAACACGCGAGTTTAAGGTCTTGCAGAGGCAACGGCTATTTTCCAAGTGCCTGTTCTACCCTCGATGCTACTGTGCATACTCCGGCTCATTTCCCTGTTTCCACTTTATATTGCAGCCAATGCTTGGCTTCTGTTCAGCCAAAACCCCCTTTTCTTCAAGAATGCAGTCAAGCGCCGCTCTGAGGTCGGCTCCGGTTACTGGTATATCATTTCCCGGCCGGCTGCCGTCCATCTGGCCTCTGTAAACAAGTCTTCTTTCTTTATTGAACAAAAAGAAATCCGGTGTGCAGGCCGCACGGTATGCTTTTGCAACCTCCTGGTTCTCGTCATAAAGATATGGGAACGTGAAACCGGCTTGCTGTGCTACCTTTGCCATCATCTCTGGCCTATCCTCAGGAAAGGTTTCCACGTCGTTTGAATTGATACCGACCACCGCTACTCCTTTTACCTGATAGTCGTTAATAAGCTCGACCAGACCACTCAAAACGTGTTTCACAAAGGGACAGTGGTTGCACATAAAAATCACCAATAGGGCGGGAGCCTCTTTAGAATCCGCAACTGAAACAATATTACCGTCGATGTCTGGAAGATTAAAATCTGGTGCTGTCGTTCCCAAAGCAAGCATTGTAGAAGCTGTCATAACCATAACTGCATACCTCCTCTAAAATTAGTCAAACTTATGATTCTAAGTAGTCATTTGCCAGATGCATCTCGGCAAAGTTCCGTTCGACCTGTTAAACTTTAACCTCACACCCAGTTTTTGGGCGGTCTCTACAACACTCCACGAGGACCACTCTCTGGCCTCTATGGTAATGATTCACTAAGCTGGCAACCCATTTCGCTATAAGTGTCAGAATAAGAACGCTGTCACGAGCCAGTTATCGATGAGGACAGGCCGGTTCGGAAATCTTCTCGAGAATCTCCCATGCTAAACGCTCGTCCCGACTCTTGCAGGCAAAATCCGCAAGTGAGACAAAACCGGTCGGTTCGTTATCACTGTTGAGGACCAGAAGCCTGTGGATAGACTTTTCTTCCATCATCGTAGCGGCTTCGTGAATGTCATCATCCTCAAAGCAGTAAAAAACCTCGGGCGTCATTATTTCACTCACCGTGGTGCTTGATGGGTCTTTCCCTTCGGCGGTCGCTCTGAGAGCTATGTCACGGTCTGTGACCATACCTACTACTTGGTCACCCTCCCAAACCGGCAAGGCTCCCACCTCGAGCGACCTCATCTTCTGCGCCGCCTCAACCAAATGGGCATCCGAACCGATAGTTTCCGCATTAAATGTCATAATCTCCTTTACCTGCATGGTACACCTCCTTTTCAGACTATTTTTGCCTTTGCCTAAACAGCACTTAGGCTAATGGAAACACCAATATTTCTAAGCTGACCGATATACTTGCTGGTCTCCTGCTCTGGGAGGCATTGCAAAATGTGCTTCGTCGTGGTTATAAGCTGGCATCTCCACATCGCTTGAATCGGGCTTCGGCCTCAAAGGTATGGTTAACGAAGGTGCCTGTGCCTCAAAAAGACTCCAGTAAGCTTGCCCGACTTTCGACCAGGTCATCGACCTTCCATACTCATATGCCCGTTTTCTCATCTTGTAACACTGCGCGTCATTACTCAACAGCTCGGCGATTGACCGGGCTAAATGTTCAGAATCAGCGAATCGAACCAATTTGCCCCGACCCTGTGCCAGCAACTCTTCCGCGGCCCAATAAGGGGTTGATACAACCGCCTTACCTGCGCCCACCGCGAAGGCTAGGGTGCCGCTGGTTAGCTGTTCCTTATTGAGATACGGAGTAACATAAATATCCGCAGCACCGAGGAACCCAAACAGTTCCTCTCCATTCACAAAGCGGTTATGGAAAACGACGTTCCTTTGCAATCCCAGGTCCGTTACCATTGCTTCGAGTTTGGACTTATAAGACAGACCCTCATATCTCAGAACTTCAGGGTGTGTCTCGCCGATAACCATGTATAGGACGTGGGGATTGACTTTGACTACCCTTGGCAGAGCCTCGAGCATGACTTCTATGCCCTTGTTCTCGCTGAGCAGGCCAAAGGTAAGAATCGTTTTGTGCTGCTCAAGGCCCAGCTTGCGCTTATAGTAAGTACTGTCGGTAAACGGCAAGTCCGGGACACCGTGTGGAATCAGTTTAATCTTGTCACCTGGCACGCCATAAATACCTCTGAGCATCTTGATGCCGCGTTTGTTCATGACTATTACCTTTTCCGATGCTTCGCACACATCAACCATGGACTCGAAGTACTCCACGTGTGGAATCTCCAAAACGGTGTGAAGCGTCGTTATTACCGGCTTATTCAGTTTTTTAAGCAGCAGGTTTAGATGCGAGCCGCCTTCGCCCCCGAACAATCCGAACTCGTGCTGGATGGACACAATATCAGCACAACTATAATTAATGTAATCGGCGGCGGAAATATAATCGTATTTGATGTCTTTACGAATTCTGTATTTTACGGATTTATCGTACGTAAGCTCGGCTCCTGACTCCATGGCAATAACAAGTGGCTCAAATTCTTCCCCTCCGGCCGTACGCAAACTGTTAATTAAATCCAAAGCGAAAGTTGCAATTCCACACCTCCTTGGTTTGTAGGAGCAAATAAACGCCACCTTCTTCGCAGTTCTTCCAATCATACTCCTTACTCCTTTGCGAGCTTGACAAAAATGGTAAATCCGAAAACACGGCTTCTCAATAGCGATTGAATATAGTGGACAGCACCTATGATTTGGTCGGTTGCTTGCTCGCTTAAGACGTGTTTTGCAGGCCTTGTTTTGAGGGCATCGTCGACGCACGACGATTCATCCTGCATCGAAAGCATAAGAACAGGTAAGGTGGGGCATTCCAGCTTTATTCTTTCAGCAAGTTGCACCGCTGTTCTACTCTCTAATGAAATGTCAACAACAGCCAGGTCGACCTGTCGTTTCTTTACCGCGTCTAATGTTTGGGCACTGCTTTCTGTTTCTACACAGACCTCGAGGTCCGATTCCCGGCTGATGAGCTGTACAAGTTCATGTCGCACGATGGGATGACCGTCAACAACCATAATTCTGGTCTTATGCTCTCCGTCGTCATACCCTTGCGTTTCACCATTGATGCTTTTAGCTGTTTTTAAATTAGAGTTCGCCATGGTCCTGATTTAGACGCGCGTAGTCTGCACCCACTGGTCTGAGAGCCAATATCTCCCGGCAGGTTCTCTGCCCTTGTTTTGCTGAGATATCGTTGCCCCTTAAGTACAAGATGTATTGCAGTTATGATTGTTTCGGCAGCCTCCTGCTTTGTAACATATCCTTCGGCTCCTGCCTGGAAGGCACTTTCCGCATAGCGAGATCCCTCATGCATCGTAAGTATCAAGACAAGCAGCTTCGGATGCTGTTCTTTTAGGCTCTTGGTAAGCTGAATCCCATTTGTACCTATCAATGAAATATCAACAATAGCTAAGTCAATTCGATCTTTCTTAACGGCCTCCAGTGCCTGTTCGGCATTCTCCGCTTCCGCACAGACAACAAGGTCGGTTTCCTGGTTGATAAGCTGTATTAAGCCGCGACGCACTACAGAATGGTCGTCGACGATAAGAATTCGGCTCTTGATTTTGCCGTGCTCTGGTAGTTTATTTTCAAAGTTCATAGCTTCACTGCTCCAGAAATTCAGATACCGGCAGTACAAGGACAGGTACATGCGGGCAATTGGATTTTATTTTTTCAGCAAGTCCCGCACGCCCATTTATCTCCAGTGACCTATCGACAATAACTAAGTCAAGCTGTTGGGTACTAATGGTGTATAGGGCCTGTTCAGCATTCTCCGCTTCAGCGGCAACTGTAAAGCCGGATTCTTCGTTTATAAGCCGTGTTAATGCCTGACGCACACTGTAATGCTCATCAACAATCAAAATCCTGGCTTCTCTTGGGCCCTTTTCATCTATTACTTGAACCGTGCTGCTATCTTGCGACTTTCTCCTCTTGGTTCTTGCTTGACTAACTACGCGGTTTTGTATTGCTTCATGCTGTACTATCTTGGTATCGGTCATCAGTAAATATCCACCTCAGTCGCTTTGTGTTACGAAATGGTTGTCGGGAATTAGACGTGCGACGCGGCAGTGCTGTTACTTCGCAACGGTCTGTTCCCTGTGGATAGCTTCGTAAACTTCCCTGCGGTGAACTGGCACATACCTTGGCGCCGATATCCCTAAGCGAACTTTGTCCCCGCGAATCTCGGCAATGACTATCTCAATGTCTTCGCCGACCATGACCGACTCATTCTTGCGCCTACTTAAAACCAACATTTTTCAACTCCTTTTGTAAGCTGTTGCCTGATGGCTCTTGAGAAAACTGCCGTCACTAAGATGCTCAGCTATTAAACCGACTAAGCTATATAAATCGCAGCTTCATACTGCCGCGTCTGGTTTCCGCCAGGTTTGTCAGTCTTGCTGATTTGATTAGCATGTCTGCCAAACCTGGCTTAGCGGAGGAGGGAGAGATGTGTTCTTTTCTTTTTTTGCATCTTCCATGTGCTGCAAGTTTTCTACCGGAAATCCTCATATTTATATCAATCGCAGTTTTGACTACTGCGTTTATCCTCGGCCGGGTTCGTCAGCTGCACAGTTAAGGCGGCTGGCAAACCCAGCTTAGCAGAGGGGGGTGGTGCATTTTTATCTTCTTGTTTACGTCTTGCAAAGATTCTAAATTTGCTTTTGGTAGTTCTCATTCTTAGTCCAATAACTTATACGCTCGATACTAACGAAACGTGCAACTACTGTAAATCGGGGCGGAATCTGTTTTTGCTATCGGTTGAATTACTCTTATTTGCATCGGGGAATCCCCTATACGTCAACCGCATTAAGTAAAGCGAGTTTGAAACGTCTTGAAGTTTCTTGGTATAATTTGGAAAACACAGGTTCTGGGCGTGTGTCGTGTGTGTAGCTTACAGGCAAGTTAGCCGGCATTCTGGCTGTTTACCCATTGAATGGCGTATTGAAGCAGTTCAGCGGCCCCTGCGAGATTTAACTTGTCCTTGATGTGAGCACGATAAGTCTCGATAGTTTTTACACTCAGATGCAGTTTTTCCGCTATCTCGCGCGTACCTTGGCCCCGGCCGAGCAAAAGAAAAACTTCCAACTCACGGTCGCTTAGATGGTCAATCGGTGAAGCACCTATCTCGGGTCTACTGCCAACTAACTTACGGACCAATTTAGCTGCCATTCTGTCACTGACATAAAGTTCGCCGCTCAGGACTTTACGGATTGCTGTAATCACCTTCTCGGTGGCTTCGGCCTTCATAATGTAGCCCTTCGCCCCCGCCCGAAGGGCTCGCTCGGCATACAGAGACTCATCGTGCATTGAAAGTGCCAAAACCGGCAAGTTAGGATACTGGGTCTTCACGTCTTTTATCAATTCTATCCCGCTTGTTTCCTTAAGAGCAATATCCACAATAACCATGTCAGGATTCAGTGTCTTGATAGCCTGTAGCCCTTCATGTACATCTTCGGCTTGTCCGCAGACCACAAGGTCCCTTTCCTGATTAATGAGGTCGCCAAGACCCTTTCGTATAATGGGATGGTCGTCGACGATTATAATTTTTGTTTTTTCTTCTTGGGCTTTGCTTTGCCGTTTTTTTGCGCCCATAACTTCTTCTCCGTATTATGGTTAGCCTTTCTTATTTGCAAATTCGCAGGTAACAATGGTCCCGCCTCCAGCTGCTTTTTTAATAGCAAGTGAGCCACCGATCATCTCTGCGCGGTGGTCCATAATCTGCAGCCCCATACCTTTGCTCTTAACCTGCATCCCCGGAAAGTCCAGTCCGTCGCTTTCCACCGTCAGCACTGACTTGTTTCCATCATGAGTTAAACCTATCTTGATATTCTTTGCACGGCCGTGCTTGATTGCGTTATTGATGGCCTCTTGGACCATGCGATAGAGATGTACCGCAACTGCAGCATCATCTATAGCGATGAGCCCATCACACTCGAAGGTGCAGCGGATTCCAAAAAGCTTCTCTGTTGTTGCCGCCAACTCCTGGAGTACCGACGTCAAGCTCTCTGCATCCAAATCCACAGGGTGCAGCCCCTTGGCAAGGCTGCGCGTCTGGTCCATTGCTCGGTTAACGAGACTAACGACCTCGGTGGCGTCTGCCGCTTCTGAGGGCAGTTTGGCAGATAACTTTTGTGCCAGTACTTTTGTCATGAAGGCTATTCCCGTAAACTGCTGGCCGATACTGTCGTGTAAATCCTGTCCGATTCGCCTTTGTTCCCCCTCGCCAATGTATAATATTTCTTTTTACAGGCGCTTGCGCCCCTAGATTTCATTCAGCAATTGCTTAATGGCCACAGTC
>CP070830.1:2362241-2370739 GCA_020344865.1 Planctomycetota bacterium
CAGGCTACGACAAAGTAAAACTCATTGGCCGAGCCCTTTAACCCCGATGCAATACCACCTAGCGGTCCCCTGCCCGAGACCTCATCCGAAATAACATCCACGCCAAGAAAACCGTATTTGGCTTTGTCGTCCGCACTGATGAGCACCTGGTCAAAGTGAGGACGAATCTGATTCGCGATATGTTCTATCATCGATCGTCCCCCAACCGGCAGCATGCTCTTGTCCCGCCCCATTCGAACACTCTCACCACCGGCCATTATTATCGCCGTCGCTTTGAGCTTACATGTCCATCTGCCGTCGGCAAGCTCGACCTCATCAATGCCCATATCAAATTCATTCCCGTCGAAAATAACAATCCTGTCCGCCTGACGAACAACATCTCTAGCGGAAGCCTTCTCTTCTTCGCCCCCCTCGCGCTCAACCATAAAAAATAACCCCGGCTCGACAACCCGCCGAAGACTGTTCGACTCACACACCGATACCGCATCAGTGCCTATTATCTCTAGCAGCTTCCCTATTCCCTCTTCGAGATGTGGCCTCAATACTCGCAGCCAGAAGACCCTCCCGGCGCCCGATGCCAGCATCCTGCACGTGTCCTTATCACCCTTGGCGTCGGTTTCCTCGACAATCTCGTACTCACCCTGCAGCGACGAACAAACAACACATTCTGATTCACCGCGAGGACACCCGCTCTCGGCATCCTTTACCGTCGTAACTTTTATCCCAATGACATCTTGCTGTGGACCAAATCTTTCTATTAGCAAGCACGCAAGCTTGGTCCTTCCGCCACCCCGTGCCATAGCGCCAACCATCACCATACCTGGTACTTCAATCATCTTCGCCGCCAAGCACCTATTTGACTTTCTTCGAAACCACCAGGCTGATTGTCTCGACTTCACCAACGCCCCGCAGGGATTTGGCCATCCCAATAACAGTCTGAGAAATAATATTCCGAGCGAAAGTATTCAGTTCAATCTCTTCGCCGTTGACCTTCAATTCAACCTCGGCCGTCGGCTCCTGTTTCGGCTCGCATACCATCACTCTTACTCCTATAAAGTAAAGTTCTAAAACGCCTTATGCACAACATACAAACCTATTCTACAGAAAATAACCCCTCATACCATCACTTTATTGCGTCCTCCCTCATACCCTCTTAAATGCCCCTCCTCACGGCCAAAAACCCCGCCAACCGCAAAAGCCATCAAAAAATTGACCTCTACTATCGACCGCCGGCACGACTCAATAACTGCCCCGCCCGCCGCTTGTCATAAGACACCAATCTCCCCGATTTCCCACAATTCCTTTTGTACATCTTAAGTCCTTCCATGCCAAAATTATGCAGCCTACCCTTAATTTTCTTGCAATGGCGGTTTTTTTTGCTATTTTTTAACTTTGATTTGATTGTCCTAACTTGTACGGGCAGGTAGCTCAGTCGGTAGAGCAACGGACTGAAAATCCGTGTGTCGGCGGTTCAATTCCGCCCCTGCCCATTCGTTAAGTTCCTCTCTACCAAGCACTTAACGCCTGTAAACCGGAAATTTTATCACCGGCCGACCATCCGCAAGACAATTACGCGAAAAAAACCAAAAACCCTAAAAAATTTTAAAAAATTTTTTAAAAAAGTGCTTGCAAACCCCTCCCAAGCGCTTATAATAAAGTAAGAATATACATAGTTCTTTTCTTCTATAACGTCTTGGTTTGTGAGGCGGTGTAGATTATTATAAGTTTGAACTATATTCACTAAATCAAAAGCTGCCTCACAAGGGCTGAAGCAATTAAGGCTTCAGCCTTTTCTTTGCGCCATCCTCAACCAGCCCCCCCCTGCCCGACCAGGCTTACCTGCCATAAACGAAAAATGCGGCATTATGCCTCAAAAAAAGCCCCTCGCCGGCAAAAAACACGCCTCCTGCTCCATAAAACCTCGATATAATGCTGTAAGCTTATAGGCAGCTCTTGACAAAAACTTGCCACAACATTAAGATAAATTTGCAAAATATATGGAACATTGAGCCGATTTTGCGCATCATATAAGTAGAAAACGCGAGACTTTTAGCAAGGAGCCAATTATGCGTAAAGCAAGAGCATTTACATTAGTGGAACTGCTGGTCGTGATTGCCATTATTGCACTTCTTATGTCTATATTGATGCCGGCATTGGCACGAGTCAGGAATCAGGCAAAAAACGTCCTTTGCCAGTCGAACCTCAGGCAATGGGGCAACTGCTTTGCCATGTACTGCGACGATTTTGATGGCAAACTCATGAGGGGCTGGAATGATGGCAGTGCGCTCTTTCCGCCCACGCATACTGATTACTGGATGGAAGCCCTCAGGCCCTATTACGGTAACGCCCACGACCTGCGATGCTGTCCAAGTGCCACTAAAACTCAGACCAACCCTGACGGCTCGCTGGGACCTGGTTACGGTGACGGCACATTTGGCGCCTGGGGCGTCTTTGCCTCACCCGACATATGCGGCGAGCCCTCCTCCTGGTGGGATGTCGTTACTGCATGTGATTACGGCAGCTTCGGTATGAATGCCTGGCTTTGCGACCCACCCAGAGATGCCCCCAGATTTGAGTCGCATGACGTCGCCAGGAACAACTGGAGGACTTGCACTATCAGGGGGGCGGCTAAAGTGCCGTTGATGGGAGATGAGGGGTGGATTGACTGCTGGCCCGATTCCAAGGATTTCGTCCCGGAATACAGTGGCGAGCCCTGGGGTCAGTACTCCGATAATAGCCATATGGTACGTATCTGCCTCAACCGCCACAACGGCTACGTAAACTGGGTCTTTATGGATTACTCCGTACGACCCGTAGGACTAAAAGAGTTGTGGATTCTCAACTGGCATCGCAACATTGACTTTGACCTCAAGCCGACAAATGAGGAGTTCGACAGCGCCGGTGATGGCTGGATGAGGCCTTTCAAAGATTACTGGTAATTGCGCTTTACAAAAAAGACCGTACTTTCTTATTGCTGAACGTTCAAAAACATCCGGCGACCGATAAAATATACTCTTCTCGTGCTGCCAACAGACAAAAACGGCCCAACGTCCGCGCAAAAAACACAAAAAATGCCGAACTAACAGATAATCACCGTCATTTCCTGATATAGACTGTGCAAAAGGAGGGTGCCGCCCTGAGGCTCTATATATCGCAACGCAAAAGCTCTTTTAGTTATGAAGCCTTGCGTTTATCAAAGCGGCCAAAAGGATATGTCTCAATCTGTCGACACTGAGCCCGTTGAGGTAATCCTCGGTGAAATCAAACCTGAACCGCCCCTTGAAATTTTTGATGCGTTTTGTAAGCTCCCCCCTGCCTAAACAAGCGACCGATGTTGCCGTCTGTTCCAAATCTTCCTTCGAAGCCATCTTTCTGCCCTTTTGAATGACCACTGCACCAAACAGGGTGTGCGCCAGTAGTATCGACTCCGATGTTGGAGTACTTTGGCGCAAAATTCTACAAGGCGGCTCACGTATCCAAATCAGCTTGTTATCGAATCAAATTTTTCTTATCATTCTGCTGATAGTCTGATAACTCCTGATTATGAAAACAGAACAGCTCAACTACCACCTGCCGCCTGAGTTGATTGCCCAGCAGCCGCCTGCCGCTTGAACCGATTCAAGACTACTGGTTCTCAATCGCGCCAGTGGTGAGCTCATCGACAGCCGGTTCAGTAAAATCGGCGACTTCCTAATCTCAGGAGACTGCCTCGTCCTGAACGATACCAAAGTTCTGCCGGCCCGCTTCTTCGCCCGCCGGACCAGCACAGGTAAACTCGAAGGCTTGTTCTTAGCTGAGAACCAGCCCTCCATATGGCAGGTAATGCTAAAAGGCGCGCGCAAACTAACCTCAGGCCAGACTATCTACCTGGAAGACAAATCACAGAAGGACTTCTGCAGTGCGGAAATCTTCGGCAAGTCCGACGAGGGCGTATGCAGGCTCAAAATATCAGCAAGCGAAGATGCCGGGACCATCCTCGACAAAATAGGCTATCCCCCCCTGCCGCCGTACATAAAACGAGACGCAGACCCAAGCCAGGCGGCGATAGACAAACTCCGCTATCAAACGGTTTATGCCCGTCATATCGGTGCCATCGCGGCCCCCACTGCCGGACTGCACTTTACCGATGAGCTAATCGACCGGCTAAAGACCAGGCAAATACAATTTGCCTACATAACGCTGCACATAGGAACAGGCACATTCAGGCCCATAACTACAGCGACAGTCGAGCAGCATAAAATGCACAGCGAAAGATTCAGCCTCAACGAAGAAAATGCACAAATAATAAACACAGCAAAGGAAAAAGGCCGGCGAATAATAGCCGTCGGTACTACTTCGGCACGCACACTCGAGACGGTTGCCATCAACTCACAGCTACAAGCAGCCAGCGGCGACACCGACCTTTTCATCAAACCCGGCTACAAATTCAAAATCCTCGACGCTATGATAACCAACTTCCACCTGCCCCGCTCGACACTGCTGGCCTTGGTCGCCGCCTTCGCCGGCCTGGACAATATTATGCGAGCCTACCGACACGCCATCGAAAAGCAATACCGCTTCTATTCTTATGGTGACGCTATGCTGATAATCTGATGTCGCTACTGGGCGTTAGTGAGCGACCAGCTTTTGCTCCGGCAAAGTATCACCCAATCTTTGTTGCCGTCGCCGGGTGGATTACCCATCTCGACTGCTCCGGGCCCGTCAACTTTTTTTACCGACCCCGTTTGCAGTTCGCCGCCGGTACGCGGATTATACCAATGCACCGCATAACTGCCCTCTGCCAACTCCAGCTCCGTCGAGCCACCGCCGGGCAAATAAACAGCGTAAACTTCCCCCGGCTTGGCCAGACACCATCCCCTCGAAACCAAAGAATCTTTCGGTGACATCTGGTAGAAGGGTAGATACTCGTGGAAAAAATCCATCGCGTATCGCGTCTGGTCCCACATAAGCTCCCGGCTGCGCCAGTCCTCGCAGTTCAAATCGTTGTGAGCAAATTTATATCCGAAGTACCACTCACTACCGGCCCCGCCTGCCATCAAGTTGCCCCAGAGGCAGCTCTTGCGAGGTTCATCATGCGCCGGGTCATCCACATCAGGCTTAACCCCATTGGCGCCGTGCCCGAACTCGTCCAGACAGACTATCCACTTCCGCCCATGCAGCGCCGAACGCTCGACCCACTTTAACGTCTCCGAATGCGTATCTGAGCCGCTTTCGTTCATTTGAAGTGACGTCCCGTCAAAGTCAGCATAGCCGAGAAGCGGATTGTAAACCTCATCGTATTTTTCCGGAAAGGTATGCACCACCACAGGATGTCTGTATGGGTCATTGTTCTTGAAGAAGCTTGCAAATGCCTTCCTCTGCTCGTCGGTATTGGTGTTCTCCTCACCCAAATTCCAGACCAGTCCGAGGTGATGGCCGAAGCGCGCAATCAGCTCGCGGTAATACAGCTTCCTCTGTATGCCCAGCCCGCCGCCGTCAAGACCCTGGTCGTTCTCCTGCTCCTGCGTAATGATATGCATCATAAGGCCGAGTCTGTCCATATGCGAAAAGACAATCTCCCACTGGTCGAGCTTGCTGCAGTCGAACCGCAGTTTCTCATCGGGCCGTACCCACGGCCAGACATCTTTGCCGTCACCACCGTCAAGATTATAAGTGACAAAATAAACACTGTTCATACCCTTCGATGCGAGGTAATTCAAAGCGCCTATAATGTTCCTGCCCTTGCCGCCCTGCCAGCTCGGGTCACCATCCCGCCAGTCCCCGGCGTGCGCAACATAATGGTGCAGAAACTTTTCACCTTTGGCCTCTCCCTCTCTGGCAAGTCCCGCTGTATCGTACGTCCCGTCAAACTCAAAATATCCCAGAAAATTCTCAGGGCTGTCGGCCCCGCCCTTAAGAAAATACTCACCCGTCTCGGCAAACCGAAGGTAACGCTCGCCGACGTATTGCAGCATACCCTTGCCGCGAAAGTCCCGCCCCGTTTTATCGGTTCGAGCTACGTCGAACGTACCCGTCACCCCATCAAAATGCGCCGGCCGTCCTGCCCCCGCCTCCGGACATACCGCAATGTTGGGACCGGTGCGAAAAGACGCCATATAAGTCCATCTGCCTGTTGCATCGGGGACAAAGTGCACACGCCATTTATTCCCTGCGATGGCACCGGTCTCGCCCGCATTTCCGTCCGCCGCATAATACCCCGGCACGATATAACACCTGCTGCCCTTCGTGAAAAAAACACTCAACCGATAATCCAGAAATGGATTCGCCCCGGTAACTTCATTTGCATCAGGCCCCTCGAACGTAAGTGTCACCTTGTGCCATTTTTTTAGCTCGCCCGTAACATCAACCGTTCCCGCAACCACAGTGCTTCGGCAAAGCAGAACAACCAGTAACGTGATAATCAAAAATCGAATCTTCAACTCGCAACCTCCTCTTTTATAAGCAGACTTATTTCGCCAATTCATACTTCAAAATACCATCCCACTTTTCATAAGCCTCCGCGTACGCCGGCGCCAATTTATTATTCGGCTCGATGGTCTTGATGGGCTCTAAGCCCACAAAGGCATCCTCCATATTCTTGTAAACACCGGCGCCGATACCCGCCCCTCTGGCAGCGCCCTGCGAGCCGTCGGTGTTGTACAGCTCCACCACAGACTTTGTTACGGTCGCAAAGGCCTCGGCGAATAACGGACTAAGGAACATATTCGCGTTGCCTGCCCGAACGGTCCGCACTTCGACTCCTACCTTGTGCATTATCCCAAGACCGTAATTTAGCGCAAAGACAATTCCCTCCTGTGCTGCTCTCAGCAGATGCGCCTTGTCGTGAACATTAAAGCTCAAACCGCGAACGACCGCACCAAGGTCCCTGTTTTCTAACGTCCTTTCTGCCCCGTTGCCGTATGGCAGAATAATAAGTCCCTCGCTTCCGACCGGCGCCTTGCCCGCCAACTCATTCATTTGTTCATAATCTATCCCGCCGGCGGCGTTGTGTTTCAACCAGCTGTTCAAAATCCCCGTGCCGTTGATACACAGCAGCACACCATAGCGGGCGGCATCGGACGAGTGATTAACGTGAACAAACGTGTTGACCCTCGACTTGCTGTCGTAATCAGGTTTATCGCTGATACCATAGACCACACCTGACGTCCCGGCCGTAGCCGCTATCTCGCCGGGATTTAGAACATTTAAGCTCAATGCATTATTCGGCTGGTCGCCCGCCCTGTAAGAAATCTTCGTTCCCTCCGCCAGCCCAAGCTCTCCGGCCGCCGCTTTCGTCAACTCGCCCTGAACGGAAAATGTCGGCACGACATCCGCAATAAGTTCCTCGGATATCCCATAGTGACCCAGTACCAAATCGGCGAGCCCCTGACGCTCGAAGTCCCACATTATCCCTTCCGACAGACCCGATGGCGTGGTCTTTATATCACCCGTCATCCTCGTCGCTACATAATCGCCGGGCAGCATCATCTTATAAATCTTCGAATAAATCTCCGGCTCATTCTCCATCACCCATTTTAACTTCGACGCCGTAAAATTGCCCGGCGAGTTCAGCAGCCGCCCAAGGCACTCCTTTTCTCCTATACCCGCTATCGCTTTATTTCCGATTTCCACAGCCCTGCTGTCACACCAGATTATCGAAGGCCTCAAGACCTCGCGATTCTTATCAACAACCACCAGCCCATGCATCTGGTAGGAAATACCTATCGCCTCCACACTACGAGCCTCGAACTTCGCCCCGGCTTTAATCTTACGCGTGGCCGACACGACATTCTCCCACCAGACACCCGGATGCTGTTCAGCCCAGCCTCCCCTCTCCGCTATAATCTCCAGTTCCTTTTCGGGCGAACTCGCCGTCGCCAGCACTTCGCCCGTCTCGGCCTCCATCAACGTAGCCTTTATCGACGAACTGCCCACGTCGTAGCCTAATAAAAGTGCCATCCAAACATCCTCTTATTGTCGTGACAAAAGCAAAACTACAGTTACAGCGAACACGTTTTTTCTACGAGAGGCAGTACCTTCGCGTCAATCTCCGATTCCTCTTCTCCAACCTCCGCCTTGAAAAGATACCACATCTCAACATGCTCCACTTTTCCACCCTTCGCCGGTATCTTTGTAACCGGCCCAAGGGTCTCGAACTCCAGCATATCGCCGTCCGTAAACGTCGCCGTATTGCACTCATAGTCCGGATATCTCCCCGAAGGGTCGTATGGATAACGCTTTACAAACAGCTCGCCATCCAGGTAATACGCCCCCCAGCCCTGCTTGTTGAGCAGGCCGATTTTCTCTTTGGTCTTGCGACTCGGGTCCTGTTGCAGTTGTATGTACTTCTCACCCCACGTCCACCGAGGGTCACTCATATCTGTGTAGTGCCACAGCACCACCGGCCGGGCCGCAAGCAAATAATCCGGATGAGGCCGATATGGCTCCTGCGGAAGTATCAACCTTCCCCTCTGCGCCATCACAGTCAGCGCCCACGGCGCCGCTTCTATGTCCCACTG
>CP070830.1:2370839-2378137 GCA_020344865.1 Planctomycetota bacterium
GCATCCGGCAACAAGAACTTTTCAGGCGCTGAGGATTGCGGTCAATGACGAACTTCAGAATCTAAAAGGCCTGCTTGCTTCGGCGCCGCCGCTGCTGAATCAAAATGGCTGCATAGCGATTATCAGCTTCCATAGCCTGGAAGATAGATTAGTTAAAAACGATTTCAGGGATAATGCTAAAAGGGGCGTTTACACGATTATCACCAAAAAACCGATTGTGCCCTCAAAATATGAGATAGCAGAAAACCCCCGGGCAAGGAGCGCAAAGTTAAGAATAGCCCGGAAACAGTAAAACAAAAAGTGAAAATGGAGTTTCCTGTATGACTTCCGACGCCAAAATCGGCTTGCTGTTAGGCCTGGTCTTCATATTTATAATCGCATTTATTATCAATGGGGTCCCCACCTTCAACAAAAAAGATAGTAACAACAATGAGCTGACCACCAATATTACCGCTCTGCACAACAACCCGCCCGGCATCGGCACAAAGGAACGAAAAGTCAGCCGTAAACTCATCAGTCCGCTCCCATCGATTCCAAAGCAGTCCTTCACCCCTGCCCAGCCAGCCGAAACCAATCAAGAGATTCGCTTTGAAATGCCCCTGCCGAAGGAACCAGCGCCTGTCGAACAGACCGGCCCGCCCGCCGAAATCACGCTGACAGCCGCCCAGTCGCCGCCTACCTCGCCTGTAAGTCGGGAAAGTAACGTCAGGCGACCCAGACCCCCTAAAACCCCTTCGCCCAAAGTCTATGTCGTCCGCGAGGGTGATAGCCTCGCTGAAATAGCCGTAAAGATTTATGGTGCACAGGAGGGCAACAGGCATGTAAATGTTACCAGGATATTCCAGGCCAATCGTAAACTGCTCAAATCACCCGACGAGGTTTATCCCGGGCAAAGACTTACGATTCCACCTCTGTCGGCCTCGCAACCTGAGCCTGAAAGCATCTTTCCCACCAACCTGTTTGAGAAGGTCAAATCCATAGGCCAGAAACGCACGACGTCAGACAGCAAACCGCCACTTCAAAGCAGGGTACATGTTGTGCGGGAAGGCGACAGCCTGTGGCAAATTGCCGCCGATAAGCTTGGAGATGGCAGTCGCTATAACGAAATAGCCGAATTAAACGGCGATGTTATAGACGACGAGGACACGCTGACAGTGGGTATGCGACTGAAGCTGCCGGCCCCGTAAAACGCATCGATTCATAATTGGATTATTGGTAATTAGCTGTTAATAACGCTGCATGAGTTCCCGATTTTGTTTTGTTTTTGTTGTTTTTTACTTCGCGGCCGTCTCGATTTTAGCTATCCACCTGCGCAACATCAACAATCACACCTTCTATAAACTCTGTGTGCAAAGGGCTCAGCACAACCGGCTAAAACAGGAACTTGGCAACAAACAGCTCCGCCTGGAAAGTTTGATAAACCCTGCTGCCGTCTCGCAGCGTCTTGATTATTGACACGAAACTTGTCTCGATTCTTTACAGGTACCTAAGGCGTACCTGTTTGTGTATTTGGGAACCCGGAAATGGCCTTCAGAGCTTGGCTGTCACAAAATGAAGAATCCAGAAGCGTCCGCATAATTACCCTCTTCATGGTCGCTTTGATTACGGTGTTCCTCGCGCTTGCGGCTCGCTGCCTTTACCTGCAGTGCTGCAAAACCGACCACTACATCGCCGCTTCTGCAAAGCAGCAGCAGGCCCGAGCGACACATAAGCCCCAGCGCGGCGTGATACTCGATTGCAGAGGCAGGGTACTTGCCGCCAGCAATGAAATTCAAACCATCTTCGCCGAGCCGCGAATAATAAAAGACCCCAAAACCACCTCCAACGCCCTTGCCCCTGTAATTGACATGGGAGCGCACAACATCTGCAAAATTATCACCGAAAGCAAAAATCCGGGCTTCGCCAAAATCAAGACCGGAGCCGACCCAGACCAGCTTACCACCGCCCGCAAAATCTACGGCATCGGCATTCAATCCGACTTCCGGAGACACTATCCGACGGGCCAACTCGCCGCCCACGTCGTCGGCTTCACGAGTCTTGACAATCGCGGCTTGGCGGGCACTGAACTACAGTACGATAGAGAGCTCAGCGGTCTTTCCGGCCGCAATGTCTTCTTCGCCGACGCATTCCGCAGACCCATTCGGCCAAAGCAGCAGCAGGGCACTTTGACAGACGGCGCGGGACTTATTCTGACCATCGATGCCGCCATCCAGCAGGTTGCACGGGACGAACTTCTCAGCCAATACGAAAGCTACGAGGCCGAGTCGGCCGTCGCCATTGTCGCCGAGCCGAAGACAGGTGCGATTTTAGCTATGGTCTCGCTGCCTGACTTTGACCCCAACCAGGCCCCCTCAACCGACCCGAATAATTTCCGCAACAGGGCCTTAACAGACCCCTTTGAGCCGGGCAGCATCCTAAAGCCGATTGTCGTGGCAATCGCTCTCGACGCCGGAGCCGTCAGCCCCGATGAGCAGATTTTCTGCGAGAACGGAAACTACCGCGGCAAGGGCTTCGGCCGAATCGGCGAATACAGGGACAAACAATACGGCGATATGACCATCCGCGAAATTCTGGTCAAATCCAGCAACATAGGAATGGCCAAAATCGGCCAGAAACTCGGCAAAGACCGTCTCTACAAAGGCCTGAAATATTTCGGCTTCGGCAAGACAACCGACCTTGATTTGCCCGGCGAGAACGAAGGCCTGCTTTCCCACACGGACAAATGGACGGGCTATAGCATTACGAGAATACCTTTCGGCCAGGAAATTTCCGTAACCGCCATCCAACTGATTAAGGCCTTCTGCATACTCGCCAACGGCGGGCGTCAGGTTCGCCCCTATGTTGTCAGGGCGATCATCGACAACGACGGCGAAATCATCAAACTAAAAAGGCCGCCGCCGGCTTACGGCTTCGCCATCAGG
This sequence comes from Planctomycetota bacterium, assembly GCA_020344865.1. GTDB lineage: Bacteria > Planctomycetota > Phycisphaerae > Sedimentisphaerales > Anaerobacaceae. The sequence continues at coordinate 2,373,761 of CP070830.1, forward strand.
CCCGAGGTCGCCCGCTGGGTCGTTACCGAGGCAATGGCCGGCGTAGTCAATGAAGGCACCGGGTTCAGGGCCAAGCTCAAAAAATGGCAGGTATTCGGTAAGACCGGAACCGCCGACATCGCCAAGAGCAACGAAAGGGGCTATTCCGAAAGCGACTGTGTCGCCTCCTTTATCGCCGGCGCGCCTGCTGAGGACCCAGCCGTCATCGTCCTGGTCTCTGTCCGCAGGCCCAACAAGGCCCTCGGCAAAGGCTACACAGGCGGAATCGTCGCCTCACCCGTCGCCACCAAAATTCTTAAAAAAACCCTAAACTACCTCCGCGTCCCCGAACGCAACAATACCGACCTCAGGCCACAAATCGCAAAGGGCCATAATTAACTATGACCTGCCTATGGCCAGGCGGCCTATAAGAAACCCGACGAGGACCCCCCTGTCATCGTCTAGGTCTCGATCCGCAGAGCCAACAAGGCCCTCGGTAAAGGCTATAGAGGCGGAATCGTCGCCTCACTCGTCGCCGCCAAAATCCTCGAGAAAACGCCCAACTATCCCTAAAGGCAGTGCCGCCAACCGGCTGCTATTGGATAGGTAGAAACTCCGCATCGGGCTGGGCAAATGGTGTAGTAAGACCAAACTCACCCAGTTCGGGGGTCTGTGCCGATAACTGCCGATATACAAGTGCGGTTGCTACTATAACGGTCGGATATGTTGCAAATATGCCGACGATTAGACAGAGCAAACCCACATAATTTATCATGCCGCACAAAATGCCAAAGCCGAATAACTCCCATTTAACGCCCATCGTTGTTCTGCCGCTTGCCTTTAGTGCTTCTATCGGTCCGAGCCCTTTATCGATAACAAAGTAGAAACATAAGCCAAACTTCACTGCCCAGACTATGCCCGGAATAATTAACAAAATAAGACCCCCCAGCACGACAAGGCCGTAAAGAATCGCTACGCCCACATACCGCCAAAAGCAGTCCCAAGCATCAAACAAACTCCCGATTGTTGGTTTTATTTCATCGCAAAAGCTAAGAGCTATCTTAATAAGGCCTATGTTCAATATGATGCCGATTACCCATCCCGTAAGGGTAGTTATGGTATACAGCACCCAATAGGTCGTCTCGGAAAGTTGCAAGTGCGGCAGCACCATGTGGACTATAGTCGGGATATAGCTGATTATCATCCAGATAAAACCTACACCCACAAAAAACCAAATGTCGGCCTTCATCACGTGCCAGCCATAACCCAACACGTCCCCAAAATTGAAATGCTTCTTTCCCATAGATTTCCTTTCGAAAACTATGATATCGTTGCTCGTTGCTTTTGACGTATTGAACGCGCCGGTTACTAAATAGCGCGCTGCATTGCCTGCTCTTTTGGGTCTCGCCACTTACAATTTCGGTAAGTCGAGAGGATTCAAAAATCTTTCATCCATTCGGGCCAGTCAGGAAGGGGCTCATCTACCGGATAGTCTCGGTGCCATTTAAGCATCCACAACCGCTTAAGTCCGACGTTTGTAACAGAGCAATCGAGGAAAAGCATATTTATTTTCTTGGCATGTCGGTTGATGCAGCAGTCTCTCATTTCATTTCCATTATTACCCTCACCTTTGGGCTGACCGTCGTATTCCGGTGGCTTATCGCTGTGCAACGGCCAGACCCCGGGCGAAGAACAATCCGAAAACAGCGGTATATTTCCTGCATCTTTAACATTAGCATGCCCCCAGTGATATTCAGGCTTGCCTGTGCCAATTGTCTGCCCTTGTGGTGCATTTATCACCCAATAATTCAAACCATAGCTGCCTCTGAGGTCTCCGTCGACCCAGGCTGCGAATGGAATCTGGCCCCCCTCGCCTTGGGACTTTGTTGCCATAGGGCAAAGCAACAGTCCCTCCTCCATGAAGTATGGTAAAAGTGGCTCTACCCAGTTCTGGTCCTCAAAGAAATGGCCGTCGTAATCGCTCACATACATCGAAACAACGGCGCCCCATTGTTTCAGCTGGGCTTGACACAGAACCGCCTTTGCCTGGTTTTTTGTGTGTGCAAGTGCCGGCATTAATAACATCACCATTATAACGAGAGGCAATAAAACAACTGGTACAACAATCCCGGTGATGGCCATGCCCTTGCCGGTTAATTTGCCTCCGCTTTTTTCGATTTGCACAAGGCTGATAATGCCGAGAATTATTGCCGGAAGCGCCGTAACAAAGCAGGCAAACGGGCTTAGAACGGCAAGCACCAGCGCCGCAATAGCCAGTCCACTGGTTTTCGTAACTACACCGGTGGCTTCTGTGAGAGTGCTTGTGAGGATCCAACTGCACGAGCGGCACAATTGGGCGTCATCGGGATTTGCCGCACCGCATTTTGTACAATACATTTTTATTGTCCTTTCACAAACTTGTTGCTTGCTTTGCCATAAGGCTCTGATATTACAATCTAAAACGCGTATGTTGTATTTCAGTCGCCCTGTTCATCGGTCCACTTGAGGTCGTTTATGTCTTCTGTTCCGACAAATCCTACGTAGCCATCAACGAACAAAACATTGCACCCTTCGCCCTGGTGGTTATCGGTGGTTAAAATCTCACGCCCACCGGACTGATTCCAGCCCGGCTCGGTCTCGAAGAGCAATACCATATCAGCTGAGGCAGATGGGCCCAACTGTTCTGCATTTTTGTTCATGGCATAATTGCAGGGCCCATCACTCCCGCCCCTGCAACGAAACATTACGTTATTGGCATCGGCGTATTCAATCAGCAAGTCACACCAATTGGAAGGGCTTGGGAACACGTCGTTATTATCATTGGCGTAGATAAGCATTGCTTTGCCAAGACCGGACATATTGGTACCGCAAACCATTCGGTAGGCTATCATTCTAACACGAGCCAGGGCAGGCATCAAAATTCCCATCAATAACGCGACTAAGGGCAAAGACGCCGCCGGTAAGGCTATTCCCGTGATGGCGAGGCCCCTGCCTTTTAACTGCCCTGCGCTTCTTTCAATTTTAACCAAACCGACAATGCCAAGAATAATTGCAGGAATTGCTGTAACGAAGCAGGTAAAAAGGCTTAGAATTGCAAGCACAAGTGCTGCAATTGCCAGCCCGCTTGTTTTGGCATCCGGTTTTCGGGCAGTTATTGAAGTACCTGTTAAAACCCAATTGCAGGAACCGCACAACCGCGCGTCATCGGGATTTTCTGTTCCGCATTTTGGACAATACATCTGGATTCTCCTTTTCATTTAAGATTCGGTAAACCTTAAAGCCCACGCTATTGACGCAATAATATGTCATTGACTAAGATTTTCCAGCATATTTTCCGACATTTTTCCATGTCGGGTGTTCGGCCTTACTGTGCTGTTAGGCTGGCCTTACCTATATATTCTGCGTCGATGCAGAACTGGATAATGTCACGCGCTAATGGTCCTGCGTCGCTTGAACCGTGCTGCCCTCCCTCGACGACAACGGCGACCGCGACGGCTCGCCCCGCACCGTCCTCGGCAAACCCGGCAAACCACGCATGGTCCGGCGCTTCGGTTGAGCCGGTCTTGCCGAATACCTCTATCCCCTGCAATCCGAAACCTGCCGGAGCGAATTCATTGTAGGCCGTCCCCTCCGGTTCGTTGACAACAGCGCTCATCCCGTCTCGCACAACATCCAAAGTCGCCGCTGAGATATTCATATCGACCGACTCGGAGTTTGTCTCGTCCGAGTCTTCTATAAACAGCCGGGGGGCTCTATACAAACCTCCCCTCGCGATTGCTGCCATCGCGTTTGCCACCTGCAGAGGCGTGGCTCGCAAATTGCCCTGTCCTATGCCGAAGTATCTTCTCTCTCCCGCTGCAAGGACGGGCAGTTGCTCAAGAGCCGTAATTGGCTCTTGAGGTTTACTGGTTGAGATTACGCCTGCCGCCTGCCGCAAATCTCTTCCCTGTTTCCCCTCCCGAACGGCCTTTGGAGCAAGTGGGGTCTTCCGCCCGTAGCCGAACGTGTACAACCACCCCTGCAGGACCGAAGGCTCGATTCTGTTCGCCAGCCTGGAAAAATAAATATTGCAGCTCCCCCTGACCGCGTTCCGCGCGTAGTTCGACCCCTTATCGTTGTGACACGTCCACGAAAATCTGTTGTATAGCCAGCAGCTCGGCCAGCCCGCCGGTGCCTTCTTGGCCGGACAGCCAATAATTTCATCCGCTGTTATCTTCCCGGCTTCGAGGCCCGCGATAAGAATCAGCGGCTTGATCACTGAGCCGGGCGGGTACTGCTTGTTTATCGCCCGATTTCGCAGCGGCTCGTTCGCGTCGCGCAGGACGGCCCCATAGTCTTGTCTTATGTAGTTCAAATCGAATACCGGCATCGAAACCAGTGCCAGAATGTCATTCGTCG
>CP070830.1:2378237-2381000 GCA_020344865.1 Planctomycetota bacterium
ACGCATGCGGCGTGAGCCTGACGAACCTTGACAAGGTTCACTTAGGGTTCGGGAACTTCTGGCGTACGGGCCAGGCGGAGAAGGGCGGCTCTGGCACGGTGTACTTCGACAATATACAGGTCTGGCCACAGAGGTGTATTGCCGCTCACGCATCAATCGCAGACTTCACCGACGACTGCATAGTGGACGGGTATGACCTCGAGACGATGATGGAAGACTGGCTGATGCGGGACTACAACACACTGGGGTACATGGGCACGTTGAAGGGCTTCCCGCCGGGTGGCGACCCGAACTACGATTTGGCCTGGGTGAGCGGCAAAATCGGGACTGGAGCACTGTATTTCAATCTCGATGACCCTGACCCCAACAATCCGTTCGACCAGGGCGATGACTATGTCGAGATACCGCCTTTGAACCTCAACAGTAATACCGTTACGTTCACGGTGTGGGCAAAGCGTAACGGTATTCAGAGAGACGACGGCGGGCTGTTCTTCTGCTCGTTTCGTGACGACGGTGACGGTGTCGATGCGACGGAATCGGGCTTTGTATTAGGTCTGGGCGGAGACAACTGGTTGAATTACAACTGGAACAATGAGCAGGGGACGTACAGCTGGGACCCGGAGCCGGACTTTGACCTGCCTGATAACCAATGGGCCTTCTGCGCACTTACGATAGCGCCGGACCAAGCGAGGATATTCATCAAGAAGGACGGCGAGGCAATGAAGTACGACACCAATATTTACACCCATGTGGAGCAGGCGTTCGGTATTCCATCGCGGATCGGCGACCATAAGGAAAGAAGGTTCGCTGGTGTGTTGGATGATTTCCGCATCTACAACAAGACCCTCAGTTACGCGGAGGTCGAATGGCTGGCCTACCAAAGTGCTCAGGGTACAAACCCGACGGACGCGAATCTGTACGCTCACTACGAGTTCGAAGACGGCGGCGGTCTTACGGCACTGGATTCGGCTGGTGACGCATTGAACTACTGGCCTGTTCCTTCGGCAGCGAATATCGCTGGTGACGATATCGAGCCGGAGTACCACAGGTTCGTGAACCTTATAGACTTCGCAGCGTTGGCGGATGACTGGCTCGTGGACATGCCTTGGCCGCGACCTTAGGCTGTTGACAGAAGAAGCGGCTAAGTACGGTCGATGAGTTTGTATTGCTTTCGGGGCCTGTGCCGATAAGTTCGGTATGGGCCCCGGTTGTTTTGCAAGTGATTTTGTAGGCGGCAGGGATGTAGTATGGAAGGCGTTATTGATGGCCTTTGTGGACCGATACGCAGCGTGGTCGATTTTTGCGCGAAATGGTAAAATTTTTGCGCAAAAAAAGGCTTGCATGGGGTGTAAAGAGGGGTTATAATGACTTGACAGTGAGGTTGTACACAGAATCAAGGTGAGTTATCAGCATCTTCGAGGCAGGGTGCAATGCGGCGCAAGAGAAGCGGTTGATGGAAGGATGTTTGTGCCCGTTGGAAATTAGAATGCTGTGGCGGTGTAGCCAGAGAATATTTTAATAATACCCAATTTTAAGGAGGAGTATCATGTCCAAGAGATACTTTTTAATTTCTATTATTCTATTGCTCGGTCTTGCCGGTAGTGTTTGCGCTCAGGGCGAGTATATCGGCAGGAAATCGTGGTGGAGCGACCGAGCTGCCGGTCATGACTGGAACGAGCCGAACAACTGGTGGACGGCAGACCATTACGTGGACGACGTGAACGAGGTCACTACATACATAAAGGTGACCCCGAATGAAGTTCCGGAAGGGAATACGCCTGCGTATGTCGGCAAGGGCGACTCTCACCTACCGTATCCGGCGGATTTGAACTCCAGTTCCCCGCTGAATGACCCGTGCATAACGTCGGGGACGTTCGCGCCGTTTGAGCTATTCATCGGGGGCGGCTACAGCCTTGATCCTTTCGTAGCGGGCTCGGGTATTGATTTGGACGACCCGTACTGGGACCCAGACCCCAATCATACTCTATATATAAGCGGCGGGACGGTAACGGTAGGTACGCCACAGACGTGGGAAGGCTACGATAACCCGACGTGGTATGACGGCGCATGGTGGGGCCGCTGGATGGGTGCCGGCAGTAATGTCCTCATCGGGACGGTCGGCTGGCGCGCAGGTTCGCTTTGGGAACTTCCGCCGGGCGAGCCGAGCGGGACACTGGTTATGAGCGGGGGCGAGCTGAATGTCGGCGGTCATATGGAGGTAGGTGCATGGGAGGAAGCGCACGGGACTTTAGACATGACCGGCGGGACCCTTAACATCACACAGGGACTCTACTGTCCGGCGAGCTGGTGGGGCAACTACATATTGCACGGTCAGGTCAACCTGCACGGCGGCACGATTAACGCCAAGTACTTTACGATGATATCTAACTACAACAGCGGCAACCTGGATGTTACCGAGGGCAAGATGGTGCTGGTTCGCAATGAAACAGAGAAGCTCGCGAGCTATGTCGCCGGCGAGGTGGAGGGGATGTCGATTACTACGTACGGCGTCGACAGCGGCGAGACAGTTACCGACCCGAATTACGGCGGAGCGGTCGGCAAGCGAGCGGCGCTATCTATTGACTATGACGTATCCGGTGAAGGCAAGACGACTGTATCAGCGGCGGTTACCGAGCCTAGTCAGGCGTGGGCACCGACCCCGCCGGACGGAGCAGCGAATGTAAAAGGGCCGTCGACAAGTTTACAGCGGCCTGTCCTTAGCTGGTCGGCAGGTGACACCGCGGACACACACCAGGTTTACTT
>CP070830.1:2381100-2394858 GCA_020344865.1 Planctomycetota bacterium
ACCTTGATTACACCAAGACCGTGGATTTCCTGGATTATGCTATCGTGGCTGACGACTGGCTCGTGGATAACTGGACGGCCGACCACTGCCCCGGAAAGCCGGACGGTGATATCAACGGTGACTGCAGGGTTTACTTCGAAGACATAGCTGTCATTGCAGATGAATGGCTCTTGGATATTAATTAAAGATGCATTTTTCGCTTGCTAACAATAAGGCGTCAAAAGTGAAACGCTCACAACACGCATTTACTCTCGTAGAGTTGCTGGTCGTGATATCCATTTTGGCCCTGCTGATGGCTATACTTATGCCGGGTTTGAGCAAGGCAAGAAGTTTGGCCAAGAGGTCGGTTTGTAGCAATAATCTGCGACAGATTGGTATAGCACTTACAGCGTACGGAGCCACAGACAGTTTCAGCAGGCTGCCCGAGTCAAACGGCTACACGTGTAAGTATATTCCAATGGGTGCGTACGAAACGCTTAAATCGGTTTCGCCGGGCGACCAAAAGATTTTCGTATGCCCCGAGTACAGACTGTTCAAGGAACAGATTATTACAGAGCTTGGTGATTCGGAACTGAACAGGACTTATCGCTGGGAACCTTTTCCCTCATCGTATGACGATGGAGAAGGTATGTGGATTGGCTACTTTTATCTGGGCGGACGCGATATGAGCAACTGGGACTGGAAATTCATGCCCCCGGACGGAAACAAATGGATATCCCCGCTAACACTAACCGCCTCGGGCAAATTGCCTGTCATGGTCGACCTTATTGAACAGGCGGCCGGCAGATGGCATTGGACCGAAGCGGTTCACAGACGCGGTGGATGGGCCATGCTGTACACTTCAGGAGGGGTCGAACCCGATGAAATTGGCGCCGAAGGAGGTAATTCCCTTCATCTTGATGGTTCTGTAGTCTGGTCAGGAATGTCCAAGTTGACGAAGTATCCAAGGTCACAACCCGGGGCTTACAGGTCGTTTGGTTACTGGTATGGCGGGCAATAACGTCATTTTTGAATACAAGTGGTGCGCATGAGTGAGATTACGCGCAATAAGGTATGTCTGACTCGGCGCGATTTCTTCGAGATTACCGTAATTACCATAGCCCTTGCGGCGTTAGGGCATAAGGTATTCGCACAAACAGATTGCACCACTCCACCTCCCGATGGTCTTGTAGCCGGTTATGTTTGGAGCCCCGACAATCCGCCGAAAGGAAGGAGCGTCCCGTACATAGCTTCCGTCGATAACCATTATGTCCTGAAAACAAACAAATATCTCGAAGCCTACATCAACCTGGAGCAGGGAAAAGACAATCAACTTCAGCTGACTGATGCTATGACCTTGACGGCCGTTTTCCAACTGGCTAAGCCGTGGCCGATGAAGGCCGCTCTAATCTCGAAGTGGGGCTTTATGCCGGGTGAGGCCTCTTACGAACTGGGCCTTACACCTGAGCGGAAAATCTACTTTCAGATAAGCTCAAGCGGCGCTCACGACAAGAATGTTACCGAACTAATTAGCAGTCAATCCATCGCCAAAGAAAAGCCAATCATTTTGTCCGCTGTCTTCCAGCCCTCCGCGCGAATGGCTTTATACATCAATGGTGCTCTAAGTAGTGAGCTTACGCATAATATACCGAGCCATATCCACAATAGTCCTTCGCCTGTCAGACTGGGCCAGCGTTTCGAAGGTCTGCTCGGAGGTGTTTGGTTCCATTCAAAGGCTTTGGATGAAACCCAGATAAGTGAGTGGACAAAAAAATTGGCGGATGTCATACCTCCCGGTAAATCTTATAGTGAGTGGAAGAGTCTAAAAAGACACGTGCCGACCACTCCGCCTGCGTATCTTGGAACTACGGCCGGTATGAAACTTTATAAAGAGATAGATATAAGCCCGTACAGCGGCTCGTACGTTTGCCCGGGCGACCTGGATAATGACGGCAGGGTCGACTTTCTACTATTTAAGAACGGCAGCTCTTATACAGTGCCCGGCCGACTCATTGCTATAGACCACGACGGCAGAAAGATATGGGAATTCGGAGACTCATCATTGACCACACACGCCAAGTCGGGAAAGGCCGCCGTCGGGGAGCCGGGAACAACACCTGCACTGCGGGGTATCGCGACTGTGTACGATATCGACGAGGATGGCAGGTCAGAGGTCATTAGCGAAATATGGGAAAACGAAAGACCTATGCTCTACATTCTTGATGGCGCTACCGGCCAGGTAAAGCACCGTATTAACTCCCCGCTGGATATGTCAATCAGGCAACCTAAACAAAAAGGCAACCGTCAGCCGTCAAGAAGCCATCCCGTGATTCGCATCGCCCGCCTGCACGGCAAAGATAAACCACCCGCTATTGTATTAAAGTATGGTGCCAGCAGTGATATCAACTGTCATGCGTTTGCGCTTGACAGTGAATTGAATATCCTGTGGCATATTGCCGGCAACAAAAACTCTATGGGACATATTCCTACTGTGGCTGATGTGGACGGCGATGGTTGTGATGAGATTGTTCTTGGCCATATGTTGGCCGACCACGACGGAAAAGTACTCTGGGACAAGGGTAAAGACTTCGGCTGGCACGCGGATACAACCGCAGTAGCCGAACTTATACCGAACAAAGGTAAGCAGATATTAATTAGTGTTTGTGGAACGGGACCACTGTACTGCCTGGCTCCGAACGGAAATGTCCTCTGGCAAAAGACCCGCGAGCAGGTCGAGCATGGCCAGGCTGTATGGACAAGAAATTTTATTGAGGATGAACCGGGAAAGGAAGTAATTGTGCTGGCCTCCGGGCACGTCGGCCATTTCATAACTTTCAAAGGTTCTGATGGCACAACTCTGGCCGAGTTCGAGCACAAAAAAACCTTGCCTTCCTATCCGGACTTTCCTGCGGTCGTCAACTGGAAGTCTCGAGATGTTCAATCGCTCTGGATACCTCAGGACAGAATCCTTGTTGACGGCACGGGAAAAGTGGTTGCAGAATTGGGTCCCCTTGACGAGTATGTAAACAAGAAGCTTCATTGTGGTACAAGTTGGAGGCCTGTCGGTGCACAGGCTATCGCGCTAGACCTTTGTGGAGACCAAAGGGATGAGATGGTGCTGTATGAGCCTTACGAGGGAGAGTCGATTTTCATTTTTTCGAATCCGGACTCGAATCAGAAGGCCAAACCATACGTCCCACAATCTAATGCCTACAACATAAGGTCTTATTTTTAGCATATACCGGCCCAGCCTCAGCAGATTTCTGCTTTCCCGTAAAGGCTGTCTGCAGGGCAGCTCAGGAATAATTATGGCGAGTAAGTTAAAAAAGAAAGTCCGCTTTCCTCCGCCAATTATCATATTTTTGGTAATAACAACGATACTTATAGCCTCGCAACAGCATTCCGTTGCCCCTTCATCTCAGAACTCCGGCATATTGTCAGTTTCGCAATGCCAAACGGACTACAATGCTCGCCTTCGCATAGCCGGCAGGAACATCGTTGACTCTAACGGTAACCCAGTCCAACTGCGCGGCATCTATACGCGCTCTGAATGGCTTGGTTCAGAACAGGAGGTACAGTGGTTTAAACAATGGGGCGTCAGCTTCGTCCGAATCTTATTGAGCTACGACCATGATTACTGGCAGGCGGTCAATAACGGCAAGGTGGATGTAAAAAAGCGGGGCATACTCAGAGAGCCGAATCTACAACACATGGACACCAGAGTGCAGTGGCTGGAGGCTCACAAAATCCATTTTATGATTGAGGTTCATTGGCGGGCTCTGGGTGTTGACGACAACCTAACCGAACCGCGTCTTCTTGCGGAACAATTCAGCAAGGCCTATCGCACCGTTGCGCAGCGCTACAGGAAACTCAATTATTTTGTCGGACTCTGCATGTTCAGTGAAATCTACGTTGCGCCCCAGTACTATAAAGATTACAAAAAGATATGCACGGCCATCGTCGATGCTGTTCACTCGGTGGACCCTGGACTTATTGTCTCCGCCACCGGCGTCCAGACCAGCGCGCCGGACAGTTTGATTGATGAAATTCATATCGACCGGCCCGGCATAATTTATGATTTTCATTTCTATTCGCCGAAAATCTTTACCCATTACCGTCAGTCACACGGAGACCTTAGGTACCCCGGTTGGATAGCCGACGGCTGGTTCAAGGGCGTTGAACTGGTCGACATAAAGTATCTGGCCGACAAACTACAACCGGCGTTGGATTTTTCCACCAACTGGAAAGTACCCCTTTGGTGCGGTGAGTTTGGCGCCTTTAACAATGCCCCTGACAATTCGAGCGAGCGCTGGGTGCGGGATGTGGTAGAGTTATTTGAAAAAAACAATATTCCGTGGATTCTCTGGACTTGGCACCCGGGACAGACAGACGTTCCGCAGTACTTCAAAGAGCTTTGGCAGTCCGGAGCGAGTCGCCACAGAACCACAATAGTCCCGCACGGCGGCCCTTTTACCAAAAGCATCTCTGTGAGCCTGCATACAAACCTGAACGACGCAGAGATTTACTACACGCTCGACGGTAATAAACCGGACTCCGAATCTAATCTGTACAAACAGCCCTTTACTGTTAACGGCGACCAGATTACTGTAAAGGCAAGGGCATTCAATTCTGCCGTTGGATGGACAGAGGTTGATGTCGCTTCGTTCTATGGAGTCCCGCCACGCGCGCCCGACAATCCCAAAAAAGTCCTTCCGGGACTGAGGTATTCTTACTTCGAACCAGACGCCGACGAGGTCAGCAACTTTGAAGACCTGAATCCCGTAAGGACCGGTGTTACAGCAGACTTTGACAGAAGCGTTGCCGACCGCGACGACAACATTGCCGTCAAATTCACCGGCTTCATTGACATACCCGCTGACGGTATGTACTATTTCTATACATCCGACGCAGGTATCAGCAGGGTAAATATAGGCAAAAAAACCGTGGTCGATAATCCGGAAAGCAGGTGGATAAACAGAAGAACCGGTTTCATCCCTCTTAAGACCGGAAAGCACGAAATTACGGTAACCTACTGCCGGGCGGACAAAGGCGAGGTCTATTATTCCAAAGACAGAAAAGACGAATGGTTTATGGTCGAATACGAGGGTCCCGGGATTAAAAAGCAGAAGATTCCCGCTTCCGTCCTCTGCCATTGTCCGGAAATAAAAGATTGAGATTCGACTTTCGAATGGAACGACTCTTCCAAAAATCAGTTAGGCGTAGAAGCATTTGCCTCAACGGGCAGTGGAATATTACCTACGATCCAAACAACGAAGGGGAAAAACGCGGTTACGCCAAGGGGCATGACCCAGCAGACAACCAGATATATGTGCCATCCTGCTGGAATTTTGAGCTTGGCAGATATGACTATATGGGAGTCGTCTGGTACAGTCGTAAGTTCAGTACCGCTCAGACCATGCACAGCCGACTGGTCTTCCACGCCGTTAGTGGACAAGCGACAGTTTACCTGGACTCAAAAGAGCTGGGCTCACATTACGGAAGCTATACGAAGTTTAGCTTCGACATTCCCAATCTGCCGGCGGGCGAGCACCTTCTTGTCGTGAAGGTGGATAATACTGTTAACGATGAAGATACCCTGCCTTTGAAATATGTGGACTGGTTTGTCTGGGGCGGGATTTATCGCGGCGTTGAACTCGAGCAATTTGACTGTCTCTCAATAAACCGTATCAAGGTGGATACCCAATGGGACGGCTACAAGGTTGATAAAGTGCTGGTCACGGCATATGTGAAAAACTGGTCCTCGAAACCCGTCGCAGATGAATTCGAAGTTAAGGTAAACGGCGAGGGACTGGCGCACACAAACAAAAAAATTAAGGCCGGCGAGCTTGGCGAAGTTGCTTTTCAGTTCAATGACTTTGCGCCCGCCCTGTGGGATACCGAAAATCCTAATCTCTACACGATTCAGGTGCTTTGCGGCAGCGACGACCTGTTTGAACGCACCGGATTCCGCAAGGTCGAGAGAAAAGAAAGAAAAATACTTCTCAACGGAAGGGAAATCTTCATCAAGGGCATTAACCGCCACAACGACGACCCTGAGCTCGGTTACGCCATAAATCCCCCTCTGATTCTCCGCGACATGCAGATAATTAAGGATTTAGGCGCCAACGCTATCCGGGGCAGTCACTACCCCAATGACCCGGTCGTCCTGGACTACTGTGACCAGTTCGGTTTTCTGTTCTGGGAAGAGATACCGTTCTGGAATCACCCCGCCGAAGCGCTGGCCAATCCGCTGCTTGAAGAGCGGGCTCGCCGGACAATGCGCGAAATGATTATACGTGATTACAATCATCCATCCATAGTTATATGGGGCATCCAGAACGAATCCAAGTCAAGTTCGCCGGCCGGATTGTCCTTATTTACGAAGATTGCAGATGACATCAAGTCTCTGGATACATCGCGCCTTATAAGCTTTGCCTCGGCATGTGGACGCGATGATATCTGTTTTGACCTCGTCGATGTTGTTTGTTGGAACATGTATCCCGGCTGGTATGATGACCAGCCCATCGGCGACTTGAAGGTAAAATTTGCCGAGGTCTTACAAGGCCACCGTAAGTGGCTTGAAGAAAATGGTCAGACAAAACCGTTTGTCATAACCGAATTCGGCGCCGGTGCAATCCCCGGAGAAACCACCTTCGATGTCGGCATACGCTGGACCGAGAACTATCAACTGCAACTCCTTGAAAGTATAATAAACGCTATTGTTGAATGTGGAGCGGTGCAGGGTTTTTATATCTGGCAGTTCTGTGACGGCAGGACAGCGTTGCCTACAAATATCTCCATAGGCAGACCACGAACTTACAACAACAAGGGCCTGGTGGACGAACATCGAAAGCCGAAATTCGCATACTATGCTGTCAGAGATATATTCAAAGGCATCCCTACTTACAAGTGAACTGCAGTTGTCTCGAAGAAACAGCTGCTTTTTTGCAAATAGCAGGTAGATTCACAAAGGAAGCACTATGCCCAAAAAAAAGACGATTTTACACGGGAGTTTACCCAACATACCTTGGGAGGATAGACCGGATGGCTGCGATGAAGTAGTTTGGCGGTACAGCCACAACCCGGTTATACCAAGAGACCTGATTCCCTGCTCAAACAGTATATTTAATAGCGCAGTAGTGCCATTTGAGGACGCTTTCGCCGGGGTGTTTCGGGTCGACAATAAATGCAGGAATATGCAGCTTCACTGTGGACGCAGCAAGGATGGACTTAATTTCGAGATAGATGTTGAGCCAATTCGTTTTGTCTGCAGTGAGCCTGAGATTGCTGTGTTTGTGGAGGGCTACGACCCCAGAGTCTGCTGGCTTGAGGACAGGTATTATCTGACCTGGTGTAATAGTTACCACGGCCCGACAATCGGCGTTGCTTACACGAATGACTTCAGGAAATTCCACCAGATAGAAAACGCATTCCTGCCATTTAACAGAAACGGCGTGCTGTTCCCCCGCAAAATTAATGGCAAGTACGCTATGTTGAGCCGGCCAAGCGACACGGGACACACGGCCTTTGGCGACATCTTCTACAGTACCAGCCCCGACATGGTCCACTGGGGCTGCCACCGCCATGTGATGGCACCCAAGGCGGGCAAGCTAACTTGGCAATGCGTTAAAATTGGCGCGGGCCCCGTCCCCATTGAAACCACGGAAGGCTGGCTGTTGTTCTACCACGGCGTTCTGCTCAGTTGCAATGGTTTTGTTTACAGCATGGGGGCTGCTCTGCTGGATATTGATAAGCCCTGGCATGTAATCTACAGGACCAAACCCTATCTGTTGTCGCCCCAGAAGCTTTATGAGTGCGTGGGTGACGTCCCGAACGTGGTATTCCCATGTGCGACGCTTCACGATGCCTCCACCGGTCGTATAGCGGTTTATTACGGATGCGCCGATACTTTGACAAGCCTCGCCTTCTGCTATGTCGATGAGTTGCTCGACTTCATAAAATCCAACTCCGAGTTGTGATGTCGCCCAGGCAAACCACGCCCGAGTCTTCACCGGGTAAGAAGCTATGGAAAAAAATGCCGAACTAAACCAGGTTCCAATCAGACCAATAACAAAAGGGCCCGAGTTTCACTGGTTCGGTTACTACGACAAGCTTCAGTTCGACCCAACGCAGCGATATATCCTTGGAATGGAGGTTGCATTTGAACATCGCCGGCCGGGCCCGGAGGACATCATAAAAATTGGTATGGTGGATACACTTGATGGCGACCGTTGGGTCGAGTTGGACCGGTCTCGGGCCTGGTGCTGGCAGACCGGCTGCATGCTCCAGTGGCGCCCGGGCTCAGATTCAGAGATAATGTACAACGACCACGAAGGCGATACGTTTGTATCTCATATATTAAACGTAAAAACCAGCAGCAAGCGCACGCTGCCGTTTCCCTTTTTTACCGTTCACCCCCTCGGCCAAACCGCTCTCGGCATCGACTTCGAGCGCTTGGAATATATGCGTCCCGGTTATGGTTATGCAGGTGTGCCGGATAGAAACAAAGAGGTTCTGGCCCCTGACGACGCAGGTATCTACCGCCTCAACCTTCAGACAGGAGAGAGCCGGCTCATTATTTCTCTTGCTGACCTTGCGGCTATGTCGCACCCTAATCAGGATTTAAGCCGCTGCAAGCACTATTGTAATTGCTTACTTTTCAGCCCGGATGGCGAACTCTTCGCGTTTCTCCACCGATGGCGTCCCGACGAGGGCCGGGGATGGCCGTTCAAAACAAGATTGCTTACCGCGAGGCCCGATGGTACCGACATCAGAATCTTGGTTCCTGGCGGTTGCGGCCACTTCAACTGGCGCAACTCGCAGCAGCTGATTGTCCAGGATGGAGGCTTCTCTATCTATCAGTGCGGCACAGGCAGAATTGAGCAGGTCGGCAAAGGAATTATTCCCGATTCAGGCGGACACGTTTCATACCTGCCCGCAGGCAACTGGATTGTAGGAGATACCTACCCCGACCTTGAAAGAAATCAGCACTTGTATTTGTATAACGTTAAAAACAATCAAATGATACGGCTGGGTGCATTTAAATCACCCGTCGAATACACCGGAGCGCAAGCCGAATTCGTTGACGACGAGTGGCGATGCGACCTTCACCCCCGCGTCAGTCCGGATGGACGCTTGATTACGATAGATTCGCCGCACGGCGGTGACGGTAGGCAGATGTACCTGATTGATGTTGGCACGCTTGTCAATTGACATTAACATAAAAGGCATTAATGAAAACTAAGTCGGCAGCCATCTATTTATCGTGCCTTATCGCCGCAGGTTTGGGGCTCCTGCTCTTGATTTTTCTATGCGCTTGGATGGTGCGCCCCAATCTAACCGATGAACCGTATCAACATACCGAAGCCGAGCTGTCGGAAGTACGCTTGTCACGCCAGATAAATATTGACCCCCAGGATCCGCTCGTATTCTTTCGAGACGTAAATTACGCAGAGGGCCAGTCCGGCAGTTGGTACCCTAAGGGCGAGTCGCCAATATTGGCGGACCTGGTAGAGCAGGGTAAGCTCCCCCCCGTACAGCAGCGCACCGGCCATGAGCCCGTCGTTGTGGAAGGCATCGATGGAATTGGCAGGTACGGCGGTACCTGGTACCGGATAACGACCCAACCCGGCATTCCCGATGAGATACTCTCACGCCTTTCCTATGTATCTCTCGTTCGCTGGTCTGCCCAGGGCTATCCTATCGTTCCCCACGTCGCAAAGAGCTTCAAAGTTTCGCCGGACAACAAGGAATTCACATTCCACCTCAGAAAAAATATGAAGTGGTCTGACGGCCATCCTTTCACCGCTTATGACATAATCTTCTGGTGGAACCACATAGCAAATGAGGAAACGATTCTGGCTGATGTCCCCGATATCATGAAGGTGCGGGGCAGACGCGGTAACATAGAAAAAATCGATGATTACACCATTAAGATTACCTTCCCTTTAGCCAACGGCATATTCCTTGCTAGGCTCGCATCCGATGGCATGACCGGCAAAGGCGAATCCAACGCCAATATGCTCAGCTATCCGGCCCATTACCTGACCAGGTTTCATCCCGTCATCGGAGATAAACAAATAATCGAGGATATGCTCAGGGCGACCAAGCTGCAAAGCCCAACCACCCTGTTTAGAAACATCTTATACGATACCCAGCAATATCCCGATTACCCTCGCCTTTGGCCCTGGATTTACCAGAAGTACAAGGCCAACCCGCCTCATGTTTTTGTCCGAAATCCTTATTACTGGATGGTCGATACCGAAGGAAATCAGCTCCCTTACATCGATAGAATCGTCTTTGAGCAAAAGACCCAGGAGATGGTCCCGGTCGCCGCCGCTAACGGCGAGGTCAGCATGCAGCTGCGGTTTATACCCTATGAAGAATACACGCACCTGATGAGCCAGCGTCAAAGCGGTGACTATGATGTCTACCACTGGTATCCCGGCGATAGAAGTCTCTTCCTGATAGCATGCAATATCAATTACAAAATCGACCCCAATGACCCCCAGACGCGGAGAAAACATACGCTGCTCAACGACAAAAGATTCCGCTGGGCCCTTTCGCTTGCTATAAATCGAAAAGAGATTATCAAGGCCGAGTACAACGGCCAGACCGAACCTGCCCAGTGCGCTCCGGGACCTGCTTCGTACTTTTATGAGCCGACACTGTATCACAGTTTCACCGAATACGACCCTGAAAGGGCCAACCGTCTCCTCGATGAAATAGGCCTGACCAAAAGAGACTACGAAGGATTCCGCACGTTTGCAGATGGCTCCCGAATGACATTCTACCTCAATGTTGCAACCAGCTTCGGCAGCCCCGGCATAATGCAGTTAGTGGTGGATGACTGGGCTAAGGTGGGTGTGAGGGTCATTCCGAGACTTAGAAATCGCAGACTGTTTTATACCGAAAGAATCGGCTTGCAGCATGACTTGAATGTCTGGTTGGGTAACAGCGAATACCTGCCTGTTATGGAGCCGCGATACTTTCTGCCCCGCAACAGCAGGTCATCCAACTTCGCTCTTGGTTTTGCAAAATGGTATCAAAGGGGTGGTCTCTATGGCAACCCTCTGGCAAACTCGGCAGGCTGCATAGAGCCGCCCAAAGACCATCCCTGCCGAAAAGTGATGGAACTCTATGACAAGACTTGCTCTTTCAGTGACCCCGCCAAGCAGAAAGAAATCTTCGATGAGATTCTAAAAATAAACGCCGAAAACCTCTGGACAATCAATATATCAACACCCCCTCCTGTATTGGTATTGGTCAAAAACGGTCTGCGTAATGTACCTAAAAACGCAGTCTCCTGTTGGGAGTTCAAAACGCCGGGAAACACCGGGATTGAAACATACTTCTTTGAAAACCCTTACAATCACCCCAGTGTGGTCGCGGAAATCACCGACTCAGTCTTGAACGTCAAAATGCCCCCTCGACTTGTCCCCTTGGTTGATAATGGTGAAAGCAAATCCAGTGCGGCAGGCAGGTTCGTTGTCCGGATAATAAAATATACCATTTGGGCCAGTGTCGTACTGCTGCTGCTTTTGGTGGCCGTCAAGCACCCCTACATAGGCAGGCGCCTGATAATCATGGTGCCGACGCTCCTGCTTATATCCGTGATAATATTTGCTATCATCCAGGCGCCTCCGGGCGACTACCTGACCTCCCGGATTATGATGCTCGAGGAACTGGGCGACGCGGCTACATTACAGGAAGTCAAAGACCTCAGGAAAATGTTCTGGCTGGACCAGCCGGTTCACATCCAATATGCCAGATGGCTGGGCCTCTACTGGTTCAAGACATTTGACGCAAAGGATGAGGGCCTGTTGCAGGGCAACCTTGGCAGAAGCATGGATGGCGGCCAGCCGGTCAACGACCTCGTTGGAGACCGAATACTCCTGACTATTTTGATATCGCTTGGCACAATACTTTTTACCTGGGCGCTTGCAATACCCATAGGCATTTATTCGGCGGTAAGACAATACTCCGTGGCCGACTACATATTCACTTTTCTGGGCTTCATCGGCATGTGCATACCGTCATTTTTGCTCGCGCTTGTCATAATATATTTTAGCAGGGCGCTCTTTGGAGTAAGCGTCTCCGGCTTGTTCAGCAGTCAATACGGCGCCCAGCCCGAATGGGACTGGGCGAAGCTTCTTGATTTGCTAAAGCATATCTGGATGCCGATAGCTGTTCTTGGTGTCGGCGGCACCGCCGGGATGATACGTGTAATGCGCGGCAACCTGCTCGACGAGTTAAAGAAACCCTATGTGATAACAGCCAAAGCAAAAGGCGTCAGGCCGGTCAAATTGCTCTTTAAGTACCCCGTTCGCATGGCGCTCAATCCTTTCGTTTCCGGCATCGGCGCGTTATTCCCCCAATTGGTTTCCGGCGGAGCAATTGTAGCGGTGGTTTTGAGCCTGCCTACCGTCGGCCCGATGATGCTGGACGCCTTGATGATGGAAGATATGTATCTGGCCGGTTCGATGCTTATGGTTTTGAGTTTATTAGGTGTGTTCGGAACGCTTGTCAGCGACTTGCTTCTGTTGTGGCTTGACCCGAGAATCCGATTCAAGGCGGGGACACGATGACTAAATCACCGACAATGCAAAGTACTGCTAAGACAGAGCTCCCCCCGGAAAAGCTGTCGCAATGGCAGCTTATTCGAAGGAGATTTGCCAGGCACCGACTGGCCGTAGGTGCCTTCTTTATGTTGAGCGTAATGTACATAGTCGCAATATTCGCTGAGTTCTTTGCGCCTTACAATCCGCAATGGCGAGTCCTCGACCGGGCATATTGTCCTCCTCAGATACCAAGATACAGCCTCGCAGACGGCTTCTATGTTTATCAGATGCGGCGGTACGTCGACCCTGTTACCTTTCGAAAATCCTACATCGAGGATAAAAGCAGCGTTATCAACTTATCCTTCTTTGTAAAAGGCACGCCTTACAAATTGCTCGGCTTGATTCCCTCAAGTCGCCATTTCTTCGGTGTCAAAAATGATGTTGCCCTGCCTTCAAAAGAGTATCTTTCTGAACCCGGCAACCAAATACCGCCCCCAACCTTCTACATGCTGGGTGCCGACAAGTACGGCAGAGATATCCTGACGAGGGTCTTATACGGTGCGCGCATTTCTCTTTCCGTCGGCGTCGTTGCAATTGTCGTGACTTTTGCCCTCGGCATCACTATAGGTGGAATATCCGGATATCTTGGCGGAGCCGCCGACAACTTCATACAGCGCTCCATAGAAATCATCAACTCCATCCCTAAACTCCCCCTCTGGCTGGCCCTTGGTGCAATTATGCCTGACGACTGGTCGTCTCTTAGGATTTATTTTTCCATAACTATTGTATTGAGTCTTTTGGGATGGACGCGATTGGCTCGTGTGGTCAGGGGAAAGCTTCTGTCACTGCGCGAAGAGGACTATGTAACAGCAGCTTATTTGCTGGGCGCAAGCCATAAGAGAATTATTTTCCGCCACCTGCTGCCGGGCTTCACCAGCCACATCATTGTCTCACTTACCATGACCGTCCCGTGGATGATTCTGGGCGAAACTACGCTGAGCTTCTTGGGCGTGGGCCTGCGGCCCCCCGTCGTCAGCTGGGGCGTTATGCTTCAAGATTGTATGAATATGACTACCGTCGCAAACTATCCTTGGCTGCTGCTGCCCGCCGTCTTTATCGTATTGACGGTTTTATGTTTCAATTTCTTCGGTGACGGCATGCGAGACGCCGCGGATCCGTATTCAGCAAGATAATATATGAATGATAAAACCGATTACGT
>CP070830.1:2394958-2401482 GCA_020344865.1 Planctomycetota bacterium
AATCTCTCCGGCCTTGTGTAAACAAAACCCTTCTTCTGCGCCTCCGCCTCCTCCCGCATCGCCTGCAACTCCCCAGCCGTATCAAAACAGTAATATGCCTTCTGCTCATCAAGCAGCTTCTTCACATATCCATCGTAAATCCCCTTCTCTTTCCGCTCGGACTGCAGATAGGGCCCGTTCGCCCCGCCGACCTCCGGCCCCTCGTCCCACTCAATCCCCAGCCACCGCAAATCATCCATCACCTGCTGACGCGCCGTCGGCGTATTGCGCTTCTGGTCAGTGTCCTCAATCCGCAGGATAAACTTGCCCCCCATCCGCCTCGCAAAAAGCCAGTTAAACACCGCCGTCCGCGCACCTCCCACGTGCAGATAACCCGTCGGTGATGGTGCAAAACGTGTTACTACCATTAAAAGCCTCGCCAATTCAGGAAAATACGCGAAAACAACCAAAAAGTAAGCTATATCCGCCCCATTGTCAAGAACCGCGTAAACGACACTACGGCGGACACTTCGCGCACGCCGAACGAAACAGCATCGTGCTCAGATAACGGTCGCCCCGGTCCGCTATTATCGTAACCACCGTCCCCGAACTCATCTGCTCCGCCACCCTAAGAGCGCCCGCAACAGCCGCCCCGCTCGAGATACCCGCGAATATCCCCTCCTCAGATGCAAGACGACGCGCCATATCGAACGCCTCCTGGTCCCGCATCATAATCACATCATCCAGTCGCGACCTGTCAAAAATATCCGGAACAATTGACTCCGTCATGTTCTTAAGGCCCTGCATCGTGTGGCCCGGTGTCGGTTCGACCCCCACCACCTTGATACTCTCGGATTTCTCCTTCAGATACCGTGACACGCCCATCAGTGTCCCCGTCGTGCCCATCCCCGTCACGAAAGCGTCAACCTCGCCGCCGTTCTGCTCGAAAATCTCAGGCCCCGTCGTCTCGTAATGAGCGAGAGGATTGTTCGCGTTCGCGTACTGGTTCGGCATAAAGTACTCATCGGGATTCTCCTCCACCAACTTATACGCCTTCATTATTGCCCCGTCCACCCCTTCCTTGGCCGGCGTCATAACCACCTCCGCCCCGAAGGCCTCCAGAACGTGACGTCTCTCAGAGCTGACGCACTCCGGCAAAGTCAGCTTCACCCGATAGCCCTTCGACGCACCTATCATCGCCAGAGCAATCCCCGTATTGCCGCTCGTCGGTTCCAGTATCGTCTTGCCCTTCGCCAATTCGCCCGATTCCTCCGCCTTGCTTATCATATAAAGCGCTGCCCGGTCCTTCACCGAACCGCTCGGATTGTTCCCTTCCAGCTTGGCCATTATCCTGACCTTGCCGTTGCTGTTCACACGCTTCAACTCCACCAAGGGAGTCTTGCCAATCGAAGCCAGTACGCTCATTAATGTCTTCTCCTATTAGTGCAAATCCTTGGAAAAACAGCCGTCATAGTACCAAAAAAAACTTGCACCGTCCAGAACTTATACTGCCCTTATCCCAACCTGCCTCGCCAGCGACACCAAACTGGACAAAACTACTACAATCTGCTAAATTCCTACCTGATGATAGATAGAAAGCCCTTTAAACTCAATCACCGTGATTTAATCGAGGTCATCAGAAAAACACCCATCGCATCCATCGACCTCATCATCGAAAACACCCGCAACCAGATTCTCCTCGGCCTGCGAAAAAACGCCCCCGCAAAGGATTACTGGTTCGTCCCCGGCGGCCGAATACTAAAAGACGAATCAATCCCCCGCGCCTTCGAACGCATCGCCAAAGACGAACTCGGCATTAACCTCGCCCATGAAAAAGCTAACTTCATCGGCGTCTTCGAGCACTGGTACCCCGATAACTTCACCCAAAAACAAAAAGCCAGCACCCACTACATCGTGCTGGCCCACCATATCAAAATAACCGATGCGCCGCTCGAATCCCCGGACGACCAGCACGAACAATATAAATGGTTCGACAAAAGCTCCCTTTTGAAAGACAAAAAAGTCCACCCCTACACGAAAGCTTATTTTGAAAAACCGCAGCTCATCCAATAAACTGTTATCTGCCAAAATATCGCGACCGAATTTCTCGATGAACGCATAGCCGTTATGCCAGGATAAAACCAGGTGACTAAACCAAATACCGGACAAAACAATAAAGGCCAAAAGTTAGACTTCATCCGCCAGATTGTCGCCGACGACCTAAAGACCAATAAATGGTCCGGCCGCGTCCATACCCGCTTCCCACCCGAGCCGAACGGCTACCTCCACATCGGACACGCAAAGAGCATCTGCCTCAACTTCGGCATCGCGGACCAGTTCTCCGGCCTGTGCAACCTCCGCTTCGACGACACCAACCCCATAAAAGAGGAAGCCGAATACATCGAAGCAATCAAAGAGGACGTCCGCTGGCTCGGCTTCGATTGGGCCGACCGCCTCTACTACGCCTCCGACTACTTCCAGCAGATGTACGAATACGCCCTCCAGCTCATAAAGGCCGGCAGGGCCTACGTCTGCGACCTGACACCCGACCAAACCAGACAGTACCGAGGCACCCTCACCAAGCCCGGCAAAGACAGCCCATACCGCTCCCGCTCAATAGAAGAAAACATCGACCTCTTCGAGCAAATGAAGGCTGGCAAGTTCCCCGATGGCTCACGCACCCTCCGGGCCAAAATCGACATGGCGCACCCCAACCTCAACATGCGCGACCCCGTTATGTACCGCATCCTCCACGCCGCCCACCCACGCACCGCCGACGCGTGGTGCATCTATCCGATGTACGACTGGGCGCACGGCCTCGAAGACTCCATCGAAGAAATCACCCACTCAATCTGCACCCTCGAATTCGAAAACCACCGCCCCCTATACGACTGGTTCCTCGACCAGCTCGGCGTCTTCCACCCGCAGCAAATCGAGTTCGCCCGCCTGAACCTAAGCTACACCGTAATGAGTAAGCGAAAGCTCCTGCAGTTAGTCGCCGACGGCCTCGTCACCGGCTGGGACGACCCGCGAATGCCCACCATTTGCGGCCTCCGCCGAAGAGGCTACTCGCCCGCCGCCATCAGAAACTTCTGCACAGTCATCGGCGTAAACAAATTCAACAGCACTGTTGACATCGCGCTCTTGGAACACTGCCTCCGCGAAGACCTCAACAAAACCTCCCCTCGCGTAATGGCCGTCCTAAAACCGCTGAAAGTCATCATCGACAACTACCCCGAAGACAAAGTCGAGCAACTCGACGCCGTCAACAACCCCGAAGACCCCTCCGCCGGCACGCGCAAAGTCCCCTTCTCTAAAGAGCTTTACATCGAGCAGGACGACTTTATGGAATCACCCCCAAAGAAGTTCTACCGCCTCGCCCCCGGCCGCGAAGTCCGCCTCCGCTACGCCTACTTCGTCACCTGCACCGACGTAACCAAGGACTCCAACGGCAACATCACCGAGCTGCACTGCACCTACGACCCCGCAACCCGCGGCGGCGATGCACCCGACGGCCGAAAGGTTAAATCCACCCTACACTGGCTCTCCGCCCCCCACGCACTAAAAGCCGAAGTCCGACTCTACGACCACCTCTTCATAAACGAAAATCCGGATGATGCACCCGAAGATAAGGACTTCAAATCCAACCTGAATCCCGACTCCCTCCAAATCCTCACCGACTGCCGCGTCGAGCCGTCCCTCGCAGATACAAAACCTCTTGGCCGCTACCAGTTCGAACGCCTCGGCTACTTCTGCACCGACTCCTCAAAAGATAACCTCATCTTCAACCGAACCGTAACACTCCGCGACACCTGGGCTAAAATCCAAAAAAAACAAAAGTGACCTGATTATCTCATGGAAACGGAAACATCAAATCTGCAAAATGAGAAACCTCGAACTGGGCTTTTATTCCGTCTTTCCTTTTACCTAGCACTGGGAGCACTTATTCTTTCCGTTATCTGCAGGGTATCATTTCGCCTTAACCATGACCTAATGCCAGTTGAGATTAAAGGCCCACATCCAATAGCTAGCCTTGTTGGGGAAATATTATACAGTGTTGGATTTTACTTGACTCCGATTGTTGCCCTTACTTCTCTAATCAGCCTAATTTTAAGTCCTTTTCGAAGGCCCAAGCTACGGAACATTTCTCTCAGCGCGGCTGGATTTCTCATAGCGGCGTTTTTCTGTGTGTACCACTTGCCGATATTGGAGATACTAAGGTCTTCCCCACATCGCATATATGTCTTTCGCCTTCGCTCAATCACTTACATCATAAAGGATTACGCAGAAGAGCATCAAGACAACCTGCCGCCTGCCGAGAACTGGTGTGAGATTTTGGCTGATTTCTACCCGGTCAAAATTAATCTTTGGGTACACGATGACCGTGAGAATGTTCAAGACCCTAATGGGCAAGAGTTTCAGGACCCTTTGTACGTTTGGCTAAATGATTCAGGCCCTGAACAGTATGAAAAATATCAGGGATGGAGCGATTATGCTCTAAATGAGAATGTTGCTGGCTTACGATTAAAAGACATACCAAATGATGTCGTGTTACTATTCGAGACACCCGTAGCAAAGAATCCCGTCGGCGGCCCCGCTTTAATGACCACAGAAAAGCATGATGGCAAGGGCTGCATCATACTGTTCGGCGACCTCCACTTGGAATTTGTCGAACCTCAGGACTTCAACGACTTGCGATGGAAACCGTAACTCGTTTTTTCAGTTATGTAGTCTTCTCGTTTCCCCCAATAACCTATCACGCACCAGGTGCCACCGTAAGCAGCCTGTAGCACGCAAGCCCCATAAGCACGATAAAGACCACCCGCACCACCTTGCTCGGCAGCTTATGCACCCCCTTCCCTCCCAAAAACGACCCGATAATCGCCCCCGGAATAACAACCGCCGCTATCTTCACCGCCTCTATCGCCGCAATACCATGTTGCGGCAGAGTTGCCGTATTATAAACTGCCGCCACAATACTCAGCAGTGCAACGGCCGACGCCGAATTGCTTATCGCCCGCTTCAATGGCAGCCGCAGAAAAACCTGCTGCGTAGGAACCAAAAGCACACCTCCACCAAGCCCCAAAAGACCCGCCGGTATCCCGCTCAACAGCCCGCACACAATACTCAAACCCGCCGACCGCCGTGCACCCGTAATATCAAAACCACCCGCCCCTCCATCAGAATGCCTGAATTTCAACAAATTATAAACCACCACATAAATCATAAAGCCGCCCAGTATCCGCGCCAGAAGATAACTGTTCTCCCCCGCAAAAACCGAACTGTTACTAATCGCCACCCCAATGATACTTCCCACGGCGGCCGCAGGTACAAGCCCCTTAAGAACATCCATCATCAATACCTTCTCACTCCGATGCACAATCGTAGCAGACGCCCCGACAAAAAAACTACATATCATCGCCGCCGCCTGATACAGGTGCTGGTTCTCACCGAACGCAAACACCAGTCCCGGTATAAGAACCACCGCCCCACCAATCCCCAGCAGCCCCCCGAAAAAACCCATCACAACACCTATCGCCGCTAATATAAAATATTCCATCAGACGTCAGCCAAATAGCTCCGCAAATTTCGCCTCTATATCATCGCTCTCGCAAAGCACCTGCCCCACCAGAACCGCCTTCACCCCGACCGATTTCAGCTTCTCGACGTCCGCCCGCGTCTTTATCCCGCTCTCGGCGACCAGTTCGTTCTTATCGTCCAGCAGCCCCGCCAATCGACCCGTCGTATTCAAATCCACCTCCATCGTCGTAAGGTCCCGATTATTAATCCCAAGAACGCTGTACCCCTTCTTCGGAAACCCCACAACGCTCCGCACCTGCATCAGCGTATCCGCCCCGTGCACCTCCAGCAGCACCGTCAGCGTCAGTTCCGCCGCCGCTAGCATCAAATCCATTAGCACTCCCGCTGGCAACGCCTCCGCTATAAGTAGTATCGCGTCCGCCCCCGCCGCCCGCGACTCGTAAACCTGCCACTTATCGATAATAAAATCCTTCCGCAGAACCGGCAAATCCACAGCCCCCTTAATCTGACTCACATATTCCAGCCTCCCCTGAAAATATTTTTCGTCCGTCAAAACGCTGATTGCGTCCGCCCCGCACTCCTTGTACGTCCGCGCAATCGCCGCCGCGTCGAAGTCCTCCCGAATCACCCCCGCTGACGGCGACGCCTTCTTCACCTCCGCAATAACGTTCAGCCCCCGCCTGTTGCGCTTCGTTACCGCCTTGTAAAAATTCCGGCACTTCCCCATCGACGCGACCTCATCGCGCAGCTCATCCAGACTCCGCGCCTTCCGCCGCTCATCCACCTCCGCCCTCTTATCCGCAATAATCTTCTCTAATATATTCGCCAAGCCGCTCTCGCCTCAACAAGCTAAACTAAAATCCAAAACAATCCGGATTCTTATTTCTTCTCTTCCGACACCTGCACATACGCCATCCGCACCTGGTTCAGCATATTGGTAAGTGCCTTTTCTTCCTGCTCGCTCAGGTTGCCCTTCGTCTTCTCTTCCAGCGTCTCCAGCATAT
>CP070830.1:2401582-2404141 GCA_020344865.1 Planctomycetota bacterium
GAAACAGCGGTACTTGAGCGGTGCCCAGCGGCGTATAACCAAAACGCGTGAGATAATAGGAAGGCACCATACTGCCGGGTTGGAAAAAGGCTTTGCGAAACATGCGGGGCTGGTAGGCTTGAGAATACACGACAAAACCACCTATTGCCAGAAAAACGACTGCAGCAAGCAACAGCCACGGCAGACATTCACGGAGCTCTTTTCGTAATAGCGCCAAGAATCTCATCTTATTATTTCCTCCCATTCAAACAGTCTTTGATGACCCGGCGGGGCCGTATATTCGATAAACTGGTCTTCCATGTTCATTTTTACTATCTCGTGGCTCTTAGCACCCACTGAGGCCGACCACTCGGCAATTTTCTCGTCATCTACTCCGACTAAAATCAGCTGAAGTTCCCTCTCACCGCGCCTCACGTGCAGCAGGCCCTCAATATCGACCTGTGTCGGAACGGAATCTTCAAACGCCGTCCTCACCTTTTTAACCACACCTCTAAACTGCTCAACCGAACAATCCGCCCTTATCACCCCCTTGTCAATGACCAGAATTCTGTCGGCGACCCTTTCAACATCACCGAGTATATGACTTGAGAAAAAGACCGTTCTGCCCTCCCGCATAATAAGTTCAATCATTCCTTCCAGGAACTGACGCCTTATCGCAGCGTCAAGCCCCAGCGTCGGGTCGTCCATTATCAATACATCAGGATGCGGCGCCAGTGCCAGCCCAAGCGAAACCTGTGCGCGCTCGCCGATCGACAGATTCTTTATCTTCTGCTTTTTAGAAAGACCAAAATACTCAAGCATATCGGCAAAAAACTTGTTATCCCACTGCTTTGGGAAAAATGCCCTTTGAAACCGCTCCAACCTGCCAATGCTCATCCAGCGAAAGAGCCGATGTCCCTCTGTTACATAGCCGACCCGCTGACGAATTGCAGGCTTCAACTGCTGTGAATCGCAGCCTAACAATTTCGACGCCCCAGCTGTTGGTCTTAACAGTCCCAGCATCAACTTTATGGCTGTTGTCTTCCCAGACCCGTTTCGGCCGACAAAGCCACAAATACAGCCCCGCGGAATCTTCAAATCCATATGGTCAAGGGCCAGCTTGCGGCCGTAATATTTGGTAAGACCCTCTGTCTCTAATACTGTCTCAGTCATTTTTTCTTCTCGCCTCTTTGTTTTCGAGCAAACTTCTTTATCCGCTCTTTGAACATATTAACTAAATCCCCTTTGTCCAGACCCAGATTCAGACCCCGCGTAATCAGCGTATCCATCCGCTCTGCAAGGATATTGATATCCGTAGCATCTCTGCTGCGCAGCTTCGGGTCGGCCACAAACGTACCTGAACCTGTCTTGGTAGTGACCAGCCCGGTCTGCTCCAACACGCCATACGCGCGGGCCACGGTGTTAGGGTTAACCACTAACTCTGCGGCGAGCTTCCTGACCGCGGGCAGCCTATCACCTGCCGCCAATTCACCCTTCGCAATCGCCTCGCCGACCTGCTCAACTATCTGTATATAAATTGGCTCGCCCGACCCAGCAGATATCTGCACCCATAACGCCATAAAAACCGACCTTTCAGCTCGCGCTGACAAAACGAAAAACGACAAAGCGTATTAATACTATTAATACATTATGTACTACCGTGCGCACTTCGGCAAGCGAATTTTTGAAGAGAAAATTAAAATTCTTTAAGCACCTCTCAATAAAGGCTTTACGTTTCGTCCTATATTATCAATCCTCTGGTTAAGAAAACAAGTGAGCTAAAAAATTTCCGTGGACCGGTGATTTTTGTTCGGTTTTTGTTAGGGTTTTCTGCCCTGCTTCACCGATACAATATAGTTGCGTAGCATTGCCTAAATCCGCTAACCAATAGTTATTGATGGGCCAACCGGAGAAAAAATGGACAGCCGGGCGAACAACCAAACTGAGCCTATATGCAAATTCGGACCGGGCGGCGATTTCGTCACCACGTGGGCCGGACAAACGAACAAATCATACATGCCCTCGGCAAACCGGCTGCTCAAACTATTAAATACAATAAGCGAGGTAATGACTGCGATACTTGGACCCGGACCCGACACCGCTGCAGCCTCGCAGAGACAGACACGTCCGGGCGCCCACTGGATTGTCCACCAAAAGGGGAAATTAAAATATGCTGTTGGAAACACCAGAACAGACAAACCAGCTTACCCCGCGCCAGCTACAGCTATTAAAAGCGATCCACCGTTTTCAGACCAGTCAATGCTATTCCCCGACGATGGCCGAATTAGCATCCGAACTGGGCATAAGCCGAAGCACCGTATTCGAGCATATCGCCGAACTGCGAAGAAAACACCTGCTCTCGACCTCGCCGGGCAGGGCTCGCTCTTTGAACCTGACCTGCAAAGCGCAAGAACTGCTTGACGGGCTCGCCGGGCACGGTTCGAATGAGCACAGCAAGCCTGCGGCGGCTATACCGCTGGCAGGAACAGTGGCCGCCGGCGCTCCCATAGAAGCTATTGAAGATACCCAGATGCTGTCCATAAGCTCGCATTTCGCGCCGGGCGATAATATATTCGCATT
>CP070830.1:2404241-2407875 GCA_020344865.1 Planctomycetota bacterium
CTTTCCCGATGTCTACGAGGTAGCTATGAGCTATCAGGGTCTGGCAATCCTGTACGATATCATCAACAAAATGCAGGATGCCGCCGCCGAGAGGGTCTTTGCCCCCTGGACTGACGCCGAGAAAGTACTCCGCGACAAGCGAATCCCCCTGTTCTCTCTCGAATCCAAGGCGGCCTTAAAGGACTTCGACATCGTCGGCTTTAGCCTTACCAATGAGCTTTGTTACACCAACGTCCTCAACATGCTCGACCTCGGTGGCGTCAATATCCGTGCTAACGAGCGAGATGAAAACGACCCCTTGGTCATTGCCGGCGGCGCAATGGCAAACTGCTGCGAGCCTGTGGCCGACTTCATAGACCTGTTTGTACTCGGTGAAGCTGAAGACATCATCGTCGAATTGATACAATTGATAAAGGCCCAGAAAAAGACCGGTACGACTAAAAAAGAAATCCTTCTTAACGCCGCCAAACAATTTGACTGGCTCTACGTCCCCGCCCTATACGAATTTGACTCCAAAACAACAAAGTCACCCAAAGCGATTTCCCCTGACTTGCCAACCCAATTCAAAAACGCCGTCGTTGAGGACTTCGAAAACGCCCCTGTCCCACTCGCCCCGATTGTCCCTTTCACTCAGGCCGTCCACGAGCGGGTCAGCATCGAGATTATGCGGGGCTGTCCCGGCCGGTGCAGATTCTGCCAGGCAAGCTTCTGCAGAAGGCCCGTCCGCTATCGAAGTATCGAAAAAATCACCGAAACTGCAAAGACCTGCTACCACGCAACGGGGTTCGACACGGTGAGTCTCCTCAGCCTCTCGAGCGCCGATTTTCCCAACCTCCAGGAATTACTCTCCCGCCTTCACGAATACTTTCAGGACAAATACGTCGGCCTGTCCCTGCCAAGCCTCCGGGTCGACCGACAGTTAAAGCTGATACCCCTTCTGGTGGCTCCGATAAGAAAAGGCGGCCTGACAATCGCCGTTGAAGCCGCGGGCGAAAAACTAAGACGAATTATAAACAAGCCCTTGAAAGACGAAGATTTGTTTGCCGCCGTTGAGGCCGCCTACAGGGCCGGCTGGCAAAAACTCAAACTATACTTTATGGTCGGCCTGCCCGGCGAAACCCAGGACGACATAAAACAAATTGCGCAATTGTCATCTCAACTTGCGCAGCTCCGCAAAAAAGTCGACGGCAAAACCGCCAAAATCAATATCACAATAAGCTGGTTTGTCCCCAAGCCCCACACCCCCTTCGCCTGGCTCGGCCAAAAACCAAAAGAATACTTCGAGCAGGCAAAGCGCCTGATACTCGACGAGAAAAGAAAACTCCACGCAAAATCCCTCCAGTTCAAATTCCACGATATAAACCGAAGCGTCCTCGAATCGGCAATCGGCCGCGGTGACAGACGACTATCCAGCGTCATCGAAGCTGCTTGGCTCGATGGGGCAAGATTCGATTTGTGGGATGAATGTTTCGACTACGAAATCTGGAAAAAAGCTTTTGAGAAATTCGATATTAATATTGATGCCGCCGCACAAATGCAATTCGCCGACGATGACACCCTGCCCTGGCAGCACCTCGGCGGCCCGGACAAAAAGTCCCTCCTAACCCATCTGAATAAAGCGACGGCAGAGATTACAAGCTGACTCAAAGCCCCTCGCCTCACATCTTCTTCATTCCCGCCGGCAGCTCCATACCGCCGCGACCCTCCGCATCCCTGAAATCAACTATAATCTTTGTCGCGGCCTCCGGCTCATCCACAATCGTAAAGACCTCCCTGTCCTCCGCTGAGATGTAATTGTGCTCCTTGAGCATCTTCTCATTCATCCACTCGAGAAGCCCCTGCCAGTACTCGCTGCCCATCAAAACCACAGGAAAATAAACCTGCTTCAAGGTTTGAATAAGCACCAGTGCCTCCCAAAACTCGTCCATCGTCCCGTACCCCCCGGGAAAGACGATAAATCCGTGCGCGTACTTCACGAACATCACCTTGCGACAGAAAAAGTACCTGAAGTGCAGCGACAGGTTCTGGTACTCGTTCGGTACCTGCTCCATCGGCAGCTCGATATTCAGCCCTATGCTCTTGCCGCCCGCTTCTGCCGCTCCTTTGTTCGCCGCCTCCATTATCCCGCCGCCCCCGCCGGTTATCACCGCGAATCCGGCCTTTACTATTTCCGAAGCCGTCTTCTCGGCAAGTTTATAGTATCGCTCCTTTGGCTCCGCCCGCGATGAACCGAAAAACGATACCGCCGGCCCTATAGTGGCAAGCTCATCGAATCCTTCCACAAACTCCGCCATAACCCTGAATATCCGCCACAGGTCCTTAACCGGTTTATCAATACTTTCCAGCATAGAAAAAAATCTCCTGCAAAACTAATTTCATCCTAAAGTCACCATAAATCCGGCCGGTTCGCCGAGGCACAATATCTCGAAATCCGACAGCTCTCACAATCCGGCTTGCGGGCCTTGCAAACGTTTCGCCCGTGAAGAATCAGCAAATGGCTGAAAACCGTCCACCTCTTCTTAGGTATTATTTCGGCCAAATCAAATTCCAGCTTTACCGCATCATGGCTGTTATTAGACAGCCCCAACCGCCGGCTAAGCCGAATAACGTGCGTATCGCACATTATCGCCGGCCGCCCGAACGCATTGCCCAAAACACAATTTGCCGTCTTTCTGCCAACGCCCGGCAGCTTCACAAGCTCCTCCATATTATCCGGAACCACGCCATCGTGTTGCTCTAATATCGCCTGCGATGCACCCTTGATACTGATTGCCTTATTCCTGAAAAATCCCGTGCTCCGTATATCGTTCTCAATCTCAGACAATCCAGCATTTGCCCAGTCCTTCACTGACGGGTATTTCTTAAACAGGCCCGGAGTCACCATATTTACCCGCGCGTCCGTGCACTGCGCGCTCAATATCGTCGCAATCAAAAGCTCCAACGGATTGCCGAATCGAAGTGCCGTCGTCGCCTTCGGGTAAGCTTTGGCCAGTATCGGATAAATCTTCCTTACCCGCTCGGCCGCCTCCGCCTTCTTAACCTTTATCTTCGCTTTTCTTTTGGCCATGGGGACTACTTCGAAGCGAGCTTCTCCAACAATGACTTCAGTTCACCGCCAAAAGACTTATCCCGCCACCTCACCGGCTCAGTTTCACCCGGCGCAAAGTAAATGCTCACCGGCACCCCCGGCTCATTATAAACATTCTTCAGCGCCTCCGTCGCCGGATAATCGCTCGCTGTGGTATCGGCCTTCACTGCCAATACGTTCTTCTCCTCAACTAAATTCGCTATATCTTCTCGCGAGTAAACCAGTTTTTCAACCGTCTTACAGCTTAGGCACCAATCAGCCGTGAACTTAATTAAGACAGGCCTGTCCGCACTCAGGGCAGACTCTATCACAGAACCATCATAAGACTGCCAGTCAATAAGAACCTTCGCCGGCTTCAACAATCCCCAGCCCGCAGCAACAGCCAAGCCGACGGCGATAATTCGCACCAGCCATTTCCGAACAGCTTTAGTGTTGTACGTGACCCACCCGCCCCACATCCAGACACAAAACGCAAGCACCACCGCAAAATACAATACAGCTGTCCTCCTCTCCTGCGGCACAACCGTAATCAGCCACGCCGCAATC
>CP070830.1:2407975-2413550 GCA_020344865.1 Planctomycetota bacterium
AAATTTATGGACTCTTGCGTTGAGGCAGCAAAACGGACGGCTTTTGCCGAGACTGTTTTGGGCAGACGACGCAAAATCCCAAACATAAGCAGCAAAAACGCCAACAAACGCAGGCAAGCAGAGCGTCTCGCAGTAAATACCGTCATTCAAGGCTCGGCTGCGGATTTGATAAAGGTCGCCATGATAAACATCCAGCGGAAAATTGAATCTGAGAACCTGCCGGTGAAATTAATCCTGCAAATCCATGATGAGCTCGTCTTCGAGCTGCCCACCACCGGTGCCGACGAGCATGCAAAATGGATAAGTGAGGAAATGACGACCGCTATCAAGCTCGATGTCCCCCTCAAGGTGGATATAGGCTGCGGCCCAACTTGGCTTAGTGGAAAATAATCCTGTTCAACACTGTCTCAGGTGCCTCCGCGGCAGAGTCTTTCGATATCCCTCGCTACAATCTCTGCGATTATACGGTCCTCCTCTGATGCAGATGGCATTGGTGGTTCTATGGTATGGCCGGCCGGTTCAGTCTGTGTTCTTACCTTTTCCACCCTCGTTTTCCTGCCGGGAGCTTGTCTTTTTACTGCGGTAATCTTTCGCTGCTCGGCCAATATCTCTTCAGCCAGGTCAAAATGCGGCACCTCGATTTGCTTTTGCCCTGCCGCCGGTAGGGGGGGTGAGTCTGATTTGTCGTGTTTCGCAGCGCCTGGAATTATGTCCCGCGCGCGAAGAACATCCTTCTTTGCCTGCTCGATATCAGCGTCAATCTGCTTGTTTTTTTCTTCTTCACTCATTGTCGCAGCCTTCCCTAAAGACCTGCAAGCCAGTTTTCGCTCAGTCTGCTCAAATCCGCCGGCCCGACATTGCCGTCATCGGTCAGGTCCGCGCCCTCACATTCGCCGCACCCGCTGCTCATCCACTGCCCGGCCAGAATCCCGAAGTCAATAAAGTTCACCTTGCCGTCCGTCGCAATGTCCCCCGTAATTCTCTGCGACAATGCAATAAGCTCTATCCCGTACTCTTCACCTAAATTCCGCGAGTATTGTTTATCGGTTGAGTTGTTCCAGTGCTCATGGACTCCGAGGCTCTCCAGCTGAACAACATTTCCATCATGTGCCGGGTCATAGAATGACCCCGAACACGGGTCGTTCGCCATGGCCGCTTCGTGAAGGTAATCTTCGGCTCCACCCTCCAAGCTGCCAGGCGCGCCTGTTCCGCCGGTGACCACATCTGGCCATTCCTCCAGGAGAAAATCGTATGCCACCGAATCTATGGCCACACCATCCATGGACGCAAATATACTGCTTGGCCAGTCGCCGTTGAATGGCTCCATGTCCCACTTATAAGGTTCCGAATCCCAGTAGTACCCTGCAAAAAGACCATCGAGAAGATAAAGCACCGTTTTGCCGCCCAGTTCCGGGTGACCCATCAAATCAACAAGCGCCCGGTAATGCCCCGTCCCCGGGCTCCAACCGGCATTCGGCAGACTATCATGCAAATCATAATAATCAAGATCAACCTTCCAGAGATTGCCAACGGGCGTTCTTATAAGCGAACCGTAATGGTTCTTTGCGCAGACTGTAATCCCCGCCGAATGACCTTTGAGTATCGCAAAGTTAATCATGTAATCGGCCTCGGCAAAGCAACTCGGTATATAGTCCTGCTCGAGTGGTTTGCCCGGTTTACCCACGGCATCCGGAGTGCTCCAGTACAAAGGAACCTCCGAAAACTCCACCCTTGTACGCCCCATTCCGCCTTCATTGTCCATGTAATTAACATCCGGAAATTCCGGATGTATTATGTTCCACATGTAATTCGGAATCATACCCGTCGGGTCGCCGAATGTAATATCACTCTGGTCCACACCCGCCTCGTAAACAAGCTGCCGCAAAAGGGCCAGTATCATCTGCGGCGAATTGTCAATGTTATTGATGTAAGTGGGGTCCTTATCGTATGTCACTGGGTCAACAAGTGGGGTTGTGGCATTACACGTCGTAAGATTGATTTTCATGGCGATTTTTTCTCCCGCCGCATATCCCACATCTCCCTTGCCCTGGCTAATATTAAAATTCCTGAAAATCGCGTCCCACGCCGCCGAGACCGTTCCTTTACCTGCTACACCTCGAACGGACTGCGAAAGCATTTCTTCAACCACAGCTAAATCCGTATGATTACTGTCAAACCAGTGCTCTTCCGATTCAGGCCCCTCCCAGTCCGTAGCATTGGGGTCATGTACCCACACGACCCGGCCGGGATAAATACCTTTGGCCTGCCCGATAGAGTCATGCACTTCGGTTATATATACCTCAGCGACCGCTTTGCCCTGAGGCACGTTCACCAGCGAGACAACACCCGTCACGGTCGCTGCCATCGCACACAAACACGCCAGCACAACCTGCGAGCGCTTCAGCAAAAGCCTCGCCTTCCTGAACGCCGCAGCCGAAACCAAAAGCCCTGTAATCCAGACCACAAAACCTGAAGCAATAGGAAAGGCAGCCCGCTGACACGGATATGTCGCCCTACTCGGTTTTGGAATCACGCGAATCAGAAACCATACAAGCGCCAAAAAACCCGTTATAGGAAATAACCACTTCAACCAGCCGTATTTTAATCTCTGGCCCTGATGATTATTTCTCTCCGGATGGTCCCTTGATGTGCGTTTTTTACGTGGAAATGGCATTTTTTGCTCCTCCTTATCTTCCTGAGTCTTTTTTAACACCCTTGTTAAGGGTTTCATAACTGAGTAATTATTGAGTGTATCAAACGCCCCCGAAAATATCAAGGATTTTTTATCTTATCCCTGCTCACTTGACGCCTGATTGCCCCCTGCGTAAGCTGACGGTAAAGGCACGTCTTGGATTATCCACAAGCACTTTGTCAATCTCGGCCTCACTAACACCAGCACTCTTTAACGCAGGGATAAGCTTGTCCGAAATCGTGGTATAAGGCCGTATTTTCTTTTTGCCGCTTTCACCCTCGCCGACCCAATACCAGCCGGCATCGTGTGAAATAAGCAACTGGTCGCCGAATCCGGCCTCAAGCATTTTCTTAATTAGCCTAACGTGTCTTTTAATCGACTCGTCGCTTACTCCGTCGTACTCAAGCCAGACACCCGCCTCAGCGAGTTTCAAGTGCACTTTTTCTTTCTTAATACCGTCAGCATGAACGATTATTAAAGCTGACGGCGCGACCCCTTCGCTGCGCACTGTCTCAAGCACGCCCAGCGCGGTCCTTGCCTCCCCTGTGTGGCAGGCAATTGTCAGGCCCGTTTGCAGATGGGCCTTCGCAGCCGCCCGAACCAGCTTTTTGTCTGCTTTGTTTAGCGTCCCTTTGTTTACGCTCGTCTTTATAAACCCCGGCTTGATTTTCGTCCCCTCAATTCCTTGCTCCCACTCACGAACCCACCGCGCAGCTAATTGCTCGGCTGACTCTTCGAAGGCGTGAGCTGGAAGAAACTTGCCATTACCTGTGCCGTAGTAACCTGTGTTGGTCAGAATATGTAGGTCGGTCTGCTCTGCAAGTCGTCTTAGCACCTCGACATCACGTGCGAGCCACGCAGGCGTGCAATCCACGAAGCCGGTAAAGCCGCGATGACGAACAGCTTGTAGATACGGCAGCATCGTTTCTACAACATCGTCTTGGTTGTATCGGTGCCTGCCGGTCTTGGCAGCGCCGATAAAGTCAACCATCACGTGTTCATGCACAAGCGCCTTGCCAAACTCCGAAGGCCGGATCGGGCCGTCAACGGTCATTATGATGCCTGTATTGAACGTCGGTTCCGTTGCAGCGGAGTTGTTCTCGGCCTTTGCCGAGATGGGAACCACGACAAGCAGGCAGGTAAGCACGAATATCAATTTTTTCACGGCGCGTGCCTCCTTAGCATATCGTAAAAAGCCTACAATCACATATTTTGGATGCTACGATGCAGGTCCTATCGAGAATTGTGTGAACTCGCCCGGCTTAAATTCTTTTATTAGAGCGTGGATATCGTCGGTAGTTACGGCCTTTATATCCCGAACGTCTTGCTCAATCAGGCGGTACTGCTGCAAATATACCCAGTTAAAACCCAGGTCAATCAGCCGGCCCATCGGCAGCTCATTCTTTATTACCAGCGCACTTAGTATCTTATTTTTTGCCTTATTCAGTTCGTCTTCGGTCACGCCGCTCTTGGACAGACCCTCGAAGATGCCCTTTATGGTATCAAGTACCTTACTGACATTCTCGCTGCTGCACCGGATATAACTGTAAAATGCCCCCGTGCCGTCCATAGGACTGTACTGCATTGTTGCCGTCTCTGCCAGCGCCTTGTCGACCAGCTCCCAGAAAAATCTCGACCCGACATCGTCACCTACAACGGACGCCAGAAGAGAGGCCGCAAATCTCCGCTCATCCTGTGCCGGTACTGCCGGGCTTATCAAACATATGTGCTCACGAGCCAGATTGGACTTCTCCGCTCGCTCCATTTTCCTGCTGCCTCCGTAGTCCTCCAACTTTCTTTCGACTGCCTGCCTGTTCCATTCGCCGCAGGGCCCCTCGATGGTCGAGCAAATTTGCTCCCAGTCAAAATTACCCGCGCACGCGAAAACCATGTTATTGGGCGCGTATCGGTTTGTAAAATAGCCCCGCATCTGCTGGGCCGTTAAGTAGCTGATACTCTCGTTGGTTCCCAGAACGCTGTTGCCGCACGGATGCGAGTCAAAGTGCAAGGCCCTGCATCTGTCTATAACATCATGGCTCGGCAGGTCCTTATACATCGCGATTTCTTCTTTGATGACGTCTTTTTCAATGCTGAAATCCTCGTCTCTCAATGACGGCCTCATCAATTCTACCCATAGGTTCGTTACCTCGACCAGGTACTCCGGCAGAACTGCAGCATAGAAGACCGTGTTTTCCTCACTCGTAAACGCGTTGAATTGTGCCCCCGTCCTGTCGAAAGCCTCGCTGACCTCAATTGCGCTTAGTTTTTCTGTGCCCTTGAACAACATATGTTCGAGAAAATGGGACACTCCGTTTATCTGTTTCGGTTCGTCTCTTGAACCGGTCTTGACGAAAAAACCGACCGCCGCCGACTTGGCGGCTTTGTTAACTTCGCCCACCAGGTCCAGACCGTTCGCAATTTCTTTGTGCTTAAATTCCATACGTAGCTCTACTTGACCGTCACCTTTTCCGGGCCGATTGTAACTACAGTAAAATCTTTGAATTTAATCGTCCGCAAAAAGCCTAAAACCGATTTAACACTGGTCTCCTCTATTTTACTTTTGATTTCATCCAGGCTTCGCACCCGTCCCAGCATATAATAATCGCTCCCAATCCCGCTGGCCCGGCTGCTGGATGATTCACTCTGAAGAACCAGCATGCTCTTCAATCCGACCTTGGCTCGCTCGATTTCCTCTTCGCTGATTGCCTCACTAAGACGGGTAAACTCGCTCATTATCACGTCCAGCGTTTCCTGTGCCTTATCAGGCGTCGTCCCTGCATAGCACATTATACCTGCGGCCTCTTTGAGAGCGTGGTATGTCGCTCCTATGGCGTAGCACAAGCCGCGCTTTTCTCGAACCTCTTTAAATAATCTTGCGCTCAT
>CP070830.1:2413650-2416266 GCA_020344865.1 Planctomycetota bacterium
AGCTCATCGCCGACGTCGGCCTCGTCGGAATGCCGAACGCCGGCAAAAGCACCCTCATCTCTCGCTGCTCGGCCGCGAGACCCAAAATCGCCGACTACCCCTTCACCACCCTCGAACCGGTACTCGGTATCGTCGAGCTCTCCGACTTTCGCCGGTTCGTAATGGCCGATATCCCCGGCCTGATTGAAGGCTCCCACGAGGGCGCGGGCCTCGGCTATGAATTCCTAAGACACATAGAAAGAACCACCATCATCGCGCACGTCATCGACATAATGCCTGCCGATAACTCCGACCCGGCCGAGAACTACCGCGCCATAAGAAGTGAGCTGGCCCAGTACAGCAGGGCCCTCGCCAGGAAGAAGGAAATCATCATTGCAAACAAAATCGACCTCGACCCGGATGGCAAAATCGCAAAAGACATCGGCAAAAAGCTCAAAAAAACCGTTCACCCAATCTCGGCCGTAACCGGCTCCGGCGTAAAAGAACTCGCAGAAACACTCTGGAAAATCGTCAAACAAAAAAAACCCTAATTCCTATCTCGTGTCTTCTGTCTTGCGTCTAACCCAGC
The DNA here is from genome assembly GCA_020344865.1 of Planctomycetota bacterium. Classification (GTDB taxonomy): domain Bacteria; phylum Planctomycetota; class Phycisphaerae; order Sedimentisphaerales; family Anaerobacaceae. The sequence goes on from CP070830.1 coordinate 2,414,219, forward strand.
CGCGATGAAAATACCCGCGGATTTGATTGAAAAAGTCTTTTCGCCATAGAGGGCGCAGGGGTCGCAGAGATTTCTGAAAACAGATTTTGATTGGAGAGGCCTTCTTGGTTACTGAACTATTTAGTGTTTGGGTTGTAGTTCAGTTATATGCAATAGCACTGTGTGAGTACAGTTTTTTATCTAAAACTGTACAAATTCCCATTTAAGAAAGCTATATACATAGTCGATATTTCACTGGAGGAGTTAAGGGACTTGGATAATTTATGGCTATCACAAACATAAAAAATACAGTAAGGGCCTATGCCGCAGTACTTAGGTTAATACTATTTCCGAAGGATTATCCCATCTGGATAACGGTCGCTTTGACGTTATATTACTTTGGCGTATGGCAGATAACTAACATTATTAGCGATAGTATAACCCAAGAAAACCGCACACTCTTAAAACAGGAAGGAATCATATTAGGTTGCTGCATAGTCCTAGTAGAGGTTCTCAACCAGATTACTTACTGGCTTGCCCAAAAAAACCATGACTTGGCGGTTAGATTAAAAGCAGTTCTTTTTTGGTGTATTATTACAGCAGGAGCCGGTACATACATCTATCTGGCGAGCAATGTCGAAGGTAAGCTTCCTTGGGCTTGGAACCAAGGCTTAGGGCAAAGCTTAGTTCTAATTTTGTTGTGTTGGTTTTTGACAAGATACAGTCTTTGTCCGAAGTATCGTTTTCTTTTGCTGCACGGAAGTTTTACAACCACCCGGAAACAATTTTTAGCCTTGAAAGATGATGACAAGTGTGTTCGTCTTAAGGCTGTCGAATTTTTCTCTTTGAAGAGAGGTAAAAAGGTTATCGCAGCTCTTATTGAGTTGCTAGATGATAGTGACAAGGAAATCAGATATGCCACCATATTAGCTCTTTCTTCGAGAAGAGAGCAGAGAATACTAGACGAATTCAAGGAAAGACTGAATAACGAAGAACAAGAAATTAGAGAGGAAGCTAGGATGGGACTATACCTGTCAAGAGGTAAAAAAAGGAATGAAGCTTTATTTGATGCGTTACAAAATAAATATGAAGATGTCAGATACTCAGCCGCCTTAATACTTGGGGACGCAGGTGATAAGCGTGTTATTGAACCCTTAACCAAACTCTTAAAGTATAGTGCTGATGATTCAGTAAAAGAATGTGCTTCTAAAGTTTTGGCCAAATTAAAAGATAATTAAGTAGACAGCGTGCTTACGCGTTGTTGGTGTTTTTATAAGGGGTTGGGCATTATGAGCGATAAGAATTGTATTCCTGCCGAATCAGGCCAAAACGACCAGACGGCAGCGCCTAAAAGGCACACCGGACGACGCACGAGAAGGCTCATCTTAGCTACTCTACTTTTAATTGCGGTGGGTTTGTTTCTCGCTCAGCCGTTCGTCATGGGCAGCGGCTCACAACGGTACGCCAGAAAATGGTCAAGGAGATTTGAACCACTGAATTCTATCGAAGAGGCAATATCAGTTTGCCCCAATATCTTTACATTGGAATTTCCCAACGGAGAGTGGCTATTCTGGGTCTCAGCAGACAGCCATGGCAACCCCTTCGGCGGTACGATAGTTACTCGCGACAGCAGGGGAGATATAAACGCCTTTTTCGGCCATGTTTGCGGCGGCGCCGCGCTGCGCGGAGCGTCATTGGATGAAGTCTATGAGTATCTCTCGGAGTATTACGAAAAGGCAAATCTCTCGAATTAGACTTTCACACTTGGCCTGATTGACATTAACCCAACAATGCGGTACAAAGGCGATAGGTTGTGAGATACGCGCGCCGTTTGGCGGGATACGATAAATGAATATAATCGCAGTAGATATCGGCAATACGAATATAACCATCGGCCTGTTTCTAAAGGACGAGGAGCATTTCATAGAGTCCGTGCCCGGCAAGTCCGTCAAGAAGCTGACCGAGACGCTCAAATCCGCCTGGGACAAAATCCCCGTCGCGAAAAGCTCAAAGGAAAAGAGGCGTGACGGCGTTATCGTGGCAAGCTCGGTCAAGCCGGAATGGACCGA
>CP070830.1:2416366-2424649 GCA_020344865.1 Planctomycetota bacterium
CACCTGCATCGCCGTAATCTCCGGCCGGGTAATACCAAGCCGACATCCCCTGTGCCCCAACATCGGATTTAACTCATGCAGCGACTGAACCTTCTCTCTTATAGCGTCCGCAGAAACGCCGAGTTGCTTTGCCATCTCCGCCTGACTCTTGGCATCCTGAGGCAAAAACTCATGCAGCGGCGGGTCAAGTGTCCGAATCGTCACCGGCAGACCGTCCATCGCCTTGAATATCCCGATAAAATCCTTCTTCTGCAGCGGCAGTAATTTCTTAAGCGCCTTATCCCGACCCACCTTGTCCTCCGCCAGTATCATCTCCCGCATCGACGCTATCCTGTCCGGCCCGAAGAACATATGCTCCGTCCGAGCCAAACCTATCCCCTCCGCACCGAATCTCCTCGCTGCCTTCGCGTCCTCGGGATTGTCCGCGTTCGTCCGAATTCCGAGACGCCGAAGCTCATCCGCCCACTTCATCAGTTTCTTATAGTGAACGTTTCGCTCCGGACTCGCCGCCAGCAGACCTACCTTACCCTCATAAACCACACCCTTCGTACCGTTCAGTGAAATCCAGTCGCCCTCGCCCAGCTTCTTGCCGTCAACTGATATCTCCTTCTTGATAGCATCTATGTGCAGGGCCCCGCACCCGACTATGCAGCACTTGCCCCAGCCTCGCGCAACCAGTGCCGCGTGACTGGTCATCCCTCCCTTAGCCGTCAATATCGCCTGTGCCGCCTTCATTCCGTGAACGTCCTCCGGACTCGTCTCGTCGCGGACCAGAATCACTTTCTTGCCTTCCTTTGCCCAGTCGTCCGCATCGTCGGCGGTAAAGACAATCTGTCCGACCCCGCCGCCGGGTCCCGCCGGCAGACCTTTAGCAAGCTTCGTGCTGCGGGCCTCTGCCTTCGGGTCCAGCATCGGATGCAGAAGCTCATCGAGTTGCATCGGCTTGACCCGCATTATCGCCTCTTTCTTCGAGATAAGCTTCTCCTCGCACATCTCAACCGCCATCCTAACGGCCGCAGCGCCGTTGCGCTTGCCTACCCGCGTCTGCAGCATATAAAGCTTGCCGTCCTGTATGGTAAACTCAACGTCCTGCATATCCCGGTAGTGCTTTTCCAGCTTCGTCCGAATGCCGGCAAGCTCCTTGTAAAGCTTCGGCATCAGCTCCTCCAACGATGGCAGGTGCTTCGACGAATCCGTCTTGGAAACCAAATTTATCGCCTGCGGCGTCCTTGTTCCCGCCACGACGTCCTCTCCCTGCGCGTTTACCAGAAACTCTCCATAAAACTTGTTCTCTCCCGTCGCCGGGTCGCGCGTAAACGCCACTCCCGTCGCGCTGTCGTCGCCCATATTGCCGAATACCATCGTCTGCACGTTCACTGCCGTCCCCCAGTCATCCGGTATCCCCTCAATCCTGCGGTAAGCGACTGCCCGCTTGCCGTTCCACGAACGGAACACCGCCCCAATCGCTCCCCAGAGCTGGTCTTCCGGCTTATCCGGAAAGTCCTTCTTCAGAACCTGCTTGACCTTTCGCTTGAAAATCCCCACTAATTTCTTCAAATCCTTCGCGTCCAGCTCCGTATCGAACTCCACCCCCTTGGCGTTCTTCATCTTCTGCATCTCTCTCTCAAGCTGCTGACGTATCCCCATTCCCTCCTTTGCCTCGATACCGGCGGCCTTCTCCATCACGACATCCGAATACATCATAATAAGCCGCCTGTACGCGTCATATACGAACCGCTCGTTGCCCGCCTTCGCGACCAGCCCCGGAATCGTCTTCTCCGTCAGGCCGATATTCAATACCGTCTCCATCATTCCCGGCATCGATACCCGTGCCCCGGAACGTACGGAGAAAAGCAGCGGGTTCTTCACATCACCGAAGCTCATATTCATTATCCGCTCGACCTTGCCCAGAGCGCTCTTGACCTCCTGCGCAAGGGCTTTCGGATACTTGCCCTTCGTCTTCATAAAGTTCGTGCAGACCTCCGTCGTTATCGTAAAACCGGGCGGAACCAGTATCCCCAACCGGCTCATTTCCGCCAGATTAGCGCCCTTGCCGCCCAGAAGCTCCTTCATCCTCGCACTGCCGTCTGCTTTGCCGCCCCCGAAACTGTAAACCATATTGCTTGCCATCTTAAAAATTCTCCTTTCAACCAAATCTCTATACTACAAGGTAAAAACAATACTGCGAAAAGACGAATAGTCTATTAGACTTACGCCCCGATGTCAACGATTAAAACCAGTACTTCTGACGACTATCTAAATCCCGCTGAAGGATTTCCTGTGTTAACTCGTGTGAGTCGCCGTATCTTTCCCGCAGCCGCGCCAATTCCGCCTTCAGCCGCTCTACAACAGGTTTGTACTCGGCCTCATCGTATATATTCCGCAGCTCATGCGGGTCCTCCTGTAAATCGTACAGCTCCCACGCGTCTATGTCATAATAAAAGTGTATCAGCTTGTATCGTCTCGTCCTTATCCCGTAGTGTCGCTTTACCGCGTGCCAGCCCGGATACTCATAGTAATGGTAGTACATTGCCTCGCGCCAGTCCTTGACCTCGCCTTCCAGCAGCCGCCGGAAGCTCTCTCCCTGCATATCCTCCGGCCTGGCAACACCGGCAAAGTCCAGCAGCGTCGGTCCGAAATCCAGATTTAGCACAATATCATCATTCACCGACGCCGGCTTTATCACCTTGGGATAACGCACCAACAGCGGCATCCGAAGAGACTCCTCATACATGAACCGCTTGTCGAACCACCCGTGTTCTCCCAAATAAAACCCCTGGTCCGATGTATAGATAACAATCGTATTTTCCGCCAGTTTGCTCCTGTCGAGATAATCCAGCAGCCGCCCGACGTTATCATCTACCGACGCCACGCACCGCAAGTAGTCCTTGATATACCGCTGATACTTCCATTTCTTCAGCGGCTGGCCGTACAGTTCCAGCGACGGGCTCCAATATTCCCCGTGTACACCTTTATTTTCCCATCCACGTGAGTCCTCGCCGGGTAATTCAGCCGGCATTGGCACCTTCAAATCACTCGGCGTCAAATGATGCTCCACCGTCATCTCCTGCTGCCGGGCCGCATCGCTCCGCGTCTTGTAGTCATCGTCGAACGTCTCCGGCTCAGGTATCTCAACGTCCTCATACATCTTCGCGTGCTTTTCATCCGGCTTCCACGCCCGATGCGGCGCTTTATGCTGATACAATAGACAGAACGGCTTGTCGCCCTTGCGCCCTTTTAGCCACTCAATGCTAAAGTCCGTTATAATATCCGTAACGTATCCCTCGGTCTTCGTCTCTGTACCGTTCTCACTGAATAGCGGGTCGAAGTATTCTCCCTGCCCCCACGACCCTACAAGGATGTTCCAGTAGTCAAAACCCGTCGGCTCGCTCTTGAGATGCCACTTGCCAATCACCGCCGTCTCGTAGCCCGCCTTTTGCAGCAGCTTCGGGAACGTCTGTTGTGCTCCGTCGAATTCCACCCTGTTATCGACAACGCCGTTGATATGGCTGTACTTGCCCGTCAGTATCACCGCCCGGCTGGGTGCGCAAATCGAATTCGTGCAGAAGCAGTTCCTAAAAAGCATCCCCTCCTTCGCTAATCTGTCGAGGTTCTGCGTCTTGTTGATTTTACTGCCATAGCAGCTCATTGCCTGTGCCGCGTGGTCATCGCTCATAATAAATATAATATTCGGCGGCCCGCCAACCCTCCCAACCCCGGCCCCTTTCTCCTCCACACAGCCACCTATAACTAAGGAAACCGCCCCCAGACCCATCGCCTTTAGAAACTCTCGCCTGCTCTGCTTTCTCACGGATTTTCTCCTTATCCAATTTCTGCTTGCTAATCAGGATACCGCAATTTAGTCCCCTTAGCCCACTATGTCAACCCCGGCGCCATTCTCTCCGCACGCCGAGCTTGTATCGACGTTCCTGTGCCGCCAATAATTGTATAAAACGAAGCCAACCGGCCGATGATTATACAGTCAATATGACAAGCCTGTAATGCTGCGAAACCTTACATAGTCAGACTCATAAATGGCCCGAAAACACAGAGTAAAATCGATTGCCTCCTACATCATCCTCCTTGCCGGCATTGCCGGGCTGATTTATATAGGACGCGCTTTCTATTACCCGGCTCTCACCATACACGAACTCTTGACCGAGAATAAACAACTCAAGCAGGCAATCACCAACCTCACCATCGAAGACCAAATCGGCTACGCAAAGGTCATCTCCCAGACAAACCGCGACGGCCGGCTCTTTACAACAATAAGATTTGTTGAAACCGCCAGAAATGACAAGCTTACAAAATTGATTGAAGCCGATTACACAATTGAGGGTGACGTAATATTTTTTGATGCGTTAATCATCAAGTTCGGTGAGCAAATGGTAATGGACGGCACGCAGAAAGCTCTTTACCTTTGGCGGAGGGTCTACGGCGAGAATACCGCCCCTGAAAAGGGCCTCACCATAGAACAGCCCGGCACCGAGCCCCAAAGATACAAGGACCTTCTGGAACTGTTGCCGGAAAATCAAAGGAACCTCTTCTGGACCAATATATGGGAGTTGGCAAACGACCCCGAAAAACTAAAGCAGTATGGCATCACGGCCGTATACGGCAACGTCGTCTACTCGAAGCTAAAACAGGGCCTTGTTTATGCCTTCAAGATTACCCCCGCCGGCCAGCTCTACCCCGAAGTTCTCCCCGATATCTAAAACCACCAGCGCAAATCCAACTTCTGCCTTTTTTTGCCTTTTTGCCGTCCTTAATCTCCCTGCAGCTCTGCCCTCCTGACGAGCCCAATCTGCATTTTTTTGAAAAAAGGCCAATTTTATATTGACTATTTGGTCGAAATTGACTAAATAGTCAGTATTGAATGACAGAACTATGAAAACCAAAGAGACCCGAACGCAAAAAAGAGCCAGAAGAACCCGAAAAAAGCTCAAAAAGGCTGCTCTGGATGTTTTTACCGAGAAGAGTGTTGCCGCCGCTACTGTTGAGGAAATCACCGAAAAGGCGGATGTCGGCAAGGGAACGCTCTATCAGCATTTCGCCGATAAGGACCAGATTGTCGTTACCTTGGTAGATGAGGCAGTTGACCACCTTATAGGGCGCTTTAGGGCATACGACTGCAAGCCGGAAACACTGGAGGACATGCTCCAGCATTTACTTAATGCCCACTATGACTTCTCGGTTGAATGCCGGGAAGAGTTCCTGCTGCTTTTCCAGGGCAAGCTGCTGCTGAAGCTTGAATCTGACACTATGGATGAACTTGAAGAACCGTATTTGCGCTATTTACAGGAAATCGAACACCAGGTCGCACCTTACCTTTCACCGAGGATAGACACCGTGAAAATCCGTCGGCTCGCGTGCGCTGTGGCAGGATTTGTCTTTGGATTTTTCTCTTTTGCCATGATTGGCATGACCGAAAAGGAAATCGAGGCAAGCGTCAATCCATTAAGGCGAGTCTTTGTGAGGAGCTTATGTGCGTTTCTTGGACGATGAACGCCACTTGCACAGACAACGTGCCTACGTAACGGTACTCGCACGTTTAGAAGATACTAACGAATTTGGGAGCCATCATAAAACAAATGCGAAGAAGTAACCAAAATCTCACAACCGCTGAAATACGCAGGTTCAAGGCAACACTCTTGGCAAAACGCCAGGAGATACTGGCTGACGTTATCACTATGGAACACGAGACCTTGCGGAGAGAAAGCACGGAGCTGTCACGCCTGCCAATACATATGGCCGATGCCGGGACCGACAACTACGAAGTTGAGAATACCCTCGGCCTTATGGACAGCGAAAGAAAACTACTTGCCGATATTGACGATGCTTTGCAACGTATCGAAGACGGCACGTATGGAATCTGTCAGGGCAGCGGTAAACCGATTCCTCGGCAGCGATTGGATGCGATTCCCTGGGCAAGGTATTGCGTCGAGTATGCAAGCCTGTTGGAGAAGAGACGGATGCCGAAGCTGAATTCATCCGACCTTGCCAGGCATGACTATGGTGAGGAAGAATATGACGAAGAATCCGGAAAGTCCTATCGAAGAGCGCAATGACTATGAATAAAGTCACCAAGGGATTCATACTTCCGAGTGCTGCGTTCACCATTAAGCGCAGCCAGATTAAATTCTACCAGTATTCGGAGAAGCAACCTGAGCCTGGTGACGTCGTTTATGGTGTGGTTAGCCGTATCGGGCGGCACTCATCACTCGAGAATGCTTCCGGCCGTATCCACATGATACACGACGGCACAAAGGCCATCTTTGTCTTTGGAAACAGGTACGCCCCCGATTTTTACGAAGGCCTTATTCCTGACCAAATGCTCGACGAAGTCGACCTTCTCGCTCGCTCAGGCATGATTGGTGTTGTTATAACCAAGAACTCCCTGATTAAAGACCCCACCAAGGTCAGAATCCTCGGATACGTCTGCGACCAGGAGGGTAAAATCTTGAATACGCGGGACTTTCCGCTGATTAAGCCTCGCAATAAGGCAAAGACCCACCCAAGGGCCAAAATGATACTTATCTGCGGCACTTCTATGAACTCCGGCAAAAGCATGGCGGCTGCCGCTTGTTGCTGGGCTCTGACCTCTCTCGGACACAAGGTCAGGGCCGCCAAAGTAACCGGCACCGCCAGTTTGAAGGATATCTTGCTTATGAATGATGCCGGTGCAAGACCCTATGCCGATTTCACACATCTCGGCTATCCGTCCACCTATCTTCTCGAACAAGACCAGCTGCTCGGAATCTTTAACCAGCTTGACTTAAAATACGCCAATAACCCCAAAAACTTCTGGGTGGTCGAGATTGCTGATGGACTTATCCAGCGAGAGACTGCCATGCTGCTAAGTTCGGCCGAGGTGACTTCAAGAATCCATAAATTAATCTTTTGCGCCAACGATGCTTTCGGTGCAATTGGTGGCCTGAGTATCCTCAGGGAGAAATTCGGCTTGACTGCCGACCTGCTTTCCGGCCTGTGCTCCTGCTCTCCCTTGCACGTCAGAGAGCTAACGGCGTTTACCGATATTCCGGTATTTAATAGCGCTGAGCCTAAAATAAGCAAGTTAGCCGGTACTCTGCTTGGCGCCAACAAACGCTCTAAAACCAGAGCGTGTGCCGCTGCAGGCTTTCCGAAGGTATCGGCTCTGGCGGAGAAAGGTGTTTAACACACTGGCAGGTGTGGATGCTTGCCGGAAGAATAAAAATAATCTTTAATGCATGGAGGTACTAAAATGCCGAGGAAGAAACCTGCAAAGAAACCGGCCAAGAAAAAGGTAAAAAAGAAAAGGTAAAAATCTAAGAATCGCAAATAAGATTCAAGCCATCCCGAAGGATTGGGATGGCTTTTTATTTCCGCCGAACGACCTTGCCTTTGTTCCTGTACAAGTTTGCGCTCCGCCCGGCCTGTCAAGTCAGCAAGGACTTGACAATGGTCTTTTTGCTGCATATGTTACTGAATGATAAGGATTAAAGTTTTATTTCAGAAAGGAGGATTGGAATGCGAAAACAAGGAGTGTTTTTGGCGGCTCTCCTGGTTGGTATGGCTGCTCTGGTGCAGGGCTGCGTTGTTGCCGCAGTGGGGGCGGGAGCGGGTACGGCCGTATACGTAATGGGCGAGTTCAAGGCATATGAGGCACGCGACCTAACCACGGTTTACATGGCGACCCAAAAGGCCATGGAGCAGCTTCAGCTAAACGTAACGGCCAAGACCAAAGACGCAATGTCTGCGACGACTGTTGGGCGGGATTCTGCAGACACGAAGATTACCGTAAAGCTCAGTGCTGCGCCCGAGCAGACGACCAAGATTTCCATTAGGGTAGGTACCTTCGGCGACGAAACCAAATCGAGGCTAATCTACGACCAGATAAAAAAGAACCTTTAGCCGGGCCGGCCTGCAAAAAACGGACGGGAATACAAAAGAAATGAATCTTCTTGCAGTATGGGCCAATATCCTGTAGATTGTGGCCGATTTTGGCGGCGTAGCTCAGTTGGTTAGAGCATGGGATTCATAAGCCCAGGGTCGTTGGTTCGAATCCAACCGCCGCTATTTAGTCGTTAGTGAATGCCCCCATCGTCTAGCGGCCTAGGATACATGGTTCTCATCCATGTGACAGGGGTTCGAGTCCCCTTGGGGGTAGTTTGAGCGGCGTATTCGGTTGAGTATATACTGTTTTTAATTTTTGGTTTTTTCAGGAGTAAGAAATGGACCGGCGCAGGTTTTTAGAAATGGCCTGTAAAGGGTCGCTGGGTCTGGTTTTATAGTCGGGGGTAT
>CP070830.1:2424749-2427521 GCA_020344865.1 Planctomycetota bacterium
CAGCACCGCCAGTCCCGCTGACCATATCATTATGATTCGGAGCTGGGCCACCGCGACAATTCTCGTTTCACCCCGGCCATTCTCGCAACCGCAAATCGCAGCCTCCCGAAAGTTCGCTTCAGATCGTTCCTTTGACCTTGTGCATCTGCCCGGCATGAAACCCGAGGAGGCGAACTTATACCACGCACTTGAGCAGCCTGTCTATTACGAAAGCGCTCGTCAGCTTCTTTCACCTCAGTACCAAACCTTCTATCGCAACTACGCCTACAACATCCGCCCCGCAAACGACGACCGGCCCTACTTCTTCGATTTTTTCAAGTGGAGTTCCCTCCCCCATATGATTCGCACTATGCCCCGCCGCTGGCTGCCCTTTTCCGAATGGGGTTACCTCGTCCTCGTTGCGACCCTGCTGCAGGCCGTCTTGGCAAGCGCCTTGTTCATCCTGCTGCCCCTATGGATTGCCCGCCCAGTCAGGGCCGTCCGCTCCCGCAAGCTCCCCGCGCTGGTCTATTTCCTCCTGCTCGGCCTCGCCTATATGTTCCTCGAAATGGGCTTCATCCAGAAAATGACCCTCTTAATCGGCCACCCCGTCTTCGGCGTCGCCGTTACCCTCGTGGGATTCCTGCTCTTCTCCGGCTGCGGCTCCGCCCTCTCAGCCCGCCTCTCCAGACTCGCAAAAACACCCAACGGTATAATCTGGCTCGCCGTATCAGCCATCGTGATTATCGGCCTGATTGAAATAACCTTGCTCGCCTTCTCTTTTGACTTGCTGGTCGGTTTCTCAAGACCCATTCGTATTTTGCTCGGCTTAGGGTTGACAGCCCCTCTGGCCTTCTTTATGGGAATGCCCTTCCCCACCGGCCTCAAAATCCTCCACGCCCGCGCAACACCCCTTGTACCTTGGGCCTGGGGCGTCAACGGCTTCGCTTCTGTAACAGGCGCTGTCCTCGGCACCTTCCTCGCCATCTCTCTGGGCTTTACGACCTTGGCCTTTATAGCCCTCGCATGTTATTTTTTGGCGGCTGCAATCTCGAAACAAATTTGCCCCTAGCAAGTCAGATGCAAAGCCGCTGCGACGTTTACCCCCGCCTCCGACAATTCATTGAACTTCTCCACCGCCTTGTATGTCCCCATCGCCTCCAACTGGATGCCCTTTTCTTTCAGAAATTGCTGCGTCGCCCCCGGCACGTCCATCATCCCTGATGCCCCGCACCCGACAACCAGAACGCTCGGCTTCACCTCGATGACGCTCGTCAAATCTTCTACGGCCAGCGAATGCCCCTGTTTCCTCCACCAGTTGGATTGCACCTTCTCGCCGAGGATTATCACATCACTGTCATACCTCGCCCCATCAACAACAATCTCACCGAACTGGTACGAATCAATACGCATATCTTCCCCTGCTTTCCTAAAATCTTATCATCGCCTCCTGCACAATCAATATAAAACTCCACTTTTTATTCAATATGCCCCATACGTCCCGGCGGCCAGTAAATCTTATACACCCTCCCAATTAAATCCGATTCAGCAACTGCACCAAAATAACGGCTGTCCTGGCTGTTAATGCTGTTGTCACCCAATACAAAAAGACTATCTGCAGGAACTTCGAAAGCCTCTCCCTCAACGCCAAACTTCCCGTCTGATACGTACTCAATATTCTTAAGACGAGGACATTCCGCCTTCTCACCGTTGATGTAAACACTCCCATCTTTTAGTTCAACAGACTCGCCCCCCAAACCTGCAACCCGCTTAACCAACGGAACTCCTGCGTCTGCCGGCGACTTAAACACAACTATGTCCCCTCGCTTTGGTTTGTATCTCCCAGACTTTCTAACAAGTATCTTGTCGCCCCCCTGGATTGTCGGTGCCATGCCACCTCCGGTTTTTTTAAGTTCTTCCGGCAAATATTCCGCAACTGCCGGAGTTCGGAACGCTTCTACAAAATACTCCTTCATAGGAAATGCCGCATAGCCCCACAAGCCTGAGACTAAAACCACCCCGGCGATTGTTACAGCCAACCTTTTTGAACCTTCACGTCGAACTGGTGATGATATGTAAGCATGATAGCAGGCAAAAGCTACAAAAATGGCCCAAAAACCTATGCCCCATACTAACCACTCTTTTCTCGTGAGCAGCAACGCAAACCAACATAAAATAAAAACAATCCCCGACAGGCGTTTCCTGATATATAGCTGGCCCAGTCCCGGTATCAACGATGAAAGAAAAACCGACAGCCATGGGTCTTTTTCTCCCTTCCTTGCGGCCTCCAACTCTACGTTATTCCGCCTCCTTGCACACTTATGAGCATCGAAAAGATTCCATATGCCAATAGCGCCAAGAACCAGAAAAACGATTACTCCCGTAACTATGTTCCCCTTATAACTGAATATGCACCATATCCAAAAGCCTGTAAGAGCAACTTCAACCAATATCAGAACACATCCCCTCCTAATCCTTCCTGCATATATCTGCCCTATTCCCGCCCAGAACCTTGACAGAATCACGGCAAGCCACGGCTCTTTGCAGACACTCGCCGTATTTCCCGCCCCATCTCCCGTACACCCCGGCTCATGCCTTTCTTCATTCTCCATAGGGCAGCCTCTTCGTTTCAACAGCCTGATACGCCTCTGCTTGCCATCGCCTTTCACGGATTTATTATAACCTTATTATGTTCCGTTGTCTCCATCACATTTATCGCCTCGTTTATCTCAGGTAACGCAAAGCGGTGCGAGATAATCTTTTCAGTATCTATCAGCCCCGCCTCCATCAAAC
>CP070830.1:2427621-2433737 GCA_020344865.1 Planctomycetota bacterium
CTCTGGTCCTGTCCGGGACACCTAATCATACTCATGCCCTCATTTGTTCCAGTAAGGCCAGGCTCAGTTAAGCCCGAATCATCGTCAGCAGCATCTTGAATCTCTCCTCGGCACAAACCGAATGCGGCACATTACCCGGCATTATGATAATCTCACCTGCCGATACTCGTTTCTCATCTGCGCCTATGGTCAACCGCGCCCGACCGTCGAGAACCTGAACAACCGCATCATATGGCGTCGTGTGCTCGCTTAAACTCTGCCCCTTGTCGAACGCAAACAAAGTGATTGTCCCTGCGGGCTTATCCACTATCGTCTTGCTGACTATCGAGTCATCAGCGTACCCAACCAGGCCCGCCACGTTCTGCGGTTTTGCAAGACACTCCTGCAGCACATTCATCTTTGCTTTCGCGCTACACATTCTTTCTCCCTGGCTTACCTTTCGTCTTTGGTTTTTTCATTGACCGGCTTGTCAACAACTCATCCAGTGTAATTTCGCCGAGGTAGCCATCGATGTGTCTCTGAAGGTCGGCAAGCCTTTTACTCACAGCACATTTAGGCCAGCGAGGGCACTCGGAGACACCGAGTAAGCACCTATTTAACTGCACCGGCCCCTGAACCACTTCTATTACGTCGCGCAGGCTAATCCTGGATGGCTTACGGCTGAGACGAAATCCGCCCTTCGGACCCATGCAGCTCTCCACCAGCCTGGCATTGTGAAGCTTCTGCAATATCTTGCACGTTAACTGGTAAGGCATATCCTGCTCTTTTGCCAGCCACCTTGCGGAAACCGGCTCCTGCCCGTCCTGCCTTGCTAATCCCACCATCGCCCGCAATGCATAATCAGTATTTCGCCTCAAAACGTCCATCTATGATATACCCTGCATCTGAAAAATTAAGCCGTTGTAGGACTATTATAGTCCTATATAGCTCTACCGTCAACACCTAAAGAAAGTTCTGTAAAAAATTTTTTGGTATTAGCCTAACTGCAACTTCAGTCTTACTAAGCAGTTATGCTAATGGCGCCGTCAGAGCCGACACTAATCTGTTTTTTTAGTTTTTTGCCCGAACGGAAGCGAAACTCCCTCGGACCTTGTAGAATCACGTCCTTGGCGTCTGCAACTATTTCAATATCTGTCTGTGACTGCTTGGCCCGGATGACGTTGGCGAGCAGAAAGGCCTTTTCGAGCCCATCGCCCGTTTTGTAATTTGCGACCTCATCGGGCTGGGCCAGTCTTGCCCCGTCGTAAATAGAGATATCTTTCATTTTTTCAAGCCATCCGTAAACCTCATCGATAGACATCGACCCAGCCATCTGAACCGAAACCGGATTGCGCTCGACAGCCGCCTTGACGAACGGCGCCCAGTCACAGCCCTCCATATCTCTATAAGCATAGAACGCCAGGTCCGCGGTTGTACTGTCCCGACGTGTTTTTTGCAGATAGTCGATTATCTGTTCTCTGCTTCGCTCAACACTAAACTCGATTGGTTTGCTGGACAGGTAATTTTTATCCAAAGCCGGCAGCTTTGCCTCTATGTGAACAAAATCAGCCAACTCGTCCACAAACCTCTGGGCATCAGGAACAACGGCTTCAATGAACTTCATCAAAGCCGCCTTACCTCTTGAATCTCTAACATCAAGCTTTTCCTTTGCAATAAACTCCTCAAGCTTGTCACACCGAATTCTGCCGGGCAGCTCATACGGCACAAAATCCTCTTCTGAAACCTCGGTTAATAGTTTCTGGTGTGTCGCGTCGGCTATTCTGTAATTGCTGCCGTGCTCATAATGAAAAAGAACCTCCGCCGCTATAAACTGAGCCTGCCCACGACAATCGCGACATGCCTGAAAGTATCTCTGGTAATCACGATGGCAGCGGAGAAAATTTGCAAAGACCTGAAGCGTCAACTCCGTCGACAGATACGAACCAAGCCGCCGGACAAAATATTGGTAAGTCTCTCTATTAATCGTAGCATCATCGTACATGCAATGCACATGGCCGGAGGAGTGTGCCACGATTGTAACGTTTTCATTTCGAAGCGCCCTCTGGGCCTTATCGGAGATGGCCGTTCCGTTGAACCACATTGTCTTGGTGACGAGCCTTCTGTTGTTGGTCAGGACGCCGCCCTGTACATCGATGAAATTCTGCGAGTGCAGAGGCGTAAGTATCATATAGATATCTTCGATCGGTATCTGGCAGACTATGAATGCTGCCGCCACATACAATGCCGCAAGCGACACGCACTCGCCGGCCGCCGTGCTGTAACCGGCCTTGAGGCGGAAGGCATCCATCGCCTCGACCGTCTCGGTCTTCCAGTAGGGAATAATGTCACTGTCATATTTGTCCAGGCCGAAGTGTCTGCGAATATCCACGTCGAAGTAGTATTGGTCACCGTGGTAACCAAAAAGAGCGTTGCTCTTTGCGACATCTTCCGCAGAGACGAATTTCTCAAACCGCTTCAGCTCCTTCGCCTTGCTTGTAAGGCCCCACGTTTCCAGGTCAAGATTAAACTCGTACTCGTCCATTATAAATTGCTTAAGACGCATCAGCTTTTTATAGCTGCTCTTGCCCTCTAATTTCCTGAAGCAGTCCAGTTCGCGCCACTGCCAGATAATCGGGCTCATAATATCAGCCAGAACCAGACTGTACATCAGCTCCGGAAAGACAAATATCTCCATGTCCGAAAGTGTTATAGCAGAAGTATATTTTTCAAAATCCTCAGAATCCATTTCTCATAGCCTCACTACAATCTGCCTCGGTCATTACCGACCGGGACGGCCGACGCCACTGCCTACTTGGTCTTTTTCCTGACCTACTGAGCGTTTTCATTTTCCAAGGCCTCCGGCAACGTCTCTACAAAAGCCCTTATGTCGTCCCGTGCCTTCCGGAAGGCGTCCATAACCTCTTCTTCACTGCCCGTCGCGAAATACGGGTCTTCAAATGGTCGGTGAACAAGCCTGGCCCCGCCGCCGAAAACAGGACACTGCTTGCTGGCATTGTCACACAAAGTAACAACATAATCAAAATCAATCCCGCCGAGGTCATCGATATGCTTGGATGCCTGCCTTGAAATATCAACGCCAACCTCCGCCATTACCTTTACCGCCCTCGGGCTAACGCCAATCGGGCGAATCCCCGCAGAGTACGCATCGATGAAATCAGGCTTCAGGTGACTTGCCCAGCCCTCTGCAATCTGACTGCGGCAGGAATTGCCCGTGCAAACAAACAAAACTTTTATCTTGTCTTTGGATGTACCCATAACATTTTCACGCTTATTACCAAAGTTATTGTTCGCCCTGCTTCTGGAAACAAAATTTAAAGAGCTCGCAAAATTCACAGCCGCTTCGGTGCCGGCCCGTACAGTTCTCAAGTATCCCGATTCGGCTCAAAGCAAAATCATACTTCACCGGGTCCGCCGGTGCAATCTCCGCAAAACTTTTGGTTATTTTTACAGTAGTTGACAAAGAAGCCGTCTTGCCGCCGTGAAATCCCAAAATCCTGCACAGCCTCGCCATATGCACATCCACAGGCACAATCAATTTGCTTTTGTCAATCGATGTCCATAACCCGGGGTCGACATCATCTTTACGCACCATCCATCGCAAAAAAAGGTTCAGCCTTTTACAGGCACTGCCCCCCGCCGGCCCGGCAAGCAAGTACCTCAGCCCCCGCCGTACAGATCCATCACCAGTCTTGGCATGCATGTCCAAAAGCGAGTCGCAGAATCTTGACAATGCGGCAATTATATTCTTATCGGTTGAGTTATAGCCCCGGGCAAAGAAAATTTCGATACTGCCAAATTCAGCGAGAACATTTTTTAATAACGCCAGCAAATCCGCAATGTCCCGGCCTGTTGTGAAACGATGCTTAAAGCCCTGCAGCTTTTTCCTTTCCGACTTACCGAAACCTCTTACAAATGCGTACGGACTCTCACCCATACGACCGAAAAGCTCCGTAAGGCTCTTTTCAATCTGCTCCACTCTGCCGTACGCAAGCCCGGCAGACAGAAATCCCGCAATCTCCTTATCCGCCGGGTCAGAATATCTGTACACAAACTGCAACGGGTCCGGCTTTATAAAAGTGCGGTGGTTGTACCTGCCGTACAAGCTTTCCAGGACATCTCTAATTTGAACTTTTGAATATCTCAATTAAACTGCGCAACTGTTCTAAATCAAGTTCTCTTTCATATAAAGGACGTTTGTCTTCTTCAAAAGCACCTGTATTTTCCTCGAACGTCGTCTTTTCCGCATTTACGTAAAATACGCCGAGGGCAAACTTCTCCCGCTCTATCGCTTTCTTGAAAGCCTCGCTTCTATCATGCGGGTCGTGCGAATCGTCAAGATAATACGTATGTTCTTTAAACCATTGATAAGTATTCAGTTTGTTAAATGTCACACACGGCTGAAACACGTCGACAAGAGCATAGCCTTTATGCTTAATGGCTTTTTTCACAATTTCTTTCGTCTGTTCGGCATCGCCGGCAAATGCCCTTGCTACAAAACTCGCGTCCAGAGCTATAGCAACAGCCAGCGGATTGAACGGCTCGAGAAAGACGCCGTTGACCTGTACCGGCGTTTTGAAACCGATTTGGCTCGTTGGTGACGCCTGCCCCTTGGTCAGGCCATAGACCATATTATTATGGACGATGTTCGTTATGTCGGGATTTCGCCGTATCGTATGTAAAAAATGGTTGCCCCCCTCACCGTACATGTCCCCGTCACCGCTCTCGGCTATCACCGTAAGGGCCGGGTTAACCGCTTTTATCGCGGTCGCCGCCGGCAGCGCTCGCCCGTGCAGCCCGTTAAATACGTTCGTCTTGAAATAATGAGGGATTTTGGCCGCCTGACCGATGCCTGAAACCACCACAAGACTCGTCGGTCCAATCTCCAGTTCAGCCAACGCCTGCTTCAATATCTTGAGTATGCCAAAGTTGCCGCAGCCCGGACACCACGCAACATCAATCTCACGCAAATCAAAAAGTTTAGCATCCATAGTCCTGTCCAAATTACGGCGAGATTAACACGCCGCCCAATCTCTCCGCCACCTCTTCGACCGAGAAGCTCAAGCCGTCGTATTTCAGGATTTTATTCTCAATATCAATACCCGTTCGAAGCTTTAGCAGCCTTCCGAACTGAGAAGTTGCATTACCCTCAATTAATACAAGTTCCCGCGCCCTTTTAAGATATTCAGCCGCCGACTCATGCAACGGATACACCTGTCGAAAGTGCAGAAGCGAGACATCATCGCTGCCCAAGGTTTTTATTGCCTCGCTTGCAACGTGGTAAGTCGAGCCCCAGCATACTATCAAGGTTTTATAATCCTCCGGCCCTATTAACTCAGGCTCAATGGCCTCGGCTTTAATCGAATCCATCTTCTTCAGTCTCTTGTCAACCATCGCAACCCTCAAATCAAGGTCCTCGGTAATGTGTCCTGCAGTGTCATGCTCGTCGCTGTCGACCGCAACCAGACCTTCCCCATAACCGGGAATACCACGAGGCGATATGCCATCATCGGTCAACTCATACCTGTTGTAACCCTTCGCCGTTTTTACAACGTGCTGGTCAATTTCTAAACCTGATAATTCAAGAGAGGCCGTGTTGTAGTAAGAATCCAAAAAATACTGGTCGGTCAGCACAAAGACAGGCACTTGATACTTGCTGGCAAGGTTAAACGCCCGCTGGGTCAGGTAAAAGGCATCCTCAATGCTGCCCGGCGCCAGAATAATCCTCGGAAATTCACCATGTCCCGCGTAAAGAGCAAGCTCCAGGTCAGCCTGCTCGGTTCGCGTAGGCAGTCCCGTAGCCGGCCCGGGCCGCTGACCCAAGTGAATGACAATCGGGCTCTCGAGCATGCCCGCCAGGCTGAGCCCCTCCGTCATAAGCGCAAAGCCGCCTCCTGAAGTCGTCACCATTGCCCTCGCACCTGCGTACCAGGCGCCGATGGCCATATTCATTGCAGCAATCTCGTCCTCCGCCTGCTCGGCTATGATGCCGAAATCCCTGCCGCGCCTGGCAAGAAAGACCAGCACCGCCGTAGATGGCGACATTGGATAAGATGAGACGAAGTTGCAGCCACCCGCTATGGCACCCAGGCTCACGGCCTCGGCGCCGCTTAAAAGAA
>CP070830.1:2433837-2443927 GCA_020344865.1 Planctomycetota bacterium
AAGCCTCCGGCCGAAACTCGCAACCCCCAAAAGTGCCGATTTTCTACTCCTCTCGCGAACAGGCAGGCCAATGAGTCGTATTGAAGTTTGGAGATTAATCAAGAAATATGCCGTCCGTGCCGGTATGCCAAGGAACCTAACCGTTCATACGCTCAGACACTGCTTCGCGACGCATCTGCTGTCTGGCGGTGCGGATTTGAGAAGCGTCCAAGAGATGCTTGGCCACGTCGATATTGCAACTACCCAGATTTACACGCATGTTGACCACGAAAGATTGCGCCGCATTCACAAGGAATTTCACCCAAGACCCTAATACCCGTCAATCAGGCCTTTTGCCGAGGCAAAACAACTTTTTGCTGGATTTTTCGGGCGAATAATGGGATAAGCAATAGGCGGTTGACTTTGGTGCAGTTGGGCCGTTATTATGGATGATAGCCGAATTTAGAAGAGGTGCCGCTGAGAGACCGCGAGATGGCAGGCTAATTAAGTTGAAGCAGGCGATTATCCCAGCCCGTAGAACGAAACAAATGAGGTTATGTGTAAGGTCATCATAATGCGTGCAAAGTGGTTTTGTCTGACAATATTATTCTTGGTTGTAGGCTGTGAGCAGGCTCAGGTCGGGCCCGAGAAACCCGCCTTTCCGCTTGAGGAAACAATCGCTGAGGCTGAGTTCAGCAGGCAGTTGAAAATCAACAGGGAAGGCCTGTTTAAGGGCTCTACGGACGAGATAAGGATCGATGCAGCAACTGTGATGTTGTTCAGCGAGGACCCGCTGGCCAGGAAAATCCTGCTTGACGCCCTCCGGCAATCCGAGAATCTGGGTGCACGCGTGGCTGTGTGTAAAGCGCTAAGTCAGGCCAGGGCGGAGCAAAAAGTTGTGGCTAATAAAGAAGACTTTATTGCACCTTTGTTTGATATCTTGACCACAGAGGTCGACGACAGTGCCAAATTTGCGGCGGAAGCAATGCTGATTTTTGAATATGACCAGATATCCAAGCGGCTTGAGGGGATGGTTACGGACCCCTCACTGCCGGTCGAAGCCAGATTAAATGCAATATATGCTCTCAGACTGCAGCCCGATATGAGGGCCATCTTTAAACTCATTGACCGGCTTGATGATTCTGATGAACAGGTAGCCGCAGAGGCAGAGAAAGCACTGCGTTTTCTTGGCACGCCGATAGGAAAGGACGCTGAAGCTCGCGAACAAATCAGAAGCGAACTTAAGCGCAGGGGCAGAGACGAATTCTTCAGGGATTTGTTAATTCGCCAGGAAGCAAAGATGCGAGACCTGCAGGCTGAAAGGGACCAGTGGCGAGAACAGTATCTATCTGCGTCAAGCAGAATATATGATGGCATCAGCGATGATGCGGCCAGAGGTGCGTTCTTGGCGGATCGTTTGGCCAGTTCGGAAGCGGCGGTGAGATTATGGGCATTGGAGAAGGTTTCTCAATGGCGGGTAGGGACGAAATCGAGATTGCCAGCTGAACTTGGGCCTCTTTTGGTGAATTTGATTTCCGACCCCGATAGGGACGTTCGGCTAAAAGCGGCCAGCTTGCTGTCTCTAATGGGGGAGCTGGATTCGGCCCAGCGGCTTCTGGAACAGCTCGAAGTTGAGCAGAACGATGAGATTAAAACGGAGTTGTTCGTTGCGCTCGGCTGGGCGTGCTACTATGGCTTTTTGCCTAATTCCGAAATCAGAGTTCCCGAGGAGGTGAGAAAACAGACCCTTGGATGGGCGACTAAATATCTTCTCAACGAGGACACAGAAAAGGCTCAGAAAGGTGCGGAGGTCATAAAAAAGCTGCTCGAGCAGGATGGATTAACTTCGGTTGAGGTAGACAGATATCTTAGTTTGCTTGCGAGGAGATACAAACAAGAGAGAGGCAGGGCAGAAGGCAGCCTGCGCGGAGAGTTGCTAAGTGCGATGGCCGGATTGTGCGCGCAAAGCGTTTACAGAGCTGAAGCAGCTAAGATTTTTAAACCACTATTTGAGGAGGCCTTGCGTGATGACGCAAGTTTGGTCAGGGAAGCTGCGGTGGACGGACTTATCTACATTGACAAAGCAAGGGCACTGAAAATATTGAGAAAGGATTTGGTCAATGACGGCAGCATGGCAGTCAGGAAGAAACTGATTGACCTTGCTGGTGAAGTCGGTGGGCAGGAGGATTTGGTCTGGCTGGCCGAGAAGTTGGGGTCAACCGCCGAGAGCGAGCCAACCTGGCAAGCGATGCTAAAAATATTCAAAGGCTCTGATGCCGCGGTACTGGATGAATGGGCGGGCAGGCTCGACTTGCAGGGCACAAAAGCCAAGTTGTCTGATGAGCAGATGATTTCTTTTCTTGAGATAGCGGAGCGAAAGGGTGTCGGCGAGAGTAAGGCGGAGATGCTTAAGAGTGTCAGAGAGAGATTGGCGCGGCTTTGTGCGAAGAGCGGCAGATTTGAGGAGGCGGCGGAGTACTTTGGTATGTTGCGTCAAGTTGCCCGTTCGGCTGAGGAGGAAGAGGCAATTTTGGCGGAGCTGCTGGATGTGTATCTGCGATGGCCGAATGTGGAAGCTGCAAGACTGTTGGTGAATAATTGCTTGCTGCAAAAGGACTTAGGGCCTAATAACGTGATTGTGCTTTCAATTCAGAACTATTTTGCCGAGCCACCTGCAACATCTGACACCGGTGAGATACTGCAGGCATTTATTGAAATAAAGACTCCTGAGGCCAGACCAATGTGGGCCGCGCAATTGCAGGGGTGGACCAGGCATCTTGGACGAGCCCAGGATTCATCTAAGTCTAGTGCTGGCAGTAATTAACGGACAAATGGTTTGTTATCTGCGGGAGGATTGGTATGCATGGTAGGATGATATAGCTGGCATTGCTGTGTTTTTTTGCAAGAAATCAAGAGTTTTTAATTTTTTTGAATTTTTTTGGGTTTTTCCGAGTTTTTTGTGTTTGCAGTCATAGCATCATCTTTGTAAACTACAGGGTTTATATTGAAAAACTATCGGCAGTTACGGATTTCTGTGCTGTTCGTACAGAGTGTTTAGCTTGATAAACCAAGGTAGCGCGTGTCTTGCAGCCTTAAAGCGAGCAGGTGTAAATACTGTTATGTTGTTTTTCAATAACCGTATATAAGGTGACGGACAGTATGTTCGGGAAGTGCTGCTGTAGCTCAGTGGTAGAGCGCGTCCTTGGTAAGGACGAGGTCATGGGTTCAAGCCCCATCAGCAGCTAAATGCAAGCAGGTCAAGCCGAGATAACTTAGCAGTACTTGTTAGGAGTCTTGGCTGTGGGTTGATTATAAAGGATTAAAGACGGTTTTTTGAAAATCGGGCACACAACAACAAGATAACTAGTAACCTGACAGATTGGAGGTTTATAGTAAGATGGCTAAGGCGGTATTTGAGCGGGTAAAACCACATATCAATATTGGAACCATCGGTCATGTCGATCATGGCAAGACGACATTGACTTCCGCAATAACAATGCGGCTGGTAAACAAATCAGGCAAGGGCAAAGCCAAAAAGTTTGAAGACATTGACAATGCGCCGGAAGAAAAGGCGCGCGGCCTTACAATAAATACCGCACACGTTGAATACGAGACGGACAAACGCCATTATGCCCATGTTGACTGTCCTGGGCACGCCGATTACATCAAGAATATGATTACCGGCGCCGCCCAGATGGACGGGGCGATTCTGGTTGTAGCAGCCAACGACGGTCCCATGCCTCAGACACGGGAACACATCCTTCTCGCACGTCAGGTTAACGTCCCCAGGATCGTTGTTTTTCTAAATAAAGTGGACCAGGTTGACGACCCTGAACTGCTGGATTTGGTAGAACTGGAAATAAGAGAACTGCTTAGCAAATATGAGTTTCCGGGCGACAAGATTCCAATCATCAAAGGGTCGGCCTTGGCGGCGATGGAAAGCGAAGGTAAAGGCGATGAAGCCTGCAAGTGTATCGATGAGTTGATGGATGCTGTCGATGATTACCTGCCGGTCCCCGAACGCGATGTAGACAAGTCATTCCTTATGCCGGTTGAGGATGTTTTCAGCATTAAAGGGCGCGGTACCGTGGGTACGGGCAGGGTCGAGCGTGGTAAGATTCGCGTTGGCCAAGAAGTTGAGGTTGTCGGACTTGCGAAAGAGACTCGCAAGACGGTTGTTACCGGTGTGGAGATGTTTAATAAAACGCTGGATGAAGGCCAAGCGGGCGATAACATCGGCTTGCTTTTGCGTGGTGTTGAAAAGAAAGAGTTAGAGCGAGGCCAGGTTGTCGCAGAACCCGGCAGCATTACTCCCCATACCAAGTTTCATGCTGAAGTGTATGTTCTGACCAAAGAAGAAGGTGGCCGCCACACGCCGTTTTTCGCGGGTTACAAGCCACAGTTTTATTTCAGGACGACCGACGTCACCGGTTCAGTTCATGCGCTGATGAGCAGAGAAGGTAAGAGTGCGGAGATGTGTATGCCGGGTGATAATATTACTATGGACGTAGAGATTATTGCCCCTATAGCGATGGAGGAAGGTCTTCGCTTTGCTATTCGTGAAGGCGGCCGGACGGTTGGCGCAGGTGTCGTAACCAAGATAGTTGAATAAGCATATCTTTGAATGGCTGTTGAACTCCACGGGCGTTAAAAGAAAGGGTACTTGTATCGGCTGGGTCTGGGCTGTTCGGGTGTACCTTGAGGGCCAGTAGGTGTTTTTCAGGTGAGTGAACCTGGTTGGCGTGGATAGACTTATATGGCTAAAAGAAAGAGTAAAAGGGAGTATGTCTGGCTTGAGTGTAAACAGTGCGGGCAAAGGAATTACCGCACGAGTGTTAGTGTGGCAGAAGGTACGCCTAAATTAGAATTAAAGAAGTTTTGTAAGAACGAACGTATGCATGTTGTTCATAAGATACGGCGTAAATAGAATCAACCCGACCTTGTGGTGGTAATAGAAGAGATATAGGCCAGTAGCTCAATTGGCAGAGCGTCGGTCTCCAAAACCGAAGGTTGGGGGTTCGATTCCCTCCTGGCCTGTTTTGTGAGAGCCGGTTGTCGATAAAGAGTCGAATAGTCGGGAGTCGAAAAAGGCTGGTTTATTATGGTGTTTGATATTTATAAGCGTGGTCAGGGCAAATACACAAGGCTCTGCAGTGCCTTTGGGGCTGCGATCGTTGCAGGGTTAGGTTGCCTTCAGCTATATAGGAAGTTAGACGGCACTGATTTGGGATTGTGGGTAAAGACCATGGTCCCGGCGGGTTTGTTTGTCGGCTTTAGCCTTTTGATTTTTTGGTTGGCTAATAAACCATCCGTTGCGGACTTTATGGTCGCCGCCGAAGGCGAAATGAAGAAGGTCAGCTGGTCGAGCAGGAAGGAAATAGCTGTTTCGACATTTATCGTTATTATGGTTGTGATTCTTATGGCAGTGCTTCTTGGAATTACAGATTTGGTGTTCCAGGTGTTTTTTGGATGGCTCCTGCGATCGGAGTTTAGCGTATAGGAAAAGTAACTCAATCCTGTCTGCTAATGAGAGGCGTTAGTATGCGATGGTACGTCTTACGAGTTGCGGCAAATAAGGAAGAGCAGGTTAAAGAGGCCCTTTCGCAGAAGGTGCAAAAGGAGGGTCTGGACGCTGTTGTGGGCAGGATAGAGGTTCCGGTTGAGCAGATTAAGCGTATCCGGAGCGGCAGACAAACTGTCCACAAGCGAAAACTCTATCCCGGCTACGTTTTTATGGAAGTAGAGCCCACGGATGAGGGCAGAGTTCCGGAGAAGGCATGGTTTATCATAAAGGAGACTTCTGGAGTGGGTGATTTTATCGGTACGGAAGGTGTCCCCACACCGATGCGGGACACGGACGTGGCCAAGATGCTTTTGGAGGCGGAAAAGCCGGAGGAGGCGCCAAGCATCAAGGTAGAGTTTAAGAAAGGTGATTTGATAAAAATTCGGGAAGGCGCCTTTGAGAATTTCGAAGGCGTGGTCGAGTCGATTGATGAGGAGCGGGGGATTGTGAAGGTGATTGTTACGATATTCGGGCGGAGTACTCCGCTGGATATAGAGTATTGGCAGATTGAAAAATTGTAATTTAGTTGTTGTTACGTTTTCGTAAGGCAATATACCAGCTGCAGGTGAAGTAATGGCCAAAGAAGTAGCGGTGAAGATTAAGTTGCAGGCACCGGGCGGGCAGGCGACACCAGCCCCGCCGATAGGGCCCGCTTTGGGTCAGCACGGTATTAATATCGGCCAGTTTGTTTCACAGTTCAATGAACGAACCAAAGAGCTCAACGGTACAATTGTGCCGGTTGTAATAACCTTATTTAAGGACAAGAGCTTTACCTTTGAGGTGAAGAGTCCACCGGCGGCGGTTTTGTTGAAGCAGGCGGCGGACCTTGCGAAGGGCAGCGGCGTCCCGAATAAAGAAAAGGTAGGGCAAATCACTTCGGAGCAACTGCGTAAAATTGCTGAGACTAAGTTCAAAGATTTGAATGCTTATGATTTGGAAGGCGCCGAGAAGATTATTGCCGGGACCGCTCAAAGTATGGGTATAGAGATAATTGATGGCTGATAAATTCTGCGGTCGGTTGAGAGTGTCTTTATGGTATTTAGAAGTAAAAGATATAAAGAAGAATCACAGCAGCTAAGTAAAGAGCCGATGAGTCTGGCCGAGGCGGTAGCAAAAATCAAGTCGTTCAATTCGGTTAAATTTGACCAGAGCATAGAATGCGTACTGCAATTGGGCATCGACCCCAAACAGGCCGACCAGCTGGTTCGTGGGTCGATATCTTTACCTCACGGGATAGGTAAGCAGAAAAAGGTTGTCGCTTTCTGCGAGGATTCGGATGTTGAAGCTGTGCAGGTGGCCGGTGCTGTTGAGGCTGGCTGCGATGAGCTGATAAAAAAGGTTTCTGACGGCTGGCTGGATTTTGATGTGGCCATCGCGTCGCCGAAAGTGATGAGTAAAGTAGGCAAGCTTGGTCGCGTTCTCGGACCTCTGGGAAAGATGCCTACTCCTAAAAACGGGACGGTGACTGCAGATGTGGCGACCGCCGTAGCGGAATTTGCTGCTGGCAAAGTCGAATTCAGGAATGATGCGGGCGGTAACGTTCACGTGGTGGTAGGCAAACAGAGCTTCGGAGCTGCTGAACTAATCGACAATATCGAGGCTTTTCTCTCGCATATAAACAAAGTCAGGCCGTCCGCGGCCAAAGGAACTTTCATAAAAAAAATGTGTTTATCTGCGACAATGAGCCCGAGCGTGGCGGTCAATGTTTAGGAAATGCTGTTTGAGGGTTAGTGATTAGCTGAAAGTCAAGCGCTGTTAAAAAAGGTTTCAGCGAGATTTACTGCGTTTGGTGACTTTCTATTAAAGGCAATAAGATGAGTAAATATATAAAGGAATTACTTCAATCGGAGCTGGAAAAGAGAATCACCAGCGAGAACATCAGGGATTTTTTGGTTGTCAGTACCAGAGGCGTCGGCGGTGTTGATAATAATCTGATGCGTGGTGAGCTGAGAGAAAAAGGTATAAGACTGTCGATAGTAAAGAATGCGCTGTTCAAAAAGGCGTTGAGCAGTTGCAAGATGGAGCCGGCGGCTGTCCTTTTCAGCGGGCCCTGTGCCATTGCTTATGGTGGCGACAGCATAGTCGACGTTGCCAAGGAAATGGTTGGTTGGGGCGAGAAAGTTCCGGCGATAGAGATTAAAGGCGGTTTTCTGGAGGGCTCGGTATTAGACGCCAAGGCAGCGGAAGGGCTTGCGAAAATGCCGACTCGAGGAGAACTGCAGGGCATGCTTGCCGGCTTGGTTAAGTCGCCCGCAGGCAGGTTAGCCGCCACTTTAAAAACTGCTGGAGGTGTCATCGCGGGTTGTATAGAGGCTGTTATAGAAAGGTGTGAGAAGCAGGCGGCCTAAATAAAAGTAAAAGCTCAAAGGTGCAAAGTAATCCCGCATTCGTGGGAATAGCAAAAAGGAGAGATTGAAAAAAACCAAGTATTATGTTGCTTGTATGGTTGCCCCCTTTATTTGGTAATGGGATTAAACGAAACGGTGGAGTTTCGGCTACCATCAAGCCTTAGCTGATAGGAGTTAACAGAGATGGCGAAAGAGCAAGAAAAGGAAACTAAAGAAGCCGAAAAAATACAGGAAACCAAGGAGGCGCCGGAGGCTGAAAAGGCCAAAGAGCCTGAGCAGCCAAAGCAAATCAAGGAGAAGAAGGAAGTCAAAGAGGCCAAGAAGACCGAAGGAGCGAAGAAATGGAGCAGCGAGGTTAAGAAGCTTGGTGACAAGATAGTCGCGATGACTTTGATGCAGGCCAAGGAGCTTGGCGATTACCTGAAGGAGGAATATGGTATTGAGCCGGCCGCGGGCGGAGCCGTTATGATGGCCGGGCCGGCTGTGGCGGCAGGCGCAGGGGCCGAGGAGGCTGAAGAGAAGACCAGCTTTGACGTAATCCTCAAGGAAATTGGTGACAAGAAGATTCAGGTTATCAAGGAAGTAAGGGCTTTGACCACGCTCGGGTTGAAAGAGGCCAAGGACCTTGTAGATAGCGCTCCCAAACCGGTTAAGCAGGGCCTGAGCAAAGAGGAGGCTGAAGCCGCCCAGAAGCAGCTTGAGGCCGTGGGTGCGGTGGTTGAGTTAGCGTAAAGTTTGTGGTTATTGGTTTTGAACTCGTAGTTTGTGAATGATGAAGGAGTTTGAGATGGTTGCCCAAACCGTCCGTAATTTTGGAAAAGTCCGCGACGTAGTTGAAATCCCGGACTTGGTAGCCATACAAAGGAAAAGTTACGAGCGATTTTTGCAGAAAGATGCAACACCAACCAGGAGAAAATGTGTTGGGCTTGAAGCATTGTTTCGCGAGGTGTTTCCAATCGTAAACTACGACAGTACGATGCGTTTGGAGTATCTCTATTATGAGTTGGAGGAACCCCGTTATACGCCTACTGAGTGCCGTCAGTTGCGGCTGACTTACGCTTATCCGCTGAAAATATGTTGCAGGTTGCACGTCAAAGAGGGTGAAGATTTGGCTGAGCAGTCAATATACCTTGGTGAGATGCCCGTTATGATAGGCGGCGGAGAATTTATCATCAACGGCGCCGTGCGTGTCATAGTTAGCCAGCTGCATCGAAGTCCCGGTGTTGATTTCCTTATCGAGAGCAAGGAAGGTGATAGGGTCTTGCACGGGGGCAGAATCATACCCGAAAGGGGCAGTTGGATAGAGATTAGCGTGACGCGCAAGGACGTTCTGGTTGTGAAGATAGACCAGTCTAGCAGGATACCGGCGACCCTTTTTCTGCGAGCAATAGCTCCTGAATACGGTACCACTGAGCAAATCTTGCGGCTTTTTTATGATACGAAGACCGTTCCGGTAAACAAGCTCGCGCCCGCTATGTGGGCCGTCGGGCCGGTTGTAGACTCAGAGACGGGCGAAATTATAGTAAAAGCCGGTACGCAAATCGGCGACAGGGTCTCTTTGATACAACAAAGCGGCATAAAGAAGCTCGAAGTTATCGAGCAAGTGCGCGACGCCATCATTCTAAAAACTCTGGCAGAAGATGACTGTCAAAGCCACGAACAGGCGTTGTTAAAGTTTTATATGAGATTGAGGCCGGGCAATCCGCCCAACGAGAAAAAGGCGAAGACCTTCTTTACAGAGAAATTTTCTGATTCCAACCGCTACCGCTTGGGCAAGGTCGGCAGGTTTCGATTGAATCGGAAGTTCGAGCAGGCGGTGGACGAAAACGAGATGACGCTTGGGCCGGAAGATTTCATCAATACGATGAAGTATATAATTGCTTTACGCAATAACGAAGGGACGGTTGATGACATTGACCACTTGGGCAACAGAAGGTTGCGTACGATCGACGAACTGGCATCGGACGAGATCAGAAAGGGGCTGCTGAAACTTCGCAAAACTGTCCAGGAGCGGATGAGCTTGAAAAGAGAGGTTGATGAATCGATGCGTATAGCAGACCTGGTGAATTCCAAGAGCGTATCGAGTAGCATTAATTATTTCTTTGGGCGCGGGGAATTGAGCCAGATTGTCGACCAGACGAATGCTTTAAGTCAATTGACCCATGAAAGGCGGCTGTCTGCTCTCGGACCGGGCGGCTTA
>CP070830.1:2444027-2453205 GCA_020344865.1 Planctomycetota bacterium
GTATCAGACCATCGGGAAAAGTCATCCGGTTGGCATCTGCGGCTCGGGCCTTTTGGACACACTGGCCGAATTGTTTCTAAACGGTATTATTGACCGTACGGGGCGGTTTAAGACGGGTGGTGACGAGCGGCTTACGGAGGGCGAGGAGGGCCTGCAGTTCGAGCTGGTTGCGCCGCGAAACGAACACCATGAAATAGTGATTACTCAGCCGGACATCAACAATCTGGTTCGTTCAAAGGCCGGCGTATTTGCGGCGATTCGTGTCCTTATGGAGTCAACGCAGACAAGGCCCGAAGACCTGGAAGCGATTTATTTGGCCGGGGGGTTCGGGAACTTTCTGAATGTCAGAGAGGCCGTCACAATCGGCATGCTGCCCGATGTGCCCCCCGAAAAAATCCGATTCGTCGGAAACACTTCGATCGCGGGAGCAAAGACAGTTTTGCTAAGCAGAAAGGCCCTCAAAACAGCCGAGAAAATCGCGGGAAGTATGACCTATTTCGATTTGATGAGCCATCCGGGCTATATGGATGAATTCATCAGGGCGAGTTTTTTGCCTCATACGGATTTGTCGCTGTTTCCATCGGTAAAACTTGCGGCAGAGACAGTTTGATAAAAAACGGGTAAAACGGTATGGCGACAACTATTGCTATAAGTGGTAAAGGCGGTTCAGGCAAGACGACCCTGGCCGCTATGATTGTAAGGTTGCTGCGGGACAGACAGAGTGGGGCAGTGCTTGCCGTCGATGCCGACCCGAATTCCTGCCTGGGTCTGATGATGGGCGTTCAGCTGGTCAGTACCGTTGCCGAGATTCGTGAGCAGGCCCGCAGTAAGAAACCCGGTGGCGATACTCTCGGCAAAGGCCTGGACAAGGTGCGGTCTCTGGAGTATGGCATCCAGCAGGCGGTTACCGAGGCGGAGGGATTTGACTTGCTTACTATGGGGCGGCCGGAAGGACCGGATTGTTACTGTGCCGTAAATAATCTTTTGCGGAAGTTTCTCGATGAGCTAAGTTCGGCCTATGCGTTCGTGGTTGTGGACAATGAGGCGGGGATGGAGCACCTGTCGCGAAGGACAACCAATAATGTTGACCTGCTCTGCATCGTGGCTGAGCCTACCGCCCTCGGTGCAATTACCGCAAAGAGGATTTTTGACCTCGCCAAACAACTACCTATTACGGTAAAACGAATCGGCTTAATATGGAACGACAAACAGGATGTGCGGGATAAAGCGGCGGACGCCAAATGCGAAATAGATGCCGGGGAAAAGCTGGGGCGGGTACCCTACGATAATGTCGTTTTCGAGGCTTCCGTGCAGAGCAAAACCATATTCGATATAGGACAGAATAATCCGGCGTTTTCGGCTGTTCAGGAAATACTGGAGCAAATACTAAACCTTAAGACAACAAAAATAACCTAAACCTATGGAGGATTACACATGGCAGTCCCCAAAATTGTAGAAAGTTTCACCGGTTCGGTAAATAATGTCACCCTTGGTGCTACAAAAGATGATGGAGGAACTCGAACCTCCAAAGTAACGGTAGGCGGCGCCCGCAATGTTGTCTATGGCGGCAGCTTTGAGGACGCGAGCGCAAAGCCGGTAATTGCTTTGGATGTTATAGACACAAGCCCGGAAGATTGGCCCGATGTCCTGAGTGAGCCGTATAAGGATGTCCTCGGCAGCCCCGCCGACTGGGCAAAGAAGTGTGTCGAGGAGCTCGGAGCGGACCTTGTTTGCGTCAAGTTCGACGGCATTCACCCCGACAAGGCCGACAAGGACGAGTCCCATGCCGTCAAGGTTACCGAAGAGGTGCTAAAGTCGGTTGGCGTTCCGCTTGTGCTGTGGGGCTGCGGCAACGATGAAAAGGACAATCAGGTTATGCCCAAGGTAAGCGAGGCCGCAAAGGGAGAGAACTGCCTCGTCGGAACCGTTACTGAGGATAACTACAAGTCTCTGACGGCCATCGCTCTGGCGGACAACCATCATCTTATTACGCAGGCCCCGTTGGATATCAACATCGCAAAGCAGGTCAACATCTTAGTCTCTGATATGGGCTTCCCGCTCGAGCGTGTAGTGGCGTTTCAGACCACGGGGGCGTTAGGCTACGGGATTGAGTATGCTTATTCGATTCAGGAGCGTCAGCGGCTGGCGGCTCTTACAGGCGATAAGATAATGGCAATGCCTGTTATCTGTGATGTCGGCTACGAGTCATGGCGGGTCAAAGAGGCCAAGCTGACCGACGTGACAGGCTGGGGTGGGGTAGAAGACAGAGGCCCGATGTGGGAAGCCACCACGGCAATCTGTCTGCTTCAGGCCGGCGCCGATATAATTCGAATGCGACACCCAAAGGCCGTGGCAACAGTCAAGAACTTAATCGACCAGATATGGCAGTAGTAACATAAAACGCGAAAGAGACGGAAAGGAAGGTGTTATTGTGATAATAATTGCAGAACGAATTAACGGGATGTTCAAAGATGTCAAACAGGCCATCGCGGACAAAGACAAGAAAGTCGTCCAGGACCTGGCCAAGAAGCAAACCGAGGCCGGCGCAAGTTATCTTGACGTAAACGTAGGTACCGCCTCGGCCGACCAGGAAGGAACTATGCAGTGGCTGGTGGAAACGATACAGGAGACATGCTCTACGCCTTTGTGCCTGGATTCGCAAAAACCCAATGTTATTGCAGCGGGGCTAAAGTCTGTCAAAGCCGGAGCCGCGGTTATGCTGAACTCCACGCCGCTTAATAAAAAGTCGGACGAGCAGGTGCTGGACAAGTATATAGAGATGGCCGAGCAAGCCGGGCCGAAGGCAAGCATCATTGCCCTGACTATGGACAAGAACGGCGTGCCCCAGGACATCGACACACGTGTTGCCATAGCGGCTGAAATCGTTCAGAAGGCAATGGAAAAA
Organism: Planctomycetota bacterium; assembly: GCA_020344865.1. Lineage (GTDB taxonomy): Bacteria > Planctomycetota > Phycisphaerae > Sedimentisphaerales > Anaerobacaceae. Next base: position 2,446,933 of record CP070830.1, read on the forward strand.
GGATTCGACACGCAGCGTCTGTTTATAGACCCCATTATCCTTCCGGTCAAGGTCCCCGGCGCCCAGGTTCAGCCCGGCAACATAATGGCCGCGATGGACCAGATTAGGTATCTTGCCGACCCTGCTCCGCATATGACGATAGGGCTGTCGAATCTTTCGCAGGGCGCCACCGAAAGGAGCCTGATAAACAGGACGTTCCTCGCCATGGCCGTCTCACACGGTCTGGACTCGGCAATTATTGATGTGCTGGACGAAAAACTGATGAACGTGCTGGCGACCGCCGAGTTGCTGATGAACAAGCAAATATATTCGGACTCCTACTTGAGGGCTTACAGCCCGGCAAACAAGTAGGACCTCCCTGTTTTTTGAGCGAGGGATTTGGTGGGAATATAAAAGGGCTGAGAAGAATATGGGTCTCAGCCCTTTATTTTTTTTGTCCGCAACCGAAAGCGATTCTGTGCCGGCGGAGCTTTTATTTTGATGGTGTCAGAGGCCTCAAAGTATTGCCCGGTTGTGAGAAGGCCGATTACTTTCACTTGGATTTGACCGGTTTCTGTGATGGCCTCGCAAAAAGCCCTGCGGCCGAAGGCAATTTCGAGCATGACGGGGCAATTGGGGTAGCTGAGAACTTTTATGTGTTCGGACTCGATTCCCATGGGTTCAGCTACGGCCGGGATACTTGTATCTACCTGTTCGGGAGAAATTCCCCGCGGCAGGATAACGTGTGCCTTTACCCACCTTCCTTTGCTGCTGCAATTGAGGATTCGCGGCGTAATCAGCATTTTGGCTTCAATGGGAGCAAGTTCATATGCTCCCATATCGAAATCAGGAAAGTCGCCGTTGTTGTCGACTCCGGGAAGGTCAAACGGTCGAATGTTGCCCTCGATGTCTGTATATACTCCCGCATCTTTGCCGGCGTCAACACAGGGTGAGCTTCGGAGCAAGTGATAATTGCCCTCAATCCATACGGAGTTCGGATGATTCGGCTCTACAGGAATGTCCGTATCGTTAGCGTCGGCCCAATAACCCGCCCTGACAAAACACGGGTCTAAATCGATATTGCCCTCTCCCGACCAGCCGCCCTGCACGTTACTGTAGGTAACCGTGATAACAGAATTGTCGTTGTTGTTAATTTCGCTACCGCCGTCGGAGAGGATACAGTTGGTGATTTGAATATTGTTCCGAGCACTAAGAGAATCGCAGGCCAGAACATTTCCGTTGCGGGCGAAGTTTCCGGCGGCGGTGCAGTGTATAATGACCGGGTTACTGCCGTCATAGTAGAACATTGCGCCGCCGTCGTCGGCTGAGTTACCTGCGAAGGAGCAATTTGTGATGGTCGGGTGGCTGTAGATAATGTTGCGTATCGCGCCTCCCCAATCGTAAGCGGAGTTTCCACTAAAGGTGCAGTTGGTAATTGTCGGGCTGCTGGTTTCGTTGTTGATGGCGCCTCCGTCGTTTCCCACAGCCGAGTTTCCACTAAAAGTACAGTTTATAATCGTTGGGCTGCTGTATAGGTTATTGATGCCGCCGCCGTCCCAGCCGGCTGAGTTTCCAGCGATGATGCAGTTGGCGATGGTCGGGCCACTGTTGTTTTCACAGAGGATAGCGCCGCCGATGCCTACGTACCAGGAACCAGACACATGGCCATTTGTGATAGTAAAACCGTCCAGAACCGAATTTGCATCTTCGCCGGAGTGGAAATAAAAGCCACGATGAGAGTCGGCTTCCGTGCCGTTGCAATCAATGACACATTTTTCCGGGCCAGATTCGGAGCGGACCGTGATAGCCCTTCCTCTAAAGTCGATATCGCGGTTTTCATCCCCCGTGTAGATACCGTCTGCAACCCAGACTGTCCCGCCTTCCCAGGAGTTGTCGATGGCTTCTTGTATGGTAGGACATTGAGCAGGGACCGCGATTTCGCCGGGGGCAGCGGTAGTGGTGAACATATAGCACAGGCCGTTGTTATCATTCACCTTTGTGTTGCCCGCAGCATCGGTAGCCTCAATCATAAAAAAGTATGACGTTTCCGGGTCTACCCCCGTTAGCTTTATGGCATGGCTGGTTGCCAGATTATGGTTGCTTGCCTCAATGGTGTAGGGCCCGCCGCAAGACAGGCCGGCCCGTACCCGTGCCAGAGTCGGCTCATCTGTTTCTAAGCGGATCCTCGGTTCGCGACCCGGCATTCTTACGCTTACGTTGCAAATCACAGGTTGTTCACAATCAACCAAAGCGGTATCGAGCGCTGTAGCCGGGCTGCCTGTGCCGTCGTCAACATCTTGGTACGTGGCAGTGATTGTTTCACCATGAGACAATTGCAGTATGCCGTCTTCGGCATTTACATTACCCGAAGCGGCCGTAATCGTACCACTGAAGAAACCAACTCCCGCAGTCCTTTGAGTTAGAACAACCGTTTCAAAATCGCCGCCGCTTGTTGCAAGGATTGTCGCTTGTGCGTCGCTATGCTGGAGGTCGTAATCGTAGAGGAAGACGGACACGATGGCGGAGCAGGAATAGTAGTCATTGTCGAGGATAACGCGACCCTGTGACGGAACGGCCGCAAGAATCGCTTCGAACAGATTGAGCCGTCCATCTGAAAGGCAAATCCCATCCTCAATCGGGTCAACCGTCTCAATTAGAATATCATATACTTCGTCATTCGTTAGAAGCGGATTGGTCGACAACAAAAGCCCGCACGCCCCCGCAATATGAGGACAGGCCATCGATGTCCCAGAGGCAATCGTGGTGTAAAGGTCGTAGGTCTTGCCCAAGGCCGTTCCGCTCGCCCGCAAAGATAGAATATCAACACCCGGCGCCGCTATATCCACCCACTCCCCGTAATTCGAAAAAGGCGCCTTCTCATCATTCGAGTTGGTCGCCGCAACAGCAATCATATGCTCATAGTAAGCCGGATAAGCGGGTATGCTGGTATTGTTATTACCCGCCGACGCCACCATTATCACGCCCTGACTGTGTGCGTAATCTATTGCTTCGCGCATGCTCTGCGAATAGCCGCCGCCGCCCCAGCTGTTCGATACGACATCCGCACCGTTTTCCGCCGCATAATAAAAAGCAGGTATTGCGTCAGCTATATCCCCCCCGCCCTGCGAGTTAAGAAATTTCAGTGCCATTATCCTCGCGGTCCAGCACACTCCGGCAATATCAAGACCGTTATCGCCTTCCGCGGCGATTATACCCGCGCAGTGCGTGCCGTGGCCGTGGTCGTCCTTCGGGTCGCTGTTATCATAAATGAAGTTATAGCCGTATATATCGTCTATATACCCGTTCCCGTCGTCGTCCACTCCCGCCTGCCCGCCTAATTCCGCCTCATTGACCCACATGTTATCATCTAAGTCTCTATGTGTGTAATCGATGCCCGTATCCACAACCGCGATTATTACATCTGAGCTGCCCGTGTATATATCCCATGCCTCGGGCGCATCTATATCGCTGTCCGGCGTTCCCGGCGGCTCGTTATATCTGCCGCTCTCAGGATACATCTGGCCCGTATTGTTCAAAGGCCACTGTATCGGATAGTGAGGGTCATTCGGACTTGCGGTTATCTTTACAATGTAGTTTAGTTCCGCGTACTCGATATCCGGGTCGCTGCCGTAGGCCGCCACCGCATCTTCTAACGATTGGCCCGGCTCGAGCTCTAACTGCAACTTATATATCCTGCCAAGCTCAGGTACCCTTACTCCTTTAGGCGCCCGTTTTAGCCTCCTTACAATACGCTTCTCTTTCTTGCTTAGAAGTGCCTTATCTTTCTTCAGAAGCGCCCTTGCCCGTCCTCTGTCTCCCTTGAAATCCTTCACCAGCCGCCTGGCCTTCTTTAACCTGTACCTTTTATTCAGCTCATCCAGCGACTTGGATAATTTAAGACCCTTCGCCGAACCGCCTTTCGCTAATCCCGTTTCCACGGCATCCGCGACATCCCCCCGAAACTTTACAATTATCTCATCCTCGACATATTCTCCGTCTGGAATCGGTGCGCTTGCTGTTGCGGTTTGCGGTAACAGCAAGATGACCAACAGCGTACAGAAATTTAGAAGGACCGTGCTCTTTATTTCCCAGCTCCTTTTTGATTGTTAACCTTGGATACCCACGTATGTAGCCACCAAATCGATGGGTCACACATAATATAATAACATAGAGGGCAGAAAAAATCAAGGCTTTTCTGTTATGTGATGCTTGATAACAATATTTGAGTTGGGTCTGCGCGTCAGATTAAGGTTTTTGGGGTTCGCCCAGGAGCTTCTTTATTAAGCCTGGCCGAGGGCTTCTTGCAAGTTTTGCCGCCAAGGGCTATATTAGCCAATTGAATGCCAGTTGCGACGATTTAAGAATTCGAAATTGAAGGAGTTGGCAAGTGTCAGTATTTCGTTCGCCAGACAATCCTATAATTGAGCCGAAACACGTAAAACCTTCAATGCCGGGCTATGAGGTTATCGGTGTATTTAATGCTGGTGTGGCTCGCCTCAAGGATGAGGTTATTCTTTTGCTTCGAGTCGCAGAACGGCCCGTTAGCACGCATCCGGACATTGTGTTGGCCGGAATTTATGATGCTGCCGAGGGTGATATCGTTTTGAAAGAGTTTTCAAAAGAGGACTCGGAAAATGATTTTTCCGACCCCCGCCTAATAATAACTCCCGCCGGGACATATCTGACATCCATTTCACATCTACGGGTAGCGTGGAGCTCCGACGGCATAAGATTCAAGATTGAAGATGCCCCTGCAATTACCGCCTCGAGCGATTATGAAGCCTTTGGAGTCGAGGACCCCAGGATTAGCCTTATCGACGGGACGTACTATATAACTTATGTCGCGGTTTCAGCCCTCGGTATTACGACCTGCCTGGCGTCGACGAAGGATTTTAAATCTTTCGAGCGTCACGGCGTAATCTTCTGTCCTGAGAACAAGGATGCGGTGCTGTTTGCTGAAAAGATTAGCGGCAAATATTATGCGCTTCACAGGCCGGTTTCGCCGCTGTTTGAAAAGCAGGATATGTGGATTTCAGAATCGCCGGACCTTACCTGCTGGGGCAACCATCGCCGTCTTATGGGCCCTCAAAAAGATTGCTGGGACGAAGCCAAAATTGGCGCAAGTGCCGTACCATTCAAAATCGAACAGGGTTGGCTGGAGGTCTATCACGGAGCGGACCGCGACAATCGTTACTGCCTTGGTGCTGTCCTGACCGACGCAGCCGAACCATGGAAGGTTTTGGCAAGGACGAGAAGTCCGATTCTTGAGCCGCAGACCGATTACGAACGTGAAGGTTTTTTTGGGAATGTAGTCTTCTGCTGTGGCCTGCTCTACGAGGATGATAAACTCAAGATTTACTACGGCGTCGCCGATACCGCTGTTTGTTATGCGGAGATGCCCTTGCAGCATATCCTTGCGAGCTTGAATTTGTAGTTCCGCGCGTTTACTTTCTTTTTCTAATCCGCCGCTCGAAAGTGCTATTACCTTGCCATTTGTTGTAACTTTTAGTATGGTGCGCGCATATGGGTACAGAGCATTCACAGTTAGGCGCTAAAGGCAAAGTGTTTTTGCCTGTCCGGCGCCTGTATGGTCTTTTGGCCCCCCGAGCTTATAGTGTGATTATGTTCGGCGCTTTGTTTTGCACACTCGCGGCGAAGCTCTTTCACGCCTGGCGCATGGCTTTGGTCAGTGAATACGTCAGCTGGATTCTGGCGGATGTCGCCGTGCTATTGGGCATCGAGGCCTTCCTGTCCCTGTTGTGTTTCCGCTGGCCTCGGCGATGGGTCATCCGCACAGCGTGTGTTTTTGCTGCTGTCGTGTGTACATATTCTGTGATGAATGCCGGCTGGCTTATAAGAACCGGAACGCAAATACTACCCACGGTCCTTTTGCCGTTATTTCGTGACCCGCTGAACGCGTTGGGAATAATTGGCGTTAATCTGGCAAAGATGCCTGTCGCCGCTGTAGTTCTGCTTGCCCCAAGTGCCGTTGCTCTTACCTTTTTCTTTTTTGTTTTAGCAAAGCCGCAGCCACCTGATTACAACCGCAGACTTTTTGCGGGTAGAATTATAATTTCCGTAGCGATTGTTTTTATTGCCGTCTTGGTTCGTGTCGCAGTTCCCAGAGAAACGTCGGCCCAGATTGTTTCTCAAGGGCTGCGATACAATTGTCAATTAAGGGCTGTGAGGAGTTTTGTTTTGTCGGATTCCGGCCGTCGCGCCAGAGCCGACCTGGCTGGCGCCAAGCGGAGGATACCGGCCTCGGATCAGATAGAAATCGTACGCTCGCAGAAG
>CP070830.1:2453305-2472674 GCA_020344865.1 Planctomycetota bacterium
CTTGCCATACGGTCGACGGAAGCGGCTCTCCATTTCGGGTCGCTGCCGGGCAGGCGGTTCAGCCCGTAGGAGATTTTGTGTGATTCCATATTGGCTTCATCCATCAGATAGATACCGTACTTGTCGCACAAATCGTACCAGATGGGCGCATTGGGATAGTGCGAGGTGCGGATTATGTTCATGTTAGCCTGCTTGATGAGCTTTAAATCCTGAATCATTCTGCTTACAGGGACAACGAAGCCACCGTCGGGGTCGTGGTCGTGGCGATTGACGCCTTTGAATATGGTGGAGACGCCGTTGACGAATATCTGGCCATCTTTTACTTCGATTTTTCTAAAGCCGAAGTTGCAGCGTTCGACCTCGATGGTTTTACCGGAGGGGTCTTTCAGTGAGAGCATTACTATGTAGAGGTTTGGTATCTCGGCCGACCATTTCTTCGGGTTGTCAACATCGGTCTGCATCTCGATAACACCGTCGCTGTTAGCAGCGATTTTCTTTACCTTACCAACCATCAGCGGGGCATCAGCTATGGGATTTCCATCCATGTCGAGCAACGAGACCTCGACTGTGTGTGTGCCGGCGGTTTTGTCGGTGTAATTGTGCACTTTTGCAGTTACCTTGAGGACGGCATCGCGGCACTGGTCATCAAGGTCGCAGCGTACGAAGAAGTCCCGCAGGTGTACATCCGGTGTGGAGAAAAGATAGACGTCACGGTAGATTCCGCTCAGCCGCCAGGTGTCCTGGTCCTCGACGTAGCTTCCGTCACACCAGCGGTAAACTTCGGCGGCGAGAATATTTGTGCCTTGCTGTAGATACGGTGTGATGTTGAATTCGGCGGGTGTCATCGAGCCCTGGCTGTAGCCGACCTTGTGGCCGTTTATCCAGAGATAAAATGCGCTTTTCACTCCGTCGAAGTGCAGGAAGATTTGTCTGCCTTGCCAGCCGTCAGGTACGGTGAAGTCGGTGCGGTATGAGCCGACGGGATTATATTCGTGCGGGATATACGGCGGATTGGGATTCTCGGGGGCGAAGGGGTGTGTTACGTTCGTGTATATGGGAATGCCGTGGCCCTCAAGCTCCCAGTTGCTGGGTACGGGGATGTCATTCCAATCGCTTACGTCGAAGTCTGGTTTGTAAAAGTCCTTTGGGCGGTGGCCGGGCTTTCTGACCCAGTTGAACTTCCAGGTGCCGTTTAGCAGCTTGAAGTAGGGAGACGCCTCTTGTGTGCCGGTCAGAGCCGTCTCTGCATCGGGGTAGGGCATCAGAGTGCAGTGGGGGGGCTCTTTGTTTACTTTAATCATCTCGGGATTTTCCCAATCGGGGACATAGATAGCAGCAATTGCACTTGAAAGAAGAATTGCTGAGATAATTACACTGAATGACATTGAGCTTTTCGTGTTCATGAGAATCTCCTTTTTTTGTACTTTTTCAGTCCACCGGTTTGGCAAAGAAAGTCGCGTACAAGACCACGGCAGGCAAGCTGCCGGAGTTTTATGCCAATGCGTTTATAACTTTTATAATAGGAGCTTTATTTTATAAGGTCTGCTGTTCCTATTGGATGACAGGCAGTACTCGTTTAGCGACGTTCTTGATTTCGCCCATTTCCGGCGTATACGGTTGCAGGCGGAATCTGTAGCTGTATGGTTTGGCCGGCAGGCGATACTCTGGATGTGGACGCTTGCCCCAACCATCGTCGCCGCCCACGCCCATCTGCTTATAATCAAGATTGACGGTAATAGTGTTACGTTCGGGTAGTTCGTTTATGTGTCTTGCTCTCTCGAGGTCTTCCATTGTGTACGGCCAAGTGCTAACACTCAACAAGGGCATACCAACGGCCAGCAGACCGACATTATCTCGGTTTGTCAGGGCAAGCCATCGGACATCTGTTCTGTTGGCGTTTTCCTGTGGTCGGACGTAGTTGTGAGTGAGGTCTTTGACGCGGCCGGAGTAAACGCCGACGGCGGCGCCGGTCTTACGGTCCCAGTAGTTTTCATGCGGTCCTCGTCCGTACCAGGTCATTGTATTGAATTCGCGGGGTATAGCCATCTGCATGCCGAAGCGAGGCAGCTCAGGTAACTTATCATTGCCTGCGGGGTCAAAACTGCTCTCGACAATTACATCACCGCTGCCGTACATCGTATAGACGGCGCTATAGTCAGCCTCTATGCCGGGTATGAGTTTGGCCTTTACGGTAACGCGGATGACGTGAGGATTCAGCTGTTTCGCCTCTACCGACTCAACCATTCTGAACTGGCCTGCCCATCTCCAGATGCTGGAGCGGTAGGGCAGGCCGGCAAGTCCAACGGTGAAGTTCTGATCCCACTGCATCTCTAAGTCGTTGTCGAGAGGCACTCGCCAGAAATTGGGCGTCAGCGGCACCTCAACCAATTCCTTACCCTTATATATGAACGAGGTAATCACACCTCTTTTGTGCTTGAACCAGTTTTTTTTGCCGCCGACTGTGATTTCGAAATCTTTGCCGGTTATGACCGTGTCATCAATAGAATGAACGGTGCGCGGGCGCTGCTTAAGTTTTAGCGGCGGCATAGATTCGATATTTTCAGCCAGCACATGGGGAGGATTAAAGCGCAGCTTGAACTGGTCCCAGTCGACGAAGTGACCGCTCTCGGCACAAAGGGAGTCATCCGCAAGTGCAAAGATTATTTTCAGAAAGTATTCTGCGCCGGGTTCTAAGCTGGGTTTTCGGAAGGGAATCGTAACTGTGCTTTCTTGCTTAGGCGCAAGAGACATTTTCGGCAGTTTTCCCTTCTGCAGGACTTCGTCGTCAACCGTCATCTCCCAGTTGATGTCAGCAAAGTCAAGGGAGATATAATCGTATTTGTTCTTGATTCGGATGGTACCGTTTTCAAGGTCGATAGGCTCAGCCTTTATGTACTGGTAGACCTTTTTTACCTCATAGAGTTCGGGTTCGGGGTCACGGTCCGGGCCGACGATGCCATTGGAAATCATGCTGCCGTCAGAGGGTATTCCGGGCGGGCCGTAGTCGCCGCCATAGGTCCAGAACATATTGCCTTCGCAGTCGAATCCTCTGAGGCTTTTGTCGGACCAATCCCAGATGAAGCCGCCCTGGAGGTGTTTGTATCTTTCGTAGGCGTCCCAGTATTCCTGGAAGTTGCCAATGGCATTGCCCCTTGCGTAGGAGTATTCGCATTGAATTAACGGTTCGGGGTGGTCTTCGCCGGCCCATTTGACAATTCTCTCGATTGAGGCATACATCGGACAGATGATGTCACTTGCGGGCACATCGTCCATACCATTTACGTCGCTCATAAAGTGCACAAGGCGGGTGGGGTCTGCCTTTCTGGCGTAATCGGCCATTGTGTTGTGAATTGAGTTTTCGTTATCTATGTAGCCGGCTTCATTGCCCAAAGACCATATAATCACCGAAGGGTGATTTTTATCTCTCTGGACCATGCTAATCATCCGGTCGAGACAGGCGGCCTTCCATTCGGGTTTGTCCTTTGGCAGTATCTTCCTTACGCCGTGTGTTTCGAGGTTGCACTCATCAAGCAGCCATATTCCATATTTGTCACAGAGAGCGTACCACTTGGGGTCGTCGGGGTAATGGCAGGTGCGGACGGCGTTGATGTTGTTTTGCTTCATAATCTTGATGTCCTTGACCATGCTTTCTACGGAGACGTGGTATCCGGTGTCCGGGTCATTCTCGTGTCTGTTGACGCCCTTAATTAAAATCGGCACGCCGTTTACGAGCATCTGGCCGCCTTTTAACTCGACCTCACGGAAACCGAAGTTGCATCGCTCGACCTCAGTTGTTTTGCCGGAGGGGTCTTTGACGGTCAGTAGCACTGAATATAGATTGGGTGTTTCCGCCGTCCATTTGAGCGGGTTGGTGATATTGGTTTGCATTTCGATTACGCGCTCGGTCCGGGCAGGGACATTTTGTGTCTTACCAGTCATCGGTGGGTTGGCAAGCACGATTTTGCCATCGGAATCGAGCAGTATAACTTCAACTGTATGGCTGCTGGCGTGGTTGTCTGAGTAATTGTACAACTTTGCCGTGACTTTCAGGACTGCGTCTCGGTATTGGTGGTCCAAATCGCAGCGGACATAAAAGTCTCTCAGATGCACCCGTGGCGTTGAGAATAGGTACACGTCCCGGAAGATGCCGCTTAGTCGCCACGTATCCTGGTCTTCGAGGTAACTTCCATCCGAATAGCGGTAGACTTCGGCGGCCAGGATGTTTTTGCCTTTGCGCAGGTATTTTGTAATGTTGAACTCGGCGGGGGTTCGGCTCCCCTGGCTGTAGCCGACTTTTCGGCCGTTGAGCCACAGGTAAAATGCGCTCCTGACACCGTCAAAGTGCAGGAAAACTACTCTGTCTTTCCACGTATCAGGCACTGTGAACTCCGTGCGATATGAGCCGACGGGGTTATCATCGTGAGGGATGTGCGGCGGGTCGGGATTCCTGGGGCTAAAGGGGAATGTTACATTGGTGTAGATTGGGACCCCAAAGCCCTGGAGCTCCCAGTTGCCGGGGACATTTATTCTGGCCCAGCTACTTGCATCATAGTCGGTTTTATAAAAGTCCTTTGGCCGGTCGGCAGGCTTGTCGACGTAGTTGAACCTCCATTTACCGTTTAGTGATTTGTGGAACGGCGATGCCTCGCGGGTACCTATACGCGCTGTTGCAATGTCCGGGTACGGCATAAGCGTACAATGGGCGGGCTCTTTGTTCCGGCCGAACATCTCGGGGTTTTCCCAGTCGGGAAGATAATCAACAGCAGCTGCTTTCGTCATAAGCACAGCCATGATGATTATACCGAGACATAGTGGTCTTGTTAACTGTGAATGGGGGCGCTTGTGCCAACCATCATCACCACGGACGCCCATCCGCCTATAGTCGAGGTTCAGGAGACCATGTTTGTTATGGACACTAACCTCGCCGGGTGTGGGGGCAATGGATTCGACCTTTATGTACTGGGAAACCTTTTTACTTATTTCGCTGAACCAACCACCATTCGTGGCTGTCCCTGTCATCATTATACTCAGTATCCTATTATCCTTCTATTACCCTTATCCTGAATAATTACTCTGACCAAACGACTACGTCGGCCGCTTTCAAGGTTTTCTGTCCTATCAGAATTTCTGCACTTTTTGGGATAGCCACCTCAAACGGTTCCGAAGAATAGTTCATTGCAACCCAGAAGCCGTCTCGCCAATCGACAATGACTCCGTTCGGGTAGTCTTCAATCGGTATCTTTGCTTGGTTGTATATGTGCTTCAATACCGCTCGCTCAAGGCCATTTCCACTAGTCTCAACGCCAATGTAGGTTACGCTACCTTTTCCATACTTGTGGGACACGACAGCAGCTTTGCCCTGATAAAACTGGTCGACATACGTTGCCAAAACGGCGGTGTCTTTATGTGGTGACAATACATCCGCCCAGACATTCCATTTAAAATCCTGCTTGCCGAAACGTACGTTCGCCCAGCAATTGCCCGGCAGATTATCAAAGAATTCTATCTCCGCGCCGATTAATTCCCATATGGGCTCCGCTCTTTTGGCCTCCCAATAATGACCATTCTGGTCTTTGGCGCCGGACCTGCAGGTCAAAACCAGATGCCCGCCATTCTTTACGTATTTACTGAACTTATCAATTAATTCTGTATTGATGAGTTCCTGAGCCGGTGCTACCAAAACACTGTACGCCGAAAAGTCGTCACAATCGCGGATAATATCTACCGGACAGCCGAAACTTTTTAGAATATTGTAATAGCCTGCGTGGTGGTTGCGGTAGCTCCATTGAGTAGTGTGTTTCTGGTAATCTGTCGCCCAGATGTTATCGAAGCTCCAAATAACTGCCGACTTTCTTTTGAAATACGACTCCGGTTTTTTCGTAGCCTTTGGCCTGTTGTCCTGCAAAGTTTTCATTTCCTTAATAAAAGCCATATATTCTTCGCCGCCATCGGAGGGTGTTACTCCATCGGTTCCTACCATGCCAATAATATTCTGCTCATAGTTAAATGTTGGCTGGCGGAATCGATAGGAACAGACAAATGAGTTCCCGCCGGCAAACACATGATATAAAAGTAAACGCCTTGCTCCCGGATACATCCGCGGATTGTACTCTCCCCAACATACTTGGCTGATTTGCAGTTCCATCGCCGCCGTTTTTCCCTTCAGCGGCCGGAAGAAATCGTTACCAAAACCAACATCATAGGGCAGCCCACGTCTGAAGCCCTGCTCTCCGATTCCCTGGTTAAAACCTTCCACCGGATATTTGGTCCAGGTAATAAAATCCAAATCGTCATTAAGTTTCGGGTCGACGGCATCATAAATCGCCATGAAGTTCGTTGTAATCCACTGTTCTTTCAAAATACTTTTTCGAAGGATATTATATTGCAAACTGACAAACGAAGCGCATTCTGAGGCAGTGAACCGTTTGAAATCCAGCATCGCGTGCGGATTGACAAACAAAACCAATTCTTTCTCGTTGGGAATCCTGACTTGGTCGAAATTCGAATATACCTCGCTCCAGAATTTCGTGCCCCAAACATCGTTCAGCCTTTCGATTGTCTGATATTTATCCTTTAACCACTGGCGAAACCGAACCTGAGCGGCGTCACCGTAATCTTCCTTCAGACCATAATGTGAGGGTTCATTGTCTATTTGCCATCCCCAAATGCGTTCATCCTGACCATATCGTTCCGCGAGCTTTGTAACGATCTTTTCCGTGAATTCTCGATATTTCGTACTCGACCACGAGATATGCTGGCGCGTACCGTGTCTGATGATTCTGCCATCGGTATTGGTAAGGAGAATCTCAGGATATTTCTCAGCCATCCACGCCGGCGGGGTTGGAGTCGGAGTACACATTATGACTTTTAATCCGTTTTTGGATGCGATTTCAACCGCCTCGTCCAGCCATCCGAAATCATACTTTCCTTCTTCAGGCTCCATAAAGGCCCATGCGAACTCACCAAAGTGCGTAAAATCGAAGCCCATTTTGGCTATATTTCCAATATCTCGTTCCCACTGTTCTCGTGGCCAATGTTCGGGATAATAATAAGCACCTACAAGCATTATACTTTCTCCAAATTCATCTATTTCTGTTTATAACTCGAATTCATTACGTCAAAGCTGTTCAATTACTTTTGTGTCGCCTCGCACGCTCCAACATCGTAACCAGAGAATCGCGGCAGGGTGGTGCCGTAATAATCTCGCGAACCCGGGTCTACCTTAAATAGCGGTTTTAAATCAACGGCCTTGTCTATTAGAGGTGACTGGGGCTTAAGTTTATAATTTGAAAGTGTTGCCAGTTTGGTTGAGTCACCGATTGTGCCTCCATGACCCGGCATTTTAAGTTTCGGGTCGGCCTCAAAGCCTGTCGGTTCGCCATTTAGCATTTCCTGATTTGTCTTCTTTCGCCAATCCTCGAGATTCGTGTATTCTTTTTTGTTCCACGTAATTTTTATACCGTCTCCATATGTCCAGTAGCAGTTGCCACTAAAAGTCCATTCATCAGATGGAATGGGGATATCAACAACTTTCTTGCCCGGGGCGGTTACAAAAATATTATTATATACTTTTGTGTTGTGGACATACGTTTTGCCTGAACCATCGGCGGGATAATCAACAATTCCCGGGCCCCCCGTATCAGGTGATACGTAAAGGGTATTATTGTAAACCAACGTATTTTGGATTCCACCGGATGAATTGGTCGCCCAAAAATTCACGGCACCATAGCTGCCGACTAGTCCATCATTTTCACCGATATTATACCTTACAGTATTGTCTTTAAATTCTCTTGCCTTGTCGAACTGGTAAATGCCGTAACCGGCGGCATGGTTATCATGAGAATAATTATATTGGATGATACAATTAACACAGCCTCCATCGATGTCAAATCCGCCACCATCCTTTTTATTGTTTGATTTGTTTTGATACGATTCACAGAACTGAATGGTGATATCTTTCGAATCCCACGTCCAGATTCCGATAGGCCCGCCGGAATCGGGGTCATCGCACAGCCAGCCGTTATTATATGCCTGACAGTATTCAATAATGCCCCTGTTGATCTGAGAAATCACAATGCCGTTTCCAGTGTGACCTTTTTGTCCTGCATTGCCCGAATTATTGTAGGCTTTACAATGCGCAATATAGACGTCCTCGTGCGGCCAGAAGTTCGGTCTGGTCAAGGTATTATAACTTGTCCAGATACAGATTCCCTTATCTCCGTTGTCGTGCAAGACCGAGTTGGTGATACGTATATCTTTAAAACCCTTATTGGTATCGCTGCCTCCCTTGAAGAAGATTCCCCCATTACGGTAGCCACTCACATCCACGTTATCGATACGGAAGAAACTCAGGTGTTTGGTTGGCAGCCCCTCTTTAGTGAAATATATACCGCTGAAGTCGGTTTTTATTTCACGTCCGGCTCCAATAAAAATTAAATCTTCGATCGCGAGACCTTCGCAATTGTGAGCATGAAGGCCATGAGCCTGTCCGGAGATGATAATCGCCCGTTCTCTGCCGTATGACCCAATAGTAATAGGACTCCTTGATGTGCTGTTATCATCTGAATCGAATTGAATTGACCCAAAAAAGACCTGCCCTCCTTCAAAGAAGATGCTGTCGCCGGCGCTAAATTGTGTTGCACTGACTTTTGAAATATTTCTCCATGCCTGCTGTGGAGATTTTCCGGAATTATTATCATCGCCATTAATACCGATATAATAGTCAGTCGCCTGCAATGTATTCGTTACGCTCAATAGCGCAACAACAAGGGCAACATATTTGAGTTTATTCTTCATGGCAGTGTTTCTCCTGATTTAAAGGTTCCTGTATTTCACTTACATACTAAAAAACGGACGACTCATTTTTGAGCGTGTAACTGTTCTGTCGGCGCCAAATACCTAACTTTTTGCCATAAGAGCGGCTTCAATTTCCTCGAGCGATTTACCTTTGGTCTCCGGAATCTTCCATAATATAAAAAAGAATCCCAATAGGGCTATTGACGCATAAATGAAGAACGTTGCTGCCTCACCAATATTCTCCAATTCCCAGGGAAAGAATAAGGGAATGAAAAAGCTTACCAATCCATTGAAGAAACCTGCAATTGAAATTGCTTTCGCCCTGAATTGATTTGGGAATAATTCGGACAAAAGCACCCAGGTCACCGGCCCTAATGACATGGCATACATGCCCACAAAACTCAGTATTGCGACCAGAATCACGATGCTGTTTAATTTTACTGTCGATTTTAAGATATTTAGTTTATTGTCGTTGAATTCGTTCTCCGTCAGGTGTGAGGCCAAATCGGATAAATACGCTTTTTTCGAACTGTATAGCTTGCCCTTAAGCGGTTCAATCTTTTCCATTAATTCAGGATCAACATTCGCTTCCAGTTTTGCCGTTGATTCGTCATCAATCGAATACTTGGCGCCCATAAAAGAGATGCCGACAACCAGGTGGCATATAATAATGCCGACAATGCCGATTACCAGCAGTGACTTTCGGCCGATTCGGTCAATCAGTCGCATAGCAAGCAACGCAAACACAATATTCATAATGCCGATAATGCAAGCCTGTAAAAACGCAGCGTTTCTTGAGCCTCCGATTTTTTCAAAAAGGTCCGGAGCGTAATAAAGAATAGCATTAATACCGATGAACTGCTGCAGCGCGCCGATTGCAATTCCGATAAGTAAAATTGTAAACAGTTTTCCTTTGAAAAGCTGTAACATCGAAGTTGATTGCTGAGTTTTTTCCGTTGATTCCTGTATAGAGCGGACCTGTTCAGCGGCATACTGCTCACCACCAATATTACTCAATATAGTTGATGCCTGGTCAACCTGGCCTTTGAGTGCGAGCCAGCGGGGACTCTCAGGTACTAAAAACAGAAATATAAAATAAAGGACGCTCGGAACTACTACCAATCCAAGCATCCATCGCCATTGATGCACATCAGCAAGGTCGAGAATCAGCCAATTCACGAAATACGCAGCAGAGATACCAATCATAAGCGCTAATTGATTGATCATTCCCATGCTGCCTCTTTTTTCGGCGGGTGCAATTTCAGATATGTACACGGGTGCAATTACCAATCCCCATCCAATGGCAATCCCTCCAATGACGCGCCCGAGAATTAAAAAAATAAATGAAGGAGCGAATGCGCAACAGATTCCGCCAACTGACAATAACAAGGCCGTTGCCAACAAGACTTTTTTTCTGCCGAAATGATCGCTTAAAAGACCTGCGGTCAAAAAGCCGGCCATACAACCAATCACAAGAGAACTTGTGACCCAACCAACCATCAATTCCGACAATTGAAAGTCATCGCGTAAGAACGGGATTGCGCCTGAGATCGCAAGAATCCAGTGTCCAAGAGCAAAGCCTCCTACTGCAACAATAATGGCAATCTTTGTGGCATAAGATTTTCTGTCCATTTTAGTCCTTCCTTTCCGTTCTCAATTTGCGTTCTAATTTATTGGGTAATTTGGACTCCATCTACTCACTCAAACTGACTGACTTTCACTGCCGCGAGAGCAGGAAGCTGCTTTCGCGGCACGCAGATATTTGCAGAAGCCCTCGAAGCGAGAGCTTTGTGGCTTTTTGTTCGTTTTGTTATCGCGACGAGAACTTGTGCACAGTCAGGTGGGTGTACTTTTCACCCGGTTTCAGGACGATTGAAGGAAAATCAGGTTTATTAGGCGCATCAGGAAAATGCTGTGTCTCAAGGCAGAAAGCGTTATGCTTGTTGTAGACCGCACCTTTCCCCTTAAGGGAGCCATCAAGGAAATTTCCGGAGTAGAACTGGATGCCGGGTTCGGTCGTGGAGATTCCCATCACTCGGCCGGTTTTGGGCTCGTAGACCGAAGCGGCCAGGGCGAGCGAGCCATCGGAGCTGTTAAGGACAAAATTGTGGTCATAGCCGCCCTCAACCTGGTCTATTCGGGCGCCGACAGCCATTGGCTTGGTAAAATCCATCGGAGTACCCTTGACAGGCTTTATTTGGCCGGTGGGTATCAGGTCTTCGTCAACGGCTGTGTAATTGTCGGCATTAAGCATAAGCTCGTGGCCGAGTATGTCACCGGAGTCATGGCCGGCGAGGTTGAAATAGCTGTGATGTGTGAGATTTACCACCGTGTCTTTGTCCGTTTCGGCCTCGTAACTTACTTTCAACTCATCGTTGTTTGTCAGTGTGTAAATGACGGTGCAGTTCAGGTTGCCGGGATAGCCTTCCTCGCCGTCCTTGCTGAGGTAATTTAGTTTGAGGGCTGGTCCCTCATCTGTTTCCATTTGCTCGGCGTCCCAGACGACCTTGTCGAAGCCTTTGATGCCGCCGTGCAGGTGGTTTGGGCCGTTATTTGTCGCGAGGGTGTATTCCACGCCATTTAAGGTGAATTTGCCCTTGCCTATACGGTTTCCGCAGCGGCCTATGAGCGCCCCGAAATAGGGATTTTCCTTTATGTATTCGTCGAGGGTGTCGTAACCCGATACGATGTCACCCAGTTGGCCGTTCCTGTCGGGGACGTGGAGCGTCGTCACGATGCCGCCGTAGGTCATTATCTGGGCCTTTAAGCCGTTACTGTTGGTCAGGGTGTACAAATCGACGCTTTCGCCGTCCGGCGTTTTTCCGAAATCTTGTTTTTCTATGCTCATTTTATTTCTCCATATCTGATAGCTTTGTTATAGCCGAACACAAGCTGTTTTTACGACGAACGAGTTTTCAATGCTTTACGCCTCAAGACTGCGACTAAAGCAGCCAATGCGCATTTCGACAACTCCGGCAGTAAACCGGGGCATAGTACATGTCCGAATATAAACTTTCAGCACTAAAAGCAGAAATCCCTACGGCTTACTGGTGCCGGTAGACCTCCCAGCCCATGTAATTGTCGAGAGCTTCGGCGATTGCATCAGCTTTTTGGCACATGTTCATCGGAACGTGGTGTTCGAAGCCCATTTTGCAGACGTACTTCATAAGGACCTGGAGATTCGGAATCCTGATAACTCCGAAGCCGCCGAAGGTATCAATTTTGTCATTCGTAAATTCACCTTCGCCGACGTAAGTGCTGATAATACCGGCAGCATCATCGGTAGAGGTCCTGCAGAAAGTGGCCTTCTTGGCCGCTATCCTGCCGACGACAGTTCCGTAGGTGTTTTCTTTGCCAACGGTCCCTGCAATAATCTCCTGGTAGTCCATCTTTGCGCTCTTGAAGAATGACTTGGGCAGATTGCTGCAGTGGAAGACGATGCACTTGTTGGGGTCGTTTCCGTAATTGTTGTTCCAGTCCAGAAGGGCGCTCGGAGTTCCGCTGGCCAGTTGAAGGATGTACATTCCGAGCAGGCCGGTCATGTCAACTTCACAGGCACTTGGCAGCAGGGCATCGCTCATCATACTCATAAGTGTGCAGGGGACGATTCCGAAGAATTCCTCGAGGGCCGTCCAGCACTGTATCGCGGTCCCGTCAATCTGGTTTGCCTTAATCCACTGGTCTACTGCGACGCCGAATTTGGCAATCTTAAGAAGCGCTGCTGCCGGGATGGCCTTCGTGGCTACGTACTTCTTGATGGCGGTTACTTTGTTTTTGACGCGCCTGTCACCGTCTGAGAGCAATTCCACTTTTCCGAGGATTTCGTAGAGGTCGACTGTTTCGACGGCAATGCCCGAAAGCTCGAGGAGTTTTTCGCTGTAGCGCACTGTATTGAAAGCGGTGGGCCTGGAGCCTATGGCGCCGAAGCGGGCGTTTTTGAGGCCTTTTATAATCCTGCATGTGGCGGCGAAATCATCGAGGTCTTTCTTGAATTCGGCTGAGTTAACTTTGACGGTGTGTGAGCTGGTCAGTGTATACGGGATGCCGGCCTGCCTTAGATTGTTGCAAACGCTGATTTTGCCGCAGAAGGAATCGCGTCTGTTGGCTATGGTCATTTTACCGGCGACGTCGGGTTCGGCCTGAATGAGAATTGGCACATCGAGGCCGGAGCGCTTGACGGTTTCGGCGACGCCTTTTTCATCACCGAAGTTGGGCAGGGTTACGATTATGCCGTCAATGTCGGCGGCCTTTCGCGCAAAAAGTGCAGCGCATTTTTTTGCGTCGGCGAAAGTCTCTACGGCACCGTACTTTGTGTCCTGCATTGATAATGCTACGGCGTTGTAGCCGCCTTTCTTAAGGACATCGAGCACGTCTTTGCGACCTGATTTAGCCAGATGGTCGGGGAAAAAACCTCTGTTTCCAACAATAACACCAAATGTAGTTTTGTTCATTTTTTTACCTCCAGTCAGTTATCTTAATTATTTTTGTCCGTAGTAAGCGTCCTTGCCGTGTTTACGCAAATAGTGCTTGTCCAGCAGCACCTGTGAGATTTTATCCTGATTTGGGTTTATTAGCAATGTGCCCATCGCCATAGCTGCCATCTGTTCGAGCACGACCGCCGCTTCGACAGTTGCGGCCGGGGTTTTTCCCCAGGTGAAAGGACCGTGATTTGCCACCAAGACCCCCGGTATTTCTATAGGGTCGAGGTCGGCGAATCGCCTGACAATGACCTTGCCGGTGTTGAGTTCGTAGTTGCTTTTTATCTCGTCGGCCGTCATAACATCCGTCACGGGCACGGGCCCGTAGAAAAAGTCGGCATGGGTGGTGCCAAGGCAGGGAATTTCGCGGCAGGCCTGCGCCCACATGCTGGCATTGACCGAGTGAGTGTGACAGACACCGCCAATGACATCGAAGTTTCTATAAAGTTCGAGGTGAGTGGGCGTATCCGACGAGGGTCTAAGGTCGCCCTCGACTATTTTGCCGTCCAAGTCGAGCAGGACGATTTTGTCCGGCGTGAGCTGGTCATACGGAACGCCGCTTGGCTTGATGGCCACGACGGATGCCGAGCGGTCTATCCCGCTGACGTTGCCCCAGCTATAAATCACCAGGTTATGAGTTTGAAGCTCAATGTTGGCCTGGCAAACGGCTTTTCTTAGTTCCTCGTGCATTTACTTTATCTCAAGCTTTTACTGAATCCTTTATTTGAAGCAGTTGTTTCATAACGTTTGCCATTTTCCCTGAGAAGCTGTCAAGCCCAAAGGCATCATGAAGCTGCTTGTAAAGCGGATAGAGCTGTTTATAGACCTTGTTGTTTTCGGGAATCGGCTTGTAGCTGGTGTCTTTCATCCCGCACATTGCGGCTTGTGCATCTGCGTAGTTATCATAGCCTCCCGCTGCGGAACCGGCGACGACCGCTCCGGCTATGGCTGAGCCCAGAGCACACGTCTGGGCGGAACGTGCTATCTTCATTTCTCTGCCAATAACGTCGGCGTAAATCTGCATAATCAGCGGATTTTTCTCAGCGATGCCGCCGCAGTTGATTACCTCCTCGATTTTAACTCCGTATTCCTCGAAGCGATTGATAATGGTAAGGGCCCCGTAAGCTGTCGACTCAATCAAAGCTCTATAAATTTCTTCCGGCGTTGTGTGGAGGGTTTGTCCGAGCAGCAGGCCTGTGAGTCTCTGGTCGACAAGTATTGTTCTGTTACCGTTGTTCCAATCGAGTGCCAGCAGGCCCGACTGACCCGGCTTTAGCTTTGCCGCTTTTTCGGTAAGGGCTTCGTGAGAGCCCGCTGTTTTGCCGCCCGGCTGGATGTAATTGACGAACCAGTTGAAGATGTCACCGACTGCGGACTGGCCGGCTTCGAGTCCCCAATAGCCCGGCAGGATTGAGCCATCGACTATGCCGCAGATGCCTGGGACATCGGCCAAGTCTTTGTCGGCGGGCCAGACCGCCATGTCACAGGTGCTTGTGCCGATGATTTTGACCAACTTGCCGGTGCTTATTCCGGAACCAACACCGCCCAGATGGGCGTCAAAAGCACCCATTGCAACCGGTATACCGGCTTTCAAGCCGAGTTTGCCTGCCCACTCGTCGGTCAGGTCACCGGCCTTTTAGTCGATGGCATAAGTTTTATCGCCTAATGTATCACGTAGCTGTCCGAGCTTCGGGTCGAGTTTCGCGAGGAATTCCTTTGCCGGGTAGCCGCCCCAGTCAGCGTTGACCATTGCTTTGTGTCCGGCGGCACACCGGCAGCGTTTGACTTTATTCGGGTCCGTGGTTCCTGTCAGAAGCGCCGTCATGTAGTCCGCGTGTTCGACCCAGGTATAAGCGGCATCGAAGACCTTGGAATCCACTCTCAGGCAATGCAGGATTTTGCTGAAGAACCACTCCGATGAATAAGTTCCGCCGCACTTTGCGAGGTACTCGGGATGTTCTTTTTCGGCGAGTTGAGTAATCTCGCCGGCTTCGGCGTGGCCGGTGTGGTCTTTCCACAACCATGCATGAGCGTTGGGATTGTCTTTAAACTCGTCGAGCAAGGCCAACGGTGTGCCGTCCCTATTGATGGGTATAGGCGTCGAGCCTGTAGTGTCAACGCCGATACCTATAATCTGCTTGGCGTCAAAGTCCTTATCCGCACCTGCTGCTTGGGACAGCACCTCCTTGACGGTGACCTCGATTCCCTTGATGTAATCGGCCGGGTTTTGTCTTGCGAGATTGTGGTCGGATGGGTCGATGATGATACCGGCCTCGCCTGTCTCAAAGTTCCAAACGTGAGTGCCAAGTTCTTCACCGCTTGCGACGTCGACAAGTACTGCTCTTACCGAATTTGTGCCGTAATCCAATCCTAAGCTATATTTTCTTTTACTCAATTTTCACTTGCTCCTTTTTCTATGTTAACATTTTGAGAACTTTTTTGCTTTTCCACTAAGCCAATTTTAACAGACCTGATAATCTGCCCACCTTCTTTCTGTCCACTCAGTGCATCCAGCACGTCGAACCGCATATTGTTTTTTTTGTCCCGGTAATAAATCAACCAGTACGGATAGTAAAGCGTCTGGGTTTGCGGCTCGGGTACGACGTCGACCCTGCGATATCGCAAACCCCCGGTCAATTTCATAATATCGTACATCAATAAATTCTTGCCTGCTTTTATCGCGGCCTTTTCGTCCAGGGCCGCAGGTAAAATCTGCTCTTCTGCCACGTCCTGCCATTTAATTGACACCGTTATGGTCTTTTCATCTTTAATTAGGTCAGTCGAATCAATCAAAGCCGGCCCGAGCAATCCGTCGAACTGCCCGCGTAACCCCTCATCCTTGAGGACAAACTTCGTATTTTTCTTTATGTTTACCGGTATCCCCTGCAGCGAATCCACAAGGAATATCCCTTTTTCGGTCTTTCGTCTGCCGAACAATGAAGTCAGCTCAATTCTGTACCTGAACAAAACGAAAGGCACGTAAATCAATTCTATCGAACAGGGTGCTTTAAAATTCTTACGGCAATACCTCTTTATTACATCATCGCAGTCATCAAACCTGGGGACCATGCCAACAATTTTCATGCCTGCTTCTTCGCTTGTTTAAGACGCGCTACGCCTCCGATGGCAAACCCCACGCCGATGAGCGTTATAACGGCGTTACTGATTATTGAGCATGTCTTGATGTTGGGGGTCCAGGGATTTGTCGTCGCAAAGCGGCCGGTCATGCTAAGGATACTAAGGATAAAGACCGACAGGCCCAGTATTATGAGGATTACACCGATGGATGTCATTTGTACGCCGACAATAACCTTAGGGTCAGCACCCTTTTGTTCTTCCATATCTATAACTCCCGATTTTTAAGAGATTTCTTTATCCGAAGAAGAATAACAGAACGAGCTGGACCGCCAGAATTGCAGTGGCCCAGTATTTGAGGTTCAGATACCATGGCGGGCGGGTAATCGTTATCTCAGGCAGCTCGGTTATCGTCGTTCCGTTTTCCGCGCGCATCTCGGCGATTGCGCCAACTTGAGCGTGAAAGTCACTTTCCCAGGTAATTCCCTCGACCTTTTCCGGTTTAGGCCGCTTTGTAAGCAGGCTGATGACAACAGTAGCAGCGAGGGTAACAACAAAAGACCACCAGCTGACTTGGAAGAATATTTGTATGCCCAGTACCTGCTGCATGAAGACGGCAAAGGCACCGCCTATGAGAAAGCCGAGCGTACCACCGAGCACGTTAGTTCTGCGCCAGAATATACCCAAAATCAGGATGCCCATGAATGGCCCAAGCGCCATTGCGATTAGCATCTGTTCCAGCCACATAATCAGGTACACTTTCGTTACGACGGGCACCAGTGCCAGTGATGCGGCTATAATCAGACCCGTCGCTACCCGGCCCATAACAAAGTAATGGTGGTCGGATTTTCCCTTTACGAAGAACCGTTCATAGATATCCTTTACCAGCATCGTAGATGACGAGTTCAAGACGCTGCCGATGCTGGAAAGGCCCGCAGATACCAGACCCGCAATGAACAGACCCAGCATCCCTGAAGGAAGCAGATGCAGGATAAGCTTGCCGTAGGCCGCGTCGGACCTTTCTACGAATATGCCGCGCTGGGCAAAGATTATAGGAGCCATTATCATCGGGACAACATACAGGAACGCACCCAAGGTTTTAGGTACGCCGGCAACGACGTAGCCGAGCTTCGAATCGTACAGCGACCGTGCTCCCAGGTTTCTCTGGACCATCGATTGATGCCCGGCGCACCAGCCGATTGTGACAACAAAGCACTGACCGAGGATAATCCAGGGTCCGGGTCCGTAAGGGTGATGGAAATCAGGTAAGACGCTGAAATACTGTGGGCTGACACCCCACTGATTAATCAATACGTCTGTCAGTCCCTCAAAACCACCGACCAAGTGTAATAAAATGAACATCAGCGGCATTGTACCTGCCATCATGATGACGAACTGAACGAATTCCATCATTATCGCTGCACCGAGGCCGCCCAAAAGTGTGTAAGTACCCACCACGACGGTCAACACGAGGACGGTGGGCACAAACGGCAAGTTCAAGAGCCTTCTGAGGAACATACCGCCGAGGTATAATTCCGCGGCAATAGTCACAACGAAGATAATCAACCAGGCGACCGAATATATGACTCGGATTGCAGAGCCGTACCTTCTCTCCAAAAAGTGCGGTACGGTAAATATTCCTGCACGCCAGTAAAATGCGATAAAGAACAAGCCTGTCAGGATGTAGCCAAATGGCCCCTGGAACCACTCGAAGTTGGCCTGAATCAATCCCCATTCGTATGCCGCACCGCCGTGGGCCAGATAGCCGTGAAGAAAGCCTATGTTCGTCGCCCAAACTGCGCCCATAATCCAGAACCATGGTGCAGAGCGTGCGGCTAGGAAGTAATCTGCGGTGCTTTTTATGTTCCTGCTGAAAAATATCCCTGCAATGAACATCAGGGCCAGG
Source organism: Planctomycetota bacterium (assembly GCA_020344865.1). Taxonomy (GTDB): domain Bacteria; phylum Planctomycetota; class Phycisphaerae; order Sedimentisphaerales; family Anaerobacaceae. Next base: position 2,471,561 of record CP070830.1, read on the forward strand.
TAAATAGCGATGATAATCAAGTCGGAAGGCATTACTCTTGCTCCTTACGAAAATTTTATATTGATTCCCTCTTGTACCTGCGATAGTAGGACCTTCTCAGGTATAACCCAAAGAAGATGGCGAACACACACCATCCGAGGCCTATGCCCAATCCAAATGCCCAGTCCCACCATTGATATACGGGTGGGGGGACGTCGAAGCCGCGAGGATGGTGACTAATACTCCAGATTATGGCGTTTACCTTCGGTTCAACTTCTTGTGTGCTTTGGGCTGTGAGTATTTGGCCGAGGCTGCTTAAGCCGTCTTCGACTTCGCCTATCCGGCCGAAATATTCGAGGAATCGCTTCTCTGTTTTCTCATCCTCAACGAGAAGCGGCTTTACTTCATCGTGCCAGATGTCCTTGGCACTGTTGAAGCTGCTAAGCGCTTCGGCCCAATCATTTTGGCCTACGGCCGTCTTAACTGATGTCAGGGCATCTGCCATGTTTTGACGAACGTCAATGATTTTTTCCTGGGCGATGGCACCTTGTGCAAGAAGCAGGATGGTTGCTGCCACCAATAGCGGTATTAACTTTCGCATATTTATGAGCCTCCTAAGTAGTTCTGTTTGTCCGTATCAGACAGACTCTTATTCGAACATATACTCGTTAGGTATCAACCAGATGAAAATGCCCAGGCCAATCATAACCAGCATATAGGCTATCGCATAAGGGTTCTGCCAGCCCGTCCAGTCAAGCACACCAAGCATAGTATTTGTCTCCTTTCCGTTTCCGAATAACGAAATTGCCAGATGAGAGCTGAAATCCTATTGCACCGTGACTCCACCTATCTTGTAATAACGCCACATATTTCCTTCTTGAGTAACTCCTCACGCCATCTCAAGAGCGTAAAACGTCACCTCAGAGTTCGGCAAAGACGCGTTTTATAGCAGGATTTTGTCCACGAGTAAACAAAAAAATTCACGGCTGCAGTGGAAAAATATGGCATAATGTTCCCCAATCTTGCCGTTTTTACCCCATTTTCCGATGTTCACACGATTCAAAGGATTGCCTGTGTGGGACACTAAACCACCTGCTTTAGGGCATTGGTGTATAGGGTGGGTCGGTTCGGAGGT
>CP070830.1:2472774-2486159 GCA_020344865.1 Planctomycetota bacterium
GCATTTAAAACAAGCGCCTGCCGGACAATAGGTGACTCGATGAGCCAGAACAAAAGCCGTAATTTCAAGACGTCCGTCACCTTTGCCAAATTATGCCTGCTTGCTGCGTTAGTTTTATTAGTGGCGGTAGCACTGTTAAGCTGCTCCAAATCAACCGCCCGGCCCATTCGCAATGTCATCCTGATAAGCATCGACACCTGTCGCGCCGATTACCTTGGCTGCTATGGCTACCATCGTAAAACAACTCCCAACATCGATGGTATTGCAGGCACGGCCGCCTTATTTGAGAACGTGGTTTCCCCCGTCCCGCTGACCCTCCCCGCCCACTGCTCAATGATGACAGGTACAAATCCCCCCTATAACGGAGTCCATGACAACAACAATTACTGGCTACACGGCCGCACTGTCACCCTTGCCGAACTCTTAAAGGACAACGGCTTTGCCACCGCCGCATTCGTCAGCACATTCATCCTCGACTCCCAGTTCGCTCTCAATCAGGGCTTCGACATCTATTATGACGGTTTCGACAGACCGTCCGAAGACTTAGAAGTCAGTGAGCGCCGTGCTGACCACACGACCCGCCTGGCACTCGATTGGCTCGACAATCACAAAGACGACCGCTTCTTCCTTTTCGTCCACTACTACGACCCCCACATCGAATACGAGCCCCCCGAGCCCTTCGCCTCCAGATTCTCCGACAATCTCTACGCGGGCGAAATCGCCTATACCGACCATTACATTGGCAGCCTCATCGAAAAATTAAAGTCGCTCGGCATATTCGACTCCTCCCTGATTATCATCACCTCCGACCACGGCGAGATGCTCGGAGAGCACGGCGAAGATGACCACGGCTACTTCATCTATCAAAGCGCCCTTAAGGTCCCCCTAATTTTCAAGCTCCCCGGCCGACAGACACCCCGAAGAATAAAAGACCCCGTCGGCTTGGTCGATATCGTCCCCACCGTATGTTCCCTGCTTGGCATCGCCCCTCCCTCACCGCTTCACGGCCGGGACCTCTCGGCCTGCCTGGCCGGCGACAATATTTCACCCCCCCAAAGATTCATCTACGCCGAATCGCTCTATCCCACAAAATATGGCGGCAATTCCCTCCTTGGCCTCGTCACCGACCGCTACAAGTACATCCAGACCACACGCCCTGAGCTCTATGACCTCGACCTTGACCCTGCCGAATCAGATAACCTCATAGTCTCGCGTGCCGACGTGGCCCGCACATTGCGCGCGCAATTAAAACACAAGCTCGAACAAAACGTCCGCAAGCTCGAACCCGACGACGCCCCTGCACTTGGCGAAGATACTATAAAGCGACTCGAATCACTCGGATATGTAACCGGCCCTGTCAGCGAGGAATTTAACTTCGATTCCGAAAAACAGGACCCCAAGGACTTGTTCGACTTCTATATGTCAACCACCAGGGTAAATCGCCTCATGATGCGCAACCGCCTCGACGAGGCCGGGGCCCTGTGCGAGCAGCTGATTTCACAGCGACCCGACTATTACGGAGTCCATCGCGCCATCGGCAAAATCGCCGCCTTAAAGCAGGACCCGCAAAGAGCAATCACCTACATGCTCCAGAGCCTCCAGCTAAATCCCAATCAGGCCGACCTGCATAACCATCTCGCCATGCTTATCGCCGCCGACAACCGCCACGAAGAGGCAATCGACCATTTGAGCAAATCCGTCGCGCTCAATCCGAACCAGGCAGGCCCGCACTTTGCATGGGCTCGCATGCTCGAGCAGCAGGGCAAGCTTGACGAGGCCGCCGCCCACTATACTGCCGTTTTAGCTATCGACCCCGCCACGGCCGCCGCACACAACAATCTCGCCAGTGTACTTCTAAGGCAGGGCCACTACGACCGCGCCGCCGTCCACTGCGTCGCAGCCTTACGGATTAATCCCCAGCTCCCGGAAGCCTACTACAATCTCGGCAACATCCGCTTCCAGCAGGCCCAATTCCAACAGGCCGTCATAAACTACCAAAAGGCCCTTTCACTAAGGCCGAACTGGCCCGACGCCCAGAAAAACCTCGATATCGCCAAGAGCCGAATGCAAAAACCCCGACGCTAATCAGGCTGTTTCACCCTCGCCCGTGACTAAGGTTTTTACTACCGCCAAATCAGGCAATCCCTTACCGAATATTAACTTAGCGCCGAGCCGCCCACCCCAAAAGTGCGCGCGAATCTCGTATCTGATGCCTGTTTATCGGCCGATGCGCAAAATGGTAAGATTTTTGCGCGAAATAGGCTTTACAAAAGCGCAAAAATTCGATAAACTATTAATAAGTAGTTGGGTTGAACCGAACACAACGTCGCTTTTGCATATATTTATATTTACACACCCGCAGGCTCAAAAAATCGGGGCCGACACGAATGAAGGCAAGAAGAGCATTCACCTTGGTAGAGCTTCTGGTGGTTATAGCCATCATCGCTCTGCTTATGTCTATACTGATGCCCGCCTTGAGCAAGGCCCGGGCCCAAGCAAAGACTATCTTCTGCAAGAACAACCTAAAGCAGCTTTTTACCGCCCTCAATCTCTACCACGTCGACAGTGACAACAAGACCCTCGTATCGCAGGGCGGCGGCGACTTCTGGTTCACGCAGATTGCCCCCTATATGGGAGACCGCGAATACAGAGCCGACCCCGAAAAAGCCCTCAGTGGGGCTATGAAAGTGCTCTTCTGCCCCGATACCAAAGACCCGATTTACCCACCAGGCAGGGGTTCATGGGGTTCCGCTAGGAACCGTTGGCGCTATCACGTTGCCAACTTCCCATGCGAGGGTAGCTACGCTATGAACGGATGGATAGGCGGCTGGAGCTGGAAGGAAATGGTCGCTTTCGGCATGTTCGAAGAGGAAGACGAGGGCATGTCTTTCAGAGACAGCATGCCCGGCCGTGCAGATGTACCTGTCTTCACCGACAGTGTCTGGGTCGATACCTTCCCCCACCATACACAGGTCGTACCCTACGACCTCCAGTACCCCTACGACGATAAAGGCTTCGGACGAATCTGTGTCGACAGGCACAAATTGGCCATAAACCTCTCTTTCGCCGACGGCCACGCCGACCATGTAAAGCTCGAAGACCTCTGGTCACTCAGATGGAACAAGGTTTTTGAACCACTTGACGTCCAGGTCCCCGCCCGATAAATCTCTCTTCACCTCCCCGGTGAAAATCCGCTGTACTTCCCCTATGCTTGCATTTATACGTCTCCGCAATACGCGCTATACCCGCTGCCACTAAAACAACCGGGGCCCATGCCGAGCTTATCGGCACAGGCCCCGAAAGCAATACAAACTCATCGGCCGTACTTAAGCCGGCCCTTACGTCAACAGACTAAGGTTACGGCCAGGGCTTGTACACGAGCCAGTCATCCGCCAAAGCTGCAAAGTCTATGAGGTTAACGAACCTGCCGTACTCCGGCTCGATGTCGTCACCGGCGATATTCGCAACAGAAGGCACCGGCCAGTAGTTCAGTCCCGTACCGGCCGAATCCATCGCCGTAAGGCCGCTTCCGTCGTCGAACTCGTAGTGAGCGTACAGATTCGCGTCTGTCGGGTCTGTACCCTGAGCACTTTGGTAGGCCAGCCATTCGACTTCCGAAATACTCAGCGTCCTGTCATAGATGCGGAAATCATCAATCACACCGTCGAAGTATCTCCACTTATGGCTGCCAATATGACCGGGAATATCAAACGGCTCGGGGGCATGGTCATAGGGGTTGCTGTCTAGGTGCAGTGTTGAGTCGTTGTCTTCCCTTAAGTATATGGTCGCCTCTGTCGGTCCAATTGCAAGGGCGACAAAGGCCCACTTGTTGTATGGCAGTTCAGGTATCTCGGGATTAAAGCCCCATGTAGCCTGGTCGTTATTCCAGTTGTAACCCATGTCTGATGCCCCATTGGTGCCAAGGTCCCAGTTGACAACTGTATCGCTGGGGAATTCTCCGTGTTCCCCGTCACAACCAAACAGTCCCGTATCAGGCCATTGCGGACCATGCGCTTTTACCCAACAGGTGAAAGTTACCGTATTGGTATTCAGTAAAAGCGGCGGAATCAGCACATCATCGTCGAGCTCCGGCTCATGAATTGCATAGCAATTGTTTGTACAGTTGGGGTCGGTAAGGATATGACCTACGCCGAACTCCAGCGCACCGGTTCCGATTCTGCCTGGCACCCAGCACAAATCGTAGTTTGGGTCTAACGGGTCATCAGTGAAGCCCCTCAATGTGCCCATGTAACCGAGCGTATTGTAATCCTGTAGCAGCCAGTCTTCCATCATCGTCTCGAGGTCATACTCGTCCACGATGCAGTCATTGGTGAAGTCGGCGATTGATGCGTGCGTGGGAAGGCACCTCTGCGGCCAGACCTGAATATCGTCAAAGTACACCGTCCCGGAGCCGCCCTTCTCCGCCTGGCCCGTACGATATTCGTTGCCGAACCCTAAGTGAACCTTGTCTAGGTTCTTCAGGCTGACGCCGCATGCGTCGAATATCTCGAGGTCTATGTTCCACTCATGCCAGCTCGCCTCCTTCACGTCGTTCGGGTCCCCGTCGTATATCGCCACACCGGTGTTGCTGCTTGTATCTTCTAATTCGACCCACATCTTGTCGTTCACCGTCGTGCTGTTGTCTTCCTGACCGAAGAAGTTTATTACAAGCGCCCGCGCGTCGCTGACCGTCCAGTCCGGACCTATCTTCAGGTCCGAAATATCAGCGTCGATGAAAGAGCCGATTAGCTTGCCCGAGGCCATGTATGTGTTCAAGTACACAAACATAAGCGAGTTGCCGTCCTGAGCTATCTCCTTTTCCACAAATATCTCTGAGCCGCTGCCGTTGGTCCAGTAATCATCCCACACCGCCCAGAGGTCGTCGTTAATTGCGTAAGAGTCGAAATCATCCACCGTAAGATGCGCCGCCGTAGTAAAACTCCAGACATTGCCCAGGTAGGTGGTCACGCCGTTAGTCTCGTCAATCGGCCAGTAATAAGTCGTGTTAAACACAAGGCCGTTCGGGTCATAGTCTTTAACATCAAACGTATTGCCCGTCTGGTTGCCCATGAAAACTCCGTTCGGGTCGACCGACGTGGTCGCCTCGTTAACATCGTCGAAATTCGTCCCGAAGTATACGTCGTGGCTCGTTGCATAGATTCCCGATGCCCATCCCAGAATCTTGTCGGTGGATACGCCATCCTCGCCGTCATCCGGGTCCGGATAAGATGCCTTGCCCAGGTTTGCTATCGTAAAGTCCCACACCTGGCCCTTAACCGTCGTCGCGTTGACCTCGTCAATCCGCCAGTAATACTGCGCCAGTGGCGGAAGGTCTGTGCCGACCGTCCAGTTGACGTCGCTGGCAAGTTGGCTGCCCTTGTATGCGCCCGAAGACGTGTCTGCGTTGTCGACCTCGGTAAAACTCGTCCCGAAGTAAACCTGGTGTGTGTCCGCGGTGTCACCTGCCGACCAGCTAAGCTCAGGCCGCTGCAGACTCGTCGGTGGGCCTTTTACGTTCGCTGCTCCGGCCGGCGGGTTCGGTACCCACGCTTGGCCTGGCTCAGTGAGCGCCGCTGATACCGTCGTCTTGCCTTCATTCGATACGTCGTAATCTATGCTCAGAGCCGCTCGTTGCCCCCCGCCCGTAAGCTGACCGTGACCGACGCCGTATGCGGTAATCGACATCCCCTCCACCTCGCCCGCAACATAGCTCGCGAACTTCTCTGTTTCATTGCGCACCAGCACCATCTTGCCCTCTGTAACATCCAGGTTGCCGGTGCTCGCGCCGGATATCATCGTAAAGGATTTGGCGTTAATCGTCCCGCCGTTCAGGTTTATCTGGCCGGTCAGTATGTTGTTGCCCCACCAGCTCGCCGGACAGTAGATTCCCTGCGTGACGTTAATCGTCCCGCCGGTCATGTCTAAAGTACCGTGGGCTTCCTCCCACGAGCCTACCTCCATATGACCGCCGACATTCAGTTCGCCGCCGCTCATGACCATTGTCCCGCTGGGCTCGCCCGGCGGGAGCGGCCAAAGCAGTCCTGCGCGCCAGCCGACCGTCCCGATGTAAACGTTACCGGCACCGCTCCAGCGGCCATACCAGGAGCCGCCATACCACGGAATGATAACATCGTAGTTTTCCCACGTCACTGGTTCACCTACATTAACCGTCCCACCGCTCATATATAGAATATGATTGGGGTCCGGGTCCCAGTTCGGGTCATCGAAATGAATCACCGAGCCCGGCTGGAATGGGTCAAGGCTGTAGCCGCCCCCGATCGCTATATTAGACGGATTGAACGTCCCCGAGGTAATCCACGGGTCGTTCAGCGGGGGACTGGAGTTCAAGTCCGGTGGATACGGTGTGTGAGCGTCACTCTTGCCAATGTACGCAGGCGTGTTCCCCTCAGGAACTTCATTCGGGTCCACCTTTACGTATGTAGTGACCTCGCCGACGTTATCCTCGTATCGGTCCGCCGTCCACCAGTTGTTCGGCTCGTTCCAGTCCTGACCGGCCGCTCGATCGCTCCACCACGATATCCTGCCGATATACTCACCCTGTGCAGAAACACTGCTGGCGAGACCGAGCACCAAAGTAATAGAAATTAAAAAGTATCTCTTGGACATGATACTCCTCCTTAAAAATTTGGTTAAATTAAAACATTCGCTGACTACACCGCCACAGCATTCTAATTACCAACAGGCACAAACATCCTTCCATCAACCGCTTCTCTTGCGCCGGATTGCACCCTGCCTCGAAGATGCTGATAACTCACCTTGATTCTGTGTACAACCTCACTGTCAAGTCATTATAACCCCTCTTTACACCCAACGCAAGCCTTTTTTGCGCAAAAATCTTACCTTTTCGCGCACTAATTGACCACGCTGCGTAATGCGCTACAAAGGTCCTTAATAACACCCTTAAAGAAAAGTACAAGCCCCAAAAACGCACCGAAAACCCGCCAAAACCATAAAAAACATCGGGGCCTATACGAAAGTATAGGCCCCGAATTTTGGTGCAAAATCAATTGGCTAAATACTTAGCCTTGCTTCAATGCCGGTTACGGCGCCGGCCATAGTGTCTCGTCAAGCCAGTTATCCGCCAAAACCGAATAGTCCAGGAAGTTCACAATATCCATATTGTTGGGGTCAAAAGCGCCTGTGCCAAGATTAGGGTCTGCTGAGTCACAGGGGTCCTTGGGCACCAGATTAGCCGGTACATCCAGCGGAACATATATACTCCCCTGTAAGCCTGCAAGGACCGCAACCTCACCTGCCTCAAGAGCATAGTCGTAGTAGCGGACCTCATCGATGACACCGTCAATCTGTGAACTCCACCATTCGTCTTCCCACGAGCCGATGACGAAGTTGTCGGGGTAGTTGCCGGTATCTCCCCTAATCCACGTCACTGGGCTGCCTACGTCCTGTGGGCCTTCTACAAGGACGCCGTCGACATAGAAACTACCGTATTGCCCGTCATAGCTAAAGGCAATGTGATACCACGTGTCAATTACATAGATATTCGTCGGCATGACATCCTGCCAGTCTGCGCTGTCGGTATGCATCGACAGACTAAAGGTCCCTTCATCCGCGGTATCGCCTTCGGTGTTCCACAGGTAGAATCCAGCCTCGCCGTCGGTGCCGTTGGTGACAAAAGCACCGTAATACGAGAATGCATCGAGCTTTGTCCAGCAGGCTATGGTAAAGGTATCAGGCATCAGCTCGGCTGGGTAAGTGCCTGGGGTGTTTCCTTCTCTCACGGCGCAGACCACATTATAAGAGACGGTCGAACCGTCGAAAGACAGCGCGGAGTCACATGGGTCATTGGGGTAGCCGCCTACCCAGATGGGACCGGGGTGCACCGTCGCGCCGTTGTTGTTGTAGGCGGAAGAGTCCTCAACCGTATTGCCCTCTCCCTCGTCGAATTTCCACCAGCCCGCCAGGTTGGCGTCGCAGGGCTCCGATGCCAAAACATTGTAATCATGGACAAGCCAGTCGTCACTCATTATCTCAAGGTCATACCCATCCACAACGCAGTCATCGCTAAAGTCGGCAACTGAGGCGTATTTGGGTACGCATCTCTGCTGCCAGACCACGATATCATCGAAGTATACTGTACCTGAGCCGCCGGCCTTCGCCTGTCCCGTACGATAATAGTTCCCAAAACCGATATGAACCTTGTCCACATTCGTTAAGCTCACGCTGCTGAAATTGGCGTCTGCCAGGTCTATGTTCCACTCGGTCCACTGCTCAAGCTTCACGTCGTTCGGGTCGCCGTTGTATATCATTGCACCGGTGTTGCTGCTCGTATCTTCCAGTTCGACCCACATCTTGTCGTTCGCGGTCGCGCTGTTGCCCGACTGGCCGTAGAAATACAGCACCAATGCCTTGGCTTCGCTGACTGTCCAGTCCGGACCGATGTTAAGACCGGCTATGTCCGCGTCGATGAAAGAACCTAACTGTTTGCCGGTGCTGACGTAAGTATTGAGGTAATCAAACTTTATCGAATTGCCCTTGCGAACGAGAGCAGGGTCCATCTCGACGAAAACCTCCGCCCCGCTGCCGTTGGTCCAGTAATCGTCCCACACAGCCCAGAGGTCGTTGTTGGTTGCGTAAGAGTCGAAATCGTCCACGATAATATAATTTGCTACCGTAAAGCTCCAGACCCTGCCTTTAATAAGCGTGGCCGCGGTCTCATTGACCTCATCAATCCGCCAGTAATACTTCTTGCCCATTTCAAGGGCGGGAACTAGGCTGCTGTTGCTAAAGACGGTAGTATCCTGCCGGCCCATGTAAACCCCAAAATTCACATCAATATTGGCATCGGCCACCGCAGCCTCATCGGTGCCGAAGTAAACATCGTGTTTCTGAGCTCCTGTTCCTGCCGTCCAGCTAAGGTCGGTATACATATCAGCGTCCTTGGCGCCGTAACGAGGATTCGGGTCAGTAGCCGCTCCCGGTATGATGCCCGCAAGGATCTTAATATCATTCACCTCCATAGCATAGTCGTAGAAGCGGACATCGTCGATGATACCGTCAACCGGTAAACCGGCGCCGGCATAGCCTTCGTCTTTCCACGAGCCTATCACGAAGTTGCTGGGGTAGTCGTTGTTATCGGCTTGCCAATTTATTGTGCTTACGCTCATTGGGCCTGCCGCAAGTTCGCCATCGACATAGACGGCAGCGTATTGCCCGTCATAGGTGGCGGCGAGGTGATACCACAAATCCGTTTCGTAGTCAGTACCAGTTTCGGCATCCCACCATCCGGTTATGGTCCCCATCGATATACCAAAGTTATTTCCATTGCCGCCCCCTTGCAGGAAGAATCCGACCTCGGCGCCCTCGTGGCCGTTGCTGACAAAACCACCGTAATAGTTGAATGCGTCGAGCTTGGTCCAGCAGGATATGGTGAATTTCTCGGGCATCAGCTCCGCAGGGTACGTGCCGGGATTGTTTCCGTCCCTCTCGGCGCAGACCACGTAGTCGCTGACACCGTCGAAGTCCATCCCGGAGTTACATGGGTCGATGGGCGAGCCGTCTGCCCACGTGGGCGTCGGGTTCAAGGTCACGCCGGTGTTGTCATAGACGGAGGAATCCGCAACCGTATTGCCCTCTCCCTCGTCGAACTTCCACCACCCTATCAGGTTGGCGTCGCAGGGATCGGCCTGAACCACACCACAAAGACCCAGCGCCAAAACAAAAGCAATTAGAAAATACAGTTTTTTAGACATGGTACTCCTCCTTAAAAAAAGAGAATCATTAAAATATTCTTTGGCTTCACAGCCAAAAAATTTAATCTTTCAACAACTGCGTTCCTTCGCACAACGAGTGCGAGTAGCCTTGGCATAGTTATCATTTACAATTCGCGCCTGCTTGGTAAGCTTCGGTGGGGGGGTACCCAGCCTCCCGGCATCGAAAGAATGCTTTTTGAGCGTCGGTTACAAAGATTAACATGGCCTGATACAATATAGGAATAGCTCTTACATAGTAATTACTATGATAACAATTCGAATATGTTCGGTCAACCCCTTTTTGCAAAGAAATCTTGCCGTTTTGCGGGCAAGATCGCCCTCAGCCTTAGGATTCGGATGTTCTGCTGTCAGCGTCCGCTCTGCTTCAACCCTGATTGGTAGGTAAGAACCTTGATAATGGCCTGATAAAAGGGCATAAGCCCCGTCAAACGCACCAGCAACCCCGATTTCCCGCATCTAAGTGGCATAGTTAACGCTGATTTGATATTATATGCCTGATGGAATTTGACAACAAAAAGCCCCTACTGCGCCGCTGCGGCATATTGCCGGCACTTCTGCTGGTGGTTGTCGGCGCCGCCGTATGGTTTTTTTACGCCTCCACATTTTCCTCAAAAAAGCCTCGCCGCATCATTCTCATCAGCATCGATACCTGCCGGGCCGATTATCTCAGTTGCTACGGCTACCCTCGCCGGACTACGCCTAATATTGACGCCATCGCCAATGAGGGCATCCTCTTCGAAAATGCCCTAGCCCCCATTCCCCTCACCCTTCCGGCCCACTGCTCTATGCTCACCGGCACCTACCCACTCCACCACGGTGTCCATGACAATCTGGGAAATACACTTGCCGAGTTCAATACTACCGTCGCCGAGATCCTTCGAACCCGCGGATATTCCACCGCCGCCATAGTAAGTTCTTTCGTCCTCGACAAAAAGTTTGGCACCCATCAGGGTTTTGACACCTATAATGACAGGTTTATTGAGCCGATTGGGCCGCGCGATTCGTTGCAGCGACGCGGCGAAGAGGCCTCTCGTTTCGCATGCTCCTATCTCGACCAGCACGCTGATGTTCCCTTCTTTCTCTTTCTGCATTACTTCGACCCCCACGATGCCTACATCCCGCCGGAACCATTCGCATCCGAATATGCCGACAATCTCTATGCCGGCGAGATCGCCTATACCGACCACTGTATCGCTCAGGTGATAGACAAACTAAAAGGCCTTGGCCTTTATGATTCCACATTGATTATTGTTGTCGGCGACCACGGTGAGGCCCTCGGTGACCACGACGAAACTTACCACGGCTATTATATCTATCAGCCCACCGTAAGAGTTCCTTTCATCGTCAGACCGCCTAAGTGCCGCGAACCCAAAGCGGTTGAAAACATAGTAAGCCTCGTCGACGTCGTACCTACCATATTGGCTTGCCTTGGCATTGACATACCCGCGCATGTACAGGGTGAAGACCTCTCGCCTTTTTCCGCGGGCAAAATCCCCGTTAAGAATGATAGATACGTTTACTGCGAATCCTTCGAGGCCACCAAGTACGGCTGCAATCCACTCCTGGCCCTTGTCGATGACCGGTACAAATACATCGAAACAACCGTCCCCGAGCTATACGACCTGACCAGCGACCCCCTTGAACAAAATAACCTGGTCAAAAAAGAACAAAAACGAGCACGGCTAATGAAGGGCCGGCTGCAGGAAATGATGAGCCGATTGATTGACGTCCGGTCAACCGACGCTAGCACCGAACTGGACGAGCAAACCAGAACACGTCTCGAAAGTCTCGGCTACGTCGGCATTGCCCCCGCAGACATCAATCTCGAGCTTGACCCGAATAAGCCGGATCCCAAAGACCTGCTCGCCTACAGCGAGTATATGAACCAGATAAGCCGCCTCGTAATGTACAACCACTTTGACCAGGCAGAGACAATTTGTGAGAAAATGCTTCGGGACTTCCCGCAAATGCCGCATACATACCTCGAACTCGGACGCATCAACTTTAAAAGTCGCCAATTCGTACAATCCATTCTCCATAATTCCAGGTACTTAGCCATCGTAGCTCAGCAGGATGCTCAGCCCTCGGAAAACTTCGCATTCTACCCCCTCAACCCTATCTTCGCGGCACACAGAATGTTGGGTTCATCATACCACCAATTGCAACAGTATGATAAAGCCATTAAACACTACACTGCTGCACTGTTTATAAAGCCCGAACGCCCTGATGTGCATAATAATATCGCGGTAGTGTATTTCAAGCTCGGTGACTTTGACCGCGCCGCTAAACATTGGACCGAGGCCCTCCGCCTGGCGCCGGACCGTCCCGATGTCCACGACAACCTCGCCATCGTATTGTACAGACAGGGCAAAGTTGACCTCGCCGTCGCCCATTGGAAAGAGGCCCTGCGCATCAGGCCCGACTGGACCGAAGTCCGCAAAAAGCTAAATGAAGTCCTCCGTCAGCACAACTCCGCCTTCGATAGAAAGTAACTCGCAGGACTCCCCCTACTCCAAAAGACTTGCACCCGCCTCAAACTACCCCCGAAGACTCACTCCGAATCCATCAATAGTCTTTGTACTTTTGTAGCCAGTCGGGCCACTGCGTGGTCGTGACGCCGCCCGCGAGCGTCCAGTTCCCGTCTAACTTAAAGTCGCGGTGCCACTTGAGGATGTAGAGCTCTTTTAATCCAAGCTTTCGGACGGAGGAATCGACAAATACGCCGTTTATATAGCCATTGTGACGGTTTACCATGACTCGGTCTATGTGGCTGTTCTGATTGTTCCGCCAGTCTTGGTCTTCAAATTCCGGCGGATCATCGTAGTGGCTCGGCCACGCGTCAATCCACTGGGCATCCATGGCAAGTGGTATGTTGTTCGTGCCCCTGACCGCTGAGTGCCTCCATCTTTTTCGCCTCGTGTTCTCCGTCTCAGTGGGGCATTGGTTGTTTTCTACCCAGCCATTTATTCCATAGCTACCGTAAACAGAACCCGTGGGTCCGAGCCAACCCTGCGCAGACCAGGCGTAAAATGTGGCGCCAATTTCGCCCCGCCCTATTTCAACACCAAGCTTAGTCGCCATCGGGCACAGGCATACGTCCGAGTCCGCATAGTAAGGCTTAATCGCGTGTATCCACCAGTTCGGGGATCCACAGTCCGGTAGGCCCATATATCCCTGTTGAAAATAACCCCGGTTGTCGCTGGTGTACATGTCGAACGCCGTGCCCAGCTGTCTGAGGTTCGACTGACACAGCACTGTCTTCGCCTGGTTCCTGACACGCGCCAGCGCAGGCATCAATATTGACATAAGAAGCGCTATAATGGCGATTACCACCAGAAGCTCTACTAACGTAAAAGCCTTTTTTCCCTTCATCTGCCATACTTCCCTAAATTCTTACCGTATTCTAAGATGCGCCCTCTCCCCTTCCTGTTCCCTTAAATTCGACCGTTTCCCAGTATTTTAGCAGTTTTTTTCACTTTTTGCAAGGACAACGTGTACTTTTGCTTCCTCATGGCCACTCTTGTCCTGCATTGTTTTGTATTATAGGTCTTTTACTACCCCGTGTAAATACCATTTCGCGCAAAAATTTTACCATTTCGCGCACTAAAAACCTTCTTTCCGGCCAAAAAAACG
>CP070830.1:2486259-2488783 GCA_020344865.1 Planctomycetota bacterium
AGCAGCCTAGGTTGGGGCTGATGTCCTCACAGCTTATCCAGAGGATATTGAGGGGTGGCTTCTTGCTAATTGTTGACGCCTGCCGATAAATGCTCTTACATCCAGGCATCGCAACCGACGCGGCTGTTAACATACCGATGGATATTAAAAAATCGCGCCGATTGAGGTTCTTTGGGCTCACTGGGAAGCCTCCTCGAGCTTTACTAACTTGAGATATTGACAGCCAAGCCCCGGCACCGCTCTTCTTCGCGCAGGGGCGGAGTGCATTATATAAGGGCAACGACGTATTGTCTACTTAGCTATCAAGTCGAATGGTGAGACGTAATCGCCGTGTTTGTCCTGGGCAGCCTTTAGGCGTTTACAAACGTCGGAAAAGGTGTCATAGAGTATCTGAGGGGTATCGGGGACCTTATCTTTGTATATCTTCTCGACGCGGTCGAGCTTGGCAAGGTTTTCCGGTATACGAATGGTAAACTGCTCGACATAGTCGGGTTGGCTGTATTCGGCGTTTAGATGGTCTTTGAAGAGCTTTGCGAGGTCCTCATATTTTGGTATCAGGCCGGTCGGCGTCTTGATAGCATCGACGTCGCCGTTTGCCCTAAGCTCGGCCCATAGCATCCAGACTTTTTTGTCGGCCATGCCGTTTAAGTAATTGCCGTCCTTGCCCTTAAGGAAATAGTTGACCGAGAAAATAAATGGCGGATTGTCAACGCCATCAGCGAAATCGAGATTGTTCTGGATGTACCGGCCTAGCGGTATGGACAGAAAATCGAGGTTTGACATCAGATTAAAGGTCCTGACGCCCTCTTTGCCCAAGGTTGCCGCGGTGGTCTCCGATTCGAGGGCAGCTCCTGTAATAATTATGCCTTCGGTCCAATCGAAGGCCTGCTCTACGGGCACCCAGGTGTCAGAATCACGGCCACCGTAGACGATACCGCCGAGCAGTACACCCTCCGGGTCGTCGAGCAGGGGGTCGCAATTGTCAAGGTCGGGGATATTGAGGCAATAACGTGCGTTTTTGTGCGAGGGGGTGATTTCGTTGCCTTTGGCGTCGGTTTTGCCTTTCTGCCACTGGCCGCTGTAGTTTGTGCCTTCGGTGGGCAGTTCGCTGCCCATGCCAAGCCAGTGGGGCTTGTTGTTACTGTCGACAAGGATATTGGAGAAGATGACCTCGCAGGGGTTAGTAAGGGCCTGGTAGATGATGGGGTCGTCTTCGGCGTTTACATCGCGGATAATGCCAAAAATGCCCTTTTCGACGTTTACGCAGCGGACCTGGGCGGCTTTTTTGCGGAGGTATGCGATGTCGTCGCCGACGATGGTTTGTCCTGGCAGCATAGAGGTAGAGGTTTTGCCGCAGGCAGAGGGAAATGCGCCGGCAAAGTAGGTTCCCCTCCCTGCCGGACCGTGGAGGCCCATTACGAACATGTGCTCGGCGAGCCAGCCCTCAGCGGAGCCCTTTTGAATGGCCAGCCGGAGGGCTAATTTCTTCAGGCCTATGGTATTGCCGCCATATTGGGTGTTGACGCTGTAAACCAAGTTTTCTTCTAAGTCGATGTAGACGCGGCGCTTGTCGATGTTTTTGCTTACGGCGTTCTCCAGCTCGCCCTCGGAATGGATGAATCTGAAGAAATTCGGTGATGAGCCGATTTTTCTAAACTGCTCGTAGCCGGGGCGATAAAGGATGCTTTCGGCGTGGGCGACGTAGGGGGAATCGGTTATTTGAATGCAGGGGATGGTGAAATCGGAATCGGCAGGGCCAAGGCACCAGAAGCAGACTAGCATTTGCCGGCCGAGCATAGAATCTTTCAAAAATGAGCGGACCTCGTCGACACCTGCGGTTTTTTCGATGGAATTGAGGCTTTCGCCTAATTCCGAGGTGGGCGGCAGGAGGTATTTGGTCTTGGCTTTGTCGCGTGCCTGGTCGTAGTATCCGTCGAAATGGCATGTGTGGCCCTCCATGTTGAGTGTTCTTTCTTCGGCGGCTTCTACGGCGAGACGGCGAAAATAGGCGATATCGTCGGGTGCATCGGTGCAGACAAAGACGGAGGCGGGGTTGCAGAGCTGGATGGCATCGGCGACGAAATCGTGCATTTTGGGGTTTTCAAGGGCGATTAGGCGGTCGTGATGTTCGGCGGTGAGGCGTTCTTTGAGCAATTTTTTGGTATCAAACATAGCGGTACACCCTCTCAATAATGGGGTTAAAGTCAGAAAAACCAAGGGATTTTAACGACGGGTGCGGGCGGTGTCAAATTTTTTCGGGTGGTTGGAAAAAAAAGCTTTTAGGGTGAATTAAGGAAGTGGCCGGGGCGGTTGGGTAGGTTTTGGAAGTTGCCTAAATTAACAAAGGACGTTTTTAGTCCGATAAAGTGGGTAAGATAATTCGGAGAACTGGCAGAATGGGCGCAAATCAGACTCAAGACGGGTGAGGAGTCACCTTCATTTTTGAAGCAAAAGTGAGGGTGAAAACGTAAAATTGCGGGGTGGCACCCTTATTTTTGGGCTGAAAATGGGGGTGGGGGTGCTG
>CP070830.1:2488883-2500630 GCA_020344865.1 Planctomycetota bacterium
GGGGCTGCGGGACTGGGCTTTTTGGTTTTTAGAGTTGTCGCTATCGCCAAACCCTGGCCCATTCGCAGGCTGGAAAAACTTCCGGAAGGGTGGGGGGTGGTTGCGGATGATTTGGCGGCGGGTGTTTATGCGGCGGTGGTTTTGGCGATTGGCGTGAGGCTGTGGGTTGTCGGGTAATTCCGTAGAATTAGGACTTACAAGTAGTGGCCGAATATTCTGTTGAAGTTTGCAGGAGACTGGAGGAGAGGTTTCGTGCGTGCGCGTTGTATCGGCCGATGCGTGTCAGGCGTTATGACGCGGGTACGGAACTGGCTTATGACGTAGAGGGGGTAGGGGAGAAGAAGGCCGGGCGGGTGAGTCTGGTTGTGGAGAAGTTTGTTGGGGGTGGATTTGCGGGGCAGGTGTATCGGGTGAAGGTATCGGGCATCGAGGGGGGGCCGATTGAGGGGCTTGAGGTCGGCGGCATTTACGCGATGAAGATACTTATCCCGCCTACGGTGTTCGCTCAGGTGTTTCGCAATGCACTTTACTGGGCCGGCTTTCAAGGGCCGTTTCAGCTTCAGGTAAATCCAGCCGCGGCGAGAGCCGGGGCGCTCTGGCAGAAGTTTATCCGGCGAGGCGCAGAGATTCGGTTCGGGCGAAGCGATGCGGTTGCAGATATCTATGCGACTTTTGTGGACGGCGATTTGGGCAGCTGCGGGGAGTTAGGCGAATGGGTCGAGGGGCGTACATGGCAGCTGGAGGTCGACGACCGTCTGGATTTGCTAAAGGACTGGCGGCGCGGCGAGACGGTTGACGTAGAGCAGCTTGGTTCGCCGGAGTATCGTGCGAAGCGGGAGTTTATGGCTGATTTTGTGAAACTGCTCAGTGATATGGGTGCATACGAGTTCGCGAGGCAGTATGAGTGGTGGACTTGCAAGAGCCAGCCGAATTGTCTAAAGCGGATGGATAGTAAGGCGAGTCCCTCGGAGGGATTGGCGGCGGTTGATTGCAGGGCGGGACTCACGCTTTTGCCTTTTTTGCCGATGAGCCCGGGCGATTTTGTGCTGATAGGAAAGGGTCTCGCGCGGGGCTCTCTGGTTCAGTTCGACAGAGGCGACATAAGCAAGTTAGGGCGATTTGTCGAGGCGAATGTAGATAAGTTTAGTGATATGCGTCAAATGCTGGAGGATTTGAAAGCCGCTGAGCAGGTATACCGGTATTCGCTGCCGGATTTAACCCACAATCACGTTCGGCTGCTCTACAGCCAGAAGTTATGGTCAACGATGCTCGGAAGCGCCGTGACCGGATGGAAAGTGCGGAACCTCGTCGATGGGCATTGTGAGCGGAAGCTGCGACACAGCAAAGCTTTGACGCTGGTGTTTGCTGTGTTCGGATTGATACCGTTTCTGGGCAGGGTTCTGCGGAGGATTTGGGGCAGGAGCGATTGGCGGCAGCATTACTCGGCGCTGTTCGCGAGCTGGGTGTATCTGGAGAGGGCAGTGCGGGGGAGGATTGCCGAGAAGGTTATCATATGGCACAGGGCAGGGCGAGTTGATGAGGACAGGGCGGTTAGTGTTGCGGGGTCGGTGGGGCGGTTTTTGCTTCATTTGCCTTTATCGATATTACCCGCGGGGCTGCACAGGCTGTTGACGGACGTGCGTTATGCGAGGGAGCGGTTGGCATATTACATTGTTCGGCCGGTTCGACTGTATTTTAACGCTGAATTACGTGAACAGTGGCTTCGCGAGATGGTGACGGAGGGACAGAGCAAGCACATACTCACCGATGAAGATGCAGCGGTCATCCTTTCCCGGGTGAAAGACCCGTTTATACAAAAGTATCTGAAGAGCTTGGCGGTTCATATCTGCACACTGCCGGTGACGCAGATTGTCTCTGTGCTTGTAGCGATTATTTATGTTCTTATGCATCCTGAGATGCCGAGAGCACAGGCATGGGGAATTGGCATCGGTATTATAGCTTTATTTCAGGTGGTACCGGTTTCTCCGGGCTCACTTGTCCGGGGACTTTATGTGCTGTATCTGGTCATCAGGGAACGGAACTTCAGGGACTATAACATTGCGGTATTTCTTGGCTTTTTCAAGTACATAGGTTATCTGGCGTTTCCGATTCAGATGGCCTATCATTATCCCGCGCTGGCGCGATTTATGGCAGCGCACTGGGCGACGGAGGCGGTTCACATTGTTCCGGTCTTCGGCGAGAGAGGCGCGCTGCTGGAGCACTGGGTGTTCAGCCTGTTTTACAACTGGCCCCTGACTATACGGCGTCGGATGCGAAGACGCGCTGAGCTGCGCAGGTCAATGGCGGCGCGGTATTGGCACGTAGTTTTGTGCGCAGTCGGTGCGGCGGTCGTTTTGGGTATCGCGGATTTCGCTTACCTCAGAAGGACCGGAGAACCGCCGGGTTTTGCGGGCATCTGGTGGGTCGTATTGTGCGTGCCACTGGTCTGCGGCGCGGCGGTCACTCTTGGCTGCGGGGGGGCGGCGCTGTGGAAGAGGGTCATTTCGGCGATTGTCTGCGGATGTTTGGTCGGTGTGCTCCATACGGTTTTCTCAGCCATTTCGAGCGAGGAAGGTGGTGTTGCGCCCGGCTTTATTTTGGCGGATTTTGTCTGGCGGGTATTCGTTTTCGCGATTTTGTCAACTGTCGGAGCGGTAATTACGGAACTAAAGCTGCCTGAGCCCCAATTTGGGTGATAGCGGCCTATCAGAGAGAAGTTGGAGGATTGAAAAATTCGATATTTCGTCAGTTTTTGCGGCGGTTTAGTTCTTGTCAAAGCTCCGGGTTTATGCGAGAATATTCGTTGTTTGGCAGTTTAGTCTTTTGGAGTCTGGAAAAGGATGTCGAGCAGCTACGGTTCCCTTTGTGATGATTTTTATCTCGATATGTATGTGAATACCGAGCTGGAGCTGCCGAGCCAGCGCGACACTATTCTTGCATTTTTCGAGCGGATACAAAAGCGTTTTGGCACTATGGGCTATTTCTATCGTCGTGAGAAGAACGAGTACTGTCTGGAGGAAGACCGCAGCGGCGGGCGATATCGGTGGGTTACGCTGGAAACCGACCGAATCAGCTCGGGTGTTGTGAATCCGTCGAGTTTCGAAGATGCTTATTGTCAGGACAGGTTAGTGCTGGAGCTTATGCCGTATATGCTCTGTGTGAACCATCTTGACATTGCGTGGCTGGATGTTGTGTTCGCGATGGATTTTGATTACTCAGGCAATCACGACGAGGTGATAGCCGAGGCGCTTTTCGGTCAGAGCGCATTTAACTGCCTTTTCGATTTGCCAGCGGCAAAGCCAATCTGCTTTTGTCCTGCGGTGGTGGTGTCGCTATCGGAGGACTGCCGGACTCAGGCGCGGATAAGTGTAGAGTCCAAAACAAGCGTCTATGAGCCCGGGGAGAAGAGACAAGCAAACGATGAATCGATAAGTCTGTCTTTTACAATCCGGCAGTACCCTTCAGGCGCGGAAAAATTTGACGCGCTGAAATCTTTCGGGAATCAATGCAGGCTGGCCGAGGAGCTTATGGCTGAAAAGATAGTTCCGAATTTCGTCAAGCCATTAACGGACGTTATCGCACAAAAGCGACTTACGTAGGTTTAAGGGAGGAACTCAATATGGCTATTGAAGCACCGTCAAGCAAGCACAGAAGAAACAACTTCCTAATCGGTATTGCCATTTGCACCGGACTGGCACTTTACTGTATCTACGACGGTTACTACAACAAAAAGTTCATAGAAAAGAACACCAATGACGACGGCAGCCCGAACAGTACACTGGTGTTTAATCAAAAGTCTCCTCCGATTTTTATTGGTGCGGCGGTTCTTCTGGGCGGTTATTTCTTTGTCTTCAGGAACAAGAAAGTAATCGCCGATGAAAAGGAGCTTATCATCAGCGACAAGGAGAAGATAGCCTACGACAGCATACAAAAGATAGACAAAACCAACTTCGACTCAAAGGGCTATTTTACCATTACATACAAGGATGACGGCGGCGGGGAAGTTAATCGCAGAATCAGTGACAGGAAGTACGACAATTTAGCGGCGATTTTAGAACATCTGGTGGCAAAAATCACTTGAGATTATCAGGATAAGGACTACAATTCAACCGGTCAACCGCAATGGGCTGCATTGGTGAGCTGTTGCGGTTTGTCTTTGTGGACATTTGGTACAATTCTTTGGAAGTAGAGGAACGATGAACTGCTGCGTAATAGGGTTACAGTGGGGCGATGAGGGCAAGGGCAAGGTAGTGGATATACTTGCCGAAAGCCATGATATCGTTGTAAGGTACAGTGGAGGGGCCAATGCCGGTCACACCGTCGTCGCAGGCGGGGAGAAGTTTGCGTTGCACCTTTTGCCGAGCGGGTCTGTTCGGCCGAATGTGGGCTGTGTAATCGCAAACGCCGTGGTGGTTGACCCGGAGACGCTTTTGAAGGAGATAGAAGGGCTGGCGCAGAGAGATATCAGTCTGGAGGGTCGTCTGTTCATAAGCGAAAATGCCCATCTTGTGCTCGATTATCACAAGGCGGAGGACCGGCTGCGCGAAGAATCGCTCGGCAAAAACAAAATCGGCACGACCATTCGAGGCATCGGACCGTGCTATGCAGACAAGGTCGGCAGGAGCTATGCGCTTCGTATGAGCGATTTGAAGGAGCTTGGTAAACTGAAGGACAGGCTGCAAAAGGTCGTTGAGTACAAGAACAAGGTCTTTGCGGCTGTTTATAATGCCGAACCGCTAAGCGCCGACGAGATTTTTGAAAAGTGTAAGCTATATGCCGATAAGCTTCTGGGCTTTGTAACGGACACAACAGGATTGCTTCACGGAGCGATTGCCGAGGGCAAATCGATTCTGTTCGAGGGCGCTCAGGGTACGCTGCTGGACCTGGACCACGGCACTTTCCCATTCGTAACGAGTTCAAACTCGAGCTCTCTCGGTATGCCTGCGGGCTGCGGCGTGCCGGCCAAGGTGGTCGACAAGTTCTTAGGGGTCGCCAAGGCCTACACGACGAGGGTCGGGGGCGGGCCCTTTCCGAGCGAACAGGACAACGAGACCGGCCAATACATTCGCGACAGAGGCAATGAATACGGCACGACGACGGGGCGGCCCCGGCGATGCGGCTGGTTTGATGCGGTGGCGGCATCCTATTCCGTAACCATAGGCGCGATTGACAGCATAGCGCTGATGCACCTCGATACGCTAAGCGGGCTGAAAGAGATAAAAATCTGCAGGGCATATGATATTGGCGGAGAACAGACCTGCTTTTTTCCGTCAAATATAACGAAGCTGTCGCAGGCGAAGCCGGTTTACGAGAGCGTGGAGGGCTGGGATGAGGAGATAACCGAAGTGAGCGATTTCGACAAGCTGCCCGCGAACGCCCGAAACTATATTAAGCGTATCGAGGAACTGACGGGCAGGCCGGTCACGATGATTGGCGTCGGGCCGAAGCGAGAGCAGACAATATTCAGGTAGTTGATTGTCCCGGTAAATTGGAAAAGAGCAGCGAAGGAAAACTGAAGGAGACGGCGAAGCGGCTCGGCCTGACGCTGGAGCAGATGCCGCGTCATATCGCGATAATTATGGACGGCAACGGGCGGTGGGCGCAGAAAAGGAACCTGCCGCGTGCCGAGGGACACTACGAGGGCGGAAAGACGGTCGAGAAGATCGCTCAGGACTGTGTCGACTTCGGAATCGAGTGCCTGACTTTGTACTCTTTCAGTATGGAGAACTGGAAGAGACCGAAGAGCGAGGTCGATACGCTTATGCATATCTACTCGCAGTATCTTGTCGAGATTCGCCCTACGCTTATGAAAAACAACGTAAAGCTGATTCATCTCGGCTGGTCGGCGCAGCTACCTGAAGCGGTAAGGACGGAACTTGCGAGAACCATGGAAATGACGGCCGGCAATACCGGCATGATAATCGCTCTGGCACTGAACTACGGCGGCAGAGCGGAGATAGTAGATGCGGTGAAAAAAATCGCTGAGGAATACAAGAAAGGAAAGCTCGGATTCAATGACATCGACGAGGAGTGCGTGAGCGGGCATTTGCATACGGCCGGGCTGGCCGAGCCGGACCTTTTGATACGCACGGCGAACGAAATGAGGGTCAGCAATTTTTTGCTGTGGCAAATATCATACAGTGAATTCTACGTTACAAAAACTCTCTGGCCGGATTTCAAAAAGCCGGATTTGGAAGAGGCGATAGTTACTTATGCGCAACGGGAGCGGCGTTTCGGCGATACGAAGGAGGCCCGTAAGCGCGATAAAGGTCGTTCAGGGAACCCGGAGTCAGAGGGCTAAAAGGTTTTACAGGCGGCAGTCCGGCCTGAGTAATCACGAAAGATTATGCTCAAGTACAGGTTGTTTTTCGGCACGTTAATGACGGTATTTTTTATTGCCGTGGTCGTCCTTGACGGCTGGCTGGACGGCTCTTTAACCGCTTCGGCAGCCGACGATAAGGCGGTGAAGGGGACGCTTTTGTGCATTTTTATCGCCGCATTGATGATTCCGGCTCAATTCGAACTTGCCAAGCTCGCGGCAGCAAAGGGCCTTAGGATTTTTGTCCCTGTCACGGCAACGGCGTCGATTCTGTTTGCGACCATCTGGTATTGGCCGCAAGTAATCGAATCCACGCCCGGGCTTTATTTATCTTTGCTGTCGGCCTTTTCACTGATGGCGCTGCTGCTGTACCAATACGTGCACTACGGCACTTCGGGGGTACTGGCCAACTGCGGGGCCAACTATTTTTCCATTATCTATCTTGGGCTTTTAAGTGCGTTTAGCCTGGCCATCCGGATTGATTTCGGGCCGTGGGTGCTGCTGATGTTCGTTTTCGTCATAAAATGCTCTGATATAGGAGCTTACGCGATTGGGGTGCTTTTCGGCAGGCACAAGTTTTCGCCGAAGGTCAGCCCGGGCAAGACGTGGGAAGGCATGGCGGGAGCGGCGGCGGTGGCGGTGATAGTGGCTATTTGCTTTGGCGTATGTTGTGATATAATGGTTTGGTGGCTGGCAGGAATATTTGGTTTGTGTTTTGCTTTTGTCGGCCAGATCGGAGATTTGGCCGAGTCAATGATAAAACGAGATGCCGAGCAAAAGGACGCAGCAAGCAAGGTGCCGGGCTTCGGCGGGATATTGGACATAGTTGACTCTCCGCTATTAGCCGGGCCGCTGGCATATTTGTTCTTTATGCTAAACTCTCGATAGAGGAACGCTTTGGAAGTTAAAATACAATTAGATTCAGCTGATAAACAGCTTGAACTATTCGGTCCTTCCGACAGTCACCTTCGCCTTTTGCGCCAGTCGCTCGGCGTGCAAATCACGGCGCGGAAGTCTAATTTGATAGTCACGGGCAAAGAGAGGGACGTAAACAGGGCCGCCGAGATTATCGACAAGATGCAAAGACGTCTGATTAAGCGGGGCTCTCTGAGTGCGAGCGACGTAAATGCTCTTATCACTAAAGGTGGCAGGGGCGCAGCGGCCGGCAGCAGCGAAGCCATTACCGTTTACGCCCAGAAGAGGGTGATTGAACCAAATACGAAGGGGCAGCTAAAGTACGTCGAGACGATGCTGGCGAACGACCTTACGTTTTGCATAGGCCCGGCGGGAACCGGCAAAACATACTTAGCAGTGGCGATTGCGGTCTCGATGCTCAAGAAGAAACAAATCAGGAGGATTGTACTTGCGCGTCCGGCAGTGGAGGCCGGCGAGAAACTCGGCTTTCTGCCCGGAGACATACAGGCAAAGGTCAACCCGTATCTTCGCCCGCTCTTCGATGCACTGGAAGATATGATGGATTTCGCTCAGATGCGGAAATTCATGGAGCTGGACATTATAGAAATCATTCCGCTTGCTTTTATGCGCGGGCGAACGTTGAACGAGGCGGTCATCATTTGCGACGAAGCCCAGAACACCTCGCCGCTGCAGATGCTGATGGTGCTGACGAGACTGGGACACGGCTCGAAAATGATAGTAACGGGTGATATAACGCAGATTGACCTGCCGGCGAGTCAGAAAAGCGGAATGGTCGAGGCGATTGAAATACTGCGGCGAATCAAAGGCATAGGCTGCGTGGAATTGACGCAGCAGGACATAGTACGACATCGGCTGGTTCAAAATATCGTGAGGGCCTACAAGAAGAAGGCGAAAGCAAAGGTAAGCTGAAAACGGAAAGGATTGTCAGAAGGTTTCGACTTTTGATTCTGTGTTTTTTCGCAGAGTAAATAAATGGCGCTTTTGAAGAAGACAAGTTCGCGGCGAAGCCGGCTTCGCAAAGGTATGACCACGGAGCGATTCTCGCAGATAAGCCGGTTTGCCAATATGGACAGTTTTATATCCGTGCTGCTCGAGTTGCTTTTCGTTATCGTGTGTGTTTTTATTCTTTCGTTCGGACTGGTCCAGCAGCAGCGTTACCGGGAGTTGATACCGATAGCGGCGGTAGTGGTGCTGATTTCCGTGGGCGGCAGCTTTTATATTTATCACTACCAGAGGCGGATAATAACAAACCATGCGAGGGCCATTGCACTGGCGGGCCTGTTTATCCTATTGTTGGCCACGACAAAAATCGGTGTACTGCTTACCAACCAGACGTCGTGGGCCACGGGAACCGCGGTAACAGCAGCTATTATTTTAACGATTGCGTACAGCCAGCGGTTCGCGATAGGTATGAGCATATTCTACAGTTTGTTTGCCTGCATGGCGGCGGGACCGCAGATGGACATGAAGCTGTTTTTGACGATGTCGGCGGGGATTTTTGCCTGTTGTTTCTCGCTGCGGGAAATACGCACAAGAATGAAATTGCTTGAAGTAAGCGCTCTGGCCTCGGTCGTAGTTTTTATAATGGCGTTGACGCTGAACTTTCTAACGCAAAATATGTGGGTGGGGGCTGTTTTTAGTAATGCCGGCTGGCATGCGGCCGCGACCATTGTGGCGGGTATGCTAATTCATAGTTTGCTTCCGCTAATAGAAAAAGTCTTTCGGATAGCGACGAGTATGACGCTACTGGACTACAGCGATGCGAACCAGCCGCTGCTGAAAAGACTTGCCATGGAAGCCCCCGGCACGTTCAGCCACAGCCTGCTGGTAGGGTCTATTGCGGAAGGTGCGGCCGAGTCGATAGGGCGAAACGGCCTTTTGTGCAGGGTAGGTGCTTATTATCACGATATCGGCAAAATCAATAAGCCCAGCTACTTTATCGAGAACCAGCTTGGCCTGAGCAGTCGGCATAAAGAGCTTTCGCCGGCAATGAGTCAGTTGATTATCGTCGGCCACGTCAAGGACGGTATAGAGATGAGCAAAGAGTACGGGCTACCGGCCGTGCTGCGGCAATTTATCGAAACGCACCACGGTACGACACTTATAGAGTATTTCTACAATGAGGCGAAAAGGAAGCATGATGCAGAACAGCCGTCCGATGCTTCCGTGGGGCCTTCCGAGAGCGAGTTTAGATACCCGGGACCGAAGCCGCTGGCAAAGGAAGCAGCCATCGTGATGTTAGCCGACGCGGTGGAGGGCGCTGTGAGGTCTCTGAGCGAACCGACCCCGACCAAGATAGAAACGGTGGTGCACAACATGGCCGTGAAGCGTCTGCAGGACGGTCAGTTTGATGAGTGCGACTTGTCCCTGCGTGAGTTGAGTCAGATAGAGGCGAGTGTGTCGAAGGCTCTTGCGGCACACTATCACGGGCGAGTAGCGTATCCAAAGCCGGTCGACGAAGTGGAGGAGCCGGAAGATAAAAACAAAGTTGGTGCCGAGCAGGCAAAATCCAGCTCCGAGCAGGTTGGTGAAAAGCCTAACTAAAGTCATGCAGACCGAGAGCGAACAGCAGGATATAGTCGTTCAAATCGCCAAGAATGTCCATCAGATAGAAATGTGCCCCGCGGGGCTGGAGAAACTGGTTAGGGCGACATGCAGGCGCTTCGGCGTTTCGAAAGCAACGGTGAGTATCGCACTGCTCGACGATAGCGAAATTCGAGAACTGAACAAGCGTTTTTTGAATCGCGACTATGCAACCGACTGTCTGAGTTTTGATTTGTCGGATGACGGGGACAGTCGGACAGAAGAAAAGGGCCCTGTAAGCAGTGATAAGTTTGGAAGGTCGTTTGAGGTTGTGGTCAACGCCGAGATGGCTGTTAGAGAAGCTTGTGCGCGGGGTCACTCAAGCGAAGCGGAAGTGGCACTTTATATCACCCATGGTCTGTTACACAACCTGGGATTCGATGATTCGGCGCCGGATAAGGCGAAGGAGATGCACGATACCGAGGATGAGATTTTGGGCCAGCTCGGCTATGGTCCGATAGAGAGTTCTTAATATTAGTCGGTGACGATAAACCGCGAGCAATAATTAATTAAAGGAAAATTGAGTGAGTTACGTTGGATGGACAGTGCTGGTGATTTGTTTTTTGACGGGAGGTACGCTGTTTTTTTCCGTCAATGCGATTGCTTTGCGAACTTTTTCGCGCGTTAAGCTGCAGGACGCCTTAGAAGCGGTCAACAAAAAACAGGCCTCGGAAAGCCTTGTCGACGATATTGTAGGCAACAGCGAGAGGCTGGTTTTGACGTGCTCATTGTACCGAATTATCTTCAATGCCTGGATACTATTGTTGCTGCTGGCCTGCGTGTCGGCGGCGCGTGGAGGCGGAGCGAGAATTACGTATTATGTTCTTACTTTTATTGTCGCAGCGGTCATATTCTCGATATTCAGTCTGGCAATCCCACACGCCTTGGCAAAGTACGCGGGCGAGAAAATCCTTAGCCGGACATACAAGATGCTGGTGCTGTCTTCGGTCCTTGCCTGGCCGGTGCTTTACGTCTTTGACCTGTATGACCGCTTTGTAAAGCGGCTGGCGGGGGTAGCCCAGACAACTCCTGAAGAACGGCAGGAAGAGAAGGAAGAAGAGTTTCTAAACGGCCTCGAACACCAGAGGACCGAAGGCGTTCTCGATGCAGAAGAGCAGAAGATGATAGAGAGCGTTCTGGAGCTTAGCGACAAAGCGGCCGACGCAATTATGACTCCCCGAACAGATATAATCGCGGTCGAAGTCAACTCTGATTTGCAGACGGTTCTGGACACCGTAAGGGAGGCGGGTCATACACGCGTCCCGGTGTATGAGAAGAATATAGACAACATAGTCGGCATTGTGTACGCGAAGGATCTGCTTGCGGAAATCGGCAAAGATGCGGCGGACTTCAAGCTGCGGGACAAAATGAGGGGCGCATATTTTGTCCCCGAAACGAAGCCTCTGCGGGCGCTGCTTCACGAATTTCAAAATCAGAAGCTGCACATAGCCGTTGTGCTGGACGAATACGGGGGGACGGCCGGGATTGTTACGCTCGAAGACATCCTCGAAGAGCTCGTCGGAGAGATAACCGATGAATACGAAGAAAAGCCACCCAAACCCGTAAAGAAAATAGACCAGGACACTATTGAGGTGGACGCCAGGACATACGTTGACGACCTGAACGACGAGTTCGAATTCAATCTGCCGGAGGACGAGGATTACGATACCATAGGCGGCTTTGTCTTCTCGCACTTAGGCTATGTACCCAAAACCGGTGAGACCTTCGATTACGAAGAGTTGAAGTTCACCATCTCCTCAGCCGAGGCCAGAAGAATAAAACGCATCAGAATCACCAAAGCGCGCGGGCGGTAAGATGCTGACCAAGGACCTCGCTATTTGCATACGTGCCGTCGATTATTCGGAGACATCCCAGATTGTAACGTTCTTCACGAGAGCAAACGGCAAAA
>CP070830.1:2500730-2515436 GCA_020344865.1 Planctomycetota bacterium
GGTTGTTGTTTATCGTGCTTTTCCGCCCCAGGGTATAAAGATGGTACTCCATGAAGGCCTTTTCCTCGAAAGCGACTTCGCTAACTGCCCGCTCGGCCAGATACATCCTGGCTTTGGCAGGCGGCGGCTCGGTTATCCTCCTGACATCTCCGGAGATGAGTTTTATAGTTGCGTCTCTATAACCCGCGCCGCTTTTATTATCAATCGTCACCCAGCCGGTGAAATCGATTTTTTTCTCATCCGCGCTTAGAAGCGCGGAATAATCGGCGTTCCAGTTAATTTGTTCGGTGGTATACGCCACCTGGCAAAGCTGCTCGCCCTTTTCTACCGCATCGGCGAGCCAGACCAGTGTCGGCTTTGTCACCAAGTCTTCAGGCAGCTCCTTCAACGTAATCTCTTCAACACCGGCTCTGCCTATAATCTCAATACCCTCTGTTCCACTTTTCAGTATTAGGTCGCCGCCCATCGCAGCCAGAAGCACCCCTGTTAGTTCCCTGCCTACATCGGCGCCGCTGCCTTTTACGACAACCGTAACGTTTTTATCGATATAGCGCTTCAGCAGGCTGTTCGTATTAACCAGGTCGTACTCGTAGTTCTGCTCAAGAATGGATACGGCCCCCGGTGAAGAAAGACATCGGAAATTCACGGTCGTAGGATCGATGGCAGAGGCGACATCGGTAAATTTCACCGTATTCAGCCCCTTATCGAACGACATCCGACGGGATTCCCTTACGACGCCGAAGTTATCATTGTAAACCGTAAGTGCAACCCCGGCTTCGTGTTTTTTCTGAGGGCCTGCAAAGCTGGCCGAACAGACCACAACGCCGATTATCGTCAAAAGTATTTGCATTTTCATTTTATTTGCCCTTTAATTTTATGACTGGATGTTTGACCGATATTGTCGCACACCTTTTATTGTGCGTAAAGCAAAAGTTACATAAACATAAAAAGGCCGTTTCGCTGGAAGGATAAGGCTCGTACGATACAAAGATGAGATTGTCGAGCAGGCAATATTATTGTTGATTAGGGAGATAGAGCATGACTGTATCATCATTAACGGGGTTGTTAGGTTCGACGGGCCTATGGGCGCAGACCATAAATTATGAAATTATCAAAGGAAATGCCATTTGGCGTTTCGGTGTTGTTTTGCTGGTTGTGCTGGCGGCACTTGCAGCAGGGCGCATTGCTCAGTACTTTGTCAGCAGCATAGCTCAGCGTAGCCGGCAGAAACTGGGTGTTAATATGGTAACGCTGTTTCTGACGGCCATATCCAAGCCAATATCAGTGGCAATATTCGCGATAGGACTGTTTGTGTGCAGGGCGGTGCTGGTGTTCGGCGAAGAGGGTATAGACCCCGCAATTGGAACGTACTGGACAAAAATCGCCCAGGCGGTAGCCGCCATCGCATTAGCGTACGCGCTCTTTCGGCTGGTCGACCTCGTTGAATACTATCTGCAACTGTGGACAGGAAAAACAAGAACGAAGCTGGACGATATGCTTGTGCCTGTAATCCGCAAGTCGCTGCGGATAACTATAGCTATAATAGCGGTGCTCTGGATTGCCGATGGGATTTTGGACGCTGAGATTCGAACCATCCTGTTAAGTGCCGGCGTGGGTGGCATTGCAATCGCTCTTGCGGCAAAAGACACAGTAGCCAATTTCTTCGGCTCCGTCGCTATTTTTGCAGACAGGCCTTTTCAAATCGACGAGCTTGTAAAAATAAACGGCCACTTCGGGCCTGTTGAAGATGTGGGATTCAGAAGCACAAGAATCCGGACTCTCGAAGGCCATCTGGTAACAATACCAAACAACACAATCGCGAATGCGACTGTGGAAAATGTAGGCAAACGCCCCTTTATCCGCCGGACCTCTAATATCACCATAACCTATGATTCCGGTCACACCAAAGCAGACCGAGCAGTTAAGATTATAAAAGAGATTTTGGCCGATGTGCCCCAGATAAATGCCGACCCCAAGTATCCGCCGAGGGTTTATTTTAGCGACTTTAATGACTGGTCATTGAACATCTATATGAGCTACTGGGTCAAGCCGCCCGATTACTGGCTCTGGCATCAGGTAAATGAGCGCGTCAATTTTGAGATTATGAAGCGATTCGAAGCTGAGAAAATCGACTTTGCCTTCCCCAGCCAGACACTGTACCTAAAGAAAGAATAAACGCTCACGTTGCTAATATAAAATCGGCCCAGTGCTTACCACCGCACTGGGCCGATTTAAAAGACCTAAAGTTAAAGCCTGCCAATGTTTATTCTTCAGACGCCTTTTCCTCGGCTTTGGTCATACCGACCTCCGGGATTCCAAATTCGGTCATTTCATACGCCCGTTGCTCGCCGTCCGACAGAACCGCCTGTTGGATAATCTGCGGGGTTATGAACACCACAATCTCCGTTACAGCTGTATCTTCACCTTCAAATCTGAAGGCAGCACCCAAAACAGGTATATCGCCGAGCAGCGGTACTTTGTTAATCTGTTTGCTCACATCCTTTTTGCGCAAGCCACCCAAAACTACTGTCTGGCCGTCCCGTACCAACGCTATCGTATTAACCCTCCGAGTGTCAACAACAGGCACGTTAATTGTCTCAGTTATTACTCGCGCCACCTGAATACCAAATTCAGGCACGATGTGTAATCTCAACATACCGTCCCTTGTAACGTGCGGTGTAACCTGGAGCTTGGTGCCGATATCTTTAAATTTAACCGTTTCTGTTGTTATGCCGTTTTGTATGGTTCGTTCAACATAGGGCTGTTCCGTCACTATATCGAAGGTAGCCGTCTCGTTATCGAGGACCAAAATTCTCGGATTGGCAAGAAGCTTGGCATCGATGTTCTCCTGCTCAGCTCTTAATTGTACATCAAGATCGATATTTTTGTTAAGCAAACCAAAACGGATAAAGCCGTTTGTAGTCGCTTCTGTCTTGTTTGTTCCAGCATCAAAAACGCCTGTAATGAACGGGTCGATTTTGCCTGAGATGGGCTCTCCCGTATCAGCATCATAAGTGGTTCTGCGGCCCACATCCCATTCAACACCCAGGTCAAGCTTGTCCCGGCTTGTTATATCGTAGATTCGTGTCTCAATCAATACCTGGGGCGTTATGCGGTCAATCTCTGCAATAAAGGTGTCAATCGCCTTTATATTGGTTTCGGTATCGGTAACGATTATATGGCTTGTCCCCGGACTCGAAGACAATGAGCCGCGGCTTGAGATAAATTTCTTCAAGGCCTTTTCGACTCCCGCAGCATCTGCATAAGTAATGTGATATATTTTGCTGTCGAGTCTCTCCGCCTTTTCAGTAATTTCCTCCACCGGAGCTATTCTTATCATATTCTTGCCTGCTACATAGCCGTAGCCGTGCGCTGCAAGAATATTGTCCAGTGCTTCCGCCAGCGGAACATTGGTAAGAGTGGCGGTCACATTGCCGGTCACCTTTGGACTTTTGACGATGTCCACGTCCGCCTGTTCGGCCATTATCCTTATCACATCTTCGATGGGAGTATTCCTGAAGTCGATGCTTATTTTCTTCAGCATCCGTTGCTCGAGGGTTGTTAAGACCTCCTTCGGCCCTGAATCATCGGCTGCGTCCTCGGCAAAGGCGAATGTACAGAGCACCGCAACACACGCCAAAATCACCAGAAAACCCGTTATTCTGAACTTTGTAAGGCTGCTCATAATAGCTCCTTTCCCAAACTCACTATTAAGCTAAGACATTTCTGTTCTGTTTATGTTTTCTACGTTTATCCTGAGGACCGCTGAAGCATCAAGCCGTAAGCTCAGGACAGATTCTATCGCTCGACCTGTTGCGTCCATTCCTTACCATCCATCTCGAATACGACGCTGTCCCTGTTTATTTTTACAACCCTCGCACCCATAATCTCATCACCCTCGTGTACTATTCGGTTACCAACGACCGCCGACGGGTCATCATCGCTATAGACGATTCCTTTTACAACCAGCTCACTGGTTTTGACCGTATCAGTTGTGGCCGAACCAATTTGCATAGGGTCCCGAAGCGTTGTCGGATACGGCTCCGGAATTTGCCATTCAATACCCTTTGAACTGTCAACAGGGCTCGCCGGTCCGGACTCGGTGGCCTGGGCCGTTGCAGGTGAAGGTGTTTTCAAAACCCGCGTAAATGCGAAAATCATGATGATAAACAGAACAGGTATAATTATGACCATTGTTTTCTGCTTCTGCGCACTGACACCGGGTTTGGGCGTCAGCAGCTTGCTCTTTATCTGTTGCCACACTTGTTGGCCCGGGAATTCCTTCGGCGGACCTTTTGCGGTTTTCGGTTTAGTTACTTTGGGCGGGCTTGGCTTTGCCGGTGAGTCCACGGGCTGAGGAGCTTTTTGCTTTGTAGGAGTCATATGGCTCGGCGCAGCCGGCTTTGCAGCGGTACTGCTTTTCTTTGGAGGCTCTTCGTGTGGCTTCGGCGGCGCCTGGACATCTGGATGCTTCGGTGCGGCAGCCTCGGAAGGCTTGTTTGTGCTGTCGCGCCCCGGCAGCGGCACTCCGTCAAAAATCGCCGAAACCGTTTTGTGCAGTCCTGCCTTACGCTTCGCCATTGGTTATATCCTCCAAGAACGCATCGTCTTTGTCTACCGCGGCGACAACAGGCTTGCCGTATATTACCTCGTTGGCCAGAGCCCTGTATTCGGCAGCACCCTTGCTGTTAGAAGCATAAGTCAGAACAGACTCGCCCGAACTTGGGGCCTCAGCCACCCTTACCGTCCTGTGGATAACCGTATCGAATACCAAATCTCCGAAGAATTCCCGCATCTGCTGTTGAATCTGCCTGCTAAAAATGATTCTGTCCTCAACAAAAGTAAGCAGTAGTCCGAGGATTTTTACATTACAGGGGTGGAAATTCACCCTTATAATGTTCGCAGTCTCAAACAACTGCTTCAGACCCTCCATTGCGTAGTAATTCACCTGAACCGGCACGATAACATCCGTGCTCGCGACAAGAGCGTTCAGCGTCAGAAGACCCACAGATGGCGGACAGTCGATAACGCAGAAGTCATAGTTGTCCCCTACCATTCTCAACTGCCCCGCTAAGACCATCTCCTTCGACTCGGCCTTGCCGATTTCATGCTCGGCACCCGAGAGGAGCATATTGCTTGGTGCCAGGTTAAGCCGTTCGAAATTCGTTTGCAGTATTACTCTGCTGATTGATATTTGAGGGTTGGTGAGGGCGTCGTAAACAGTCTTATCCAAAGTTTCCGGCTCATGACCAAGACCAAGTGTGGCGTGTCCCTGGGGGTCAAGGTCAACTATAAGCACGTTTTTGTTTTGTTCAGCCAGAGCCGCTGCGAGGTTCACTGCAGTGGTTGTCTTCCCACAGCCACCTTTCTGATTTGCTATTGCTATTGTTCTCATTCTCACAGCACAAACCTGCTAAGAACGTCTATACAATTAGTCAACTTTCTTGGCGTTTTTTAATGTAAACCGCCAGATCCATATTCACTTTATGAGCAGAGCTGTCCTGCTCTGAACGCATTATCTTGAACTTATCCACAAAGACTACCGGCTGATATCTCTCAAGGGCGTTTAAGAATGTGGCAAATTGATTAAAGGCCGCAGCGAAACTGACAACAAGTCGATTCTCACACAGGTACTCACAATCAGGTAATACCGTGACCGCGTGCCTGTCCTTACTTTTTATCCTGAACGAGTCGACCTGCTTGGCAGTTGCAATTTCACTTATATCGAAAGTCAGATTGGCCGCGTATTCAGAATCAGAAACAAAATCCTTCAGTCTGTTCCGTAAACGTACAATTTGCTCATTTAACTGAGTTCTGGTCTCCGCTTGAGCCGCTTTTATCACCGTGTGGTACATCTGCTTTTTTTCTGCCAGCTCTTTTTCGACTTGTTGCCTGAGCTTCCTCTGAGGACCAACCACGAGCAGGTAAATTAAGATAAACAAGACGAGGCAGCCAGCCCATACCATACCAACTGTCTTAGAATATCTGCCGTAAATCCAGTTCATAAAGGACCCGCTATAATTCCGGTTTGAAAATACAATCTATGTCATAAGAAACGACGTCCCTGCCGTCAAGCTTATCAACGCCCTGTGCCACTCTGATATCCTGCAGCTTTGATACCAGCAATTCGGAGAATCGAAGACGGTTCCTGAAATCCCTGACCTCCTGGTCGTAGTTATCCTGCGAGGTTCCGCAAAGACTCATGTGCATTGTTCTTACGGGGATGCTGACGTCGACCATCTTTTTGGGGTCGTCTTTTCTGGGGACTTTTTTCTTTACGGAGCTTTGCTTTACTTCCAGCTTGGTCAGGACCATCGAATCCGGCATATTTTCTGCCAGCGTTGCCAGGACCGGCGACCATTGACAATGGTTGCCGATAGAAGATGCCACTTCCGACAAGCACCGCTCTATGGCATCTTTCTCTTTTTCGAACGACCTTTGCAGTTCTGCCGCCTCCGATAACCTGGACATACTGGCCTGGTAATTGGCTATCTCCTTTTCCATCACCGATGTTACAATTTTATCGCTGATATAGAAACCGAACATCGCTAACCCTAAAATAAGGGGCACCGCCGACGCCAGCACGCCGAATAGTATCCCTTCCGGTCCGGTCTTTGTCGGGATACCCTGTCCTTTTAGCAAGTCTATGGTAAACATTTTATATCGACCTCATAGCCAGACCCGCCGCCACTGCCATCGCGGGACCGTGCTTTTGCAGAATATCTTTGCAGCTGGAATCCGCCTCGCAGCGCTGTTGGTCAAACGGGTTCCACAACACAGCTTTTGACGGGAGCTTACTGTCCAATAGCTCCACGAAGCCCTTGACCAGTGCAAAGCCGCCACAGATAAATATCTTTTCGATGGCAGCCGATTTCTCCTGGGCCGAGTAATATCGCAAGGTTTCAGTTACGTGCGTAATCAACTTCTCGCAGGCTTTGCCTAAGCTGTCACCAAGTTCTAATCGAGGCAGACTCGTATCATCACAGCCGGACAGAAGTTGCCTGACGACGTCGGCCTTAACGTTGTTTTCGCCGGCAATCTGTTTAACGATGTCGTCAGCGGCATAAGCTATGTCTCGAACAAATGGTATATCGCTGTTGCCCGTAATCGCCAGATTTGTATAACAGTTTCCAACGTTCAGGATAGCTATCGCCTTGCCATTCTCGGGTTTCTCCAGTTCATTGAAACAGTTCAAAAGCGCCAACCCGTCGACATCCATTAGAACATTGGTCAGAGAAGCATGTTCCGCCGCCTGCCGCTTTTTTTCTATAAGCTTGTTCGTTGCTGCTACGATAATGCCGGTGACAAATTCCTTGCCATTGGGTATCAAGTGATAGTCAACAGAGCTTTCCTCGATGTTGAACGGGCACACTTGAGAGGCTTCGAGCAAAACCGCGCCTTCTATCTCGGCTGACGGTAGCGTAGGGAACCTAAAGGGGCGCACCGCCACTTCCGGCCCGCATACACCGCAAACCGCCAGTTGGGTCCGAATCTTCAGCGGCTTGACGCATTTGTTAACGGCCCCTACGGTGTTTATTTCCACGCTGCTGTTCTCGTTACCTTCCGGCGCTTTGGGAACGTCGGCTATGCCGGCCGCCGTAACCGTCCAGCCGGAGCTGCTTTTTCTCAATTCGACGATTTTGACAGCAGCAGAACCGATATCCAGACCCAAAACCGCACTCTGGCCACGTCTAAACAAACCTTTACAACCGAGGCCCGTTGAACCTTTAGCCGTGCCGTCCTTCCTGCGAACATTTGGCATTAATTTACCTGTCATTTTCTCGACCCAGCTATGATTTAGTCCTGAACGTATAACCCCTTAATCGGCCTAAAAAACCGGCTGTATAACTTAGAAATTACGATATGTTGGCTTCTCAGGTAAGCACCGCGAAATTAGTCTTGAGGTCCTATAAATAAGGTGGTTTGCGCTTGCAGGTAAAGATATCGGGTATATTGTGAGGCGCGTTTGCGGCGCAGACTGCAAAATGACAGCATCGCGATGTATTCAGGGCGGGATTTACGAGGGTTATCGGGTGTGGTGCCTGAAAAAAAGCCGGTTAGGACTGTTTTAGCGGCCTATAATTGCTTTGAAACTGCCTAAGATAAGCCCGACGATGAATCCCTCAGCTGCTTCAACGAATGTCGCCGCTTAATCCTCGCTCCAGTCCTCTACAACGAACCGTACGACTTCATCATCTGTGCTTACCTCCCTCAGTGATGCATCGTAGTTAAAAGTAGCCGAATTTCTCTGGTCGAAGCTCTTGGAGACAACCGCCCCGAACACCTCTCCGGAGTTCATCATCACAACATCCGCGTTGGGGGCGTAAATTGCTCCGTAAAAATCAGTGCCGTTTTTGAGCACGATGTCTTCACAGCCGTCAAGTCCGTATATTTTAACCTTTCCCGGGTCCTCGGCCAGATTATTGATGGCGCCGCTGTTTTTGACTTCGATATCGCCTCCCAGGTACACAATTAAAGAGGCATCGGGATTCGTACTTTCGTTGACCACCTGCAGCTCAGCCGAATTGCTAAGGGTCAAATCGCCAATGATGTACAGTGCAACCGGCCCATCAATCGTAATTATGTTGCTTTGCGAAAGGTCAATAGCATCGTACGTGGCGGAGGTCGTTATTACCGTGGATTCAGTTATGGTCCCCTGCGAGGGCAACTCCTGCAGATACAACGGCAGTGCTATTGGGGACAGCTCATATATCCGGGTAGCGGAAGTAGTTGTGCCTGTGATGGTTGCCCAGGTGCCGTTGATGACAACATCGGGGTCTCCGCCGGCGCCCACGACTATATTGCCGTCTATATAAACCGCGTTCTTGAGGTCGACGGCGCCGTCTAAGATGCTGTTGGTACCTAACGTGAGTTTCCCTTCATCATCGCCATAGTTGTACCAGGTTACCGTCGTCCCGCTGTTCATTATTATACCGTTCTCTGTGAAGATTGCATATTCGAACGGTCCCTCCAGCGGCAGGTTGCAGTTGACTGTTGTGTCGGCAAGAAGGTAACTGCCAACAGCCTGGAGCCCATAGCCGCTTTCGAGGTCTCCCGTGACTATATAGCTGAAGACCGCATCGCAATTCGGCAATGCCTCGTCTACGGTCTGTGGAAGGGTGCTGTCATCCCACGGCTGGGTCTTTAGCTTCTCGTTCATCTCATAAACGGCCTTGGTCACACCTGCGTCCGCGGCGCACCGGGCCACGATTCCAGAAGCGGCGCGCAGTGCCAAAAGCCGGCTTCGCAGCCCCAGACTTAACAGTCCCGCACCCATTACAAACAATATCAGGATTGCGACCATGGCCAGCGGCATCGCTGAGCCTTCTGTCTTCCATTCCGGTCGCTTTCTTCCACACAGCCGGACTTCTCGTTTACGAGCTTTTCGCTTTTGGTTACGCATAATTGAAAAACCCAATTATCCTGAACAACCAACACGTCAAAAGTTATTAATTATTATTGCTCGTTCCAGCGCGTTGTGACGAACTTAACGCCCGGGTCATTTATACTTACGTCGCGCAGCGACGCGTCATAGTGAAAGTCAGCATCTACGTCCTGGACAAAGCTGTCGCATACAACCGCGCCATACACCTCGACGTTGTTATACAAATGAACGGCCGCATTAGGTGCATAGATTGCTCCATAAAAAATGCCGGCATGCTTGAAATCTATAGTAAGACACGTGTCAAGCCCATATGTAATGAACTTGGTCGGGTCCATTGTCGCGTTGTTAACGGTGGCTCCGCTGTCTGTGGTAATACTTCCACCGACGTAAAGAGTCAGTGAAGCGTCAGGATTCGTATTGGCGTCCGCTATTATAAAGGTGTCGCTGTTGCCGATTCTTATATTACCAACCACATAAAGGGTTACGTCTCCGTCAACGGTAATTGTATCGCCTGTGGAACCGAGGTTGATACTGTCGTACTTGCCAGAACTGCTTATTGTGGTGTTCGTGGTTATTGTTCCCTGGGAAGGCATCGCGAGCAGCGCGTCAGGCACCGTTATCGATGGCAATTCGCGAGGTTCAGTTAATACGTAAGAAGTGCCGGTGATGGCGGCCTCGGCCCTCGTGTCAATGACCACGTCTATCACTCCTCCGGTACCAACGGCGACATCACCGTCTATGGTAACGCCGACTTTGGCTGTGATAGCGCCGGCTGCCGTGCTGTTAGTGCCGATTTTCAAAGGCGAATCATCGGCGTCGAAGTTATAGCCGTCGATTGTAGTGCCGTTTTTAAGCACAATGGTGTTATCGGCAAAAATCGCATATTCGAACAGCCCTTCGATTGTCAGGGTGGCGTTGACTGTTTTCTGGCTTATGCCTGAGCTGCCGATAGACTGTATGAGGTACTGGTTGTTGGCGTCCGGCGTGACTGTATAGCTGTAGGTTGAATCACACCCGGGCAGCGCCTCATTTGTCGCCACCGGCAGATTACTGTCGTTCCAGCTGTCTTCCTCAAGCTTCTGGTTCATTTCGAACATGGCCTTGGTTAGTCCGGCATCAGCGGCGCATCGGGCCGCGATGCCTGTGGCTGTCCGCAGGGCAAACAACCGGCTGCGAAGGCCAAGGTCGGTCAACGCCAGACCCATTATGAAAAGTAGTATAATCACAAGTAATATCAGGGCTATTGCCGAACCCCTGGTCCTGCATTTTTGTCGTCTGGCTGTGTTCATTGTTATTAGTCCCTTCTCGAAAACCTCGCCCATTTAATTATGCATCACCGCCGATGTCACTACGGTGACGCTCTGTGAGCCGTCATCGAGTGTAAGCACCATTTGAACGGACCGACCTGAACCCTCGAAAATACAGTTGGTCACGTTGTTACAGATGGTCTGCACGTCCAGTGTCTGCCTGGGGTCCAGACTGCCGTACTCCACATTAAGCTGACCGTCGTACTCGTAGTAAAATAACGCATACCGGTCGAGAGTTGTCGAGCTTGCGTCCGCATAGTAATAAACCTCGACCCAGTTACCCGCCTCAGATAACAGGTAGTTCTCACCGCTTGCCTTGCGAACAACGCTGTCGAATGTAGCCCTCGCCACGTAGCTGTCCGTCACAACGTCGGCGTAGATCCTGTTGTACATCCTGTGCCACCCTCGCTGGCTGTCAACCAGTATAATGCCGGTGCTGGATATGACGATGAGCGCCAGTACCATGGCCAACACCAGTTCCACGAGCGTAAAGCCGCCCCGCCGTTTTATCTGCTTGCTCGACATAGGCCGTCACTCCCTCCTGCAAATTTTATCTGTTCGTATAAGTTGTCAGCTTAAATTGCTTGTAGCTGCTAACCTTGGTGTAAACGTCTTCGCTTGCAGAAACGTCCCGCGGCGGCCAGTATACGAGGACCGTCAAAGCCCTCAAATCGCTGCTGATGTCTTTCCACATCAGAACGGGGTAGAAAGTGCCCTGGCTTGATTCAACTTTGTATCTTCCCAGCTCGGTAAAGTCCGCAGGTGTCGGGTCAGAAGAACTCAGGTAGTCAAACTCCTCGTAGCCTGATTCTCCCACTGAGGGCACTTCGATGGTCATTGTCCCACTTAAATGTGCCATGGGGTCGTATGTCTCGTCGCCGTCGACGCCACGCCAGCTTTCGCAGAGTACCAGGCCCACTCTGGCCGCCTCAGCGCGCCTTGCGGCTTTCTTGGCGTCCAGCGTAGTATGGTATCGGTACTCGGAGGCGCCTAACAGTGCGACAAGCAGGATGACAGCGCTGACCATCACCTCAACAATGGAAAAACCGCTGGAGCGTTTTATTTGATTGATTGTCATATCAATCACCTCCCCCATATTTGGGTAAGTAAGGGGGGGCAAACAGCCGCCCCCCCATTATACCTCCCTATTTTGCACCCTCCTTACGGCGTTTCCGTCCAGCTACCATCTTGTGCCAGAACGATTTGGCTCGGAGTGGTAATACCAGCAGGGGCGGTAGCCGTAACTGTAAAGGCTATCGGGTCAGCTGCTGTTATCAGCCAAGTGAAATTTGCACCCGTGAAATATGTGCCGGTCAGGTCATTGGCGGAGAAACCCAGCTCCGTCAGTGTCGGCACCGCTGTAAAGCCGCCACCTTCCTCTGCGACATGCACGCGAATCGCGGTCCCGATGGTGCCCATTATGGCCTTGCCTTCCGACCACTTGGCTGAGTCAATCCGGCCGCGCATCATCGGAATGGCCACAGCGGCCAAAATACCGACGATGAGGATTACGACCATCAGCTCAATCAGTGTAAAACCTTTCCTGCTTTCCATTTCAATTCTCCTAAAAAACCGTTAGAAATACCTTCCCATCAACCAGTTAACAATCGGCTAAATCCTAAGCCGACTCTACAAGTTTCTCTTTTTTCGCCATGCCTCAGGTTGACATCGAGAAAATCGGTAGATACAGTGCCAGTACCACCACTAATACAATCCCGCCAACCGTTACAATCATTACCGGCTCAAGCAGACTCATTACAGCCGTTATCGTGGAATCCACTTTTCGCTCGTAATAGTTGCTCGTCCTGTCCAGTACCCTGGAAAGAGACCCGCTTTCCTCGCCCACTTGTATCATTTTCACCACCATGTTGGGGAAAAACCCGGAGGCTGCCAGACTCAGTGAGATGTTTGAGCCCCCCACGACGCGCTCCCTCGCTCGCATTACCGAAGCCTTTATGATATCGTTGTTAGTCATTGTCGAGAGAATATCGAGCACCTCAAGCACCGAGACACCCGCTGAAAGCAGCGTGGCCATGGTCCTGCAGAACATCACAATAAAGGCGTGGCTGAGTACCTTGCCCGCAAAGGGCAACGCAAGTACGACTTTGCTAAACAGGTAATGACCTGTCTTGGTCCTCGAGTAAGTTAGAACCGAAAAAACGATTAGAAATAAGACAGAACCGATAATATAGACAAGATTATAGCGCACCGTGTCGTAAAAATTCATAAATCCCTGTGTAAAACCGGGCAGATTACCCCCGAATTGCTCAAATATAACCTTGAAGCGGGGAATAATAAAAGCCATTATGAACACGACTATCAAAACGATGAAGGTAAGCACAAAGATTGGATATGCCATCGCTCCCTTGACCTTTTTGGCCAATTTATCGCGATTGTCAAAATATTCGGCCAGTTGGCGGAGTACTTCCGGCAGATTACCGCCCGTCTCGCCCGCCAATACCATGGCGCAACTGAGCCGGTTGAAGACCTTTGGATATGCGGAAATACTGTCCGAAAGGGTCTCGCCCTTGCGCATTTTTTCCAGAATCTGTTGTAAAATTCGCTGAAGCTGCAAGTTTTCCAGGTCTTCGGCGATAGCCTCCAAGGCGACGGTAACGGGAATTCCCCCTTCCACCATCGTGGTCAGCTGCCAGCAAAGTGCCGCTAAATCGCCTGACTTAATCCGCTTTTGCCGCCCTGCGCGCGCGGTTGTCCCAGGTCCTGTGGACATGGAAATTTCACTGACAGAAACAGGGGTAAACCCTTGGTCGCGAAGCCACCCAAGCACATCATTTGAAGAAGCTGCCTCTTTAAGCCCTTCTTTGCGCTGTCCTGAAGTGTCCCTCGCTATATATTTATAGTTTTTCATTTGCCGAATCTTCTCGTCAGATCTTACTTTTCTTCTCTGGTGTCCGTCCTCCGCCTCCCAGCCACGTAATATCGGCGACCAAAAACCTCAAGTTTAGTAGAAACACGCCTCAGCAAAGCTTGGTCCGAAAATCTGCTTTATTATCTTTACAAAGAAAACCACCCCCTGATGCAATTTGGCCCTTAACGGCAATGAAAGGGCCTCTTCTGAAAGAAACTACCCCCGAAGCCGTTATACTTTTATATCCTCTGCGAATGTTACGCTAAGGACCTCTTCTGCGGTAGTTAAACCCTGCATCAAGTTACTTACACCGCTTTCAAGCAAACCGCCGTAGCCTTTTTGACGGGACATTGCTCTTATCTTTGACTCACTGCCGCCGTTAATCAGAACCTCCCGCATTTCATTATCCAAAACCAGAAACTCAAATATGGGTAGCCTGCCCGAATAACCTGCTCCGTCGCAGGCCTTACAGCCTTTGCCGTGGTAAAATACAGTGTCCTTGGCCTTTTCGGGCTCAACCTTCAGGCGTTTTAAAACTTCCTGACTGAGTTTCACGGGCTCCTTGCAATGCTCACATATCCTGCGCACCAGCCGTTGAGCAACAACCAAATTGAGGCTTGAAGCCAGCAGATATGGCTCAACGCCCATATACACAAATCTGCTTATCGCGCTGGGCGCATCGTTGGTATGAAATGTGCTCAAAACCAAATGGCCCGTCAAAGACGCTTTTATAGCAATCTCAACCGTTTCCTTGTCTCTGATTTCACCAATTAAAATTATGTCAGGGTCCTGTCTCAAGATAGCCCGCAGACACAGTGCAAAATCGAGGTCAATCTCGGGTTTTATCTGAATCTGGTTTATTCCGGCAAGACGATACTCGACCGGGTCCTCAACGGTCGTTATGTTTTTCTTTGGGTCTTTCACATAGTTCAGCGCCGAGTACAGAGTGGTACTTTTACCGCTGCCTGTTGGACCGGTCACGACAATTATGCCATGCGGCTGCGACAATACACTCTTAAATTCTTCAAGAAGCTCCGCCCCAAACCCGAGTTTGTCAAGGGCATGACATGCTGACGACGGGTCCAGTATTCGCATCACGA
Source organism: Planctomycetota bacterium (assembly GCA_020344865.1). Taxonomy (GTDB): domain Bacteria; phylum Planctomycetota; class Phycisphaerae; order Sedimentisphaerales; family Anaerobacaceae. The sequence goes on from CP070830.1 coordinate 2,515,392, forward strand.
CCTTTTCACCGTATATCGTTGGAATTACCGACACTCGGACATCTA
>CP070830.1:2515536-2522519 GCA_020344865.1 Planctomycetota bacterium
CCCGCCATTCTTTCCCACGCAAAAGCCGCTATGTTCTCCACACTCGGAATTGCCTTCGCGAAATGCGGCACGTCCAAATTCAAATTCTTGTGGTCAACCACTTTTATAAACTCGTCGTCCACAACTTTTTCAAAGTCGCCTATGCACAACTCGCCCTCGTTAACCGGTTTCTTTACCGTGACCTCAACAATATAATTATGCCCGTGCCCGGATGGATTCGCGCATTTGCCGAAAACCTCAAAATTCCGCTCCTCCGAAAAACTCTCGTTCCACAGCTTGTGCGTCGCCGCAAACTCAAACTTCTCGCTAAAATAAATCATCTCGCTATCCTCACAACCGACTGTTACTTTCCTGAAAGGATTAAGCACCAGGCTCAATCCACTTACCTTCGCCTCCCCGAATTTATCAGCTAATCGCCCCCGCGCCGATTCTAATAGTTCAGCTATTTCTAAAAGTCCGATATGCCTGCCCCCTCGAAAATAATTTCTTATTCGCTTCGAGAAAACAGGCACAACGTATTTCCGCACTTGCTCGTCTATGTCGAGCACGTTGGTCACGAACCCCGTCGTCGGCTCAACCCCACCGGTTAGCTTTACACACAATTCGAAAAAGAGCGCCAACCCTTCGCCCGTCGGTTTCGACGCATAAGAGTTATGTCCGATACTTTCTTCCGGCAAAAAGGGATTAATCGAAAAACGCACGTGCCTTGCAAGTTTATGCATGGACAGCACCCCCCCTTACTTGCTGCTGTTGTGCATCAGGCTTAAAACCTCGCTGCGGCTTTTCGGGTCTGTCCTGAATATCCCTCGAAGCGATGATGTTACCATCACCGAGCCGGGTTTCTTAATACCCCGAATCGTCATGCAGCTGTGCGAAGCTTCCAGCACCACCGCGACGCCCTTAGGCTTTAAGCTGTTCATTAAAAAATCGGCTATCTGGTCTGTCAGACGCTCCTGTACCTGCAGCCTGCGGGAAAAACAATCCACCACGCGCGCCAGCTTGCTCACGCCAAGAACCAGTCCCGACGGCAGGTATGCAACATGAGCCGAGCCGATGAACGGCATCAAATGATGTTCGCAAATGCTGTAAAAAGGCACATCGCGCAGCAAAACAATTTCGTCATACTTTTCAGTGAACACACTCTTAAGATGTTGTTTCGGGTCCTCGCCCATCCCCGACAGCAGCTCCACATACATCTCCGCCACACGCGCAGGTGTCCCCTTTATTCCTTCACGCTCAACGTCTTCACCGACGGCTGCGAGTATTTCCGTGACTGCCTTGCTTATTCTTTCAGTATCAACTTTTGCTCTGTTCGCTGCGTTCATATTCTGTTTTTTACCCTTTGCCTCTTACTTCACGAGATTCATAAGATAAGTCGTCAATAACCTCACGCCGAATCCGCTGGCGCCTTCCGTCGAAAATTCAGTAGCTTTCTCGAGCAGTTCCACGCTTGCCATATCGACGTGCGCCCATTTTTTATCACCAACGAACTGTCTCAAAAATGCCGCCGCCGTACATGCTCCCCCCCAGTTACTGCCTATGTTTTTTAAATCTGCTATCTTGCTCTTCATCTCACTTGCGTACTCATCCCCGCTGGGCATAGGCCAGACCTTTTCGCCGCTTTCGTCCGCGGCTTTTTGCATTTGCTTCGTCAGCTTCTCATCGTTGCTCATAAGCCCGGCCATATATTTTCCAAGAGCAACTCGGCAAGCGCCGGTCAAAGTCGCGATATCGATAATAGGGTCGCAGTTCTCTTTCTCTGCGTAGGAGAGCCCGTCGCAGAGCACCATCCTGCCTTCCGCGTCTGTATTCTGTACCTCGACGGTTTTCCCGCTGAAAGTCGTGATGATATCACCGGGCCTGTAGCTTGACCCGCCCGGCATGTTCTCCGCCGACGGAATCACCCCGTAAACGCTTATCGGCAGCTTCAGCTCCGCCACAGCCTTCATTGTCCCTAACACCGCGATGCCCCCGGACTTATCGAGTTTCATCTGCTCCATCTTCGCGGATGGTTTTATGCTTATCCCACCGGAGTCGAAAGTTATCGCCTTACCTACCAGCCCGACAGGGGTCCTTCGGTTTGTTCCTTTATACTTTAGGACGATAAACCTTGGCTCACTTTGCGACCCCGACCCGACTGCCAAAACGCCGCCCATTCCCTTTGCCGCCAACTGTTTTTTGTCCAGAACGGTGCAGCTAAGACCTGCTGTGCCTCTTGCTAATTTCTTGGCCTCTGCCGCAAGTGCCGGTGGGTCTATTACATTGCCCGGCCGGTTCGCTATGGTCCGCGCGTAACTTTGAGCCTTGCCGATTATAGCCCCGCTCGATAGCCCCTTGTTTAGCTTTCTTGTCCTTGCCGAATCGCAGTCTATCAACTCTACGCTCAACGAGCCTAATCGCCCGTCTTCCTTCTCAGTTACAAACTCATCGTAGCGATAGCTGCCGAAATATGTCCCCTCCGCCATAACCCGGCCCATCACCGTCAAATCAAAACGTGCTCCGAACGCCCTGTGCAACGCCAGACCGACGGTTTTAATCTGCATCGCTACCGCCTTTTTTGCCGCATGGGCCGCCGCCTTGTGAACCGTATCAAGCGTTGCCTTTTTCTTCTCCCCTAATCCAACCAACAGAATCCTTTTTGCGCCTGTCCGTTCATTGTCGTAGACAATTGCGCTGCTGCCCTCTTTGCCCTTGAAATCCCCGAGTTTAATCAATTGTTCAATGGCGCCGCCAAGCTTCGTATTGAGTTCCCTGACTAATCTGTCTAACTCTTTGACATCGGAAAACACACCCACCGCGAGTAAATCTGTCTTGTACTTGCCGAAATCAACCGTCCGTGTTTTTAATTTTACGTCGATAATCTCTTTCATACTTTATGCCTTTTGTTCTTTCCTCTTGGCCTTGCCCTTTGTTACTTTGCCTTCGCCCTTTTGCTTGGCTCTATATCTCAGATAGCTTTCGATAAATCCGTTAAGCTCCCCGTCCAGTACTGCTGTCACATTGCCCACCTGAAAGTCGGTTCGATGGTCCTTGACCATCTGGTAAGGCTGCATAACGTAGCTTCTTATCTGATTGCCCCATGCGATTTCGCCTTTATCGCCGTACAATTTTTCCAGCGCGGCATCACGTTTTTGCTGCTCAAGCACATATAAACGCGCCTTGAGTACCTTCATTGCCTGTGCCCGATTCTTGTGCTGGCTTCTTTCGTTCTGGCACTGCACCACAATTCCTGTCGGCTGGTGTGTAAGCCGCACCGCTGAGCTCGCCTTGTTTACGTGCTGCCCGCCCGGCCCGCTCGCGCGGTAAAAGTCGACCCGCAAAGCTTCATCTTTTATTGCAACGTCTATATCATCATCGAATTCGGGCACGCAATCCACCGCCGCAAAGCTCGTATGACGTCGCTTGTTTGAGTCGAACGGGCTGATTCTTACCAGCCGATGAACGCCGCCCTCGCAAGAGAGCTTTCCGTACGCAAAAGGTCCCTTGACCCGCAGGGTTACCGACCGTACGCCGACCTCTTCGCCCGGTGTGATATCAAGTTCCTGCACCTTGTATTTTTCTCTCTCGAAGTAACGCGTGTACATCCTAAGAAGCATGTTGGCCCAGTCGCAGCTCTCCGTCCCGCCCGCGCCGGCATGAATGCTGAAAAAGCAGTCCTTCGTGTCCTCCGGACGGGACAATAGGCCTGCCAGTTCAATCTGCTCGCACCTTTTTACAAGCGCGCGTAAGTCGTCTTCCAACTGTTCCAGCTCCTCCCTGTCCGACTCGAATGCCAGTTCGAAGAGCTCGGCCAAATCGCCCGCCTCGCGCAGAAGCTCCTCCGCCGGGTCAATCACTGATTTAAGTGCGCTTAACTGAGAGACTGTCTGGCGAGCTGCGTCGGGATTATCCCAAAAGCCCTCTTTCGCCATTTCTTTCTCAAGTTCTCGCAAAGCGTTTTTCTTGTTGGACAAGTCAAAGCCAGTCCCGGATTTCTTCAACCCGGGCCAACAAATCTGAAATGGCTGCTCTTAATTCCGAAGGCTCCATCTTTATCAGTCTCGAATAGTTTTTTGTGATAATCTTACAACTTGTTCTTGAACCCAAGTTCCTCAGTCCCTGTTCTTATATCACATTCCATAAGGATATGCAACCGCCGTGCTTCCTCCGGCTCGCCGCCGCGGCGAACCGAAAGGATTCTCAAAATGCTTCTCACAAGTTGTCAGTATCCACTGCATCATCGCCTGCGACCTGTGCCGAAGGCGGTAACTTGCGGATGCTTAAACATTTTGTCGCTGCAAATGAAATGATTGCGAGACCGTTAGCTGCGAATAAAATATAAAAAAAATAAAGCTGGCCTTGGCTGTATTGTCATGCGAGCATAAGTTCTTGGAGACAAAAGGCTTATGTGCAACATTACGGGACCAGATACCTTTGCCGCCAAACATTTTTATAAAAAAACTATTTGACAATGGAACTATTATGGTTTAGAATTGTATATAGAAGAGAGAACTAATATATAGGAGTTATTATGGGACCGGACCTTACAAAGGCGATTCACGAGATAAGCCTCAGGATGAGGCTGATTCGGGCGGGCCAGGAGGACAAATCTGCGTCGGAGGGTCTTACTGAGAGGGATATAATAATACTTGAGTTGCTCAACGAGCGGGGCAAGATGACGATTTCACAAATCGCCCAGGCCTACCCCAGCATCAGTGACAGCACTATATCCACGAACGTAACCAGGCTTTGGCGCGATGACAAAATGGTCACGAAGACCATCAGCCCTGAGAATCAAAGGACAACAATTGTTGAGTTGACGGACAAAGGCAGGAAGGCAATCGAAATTGTAAAGAAGCAGCGTGCCGAGCGCTATCAAACGCTGTTCACTGCCATCAATGTAACGGCTGATGAGAAAGAGGTTTTTACAAAAATATTAACCCGCGCTATAGCATTTTTTGACAACTATCTCGGAATCGATAAGGCTTCCAGCAAAAAATAACAGCACCGGTGGCTGTTGGCTCTGAGCCTAACATATATGAAAGTCTGTTAGTTATGTGTTTTTGACTGACGGGTCAGGCCGAGCATACGGCGGCGTCAAACCGTAGGCCTGAGAAGACCGTCAGAGGAAGGAGACTTAAAATGTTAGCTCCGACAAGCCAGAAAAAGTTAAGAGTCCCCCTAATGGTGCTGGGCTTGTTCTTAATCCTGCTTGTTGAACCGCTCTTCGCCGCCAAAGCCGGCCGAAAAAACAGCGCACCTCGTGGCGGCAATACAAGGGCTCAGCAAGTTCGGAAAGGTGGTGCTGGCGCCGCCGCTCGCTCAAAGGCCGTCCAGCGCTCCCAACCCGCCCGGCCTAAAACCGTTAATCGCCGCACTGAACAACTGGGTCGGCCCACTTTCGGATGGACAGGTAAGGCTTACTCGCGGCAATCCTCGAGAGCAAATTCCTCTCCTCCGAAAGTCGCGGTACCACCTGCGGCTTTTAACGCTTCCAAACATGCTAAAGGTTCTTTCAACGCCACTAAGCACGCCCAGGGTTCTTTCAATGCCGCTAAGCATGCCCAGGGAAGCTTTAATGCCGGCAAACACGCTGCAGGAAGCTTCAACGCTGCCAAACATGCCCGCGGCTCTTCCATCGCCAAAAGGCCGGCAGGACCGGCCTCTAAAAGTGCTGGCCCGAAGACTGTGATATCGAGCAGGCCAAAAGCTTCACATCAGCGCCCGCCAAAACCGGCCAAGCCGGTTAAATCGATAGACTCAGGTCGGACCGCACGCATAGCTTCGCCCATCAAAAAGCCGAAACCGGCGGTTGCCGCTGTCACAAAGGTTACTGGCGACCGCAAGCCGCGAACCACCAGCGGCAAAACTGTGAAAAGCAACGTAGCACCCCCAACCAAGCCCAGGCGTGCTCGCATAGCGCTAAAAAAGGGTATTGACGCCAAGCCCCAGCGCAAAAAGATGCAACTTAAGAGCGCTGACAAAACGAGAGTTGCTCCACGTACGAAAGAGCTTGCTCCGCAGGGCCGAAAGACTATCAGAAACACCAAGGCGGTGGGCGGTAAAAGAAACGAGATTGTCAGGGATACGACATTCGTTCGAGACTCAAAGCCTCACCTCCGGATTGATAAACAAGCTCGTATTCGCGAACGACACAGATGGAAAGGCGGCAATTGGACCGGCAGATATAAGGACCGCCACCATCGCACAAGACGCGTACATCGCTACGAGCACGTCTACAGGGACCGCCATGACCGGTTATGCCACAGAATAGTCTGGCCCAGGTACCGCTATCCCGTCTACTACAATTGGGGCCCGTACTTTACGTTCCGCTATGTTTACCCCTACCATCACCGAAGGTATGTCTTTGTTAGTCTCGGCGGATACTGGCCCCTACATTACAGGTATGCACGCTATTACTGGTATGGCTGTCACCCATACTACTGGTACGGCTACTATCCAATCGCTCGTGAGGTTGCAGGTGACACGTACAATTACTACACCTACAACTACAGCTACGGCCAGGCACCATCTGTTGCCTACCAGCCCGCCGATGAAGTTGGCGTGGTTGACCATACGACCTTCGCTGATGTCCGCGAGAGGCTTGCCCAGCAGACCGCCGAACCAAACGCGCCGACACACGCTGATGATTACTTCGAGGAGGGCGTAACGGCTTTCGAGGATGGCCAGTATAATACCGCGGCGGAGAAATTTGCCGAAGCGATGGACCTGGCCTCAGAAGATATGGTGCTTCCCTTTGCCTATGCCCAGGCCCTTTTTGCCAATGGTCAATACTCGGAGGCGGCCGACGCCCTTAGGTCCGCCCTCGAGAACGTTTCGCCCGAGGCCGAAGGCGTCTATTATCCTCGCGGCCTCTATACAGACGACGAAGTCCTATTGGAACAAATCGACCTGCTTAGCAAGGCGGCTGAAATCTACACATCTGACGCCGACCTGCAGCTTTTGCTCGGCTATCAGTTGCTCGGCATCGGCGAAATCGATGA
>CP070830.1:2522619-2525255 GCA_020344865.1 Planctomycetota bacterium
CCGATTAACAAGGAGGTAGAGGCCATAAAGAAGGGGCTCTCTGCTAACTACGAAGGGCCGGACGTATTGACAAATATGAGTTTTTCTCCATTGGGCGCCGTTGTCAGTCCCTGGTATGCACCGCTCTGGGTGATACCTCTGACGGCATTCGTATTGAGTTTGCTGCTTAAGTTTTTTACGCATACAACGCCGGAAAGAGAGGCGATAAAGCGTAGACGCCAAGCGTGCGGTAGGGCCGTTAGGCAGCTAAAGAGGATTGTTTCTGCTGAGCCGCGAGAGCGGTGCGAGTTACTTGCTGCAGCAATGAAACAATATCTCGGTGAGCGATTTGACAGAACCTCCGGGTCACTCACCGCCGATGATTGTCACGAGACAATAGTCTCTGCTACGCGGGATGGCAAAACGGCAGAAAGGTTCAGGGATATCGTGGCAGAGTGCGAAGCGACGCATTACGCGTCAGTCGAGGCGGATATCGGGGCTTCACAAATCAAAGAAGCAGTATTACTGGTTCGCAGTATCGAAAAGAAGTCCAAGAAATGAATGTAAGATACCTTCTGGTTATAATAATCGGTTCGCTTTTGTTTGTGCCTACAGCTGGGGCGGGAGAGCCGCTTTCGTCGGAGCAGGTATACTCACTTTTCAATCAGGCAAACGAAGCGTTTCGACGTGCCAATTCAATTACACAGGACCCGGACCAGGCCGCAAGGCTCTATGAGACGGCAATACTTTACTACGAGAAAATCATAAATGACGGCGGGATAAAAAACTCGAAGCTTTATTACAACCTTGGGAACGCCTATTTTCTTAATGAGGACATCGGTCGTGCGATACTGAACTATCGCAGGGCCGAGAGGCTCGACAAGTCCGACGCAAACATCCAAAAGAATTTGTCCTTTGCGCGCAGCAGGCGCATAGACAAGGTCAAGCTTGAGACGGAGAAGCGCGTTTTGCAGACTTTGTTTTTCTGGCACTACGATTTCTCTATTAAGACGAAGTTTGTGCTTTCGTGCGTGTTTTTTGCGATTTTATGTATCAGCCTGACTTTGATACTGTGGTTTGGGCGAAGCGCTCCGGCAACGGCAACGGCTGTTATTTGCGGGATTCTGCTGGCCTGTTTTATCGTCTCCGTTGTTTTGGAGGCAGGCAGCCAAAAGAGGATGGTTTGCGGGGTCATTACTGCTGAGGAGGTGGTTGCGCGGCAGGGAGACGGTCAGAATTACCCTGCGAGCTTTAAGGCCCCGCTGCATGCCGGGACAGAGTTTGATTTGCTCGAGCGGCGGGCGGGATGGTTTCATGTAAGACTTTCCGACGGCAGCGAGGGCTGGATACCTGAAACCGGGGCGGAACTAATTTGATATTACCACGCGGACGTAGGGAGAATTTGTTATAATGGACAGCAGCAGTCGGTGTGTTCTGATTGTACGCCTGGGCAGGACCACGTTGTTTGTGGTAGTAACAGCCTATTTTCGCAGATGATATAAGCAGGAAGTGAGACCAGAATTGACGGTTCAATGCGAACTATGTCCGAAGCTGTGTCTGATTGAGTCCGGCCAGAGCGGCGAGTGTCGAGTCAGAGTCAATATCGACGGCGTGCTGCGGACCGTTGTTTACGGATACCCGTGCTCGGTTCAGCCAGACCCGATGGAGAAAAAGCCGCTTTTTCATTTTCTGCCGGGCACAAGGATTCTTTCGATTGCAACGGTCGGCTGCAACCTTCACTGCAGGAACTGTCAGAACTGGGATATATCGCAGCGCAATCCGGAAGATATCGAGGCTTATATCCTGTCACCTGAGAGGCTTGTAGAGCTGACGATAAAACAGAATTACCCATCGCTCGCTTATACTTATACGGACCCTATCGTTTTCTATGAATACACCTACGACACGGCGAAGTTAGCCCGCAGGGCCGGTATACGAAATGTTCTTGTGACGGCGGGTTATATAAATGAAGAGCCATGGAAGCGACTGCTCGAGTACGTAGATGCGGCGAATATAGACCTGAAGGGGATGACGGAGGATTTTTACCGGGAGGTTTGCTCGGGGACTTTAAAGCCGGTGCAAGACGCTCTGGTAGCGGCCAAGGCACACGGGATACTGGTTGAGGTAACAAACCTGATTATTCCGACGCTGAATGATGAGCCTGAACAGATACGCGAACTCTGTCGGTGGGTGAAGTCGAATCTTGGCAGGGAGACACCACTGCATTTTTCGCGGTTCTTTCCTCGGTACAAGATGCGGCATTTGCCGGCGACTTCTCCTAGGACGCTGGATACAGCACGAGAGATAGCGATGAGCGAAGGGCTGGACTATGTCTACATAGGAAATATTCAGAGCAAGGCAGGACAGAATACGTATTGTCCGTCATGCAAGAGGCTGCTGATTGAGCGCAGCGGCTATACAATTTTGCAGAACAGGCTGAAAGAGGGCAGTTGTCCGGACTGCGGCAGAGAAATATACGGAGTGTGGAAATGACGCGAAGAAGATTTGTTCAGAGAATTTTAAAAGCAGGTTCTGCGATGCTACTTGGCGTAGTTTGGCTGGGCAAGAAAGCCGCGCCGCGCAAATTCGTTTGGGCGAAGCGGCTGGAAAAGTATCCGGGGCCGCTAAAAACATTAGGGGATGTCAGTAAGCAAGGT
>CP070830.1:2525355-2532792 GCA_020344865.1 Planctomycetota bacterium
CCGCCGCTGTCCTGGCCTATTCGCTTACGATGAACGGCCAAACCGACTGGGCAAAAACATTAATCGAGAATTACCAGACCAATCAAATCGCCGATGTAACACTCGCCCGCATTCAACTGGCCCAGGGACAACAAGGTTTGGCTATCGAGACTCTAAAGTCAGCAATCGCCAAAGACCCGGGCTCACTAGAGGCCGAACAAGCCCAAGAGATGCTCGCACAACACGGCAGCGAATATATCTCACCAATTGACCCTGATGTCACACTAACAATGTTAAGAAATACTTTTGGAGCCGCGCCTGTTCCCACATTTGCCGCTGCTGAACAAATCCTCTCAGCCCAGTTGAGCGTCCGCGGCAGCAAGTTCTCTTATGACAGCGGTTTCGGCGCTTCCCTCGTAATAACAAACAATTCCGCCGAGCCGCTTGTCGTCTCTGACGATGGCTTGTTCAGCGGAAATATCAGAGTCGACGCCGACGTCAGCGGCGACATCAACAAAAAAATACCAAACCTGATTTCCCTCACAGTCAGGCCGGCCTCGCCCATAGAGCCCGGCCAGAGCATGTTTGTCCCCCTGCAGCTTGACACGGCCGAGCTCAAAAAGATACTGCTCGCCCATCCACAGGCGTCCATCAACATAGAATTCACGGCTTATCTCGACCCTGTAACCACCGACCAGGGCCCAGCCAACAAACTCGGTGACATAGAACCGCCCAGGGTCCTCATAAAGCGTCCCGCCGTCCAACTCAGCGCCAAATTCCTGCAAAATCGCCTTAATTCACTCTCAAGGGGAAAGCAGGGCCAAAAGGTCCAAACCGCTCAGCTTTTCACCGGCCTTCTGGCCGAACAGCACGCGATGGCAAACACTGAACCCCTTTACAAATTTATGTACGCCGACTGGATGCCAGCCCTGTTGAAATCCGGATTGCTGCACAACCTCACACAGGATGACTGGGTGGTTAAGGCCCACACCATGGCCGGAATGCTTAACCTGCCCCTGGATTACGAGATGATAAATGCTCTGGCGGAGAACCTCAATGACTCCAGCTGGCCGACTCGTCTGATGGCCCTTTATCTGCTCGCCAAAAAACAAGACAATAGCTTCACCAAGGTTCTCGACTGGACAGCTCAATACGACCCCCATCAACTCGTTCGGGATATGGCTATCGCATTAGGCGGCGCCGCCCCGCAACCTCAAAAAACCGAAAATCAGCTCGACCAGAATAGTTCAGCAACAACAACCGCCCCTTTTACTAAGACAACTGCCTCCACGTCTCAAGCAACAACTCTGTAATTACGCGCGGAACTCGCTCAAGCCGATTATCAAACCAGTCTCCGCAACTGCCGGTGCCCGTTCATTTCCATTTCAGAATCTGCCCGTCCCTTAGCAACTGCTTCCGCAGTCTTTGATAATCCAAATCCTGCACGCCCACACCCTCTTCCATCGCCAGACATGCCGTCGTGGCCGCCGATTGCCCGAGAACCATAAAAACAGGCTCCATACGGATTGAACCGAACGCGATGTGCGTAGACGATACACAAACTGGAACGAGAAGGTTCATGCACTCACCCACCTTCGGAATGATGGAGCGGTAACTGATTGGATATGGGCCCGCAACAGCTACCTGAACATCACCTTCGTTGCGTGCGTGGCCGTGTGAATCTACGTATCTCTGCGTATTGTGCGAGTCCATCCCGTACGCGCCAAGTCCGACCGAATCCGAAGCAACACGCTGATACCGGCAGTTCTGCTCGGTCATCACATAATCACTGACCATCCGCCTCGCCTCACGAACATAAAGCTGATGCGGCCAGTTGCCGTTGTCGATGAACTCGTCCTGTGCCAGACCCCAGCGACTCACCTGCTCGCGAATGTGCATTGGAATACGAGGGTGGTTCGCAAGAGTCCACATCAGTCCCTTTTGATAGCTTGCGTGCTCAGTGATAATGCGCTCACGTGTTGCATAGTCGGCATCCGGATAATCGTAATTCATCCCTATGTTATCCGTTGAGAAGCCGTGTTTGTTGTTGGTGTCGGTCTTGCGATTCGGCATCATATGCGGCAGCCACGGAATATCATCATAACCGGCCTCATAGTACCGCAGCAGCAGTTCATAACGTTGCTCGTCATAGTCCTTAGGCTTGGCAAACGCGACCCTATTCTCCTCCGCATCCGTCAGGCACATGCGAAAGCAGTATGCCTGCACACGATGGTCGCCCTCGCCCTCGATTCCCGGCCCGTCACCGTGAACACCGGCTAATAGCCCGCTGGACGGCTCGCCAAGCCTCACGTAAGGGTCCACAGGCTTTTCGAACTGATGGTATCGCGCATTTTTCGTTTGCACCCCATTCAGCGTTTCTCCATATTGCGAATTGGATTCGCGACCTACCGTGTACGATACACCTGCCCCGGCCATCAGGTCACCCTCGTAAGTGGCATCGATAAACATCTTTCCCCGAAATATCCGTCCCGACTCGGCCTTTATAGCGACTATCCGCGAACCTTCTTTTTGCACACCACCCTTAAGGTCCAGACGCTCTCCGTAAACAACGGTCACCTTTGCCTGCCGAGTCATCTCCTCAAATATCGCCTCTGCAACATGAGGCTCAAACATCCACCATGCCTTCTCACGGTCCCAGCTCTCCGCCCCGCTCCGATGCTCTCCCGTCTTTCTGTAATCTCTGCGTTTTTCAAATATCCACGAATCACCTTTTAGATAGTGTAGATACACACGATGATAGAACTCCCTCGCTATGCCCCCGATTGCCTTCTTATTTCCGATGTCAGTTGCGCCTAGCCCCCCGGAAGTCAATCCGCCTAAGTGCTCGCTTGACTCAATTAAAACAACCGATTTACCCATACGTGCCGCCTGCACCGCCGCAGCAACGCCGCCGGACGTCCCGCCCAGAACCACCACATCAAAGAATTCCTCATCGCTCCTTGTCGCCCCACTGCAACCAAAGACCGAAGTCAAAACAAAAACACACACACATCCCCTTAAAAACCAACATCTCGCTGAATCCATATGCCAGCCTCCTTTTACCGTATTTCTTGCAAATCCACCAACTCCACCTTCAACTGCCAGTATAATACATTTGCCGAAAACGCAAAAGCGATTCTGCCCCCGCGCGAATTTCAAAAATTTCTGTTGTAATACCGCTACGATTTTGTAAAAATCCTCCTTTTAATGGTACGTTTAAGTCTTTTGGAAAGGGTTGTATAAATGCCGGCTAAAATAGATGAGCAAAAATGCACAGGCTGCGAATCCTGTGTGCCGGAGTGTCCGAGCGAGGCTATAAAGATGGCCGACGAAAAGGCTGTGGTTGACCTTGATGCATGTGTCGACTGCGGCAGTTGCGTCGACGTCTGTCCCTCGGAGGCTATCACTATGGAATAGCTTCGCGTGGCCCCATCGTCTAGGCAGGTCTAGGACACCGGGTTTTCAACCCGGCAACAGGGGTTCGAATCCCCTTGGGGCTATTGGATAACCGAAAAGAGGTTTGACAACCGTACTAAACTTTCATACCCGACACAGTTGTCTCAAAAACCATGGTGCCGTCAACAACCCCCTGTATATCAGCGCTGTATTTCCGCGTCGTTACCTTTGTAAGATGACCGAGCAGATATAATCTCTGCCCCGGCTCAACAACAGAACGGAACTTCGCCGAATCTATCCCCGTAAAGCCGATAAAGCCCTCCACCTCGTAAACTCGCTTTACAAAAAAGCTCAAAAGCTGGGCGGCGGACTCGATCATTATCACCCCTGGCATCAGCGGCCGACCCGGAATATGACCACGCACCCAGAATTCATCCGCCCCGACATCCTTATAACCCAAAATCAGGAATTTCTCCTTGTTGTACCACAGAATGCCGTCGAGCTGCTGCATCTCAAAACGCTGCGGGTTCTCTTCACCAATCGACTCCTTGTCGAAGATAGGCTCCGCTGTCAAATCTATTTGTGTTAAATCAAACAGCAATAATGGCGGCATTATCAGTCTCCGCACAGATATGCTCTGCGCAATTGCAACACACCCATCCCGCTCGCCTCGGTAGCCCAATAACGGCGTGAGCCGAGCTGGAATATGCATCATGTTCAGCGTCTAAAAATACTTATGACGCCCTTATTGAGCCGACCTTATCTCAAGAATGCGGTTTCGAACAGCCTGGGCAGCCTGCTTGACTCTCTGCATTTCCTTGCGGACGCGAGTCCCTGCTGCTTTGTTTCCACCTTCGGCCTTGTTGATGTCGCTCTCAATTTCGGCTACCAATGCTTTGAGGTCTTCATACTCTTGCATCAAGTAATCCTCCACTTCTGGGTTAAAATCGATAGAAACTTAACGGTCGCCAACACTTTTGTCAAAGAAAATCGGCTTTTTTGCAAAAAAAATCAATATTTTTTATTTTCCCCACTAAGCAAACCCAACAAAAGCATGTGACACAGATGAGCTATCTCCTTATTCTTCAAGAACTTACGCGCCTTGCCCGTTTGGATCGGCAACACTTCTGCTACCCTGTGGGTTTTTGGCCGTTTTCCCCCGTTTTGCTTGTTAAGAATGCAGTTTTTTAGTCAGTTCCGCGACTCGCTGGCCCCTGCGCAGGCATTGCTCTTTAACTCTATCGTCCGGCCTACCAATAGATACCGGCCCGTAATGGTCGCCTGCAGGGTCGCCCTGAACAATCATCCCGCTTATCAGCATCGCCTCTATTATCCCCATAACAGTGGTTTCATTCCCGCCGCCGATGTTCGCCGCGCTGCTAAAGGCTGCCCCTACTTTGCCGTCCAGCTGACCGTGAAAGCTCACCGTTTCATCGAACAGCTCCTTAACCGGCCCTGCCATATGCCCGTAATACGTCGGCGAGCCCACAACTATCGCGTCATAGCCTAATAAATCCTCCGCCTTCACCTTGTTGACCGGCTTGCACTCTGTCGGCAAATCCGCCTTGTTCATCGCCTCCGCTATTATCTGAGCCATCTCTTTCGTATTACCGCTTCTCGAATAATAAATAACTATCCCTTTCGCCATCATTGTTCCTTTCTCTTCCACTTGTGATTTGTGACACTTTCACCCAAAGCTACCAATTATCCTCGCTTACCTTACCAACTTCCCTGCCGGAACCATCCCCTATCCATCTTAATTTCCGGTTTTGGCTCTACCTTCCGCTTACACCTCTACCTCTAACTCTTTTTCAATGGGACTATTTCCTCGCCGAAGCCTTTGGGAACCTTAAACTCAAAGACCTTCTTGTCTATGCTTTCATTGACCTTAGGATTTAGAAACTCTATCCGGTAAATATCTTCCTCGGTGGAGGTGGCGACTATTTTTGCCGGCAAGCCCAGTTTCTTATCAATCCAGAAATCGACGGCCGTATAATCATCTTTGTAAACGGAATCCGGTTTCACTTTTAGCTGCAAATGAACAAAGTCCCCAGCTTTGTCCCCCTGTTGCTCGACCAGCTTTATTTCAAACTCCTTCTTTAAGTCCTCCGTTTTGCTAAAGCCGATTATCGGAAAATTCCGCCTCGCCAGCTCAAACGCGTCTACCGGCTCATTAACCTCGGCCTGCTGATAACGCTTGACCTGCTCGATTTGGTAGTCTATCTGAGTAAGCCAAACGCCGTCGAAAATATACTGCTGGATATATTTTTCTTCCTCTTCATCATCCTGCTTAAGCGTCTCAAAGTTTATCCTAAGCTTCGACCTCTCATCCGACTTTTGATAATACAGAACGCCCTTCCTTAGGCTCTGCGACTCGAACAACGGCTGGCTGATTAAATATTCAATCCGCCCCTCGTAGGATTTCAGTTTCGCACTCTCTTCCCTCAAGTCCTTTAAAACCGTATCAACTGAATTGGCGTCCTTCTTTTTAGCTCCACAGTCGGTCAGGTTCTTCGTGCACCCCCCCGCCCAGCACACGTTGACCGTTGCCGCCAGTATTATCAAAAGTTTTGTCAGCGTATCTTTATTCACCGCTCGCCTTTACTCGCTACTTCTGATTTCTATTTCCTGCCTTCTCAATAATTTCAAGTATCTCGTCGATATTTTCAATAATAAAATCTGCATGCTCGGCATACTCCGCCACACGCTTACTGTTGGCCAGTAGAACCGCAACGGCCCCCGCTGCCTTCGCACAGAGTAAATCAAAAAGATAATCCCCCACCATCAGCGTCTCCTGCGGCTCTACCCCAAAGTGCCGACATATTTGCAGCACTCCGAAGGCATCCGGCTTAACCGGGCCGTCCTCCCTGTCAACAACAACATCGAATTTCAGGTTATGTTTCTCAGCGATGGCAAGCGCATTACGCCGCCTGTTGCGCGTCAGTATCCCTATATGTATGCCTGCCTCCCGCAGTGCTGCCAGCGTCTCTCTTGCGCCGGTATTAAGCGACGACTCCGTCACCGCCCGCTGCTCGTGAAAATGCAGGATTTCCTCTGCTCGCTGACGCTGCTGCGGTGCCATCTTCGCCATCGACTCCAGTACCGGCCCCGAGTTCCTCTCTAGCCCCATCTCCTCACGAATGGCGTCAAAATCAAAGAAAGGCTGGGTTATCGTGCCATCCAAATCAAATATCACGGCTTTAATCGACATAAGATTTCTCTACCTGCTAACCGGTGACGGGAAATTATTGGGCCTTTTTCCGCAATAGCTCGACAAAGTATCGTCCGGCCTGACCGAATATTTTGCCCTTGCGAACAATTATGCCCGTCGGCCTGACAAAACTCTCGTCCGAGAAGCTCACCGCTTTTAAAGTCCCGCTCTCAAGCTCCTGAAGTATGGCACTCCGCGGCAATATGCTTATCCCCACATTTATCTCCAATGCACGCTTGACCGTTTCTATGTTGTCGAATTACATTACCGGCCGAACAACTATATTGTAGCGCTGCAAAATACCGTCTATCCACACACGAGTGGGGACTTCTTTTCCAAACCCGACGAATTTTTCAAATTGAACTTTATGAATATCTATCTTGGTCTTGTCTGCTAGAGCATGCTTGGGGCTGCACACCAAAACTAATGGCTCCTCTTCAAACTCGTAAACCTCCAGCCTCTTATCTCTTTTCGGAACGGCTACAAGACCAATGTCAATTTCACCCGCTAAGATCAGTTCGTAAATCTGGCCTGAGTTTAGATACTCAACATGGACATTAACGTCAGGATATTTGACCATGAACTTCTTGACGTAATCCGGCAGAGTATGCATGCCGATACTGTAAATTGCCGCCACATTTATCCTGCCAGTAGAAGACTTCTGGAGAGTATTCAACTCACTTCTAAGCTGTTCATATCTGTCAATGATGTCCTTGCAGGCCGCGTAAAACAACTCCCCCGATGCAGTCAGTTCCAGAGGCCTCTTTTTTCTGTCCAGGAGTTGGTCCTTGTGGGTCAGTTCCAGCTGCGCAATCTGCTGCGATACTGCCGATTGACTCAGGCCATGTTTT
>CP070830.1:2532892-2536142 GCA_020344865.1 Planctomycetota bacterium
AGCAGGTACTTCGGGCGGCTTTCCGCGGCCCTGTCGGCCGGTGAACAAGTCAATAAGGTGCTGGTGATTGAGCCGACAACGACGGCGTGGATGTATCAGGCCGATTCAGAGCACAGCGAACATCTAAAAAAGGTCGGGGACGAATTCCAGGAATTAGTCGTGGAATTAGCGAAGGCCCAACTGGAATATGATATAGGATGCGAGGAGATTATCAGGCAGCACGGCTCTGTGGAGGGCTCGGCGTTGAAGGTGGGCAAACGACGATACGAGACGGTGGTGCTTCCGCCATTAACGGAGAACCTCAACTCGGAAACAATGGAGCTGCTAGAAGCCTACGTGAAAGGCGGAGGAGAGGTTATGTGCTGCGGGGAACCTCCTGTACTGGTCGACGGTGTGGAATCGAATCGCGGCAAGGCACTATCAGAGAACATCTGGTGGCGAGAGGTCGGGGCAGGAACGATAGCAGGTATTTTGGTGAGTGAGTCAAATGACGGATTCGCCATCCATCGAGGCAGAGATGACGAAGGCATACTCTATCACCATCGCAGGCTAGTGGACGACAGCGAAATTCTTTTCTTAGTCAACACGAGCATCGATTCAGGCAGCAGAGGGAAGATAGAATCGTCGATGCGCGGCGTCGAGCGATGGGACCCGGAGACGGGCAAGATATTGCCGTATGCGTTCGAAAGAACGGATGATGGTATAAAGGCTGATTTTGATTTAGCCCGTTGCGGGAGTCTGCTTCTATTTTTATCGAAGGAGCCGACAGAGTCGGCGGCGGTCGAGGCGGCCACGAGCAGGCAGGTGGGTCCGGCCGGGCTTTTGCGGGTTCGTCGCGTTACGCCAAATGTACTGAAACTGGACTACGTTGATGTGACGGCGGACGGCGAGACGATGGAGAATACGTACTTTTACAAGGCAGCCGAGTTCGTGTTCAAGAAGCACGGATTGGGGCGCAATCCGTGGGACCACGCGGTCCAGTTTCGTGATGAGTTGATATCGAAGAAGTTCGCGGCGGACAGCGGTTTCGAAGCGACGTATCGTTTCAGTATTAAAAAGAAGGTACCGAAACCGTTATACATAGTCGTCGAGCGGCCGGACCTGTACGAGATAAGCTGTAACGGGAAAGTCGTGACGGCTCCTGAAGGTTCGTGGTGGCTGGACAGGGCGTTCGGCAAGGTCGATATCACATCGGCAGCGAAGGTTGGCGAGAACGCGGTTACAATCAAGGCCTCGCCGATGACTATGTTCCACGAACTTGAGTCGGCCTACGTGTTGGGTGATTTTGCGCTAAAAGCAGCGGATTCAGGATTCGTTATTGTGCCGGACAAGGGGATTAAATTAGGGCGGTGGGACGAGCAGGGACATCCGTTCTATGGAAGCGGCGTTTCATACACGCAGAACTTCAATATCAGCGAGGCAACTGGTCGATACCATGTGCGACTACCATCGTGGTATGGGAGCGTGGCGAAGGTCGTAGTTAACGGTGAAGCCGCCGGGTATATCTGGCACCAGCCGTGGGAGCTCGAGGTAACGGAGCAGGTGAAGGCGGGAAGAAATAGTATCGAGGTTACTGTTATCGGGACACTCAAGAACACGCTCGGTCCTCATCACGGCGAGCCATCGCCGGGTACAGCGTGGCCGGGCATGTTTAGAAACGGTCCCCGGACCGGTCCGCCAGCGGGCGAGCAATACGAGACCATCGGTTACGGACTTTTCGAGCCGTTTGAACTTCATAGACGGTAATTAGTACCGAACGGGCCTGCGGGGGTTAAAGGTTTACGGGGACGCCGCGGTCTTTGAGGTATTGTTTTATCTGGTTTATGGTGTAGTTCTGGAAGTGGGTGATAGAGGCCATTAGTACGGCGTTGGCGTTGCCGATGGTTATGGCGTCGTAGAGGTGTTCGAGTGTACCCGCCCCGCCGGACGCGATTACGGGGATATTGACGGCATCGGTTACGGCCTTGTTGAGCTCGTTGTCGTAGCCGGCTTTGGTGCCGTCGGCGTCCATAGAAGTTAAGAGTATTTCGCCAGCGCCAAGTTTCTCGGCCTCTGCGGCCCATTCGACGACGTCAATGTCGGTCGGCTCGGAGCCCGCCTTTACACATACCTGCCATTTGCCAGCGTGTTGTTTTGAGCGGCGGGCATCAATGGCAAGGACCGTGCACTGGCTGCCGAAGCGCTGGGCGGCCTCGGTGAGCAGGTCGGGGTTTTGTACGGCGGCGGTATTGACGGAGACTTTTTCCGCGCCGCTTCGAAGGAGGGTATCCATCTGCTCGACGGTCTGGATTCCGCCTCCGACGGTGAAGGGGATAAAGACGTTTTCGGCGACCTTCTCGACGAGTTCGACGATTGTCTCGCGGGAACGGATAGTGGCAGTGATGTCGAGGAAGACAAGCTCATCGGCACCCTCGTCGCTGTACCTTGCGCCGAGCTCGACGGGGTCGCCAGCATCGCGGAGGTTCACGATTTTTATGCCCTTGACGACGCGGCCGTCCTTGACATCAAGGCAGGGGATGATTCTCTTTGTCAGCATTGTTAGTCACCCCTTTTGCAAATTTGGGCGAAATTCCGTAAGACCTTCAGGCCAGTTTTTGCACTTTTTTCCGGGTGGAACTGCGTTCCGTAGATGTTTTTTTTCTGTACGGCAGCCGGTAAGGAGAAGCCGTAATCGGTGCAGGCGATTTTGGCGTCGGGGTCGGTGACATCAGCATAGAAAGAGTGGGCGAAGTAGAAGTGCTTCTCTGGCCCGAGGTCGGTGAATAAATCCATATCTTCAGGCAGATTGACGAGGTTCCATCCCATATGTGGGACCACCTGGTCCACCGGTAGAGGTACGATGTTTCCCGAGACGAGGCCGAGGCCTGTGTGTCGGCCGTACTCGCAGCTTTCATCAAAAAGCAATTGATAGCCAACACAAATACCGAGCAGTGGTTTGCCATTTATGGCGGCTTTCTTTATGGTCTCGACGAGGGAGCCCAATGCATCGACGGCATAGCCGAAGGCGGCGACGCCGGGCAGAACGAGGCCTGTGGCGGCCTCGATATCGGAAGGGTCCGCGCTTAGCTTTGCCTCGCAGCCGATGTGGCGGAAAGCGTTGCAGACGCTTTTAACATTTCCGACGTTGTAATCGATGACGATTATCATAAACCAAATTAGACCGCACAAAAGTAGGCTCGTCAAATAATAATATGTGATGGAACAAATAAGCAGAACCGATTTGGTGGGAGTTGCGGATTTTTCTATAATG
>CP070830.1:2536242-2539189 GCA_020344865.1 Planctomycetota bacterium
GAAAAAAGGCACCTATGAGATGCCCCTCTGAACCCTTAAACTCCATCTATCGCAAGATATTCACCTTATAGCCTATTTTTGCCCTAATGTCAACCAAATTTTGCGCAGTCTTACTACCCCCTGCTGAACGGCAAGAACCAGCAGTAAAACAAATGGCAAGCCGGTGGGCAGGAGGAATTCTCAGTTAGCAAGCGCTGTGTGAGAACCGGTGGAAATATGCGTCAGGACATTTTTCAGGCTAATTTATCTACCGCTTCGGCCATGAGTTTGCTGATTGGCAGATGTTGCGGACAGCGGTCCTCGGCACGGCTGTAATCGAGCCTTGGTAATTTGTTTCGCACGTGGGAAGGAATTTGAGCGAAAAGCTCCTTTGCCTCGACCTTCCGGCCGTAGCTGTTGTAGTACATCAGATAACGCATAACCTCACTGATACGCGGCGCATCAGCAACCGCCGACTCGCAGATACTTGCGCAGCCAGCACAATAGCCGCTACAGGTTTCCTGGGCATATTCCTTGAAGAGTTCAAAATCAGCCTGTGACAGCTTGGTCTTATCGAGTACGGCCGCAACGTTGGAAGCCATAATTGTGACATCATCCATCGCGACGCACGCTGAGCTGAACCTTTCATCCTGCAGGACGACCTTTATCTTCGCCTGGCCCTTGGTGAAGCCTCGCTTAAGGAAATGTTCGACAAGTTTCTTGTCCTCTTCGGTTTCCACGTCACACCTCGGGTCAACCCAGTGAGCTGTCTGACCGTGCCCTTGTACCTTCATTGCGATAAGTCCTGTACCCGCCTTATGACAGGCGTCAATCGCGCCCTGCATCTTGTCATCCTGCATCAGCCGGAAGTTGTAGCTCGTCATAACTGCATCAATCCAGTCGAGCTTCGCCACGGCGGCAAGGCATTCGGCCATGTTTTTGTGCGTACTGACGCCAAAGAGCCGTATGACTTTGCGCTTCTTTGCGTTCTCGGCCCATTGCCTTAATTCATCTGTCAATCTTTCCGGGTCGTCTAACATATGCACGCCATAGTACAAATCAATGTAGTCGGTATGCATCCTTTCCAGAGACATCTGAAGGCGCTCTTCTATTTCGTCCTCATTTTTTGCCCCCGAGGCCTTTGTGGCAATGAACAGTTTCTTTCGGGTTTCCGGGTCCTTTGCGAGGAACTTGCCTATGCCCCGTTCGCTGTTTCCGCGTCCGTAAAAGTGGGCGGTGTCCCAGTAGTTTATGCCCCAATCGAGGGCTTCGTGTAACCTGATTTGTTCATCAACGAAGTTAAAGTCTCCCCCAAGAGCCAGTACGGGCACTTCAACACCTGTCTTGCCCAGTTTCCGCTTCGGCAGTTCTGGCACCTCGGCCCTTTTTGGTTTTGCACAGGTGTTGGAGTCCACTGGTTCGGCTTTCAATCGGGCCGAGCCAAGAACCGAGCCTAAGCCAGTAGCCCCGATGGTCTTCAAAAAGTTTCTTCGGTCTATTCTCTTGTCTTTCATTACATCAAGCTCCCAAAATAGTTCCGGCCGCAAAGTTGCCCACTGCGGCTCTTAGGCAAGTTCGGTTTTATTGAGCACTGCCGCAACGTTCGATTCCAGCAAAGCGACGCTTTCCATACCCACACAGGCTGAGCTGAACCTTTTATCATCGAGTACAACCTTTATCTTTGCCTGCCCTTCGGTAAAGCCGCGTTTAAGCAAATGCTCGACTAACTTTTTATCCTCATCGGTTTCAAACATCTGCCCAAATGCCTGCGTCTTCATAGCAACTAGGCCTATACCTGCTTTATGGCACGCCTCAATCGCAGCCTGCATCTCGGCATCCTGCGCCAGCTTAAAATTGTAGACCGTCATTATCGCATCAATCCAGTCCAGCCTTGCGGCCGCAGTGAGGCACTTGGCCATGTTCTCGTGCGTGCTGAAACCGAAAAACCGAATCAGTTTCCGCCGCTTGGCGCTCTCGACCCACCGCTTCACTTCGTCCGTCAGATGAACCGGGTCGGACAATCCGTGAAAGCTGAAGTACATATCGATGTAATTGGTGTTAAGCCTTTTCAAGGATGCCTGCAGACACTTTTCCACGTCCGCCGGCGTTGGCTTGTGCTCATCATAGCTGCCTTTTGACCCTGACGACTTGGTGACAATAAAAATCTTCTTTCGCTGGTCCGGATTCTCCCGCAGGAATTTCCCCACCCCGAGAGCCGCATTTCCGCCGGCGTAGGTCTCAGCGGTGTCCCAGTAATTGACTCCGTAATCGAGGGACTTATGCAGCACCACTTGGTTCTCAAGAGCGTTGAACTCCACACCGAGAGAAAGAGCCGGAACTTCAATACCGGTCTTGCCCATCTGGCGTCTTGGCACTTGAATAACTTCGGACTTCTGTTGTTTCGCGGTTGTCTGCTCCTTGCTCGCCATAGCCTTCGCCTGCGCTGCAACAAAAACAGAGCCAAGCCCCGCCGCCCCGACCGTCCTCAAAAAATCCCTTCTGTCGATTTTGTTATTTCTTGCTTTCATCGCATCGCACTCCAAAGGGTAGTTTCAAATCTTTTCGCGTTCTATAATTTTACCTTCAAAAATCCCGCAGTCAACGTTCAAAAAGCTAGTTTCCTACGACATCTTAAGCCTCAGCCTCTGGACGAGATAGGCAAGGCCGTAGACCGCCATCCCGGCGAAGTACATGTAATATCTAAGGCCGTAATTCAGATTAAAGGCCTTCGTGATAACGGCGGGGTAAAACAGTATAAGCGATGCGACAAGAAACAGAGGTATCTCATACCATTTATTCTTTATGATAAACCATCCCTGAACGGCATTCGCAAACGCAAATGCGCCGAATATCGCCATTACAAAAATCAACAGCGCCTTAGCAATGCTGTTGATTCCATAAAGAATAAGCTCCGCGTTGAAGACAAACATAAAGGGAATAACGGCGGTCCGCAGGTCATACAAAAATC
>CP070830.1:2539289-2545297 GCA_020344865.1 Planctomycetota bacterium
CCTCGAATGTCACCACAATGCCGCCCTCAATCTCCTTCCATGAAATCGTGCCTCCGGCTGACGGGTCCAAATCATCATACATCGCCGATATTCGGGGGATATCAAAATGTGAACTAAGGCTCTCAGAGTGGCTTATATCACCCGTCGTAAAGCTGATATATCCGTTGCTGCAGATATAAAACGTATCATACTCGGTGCCGTAAAAACTCACGCTTGAATTCAAAAGTCCTACTGCCTCATAATCATCATCGCCGAGCGATACAACATTCCCGCCGGCGGGGTCCACCGGAAAATCTGTCGCTTCGTCGAGGCAGATACTGTAGTAATTGCTGGAACCATCAGGAATAAAAGTCAGAGTACGATACCCCATATCATTAAATGCAGGGTCGTTCGGGTCAAGGTAATTCGGCTCAAACAGCTCAGTGAAGTAATCGATGGGCACAACCGTCATTGTGGCTATGATTGGTAAACTCGTCTGATAGGGGTCGTTGGAACTAACATCAATCAAGCCCAGATAGGTTCCAGCATAACAACCAGCATGAAATATCACATTAACATCAACTGTATCACCGGTCGCAACTGTGCCCGAACTGGGCTCAAAGTCAAGCCACAGTGAGGATGGTCCGTTGCCACCGCTACATGGAGTTTCCTGGGCTTCGAGTATGGCTTTGTACAGGTTGAGCCGACCCTCAGAAACACACAGCCCGCTTAGAGCAGGAAGCTGGTCGACCGTTTGCAGAATGATATCCTTTACCTGTAGACTCGTCAGAGACGGGCACACTGACCAAACAAGCGCACAGGCTCCCGCCACATGTGGCGTCGCCATCGACGTCCCGCTCAAATACTGATATCCGCCACCTGGTGCACAGCTGAGAATACTGCTTCCAGGGGCGCCGAGGTCTACTGAAGTAAGTCCGTAGCAGGAAAAACTGGACTTGTTATCGTACTTATCGGTGGCCAGTACTGCGATGACGCTATTAGCATCATAACTCGATGGGTAATGAGGATGCACATCGTTATCGGCATTATCGTTCCCGGCCGAAGCCACGAACAGTAAACCGGCAGCTCCTGCCGTATTTATGGCATCTTCGAGAGCCGGATTAGGAACACTGGGATTGTCCTGTCGCCATGAATTGCTCGACAGATTCGCGCCCATAAGAACACTGTATTCAACACAATCAACCGCATCATCTGTCCAGCCGTTACCGCCCGAGCCTATCCATTTAAGCGCCATTATTTGCACATCATGGCATACACCTGCAACACCTATCCCGTTGTCACCCACTCCGCCGATGGTTCCCGCGCAATGTGTGCCGTGATAATGGTCGTCCCATGGGTCGCCATCGTCGTTATAGAAATCATAACCATAGATATCATCTATATAACCATTCCCATCATCGTCAACACCCGGCGTACCATCGAACTCGGCTTCGTTGACCCACATGTTCGCTGCTAGGTCGGGGTGAGTGTAGTCAACCCCCGTATCAATGACTGCTACGATAATATCGTCGGCCGCCGTGCGGATACACCAGGCTTCGGGGGCGTTAATGTCAGCGCCGGCAGTGCCACCATTCTGGCCGATATTGTGCATGCCCCAAAGGTCGTCAAAACGCGGGTCATTCGGCAAACACTGCGGCGGGGCAGAATCCAATGTCATTTTGTAGTTTGGTTGCGCGTACAGAATACCAGCTTCTCTGTTGAATTTTTCCAGGACATCTTTGACTTTATGTCCCTTCGGAAGTTTGACCACGTTCAGGCCCGGAACAAGCCTGAATGTGTGCTTTATGGTTCCCCCGTCTAAAGAACGCAGGATTTCTTCTTTCTCTTTCTTGTCCCGTTGCCTCCCGTTGGCTTTGGGGGCAAAACGAACAAGCAACTCACCCGGCTTGTAGGAACTGTCGGCTGCCGACGTTATGAAATCGTCCCCAAGCACGACGGAGCCGATACCCTCGCCTTCTGTTGGCGGTGTAAAGCTTATGTGGCTGCCTGAGACGGTAAAATCCAGAGCAGAATCACCATTGTTCCCAATGCTGAGGATTCCGGTCTGAGTATCTCCCTGAGCAACAGTTACGTTAAAAGATTGTGGGTTCACCCATATCTTAGGTTCAGTATATGCATCCAGACAGACTTGACGCGCCTGCAGCAAAGTAGTAGTAATATCAGTGAAAATCACCTCGCCACAATGATAGCCCCCCGGCATACTATCAGCTTGTGCGTTAGGGCTGACGCTGACCGTAATTGAACCGCCAGGTACCAGGCTTCCGCTCAAAGGCGAAACATCCAACCAGGGCACGTTTGGTGCCGCCGTCCACTCTATGCTGAACAAGCCAATGTTTGTCAGTTGATAAGTCTCATATGTTGGCACAAACGGACCACCGGGACGCCCCGAGAACTCAAAGTTTGCATCGGGAGCAATGTCAAGATAGTCGAGAATACCCGTACCCGTCAGGCGCACAGCAACTTCGGGCTCATCTCTGTCATCGCTTCTTATAAACAATGTGGAATTATAGTCAACAACATCTTCAGGAATGAAATTCACATCAAAGGTAATGTGACCTAAAGGCTCTATAGTTACCGGCAGATTAGGCATATTCTCAAGCCAAAAAGCATCGCCTACAGGGATGTTCTGAGGAAGGCTAAGACCATCTCCGGTCATCGTAATAGAAACATCGTCGACGAACCAGTCATCACAAGCGCAATATGAACCTATGCTGCGGATTCGTAACCTAAAGTTATCATGAAGTGCCTCATCTGGCAGAGGAACAGTTGATTGGACATAATAAGTCATATCAGGGCCGTCTCCAAACTGACGTTCCAACTCAATCCAGCCAGAGCCGCTCCAGTATTCAAAAATCAGGTCCTCTCCGGGGTCAGGGTCCTCTCCACCACCTGTTCGCTCGTACCAGTATGTCAACTCAACGCCGCTTAGTCCCGACAGGTCTATAAAGCCCGACGCTACTGCCTCCCCACCGTCGGGGTCGCCATTTAGACGCAGCGAATAGGGAGCAGACGGTTCACCCAGTCCAACATCATCGATTGTTGGATGGCTTATAATACTTGTCCATTTTCCTGGATCAATTGTGGTGGTTGGAAACTCATCGTAGAAACCCTCAAATTGTCGTATGTTAACGGTTAGCTTGTGGTTGGGATCGACGTTGGTAATGGTAATGTGTTCGGTCCGCGATAAGCCCTTGATCACGTCGCCAAAATGCATATTCAGGTCATCGACAGGCAAAATTGAGTCGGTTATTTCTATCTCCCCCGGCACGCGGATTACTGTCAGCGTTGCTTGACGTGTTTGGTCTAAACCGGACGTTAAGTTGCTCAATGTAATCGTGCCGCTGTAAATGTTAGGGTCCAAACTGTTGGCATGAGCATTAAGGGAAATTCTTAATACTGTATTGGAGTCAGGCGGCAGTGTTCCACCGTTCGAATCGGCATCCAGCCAGGGGCAGGTAAATTCTACACGCCAATCGAGGGAGTTGGGGCCGATATTCCTAAGGCTATACTCCTTGTTATTGGGGGCAAAAGGTCCCCCCTCATCACCGACAGAATTAAAATCCTCGCGAGGGCTGATAACCAGGTCATCCACAATGACAGGTAGATTAAATACCGCGTTGCCTACAATTCGGTCCTGATCGGAATTGGACAGATAATAGTCATGGCCAATGAAAACTACATGCCCAAGCCCCATCCGCTTATTGATAACGACTGGGCCATAACCTGTCCTTTCTGCTACTACCACACCGTCCGGGCTGTCAATGTAAGCGCTGCCGCTCACAGCTGTGTAGCTGCCCGAAACTCCTTGTGCCACCGGATCATCCGGCGTTATTGTATTAACCAAACCCCCAAATGTGTCGCTCGAGGAGATATTCATCAACCCTGAGCCCGTTAGAATCTCATATCGCCCGGAATGTATGCACTGGATAACTACCCCCCCGTTATTAACAAAATTTTGAAGAGTCGTGGCCCAGGCGATGCCAATACTCTGTAGCTGGCTTGAGTAGGCTTTCTCCTGCTCCGGAATGAGCAATATATCATGGCCCGGCAGCATCGAATCCAACTGAGTGTAGTCAGCCAGTTCAGTAACTGAGTAGTTCGTGCCGACAGAGCTTATGCCCGCTAAGGTATTTGGATACTCTCGAGATGTATCTGTATACTGAACATAAGATAACACACTTTTAGCCCCGACATGAAGCTTTACTCCACGAGTCCGGTCAACCCCGCTGGTCAGATTGGAGAAAATAACAGTGTCCGTATAAATACCCGGTGCTTTGGTATTTGCAATAGCGTTGATGCAAACATGCACCACATTAGAATCATATGGCCCTAATACGCCACCATGGGGTGAAACATCTAACCAGGGTTCCGTCGCGACCGCCGACCAGTCGAGCAGATTGGGACCGTTGTTTGTCAACGTATACGCCTTGCAGGGCGGCGTAAAAGGTCCTCCAACCTCACCGGAAGAAATAAAGCCTTCTGCCGGGCTAATACTGAGGTCGTCCACAATCTCGTAAAGAATCGTGTTTTCAAGGTAGTCGTATGACGCACCTCCCCACTCAACAGTTTGAGTGGTTGCGAAGATTCTCCCCCGGCCAAAAAGTAACTCCATTGCACACGGCTGACCGCTCCCGGCTATCTCGATGATTTCATAAGCACCCCCAGGAATTACCCTGAAATAACCGTGAGTCGAGTAGTTCCAGCCATCCAGGTCGGCATCCGTTATTGGATTGGGCGTCGTGACAATAGGATGTGTTGCGTCCACAATTGTTACATCATCAAAGATTTGACGCTCACATACAAAACCACCCGGAAGCATTGGTTCTGGACCCTGGGTCGCCACATGAAGATCAAGAACTCCGCCGGCAGCCACATAAGACTCGAACCAGGCTCGATTGGCCTCTAACCTGCCGTAGAACGTGCTGCCCTGTACAGACGAGATAATTACTTTGTCGTAGACAGACAGGTCAACCAAACCCATCCGGCCTGAACCAAAGATCGTAAACGAAATCCCGTTAGCTGCCAAAATGTCCTGGTTCCGGGTACTGCCCCAGGGGCTTGTATCTTGGAAAATGGCCACATTTGCAATAGCCCCTGCCACCTCCAGAGATTCTACAAAGCCTTCACTGGGGCCGACCGGAACCGCATAACTGTCTGTCGACTCTGCAGTTTCTGCTAAAAATGAGCTTGACATAGGACTTGCGGATATCTGCTCACTCCATGCTGGAGGACCAACAAAAAGAATACATAGGGCCGCTAAAAAGGCAACGACTTGACAATAATGATTACCTGATTTCATAACTAAACCTCCTGTAGAATTGTTGCCCCTTCGCAAATAAAAATATAATTGACTGAAAAGACCAATTTATCGAAAACAGACTCCGTGAAATTCGTATCCGGTTGTGTCCCTGTGTCTTCGGCAATAGCTGCTCGTGCCATATGTATCTGTTACCCTGCAATCCGCGCAGACGTTCCCTCACCGCTGCCCCGCAAGCCTTCGTCCAAAACTCTGCACATCGCTCCTCCACATGTTAGCATTAGGCGGGTGTGGGCCGTTCCCTTGTCCGCCGGATTTAAAAAAAGCTTATTATATTTATACTATCCGACGTCGTTTGTCAAGAAAATTTTCTAAATTTTTCCCAATATTTTGACTCTCTCCCTCAATAGTACCCGGCCCCGTTTAGCTCCCACGCCAGGTACGCTCTTGCTTGCCCCGTACCCTTGTGGTACGGCGTCATTCCCGCGAAGCTTACCCGCCTCCGGCGGGGATCTGGCCTATGAATTAAATTATCCTAACCCGGAGCCTGCCGCGGCGTAGCTTGTGCCATAGGTGCGCAAATTTTCACCCTGCATCCCATGTGGTGCAGGGCCCGCACAACGCAACACGCACCACCAATACCCCCGCCTGTCCTCGATTGCTGCTCACGTGAGCACCGCTGTCGGGGATCCACATCCTTACCCGCCACCAAAGAGTTGCCGTTAAAAAACCACCAAATCCGCAACTGCCC
>CP070830.1:2545397-2563165 GCA_020344865.1 Planctomycetota bacterium
AGAATCTCGGCCAGCGTTTTGCGGGCAAGTTCGAGGTTTGCTTTGACAATATAGCACTTTGCCAGCTCGAAAGATACCCTGGCCTTTAACTGCGGGTCGGGCAGGTACTGTGCTCTATCCCGAAGAGCAGCAACGGCTTTATCAAGAAGGCCGAGAGTCCGAAAGATTCGGCTCTTGAGGAGTAAAAGCTCGACGCTTTCACTTTTTGAGAGCTGCCAAGGGTGGGTGCCATCCAACGCATCGAGAGCTTCGATGAACAGCTGCTGCTCGATGCAGCCTTCGACGAATGCCGACAGCGCCGGGAAATACTGTTCTTTGGGGAGCGGACCATTCAAGGCATATTTAAAGGCGTCACAAGCCTGTTGTGGTTTTTTCAAGGCCAAGTATGTTTTCCCCAAGAGAAAATAGGCGGAATAGAGGTCAGGGCTTGCGTGGTCCTTGACAATGCTGATATATCGAATGAACCATTTTGCGGCAGAGGTATAGTCCTGCATCTGATAGGAGCACCTGGCAGCACCCGAGGCAGCAGCGGTCTGCGACTGGTAAGACAAGCCAAGATGATAGACTTTTCGATAGAGTCTGGCGGCCTGCTCCGGAAGTTCGGCTTTTTCAGTGACATCAGCGAGGTACAAACAGGCCTGGCCGGCTATTTCAGTATCAGGATACTGCTCAACAAGCTGGCTCAAATCCTCACGAGCGCCGAGATAATCACGGATGCCGGCTTTCAGTTTGCTCGAGTTAAACAGGGCAAACGGCGCACAAGGCGCTTGGGGGAACCGATTAGCAACCAATTTGTATTGTGCAACGGCGTCGGTGAGCTGGTTAATCTGCGCCTGGAGAAGGCCCAATGCAAAATGGGCATGCGGCAACTGGTGGTCTTCGTGGAAGGTGAGGAGAAATCTCTGCCAAAGAGAAATAGCCTGGCGGCTGAGCATTGCTACGTGTTCTGATAAAGAGGAGTAATCGGCCGGATTGAAGACGCTTACTTCTCTTTTCTGGTCGATTCCTGCAAACAGGCCAGCACAACCAGCCGCGACGGTGACAATCTGCCGTGCTGTTGCGCCGGGCAGATACAAACTCACTGGCCTCTTGCGAGCGGCGTCCATCGCGGGCTGCAAATCCAGCGCCCTGTCGCAGGCCCAGGAAAGGTCAAGGTCGGCGTTTGCGGCAAATCTCGCCAGCAGCTCTTCAACAGGCGCGCCGTGGCAGGTGACAGTATAACGTGACAAGGCACCCTGGCTTTTGAGTTTTTGTATCTGGGGGGCGAGCAACGCTTTGCTTAACTGCTCCGAACCTGACTTTAGAAGTCTTTGCAACTGCGTTTCGGTTAAGTCAGCAAAGGGGTCCGGCGGAGCGCTGAGGCCGCTGTAGAACTCTTGGGGAAGGTCTTTATCAGCGTCACAAAGCGAAAGAACATGTCTGGTTATCGATTCAGCAACGAGGAAGTGACAATCTCGCTGCAGCGGCAGGGCCCAATCTCTTTTGAAATCAGCGGCTTCGAGCAAAGCGATTGCCTGATAAGCAGTGGTCATAGCTCTGATGTATTGTTTTCTTTGCATTTCGAGCAGGCTGCGGCGGTAGTTGGCGACTACGCTTACGGCGGGCGAGCGGCTTTGTGCGGCGGCCCTGAATAAATGATTTGCCTCATCCGCTACATCTTGTACCTGTGGCAAGGTCTGGGCGGCCTGGTCCACACACAAGGCCATCTTCAGCTGGAGAAAATCCCGCAACAACTGCTCTTGCGTTAGTTTCGAAGTGGGCGGGACGGGGATACTCTGGTAAAGTTCTTCGTAGACCGCATATGCCCTGTCATACTGTCCATTCAGGAAAAGGTCCTGGGCAATATTCAAGGACAGAGGCTGCATCTGTGGTAGTAGGGATTCCGATTCCTGGATTTGGCCGGGTATCGTAGGTGCGAGGTCTTGGGGGAGCAACCCACTATCAGGGGTCGGGCGGGCGGCAGGTGCAATCCGGCGGGCAGAAGCCGGAGGCAGCTGATAATTACGACGGGGGGAAGGGGGGGATTTAAGCAGCGTATAGAGCAGTGTTGCCGTAACCAGAATGATAGTCAGCGCAAGGGCCTTTTGAAGGCCTGAGAAGCGCTTTTGCCAAAGGGGCGGGGCTGTGGGGCGTGGCGCGTCAGTTCTGGCGGGCCGGGGCGGAGTCGAAGTCGGCTGGGCTGACGCCGCCAAGGACTTGTAAAAATCCTCGTCCCCCGAAAAGACTTCGCGGTCTGAGAGTTCCTCGTGGACCTCGCCTACAAACAGTTCGCTGTCAGGGGGCAACTCAGAAGTGCCTGTCTCGAAAGTAGTTTTTTTGTTTTCTGTCACCATATCTTCGACTTCGCCCTGCCCGGTTTACCTGCCCGCCGACGCCAGTGAGCAAAGAGTACGGTGGTGTGCTCCCCGGAGCCCAGTACAGCAAAAGCTAAATCCCCGCGCGCTCAACAGTGCGTGTCGGGGCAGGGCCCGGAATGGGAACCCACAACCTTACTTATGGGTCAAGCAATAATTGTGCCAGAGTCGGCTAAAGGTTAAGAGGAGGCGTGTCTAAAGCTCTTTTGGCGGGAAAACGGCTTTTGCGGCTCATATCCCGGGTTTTGGAATTATGAACAAATGTCAGGATTCTATACGAGCCGACAGATTTTCTGACAGCAACGAGGGTGAAGTGCTGCAGATACTGACAGCAGGGCTAAATGCGGGGGCAATAAGCATTGTCGGGGAAATAATTGGGCAAAAGCGGCTGAGACTCAACCGGGCCTAGCAGCTTACGGAACCGCAACCGATTCGGAATGATGTGTGGCTGGGATTTCGCCCGGTGTCTGTTTTCCACAGTCTGCTTTTACAAGCAGGCCCTTTTCGATATTGTACTGTTTGACCTTGGCGTACAATGTGGCCCTTGTTATGCCCAGAAGGGCTGCAGCGCGAGTTTTCTGCCAGCCGGTCTCCCGCAGTGCCCGACTGATGAGCTCGCGTTCGGCCTTTTCCAGCGAGAAATTGGTGACGTGGTCGTTTGTCGGGCCGTCCGATGACTCGTCATTTGGCGGCGAGTCAATCATAATGCTGCTGAGGCCAATTTTGTCCGTTGTCTCGAGCATTATCGCTCTTTCGATGACATTGGACAACTCGCGGACGTTTCCGGGCCAGGCGTGTTTTTGGAGAGCTTCAAGAGCTAATTTTGTCAGGGACGTTATCCTGCCGGCCTTCTCGGGGCAGATAGTCGACGTTTTGAGGAAATACTCAGCGAGGAGCTTGATATCTTCACTTCGCCCCGGTGCCCTCAGCGGGGCGATGTTAATCGGACAGATATTCAGGCGATAATACAGGTCTCGGCGGAATCGCCCGGCCCGTATCTGCTTTTGCAGATTGCGATTGCTGGAGGCTATTATCGTGGCGTTGCAAGGGATAGTACTTGTGCCGCCGACCTTTCGGAAGTTTTTTTCCTGCAGTACGCGTAGGAGTTTGGCCTGGAGGTCCATCGGCATTTCGCTTATTTCATCGAGGAATATTGTACCGGAGCCAGCCAATTCCAGCAGACCTGTCTTTTCGCGGTCGGCTCCGGTGAAAGAGCCTTTGACGTGACCAAAGAGCTCGCTTTCGAGCAAGTTCGCAGTCAGCGCGGCACAATTTACGGCAATGAACTGCTCGTTCGAATGTCTTAGAAGATGTACAGCCTTTGCCGCCAGTTCCTTTCCGGTGCCTGTCTCACCCACGATTAAGACCGGGTTGCAGCAGCTGTCGGCCACGAGTTTAATCATTTTGAGCTGGTCCCGGAGCGCTTTACTGCGTCCGACCATCTTAACAGAAGCGGCGTACTGTTCAGCAAAGAAATCGCTGAGGCTTGTTTGCATCTGAGCGGCTTTGGGCTTATCAGTGATCCGACCAACAATTTCCTGAAGTCGGCTGTAATCCTGTTTTCCACAAATGTAGTCGCAGGCCCCCATTCGTATAAAATCTTCGGAGAGCCCAGGGTGGTTCCGGTCATCTCCAATCACTATCACGGGGACGGATATCTGATTTTTATCGGTCGTATCCAAGAACTGGCGGATATGGTCAGGGCTGAAGCGACTATCAAAGACGAGCAGGTCGGGACTGACCGTCTCGGTGATGTCCAGGGCCTCGGCAAGGTCGTCAGCCACAAATACTTCCTGCGCGATTTTGTGGGCTAACTTTTGGACTTGGTCCTGGCCGCTTACGACAACAATTCTACGCAAACTCATCCTTGGTTTCGAGACAACAGTCACAAATGTGTCGGTTCTAAGTTAGGTGAATGCCCAGTAAATCGACAAAAACCTACGACAACTTTAATTTTTTATGGGACGGACCAATAATGTCCCCGGTTGATAATTGCAAGATTGAATTGATTCGGCGGATTAATTTTATCGGACGCGCCAACCAAACAATAACGCAGGACTTAAAAAAGAGACAGTGTGATTTTTATGGGACGTTTCGGTGATACCGAGTATGTCGAGGCACAGGCGCTTTTTCGGAGCGGCACCGACAGCAACAGCGGCAAAAATTTCTGCAAGTTAGGAAAAATTGTCCCGCGCAACAAATTCTGAGCAAGATAATTTGAAGGATTCTGCAATGTTTGCCTTTATCTAACATGTGTATTGGCAGGAAGTTATACAAGTTTGACGTTGACGTGGATTTTAGTCTGGCACGTCGATTGCGTGGGGTTGAGCGTTTATGTTGGTACGGTTTTGAAAATTGAGATTGGAGAAGCTATGAGCCCGGTATCATCAACATCGGTAGTAAGTGACATGCAGATGGACTATATGAAACTTCTTGTCACTCAACTTCAAAACCAGAATCCACTGGAACCATTAGACAATAATGAGATGGCTTCACAATTGGCGCTCTTCTCACAACTGCAACAGCTCGAGTCAATGAATTCGAGTTTTGCACAAGTTCTTGCGACTACGAACCGCAGTTATGCGAATTCACTATTAGACAAGCGTGTCACCTTCTTTTTGGAAGACACTACGACCGGTGAACTTGGGAAGACATCGGGAGTGGTTGACAGCGTTTTCAATGACCCGGTGACGGGAGAAATTCTTCTTGGGGTGACGGTCGGCGAAGGTTCAGAAGCAGAAGAATATACGCTTGGCTTAAATTCCGTAGTACTGGTGGAAAATTAAAATCGGTCGAGATTGTAAGGAGAAACAGAAATGAGTTTTGCATTATCAGCAGGCGTTACGGGTCTCCAGGCCCATCAGAAGATGCTTGATATCGCAGGTAACAACCTTGCCAACGTCAATACGACGGCTTTTAAGTCCAGCCGGATAACGTTCGCCGAGCTGTTGAGTGAAACGATAAAGAAGGCATCACAGCCGACGTCGGGCATCGGCGGGACCAACCCGCAGCAGATGGGCACGGGCGTCGGAATAGGCGGTATAACACCAAACATGTCGCAGGGCAACCTGGTAAATACAGGCAATCCTCTGGACCTAGGGCTGGAGGGGGAAGGCTATTTTGTGCTGAGCGACAGCGAACAGAATCTCTATACCCGCGCAGGGGCGTTCGGCGTGGATGCAGCATCGAATCTGGTTGACCCGGCAACCGGTTATCTTGTTCAGCGTATCGGCTCAGTAGGTGAAAGTGACGGTTTTCAGACCGCAGGCGACAGCAATATTCATGTTCCCTACGATGTAGCGATGGCGGCGAATGCAACGTCTGAGGTAATAGTCTCCGGTAACCTAAGCGCAGACGCGGAATATGACAGCCCACAGATACAGGTGCTCAGCTCGAACATAGCCTATACAACCAACGGCGGCACGACAGCGGATTTGACGACGGAAATTGACCAGCTCGACCAGTTCTCCGGCGGCCCGTTGGGCTCGGGTACGATTACTATTTCGGGCTATCATCCGGACGGCACGCCTTTTGGCGGTGCGGGGACGACCTTCAATGTCAACAACTCGACCACACTCGGGGACTTTGTTGACCATCTAAACAACAACCTTCTGACGGACTCAACGGCATCGCTAATCAACGGAAGGATACGAGTAACCGACGATACCGGCGGCTACAGTCTGTCGGACATAAATTTCACATACGCAGGTGACGGGACGTTAGAGACGCCGGCGTATTTCGAGATACTGACTGTTGGCGGCGACGAAGTCAAGAGCATCAACATTACGGTTTATGACACTCAGGGAGGCAGGCATGTTCTTTCTGGCGCATTTGTCCGGACGGACACACCCAACACATGGGACCTGCTCTTGATGTCAATCACCGGCAATGTCTACGACATAGATATGCAAGACCGCCGCATCGACGATATAGCTTTTAACGCGAGCGACGGTTCCTTCTTCGGATTAAGCGGTACGGACGACCCGGAGTTTGTAATAACGTTCGGTCATGATACTGCAAATCCCCAAACCATCGAGCTTGTGATGGGTACAGTAGGTCAGTTGGACGGCCTGACGCAGTTTGCGGGTAATTCCACGGCGGTAGCACGAGGACAAGACGGCTATGCGGCAGGCAGGCTGTCTACTGTTTCGGTTGATAATGAAGGGACAGTCATCGGCACGTTCTCGAACGGCATCAAGAAAGACATCGCCATCTTACAGATAGCTTTGTTCCAGAACCCGGCGGCATTAGAGAGCGCCGGCGGCGGCTACTTTATTCCCTCGGCGAACTCAGGCGAGGCGGTAGCAACGCAGGCCATGACCGGCGGCGCCGGCACTATTCACGGCGGCGCGCTGGAGAAATCCAATGCTGACGTGGCGACTGAATTCGTCAATATGATTCAAGCGCAAAACGGCTTCCAAGCCAACGCAAGAACCATTCGAATCGCCAATGAGATACTGCGAGAGCTGACCAATCTTATCAGATAGCAGTTGGCGGCCTATTTCGCGCGGTCCCGGAAGCAGGACAAGACGTAAATAGGACGGCCCTTTGAAAGTTTAAGATGGCAACAGCAGCTACAATGACATCATGTTTGAGTTTGATTTTCTCAGCACTGACACCGGTTCAGCGGTTGGAGGCCTTGAACAGACAGTTTAACACCGGTTACATGACCGACCGCTGGTTTACTCTGGTATTAGTGGTCATCATAATTGTCGCGACCGCGCTTCTTATCATGGTCAGTTATAAACGAAAGGCAGAGGACCATGCGATTGCCCGTCAGTTGTTTGGTGAGTTTGCGGCAAAGCGTGGTCTGAGCGGGCGTGAGCATCGGATTCTCCAGGATGTTGCACATCGTGCGGGTCTGAAGCGAACCGAATCAATTTTCACAATGAGCGGTGCATTCGACCGGGGCGCCACGAAGATGATAGAAGAAGACTTTGCTCAGGGCCAAACATCCGAGCGGGTCAGCGGGTTAAAGTCGGATCTATCCTTTCTGGCAGAAAAGCTTGGATTTAAGCATAGAACAGCCTCGCCCAAAGACCCGTCGGCGAGGTTGAGGAAACTGAGCACCCAGCAAATCCCAACAGGTAAAAAGCTATACCTGACGCGGCGCCGGACCCGCATTTCTGACGACATTGAGTCGACAGTGATAGAGAACAATGACGTAGGGCTTACGGTTAAAGTCGCAATGCCGATGAAAATCGCAGCGGGCGAGATTTGGCGTGTTCGTTATTACTTTGGGGTGTCGGTCTGGGAGTTTGATACTTCGGTTGCAGGCTGTGACCGTGACCTTCTGGTTTTGAGTCACAGTTCGGAGGTAAGGTTCATTAACCGGCGGCGTTTTTTGCGAGTCGGAGTTAGCAAGCCGGCTTTTGTTGCACGTTTTCCATTTACGAGGCTGTTGCCGTTAGACATTCATAGCGGTGAGGAGGGCTCCGGGTACAGGCAGGTTTCTGTCGGTGCGTGGGGCCCTCCGGAATTTATTCCCGGTGTAGTCACTGAGCTGGCCGGCCCCGGTTTGCGAATAGAAGCTCCACTTGAGGTAAAGGTAGGCGAGAGAGTTCTGGTGATATTCAGGTTAGACGAGGTAAAGGACGAGGACCCGGAGGTACAAAGCGACGAAAGAAACGAGAAGCCAAAAGTAATAGAAGCCACAGGTGAGGTCAGGCATGTAAAAGCCACGGGAAGTGGTTTTTCAATGGCAGTTGAGCTGACGGGACTGCACGACCCGGACATTAACGAACTAATCCGGGCCACGAATGCTGCTTCAGTGAAAGCCGGTGGTAAAGAACAAGATAGTGACAATTCGTCGAGCGCGGAACAACGCGTTGCCGCGCCGACAGTTTTATGAGGGATATTAGATGTCCGGGATAACAGAGCAAGTTCTTCCAAGCATAGATGCGTTGATGCAGGAGTTTTACATCATTACGCACAATCTGGCCAACGTGAGCACGGCCGGATACAAGCGCAGGTGCAATGCATTTTCGAGGTCTCTTGAGATACAAGGCAGCAGTTTGAAGACACAGTCGACGGGGGACATCGATTTGAACGCCGTATTTGATTTTTCCCAAGGCAGTATTACGCAGACGGGCCGCTCGATGGACTTTGCTTTGTACGGTAAGGGATTTTTCGTAATAGAGACGCCGGAGGGGCCACTTTACACTCGCAACGGGATGTTCCGCATAAATCCAAACGGCCAGATTGTGAATTCGGAGGGCAAGATAGTAGCCGGAGAGGGTGGGCCAATCACGATACCGGCCGGTGTTGCACCTTCGCAACTAAGTGTTGCGAGCGATGGAAATATCAGCGCGGCAGGAACGGTTATAGGCAGATTCAGGATTGTCGATTTCGGCGGCGACGAGGACAAGCTTGTACCGGCCGGGTCAAACTGCTATCGGATGCCGGAAGAGGACATAGCGCCGACTACGGCCGGACAGGTAGTTGTAAAACAGGGCTATCTGGAGTCATCCAACGTTAAGATGGTCGACGAGCTGGTGGACATGATGGTGGTGTCGCGACTGTATGAGGCGAATATGAAGCTCGTCTCAGCACAGCGGGAAGCTTCCAGCAGCATTATGAGTTTAGCGATGGGTTAGGGACTCCGGCGCACAGCCTTTATTTGTAAGAACTTAAGATAAGGAGAACGAGATTATGTTAAGAGCATTTTCCACCGCAGCGACCGGCATGACGGGCCAACAGATGATGGTCGATGTGATCGCAAATAACCTTGCGAACATCAACACAAACGGTTTCAAGCGAAGCCAGTTTGACTTTCAGGACCTTCTTTACGACCAGATACAGCAACCGGGGATAGAAGTCAGTTCGGGTATAAACGCTCCGGGAGGTCTGGAGATAGGAAGCGGAGTGAGGGTTGGGTCCACGGTGAAGGTTTTCACGCCCGGCGAGCTGCAGAGTACCGGCCGGAGTCTCGATATAGCTATTACGGGTGAGGGCTTTCTTCAGGTAAACATGCCAAACGGCGAGATAAGGTATACCCGCGACGGGGCCCTGCAAGTTAATGCCAACGGGGAAGTGGTTACCACCACAGGATACAGCATAGAGCCGGCCATCACGATTCCGATTGATGCTTTGTCCGTAGATGTAGGAAAGGACGGAGGCGTCAATGTAACGGATTCTTCGGGGACACTGTCGGTTGTAGGCAATATTCAACTGGCGCGTTTTGCTAACCCGGCAGGTCTTTCCAACGACGGCGATAATCTCCTGGCCGAAACCGAAGCGAGCGGCACGCCAACGACGGGCACGCCCGGTGAAAGCGGCTTTGGAACCATTCAGTCGGGATTTTTGGAGAAATCGAACGTACAAATGGTAACCGAACTGGTCAACCTGATAACTGCACAGCGGGCATACGAGGTAAACTCCCGCGCAATAAGGGCAGGCGACGATATGCTCCGAACAGCAAACAGCATAGTCAGATAAGGGGACACTATGAACAGTAAATCATTAATCATTATCTTAATTACCTGTCTGGTGACAGTACTCTGGTTTTGTGAGATATCGGCAAACGGCGAAGAAATCAGTGGAGGGCAGGACTGTGCTCTGCAGGTTTATCTGCCGAGGGAAGTCACAATCGAGGACGAGACCGCAAACCTGGGTCAGGTCGGCATAATACGCGGCGAAGAATCTCTTGTAGCCAAGGCGAGCAATATCGCCCTCGGGCAGCTTTCGGTGGCGGGTCAGGAGCTCGTTCTTGACAGACAAATGGTCCTGAGCAGATTAGCGTGCAGTGGGATTCCTTCGACCAAAGTGACATTAACGGGCGCGGAAAAAGTAACGATAAAACAGGAGCAAAAAATAATCAAGAGCGACAGATTCGTTGAGCAGGCAAGTTCATTTCTGAACAGGAGACTGCCGGCTGATTCGGCTTGTCAGCCGGACCCGATACGCACACCCGAAGATATGGCAATACCTGAGACAAGCGAAGAAATAGAGCTGGCTGCGAACCTGGTGCCCGGTGCAAGAAATCAAGCCAAGGTCAGGATTTCGGTGCTTGCCGACGGCAAGGAGGTGGGGACGCGGGAGGTGGCCTTTCGGCTCAAATACAGGTGCCGAAGAGCAGTGGCACAGTGTGATATTCCCGCAGATGCGCTAATCAGCCCTGAAAATGTCAAGATAGAAGAATATCCGGGTGATAATCCGGAGCCTCCCAACTGGCGAGCACCGTATGGTCTGGTTGCCCGGCGCGGAATTGCAAGCAACAGCGTTCTGCGGCCGAGTATGGTGCGCCACTTGAAACCCGAGATTATCGTCAACCGCAATCAAAATGTTGTCATTCGCATGGAGCAGCCGGGGCTTTCGGTTTCGGCCATCGGCAAAGCGATGCAGAAGGGCAGCGTTGGTGAATATGTGAAAGTTCGAAACATTGACTCGCAACGAGTGATTCTGGCAAAAGTCAACGAAGACGGAACCGTGGAACCCATTTTTTGAAAGGGCAGATTAATGAGAACCAGAATAACCCTGATGCTTGTTTTAGCAGCTTTTTTGCTTATGTCGGTTGACTGTTCACATGCAAACTCCATATGGGCCAAAAGAGGCAAGGACATGAGGGACGTGTACGCCGACGACGTGGCGCGACAGATAGGAGATACGCTGACCATTATAATCACCGAGGCCAGCAAGGTGGACAACAAGGCAAAGAGAGATTTGAAAAAAGAGGTTGATAAAGGAGTAGTGTTTAACGGGGAGATAGGTAAGTATCTCGACATCGGCGATTTTGGTCTAACCGCGGAATCGACCAACGAGCTGAAGAGCAAGGCCGATTACAAGGACGAGCGCAGCTTTGTGGACAGGGTAAGCGTAGTGGTTGTTGACGTTCTGCCGAACAGGAACCTTGTGGTTATGGGGGCTCGCAGCCGGGATATCGCGGGCGACAAGCAAACCATCGAGGTTAGCGGTATAGTCAGGCCGAGCGACATTGCGTTTGATAACACGGTCAAGAGCGAGCAGGTTGCGGACTTTCGTATAGTGAGCAAGAATTCAGGTTACGCGGAACCGTACACCAGACCGGGCTGGCTGGGGAGGATATTT
Source organism: Planctomycetota bacterium (assembly GCA_020344865.1). Taxonomy (GTDB): domain Bacteria; phylum Planctomycetota; class Phycisphaerae; order Sedimentisphaerales; family Anaerobacaceae. The sequence goes on from CP070830.1 coordinate 2,556,797, forward strand.
GACGTTATTTGGCCGTTTTAAGCCCTTGATTTTGACAGATTATGTTTTTTTGAGAGTAACAGCTTATGAAATCACGATTGACAGTCTCGTTGGTAGTTTTGTTAAGTTTAGCTGTGGCCAGCAACGGCGAACGGATTAAAGATATCGTCGATATCCAGGGCGTCCGCAGCAACCCACTGACGGGCGTCGGGCTGATAATAGGCCTGGCGGACACAGGCGACAGCACGCTGCCATCACGACAGATACTGACGAGCATATACAGGGATTCAGGGGTATTTCTTTCTCCTTCGGATTTGAGCGGCGGCAACATTGCGGTCGTCATTGTGACAGCAGAGTTGGGGCCGTTCGCCCGCGAAGGGTCACGAATCGACGTAGACGTCTCCGCCATAGGAGATGCCGACAGCCTTCAGGGCGGAATGTTATTACCGACGCCGCTTAAGGGACTTGACAAGCAGGTTTATGCGGTGGCGCAGGGAGGCGTTTCAATCGGCGGCTGGACGGCATCGGGCGACGCAGCTTCGATAACGAAGAACCATCAGACGGTCGGACGAATTCCCAACGGGGCAATAGTCGAAAGGGAAGAGATAGCGACATTTGTGGAATACATCGCAGGACACAGGCTCATCACACTCAATCTTAGAAACGGCGATTTTTCGACTGCGGGGCGCATCAGCCAAGTGATTAATGAAGCCTATTTGAACAGCACGACGGTGGTCGATGCGGGCACCATCAAAGTCAGCGTGCCGGGCGAAATCAACCAAGCGGGCATTGTCGGTTTTATCGACGATATTACGAAACTGGAAGTCGAGGTTGACGTTCCCGCGGTAGTAGTCATCAACGAACGAACCGGCACAATAGTAGTAGGTGAGAACGTCGGCATATCCGCGGTGGCCATTTCGCAGGGCAGTCTGGTTGTAAGAATCCAGGAGACGGAGATTGTTTCCCAGCCGATTGCTCCTTTCTCCGATGCCGGCACGACGGAAAGGGTTCCGGAGACGACTATAGGTGTTGAGGAGAAGAAGGGGTATTTGATTCCCGTATCGAGAGCAGTTACCGTCTCAGACTTAGCCAAGACGCTGAATGCGATAGGAGCGACGCCGAGGGACCTGATAGCGATATTCAATGCACTGAAAGAGGCCGGCGCGTTGCAAGCCAGGCTGGTGATAATGTAGGAGAAATTCCGATGGACAGCACGAACCTGATATTGACCGAGCCTATCTCTCCGCCGATGCCGCTTGAGTATTCAGGCGGAGTGCCATTTTCCGAACAAGCCGGAAGGCTTGATGCCGGCAACACAGAGGCCCTTAGCGAAGACAAGAAGATACAAGCGGCGAAAGATTTCGAGTCGGTCTTAGTAAATAAGCTTCTGGAGAAGATGGGAGACACTATCGGGGACTGGGGTTTTGAGAAAGACGGGGCCTCGAAGCAGGTACATGGGATATTCTGGCTGTACCTCTCACAGCATATCGCAAACAACGGCGGCTTCGGCTTGTGGAAGGATATATACAACGTTTTGACCAATTCTGACCAAACCAAGACAACAACGGAACAAGCGGGGCAAGACCCCATTTTGCTATAAACTGAAAAGGTGAAGTCTCAGGAATATATGACAACAACGGCGAGTGAAATAGGACATAAGATTGACGAACTGCTGCTTTGTCTCGACAAGGACATTGAGCATGTACGGGAGAGTCTGTCACTATTAAATGAGCTGCGGAGGCTGGTTATAAAGCGTGACGACGCCTCCTTGGGCAAGCTCCTCGAGAGCATCCAGACCGAGTCGGACGTTTACAAAAGCCAAGAATTAAAACGGCAGGCGATAAGAAGAGAATTAGCGGCTGCTCTGGGCTGCGGTCCCGAGAAAGTGACTTTGTCCAAACTCGAATCCGTTTTGACAGAACAGGAAAAAGCACGAGTAACCCAGAGAAAGGCTAAACTAAAGGGACTGATTAAGGAACTCAAGAAAGAACACTTAAGCACGGCACTGCTTTTGTCGGAATGTGCAAGATTTAACCGGCTGCTTTTGAAAAGCATCCTCAACTTCGGCAAGACAGGAACGGTTTACTATGATTCCAACGGTTCCACGAAACAACAGAGCGACACGGCTTTTGTGAATCTTCAGTTTTGAACAGGCCATTTGAAAGATACAGCCAATGCAGGTTGAGAGCCAGTTTCGAAGGGAGTTAAGAGATGGATAGTTACTCCGTAGGCCTCAGCGGTCTTGATGCAGCCAAGAAGGGCATTGACATAATCGGCAATAATATTGCCAATGCGGCCACTGCAGGCTACCACCGCCAGAGGATAGAGCTTTCGCCTGCGTACATGAGCGAGATAGGTGGAATTTTACTTGGGGGCGGCGTTATTTACGAGGGCGTCACAAGGCTGATCGACAATTTTATAGAGGGCGAGCTTCTCCGGCAGGGCTCGTCATTAGGGCAGGTTTCACAGGAGCTGGTAACACTGCGCACCGTCGAAAACAGCTTTGGAGAGCTGTCAACGGGCAGTGGTTTAAGTGAGGCTATCGACAAATTTTTCAACGCCCTGCAGGACCTTAGCGCTCATCCGGGGGAATCAGTCTGGCAGGGCCAGGCTATCTCAGCGGCCGAGGCTATGGCCATCCGATTCAGGACGCTGGGAGAGTTTCTTACAACATCGGAGACTCAGATTATATTAGAGGCGCAAAATACCGTCGGGCTGATTAATACTTTGCTGAGCGAGATTGCCGAACTGAACTTCAAAATAAAGACGATGCAAATAGCCGGAGGCGAGGCCAACAATTTGCAGGACCAAAGGGACCAATGCATAACAGAACTGTCGAATCTGATTGGCGTCCAGACGGTGGCCAGAGAATACGGCGTGACTGATGTGACCATAGGAGGCTTGCCCGGAGTAACAGGCAACACCGCCACGGAACTGGAGGTGGGCCTGGACGAAGCAGAAGAATTAGGCGTTACCATTGTGGGTACATACAACTATCGCACGGACCTGGAGGGCGGACGGCTCGGCGGGCTGCTGGCACTGAAAAACGAGCTTATCTATGAGATTCATGAAGACCTGGATGATTTGGCAAGTGAAATAATACAGCAGATAAATCAATACCACGTTCAAGGCGTAGGCTCGTCGGGTTCGTTCACTGAATTGACAGGCTGGGCGATGGATGACGAGGATTTGGCTGATTTCGTACCCCCGGTAGTCGACGGCAAGATATATATAAGGGTTACTAATACAAGTACAGGCGAGATAACACGCAACGAGGTGGACGTCGACGTTTCGGCGGATTCATTAACGACTTTAGCCGCGAAGATCACGGCCATTGACGGGCTGAGCGCTTCGGTAGCCTCCTCTCAGCTGCGCATCCAGGCTGATCCAGGCTACGAGTTTGATTTTCTGCCAGCGGTGCTGCCGGAGCCAACAGCCAGCACATTAACCGGCGCGCCACCGACGATATCCGTATCCGGCGTTTACACAGGCACGGAGAACCAAACCTTTACATTTACAGTGATAGGAACCGGCTCGGTAGGCAACGGCACGTTGCAGCTCGAGGTGGAAAACGGTATTGGTGAAGTGATTGCCACCCTTAACGTAGGCGCAGGCTATGCTGCAGGCGACACCCTCGAGATAGGCAACGGAATCAAAATATCTCTCAGCACGGGGGATTTGAACGACTCTGAGACTTTTGAAGTCGATGCTTTCGGTGATACGGACACTTCTGGAGTGCTGGCGGCGGTGGGACTTAACACGTTTTTTTCCGGCAACAGCGCTTTGGATATAGCGGTCTGCCAGGAGATAAGCGATGAACCCGCACGCGTAGCGACGGCTTTGGGGGCGGATATGACCGACAACGCCAACGCTTTGCGCTTGGCAGGATTGAAAGAACAGTCCTTAAGCGCACTGGACGGTCTGGCGCCGGGCGAATTCTACCGTCGGCTGGTTACGAACCTCGGTCAAACAGTATCCATCAAGCAAATACGAGAGGACAACACCGAGGTTATAATTCAAAACCTCGTTGAACAGCAAGCTGAAATAAGCGGCGTGGACATCAACAATGAAGCTGCTCAGATGCTGCTTTTCGAACAGATGTTTCAGGCGATAGCGAAGTACTTGAACACGGTTCAGACGGCAATCGACAGCATTATAGAGATACTCTAAACGGCAGGTTTTTTTAAGAGGGTCCTTATGAGTGGGACATTAAACAGCATTTACAACAATATCAGTTTTGCCCTGCATCTGCATACCGAGGAACTGTCCCGGCTGCAGGAGCAAGTTTCGACGGGCTCGCGCATAAACCGGCCGTCTGATGATTCGTCGTGTGCCTACCAGGTTTTGGGGCTAAATTCCCAGCAAAGGTCTCTGGAGAATTACATAGACAACCTCGCGGGAGCCATGAATACACTTGAGTATTCATCCACGATTGTTGAGAACATGCTATCCTATTATGCTCAGGTCCAGACACGTTTAACTCAGGTCAGCAGCGGCATCTACGATGAAGAGTCGAGAAAACGGACAGCGGAGGAAATCAATGACATATTAGAGCATATGGTTTTTCTGGCCAACAGCCAGCGAATGGACCAGTACCTTTTCGGCGGGGGCGACACGACGTCGGCGCCTTATGTCGTAGAGCGCACCAACGGAGAAATCACGAGTGTAAGTTACCAGGGCAGCGACGAGAACCGAAACATCGAAGTAGGTCCCGGCGTACAATCCAGCGCTTACTATGTGGGTGATGAAATCTTTTGTTCGGACGAGCGCAGCGACCCGATTTTCAGCGGGGGTACAGGCGCCCAGGCCGGCACCGGCACATCAAGCGTTACCGGCGCCGTATGGCTGACAGTAATTCACGACGGCAGCAATTACAAGATATCTATCGACGACGGAGCCAGTTATGTAACCGTACCGGCCGGGGGGGACAGCAACCAAATGGTTACCGACTCGCGAACGGGCAAGATTCTATATGTCGACACTACAGGAATAAACAGCACGGGTGTAGAGCTGGTACGGGTACCCGGAACGTATGACATATTCAATGCGCTTATAACCGTCCGGGACGTACTTAGAAACGAAAAGGGCCTTTCAGAGGCTCAATTGCGCGAGCTTCGGGGCAGCCTGTTCGATTCAGTGAAAGAGACAGAGAGCCTTTTGGTGCAAAATGCCGTCACTACAGGGACGAGGATAGGCTTCTTGGATGACCTCCGGCAGAATCTGGAGCAGATTAAATATCATGGTGAGGATGAGGCCACCCGCCTGCAGGAGGCGGACATCGCCCAAGTAGCCATTGAACTGTCGCGTCGTGAGGTCCTTTATGAGATGTCGCTGTCGGTGGCGGCAAAGATTATGTCTTTGTCGCTGCTGGATTATCTCAGATAGATAAAAGCCCGGGAGGACTGCCCGGACGAGAAGTGAAAAATCGAAGATACAGGCTTTTAAAATCGGGATGGGGATGGCCGTTGAAGTCACAGATTTGTTCGATATTTATACAAATGTTCCGGCCGGACCCGTGAAATTTGAAGAAGGTGTCCGTTAAGACCGACGGCACGAAATTTGCACACTAATTGCGTGTGACCGTGTGCCCATAGATTTGTAAAAGGGCCTTGTTTTGCCGGACTTTAAAGTGTGCCGGAAAACAAAAAACATGGCCGTTAGAAGCCCTTAAGTTCAGGGATAAGGAAAAATGACAATGGAAACAAGTTCGAATCAGTATCAAAGGGGCCTTGCGTTGGCCGAGGCCGGCAGGCACGAGAAAGCCCTTACCTGCATTGAGCAGCATCTCCGCACCGCGCCAGAAGATGCACAGGCCCTAAACGACGCAGGGGCGATTCTGCACTGTCTTGGCCGCTCGGATGAAGCCATCAGTTATTTTGTCAAGGCAAGAGGTCTGCAGGGCGAGAGCCCCGAAATAATCTGGAACCTGGTGGAAGCTTATCTGGCCATCGGCAGAGCGGATGAAGCAATGCGGCTCTTTGATGACATGGAGCGGATGGGCATACTGAACGCAGATATATTGAACAGAACCGCCAATGTCTTTCTGAACCAGGGAAATAAAGGCGACGCGATTGAAATGCTGCTTCGCTCGACGGCAATCGGACCCAAGCAGGATGTTCTTGTCCCGATGATTGAAGTAATTCGCAGCAAGAGGCCAAAGGTGGCCTTTTTCTGCGGACTGAAGGGAGACATAAAATTCCTGACGGACATTTTCGAATTCACCAAGCAGCGTTTCCCGGTTCAGTTCTTTGAGGGGCAACAAGCCAACGAGTTGCACGAGCTAATGAAGTGGAGTGATATCTGCTGGTTTGAGTGGTGCACAGATGCGGTTGTGGAGGCGTCTAAATTGGAGAAGGTTTCTAAAAACATTGTCAGGCTTCACCGCTTCGA
>CP070830.1:2563265-2569282 GCA_020344865.1 Planctomycetota bacterium
AGGATAGCGCTACGGGACTTGGAGATTCGTGGTGCGGGGAACATACTGGGGCCGGAGCAGTCGGGGCATATTCAACTGGTGGGGTATCAGATGTACTGCGAGCTGTTGGCGGACGCGGTGAAGAGGATGAAGAACGAGCCCGTGGAAGCAATACCGACGGCGACGATTGATTTGGGATTTACGACGTATATACCGAAGAACTATATACCGACGGACAGGCACCGGATGGATGCGTATCGAAAGATTGCGGTGGCGAAAAACAAGGAGGACCTGGAGCAGACAAAGGGCGAATTGGCGGATGTATATGGACCGCTGCCGGAGGAGGTCAAACTACTGCTGGAGCTGGCGGAGATAAGAATCGCAGCGAGCAAGCATGGGATAAGGAGTATTGTAACGAGCGGGCGGGATTTGGTGTTTTCGTTCGGCGAAGAGCGGAGCGCAGAAACTGACAAGCTGTTCGCGAAAACGGTGGGAAAAGTAAGGGTCACAGGACCCAAGACGGTATATCTGCGCTTGGGGAAGAGTTATTTTGAAACAGGGACGCTGATGAGCGTGCTGAGAAAAATTCTTAGCACCACTTAAGCAAATCGCATATAATTCACTGGTGGAAGCGCAATCGGAAAAGGGACACATGAGCGAAAAATATATGAGCCCGGAGGGCAAAAAGGCAAAAACATGCATAATGGGGACTTTGTCCTTTATACTTGCCCTGATAAGCGTGGTGTGTATCGTCGGTTTTTGTGTTGTTCCTGACAAAATGTGTGCGCTTTTTCCGCTGGTTTTCGCCAGCCTGGTTCTGTCGTTGATTTTTGGGTTCGTGAGTACTCGGCGAATCCGCGAAAGCAGCGGCGTGCTAAAGGGGCAAGTGTTTGCAAGAACAGGCTGCCTGATATCAGCGGGCTTGATTGGGTTTGGTTTCTTCGTTGGCATGACCACTCCGTATATAAAGAGTTTTCTGTATAAGCACGGAATAACGTACCGAGTCATATGTGGTACCAATCTAAGGAACCTGGGCACAGCGATGCGACAGTATGCGAACGATTATAATGGGCGGTATCCGACAGCAAACGCGTGGTGCGATTTACTCGTTGAATATGCCGATGTGGGGAAACGGACATTTATATGCAAAACAGCGGAAGCTGCCACCACATACAGGACGAGTGACCCAAATGAGGAGCCCAACCTAGGAGTACCCGCGGAGTTCCTGGGGAAGCACGATGATGCGGGTGGTGGACAAAGTTATGTGTATTTACCTTACTGGTCTCATTATGCTATTAATCCGAATTGTGGGCTAAATTCGCCCGCCGAAACGGTCCTATTGTTTGAAACTAAAGGCGGTTGGAATCAGTTTGGTGGGGCTGAGATACTAACTTTTGAAAATCACGAAGGCAAAGGCTGCAATGTATTGTATAATGGTGGCGGTGTAGAATTTGTCGCGCCAGAAGAAATTGTAAAACTAAAATGGAAGGCAGATAACAACAAAAGCGAGAGTGATGAATCAGTTAGAAGGAGTCTCAAGAATGAATAGATTCGGTAAGGGGGTTTTGGCGGCAGCGGTGATGTTTTTGATGGCGGGCGTTTGCGGGGCGGCTTATGAGCCAAAGACCTTGGAGATTGGCTCGACGGCGCCGTTTTTTCATCTGCCGGGGGTCGACGGCAAACATTACAGCCTGGTGGACTTCGCAGGGGCGAAGGTGCTCGTCATGATATTTACGAGCAATCACTGTCCAACCGCACGGGCGTACGAGGACAGAATGAAGAAGCTGACGGCCGATTACAAGGACAAGGGCGTTGCGGTAGTGGCGATATCGTCGAACGACCCTTGCGCGCTACGGTTAGACGAGCTGGCGTGGACGGACGTGGGCGATACGCTGGAGGATATGAAGATACGGGCGAAGGACAAGGAGTTTAACTTTCCGTATCTTTATGACGGAGACACACAGAAGGTGGCGAAGGCGTACGGGCCGGAAACGACGCCGCATACATTAATATTCGACGAGTACCGGACGCTTCGTTATGTCGGGCGAAATGACAGCTCGGAATGGATGGAGAAGGCGGACGCAGCGCAGGATGCTCGGAATGCGATTGACGCGCTGCTGGCGGGTGAAAAGGTGACTGTCGAGAAGACGAAGACGTTCGGGTGCTCGATAAAGTGGTCGGACAAGCGGGCAGGCGTGAAGAAGGAGCGCGAGGAGCTGGAGAAGGAGGCGGTGGCTCTGGAGCCGATCGACGCAGAGGTAGTAAGGGGGCTGGTGAAGGACAATAAGGACAAGCTGCGATTGATAAACGTGTGGGCGACGTGGTGCGGGCCGTGCAAGGTGGAGATGCCCGAGCTCATCAAGATTTACTGGATATACCGTAACAGACGAACGACTGAGTTCGAGCTGATTACCATCAGCGCCGACCCGTCGCACGGCAACGATGGGGTTCTTTCGTTTCTGAAAGAGCATCACGCATCGTGCAAGAACTATCTTTACGGGTCGGCCAACAAATACGAGCTGATAGAGGCCGTAGACAAGGAGTGGGCTGGGGCCATACCTTATACGATTCTGGTGGCGCCGGGCGGAAAGATTCTTTACCGTCAGATGGGGATTGTAGAGCCACTGGAACTGAGAAGGGCGATTGTGGGCTATTACGAGGGGACTCTGCCGTGGTGGGTGAGCGAGGAGGGGTAGCGGGCAGAGTCCGGAGGAGGAGAAGGGAGCAAGGTATGGTAGAAAAGAAACGCATGGTTTTAGTTTTGATTTTGTCGGGGATGTTGCTAACGGCGGGCCTGACAGGTAGCGCGTCCGGCAAGGACAAGTCGCCATTGGACGAGCTGCCGGGGTATATATGGCAGGTAACGCACTTCGGTCAGCGTGCGGACTTCTCGCATGACGGCAAGCGGATATTATTTATTGAGAAGACGTTCGGGGACGTATATGAGGTAGAGATTGCAACGAAGATTATCCAGCCGGTTACGCACCATTACTATCATGAAGGATATGTCAGGGCGTTATACTTAGCGAACGGCGATATTCTGCTATCGGGCGCACGGAAGTTCGACGCTGAAGACCCCGTACCGAGCCGGAAAAAATACGCTGAGCTGTGGGTGCTGAAGAAGGATTTGTCGGAGCCGCCGGTGGCGCTGGGGGAGTACTGCTACGAGGGCCCGGCGGTGTCGCGCAAGAATATGCGGATTGCGTGGACGACAGGGGGGACGACACCTGACGCAACGTTCTATGTGGGTGATATTGTTTACGAAAACAGCAAGCCCAAATTAGCGAACAAAAAGAAGATTGCGGCCAAGCCCAATTTGGACATTATGAAGTATGACATCGAGACGCAGAACCTTCGGCCGCCAGAAGAGAAGGAAATAATCTTCAGCGCATACGGCGATGAGTACAAGGTGTGCGAGGTTGCGGGAATCGAGATAGAGACGGGGAAGGTAGTCAACTACTCGAAGGCGCCGGAGCGGTATGACGAACCGGAGGGGATTTTCCCGGACGGCAAACATACATTGGTCGAGTGCGACAAGCACAACCTGAAGGGTACAAGTTATATCGATATCTACAAGCTTGCGCTGGACGGGTCGGGCAGGACGGAGAGGTTGACATTTTTCGCGGACTATCCGGGCTACAAAAGCTCGAATCCGGTGGTGAGCGACGACGGCAGGTATATGGCGTTTCAGTATGCCAAGAAGGGGGACTGGGCCGGCGTGGGAAGGGGGATTTTGATATTCGATTTAGAAAAGTGCGAAACGTTGAAGAATTACAGGAAACACGGCAGGTAGGGCCGCGGGCGGGCAGCGATAAGGAGAAGGTTATGCATTGCAGCAAAGGCAGGTTAGTGTATTTGGTTTTGATGGGATTTTTGTGTGCAGTCTGCAGGGGCGAGGCTGAATGCAAAAAGGACAAGTCGCCATTGGATGAGCTGCCGCCGCATATAAGGCAGGTGACAAAGTTCGGTCAACGGGCGGACTTCTCGCACGACGGCAAGCGGATACTGTTTATTGAAAAGACTTTCGGGGACGTTTATGAGGTGGAGATTGCAACGAAGATTATCCGACCGGTCACGCACCACTACTATCACGAGGGCTATACGCGGGCCCTGTATCTGGCCAACGGGGACATCCTGCTATCGGGGGCGCGTAAGTTTGACGCCGAGAACCCGACAGCGAGCAGGCGAGAGGAGAACGCCGAGCTATGGGTTTTAAGCAAAGACCTTTCCGGGCCGCCGATTGCCTTAGGGGAGCACTGCTCGGAAGGGCCTGCGGTTTCACGCAAGAACATGCGGATAGCGTGGACAGAAGGCGGGGGATTCTGGATGGCGGACATAATTTACGAAAACAAGGCGCCGAGACTTTCGAACAAGAAAAGGATAATGAATTCGGAGGACATTGGTATCGAGTGCTGGCCCGAGACGCAGAACTTTCGTCCGCCTGACGAGAAGGAGCTGATCTTCAGCGCTTATTTAAAACAGGAAGTCCAAAGCTCGGAGGTGATGGGACTGGATATTGCGACGGGCAAGGTTGTAAATTACTCGAACGCAGACGGACAGTATGACGAGCCGGAGGGGATTTTCCCCGACGGAAAATACACTCTCGTTGAGTGCGACAAGCACCGGCAGCAGGAGACAAGGTACGGCAAGGACTTTGCCGGAATTACCTTAGATATTTATAAACTGGCGCTGGACGGTTCGGGGAAAACAGAGAGGCTGACATATTTCAACGATTACGCGGGCTACAAGAGCTCGAATCCGGTGGTCAGCGACGACGGGCGGTATATGGCGTTTCAATTCGCAAAGGAGGGTGACAAGGCGGGTGTGGGAAGGGGGATTTTGATATTCGACTTAGCGATGTGGGAAAAGATGCGTGGCGACCAAGAGCTTGATTGCGCAAGCGGTGGACAACTGCCCAGAACATATGAGGAGGCAGTAGCCCATCTGGTCAGAACAATGAGTGAAGAAGACAAAAGGTCGGTTCGTACTACAGCAAGAGATGACCTCATCAAATTTCACTTTGGGTGGGGTACGGGCATTCGCAACGACTTTGGGTTGTGGGGCGACAACACAAAACTGCTTGAGTCATGCGCAAGAAAGAAAAAGTTAGAGCAGATTCATCCAGATGAAGCGTCCATGCTCATAATTGAAGGTGTGTGGGAGGCGTTGCAGACGAAGGAGCGGTAAAGATTCTGAGCAAAACCGTAAGACGACCAAGCCGTTTCGCTTGGGGGCGCACTTGGAAAACGTTTTAGTGGATTAAATGACGGTTTTGGGGTAGAATTTTGCGCTCGGCAGATTCAAGTCTGCCGGCCAGATGCTGTTTGGTTTGCGAAAGCAGGTTGAGCGATGCGTAAGTACAGGTTTTTGCTGGTTTTAGCGGTTCTGTTAGTCGCGGGGTGCGGCGGCGGCCGCGATGAGGGCAAGTTCAGCGAAGAAGAGATGGCGGCCATGCCGTTAGCGCAAAGAGAAGGTCTGCCGGAGGCCTCAGGGGGATTTGTTTTGGCGGTGGGGGGCGAAACCATCAGCGCAAAGGAGATAATGACTGAGAGAGTATTAGAGTATTACCGGCCAGTTGCACAAAGAAGCTCGCTCGAGCAATTCAAGCAACAAGCAAGGGTCCCGGTTGAGCAAATTATAGTAACTAAGGTATCGGACATACTACTGCATCAAAAGGCGAAGCAACGAGCAGGAGACAACGTTGAGGACCGCTTAGAAAAGATAGTGGACAGGGAAGTGAGGAAGTTTGTGGCGAGCTTCGGTTACGACTATGCCAAGGCGGAGGAGGCCCTGAAGGCGAGGGGGATGGACTGGAAGGAGTTTAGAAAGTATCAAACGAGGCTGATTCTAAGCCAATCCTATATAGCGTCGCAGCTGCCGGGGCAGACTTCTGTAACATACAGCGAACTTTTGGACGGCTATAATGAGATGAAAGAGCAGGTATTCGTCAGGCCGGCCGAGATAACATTTCGGCTGATTGATATCGAAGTGGCCAAGATAGAACTAAACGACCCGAACAAGAGTCGTCACGAACAGGC
>CP070830.1:2569382-2603135 GCA_020344865.1 Planctomycetota bacterium
CGTCTGATTAAGGACATCCGCCCGCCGTACAATACGGACCTGGTCGACGACAAGACTTTTCCGTATCTGGAGATTAGGACGGGGGAGGATTTCCCGGGGGTGCACATAACCCGCAAGCCTCGGTCGAAGGGGAGCCGGCTTTTCGGCCCGTTTGCGAGCGCGAAGGACCTGCGGGGCGTATTCGTGGAGCTGCAGAAGATATTCAGGTTCCGCAGCTGCAAGCTGGAGATAAGCGAGGGGGACGAGAAGCGGCGTTTTTTCCGGCCTTGCCTTTTATACAGCATAAAGCAGTGCGTCGGGCCGTGCGCGGCGAAGGTCGGCAAGGCAGATTACAAAAAAATCATCGGCGATTTGATGAAATTCCTGCGGTCGAAGCGCTCGACGGTGCTTAGGCAGCTAAAAAAACAGATGGCGGAGGCATCGGAGAGGTATGAGTACGAAAAAGCGGCGATGCTACGGGACCGTATGCGGCTTATTGAGCGGCTCGACCGGCGGGGCACGCCTGATGAGGACGTTCAGCCGGAGGTATTTGCGGTTGAGCCCACCGAGGCTCTCGAAAAGCTGCAAAATCTGCTGCAAAGCCGTGAGGCGGTCAGGATTATCGAGGGTATCGACGTGGCCAACATCGGGGGCGCTGAGTCGGTGGGCTCATTGGTCAAGTTTATTGACGGAAGGCCATTCAAGAACGGCTACCGGCGATTCAAGATAAAGACCGTCAAGGGAATCGATGACTACGCGATGATAGCGGAGGTGGTCAAACGCCGTTATAAATACGCCCTTAGAGGTGAAGAACTGTGGCCCGACCTCGTTTTGATAGACGGCGGCCTGGGCCATTTGCACGCCGCGGAAGCAGCTTTTAGAGAAATGAAGGCGCCTGTGCCGAAAATCGCCTCGATTGCCAAGAAAGAGGAGGAAATCTTCCTGCAGGGAAGCTCTAAACCGGTGAGGCTGCCTGCCAACTCCCCTGCCCGCAAGCTGCTGCAGTACGTCCGGGATGAGGCCCACCGCTTCGCCCAGCATTATCACCACATACTGCGAAGCAAGAAGATGTTGGACAAAAAAACCTGAGGCGCTCCCAGCTTGGGGCATTTCAATAAAGAACAAACTAAGAATCTGCCTTTTGTCCAGGCGTGCCCGACAAAACCTCATCGAGTGCGTGTTTTGTTAGGCCGGAGAGTCGGATATCTTCGCCGAATTGACCGGTTTCGACGTGGTGTAAGTCAAGACCCTCGGTCAATTCGGACATTGGGGGGCTTATTGAGGCGCTGCCGGCGGTACCGAGGAGCTTCGGCGTAATGTAAACGACAATTTCGTCGGCAAGGCTCTCTTTGAGAAATGAGGCGATTACGGTTGGGCCGCCCTCGACGAGCAACTGAGCGACACCGCGATTGCTCAATTCATCGAGCAAAAAGTGTAAATTAGAGCGGCCTGTTTCCGGGCAGACAAGGACCTCAGCCCCCCTACCGGTGATTTGTTCCTGCTTTTGCGGATTATTACGGGCGGCCTCGGCACTGGTTACGACCAGCACAGGGGTATCTTTGGCAGTGGTCAGCAACTTACAGTCCAAGGGAATCCTTAGATTGCTGTCGAGAACGACTCTGGTTGGCTGTTTACCCTTGTCGGGCCGGGCCGTCAACAGCGGGTCATCGGCAAGTACCGTATTTATACCCACCAATACGGCGCCCGCCCGCCGACGCAGCTTGTGGGCATCATCTCTACTACGCTCGCCCGAAATCCATATGCGGCTGGCGGTAGTTTCAGCCCAGGCCAGCTTGCCATCGATGCTCTGTGCCCACTTTAATATGACCCAGCATCTGCCGGTGGCGGCAAACTTGATAAAAGGGGCATTCAGCAGCTTCGCCTCGGCTTCACAGACACCGGTCTGGACCTCGATTCCAGCGGTGCGTAATTGCTCTACGCCCTGGCCGTTAGCGTGCTGCGAGGGATCAATCGTCGCTACAACGACCTTTGCCAATTTAGCGTTGATAATTGCATCGGTGCAGGGCGCGGTCTTACCCTGATGGCAGCACGGCTCGAGTGTGACGTACATAGTGGCAGCCTGCGGCTTAGCGGCGAGCTTGTTACAATCCTCAAGGGCGTTTATCTCCGCGTGCGGGCCGCCGAACTTCCTGTGCCAGCCCTTGCCGATAACCTGACCCGCCTTGACCAATACGGCGCCGACGGGAGGGTTCGGCTCAACCGAGCCGATACCCCGCCGGGCCAGTTTCAGGGCCATCTGCATGTATTTTTCGTCCTCGGTGGCCATTTTAGCGAGCCTTAATTTAGAGCATATCCATAAATTGCTTTTCGTTTATCACCGTGACGCCCAACCGGCGGGCTTTATCGAGTTTGCTGCCCGGTTCTTTGCCGGCCAATACAAAGTCGGTCTTTTTGCTCACGCTGGAAGAAGGTTTTCCGCCGGCCTGGCGGATAGTATATTCGGCCTGCTGGCGCGTGAACTTCTCGAGGCTTCCGGTAACAACGATTGTTTTTCCGGCAAGCTTGTCGGAGCGTTTTACCTTCGGCTGCTTCGGCTTTACGCCCAGACTATTTAAACGGCGTACAACGGCGACGTTCTTGTCGTTGTGAAAATAGTCGTAAAGACTCTCGGCCATCGTAGGGCCAATCTGGTCTATGTCTTCGAGCGTTTGTTGGCCGGCCTGCATAAGGGCGTCGAGCGAGCCGAAGTGCTCGGCAAGAATCTGTGCGGACTGGCCTCCGATGTGTCGAATACCCAAGGCGGCAATGAGGCGCCAGAGGGGCTGGGCTTTGCTTTTTTCAACAGCATTTACCACATTTCGGGCGCTTTTCTCGGCCATGCGCTCCAAACCGGCAAGCTGGCCCGCTTTTAGGGTGTATATGTCGGCGAAATTTTTGACCAGGCCGTTATCGACCAACTGGTCTATGAGGGCGCTTCCCAAATGCTCAATATCCATCTGGCCCCGGCCGGCAAAATATTTCAAACGCTCTTTCAGTTGACCAGTGCAATCCCGATTAACGCAGCGGATATAGACACCGTCCGGGTCTTTTCTGACATCTGAACCGCAATTGGGGCACTTTTTGGGTACTTTGAAGGGGACGGTGCCGGGGGGTCTTGACTTTTTGTTTACCTGCAAGACCTGCGGAATTATCTCGCCAGCCTTCTCAATTAAAACGGTATCGCCGCAACGCACGTCCAAACGATTTAACTCGTCAAAGTTGTGGAGGCTCGCCCTTTTGACCGTTGTGCCCGCGAGCTGGACGGGGGTGAGGTTTGCCACGGGGGTGAGGATTCCGCTTTTACCCACCTGAACGTCGATTGATATTACGGTCGTTTCGGCCTGTTCGGCGGGGAATTTGTAGGAGATGCACCATCGAGGGGCCCTGCCGGTGGCACCGAGGATGTCCCGCTGGTCGAATCGATTGACCTTTACAACCATTCCGTCGATTTGGTAATCCAACCGCTGCTTCTTTTCACTCCAGCCGAGGCAGATATCTATCACCCGGTCGATATCGGCGGCCTTTTTGATATTCGGATTAACGGGCAGGCCGAGTTTTTTAAATCGCTGCAGTATCTGGTAATGATTTTCGCCGAGGGGCCCGGAAAGCTCGCCCACCGAATAGGCGAAAAAGGCAAGGTTCCGCTCAGCGGTAGTCCTGGCATCGAGCAGCTTCAGCGAGCCTGCCGCGGCGTTGCGCGGATTGGCAAACAGCGGCTCACTGGCATCCGAACGGAGTTTGTTCAACTCGACAAACTCCTTTGTCGGCATATAGACCTCGCCGCGAACTTCGAGGACATCGGGGACATTTCGCCCATCCAAGAGCACGAGGGGGACGGCCTTTATGGTTCGGACATTAGCGGTAACATCGTCACCCACCTCGCCATCGCCGCGGGTGGCGGCGGTAGCGAGCGTACCGGCCTCGTAGCGAAGACTTATCGCCACACCATCGATTTTCAATTCGACGATGTAATCGTAGTCCCGGCCACCAAGCTGCTTGCGTACCCTTTCGTCGAAGGCCCGCAGCTCTTCGGAGTTGTAAGTATTGTCCATGCTGAGCATGGGGACGGCATGGCGGACGGAAACGAACTCATCGAGCGGCCGGTCGGAGACGCGCTGCGTAGGCGAATCGGCGGTTATAAGGTTTGGATTCGCCTGCTCAAGCGTCTTTAATTCGTCAAAGAGTTGGTCGTACAGGCGGTCGCTGATTTCGGGCTGGTTGAGGACGTAATAGAGGTAGTCGTGCCTTCGCATTTCGCGGCGGAGGCGGTCGATTTTTTTCTTAACGTCCTGAGGCATAACAGCTCAATTTATACGCTGTATCGGCGCAGTTTGCAACAAGAAGATGATTGGCCTAAGGTAAAAGCGAATTAGCGCCGGAATGGCATTTGACAAGGCCGTTAAACTTTTGGATAATACTCTAAAATTTATATGAAGATGGCTCTTTGAGCCGATGTATCGATTTTTGGTGTGCTATTCCCCGATAGCTCAACTGGTAGAGCGAGCGGCTGTTAACCGCTAGGTTGTAGGTTCGAGCCCTACTCGGGGAGTTTGGTATTTTTCGTTTACATTCTCGAAAGCCAATCCACAGGACGGCATTACATCGGGCAAACCGACAATATCGCCCGTCGCCTCGAAGAACATAATGACCCCGAGCACAAACTCAGCAAATATACCAGTAAACAAGGCGGCCCATGGAAACTGATTTACACAGAAGAACACCCAAGCCGACCGGCGGCCGTGAAACGTGAACACTGGTTAAAGAGCAGGTCGGGACGGCGGTGGGTTGAATCTAAATTTGGTAGAGCGAGTCCGTCAATACTGCCGGATTAACCGCTAGGTTGTAGGTTCGAGCCCTACTCGGGGAGTTTCAGGGTTGGCAGGCCTTTTTCAGTGATTGCGGCTGAAAAAAGATTTTTGTATAATCGCGGAATTGAAAGACTTGATTGCACAGCTGGCCTTTAATATGGGAATGGCAGTTTATGTGGAATTAACTCACAGATAAATTCAAGGAAATATTATTATGAAGAGAGTATTCTTCGTTTTATTTGTGGGAGTAATTTTGCCTACCAACTGTTTTGCTGTTGAAAATTCTCTTAAGTTACCAAAAATTGATCGAAGACCGGATCCAATAAACTGGGTGCGAGGTGAGCTAAATTCCCTGCCCAAATATAATCATGAGTCGAACAATGCTTTCCAGGTGGACTTACGATGTTATAACTTATCCAGACTCGATTTGAGTAATTCTATCGACGACCTACAGTATGCAACCTTTGATGATAGGACAATCTGGCCAGCACCTGAGCACATGCCCAAGGAGTTTGATTGGAAGCGGGTTATGGAAATGGGTAAGAATCCTGGACTTGGTATCCGCAAACTTCATGAGAAGGGTATTACCGGGCGAGGTGTGGGTATCGCAATACTCGATCAGCCATTACTGGTTGATCATGTGGAATATACCGAACGCTTACGTTTGTACGAGGAAATTAATATACAAAGTGGTAAGAAATCACAAATGCATGGGCCTGGTGTGGCTTCGATTGCTGTTGGTAGGACTTTGGGAGTTGCCCCCGAGGCAGACCTTTATTATATTGCTAAGTGGAACGGAGATTACAAAGGTAGAAATTTCACCTGGAACTTTACATATCTTGCTCAGGGGGTCCACAGAATCTTAGAGATAAATGAACAGCTTCCAAAGGATAGGAAAATTCGGGTAATCTCAATGTCCGTAGGCTGGGGACCATCACAAAAAGGTTACAAGGAAATAACTGAGGCAGCCCAAAAAGCAAAGGAAGCAGGCATGCTTGTGATATGTTCGTCCACTGACGAGATACATGGATTCCGTTTTCATGGTCTTGGCCGTCCTCCCTTAGCTAACCCAGATGATTTCAACTCTTATAAGCCTGGTTCCTGGTGGGCTAAAATGTTTTATGATGGCAATCCGTTTCATAGCGGTATGAATAGTTTATTAATCCCAATGGATTCACGAACAACAGCTAGCCACACAGGTACTAACGAATATGTTTTTTATCGTCATGGAGGATGGAGCTGGTCGATTCCATATATTGCAGGTGTTTATGCTCTTGCGGCACAGGTCGAACCCAACATTACGCCTGAAAGATTTTGGGCTTTGGCTATGAAGACAGGGCGAACTATTGAACTGGAAAACAAAGAGAGAAAAATCGCGTTTGGCCCAATACTAGATTCCGCCAAAATTATTGAAAAACTCAAAAAAGGTGAGCTTTCCAATAGTAAAGCTATAAAGGCGGAGTTAGAAAAGTATAACATTGACTTGTGATCATTATACGAGATGTAAGTCTACAGGTAATCCAATTGTCTTTACAATGACAATCGCCCCAGGACCTTTGTTACTCTAGCTCTGGAAATACCAATATATCTGGCTCGTTCGGATTTAGGGAGAATATCGCCGACTGGGACAAACCCTGCTCGGCTGAAATAGGCTCTATTGCCAGAACTTAGGTACCGTCTCCCCCGTTTTCTGTGTCCATCTCCGGCTGTCTTTCTCGAACTCGACAGCCGCCTCGTGTATTTTGATGACTTTTACGCCATGTATCGTCTGGCCTTCCTTCAATAACCGGCTGTCAATTATCACCGATGGATTGTCCTCCGCATAGACTATTGCGCCAACCACTCCGTGCGTGACCTCTCGCTTTGTTGTCACTACGTTTTCTTCAAGCCGTGCTTTCAAACTCGTCCTCTGCAAGTCCCACTGCTCGAATTCAACCGATTCTTCCATCTCAATCTTATCCCCACGGTACTGAATCGACGCATTCTGCCTGTTTTGTAATACTTCATCGTCGCCGGGATACTTAAGGAAAATATAAACCGGCTTCATTGTCTCGAATAACGCTTCCTGAAGCCACTGCTCTTCGACATCGCCCCACGTCGGGTCGAAAGGAACCCAGCCGTAATTGCGCAGATAAACCTCCGTCCACGCATGTTTGGGTAATGTCTCACTCACAATAACAGCATAGCCGGTAACCACTCTCGCCGGTATCCCATTTGCCCTGCACATCGCCACAAACAACGCCGAATACTCCGAACAATCGCCTTCACCATGCTGTGCTGCATAGGACGCTCCCTGCTCCTTGTCCTGGACGCAATAGTCCAGACTATTAATCACATAATTGTAGATGCTCCGAACCGTCTCTATGTCACTTTGACCTTTTATCTCTCTCGCAGCTTTCTGTATCAGGTAGGCATTGCATTCTATCCCGCCTTCTTCATGCAGAAAATCATCACCGCCGTCACCTGGGAAAAATCTGTCCACGTACCTTTTTTGAGCCATCGACAAATCATATCTCAGCAGTTCAGCCCTTACCTGTATTTCCACCTTGAACCGTCTTTTCGGCTCTTCGAAAATAAACTCCGCGTATTCGTTTCCGCTTTTGCTGGTAAATCTCCTCAACGGCCTCGGAAAACACTTCACCCAACGAACCTCCTGCCTGTCCGGTATTGTCTTCGGAAGAGCGGCGGTTAGCCTTATTTCCGATGTATCACCCGGCACGAAAAACTCATAGAACAAACTCCATTCCACTACATTATTCAACGGCGCAAAAGTCTCAGGAAGCGAGGGAACTTCGACCGGATTATTATCGGAATCCATCCCTTCCGGCTCACCTTCGCCTCCTGTATCAGTCGCAAACCACAGCCCGATTACCAACACCAACAACAACAGAATTTTGCGCTTCATGTAATTCCTCGCACCCATTTAACTCCGATATATCGGCAATTTTAACCCCACCCTTAACCTTCCTGCACGTCAATAACCGACCTCCTGCAAAAGCAGCCGAAATCTGATTACAAAATCCAGCAGGTAAGTTTCCAAGGGCAAAGCCCGGAGCCCTACTCGGGGAGTAGTTCGACGCGGCCACCCTGGCCTTGGCCAGTACAAGGTTCAGATGGCCGTTTTTTTTGCCGATATTATGAAAAATTTTCGTAATGGTGGAAAACAGGCCAACTAAATTATAAGTTATTGGTTTTGTAGAGGCCGGTTTTGTGTAAAATACAGTTTGATATATTAATAGCGGCCACATCGCCAAAAGACAAAATTAAGGGAACAGATGGCGGCTTTGGCGCATCTATAGAGGATTAGACCTACATTTGAGAAGACACCCGAATTATTAGGTTTTTATAAGTAAAATGGCTAAGGACATACTCAACGTCGGCGGGTTTACCATCCAGAGGAGGATTGGCGTCGGCGCTCGCAGCACAATCTATCTGGCAACGGACGATACAGACCACAACGATATCGCCCTAAAACGGGTTATCTTCGAGAAACCGGAGGATTCGAGGATATTCGAGCAGGTGGAGACCGAATATAAAGTTGGCAGCCGGATAGACAACCCCTATGTCCGCAAGTGCCATAAACTAAAGAAAATACGCAGTATGCTCAAGGTCAAGGAGATGCTGCTTTCTATGGAGTATTTCGACGGCAAGAACCTCGAAGACGGTCCCGCCCTCAGCCTGCTGGATGTGCTGCTGGTATTCAGGATGGTGGCGGGCGGTCTCAATGCCATGCATCAGCACGGGTACGTTCACTGCGACATAAAGCCCAATAATATTCTTCTGAGCACGGCCGGGGCTATTAAAATAATCGACCTCGGCCAGAGCTGCAGAATAGGGACGACAAAGCGCCGGATTCAGGGGACGCCGGACTACATCGCACCGGAACAGGTCAGGCGCAAACCCATGGGCCCAAAAACCGATATCTTCAACCTTGGCGCGACAATGTACTGGGCCCTGACGGGAAAGCACGTCCCCACGTTGATACCCAAAAAGGACAGTCTGGGCCTGCCGCTGCCACGAAAGCGCCGGGCACCCCACGAGATAAAAAAACAGTTGCCAATCGGAATCTCAAAGTTTGTAATGGACTGCACAGAAGACGAACCTGCGGACCGGCCGCCCGATATGATGACGGTCATATCGAGGCTGGACCTGCTGATACACAGCATATTAGGTGGCAAGGTAAGAACAAATAACAATGCCGCAAACAATAGTCGAGTTGCTGAACGAAGGTAAAGAAGCGAACATCGCTGATAAATTTCGGCGCGGCAACGCGATTTACCTGCCCAGCGGCGTCAACGTGATTGCAACCGGTGACATACACGGCCACAGGCGAAACTTCGACAGAATCGTCGCCTATGCGGATTTAGAAAACAATCCCGAAAGACACGTCGTCCTGCAGGAAATCATACACGGAGGAACGGAGGACGCAGAAGGAGGGTGCCTGTCCTATAAACTACTGTTCGATGTTGTGCGTTACAAACTGAGCTTTGCCGACCGCGTCCACATTATTATGGGAAATCACGATATCTCATTTATCAACAACAGCGACGTGATGAGAGGCGGCAAGGAAATGAACCGCTCGATGCGTCTTGCCCTCGAGCGGGAATTCGAACAAGACGGCAGTGACATCACACTGGCTATAAGCGATTGCTTACGTGCACAACCGCTGGCGGTCAAGTGCGAGAACAAGATATGGCTGAGCCATTCGCTGCCGGGCGACCGGCTGGCGGATAAATTTGACGGGCGGATTCTGGACAGGCCGCTGGAAGACGACGACATGGTCAAACCGGGCTCGGCTTATCTTCTGACGTGGGGGAGGAAACACAGTCAGAAAACGCTCGACAAAATGGCAGAGCTGCTTGGTGTAGATATTTTCATTCTGGGCCATCAGGCACAGCCGGAAGGATGGAGCCGGGCCGGCGAGAATCTTATCATTATCGCCTCCGACCACAACCACGGCTGTCTGTTACCCGTCGACGCGGGGAAATCCTACACTGTAGAGACACTGGCCGAGTCGATAGTGTCGCTGGCGTCCATATCCTGAAGTATAGTTGACAATCCAGCAAGTAAAGCAATAATCAATCGGCATGGACTGGTATTACTATATAGCCGGCGTGCTGATTCTGTCGCAAGTGCTCATTTTGCTTCATGCGTACAGAAACTATCACTACGCTCTGAGCAAATACAGTAAGACCCGTTCAAAGTATCGTCCGCGAACCGTGCTCATAGTACCCTGCAAGGGAAAGGACCTGGCCTTCGAGCACAATGTCACTTCCTTTTTCAATCAGGACTATGAAAATTATCTGCTCTGGTTTGTGGTTGCGGAGGAGTCGGACCCGGCCCATGAGGAACTGTGCAAATTGAAAGACCGTCTGAGCGGCGGCTCAAAGGCTCAAGATGTGCAGGTGTTGGTGGCAGGTCACGGGCAAACGTGCAGTCAGAAAATTCACAACCTGCAGTACTGCTACGAAAGGTTGAGCGATGACATCGAGGTCATGGCCTTCGCCGATTCAGACGCCTGCGTCCGAAGAGACTGGCTGAGTCACATTGTGCATCCGCTTCGAAAATCCAAGAACGGGGCGGCCAGCGGTTATCGCTGGTTCGTAACAAGAAAGAACAATCCGGCCAGCCTGGCGCTGTCGGCAATGAATGCCAAGGTTGCGCAGCTGCTTGGTAACAGCCCATTCAACCAGGCGTGGGGCGGCTCTATGGCCATTCGAGTTGACGTCTTTCGGCAGTTAGGGCTCGAGGAGATTTGGCCGAAAGCCTTGAGCGATGATTTGTCGCTGAGCTACGCTGTCAAAAAAGCAAGGAAAAAAGTGGTTTTTGTGCCGGCCTGTCTCGTGGCGTCATACGAATCGACCGATTGGGACAAACTTTTTGAGTTCGGCCGGCGACAGTTTTTAATAACCCGCGTGAGTAACCCGGGAACATGGTGGTTCGGACTGCTGAGCAGTTTGTATTCGGTACTGGGTCTGTGGGGGGGCGCTGCCGCCACATACTACGCTGCAATGAGCGGAGGCAAAAACGTGTTTGTATTTGCCGCGGTACCGGCAGCATTTCTGGCAGGTCAGATGTGGCGAGCGGTACTGAGACAAAGAATGATTAGTAAACTGCTGAAAGAGGATTTGCCGAAGATGAAGGTCGCTATGGCCGCTGATATACTATTGTTCTGGGTATGGTCGATACTTCTGCTGGTTATCATTATCTCTTCGGCCTTCGGAAGAACGGTGACGTGGCGAGGAATACGCTATAAGCTGCTCGGGCCAACCAAAACAATCGTGCTCGGCCCTGTAGCGTAAGGTTTACGGCCATCAAAAGAACTGAATAATTATTGTTCGCAGACCAGTCAGTAAGAGAGAACTGAAAATGAGATACAGAACTATTTTTCTTAGTGCCGTTGTATTATTACTGTTGGTTAATCCGACGAATTGTTTTTCATCCAACCAGGAGGATACACAGGCCTTTATCAAAGGTGCAGAAACCATTGCATGTGCCGAGGGCTGGTTCGACCGTCCGATGAGATGGGCGCAACTGACGCTCGTGGAAAACGACCCCGGGCGATACGACCCGCAATTCTGGCTGGATTATTTCAAGCGGACGCATTCGGATGCCGCTTGCCTCAGCGCAGGTGGGTGCGTGGCCTATTATCCTACCGAGATTGAGCTGCACCATCGCAGCGCGTGGATGGGGGATACGGACCCATTCGGCGAGCTGGTGGCGGGGTGTCGGAGGATGGGAATGGTGGTAATTGCACGCACGGACCCCCACGCCGTACATCAGGATGTTTACGAGGCCCATCCGGACTGGGTAGCCGTCGACGCCGAGGGGCGCAAGCGGCGTCACTGGTCGTCGCCGGATATGTGGGTGACATGCGCATTAGGGCCGTACAACTTCGAGTTCATGACGGAAGTGCACAAGGAGATCATGTCACGTTATATGGTGGACGGTATCTTCAGCAACCGCTGGTCGGGGTCGGGGATGTGCTACTGTGAGCACTGTCAGCGCAATTTCAAGGAGTACTGCGGTCTGGAGCTTCCACGCACGACGAATCCGCAGGAACCGGAGCTTCGCAACTATATCGTATGGCGACAGAAGAGACTTTTCGAACTCTGGGCGCTCTGGGATAGAGAAATTCGCAAGATAAATCCGAAGGCCCGCTATATTCCAAACTCAGGCGGCGGAGCTATGACGTCTCTTGATATGAAAAAAATCGGTCAGTTAGCCGACATACTTTTTTCCGACAAACAGGCGAGGCGGGGAGTCGCACCACCCTGGGTAAACGGTAAAAGAGGCAAGGAATTCCGCGCGACATTGGGGCAAAAGCCCATAGGCGGTATTTTCAGTATGGGTCTGGAGGAGCCGTACCGGTGGAAAGATTCCGTGCAAGGTGAGGCGGAGATTCGCATCTACGTCGCCGATGGAATCGCAAATGGTCTGCGGCCGTGGTTCACGAAGTTTTCCGGTTATCTTTATGACAAACGATGGCTCAGTGTCGTAGAGGATATTTACAACTGGCACTGGCGGGCCGAACGGTATCTGCGCAACGAAGCGCCTCTGGCGCGAGCAGCGATGGTCTATTCACAGCAGACGGCGGCCTTCTACGGCGGCAAGGATGCCCGAGAAAAAGTAGAAAACCACCTGCTCGGAATGTATCACGCGCTCATCGAGGCCCGCATCCCATTCGAGATGGTTCACGATGGACTGTTGGACAGCGAACACGTCGACCAATTCAAAACGTTGATTTTGCCCAACATCGCAGCTCTTTCGGACGAGCAGTGCCAACAGATTCGCGATTATGTCAAGCGCGGAGGCAGTATCGTGGCTACATACGAGACTTCTCTCTATGACCAATGGGGCGTTCGGCGGGAGGACTTCGGGCTGGCAGACCTCTTCGGGGTTGAGTTTAAGGGTAAAATCGAAGGCCCGATGAAGAACTCTTATCTGCGCATTGAGAAGGACCCCGTAACCGGCAAACACCACCCGGTGCTGGCTGGCCTGGAGGATGCCGGAAGAATAGTAAACGGCATCTACCGACTGCACGTTGACGCACGGGCGAAAACGCCCAATCCGCCGCTTACGCTGATACCATCGTACCCCGACCTGCCTATGGAAAAAGTCTATCCGCGCGAGCCTAAAACGGACGTGCCGGAAGTTTACCTACACGAACTCGGCAAGAGCCGAATCGTTTATTTTCCGTGGGACATAGACAGGAGCTTTTGGGAGATTATGAACGTCGACCACGGCAGGCTGCTGCGCAACGCCGTAGAGTGGGCCACAAACGAGGAAAAACCGGTGACGGTCAGCGGCCCGGGAGTCCTTGATGTCACTGTATGGCGGCAGAAAAACTCTATGACCGTGCACTTAGTCAATCTGACCAATCCGATGATGATGAAAGGCCCATACAGGGAACTGATACCTGTCGGTGAGCAAACGGTGCGGCTGCGGCTACCAGAGGGCAAAAAGGCCAAGTGCATCCAACTGCTGCGAGCCGGACGGATACCCGAAGTAACAGAGACAGAGGGACACTTAACCGTAACAGTACCGTCCATACTGGACCACGAAGTCGTTACCATTGACCTGTAGTAAGGAATTGCAACCGAGCAGCGCCATTAGACTCGTAGGGGGAAAGTAACGCTCAAGGCGGTGTTAGGTTATTCGACGTCGGCGATGTCGCTTTTGGGTCTTCCAACCAGATAGATTCTGTTTTTTCCGCTGCGCTTAGCATCCAGCAGCGCAGTATCGGCCTGGCGGAAGAGCTGCTGCATCGTCGAACCATCGCGGGGGAAGCTCGCCAGACCGCCGCTTATCGTCAGGACGCCTTTGCCTTCGGGGCCGAGCAAATGAAGCTCGGCTTTTCCCAATTCCTTTCTGAAGCGCTTCGCCACGAAGATGGCCTCTCTCGGATGGTCGACCGCCGCCGAGCGTCTTTCGGTCTGCTCGGCGAGCGCTTTTCTTCGAGGGTCATCCCAGAAAACGGCTGCAAATTCGTCGCCGCCGATTCTGCCAACTACATCGTGGGCCCGGCAGCTCCGCTGCATTAGAACGGCGGCCTGTTTTAGTATTTCATCGCCGGCCGAATGGCCGTAAACGTCGTTGTAATGCTTAAAGTTATCGATATCGAAGATGAGCAGCGTTACTCTGCCGTTTTCTTTCCTGGCGTGCTCAATAATCTGTCTGGCAAATTCCCAAATGTACCTTCGGTTCTTCAGTCCCGTCAAATCATCCTCAGTAGCCAACTTCTCAAGCTGCTTTATCCTCGCGTCCATCGGGCGGGCAACAGGTGGAGCTGCGGGCAATTCGACCTTCGGCCGGGGACGCGTCGAGACAACAGATTCGTAAAAGCCGCCCGCCTGAACGGGGCAGACGAGATAATCGTCCGCCAACGCGGCACCGTTAAATGTCGAGCCGACAAGCTGAATAGCGAGGGGCTCTTGATGCATCTGCGCCAGAAGAACAATTTTGGCAGAGGCACTGGCCGCTCTTAAGGACTTCAAGTCAGAATTTAATTTAGCGGCGGTGCCGGAGATTACGACAGCAACGGCCGTAAAATTGTTTTTCGCGGCCGCGTCGATGGCATCCGATATATTTCCGTGTATTTCGCAGGGCAGCCGACGAGCGGCATCGGTATCCAAAAAGGCCCTGCCGATATCACCCACCAGCAGGATTTTACACGCGTCCGTGTGAGAGGATGAATCAGAAGCTCCCATTTCACAAAATGGCCCAAAAAGCGCAAAAAAGCAAACGATTATCGGTCTTTAGAATAACATAATCAGCGAAAAAGTCAAACCTAATCCCCCCTTTGGCCCTACGCAGGACAGGTATTGTTCACGTAGATATTTGAACTACGGCCAGCCGTTCCATAACCGTTCTACTCATAATATGCCTGCTTGCGCCTGTACATCTCCAGCCTCCGTCCAATTCCAGCCGCCAGTTCCCTTGCCCCTAACAATTGTGCAACTTTCAAAGCCATTTCGGCTGTCCCAACGGCCTCGCCAAATCTTCCTACTCCTGCATACGCTGCCGCCAAGCTATCAAGTAATTTTGGCTCTTTATAAGCAGTTAGTTTACACCCGCGTTCGGCAATCTCGACAGCCCGAATTGGATCCCGGTAGCTCGCATCTGCACATGTTGCCAGGAACCAGCTCAGTTTATTAAGGACACTAACATAGTCCGGCTTCAAACGCAGTACCTGCTCCCAATGCTCAATTGCCCTGTCGAACTGGCCCAGACGACGATACGCTGTCCCCAAGTTACTATGTAACACCAATTCTGCAGGATTAACCTGCACCAACCGCTCCCATTGTTCGATGGCTTCCCGGAGCTTGCCTTGCTTGGCCAAAGCGTTGGCCAGATTACTCTGCGCCTCAAGATAGTCCGGCTTCAAACTCAGTGCTTCGTTGTAATGTGTAACCGCTTCATCAAGCTTATTCATATCCATTAGAATATTGGCCAGACCGTAGTGTACTGTGGGCTGCTCGGGATTTAGCCGAAGTGATTCAGCATAATGCCTGATCGCCTCATCCTGCCTGCCCTGCTTGCGCAACATATCTGCGAGATATTCATGAACCTCATAACAAGCGGTCCTGTGCTGCTTAACCAAAGGACTATAACCAACCTCGTAACAATCGGTCATGTGCTCCAAAGCATTTCTGTAATAGGTGATGGCCTGGTCGATTTTACCACTCTTGGAAAGAGCATTGGCTAACCTCACATTTGCTTCAGAATAATTCGGTGCAAGTGTCCATGCCTTCTTATAGTGGAAAATGGCCTCATCGATTCTACCCCCCAAGAATAAAACGTTACCCAAATTACCGTGCTCGCTATGCCCGTGCTCTGTCTCAATTTTTGGCGTAAAACTGTTGCAGAAGAGCACCAGCACCATCACTAAAACAGTCCACAACAACGCTCTTGCTTTGACGCCCTGCTTGACGTAACCAATGAAAGTCTGCAAGGCAAAAGCGGCATAAATAGCAAGTAAAGGTATGGCCAGCAGACGGTAACGCGCGGTCACAAAAAAAGCAACAATAAAAATGAACTGTACTGCAATCAAGCCCAACAGCAGTAAATGCTTGCGCCACAATTTAAGACTTAAACATATACCAACAAGCCCGAAAGGTATAATCAGCCCCGATGGAAACGCAATAATCCTTTTCCACAACAACACGCTCAATACAGTTGAGTATCGCCGAAAGGCATACAGGTTCGCATTGCGCGGGATCTCCACTCCGTTAAAAAGCTCAAATAGTTTAAGCCCCGTAAGCCTGATAAAATCCCCGGGCTTTTCAAAAATGTGTCGCAGGGTCTGACGAACAAAATACCTGCTTTGGCCGAAAGCACTCTCAATGCCCTTCCGGCCGGGCTCATCCATGATGCGATGGAAATACATGAAATGTTCCGGATGATTGATGTTATTGACCTCGCGAAGCTCCAAATGGTTACCAAGATAGAAATTGATACCGAGGTTTGTCGCGACAGGTAGAAATCCGGTCGAAGCAAGCTGTTTTAAGCCCACTGGCTGCGGTTTTCCATCAACTATCGACCTGTCATACCTGACATTGTGCACAACCACCGGAAAGATAACAAGACCCACCGGTATCAACAGGGCAACGGCCTTCTTCCAAAACACCGTCCCTTCGGATTTGTCCGCGGGCTGGCTATTCTGACTCTGCGCCATATACATCCAGAATAGAACAACCGGAACAAACAGCAGGATTGCCCCCCTGTTGATAGCGGATAAGCCAATAACAAGTCCGGCCAAGGCCCACCAGGCTGCATGCCTGCGCCGGGATGCAAAAAGTAACAGCCAGATTACCGATAGTCCCAAAAGCACATCAAGGCTGACGGACAGCAACTGACTATCAAAGTAAACAAGCGTCCCGTATAGACAGCATATAATCGCCGCCACAATCGATACAAAACGACCGCTAAAGAGGGCCCGCGCAATAAGATAAACAAGCACACAACTTAACGAGCCCAGTGTTAGATGAACGATTTTGAGAAAAGTGATGTTTTGTCCGGCTGTCTTGTAGAGTATGCCAAGGAACAATGGATAAAGCGGAGGCCAGCTAAAGACCTGTCCATCAGGCCAAGTCCCGTCCACAAAACCAACGGCCATCGTATGGTACTGCTGTGAATCAATACCGCGGTAGTTATAAAATGGGGAATCTATGTTTTCCGCCAAGAAGGTCAGGCGCACCAACAGAGCGAAACAAAAAATGGCAAACGGCACCCACCACAGGCCTCTGGTTGACAACGTACTTTGTCTCGAGTTGCCGGTCAACTTTCTGTTTTCCGTATTCGAACCTAATTTTGCCATTTCTTGTTTTTAGGCGAACCTATGCACAGAAAATCGCAAAGAGCGAAAACCTTAATACTCATCGGCGTTGATGGTGTGTCGACTTAAACTTAAGTCCCCCAACATGGCGTGGTGCGGACGGGGCGGTCACTGGCCCTTCTTGCCGCTCTGGGCCAATGCCGCGGCTATGTTGTTTTTGACTTTCGGCTGGTCGGGCTTGATTTTCAAAGATTCATTCCAATATTTAAGGGCTTCATCGAGTTTGCCCAGTCGGTAAAAGGCGCTGCCCAGTTTGTTAAGAATAAGGTGCGGCTTTCCGGCATTAAGTTTAAGTGATTCAGTCCAGTGCTCGATGGCCTCATCAAATTTGCCAAGCCGGTAAAAGGCATTGGCGATTCTGACATGTATGTCAAGCTGATTGCGCTTTAGTCTCAGCGATTCGGCAAAATGTTCGACGGCCCGGTCAAGCCTGCCCTGCTTTGCCATCAGCAGACCAAGATTATTATGCGAAACGATCTGGTACGGGTCAATCCGCAGTGATTCGGTGAGCTGTTCAATGGCCCGGCCGTACTCGCCCTGTCTGGCGAAAATCACACTCAAGTTATTGTGCAGGTCCGACTGATTCGGATTTAGCCTGAGGCTCTCGAGCATGTAGGCCTTTGCATTTTCGTCATCATCCTCTCCGAAGGCAATCTTACCGAGGATGCGATAAATCTCAGAAGAATTGGGGCGCTGTTCAAGCAATTGCCTGCACAAACTCTTGGCCTCGGAATTCTTCTTTTGGCCAATAAGTTTCTGCACCTGCGTATTCGCAAGATGGAAGGCAATCAAATCCTTGGGGTCTTCTTTGCTCTGGTCAAACTCGAAGTCCTCGGCCACCGCGCCGCCGATGTAGCCGAGCGATTCGAGGCGCTTTCTCGTCTGCTCGTCCGAGGCGGCTTTGCTGTCGGCTGCATGCCGACTGACTGTCTGTTCCAAGATTTGTTTTAAGCGGTCCTGCAGGACGCGGGCCCGCTGAGGCTGCTGTTGTATTAAGTTGTTGGCCTCTTGTGGGTCTTGAATAAGGTCGTACAACTCGGGGCGGGTGGTCTGAATGTATTTGAAGCGGTCGGTAACAACACCGAGAAGGGTATTGGCGTTGTATTTCGTGGCGTAAAGGGACTCGGTGTAGATGTATCTGTCATTTTGCGAAAGTGGTCTTCGGGTAAAACAGGCGGACAGGTCCTGTCCCTGTACGGCCTCGGGCGGTTGAATGCCCAGCAGGCCGCAGACAGTCGGCACAATATCGATTAAGCCAACCAGGCCTTTTATGATTTTAGCTTTGCGCTGTCCGGGTAGCTTAAAGAGCAAAGGGACTTTGATAGCACTTTGGTAAATGAAATAGCCGTGGTCCTCTTCGCCGTGCTCTCCGAGCATCTCACCGTGGTCGCCGGTAATAATAATAAGGGTCGAATCGTAGAGGTTGAGCTCTTTGAGCTTGTCAATGACCCGGCCAATGCAATAATCTGTGTAGGCGATTTCCCCGGCATACAGGTCATCCGCGAACCTCGAGGCAAAAGGCTCAGGGGGGACGTAATCGGTATGCGGGTCGTAATAATGCAAAAAGAGGAAGAATCTTTCGGTCTTGTGTCGGTCGAGCCATTCGATAGCGAAACGGGTGGCTTCGCCGCCTTTTCGCTCAGAAATTGTACCGGCCATGTACGGCCGCTCAAAGCGGTCGTTAAAGCTGTCAAAGCCCTGGTTTACGCCAAACTGCGAATCGAGAACAAAAGCGCTGATGATGGCTCCGGTGACAAAACCGTAGTCCTTTAGTATTTCAGCAATGGTAACGTTGTAATCGCCGAGCCGATATCCAAGGTTGTCATGCATACCGTGATAAGGGGGGATAGTGCCGGTGAGCATGGAGCCGTGGGCGGGCAGCGTCAAAGGAACGGAAGAGATGACATTCTCAAAGAGAACGCTGCGGGCGGCGACGGCATCTATATTAGGGGTGGTGTCGCGGCGAAAGCCGTAGCAACCGAGATAGTCGGCCCGGCAGGTGTCGATACTGACAAGGACGATACTGCGAACATCTCCCGGCACAAAACCCGAGCGAAGGAGCAGCCACCCCCCTACCGCGACCACCAGCAGCAATGCCAGCGATACCCAGAGCGGCCGCATATTCGCTGCTCCGGACGATTTTAGTCTCTGAACCATAAGGCTTATGGTAGCTTAATCCACACAAACGTCAAATCCAAACCCCGACAGTTGGTTGCGCTACATCTCAGTTCGAAAAAGAATTTAGCCCCCCCTTAGCGGTGCGAAAGCGGGGAAGGAAAAGGGATTAAACAGCACTTGGGGTTAATCGGCGGCGGGCAGGTCATCGAGATTTTTTCTGACCTGCTCGGTACAGATGCTGTCAGGATAGAGGCTCAGAAAGCTGGTGAGGGTATCTCTGGCATCTGCGAGATACTTTTTCTTCTGCTGGAGATTCGAATCGTTCTGCCGGCGCCATAAATGAATCTTCAGTAGCGCCAGCTCGTACAACGCCTGCATCCCGCCATCGGTATTTTGGAACCGGCCGTGCAGGAGGGCCAGCCTTTCGGCCCGCAGCTGGTCATCGGCAATAAGCTTCGTCTGAGCCAATAAGATGTTGTCACGTAGGGGGTCGTTGTCCGCAGTCTGCTGGAGCAGTCCTTCAAGGCGCTGGGCGTAATCCGGGGTGTGGGGATTCATCATAACAAACTCGGCGAGACGCTTGGCGGAGGCGGGCTTTTCGGTGCGATTTTCCGAGCTTATGAGGGCGCGCAACTGACTTAACTTCCTTTGCAAATCGGCCAGTTTGAAGGCCGTCATAACGGAATCAACCGGCGGTCGAAACAGGCTGAAAAGAGTTTCGTCCCGGCCGGGTTCTTCATCGAGCAGCTTCAACCGTTCGGCGAGCCTGCCTTGCGCCTCTGCGAGAAGCTGGTCGGCCTGCTCAAATCTACCCTGCCCGGCCCAATGCCTGGCTATGCGCCATCGCGCCTCCAGAGATTCCGGGCTGTCACCGAATTCCCGGTACAGGCGGTACCATATCTCCCGCGAACGTTCGTGAGGGTAATCGCTGGAAAAATGCAGCACCTCTCTGCCACCAAGCATCTGCGTCTCGGGACTATATTCGCTCAAGAGCGCCTTACAGTATAGGGCCATGGGCATTCGCGGAGTCCTCGACCGGCGGCTTATAAACAGGTCGTACTGTTCGAAGAGCCATTGTCTCTTTGCCTGGAACTTGAGCTCGTCGGGCACTATGAACCAGCTCGGCCAGCGGCCGTTACTTAACTGAATCTGGATTTCCTTCTTCAAAGCCGCACGCAGCGGTATTGGTTCGGTGGGATAAAAGAAACCGGCCAGATATCTCCTGACGGCGACGTTCTCGAGCGTTTCGTCGAGGGCCTCGGTTATGCTGTGGTCGTGAAACTCTATTATCTGTTCAGGGTTATTCTTGGCGACGTAGAGCTGATAGTCCAGCTCTGCAAAACCAATCTGCGTCTCAAAGACAACAACAGCCATCACAAGAACGAGGCAGGTAAACGCCCAGACGAGGCCCGGCCGATAGCGGGTAAAATGACCTATGCCAAGGACCAGACCGGCCACAGCCAGGCCGACAAGCCACGCGCAAATCCACGGCGTAAAAGAAAATCCCCACTTAACGGGTTCGACTCCCCTGGCACTTCCGAAATACGCCCAATAAAGAAGCTGCGGGGCGGTGCACAGCGCTATGGCGGCGAATCGGGAGCGAAAGCGCAGCGGCCGGCATGCGGCGGCAACACAGCTTACCAAGAGACATACCGCGAAGCCCGGGAGGTTGGCCAGGAAAGCGACCGAAAGTATAAAAGGCAGGCTGTAGGCGAAACTCAGAAGCTGTGATATCAGCACCGGAACGATGGCGAGAATACCCATAAGCAGCCCCAGGACAAGAATCTGCCAGGGATACTCGAATATGGTGACACCGCTTAAGACAAACTGGTCCAAATGCCAGAATTCGGCGGAAGTTACAGAGCTGAAACTGAACGACCAAAACGACCCGGCAAGTATCTTCGACCAGAAAAGGCAGGTCGTTGCAAAGGCCACAACGGCAAGCAGCCAGCACCTTTGAACATTCTTATGGCTGTAGTGCAGGGTCGGGCCTACAGCCATAAAAGACTTCGGGACTACCCTGGGTGCCTTTTCGGCCTCTATGTTATCCATAGACATCAATCTCGCATTTCGTTTTGGCGCGTCGCACGATGCCGTCGGCAAAGATGCGCTAAACGAGATGCGAGCTCATCAGGTCCCTTCCCCGCTGGTGGCAAGATACTCAATCTGCTCCGGCGTAAGTTTGTCTATGTCGATGCCCATTGATTTTAGTTTGAGCTTGCACACCCGCTGCTCTATCTCCATGGGGACATCGTGAACCGCTACAGCAAGCTTGCTGCGTCTTTTCAACACATATTCAGCCTCCAGCGCCTGCGTGGCGAAGCTCATATCCATCACACTCGCGGGGTGGCCCTCGGCGGCCGCAAGATTAATCAACCGACCCTCGGCCAAAAGACAGATGCGCTTGCCGTTGCTCAAGACATACTCATCGACGTAATTGCGAACACCGCGGTTGACCTTTTTGCTTATCTTTTTCAGGGCCGGTATATCTATCTCAACGTTGAAGTGACCGCTGTTTGCAACAACGGCCCTGTCTTTCATCGCACGGAAGTGCTCGGCACGTATGACGTTCTTGTTACCGGTAAGGGTTACGAACAAATCCCCAACCCTTGCCGCCTGTCCCATCGGCATAACGTCAAAGCCGTCCATAGCCGCCTCAATCGCCTTGATTGCGTCAACTTCGGTAACTATAACGATAGCGCCCATCCCTCTGGCCCGCATAGCAAAGCCCCTACCACACCAGCCGTAGCCGGCCACGACAACTTTGTTGCCCGCCATAAGAAAATCGGTGGCTCTAATAATACCATCAACAGTTGACTGGCCCGTGCCATAGCGATTATCGAAGAGGTGTTTACTGGCGGCATCATTTACCGCGATAACCGGAAATTTCAGTTTACCCGCATTCGCCATCGCCCGCAGACGAATAACGCCGGTTGTCGTCTCCTCCATACTGGCGATAATCCGGCCGGCTTCTTTCTTTCTGGTCGTATGCAGCTCATTTACCAAGTCCGCTCCATCATCAAACGTAATAACCGGCTTATGGTCAATCGCCGCGTAGATGTGTTTGTAATACGTGCTGCGATTCTCACCACAGACGGCAAAGACGGGTATGCCAAAATCCTTCACAAGAGAAGCGGCCACATCATCCTGCGTGCTGAGAGGATTGGATGCGCACAGAACGGCATTCGCCCCCCCTGCTTTCAGCGTCCTGGCCAGATTCGCCGTCTCGGCGGTTATGTGCAGGCAGGCAGAGACGTTCATCCCCTTCAAAGGCTTCGACTTCGAGAAGCGCTTGCGTATCGCCGCCAGCACAGGCATATCATTATCAGCCCACAGTATCCGCTTCTTGCCCCCTGCCGCCAAGGATAAATTAGCCACGTCTTTCTTCATTCACTAACCCTTTCTAAAATCAGCCGAAACGGCGAGTATAAGAAAAAAAGCCGAAATTTGCAACACCTTTATCCCCCAAATACGGGCTCGACCCCGTCCCTGCAGGTTTAGCTTGGCGCCTCTTTTTTCCATCTGGCCGCCTGCCTGTGCTCCCTGAAGACAACAGGCGGCTCTTAGTCGAGGCGTAATTTGTACTGACGCCTCACCTTATTTCCAAACCCTCTTTTTAGCCCAAAAACCCGGCTTATCGCCTATTTTGCACGAAAAATCCGCCTTCCCGCCTGCAGACCCACACCCATAAAAAACGTTTTTTTTTATTGACAAAACGCTTGACAGAAATCATAGCCAAGGGTAAAATGGAGAAAATTCGGGAAATGTAAGGCTGGCTGTGGGTAGCCTAAAAGGCGGGGCTTGTAGTCTAGCCGGTAGTGAGGAGTTAAGGATGCGCTGGAGAAAAGGCTTTTCCTTAGTGGAATTGCTAGTGGTGGTATCGACCATTGCGCTTCTCATGTCAGTACTGTTGCCTGCACTGATGCGGACAAGGCGGCAGGCGCAGAACGTCATCGGCCAATCCAATTTGAAACAATGGGGCGCCTGTTATTCGATGTATGCCAACGATTGGGAAGGTTCCGCCCCCAGAGGCTGGTGGCAGAACAGTGCGAGCGGTCTGCAGGTGAAACACACTGATTATTGGATGGAGGCACTGCGGCCATACTACGGCAACGAGCACCATCTGCGCTGCTGCCCAAGGGCCATAAAGCCCGGCTCCGAATTACGACCAGGATACTATACGGGACAGTTGGGCGCGCTTGTAGGTTGGGGCACATTTCCAGGCGAGCCTGGGAAGCCCTCGAGTTGGTGGCCATCCGTGACGGCGGGTGATTACGGCAGTTACGGAATGAACGCCTGGATTTGCAACCCACCGGCCGACGCACCAAGGTTTCAGAACCATAATGTAGCTAAGAACAACTGGAGGAATTTTATCATCAAAGGCGCATCTCAGATACCTTTGCTTGGTGACGAGCAGTGGATTGATTGCTGGCCGGAGGTAGAAGATCCAGTTCCGCCATGTGATGGCGAGCCATGGGGACCTTATGCGAATTATGGCCACATGGTACGCGTATGCCTGAACCGCCACGATGGCTACGCAAACTGGGTTTTTATGGACTATTCTGTCAAGTCAGTGGGCCTAAAGGGGTTGTGGAAGCTTAAGTGGCATCGGAACTATGACGTTGACCTGGTACCGCCGGAGGAGGAATTCAACACGGCCGGTGATGGCTGGATGAGAAAGTTCACAGACGAATTAAAATAACCACCGCACAAAAAGAGCAGCTGAATCCAAAAAAACACCTCACTCATTTAAACGTAACTGCCACCAGTGGTTTCATATCCTGACCAACATTTCATACTCACGATACGCACGACCCACAGTTAAAGTTAAAGACAAATTCTATTGTAAGCCATTTAGATGCAAATTATATTAGCGGCATCTGTATGGTCAAATAAGGAGCAAGTTATAGTGCCGAAAATATCTCTTGACCTGATTGGAAAATGGGAATTCAAGCAATACCCGCTCCAGGCCCGGCGAATGCGCGACCTGGATTCAGCCGACTGGCTGCAAACATCCGTCCCCGGCTCCATCTTTAACAGCCTAATTGAAGCCGGGCAAATAAATCGGAGTGACATTGATACCGACCCTGAGAAATTCTCGTGGGTCAGCGAAAAACCGTGGGTATACAAAAAAGTTTTTGATGTCGGAGCCGAGCTGCTCAACTGCGACCGAGCCGAGCTGGTCTTCGACGGCCTGGACACAATAACCAGTGTCTGGCTCAACAACAAACTTATCGGCAAAACAAATAATATGTTCATTCCATTTCGATTCGATGTAACAGGATTGTTGAATCCACAAAAAAACTCGCTACTGGTCAAATTCGAATCCGCCACTCTATACGCCGAGAAGCTGATGGGTCGATATACCTCGTTTACCGAGCCAGCGTCAACAGACCCCCGCCGTGCCTACATAAGAAAGGGACAATACCAGTTCGGCTGGGATTTCTGCCCCGCTCTTGCCGGCTGCGGAATCTGGCGAGACGTTCGCCTTGAAGGCACCAAAAAAGCGAGAATCGCTGATTTACACACCCGAACAGTTGAGTGCAACCAACGCTATGCCGACCTTAAAATCGCGCTAAACCTGGACACAGTTGCGAAAGAAGAAATCCTTTGCAGGCTGAATTTATCCTGTGCAGGGCAAGTAATCGAGCACGATGTGACTTTTGAGGCCGGCGAAGATGCTCAATCCACCGTAATCCGCATCGAGAAACCGTTTCTCTGGTGGCCAAGCGGCTACGGCCGACAGCACCTCTACAAACTGGTGCTTGTGCTGCTAAGCGGCGATGAAATCATAGAGCAAACGGAGAAAAAAATCGGCATAAGAACGGCCAAAGTCAATCGCCTGCCGGATGAGCACGGCGAAAATTTTCAGTTTGAAATCAACAACAAACCTGTATTCGCCAAGGGAGCAAACTGGGTGCCTGCCTCCATATTTGCAGGCTCGGTCACAAGCAGCGATTATAAAAAACTCCTCGACTCAGTAGCTGCATCGAACATGAATATGCTCCGTGTATGGGGCGGCGGCTACTACGAATCCAATAAATTTTACGAACTGTGCGACCAGCTCGGAATAATGGTCTGGCAGGATTTTATGTTCGCCTGCGCTTACTATCCCGACCGTCAGTGGTTTCTTGAGGAAGTAAAAAAAGAGGCAGCCACAATTATAAGGCGGCTGAGAAATCACCCATGCCTTGTGCTATGGTGCGGCAATAACGAAATTGATTTAATGCATCATACAGGCAAGCTTGGCAAGAGCAAAAAGTTCCATGGCAAAAAAATTTACCACGAGCTTTTGCCGCCGCTGGCTGCCGAACTGGACCCCGATACCGACTACATACCGACAACACCACTGGGTGATAAAAACAAGTTCAAAAGCGGTGAGTCACTGACAATACATCAATGGGGTGTCTGGTCCGGCCATCAACCGGTTCGCCAATACTTATGTCGTCCTCAAAACGTCCCGCGGTTCGTTACCGAATTCGGCTTACAATCACTGCCAAATATGGAAAGTATCAAAAATTTTTGTCCCCCCGAGCGGATGCGCATCGGCGGCCGCCCAATCGAAAAACACAACTATCAAATAGACGGCAACGGCCGCATATACCGTTACATGGGTGATCTGTTCGGCAGCGCCGAAAACCTTGAGCAGTTCGTGTATTTGTCACAACTCACACAGGCTCGCGCAATCAAATCACACGTCGAATATTTAAGGGCACACAACCACCGAAATCACGGCGTATTATTCTGGCAGTTCAACGATTGCAGCCCGGCAATAAGCTGGTCCTCGATGGACTACTTTAAAAAACCAAAAGCGCTTTATTACTACGCCAAGCGATTCTTTTCGGATATCTTAGTTGCGCTGGTGCCGGATTCGGAGCAAGCCCAGACAACTTCAGCACCGGCGCTGCAATCACCCAACGTTATTGTAATAAACGACAGCAATCAGCCAATAAGCGCTGCCCTAAGTTGTCGGCTGATTGACTTGTCCGGACATCTTCTCGACGAGGCTGTATTAACGTCCGCGATTGCTCCGTTTAGCACATCGGCCCCGCACAGACTCCCGAAAGCAATCGTTTCCCCCACATATCCGGACAAATCGGCTTTACACCTGTTAGTTGAAAAGGACGGCGAGAAAATCGCAGAGAACCTGTTCTTCTACCTGCCTGATAAATACATCGACTGGCCCAGAGTAGAAATCATCAAGTCAGTCTGCCAAATAGCAGACAAGCAGTGGCGGCTCGAACTAAAGTCAAATGCAATTGCAAAGGATGTTCAAATCAACAGATCCGTCGCAGCAGAATTCAGCGACAATTTTGTAGATGTGATACCGCCCAGGCAGGTTGAGATAACAATCGATTGTGAGCAACCTACCGGTTCAATTGAACCTGAACTACAGCTAAAATCAATTAACTCGGTATTCCAAGGCTACTAAAAACATCCTCGTCATCGACCAGGAGGCCCATAGCCTGGGGGTCCGTAACCAGGAGGACCAAAGCCAGGAGGCCCGTAGCCGGGAGGACCATACCCCGGAGGCCCACCCTCTCCCGGTCTCGGGGCACGCCTGTCCAGACCCGACTTGGTGCCCCATTCCCGCAAAGGCTCTTTCGGCTCCTTCTCGGCCCTTTTGATTTCATTGAATTTGCTCAACAACTCTTCGGACCAATACCTCGACCTAATAGGCATGCGGTCCATATTCGCCCCATCAAAACTGTAAAGCATATCAAAATAATGCCTGGCTCGTAAATTTTTCCCGCCCGACCAGTCGTTCACAGGCATGATGTCCACCATAACTGCTCCGGTAGCATAATCGACCATCTCCGGCACGGTAACTTTTTCTTTCTCCTCCTCATCTGTCATTTTGTACTCACTTGCGATGCCAATTGCCTCACCCTGCCTGACAGTAAAGTCCTTGGTGTACCAATACCCCAACACGTATCTGCATACCTGCACCGTCACCGCCTCGGCTGCTTCCTGTATATCCCGCGGGAAGAAGTACAACTTACCCGGAATATCCACGGGTTCCGTTGTATCAGAAAACCCGCTCCACAAAATAGCCTTGTCTTTCAGCGATTTGTCCTCCTCGTGGAACTGATTCGTACCGGCTATCGGATTATAAACACCCAAGCGCATTCGGTACCGGTAGCTTCTCTCGGGCTCAACAGTATCATCATGCGCCCAGAACACCAACGGCTCATCTAACTTCGAAATATCCTTTTTCCTGTTAATTAAAAGTTCATCGAATTTTTTATAAACATCACTTGTTGTCTTTAGAGCCTCTTTGGCCTTGTCCAGACGTTCCCTGTCACTGTCGCGATCCTGCTCAACACGCCTTCTTCTGGTAGGCGACCTTCTTCTTGTGGACATACCGCCCATAGGACCGCCGCCGCCGCCATAACCGGGAGGTCCACCACCACCTCCCCCACCAAACGGGCTGCCTACTCCCAACGTGGGACGCGTTCTCGATGTCCTGTTGCGTCGTTCCGAGCGTTCTTCTTTTCGCTCTTCCTTTTTTGCAGTCATGGCCTCACGCTTCTCCTGGGCATCTATCTCTCTCTGATACTCCAAATATTCCTTGTGCAACGATGGAGGAAACCATTCTTCTTTTGCAGATGCAATCTGATAACTCTCCGGCTGCAGCAGGTCCGCCTTGACCTGCCAATCATCAAACTGTAGCATGCGCACTTTTATCCCTCCCGTCGGCAACTTATCCACATCCTCTATAACCTCAAACATTTTTTTGCAATGGTCAATCTTGGTTCGAGACACGTTTTCCCAAGTGCCCCAGCTGCCGTCGGCAAGCAACTGTTGTCTTTGCAACTGCACGGCCGCAAAAACCGGGATACCAAGACACGGATCACGCCAGTCCTCCTGAACATTCTCACCGGCAAAACTTTCTCGGAATTTCTCGTATAGTCCCGCAACATCGAATTTCGCCTCCACAGTCACAAAATCAAGGTCATTTGGCTCGTGCTCCGCCTGGTTATAAGTATTATCCTCGTCAATTTCCTGGGTAGGCACATAAGCCACCGCTCTGATATGCTCAACTTTAATGTCATTAACCTCCCCGACAGACGGAATGCGATACTTTCTGTTGGCGATCACGTCCGTCAAGCTATGCCTGGGCTGGGGAATACCGAGGCTAACATCAATATTACTTATGGCCGAGTCGAGGCGAGCCTCAAAATCAATAACCTGTGGTTTATATGGCTGCTTCGTCTGAGGCTTACGGCTGAGCTTGTCTTCAAGGACCTTGGTCCGTTCGACAATATAATTGTCAATATCACCGGAACTGAATTTCTTGCCGTCGTACTCCACGTGAGTGGGACTAAAAAGAACGTAGCTGATAAAAAGCCAGATGCAAACAAGCCCAAAGACTGCCAAAACTATCTTTTCAACATGCTCTTCGAAAAAGTTGCTGCCTTTTTTTACCATTTTAATTTTCCCGTCTTGAATTCTCGCTGACCAAGACAAATTAAATGACCCTTTGCGTTTGGCGGCCCGTTACCAACCAATACCCATCCATCTCCTTAATTCTTACACCTACTCCGCCGCCGGCTTTGTGGCCTTCTTAATCGATTCCGGTTTGATTTCATCGTAGCCGTTCTTGTTAAAAATATACTCGCAAACCAGCTCCAATTCCACTACGGCGTCTTCGCCATAGCGGTAGAGAAGGTGATTTGGACTTTCCCGATTAATAGCAATAACATCACTCTCCAAAACCGTTATTTGATTACGCTTGAAAATCCGCTCCTGCTCGTCCCCGAGAAATCCCCTGAACTTATGTTCTTTGGCGCTGCACAGCTGCTGCATAAAAGGTAAAATCGCCTTCGCGCTAATCACAACAGCCACATTAAAATGCACAATATCAATATCGTCATCCGTAAACCTTCCCGTACAGGGCTCCGCCAACCCCTGCCCAAGCACAAGAACATATTCAGGTCTCCCGCCAGTTGACGCTGACGTCTTCACAGTAGTGCTGCCCGCAATCCCACCAACGAAACTCACGCCCAAAAGCCTCTTGACCGGTGAGGTAAAAACACTGTTCGAGCCAGAATTCAGATCGCGTATCGTATAAACAACATCCTCCACGATCCAATAAGCCAACTGCCAATACCAACAGTCATCAATTGCGGTCGCTCTTCCGATGTACTGATACTCTTCCCAGAATTCGTAGCCGGGCAAATCTCGCGGTGTGGCATAAACAGATGCAGATTCAGCTTTTTCCCGGCAAATAACGTCGGTTATCGCAGTATCAACCTCGCTCAACCTGCCCGCCAACCCCCTGCCTCCCCTGAGGCTAAAAGCCGGTGAACTCTGCAAATTCCTCTGCAACTCGCTCTCTGAAGGACAATCACGAGCGTTCATAAGGGTTATCAGCTCCTCGACAGCTCCGCGATAACTCTTGCCGAACTCCTGAAAAATCAACGTAGACGTATCTTTGGGCTCCGGAAATACCTTATAACTCAACAACTCTCTTTGAGTACTTTGCTTGGCTAAAAGGGCCGTCTGATTGGCGTCCGCCTCGTAAGCCTTCTGATACTCCTGCTCAATCTGCCATTGGTTACGGGCAACAGTACTTTTGCTTAGAGACTCAACCTGCCTGCCCTTTGAAACACTTTCAGTTACTATTCGCTCCCTGAGCTTGCCACTCATTAACCTGGTAGGTATAAAAACAAGCACG
The DNA here is from genome assembly GCA_020344865.1 of Planctomycetota bacterium. GTDB lineage: Bacteria > Planctomycetota > Phycisphaerae > Sedimentisphaerales > Anaerobacaceae. Next base: position 2,599,306 of record CP070830.1, read on the forward strand.
CCTACCACAAATATAATGACCGGCACCAAAAACGCTGAATAATTCTTGAAAAAACTAAGCTTTTTAAAGAAGTTTTTAAGTCCTGAGATATTCATTTCAGCTCAACTGCCTATTCTTGTCTTCGATTGTTTGTTACCAACGCACCGGAACTTTTGCGGCACGCATGCCTTATACCCACTCTACTCTTGACGGCCAATTCCGTAAAAAACAACATAGAAAACGCCAACCTCCGAGGCCGCGGCTTTAACTATCCGTGGCGGGCTCACTCGTCTTTGGCGCATCCTTCCAGATAAATTTTACATCCAACCTAAACCAATGGTCATTAGTTTCATAAACAACGTTGCCCGCTCTATCGATTTTCTCTTTTCCGTACTCGTCCACCTCGGCCATCCTGCTGATAATCTCCTTTGTCATAGGGTCGACCAAGACATCCACGCCCTCATCTCTGCGAACAACTTCTCCGCCTTTTACAGACCTGACATCACTAAGCCCTATGCCGGGCGGCACGCCGGCTTCCAGGTCCACTTCACTTATTTCCAACTTGAAATGTTGGACCTTGTCCTTTTTGTATAGTTCAAACGGGCTGTTGCCGTCGACAATTTCGTCAAGATGAAGCAATCGAGTAACGACACCCCATTTACTCGGGTCGTTCTCCACACCAACAGGGTCCATAAGTTCACCCAAATTCTCATACGGGCTGTAGCCCACTACGGTTACAATAAACCCGGGCTTTTCGCCCTCGTCCTTCGCCGAGTCATCTTCTTCCGCGCCCCTTCTTGAAGACCTCCTCGAACCGTACCCGCCGCCCATGCCAGGAGGACCGTAACCGGGAGGACCATAACCGGGAGGGCCGCCCATGCCAGGAGGACCATAGCCGGGAGGACCGTAACCCATAGGACCACCACCAATGCTCTTCTTACTTCTTTTCTTTCTAAGTCCGGCTCTCAGTAAATCGGCGGCGCCAAAATCTGCCTTGGCAATATCACCCGAAAAGAAAACGGACATATTTGTTATAAAGACCTGTTTGCGCTCTTTGCGGGGGATTTTCAAAACCGCTTCCACATCACCATCTGCAAAAGCCCCGTAAAGCCCACGCTGTTCAGGATTGTACTTTTCGCTCGGCAAAACCGAGAACAAGGTCTGGTGCAGTAACGGAACCACATCACGATAGCTAAACGGCTCAAAGGCTTTTTCTATCGCCGCTTTATAGCCTGAGGCTTTGCTCTCCTCCGCATCGAGTTTGCTAACAGCTTGCCGGGCGGTCCTAACGACATTGTCAATCTTTTGCCGAACTTGAGCGTTACTAGCGTAACTGACCCTATCAACAAAAAACGTCCTTGCGAAAGCCAGAACCGAAACTAACAACAGCAAGCCGGCCGCCACGTTGAAATACTTGGCTTTACTCGCCCAAGCCATCGAGCGGGCAATGCTGCGAGGCAGCAGGTTGCTCTCAATCCTTGCCAAACCTAAGCCCTGTAAAGCAAGACCATAAACAATGCCAAAATCGCTTACGCTCTCATGAAACTTCGCCGTTGAGACACCCGAACCAATCGCGAGCCTCTTAAAAGAATCAGGCCTTTCGACAGGCATCTGCAGCGTCTGCTGCAAGTATTTGAGCAGACCGCGCATCTTCGTTCCGCCACCCAGCGCAATAATCCTCGACAATTTAGTGTTGGGATTGGAACTATTGTAAAAGCCAAGCGACCTCTGGATTTCGGAGGCCAAATCCGTAAATACCGGCCTCATCGCCTGGAACACCTGCCGGGCATACTTGCTCATAGGAGCAGTGCGCTTAAGTTTCTCAGCCTTTTCAAAATTCAGCTTAAAGGTATCAGCTATGGCCTTCGTAAAGGCATTGCCCCCCATCGGTATACACCTTTGCCAGACCGCTGATTTTGTGCAGACGACCAAATCGGTGTTTTCAGCACCAATATCAATAATAACAACAGCTTGACTCTCGGACTGGACCAAATCACCGCGGTCGTACAACGCGTAATTATACAGGGCCATCGGGGCCATCTGAACATAGCCAACCGTCACATTCTCCCTGCTAAAATGCTCCAGAAGCGAGCTGACCACCTCATTCTTAATCGCAAATATACCCACCCTTTTCTCGGGGCTGTCCGCTTCGGTCATCAGCTGCCAGTCCCACTGCACCTCGTTGATATCAAAGGGAATCTGTTGAGCGGCCTCAAATCTAACAATTTCGGGTATGCGCTTCTGCTCCACCGGTGGCAGCTTCACAAAGCGTGCAAAACTGTTATGGCTCGGCACAGAAACTACCACATCAGCCTTGGTTAAATCGTTCTGTTTGGCGAACTGGCGCAAGCTTAATGCAATCAGCTCTTCTCTTTCTGCGGGCTTGATACCACTTCCGGTAAGAATTTTGCTGTGCTGAATACTGTCGAAGCCGATTACTTGAACAGCATCTCCTACACTGCTCAAATGTAAAGCTTTTAATGCGTTATTTCCTATATCTATTGCCCAAACCGAGCCGGATTCCACAGCCATAATTAGCCCTCGCCGTTATGCTCAAAACCTGCTTTGAATAATCCTGTAAGTTAGCTTCAACAATACCTCATTATACCATATTATATCATATTATGAAAGCTTTTGCCATAACTACTCTTGGCTGCAAAGTTAATCAATACGAAGGCCAGCAGATTCGCCAACTGCTTGAGCAATTCGGACTTACGCAGGTTCGGAGGGGCGAGGGGCCCGAGATAGTTGTAATCAATACCTGCTGTGTTACTCGCAGTGCTTCGGCGAAGAGCCGGCAATATATCCGAAGAGCTGAAAAACTAAGTCCTGATGCAGTTATCGTCGTTTCTGGGTGTTTGCCGGTTGTGGAAATCGGCGAATTAGGCTATTGCGGCAAGAACGTTCATCTAATCAGGCAGCGCGAGCATACGGCGGCGGTCTTGACGGAAATAGTCAATGGCGAAGCTGGGGGGCGGAACCGCGGAAACACGCAAACTGACCAATATGTTAAAAGAGCCAAAAACGGGCCTAAAGACAGGCCTTACAATGATTTATGTAGTCCCGCGAAGCTGCCACAACTAACATCGTTCAAAGGCCATACACGGGCTTTTCTCAAGGTTCAAGATGGCTGCGACGGCTATTGCAGCTACTGTATTATACCCAAGGCGCGGGCGAATGTTCACAGTAAGTCAGCGGGAGAGGTGCTTGAAGAGGCGGAGGCATTGGTGAAGGCGGGGCATAAGGAAATTGTCGTAACCGGTGTATTTTTAGGGGCTTACGGGCGGGAGAGCGTGAGGCGAAAGCGGTGGGCGAACGAGCGGAATGACGCATTGGCGGAGCTGCTGGATGAGATGGCGGGGATAGCGGGGCTTGCGCGGATACGTCTGAGCTCGCTTGAGCCGGGGGACGTGACGGAGCGATTGATGGATAGTTTCTGCAGAAATAGCAATATAATGCCGCATCTGCATTTGTCGCTGCAGTCGGGTTCGGATGCGGTTCTGAAGCGGATGGGGAGGCAGTACGATGTTCGTAAGTTCCTGCGGGCGGTGGAGTTAGCGAAGTCGAGTTTGGAGCGGCCGGCGATAACGGCGGACGTGATTGTGGGATTTCCGGGTGAGACGGAGGGGGATTTCGAGGCGACGGTGGAGGTGGCGAAGGAGGTGGGGTTCGCGAAGATGCATGTTTTCGGGTTTTCGGCGAGGGGCGGGACGGCGGCGGCGGAGATGCAAGATGTTGTGAATAATAGAGTTATAAAGAGGCGTTCGGAGGTGTTGCGGGAGGTGGATGCGGAGCTGGGGCGACGGTTTAGGGAGGGATTTATCGGTGAGGAATGCGAGATTCTGGTTGAA
>CP070830.1:2603235-2613521 GCA_020344865.1 Planctomycetota bacterium
ACGTTGACCGGGACACGCCGTCTGCACCTGTCATTATCGCCTCGCCGGACGTTGAGCCTGCCCTTTTGAAAAAGTTGTATGAGCTGCCCCCCCCGGGCCAAAAGCACCTGTACGTACCTCTTTTTAATTCGTATACGGAGTTGCGCCCACGGGTGGAATTACGCGGCTTGGTTACCAAGGATTTATGGGATAGTTACCGGCAGCATCAATCGACCTCGACATTAACAGAATCCGACAGGTGACGCTATGGCCGAAGCCCAGCCGGAAATCAGCTTTTTCAGCAGCAATTGGGACGCGATTGAGGGGATCCAGCGATTTTCGCACGAGGCTATGGCCACAACCTTCGAGATATTCACCCTGCATCCTGATAAACGCTACGCTGAACAGGCGGCCTGGGCCGCCTTCGATGAGCTCGACCGCCTTGAAGCCGAGCTAAGCAAGTTCATCGAAAACAGCGACGTCTCTCGAATCAACCACCTTACCGCAGACCGGTGGCTGACGGTTGGCTCCGACACATTCGAATGTCTTGAGCTTTGTACCCGCCTGTATGCCGAGACCAACGGTGCTTTTGATATTACTGTTGGCTATTTTATGGATTGCTGGCTTGCCGACGACAAAACATTGCTCAAACCATCTGACGAGCAGCTCGACACCGCGCGTCGCCGTACGGGTATGCGTCTGCTTGAGCTGGATGCTGCAAACGTTGCGATACGGCTGCTTGGCCAGGCCGTCAGCGTTGACCTCGGCGGCGTCGGCAAGGGATACGCGGTCGACAAAATGGCAGAGCTACTAAGAGAGTGGGGCCTTGAAACCGCCCTGATTCACGCTGGCTATAGTTCGGTCTTTGCGCTTGGCTCACCCCCTGATGCGAAGGGCTGGCCCGTCACGATGAGCAATCCCGCTGACCGCAGCCAGACCTTGGCGTTGCTTTATCTGTACGACCGGGCCTTGGGCGGCTCGGGTCTGCAGAAGGGCTGGCACATTATCGACCCTCGCGCGGCCCGGCCGGTTGACGACAACCTCGCTGCTTGGGCCTTGGCAGGCGATGCCGCGACCGCCGACGCCCTTTCAACTGCATTTATGATTATGTCACCCGACGAAGTAAAGCAGTACCGCCTCGGCCATTCAGACACACTTGCTATGGTCATAGCCAAAGAACAGGATGCAGTAACTGGGGAAGGTAAGATTTTGCGCTACGGCCTCTGGGAGCAATATTCTTAATCGCCCGAGTTGCCGGGCCCCTACCGCCTTTGAGAATTCTTGTTTAGTTCGTTCAGCCGGGCCGTTAATTTCTGGATTTGCCTGTTTAGCCGCTCCGCCGCCTCGGCATTTCGCTCTCGAATAGTCCGCAGCTCCTGCGTGGCCAAAGCAAGCTTGTCTTGAACGGTTTTTAATTCCTCTTTGGATAGCTGAAGTTGGCCTTGCAGTCCGCTCAGTTCCGTCTCGTACTGGCCTAACTGGGTTCTTAGGTTTCCGTTTTCCGCTCTCGATTTGCCAAGCTCGTTTCGCAGCGTCTCGGCGTCCTGCCTGACTTGCGTAAGTTCGGTTCGAACGGTCCTCAGCTCGGCTTTCGAGTTGTCCAGGTTGTTTTGAAAAAGCCCTGCTTGCGCACTGGAATTATTCAGCTCCGCCTGAAGGCTTTCGACCTGCCGGCTCGATTGCGTGGTGTCGTCGTATAGCTTTTGAATAGTTGCATAAGCCTCCTCAATCCTGTTAAGCTGCACTCGCCGGCTGATAAACAGTGCGATATTCGCAACCAGCACTATAAAGAAAAGCCCGAGCGATACAACCGCCGTAGTCTGCCAGAAACTTTTGGCCCTCGCTTGTGCGGTAAGGATATCGAGCTGGACCCCGTCTTCTTGCGGAATTTGTGCCGCTTCGTAAATTGGCTCGGTATCGTCAACTATCCCCGCGGGTTCGTCCGCCAGTTCGAATATTTCCATATCAGGAGGCTGCACCGGCGGCAGTGGTCGTGCCTGCCTGATTTTATCGGTCGCCCTCCTTAGTTTGCTGGCCCTGGGTGTTTTTGTTTGAACCGGTCTGGACGTACTCCTGGTCTGGTTGTCCTCATTGACCGACCTCCCCGATTGTCTGATGGCTTGCGGCGCCTCAGGAACGTTGTTCTGGCTTGGTTCGAATGCAGGCTCGACCCGCTCGACCTTCTCATCGAGCTCTTGCCTCTGCCTTTCCGTAACCTTGGAAGCATTATCGAACATCTTCCTGACTAATTGAGATATCGCCCCCCCCTCAGCTCCATCGCCTGACTCAGTGCGTCCTTCGCCGTCTTCTTGCGAAATCGACTTTTCACAGGCCACCCTGTTCATCAATTCGGATATCTTCTCCGTCCGGCCGTTCTTTTCCGCCGGCCCAGCCCCTTCTCCCCCGCCCGCGGATAGGCAGACATACGGGCTGATAGGCACATTGACCACGAACGTCTTGCCCCTGTAAGTCCTTAGCTGCACAATCCCCAGCCTTCCACACTCCTCCACCAGACTTCTCGACAGCCCCTCCCTAGCCGCGTACTCGTCTATAGGCACAAGTGGTTTATTAAGATGCAGGCTGCGAGCTGTCTGCCCGGAGGCGTTCTGGTTCGTTTCTGTTGCCATCGTTTAATCCTATAACGTACATGTAGCGGCGTTAATTATGTGTAATTTCGACCTTTTGCAACAATCTTCTTGAATAATAGACGTGGTTAACCGGAAATGACAGACGGTTCAGGCTAATGTTTTGCTTATTCAATTATCTTTTCTGCGGCGCGAAAATGTTCTTGTTTAATTTATGCGGGTCGTTATGGACCGACCCAGGAGACCGTCAGCGTCTGCGTGGCGGTGTAAGTGCCCGCGTTGGCAACGTCGCCGGCATAGTTGCTCGCCCTGACACGCAGTGTTACGTCCACATTATTGTCACCTGTAACATATGTGACGTAGGCCGGCGTACTCAGAAATAAGTCGTAGCTGGTAAAAGCAACGCTTGAACCACCTGTTTCGCTTGTGCCGCTACCGTCAAATGCCAGACCGTATTCTGTGTTCAGGCTGTCGCCGCCCGGCCCGTTGAGCCTCGCACTTGTACTGTTGTCTGCGGTAATTTCCGCATCGCCGGTTGTGGACAGTGTAGTTGTTGACTGACCCTGACGCACCTGGTTTTTTGTTTGAATATTTGACAGCGAGATTGGGCTGAAATCGTCGTCCCAACTCATCTGCCCCTGCCCGTACACAAACGACAGCAAACAACACAGAATAACAAAAAAGGAAACAATAATATGGGATGGTTTCAGCTTCATTATTGTTACTGGGGGTCTCTGCGAAAAGATCTGGGCTTACTGTCCGCGTCGGGCGAACTATAGTGGGACCCGGGCTCGGCGCAGAGTAGAGCGACTACCTCTTGCAAGGCCTCAATTTCTTCGGCTATGTTGGGTGGGTCGTTGCTGCCCGAAACAGCTATTCCTGCACTTTCGTCTGTGTCGGGTTCGACTGGGCCGAGCTTCCGGTTATGGTCTCGCCCGCCGATTAGAGCCGCCGCCTCCTGCAGCGACCTTAGCTCTTGCTCTATAACATAAGCGTTTTTTCGGTTCAGGAATTGTTCCTCGGCCGTAAGGGCCGGCCCGCGAAGGCTCTCCAGTTCTTCTTCGGGCCTGAGCAAATCATGACCGGCAGTCACCGGCATCTGCCCTTCCTCAATCAGACGCGGAGTAATAAAGATTATCACTTCCTTTTTCAGTGTGCTGTCGTCTTTTGTCGTGAAGATGCCGCCTACAAAAGGAATCGAACCAAGCAGAGGAACACGTTTGTCTTCGCTGCGCTGCTGCGTCTCAATCAGTCCTCCTATTACGATTGCGTCGCCTTCCTTGACGCGGACGGTGGTATCGGCTTTGCGCCGCCGAATTATAGGCAGGTCACCGGCCTCATTACCTGCAACCATGTTCTGCCGGGACGCTACATCGCTGACCTCGGTTAATACGTCAACCGTTATATCGCTGTTATCACCTATGTGCGGCGTTATTTTAAGCAGTACGCCCGATTTGATTACCTGCAGCTCCGTTCGCAGCGTGCCCGTCGTATACAGGTCCGTAACCACGGTGAAGTATTCGTCCAGAGATATCTCTATAGTGGCCTCCTGACCGTTTAGAGTGGCGACTCGCGGCCGGGACCTGATATTCGCTTTCTGTTCGCTCACCAGCGCCCGAAGAGTAACGAGCAGACTTGTCAGTTGGCTCTTGGGAACGCTCGTATAGCGCGCTATCCCCGTAAAGGCCCCAAGCCCCGCCTCTATGCCGAAGAGGTTGTGAGGGTCGGTGTATTCCCAGTCTATGCCGAATTCGTCGCTCGTTGATTCCTCCAGCTCTACGACAAGTACCTCCAGTATCACCTGCGGCTGCGGCACATCCAGATCCTGCACGATTTCCATAATACGGCTCATGATATCGGGCACCGTGTAGATGAGCACTTCGTTCAGCCTTTCACCGCTCGATACGTACTGCTGCACCGACAGAGGAAGCGAAGACCTCAGATGCTTTGCCGTTATGTACTTCAGGTACAGCCGTTTCGACCTTGCGATTTCGGCAAACCCCGGCGACGAAGGGTTCGCCGAGCTGACTATGTAGAAGCGGTCGTTTTCCTTGTGTACGTAAAGACCCTGTCCGGCCACAAGCTCCCGTAGGCATTCCTGCAGAGGCTTGCCCAGGCCGGCGTCCAGAGAAACAACCACGTCCGGTACCTGCGGGCCGACGGCAATAACGACGCCCGTCTCTATTGATATGTCCCTGAAAACCTGCGTCAGCGGCACATCAATCCAGACGTTGTTGACCATTGTCTGTTCGCCGGCATTAAGGCTGTCTATTGTGGCGCTGCTGCCGGTAAGGCTAAACAGCAGCAGAAGGAATGCTGCCGCTAACAGCGTCACTCTTTGTCTTTCTCTGGCCACTAATCCAATCATCGAATCAGCCTACTTAACTGCGACTAACTTATCCGGTTCGGGTATAACAACTGCAATAGGTATTTTCTGCGTTTCAACATTGGCCGCGGCTTGGGCCGTTAAGCCCGAGCGTTCGGCCTCGACTGAGATTGTCCCGCTGTATCGGCCGGGTTCCGCATCGACAGGTATTCTCACCCAGCAGAGCACGCTTCGCTTCGTGTTCGCCGCCAGAGCGAAATCCGCCGACCTTAACGCGACCCAGTCTTTTAATTGCCCGTCAGCCTCAATTTGGCAGCGGACCGAAACCGTGCTCAAGGTTTGGCTGACTGCCTGAAATGTCTTTGTTGTGAAACGCCCTGCTGTCAGCGTAATTTCGAGCTCCTCCGGTATGAGTTGCAGTATCTCGGTCTCCTGCACTATCGCCTTCTCGGCCCATTTCTCTGCCAGTTCTTCGCCTATAGTAAGGTCTATGTCTTTGGTTATCTTCCGTCCGCTCACGGCCGTGCTGCTGCCGTTTCTCGAGCTGACCGGCTCGAAGACGAGCCGCACCTTATAGCTGCCCGCGGGTAGCGGCTCGCTCATCACCCCCGTAAAGGTACGGTTGTGAGTCGGGAAAATACGCCGACGATTTGTATACATCGGGATTGAAGCTATCCTGCGCCAATTCTCGCTGTAGACAAAGGCCTTTCCATTTGCCAAAAACGCCACCAAACCCTCATTTTCAAGTTCCGCGTTGATTCTAAGTGCCTGCTCTTGCTGTGCCTCGCGCCCGGCTTGCTCCGGTATCGCTACTTCGCCGAAGCCTTCCTCTTGGCCGAATTTCGGCGCCACTACATTTGCGTCGATAATGCTTCCCCGCTCAACATAATTTCTTCGCGCAACGTGTATGAATATACCCGATGCGGTCTGCAAATTGACGTGCACACCTTCTTGCTGCTTGTTGGAGTTGACCAGCTTGACCAGAACTGCGGCCCAGTAGTCACCGTCGGCCTCCGCCGGCACCGATACCCTGCCTTCCAGCTTTCTTGATTCGCCCGGCTCGAGCACAAAGGTACCATTCTCGAACGTCAGCCAGTCAACCGCTGAGCGGCTGTGTCTTTCGTCTGTGACGAATGAGAGTCTTCCCTCCCGTGATACCATAAAATCAACTACCACAAGCTGGACCGTGCAGGGCAGTGTTTCGGGGCCCCTGTAGTTATTCGTTACGGTCAACGAGACAGCGGTGTCTTGGCGGGGCTTGACCGTAACCCACTGCTGCAGGGGGCTCACGGCCATTCCGCCACAGACCTCACCGGGATATGATAAGAAAATAGATGTGACCAGTATTGCGGCACAACATGGGACTAAATTCGGTTTCCTTCCCATTTTGAATTCCTTTTCACATTTAACAGTCCGACAAGAAAACTATTCCGTAAAAAGCTATCGGGCCTTTCTGATGATTGGGCCTCAACCCGGCTAATTGCTCGTCCAGGAGACCGTAAGGGTCTGCGTGGCGCTGTAGGCGCCCGCGTCGGGGCTGCTGCCGCCCGTCGAAGCCCTCGCCGACAAAGTGATAACGGCGGTCCCGTCGCCGTCAACATGTGTCACCGCCGACGGAGTACTTAAAAAGGTATTGTAAGCTGTCCAGCTGCCTACATCCGTACCGCCGGTTGCCGTTGCTCCGTCGCCGTCGAATGCCAGCTGGTATTCCGTCACAAGAGTGTCGGTCGCGCTCGATAGCTGAGCCGTTGCGGTGTTGTCAGCGCTGATTTCTGAATTGCAGTTGGTGTAGAGTGTGAAATCCGCATTACCTGAGGGTGTGTCGCTCGAGGATGTGATGTTGGCTAAGGCGATAGGGCCGTAGCTCGCTGCCGACCACTCCATAACCGGGTCGACCGTTACGGTTACGTCGCACGTGGCATCGTCATCTGCCGGTTGAGCCAGTGCCGAATTCTGGGCCAGACACACGGCCAACGCAACTGCCAATAAAATTTTACCTAAGTTTTTCATAGTGGCCCCCGTCTAAGTTTCAATCCTGACGTTTCCTTCCAAATCATAACGTTTTATATCATCGCTATCGGTTTTATTAAATCGACTCTTTCCCCTCTATTCGCGTTTTAAAAGATGTCTGCAACACAATCTCATTTTCCGCCCTTTTATAGGACCGCCCTGTCCTGCAAGTCCTATATTAAACGCGCCGAAAAGCGGCGTTTTCTGTGGAAATTCGCAGTCCGCCTGCTCCGGTGGTTTTTATCCGCCGGACCATTTTCTAAAATACCTGATGCCTGCTTTGAATAAGGTGGCCTTGGCCATTGAAAATCCGCAATTCCACCAAGTACTATAGACTTAGTTTGCTTGACTTGGCGTCCCTGATTTTGGTATAATGCTTCTATCGATTCGGACCCTGTAAATGGAGGAGGTCGAAAGATAACAAACCGTTTATTCAGTCTGGTTGCGATAGTATTTGCTCTGTCTTTGGCCGCGGATTTGGCCTCGGCCCAGCCGCCCCCAGTCAGCGCAAGCTGCAGTATATCCTGTACCGTCGCTGAGATCGTCGAATGGTCTGAAGCGACCTTCCCGCCCATCGAGCTTGCCGAGATTACGGCTTCCAACACCCAGCCAACCGGCACTGCCTCGCTTGTGCTTTATGCTAACGGCGACGTGAAAATCACCGCGGACAACTCAAATAAAGCTGAACTCGCAAAAGACGCCAATCATAAGCTCGTCACGGAATACAGGCTGCAGTGTGACACCGGCGGCGCCGCGACCTCGTGGAGCGATTACGCCTCCTTCCTCAGCGACGGTTTAATAGTCCCCCACGCCGCCGGTAACCGGGCCATAGAGGTCAATTTGTCGGTCAGGGCCTCCAACGACCGCAGCCAGCCGCAGGATGCCGGCACCTACACCGCTGAGCAGACACTTACGGTCTGTTGGGCCTCATAAAGTACTTGTCCTTAAGTTCTGTAGAGGTGGGGTTGTATTTCGCGGGGGTGAAAAACTAAATTGGCTGACGGTTTTGTGAGGCCCGGCGACAGGACGCGTGGATTTCAGCCGGCAATCGCCTTCCAGCTCTGGTTAAGTTGCTCCATCAGGGTTATTACTTCTCGAATCATACCGGAGTCGCGCTTTATATTGGCCTCGGAGAGATGATTATTCATAAATACGTACAGGTTTCGAAGGTTGGTGGCTATCTCGCCGCCGGAGTCAACGTCCAGCACCGCGTTTAGCTCATTGATTATATCCTGCGCCTTGCCTATATAGCGACCCTTGGCCTCGTAGTTGCCCGCCTCCAGTTCCCTGATTGCCAGTTTCATGAATTTTATCGCGCCGTCGTACAGAAGAACAATCAGCCTGCCTTTGCTTTGCGTGGTGACCGCGGCTTCTTGGTATGCTGTCGCGCCGGGGGGGGTGTTGCGATATGAGTCGAATCCGTTCATAATCTTGCTCCGTTGAGCGATTGGACGCTCAAGCGTATCTTTGCTAACCGTCGCCAGACTCAGCCGGGCCTTCCCTGCTGCCGTCTTTAACGGTATGGGGGGAGATGACCATAGCTTATGTTACGGCCATCTCCTCCCCATTGTCGCCTTCAATATTTAAACGTTGCTTCTTATCTCAGCAGTGTCAGTGCCATTTGAGGTATCATGTTGGCCTGTGCCAGCATGGCCACGCCGGCCTGTGTCAACACTTGGTTCCTCGTCATTGCTGCCATCTCGCTCGCAACATCGACGTCGGAAACACGCGACTCGGATGCCATCATGTTCTCGGTCTGGTTGTTGATGACCGCTACCGTGTTTTCGAGACGGTTCATCTTGTAACCGAATGTGGCACGGTCGGTGTCCTTGGCGCTGATTGCGCTGTCGAGGACTGCCAGGGCCGACTGGGCGCCTGCCGTGCTGGAGATGTCCACGGCACTCAGGCCGAGCGCACTGGAGGTCACATCGACGCCGGCGATGTTAATCGTGTCAGTAGCCGCAGCACCAACCTGAATGTCCACCGAAGCGCCAGCGCTGTTGAGCAGTGTGGTGCCGTTAAATTCGACCGCTCCCGCGATACGGTCGATTTCGGCGGCCAGCTCGGTAAACTCGTCGTCCATAATGGACCGCTGCGCATCTGAGTATGAACCCGTGGCTGCCTGCATGGCTAACTGCCTCATACGCACCAGAACGTTATCGATGGTCGCCATACAACCTTCCATGGTCTGCACCATGCTGATACCGTCCAGCGCGTTACGTGAGGCCTGCTGGAGCACAGCGATGTCGGCTCGCATCAGCTCGCGGACGGCCAGACCCGCTGCGTCGTCCTTTGCGGTGTTGATGCGCAGGCCTGACGACAGCCTCTCGACCGATGTGGCCAAAGCCGCGTAGCTCTCGCCCAAGTGCCGGGCAGCGTTCACTGCCATAAGATTGTTCTTAATTGCTAACATATGCTTAACTCCTTAAATAACATTAAACACCTTCTTGGCCTATCAGGCCCCCGTTTGCCAAACTACGGACTGTGCACCACGCACGTCCCTTAAAATACGTCTTCATTGGCCATTATCGATTAAGGTTAACGGCGACTTAAGCGATTTCTTACGGTAAAGTAACTACGAAATATTTGGACCTGTAATATTGTCGATGTAGGTACTGATATCACGGATTAACTGCTAAAAACGCCGAAAAATTAAAAATTTGCCTTGACCGGACTATGCCGCCTCACAAATCAACAATCCGACCGCTCCAAAAACAATACCTTTGCGCATCGGTGACTTGGACAGTAGCGGGACAATACTTGCTCTGACTTGCCTAAGTGGGCATATTTCAAGGCAGCAACGGACTGCATCCGTGAGCGATGCCTGCAGAATTTCCCGCTGTAGGGATTAGAAACGGCATAGGGCGGTTGCGGTACGACCTCGACATAATAGTCGGTCTTAAAGGCCGCTACAAAAAGACTTGGGACGGGCAGATGCGTCCTGTGCCTCCGAACTCTCGATTGATTACTTTATCGGACGCTCTACAATCGCCCACCCGCTATTATTGCATCATCACCCACAATATTACTGACCTGCTGGATGTCAAGCACCGCCCCGAACCTCGTCTTATAGTGCTCCATTCCACGATTGAAGGCAGGTTTATAGAGGAAAAATCAGCCATTGAGCCGCAGAGAATGAAGGACATGCTCCACGAGTACCTTGAATTAATTGGCGGCCACGCCGTAGCCACCTCTATGTATAAGGGCGAATCGTGGGGCTTTACCGACGACATCGTGACCTTCGGCGTCGACCCGGATGACTATCTGCCCTATTCCGGCCGCTTGGACTCCGGCCTTCGCATTTCCAACTTCATTAGTAAACGCAAACGCATATTATTATGGGACCTTCACCAAAAGGCATTCGCCGATATCCCCGTCCGCCTCGT
>CP070830.1:2613621-2622493 GCA_020344865.1 Planctomycetota bacterium
AAGGCGGGAAAGACGGTACTGCTGGAACAGATGGTGGGTGCGATTAAGCACTGCAGTCCGCAGAGCCGTGTGATAGTGCTGCTGGTTGACGAGCGGCCGGAGGAAGTGACGCACTTTCGCAGGGCCGTGGAGGGGGCGGAAGTGGTGGCGAGCACGAATGACCACGGTGCGGACGAACATGCGGAATTGGTCGAGCTGGTGTTGGCACATGTACAAACGGAGCTTGAATGCGGGCGTGAGGTGGTGCTGATGATAGACAGTCTGACGCGGGTTGGCAGGGCCTTTAACAGCAGGAGGCGGCGAGGAGGCGGCAAGGGCGGGCACACGATGAGCGGCGGATTAGAGGCGGGGATTCTGGAGGTGCCGCGGCGGCTGTTCGGGCTGGCGCGGAACATCGAGAACGGAGGGTCGGTTACCATAGTGGCGACGTGCCTGGTGGATACGGGGTCTCGAATGGACCAGCTGATATTCGAAGAGTTCAAGGGGACGGGCAACAGCGAGCTTGTGCTGGACCGGTCGCTGGCGGAGGCGCGAATCTTTCCTGCGATAGACATTCCCGCGAGCGGGACGCGGAAGGAGGGCAAGCTCTACAGCGAGGAACAGAGCCGTGGGGTGGCGACGCTGCGGCGTGTTTTGTCGAACTACAAGGCACGGGAGGCAATGGAGTGTTTATTTAAGCTGCTAAAGAAGTACCCGGACAACGTGGAGTTTTTAGAGGGTATGGGTTCGGGGGATTAGAGTGTAGCAGGGGGCGTCGGTTGGGTCAGGATGGTTTGGGGGTTCGGTTATGCTGTGCTTCGAGGGTGTTTAGTTTCCGGCGGAGGAAGCGGATAGAGCGGCGAGAAATTTTTCTGTATGTTCGTTCGTGGTTTTTACGGCGTATCTTCAAGATGTTTTTAGGCGCCCGTTCACCCAATAGTTTGCGCCAATTCGCGGAGATAAGGTCGGTGTATTCGTTCTGGATATCGGCGACGACGGTTTTGGGTCTGCTCTTTCGGTTTGTTGGATTATTCTTTAACACTGGCAGCAGCCGTTACTATAAGTCAACAAGGTTCTGCGGTTATAGCTCTTTTATTATTTTTCACCGAAGGGATTGTGCAATAGTTGTGCCAGGAGGGCGGCCTGGGGCGGCGGCTGGGAGTAAGTAGCTGACAAGCAAGGGGTTATGATGAGTACATTTCGAAGGAAAAGTTTGGCGGGTGCGGAGGTTTTATTTTTTGTACACGATGTGCGCATATTTTTTTGCGCTATTTTTGTTTTTTGGGCAATAAGGTTATCAGGTCGTGTTAGGGGGGCGGGGGGCTTTGAGGTCCGAAAAAATGGGCAGGGACAGTAAGGCGAAGAGCGAGTAAGGGCCGGGGGGATTTGTAGTGCGGGGCGGCATATTATTATGGATGGGTTCGTAAAGAATTGCGTTTGGGGCGGTTATAGGAAAAAGTGGGGGGCAAAATGAGCCGATATTGCTGTTGAGTCCGGAGTTGAAAAAGCGCGCGGCAGGGAAGTCGATGGGCGCAGGGAAAAGGCGACGGAGAATAAAGGTGTCTGAGAGTAAATCAGTCAAAACCGGGGGGGGAGAGGTCTGGCCCGAGAGCCAGCCAAGCTCGTTTCCTGTCCAACTGGAGGTGGGCAACATAATGAGCGAAGGCGTAATCAGCATATCGCCGGCTGAGACGGTGGCTTCGGCGGCGAAGGTGATGTCCGAGAATAACACATCGTGCGCGGTAGTATTAGAGGACGGTGAGCTGGTTGGGATGGTTACCGAGAGAGACTGTTTGAAGCGGGTCGGAGGAGGAGACAGGGAGTTCGAGAAGAGGGAGGTCCGGGAGGTGATGTCGTCACCGGTGGAAAGTGTGAGCTGCAGCACTACGGTGTTCGAGGCGAGCAGGGTGATGGGTGAGAGGGGATTAAGAGGCTGGTTGTAGTCGAGGGGGGCAGCGTCGTCGGGATGGTATCCCAGACGGACCTTCTTCGGGCGTCGGCGTCCTACGGTATGTGGCGCGATGTGTCGGAGATAATGAGCCGGGACGTTGCGGTGATAGATAGGGGGGCAAGCGTATCGGAGGCGGCAGAAATAATGACGAAGCGGCAGATATCATGCATAGTGGTGATGGAAGGCGAAGAGGTTGCGGGGGTGATGACGGAGAGAGACCTTCTGAAAAAGGTCATCGGGGCGGGCGAGGACCCGGCGGAGGTCAGCACGGAGGAGGTGATGTCGTCTCCTGTGATAAGCGTGGCGCCGAACTGCTCAATCTTCAACGGCAGCTGCCTTATGGAGCAGATGAACATCCACAGGCTGGTAGTTATCGAGGACAATCAGCTGCAGGGTATTGTAACTCAGACGGATATATTCCGGGTGGTACGACTGAAGCTGCAAAGAGACATCGGCGAGCTCAGCCAGCTGCGCACGCGTCTGAAGACGGAGAAGTCCTTTTCCGGCATTATCGGGCGCGACAAGAAGATGTTAGAGGTATATGAGGTTATCAAGGAGGTGGCAAACGTAGATGTACCCGTGCTGATACAGGGAGAAAGCGGCACGGGTAAGGAGCTGGTGGCGGCTGCGATTCACAACGAGAGCGGTCGTGCGAACAAGCCGTTCGTGGCGGTGAACTGCGGCGCGCTGCCGGAGGGTGTACTCGAAAGTGAGCTGTTCGGTCACGTCAAAGGTGCGTTTACGGGGGCAGTCTGCGACCGGAAGGGGCGGTTCGAACTAGCGGACGGGGGGACGATTTTCCTGGACGAGATTGGCGATTTTCCACCTGCGATGCAGGTTAAGTTGCTGCGTGTGCTGCAGAAAGGCAGTACTGGGGCCGGGGGTAGCGGTCAAGGCGGGGGGAGTTCGAGCATTTCCTCCTCTCGTGTGAGCTTTCAGCCTGTGGGTGGTGAGCGGACCATAGAGGCAGACTTTCGGGTCATCAGCGCCACAAACAAGGACCTTGAGGCAGAAGTGGCGGCGGGCAGATTTCGGCAGGACCTTTTTTACCGGCTGTGCGTGGTTCCGGTGTATCTTCCGGCTGTGCGTGAGCGTCTGCACGACATTCCGCTGTTGGCGGAGCATCTTCTCGGTAAGGCGGCGGCCGAGGCCGGTCGTGATCAGATTGTGCTCTCGGCGGAAACGCTGGATGCGATGATGGATTACACCTGGCCGGGCAATGTACGAGAGCTCGAGAACGCTCTGCGGTACGCGATGGTAAAATGCAGAGACAAAGTTCTGCTGCCCGAACACCTGCCATTTCAGGTAGTTCGAGGACACACAGCGGCACGAGTTGCGCCGAGGAAGACGAAGAGACAGAGGAGGCGCAAGCTCGATGCCTCAAGCGTGCGGCAGGCCCTTGAGCAGGCCGGGGGCAACAAGGTCGAGGCGGCACGTCTGCTTGGCGTGTCTCGGGCGACCCTGTACCGGTTCCTCGACAAAAGCGAGAAGGTAAGCGAAGCGGCGGGGCTTTAATCGCTGTTTTGGGTGGGGGCGGGTGTCTCAAACAGGCTTTATAGTCTCATTTAGGGCAAATGAGACACTGCAAGCTGTCTCGTCCGCGGTAGAATCATCTCCAAGAGCTTAATATCCAAGGGTTTACAACGGGCCTGGGCTAAAGGTCCGTGCTGCGCGGCAAGTGGGCGAGTGTATCAGTGTATCAATAAGGGGGCTAAATGAGACATCTGTCTGCGGGAGGGGCGGAGGATTTGGTTGTGGTAAGTTATTGTTATTGCTGGAGTTATAGTTTTTCGGTTTTTTGTTGGGGAGCTGGCACGGCGGTTGCACAATATAATAGCGCGAATGAATTAAAACCGGGGAGAGGTAAATAAAAATGGACGGCGAGAAACACAAATACATAACGAAGGCGTTGGAGATGGTGGACGAGCTACTGGGACTTGCCAACAGCAAAGAGGCCCAGGGAGACGAGAACGGCTGCGGCGTACTTTCCGGCGTGCTGCGAGACTGTGCTTACAAGATTCAGCAGGCAGCGGAGGACGCAGGCAACAAAGACGATGGGAAATGGCGCAAGCCGGTAGAGCCCATTTTGGGGATTCTTGCAGCAGCTATGTTGTCGGCAGCGATGGCCCTGCCGGTTGATACCATCATAAACCTGTCAACCAGCATGATGTAGACATTAGGGGAAGCGACAGTGTATGAACGCAACTTAGCAGAGTGCAACTCGGGGGCGGAGGCAACGAGTTAGTACTTAGATGAAAATAACTTGGCCGCCACTGATGTCGATACTATTCATATCAGCGCAGCAGAGCCGGGTAGGAGCCCGGCTTGATGCAGCCAGCCCAGAAAGCCACGATTGAATATTAGTTCATACCCTTTTTGTATAGTCATACCGTATGCGCAGGAGAATGCATTATTAGGTAAACAGGAGTCTTGGGTTGGGTACTATGCGGTGGAGGGGGTTTGCAGGAGTGCAACAGCCGCCTCGGCGTCTTCGACGAATTCAAAGAAACAATCGACGCAAGTTAATTTGAAGATGTTTCTGGTGAGTTCGGAGGCATTGAAGAAGATGAGTTTTCGGTCGTGGGCGGTCAAGAGCTTGTGGAGCTGGACAAAGCCGGAGATGCTGAGGGAAAGGAGTATATCGACTCTTGATAAATCGACGATTACGTCACATTCGGTCTCGTGACGGACCATCTGCATGGCCTTGTCGAGCTCGGGTCTGATTTTCGGCTCTGTCGGCAGCTCAACAAGAATAATATTGTCGGAATAATTGATTATCCCCATCTACACCTTCCTTTATCAGGCCAATACGGCACTTGCCGACTAATGTGTTTATCGGCCAAAATTCATGGTGGATTAAGGAAAAACGCGGAAATAGCCGCTTAGAGGCGCGATATGGGCGGCAAACCGCGAGGTTTTAGGACTTACAGGAGTTCAGGCCTTTTTTCTCAAGGTATCGCTGGTGGTATTCTTCCGCTTTGTAAAATTCGGTTGCGGGTGTGATTTCGGTAACGATTGGTTTGGTGAATCTGGTCTGGGCATTTTGTTTTGAGTTTTCGGCGGCGATGCGCTGGTCTTGGTTGTGGTAGAAGATTGCGGAGCGGTACTGCGAACCCACATCGGGTCCCTGTCGGTTCAGGGCGGTCGGGTCGTGGACGACCCAGAAGACTTCGAGGAGCTTCTCATAGGAGACAATGTTAGGGTCGTAGGTGATTAGAACGGCCTCGGCGTGGCCGGTTTTGTGTGAGCAGACCTGCTGGTAGGTTGGATTTTGGAGGTGGCCGCCTGTGTAGCCGACGGTGGTGGATTTTACGCCGTTTAATTTACTAAAGGCGGCCTCGACGCCCCAGAAGCAGCCGGCGGCGAATGTGGCCTTTTCAATTCGTGAGTCTGCGTTATTTTCTGAGTTTTCTACGGTGCCCATATCTTGTTTATCCTTTTGGCGGCTACATCCTTCTATGAAAGCAGCAGCGATAGATAGCGTCAATATAATAACAATTAAGTTGAAAGTTTTTAACCGTCTCATAGTAACTCCAACTATATATAGAAAGTACGCCGAGCGGGGAGTTTCTGTTCGTCGGGCGATGCGGCAGGGACTGCGGGTAAATATAACTTGACGGAAGGGTGCAGTGATAATAGACTTTCCGTTCAAGATTAGCCATTGAGGATATACAGGTGGAAGAAGCAATTGCAAAAGCCGGCGCCCTGATAGAGGCGATGGAGTACATTCGGAAGTTTCGCGGCCGAATCGTGGTGGTTAAATTAGGCGGGAGCGTCCTCGAGGACACTTGTCTGCAAAAGAAGCTGCTGGCCGACATCGCGTTTATGGCGACGGTGGGGATACGGCCGATTATCGTTCACGGCGGGGGAAAGGCGATTACGAAGGCGATGAACAAGGCTGGTCTGGAGCCGGTGTGGGTGCAGGGGCTGCGTTATACGGACGAGCGAACGCTGAATATAGTAGAGCACACGCTTGTTAATGAAATCAATATCCCAATCTGCGAGACGCTCAAAGAGCTGGGCTGCTACCCGACGGGGCTGCATTCGCTGAGCAGCTGCGTACTGTTTGCGGAGACACTGCGATTGGAGGGAGAGGAGGGGCGGAAGGTGGACGTCGGGCTCGTGGGGCGGGTGACGGAGGTGAACGGGCATCTGCTGAAGACGCTGTGTACTGACGGGACTATACCTGTGATTGCGCCGGTTGCACAGGACAAGAGCGGCGGCAGGCTGAATGTTAACGCGGACAGCGCGGCGGGTGTGGTCGCCGCGACACTGGATGCTGAGAAGCTCGTTGTAGTGAGCGACACGCACGGGGTGCGCAAGGACATTAACGACCCGGCGAGCTGGGTGTCGAGTCTTGATGAGAAGCAAATCAAGGAGATGATTGATACGGGGATAATCGGCGATGCGATGCTGCCGAAGGTCGAGGCATGCATGACGGCGCTGGACGGCGGCGCGAATAAGGCGCATATTATCGACGGTCGAATTGAGCATTCGCTGCTTTTGGAGATTTACACAGATGAGGGTGTTGGAACCCAGATTATTAAGAAGTTAGAAGGTAAAGGGACATGACGACAGAGGAGACGATGGGTTTGTTCGATAAATACGTGATTGGCAATTATCCACGTTTGGCGCGTGTGATAGTCAAGGGCGAGGGCTGTTACATGTTCGACGCGGAGGGCAAGAAGATACTGGACATGTTTCCGGGGTGGGCGGTGAGCGCGATAGGTCACTGTCATCCGAAGGTGGTAGAGGCGGTACGGGAGCAGGCGGGTGAGCTTCTGCATATCGACAATACGCTTTATTCGGAGCCGCAGGGCAAATTAGCGAAGCTTTTGAGTGAGCGGGCGTTCGGCGGCAAGAGCTTTTTCTGCAACAGCGGCGCGGAGGCGAATGAGGCGGCGATGAAACTGGCGCGGCTGCATACTTCGGAGGAGAAATACAAGTTTATTACTGCCGAGGGGAGCTTCCACGGGCGGACTTTCGCGACGATGACGGCGACGGCCCAGCCGAAGCACCACGAGGGTCTGCTGCCACTGCTGCCGGGCTTCGCGTACGTGCCGTTTAACGATGTTGCGGCGATGGAGGAGTCGTTCAGTGATGAGGTTGCGGCGGTGATGGTGGAACCGATTCAGGGTGAAGGGGGGATAAATATCGGGACGGCGGAGTACCTGCAGGCGGCGCGGCGGCTGTGCGATGAGAACGGGGCGGTCTTGATATTCGACGAGGTTACGACTGGGATGGGCAGAACGGGCAAGTGGTTCGCGTACCAGCATTTCGGCGTTGAGCCGGACATTATGACGATGGCCAAGGCGCTGGGTGGCGGTATGGCTATAGGAGCGATGATGGCGACAGAAGAGGTGGCGGCATCGCTGGTGCCGGGCAAGCACGCATCCACATTCGGCGGGAACGCCATAGCGTGCGCGGCGGCAATCGCGGTGATAGAGGCGATAGAGCAAGAGAAACTTCTGGAGAATGCGGTCGAACTCGGCAAATATGCACAAGATAAACTTAGCCAATTGAAGGAGAAGCACTCTGCCATAGACCACGTGCGGGGGGTCGGGTTGATGATAGGCGTTCAACTGACGGGGCCGGGGGCAGAGATAGTCGATAAGTGTATGGAGAAGGGGCTGCGGATAAACTGTACGCAGGGTACGGTGATACGATTTATGCCGCCGATGATTGCGGGGCGGGCGGAGATTGACGAGGCGGTTGAGATTTTTGACAGTGTTTTGACCGAGAGCGCGAAATGAAGGACTTTCTTTCGATAAATGAATGTTCGAGCAAGGAGCTGCATGAGCTGCTTAATTTAAGCTCGCAGCTGAAGAGATTGTACAGGGCGGGTAACCAGGACACGTGCCTTAGCGGGAAGGTTTTGGCGATGCTGTTCGAGAAGCCGAGCCTGCGGACTCTGATAAGCTTTCAGGTTGCGATGGCGGATTTGGCCGGCACTGCGATTTACGTCAAGCCCGAAGACATCGGCGGGATAGGGAAGCGCGAGCCGGTGAAGGACATTGCGCGGGTTCTGAGCCGGTACGTGGACGGGATAATGGCGCGGACGTTCGAGCATGAAACGATTACCGAATTAGCGGAGTTCGCGACGGTGCCGGTGATAAACGCTCTTACGGACCGGTCGCATCCGTGCCAGGCGATGGCCGACGTACTTACTATCGAGGAGCATTTAGGGAAACTGGAGGGCGTGAAGATCGCGTTTATAGGCGACGGCAACAACGTTGCGCGGTCGCTGGCTTTCGCGTGCGCTAAGCTCGGAATGAAAATGGTGATTGCGGCGCCGGCGGGTTACCAACTAGATGCCGAGACGATAGAAGAGGCGAACAAGATTTTAGCGGGGAGTGTCGAGCAGATAGGCGAGCCAGCGCAGGCGGTTGCGGGCGCTGATATCGTTTACACCGATACTTGGGTCAGTATGGGACAGGAGAAGGAGAAGCAGAAACGGATTAAGGACTTCGAGGGCTTCCAGGTCAATGCAGAACTGCTGAAGTCTGCGCCTGCGGGGGCGAAGATTATGCACTGTCTGCCGGCGTATCGGGGGTACGAGATTACGGACGAGGTGGCCGAGTCGGCGAATTCGATTATGTTTGACCAGGCGGAGAACCGATTGACCTTCCAGCGGGCGCTGCTGAAGAGACTGATGGGCTGACGGGGGATAGTTGTGGAACGGGAGATTCTGGTGGCGAGCAGGAACCCGGGGAAGTTAGCTGAGATAAGGGCGATGCTTGGCGGGGGGATTCGGTGGGTCGGTCTTGGCGATTTTCCGGAGATTGGCGAGATTGAAGAAGACGGGGAGACCTTTGCTGAAAATGCGCGGAAGAAGGCGACGGGTTATGCGCGGGCGAGTGGCCTGTGGACGATTGCGGATGATTCGGGTTTGGTGGTCGATGCGCTGGGAGGACAGCCGGGGGTGAAGAGCGCGAGATTTTC
>CP070830.1:2622593-2628173 GCA_020344865.1 Planctomycetota bacterium
GGTTTTTGCCTTAAAGGCCAGGCCCCAAACCGCCAACACGGTTTTTTCTTCCCGGCCGGCAAAATAGTCCTTAATACGTCCTGCAAATCTATCCTGCTGATTTATATTCACCTGCTGAACCGACTTGACCAGTTTCATATCAACACCTTGCTCGTCGCCTGTATGAATCAGCGCTCGAACATCCTTAGGCAGGCAACTGCCTCCAAAACCTATGCCTGCAAATAAATACGACGGTCCAATCCTCGCGTCACTGCCGACGGCCTGTCTTACCTGTTCGACATCGGCGCCTACCTTCTCACAAAGTGCGGAGATTTCATTCATAAATGAGAGCCTTGTTGCCAGCATAGCGTTGGCCGCGTATTTAGCCATCTCGGCCGAGACGATATCCATAAACAGGATTCGCTTGCTCTTTCGCATAAACGGGTCGTAAAGCTGCTTCATTATCTCCCTGACGGCTGGATTGGTTGTGCCGATGATTATCCTGTCCGGCCGCATGAAATCGTCGATAGCGGAACCCTCCCTTAAAAACTCAGGATTGCTGACATAGTCAAAAGGCACTTCTGTTTTGGATTTGATAATTTCTGTTACTTTCCTATGGGTACCTATCGGCACGGTGCTCTTGGTCACAATAATTCGATAGTCTGTCAGGTTCTCGGCGATTTCAGCAGCAACCGAAAGCACGGCCGATATGTCAGCGGAGCCGTCCGGCGCCGAAGGCGTACCAACGCCGAGAAAGATAATAAGTGAATTATCCACCCCGTATTTCAAATCAGTCGTAAAATGCAGGCGGCCGAGCTTGCTGTTATGCTTGACCATCTCCGTCAGGCCCGGCTCATAAATGGGGATAATGCCGTCTTTGAGACCTGAAATCTTATCCTGGTCATTATCCACACACACAACGGTATTGCCCGTTTCAGCCAAGCACGCGGCGGTAACCAATCCAACGTAACCAACCCCAACAACACAAATCTTCATTTTATTATCTCCAGTGTTTCAATATGCAAACCTGTATCTGACTTTTCGTAAAGAGCACGGAATTGATGAAATCACGAAACAGATTCGTCAATTACCTCTATCAAATCGGCATCTACCTCGACGCTGGTTGCCTGGCCCAGCATATCTATCTGCAAAACCAAACGCATAGTGTTTTTTGCCCTGACGACAATTCCCTGCAAATCGGCCAACGGTCCAGATATGACCCGACAGTGCTGGCCCGCTTTGACGTACCTGTGGGGCATCAGCGCAGCGCCGGTCTTTAGTGCATGTTCAATCTGCATCAGTTCGCCAAGCAGTTTCTGCTGGTCCTTGACCTCGATTATGTTCGCTACGCGATTCGTGCGCAGCACTTCAAGCCGCTTGTTCTGGTCACCACAAAAAAACAAATATCCGCTGAACAGCGGCAGGAGCGAACGGATTTTCCTGCCCCGGTGGCGGCGAACCCTCCAACTCATCGGGAGAAAGTAGTTGACACCTCTGCCGACCAAGTCGTGTGCCAGGGCTTTCTCATTCCTGCTCTTTGTATGAGCAACCCACCACAGACCTTCAAAATCGGAAATGGTCGTTTCTTCAGGCCAGGTGATAGACGGATTTTCGTTTTCTCTCAGCAGTTCTATGCCCCTTAAACCTAACCGTAAAATTTCAGTACCATATTAGCGACGTATTCAATTTGTTCCCGTTTAAGCTCAGGATAAACCGGCAGCGATAAAACCTCGCTACTAACCCGTTCAGCCACAGGAAAATCGCCCTGTCTGTAACCAAGTTCGGCGAAACAGTCCTGCAGGTGTAATGGTTTTGGATAAAAAACCGCCGTGCTGATTCCGTTTTCTGCCAGAAACTTTTGCAGCCTGTCCCTTTCAGGGACGGCAATGGTGTACTGATGATAAGTACTGACATTGTTTGACTCAATCTTGGGGGCCTTCACCAACGAACCGGCAAAAATACTGTCATAAAGCGCGGCATTTTCTCTACGTTTTTCATTCCAGCTGTCGAGGTACTTGAGCTTCACACCCAGAACCGCACCCTGAATAGCATCGAGACGGAAGTTGCCGCCGACAACTTTGTAGAAATACCTTGGATTTTCCCCGTGAGTACGGAGAAGTCTTGCACTTTCGAAAAGCTCTTTGTCATTGGTAGTTACCAATCCACCGTCACCAAAGCCTCCCAGATTCTTAGTGGGGTAAAATGAGAAACACGCCAGGTCACCAAAATTACCGCACTTTACCCCGTCTTGTGTCGCACCTATCGCCTGTGCAGCATCCTCTATAACAGCAAGGTTGCGGCGCTGAGCAATCTCCATAATTGGCTCCATTTGAGCAACCTGACCGAACAAATGTACCGGTATAATTGCCCGAGTTCTCTCAGTTAGCTTTTCTTCGATGAGCTTGGCGTCAATGTTGTAAGAGTCAGGGTCAATATCTACAAAAACCGGTTTTGCTCCGAGTCGTGCGACACAACCGGCTGTGGCGAAGAAAGTAAAAGGGCTAGTTATGACCTCGTCGCCCGGCTTTATTCCCAATGCCATCAAGCTTACAAGCAGCGCATCCGTGCCGCTTGATACTCCAAGTGCGTACTTGCAGCCGCAGTAGGCGGCGACTTGCTCTTCAAATTCCTTGACCGCCGGACCCAGACATAGCATCTGGCTCTCGCAAACATCCGCTATCGCCCGCGCAACCTCATCTTTTATAGTGGCATACTGAGCTTTTAAATCCAAGAGAGGAACCTGCATTAAACAACCTCAGAAAGACTAAGCGTTTATAATCTTGCTGCGACCCCGGCGAACCGCTCCGGTGGCATTTCGAGTATCAACAACCAGCTTCGCATTTTTGACAATCCAGTCATAATCATAATAACTGTGATTAGTCGAGATTAAAACCGCATCATAGCAGCCCAGCATTTTAGCGGACAATTTTTTGCTCGTCATCCTCAAATCGTGCTGACGCTGCTTATGGGTCTTAGGAATATGCGGGTCATTGTAGTCGACCCTGGCGCCTTTTTCTCTCAACAATTCAATCAGCTCTATCGAGGGAGACTCCCGCAAATCATCAATGTCCTTTTTATATGCGAGGCCCAGCACAAGAACCTTTGAGCCTTTTAGGCTTTTGCTCTGCTCATTCAGGGCCTCCATTGTTTTGGCGATGACATAGTGCGGCATGTAGGTGTTGATTTCGCCGGCCAGTTCGATAAACCGCGTTGGCATTCCGTACTGCCTCGCCTTCCAGGTCAGATAAAACGGATCGATTGGTATGCAGTGACCGCCGAGACCCGGACCGGGATAGAAAGCATTGAAACCGAAAGGCTTGGTACTCGCAGCCCGTATGACCTCCCAGACATCGATACCCATCCTGTCAAAAACCATCTTTAGCTCATTCACCATCGCTATGTTTATGCAGCGATAGACGTTTTCAAGAATCTTGGTGGCTTCGGCGGCCTCAAGGCTCGATACAGCAACAGTCTCAATGATGATAGTGTCGTAGAGTTTGCAGGCCATATCTCGGCATTTTTTAGTCAAGCCCCCGACCACCTTAGGAATAGTCCTGGTTGTAAAGTCTTTGTTTCCGGGGTCCTCGCGCTCAGGCGAATATGCCAGATGAAAGTCCCTGCCTGCCTATAGACCGCTGCTCTGAAGTATCGGAGCAACCAGCTCACGAGTTGTGCCGGGATAAGTCGTGCTCTCAAAGACAACAAGCTGACCGGGCCTCAAATACTTGGCAATCGTTTTGCTGCTGCCAATAATGAACTGCATATCGGGCTCGCGGTTTTGTGTCAGTGGTGTGGGCACACAGACAAGTATGGCATCGACGTTTTTGAGCCCGGCCATATTAGTCGTGGCACGGAACAATCCGGCCTTTACCATTCTTTTGACCTGTGAATGGGCGATGTGTTTGATAATGCTCCGGCCGGAATTGAGAACCGCGACCTTCTTGGCATCGATGTCGAAACCCGCCACCTTTATACCCGCGGAAGCGAACTCCCTCACCAAGGGCAGACCAACATACCCAAGCCCCAAAACACCAACCGTAACCTTCTTATCCCTTATTTTTCTATCCCATTCTGTCATAAATCACGCCTTTGCAACGACCCTCGTGCCATCCCCCACCCGACCTTGCAAAAAATAACTGTCTTAAAATTCACCAAAATCGCCTAACTAACCGCTATCGGATAAACCAGTGCACAACAATGGCCGATTAGTGAAACCAGGACAGCAGTTTAGAATTATATTGTCTCAAAGTCAATTGACTATTTTCGACTTATGATTATAATTACACGTTAAAAGTCTGGTGACCAGAAAGTCACGATTTGCCGGGAAGGAACAATGCCTAATTCAAAGCCCGCTGCTAACAAGTTAAGGGTCCTGTTCACCTGCATTGGAAGACGAGTCTCCTTGCTCAATAGTTTCCGCAAAGCGGCAAGGGAGCTGAAGACAGATATTTCGCTGCTCGGAACGGACACCACCGAGCTAAGCTCGGCGCTGCAACTGTGTGACAAGGGCTTTTTGGTTAAACCAGTAATGCACGCCAGCTATATCAAGCAGCTACTCTCGATTGTAAAGGCCAACAGAGTAAAACTGCTTGTTCCCACAATAGATACTGACCTGTCCCTTATAGCGGAAAACAAGCCAAAATTCGCGGCCGCCGGTTGTTGTGTACTCATCTCAGAGCCGGGTATAGTGGATATTTGTCAGGACAAGAGAAAGACATATCGGTTCCTATTAAAAAACGGCTTTGATACGCCGGTGACAACGAGTGTTCAGACCGCACTTACCAAAAAGAAACTTAAGTGGCCGTGCTTTTTGAAGCCTTGGGACGGTAATGCCAGCAGAGGGACTGCTAAGGTGAACAGTCGAAAGGAGCTGTTGTTTTTCGCACAAAGAATACCAAATCCCATCTGCCAAGAGTTTGTCAATGGCACCGAACACACCTGCGACGTTTATGTTGACCTCGGCATGAAAGTTCGCTGTGTCGTTCCGAGAAAACGTATCGAGGTGAGAGCCGGCGAGGTCAGCAAGGGACAGGTGGTAAAACACCCTCGAATTATGCGAGAAGCTGCAAGTTTAGTCGAAACGCTCGGTGCGGGTCCGGGGGTCATAACGCTGCAGTTGTTTCTGACCAACGAAGGTAAGGTAAAATTCATTGAGATAAATCCGCGATTCGGCGGCGGCGTCCCCCTCGCCATTAAGGCTGGAGCCAACTTTCCGAAATGGGTATTGCAGGAGGTGCTCGGCAGGAAAACAAACATCCTCTTCGATGGCTTCAAAGATAAGGTGATTATGCTTCGCTACGATGGCGAAGTCTGGCTGGAAAACGCTAATAAGAAAATCAAAAAATGATATTTGATAAGATAATCGGACCGGAAAGGCCGGTCACATGGGTACTGGAATTCTGGCCTATACTGGCAGTCTCCTTCGGCGGTTCATTAGCGGCTACGTGGCTGTGCAAGAAGGTAGCCATAAAGTTCGGAATCGTAGACAGACCCGATGACCTCGTCAAAACACACAAAGAGCCCATAGCTTATCTTGGGGGCGTCGGCATACTCATTGGCTTGACAGCCAGTGTCCTGGTGGGGATTGGATATCTGCCAAAA
>CP070830.1:2628273-2638550 GCA_020344865.1 Planctomycetota bacterium
AAGGCGAAGGCGGCAGCGACGGAGGTATTACTTCACAACGCTCACGGTCCGTATCGGGGTCTTCCGCGGGCGGCGGGCTGGGGATATCCGGAGCCTTATACGCGCGACATTATGATATCCGCGCTGGGGATTCTGCTTAGCAGGAAAAAGAAGCTGGTAAGGTCGCTTCGGCGCGCGATGGAGACGGTCTCGGTGAACCAGAGCCGACTCGGTCACATTCCGTCACTGGTTCACGATGCGGACGACCGGGGGGCGAGCGACTGCACGCCGCTATTTCTGATGGCGGTGGCGATTTTCCGGAAAGTAACGGGCGAGTCGAATTTTCTGCAGGAGGCGGTGGAGAAGGCGATGAGGTGGATGGAGTATCAAAGTCCTTCTGACCGGGTGCTGGCGATACAGGCGCCGACAAGCGACTGGCGCGACGAGCAGTGGGTCTTAGGCTACGGGCTTTACGTAAATACGGTGGTGTACATATATTTGAAACTATTAGGTGAGGAGGCAAGGGCGGCGAAGCTCCGGGAGGCAATGGGGCACTTCACGGTGAAAGGGGACAGGCAGAACCGTCACGTTCACGAGGGTCTGGTACTGAGGCACAAGCCTTATTACGCGTTGTGGTCTTACAAGGTGTACAGGAGTGAACGGTTTGACCTTTTGGGGAACAGTCTGGCGATACTCTCGGGGATTGCAAGCCCATCGCGGGCGAATTCGCTTATTGCGTGGATAGAAGCGGAGTGCGATGCACTGCGTAAAAACGAGGACTTAAGCGTGAGCTTGCCACCGTGTCTTTTTCCTTACATCAGACCCGAGGACCCGGACTGGATGCCCCGCTATGAGCGGTATAATCAGCCGGGGGAATACCACAACGGCGGGATTTGGCCTTTTATCTGTGGTTTTTATGTTGCGGCACTTGTCGCGGCGGGGAGATTTCAACTTGCGGAGAAGAAACTGGTTGCGCTGACGCACCTTGTCAAGGAGAGGCGCGTGGAGGAGGTGGAGTTCGGCTTTAACGAATGGTGCAGGGCGCAGGACGGGACGGCACAAGGTCAAGACTGGCAGAGCTGGTCGGCGGGGATGTATCTGTACGCGGCGACGTGCGTGGAGCAGAGGCGAACACCGTTCTTCGATGAGATACGGAGCAGTGTGGAGAGTCCGAAGGAGTTACAGGTCGAGGGCAAACAAGAGGATTTAAGACCCGGTGAAGCCGGGACAACTTAGGCGAATGATACAGGCTTTAGGATGAGCGAAGGAAACCAGTTACAGATGAATCGACGGGAATTTCTGAGGGCGGGGGCGGCGATATCGGCGGGGATAGCCGTCGGGGGGTGCGCGGGGCAGCTGGGAGCCAAGAGGGACGGCCGGGCGAATATTCTGTATCTTATGACGGACCAGCAGAGGGGAGACTGCCTCGGCTGCGCGGGCAATTCGGTAATCCGCACGCCCAATATCGATGCTATAGCGAAAGAGGGAGCGGTCTTCAGTAACGCTTATACGTCGACGCCGAGCTGCACGCCGGCGCGGAGCGCGCTACTTACGGGACTTAGCCCGTGGCACCACGGGATGTTAGGGTACGGACGTGTTGCACGGCGATACGATTTCGAGCTTCCGCGAGCGCTGCGCGAGGCGGGGTATTATACGTTCGGGATAGGCAAGATGCACTGGTATCCGGAGCGGAACCTTCACGGGCTGCACGACGCCTTGCTTTATGAAGCGAGGCGGGCGGAGACGCCGGGGTTTGTCAGCGATTACGATAAGTGGTTTAACAAACAGGCGCCGGGGCTCGATGTTCGCGCGACAGGGCTTGGGTCAAACGATTACAGGGCGTGGGCGTACGCACTTGCGGAAGAACTTCATCCGACGTACTGGACTGGGCAAATGGCGGTTGATTTCATTGAGAGGTATGACAAGGGCAGGCCGTTTTTGCTTAAGGTGTCGTTTCATCGGCCACACAGTCCTTATGACCCGCCGGAGCGGTTTATGGAAATGTATACCGAAGACGAAATGCCGGAGCCGTATGTCGGGGCGTGGGCGAAGAGGTTCGCGGCGCACAAGGAGCCAGCTCCATTTAATCTGTGGCACGGTGACCTGGGATTGGAACAGGTGAGGCGGTCGCGGCGGGGTTACTACGGTTCGGTGAGCTTCGTGGATGAGCAGATTGGGCGTATTGTGGCGGCGCTGAAGAAGAGGGGGATGTACGATAATACGTTAATTGTTTTTCTGGCGGACCACGGCGATATGCTTGGGGACCATCACCACTGGCGCAAGACATACGCGTACGAGGGCTCGGCAAAGATTCCGATGGTACTCCGCTGGCCGAGGGGTATGGGGCAGGAAGAAGCGCGAGGGACGGCTATCGCGGAGCCGGTGGAGCTGCGGGACATACTGCCGACATTTCTGGATGCGGCGGGCGAGGAGGTGCCGGATAGGCTGGACGGGATGAGCCTGCTGCGACTGGTCCGGCCGGGCAAACAACAGTGGAGGGAATATATAGATTTGGAGCACGATGTATGCTACAGCGTGGAGAACCACTGGAATGCGCTGACGGACGGGGAGTATAAATATATTTATCATGCTTATGAAGGAGTTGAGCAACTGTTTAATTTGCAGGAGGACCCGGGCGAGATGCGTGATCTGGCGGGCGAGGGGAGGTGCCGGGAGGTGTTGAAGGCGTGGCGGAACCAAATGGTGGAGCACTTCGCGGAGCGCGGGGAGGAATTCGTTCGCGAGGGCAGGTTGTTACGTCGGCCGGAGCGGATGCTCTATTCGCCGTTCTATCCCGATATCAGCAGCGGAGCGACAAGGAGCGAAGTGTCAGCTCGGCTGGGTTGGTAAAACAACCATAGGCCAAAAAAGTTACTTTCTCGAGGGTTTTCGAACGTCCGAAGGAGCAGGTTTAGTGAGAGTCTTCGATTGTCTTTCGGGCGGACTTTCCGGCGAGCCATCTTGGCCGGAAAGCGCCTCGAGCGAATCTTCAAGGTCGCCGGCGCTCTTTTCCAGCGAGTCAATGGCCTGCTCCTCGCCCTGTATCGCGGAATGAATCTCCTGCTTGGCCTTAATAATATCACGCTTGTCAAGGTGACCGTACTGGGCCTCACCGAACAAGTCATCAAGAATATTTACAGATGCATCTTCTCTTGCCAGGGCCTCTAAAATCTCATCGAGGATGTTCAGCTTAATCTCCAGGGCCTCATTGACATTGCGCTCGACAAGCCCCTCCGGCGAGCAGATGCCTACGGGCGCATCGGATTCGACCCAGGCGGGATCACTGTTGTCTATATCGGGAGACGAGCCAAGCTGGCCGTGATTGGCATTAGGTGAAAGGTCATAGACAATCTGGCCTTCGCCCTCATCAAAGTTCCAGCAGGCAACAAGATTCGGCTCATCGCCTTCAAGGGGAATGTGAATATTTGCCCAGATCTGCTCAGCAGATAAGGCCCGGTTGTAGATTCGCACATCGTCAATTGAACCGTTAAACTCCCTGGCCGTAGAATGATTCCACATCCCAATCCGCATGTTTGTAGTAACGCCGGGAGGGGAGTTGTACGAGCCACTAAGAAACAACCCGGAAACAGGCAATCCCTCAACATATAACTGATAATCACTCCCATCACCGGTTACTGCAACGTGCTGCCAGATACCTGCCGTGATAACACTTCCGTCACTCCTAAAGTCATTCCAGTCAATGAAGACTCCAATCATACCGTTTGTATGAACGAAAAACGTATAGCCATTATTACCGGTGGTTCCATTTGACTTATCAACAATCCTTTGCCAAGTGTCGCCGGTAAGGTCTGGTTTTATCCAGGAACAAATCGTGAAGCTCGAATCCGCAAGAGCCAAATCGTCTGTGCCATCTATAGTACCGAGCTCTACATAATCATTATCACCATCAAAGTCTAATGCATTACCGCTTGGGCAGATGGCAAAGATGCTGACTTCTTTGGCGTCTTCTTCGGTAATATCCGCCTCGGTGTATTCGGCGGTTATGGTAACGGCGTGGGGCTCGAATATCTCTTCGGTGGTAAGCAGCCCCGCTTCAATACTAGCTATTAGGTTAGGCTCTACAGACCACTTAGCCAAATGCGTAACATCGGCCGTAGTGTTGTTGTCATAAATGGCAATTGCAGAATACTGAGTCTGGTGGTTCTCGGCGACCTCGTCAGGCCCGGCTATCTCCAGACCGACTAATTCGGGCTCCTCACCGAGATAAAGTTCCTCAATCTCTGCCGCCGACAACGCCCTATCGTAAATGCGCACATCATCGATGAGACCGCTAAAGTAATGTGGGTTCTCTAAAGGGTCATTACTGACTGTTGTCGTCATTAATCCTATCCAGAAATTCTGGCTTGTTGACAAACTACCGGAAGTAGTATCAGTTACCGGTTCTCCATCGGTATTTCCATCGACATAAAGATACAGCTTATTCGCAGTTGCGTCTCTGACAGCTGCAACATGGTGCCAGACGTTGTCTGTAACTGGTGTAGTTCCAAACATCCCCACGCCATTATTGCCCGTATCCTCTATTTCAAAAACTAACGTGTCATAATGTACCCTGAATCTATAGCCTTCATAGAAGTAACCATAAAGACCGGTACTTCTTCTTTTACCCACTATCGCTGAATAGCCGCCCACATCATCGCATTTAATCCAGGCCGTGATAGAGAAGCTCTCATCGGCTCCAAAGTCCAGGCTTTCATCAGCCGGGTCACCAACATTAACATAATCGTCAATGTTGTCAAATTCCAGCGCACCATCAATCAGTCCGCTCGCCCAGATAGGGCCATTGACCAGCGTTCCATGACTGCTTCCCGCCGAATCATATGCTGTTAGCCCAGTTTCTTCATCAAGTTTCCAGTGAGCAACAAGGCCATCTGTCAGGTCCG
Organism: Planctomycetota bacterium; assembly: GCA_020344865.1. Lineage (GTDB taxonomy): Bacteria > Planctomycetota > Phycisphaerae > Sedimentisphaerales > Anaerobacaceae. Next base: position 2,633,154 of record CP070830.1, read on the forward strand.
CCCATGCAGAACCAGCCCCAATCAAAAGTACGAGAATTGCCGCGATTTTTGTTAGGCGTTTCATTTTTATGCTCCTTTCGATAAAAGATTAATACTAAATTATTCCGGCAGACGCAGAACGGCGCTGTTGAAGCGCTGCCAGCAGCAACGACGCAAACGATGTAAAGAAAAAAGACCCATTCCTAGCGCTATCTCCGAATTTCTGCGTGACGGGGATTTTAGCATAAAGGGGGTGGATTTGCAAGTAAATTTTTTGAAATTCTGGTAATTTTTCCGGAGGGACTATTGCGTGTTCCGGAGGGCGGCGGACAGGTTCTAAGCGAGGCGTTTTGCGAGGTCGGAGAGGGTTTTTAGTTTTTCGGCGTCCATTTGCGGGGCCTCGTGCTCAGATTCATGGGGCTCGTCGGTTGGCTGTTGTGTTTGGTCGGCGCTTTCGGAGAGGTCCTGCTCAGCCTGGTGAAGCTCGGTGATTTTGTTTTGGAGCTGCTCATTGGCGGCGGCGATGTCGTCCGCCTGCTGTTTTAGGGACTGCTCCTCGGACTGGCGTTTGTTTACCCCGTTTTGTAGCTGTTTGTTCGCGTCTTCAAACTCGGCGGCGCGGCGTTTCAGGGAGCTCTCGAGCTGCTGGTGCTCGGCGATTTCATTCTGGAACTGCTCGTTTGCGGCGGCCAATTCAGCTGCCTGCTGTTTAAGAGTGCGCTCGGCCTGCTCACGCTCGGCGATGTCGGAGCGGAGGCGGTCGATCTGCTGTTTTAACTGTTTGGCCTGCTCGTTGGTTTCGGATAGTTTCAGTTCCAACTGCTTTCGCTCGGTGATGTCGGTAAGGATAATAATAAGGCCGATTGCCCTGGCTGCCTCATCCTTGACAAGGGCCATCTTGGTCTGCGCGGGGAAGGCAGTACCATCGGCGCGGACGTGTTCAATACGGCCCTTGAAGAGGCCTGTGCGTCTGGCCTGACTGATGGCGGGTGTGAGGGCGGTCTTTAGCTGCTGTTCATTATGGAAGGCGATGATGTTTTTGCCGATAAGCTCGCTGCTGGTTTTGTAACCGTGCATTTTAGCCCAGGCGGTATTGACGAATCGAAGGACACCATTGAGGTCTATGATGACGATGGCCTCGTCGGCGTGTTCCGTTATCAATGCGAGATGCGAGAGAATCTGGCGTAGCCGGCCCTGGTCGGCCATTGATTTTATCCACCTTTTTAAGCTTGCGAACAGCATTTTAGTTCCACAATTAAATCGGCGCCTTTTTGAGAAAGGAGAAATTCAAGCTTTCGACAAATTGCAGGGCATAGGTTGGGCGTTATTCACTGGGCTATTTTCTTGGTAAAGCGACTGCCATCTTTCTCAAACTCGACTTTATCTTTTTGTATTTTTACGACCTTGCAGCCCTCCACGACATCGCCTTCATAGACTACACGGCCAGCGACAATCGCGGCGGGATTCTCGTCGTAGTGCATTATGCCGGTTATCTTCAGTTTGCCGCTCGAGAGAAACTCCAATGCCGAGGCGTTCTCTCCGGAACCAAAGAGGCTTTTTCCCGGGCGCCAAAAATTCTCGGGCGTCCAGCGATTGTAGGCGTAGGCAAAAAGGGCGAGGTTGGCGAGGACCAAGATGGAGATTTTCACCCGGCTGAGAGGGGCCGGCCTTTTCTTTCTTACCGGCGATGGTTTGGGCTTTCTTAAAGGGGACGCTTGTGTCGGCGATGCTGGGGGGGACTGGTCAACAGGCTTTGCAGCTTGTTCTGCAGCCTGTGAGCCGACCAAATCCGTATCCGAAACCATGTACTTAAGGACCATCTTTCTGCTCCCAATGTGCGTAGGTATATCGGACAATATATCGGCCAATTAGGAAAGGTACTTTATGGGCTAATTGGGCTGAAATCGGCCATTGGGAGGCGAAAAATCCGGCTGTTGGTGCTTTAGAGGGCGGTTGTGAACTTTGACCGATAATGGCTTGAAGCCCGCGGTTGGCAGACGGGCACATCAGAAGGACCGTCCGGTCAGGGGTTCCGTCGAGCGGGTTGGATATAAGCGGTTCGCTTTATTTTTCCGGTTGAGGTTTTTTCAAATTCTTTTATTAGTATTTCGAGGTGCGCCTTTGAGGGTATTTTCTCAAAGTCGGCGAGGTTCTGGCTTTTCTGCTGATGCTTGTTTATGCTTTTCCAGAGGAGGTCCTTAACCTTTTCGGGGCGGTTGACGAGGTCGTAACGGGAAAGCCCAGTATCGTTCTGCAACCGGTTCCAGTCGGGTCTTACGATGGCCTTTACGGTTTCGAGCTCTGCGCCTTCGCGGCCGTGGCGGTGTGGGACAACGACCATTTCCTCGACATAGGGGGCACGTGAAAGTGCGAGCTCGACGAGCTCGGGGTTAACGTTTTTACCGCTGGGCAGGACGATTAGGAATTTTTTGCGGCCGGTTATGAAGAGGTAGCCATCGGCATCAAGGTATCCCAAATCACCGGTATGCAGCCAGCGAGTTCGGTCGCCGTCGGTTTCGATAACTTCGCCGGTGGCGTTGGGGTTTTTGTAGTAGCCCTTCATAACGCAGGGGCCGGCGAGGAGGATTTCGCCTTTCTGGCCCGGTTCAAGAGCGTCGCCCTGCTCATCAACGATTTTGACTGAGAGGGCCGGGATTGGCTTTCCGACGGAGCCTAATTTATTCGGGTTCGGGTTGAAGCCGTAGATTGGCGAGACTTCGGTGGTGCCGTAACCTTCCCAGAGCTGGATGCCCCTTTTCCAGAAGACTTCGAGCACCCATCTCGGTATGGGCGCGGAGCCGGAGACGAAGAACCTGAGCCTTTGCCAGCCGAGTTTTCTGACCATTATTCTGCCGAGCGATTTGGGGAGACAGCGGTCGGCGAGTTTGATGAGCCAGCTTTTTTGCTTCTGGGAGGCGAGGGCCTCTTCGATTCTCCTGGCGAGGACGGTGAAGAGAGCTGGTATGGCGATGAAGACGGTTATGCCTTTTTGCTTTATGAGGTCGAAGATGTGGCGGTATTTGTTGGTGTAAATGCCGGTGGCGCCGACCCATAGGGGCAGGAGCTTTCCGACGGTGAGGCCGAAGGAGTGATGTGGCGGCATTATGTGGCCGAGCTTGTCGGCGGAGGTAACGTGCACCACCTTCAAGGCCCCCTGCACATTGGCGATTAGGTTGGCGTGCGTCAGTTCAACCTCGCGCGGGTCGCCGGTCGTGCCGGAGGTGCAGAGGATGACTGCGGTGTCGTCGGGCTGAATCCGGTCTGAGATTTTTGTGAGCGAGGAGGAAAGCTCGGTATCATTAAAGGTGTGGCCATCGTGGACGGTCATTTCGACAAGACCGATGCCGTAATTGAGCAAAGATTCTTCGAGCTTTTGGCGTGCAGCAGCATCCTGATAGTCATCGGCGAGGACGAGCAGTTTGGTATCGGTATGAAGCAGATGATTTTTTACACCTTCGATGCGGCGCTCGGGGTCGATGAGAACGGGGACGGCTCCGGCCAAGATAATGGCCCAGAAGGCGATGTCCCAGTCAGCACGGTTCTTGCCGAGGACGGCGATTTTGTCTTTGGGCTGTATATTTCGTTTTTGAATGAGGTGCGCGGCGAAGTCGCGCGCCTCGTCGCGGAGGCGGTCGAAGGTGAGGCTTTCTTCGCGGTGCGTTCTGATGACCTCGAGGTAATTCTTCTCGGCCAGCTCGGCGGGGGTCAGTGACAGATTAAAAAGCTCGATTAAGGTTTCGTATTTAAGCTGCAAGTGCATTTTTGCCCTTTAAAACAAACAAGCTTGGTCTGTGCATTATAACGTTTTAGAGGGTTTTTGACAGTGAAAAATGCCCCTGTGCAAGCAGCGTGCGCCTGATTCGGGCAATTTGTGATGGTTGTTGAAAGTTGGAATACGGGCGAGTATACTCAAGTGGTTTTAGTTGCTTTTAATCGGTCTTAACAAGGGACATGATATGGCGTGGTTATCTAAACTCATCAATTTTGTTACTGTTGAAATCTGGAGAATTCAGCTAAAAAGCTATTCGCGGACGAAGGCTTTTTTAATCAAGCAGCTACGGGTAATCGTTTTGGCGGTTCGTGGATTCAGCGAGGACAAGTGCAAATTCAGGGCGTCCGCGCTTACGTTTTTCTCTCTTCTGTCGATTGTTCCTGTGATAGCGATGATGTTCGGGATAGCAAAGGGGTTTGGGCTCGAGGCGCGTGTCGAAACGGAGATATTGAAGAGGCTGGAAGGACAGGAGGAAATCGCCACGAAGGTAATAGAGTTCGCGAATTCCCTTTTGGAGAATGCGAGGGGCGGGTTCATAGCGGGCGTGGGCGTGATTTTTCTACTCTGGGCGGTCATAAAACTGCTGGGCAACATTGAGAAGTCGTTTAACGAGATATGGGGGGTGAAAAGGCCGAGGAGTCTGGGTCGGAGGTTCAGCGACTATGTTTCGATAGTTCTTTTGTGTCCCATACTTTTGGCCGTGGCGGGAAGCGCGACTGTTGTTATAAGCAGTCAGGTAAGACGTTTGCTTTCTACGCTGCCTTTCTTCAGCTCACTCGGGCCGCTCGTGTCGCTTCTGCTGCGGATGCTTCCTTACTGCACGATATGGCTGATGTTTACTTTTGTTTTTATTTTTATGCCGAATACGAAGGTCAGATTCAGGTCGGGGCTTCTGGCGGGGATAGTTGCTGGGACGATATTTCAGATTGTTCAATGGGCTTATATCAATTTTCAGATTGGGGTGGCGAAATACGGCGCAATTTACGGCAGCTTCGCGGCGCTGCCGCTATTTCTGCTGTGGCTTCAAATAAGCTGGCTGGTGGTTTTGTTCGGCGCGGAGCTATCGTTTGCACATCAGAACGTGGAGACTTATGAATTCGAGCAGGACTGCCTGAGCGTGAGTCATTCTTATAAGAGGCTGCTATCACTTCTGGTGGCTCACCATCTGGTGCAGAATTTCTGCAAGGGGGAGAAGCCGTCCGGTGCATCGCAGATTTCTCATAAGCTGGAGATACCGATTCGTCTGGTCCGGCAGATACTGTACGAATTAGCAGAGTCGGGGGTAGTGTCTGAAGTCAAGACGGACGGGGATAAGGAGGCGGCGTATCAGCCGGGGCGCGGCGTTGAGGCCCTTACGGTGAAATACGTTATAGACGCCCTCGAGAAGCGAGGGTACAGCGCAATACCTGTTACCAGGTCAGATGGGCTTGATAAGCTTTCGGACTGCTTAGACAAATTCGCCAGGGCTGTAGAAGAATCGCCAGCCAATATAACACTGAAGAACATATAGCCCAAAGGAGCCTTTGGTTACTATTGTTCCTGTTTTTTCTCGAACAGATCCTTGAAGCCTTCGAGGACACCCTTGCCTTCTTCTATGAGCTCTTTTCCTTTTTCGGTAGCGGCTTCGGTCCAGGTTTCCTTCATTT
>CP070830.1:2638650-2643029 GCA_020344865.1 Planctomycetota bacterium
ATAGTCCGCACCCATCTTGCGGATGCGACCCTTCGAGTTTCTCAGTCTGTCTCTTATCTGCTCAAAAACATCGCCCACCTGTTCTTGGAACGAAATTACAAAGTTGTGCCCAAGAACCATGCTTACTTGTTCGCAGTTTAAACCGGCCTCACCCTCGTTATAACTCAGCATTTTCAATACTATGAATATATACTTGTCGAAGTCCTCGCACTTCGGCCGCTGGGTGGTGTTGAGGATATCTTCGAGAATAAGCGGGTGCAGTTCAAACTCCTTGCCGAGTTTCTCTATTGTCTCCACATCATGGATACCGTCTATGTTTACCCAGGTCACCGTCGGTGTGGCTTTAAATGGGAAGCATTCTTCCACCGCCGGGACCTGCTTTTCCTGAAAGTTGGACTCATCGTAGTCCATTATGGTTATTCTTACCGACTCGGTCCTTCTTTCGCCGATGTGAACGAGAGTGCCAGGCGGCAGTCCCGACGTCTGAGCGTGTTTTCTTTTTGTCTTTGACATGTTTTCGGCTCCCTAACCAAGCTTTACGCCTCAGTAATTTAAGTGCGTCTCTGAAGAGGCATTAAGAAATTGAAATAGTTTATAAATCGAACTGCGCCACTTTTCAGCTTCGCATTAATACACAACGAAATTTAACTTACCCAGACTAACCGCCGGTTGTTGCCTTTGCTGCACGACAATATAGTAGACAATGTCGAAAACGACAACTTATCTTTCACTGCCGCTAATATAGGTCAACTTCCCTGCTCGGAATCGAACTTGCCCTCTGTAAAAAATTCGCCAGACTTTGGACGGTGCTTCTTCTGGTAAACCGATGGTTTTTCCCTGTTAAACTTTATTCCTCGACCGGTAACTACAGCTTTCTGGTCTTCGACAAATTCGATGTGCTGAAGCAGCGCCCAAGCCGTATTATCCCACTTCATCTGATAGCCCCTCTGGTGGGCCTGCTTCTCCATTTGAAGACGTTTCTTCTTGTTAAAAACCAGATAGTCGAGGGCTTCGGCAATTTGCTCAATCGAAGGCTCGCCGGGGTCAACAAGAATACCTCTGGCGTGCCTGCCTATAACCAAGCCCGGCTTACAAGACTTGTTGGAATGAATCAGTTCGAGCGCGCACAGAAATTTGGCTACTATAGCGACCCTTCCTGAACCCAGAGTATCAGCCAGTATGCCGCTTGATATCTGGTACATATTAAGGTAGGGCAATACCATAACATTGGTCGCACCATAGAGCTTTATGAACGTACTCTCGTCCAAAAATGTATCGTAAAAAACCACGTCATACTGGGCCAAATCCCCAGTACCGAGCTCTTTGACTTTGCACCATTTCAATTTCGATTCCTCGAGAGCGTTAGTCAGAGCCGTTTGGTATTGGCGGTACGGCTCTCCACCATCGGCCTGCACAAAATCGGGGTGACACCGACCTGCAATCAGGTACAGTATGTTTTCCCTCTGGCTGTTGGAACATGACTCCCGCAGGAATCTGCCGTAAGCCCGGATACTGTACTGAATCCCCTTGTCCAGAGAAAGAAGCCCAAGTGTGGTTATAAGAAAACGGTCCTTCAGACCATATTCGGTTTTTATCGCCAGCCGGTCGTACTGAGACGGATGTCGCATCCTGATCCCGTGGTCGATATGTTTCACTTTTGAAGGGTCGATGTCATAGATATGTGACTGAAGTATTTGAATCGCACTTTCTGTCATTACAATAAGACCGTCGCTGTATTGGGCAAGTTCCTGCAAAGTTTTCGCTTGGTGTGCGTCCGGCTCATCGAGAACGGTGTGCAGGTAAACGAACGTCGTAAGTCCGTGCTCTGTAAAGGCCTTTGCCATATTGACGAAATTTGTGCCTTCACCGTCTTGGCCGTTTTCGTCCGGGTCAAGGCCGTATTCGTGCTGCAGTATAACAACGGTGGGGTTGCTGCCTTCCTTTGCCCTTGCGATAATGTCTTTGATGGCGTAGTCCCACGACCGAGGGTCGTATTGGTCAATGACCAGGTCCACGGGAATCTCGTAAGGCAGGTTGCCCTTGTCAATCGCTGTTACCCTGATGTGCCCGACTTCGCCCGTGAAGTGCTCCAGTGCCGTCGCCAAGTCACGGGAAAAAGTGCCTATCCCGCATCTTCGCGGCGGGTAAGTGCTTACAATTCGAATGTTATGCGGCATAATTAATACACCCTTCTAAATACTGCACTTTGTCTTTATTCTCTTAAGCGCTCATAAGGCGGGCATTTGACCAGAAAGTCAACCACATCCTTTAACTTTGCTGTCGCAAGTGCGATGCACGAATCCGCTGCCCCATAATACATAAAGATTGTTCCATCTTTCACGGTCCAGCCGCATGGAAAGACCACATCATCCACATCGCCTTCGCGCTCATAAGAGGCCCTCGGCCCGAAAACCCACTCGTCAGACCTGCGAATTACGCGCCCGGGCTCCTCACTATCAAGCAGCACAAGGCCCAGCCGGTAAATAGAACCCGATGCCGTCGTCCGAACACCGTGGTACAGAACAACCCACCCTTCCTCTGTCGCCAGCGGAGGCGCAGAAAGACCTATCTTATTTGCGTCCCACCAGCTGCCGCGCCGCGCATGAATCAGTTCCTGATGCTCACCCCAGTGTTTGAGATTCGGTGAAAAGGAGAGCCAGATATGGCTTTCTATACTGGGAAGCTTTGCTACCGGACGATGCAGCATCGCCCAGTTACCCTTGAATCGCACCGGAAAAAGTGCTGCATCCTTATCTTCAGGAGGCATAACAGGCCCCAAACGCGTATACTCTTTAAAATCCGTAGTGGTTGCCAATGAGACCAAAGGACCGCCTTCTGAAAATGCCGTATACGTAACCGCCCACTTCCTAATCTCTTCCAGCCAGGTTACCCGAGGGTCTTCAATTCCCCAGATTTCCTCCGGATGGCCTGCAGGGGCCGGCCTTAATGTCGGCTCAGGGTCAATCTGCCAGTTATGCACTCCATCATCGCTTCGCGCTACCGTCAAATGAGACATACCTCTGAAGTCCTCAACACGAACCAGCAGCAGCGTCTTGCCGTCAACAATCGCCGCCGCCGCGTTGAAAACGGAATTAGCTGCGTAAGGCCAATCCTTCACCGACAATATAGGGTTCTCAGGATGCCTGCAAAATAACTCGTGCGTAACTGATTTGTCCATCGACTTTTCTTTCATGCTCTTTATTTTCCCTTTCGCACTCGAAACAGCTTGGCTAAACCGAAAACATTTCTCCTGGGTCCGGATTTGTTAAGCGGAAAAACACCTTCGCTGACAAACCTGACGTCCTCTATTGAATAGAACGCTTTGGGATTGAATTTTTTAATAATTGCAACAACATCATCGAGGTCGCTGCGTTTTATAACACTATAAATCACAGACACCGTGCCGCTGCCTCCTTGAGCTGCAATACTCGTGGCCCCGTAGCCTGCCGACCTCAGACCGGTTATCAGTTCCGATGCGCCTTTACGTGTAATCACGCGGATGACCAAAGTCCCCATGGCCAGCCGTTCTTCAATGTAGATGCCAACAAAATTCCCCGCCGCAAAACCTCCCGCGTAAGCAATATAGCAGGTGACATTATCTAGATTCTCGAAAATCTTGCCGATTGCAACGAGCCAGATTAGTATCTCAAAAAAACCGACCAGCGGCGCCAGAAATTTATGCCCCCTCGAAACGAAAATAATACGTATGGTGCCTATGGTGACGTCGCAAACACGCGCAAGGAAAATCAGCGCCGGCAGTACAATGTAAGTAAATGCGTCCGAACCAAAAATCTCCATATTACAAAATCCTTTTATTAATTGCTTGATTGACCTTCAGCCGAGAGGCTGTTTCCACCTGCTTTCTTGGCTTGCCCTGCCAGACTCCGAACCATGGCGAACGGAAAGCTCACCATCTGACGCAGCCCTTCTACAGACGACAGCGTTCTGACCTGACCTTTCACCTCTGCAAAAAGTTCGTCGATAACTATTTTTTCCTCGACTTCACCCATCTCTCTTACCATAGCTAAGCGGTGAAGTGAATACAAGCCAATAACAAATGCAAAGAAGAAAAAGAAATCCCACTGCTGCAAGCTCAACGTCGGCAGACTGAACTCTCCGCTGGGACTTGTGTATCTCAGTGTCCACTCCAGTTCTCGACCCGCAAAAAAGTCGGCAAACTTGCCGCCTAATATAGGAGCTATTCCCGCGGCCAACGAGTTGACTATCGTATTCGTAGCAAGGTATGCGGTTGCCTGACCCTGTGGTGCTAATTTGAGCCCGATGTTCCCCGAAGCCAGCGACACCCCTGCCGACGCGAGCCCCATCACTATATGTATCAAAATTAGCAGTGGTATCGTCAAAACATATTTCTCTGGCAT
>CP070830.1:2643129-2646139 GCA_020344865.1 Planctomycetota bacterium
CGGCGTCCCCGCATTCGTAACCAAGGCCACGGCCTTTCCCCCCTCAAGCAAACCTGTAATCTTCCTGCCCGCCTGCCGCTCATTATGCTCGTGGAAAGAAATCTGCGGGTTTTTGAGCTTGATGCCAAAATGTTTCAGCAGCCTCCCCGTCTTCCGCGTGTCCTCACTCGCAACGTAATCCACCTTTCGTAGCGTCTCTATCGCACGCTGACTGATGTCGGACAAATTCCCAATCGGTGTCGCCACTAAGTAAAGCATACCTATTCCTCAAGTTCCCCCATCTCATACAAAATAATCGAGCTCGCCACCACTGCCGCCGTCTCCGTCCGCAGTATCCGTTCCCCCATACTAAATGCGACAGCCCCATTCCCACAAGCCTGCTCGACCTCATCGTTAGTAAAGCCTCCCTCCGGCCCAATAAATAGCGCGATACTGCCTGCCCCCTTGCCGCCCCCAAGACAGGCTCCAAGACTCATATCGCCCGCCCCGGGCGCAGCTATAAGCGACATATCAAACCCCTCCAACCCCCTAAGCGCATCTTTAAACTTCACCGGCGCTTCCAGCTCCGGCAGCCTCCCGCGGTGCGACTGCTCGGCCGCCTCTTGTATTATTCTCCGCCACCGCCCTAACCTGCTCGCCTTAATGCCGCTGTCCCGAACCACGCTCCTCTCGGTAACAACCGGCACGAACCCCGCCACTCCAACCTCCGTGCACTTCTGCAGGACCCACTCGAACTTCTCCCTCGCCAGTAAGCTCTGGTAAAGCGTAATCCGTACCCCCGGCTCACCACTCGCCTCCCGCTTCTCTACCACCCTTCCCCTGAACTCGCTTCGACCTGCAGCCGTCAATTCGACTTCGTATTCCCGGCCCTTGTTGTCAAGCACGATAATCCGTTCGCCGGCCTTTAATCGCAGCACATCGCGTATTTGATGTGCCTGCTCTGTCAAAACGACCTCTTCACCCTGTATCCTCTCAGGCAGGACAAAAAATCGATGCAGCACGCCCTCCCGACCGCCCGTACCATACCGCCTTCTTACCACCTTCTTCTTCATCCGTGCTGATACCTCTTTTCTGCAGATGCCAACTGCCTCTTCCGTCCCCAATGATATACCTGAATCGCCCCTCCATCAAGCCATAAACCCCCAACAAACCCCAATCGCCAAATTACCCATTATGGGCGTCAGAATTTCGCTTTTTAAAGAACATCAATCAACAATGCAGCTTTTTGCGGTTGTTTGACAAACTGATATTCTTGCCCGTGCGTATTCTCCTAGAAAAATAAATGATTTAATAGGGATCCAAGCAAAGACGAGAAGCTCATGAATATTTGTGCGCTACGGGTTTAAGGGGTGCTGCCGCTTTCTGTCTTAAGGCTCTCCTTCATCCACCAACTAAGAAAATAGTGCTTTCTTTTATTAAGTTGCTGTTCTTCCGAAAGATCAACCCATTGGTCATGAGGCAACATTACCTGTGCAATGCCTTCGGCAGCAGCTAGGATATAACGGCCATTTGGATGCCCCTGCTCCAAAAGTGAGGCCAACTCGGGTAAGATGTCCTTTGTCCCATACGCAAGAAGACCGTTAGAAGCAACCCAACATAATTCCTCGTCGCACTCATTTTTAAGTACATCCAGAGCATCAGCGTTAACTTCCGCCTGGGCTATATTGAACATGCTCAGCAAAAAATAGGCCTTAACATCTGGATCAATATGTTCATGAAACTTTTTTCGTATCGCCGGAAGGGCGGATTTGCCAGCTTCAATAAGAGGATAGCGGGAGACGTCTCTAATAGCGTAGGAGGATACAAGAGAGGGAGGATACTCTAATTGACCCGCCTGAATTAGTTTTATAGTCTCCTCCACTAACACATTGTAATCTGAACTCTTCATATTTTTAGGAACCTCCCATTTGAGGCCCTTTCTGTGAACCTTGCTTGCGAATATTACATTAAAATCAGTGAGCAGGATGTTTGACCCCGAATCATCATGTTTGTTGTCTACCATCAACTCTGGACCGCCTGAAACATTTCGTCCCCCCTTAATCTCAAAAAGTAGGACCACATCAGGGGGAACCTCAGCCAATCTCAACCCGTCAAGGTGAATGTTAAAACCATAGCTAAAGACAGGCAGAAAAGAGTCCTTGCATTTGAAATCTTCCTCATTAACATCAGTGTTTTCTATCAGCAGATCACACCAATCGGCTGCGCTGGGAAACTTTCCATCATTATCGTTTACATATACCAAAATCGCCTCACTTAAGCGCCATAAGTTCATTCCGCACTGTGTTCGGTATGCGATACACCTAGCACGGGGTAACATGACAAGCATAAAAAACAAAAGAAACAGACCGATTGCTACGACTGTACAACCTAATCGTTCGCCCTTCAGCTTGCCCTTACTTTTATTGACACTTGAAATAGCAAAAATCGCAAGAGCTATTGCCAGCATCGAGGTAACCAAAAAGATATAAGTATTTATCTTTCGATACAATATGCAAGAATCACCCAAGATAAACTTACCTGGAATACTCAAAAACAGAAATACTACTGACACGATCGCCAGCCTGGTAGTCTTGGGAGGCAAAGCCTTTTTCAATTTGGTGTCTTCTTCTGTCATAATTGAAATAGTTACGCTAAGCTCTATTATACTAAAAAAATCCTATTGGTCGTCAAGTTTCGAGCATTTCAAACTCCACTTACGGCTGGCGTAAACGGTGCTGATGCTCGTCAATCTGTTTCCACCCATCATACTGGGTTCCCCTCCCTTCCTGCACGTAAGGATTTCCAAAGTGCTTATTCTAGACAATTGGAACTCCTCCAAGAGCTCCCAGGCCCAACCACATCCAAAGGATTACCTGTATAACTTTTTTCATAAGAACTCGCCCGATTTCCTTTAGCTTCTATGATAACTATTGTTTACCTATTTTAATCGGAGACAAGGGGTAAGGCACCAAACTAATTTGAAAAATCCCGCATCTGCCATTTTTCTTACTTTAAGTGGACTAGGCGGGGC
>CP070830.1:2646239-2651852 GCA_020344865.1 Planctomycetota bacterium
AAAAAAAGGCTTCACGTTAGTCGAACTTTTGGTGGTGATAGCGATTATTGCGCTATTGATGTCGATATTGATGCCGGCGCTGTCGCGAGTGAGGGAGCAGGCAAAGGTTGTCCTCTGTCAGTCGAACCTCAGGCAGATGGGTGCGGCCTTCGATATGTATACGAGCGATAACAACGGTTATTTCCAGCAGGGCTGGGATGGGCTGCCAAACGGTCCGTGCGGGAGCATTGCGTGCTCGAACTGGTGGATACACGCCATCAAGCCTTACTACGCGGACCCTGATGTGTGCCTTTGCCCGAGGGCGTCCAAGACGGGCTGGGATGAGAATCAAAGCGTATATTGGGAGGGGGGCGCCACGTTTTTGGCGTGGTCGGCTCACGGCTGGTTGGGACCGGAGGGTTCTGTTTACGGCAGCTACGGCGTAAACGGCTGGGTGGAAAACAATCAATGTCCCACTGAATCCTCGCGGACGGCGCAGCGCAGGTGGAGGCACACCGCAGTCGCCGGCGCAGGCAACATACCGCTGCTTCTGGACGCACCGTGGATAGACTGCTGGCCGCTGCATTACGACGAGCCGGCGCCCTATGACGACCAGCAGTGGCAGCAAGGCAGTCACATGGCCCGCTTTATGAAGAACCGACACAACGAGGGCATACAAGCGGTGTTCGTGGATTACAGCGTCCGATGGATAGGGCTGAAGGGGATGTACACGCTGAAATGGAACCGCGATTTCAACGTATCGAATATATATACTTTAGCGGGCGGCGCCGACCGGTCAATCTGGCTGTCGCAGGCTGAGTGGATGGTAAGCTTTAAAGATTACTGAAAGGAGAGTGCGGGTTTTTGTGATAGCTCGAGACAGGTGCGAATTAACTGCGAAAGATATGCGAAGGTTATTCGCACGGGTGGTGCGAAGGTTCGTGCCTGTTGAAGATTAAACTGTTTTGGCGGTGTAGCCAAAAAGAGGTTTAGGTTTTTTAAGGAGGTAGAGCGATGATAGGAAGAGTTTATTTTTTGGTTTGTTTTGCGCTGGTTCTGGGCCTTAACAGCGCGGCGCAGGGGGAGGCAATCGAGGTCAACAACTTCAGCTTCGAGTACGACGTCAACGGCGTCCAAATCACGGAGAATACTTATATAGGCAATTTGAAGGGCTGGACTGTGCGTGACACGACGGGCTGGGGAGCTGGCTGGTGGTACGTCAACGATGAGTGGGAGCACGGCGAGGGATTCGTGGCGCCCGACGGCAATGCGGCGATTTTCAACGTTACGTCAGGCGACCCGTGCGACCCGGAGGAGAGTGGGGAGTGCCAAATCTACCAGGTATTCGAGGACGCGGACGCTATTGTGGCCGCGAACCGGCGGTACACGCTGACGTTTAACGCGATTCGTTTAGGTACACTATACACGCCGATTGCATACGGTGTGTTGTTCTACTCGACGGGAGAGGGAGAAGCCAATGAGGTTACGGTGGCGGCCGAGTACAGGGTTCTGACGGCGCTGCCCTGGACCTCTGTCGGATATACTGGCTGGGAGGAGCTCAAGTGCACTTACATATCGCTGCCTGGCGATGGCAGTATCGGATGGCCTCTCGGCGTGAAGCTGAGCAATCCGTATCCGTGGTATGAGGGCTATCACACTGTGATGGACAATGTTCACGTGGACTGGGTATGGGCTTCGGATGCGTGGGACCCGAGTCCTGCCGACGGGGAGAGGGACGTTCCTCGAAGCGTGACGCTTGGCTGGCGGCCGGGTCTTTGGCCTGATGACGTTAACGGTCACGAGGTGTACCTCGGCACGAGCTGGGCGGAGGTCAACGACGCGACTACCAGCACGAGCGGCGTATATCAGGGCGCTTCGGACGTTAACCATTATGATGTGAGCGGGCTGGAATTAGGCAGGACCTACTACTGGCGGGTGGATGAGGTCAATGAGGCTTACGGCGGGACGAATCCACCTCCGCCGCCGGACGGGCGCTGGAAGGGCGAAATCTGGAGCTTCCAAGCTACCGGATATGCGACCAACCCGAACCCGGCGAACGGGGCCAAGGGCGTACCCCTGGGTTCGTTGCTGAGCTGGAGTCCCGGAACCGATTCGAACTCGCACGATGTGTACTTCGGCGACAGTGAGAGCGGCGTGACAGACGCCAATACTTTGTCGAGCGAGTATATGGACCGTCAGAGTAAGGACGCCAACGAGTTTGAGCCGGCGCTGCAGATATCCACTACGTACTACTGGCGGATAGACGAGATTAATGAGACGGCAGGGACTCTGCTTAAAGGCGACATCTGGAGATTTACGACGGGCAGCTATGTTGTTGTGGAGGATTTTGACTCTTACATTGACACCGGCGAGCTCTGGGATGTGTGGGACGATTACTGGGTGAACGGGACCGGCTCGGAGATTTATATTGAGAAGGAAGCGGACTTGGTCCACGACGGCAACTCGCTGGAGTACCTCTACGACAGCACCATGGATAAGGTCGCAGGTAAGTGGCTTGGCTCGCGCATTGACGCGGACACCGATAATTTAGAAATCGGTCGTGACTGGGTCGGCGCCGGCGGCAAGGCACTGGTTCTGTGGTTCTACGGTCAGCCGGGCAACAGCGCCACAGAAAATGACAAGATGTGGGTGCAACTGGACGATACGAGCAGCAATACGGGCGTCGTGATATACGACGGCGACGCGAACGATGTAACGGAGGCCGAGTGGCACGAGTGGAACATCGACCTCGCGGCGTTCGATGCGTGCGGCGTGGTCCTGTGGAGCGTGGACAAGGTTCATATAGGCTTTGGCGGTGAGCAAGGCGAACAGGCCAAAGTCGGCGGCACGGGTACGGTGTACTTCGACGATATGGAGGTCTGGCCGACGAGATGCCGTCCCGAGCTTGCGTATCCTTACGGTGATTTGACGGAAGATTGCGTTATTAGCGGCCCTGACCTTGATGCATTTACGGGCGACTGGCTGAAGAGGGGCCAGTGGGTTTCTGCTGGGCCCCCGGCCTCTGACCCGGAGGTGTGGTACCGGTTCGATGACGGGCCCGGCTCGACGATTATCGAGAACGACGGGCTCTGGGGCAGCGGGTACGACATTGCCATCAGCTCACCCAATGAGTTCGACGAGCCGGGCTGGACGAGTGATACAGCGCCCGCGCTGGACGCGTGCGACCCGAATTATGCGCTTAATTTCGATGGTATGGCCTACAACCAGGGTGGTGATTATCTTGAGATACCGAACTCGCCGACGGACAAATTTGTGGGCACTGAGAACATGACGATAGCGATGTGGATAAAGCCGACTGTTGCTATGGGCGCGGACGACTGGCCGTCTCTGGTAGAGAGCCGGCGAAGGGTCGAGGACGTGTCTGAGGCCAGCGGTTTCGGCTTTGCGTACTACGGCGAATTAATTTACTGGTGGAATGACGTTTATTGGGAGTGGTCGAGCGGCCTGTTCCCGGAGGTCGGCGCGTGGAGCTTCGTCGCTGTCGGCGTAGAGCCCACACAGGCAACGATGTATCTTTCAGACGGCGTGGACGTGGAATATGCCACGCACACAGCAACACATGGTCCGTTAACGGACTGGGAGACCGGCTGGACCAACATGATTGCCGGCAATACTGTCTATGCCACGCCGCACGGATATTTCAACGGCAAGATAGACGACGTTCGCCTGTACAACAAGACGCTGACGTTGGGCGAGATTATGGGCCTGTACGGGATAGAGGGTATGGTGTATCTGCCTTTGGAATCGGACGCCGACTTAGTAATAGGCGAGAAGAATCCGAGCGACCCGTGCGCGCCTATAGACGACCAGGTCGACTTCAGGGACTACGATGTTTTGGCGGATAACTGGCTGAAGCAGTACTTGTGGCCGTAATCCGTTTTTGAACAAGGCCGATTAGTATGGCCGACGAGTTAGCATCGATTCGGGGCCTGTACTGATGAGTTGGGTACAGGCCCCGCTTGTTTTTGGAGCTCATGAGGCGCATCACGGTTTTGAGACTGCTTCGTGGTCCGACTATTCGCAACAACGGGAGGCCAAGCTATTTATCGGTTTCGAAGAGGAGGGGGACAAAGTCATTGAGGTATCTGCGCCAGACGCGCCAGTCGTGTGCGCCGTCGGTAATGTGGGCGACGCGCTTGATTTTTTTGTCTTTGAGGGTTCGGAGGAATCTGGTGTTGGCGTCGAAGAGAAAATCCTTTTTGCCGCAGCCGACCCAGAGCAGGCGGAGGCGGGCGTTGGTTGAGTCGGGGTCGGAGAGGAGGGGCTTGTATTTGGCCTCGTCGCGGACGGCGGCACTGAAGGCGCCCACGTAACTAAATACATCGAGGTTGCCGAGGCCTATGGTTACGGACTGGCCTCCGCCCATTGAAAGGCCGACGATGGCCCGATGGTTCGGGTCGGTACTGACACGGTAGCGGTGCTGGATGTAAGGGATGACATCGTCAATCAGGTCACGCTCGAAGGCGGTGGTGTCTCGCCTGTCGAGGCCATCGGGAGTTCCGGCAGGGGTATGGCCGTAGGGCATTACGACGAGCATGGGGACGGCCTTTTTCTGGGCGATGAGATTGTCGAGAATCACGTTTGCGCGACCGACGGTGGTCCAGGTATCCTCGGTATCGCCGCTTCCGTGCAGGAGGAACATTACAGGGAATTTTGCCTTCGGGTCTTTGTCGTAATCGTGCGGAGTGTAGACGTAGAGCGGGCGGGTGATGCCGAGTGATTTCGATTCGTAGCTGTGAATGTGGAGTGCGCCGTGGGGAACGCTCTGGCGCTGGAAGAACATGGGTCTGTCGCCGGTCACATCGACGAGGCTCTTGGAGCGTTTCCAGAACTTTATGGCGGGATTGACGGGGTCGGCGATTTCGAGGCCGTCGACGATAAAACTGTAGACGTAGATATCGGGTTCGGCAGGGCCGAGCGTTATGGTCCAGACCCCATCGGTATCCTTGTTCATGTGAAGGGAGTCGGCAGCGAGCTGAGCGCTTAGGCGGACGGAGTCGGCGGCGGGCGCGTAGAGGCGGAAAGTCACCGTCCGGTCGGGGTGGACCTGCGGTGATATGACCTGACGGGCGTCGGCGGTAGGGGCAAGCTGCAAGATTAATGAAGGCAAAAGAACCGCAAACACAACTGTACGAGTGAATTGAGGTATTCTCATTTCCAAGCTCCAAACAGACTAAATAGCATTTGATGACAGAATCGTCTGCACAGCAAAGAGGATGATATTATACAGGCCGGGTTCGGGCAGATTCAAGCCAATATCCGCTGGTCAATGACGCAAAGGGGCGGCAAAATATGGGTCTTTGGATCTGTGCTTTTAGGTCCGAGAAACAGGGCGGGGTGATGTTTTGGGGTCGGGTCGGGCTGGTGTCGACGAGCAGGAATTGGGGGCAATGTCGCGATTAGGGGTGCTTATAAGCGGTTTCCGGATAAAAAGAACGATTGGAGGGATTATTGCGGAAAACATGGGGTTCGATTGCGCCGATAATTTCAGAGTGCCTTCGTTTTGGCACGGCGGTATTAGGGTGAGGACTTATGGGGCATTACACATCCAGCGGCGGGAGGAGACCGGCAAGCGGAATGACGCTTGTGGAGATGATTCTTGCCATGGCCATC
>CP070830.1:2651952-2654591 GCA_020344865.1 Planctomycetota bacterium
ATATCAACCTTTGTCACTATAGCCGATTTGTTCCTCAGGGCCTTCCAGCCGAGAATGAGCGAGATACTCGGCCCCTACGTACCTCTGATTATAGTCAACTGCATCATCATCTGTCGCGCTGAGGCCTGTGCAAGTAAAAACCCATTGTTAACAAGCATAATCGATGCATTGGGCATGGGCGCCGGCTTCACTCTCACACTGTGCGTTCTGGCGTCGATTAGAGAGATTCTGTCGACCGGCGCTATATGGGAAATCGCAATCCTGCCGGCCGGCTTCGTGCCCTGGGCCGCAATGAGAATGCCCGTGGGAGCATTTATAACTCTGGGACTGCTGTTGGGACTCGTAAACGTCGTCACTAAAAGGAAACCTTAAGGAAATAGACTTATGGACACACTGAATATTTTACTGATGGGCTTCATATCCATCGTCCTGATAAACAACCTTGTCTTCACCAAGTTCCTCGGCATCTGTCCCTATCTCGGCGTATCGGGCCGGATTGATATGGCCTTCGGTATGGGCATGGCTGTTACCTTCGTTGTCACCTTGAGCGGCACACTCACATGGCTCAGTGACCATCTAATCCTGCGGCCCCGCGGACTCCAAGTCACACAATACGTCTGCTTCATACTGGTCATCGCCGGTGCCGTCCAGCTCGTCGAAATGTACGTGCGAAAATTCTTCCCCTCACTCTACGAGAGCTTCGGCATATTTTTGCCGCTGATTACCACAAACTGTGCAATCCTCGGGCTCTGCCTTTTCATCAACCTCTGGGAAATTGACAATCTGCTCGAGGCGGTTGTCCTCAGCTTCGGTGCCGGCATCGGCTTTACTATGGCAATCTGCATAATGGCCGGCATCCGCGAAAACCTGAATCTCGCTGACGTCCCCGAGTGCCTCAAGGGCGCGCCGATTACACTGATTACCGCCGGCTTACTTACCCTGGCGTTTATGGGCTTTGCAGGAATGATAAGATGACCTCAGCCGATGTCTACCAATTATGGAACAGCGCCTGGCCCGCCGGGGCAACAATGCTCGGCCTGGGCAGCGGCTTCGCAGTAGTGCTCCTGATTGCCAGCGAAAAGTTCAAGGTCCAGGTCGACCCCAAAATCGAGCAAATCCACGAGGCACTGCCGCAAATCGACTGCGGCGCCTGTGGCTTCGCCGGCTGTTCTTCATACGCCAAGGCCGTCGCCGGAAAGCCCGATTTAATCGGTAAATGCGCCCCCGGAGGAACGGAGGCATCCGCGAAAATCGCGGCCATCCTGAACCTGCAGGTCAGCGACTCAGGCCCCGCCCAAAGACCCATCGTCCACTGCCGCGCCCGTACCGAAGACAAGACATATTACGGCCAATACCAGGGAATACTAACCTGCACGGCCGCAAACGCCCTGCCCAATGTCCAGGCCTGTAAATTCGGCTGCCTTGGCTACAGCGACTGCGTAAGCGCCTGCAAGTTCGACGCCCTTCAAATAATAGACGGCCTTGCCACCGTCGACTACGATAAATGCACCGGCTGTACCGCCTGCTCGAAGGCCTGCCCCCGCAACCTCATTGAGATGGTCCCCTTCCGCCACGAAAATATGATGACCGTCGCCTGCAGCAATAAAGAAACCGGCAAGGCAGTCCGCTCAATGTGCAAAGTCGGCTGTATAGCCTGCGGCCTCTGCGCAAAACAAACCGACTTATTCGCCGTCGAGGACAATTCCGCCCGACTTGATTACCAAAAATACGAGCCTAACGACCAGACCGAAACCGCCTTCAACAAATGCCCCACCTGTGTAATCGTTTACCGCGGCCCGTCCGCCCCACCGCCCCGCCAGCCAAAGCAAAAACCCGCCGCCAAAACCGCTACCGCTTGACCAGCATCAATCGTATAATTACTCGATAAACCTTTCCGCGCCGCTGCTTTTTATAAGCTTATAGTCCGGCGCCGACGTTACCAAAATCGCCTCGGCTTGCTCCCTCTGCTCGACTAAGGCAAGGCCATTTTCAACGCCCCTCACGCTTACTGCCGTCGCCAGCGCATCGGCTTCAATGGCATCCTTACCGATAATGGTCACGCTCGCCAGTTCACCGCTGCCGTATCCGCTCTCAGCATCTATTATATGACTGTATCTTTGGCCTCCTATCACAACAAATCGCTGATAGTCGCCGCTTGTAGCGACCGCTGCGTCCGTCAGCTCCAGAACCATCAGGATTTGACTTTGCCCAACTTCACCACCAGCCGCCCTCGAGTCCTGCAGACCGATTCGCCATCTTTCTTTACCCTCCGGCGGCGCACCGAAGCACCGAATATCCCCCCCAATATCTACCATCCCGCCCATCGCACCTTCCTTCTGCATCGCCTCAACCACCCTGTCAATCGCATATCCCTTCGCTATACCCCCCAAATCCAGTCGCGTACCTTTTGCAGCAAACCGCACGGTCATCTCGTTGCTGTCAAGAATAAGCTTATCATAACCGACCTTGGAGCGAACCTCAGCAAACTCAGCATCGGAAGGAACGGCTTTCGCTTCTTCCGCCGAACGCCAGAGGTCCACCAATGGCCCGACCGTAACATCAAATGCCCCTCCTGTAAGTTCGCTGAACTCTACTGCTTTTTGCAGAACCTCATACGTCGGCTCGCTTACCTTGACTGC
>CP070830.1:2654691-2670658 GCA_020344865.1 Planctomycetota bacterium
ATCGAGGGGGAAACTCAGCTCGGTACGGTTGAGAACCTGACCAGCGGGAAGAAATATTTCTTTTTCATTGATAATGCCATCAGGGACGCAGAGTCCGGTGACAAGATATTGGCAGGTGAGGGGACTTATTACGAAAACATTGATTTTCGAGGAAAAGAAGTCAAGGTCAGGTCAAAAGACCCGAATGACCCGGCGGTTGTGGCGGCAACGGTTATCCACGGGGATTCCAATGAGGGGGTAGTTCGTTTTATACACGAGGAAGGGCCGAACACTCTACTGAGCGGTTTTACGATTACGGGGGGGCGCGGCTCAGATTACGGTTCGGCGGTCGTTTGCAGGCGGGACGAGACTAGGCCGGTCATAAGGAACTGCGTCGTCAGTGGAAACGCAGGCACCGGTATATACATCGAGGGTAGCGGGGTGTGGGTTGTCAACTGTGTGATATCAGGCAACGGCGGCGCGGGCATTCAGGCTCTTGGGCGTAGAAACGGGACAATCACAAACTGCACGATTGCGGAGAATGCGGGCGAAGGCATCGAGGCCCAAAGGGGCAAGCCGAAGATTGAGAACTGCATTATCTGGGACAACTACGGTGATGCGATATCCGGCTCTCCAGACGTAACATACAGCGATGTCGAGGGCGGCTACGACGGCGAAGGCAATATTGACTCGGACCCGCGTTTTGTCAGGCCGGGATGCTGGGTGGATGTTAATGACGCCAATATCGGGGCTGAGCCAAATGACGCCAATTCCATGTGGATTCAGGGGGATTACCGCCTGATGCTAAGCTCGCCGTGCATCGACGCAGCAAGCGACGCGAATGTTTATACGGATATCATGGGGATAGTGCGGCCATTTGATTATCCAGACGTTGATAACAACGGCGAATTAGCTGACTTCGACATGGGGGCTTACGAGGCGTTCATGCCATCGATAGAAGTGCCGATGCAATTGACACCGCGCAAGCTGGAGGCCAGCAGTAAAGGCAAGTGGGTCAAGGCACATTTGTTTTTGCCCGGAGGTTTCAGCGCCGAAGACGTGGACACCGAGGCGGCCGCGAGGCTCGAGCCGCTCGGCTTAGTATCAGAATACATCAAGGTATTTGCGAATAAGAAAGACAAGTGGGTTAAGGTCGAGATAGCTTTTAGCCGGGCCAATTTCTGTGCGGGGACAGATTATGGTCCTGCCGTGGTAACAGTTGTGGGCCTTTTGAAGAGCGGACAATACTTTTACGGAACAGATACCATTAAGGTAACCACCAACAAAATGAGGTATCTTGCGGGCCTAACATACCACTGGCTTGACAGCGACTGCAGGGCGCCGGGCTGGTGCGACGGAGCGGACGCAGACCGAGATTCGGCAGTTAATTTTGTAGATTTTGCACTTTCTGACGGTTGTTGTGTCGAGGTCATTACTCAGCAAACAGGACGGGGGGCGAAACCAAACTAAGAGCTTTAATTGTATCGAGCGGCGGCTACGGCAATACATCGGCCCTTAGTCGCGTGAAAGCTCTTGCAAAGTTTCCAAGAATTGTTAAAGATGAATACATAGTTTGTTTTTTGAAAGGAAATGCAATGGAATTAAAACTTGATGTAAAGACACTAATCATAGGGATTGCGCTGGGTGTAATTGTTACGGCCACCTTAGGACAGGTTAGTGGGAGTGCCGACAAAGCTGATTTCGGCATTGCAGTACAAACGCGGGGCTTCGCACTTGTCCGAGCCGTGGACGGGCTGCTGTACTCTATCGATATGGAAAAGTCCAAGGCGGAATTAATTGAGAACACGGACAACCGTAACAGGCCTCTGAACTTAAACACCGCATTAGCACCAGAGAGATATAGTCCACGATAACAATCAAAGCAAGTTGACGGATTTGTAACTGCTGTGTTCTCGGGTGCTTTGCATTGTTGTCCGGGTCTTTAGCGGTCTTTTGAGCATTCGTCGGCGTGCGGGAACCGAACTGCACTAACAGGTGCCTGCAGAACGGGGAGGAAGTCAACAGTCTGAGGGGTACAAGGACGGTCGCGTTAAGTCTTTCGGTGTTTTCAGTCAGCCACCCAAAAGTCAAATGAGTCGCTGAGGAGGGAACTTCAAAAACAGACAACAATTAATTAGTTTTTGCCGGCGGGCTTTTTTGAGTCGAAGCATAGGGACGCTGAAACAGGGGTTTTTATAGGTCGCTACGGGAAAACAAGGCGCGGTGGATTTGGCTTTTTTGCTTAACCTGCGTTGGATTTGTGCCGATAGAACTGTTGAAATTCGTAAAAGTCGCATTAAGCTTGAAAAAGGAGTATTAAAATGGGGATTCAAAACTGGTCAGAGGAAATAATACTCGTGGACTTGCCCCAGGAACCGGACATGGGGGAAGAGCTTAAGAATGTCACTGAAATAACACGTGACAGAGGCGACTGCGACGTCGTAGTCGATTTTTCGAATGTTGATATTGTAACGTCATCGAGTCTTTCGAAGCTACTGAAGCTTCGCAAGTTGCTGGCCGACTGCGGTCATCGTCTCGTTTTTTGCAACGTTGCGGCCGCGACGAGGGGCATCTTTACAGTAACCGGTCTGGACGGGATTTTCGAGATTGCGGAGGACAAGTTCGTTGCGCTGGCAGGTTTGCAGCTTGTTAATTAGGCGTCAGTGCAAAAAAAGAACTTGACAGGGTTTTATCTTTTAAATAATATAGTTTTGTATTTTGGACGTTGAGCCGGCTACGAAGGTCGCTTACGGCAGCGGCATTCGTAATCTGCTCGCGAGGCTTGCACAAAAGCAGGACAGAAACAGATGGATGCAGCAATCCTGCATGAAATTGAGCAGATAATTGGTCACAGGTTTTCGAACCCCAACCTCTTATCAAAGGCCCTCACACATTCCTCCGCGGCGGACAATCGCCTTTTCAGCAACGAGCGTCTGGAGTTTCTGGGTGACGCTGTTCTGGCGGTGGTTATCTGTCAAACGATATTCGAGCGTTTCGGCGGTTATCTGGAAGGTGATTTGACGAAGATAAAGAGCATGCTTGTTTCTCGGCGGACATGCGCTCGAATCACGAAGGAACTGGGACTTCACAAGTTCTTACGTTTGGGCAAAGGTATGACATCGGTGCGTTCTTTGACGAGCTCGCTTGCCGCGGGGCTGCTGGAGGCCATTATCGCGGCCATCTATATTGACAGCGGCTTCGAAGCAGCGAAGAGTTTTATACTGAGGACTTTCGGTCCGCTGATTGAGCAGGCGAATGCGGAAGAATCGCACGGCAACTTCAAGTCGGTACTCCAGCAATACGCACAACAGAATCTCAATACAACACCCGCCTATACACTGCTGGATGAAAGAGGGCCCGACCACAATAAATGCTTCGAATCGGCGGTGGTTATGTGTGGTCGTCACTTCTCAAGCGCATGGGGCACAAATAAAAAGGAGGCCGAGCAAAAGGCCGCTTTTAACGCTCTTGTGGAGTTAGGCATTATTGAGGAATCTTTGCCCGAGCTTGGCTAAGAATGGGAGGGGGTAGGATTTGCGGGGTTCAGAGGGCCATCAGCCAGACCACAGCAAACAAGACGAGCGCAGTTACGATTATAAAGACCACGATTGAGCCGAACAGGAGGACGGTTTCCTTGAAGAAGGCGCCTGCCGTGATTTTAGGCATTATGGTTGCCTTGTAGATTACAGCTATTGCCGCGGCGAGGGGCAGCAGCCAGAGCATTAACTTCGGATTCGTTGCAAGGGGCTCGGGGGCTTTAAAGGCTGCAATTATAAGTATGGTTTTGAGCGGCATTTTATTCTCCGGGGATTCGCGTGGCGCGCAGATGAGCCAGGTAGAGGGCGTTGATTATACACAAGAGGTTAAGCAGGCCGGCTGTGGTGGTGTAAATCTGGCCGATTTCGTTGGGCCAGCCGTAGACGGGGTATCCTCCTCCGGCGCTAATATGTCCGAGCAGGAGAACCACAGGAGAGCTGACAAGTTGCGCACCGTAGACATACCAAGGGGTGGCTCCGACGGGGTCAATCACGCCGATGGAGCCGATATACAAGCCGGCAGCAAAGGTCAGGGTGATGGTTACGAAAATGATGGCAGCGCGTTTTCCCTCTTTGATAAAGAAATGACCCGCTCCCGGCACGAGCCAAGCGAGGAGCCCAACAATGAACAGGTATACAGGCTGGTTTTCTTTAGAAAATTGTTCCACTACAATTCTGCCTCGGCTTGCGGCGGCACGTTCGCATCGGCCGGGCCTTCATCTCGGGTGATGAGCCTGAAGCTCATACGTTTCAGTACGTTTTCGGGGTTAAAGTGTACCGGAGCCAACGATTGGGACCGAACAAAATTTTCCTTGTGGGCCCGCATTGCCTTAATTGTTTCGTAATCCTCGCGATAGGGTCGCTTGAGGACAACATCCTTGAGGCAATAGTAGCTCATATTTGGCTTTAGCTCGAGCACAACGGGCATGGTTTCGGGGGTGTTGCTGTCGGGCGGTATAAGCGAATAAATGCGGTCTCTGAGGATACTTTCTCTTTTGCGCTCGTTCAGCAGTACATGCGCCGCGGGGTCACCTTCGGTCTGTACAGCCAGTGATTTGAGCACCGGAGGCGGAATCCTGCGGAGGTTAGTGAAATTCTGCACCCTGAAGGTCTGGGCAGAATTGTCATCCTGGTCGTCCTCGCGGCCATAGAGCTCGTTGAATTTATCAACGGCGCTGTGCCAGTCATCTTTCGCGGCGAGGTCAAGAAACTCATCGGCCCTGCTCTTAGTGGTTTCCATTGCGGCGAGTTTTTTCAAATCCTCGACGACTTTCTCTCTTACCGAATAAACTTTTTGCCGGTCGGTCTCGTCGGGCGTCTGTTCAAGTACGAGGGTATCGGTGCTGAAAGACCGGTCAATGCTGTCGGGTTCGGCGGCCTTTTGTGCCTCTATTACCCTAACGAGGGCCATTATACGGCCGGAAATTTCTCCGGCCATCCGGCCGGAGATATCTACAAGCGGCCCGATATTCTGATAGAGCATAGGTCTTTGTATGTCGAAGGGCCCGAGCTCACTTACGCCGAGCTCGTCGAGAGCGAAGACAATGCGGGTTAGGGGGAGAGGGCTATATCCATAGCCGGCTATGTAGAGCGACCCAAGGTTTTTGTCGGTCTGCATATCGGCGGCACCGAGCCAGCCTGTCTCGCCCGCGTAAACCTTGAGTTTATACTTTTCGCTCAACAGGTCGGCAGCAGTCTCATAGTCGCCGGCCAACTGCTCAAACTGCTCAGAAGTGAGGGCCGTGAAGTCTGTGTCTAAATCCTGGAGAGCGGCTTCAGTTAGCGTTTTTGCGTCCTGGAGAATTTTCTCGGCTCTTGAATTTATTTTTCTGTGGTGCAAGCCTTTTAAAATCGTACCGGCCACTTCGGCGTAGGTTTTTGTTCTGTCGATTGTCATCGAGTTGGGGTCGTTCGGGTCGAGGGGGACCTGTTCGGTGAAGAGCTGCTCAGCGTTTCTCTGATAATATTCCTGGGCCTCATCGTTGGTGGGACGCGTTACAATTGCTGAAACGTCATCGAGCCTGACGGCGATGTACTCAAGGCGGACCCTGTCGGGCAGTTTATAGCCGAAGCCATAAGGGTTCTGTTCGGTTACTTCGGTAGGAAAGTACTTTTTGAATTTTTCAAAATGGGCAGAGACCTCGTCCTGAGCGGGTTCAGGCTGGCTTTCGGCAAATACGGCGGAATCAAACTGCACGAACTCAAGGTCCATTCGCTCACTTTCCCATTTTATATTGTGCCTTAACTGTGAGGCGGTGATATCTTCTGTGCCGCAGACTATCTTGGCGTAATTCAAGACGGCCATCAGCTCACTGAAGGTTGTCAGTATGTCCTTCTCTGCAAGGCCGTGGCGGTTTACTATTGCGTGCATTAACTGTTGATACGTTGCTGCGCCACCGGTAATACGGGGTATGTTTCTGGCGAGCTGAGTGCCGGAGAAGTCGTTTGATACTTTTACGCCGGTGTGTCCGACCTCATTTTTCAAGAGGAACCAGTATACGTCGCTGCCCATCGTGCGGTTGTAAATATCGTTGATTTGTTTGTCGGTTATGGGGTACTGGTTCGTGTTTATTACTTGTTTTATGTGGCTGAGGAACGCGGGGGAAGTCGTCCGGTCGGCAAACAGCAGCTCGCCGAGCACTGCGGCGTGCAGGTCTCTGGCACGGAAAAGGGGGTCGGTCAGACTTCTCAGCATGGTGTCTGCACTTAGCATTTTGAGGATTTCGAGGTCACGTCGGGCGAGTGCGAGGTCGTAGTTTGTCATCGGCCGGTCATCAGCGAAGTAGGCGACCGCCTGGTGGCGGCCGCCGGCCCTTCGGCTAAGCTGCTGGATGTATGAGCCGCCTATAAAGCCGACCATTATGACGATGACGACAATTGCCATTATCTTTTTGTTATTTTTGCGGAACCATCTGACTAAACTCATATGTGCGCTCCGGATTTACCTGGAAATCAGTGCCGATATCGATTTTCGGAATTTTAGAGTATATGAAACCGGTGGAGCTTTGCAAGGAAAATAGTGAAATGAGCGGACGGAGGGGTATTTTTGGGTGGAAATAAATTGCTTGCACTTGCGGAGGGCGGCAAAGATAATGAACAGCGTCTTTTAAGATGGATGTTTATCAGAAGGTTCGGAACCTGAAACACAGGAGGTTTGAAAAATGAATGAGCGCGAAGAGAAGCCGAGCAATTTACTGGACACTACGGATTGTCTGGAAGCGGTTGGGGTTTTCAGGGGGTGGAAGAATGTTTTGTTTGTCGTCATATTGGTTTGTCTGCTTGTATTGCAGGCATGCTTCTGGCTTGTTAACTTAGGCTACGTTAAAGTAGAGAAAGGCAAAGAGGAGGTCTGTACAACCGTGGTCGAGGAAGCGGAGCCGGTCGTCGAGGCATGGGGGGAGGACGAGGGGGAGATTGAGAAGGCGGCAAAAGAGGTAGCAGGTGAAGCAAACGAGCCGACGGAGGAGTCGGCAAGTCAGGCGGAAGAGGAATCGCCCGGCTTCAGCCTCCCCGCGATAACATTCAGGCACTTAGCGGGGCTTATTCGGTTCTTTGATTTTTTGCTGATATTAGCGGCTGTTCTCTACTGCCTTACGATGCTTTTCGGGCTGAAGGTATCACTTCTTGGGAGGCTCGGGGGAATCAACCATATCAGCCGGGCATTTTTCCTGTCGCTGCTCGGGCTGGTATTACTTTTGCCGTGGCAGAGATTCTTTCCGGACGTGGTTGCGGGAGTGATTTATACGCCGTGGGAATTATCAACTCGCTGCGCGGTTGAGAGTCGAAGCATATTCGAGAACGTATGGTTTTACCTGCGGTTCACGGGCTACTGGCTGATTGCGGTGCTTTTTCTTATCTTCGCGCAGATTCGCAGCATTCGGTGGGCAAAGGCGATTCTTCGGAGGTTAGAGGTAATATAAAGGGAGGGGTCGAAAACAGCCGGGCTGCTTATTGGCCCTGCTGTTTCGTTAGTTTCAGGATAAGGTCGCGTCGGCTGGGGTATTGCTCAAGCAACTGTTCGCGACGGCCAAGGTCGAAGTCGTCGAATTCAAAACCCGGGGCTGTGGTGGTTCCCATCAATGCGAATTCGCCTTTATGTTTAAGAAATGCTCCCTGCCAAGTGTCTTTGGGGACCGTAACCTGGACCTGGTGGTCCTTTGTAACATCGGGTCCCAAATCTATCACATCGCTGGAGCCATCCGGATGCAACTGGAGCATAGTAACCGAATCACCCAAGTAGAAATGCCATATCTCGTCGCTTGTTAATTTGTGCAACCGCGAACAGGTATCCGGGGTGAGCAGATAAAGAATTGCTGTTGCGAAGGCCCTTTCGCCGGTGTACCTTACGGGCAGGAGGAGTGGGATAGTTTTTTCCGTAGAGCGATAGGTTTCGACATAGTATCCTCCCTCCTTCTCCAAGGGTCTCATCTTAAAGAATTCTATTATTTCCTGAGCGGTTGTCATAAGCTAACTAATCATCAATTCCGGCCCGAAGCAGGAGAAAGAAACATTCGAACTTAGTGCCACGGCGGAATACATGGGTATTTATCAGCGTTGCGAGCAGCGTTTCTCCGGGCTTGGTTCACTCGGACGTTGCAGCAGTCGTGAGTTCGATGAATTTTCGAGCGTATTCGTTGCCGGCCTTGGTCTTTTCCGGCTCCCAGTTACAATCGAGAAATTTCTGAAACCATTTCTTCGCATATTCGGTGTCTTCGAGATGATAGTGGCAATTCGCAATCCTGTAGGCCAGTTTATATTTGTACTCGTAACAATCGGAGTATTCCCAGGCCCTGTTGTAATACTCGAGGGCGTTTGAGTAGTCCTTCTGATTATAATAAGTGGCGGCCATGAGGCGGGCTGCGTGGAGGAATTCGGCGCTTTGGGGGTTGTCAAGGATTTTGGTTAGATGTTTGCGGCAATTGGCGTAATCGCCTGCGTGGTTATAGCCTTTGGCGAGCTCGAAGCAAGCGGCGAGGCAGTCGGGTTTTAGCCGGAGTGCGTCGAGGAAGGCCTGTTGTTTCTGAGTGTGGTCTTGTGCCTGCCGGCCCTGCTGCAGAAGGTCTGCGGCCTGACAGTTGGCTTCGATAAAGTCGGCGAGCTCCATATTAATTTTTGTCAAGGACTTAGACAGGGCGTCCTGGAGGACGGCAAGGTCGTAACCTTTTTGGCTGGCATCTGTCAAGTAGGCCTTTAGCCCACCGGTTTGATGCAGCCAGTAGAACAAGGCCTGCGCAAACTGGCAGCCGCCAGACCAGGCGTGAAGCTGCTCTTTCGATGATGAGAAGAGGCGCTTTATATTGAACCTGCGGCCCTCGTCAATCCTGCTTTTCAGTACTTGCAGCATCTCGGGATTTGGCTGTGCGAAAACGAGGTCTGCCTTGACGATACGCGCGTGGTCGCGGAAGAAGCAGGTGAGGCCTTCGTTAAACCACTCCGGAGGGTTTTGAAAGCTCTGGTGAATGAAGTGACATGTGATTTGATGAAAGAGCGAGCTCCAAGGATTAAGCTCACCGTCATTGGTAAACTGGTGGGTGTAGACGGCCGGCACATCGGGCTCGTAG
Organism: Planctomycetota bacterium; assembly: GCA_020344865.1. Lineage (GTDB taxonomy): Bacteria > Planctomycetota > Phycisphaerae > Sedimentisphaerales > Anaerobacaceae. The sequence continues at coordinate 2,663,768 of CP070830.1, forward strand.
CGCCCGCAGTCGACGCTGTCGTCATGGCCGTGCTCGCTGAGGAGATTGGCGGTATCGGCCTGAGTTTTCGAATAATAGATTTTCAGAGGTTTCCGCCAGCCTGTGGGAAAATACCGCTGCTGCATATTTGCATAGTATGCCTCGGCGTTTGCCTGAACGAGGCGGACATAAGCAGGCTCCAAATCGCTGCTGACAGTAAAGCGGTCCGTGTAATATTGTTCTGCCGAGACAGTCGTCAGAGGCAAGAGGGTACAACAAAGGCAAAGTAAAGCTTTCTTGTTCATTTTTTTTTACCCTGCTTGTTTTGCGGTGTTTTTGAATCTGCCGTCCGGATACAAATGGCTGGGCGGACTCGCACGGCCGTTACCGCATTTTCATAACCTTTATATTAATAATAAAACGTGACGTATGGCTCTGTCAAGACAACACTTAGGTCATTGGCGGAATTTACCAGATTTTACGAAAATTCCCGGAATTTGCGTATAAAATGGCACCGGGGCGGGAAACCCTGTCGCATGCTTTTTTGGGGGTTCGGTACAGTTTTTGAAAATGGGCGGAATTATAAAAATGTAGGATTTGACTTTTGGGTGGCCATGCAATAACATACCGGCCATTGTTATGGGTAGTTTTGGTCGTTTATAAGAAAGGGCTGATGAGTCAGATTTATATTCAGGAGAAGTCAAATGGACAAAATTAAGATTCAATTAGATGAGAGCGATATTCCTCGCCAATGGTATAACCTGGGAGCAGACCTGCCAACGCCGGTGCTGCCGCCACTTGGGCCCGATGGAAAACCCATTTCTCCGGACATGCTTGCGCCGGTGTTTCCGATGAATCTGATTGAGCAAGAGGTCAGCACCGAAAGATGGATAGATATCCCGGAGGAAATTCTAAACATACTTTACCGCTGGCGTCCTACACCTTTAAAAAGAGCGGTGTATCTGGAAGAGCACTTAAAGACACCGGCACGGATATATTACAAAGATGAAAGTTACAGCCCACCGGGAAGCCACAAACCGAACACCGCGGTCGCCCAAGCGTGGTACAACAAAGAGTTCGGCATTAAAAAATTAACAACCGAAACCGGTGCAGGGCAATGGGGCAGCGCACTGGCTTTCGGCTGTAAACTGCTGGGGCTGGAATGCAAGGTCTTTATGGTAAGGATAAGTTTCGACCAAAAACCTTTCCGCAAAATCATGATGCAGGTCTGGGGAGCGAACTGCGTTGCAAGCCCAAGCAATGAAACGAACGCGGGAAGAAAGATATTAGAAGAGATGCCGGACACGCCGGGCAGTCTGGGAATAGCCATCAGCGAAGCCATTGAGGCAGCGGTGACTGATAAAGGCGGTAAGACGAGATATTCGCTTGGAAGCGTACTGAACCACGTACTGCTGCACCAGACAATAATCGGGCTTGAAGCAAAGAAGCAACTGGAGAAGGCGGGAGAAAAGCTGCCGGATATCGTCATCGGCTGTGCGGGTGGCGGCAGCAATTTTGCGGGTTTGTCTTTCCCGTTCGTTGCCGAGAAAATCGACGGAGCCGATATAAAAATCCTGCCGATTGAACCAACGGCGTGCCCAACCATGACCCGCGGACCATTCGCCTATGATTTCGGAGACACAGCATGTACGACACCGCTTCTGGCGATGTACACACTGGGGCATGCATTTGTGCCACCTCCAATTCATGCCGGTGGACTGCGGTACCACGGCATGGCACCACTGGTTTGCCAGGGAATCGTAGAAGGCCTGCTGGAACCAAGGGCGTACGACCAGAGAGAGTCCTATAAAGCCGCTGTAACCTGGGCCGGAACTGAAGGTGCTATCACCGCACCGGAGACGAGTCAGGCGATTGCCGCTGTTATAGACGAAGCGGAGAAGGCAAAGGCAGAAGGCAAAGAAAAGGTCATACTATTCAACTACAGCGGACACGGTCTGATGGACCTGAGCGGGTACGATGCCTATCTTTCGGGGAAACTGACTGATTATCCACTTCCCGACAAGGAACTGGAGAAATACACGGCCGACCTTAGCAAACTTCCGAAGGCAGAAATGAGAAAAAGCGGTAAATGGTAGAGTGGCAAAGGACGTTGAGACAAATTTGGGGCGCAGAAAAAAATGCGTAAGTTGGGCTTTTTATCGGTCTTAAGGCGGTTTTTGTGTGTGTAATAAGGCAAAATCAAAAAAAGTTTTAACTTGATTTGTACCCTTGTCCCGATAAAGTATTTAATACACCGGCGGAGTTGGTGCCGGATAAGTAATACAGAGCGTTAAAAAGAAATAGAGATGTGTTGTTGTAGTTGTTTTTAAGGAGATGAGTATGAAGGTAAAGGCAGTTTTAGTAAGTGTGGTGATTTTGTTGAGTGCAGCCAGTTATCTGCAGGCTCAAGAGAGTGAGCTGCACGGCAGCGTCGGAGTAATCTGGGACAGCAAGTACATCTGGCGAGGATTCGACCCATTCGGCGACAAGAGCGTGGTACACCCGTACATTGACCTGGACCTATATGGGACGGGCTTCGGGGTAAATATTACAGCACATCGCGCGAACTCAAGCGGTTTTGAAAACGGCGAACGCTGGGACTACACGTTGTACTACCAGAATCTTCTGTATGAAGGCGAATCCTATCAAACAAACTACAGGCTCGGATACGTCTACTATAACTACCCGGATAACAGCAGTCACACAACGGGCAGCATAGACCTGCAGGAAATCCATACGATTCTTTCCTGGCCAAACCTTTTGCCAATCGAAGGTTTGGTACCCACATACGTACTGGTGAAGCTGTGGCCTTCTAACAGCGGTTCGCCTGTCGGTGCGGGCTCTCCGACCGGCGGGACGGCATCCGGCTGGGCCCACATATTTATGCTTGACTACGGTTTTACGGTTCCGGGCCTTCTACCGGATACACCTGAGCAGGTTATGAACCTGCATACGGAGCTTGTCTACAACGACGGGGTGGACCCTCGCGGCATAGGTGCAGACCACGACTGGACAAACTTTGTCATCGGTCTGTCAACAAGCTTTGACCTTGCGGAGAACCTTACACTCACTCCGGGAGTTTATCACCAAATAACGATGGACAATTCAGTTAACCCCGACGATGACGAGACATGGATCAGCTTAAATCTGGCGTACAAATTCTAAAACCACTTTAAATTAATTGTTTTGAAGTTTCTAAAGGCTGGTTGCACAAACCAGCCTTTTTTATTTAATATAGTCAAGCGTATATGGCGTGATGAAAGATGCTGACTCTAATCAATACGAACAGGATGGTCCCAGTTATAGGGCCGATAGGTCTGGATTACATCGCGGGTTCAGTAAGCCAGAGCGGTATTGATGCAGAACTTATCGACCTTGCTTTTGCGGAGGAGCCAAGCGAAGCGATTAGAGGATACTTTTCGAATCAACAGCCGGAATTAGTGGGGCTTTCCTTTCGCAATGCGGACGATTGTTTCTGGCCGAGCGCGGACTGGTTCGTTGGAGGCCTTAAAGAAACCATCGAGACCATCAGGAGTGTGACGGAGGCACCGGTTGTAGTCGGGGGCGTCGGCTTTTCAATCTTTGCGAAGGAAATTGTTGAATATACAGGCGCAGATTTCGGCATACGAGGCGACGGTGAGACGGCAATAGTCGAACTTATCCAGCAGTTGCGTGAAGGGCGAAAATTCTCGGAGGTGCCCGGACTTATCTGGCGGGAGGATGGAAGGATTCGGAGTAATCCGGCAGCCTGGCCGAGTCCGATTCGCTTAGGGACGGGGCGCGACTTTGTTGATAATCTGAGCTACTTTAAAAAAGGGGGACAATGCGGATTGGAGACGAAGCGCGGGTGCAACCGCAGGTGCATATATTGCGCGGACCCACTGGCCAAGGGCAGCGAGCTCAGACTACGGGAGCCTTCGGAAGTCGCGGACGAAATTCAATCGCTGTTATCTCAGGGTATCGATGTGCTGCACTTTTGCGACTCTGAGTTCAATATTCCACGCAGTCATGCGGCCGCAATATGCGACGAGCTGAAGAGATGCGGGCTGGGCAAGAGGATTCGCTGGTACGCCTATATGTCAGTGACGCCATTCGATGAGGAACTGGCCAGTAAAATGGCTCAAGCCGGCTGTGCGGGCGTGGATTTTACAGGCGACTCGGGGAGTCCGGCGATGCTGCAAACCTATCGCCAGCAACACAATAAAGATGACCTTGCCTGCGCTGTCAGGATTTGCCAGGCAAACGATATCGTCGTTATGATAGACCTTTTACTGGGCGGGCCGGGTGAAACTCCACAAACGGTGCAAGAGACGATTGATTTTATTAAAAAGATTAACCCGGAATGCGCGGGCGCGGCGCTGGGCGTAAGGATTTACCCGGGTACGGGTATGGGGGAAATAGCCGCTCAAGAACTCAGGAAAGGGAAAGATTCCAATATTCGCCGGAAATATGAGGGGGCAATTGATTTACTGAAGCCGACTTTCTATATATCCGATGCTTTGGGCGAGCGTCCGACGGAGTTGGTGCGGGATTTGATTGGTGGCGACGAAAGGTTTTTTGAGCCTGCGGTTGAGGTGGAGGGTGAAACAACTGAAGAGGTGGACGGCAGCAATTATAACTACAACGAGAATCTGCCGCTAATAAAGGCAATCGAGAATGGGGCACGGGGGGCATACTGGGATATACTGCGCCAGCTTCGAAAAGGGCAATAACGCAGGCGCAATACTTTAAAGAATAGTAAAGGCGCAGATTCGCTTCTTAACAATCGGATTACAAGCGAGGAATTTTCAGCCGTCCACTCTTTCCGCCAGCGGGACCGGTTCGAACGAGGTGGTGACTGAGTTTACATAGGCGGCCCAGCGGGTTTTGTCCTTGCCGAAGTCGTTGTTTGTGATTTTTATCAGGGTCGTATGGGCGAATTCGGCCAGGACGGCCCTCATATCGTCGAGGTATTCAATCAAAATATTCAATCCATCGGTGCTGCCACTGCGTGCAAGTGCCCTGCCGAGATTCAATTCGAGGAGGCCACGGCGTTCGAGTATGAACTCGGGCTCGATGCCGGTTTTTAGCGACTGGTTTTTCAGGTATCGGCAGTTATGCAGCTGCTTTAGGGCCGGTATGGCTTGTCTACTTGCCAACAGCTCCGCGCCATAACAAACAGCATCGACATAATAAAACAACCCCAAGTCCTGGTGGTAAAAGTCTTTCGGCCCTTCCGGTCTGAAAAGTTTGGCGACTTTTTCGGCGACGGGAATGTTGAGTCTACTTCGGGTCATTCCAAGGGCATAAATCAGGTTTGCACAAAGGGGCATCGCAGCCTGTCCGGGAGGAGCTCTGTCTCCGCCGGCATGACGAATGGCCTCATCCAATAAGGGTAATTTGTCATCTGACAATTGCCTGTTAATTTCATTAAAAAGTGTCTGGGCGGCACTTTCGGAACCAAACATTGCAAGGGCCTGCGCAATCCGCAGGGCTTTTTTCCCGGACGAATTCTTAAGGGCTTTTTCCAGTACGGGTATTGCCTTTTCGGGAGGCGAAGTGCATACTTCGACAAAAGGTATCGGGCGGTCCCATATCTGGTTCATTGCCGTATCGGAGTAGGAACGCAGCGACCTGTCCGGCTCGAATCGCCCTACGAAATCTTCCAGTTCTTTCTCGCTGTATTTGGGCTGTTTGATTTCACGGGTCAGGACCTCAGCGGGTATAAGTTCCAGATTCACTAATTTCTTCTGGAGCTTTTTGAGGTTGATATCTCTCGGCGGGACACCTTCGTCCAAGGCCTGGGCCGCCGCCAAAGCCGCGATTCCTCCGAGATTTTCAAGGTCGTGCTGCATCCGGACCGTCGCCTGAGATTCGTGATTGGTCGAAAAGGCCTTGCCTGCTACGAGTATGTTTTCGATTTTTCTCGGAACGATACAGCGATAGGGAATTTCGATATTTACGTTCGGTGGGATAAGACCAAGTCTTAGCCAGTCGGAGGCATGATAACCCTTCATGTCGCAGTTGCTGCAGCTGATATTTATGACATCGTGCCACTTTCTGAACTTCAAATGGTCTGTTAAAGTAAGAACGACATCGCCGTGGATATGCCTTGTTTCTCGCGGAGCCAAGTAAGTATAGTGGTCGTGAAACTTTCCGTTGGTGCGCATACCGACCATGACCGAGCGGGTGTAGTCGTGCATATTGGTTATATCTATCGTGCTCTGAAACGAAGTAATTGTAATGCCGGGGGTGGCCAGTTTGCACAAGGCGTACCACATGGGTACACTATCTCTTGCCGAACCATAAACAAAATCAGCGCCGGCAAATGCTGCGATGTCACCGTCTCCTGTGGCGTCGATAACTACTTTAGCCAGTATCCCATAAACTCCCTGTGGTGTCGCTACGACAACACCCGTGACTTTGTTGCCGGTCATAATTGTACCGATGGCAACGCAGTTCCAGATGACTTTCGCGCCTGCTTTTTTTACTTCTCTGAGCAGCATATACATCTTCGCCTGGACGTTCCAGGTGACATACTCGTCCCACCAACTGATATAACTGTTGACATAATTGGGGATATATTTATGGACCTCGTCCATATTTTTGATGTGCCGGGCGACGAAACCGGTGTAATCGCCTTTTCCCCAGTAATCCTGGACGCCGGAGAAGGTGCCGGTGCCGCCGAAGCCAGGGTTCATATCCAGCACAATTGTTTTTTTACCGCTTTCGGCGGCGGCGATGGCTGCTGTAGCACCACTCGAACCGCCTCCTGCCACAAGAATATCGGCCCGGTCGATAATCGGAATCGGCTGGTTGTCCACCTTAACCTGCTCATAGGCCCTGCCTCTTTGCGGACTTTCCTGTTCGCCTACAGTAAATCTGCTTGCCATATCAGCCCTGGCCGCGGTTTTTACAGTTTCGGGAAGTTCT